>NZ_JADMJN010000005.1 GCF_018780565.1 Rhodoferax sp.
GTGTGTCGCTTGATGGACTACGGCAAGTTCAAGTACCAGGAGCAGAAGAAGGCGGCAGAAGCGAAGGCCAAGCAAACGGTTATCGAGATCAAGGAAATCAAGTTCCGTCCAGGAACCGATGACGGTGACTACAACATCAAGATGCGCAATATCAAGCGCTTTCTGGCTGAAGGCGATAAGTGCAAGATTACCCTGCGGTTTCGGGGGCGCGAGATCACGCACCAGGAAATCGGCATGGCTTTGTTGAACCGTATTCGGGCGGAGTTGGGTGATTCGATCGTGATCGAGCAGTTTCCCAAGCTTGAAGGGCGCCAGATGATCATGATGATCGCGCCCGGTAAAAAGAAGGTTGCGGCAAAGCCGGTGGCAGACACTGCACCGGTTTCTGCATCGTAAAAACGAATTTGCGGTGTATTGGTTCGCAGGAATCAATGCGCTGCGAGAAGTGGTGAGCTAAAAGGCACCACTTAAAAGTGGCTCGGGGCCAACAAGGCTGCAAGTAGTTTGCAGACGCCTCACGAGCACAATGAAGAAGGAGCATGAATATGCCCAAAATGAAGACCAAGAGCGCGGCGAAGAAACGCTTCCGCGTCCGTCCAGGTGGCACCGTCAAGCGCGGTCAAGCCTTCAAACGTCACATTCTGACCAAGAAGACCACCAAAAATAAACGCCAGTTGCGTGGTGCTACAGCTGTTCATGAGACCAATATGGGTCACATGGCACAGATGTTGCCAGGCCGTGGTATTTAATTAACGACGAACAAGGAGTAATCACATGCCTCGCGTCAAACGTGGTGTAACGGCTCGCGCCCGCCACAAAAAAGTCTTAGCCCTTGCAAAAGGTTTCCGTGGTCGCCGCGGTAATGTCTTCCGTATCGCCAAAGAAGCGGTGATGAAGGCTGGGCAATATGCCTACCGTGACCGTCGTACCAAAAAGCGTGTTTTCCGTCAGTTGTGGATTGCCCGTATCAATGCCGCTGCTCGTCAGTGTGGCATGACTTACAGCCAGTTCGCCAATGGCCTGAAGAAAGCCAACATCGAGATCGACCGCAAAGTGCTGTCCGATATCGCTGTGCATGACATGGCCGCATTTGCCGGCATCGTGGAGCAAGTCAAGGCCAAGCTGGCTGCTTGAGTTCACGGCAGTTCGCTATTCATTGAATAGCGGTCCATGCATCAGAAACAAGGGCTAGAGCTTGAAAGAGCACTAGCCCTTTTTCATTGAAAACGCAGTTTCAGAGCAGACGGGCCTGATCCCAGGTTGTGTCGGAACTACAAGAGAATTTATGAACGAGTTGAACATCGTTGTTGACAGCGCCAAAGCCGCCTTTGGCCAGGCCCTTACGCCTGCCGATCTGGAAAACGCCAAGGCGCTATATTTGGGCAAGTCGGGCCGCATCACTGAATTGATGAAAGGCATGGCCGCCTTGTCGGTAGACGAGAAAAAAACGCTCGGTGCCGCCATCAATCTTGCCAAGCAGGCCATTGAGGCCGCATTGAACAACCGCCGCCAGGCACTGGCTGATGCCGAACTGCAGGCACAGTTACAGGCAGAAGCGCTGGACGTAACCCTGCCGGGTCGCCAGCGCGGGCAGGGCGGTTTGCATCCGGTGTCGCTCACGATGGAGCGCATTGAAGCCATCTTTGGCTCCATGGGGTTTGAGGTCGCGCAGGGTCCCGAGATTGAGTCGGACTGGTTCAACTTCACAGCCTTGAACACGCCCGAAGATCATCCGGCGCGCTCCATGCACGATACGTTCTACGTTGAAGGCGGTTCCGAAACTGCGCCCAATCTTTTGCGCACCCACACCAGCCCGATGCAGATTCGTCATGCCGTGCAGCACGTTAAACGCTACCGCGCCAGGCTCGATGCGGGGCAGAGCATGCCGGAAATTCGAGTCATTGCGCCAGGGCGTACCTACCGTGTGGACAGCGACGCCACCCATTCGCCCATGTTCCATCAGTGCGAAGGTTTGTGGGTCGGGGAGAACGTCAGTTTCAAAGACCTCAAGTACGTGTTCACCGATTTGTGTCGCACCTTCTTCGAGTCCAATGACCTGGTTTTGCGATTTCGTCCCAGCTTCTTTCCATTCACAGAGCCTAGTGCTGAAATTGATATTCAATTCCAGGCCGGCACTCTGGCCGGCCGTTGGCTGGAAGTGGCAGGCTCGGGCCAGGTGCATCCCAACGTGATCCGCAATATGGGGCTGGACCCCGAAAAATACATCGGCTTTGCCTTTGGCATGGGGATGGACCGGCTCACCATGCTGCGCTACGGCGTCAATGACTTGCGCCTGTTTTTTGACGGTGATATTCGTTTCCTGTCGCAATTTCAGTAACCCACAGAACACCTCATCGTCATGCAATTCCCTGAATCCTGGTTGCGCGAGTTTTGCAACCCTTCACTGACTACCGAGCAACTGGCTGAAACGCTCACCATGGCTGGGCTTGAAGTTGAAGAACTCAGTACCGTAGCGCCCCCTTTCTCCCAAATTGTGGTGGGTGAAATCAAGGAAGCCGTCCAGCACCCCAACGCAGACCGTTTGCGTGTGTGCAAGGTCGACGTGGGCCAAGCCGATTGGCTCGACATTGTGTGTGGTGCACCCAATGCCCGCGCAGGCATACGTGTGCCGGTGGCGCTGGTGGGGGCAGAGTTGCCTCCGGGCGAGGATGGCAAGCCTTTCCTGATCAAGGTCGGGAAACTGCGTGGCGTGGAGAGTCAGGGCATGTTGTGCTCGGCACGCGAACTCAAGTTGTCCGAAGACCATGGTGGTCTGCTGGAGCTTGCGCTGGACGCCCCTCTGGGACAAAACATCCGCCAGCACTTGAATCTGGACGACACCTTGTTCACCCTCAAGCTGACGCCCAATCTGGCGCATTGCCTGAGCGTCTACGGCGTTGCCCGTGAAGTGGCCGCACTGACCGGCGCGCCTTTGATGGCACCCGGTTTTCCCGCTGTCAAGACGGGCAGCGCAGACCAGTTGCCGGTGAAGATCAGCGCCCCCGATTTGTGCGGTCGCTTCTCGGGTCGCATTGTGCGCAACGTCAACACCCGTGCCACCACGCCGCAATGGATGGTGGACCGTCTGGCCCGTTGCGGCCAGCGCAGTGTCACGGCACTGGTGGACATTTCGAACTACGTCATGTTCGAGTTGGGCCGTCCGTCGCACATTTTTGACCTGGACAAGATCCATGGTGGACTCGACGTGCGCTGGGGCAAGCCCGGCGAGCAGATCAAACTGCTCAATGGCAGCACCGTGAGCGTTGACGAGAAGGTCGGTGTCATTGCCGACCAGCAACAGGTGGAGTCTCTCGCAGGCATCATGGGTGGGGATGCCACGGCCGTGTCCGATGACACGCAACACGTTTACCTGGAGGCCGCCTTCTGGTGGCCCAAGGCGATTGCGGGCCGTTCACGGCGTTTCAACTTCGCCACCGATGCGGGTCACCGGTTTGAGCGTGGTGTCGATCCGAGCCAGACCGTGGAGCATATCGAGCGCATCACGCAACTGATCCTTGACATCTGCGGCACCGATGCCACGGTATGCGGTCCTGTGGATGATCTGAAAGTCAACGTTCCGGCGGCCCCTGCGGTCACGCTGCGCGTTGCCCGGGCCAGCAAGGTGATCGGCATGCCGCTCACGCAGGCGCAATGTGCCGACGCGCTGGCGCGTTTGGGGTTGCCGTTGACCGAAGGTGATGGCGTGATCACGGTCATGCCGCCGCCCTACCGTTTTGACCTGCAGATTGAAGAAGACCTGATCGAGGAAGTGGCACGCATGGTGGGCTACAACAATCTGCCGCAAACGCCGCCGCTTGCACCTATTACTGCCAAGATTCGTACCGAAGCCGAGCGCAGTCCATTCGCCGTGCGTCGTGCCATTGCGGCCCTGGGTTATCAGGAAACCATCAACTTCAGTTTCGTGGAAGAGCGCTGGGAGCATGAGCTTGCGGGCAATCCGAACCCGATCAGGTTGATCAATCCCATTGCGAGCCAGATGAGTGTGATGCGCTCGTCCTTACTGGGGTCCCTGCTACAAGTTTTGAAGTTCAACCTGGATCGCAAGGCGCAGCGCGTGCGCGTGTTTGAGCTGGGGCGTGTGTTCCTGCGCGATGCATCCGTCAAGAGTACCGACACCACGGTGGAGGGATTTCATCAACCTATGCGTTTGTCTGGCATGGTATGCGGCAGTGCCGATGCCCTGCAGTGGGGGCGCAAAGAGCAGGGTGCTGACTTCTTTGATGTCAAAGGCGATGTAGAGGCTTTGCTGGCACCGCGCCAGCCTGTGTTTGAGCCCGCCGAGTATCCGGCCATGCACCCGGGGCGTTGTGCGCGCGTCATGCTCAATGGCGTTGCTATCGGGTTTGTGGGTGAGTTGCACCCGCGTTGGCGCCAGGCCTACGATCTGGCGCAGGCGCCTGTCATGTTTGAGCTGGATCTGGATGCCGTGTTGCAGCGTGATGTGCCGGCCTTCAAGGCCGTGACCAAGCACCAGGCCGTGGAGCGTGACATTGCGGTGATGGTCGATGAAAAAATTGGTCATGCGGCCTTGATGGGTGCGGTGTGGGCCGCGCCTACTGCCGGGCTTCTGCGCGATGCCACCCTGTTTGATATCTATCGCCCCAAACCGGCCAAAGACCCCGATGGTGCGCCGGTGCCAAGTCAGGAAAAAAGCATGGCAGTGCGTTTAACGCTCAACAGCGAAGAGGCTACTTTGACCGAAGATCAAATCGACGGCGCGGTTCAGGCCGTAGTGAATTCACTGGTGAATACACTGGGCGCCCGGCAGCGCGCCTGAAACGCTATCATTTGCTCAAACAAGAAACGAGGACTGCATGGACATTTCGGTTGAAAGTCTGGAAACCCCGGCGCTGACGAAAGCGCAGCTGGCGGAATTGTTGTTTGAACAGATCGGCCTGAACAAGCGCGAATCCAAGGACATGATCGATGCGTTTTTTGACCTCGTCTCGGATGGCTTGGTCGAAGGCGAAGACGTCAAGATATCGGGCTTTGGCAACTTCCAGATCCGCACCAAGGCACCCCGGCCTGGGCGTAACCCGCGCACCGGCGAGGCCATCCCGATTGAGGCTCGCCGTGTCGTGACCTTCCATGCCAGTCATAAACTCAAAGAGCAAATTCAGGAAGAAGGGCGTCCGCCCTCGGTGATTTAATACCGACTTTTGTTTATTTGGGGTTTGGGGGTCAATTGCGGCTTTACACATCGTGTTGACTTAGAGTAATCTCGAAGCTTTCTCTCCTACAGCATTGATTTCAATGGAGAAAGCTCTCCCTCCCATTCCTGCCAAGCGTTATTTCACCATCGGTGAGGTGGGGGATTTGTGCGGCGTAAAACCTCACGTGCTACGGTATTGGGAGCAGGAATTCACGCAGCTACGCCCGATGAAGCGCCGTGGCAACCGACGCTACTACCAGCATCATGAAGTGCTGATGATCCGCCGAATCCGGGATTTGCTCTACGACCAGGGCTTCACCATCAGCGGCGCCCGTAACAAAATGCAGGAAATCCTCCAGGCCGAGCGCGACAAGAAGCGCAACGGAGAGGTCATGCTTGATGGCGTGGAGGTTATTGAGATGAGCGATTCCGAACTGCAGGACTTTGAAGACAGCCAGAGCGACGCCTTGACCGAGACTGCATCCGACGACTTGCTCTTTGTCCGGCGCGAGTTGAACGAAATTCGCGATCTCCTCTCGCTGTCCAACTGAATTTTCAGCTTCTACCGGGTATAATCTGAGGCTGATTCGGTGTGTGGCGCAGCCTGGTAGCGCACTTGCATGGGGTGCAAGGGGTCGAAGGTTCGAATCCTTTCACACCGACCAAGACGAACGATAAAGGCCTCTAAGTAGCGATACTCAGAGGCCTTTTTCATTGGTAAATCAAATAAGCGACTCGATGGTGCGAGTGCGCCCGTCTATTTCACATTGCATTCCCGCCGCAGCAGGGCCAATGCGTCCTGGAGCGTGTAGTCCCTATCGCTTTCCAGGGTGGCTTGGGCTTCCTCGATGAAGTCGTCCCACATGCGGGCGTAATCGTCCTGGTGCAGTTCCGGGGCGTGATCGCGGATGTATTGGCTGGCCAGGGCTGCCTGAATGCCGGTTTTCCGGATCTTGCGAATCAAGGTCACTGCGGCTTTTTCGGTCAGCAGCGTTTTGGGTGTGGCTCCGGCGGCCACGCAGACGAACAGGGTGAGCAGGGAGCTGTCATCGCTGTGGCCTGCGGTGGCTTTGCTCCAGGCAAGAGATGTGGTGCGGTCGTAGTGGTCCACCTCGGTCAGGCCATCTTCCACCCAGAAATAGCGACCCATGAAAGCGGGGGTTTGGTCAAACAGTTTCCGGTTGTTCAAGCTCGCATCGACGATTTTGGGCAGGTCCGCGATGACCGATTTGCGCACTGTCTGAACGACGTTTTTGAACTGTTCGGGCAAGTCTTTGGGAATGGCAATCGGCAGCATCGGCGGGCGGGTGCGCTTGCCGGGCGCCGCCGGGGCTTTGTCGGTGCTGGTTGCCTGCTTGGAGGCGCCATATTTCTTGCGCAGAGCGGCCATCATTTTGTCAAACGAAGCCCAGTCGGGCATCTCGGTGCGACCGGTGGCAAAGACCAGCAGTGCGGTGCGAATCACGGCTTCAGCGTCGCGTCCTGCGTCCTCCAGTTCCGTGGCGTCCATGCCCAGTTGGTCCGCCATCCAGATCGCGGCCTTGATGACTTGCATGACCTGGCTGCGTTTGGCGAACTCGGCCTGGTAGTCGGCGAGGCTTCTCAGCGACCATTTGGCGAGTTGGGGGATGTGGTCGTCAGTGAA
Source organism: Rhodoferax sp. (assembly GCF_018780565.1). Lineage (GTDB taxonomy): Bacteria > Pseudomonadota > Gammaproteobacteria > Burkholderiales > Burkholderiaceae_C > Rhodoferax. The sequence continues at coordinate 6,819 of NZ_JADMJN010000005.1, forward strand.
GCCGGCGTGTTCGTTCATGCCGAAGTGACTGTTTTGCGGCATGGCAATCAGGCTTTTGAGCAGATCCGAGCCGCCCTTGGATCGGGACAAAAATGAGTTGTCACGCAGTGATTCGGCCGCGTGCCGCAGGTCGCCGCCACTGGCGTTTTCAAGGTACAGGCTGACCAGGTTGACCATGCGGTCTTTGGCCCTTTCCAGTTCCGGACGCAGGAATTCGCTGCCAAAGTAGCGCGCGATTTGCACCATGCCCTTTGGGGCCTCGACGCCAATTGCGTCCAGCTTTTCCTGGTTGATGATGCCGTTTTGCACGCCAAACAGCAATGCCTTCTCGAAGAAGGGGCGTGCGTCGTACAGCGAGATGGCGCTCGGTGGAGCAGTGTGCGGGGTGGCCATTGGAACGGATCGTTGGGTGGGGGCGACCTCGTGGGGCCCTAGATCGCCGATTCCTCGTCCGACTCGCGGGCGGCGGGCGTGGCCTTGCCGCGATCGGTGTCGCCAGTTTCAACCTTGCCGTCGTCCTCTTCGAACTCTTCCTCTTCGCCCAGTCCCATGTCGTGGGCGCGTGCCTTGGCACGCAGCACGATCAGCATTTCAATGAACAGGTCCGGGCACTCATGGCGCAGCAGCCAGGCCAGTTCCATCCAGTCCTGGTCGGCCACTTCATCCTGTTCCACGCGGGGTTTCACGTAGGCGGAGGCGAGCAGGGCGGTCTCGGACAGCATCTCGCCGTCGTCTTCCATGGGGTCAAAGGTTCCGCAGCGGGCAAACGCTTCGATCCTGCTCCATTTTTCGGAAAAGTAGTCTGCCAGTGCTTCGCTGCCGCCTTCGAGATCGCCCATCGCGTTCAAAAAATCGACTGGATTCGCGTCTTCGCGGAAGATGATCGAATTGACCATGCCGCGCAGGTGGGTGCGGGTCAGGTCGCGGTATTGCTTTTCAATCACCACGGCGCGGGCGAACTGGGCGGGCGTGACCAGCAGGTTGATGACCGATTCCTTGGAGTTGTCGTATTCGCGGATCACAGCCAGGATGTCCTTGGGTGGCAACTGGTCCAGTACGACCAGCAATGCCCCGTCGCCCTCGATGTCGGCCAGTTCGACCAGTGCGGACTCGGCGCCCACGATATCGCCGGCAGCGATCAGGCTTTGTGTTTTTGCGATGAGGGCAAGGTGGTTCATCAGGACTTCCAGTTCAAGCAATCAATCTTTGCGGTCGAAACCTTGTTCAACCATCCAGTCGGCGCCGGCATCTTCACGGGCGCGGGCTTCGTCTTCCTCGTCGGCGTCGTAGTCGTCCAGGCGATCTGTATCGCCACCTTCGCCTTCGTCGTCATCGGCGTTGTCGTCATGGCTGGCGGCAGCGGGGGCCTCCAGTTTGCCGTACATGTATTCCAGCCCGGCCGCCACGGCCAGAAACCATTCGCCTTGTGGCTCTTTGAGTATCAGCTGAGCCACATCCTGTGCCCATGGGGCCAGCTGAACCGCCCCCACCAGACTGCTCCAGTCTGGCAGTTCATCCGATTCATGGCTGATAAGGTGTTCCATGGCGCCTGGCAACTTGAAGCGAAAGCCCTGGTGAAACACCACGGCCACCATCTCGGGGCTGAGCTCCATCATCTGGAGCAAAAAGCCGACTTCTTTGCGTCGCTCGGCCAGTCGCTGGCGCAGTACATCCCGCCCTTCGGAGTCAAAAGTCAAATCATCCAGCTCGGCCTGGTAAGCCGAACGCAGATGGAGGAAAAAGGGGGAAATGCTCATGTCGCAGGGGTTTCAAAGTAAGGGGTTGAAGTAGTTTTGCCAGATGTCCCGTGCGGTCTCAAGGGGGTTGTCCAGCAGGTTGCGCCGGCGGTTGTCGTCGTAGGCCTGGCGCTTGCTGTCATCGGATAGCACTTCGTAGGCCTCCTGTACGGCCCGAAACCGCGCCGGCGCATCCGGTGCGTGGTTGCGGTCAGGGTGGTAGAACGAGGCCTTCTGGCGAAACGCCTTTTTAACATCGGCCAGCGATGCACTACTGGCCAACCCGAGGTCTGCGTAATAGTCTTTCATGTGTCGTAAGCTGTTGGCGTATCAAGGCTGGGGTGGGTTCAGGTGACCCCTGGGGACGGGCATCGGCGACGCCGGGGCAGTTGGCCGCGGTTGGCTTGGGGGCCGACGCGATGCGTGCGACGGCCGCAAACGTCTGATTATCTCAGAGTCTCGATTTTTCGCGATAAAGCTGTTATTCAATAATTCGATCAAATGTTAATAAATTTAAACAATGTTTAAATTTATTAACCTAAGTTCAATTCATTCCCGAAGAATCATCTGACCGCGAATCTCACCGCCAGGGTGGGCGGCGGTGTGAATGGCCAGGTACCACTTGCCCGCCAGCAGATCGGCAGCCTGTGCGGCTGTCAGCGTGGCCTGGCCTTCCAGTGGGCTTTTGACGGGGACTTTCAGAGGCAGGGCGATGGCGGCTTTGGTGCCAATGGCGGCCGGGCCATGAAAGTGGCCAGCCGTGGCCGGACCACTCAGGCCGGAAAACGAAACCTTCCAGCGCAGCAGCAGGGTATTCTTGTTCAGCACGGCATCGACCCGCCCGGTGGCCGGTGTGGCTACGGGCGGCACCTGGTTCATACCGGTCATCTGTGTGCTGAACGCCGCCAGATGCGCGTCGGGTTGCAAGATACTGCAACCGGAAGCGGCAAAGGCCATGACGGTGGTAGCGATGACGCTGCGCGCAGCCATATAAAGACGCATGAAGCATTCCCCCCTGTTGACTTGTTTTGTGGACTGAATTTTCGGCCTGAGTGTAGGGGTGGATGCGATGGGTATCCCGCTTAAGGCGTGCAAAATTTGTAACAAAATGCCGCACAGGCCCTTGTCAATACTGCACAATTAGCTATCATTATTGTAGCAAATGGGTGCGCTTCCCACTGCGTCGGCTGCTGCCGGAGGCGGATATCCTCAGGCTAGGGCCTTGCCGGCTTTTTTCTCGTCATACATGGCGCTGTCGCTGCGCTGGCTCAGCGAAACCACCGTGTCTCCCGCTTGTGCGCGCGCCATGCCCATGCTGATACTGCATTGCAAGCCGGCACTGATGCCAGACCAGTCGAACTCGCGCACTGCCAGGGTGATGCGCCTGCACACCTGCCGCACCACCTGGATATCGGTGTGTTTGAAGACGATGACGAATTCGTCACCCCCAAGGCGAGCCGCCATATCTTCCTCTCGCAAATGGGATTTCAGAATATGGGCAATGCGCTTGAGAACCTCGTCGCCCACATGGTGCGAGAAGTTATCGTTGATCTGTTTGAATTTATCTACATCCACCAGTGCCATGCAGGGTGGCTGGCCACGCTCCAGACCGGTCCGCAGCAGCTCAGCGGCATAGCGTTCAAAGTTGCGCCGGTTGGGAATGCCGGTGAGGGTGTCCTCAAGGGACAGCTTTTCCAGCTGGCGCGCCGTCAGCTCCAGCCGCTCAATGCTTTGCTGGCCCAGGCGCAGACTCAGCTGCCAGTCGATCACGTTCTCGCGCGTTTCCATGCAGTCGCTGCGGATCAGCTGCTCGCGCAGGCGCAGGCGGCGCAGTTCATCCAGCGCCCGGCCATCCATGCCCTGGGCGGTGAATAGCTGCGAGGCCAGCAAGTGGCCCAGGCAGGCGAGTTGCTCGTGCTCTACAGTGACTGCGATCTCGATCATTTTGGCGGCCTGCAGGGTGGCCACAGGCCAGTCGTGCCGGGCCCAGGCAATCTCGGTGCGGACCCATGCCTCCAGTGCGGACAGCCAGGTCAGCGTGCCATATCTTTGGGCCCAGCCGCTCAGGGCATCTGCATCGTCCGACGCCTGGTCCAACTGCCCGTGCCAACAGGCTTCCAGACTGGCGCCGAAGAGCAAAACGGCCTCGGTGGTGACGTTGGCGCTGGCGGCTGTGCTGCCGCCCTGGGGTGGCGGCACCAGCCGCATGACCGACTCCCGGTGCACCCGCAACAAGGCCAGCGAGGGCAGGGCACCCTCGTAATAGCGATCATGAAAAACGCGGATCAGCTGGGTCCACCACTGGTTGATTTTGGGCTGGAAAACGCTCAGGGGTGGCTTGGCGCGTTCGGCAAACTCGATGGCTGTGGCCAGTGCCTGGTCCGCCTTGTCAAAGTTGTGGCTCCAGAAATAAGCCACACCCAGGGCGTTGTAGGACAGCACACTGTGCTCATCCTTTTCCAGAAATTCACTCAGGCGCACGCTCAGCAGCGCGGCTTCCACCGCTTCTTCGTTGCGTCCCAGGTTGATGGACACAAAGGCGTGCGTGGTCAAGGCCATCACCTCGCCCGAGGTATCCCCCAGCACCTGAAAACCCTGGGCGGCGCGCTGGCTGGCACGGTGGGCGCGCCGGTAGCGCGACAGCATGCGGTCGCAATGGGCCAGGCATAACAAGGCCCGGGCCTCATAGCGCTTGCTGCCCGAAGCCTCGGCCGCCTTGAGCACCTTGTGTGACAACTCCCGCCCGCTCTGTACGTCGCCCTCGTCCAAGGCCGCATGGGCGCTTTTCAGGAGGGTATCCAGGCGGGCTTCGGGCAGATCGCGGGCATCAGGCTTCATATTGCTATTTTGCTTGAGGAATATGTCCCGTCTCGCGGTGTAATAGAAGTCGTATGCATCAAAAAACAACAAATCCGATAAAACCAAGCCAGGGGTATTTCTTTTGAGCACTGATTCACTGGCCAGGCAGTCCCTGTCCGCCTTTGACCGGGTGGTGAGTGCCACCTCCGGCTTTCGTTCTCGCCCTGGGCAGCGCGAGATGGCGCAGCGCATCGCCACGGCTTTGTCGGAGGTGACGCTGGGCGAGCACCCCAACCCTGGCAAGGCCATTACCGTGATTCAAGCGGGTACCGGGGTCGGCAAGTCGGCGGCTTACCTTTCCACTACCGTAGCCCTGGCGCTGGCCCTGAAGACGCGGGTGGTCGTGTCTACTGCCACGGTAGCGCTGCAAGAGCAGCTCATGACCAAGGACCTGCCCGCACTGGCCGCTGCACTGGACACGCCTTTTGTGTATGCCCTGGCCAAAGGGCGGGGCCGCTACGTGTGCAAGCTCAAGCTGGAGCGGCTGGTAGGGCTGGGCGATGCAACCGATGACATGTTCGAGCCCGACGAAGACCAGCCCCCGCCGCGTAACGCGTTTGCCAGACAACTGGAAGGTGACGACCCCGAAGAGCGCCGCATCAAACTCTACGAATCCCTGGCGGTGGCGCTGGCCGGTGGCAAATGGGACGGCGACCGCGACACCCTGGCCGAGCAGCCCGAACCGCGTGACTGGTCGGCCGTGGCCGCCGAGCGCCACACCTGCACGGCCCGGCATTGCCCCCGTTTTCGGGAGTGCAGCTACTACAACGCTCGCACCAAGCTGGCGGAGGCTCAGGTGATAGTGGCCAACCACGACCTGGTGCTGGCGTCCCTCGGGCGCAAGGCTTTGCCGGAGTTGGACAACTGCCTGGTGGTGTTTGACGAAGGCCACCACCTGCCCGCCGTGGCGCTGGACCAGTTCTCCAGCAGCATGGATTTGTCCAACCTGCGCTGGCTGGACAAATTGCCCAGAACCCTGCAGGAGGTCAGCGAAAAAATCCACATGACCCTGGCGCAGGACGTGACCACGCTGGCGCAGCAGCTCAAAGGCGCCCTGCATGACGTTGGCCGTATTTTGATGGACCTGCTCAAGGTCAACAGTACCGGCTATGACGCAGTGCACCGCTTCAAAAACGGGGTTCTGCCCGAAGCGCTGGTTGACCCCATGACGCTGATCCAGGGCCATGCCGGCGGCTTGTCCAAAGCGCTGGAAGCCCTGGGTGCAGAGGTCAAGTTGCTGGCCAAGGAAGACCCCTCGCAAGCGGTGAGCTGCTCCCTGCTGTACGCCAGGCTGGGACAACTGGCGCCCAAATTGGGCAGCGTGGTCGAAACCAGCGGCCTGTTGCTGACCCATGGCCCGCAGCCGCTGGCCAAGTGGCTCAAGTCCGACACCAGTTCCGGGCTGGTTTTTTTGACGGCGCATGCCTGCCCCATCGTGCCGGGTGACTTGCTGCGCCAAAGCCTTTGGAGCCAGGTACGCGGTGTTGTCATTACTTCGGCATCGCTCACCAGTTGCGGCAGTTTTGATTACTTTCTGAAAGAAGCAGGCCTGGTCAACAACCCCAACGTCTCAACCCTGGAAGTGGAGAGCCCGTTCAATTACCGAACTCAGGGCCGCATGGTGGTGGTGGAGACCGAGGCCGACCCCAAGAATGCCGACGCCTACACCCAGGAGATGGTGCTTGAATTGATGGCGGACCTGGCCCAGGTGGCACATGGTGCGCTGGTATTGTTCACTTCGCGCGTGCAGATGAAGGCGGCGGTGGATGCGCTGGATGCGAGCCTGCAGGAGGCCGTGCTGGTGCAGGGGCAAATGGCACGCACTCGCTTGCTGGGCGCGCACCAGGCGCGGGTGGAGGCCGGGCTGCCTTCAGTGATCTTTGGCTTGCAGTCCTTCGGCGAAGGGCTGGACCTGCCCGGTCAGCTGTGCGAAACCGTGTTCATCGCCAAGCTACCCTTCAGCCCGCCCTCCGACCCGGTTGAAGAGGCTCGCTCCGAATGGCTCAAGAGCGTGGGGCGCGACCCGTTTGCCGAACTGGTGGTGCCGGCGACCGGCATCAAGCTGCTGCAATGGACTGGCCGCGCCATCCGCACCGAAGACGACCACGCCACCGTGATTTGTTACGACCGGCGTCTGCTGCGTCAAAGCTTTGGCCGGCGTATGCTGCAGGGCTTGCCGCCCTATGCCGTGTCGCGTCGCGTCCGTGGTGTGGCATTGGCGGTTTAGCCAGGGCGCCGTGGTGGCTCTTGCAATTGCGTTCAATGGTCGCCACCTGCTGGAGTCAGGGTTGACGCAAAGTTTGAAAGAAGGATTTGAATGTTGAGCCGTGTGATGAGATCGATTCTGGGCCTGGTACTGCGTGTTGTTCTGTTGCTGGCCGGGCTGGTGTTTCTGGCCAGTTTGCTGGCCGCCGCATTGCTGGTGCTGGTGGTTTGGCTGCTGCGCGCCCTGTGGGCACGCCTCACCGGCAAGCCGGTGCAACCCTGGACGTTTCAGATCAACCGGCAGGCGATGTGGAACCGTTTCCATCAAGCGCAGGGCGGCGGGCAGGCTGCAGCGGGTGATCAGTCGGATGTGATTGACGTGGAAGCCAAGCCGGTGAAAGCAGCTGGCGACCCCACGCAACTGCCGTTTAGGTGACATGATTTGCTATTTAATCGATAGCAATTTGTATCCGTTGAATGAGGGCGAGAAGCCCGTTTGATGGGTCAGTGCACCGCTGGCTTGTTCGCCAGTTTCAAACACTGCGGTTGCGTGCCAGCGGGGGATTCTTCGCAAAGTAGGATTCAATGCCGCGCATCAGGGCATCGGCCAGCTGGGTCTGGTATTCCTCGCTGTTGAGCTTGATTTCTTCCGCCGGGTTGCTGATGAAGGCGGCTTCGACCAGCACACTGGGAATGTCGGGGGCCTTGAGCACGGCAAAGCCGGCTTGTTCCACCTTGCCTTTGTGCAGCTTGCCCACGCGACCGATTTCGCCCAGCAGATTTTTGCCCAACTTCAGGCTGTCGTTGATTTGGGCGGTGGTGCTCATATCCAGCAGGGCGCGCTGCACGGTGGCGTCTTTGCTTTTCACATTCAGGCCGCCAATCAGATCGGCCTTGTTTTCCTTGGCGGCCATCCAGCGCGCAGCGCTGCTGGAGGCACCGCCCTGGCTCAGCGCAAACACACTGGCGCCTTGCGGCTGGGGTGTAAAAAATGCGTCGGCATGCAAACTCACGAACAAGTCGGCTTGCACCCTGCGGGCTTTTTGCACGCGCACATGCAGTGGCACAAAGAAGTCGGCATCGCGAGTCAGGTAAGCGCGCATGGTGTTACCGTTGATGCTGGCGGCGTTGATACGGTCGCGCAGCAGGTGGGCCAGGCGCAGCACAACATCTTTTTCGCGGGTTCCACCGGGGCCGACTGCGCCGGGGTCTTCGCCGCCGTGGCCGGGGTCCAGGGCGACGATGATCAGGCGGTCTGTCCGTGCGGCGGGTGCGCCCGCGCCGGCAGGCTCGCTGCCCTTGGCCAATGCAACCGGCTTTTTGGTGCTCTGGGCGATCAGGTCACCCAGCGGGTCATGCCCCGATGTGCTGCCCGGCTTGCTGCCTTGGGCGGTTTGTGCGTCTTGCAGACGCTCGGCTATCAGCGCCTCCAGCGGGTCGGTCGCCTGCGTGGGGTAGAGATCAAACACCAGCCGGTGCTGGTAGGCCGCGACCGGCGACAGGGTGAACACCTGCGGTGCAATGGGTTGCTTCAGATCCAGCACCAGCCGAACAATGCCCGGCGCAAATTGGCCGACGCGAATACCGGCAATGTTCGGGTCGTCCGCACGCACCTTGGCTACCAGTTCTTTCAAGGCGGGGTTGAGGTCAATGCCTTCAATGTCCACCGCCAGGCGCGGCGGGCTGGCCACAAAGATGTGTTTGGTGGTGAGTGCGGTGTCTGATTCGATGGTGACGCGCGAGTAGTCGGGCGCCGGCCACACGCGCACCGCCAGGATGGTGGCGCCACGTGCAATATGCTGTGCGCCCAGCAGCAGCACCAAAGCACCGGATTGCAGAACGCTGCGGCGCTTCATGGCGGGCCTTCCTGGCTGCGCTGCGGCAGGCCATGGTTGGCGGCCCGGAGCAGGGTGGCGCCGTTGGGGGTTTGCGCCGTCAGCGTGACCTCGCGCGTGTCGTTGTCCAGTGCGACGAGATGGATCACCAAGTCAGCGCGCGGTATGAATCCGGCAGCCTTCTCAGGCCATTCGGCCAGCTTGAGGCCGGGGCTGGCAAAGATGTCGCGAAAACCGGCGTCTTCCCATTCGCGTGGATCGCTGAAACGGTAAAAATCAAAGTGCCAGACAGCAAGTTCTGGCAGCTCATAGGGTTCGACCACGGCGTAGGTGGGGCTTTTGATGCGGCCCTGCACACCCAAGGCCCGCAACAGGTGGCGTACCAGGGTGGTTTTGCCGGCACCCAAATCGCCATGCAACTCAATGAACGCGTTGCGCAGGGCCGGCTGCGCAGCAAGCGCCGAGGCGAACAGTTGCGTGGCCGTTTCGTCCGGCCAGAGCAGACTTTTTACAATGGGGATGTGACCATCTCCAGCACTCATATCAACAGCAGCCAATTGTTGTCCAAAATTCAGGCTTGGGCCCGGGAACTTGGATTCTCCCAAATTGGCGTGGCGGGTGTTGATTTGTCTTCATCTGAGGCTGGATTATCAGCCTGGCTGGCGCGCGGCTTTCACGGCGACATGGCTTATATGGCTGCGCATGGCCTCAAGCGCGCCCGGCCTGCCGAGCTGGTGCCCGGCACCGTGAGTGTCATCACTGCCCGCATGGACTATCTGCCTGCCGCTACTCCGGATGGCTGGCAGGCACTTGAGTTCGACCGCTTGAGGCGACCCCATGAGGGCATTGTGTCGGTTTACGCCCGTGGACGGGATTACCACAAGGTGTTGCGCCAGCGTTTGCAAAGTCTCAGTGACCGCATTGCAGAGCACCTGGGGCCATTTGGGCACCGCGTATTCACCGATTCGGCGCCCGTGCTGGAGGCCGAGCTGGCTGCGCGCAGCGGGCAGGGCTGGCGTGGCAAGCACACGCTGCTGCTCAGTCGTGAGGCGGGTTCGATGTTTTTTCTGGGCGAAATTTACGTGGATCTGGCCTTGCCGCCGTCAGCAGCGGTGACCGGTCATTGCGGTAGTTGCAGTGCCTGTATCGACATCTGCCCGACCCAGGCCATCGTGGCGCCGCACAGGCTGGATGCGCGACGTTGCATCTCTTACCTCACCATTGAGCACGCGGGGCCGATTCCGCTGGAACTGCGCCCACTGATGGGCAACCGCATCTACGGCTGTGACGACTGTCAGCTGATTTGCCCCTGGAACAAGTTCGCGCAGCGTAGCGTGTTGCCGGATTTTGACGAACGCAAGGGTCTGGTGGGCAGCCAGTTGGTGACCCTGCTGGGCTGGAGCGAGGAGGAATTTTTGCGTTTTACCGAAGGCAGCCCCATCCGGCGCATTGGGCATGAGCGCTGGCTGCGCAACATTGCAGTGGCCATGGGCAACGCACTGCGTGCTGGCGATCCTGATGCCAGCTTGCGTACAGCGCTGGCGCTGCGTGCCTTGCATCCTAGTGATCTGGTGCGCGAGCATGTGGCCTGGGCGCTCGATTTATAGGCGATTTTGGCCTCTGCCCCTCATCGGATATCCACTTCTAGCTATTCAAACTATAGCGATCGCAGCACGCCCAGCGCAAAGGGCAGACTCAGCATGCCAAGCAGCGTCGACAGCGTGACCAGACCTGCCACATACGCGCCGTCGTAGCCCATGCGCGCCGCCAGCACATAGCAACTCGACGCAGTGGGCAGGGCAGAGAAAGCCAACAGCACGGTGGTTTGTACCGGGTCCAGGCGAAACAGGTGCGAGAAACCCAGCGCCATCAGCGGCAGGAAAAAATGCTTGATCGAGAGCACCGCCACCGCCAGGGTTTTGGCCCGGGTCAGGGCGCCGAACTGCATGCCGGCGCCCGCGGCCATGAGCCCCAGTGCCAATGAGGCCGCTCCAATGCGGCTGACCGTCGGTTCGAGCCAGATTGGCAACGTGAATCCGAGCAGGTTGGCGATCAGCCCCGAAGCGGTACCGATGATGAGGGGATTGCGTACCAGTTCACGCAGAAAACCACGCTGGGCATGGCGAGCCATGGGCCAAACGGCACCCACGTTGAACAGCGGCACGCATACACCGATCAGCACGGCAATCAGCAGCAGGCCCTGGGGACCTGCCAGGCGGTCTGCCAGGGCCAGCCCGATGAACGAGTTGAAGCGAAAGGCCACCTGTGCGCTGGCCGCGTGGTCGCGGGTGGGGATGTAGCGCTTGAGCCAAGGCAGATGCGGGATGGCATAGGCCAGGGCGATTCCCGTGAGTCCCATGGCCCAGCCCGCTCCAATCAGGCTGGACGCGGAGCCCAGGTCCAGCGGACTTTTGACAATGGAATGAAAAAGCAGAACCGGGAAGAACAGGTAATAAACCAGGGTTTCAACTTGTTCCCACACAGTGCGGTTGAGAGCGGTGTAGCGGCACACCAGGTAGCCGCACAGGATCAGGGAAAAGTCGGGAAAAAGAAGTTGAGCGTAATTCACCCTTTGAGAATACCAGCCAAACCAGCGGCGAACTGCCTGTGCCGCGGGTTTGCCCGTAAGTGATTGCCGCAGCCAAAACCTGGGGGCGCGCGGTTACCATGTTCTGTAAACGTATTTCTTATCTGAAACTCAAGGATATCAACCATGCTGCATCGTCGTTCCCTAGTCGCCCTCAGCCTGTTGGCTGTTGCTGGCACCGCCATGGCTCAGGCCTACCCGAGCAAGGTCATCAAGCTGCAGGTTCCATTTGCGCCGGGCGGGACCACCGACATCATTGCCCGTACGATCTCGGACGCGCTGGGCAAGGCCCTGGGCCAAACCGTGGTGGTGGAGAACAAAGCTGGTGGGGGCGGCGTTATTGGCGCCAATGAGACCGCCAAGGCGCCGCCTGATGGCTATTCGCTGGGTATGGCAACCGTGTCTACAACAGCGGCCAATCCTGCCATCAATGCCCGCATACCCTACAACCCACTGACTGATTTCACCGCCATCATCAACATTGCGGCCACACCCAATGTGATTGCCGTGCACCCCAGCTTCCCCGCGAAGGACTACAAGAGCTTTGTCGCCGAACTGAAAAAGAACCCTGGCAAATACTCCTACTCGTCGTCGGGCACGGGTGGTATTGGGCATTTGCAGATGGAGTTGTACAAGAATTTGAGTGGTACTTTCGTGACCCACATTCCCTACCGGGGTGCCGGTCCGGCCCTGAATGACACAGTGGCGGGCCAGGTGCCCATGACCTTTGACAACCTGCCGTCCTCCATGCCCTTCATCCAGTCTGGCCGGCTGGTGCCGATCGTGGTGGCCGCGCCCCAGCGCCTGGCCCAATTGCCCAATGTGCCAACTTTCAAGGAGGTTGGACTGGAACCAGTGAACCGCATGGCTTATTACGGCATCTACGGACCCAAGGGTTTGCCCAAAGACATTGTTGACAAGATCAATGCTGGCGTTCGCAAGGCGCTGGAAGATCCGGCAGTGAAAAAGCGAATCGAAGAAACCGGCTCCTTCATTGTGGCCAATACGCCCGAGCAATTCGCCGCCCAGATGAAGGCTGAATACGAGGTCTACAAAAAGGTGGTTGACTCAGCCAAACTCAAGCTCGATTGAAGGCGACAGCTGCCCTTGAGGCGCCCATCGACGCATTCATAGATGCGTTGTGGCTGGAGGAGGGCTTGTCCAAAAACACGCTGGGCGCCTACCGGCGTGACCTGACGCTGTATTCGGTCTGGCTTCAGGCCCGCAACAAGGCGCTGATTGACACAGTGGAGAACGACCTGAACGGCTACTTTGCCGCTCAGCACAGTACCAGCAAGGCGACCACCGCCAACCGGCGACTCACGGTTTTCAAGCGCTACTTTCGGTGGGCGTTGCGCGAGCGACTGATTGAATCCGACCCCACGCTGAAGTTGCAGGCGGCCAAGCAGGCCTTGCGCGTGCCCAAGACCCTGTCTGAGGCGCAAGTGGAAGCCTTGCTCGCAGCGCCTGACACCTCCATGGCGCTGGGTGTGCGTGATCGCACCATGCTGGAACTGATGTACGCCAGCGGTTTGCGGGTCAGCGAGCTGGTGACGCTCAAAGTGTTCAATATCAGCCTGTCGGAAAACGTGATCCGGGTTTTCGGCAAGGGCAACAAGGAGCGGCTGGTGCCTTTTGGTGAGGTGGCCAGTGTCTGGCTGGGGCGCTACCTGAGCGGCGCACGCGCTGAATTGCTGGCGGGCAAACAGACGCCAGACTTGTTCGTGACTCATCGGGGTGTGAAAGCCGGAAGCGCCATGAGCCGCGTGATGTTCTGGATGATTGTGAAGAAGCACGCACTGAGCGCGGGCATCACCGCACCCCTGTCACCGCACACGCTGCGGCATGCTTTCGCGACCCATCTGCTGAACCATGGGGCCGATCTGCGTGCGGTGCAGATGCTGCTCGGTCACGCGGATATATCCACCACCACCATCTACACCCATATCGCACGCGAGCGCTTGAATGCCTTGCATGCCCGGCACCACCCCCGAGGCTAGGGCACTTGCCGCACAAAGGCGAAGCGGTTCAGTCTGACAGTGTTTCAGCCCAGGCCAGTGCCTGCAGATGGGCCCAGTTCACCTGCTGGTTGGTCAATTGCAGGGCGTCAGCCGCCTTGGAGAAAGCCGCATCATCGGCGCTTTCGCAGGCCTTGGCCAGGTCCAGGAACGGAGCCAGAACGCCGGTGTCATGCAGCAGGGCATTGACCACGGTCTCGGGCAATGAAATCGACTCCAGTGCCTTGGTCAGGGACATGCCCAGCATGGTGTCGAGCAGGGAAAAAACACCCACCACGAAAGCGTTGTCACATTCTTCGGGGGGCAGCAGTTCAGCCGCCAGCAGTTCCATCAAGCGCCCGCGCACCACGGCCATGCTGCCTACTGCAGGCGGCGAGCCCCCGGGGCGGGAGGTTGTCATCAATAGCGCAGCCCATCGAAACAATTTCTTGAGACCGAGAATCATCACGGCATGCCGAAAGGAGGTGATCTCGCAGCTCAGGCCAAAGCCCGATGAATTGATGAAGCGCAGCAGGTTGAACGACAGGGTCGGGTCTCTCTTGAGGACTTCCTCGATCTCGACGGTGCTGGCCTGTTTGCGAACCAGGTTGATGAGCTGAATGATGGCCGCTTGCGCGGGCCGCAGGGTCTGCCCGGTGATGAGCACCGGTTGGGCAAACCAATAGCCCTGGAATAACTTGATGCCCAGGCTGGCCGCCAGCTCATATTGCTCGGCGGTTTCGACCTTTTCCGCCACGAGGCGGGCACCCGGACTTTGCCTGGCGCGCTGGGTGAGCGAGCGCAGGAGGTCAGCCGACAGATGGGAAATGTCCAGCTTGATGAACGAAGCCAGTGGCAGCCAGCTGGCATAGTCATCGGTCAACACGCTTTCATTGAAGGCGAACCGAAAGCCGCGCTTCGCAATCTCCGACAGGGTTTGCCGGTGGGCGTCGATGTCCTCCCCATTGGCCATGGCCAATGGCGGAATCTCCAGTACCACCCGGTCGGGCTGAATCAACTCCAGATGGCCGCCAGCCAGGGTTTCATGGGTGCAGTTGATGAAAATGGTTTTTCGGTCAATCAGCACTTCGCTGTCTGCATGGGACAGTACGTTGAACAGCAGGGCGGCATCGCTGGCGGCAGTATGCGACTGTGAGTCGCGCGAACGATCAAATAGCTCATAGCCAAAAACGGCGCGGTTTGCATCCAGGATGGCCTGGCGCGCGATAGCGCCAGAGTCGCTCGGGTTGGGCTGCGGCAGGGTTTCGGTTTCAGAGTGGTTTGACATGAGGTGCCACGAATGCGTAAGCACCTATTTTAGGCAGCATTCAAGTTGGGCGGACACGCCACGGGCCCTCAGGCGCAGAGTTGTGCCAGTTCGGCCTCATCAAAGCCCGCAGCCCGGCGTGCCTCCATGTTGAAGGGTCCGCTGAGCTTTCTCGCGCCGTAGGCTTTGGCCAGGTTCGCATAGGTGCTGACAGGGTCCAACTCCCGCAAGGTACAAAGATGCCTGTACCAATGGTTCCCGATGGCCACATGCCCGATCTCGTCGCGCAGAATAATGTCAAGAATGTCCGCACCCTTTTTATCGCCCACCGAGATGAGCTTGTTGCGGATGGGGAGGGAGGCGTCCAGACCCCTGGCTTCCAGCGTTCGGGGTACCAAAGCCAGACGCGCCAGCAGATCGCCGCGGGTCTTCTCGGCCATTTCCCACAGGCCATCGTGGGCTGGCAAGTCTCCATACTCATAGCCGATGCCTGCCAGATGGCCAGCGAGCAATTGAAAGTGCAGGGCTTCTTCCTGTGCGACTTTGAGCCAGTCCCGGTAGAAGCGCTCCGGCATGCCGGGAAATCGCCAAATCACGTCCAAGGCCAGATTGACGGCGTTGGCTTCAATGTGCGTGAGCGCGTGGATCAGGGCGCCCCGGCCTTCGCGCGTGCCCACGGCCCGGTGTTTGAGTTGCCCGGGATGCACCAGAACCGGCTTCAAGGGGCGACCCGGAAGGTTGGCTGGCTCCTCAATCAATTCGGCAGGATCGATGCTCAAGGAGGCCGGCTCAAGCAAGAGCACGGCCGCAGCTTTCTCCTGAGGCGATGAGATCAGAAGGAGCTGCTGGGCCAGTCGCCGGGCTGAGTTGGTCATGCTTGGGTTTCCATCTTTACAATTCTAGGCATATTGAACAATTGGAATAAACATGGCGATCTATGAACTTGACGGTGTGACTCCCCGAATGGCTGAATCGACCTGGGTGGCCGACAGTGCCCAGGTGATGGGCAATGTAGAGTTGGCCGATGGCGCCAGCGTATGGTTTGGTGCCGTGATCCGTGGCGACACCGAGACCATCCGGATAGGGAAACGCTCCAATATTCAGGATATGAGCGTCTTGCACGCTGATGTCGGCATGCCCCTGACGGTGGGTGACGATGTGACCGTGGGCCACAAGGTCATGCTGCATGGATGCACCATTGGCGATGGTTCTCTGATCGGCATCGGTGCAGTCGTTCTGAATGGCGCGAAAATCGGCAAGGGTTGCCTGGTCGGGGCCGGTTCCCTGGTCACCGAAGGCAAGGAATTTCCCGATGGCTCCATGATTCTGGGCAGTCCGGCCAAGGCGGTGCGTCAGCTCACACCCGAGCAACTGGAAGGTTTGCGACTCAGCGCCTTGCACTATGTCGAGAATGCCAACCGCTTTCGCAAAAGCCTTAAAAAAGTCGCCTGATCCCGGTTTGGGATGAGGCATTGAATTTGAAAGAGCAAGCGCGTGTCTGAACTTCACAAGTTTTTATTTGACGGTCTGCCGGTGCGCGGCATGGTGGTGCGCCTGACCGATGCATGGGTTGAAATTCTGCGCCGTCGGGCCTCCGCGCATCCCACCGCCGCTTACCCTTTGCCCGTGCAAAACTTGTTGGGGGAGATGGTGGCTGCGGCAACGCTGATGCAGTCCAACATCAAGTTCAATGGCTCGCTCATTTTGCAGATATTTGGCGATGGACCTGTGAAGCTGGCCGTGGTTGAGGTACAGCCCGATTTGGGTTTGCGCGCCACGGCGACTGTTTCGGGAGACGTCGCCGCTGAGGCAAGCCTGAGCACGATGGTCAACGTGAACAACGAGGGAAAATGCGCCATCACGCTGGACCCCAAGACCCGTTTCCCTGGTCAGCAGCCCTACCAGGGCGTTGTGCCCTTGTTTGGAGACCAGCGCGAAAAGCTTGAGAGCCTGAGCGATGTCCTGCAGCACTACATGCTGCAAAGCGAGCAACTGGATACAACCCTGGTGCTCGCGGCTGACGACAAGGTTGCAGCAGGTCTGCTCATTCAGCGTTTGCCCATGGAGGGTGTGGGCAACCTTGCCGGTAGCGCCGTGAGCCAGGCCAACGAGGATGAAATTGGCCTCAACGAGCACTACAACCGGATCGCCATCCTGGCATCCACCCTGAAGCGCGAAGAGCTTCTGACGCTGGATGTAGAAACCATTCTCCGGCGCTTGTTCTGGGAAGAAAAATTGTTGCGCTTTGAACCTTTGACAGGTGATGCCGCGCCACGTTTTGAGTGTACTTGCAGCCGCGAGCGTGTGAGCCGGATGATTGCCGGGCTGGGCCTTGAGGAAGCACAAAGTATTTTGGCCGAGCGCGGTGGCATCGAAGTCGGGTGCGAATTTTGCGGTGTGCAATACCAGTTCGACCCGATCGACGTGGCCCAGATATTCACGGTGGCCGGTGCTTTGCCACCATCGAGCGATATCGTTCAATAATTTGTACGGTTGATATATTCGGCCTTGCCATCCGCCTGTTTATTACGTATTACCAATTTTGAGACGACCTGTGAATATGTGGTGTTCACAGGTCGCATCGCTGCACTTTTCACACGACCATTGCCATGGTGGCTGGTCTGCGTCCAGTGGCGCAATCTGGGAGTCCCTGTGATGGGCGATGGCCTGTAGCGCGCGTTGAACCCGTACCTGTCCTGCGCCGTACACCACGGTATGGCTCAATGCGTTGGCGAGAAGTACCTGGCGCAAGCGCGCATCGAAAGGTTCGCGCCATGGAAGTCCTGGCCGCTCCGGCCTGTCAGGTACCCAGTCAAGGTCCAGGCCAGTGAGCAGGGTCAGATCGAAGCGGCGTTGATGTTGAAGCGCGTCGGCGTAGAGGGAATCATCATGGAACAGCAGGTCGCTGTAGACGGCGGTCATCAGGGATGGTGAATCGACCACCAGCGCGTCCGTTGGCAAGGATGCGTGGACCCGGCGTGTCTGCTCGGTGGCCATCGCGGCGTGATCGTGGCTGTTGGGTGTGCGGCCATGCAGTGTGCACCACTCATGCAACACATCTGGCACAAGAAGCGAACTGTTTTCAATGCTGCGTAGTGCCTGTACCAAGGCCTGCGACAACAGGGTTTTGCCTGTGCCTTCCGCGCCCAGAATTGCAATTTTCATCAAGATGAAGCGTATGGACGACTACTTCGCGATCTGGACGTAAATTTCGTTGGTCTTGACCATGCCGAGTTCAAGACGCGCTTTTTCCTCGACCATTTCCAGGCCTTCCTTCAGATCGCGAACTTCCGCAGCCAATCGATTGTTGGCCAGCAGCGCCTGCTGGTTCTGCTGGTTCTGTGCATGGAGCTGTTCAGTCATGCGCGCCACAGTGGGTACGCTGCCACGGCCAAACCACAACTGCGCGTGAAGAATTACGAGCAGGGCGATGAGAATGGCCGGGACAACGCGATTACCCATGCATCGGTTCAGCGCAGGTTGTAAAAGGCCGCGCGGCCGGGGTAGCTGGCGATGTCGCCCAGGTCTTCTTCGATGCGCAGCAACTGGTTGTACTTGGCCATGCGGTCCGAACGGCTCAAGCTGCCAGTTTTGATCTGGCCAGCATTTGTGCCCACCGCGATGTCGGCGATGGTGGAGTCCTCGGTCTCGCCGGAGCGATGGCTGATCACGGCGGTATAGCCGGCGCGCTTGGCCATTTCGATGGCGGCGAAGGTTTCAGTCAAGGTGCCGATCTGGTTGATCTTGATCAGGATCGAATTGGCAATGCCTTTGTCGATGCCTTCCTTCAGGATTTTGGTGTTGGTGACAAACAGATCGTCACCGACGATTTGAACTTTTTTGCCCAAGCGGTCGGTCAGCAGTTTCCATCCATCCCAGTCGTTTTCGGCCATGCCGTCTTCGATGCTGATGATCGGGTACTTTTCCACCCATGTGGACATGATGTTGATCCATTCTTCCGAGCTGAGGACCAGGCCTTCGCCTTCCAGGTGGTATTTGCCGTCTTTGTAAAACTCGCTGGCCGCGCAGTCCAGACCCAGCGCAATTTGTTCGCCTGCAACGAACCCGGCCTTGTCGATAGCTTCCAGAATTAACTGGATGGCCGCTTCATGGCTGGCCACGTTCGGTGCAAAGCCACCTTCATCGCCCACCGCAACGCTCATGCCTTTGTCGTGCAGGATTTTCTTGAGGGCGTGGAACACTTCTGCGCCGTAGCGGACCGCTTCGCGGAAGCTGGGTGCACCCACCGGAATGATCATCAGTTCCTGCAAGTCAAGATTGTTGTTGGCGTGTGCGCCGCCGTTGACCACATTCATCATGGGCACAGGCATCTGCATGGAGCCCATGCCACCAAAATAGCGGTACAGCGGCAGGCCGGACTCCTCGGCGGCTGCGCGTGCAACTGCCATGGAAACGGCCAGCATCGCGTTGGCACCCAGGCGGGATTTGTTTTCCGTGCCATCCAGGTCGATCAGCGTCTTGTCCAGGAACGCCTGCTCCGATGCGTCCAGACCCAGAACCGCTTCGGAAATCTCGGTGTTGATGTACTCGACGGCTTTGAGAACCCCCTTGCCCAGGTAACGGCTCTTGTCACCGTCGCGCAGTTCAATGGCTTCACGGCTGCCTGTAGAGGCGCCCGACGGCACTGCGGCGCGGCCCATGGTGCCGGATTCCAGCAGCACATCACATTCCACGGTGGGATTGCCCCGTGAATCAAGAATTTCGCGACCGACGATGTCAACAATTGCACTCATTGATTTCTTTCAAAAACAAAAAACAAAACTGAAATTAGGAAATAGACAATAAAAAACGAATACGCCTTCGACCATTTTTGTGCCCTTTGTAGCGCGAAGGCTTGATCTCGGTCACGTTGGCGATAATGCAGGCACGGGTCATGGTCAGGCGTCGAAATTGTTTTCAAGGAAACCATTTTTCTTGGTCACGCTGTCCAGCGCCACCAAAGTCTCCAGCAGGGCTTTCATGTGCTTGAGTGGTACCGCGTTGGGCCCATCACTCATTGCCTTGGCCGGGTCGGGGTGGGTTTCCATGAACAAACCGGCGACGCCAACCGCAACGGCCGCACGCGCCAGCACCGGAACCATTTCACGTTGCCCGCCGCTGCTGGTGCCTTGTCCGCCGGGCAGTTGCACCGAGTGGGTGGCATCAAAAACGACTGGCGCGCCGGTTTCGCGCATGATGGCCAGCGAACGCATGTCACTGACCAGGTTGTTGTAGCCAAAACTGGCACCACGCTCGCAGGCCATGAAATTGTCTTCTTCCAAACCTTTTTCCCGTGCCGCGGCGCGTGCCTTGTCGATCACGTTCTTCATGTCGCTAGGGGCCAGAAACTGGCCTTTTTTTATATTCACCGGCAAGCCTGATTGCGCGACCGCCCGGATAAAGTCAGTCTGGCGACACAAAAAAGCAGGGGTCTGCAGCACATCCACCACCGAGGCAACCTGTGCAATCTGGTCTTCCGAATGAATGTCCGTCAAAACGGGCAAACCCAGTTCACGTTTCACCTTGGCCAGAATTTCCAATCCCTTGTCGATACCGGGCCCGCGAAAGGTACTGCCGCTGGAGCGGTTGGCCTTGTCAAAGCTGCTTTTGAAGATGAATGGAATACCCAGACTCGAAGTGATTTCCTTCAGCGTGCCGGCCGTATCCATCTGCAATTGTTCCGACTCGATGACGCAGGGACCCGCGATCAGAAAAAACCGGTGCTGCAGTCCAATATCAAAGCCGCACAGCTTCATCAGGCGACTGCCTTCAAGTTCTTGCCTTCGGTCTGGTGGTCCAAAGCCGCCTTGACAAACGCATTGAACAGCGGGTGCCCATCCCAGGGGGTTGACTTGAATTCAGGGTGGAACTGAACACCCATGAACCACGGGTGAACAGCTTGCGGGAGTTCGACTATTTCCGTCAGGTGTTCGCGCTGTGTCAGGGCGGAGATCACCAGGCCAGCCTTGCGCAGCGTGTCCAGGTAATTGACATTGGCTTCGTAGCGATGGCGGTGGCGCTCTGTGACGACGTCGCCGTAGATCTTGTGAGCCAAAGTGCCTTTGGCCACATCAGAACTCTGCGCACCCAGGCGCATGGTGCCGCCCAGATCAGAATTGGCGTCACGGGTTTTGATGGTGCCGTCTTCGTCTTTCCACTCGGTGATCAGGGCAATCACGGGGTTTGGACCATGGGGCTCAAATTCGGTGCTGTTGGCGTCTTTCAAACCCGCAACGTGGCGGGCGAATTCGATGGTGGCCACCTGCATGCCCAGGCAGATGCCGAGGTACGGAACCCTGTTTTCACGGGCAAAACGGGCGGCGCAAATTTTGCCTTCAACGCCGCGAACGCCAAAACCACCTGGCACCAGAATGGCATCAAACTTGGCGAGTTGCTTCACGCTGTCCGGCGTGATGGTTTCTGAATCGATGTAATCAATTTTTACCCGCACGTGGTTCTTCATGCCTGCGTGCCGCAGGGCTTCATTGAGCGACTTGTAGCTGTCGCTCAAGTCCACATATTTGCCAACCATGGCGATGTTGACGTCGCCTTGCGGGTGCGCTGTTTCGTAAACCAAATCGTCCCAGCGCTTCAAATTGGCGGGCGGCGTGTTCAGACGCAGCTTGTCGCAGATCAGGCCATCCAGTCCCTGTTCATGCAACATGCGCGGCACCTTGTAGATGGTGTCCACGTCCCACATGGAGATGACGCCCCAGTCCGGTACGTTGGAAAACAGCGAGATTTTTTGCCGCTCTTCGTCCGGGATGGGCCGGTCGGCACGGCACAGAAGGGCATCGGCCTGAATGCCGATTTCCCGCAACTGCTTGGCGGTGTGCTGGGTTGGTTTGGTTTTGAGTTCGCCGGCCGCCGCGATCCATGGCACGTAGCTCAGATGCACGAAGGCGCTGTTGTTGGGGCCGAGCTTGAGGCTCATCTGGCGCACGGCTTCCAGAAAGGGCAGGGACTCTATGTCACCCACAGTGCCGCCGATTTCGACAATGGCCACATCCACCGCTTCGGGGGTGCCGAAGCGCGCGCCGCGCTTGATGAAATCCTGAATTTCATTGGTCACGTGGGGGATGACCTGCACGGTCTTGCCCAGGTAGTCGCCACGGCGCTCCTTTTCCAGCACGCTTTTATAGATCTGACCCGTGGTGAAGTTGTTGGCCTTACGCATCCGTGTTTCCACAAAGCGTTCATAGTGGCCCAGGTCGAGATCGGTTTCGGCGCCATCGTCGGTGACGAACACCTCACCATGCTGCATGGGCGACATGGTGCCAGGATCGACGTTCAGGTAGGGGTCAAGCTTGATTAAAGTGACTTTGAGGCCTCGCGATTCCAAAATCGCTGCTAAGGAGGCTGAGGCGATTCCCTTGCCAAGGGAAGACACCACACCGCCGGTGACGAAGACAAATTTGGTCATGTCAGAGGGAGCTGCACGCTCGGGGAGGTGGTAAAGCGAAATTATACAGGCCACCAGCTTCAGACCTGTTGCACCATGAGGCGTCGGCAAGGAACGGGTAGGCCGCTTCAAGCTCTGCTACATTGCCGGCATGAATGAGCTTGCTGGAAAACATATTGTTCTTGGGCTGACGGGTGGCATTGCCTGCTACAAGGCGGCCGACTTGTGCCGGGCCCTGGTCAAGGAGGGTGCGACGGTACAGGTGGTGATGACGGAAGCCGCGCAGCAGTTCATGACGCCTGTGACCATGCAGGCCTTGAGCAATCGCACGGTTTATGGTTCGCAATGGGATCCGCGTGAACCCAACAACATGCCGCACATCAATCTGAGCCGGGAGGCTGATGCCATCCTGATTGCGCCCTGCAGTGCCGATTTCATGGCCAAGCTCCTGCATGGCCGTGCAGACGATCTCCTGAGCCTGATGTGCCTGGCACGCCCCCTGCAGAGTGTGCCTTTGCTGATTGCGCCCGCCATGAACCGTGAAATGTGGGCGCATCCTGCCACCCAACGCAACCGGGCCCAACTGGTATCGGATGGGGCAACGATTTTTGATGTGGGAAACGGAGATCAGGCCTGTGGCGAAACGGGTGATGGTCGCATGTTGGAGTCCCATGAGTTGCTGGAAGAGGTGATTGCCTTTTTCCAGCCCAAAACGCTGGCGGGGCAGCATGTGCTGGTGACGGCAGGGCCGACCTACGAAGCGATTGACCCGGTGCGGGGTATTACCAACCTGTCCAGCGGGAAAATGGGGTTTTCTATTGCCCGGGCGGCGCGTGAAGCCGGGGCCGTCGTGACGCTGGTCGCTGGTCCGGTCAGTCTGGCAACGCCCCGCGGTGTCAATCGTGTGGATGTGCGGTCCGCAAGAGACATGTTCCAGGCGGTTCAGGACAAGGTTGCTGCTGCGACCGTGTTTATTGCGACGGCTGCGGTGGCTGATTGGCGGCCGGCCCATGCGGCGGATCAAAAAATCAAAAAGGACGGCTCGGGCAAAACGCCGGAATTGAGTTTTGTCGAGAATCCGGACATTCTGGCTGCCGTTGCGCAGTCCACCCGCGCCCAAGCCGGGGACTTGTATTGCGTGGGCTTTGCGGCGGAGAGTCAGGATCTGCTGGCCAACGCGCAGGCCAAGCGCCTGCGCAAGGGCGTTCCCTTGCTGGTGGGAAACATCGGTCCCGCCACCTTTGGGCAGGACGACAACGCACTACTTTTGGTGGACGAGTCCGGTACCCAGGAAATGGAGCGCGACAGCAAGTTGTCGCTTGCTCGTAAATTGATAGCAAACATTGCAATAAGAATGAAGGCTAGAGGCCAGAAATGATGAAAATAGATGTCAAGATCATGGATTCACGCATGGCAGAGCAGTTGCCGGCGTATGCGACGCCAGGCAGCGCCGGGCTTGATTTGCGCGCTTGCCTGAGTGAGCCCTTGACCTTGGAGCCCAATGCCTGGCAACTCGTGCCCACCGGCATCGCCATTTATCTGAATGATCCGAATTTTGCAGCGCTCATCCTGCCCCGCTCGGGCCTGGGTCACAAGCACGGCATCGTGCTTGGAAACCTGGTGGGGTTGATTGACAGTGATTACCAGGGCCAGTTGATGGTCAGCGCCTGGAATCGCAGTGATGTCGCTTTCACGATAGCCCCGATGGAGCGCATTGCCCAACTCGTTATTGTTCCCGTGGTCCAGGCGCAATTCAACGTGGTGACTGAATTCCCCGCCAGCGAGCGTGGCGAGGGGGGTTATGGTTCTACTGGCAAGTCCTGAGTCAGTGCAGGGTGTCGTTGCCGGGCGGTGTTGCGTGCAGCGCGTGGACCTTGAAAAACCCGGTGCCTGCTGAGCCGCGTCCAATTTCCTCTTCGGTGGCTTCGCGAATGCCCTCAACCTTCAGATTCAGACGAAGTGCAATTCCCGCAAGGGGGTGATTTCCGTCCAGCACGATGTGCTCGGGGTAGATTTCGGTGACGGTGTAAATAACGTCTTTGGGGGCATCAGGGTTGCAGCCAACCGGCAATGCGCTTCCCTCAATCGTCATGCCTTCTTCGAGTTCGGGCGGGAAAAGTCCCCGCGCTTCAAGGAAGATGAGCTGATCATTGAAATCGCCAAAACCCTGTTCGGGTTCGATTTGCAGATCCAGTCTGGCGCCAACTTCATGGCCTTGCAGCGCTTCTTCAATCGCATCGAAAAGATCTTCGCCGCCGACCAGAAATTCAACGGGCTCATCGAGTACATCAAGTTCCTCGCCCAGGGTGTCTTTCAGCGTCCAGGTCAGAGCGACCACACATTGTTGTTTAATTTCCATATGAGAATTGTCGCAGTTTGAATTGACAATGTCTTTTCCCCCAACGTCACCGGAGATTTTTATGGATGTAGATCAGCCACTGCAACTGCTGGGCGGTTTGAGTCCCCAGCTGTTCATGAAGCGGCATTGGCAAAAAAAACCCTTGCTGGTTCGCCAGGCCATTCCCGGTTTCAAGCCTTTGCTGGACCGCGGCGAGTTGTTTGAGCTTGCATCCCGCGAGGATGTGCAGGCGCGCATGGTGATCCAGCAGCAGGGCAAGCATGCTCCGGGCTGGCGTTTCAGGCAGGGGCCGTTTGAGCGGCGCGCCCTGCCGGCTCTGAAGCAGCCGGGTTGGACGCTTTTGTTGCAGGGAGTTGATTTGCAGCATCAGGCGGTGCATGACCTGATGAACAAGTTTCGTTTTGTTCCGGACGCTCGACTGGACGATCTGATGATCAGCTACGCCACGGACGGTGGTGGTGTTGGCCCGCACTTTGACAGCTATGACGTGTTTTTGCTGCAGGCGCACGGTCGCAGGCGCTGGCGTATCGGCCGTCAGAAAGACCTGTCCTTGCAGGAGGGCGTTCCGTTGAAAATCCTGGCTAACTTTGTGCCTGAAGAGGAGTTCGTCCTGGAGCCCGGCGACATGTTGTATCTCCCGCCCCGGTATGCGCACGACGGTGGAGCAGAAGGGGAGTGCATGACGTACTCCATTGGATTTCGTTCGCCGAGCCAGGGCGAGTTGGCCCGCGAGATGTTGTCGCGCCTGGCCGAGGATGCGGAGGATATGGTGGGCGTGGCCTTGTACAAGGACCCCCGGCAGGTCGCGGTAACGCAACCTGGGGAAATTCCAGCGCAAATGGTCGAATTTGCGCGCGATGCGCTTGAAAAAGCCTTGCGTGATCCGGATGCGTTGGCACGGGCGCTGGGCGAGTACCTGACTGAACCAAAGGCCAATGTCTGGTTCGAGGATGGTGAGCGGGGGGCTGCGGAACCAAATACTTGTGTACAGCTGGACCGTCGCACCAAAATGATGTTTGATGCCCGTCATATTTTTATCAATGGCGAGAGCTTTCGGGCCGCCGGGCGCGATGCGACATTGATGCAGCAACTGTCGGACCAGCGCAGTCTGAGTCATCGGGACTTGGGCCGTGCCAGCGCTGAAGCCAGGGCATTGTTGCAGGACTGGTGCGATGCGGGGTGGTTACATGGACTCTGAACAGCCGGCCAAACCAGCCGGCGAGCCATCGGAAGGACTGCTCAGCGGCAGATTTTCCGGTCGCAGTGACTTTGAGCAACTGGTTCGGGACGCTCTGGCTCGCGCTGCCAGAGAGGGTTGGCGGGAGATCATCCTGTGCGACGCCACTTTCGAGGATTGGCCTTTGCGCGAGCGTGAGGTCGTGGCGTCATTGCAGGCGTGGTCGTCATCGGGGCGCCGCCTGACCATGCTTGCCACCCGCTATGACGAGGTAATGCGTCATCAGCCCCGTTTTGTCGCATGGCGGAAAACATGGGGACATATTCTCGACTGCCGGGTGTGTCGCACGGCGTCTGCGCTTGATTTTCCCAGCGTCATTTTGAGTCCGGCCTGGTTCATGCACCGACTGGACCCATCGCAGAGCCGCGGAATTTGCGGCGATGGGCGAGAGTATTGGGTGAAGCTGCGCGAGATGCTGGATGAACATATCCGGAACAGCTCACCCGGATTCCCGGCATCCACACTGGGTTTGTGATTCACACTTGTTGAAGTTTCAAGTGAATAGAAGAAAATATTGCGATATAATTTGGGGCTAAGCAAAAAGAGCTCGAGTCCTTTTGCTTGGTCCTTGCAGTTCGCTGCACTGACAATTTCCGGAAATTGTTTCGTTAACTCACTAGGTATTTTTCAAATGAATAAATCGCTCGTTTTGGCTGCTGTTATCGCTGCCGCTGCTCTGGCTGCTTGTGGTAAAAAAGAAGAAGCTCCTGCTCCTGCAGCCGCTCCTGCTCCTGCTCCTGTTGCTGCTCCAGCACCTGCTGCTGCTCCAGCACCTGCTGCTGCTCCCGCTCCTGAAGCTGCTGCTTCTGGTGCTGCTGCCGGCGCTGCTGCTGTTACCGGCGCTGCTGCTGATGCTGCCAAGGGTGCTGCTGTTGCTGTTGGCGCTGCTGCCGACGCTGCCAAAGGCGCTGCTAACGATGCTGCCAAGAAGGCTGCTGAAGTTGCTGCCCCAGCGAAGAAGTAAGCTTTTGCTTTCTCAACTTTGTTGATGAAAAAGCCACCGTCAGGTGGCTTTTTTATTGCCTGAAAGAATTTAGAGTTGTAGCCACACCGTGCCGGATGCTGGATGTGCGGCCACAATTTCTGACGGGTCCCGACCTGTTGCGCGGGCCAGGGTTTGTATGGCAAGTTCGGGATGATTGTTGCGTTCGCTTAAATGAGCCGCAATGAGATGCTTCAGGCCGTCGTGGCAAACCGCAGTGGCAATGCCTGCTGCTTGATCATTGGACAAGTGGCCGAATCGTCCCCCGACGCGTCGTTTGAGAAACTCGGGATAGCTTGAACTTGCGAGGAGATCCGGGTCGTGGTTGCATTCAAGGATCAGCGCGTGGCAACCCGCCAATTGCTCGATTACATGGGGTGTGGCGTGTCCCAAATCGGTCAGAATGCCGAGCCGTTTCGAGGTATCCGAGATCACCAACTGGAGTGGCTCCTGCGCATCGTGGGGCACAGTGAAGGGCATGATCTGCAGGTCTTTGATCTGGATGCTGGTGCAGTCGCAGGCTCGCATCAGCAATCCGTCGAAATCGGGAGAACCCATAGCGGCATGGGTGCCATGACTCATCCACACGGGCGTTCGCCATCGCAGGGCAAATTGACGGGCATGGCCGATGTGATCACTGTGCTCATGTGTGATGAAAACAGCATCAATCGCGTCGGCTGATAATCCCGCCAGCGCCAAACGCTCGTCCAGTTGCCTGAGGGGCAGTCCGCAATCTACCAGCACCCGTGTAAAGCCGTTTGCACTGCCGGCTTCAACCACCATAGCGTTTCCCGAACTGCCACTGCCCAGGATCTTGAATCGCAGCATCCCGCGATTCGTTTATTTGAGGTCTTCGGCAATCACTTTGACGATTCGCTGAGCCGTACCCGTTGTGTCAGGTGCGCCCGCATTGTCAAGTACCGAGACGACGGTGGAGTCCCCCTGGCTGACGACAGCGATCCGGTATTTCAAAGGTTTGGCGTCCGCTTTGGAAGGGCCAAAGAGTTTGCTGAAGAAGCCGGGCTCGGCTTTGTCTGCATTGGGTTCCACATAGCGGACAAAATAGATGCCTTTGCTGCGATCCCGGTCTTCAACTGTGAAGCCGGTGCGATCCAGCGACAAACCAACACGCCGCCAAGCGCGGTCGAATCCCTCGTCAATTTGAACCACGGGTTGTCCGTTCACGGTCGCCACGCGAGAGGTGTTTTTGAGGGCACCTGCAGAAATCAGCGCCTTGGATTGCTCATGGGTGACGCCCAGCTTGACCATCAGGCGGCGCAGAAACTCTGCTTCGAGTTCGGGGTCCACGGCACGAGGCTGCCACACCGTCCGGTCCTTTTGTGCGCTGTCATACACCTCCAGCATGCCGCGATGGCTGATAAAGATGTCGGTTCCGCCGGTTGCATTTCGTTCCAGGCGGGTGCGAAACTTGTCGCGTTCACCTGTCGAGTACAGCGAGTCAAATACTTTTCCCAGCGTTCCGCGAATGATGTCTTGCGGCAGTTTGGCGCGGTTTTCCGCCCAGTCTGTTTCCATGATGCCCAGATTGGCCTGATCGAGAGCGAGCAGGAAGCCATTTTCTTGCCAGAAGTCACGCACGGGCTCCCACAGTTTGTCGGCCGGCCGATTGATGACCAGCCAGCGCTGGGTGCCCGCACGTTCAATGCGAACGTCGCCAATGGAGGTGACGGCCGTAGGCACCGTGTCGGTCGCTTGTCCAAGCTTGAAGCTTGATGCCGTCACCGGACCGCCAGGAACGGCGTACCGGGTTTCGCGGGACAGTTGTGTCAGGTCGGGCGGGACTTCCAGCGTAGGCGCCTTGCCTGAGCTTTTGTAGTCAATTTTGTCGCTCTCGAGAACGGAGCACGCACCAAGCGTCATGGAAAGGCTCAGCAGCGCAATTCTGGAAAAATGATTCACAAGAGTGTCCCTAGGGGTAATGAGAGAGGTCTGACCGGATCGATCAGACCAGGCCGCATGCCAGCAAAGCGCTTTCAACGACCACTTCGTTGACGGAGGTCAGAGGTGTCATGGGCAGCCGCATTGTGGCACCACACAGCTTCATTCTGGCCATCGCCCATTTCACGGGGATGGGGTTGGCCTCGACAAAGAGGTTTTTGTGCAGGGGCATCAGTTCAAACTGGATTTCCATGGCGCGCTTCGTGTTACCTGCCATGGCGGCAACGCACAGTTCGTGCATGAGCCGGGGCGCTACGTTGGCGGTGACGCTGACGTTGCCATGCCCACCGCACAGCATGAGGGCGACGGCAGTCGGATCATCACCCGAGTAAATGGCAAAGCCCTTGGGCGCTTCACGGATCAACCACTGGGCGCGCTCGATGTTGCCTGTCGCTTCCTTGATGCCAACGATTCCTGGCACTTTGGCCAGACGCAGAACCGTGTCATGTGCCATATCTGCAACTGAACGGCCAGGGACGTTGTACAGGACCATGGGAAGTTCAACGGCTTCGGCGATCGCCTTGAAGTGCAAAAACTGCCCTTCCTGGGTTGGCTTGTTGTAATAGGGAACGACCTGCAATTGGCAATCTGCACCGACTGCTTTGGCAAATTTGGCCAATTCGATGGCCTCGGCTGTCGAGTTGGCGCCACAACCCGCCATCACCGGTACCCGGCCTGCGGCTTGCTCCACCGATACGCGGATGATTTCGCAATGTTCCTGCACATTGACCGTGGGCGATTCACCAGTGGTGCCAACGACGCCAATGCAGTCGGTGCCCTCTGTGATGTGCCAGTCGATCAGTTTACGCAGCGTGGGGTAGTCAACACTACCATCCTCATGCATAGGGGTGACAAGTGCGACGATGCTGCCCGAGATTTGGCCGGTTGAGGATGTCATGTCCGAGTAATTAAACGGTAAATCAGCATTTTAACTAGAGTGAGAAAATCAAAGCGGATATCGCTTGGGTACTCGGTGGTCCGAGCCCGTCAAATCATCGCGAACCGCAGCAATGCGTTGTACGAAACGGGGGGGATTGTCCAGAAAACCGTCTTCAAAGGCGATCAAGCGCATACCCCGGAACGTGGTGAGCAATTCAGCAGGCTGCAGCAGGAAATCGGGTCTTGACGGCTTTCCCACCGTTTCATTGCCTGTGGCAAAGGTTTCGTAAATCAGCAGACCTCCGGGTGCAACGCTTTGGGCAATGACCGGAAATAGTGCTCGCCACAGGTAGTTGGTGACGATCACGGCGTCAAACTGACGCAGTTGGTCGCCGTTCCCGAGGGGCCAGGGACCCTGTTCGATGTCTGCCAGAACGGCTTCGCCGTAAGCGGCTGCCGCGTTGATGGCTTCAGGCGAGCGGTCAATGCCCGTGACGCGGTGGCCCAGTTCTGAAAACCATTTCATGTGCCGACCATGGCCGCAGGCAATGTCCAGCACCGAGCCTGGGCGCGGGGCGAGGTGGCTCCAGCGTCGAACCCAGCTGGATGCTGGTTCCCTGCCGTGAGCGGGAGAACTTGGTGATTTATCCACAGTAGAGGAGTTGCTTGGTCTCAGAAACAGGCCCAAATCTGATCTGCCAGCTTGAGCAGGAAGTCAGGGCGTGTGTACAAGGAGAACACCGCCAGGAGGAGGGTCAAAGCACCCGCATAGAGGAGTGCCTTGTAGCCATGCTTCATGATGTTGATGTCAGGCCACCCTGCGGCGCAGTTCTGCGAACGATGGATGCTTCCTTCACCGGCATATTTGCCAGGGCCGCCAATACCCCCAGCGCAATGGCGATGTACCAGACCACGTCATAACTGCCGGTGCGATCGTACAGGTAGCCGCCCAGCCACACGCCCAGAAAAGAGCCGATCTGATGGCTGAAAAACACAAAGCCACTGAGCATGGACAGGTGTGCAACGCCGAAGATCTGCGCCACCGTGGCGTTGGTGGGAGGCACTGTGGAGAGCCACAACAGTCCCATCACGGCCGAAAAAACATAGACGCTCAGCGGCGACAGGGGGACCAGCAGAAACAGGGAGATTGCCACCGTTCTTGCGAGGTAGATGAAGACCAGGATGTTCTTCTTGGGCATTCTTTGCCCCAGTGAGCCGGCCGCATAAGTGCCAAAGACGTTGAACAGGCCAATCAGCGCCAGGGCATAGCTGGCGACCTGGGGTGACAAACCGTGGTCCTTCAGGTAACTGGGCATGTGCACCCCAATGAAAACCACCTGGAAGCCGCAAACGAAATAGCCCGCCATGAGCAACTGAAAGCTGCGGTATTGGAATGCTTCTTTCAGTGCCTGAACGATGCTTTGATCGCGCTTTGAAGCGGTGCCAGCAGAAAATCCAGGCTCACGCAATCCCCAGGCCAGTGGCGCGATCAGCAGTGCTGCAAGACCCAAGGCCACCAGGGCCTCTTTCCAGCCCAGGCTGTCAATCAGAAAGCCTTCCGTCGGCACCATCAGGAACTGGCCGAAAGAACCCGCAGCGGCGGCCACGCCCATGGCCCAGGAGCGCTTATCCAGACTGACGTTGCGCCCGATCACCCCGTAGACCACAGCATAGGTGGTTCCCGCCTGGGCCATGCCGATAAGCACGCCAGCCGTCATGGCAAACCAGAATGGCGTGGACGAGTTGGCCATCCCGACCAAACCCAGCGCGTAAAGCACTGCACCCAGCACAATGACCTTAAAGGCGCCAAATTTGTCGGCAGCCATGCCGGCAAAAATACCGGCGAAGCCCCAAGTGAGGTTCTGGATGGCAATGGCCAGCGCAAAGGTCTCACGGCTCCAGTTCTGGGTTTGGGTGATGGGTTGCAGCCACAGGCCGAAGCCGTGGCGGATGCCCATGGACAGGGTCACGATGGCTGCGCCGCAAATGAGAACCTGTGTGATCGAGAGCGGTCTGGAGGGTGTTGTCATGAGCCAAATATAGTCGCTCTCGGCAGCGGCCGCTCTGTCGCCAAATTGGGCTTGCGGCATGAGGCCTGTATTTTCATCCAGTTGTTTGATGGCAAGCGACTACAATTCAAGGCTATGGCAGTTAAACCAATATCCGAATATTCAGAGGGTTCCATCCGCGTGCTCAAGGGCCTGGAGCCGGTCAAGCAGCGGCCCGGGATGTACACCCGCACCGACAATCCGCTTCATGTGATCCAGGAAGTGCTGGACAACGCGGCCGACGAGGCGCTGGCGGGGCATGGCAAGAAAATCAAGGTTTTGTTGCATACGGACGGATCCGTCAGCATTGAAGATGATGGCCGGGGCATCCCCTTTGGCCTGCATCCCGAAGAAAATGCACCCGTGATCGAACTGGTTTTCACACGTTTGCATGCGGGCGGCAAGTTTGACAAAGGCAAGGGCGGCGCTTACAGCTTTTCGGGCGGTCTGCACGGCGTGGGTGTCAGCGTGACCAATGCCTTGGCCAAGCGTCTGGAAGCCACAACCTACCGCGAAGGCATGGTGGCGCGCCTGGTTTTTGAAAATGGCGACGTGGCGGAAGCCTTGCAGGCACGCAAGGCTGGCGAAGGTGACCGGAAGTCGGGCACGACTGTGCGCGTGTGGCCCGATGGCAAATATTTCGAGGCATTGGCACTCCCCATGGGGCAGCTGACGCATCTGCTGCGCAGCAAGGCTGTCCTGATGCCAGGCGTGACGGTCAGTCTCATCAACGAGAAAGCCGGTGAAACCCAAACCTGGATTTACAAGGGCGGCTTGCGCGACTACTTGATGCAGACGCTGGGTGGCGAACCCGTTATTCCTCTGTTCGAGGGCGAGGGCTTTGCCGACGCGCAGCACGACAGTTTTGCTGAAGGCGAGGGCGCTTCCTGGTGCGTTGCGTTCACGGAGGATGGTCAGCCGGTGCGTGAGAGTTACGTCAATCTGATCCCCACCAGCGCTGGCGGGACCCATGAAAGCGGCTTGCGCGACGGCCTGTTCACGGCGGTCAAGAGCTTCATCGAGTTGCATTCCCTGCTGCCCAAAGGCGTCAAACTGCTGCCGGAAGATGTGTTTGCCCGTGCCAGTTATGTGCTGTCCGCCAAAGTTCTGGACCCGCAGTTTCAGGGGCAGATCAAGGAGCGCCTGAACTCGCGCGATGCGGTGCGCCTGGTATCGAGTTTTGTACGCCCGACGCTGGAGCTCTGGCTGAACCAGCACGTTGAATACGGCAAGAAGCTTGCCGAACTCGCCATCAAGGCGGCCCAGACCCGGCAGAAGGCCGGTCAGAAAGTCGAGAAACGAAAGGGCTCTGGCGTGGCCGTATTGCCAGGCAAGCTGACCGACTGCGAAAGCCGGGACCTGGCCCACAATGAAGTGTTTCTGGTGGAAGGAGACTCCGCCGGGGGCAGCGCCAAGATGGGCCGCGACAAGGAAAGCCAGGCCATCCTGCCTTTGCGCGGCAAGGTGCTCAATACCTGGGAAGTCGAACGCGATCGCCTGTTTGCCAATACTGAAATCCACGACATTGCGGTGGCGATCGGTGTCGATCCGCATGGTCCCAATGACAGCCCTGACCTGAGTGGGTTGCGCTACGGCAAGGTGTGTATCTTGTCGGACGCCGATGTGGATGGCTCGCATATTCAGGTCTTGCTGCTCACCCTGTTCTTCAGGCACTTTCCCAAGCTGATTGAAACGGGCCATGTGTTTGTGGCACGCCCGCCGCTGTTTCGCGTCGACGCCCCGGCCCGCGGCAAGAAGCCTGCTTCCAAAGCCTACGCGCTCGATGACGGCGAGTTGACCGCCATCCTCGACAAGCTGCGCAAAGAAGGCGTGCGGGAAGGGGCCTGGAGCATCAGCCGCTTCAAGGGTCTGGGCGAGATGAACGCCGAGCAGCTGTGGGACACCACACTCAATCCGGACACCCGGCGTTTGCTGCCGGTACAACTGGGCAGCATGGATTTTGCGCAAACCGAAGGGCTGATCACCAAACTGATGGGCAAAGGTGAGGCTGCGGCGCGCCGTGAGCTGATGGAGCTTCACGGAGACTCTGTCGAGATCGATATTTGATGCACCTGCTGCTTCGTTGTCGTCGGGTTGCTTCAGGTTTTTTTGGCCTGATGCCCTCGTTTTATATAGGCTTATTGCTATTATTTTTGCAGCAATCGGCGCATGCGGATATCTGGGCTTATGTGGACGACAAGGGCGTTGCCCACTTTGCAACAGAACGCTTGGACGAGCGGTATGAAATCTTTTCCCGAGGTGGCGAAAACTTCGATACCGCCACGGGCCAGAGGGGTGCAGGCGCTTCTGGCAGTCCGGTGGTAGCGCCGGCAGTCTTGTCGGCGGCAGGGGCCCGGATGCTTGGTTTTTTTGAAGTCTCGCCCAGCTTCCGAGTCGTCAAGACCTACCTGCGCGAAGCGTCCACCTTTCACAGTATCGATTTTGAGTTGCTGCAGGCCCTGATTGCGACCGAGTCCGGCTTTGACGCCATGGCGGTGTCACCCAAGGGCGCCATTGGATTGATGCAGATCATGCCCGCCACAGCGGCGCGCTATGGCCTTGAAGGGGACAAGCGCACATCCATCGAGAAAAAGCTTTCTGACCCCAGGACCAATGTCAGAACCGGCAGTCGCTATTTGCGGGATCTGCTCAATCTTTTCCCCGGGCAGCTTGAACTGGCTTTGGCCGCTTACAACGCGGGCGAGGGGGCCGTGCAGCGTGCGGGCAACAAGATCCCCAATTACAAAGAGACGCAGAACTACGTCAAAACCGTGATGCAGCTCTACACCCTGCTCAAGCCTTCCGCCTTGAGCCAGAACCCACGCCAGGCGCCGACCCGGGTGCGCATGGAAATGCAGGGGGGCGCTTTGAGCCGCGGCAACATGATTTCATCGGCTCCACCGCCGATCCCCAATGCCAACTTCAAGACCGAGACTGACTAGTTTTCATGACTGACCAACCGATACTCGATTTTTCCCAGAGTCCAGAGCCCACCGACGGCGACGACGCTCCCAGCCTTGCTTCGTACGCGCAACGCGCCTACCTTGAATACGCTCTGAGCGTGGTCAAGGGTCGCGCCTTGCCCGACGTGTGCGATGGTCAGAAGCCGGTGCAACGGCGCATTCTGTATTCCATGTCGCGCATGGGCTTGGGCTTTGGCGGTGCCAACGGCAACACTGGCGCCAAACCTGTTAAATCTGCCCGGGTCGTGGGTGATGTGCTGGGTCGTTTTCATCCGCACGGTGACTCGTCGGTGTATGACGCTGCGGTGCGTATGGCGCAGGACTTTTCCTTGCGTTACCCGTTGATTGACGGCCAGGGCAACTTTGGCTCACGGGACGGCGATGGCGCCGCTGCGATGCGCTACACCGAGGCGCGGCTGGCCAAGATCACCAGCTTGCTGCTGGATGAAATCGACGAAGGTACTGTTGATTTCACGCCCAACTACGATGGCTCCACTGAGGAGCCGCGCCAGTTGCCGGCCCGCTTGCCGTTTGCCTTGCTGAATGGCGCCAGTGGCATCGCCGTGGGCTTGGCCACTGAAATCCCCAGTCACAATTTGCGGGAAATTGCCGATGCCTGTGTGGCACTCATCAAGTCCCCCAAGCTCGGCGATGACGAATTGTTTGCCATTGTTCCGGGCCCCGACTATCCGGGGGGCGGTCAGATCATCAGTAGCGCTGGCGACATTGCCGATACCTACCGCAGCGGGCGTGGTTCGCTCAAGGTGCGGGCGCGCTGGAAGATCGAGGAACTGGCGCGCGGCCAATGGCAACTGGTTGTCACTGAGCTGCCGCCAGGCGTCAGTACCCAGCGCGTGCTGGAAGAAATTGAGGAGTTGAGCAACCCCAAAATCAAGGCCGGCAAGAAGGCGCTATCGCTGGAGCAAACCCAGCTCAAGGCCACCGTGCTGTCGGTGTTGGATGTGGTGCGTGACGAGTCCAGCAAGGATGCGGCAGTGCGTCTGGTGTGCGAACCCAAGACCAGCCGGATCCAGCAGCAGGAACTCATTACCACCTTGCTGGCGCACACCAGCCTGGAGACTTCCTCGCCGATCAATCTGACCATGGTCGGACTCGATGGCCGGCCCACCCAGAAGTCCCTGCGGCAGATGCTCAACGAGTGGATCGAGTTCCGCCAGGTCACGATCGAACGCCGCTCGCAGTATCGCCTGGACAAGGTTCTGTCCCGCATCCATATTCTGGAAGGCCGTCAGCTGGTGCTGCTCAATATTGATGAAGTGATTGCCATCATTCGTCAGGCAGACGACCCCAAGGCCGCGCTCATTGCACGCTTCAATTTGTCGGAGCGTCAGGCCGAAGACATTCTTGAAATTCGCCTGCGCCAGTTGGCTCGTCTGGAAGCCATCAAGATTGAGCAAGAGCTCAAAGAGTTGCGCGATGAGCAGAAGAAGCTTGAAGAAATTTTGGGCAGCCCCACGGCGCTGCGCAAATTGATGATCAAGGAAATCGAGGCCGATGCCAAAACCTTCGCCGATCCGCGCCGTACCCTGATCCAGGCCGAGAAAAAAGCGGTCCTGGAAGTCAAGGTGGTGGACGAACCCGTGACCGTGGTGGTGAGCCAAAAAGGCTGGGTTCGTGCGCGCAGCGGGCATGGGCATGATGCATCCAGCTTCGCCTTCAAGTCGGGCGACGGCTTGTATGGCACTTTTGAGTGCCGCACGGTGGACACCTTGCTGGCCTTTGGTAACAACGGCCGCGTTTACTCGGTGGCCGTTTCGCTGTTGCCTGGCGCCCGTGGCGATGGACAACCACTGACAACCCTGCTGGAGCTGGAAGCCGGCACCCAATTGCTGTATTACTACGCGGGCCCAGCCAGCGCCACCCTTTTGCTCAGCAGTTCAGGTGGTTATGGGTTCCTGGCCTCGGTGGAGAACATGACTTCCCGACTCAAAGGCGGCAAGGCCTTTGTGAGTTGCAGTGACGGCGAGTCCTTGTGCCAGCCCTCGCCAGTGGCGGGTAGCTCAGGCGCCGTGCCGCTGACACCTGCTACCCACGTGGCCTGTGCTTCCACCGGAGGCCGGATCCTGACGTTTGAGATCAACGAACTCAAATCCATGGCCAACGGCGGTCGGGGACTGATGCTGATTGACCTTGAACCCAAGGATGCCCTGGCCGGTGCTGCTGCCTACACGCGCAGCATTCGCATCGAAGGTATTGGCCGGGGCGGAAAAGCCAGGGAAGAGACGCTGGAGATCCGAAGTCTCAACAACGCCCGTACGGCCCGCGCCCGCAAGGGCAAGGCTGCCGATCTGGGCTTCAAGCCCACCTCGATCACACGCGTCGAGTAAGGGCCTCAAGCCCGATCAATCAGGCTTGGGCAGCTGGTCCACGATCTGGCGTATCAGGGTGAGCGTGGCCTGCTGCGTCAGCGTGGCGGGTCGCAGTGAGCTGGTTGCCAGCGAAACCTTGGTGCGCAGTGCTGGATCACGGATCTTGCGCACGGTGAAGGCAGAGGGCCTGACCGAATTCGCCACTGCGTTGCGCGACAGCACGGCGCAGCCTGCGCCGTCGGCCACCAGATCGAGAATGGCCGACACGCCGTCAATCTCCAAGGCGATTTTCAGGCGGCAGCCAATGTTGGCCAGTTCCGATTCCACGTGCATGCGAATGGCATTGGGTCGGCTTGGAATCACCAGGGGCAACTCCGCGACCGCTTTCAATGAAATGGGACCGGGGGAGGGGTCTTCCTGCAGGCCCGGCGGGCGGGCCTGGACCAATGCCAGGTCTTCCTCGAGCAGTGGGGAGATGTCTATGTCGGTGCTTGGCTGAGCGTTGTACAGCACGGCAATGTCCAGTCGCCCATTCACCAAGGACTCCTGCATGGCCACGGACAGGCCTTCGCTGATTGAAATGCTGGCGTCGGGCATTTGCTGGCGAAAAGCCCGCGTCAGTGGTACCGTCAGCACCCGTGCCAGGCTGCTGGGTAATCCCACTGCCACGCGGCCGGCCAAGGCTCCGCGCACCCGGCCCAATTCCTCGCGCGCTCGCTCCACCTGATGCAAGATGCCACGGCCATGGGCCAGCAGAAGGCGTCCGGCTTCGGTGGGTATGGCACCACGCCCATTGCGGGTTAACAGGTTCTGCCGCAGTTCTACTTCCAGCAGGCGTACCTGGCGGCTGAGCGCGGGTTGTGCCACGTCCAGCGCGATGGAGGCGCGGGTGAAGCTGCCGAGTTCGGCTACGCGCACAAAGTACTCGAGTTGTTTCAGATCCATGGGTGCTGCTGGGGAATAACTGATGCCTTATTATGCCAATTGGATATAGCTGCTAGTGGTCCGCCTGTCTTAGCAAGCAGCACTGATCCCGCCAAAATGCAGTTCATGCAAAACGCCGTTTCTTCATCGCGACCCACCCTGCGGGGTATTTCGTCCATGGCCACCCGCCAGTTGCTGGCAGAACTGGTGCAGATGTATGCACAGCGTTCGGACGGTGAAATCGCCATCGAATCGGTCGGCGGCGTGGATGCTGCCAAACGTGTGCAAGCGGGGGAACCTTTTGATCTGGTCATTCTGGCTTCCGACGCGATTGACAAGCTGATTGCAACGGGTCACATCGATGCGAGCAGCAAGGTTGATCTGGTGCACTCCGGCGTCGCAGTCGCGGTGCGCGCCGGTACGCCGCAGCCTGATATTGCTTCGGAAAACGCCGTACGGCAGGCTGTGCTGGCGGCGCGCAGCATCAGTTATTCCACCGGACCCAGCGGCGTGGCCTTGGTCAAACTGTTCGAACGTTGGGGCATTGCAGACCTCATTCGAGAACGCATTGTGCAGGCGCCTCCCGGTGTTCCGGTGGGGGCGCTTGTGGCGCGGGGTGAGGTTGAATTGGGCTTTCAGCAGCTCAGTGAATTGATCCACGTGCCCGGCATCACCCTCGTGGGATCCTTGCCGCCAGAGATCCAGATCACAACCACTTTTTCTGCCGGCATAGGCAGCGGCTCGACCCAGGCTGCGGCCGCGCACGATCTGCTTGAATTCATGGCCTCTGCGCAGGCTGCAGAGGCCAAGCGGCGCCAGGGTATGGAGCCTGCCTGACGGCTGTCGCTTTCGCCCAATTTTTGTATACATCAGGAGACCTTCGTGAAGAACCCCATGATCATTGACTGTCACGGCCACTACACCACCGCGCCCAAGGCGCTGGAGAACTGGCGCAACCAGCAGATTGCCGGCATCAAGGACCCGGCCCTCATGCCCAAAGTCGCAGACCTCAAGATCAGCGACGATGAGCTGCGCGAGTCGATTGAGACCAATCAGCTCAAGTTGATGAAAGAGCGCGGCTCCGACCTCACCATCTTCAGCCCGCGCGCCAGTTTCATGGCACACCACATCGGCGACTTCAATGTCAGCTCGACCTGGGCGGCCATCTGCAATGAGCTGTGCTACCGCGTGAGCCAGCTGTTCCCCGACAACTTCATCCCCGCTGCCATGCTGCCTCAAAGCCCGGGCGTGGACCCCCGCACCAGCATTCCCGAGCTGGAAAAATGCGTCAAGGAATACGGCAATGTGGGCATCAACCTCAATCCCGACCCCAGTGGCGGCCACTGGACCTCGCCACCCTTGAGCGACCGGCACTGGTACCCGATCTACGAGAAGATGGTCGAGTACGACATCCCCGCGATGATTCACGTGTCCACCAGCTGCAACGCGTGCTTTCACACCACCGGTGCCCACTATCTGAACGCCGACACCACCGCCTTCATGCAGTGCCTGACCTCGGACTTGTTCAAGGACTTTCCGACATTGAAGTTCATCATTCCGCACGGCGGCGGCGCGGTGCCTTACCACTGGGGTCGTTTTCGCGGTCTGGCGCAGGAGCTGAAAAAGCCGCTGCTGAAGGATCACCTGCTGAACAACATCTTCTTTGACACCTGCGTCTACCACCAGCCCGGCATCGACCTGCTGACCAAGGTCATCCCGGTCGACAACATTCTGTTTGCCAGCGAGATGATCGGCGCCGTGCGTGGCATCGATCCTGAGACCGGCAATTACTTTGATGACACCAAGCGTTATATCCAGGCATCCACCATCCTCAATGACGAGCAACGCTAC
The DNA here is from genome assembly GCF_018780565.1 of Rhodoferax sp. Classification (GTDB taxonomy): domain Bacteria; phylum Pseudomonadota; class Gammaproteobacteria; order Burkholderiales; family Burkholderiaceae_C; genus Rhodoferax. The sequence goes on from NZ_JADMJN010000005.1 coordinate 46,239, forward strand.
AAAGTCTATGAGGGCAATGCACGGCGCGTGTTCCCGCGCCTGGATGCTGCATTGAAAGCCAAAGAAAGCAAGCAGGTGAAAGCATGAGCACCCCCATGAACAATCTCGGCATCGTCAAACGCCATATCACCCGTGCCGACAAGGCAGCAGTTGACAAACTCTCGCGTTTTGGCGTGGCCACCATTCACGAGGCCATGGGTCGCGTGGGCCTGATGAAGCCTTACATGCGGCCCATCTACACCAGCGCGCATATCTGCGGCACAGCAGTCACTGTACTGCTGCAGCCCGGTGACAACTGGATGATGCACGTGGCCGCCGAGCAACTCCAGCCGGGTGACGTGGTAGTGGCCGCCTGCACCACGGACAACGAAGATGGGTTCTTTGGCGACCTGCTGGCAACATCCTTTCAGGCGCGTGGCGCGATGGGTTTGATCATCGATGGCGGCGTGCGCGATGTGAAGGACCTCACCGAGATGAACTTCCCCGTGTTCAGTCGCGCCATCCATGCCAAGGGCACCATCAAGGCCACACTGGGCTCGGTCAACGTCCCCGTGGTGTGTGCGGGTGCCGCCGTCAACCCGGGCGATGTGGTGATTGCCGACATTGACGGCGTGGTGGTGGTGCCTGCGGCTATTGCCATGCAGGTGGCCGATGCCGCTGAAGCCCGCGAAGCCAATGAAGGTGCCAAGCGTGCCGTCTTTGCCTCGGGCGTGCTGGGTCTGGATTACTACAAGATGCGTGAAGGTCTGGAAAAGGCCGGTCTCAAGTACATCGACTGATACGGCTTGTGATGATCTAACCATAACGACGAGCCAACCATGTTCAACTCATTCAACAGAACCTCATCCCGGCTGCTTGCCGGCCTCGCTGCGTTGACATTGGCTTGCCCGCTGTGGGCCCAGTCGCAGCCGTTCCCGAGCAAGCCGGTCAAGGTCGTGGTGGGCTACTCGGCGGGTGGCGCTGTCGATGCCGTGGCGCGCACCATAGGCCAGGCGCTTTCAAGCAGCCTGGGCCAGCCCGTGATCGTGGAAAACAAACCCGGTGCTGGTACCAATATCGCAGTCAAGTCGGTCATCGATGCCGCGCCCGATGGCTACACCCTGTTGATGGCGGCCAATGCACTGGCCGCCAATATGGCGCTGTACCAGCCGGCTCCATTTGATGCTGAACGCGACCTGGTTGCCGTGTCGCTGGTGGGCCGCGTGCCGGTGGTGATTGCCGCCAATGCCAGTGCGTCGTATGCGAGCATTGCCAGTCTGATTGCATCCGCCAAGGCCAAGCCCGGCGGCATTGCCTTCGCCACGCCTGGCAATGGTTCCACGCCGCACATGGCCGTGGAGTTGTTCGAACGTGCCGCCGGCATCACGCTGCAGCATGTGCCTTACCGTGGTGGCGCCCAGGCTATTACGGATGTGATTGGCGGTCAGGTGCCGCTGGTGGCAGTGAATGCCCTGGAGGTGCAACCCCATGTGAAAAGCGGCAAGCTCAAGGTGCTGGCAGTGCTCAGCACCAACCGCTCGGCGATCTTTCCGGACGCGCCCACCATTGCCGAATCCGGCTTCCCTGGCTTCGAGGCCTCGGTCTGGTACGGCCTGGTCGCGCCTGCCGCCACGCCCAAGGCTACGGTAGCCAAGCTGCACGCTGAAGTGCAAAAAGCCCTGCAGACCAAGGAAGTGCGTGAGCGTATGACGCAGGTTGGCGGCGAGGTTTTGCCCGGAAGCTCCGAGATGTTCTCAGCCCTGATCCATTCCGAGCGCCAGCGTTACGAAAAGCTGGTGCGTGAGGCCAATATCAAGCCAGATTGAGAAGAAGGAAAACCATGGAATTCACCAAAACGCCAGGCTGGCTCGACTGGTATGCCGGTCCCAGCAAGCCCCGCTTCAAGCTGCCAGCGGGTGCGGTCGATGCGCACTGCCATGTGTTTGGTCCAGGCGACCAGTTTCCCTATGCCCCCGAGCGCAAGTACACACCGTGCGATGCGTCCAAGGACCAACTGTTCGCCCTGCGCGACCATCTGGGGTTCGACAAGAATGTGATCGTGCAGGCTACCTGCCATGGCTCGGACAATCGCGCGCTGGTCGATGCCCTGAAGGCCTCCAACAACAGGGCCCGCGGCGTGGCCACCGTCAACCGCAGCGTGACGGATGCCGAGCTGCAGGACATGCATGCCGCCGGTGTGCGCGGTACCCGCTTCAATTTCGTCAAACGCCTGGCCGACTTCACGCCGCGTGAAGTGTTGCTGGAAATTGCCAACCGCATTGCGCCGCTGGGCTGGCATGTGGTGGTGTACTTTGAGGCGCAGGACCTGCCCGAGTTGTACGACTTCTTCACCGCCTTGCCTACCACGGTGGTGGTGGACCACATGGGGCGCCCCGATGTGAGTAAACCGGTGAGCGGCCCCGAGTTCGAGTTGTTCGTCAAGATGATGCGTGAGCACCGCAATATCTGGAGCAAGGTGAGCTGTCCCGAGCGCCTGAGCGTGGGCGGCCCGCCGGCCCTGAACGGCGAGCAAAATGCTTACCGCGATGTGGTGCCGTTTGCCCGGCGACTGGTGGAAACCTTTTCCGACCGTGTGCTATGGGGCACCGACTGGCCGCATCCCAACCTGAAGAACCACATGCCGGACGATGGCCTGCTGGTGGACTACATTCCCCACATCGCCACCACGCCAGCTCTGCAGCATCAACTGCTGGTAGACAACCCAACCCGCCTGTACTGGCCTGAACTTGTGAAAGGCTGATGATGTCACTCGATAAACCTTACCTGGATGTTCCCGGCACCACCATTTTCGATGCCGAGCAAGGCCGCAAGGGCTACCACCTGAACCAGTTCTGCATGTCGCTCATGAAGGCGGCGAACCGCGAGCGATTCAAGGCCAATGAGCGGGCTTATCTGGATGAGTGGATGATGAGCGAAGACCAGAAACTGGCCGTTCTGGCCCGCGATCTCAACCGCTGCATCGCATTGGGGGGCAATATCTATTTCCTCGCCAAAATCGGCGCCACCGATGGCAAAAGCTTCCAGCAGATGGCGGGCAGCATGACCGGCATGACCGAAGAGGAATACCGCGACATGATGGTCAGTGGCGGCCGCTCGGCCGAGGGCAACCGCGTGATCGGTGAAGACGGCGATGCCCAGGCCCATCGACAACCCCAAGGCCGTGCAGGTCAGAAAGCGAGCGCCTGATCATGGCCAGAATTACCGCCTCCGTGTACACCTCGCATGTACCCGCCATTGGTGCTGCACTCGATCTGGGCAAAAGCAACGAGCCCTATTGGCAGCCCGTGTTCAAGGGTTACGACTTTTCCAAACAATGGCTGAAGGACAACAAGCCCGATGTCATCTTTCTGGTCTACAACGACCATGCCAATGCCTTCAGCCTGGACATGATTCCCACCTTTGCCATTGGCACGGCGGCCGAGTTCACCCCGGCGGATGAAGGCTGGGGTCCGCGCCCGGTGCCCAAGGTCATGGGCCATCCGGAGCTGGCGGGGCACATTGCGCAATCTGTTATCCAGCAGGACTTTGACCTGACCATTGTCAACAAGATGGATGTGGACCATGGCCTTACGGTGCCGCTGTCCCTGATGTGCGGCCAGCCGCAAGCCTGGCCTTGCGCAGTCATTCCGTTTGCCGTCAATGTGGTGCAGTACCCGGTTCCGTCGGGGCGTCGTTGCTTCGAACTGGGCAAGGCGATTCGCCGTGCTGTCGAGTCGTATGATGAACCTCTCAACGTGCAAATCTGGGGCACGGGCGGTATGAGCCACCAGCTTCAAGGTCCGCGCGCAGGTTTGATCAACAAAGAGTTCGACAACGATTTCCTTGATAAGCTGATTGCCGATCCGGCTGCCGCTGCGGCGATTCCTCACATCGACTACGTGCGCGAAGCCGGTTCTGAAGGCATTGAACTGGTCATGTGGCTGGTGGCACGCGGTGCCATGGGCGATCAGGCTGGCGGCAAGCCGCCCAAAGTGGCGCATCGCTTCTACCATGTGCCTGCCAGCAACACCGCGGTTGGCCATCTGATTCTGGAGAATCCCTAAATGAGCAAAACCATCAAAGTTGCCCTGGCAGGAGCGGGTGCCTTTGGCATCAAGCATCTCGATGGCATCAAAAATATCGAGGGCGTTGAAGTCATCTCCTTGATCAGTCGTGATCTGGAAAAAACCAAAGAGGTCGCAGCCAAATATGGCATCGGCCATGTCAGCACCCATCTGGCGGATAGCCTGGCGTTGAAGGAGGTGGACGCCGTCATTCTGTGCACGCCCACGCAAATGCACGCCGAGCAGTCGATCGCCTGCATGCGGGCGGGCAAACACGTGCAGGTGGAGATTCCCCTGGCTGACAGTCTGCGAGGCGCCCTCGAGGTTGCTGCTACCCAGGAAGAGACCGGCCTGGTGGCGATGTGTGGCCACACGCGTCGCTTCAACCCCAGCCACCAGTATGTGCACAAGCAGATTGCGGCGGGCAAGTTCAACATTCAGCAAATGGATGTGCAAACCTACTTCTTTCGCCGTACCAACATGAATGCGCTGGGTCAGGCGCGTAGCTGGACCGATCACCTGCTGTGGCACCACGCTGCGCACACGGTGGATTTGTTTGCCTACCAGTGCGGCAGTCCGATCGTGAAAGCCAATGCGGTGCAGGGGCCGATCCATCCCACACTGGGCATTGCGATGGACATGAGCATCCAGCTCAAGGCTGCCAACGGTGCCATTTGCACGCTGAGTCTGAGTTTCAACAACGACGGCCCCTTGGGCACCTTCTTTCGCTACATCGGCGACAGTGCGACCTACATCGCCCGCTATGACGATCTGTTCAATGGCAAGGAAGAAAAAATCGATGTGAGCAAGGTGGATGTGTCCATGAACGGCATCGAGTTGCAGGACCGCGAGTTCTTTGCCGCCATCCGTGAGGGCCGCCAGCCCAACAGCAGTGTGGCGCAGGTGTTGCCGTGCTACCAGGTGCTGCACGATCTCGAGCAGCAGCTCAAGGCCTGAGCGGAGCCAGCATGCAGCAAAGAAAACTGGGTGAATTCACGGTCAGTGCCATCGGCCTGGGATGTATGAACCTCAGCCACGCCTACGGTCCGGCCGTGTCGGCAGAGCAGGGCGAACGTGTGCTGCTCGGTGCTCTGGACGCGGGCGTTACGCTGTTTGACACCGCTGCCCTTTACGGCTTTGGTGCCAATGAAACCTTGGTGGGCAAGGTCATGAAACCGCACCGCCAGAAATTCACCCTGGCCAGCAAGTGCGGCATGCAGGGTGTGGATCTTGGCGACGGCAAACCCGTGCGTGTGATCGACGGACGCCCCGACACCATTCGCAAGACCTGCGAGGACAGCCTGCGTCGCCTGCAAACCGACGTGATTGACTTGTACTACCTGCACCGTTGGGATAAAAGAGTTCCCATTGAAGACAGTGTGGGAGCCCTGAGCGATCTGGTGCGCAAAGGCCACATCCGCTGCATTGGCCTGAGCGAAGTGTCCGCCGCGACCTTGCGTCGCGCGCATGCCGTGCATCCGATTGCAGCCCTTCAAACCGAGTATTCCTTGTGGACGCGCAACCCGGAGATAGCTGTGCTGGATGCCTGCAAACAACTTGGCGTGGCCTTTGTGGCCTTCAGCCCGGTGGCGCGGGGCTTTTTGTGTGGCGATCTGAAAGACGTGAGTACGCTGGATGCCAAAGACATCCGTCGTACCATGCCACGTTTCGAGCCAGCCAACTATGCGGCCAACCTGATGTTGCTACCGGCCTACAACGCTGTTGCCAAAGAGGTGGGGTGCACCCCATCGCAGTTGGCCATTGCCTGGCTGCTGCACCAGGGCGAGCACATCATCCCCATTCCCGGCACCACCAGCGTGGCACATCTGGCGCAAGACCTGGAAGCAGAACAAGTGCAACTAAGCCCGGCCACCATGGCGCGGCTCGACACCCTGATCAACCAGAACAAGGTGACGGGTAGCCGCTACAACGCCCAGGGCAACAGCGAAGTCGATACCGAAAATTTCTAAGCAGGGCAGGGTATCGCATCAACGCCAGTGGTGATGACCGCGATAGCCACCCCAGTAGCCAAAGCCCAACTGAACCGCCACTGGTGGGTAGTAGGGCTGTACGTAATAGCCCGGATAAATAACGGTGGGCGCAGCCATAACCACGTTGGGTGATTGCGCATATGTCGTCTGCGGTGCCTGCGCGGTATAGGTGGGCGGCGCTGCCTGCGCTGCAGCACCGATGGGTGATACCTGAAGCCGTATGGTGGGCCCCGGGTCATTTGGCATTTGCACCGAATACTGCTTGCCAGCGTATTCGTACACGACGTTATAGGCCACGGGCCGACTCTCGTAAAACGTTTGGGTGCCACAGCGCTGCACGTTTTGGAGCTGCTGCTGTGGAGCGCCTTCGACGCGGTCGCCAACGATGGCACCACCGATGATGCCAATCATGGTCGCAGCTGCTTTGCCCGTACCACCACCCACCGCGTTGCCCATCGCCCCGCCAGCCACGGCACCCATGACCGCGCCTGCGCCGCTCTTGGGTTGTTGCACTGCAATCTGCTCCGTGGAACACACCTGCCGGGGCACTCCGACTTGTTCAACAATCGGCGTTGCGGAAATGACGCGCCCCATCTCCTGCGCGCCGCACAGGCCGCTGGCAAGCATCGCGGCTGACAAAAGAAGCAGTTTTTTCATGATATTCACCTTCGTAAGCCTGCATGGCGGTATGGCAATTTGAATCATGCTTCTTTGAGGTTCATTCTTTATTGGAGTTCGGTGAAGGGTATGTAAAGATGGAACAATGTTGTAACTCGGCTCCGCCGATAGCCATTTACCCTATCCATGACGCCATCTCACCACCTCAGCAGCGGCTTTCGCAATAGTGATTCTCACATTCAGATTGGCAACTTTCCCTGGTACGAGATGGTGTGGCGTGGCTTGCGTGGTGATTTCAAACCACTGGCCGCACCCACGGGCGGCTACGAGGCCTTTGCCCGCGAATGGAGCACCGCAGTCGATCACGCCCGTCTCGCCAAGCGTCAGCACGATCCTGTGGTGACCTGGCTCGGGCACGTTACCGTCTTGCTGCAAGTGGGTGGGCTCAATATCCTTACCGATCCCACGCTGGCCGGCTTTGCCGGGCCGTATGGCCGCTACGGCGCGCCGCGCCGCGTACCCGCACCTCTGCAACCCCAGGATCTGCCGCCGATTGATGTGCTGCTGGTCTCGCACAACCACTACGATCACCTGTGTGATGCCACGATCGCCGGTCTGATGGCTGCCGGTCAACGGCCGCAGATTTTTGTGCCCCTGGGCCTGAAGCCCTGGTTCGATGCACGCCAGATCGCCAATGTGACCGAATTGGACTGGTGGAGCCATGCCGAGATCCATGCCAACGCCCAGGGTGCTGCCCTTAAAGACCCGGTACGGCTTCACTTCACCCCCGCGCAGCACTGGAGCCGGCGTACGCCTTTCGATACCAATGCCTCACTCTGGGGTGGCTATATGGTGGAGTGGCACCGTGGCGGCGCTGAACCCTGGCGTTTTTTGTTTCCTGGCGACACCGGTTACTCAGCCGACTTCAAAGCGATACGCAAGCGCCTGGGGGCTGTGGATTTTCTGGCGTTGCCGATTGGCGCCTACCTGCCACGGGATTTCATGAAGAATATGCACGTCAACCCTGCCGACGCGGTGCAGCTCATGCTGGATCTGGACGCCCGGCAATCGATGGGTGTGCACTGGGGAACTTTCATGCTGACGCAGGAGTCTTTCGACCATCCCCCGCGGGACCTTGCCGCCGCATTGCGCCAGCGTGGACTGAGGGATGAACTTGTGTGGCTGATGCGCCATGGCGAAACGCGCACCATACCTTTGTGATGAAAGGCTTTGATGAAGTATCTTTTCTTTCCCCGGAGTTCCCTGTGCTTGTGTTTGTCGCTGCTGACGGCGTGCAGCACTTATGCACCGCCCACCGCGCTCAACGGCATGGGTCGCGAGGACCTTGTGGCCCGCATGGGGCCTCCTGCCATGGAGCGAAAAGTTGATGGAAATACGCGCCTGGAATTTCCACGTGGACCGCGTGGTACGCAGACCTGGTTCGTCTATTTGGATGGCACTGGCCGGGCCAGCCGCGCAGAGCAGGTTTTGACCGAGCAAAATTTCAGTCGCATCGCCGTCGGCATGGCGAAGGGTGATGTGCACTTGTTGTTGGGGCAACCCAGTGAGGTGCAGGTACTCGGGCGCGCGCGCGGTGAGGTGTGGAGCTACCGTTACGACAACTACCAGTGCAACTGGTTCCAGGTTGAGTTGACACAGGAGCAGCAAGTACGTTCAACTGGCTACGGTCCACCGCCTGAATGCGAGAGGCGCGACTAGTGCACTGACGGGTGAGCACTCGGATTGTGATGCCGCGGGCATCCCTCTTTCGCTGTGTGCCACTTTGATGTGTAATCAAGATCCCTTGTGACAGGTAAGAAAGGATGCTCTCATGAAGATCTCCATTCGCGCTACCCGGTTGTTTGCATCGCTGTTGCTCACTTTGCCGCTGATGGTGCAAGCGCAGGGCACAGCCAAACCCGAAACAATCCTGAGCGAAGTCATATCCGGTATGCCCAGAGGCGACAAGCAGGAGATACGGGTGCTCACCGCTAGTTTCAAACCGGGCGATAAAACCGTCTTTCATTCGCATCGTTTTCCGGTGACTGTATTCGTATTGGAAGGCGCATTCACCCTGGAGATGGCCGGACGTTCGCCGGTTGTCGTCAAGGCCGGCGAAGCATTCGTAGAACCACCCAACGTCAAGATGACGGGCTATAACCGCAGCACCACCGACCCGCTCCGCGTTGTAATTTTCTACACCAGTGACCCCAAGACACCGTTCCTTGACCTCATTCAATAGCGGACACAACACTGCCAAGCGTTAATCGTCCAGTCTTTGAGGGGACTCCATCAAGCCCATGCCCGGGGCAAAATAGCTGTTTTTTCAACCAATCAAGAGGCATTCTGTGAGCAAAGAATTTGACATCGTCGTCCATGGCGCAACTGGTTTTACGGGGCGCCTTGTGGTTGAGTACTTGTTGACGCAGTCTGATAAAAGCCTGCGCTGGGCCATGGGCGGGCGCAGCGCCGAAAAGCTGGCCGCTGTGCGCGATGAGCTGGGTGCCCCGGCGGATACCCCTTTGGTGGTCACCGACAGTGCCGATGCCGCCAGCCTGCAGGCGCTGATGGACCGCACGCGGCTGGTGTTGACCACGGTAGGCCCCTACCAGCTGTATGGTAATGAGCTGGTGCAGGCTTGCGCGACATCGGGCGTGGATTATGTGGATCTGTGCGGCGAGCCCGCCTGGATGCGCAAGATGATCGATGCCCACCACGCGCAAGCCCAGGCCAGCGGTGCCCGCATCGTGTTCTCCTGCGGGTTTGATTCCATCCCCTTCGATCTCGGCGTGTTGATGCTGCAAAACGAGATGAAGGCGCGCTTTGGTGGCCCGGCGTCACGCGTGCGCGGGAGGGTGCGCAAGATGAAAGGCACGTTTTCCGGGGGCACGGCTGCCAGCTTGCAAGCCACCATGGCGGCTGCCGCGACCGACCCCAGCGTGTTGAATCTGCTTCGCGACCCGTTTGCCTTGACCCCCGGTTTTGAAGGACCGCGCCAGCCGTCAGGCACCAAACCCATGCTGGATGAAGCGCTGGGTGTGTGGGTGGCACCGTTCATCATGGCGGCGATCAACACGCGCAATGTGCACCGTTCCAACTTCTTGCTGGGCCAAGCCTATGGCGCAGATTTTGTCTACGACGAAATGCTGATAACCGGCCCGGGCGACAAAGGCGAGGCCATTGCCAAGGCCGTGGCGGCGGACAAGTCCATGGGCTCCAGTGATGGCCCCAAGCCCGGCGAAGGCCCCTCACGCGCCGAGCGTGAAGCCGGCTACTACGACGTGCTTTTTGTCGGCAACAACGAACGCGGCGACACCCTGCGCGTGAGCGTGCGGGGCGACCGGGACCCCGGCTATGGCTCCACCTCCAAAATGATCACCCAGGCGGCCATTTGCCTGCTCAAGGACGCCAGCCAAACGCCGGGCGGCATCTGGACGCCAGCCGCCGCCATGGGCGTGCCTTTGATTCAGCGCTTGCAAGCCCATGCGGGCTTGACCTTTGCGGTAGAGGCCGCGTAAACGCTGGGCTCAGTTGAACTTCATCATGCTCGGGTTGCGGCCTTGAAGCATGTCCTGCATCCGCTTTTCGACGGCTGGCAAGGTGGTCTTCTGGTGGGTGATGATGTAAAACTGCTTGGCCTGTACTGCGGCGAAGACCTTGTCGGCCACTTCGTCCGGTGAGATACCTGTTTCCACCGCGCTGCTGACGGTCGAGGTAATCGACATCAGTACCGGGTCGGCCTGGCGGGCCGCCGTCAGCTTCGCATCCGGTTCGTGCTGAACGCTGGTATGGATGGATGTTTTGACCCACTCAGGGCACAACACCGACACGCCCAGCTTCGTTTTACGCAGGCTCAAATCGTGATGCAAGCCTTCTGACACCGCCACCACCGCAAACTTGCTGGCGTTGTAGCTGGCAAACGAGGGGGCCGGTATCAAACCCGCAGCCGATGCGGTGTTGACGATATGGCCTTCTTCGTTCGCTTCCAGCATGCGTGGCACAAACGCCCGCAGGCCGTTGGTGACTCCGTACAAATTGATGCCCATCACGCGGTCCCATTCCGACTGGGGTGCCGTCCAGGCGGTGTTGGTGGCTGCCACACCGGCGTTGTTCACCAGCAAATGCACTTTGCCAAACCGCTCAAACGCAAGATCGGCCAAGGCCATCACCTCTGACTCCCTGGAGACATCGGTGCGCAGGCCAACGGCCTCACAGCCCTTTTGAGAGAACTCCGCCACCACCTTGTCCAGCCCAGCGGCATCCACATCGGCCAATACCAGTTTCATGCCGGCCTGGGCGGCCCGCTCGGCAATGGCTTTGCCAATGCCGCTTGCGGCCCCGGTGATCACTGCAACTTTTCCCTTGAATTCTTTCATGCTCATGGTTCCTGTTTGAATGGGGGCGCGGGGATGACTCTCCCGGCGCAGGCGTGTAGCTTAGCGTCAAGGGCCAGGTTTCACCGGCACACGCAAATCATCCAGGTAATCCTGTTTGATGTTCACCGTGCTCTGCACACCCAGCGAACTGAAGTGTTCAATCAACCAGGCCTTGGCGTGGGTGCGGCCCAGCTCGTGCAAAGACTGAATCAGGCTGGCGCTGATCGACGTCTTGGTAGACGCTGCAAACGCTTCCAACGCCTCGCCGCCGTCAATGCGGTGCATCAGCACATCCTTGTAGTGCGCCGGGTCCAGCTTGCCCTCGGCCAGCAGGCGTTTGACGAAATCAATCGCGCGCATCTCGGCAATCAGGCCCGCGTTGAAGGTCACCTCGTTGATGCGGTCCATGATTTGCGCACTGGTGGTGGGCAACTGGCTGCGCTTGATCGGGTTGATCTGCACCAGCAGGATGTCGCGCCCCGCGCAGTTGTAAATCAAGGGGTGGATGGCGGGGTTGCCCGAGTAGCCACCATCCCAAAAGTGGTCGCCCTCTATCTCCACCGCATGAAACGCCAGGGGCAGGCAGGCCGAGGCCATCACCGCTTTGGCGGTCAGGCGCTTGCCCGAGAACACTTCGGCCTTGCCGGTGGACACGCGGGTGGCCACCACAAACACCTTGAGCGAGTCCAGCCGCTCCAGCGCTTCAAAATCAATCTGCTGCTCCAGAAACTTGCGCAGCGGGTTGATGTCAAACGGGTTGCTCTGGTAGGGCGACACGGTGCTGCTCCAGAAATTGGTCATGGCGTTGGCCCAGGCGGCCGCAGGCGAGTCGCTGCCAGCGGCGCGGCCAAACAGCACCTCAAACGGCCCGCGCTGCGCTTCTGACAAGGCACCCATGGTCACAATGCCATTCCAGAAGCTCGCCAGCGCCTGGCGCGCAGCCTCTCGCGGGTCGCCCTGACCCTTGGTCTGCACCTGGGCAAAGCCATGCGCCAGCGCCACCGCGTTCATGGCCCCGGCGCTGGTGCCGCTGATGCCTTCCAATGCAATGCGCCCGTCTTCCAGCAGTGCGTCCAGCACGCCCCACGTGAAGGCCCCGTGCGAGCCGCCACCCTGCAAGGCCAGGTTAACGCCCGCAGAGCGGGGCAGGGAAGGCTGGGCCGGTTGGGTGTGGGTATTCGAGTTCATGTTTCAAGAATAGCAAGAAAGCCCTGCGGCTGAAATAAACCGAAACAAACCGATACCGCCCAGACAGCACAGCGCAGCCGGCCGCCCCCATGATTGGCACCATGTTCAACCCCTTCTTCAACAAGGAAACACTGTCATGAAACTCTGGATCAAACGCACCCTGTTCGGCCTCTTGGGCGCCACCATTCTCGTGGGCGGCCTCAGCGCCTGCGGTCATCGCCACCACGGCTGGGGCGCCAACATGAGCGCCGAAGAATCGGCCCAGTACCGCAGCAAAATGGTGGACCGTGTCGCCAGCAAGCTCGACCTCAATGTCGACCAGAAAGCCCGCCTGACCGTGCTGGGCAACAAGCTGCACGATCAGCGCATTGCTTTGATGGGCCAAACCAAAGACCCGCGAGCCGAAATGAAGGCGCTGGTGGCTGGCGACAAATTTGACAAGGCCCGCGCCCAAACCCTGGTCACTGAAAAAACCACCGCTCTGCAAGCCAAAAGCCCTGAAGTCATTGCCGCCCTGGCTGACTTTTACGACAGCCTGAACCCGGCCCAGCAGCAAAAGGTGCGCGACTTCATGGAGCACCGCGGCCGCTGGTTCAGCCGCGGATAAGCGGTGACAATGTCAGCATGACCCGCATCCTGCTGATCGACGACGACGCTCAACTCGGGCCGCCCCTGGCGGCCTATTTTCAGCGCTTTGACATGACCCTGGAGTGCGCCCTGCGCCCCAGCGCAGGGCTTGCGCTCTTGCGCCAGAGCGGCCACCAAAACGGCTTCGACGCCGCCATCCTGGATGTGATGCTGCCTGAGATGGACGGCTTTGAACTCTGCCGCACCATCCGCAAAGAGAGCGACATTCCCATCATCATGCTCACCGCCCGTGGCGACGTGATGGACCGTGTGGTTGGCCTGGAGCTGGGTGCCGACGACTACGTGCCCAAACCCTTTGAACCGCGCGAACTGGTGGCCCGTGTGCAAACCGTGCTGCGCCGTCGCAGCACCAGCGCTCCGGCGGCAGCGCGGCTCACATTTGAAGGCCTGGTGATTGACCCGAGCACCCGCACCGTGCTGCGCAACAGCGAGCCAGTGGAGCTGACCAGCACCGAATTTGACCTGCTGCACCTGCTGGCGCGTGACGCCGGCAAGGTGTTTACCCGCGACGACATCCTCAACCACCTGCGCGGCCACGAGGCCGAGCTCTACACCCGCGCGGTCGACATCGTAGTGAGCCGCCTGCGCAAAAAGCTTGAACCATTGGATTGCATTAAAACCCTGCGCAACGCCGGCTACTCACTCGCGGTAGGCCGCGTCCAGCCATGAACAAGCCGCAAACTGCCCAGCACCCGCGTTGGCACCGCCGTGCCCGCCACGCGCTGGCCCACTCGCTGCGTGTGCGACTGGTGGCCCTGTTTTTGCTGCTGGCCCTGGCCATGGCGGCAACGTTTTTGTTTGGCATGCAGCATGCTTTGTCTAGCGGCTGGCGCGAGGCGGCCCGCCCGCTGGTGAGCGACTATGTGGACCGCCTGGCTACCGAGCTGGGCAGCCCGCCCAGCGTGGAGCGCGCTCAAGCCCTGGTGCAGCGCCTGCCGGTAACCGTGCGCATCAGCGGCCCGCAAGTCAACTGGCGCAGCCACCCCAGCACGCCCGAGCGCGAGCATCGCTTGAACGACGACAACCGCTGGAACCGCGACGAGCCGCGCCTGCTGGAGCGCACCACCGCCGATGGTCACCGCATCCACTTTGGCCTGAACGTGCAGGTGTGGCAAGACCGCCCGCGCTATGTCGGCTGGGCCACCCTGGCCGGGCTGCTGCTGCTCACTGCGCTGGCCTACGCCCGCGTGCGCCGCCTGCTGCGCCCGCTGGATGACATTCGCGCCGGTGCCTTGCGCTTTGGCCAGGGCGACTTTGCCCAGCCCATACCCGTGCGCCATCCGGCCCGGCCCGATGAACTGGGCGAGCTCGCTGCCACCATCAACACCATGGGTGGTGATATTCACCAAATGCTGGAGGCCAAGCGCGCACTTCTGCTGGCCATCAGCCATGAGCTGCGCAGCCCGCTGACCCGCGCGCGCCTGAACACCGAGCTGTTGCCCGAAACCCCGGAGGTGCAACCCAGCCGCGAAGCCCTGCTGCGCGACCTGGCCCAAATGCGCGACCTCATCACCGACCTGTTGGAAAGCGAACGCCTGGCCAGCCCGCACGCTGCGTTGCACCGCGAACCCACCGACCTGGCCGCGCTGGTGGCCGAGGTGGTGGCCGGGCTGGACGGCGCGCCCGCCGTCACGCAGCTACTGCCCGCCGACTTGCCGCCCATGGCGCTGGACCGCACCCGCATACGCCTGCTGCTGCGCAACCTGCTGGACAACGCATTGCGCCACAGCGGCAATGCCGCGCAGCCGCCCAGCATTGCCGTGCACACCGAGCCGGGTAACGTTGGGCAGGGCAAAGCAGGGCCGGGCGTGCGCATCACTGTGCGCGACTTCGGCCCCGGCGTCGACGAAGCCGCCTTGCCCCACTTGGCCCAACCCTTCTACCGCCCTGACGCCGCCCGCACCCGCGCCGAAGGCGGCGTGGGTTTGGGCCTGTACCTGTGCAAGCTGGTGGCCCAGGCCCATGGCGGCAGCTTCACGGTGCGCAATGCGCAGCCGGGGCTGGAGGTGAGTGTGCTGTTGCCCAGGATAGATGCTATTTAATTAATAGCTCTTTGTGCAATAGATACGAGGGCTACAGGCCGTTTTTTCTCTAAAATTCGTTCGCTTTGACCGAGGCCCTGGAACGGCTGCCGACGCAGGCAATATAAACAGCTGAAGAGGCCATCTCCGACTCGAACTTTTGCAAGCACGGCCCGTCTAGTCAGGCCTCATCATCCAGATTGCGCCCCCGGCTGCTGCGCCAGATCGAGCGCACCAGCCACAGGCCGCCAACCACGGCGCCGCTGAAACCCAGGAAGCCGAACGCGGGCAGGCCGAACAGACTGGGGCCACCCTGCACGTTCATGACGATGGACGAGCCAATGATCAGTGCTGCAATCACCAGTGCCATCGCCAGGCGGTTGGCGGCGCGGTCGATCTGGTCGCCCACGCGCTTGAGATGCGCCAGTTCGATGCCCACGTGCACCCGTCCGCGCCGCGCATTGCGCAGCAGGCGCGACACATCGTGTGGCAGTTGTTCGGCCAGCGCCAGTGTGCGGCGCAGTGTTTTCCAGGCGCGCGTGGCAAGGACCTTGGGCTGGTAATTTGTTCGCACCATCTGGCGTAGCATGGGGGTGGCCTGCGTGGCCATGTGAAAGTCGGGGTCCAGCCCACGCCCCATGCCTTCAAGCGAGATAAAGGCCTTGATCAGCAGCGCCAGATCCGACGGCAGACCCAGGTGGTGGTCGCGCAGGATGGCGGTCACATCGCCGAGCATCTGGCCCAGGCTGAGTTGGGCCAGCGGTGTGCCGTGGTACTGGTCTACAAACGCCTCAATCTCGGTTTCAAGCTGCGACAGGTTCACGCCATGGTCGTCACCGGTCCAGTCCAGCAGTACGTCGGCCACGGTTTGTGGATGGCGCTCCACCAGGCCCAGCAGCAGTTGCAGCAGCTCTTCGCGCCGCCGCTCCGACAGGCGGCCGATCATGCCGAAATCAATGAAGGCAATGCGGTTGTCGCTCAGGTAAAACACGTTACCGGGGTGCGGATCGGCATGAAAGAAGCCATCCTGCACAATCATCTTGAGTACCGCGTGGGCGCCGCGCTGTGCCAGCAGGGTGCGGTTGAAACCGGCCTGCGGGGTGAGCTGGTCCAGCTTGTCGCCGGGAATACCGCCCACATAGTCCTGTACATTGACGCGTTCGCCAGTGTGAGCCCAGTGCACACGTGGAATCACGATATGGGGCAGCAGCGCCATGTTGGCGGCAATGCGTTCAGCGTGGCGGCATTCGGCGGCCAGGTCCAGCTCGCGGCGCAGTGATTTGGCAAACTCGCGCACCAGCAGTTGTGGGCGATAGGGTTTGAGCGCGGGCATTTCGGACTCTGCCAGCGCTGCCAGGCGCCCCAGCAGGCGCAAGTCGGCTTCGATCACGTCTGTGATGCCGGGGCGGCGGATCTTGACGATGACTTCGGTGCCGTCCTTGAGTTGTGCGCGATGTACCTGTGCGATGGACGCTGCCGCCAGCGGCTCCACGTCAAAGCGGGCAAAAATGTCTTGCGGTTCACCGCCCAGGTCTTCGCGCAATTGGGGTAGCAGCACATCGAGCGCGATCGCCGGCACGTGGCTGTGAAGTTTTTCAAACTCGGTAATCCACTCGGGGCCAAACAGGTCGGCACGGCCCGCCAGGATTTGCCCGAGTTTGACGAAGGTGGGGCCCAGCTCTTCCATGGCCAGCCGCACCTGAACCGGGGGCTCAATGCGCGCGAGATCGGCCGCGTGCTCCCAGTGCAGGGCGTGACCCGCCCGCTCCAGCCGGTCGGCAAGGCCCAGGCGGCGTACGCTGTCGCCAAAGCCGTGGCGAATCAACACACCCACAATTTCATTGAGGCGGCCCATGTCACGGGCAGCGCCCAAAGTCTCGATCAGCATGATCGGATGATAGCGCCGCGTTCCCTGTCTTTAAGGTTTGCCTGACTTTGCTGGCAGGTTGCTCAGGTAAAGATGCAGCGCGCGCACGTCGGTGTCGCTCATTTCACTCAAGGAGGTAAAGGGCATGACCTGCACTGCGCTGCCGTCAGCGCGTTTGCCGGTTTTGAACATTTTCATGAATGCATCGGCATTCGCATAGCGCGCCATGACGGCGCCCGGGCGCAGGTCGGCAGCGGCGGGCCATTCCGGCGGACCACCCGGTATCTTGCCGCCAGCCAGATTGGCGCCGTGGCAGCCTATGCACATATGGGCCACATAGGCGCCATGCGCGAGGTTCACACCTTCGGCCACAGGCTGGGCGGGCGCCAGCGCGTGGTTGATTTTTTCGGCTGCATCGGGTATCAGGCCAATGCCGTAGAGCGCCTTGACGGGTGGTGGAAGGTCCACTACCGGCCCACCGCCGGACGCCGCTGCCAGGTTGCGTACCCAGGCCACCAGCGACGCGAGGTCGTCATCGGTGAGGCGGTTGTAGTCTTCGCTGGGCATGATCATCAGCGCTCGTCCAGTGGGGCTGATGCCATGGCGGATGCTGCGCTCCCAGTCTTGCGCGGTGTAGCGCACCGTGACGCTGCCGGGGCCTGAGGTGATGTTGGGCCCCGCGATGCGCAGACCTTTGCCGTCGTCCAGAAACATGCGGCCGGCGCCGTTTTTGCCATGGCAGTCCACGCAGCCGCGGGAGGCGTACAGATAGCGGCCACGCGCCAGTGCCGCCGCATCGCTGCGCAGGGCCACGCCCTTGACGTTGACCTGAATCTGGCGGTTCATCTTGCGTTCGGCCAGCAAAGTGCCAGCCAGGAGGGCTGCGCCTGCCAGGACAACAAGCGCGGCCAACGCAAGGGCGGCGCGCAGAGTCCATTTCTTCCATTTGTTCATGGGTACCTCCCTATAGGCAAGGGCTTGAAAAGTCACATTTCATCCAAAAATAGAAAATAAATCAAATTTGTCTGTGACGAGCCTGCTGCCATGGCCGGCGCAATCGGGCCGCGGAAAAAGGCAAAATGGAAGGCTATGCAAACACCCACTCGCTCGTTAAATCTCATTGGTGCCACCAATTTTCGTGATCTTGGCGGTTACGCCGCGCAGGGCGGACGCGCGGTGCGCTGGCGCAAGCTTTTCCGTTCGGACCATTTGGCCGCGCTGACCCCGGAGGATCTGGCGACGCTTGCCAAACTGGGCCTGTCACGCGCTTACGACTTTCGCGGTGTCGCCGAGCGTGCAGCGGTGCCCTATGCGTTGCCAGGCGTGGCCTCGTATTCCTTGTCGATTGAGCCCACCGTGGTGCAGCGCATGAAGGACCTGCTGGAGGCGGGCCACAAGTTGACAGCCCAGGAAACGGTGGGTCTGATGCAGCAAACCTACCGTGCATTTGTGCATGACAACTCGCATCGCTTTGCCGAACTCTTTGCGCAACTTCTGGACAACGATACCCCGTTGGTTTTTCATTGCACGGCAGGCAAGGATCGAACCGGTTTTGCCGCCGCGCTCATATTGCTGGCCCTGGGCGTGTCACGTCCGGTGGTGATGCAGGACTACCTGCTGACCAATGATTTTTTTCGCATGCCGCACTCGCCGCCCGGTTTAGCGCCGCAAGAGGTGCTGGACGTGCTCTGGCGCGTGCAAGAGGATTTTCTGGACGCCGCGCTGCAGGTGGTGGAGCACGACTATGGTGGGGTGCAGCAGTATCTGGTGAAGCAACTGGGTGTCGGCCCCACCGAGCAGGCCCGGCTGGAAGCGCTGTACCTGCAGGCTTAGTCTTCACTCAGCTCCGCACGGACCAAGCCGCGCAATGAACTGCAAATGGCCAGAGCCTGGGCCTGCTGCAGATCGGGCAAGGTCAAGGCTCGTTGCCCGAGAGCGGGCCAACGTGAGAGCAAGCGCCCGCGCATGACGCCAGGCAGCAGGCCACAGGTCAAGGGCGGGGTCCACCACTTCCCCTCAAGCTGAACAAAGAGGTTGCTGCGGGCGCCTTCCGTTATTTCCTGTCTGTCATTGACAAAAATTTCATCAAACGCACCGTGCGCCGTGGCATGGCGAATGGCCTGGTCGTAGCCGCTGCGCAGCGATGTCTTGTGCGCCAGTAAAGCCAACTCAAAGGCAGGTACGCGGCTTGCAGACAGCACCAGCTTGACTGGACCAGGAGCCAGTGGCGCCAGCACACTGTGCGCTATTTGCACGCTGCCGTCATGTGCCAGGTCCAGGCGCAGGCGGCAGCTTGTGTCGGGTGGGTGTTGTGCCGACGTGTGTGTCAAATAGTGCGCCAATTGCGCACGCACCTCGGCCTCATTGAACCTGAAGCCCAGGAGCTTTGCACTGCTTGCCAGCCGGGCCAGGTGCAGATCAAGACGCGCGAGTCTGCCACCCTGTAAACGCAGGGTCTCAAACAGGGTAAAGCCCGGGTCCAGCCCGGTCAGAAAGGATGCTTTCAGGCGCGATTCCGCATACTCGCTGTCGGCCGTCGAGTCCATGACGATGCCGCCGCCCACGCCCAGCGTGGCGGGGCGCAGGCCTTGTTGCTCGTTACCCAGGGTCAGGGTGCGGATCGCCACAGACAGGCAGAAGTTGCCGCAGGATTGATCGGCCTGTGGGGCATCCAGCCAACCAATGGCGCCGGTGTAGAGCCCGCGCGGTGTGGACTCCAGACCCGCGATCAGCTTCATGGTGTTGAGCTTGGGCGCGCCGGTGATGGAGCCGCAGGGGTGCAGCGCTGCCAGCACCTTGGCAAAGTCCATGCCGGGTGCAAGCACCGAGGTGATGGTCGAGGTCATCTGGTGCGCGGTGCGATAGCTTTCGATGGCGAAAAGCGCAGGCACTTTGACTGAGCCCACAGCCGATATCCGTCCCAGATCGTTGCGCAGCAGGTCGACGATCATCACGTTCTCGGCCCGGTTCTTGGGGTCGTTGGCGAGCCATTGCGCATTCTTCTGGTCTTGTTCGGGCGAGTCACCACGCGCCGCCGTGCCTTTCATGGGGCGAGCCAGCAGTTGTCCCGCGTCATGGCGAATAAAGAGTTCAGGCGAACAGGACAAAACCCAGCGGCTTTCCTCGGGCAGGTCGCTCAAGGCGTTCAGGTGGGGTGACGATGGCAAGGCGATCAGCGCCCCAAACGGTACCGCCTGGCGGTCTCGCAGGCGCCGGTACAGCCCTAGAGGTGTGCCGTACTGCTGGCCATGCAGCCGGTAGGTGTAGTTGACCTGGTAGGTTTCGCCTGCGGCAACGCGTGCATGGATGGCGGCGATGGCTGTATTGAATTGCGCCCGGCTCACGCTCGCGGTCCATCCTGCAACACCGGCCGGCGTGGCGGACTCGGCGTCGTCCATGCGGGCAAGCCAGTGTGTGACCTGCGCTTCAGACAGGAAGGCCAAGTCACGAAACAGCAGGATGCTCAACCTGCTGTTTCCGGGCACGGGCAGTGCGCTGCCCCATTCATAGTCAGCGAGCACGGCAGCGTGCAGGCCGGAGGCGATGTCTGCCTGAATGCTTGGCCACAGTGCCACCAGGGCGCCAGGGTCTGCGCAGACGTGCGCTTTGACAAAGCCTGTGTAGAGGCGGCTGCTGGGGTGCCCGGCACTGGCCTTGCAGTCGTCCAGCAGCACAAAGCAGTCAGGCACGTGGGCTTTGGGTGAATGATCTGTCACGGCGGAAAGATTCAAAAGATTTTATTGCTACCAAAAAAATAGCGCCTTACGCCCTGTATACGAGGGCCTAAGGCGCTTTTTGACGGACTAAGTGGCGTTTACAGGGTATCGGTAAAGCTGCGCAGCTTGTCGGAGCGGCTGGGGTGCTTGAGCTTGCGCAAGGCCTTGGCTTCGATCTGGCGAATGCGTTCGCGCGTCACGTCAAACTGTTTGCCCACCTCTTCCAGGGTGTGATCGGAAGTCATCTCGATACCGAAGCGCATGCGCAGCACCTTGGCTTCGCGTGGTGTCAGGCTGTCCAGAATGTCTTTGACCACATCGCGCAGGCCGGCCTGCATCGCGGCTTCCATCGGGGCGGTGTTGGCACCGTCTTCGATGAAATCGCCCAGGTGGCTGTCGTCATCGTCACCGATGGGTGTTTCCATGGAAATCGGCTCTTTGGCGATTTTCATGATCTTGCGGATCTTGTCTTCCGGAATCTCCATGCGCTCGGCCAGCACGGAAGCATCGGGCTCGAAGCCGAACTCCTGCAGGTGCTGACGGCTGATGCGGTTCATCTTGTTGATGGTTTCGATCATGTGCACCGGAATACGGATGGTGCGCGCCTGGTCCGCGATGGAGCGGGTAATGGCCTGGCGAATCCACCAGGTGGCGTAGGTCGAGAACTTGTAGCCGCGGCGGTATTCGAACTTGTCCACGGCCTTCATCAAACCGATGTTGCCTTCCTGGATCAAATCCAGGAACTGCAGGCCGCGGTTGGTGTACTTCTTGGCAATCGAGATCACCAGACGCAAGTTGGCCTCGATCATTTCCTTCTTGGCGGCACGTGACGAGTACTCGCCTTCGTTCATGCGCTTGTTGATGTCCTTGAGCTGGTCCAGCGGCACCACCACGCGGGATTGCAGGTCGGTCAGCTTTTGCTGCAGGTCCTGCACCGGGGGAATGTTGCGCCCCATGATGGCGCTCCAGGGCTTGCCAGCAGCAGCTTGTTTTTCGATCCATTTCAGGTTCAGCAACTGGCTGGCAACCTTGTTGCCGTGCTTGTCGCGGCCGCTGAAATCGGCAATGAAGTTCTCTTGCGGGTAGCCGCACTTGTCCACGATGATGCGGCGCAGCTCGCGTTCTTTCTTGCGCACATCGTCCACCTGGCCACGCACCATGTCGCACAGCTTCTCAATGGCTTTGGCGGTGAAACGAATGGACATCAACTCTTCCGACAAGGCCTTCTGGGCTTTGACGTAGTTGGGCGTGCCGTAGCCTTCCTTGTCGTAGATTTTGTGGATTTTTTCGAAGTACTCGCGCAGCTTGTCAAAGCGGGTCAGCGCTTCACGCTTGAGTTCCTCCAGCTTTTTGGTCAACGCCTTGGAGCCGCCTTTGCCGTCGTCATCGTCGGCTTCGTCGAACTCGTCGAAGTCTTCCTCGGCCACGTAGTCGTCGGCCTCATTGGGGTTGGAGAAGCCGTCCACGATGGTCGTGATGACGACCTTGCCTTCACGGATGTCTTCACCCAGACGCAGAATTTCGGCGATGGTGGCAGGGGAGGCGGAAATCGCCTCCATCATGAACATCAGCCCGCCTTCGATGCGCTTGGCGATCTCGATTTCGCCTTCACGGGTCAGCAGTTCAACCGTGCCCATTTCACGCATGTACATGCGCACCGGGTCGGTGGTGCGGCCAAACTCGCTGTCCACGGTGGACAGGGCGGCTTCCGCTTCTTCCTCGGCCTCTTCTTCGGTGGCGGCAGTGGAGACATTGTTGTTAAGCAACAGTGTTTCAGCGTCAGGGGTTTGTTCGTAGACGGCCACGCCCATGTCGTTGAGCATGGAGATCACGACTTCAAGGGTCTCGGCATCGACCAGCTTGTCGGGCAGGTGGTCGGAAATCTCGCCGTGTGTCAGGTAGCCGCGGGTCTTGCCCAGCTTGATCAGGGCTTTCAGGCGCAGACGGCGCTTGGCCATGTCTTCTTCGGACAGGACGGTTTCGTCCAGACCAAACTCTTTCATCAAGGCGCGTTCTTTGGCCTTGCTGATTTTCATGCGCAGGGGTTTGACTTTTTCCCCGGTGACTACCGGCTCGCCAACCAGATCAGCCTCAATGTCGGCCATGTCCATGTCGTCCGAACCAGAGGATTCGGAGGCACTTTTGGGCTTGCGGCCACGCTTGGCACCGGTTTTGGGCGGTGCGTCCGACTCGGCGGACACGACTTTGGGCGGGCGCCCAGGCTTCTTTTTAACAACAACTTCAGCGGATTCAACGACGGGCGCTTTGGCGGGAGACTTGGATGCGGGCACTGTTATGACTTTCGTATCGGGCTTCTTGGTAGCGGTCTTGACCGTTACCTTGGCCGCAACCTTGGGGGCGGCGGCTTTGGGTGCCGGTTTGGGGGCAACCTTGGTAACGGGCTTTGCAGCGGGCTGGACAGGCTTCTTGGACTTTTGAACAGGCATGTAAAAACCTCAGGACTTCAAAAAAGAAAAGACAGAATGAACAGGCGCCTCAAAGGAGACCGGCGCAGTTTGTGTGACAGAGGAAAAAAATCCCTCAGTGGCAAGATGTATGGGCGAACATTTGGTGTGCAGCCCTTGCGGTAAGGTAGCCGGTCGTGAACAGTGAGTGTCATCGTTTGGCTGGGCCCGGAGGTACTGCTGTCGCTCTTGCCGACAATCAACAGAGGATTATACCTCGAATTTTCCGAAATTCAATCAGAATCGAGGGGCAGGGATTCAAGCTGGCGCCGGCGCGTTTGCAGTTCACGGTAACGGTTCAGGGCGCTTGGATCGGCCTTGGCCGCCTGAATGGCTTCGGTTTCCTGCTCTTTGAGCCGCTCCACCAGCATGCGGTTGAGCAGGTTGCGCAACTCACTGGCCGATTCCCCGGCTTCATCCGGTTCAACCAGCTCGAAATCCGCCATCAGGCGAAGCGCAAGGTCTTCGCCTTCATGTCCGCGAAGGCCCTCGCGCAGGGCGATCCAGAGTTGCGGACCATGCTCATGCAACTGGCTCTCCAGCCAGACGAACAAGGGCCCGTGCGGCGCTGGCAGCTCACACAGCATGGCGTGGTCTTCGGCTGAGAGGCCCTCGAGCCCGGCCATGTTGCCCAGCAGAATCCGTGCCGCGTGGTCGGCCCGGGTGGCTGGCCGGGCGCGACTGCCCATACGCGGTCGTTCGGTTCTCTTTTCACGAGAATTTGACCTGTAGCCACCGTATTCATTGCCTGATTCACTATCTTTTTTATAGTATTTGGTTTTTTCCGTGTGGTGGCTGACTGGCTTGGGGTTCCACAAATCCGTCAACTCGCGGCTGGACAATTGCACCAGGTCGGCAATCTCGCTCAGCAATTGCAGCTTCAGGGCGCCCTCGGGCAACTGCATCCACAAAGGCTTGGCGTTGCTGGCCATATGGGCGCGGCCTTCAGCGGTGTTGAGGTCGCAGCCATCGCGGGCCGCGTCGATCAGGAAGCGGCTTAACGGCACCGCTTCGCTCACATAGCGCGCAAAGGCTTCGCGGCCAAATTCACGGATAAAGCTGTCGGGATCGTGTTCGGCGGGCAAGAACAGGAACTTGACGCTGCGCACATCGGTGGCGAAGGGCAGGGCGCCGTCCAGTGCCTTGCGCGCCGCGCGCCGACCTGCCGCGTCGCCATCGAAGCTGAACACCACCGAGTCGGTAAAACGAAAGAGTTTTTGCACATGATCGGTGGTGCAGGCGGTGCCTAGCGTGGCCACCGCGTTGGGAAAACCCAGCTGGGCCAGTGCCACCACGTCCATATAGCCCTCAGTCACCAGCGCATAGCCCAGGTCGCGCAAGGCGTTGCGCGCCTCGAACAGGCCATACAGTTCGCGGCCCTTGCTGAAGACCGGTGTTTCCGGGGAGTTCAGGTACTTGGGCTTTTCATCGCCCAGCACGCGTCCACCAAAGCCGATGCACTCGCCCTTGATGTTGCGGATGGGGAACATGATGCGGTCACGAAACCGGTCGTAGCGCTTTTCGTCTTCGCCGTCTTCGACGTTCAGGATCACCAGGCCGCTTTCCACCAGCAGGGGTTCGTCGTAGCTTGGGAACACGCTGGCCAGACTACGCCAGCCTTCCGGGGCATAACCCAGGCCGTATTGCCGCGCCACCTCACCCGACAGACCGCGGCCTTTGAGGTATTCCACCGCGCGGGGCGAAATTTTGAGTTGTTTTCGGTAGGCGTCGCCAGCTTTCTCCAGCACGTCCGTCAGGGTGGCCTGTTTTTCCCGCTGCTGCGCGGCTTGTGCCCGGTCCTGCGGGCTGGCGTCGTCCTCGGGCACTTGCAGGCCATACTGCTGGGCCAGATCCTTCACGGCTTCCACGAAGGTCATGCCGGCGTGGTCCATCAGAAAGCTGATCGCATTGCCATTTTTGCCACAACCAAAGCAGTGGTAGAACTGTTTGGCCGGGCTGACGGAGAACGACGGTGATTTCTCGCCATGAAATGGGCACAGGCCCATGAAGTTGGCGCCGCCCTTTTTGAGCTGCACATAGCGCCCGACGATCTCCACCACGTCAGCGCGCGCGAGCAGTTCCTGAATGAAGGTTTGAGGGATTGACACGGACGGTATTGTGACCCAGGCGCGCTGGCAGCCTAGCGGGCCTGCACCAAGATGTAGCCGCGGTTTTCCACCGTGTCGAAGGTGCGCATGCCTCGGACCAGGGTGGCTATGGGCATCCAGACCCAGCCTGCGCTGGCGGGATTGACGTCCATCACCAAAAAGGAGTCGGATTGCGCGTCATAGGCGCCTACGGGCGAAATATGCCCGCCGCCACGCTGGCCCACGGCCTCGCGCCGGTAGTTGACGATCACATAGTCCCCGCCACGTTTGAGGTTGTCGGCCAGATCGGTGCGAATCTCGTCCTCGGGCTTTTGGTTATCAACGATGACGGCCCGGGTGCCCAGACCATGTGCCCGCAGCAGCTCATCAAGCTGGCGCAGCTGGTAACCGGTGTCCCTGACCTGCTTGCCATTGACGGTTTCGGGCTCGCCCAGCACCCGCGAACGGGTCTTTTGTCCTTTGCCAATGACGTTGTCCTGCGTGTAGCGCGCAACGGTCAGGTCGAATCCGCTGGGCAGATGCTGCAGGTCTTCGGCCCGCAAGCGGCTGCGATCGCGCGGCAATTCCCTGGCGCTTGCGTAGACCGTGTTCAGTACGATGGCCGCCGTGGTCGGTCCGCAGAAAGCGGCATTGGACTGCGCCTCAAACTGATTGGCCAGCGCGGGAAAGTCAACTTTCGCCGCCGCCCGCGCAAGGCGTGTCATGCCTTCCTCCGAAGCAAAGGCGACCAGTTCCTGCCCACGGTTCACCGTGGCACTGTCTTGCGCCCAACCGCTGGAGACAAATGAAATGGACAGCAGACTGATCAGGAAAAAACGGGCAAGCAGCGACATGAATGAATCTCCGGATTCCTGGGACAAGGATCGAGGCAAAAGGGCCGCGGGAAAGGACAAGTCTACGGTCTATTGAGGTTCTGCGTCAGTCACCCATGACCACGCCTTCGCGCCGTGGGTCAGCACCGCCCAGCCATTGTGTTGCGCCATCCACCCGGCTGCGGGCAATGGCCTGCAGGCCGCTGGTCATATTGACCTCCCGAACCTCGTGGCCACGTTTTTTAAGCGCCTCAACGGTGGCGACGGGAAAACGCTTCTCTTCAAGAATGGTCGGGCCATTGAGCGAAGAAAAATTGGGCAGGTTGATGGCCTGCTGCGGCGACAGGCCCCAATTCAGAATGCCATAGATTGTTTTGGCTGTGTAGTGAATGATCTGTGCCCCGCCCGGGCTGCCCGCACTCATGACCAGCGCGCCGTTGGCCTTGTCAAAGATCAAAGTTGGTGCCATAGACGAGCGGGGTCGTTTGCCTGGCTGAATGCGATTGGCAATGGGAAGACCAGCCGCATCGCGCGGCGCAAAACTGAAATCAGTGAGTTCGTTGTTCAGCAGAAATCCGCCGGACAAACCGGGCCACACATTCACCATTTGGCGCGAGCCGAAGCCGTCTTCAATGGTTGTGGTCATGGCCAGGGCGTTGCCATAGGCGTCAACGATGGAAATGTGGGAGGTGCCGTACTCGACCTGCTCGGTCATAGGCCCAAAGGCCATCTTTGCGTCATGGGGCAGGCCGGCCTTCGCGGCTTTCATGCTCATTGAATCCGGGGTTTGCCCAATCAGCCTGGCGCGCTCCGCCAAATAGGCGGGGTCCAGCAGGCTCATCCAGTTGCCTGCGGGCGGCTGTACAAAATCCGGGTCAGCCACGTATTGCGCTCGATCTGCAAAAGCCAGACGCGATGCTTCGGTGTACAGGTGTAGCCACTGCGTCGACGGCAAGGCACTTTCCAAAGGGTGGGCGGCGGCGTTGGTGTGATTGAGCAGGCCCAGGATCTGCCCCAGCGCAATCGCGCCTGAACTCGGCGGCGGGAAGCCACACATCCGGTATTCGCGTGCATGGGTCAGGTAGTCGTGGCACAGAGGTACACGCTTGATTGCCTTGTAAGAGGCCAGGTCAGACAAGCTCAATTTTCCGGGATTGCCGGGGTGTTTTTGCACCTTGTCCACAACTGCTTGCGCCACTTCGCCCTCATGCAGCGCTTGGGCGCCATGGGTTGCGATCCGCTTCAAAACTTCTGCCAGCGCGGGGTTGCGCAGCACATGGCCCACGTCATGGGGTGAGCCATCGGTTTTGTAGAAATAGGCAAAGGCAACAGGGTCCTTTCTCAGATGCTTGTCCGCACCCAGCAGTGAGCTCAGGCGGGGGCTGACCTTGAATCCGTCCGTAGCCAGGCGAATCGCAGGCTCGAACAACCGGGCCCAGGGCAATTTGCCGTACTCTTTGTGCGCCATCGTCAGCATGGCCACCGTGCCTGGGGTACCAACGGCGCGACCACCCACCACGGCGTCGTAAAACGCCACGGGTTTTCCGTCACTGCCGGTCAGCAGATTTTCGTCAGCGGCGGCGGGGGCGGTTTCGCGTCCGTCAAAGGCTTCGACGGCCTGGCCGTTGAAATGCAGAAGAAACGCACCGCCACCAATGCCGCTGTTTTGCGGCTCCACCAGGGTCAGGACCATTTGCACGGCGATGGCGGCGTCAACTGCACTGCCACCGGCTTTGAGAATCTGGTAGCCCGCATCGGTGGCGAGTGGATTCGCCGCTGCGACGGCAAACTTTGAAGTTGTCCATCCGGGCTTGTCGGTATAGACCGAAGACGCCTCAGACTGCACCGGCACGCTGTACGTGAACTCTGCCGTGCTGGCACAGCCTGCCAGCAACAACAACGCGATGGAGGCAAGCTTGCCTCCATCGCGTTGGAGATGGGTCGTCAGGGCCAGGGTGTGCATCATGGGTGTTCTGCAGGTCTGATAGCGAACCCGTGCCATCAGACCGTGATGCGTTTTCGCGGGATCAGCGTGGTGCCAGGCGAATCGCACCATCCAGGCGAATCACTTCGCCATTGAGCATGTCGTTCTCAAAAATGTGCTGCGCCAGTTTGGCGTAGTCTTGTGGCGTACCCAGGCGCGAGGGGAAGGGTACGCTGGACGCCAGGGAGTCTTGCACTTCCTTGGGCATGCCGAACATCATGGGTGTGCCAAAAATGCCGGGCGCAATGGTCATGTTGCGGATGCCGTTGCGTGACAGATCACGTGCGATGGGCAGCGTCATGCCGACGATGCCGCCCTTGGATGCGCTGTAGGCCGCTTGACCAATCTGGCCGTCATAGGCCGCAACCGACGCGGTGGAGATCATCACACCGCGCTCGCCGGTGGCTTCGGGGTCGTTCTTGCACATCGCGTCAGCGGCCAGGCGAATCATGTTGAAGCTGCCCACCAGGTTGACGGTAATGCACTTGGTGAACACGCCCAGGTTGTGTGCTCCGTTTTTGCCCACGGTTTTTTCGGCCGGTGCAATACCTGCGCAGTTGACCAAACCCATCAGCTTGCCCATGGAGACTGCCTTGGCAACCACGGCCTGGCCATCAGCCTCGTTGCTGACATCGCATTTGACGAATGCACCGCCAATTTCCTTGGCGATGGCTTCGCCTTTTTCAACCTGCATGTCGGCAATAACCACTTTGCCGCCTTTGTCTGCCAGCATACGCGCTGTGCCTTCACCCAAACCCGATGCGCCACCTGTGACGATGAATACTTTGCCTGCGATGTCCATGTGATCTCCAAAAACAATTGACGTTGACGTAAACGGAAATTATGGCCCATTCACACCAGGCTCATTTTTCTTTTGCTCGTGAATCGACTGACTGAATATTCCCGCTATAATCTGAGGCTTCGGATATATTCAGGCGCATAGCTCAGCTGGTTAGAGCACCACCTTGACATGGTGGGGGTCGTTGGTTCGAGTCCAATTGCGCCTACCAAATTTAAACCCTTGTAATTCAGTGAGTTACAAGGGTTTTTTGGTTTTCAACGGTGTTTTTCGCGACCTGGCATCATTCATCCAAGCAAAAAAAACCGGCCTTCTGGCCGGTTTTCTCAACTGAGGTGCAGACTTCAGTAGCGGTTGCCGCCACCACCATAGCCGCCACCGCCGCCTTCGCGACGGCCACCGCCACCACCACCGAAGCCGCCGGTACGTGGTTCCATTGGGCGGGCTTCATTGACCACCATATCACGGCCATCGACCGATTTGCCGTTCATGCCGCTGATGGCCGCCTGGGCTTCCGCGTCGCTCGACATTTCCACAAAGCCGAAGCCCTTGGAGCGGCCGCTGTCACGGTCCATCATGACCTTGGCAGACGATACGGTGCCGAAGTCAGAGAAATTTTGGTTCAGGGATTGGTCATCTACCGAGTAGGAGAGGTTGCCGACGTAAAGTTTCTTACCCATTTTGGGATCTTTCAAATATGCGAGCGCAGTTTCAAGGTACCGCGCTACGCGGGGGAATGACGCTTGGCCATGGCCAAGCGTCCAGGAGTACCGGAACTCCATGAGCTGAAACTGAATTCAGTTCGTGGACACAGGTCTTGGGTTCGGTCGGGGAGAAAAATTGAGACCGGAGGTAAAGCTCGCCGCTGGGGGAGTTTGACGCCCGGGAGGGTCGAAACTATCGACCAAAAAGGTGCGGGAGCAGCAAGTAAAGCGCTACTGACCGTGTCAGACTACAGCTACTGCAAAGGGAAGCAAATCACAGCAACTGGTGGATTTTACCCGCGTTCAAGCAGTCACGCCGGATTATTTGCGCGCAGAGTTGCCAGAGTATTTCTCTCTGGACGCTGCCATCATGGGTTCTGCTTGCGTGGGTAGCGAGCGACACAGTGCTGACTATGGCGACCTGTCAAGCCGCAATCTATGCGACGGCATGCATAGGCATTCCCGGTATACGGTTCATGTCCTGAACCTGTGGCGATTCCCGCGTCGCGCTACTGCGGGCTATAATGTCAGCTTCGTGAAAGGCAGACTTCAGTCCTAATTTGAATTAAGTCTGGAAATCACTGAATATTTTGTCTTGCTTTTAACGAAGCCTCAGGGTAAACCTTGGGACCGGGTTGGGGGGCACTCTTTAGAATGTGTTGCAGTGCAATACATTACATCAGGCCCAGCCTGAGCCAGAGGAGCTTCCATGCAGAGCAAGAATACCGCTGAGTCGAAAGTTACTCAGCGTGTTATCAAGAAATACCCCAACCGACGGCTTTACGATACGGATACGTCAAGCTACATCACATTGAGCGAGGTTAAACAGCTGGTGATGGACAGCGAGCCCTTCGTGGTGCGGGATGCCAAAACCGGTGAAGACCTGACGCGCAGCATTTTGCTTCAAATCATTCTTGAGGAAGAGGCCAATGGATCGCCGATGTTCACGGCGCCTGTGCTGGCCAGTGTGATCCGCTTTTATGGGCATGCCATGCAAGGGTTCATGGGCAAGTACCTTGAAAAAAATATTCAGACCTTGAGTGATATCAATGCCAAATTTGGCGAGCAATCCAAAGGTTTCACGCCTGAAATGTGGTCACAGTTCTCGGCTCTGCAATCTCCGGCATTGCAGGGAATGATGGGCGGCAACCTGGAGCAAGCCCAGAACATGTTTGCGCAAATGCAGGAGCAGATGCAAAAGCAGACCGATCAGATGCTGGGAGCTTTCGGGATCAAACGCTGACCGGCGCGAATGCTGGGACAATCGATACATGAGCGAAGTAATTACCAAAATCAACACCCCTCCCAAAGTCGGATTCGTCAGCCTCGGCTGCGCCAAGGCGCTGACCGATTCCGAACTGATCCTTACGCAACTCAGCGCTGAGGGTTATCAAACCTCCAAGACATTTCAGGGCGCCGACCTGGTGATCGTCAACACCTGCGGCTTTATCGACGATGCGGTCAGGGAAAGCCTGGACACCATTGGCGAGGCGCTGGCCGAAAACGGCAAAGTCATCGTCACGGGTTGCCTGGGTGCCAAATCCGCCGAGGGCGGTGGCAATCTGGTGCGGCAAATGCACCCCAGCGTGTTGGCTGTGACCGGTCCGCAGGCCACGCAAGAGGTGATGGACGCGGTGCATGCCAATCTGCCCAAGCCGCACGATCCGTTCATTGATCTGGTGCCCAACGCATTTGGTGTGGCGGGTGTGAAGCTCACGCCTCGGCACTATGCCTACATCAAGATCAGCGAAGGCTGTAACCACCGTTGCACGTTTTGCATCATTCCGTCGATGCGCGGTGATCTCGTGTCCCGGCCCATAGGTGATGTGCTGAAGGAAGCGCGCGCCCTGTTTGAAGGCGGCGTCAAGGAGTTGCTGGTGATCAGCCAGGATACCTCGGCCTACGGCGTTGACGTCAAATACCGCACCGGATTCTGGGACGGCAAGCCGATCAAGACACGCATGCTTGAACTGGTGCAGGCTCTGGGCGAGATGGCTTTGCCCTATGGCGCCTGGGTGCGATTGCATTATGTGTACCCGTATCCAAGTGTCGATGAGGTCCTGCCCCTGATGGCCACCGGTGCGGTGCTGCCGTATCTGGATGTGCCTTTGCAACACAGCCACCCGGATGTACTCAGGCGCATGAAGCGCCCGGCCAGTGGCGAAAGAAATCTGGAACGCATTCAGCGCTGGCGTGAGATATGTCCCGAGATAGTGGTGCGCAGTACGTTCATTGCGGGATTCCCCGGTGAAACCGAAGAAGAGTTTTCTCATCTGCTGGATTTCATGAAGGAAGCTCAAATTGATCGAGCAGGTTGCTTTGCCTACAGCCCGGTAGATGGCGCTGCGGCCAATGACATTCCCGGCATGTTGCCGATTGAACTGCGGGAAGAGCGGCGCGCGCGCTTCATGGCGGTTGCTGAAGCGGTGTCTGCGGCCAAGTTGCAGCAGCGCATCGGCGCCACTATGCAGGTGTTGATCGATTCAGCGCCGGCGATGGGCAAGAAGGGCGGTGTCGGACGCTCTTATGCCGATGCGCCCGAGATTGATGGCGTGGTGAAGTTGCTGCCGCCTGAAAAGATCAGCAAGACCTTGAAGGTTGGTGAGTTCACCAAGGCCCGCATTGTGGGCACGCAGGGGCACGATCTCGTGGCTCAGCCTTATTGATTCACGCCATTTGAACTATTTCAGGACAACAAAAAAGCCGCTGGAAGTACAGCGGCTTTTTGCTAAAAAACACCCGGAAATCTTCATAAAAGATTCCCGGATTTCATTTATATTGGTGCCCAGGAAGGGACTCGAACCCCCACGAAGTTACTCGCTAGTACCTGAAACTAGTGCGTCTACCAATTCCGCCACCTGGGCATTTCAGGAAAGAGAGTTATTGTATCAAAAATATTAGCCAAACCAGCGGCTTGCTGGACGAAGTTGAAGGAACTGTTCAAGGTCACCGTGATGGACACGGGTTTGTGTCCCGTGACGACGGTGAATCCGACATCTATTTACCCCCCAATGAAATGCGGGCCGTGCTGCACAAAGACCGCGTCAAGGTGCGTATTGTGCGCAGCGATCGCAAGGGGCGTCCCGAGGGGCGCGTGGTCGAAATCGTTGAGCGGCCCAAGCAGCCCATCATTGGTCGCCTGTTGCACGAAAGCGGCATCTGGATCGTCGCCCCAGAAGATAAACGTTACGGGCAGGACGTGATGATTCCCAAGGCCGCCACCGGCATGGCCAAGCCCGGCCAGGTGGTTGTGGTGGAGCTGACCGAGCCTCCCGCCTTGTACGGCCAACCCGTGGGACGCGTTAAAGAAATACTTGGCGAGATTGATGATCCTGGCATGGAGATCGAAATCGCCGTGCGCAAGTACAGCGTGCCCCATGAATTTTCGGAGGCCTGCATCGCATTGGCGCGAACCCTGCCGGACAAGGTCGGTCCGCAGGACAAGAGACGTCGTGTTGATCTCACCGATGTGCCCTTGGTCACAATAGATGGCGAGGACGCCCGGGATTTTGATGACGCCGTGTACTGCGAGCCGGCAAAAATTGGCAAAGGTAAATCTGCTGCCAAGGGCTGGCGTCTGCTGGTGGCCATTGCGGATGTCAGTCATTACGTGGAAACCGGTTCTGCCATAGACATTGATGCGTACGACCGCGCCACCAGCGTGTATTTTCCGCGCCGCGTGATTCCCATGCTGCCGGAAAAACTGTCCAACGGGCTGTGTTCGCTCAATCCGGAAGTCGAGCGCCTGTGCATGGTGTGCGACATGATGGTGACTGAAGACGGTGAGGTCGATGCCTACCAGTTTTACCCGGCGGTGATGTGGAGTCATGCGCGCTTTACCTACACCGAAGTGGCGGCCATTCTGGCCAATACACGCGGTCCCGAGGCGATCAAACGCAAAGACAGGATTGCTGATTTGATGAATCTGCACGATGTGTACCGTGCCCTGCTCAAATCACGCCAGCGGCGCGGCGCCGTCGATTTCGAAACGGTTGAAACCCAGATCATCTGTGACGAGAGCGGGCGCATCGAAAAAATCGTGCCACGTACCCGCAACGATGCGCACAAGTTGATTGAAGAAGCCATGCTGGCGGCCAACGTGTGCAGTGCCGACTTCATTGCGCAAAGCAAACATGCTGGTTTGTTCCGCGTGCATGAGGGGCCAACGCCCGAGAAGCAGGAGATTTTGCGCAACTACCTTAAGGCTACGGGCGTGGGCATGTCGATCAGCGATGATCCGTCACCGGGCGAATTTCAGGCCATTGCGGCGGCCACCAAAGACCGGCCGGATGCGCAGCAGATTCACTCCATGCTGTTGCGTTCCATGCAACAGGCGATCTATACGCCGATCAACAGTGGCCACTTTGGTTTGGCATTTGATGCGTACACGCATTTCACCAGTCCGATCCGGCGTTACCCCGATCTGCTGGTGCACCGGGTCATCAAGGCCATCCTGGCCAAAACGCGTTACCAATTGCCTACACTGCCCACTCCCGGCGAGGCGCATGCGAAGCTGTCACGCCGGCTTGAAAAAGGGTTGGCTTCCAAGGTTGCCGAGCCTGGACAAAAGCCCAAGAAGCTCAGCGCGGAAAGCCAGGCCTGGCAAGCAGCCGGGCTGCACTGCAGTGCCAACGAACGTCGTGCGGATGAAGCGAGCCGCGATGTGGAGGCCTGGCTCAAATGCAAGTACATGCGCGAGCATCTGGGCGAAGAATACGGCGGCGTGGTCAGTTCAGCGACGAGCTTCGGTATTTTTGTGACGCTGGATGCCATGTATGTGGAAGGACTGGTTCATATCACCGAACTGGGCGGTGAGTATTTCCGCTTTGACGAGGCGCGTCAGGAGTTGCGTGGTGAGCGCACCGGCATGCGTTACGCCATTGGTACACGCGTTCGGGTGCAGGTCAGCCGGGTCGATCTGGATGGACGCAAGATTGATTTCCGACTGGTGCATGAGGGCGAGGAGTTTCAAAACCGGGCCATGAAAGACAAGGGCGTTGTACGCGAAGGTCCGGGGCGCAGCGCGCCGGACAACGGCCCGGGCCGCAAGGCATCAGGCAAGCGCGCGGTACGCAAGATATCCGAACCGCTGGCCCGTGAAGGAAGTCCATCGGCCCGCAAGTCAAAAGCCGCGGCCAAACAGACACCCGACAAGAGCAGAGGTCACAAGCCGCGTCGTCGCAGCTAAGTGATTCTGTGCAAGCCGAACAACTCCAATATCAATTCATATGACTTCAGTTTCAAAAGTGGCGATTGTCACTGGTGCCGGCACCGGCATAGGGAAGGCTGTGACGCTGGCCTTGCTGCAGGCAGGGTACCGGGTCGCGCTTGGCGGGCGCAGGATAGAGCCGCTGCAGGCTGTGCTGGCGCAAAGCGGTATGGGCGAGCGGGGGCTGGCCATAGCGACCGATGTGTCGGACCCCGTCTCGGTGCAGGTGCTTTTTGAGAAGACCGTGCAAGCCTTTGGCCGTGTCGATGTGCTGTTCAACAATGCCGGCGTCGGTGCGCCTGCCGTTCCCCTTGAAGACCTTGAGCTGGCGCATTGGAAAAACGTGGTGGACATCAACCTCACTGGCATGTTTTTGTGTCTTCAGCAGGCGTTCAGGGTGATGAAGGCGCAGATACCGCAGGGGGGGCGCATTATCAACAACGGCTCCATTGCAGCCACCACGCCGCGTCCGAATTCGATTGCCTATACCGCCACAAAGCACGCCGTTACCGGCTTGACCAAGGCGGCCTCGCTGGATGGCCGCAAGTACGACATTGCGGTGGGCCAGATCGACATTGGCAATGCTGCGACCGACATGACTCAGCGTATGTCGGCCGGCATCATGCAGGCCAATGGGAACGTTGTCAGTGAGCCGACCATGGATGTGAACATCGTAGGGCAATCCGTGGTGTACATGGCCAGCCTGCCTCTGGAGGCCAATGTGATGTTTCACACAGTCATGGCGACCAAGATGCCTTTTGTCGGTCGCGGCTGACAAATTTATTGAAGACAGGGGGCCCTTCCCCTCGTTGAATAAGCATTGTTTGCTATATTTACGATAGCGATCGAGAAAGTAACCCGGCCGTCAAAGGCTGATCTTCAGGCCATTTGTCGGCCAGCAGCCCATGCTGGTACACCGCGTCGCAAGCTGCCTGAAAAGTCGATTTGCCCGCTGCCAGCTGGGCCCCAATCATGCCGGCCAGCACATCGCCTGTGCCCGCAGTGGCCAGTCGTGCGTTGCCGCTGGGGTTGATCACAGGAACTTCGTCGGGGGCCGCGAGGACGGTTCCCGACCCCTTGAGCACCACAGTGCATCCAAACCGTTGTGCCAATTGCTGCGCGGCCGACAGCCGGTCATGCTGTACCTGGGCGGTGGAGTTGCCCAGCAGGCGGGCCGCTTCCAGCGGATGCGGCGTCAGCACCGTGTTCGCAAGGCGCTTGTTCCGGTTGACCAGCAAGGTTTGAAGTTGGACGTCGTTTGCTACCAGATTAAGCGCATCTGCGTCAATGACCACGGGGGACAGGGTTGAAAATATCCGTGGAAGGAGGGCTCCAACGGATTCGCCGCCGCCACAACCACACACCACCGTCATGCCCTTGAAGTCCAAGGCATTGACCGGCCTGAACATCAACTCGGGCTGGCTGGTGTCCACGCTCATGCTGCCGCCATCGAGCAAGCCCACAAACACCCGGCCAGCACCTCCGTGCAAGGCGGCCGATGCGGCCAGCAGTGCTGCGCCCGTCATGCCTATGGCGCCGCCGACCACCGCCACATCGCCGAAGCTGCCTTTGTGTGAAGCGTGAGCGCGTTTCAAGTCCTTTGGTGCACCCGACAGCCAGGCGGTGGGTGGGTCGCGTGGGATTGGCGTGTCCGCTGCGTCATGTCCAGCGCCCAGCGCGTCCAGCCACACGGTTCCCGAGGTGTCACGGCCATGGGCCGTGAACAGGCCGGGTTTGAGCGTCAGCAGACTCAAGGTGTGCCGAGCGTTCACGCAGGGGTGCCAGAGTGCGCCGGTATCGGCATGCAGCCCGGTTGGGATGTCCACCGCCAGTACCGGGGCACTTGTCGAGTTCATGAGTGCAATCCAGGCCGCCATACGGCCCTCAGGTGCGCGGTTGCTGGCACCGATTCCCAGCAAGGCATCGATGCATAAGTCGTAGTTCTGGGGCGGCTCGTCGGCAAACATGACACAGGCTTCCATTGCGCGCTGGCAGGAGCTCGCTGCATCCGGTGGCGCTTTGTCAAGACTGCCGAGCCAGGTCACCACCACCTGTTTTCCCCAACGTTGAAGGTGCCCGGCCGCTTCCATACCGTCTCCACCGTTGTTGCCGGGTCCGCAGGCCACCCAGATGGTTTCGGCGTGGGGTGTGGTTGCTAGCGCCAATCGTGCGACGGCCAGTCCGGCGCGTTGCATCAGGGTGTGGGGTGCAAGCTTTGCCGGGGCGGCCTGTTCAATACGGCGGGTCGCCTCAATGCTGTGCAGGGGCTGGCGCGAGCGGAAGTCGATTTTCAGCATGGTGCCAGCCGCCGAGCTTCAAAACTCGTAGGTTTCGCCTTCGCGGGCCAAGCGATAGTCAGGGTCCCCGGCTTGCCGAGGATGCTCGGCCATGACTTGCCGGAACGCTTCCTCCAACGCATCGTCGCTTCGCGTGGGTTCATGGTGTGTGCAAAACAGGACCTTGGCACCGGCTTCTTTGGCATAGCGGATGCTGGTGTTGAAAGTGCCATGCCCCCAGCCTTTTTTGGCAGGGTATTCCTGCTCGGTGTAGGAGGAGTCGGCAATCAGTACGTCGACATTCTGCATGGCGCGCAGGATGCTTTCGGCCTTTTCATCCACAAAGGTCTGATACTCGGCATAGCCCTCGTCGCCTGGCTCATAAATATTGAGGGGCGGCTCATGGTCGCCGGTGAAAAACACTGATTTGCCATTGGCTTCAATGCGGTAGCCGAAATCGATGACCGGGTGGTTCATCAGGTAGGGCGTTACTGTGGCGCAGCCGATCTGGACGCTTTGCTCCGGCGCCAGTGTCACGTATTCAATGCGGGCCTTCATCTCCGCCTCGCGCACGGGGAAATAGCTGTATTGCAGTTGCACCGACATGACCTGTTCGATGCCTTTGCCCGACACGGGGTCAAATGCCCCGTGCAGACGCAGCAGATTGCCTGGAATGAAGTTGGGAATGAAAAAGGGCAAACCCTGGATGTGATCCCAGTGCGAATGGGAAATCAGCACGTTGGCTGTTACCGGCAACTCAGCCAGCAGTGTTTGGGACAGCGGGAAGATGCCGGTACCCGCGTCAATGATGATCAACTCGTTGTTGTCGGTGCGGATCTCGATACAGGTGGTGTTGCCGCCATAGCGCACGGTGCTCGGACCAGGTGAAGCGATGGAACCTCGTACTCCCCAGAATCTGACTTTCATGCCATGTCCTCAAACTTTTGAAAATATTTTGGCTTCTTCAAACACGGGTGCCAGATCACCCAATGACGCCATGACTTCCTCCAGCGTGCCGCCCAGTCGCTTGGCCAATGGGGGGGGGAGTTCTTCGATGCAGGGATTGCCACCAAAGCCAAACTCGAGCTTCTTGCTGATCTGATTGGCTGCAAAAACGCAGGCAATCATGTCGGTGTCCATCAGGTCCGCACCGTACTGGTGGCGGATGGTCTGGATCAGGTTGGGGGCAAAGCGCCACTTCTCGACCAGCATCGCGCCGACCACCGCATGGTCAACGCCAATGACCTCCTGCAGGGCCAGATGCAGGGAGCTGCCATTGGCCTGACTGGCTTGCAGGGCCTTGCGAAATTCGTTGGGCATGAACTGGGCAAAAACCACCTTGCCAAAGTCATGCAGCAAACCTGCAATAAAGCAGTCCATCGGGTCGGCATCGTCCAGGCGCAGCGCCAGTTGCTTGGCAATGCTGGCGGTAGCCAGCGAGTGCAGCAGGTATTGCTGGGCGTCGAAGCCGGCTGCGTTGTCCTTGGGCAGCATGCCAATAGCGGCGATGCTCAGAGCCAGGTTCTTGATGGTGTTGAAGCCCAGGTAGACCACCGCGTGGTTGATGGATGTGATCTGCTTGGGCAAGCTGTAGTACGCCGAATTGACCACCTTCAGAATCTTCACCGTGACCACGGGGTCTTTGTCGATGACCTGCACCAGATCCTTGGGCGTGCAATTGACATCGCGGGTCAACTCCAGGATTTTCTGGACGCTTTTGGGAAACGCCGGCATGCCGTCAACGGCGGCGGCCAGCTTTTGGGACAGTTCTGGATTCATGGTTTGGATTGTCTGTTAACCGCGCATTGTGTCAATCTGTGCAATACCCTACTTTAAGCGCGAAGGCGGTCCACCCCCAAGCCGGCGACATCCATGCCAGGAGTCCGTCCGCCAATGAGGTCTGCGAGCACTCTGGCCGAGCCACAACTCAGTGCCCAGCCGCTGGAGCCATGGCCCAGATTCAGCCAGAGTCCACTGAGTCCGCTGGCGCCAAGAATGGGCGGGCCGTCGGGCAACATGGGGCGTGCCCCTTTCCACTGTTGGACGCCACTTGCCAAATTGGCCGCACCAGGGAACCAGTCATGCAAGACCTTGTACAGGGTGGCTACGGAGCTGGCGCGTTTTTTGTCGCTGGCACCGCCGATTTCAGCGCCGCCGGCCACGCGCACCCGGTTGCCCAGTCGTGAAATGGCCACTTTGTAGTGCTCGTCCATGACTGCACTGCGTGGCGCGTTCAGCGGCTCGCGAATGGGCGCGCTGAGCGAGTAGCCATGAACGGCCACCATCGGAATTTTCAGGCCCAGCGGTCCCAGCAATCGGGTCGAATCCAGTCCGGCACACATGACGACCGCGTCAAATGGGCGTGGCACCTGTTCGCCGGCAATGCTCACCGTGGCGCCGGCCGACGTGTTGATTTGAGTGACCGTGGTGTTGAATGCAAATTTGACACCCATTCGCAGCGCCTCATTTTTCAGCATGAGGGCGAACTGGCGGCAGTTTCCCACTTCATCATCGGGCAGGTAGATGGCACTGAAAAATGAGGTATCCGGGTTGAGTGCCGACTCGGCCTTGCGAGCCTCAACCGGGCTGAGTTCCTTGAAAGTCAGTCCCGCGTCGCGCAACAGTTGAAGCCCTGGCTGGGCCAGCTTGCTGTCTTTTTCGCTGCGCAGAAGCACCATGTAGCCGTCGCTGCGGTCATATTCCAGCTTCAAATCGGCCGTGATGTGGTGCAGCCGATCTCTGCTGTAGAGCGCCAGACTTTGCAATTGGGCCCGGTTGGCCAGATAGGTTTCGGGTTGGCAGGCGCGGTACCACCGCCACATCCACGCCAGTTCGCGCAAGGACAAGGGCAAGCCCACCTTGACCGGCGCGTAGCGGCTGAATAAATGCTGGATGACTTTAGAAGGCATACCCGGGGCTGCCCAAGGCGTGACGTAACCCGGGGCCACGATGCCGGCATTCGCAAAACTGGTTTCCTCGGCGGCGGCGGCGCGTCGCTCCATCACTGTCACTTCGTGGCCGTCGCAGGCCAGTTCGTAGGCCGTGGTGACGCCAATGATGCCGGCGCCGATAACTGCAATCTTCATGAATCCCTTTTTTCTAGGCCTTTTGGGCCGATAACCCACGCATAAAAAGCGTGGTCAGCTATCATTTTTGTAGTATTGACTCAATTTTCTGCGCTATGTTGAGCACAGGGTCGTCGCGCATGGCGCCCGCCCAGATCATCAAGCCAACAGGCAGTTCGCCAAGCTCATGGCACGGAATCGAAATCGCGCAACCATCGAGCATATTGATCACACTGGTGTTTCGAAGCAGCAAGGTGTTGACCCGGAAAAAGGCCTCGTCGCGTTGGGATCCGGGGGCAATATCTGCAATTGGGGGGGCCACGATGGGCACGGTGGGCGAAAGAAAGGCGTCAAAGCCTTGCATGGCGGTTTCCATTCGTTCTATCCAGCTGCGCCGTGCATCCTGAAGCTCTATGTAGTCACAAGCGCGCATTGTCGCACCGCGCTGGATGCGAGCGACCACGCGAGGGTCGTAGAGGTGGGCTTTGTGTTTCAGCAAGCGATGATGCCAGGCGTAGCTTTCGGCTGCGGAGAAGCCACCAGTGGCCTGGATCTGTTGCAGTTCGTGGATCTCCGCGAGCGGGATTTCATCAATGCGAGCGCCCGCATCGCGCAAGGTTTTGAGCGTGCGCTGCCAGGCACGGGACACGGTGGCGTCAAGACCGTCGAGCATCCATGTACGGGGTACGCCCAGGCGGTAGGCGCAGAGGGGGGCGG
Source organism: Rhodoferax sp. (assembly GCF_018780565.1). Lineage (GTDB taxonomy): Bacteria > Pseudomonadota > Gammaproteobacteria > Burkholderiales > Burkholderiaceae_C > Rhodoferax. The sequence goes on from NZ_JADMJN010000005.1 coordinate 86,846, forward strand.
GGCTGCGAGTCACTCGCTGCTGGGACAGCAGTTCATGGGCATAAACTGCGTCGCGCACGGAGCGGGTGAGGGCGCACACCGTGTCCATGGTGGTGGAGAGGGGCAGGACGCCGGTATTGGGCACAAGTCTCGCCGTGTTCTTGAAGCCAACCAGGCCATTGAGTGCTGCCGGAATGCGAATTGAGCCACCCGTGTCCGATCCCAGTCCGATGAAGGCGGCGCCCGTGGCCACCGAAATCGCAGCCCCTGATGAGGAACCGCCCGGGATACGCGCTACATCGGTGTCACAGGCGTTTGACGGCGTGCCGTAGTGAGGGTTGATTCCAACGCCAGAAAAGGCAAACTCACTCATGTTGGTACGCCCGATGATGCTGGCGCCTGCCTGTTTCAGTCGGCTTACAGCCGCGCAATCCTGTGCAGCCGGCGGTGCGTTCTGGAGCACGATCGAGCCGGCACACGTGGTTTGTCCGGCCATGTCAAACAGATCTTTGACCGATACGGCAAGGCCTGCCAGCGGGCGGCTCACGATGCCGGGCGTGTCGGCGGTGGCACGGGCCTGGTCAAACAGGGTGGTCAGAAAAACGTGGCTGCAGCGATTTGATTGAGCCGCCGCAATGGCTTTTTCAATCTCGAGTTGTGGACTGCTCTGTCCGCTGCGCAGCAGGTCTAGCGTGGTGTGAAGGTCTGGAATCATGGATTTGCGCAGCGATGTGCTATAGTCCTTGGGTTTTGCCGAGTGGCCGGTTGGCCATTTGGGGAAACAAATCAGCAAACCAGTTTAATCAAGGTGTTGCGGCTTTTGCGGGCAATTTCAAAGTGAATTTGAAATTGTCTTCATGGGGTGCAAAAACGAACTGGATTTTAGACCTAACCTTTGGAGTTAAATCATGGCAGTTACTATGCGCGAAATGTTGGACGCCGGCGTCCACTTCGGTCACCAGACCCGTTTCTGGAATCCCAAGATGGCACCGTTCATCTTCGGCCATCGCAACAAAATTCACATCATCAACCTGGAAAAATCGCTGCCGATGTTCCAGGAGGCCGCCAAGTTCGTGCGCCAGATTTCTGCCAAGCGCGGCACCGTGCTGATGGTTGGCACCAAGCGCCAAGCCCGCGAAACCGTGGCGATGGAAGCCCAGCGCGCTGGCGTGCCTTACGTTGACCAGCGCTGGTTGGGCGGCATGTTGACCAACTTCAAAACGGTCAAGACCTCCATCAAGCGTCTCAAAGAAATGAAGATCCAGCAGGAAGCTGGTCTGGACAGCATGAACAAGAAAGAGCAACTGATGTTTGCTCGCGAACTGATCAAGCTGGAAAAAGACATCGGCGGCATTCAGGATATGACCGTTCTGCCGGATGCCATTTTCGTGATCGACGTGGGTTTCCACAAGATTGCCATTGCCGAAGCCAAAAAACTGGGCATTCCCCTGATCGCCGTGGTGGATTCAAACCACTCCCCGGAAGGCATCGACTATGTCATTCCTGGCAACGATGACTCCTCCAAGGCTGTCATTCTGTACGCCCGTGGTATCGCTGACGCGATCATCGAAGGTCGTTCCAATGCGGTGGATGATGTTGTCAAGGCTGTTGCCGCTGAGAGCGCTGACGAATTTGTCGAAGTGAACGAGGCTGCTGCCTGAGTTTGCTCGCGACCCCAAAAAAGGGGGCTTCGATGCCCCTTTTTTTTAGTCCCTTTTTAAATAACTGAACTGAGTACGGAGAAACAAAATGGCTGCAATTACCGCAAGCATGGTCGCAGAACTGCGTGGCAAAACTGATGCGCCCATGATGGAATGCAAACGCGCTTTGACGGAGGCCGATGGCGACATGGCCAAAGCCGAAGAGTTGCTGCGTGTCAAGCTGGGTAGCAAAGCTGGCAAGGCTGCCGGCCGTATCACCGCCGAAGGCGTGGTGACCAGCTTCATTGACAACGGCGTGGGTGCCTTGCTTGAAGTCAACTGCGAAACCGACTTCGTGACCAAGAACGACAGCTTCCTGGCTCTCGCCAAGGCTGCCGCCGAGCTGATCGCCAAGAACAATCCGGCTGACGTGGCAGCTCTGGGTGCTTTGCCCTATGCTCAAGACGGTTTTGGTCCAACACTGGAAGATGTGCGCAAGGGTTTGATCGGCAAGATTGGCGAGAACATGAGCTTCCGCCGTTTCGCCCGCTTTGCCGCTGGCAACAAGCTGGCCTCTTATCTGCACGGCACACGCATTGGCGTGGTCGTAGAGTTTGATGGTGATGAAACAGCCGCCAAAGACGTTGCCATGCACATTGCTGCCATGAAGCCGGTTGCTCTGTCCAGCGCCGATGTGCCTGCTGAGTTGGTTGCCAGGGAGCGTTCCGTTGCGGCCGCCAAGGCGGCAGAAGACGCAGCAGTCGCAACGGCTGCAGGCAAGCCGGTTCAGTCCGCAGAGATCGTTGCCAAGCGCATCGAGGGCGGTGTCCAGAAATACCTCAAGGAAGTGTCCTTGTTCAACCAGGCATTCGTTAAGAACGACAAGCTGACAGTTGAGCAAATGCTCAAGGCTGCCAGCACCACCGTCAAGAGTTTCACTCTTTACGTCGTGGGTGAAGGCATCGAGAAGAAGGTTGACGACTTTGCCGCCGAGGTCGCTGCCCAAGTGGCTGCTGCACAGCAGGCAAGCTGATAGCTATACAGCCGTTCGTCATTCGGTTTTCCATGTTCCAATTCAGATCGAAAATACCGGGCTGAATTTGGATCTAATTCGCCCACATCAGTCATCGCATCAAGGAGTCCATCATGTCCGTCGCCAAACCAGCCTATAAGCGCATATTGCTCAAGCTGTCAGGCGAGGCTCTGATGGGGGACGACCAGTTTGGCATTAACCGAGACACCATTGTTCGGATGGTGGATGAGGTTGCCGAGGTTACCCGCCTTGGTGTGGAAGTGGCGGTTGTGATTGGTGGTGGCAATATTTTCCGCGGCGTCGCCGGGGGTTCGGTGGGTATGGATCGGGCCACGGCTGATTACATGGGCATGCTGGCCACGGTCATGAATTCTCTGGCGCTGGGCGACACCATGAACAAGGCCGGTTTGACCGCTCGCGTCATGTCGGCTATTGCCATTGAGCAGGTGGTTGAACCCTACGTCAGGCCCAAGGCACTGCAATACCTCGAAGAGGGTAAAGTGGTGATTTTTGCCGCAGGCACAGGCAATCCATTCTTCACGACGGATACCGCTGCAGCCTTGCGCGGAGCCGAAATTGGCGCTCAAATCGTCTTGAAGGCAACCAAAGTCGATGGGGTCTACACCGCTGACCCCAAGAAAGACCCCAGCGCTACCCGCTATAGCAAGATCTCGTTTGATGAGGCCATGGCTCAAAACCTGGGCATCATGGACGCGACCGCTTTTGCCTTGTGCCGTGACCAGAGGTTGCCCGTCAAGGTGTTCTCCATATTCAAGCACGGTGCCCTCAAGCGCGTGGTGATGGGAGAAGATGAAGGCACCTTGGTCTACGCCTGATCATGTCAAAATTGCGCTCTGAATCGGGACGCCAGTCAACAGTTGAGTGAGGAGAGAAAAATGCCCATTGCCGATATCAAAAGCACGATTGAAGCCAAGATGGATCAGTCCATTGCCGCATTCAAGAATAATCTGACCAAAATTCGCACCGGTCGAGCGAATCCCGCACTGCTGGATGCTGTGCAGGTCGACTATTACGGCTCCATGTTGCCGATTAGCCAGGTGGCTAATGTGTCATTGCTCGACGCCCGCACCATCAGCGTGCAACCCTGGGAAAAGGGTATGGGGGCCAAGATTGAGAAAGCCATTCGCGACAGCGATCTGGGCCTGAACCCCTCGTCAATGGGAGAGTTGATTCGTGTTCCCATGCCTGCCATGTCCGAAGAGCGCCGTAAGGAACTCACCAAAGTGGTGAGGAATGAAGGCGAGAGCGCCAAGATTGCGGTGCGCAATCTGCGCCGTGATGCCAATGAGTCGGTGAAGAAGGCAGTCAAGGACAAGTTGGCCTCTGAAGATGATCAAAAGCGATCTGAGAGTGATATCCAGAAAGTAACAGATCGCCACATTCAGGTGATTGACCAGTTGGTCACGGCCAAAGAACAAGAAATCATGGCGGTCTAAGTTGTCGCCACTACGACGCTTGCTTCCCCGAATCGGGCAACGCTCCGATCAGCGTTCACTGCGCTGGTGTTTCCTTTGACAAAAGTCATGAGCCCGGTACCTCACCATATCGCCATCGTGATGGATGGCAATGGACGATGGGCGTCAAAGCGTTTTCTTCCCCGGGTTGCTGGCCACAAGCAGGGTGTCGACACACTTCGTCGATGCGTGAAGACATGTGCGCAACGCGGCGTTGGCGTGTTGACTGTCTTTGCCTTTTCCTCCGAGAACTGGAATCGGCCCGTCGAGGAGGTGTCCGGTCTGATGGACCTTTTCGCGATGGCCTTGACCAGGGAAGTCCCGCAGCTCAAGGCCGATGGCGTTCAATTGCATTTTGTTGGCGAGCGCGCCGGTTTGTCATCGAAGGTGATTGCAGGTATTGAGCAGGCGGAACGCGCGACCGCTGCGAACACACGTCTCATTCTGAATGTTTGCTTCAATTATGGGGGGCGCTGGGATATCGTCCAGGCGGCCGCAAAAGTGGCAGCTGAGGGCAAACCGGTCACCGAGCTTGAGTTGGGCCGGGCCATGGCTCTGGCCCATGTGCCTGATCCTGATTTGGTCATTCGCACCGGTGGCGAGCAGCGCATAAGCAATTTCTTGCTATGGCAGTCGGCTTACTCGGAGTTTTATTTCAGCGACAAACTCTGGCCCGAGTTTGATGATGCGGCGCTTGATGCGGCAATCGCCGTCTTCAATCAGCGCGAACGACGGTTTGGCAAAACATCAGAGCAACTGGCATCCCAAGCAGCCTTTTCGGCAGAAACGTGAGGAATAAATGCTAAAGCAACGCGTCATCACCGCCTTGGTTCTTCTGCTCATTCTTCTGCCTGCATTGTTTTATCACTCGCCGGTGCCGTTTTGTGCGGTTGCCCTTGTACTGATAGCGGCTGGCGCATGGGAGTGGGCGCGTCTCAATGGCTATGGCCAGATGTCATCGCTGATGTGTGGACTTGTCTGTGTTCTTGCATGCACTGCTGCGTGGTGGTTCGGTTGGCTGGAGCAATCGCTGAGCCTGTTGTGGTTGCTGGCAGGTGCGACCTGGGTGCTTGCGGGCGCCTGGGTGCTGCACAGTGGCGTCTCTGCCTGGGCGGATCATCCACGAACGATGCGATTGGTTTTGGGTCTGTTCGCGCTATGGCTGGCCTGGCTTGCTGTGGCTCAAGCCCGGGTGATTGGCATCAACTTTCTGCTTTCGATCCTGGTGTTGGTCTGGGTGGCTGACATCTTTGCCTATTTTGCAGGCCGGGCATTGGGCGGCCGTTTTAGCCGGAGCAAGCTGGCCCCCTCAATCAGCCCGGGTAAAAGCTGGGAAGGTGTCTGGGGGGGGATGGCAGGTGTTATCGTGCTGGCGTTTGCCTGGCGCTGGGCCGATGTCCAATGGGCCATCACACCGCCAAGTTTTTACAGCCACCTCGGTCAACAAGGCGGATGGTTGCTGCTGATTGCTGCCGTGTTCATGGCCGCCATGAGCGTGGTGGGTGATTTATTTGAGTCGCTCGTCAAACGGAGCGCCGGTGCCAAGGACAGCAGTGGCTTGTTGCCCGGACATGGCGGTGTCCTGGACCGCGTGGATGCTCTGTTGCCAACGCTGCCCTTGGCCATGATGCTTTACTCGATGTGGAAGCCCTGATGATTGATTTGAGAAGCAAGCCGAAGCAGCGAGTCACTGTTTTGGGGTCCACCGGATCTATCGGCGTCAGCACGCTGGGGGTGATCGCTCGTCATCCAGATCGGTTTGAAGTGTTTGCTTTGAGTGCATCCACACAGACTCAAATGTTGTTGCAACAGTGCGTGCAATTCAAACCGATGTTTGCGGTTATGGCCAGCGAACAGCATGGCCGTGAACTCGAACAGCAATGCCGTACGCTTGGCCTGTCGACGCGGGTCCTGTGGGGGCCAGAGGCCATCACAATGATTGCATCGCATGAACTCGTCGATTCGGTCATGGCTGCAATCGTTGGAGCTGCCGGACTGGCGTCTTGTCTTGGCGCGGCTCGGGCGGGAAAGCGTCTGCTGCTGGCCAATAAGGAAGCGCTTGTGGTGGGGGGTGACTACTTCATGCAGGCTGTCGCGACGGGCGGTGCCAAATTGCTTCCCATTGACAGCGAGCATTCCGCAGTTTTTCAGTCCTTGCCGGACGATGCCTCGGCATGGGCAAGTCAAATTGACAAGATCATTCTGACCGCTTCGGGCGGACCGTTCAGACAACGCGATTCCCAAACGCTGCGCGACGTAACGCCGGAGCAGGCTTGCGCCCATCCGAACTGGGTGATGGGCCGCAAGATTTCCGTTGACTCCGCCACCATGATGAACAAGGCGCTGGAAGTCATTGAAGCCAGATTCCTGTTTGGCGTCAGACCCGATCAGATTGAAGTCGTGATCCATCCTCAAAGCGTTATTCATTCGATGGTGCAGTACCGGGATAATTCCGTCGTGGCTCAGCTCGGCACGCCGGATATGAAAGTACCGATCGCTTATGGACTTTCCTGGCCCGACCGCATGGCGTCGGGTGCGGCTGCGCTGGATTTCAGATCAATGGCTGATATGACCTTTGAATCACTGGATTCAAATGGACACGAACAGCGCTTCCCCGGTTTGAAGCTGGCGTGGTCAACCCTGAATGCACCGTCTGGTTCGACGGCTGTGTTGAATGCAGCCAATGAAGTGGCGGTAGCTGCGTTTCTTGAACGCAAAATTCGCTTTGATCAAATCCATATCGTCAATCTGGAGACCATCGAGGCGGTCCAGCCTGCCAGCCCCCAGTCACTGGAGGATATTCTGGCGCTGGATGCTTTGTCCCGGGATGCCGCTCTTGAAATTGTGCGCCGCGTTGGCGTCTGAGGCCACTTGGGACCAACCATGCTGACCATTGCTGCATTTGTACTTGCGCTGGGGCTGTTGATTGCCGTGCATGAATACGGGCACTACCGGATGGCTGTGGCTTGCGGTGTCAAAGTGCTGCGTTTTTCCATCGGGTTCGGGAAAACGCTGTTTCGTTGGCAGCCCAAGGGCTCGCCGACAGAGTTTGTTGTTGGCGCCTTTCCCTTGGGTGGCTACGTGAAGATGCTTGATGAGCGGGAGTCGCCGGTGGCGCAGGAGGAGCGACACCTCGCGTTCAACACACAGCCCTTGCGTTCACGTGTTGCGATTGTGGCTGCCGGTCCGATCGCCAATTTGTTGCTGGCGATATTGCTCTACGCGGCCGTCAACTGGAGCGGTGTTCAGCTTCCTGCCCCGATTCTGGCCAGCCCTGAAGCGGGCTCTATGGCCGAGCGCGCGGGTTTGCAGGGAGGAGAAAAAGTGCTGCGAGCCGGGTTCGCCGGAGGCGAGTTGCAGGCTGTTGAATCCTTCGAAGATGTTCGCTGGTATCTGACGCGGGGGGCTCTGGAGGGACAGGACCTGCGCTTGGAGGTTACCGGGCCAACACAGGGAGCAAATGGCGAAGTACTGTTGAAACTCAGTACTATGGATGCCAAGGATGCCGATGCTCAGTTGTTCCGCAGGATCGGTATTGCAGGTCCGTTCAGCCCGCCGGTCATTGGTGAAGTAATGCCCGGTGCGGCGGCTGACAAGGCGGGTTTGCGTGATGGTGACCTGGTGCGCCAGGTGGGTGTGGTTCGGGTGGTTGACGGGCAGCAGTTGCGTCAACTGATTCGAAGTTCAGTCGTGAATGGGGACGCTGTTCCCGCTGTGTGGAAAGTCATTCGCGCTGGTACAGAACTGGAATTTTTGGTCAAACCCGAAATTCATCAGGACGGTAAGCTTGTGATCGGCAGGATCGGTGCCTATGTAGGCGCAATGCCTGAATTTGTCATGGTTAGCTATGGACCCATTGATGGCTTGTGGCGCGGCATGGTTCGCACGTGGGAGGTGTCTGCCTTGACGCTCAAGATGATGGCGAAAATGCTGGTGGGCGACGCTTCACTCAAGAATCTCAGTGGTCCGCTGACGATTGCCGACTACGCTGGCAAGTCGGCGGGTATGGGCTTGACGCAATACCTGTTGTTTCTGGCATTGATCAGCGTTAGCCTGGGTGTACTGAACTTGCTGCCTCTGCCGGTTCTGGATGGGGGACACCTGATGTATTATCTTTGGGAGGGCGCTACGGGTAAACCCGTCTCAGACGTCTGGATGGAGCGCCTGCAACGGGGTGGCGTTGCAATTCTTCTGGTCATGATGTCGATTGCGCTTTTCAACGATATCAACCGCTTATTTGGTTAAATTTTGGGTGTCGACTATCGACGCTGGCTTGACTTCTCAATACTAAAAATGCAAATCAACAGCTTCCGCCTGCGCGCCGTATCTGCCGTGGCATCCCTGATCTTCGTCGCCAATTCGGCTTGGGCCGTCGCACCTTTCACTGTGCGCGATATTCGCATTGAGGGCTTGCAGCGGGTGGAGCCGGGAACCGTCTTTGTGTCGCTGCCGGTTCAGGTCGGTGAGGTTTATAACGACGATAAAGGGTCGGCTGCGATTCGGGCACTCTTTGGTTTGGGATTGTTCAAAGATGTTCGAATTGAAGTCAACGGTGACGTGCTGGTGGTCGTGGTTGAGGAACGACCGACCGTCGCAGACATCGACTTTGTCGGAACGAAAGAGTTTGACAAGGATGTGCTGAAGAAGGCATTGCGCGATGTCGGGCTGACCGATGGGCGGCCCTATGACAAGGCACAACTGGACCGTGCTGAACAGGAGTTGAAACGACAGTACATCAACCGCAGTCTCTACGGTGCAGAAGTCGTCACCACGGTCACGCCGATTGAGCGTAACCGGGTCAACCTGACCTTCACGGTGATAGAGGGGGAACCCGCCAAGATCAGTGAAATCCGGATCGTTGGCAGCAAGGTTTTCAGTGAATCAACCTTGCGCGGACTGTTTGACCTGGATACCGGTGGTTGGATGAGCTGGTATACCAAATCGGATCGCTACTCGCGGGCCAAGTTGAATGCCGACATTGAGACTTTGCGTTCCTACTATTTGACCCGCGGTTATCTGGAGTTCCGGGTGGATTCAACCCAGGTCGCAATTCTGCCGAACAAAACTGATATCGCTATCACCATCAACATCACGGAAGGCGAGCGTTTTGTCGTGAGCGGCGTCAAGCTGGCGGGTAATTTTCTTGGAAAAGACGATGAATTCAAATCGCTGGTGACGATTCGACCCGGGCAAGCCTATAACGCCGATGAAGTGGCCAAGACCACCAAGGCGTTCACGGACTACTTCGGAAATTTTGGATTTGCCTTCGCCCGCGTGGAGGCTCGCCCTGAAATCGACCGTGCCAACAACCGTGTTGCCCTGGTATTGCAGGCGGATCCCTCCCGCAGGGCGTATGTCCGAAAAATCAATGTGGCCGGCAACAGCCGAACCCGCGATATGGTTATCCGGCGTGAGTTCCGGCAGTTTGAGGCTGCATGGTACGACGGCGACAAAATCAAATTGTCTCGCGATCGGGTTGATCGTTTGGGCTATTTCAAGGAAGTCGGTATCGAGACGCAGGAGGTGCCAGGTTCCCCAGACCAGGTTGATCTGACCATCAGCGTGTCCGAAAAGCCCACTGGAAGCTTGAGTTTGGGGGCTGGATTTTCAAGCGGCGAGGGACTCGGACTTTCCATGGGACTGAAGCAGGACAATGCATTCGGTTCCGGAAACTCACTGGGGATACAGCTCAATACCAGCAAGGTGAACCGCCTTGTTCTCTTCAATACGACAGACCCCTATTTCACAGACGATGGCGTTTCCCGAACCATCGACGTTTACCACAAGACCAGTAGTCCTTACCAAGATCAAACGGCCTACCAGCTCGTGACGTCAGGGGGCAGTTTGCGATTTGGTGTGCCTTTCACAGAAATTGATACGGTGTATTTTGGTGCCGGCATTGAGAAGACGACGATTGTGCCGGGTACTTCGTTGCCGACGTCATACCAGAATTACGCCAACCAGTTTGGGTATGACAGCAAGGCGCTACCCTTGACCCTGGGGTGGTCGCGTGATGGCCGTGACAGCACGCTTGCGCCAAACTCCGGCCGTTATCAGCGGGTCAATGCCGAATGGTCGCCAGCGGGTGAAGCGCGGTATGTGCGAGCCACTTACCAATATCAGGAATTCATACCTCTCAACAAGCAGTTCACGCTGGCTTTCAATGGTGAGGCGGGTTGGGGTGCTGCAACAGGTGGTCGCACCTATCCGGTGTTCAAGAATTTCTTTGGTGGCGGTTTGGGTTCTGTGCGTGGTTTCGAACAGGGCACCCTGGGCCCCCGGGATTCGAGTGGATCGGTCGTCGGGGGCTCCAGAAAGCTGAATTTGAACGCTGAGGTGCTTACTCCGTTTCCTGGTGCGGGCAATGACCGAACCTTGAGAATGTATGGCTTTCTTGATGTCGGCAATGTGGCGGGTTCGGATGGCGGCTTGGCGATCAATGAAAATGCGAACAGCTTGCGTGCGTCGGTCGGGGTTGGCATTAGTTGGATATCGCCTGTGGGACCTCTGCGTATGGCATTTGGCAAGCCCATCAAAAAGTTTGATGGCGATAAAATACAGACTATGCAATTTCAGATCGGGACTTCTTTCTAATGAACTACTTTTTACGTCGATGCGCTGCCGGCTTGTGGCTTGGCAGTTTGCTTGTTTCCGTACATGTTCAGGCACAGGATGCCCGTATCGGCTTTGTCAGCACAGACCGGATATTCAAGGAGGCAAGTACCGCCAAGGCGGCGCAGGTCAAGCTTGAGCAGGAATTTTCCAAGCGTGAGAAAGAGCTTGTCGATCTGGGCGCCTCGTTGAAATCAACGGCGGAAAAATTGGAGCGCGATGCGCCAACTTTGCCCGAAGGGCAGCGAGTCAGTCGGCAAAAGCAACTGGTTGAGCAGGATCGTGATTTTCAGCGCAAACGCCGCGAATTTCAGGAAGATCTGAACTCTCGCAAAAATGAAGAGTTACAGCAGGTGCTTGAACGTGCCAACAAGGTTGTGAAGCAAGTGGCCGAGGCGGAAAAGTTTGATCTGATTCTGCAGGATGCGGTCTATGTCAATCCCAGACTGGACATCACTGACAAAGTTCTCAAGGTTTTGAATTCCGGCGGCGCCAAATAATTGCTGTCGAGGCCTGCGAAGCGTGAGCTTGAGTTTAGGTTCGATTGTTGAAGAGCTCGGCGGTGAGCTGCATGGTGATGCTGCACTCTTGATTGAAGGCTTGTCCACCCTGGAGGCCGCAGGTCCCCAGCATGTGAGTTTTCTCAGTCATCCCAAGTACCAGACCCAATTGGCAGCGTCAAAGGCTGCATGCGTGATCGTAAGTCCCCAAATGCAGTCGCTTGCACAGTTGCGTGGTGCCTGTATTGTCACCGAGCAGCCGTATTTGTATTTCGCGCGCTTGACGCAACTCTGGAAGAGGAATCTGCCGCATTCAGCGCGACCTCGGGTTCATGCCAGCGCGGTCATTGATCCACTGGCCTTTGTTCATCCCGATGCCCGGATTGGAGCCTTGTGCGTGATCGAGCGTGGGGCCCGCATTGGTGCCAACACCGAACTCAGGTCGCGTGTAACGGTGGGGGAGGATTGTGTCATCGGTGATCGATGCCTGCTGCATCCGGGCGTGGTCATCGGCGCCGATGGCTTCGGCTTTGCCCCCAACGCTGGCGCGTGGGAAAAGATTGAGCAGCTTGGCGCAGTTTCCATTGGGAACGATGTGGAGATCGGTGCCAACACCTGTATTGACCGTGGTGCACTGCAGAACACCGTCATTGAAGACGGTGTGAAGCTGGACAATCTGATACAGATTGGTCATAACGTACGGGTAGGCAAGCATACGGCCATGGCCGGCTGCGTGGGTGTGGCAGGTAGCGCCACGATTGGAGCCCATTGCACGATTGGCGGTGGTGCGATTGTGTTGGGTCACCTGGCCCTGGCCGATCATGTCAATATCTCTGCAGCGACTGTTGTCACGCGCTCGATTCGAAGTCCGGGTCATTTCACGGGCATGTTTCCGATTGACGACAATGCGAGCTGGGAAAAAAATGCGGCTTCGCTCAAACAATTGCACAGCCTGCGTGATCGCATTCGGGCCTTGGAAGATCAACTAAAAAAATTGGAACAACCATGATGGATATTCACAAGATTCTCAAGCAACTGCCGCATCGCTATCCATTTCTCTTGGTAGACCGGGTTCTGGAGCTGGACAAGGGCAAGACCATCAAGGCGCTGAAGAACGTCACGATCAACGAGCCCTTTTTTGAAGGTCACTTCCCCCACCGACCGGTGATGCCCGGTGTACTGATGCTTGAAGCCCTGGCGCAGGCGGCAGCCCTGTTGGCGTTCGATGCTCTGGATACTTCGCCCAATGACGAAATGGTCTATTATTTTGCGGGTATTGATGGCGCCCGTTTCAAGCGTCCGGTGGAGCCTGGTGATCAGTTGATTCTCGAAGTTGAACTGCTGCGCATGAAGGCCGGCATATTCAAATTCAAAGGCCGCGCCCTGGTGGCCGACGAACTTGCCGTGGAAGCGGAATTGACCTGTGCCATGCGCACCATCAAATAAGGATTTCAAGGTGACCGCGATCCATGCTACGGCCATTGTTGACCCCGGGGCCGAGCTCGACGAGTCGGTGACGGTGGGGGCTTACACCCTGATTGGTCCCCATGTCAAAGTGGGTGCCGGCACCACCATTGGCCCTCACTGTGTGATCGAAGGACATACCACCATCGGGCGCGATAACCGGATTTTTCAGTTCAATTCACTTGGGGCCATTCCGCAGGACAAAAAGTACGCCGGTGAGCCCTGCGAATTGATCATTGGCGATCGCAATACCATCCGCGAGTTTTGTACCTTCAATATCGGCTCACCAGGGGATTCCGGGGTAACCCGCGTGGGCGATGACAACTGGTTGATGGCCTATGTCCATCTCGCGCACGATTGCATCGTGGGCAACAACACGATTTTCGCCAACAACGCCCAATTGGCGGGCCATGTGCACGTGGGAGACTGGGCAATTCTGGGTGGTTTTACTGTGGTTCACCAGTTTGTGAGGATTGGTGCACACAGCATGACCGCCATGTGTACTTTGCTTTTCGCGGATCTTCCTCCTTTCGTCATGTGCCAGGGGCAGCCGGCGCAGGCCCGCTCCATGAACTATGAAGGCTTGCGTCGCCGTGGTTTTTCTCCGGAACGGGTTTCCGCCGTCAAGGCCATGCACAAGGCGCTTTATCGGGATGACCTGACTTTGGAGGCGGCTCGTCTGCGAATCTCCGAGTTGAGTAAGTCAAGCCCGGAGTCTTCACCTGATGTGCAGATGATGCTCTCATTTTTAGAGCAAGTGGCACCTCAGCGCGGCATCGTTCGCTGATCTGGACCCTGCGTGAACACCTCTCTCGTTGTGGGTGACGTCGCGCGCGAGGGGCAGGGCGTGAGTCCGGCATTCGCCATGGTGGCGGGCGAAACTTCGGGTGATTTGCTGGCGGGCCTGTTGCTCGATGGTCTGCGCGAACGCTGGCCCGACATGAGTTGTGCCGGCATCGGTGGTCCGCAGATGCGACTTCGCGGATTTGACGCTTGGTGGCCGCACGATAAGTTGTCAGTCCATGGCTATGGTTGGGAGGTACTGCGTCGTTACCGCGAGATTGTCGGAATCCGGAATCAGCTCAAAGCCCGCCTGTTACAGCAGCATCCCCATGTATTCGTAGGTATTGACGCGCCTGATTTCAATCTGGATCTTGAGGCGGCCCTCAAAGCCCAAGGAATCAAGACGGTGCATTTTGTGTCGCCCTCGGTGTGGGCCTGGCGACCCGAGCGCATAGAGAAGATTCGCCGAAGCGTCGATCATGTCCTTTGTATCTTTCCGTTTGAACCAGCCTTGTTGGCTCAGCATGGCATCCAGGCCACTTACGTTGGTCATCCGCTGGCGAATGTCATTCCCATCGTTGCGGATCGGGCGGCGGCGCGGGAACGGCTGGGTATGGAGGCTGATGACCAGGTGATTGCCATCCTTCCCGGTAGCCGGGAATCTGAAATCAAGCACCTCGCCTTGCGGTTTTTCCAGGCTGCAGCCCTCGTTAAACAAGTCAAAAAAGCTATCAAATTCATAGTTCCGGCAGTACCCGCGCTCAAGGCACAAATTGAAGAGGCAGCCCGCGCCAGCGGTATGCTGAATCACCTGCAGATCGTGGCGGGGCAGTCTCATACGGTTTTAGCCGCGTGTGATGTCACATTGATTGCCAGCGGTACCGCCACGCTGGAGGCGGCATTGTTCAAGCGGCCGATGGTGATTGCCTACCGCATGGGGTGGCTCTCCTGGCAAATCATGCGACGCAAAAGGCTGCAACCCTGGGTCGGCTTGCCCAATATTCTGTGCCGGGACTTCGTCGTTCCTGAGTTGTTGCAGGATGCCGCCACACCCAGGGCGCTGGCAGATGCTGTTTTGTCCTGGTTGGATGACAGCGCCGCTGCGGCTGCGAGAATAGCGAGCCTTCAGAAAAAATTCTCCGACTTGCACCTTGAGTTGCAACGGGACACCTCTCATTTAGCCGCCCATGCCATCCAGCAAGTCCTCGAAAGCTAACAAAATCCCTGACAGGCAAGCCAGCCTGGTTTGGCATGCCCCGGGTTTGACCGCTGGTGTGGACGAGGCGGGGCGCGGCCCATTGGCGGGTCCGGTGGTGGCGGCAGCAGTCATTCTGGATGATTTGCGGCCGATCAAGGGTTTGGCGGATTCCAAAAAGCTCACTGAATTGCGCCGTGAAAAGCTGTTTGATGAAATCCGCGCCAAAGCCTTGTGCTGCTCCATAGCCGAGGCCAGCGTTGAAGAAATCGAGAAGCTCAATATCTTGCAGGCCACGTTGCTGGCCATGCGCCGGGCGGTGGAAGGCTTGCGGCTGAAGCCGCAATTGGTTTTGGTCGATGGCAACCGCTTGCCGGTATTGGCCATGCAGGCCGAAGCGATTGTGCAAGGCGATGCACTGGTGCCGGCTATTTCGGCCGCTTCTATCCTGGCCAAGGTTCATCGCGACCGCTGGTGTGCTGAGTACGACCAGCAATTCCCGCAATATGGTTTTGCCAAGCACAAGGGTTATGGCACCGCAGCCCATCTGGCCGCCTTGCGCGAGCATGGTGCGTGCCCGCAACATCGCAAGACTTTTCGTCCGGTGACCGATGTATTGGGAGCATTGCAGTGACTGCCCCTCAAGCCCAGCACATCAGCTCACGGGACAATGCCTTGCTCAGGGATCTGCGCAGATTGTCCCAAGACAACACCGCATATCGCAAGCAGGGACGATTCTGGGTGGAGGGCGATCACCTCTGCCGAGCCGCACTGGCACGCGGCGTGCAGCCTGCCGTGGGCGTTTTTTCAGAGTCTTTTTGGCCGCTGGCCCCCGCCGAATGGGCGCAGGCAGCTATTAAAACGGTAGTGATTCCAGATGCCTTTTTTGCCGATATCAGCGGATTGGAGTCTCCCGCCAGCATGGGTTTTGTGATCGATTTGCCAGTGGCTACAGCGTTGCAGTCCGGCGTAGCCTCCGTTATTCTGGATCGGGTGCAGGATGCGGGCAACGTCGGCTCCATCCTGCGCAGTGCTTCAGCCTTCGGTTTCAAGCAGATCATTGCCCTCAAAGGCAGCGCAGCGCTTTGGAGCCCCAAAGTTCTGCGTGCCGGCATGGGAGCCCACTGGGGTCTGCACCTGATGGAGGGGGTGGAACTGGCTGGATTGGCCTCGCTGGCGTTGCCGATCATCGTAACCAGTTCGCATCGCGGCGCCTTTTTGCATCAGGCACTGCTTAATCATGAGTTGCCCAAGCCCTGTATCTGGGCGCTCGGGCACGAAGGGCAGGGCGTGAGTGCGGAGTTGGAGGCGCTTGCGAGCCTTCACGTCCGCATTGCCCAGCCGGGGGGCGAGGAGTCGCTCAATGTCGCGGCAGCAGCAGCGATTTGCCTGCATGCCAGTGCTGTCGTGTAAGCCGGGGGCATCGTCTCCTCGGCTATAATGAGAGGCTTCACCGCACCCCGTACGCCCAGAGCCGTTCCAAGCCAATTCCCTTTAAGCAGCAAGCCAAGAGTTGTATCTTGAGCGCGTTTGGGCGTACCCGAAAACCAATCCGGAGAACCCAGTGCTTTTGTCTTTACAGGGAACCTATCCCCCCGCCATTCTGGCGCTCGCAGACGGCACGGTGTTTGTTGGAAATTCCATTGGAGCCGCTGGCTCCACCGTTGGCGAGGTGGTGTTCAACACCGCCATGACCGGCTACCAGGAAATCCTCACAGACCCGAGCTACTGCCAGCAAATCGTTACGTTAACCTACCCGCATATTGGCAACTATGGTGTCAATGCGCAGGATGTCGAGGCCTCGCGCGTGCATGCTGCCGGTCTGGTCATCAAGGATTTGCCGCTGGTTGCGTCCAATTTTCGGTCCAGCATGACGCTGTCCCAGTACCTGATTCAGCAAAAAACGGTTGCCATTGCCAATCTCGACACCCGTCAGTTGACGCGCCATTTGCGGACCAAGGGTGCGCAAAACGGCTGCATTCTGGGTTTGGCCGCCGGGGAAACTGTTACGCAGACGGCCATCGACAAGGCGCTTGCGTTGGCGAAAGCCGCACCCAGCATGGCAGGCACGGACCTGGCCAAGGTGGTGTCGGCCAGGGTGGCTTTTGACTGGACACAGACCGAATGGCAGTTGAGCCACCCGCAGTTGCAGGGCAAGCCTGGCTATGGCGAGCAATTGAAGCCAAAGTTTCATGTGCTGGCCTATGACTTTGGAGTCAAGTTCAATATTCTGCGCATGCTGGCCGAGCGGGGCTGCAAAATCACGGTCGTTCCTGCGCAAACCAGCGCAGCCGATGTTCTCAAGCACAAGCCGGATGGCATATTCTTGAGCAATGGCCCTGGCGATCCACAACCTTGTGACTACGCTATTGCCGCAGTGTCTGAGTTGATTGAGACGGGGATTCCCACGTTCGGTATCTGCCTGGGGCACCAAATCATGGCTTTGGCCTCGGGTGCCAAGACCTTCAAGATGAAGTTTGGCCACCATGGCGCCAACCACCCGGTCAAAGACCTGGACAGCGGTCGCGTCAGCATCACCAGCCAGAACCACGGCTTTGCGGTCGACGAAAAAACATTGCCGGCCAATCTGCGTGCAACGCACATCAGCTTGTTTGACGGCACCTTGCAGGGCCTGGCCCGCACCGACAAGCCCGCATTTTGTTTTCAGGGCCACCCAGAGGCATCGCCTGGACCGCACGATATTGCCTATTTGTTTGAGCGCTTCGTTGCGCTGATGGAGAAGGCTCAGGAGAAGAAGAATGCCTAAGCGCACAGATCTAAAAAGTATTCTGATTATCGGCGCGGGTCCGATCATCATTGGTCAGGCCTGTGAGTTCGACTACTCCGGTGTGCAAGCCTGCAAGGCCTTGCGGGAAGAGGGTTACAAGGTTATTTTGATCAATAGCAACCCGGCCACGATCATGACCGACCCCGCTACGGCGGACGTCACTTATATCGAGCCCATCACCTGGCAGACGGTTGAGAAGATCATTGCCAAAGAGCGTCCCGATGCGATTTTGCCCACCATGGGTGGTCAGACTGCGCTGAACTGCGCGCTGGACCTGTGGCACCACGGCGTACTGGAAAAGTACAAGGTGGAGCTCATTGGCGCCAGCCCTGAGGCCATCGACAAGGCGGAAGACCGCCTGAAGTTCAAGGACGCCATGACCAAGATTGGTCTGGGCTCCGCTCGCTCGGGCATTGCCCATTCGATGGAAGAAGCCTGGGCAGTACAAAAAACCCTGGGCTTTCCTACGGTGATTCGTCCCAGCTTCACGCTCGGCGGCACAGGTGGCGGTATTGCCTACAACTCGGAAGAGTTTGAAATTATCTGCAAGCGCGGTCTGGAAGCCTCGCCGACCAACGAGCTGCTGATTGAAGAGTCGCTCCTGGGCTGGAAAGAGTATGAGATGGAAGTGGTGCGCGACAAGGCGGACAACTGCATCATTGTCTGCTCAATCGAAAACCTGGACCCCATGGGTGTACACACCGGTGACTCCATCACCGTGGCACCGGCGCAAACACTGACCGACAAGGAATACCAGATTCTGCGCAATGCTTCGCTGGCCGTGCTGCGCGAAATTGGCGTGGACACCGGTGGCTCCAATGTGCAGTTTTCCATCAACCCGGTGGATGGCCGCATGGTCGTGATCGAGATGAACCCGCGCGTGAGCCGCTCCTCGGCGCTGGCTTCCAAGGCCACGGGTTTCCCGATCGCCAAGGTCGCCGCCAAGCTGGCCGTGGGTTACACACTGGACGAACTGCGCAACGACATCACCGGTGGCGCCACGCCTGCGAGCTTTGAGCCTAGTATCGACTATGTGGTCACCAAGATCCCGCGTTTTGCTTTCGAGAAATTCCCGGCAGCCGACAGCCGCCTGACGACCCAGATGAAGTCGGTGGGTGAAGTGATGGCCATGGGTCGTACCTTCCAGGAATCGTTCCAGAAAGCCCTGCGCGGTCTGGAAGTTGGCGTGGACGGCATGAATGAAAAAACCCAGGACCGTGAGGTTCTGGAAAAAGAACTGGGCGCGCCTGGCCCGGAGCGCATCTGGTACGTGGGCGATGCCTTCGCTCAGGGTATGAGTGTGGATGAAGTGTTCGCGCTGACCAAGATCGACCCCTGGTTCCTGGTTCAGATCGAGCAGATCGTGAAGATCGAACTGGAGTTGGAGACGACCACGCTGGACGCCATTGACGCACCCACTTTGCGTGCGCTCAAGCAGAAGGGTTTTTCCGATCGTCGCCTGGCCAAACAGCTCAAAACGACCGATACCGCCATCAGAAACGCGCGTCGAACATTGGGGGTTCGACCGGTGTTCAAGCGTGTAGATACCTGTGCGGCAGAGTTTTCGACCAACACAGCCTACATGTACTCGACCTACGAGGCCGAGGGTTCCGAGTGCGAGGCGGCACCAACGACCAAGAAAAAAATCATGGTGTTGGGCGGTGGCCCCAACCGCATCGGTCAGGGCATCGAGTTTGATTACTGCTGTGTGCATGCGGCCCTGGCCATGCGTGAAGATGGTTATGAAACCATCATGGTCAACTGCAATCCTGAGACCGTGTCCACCGACTACGACACCAGCGACCGCCTCTATTTCGAGCCGCTCACTCTGGAAGATGTGCTGGAGATCGTTGACAAGGAAAAGCCTGTTGGCGTGATCGTGCAATACGGCGGTCAGACGCCTTTGAAGCTTGCGCTGGACCTGGAAGCCAATGGCGTGCCCATCATCGGCACCAGCCCCGACATGATTGATGCAGCGGAAGACCGCGAGCGCTTTCAAAAGTTGTTGCACGAGTTGAAGCTGCGCCAACCCCCGAATGCCACGGCCCGTACCGAGCCCGAAGCACTGGAGAAAGCTGCGGCCTTGGGATATCCGTTGGTCGTGCGCCCCAGTTACGTGCTGGGTGGCCGTGCCATGGAAATCGTGCACGAGCAGCGTGACCTGGAGCGCTACATGCGCGAGGCGGTCAAGGTCAGTCACGACTCCCCCGTTCTGCTGGACCGCTTCCTGAACGACGCTATCGAATGCGATGTCGATTGCATCCGTGATGCGGGTTCGGATGGACTTGATGGTGCTACTTTCATTGGCGGTGTGATGGAACACATCGAGCAAGCGGGTGTGCACAGTGGTGATTCAGCCTGCTCGTTGCCACCTTACAGCCTGAGCGCCGAGACGGTGACCGAGATCAAGCGTCAAACCGCTGCCATGGCCAAAGCCCTGAATGTGGTGGGCCTGATGAATGTGCAGTTCGCCATTCAGAATATCGAAGGCAAAGACGTTATCTACGTGCTGGAAGTCAACCCCCGTGCCTCACGTACGGTGCCTTTTGTTTCCAAAGCCACAGGTATTCAGTTGGCCAAGGTAGCGGCACGTTGCATGGTTGGCCAGTCGCTGGCGTCGCAAGGTATCACCAAAGAAGTAACCCCGCCGTATTTCAGTGTGAAAGAGGCGGTGTTTCCCTTCGTCAAGTTCCCCGGCGTGGACACGATCCTTGGCCCGGAGATGAAGTCCACCGGCGAGGTGATGGGTGTGGGCAGGACTTTTGGCGAAGCATTTGTCAAATCACAAATGGGTGCCGGAACCAAGTTGCCACGCGAAGGCAAGGTGTTCCTCACCGTGAAGAACAACGACAAGCCACGTGCTATTGAAGTGGCGCGAGCCTTGGTGTCCATGGGCTTCCAAGTGTTGGCGACCAAGGGAACTGCTGCGGCCATCAATGCTGCGGGTGTGCCGTGCGCAGTGGTCAATAAGGTGACCGAGGGTCGTCCCCACATTGTGGACATGATCAAGAACGAAGAAATCTCGATGGTCATCAATACCGTGGAGGAGCGTCGCAATGCCATTGCAGACTCACGTCAGATTCGCACATCGGCTTTGCTGGCGCGGGTCACCACGTTCACTACGATCGCTGGTGCCGAGGCTGCAGTGCAGGGCATGAGACACATGGACCACCTGGGTGTGATTTCGATTCAGGAAATGCACGCACAGCTGACCGCAGCTTGATTCAAGGCTCATAATCGCGGCATAATTGACGCATCAAGATACCGCCGAACGGCAACGCTCGGCGGTTTCCTTTTGTGCAATCCCTTTATTCTCTAACGGAGCAGTACGTGGCTACCATTCCCATTACCAAGCGCGGCGCTGAAAAGCTCAGGGTCGAGTTGCACAAGCTGAAAACCGTGGATCGTCCGTGGGTCATCAATGCGATTGCCGAGGCCCGTGCGCAGGGCGACCTGAGTGAAAACGCAGAGTACGAGGTGGCCAAGGACCGGCAGGGTTTTATCGAAGGCCGTATTCAGGAAGTCGAGGGCAAGCTGTCTGTATGCCAGATCATTGATCCCGCCGAACTGGATGCCGGTGGCAAGGTCGTGTTCGGTGCAACCGTGAAGCTCGAAGACGAGGATTCTGGCGATGTGGTGACGTATCAAATCGTGGGCGAAGACGAGGCCGATATCAAATTGGGCTTGGTCAACATTGGTAGCCCGATTGCTCGTGCCTTGATCGGCAAGGAGGAGGGCGACACCGCAGAAGTTCAGGCGCCTGGTGGCGTCAAGCATTACGAAGTTGTCGCGGTGAGTTACGTCTGAGATGACGTCAAGGCTTTCGATCTGCGTCGCAGGCTTCTGGTGGGCGAGTCTGGGCACCGTCGGGTTTTTGGTGGTCCCCATGCTGTTCGTTTATCTGCCGACGCCGTCGCTCGCAGGCGGTATGGCGGCCAAGTTGTTTACAGCCCAAACATGGGTGTCGAGTCTGTGTGGATTTTTTCTGTTGCTGCAATCCCGCAATACCAGGTCTTCCTCAGCCGCAGCCTCTGTTCAGGCGGCCATGGTTTTCATTGTTTTGGGTATGTTGCTGGCCTTGTTGGCGGAGTTTGGGGTGGCGCCCCACATCATGGCGCGTGAGAACCTGCGCTTATGGCACAGTGTTGGAAGTGGGATGTACGTGCTGCAGTGGGTATGCGCCGCGACGATATTCTGGAAGCTGACGGCACCGCGCCAAAGCGCGGTTTAACCCGCGTGCGTCAGGTTTGACTGCGTTTCTTGACGCTGGTTTGTTTGGGCTTGGCGCGTTTGACCTGTCCGCCAGCCGTGAGGCGCTGATTGCCCAGAACGCGCAAGGTCTTGACTTCGGGCCGCTGGCCTGACTGTTTGCTGTATTTCAGTACCTTGAAATCGCGTGGGCCGGGCATGCGATTTTCGTCAACAACCTTTTCCCGCTCAGGCATGGGGCGCCAGAGCACCAGAAGTTTGCCGATATGTTGAATGGGCGCTGCACTGAGCTCGTCTGCCAGCGTTTGAAACATGGCTTCCCGGGCCGCGCGATCATCGGAAAATACGCGAACCTTGATCAGGCCGTGGGCGTTCAACGCGGCATTCACTTCTTTTTTGACGGAATCCGTGAGGCCATCGCCACCGACCATCACCACGGGATCCAGGTGGTGGGCTTCGGAGCGGTGTTCTTTGCGTTGGGCGGGTGTTAGTTGAATTTGGGGCATGCCAGTATTATCGGTTACGAAGGTCAAAATGAAAACCAAAACGAAAAGCAGCAAAGTTAACCGGGCGTGGATCAATGATCACGTCAACGACACCTACGTCAAGTTGGCCAAGCTTGAAGGCTATCGTGCCCGTGCGGCTTACAAACTCAAGGAAATTGATGAAACACTGGGCTTGATCAAGCCGGGTCAATTGGTGGTGGACTTGGGCTCTACGCCGGGGGCATGGAGCCAGTACGTTCGGCGCAAGATGTCGCCCAAAACCGCGACCAGCGGCGGTGCCGCGGCGGGGGAACTCAATGGCACCATCATTGCACTGGATATCCTGCCCATGGAGCCGATTGAAGGAGTTACCTTCTTGTTGGGTGATTTCCGGGAAGATGCTGTTTTGCAGCGTTTGTCGGACGAAATGCAGGGGCGACTCGCGGATGTGGTCGTCTCCGACATGGCGCCCAATTTGTCAGGTATTGCATCGGCCGACGCAGCACGGATTGAAAATCTGGTGGAATTGGCGCTTGAATTCGCCCAGAGCCATATGAAGCCCAGTGGTGCCCTGGTGGCCAAGGTCTTTCATGGCGGTGTCTACGATCAGCTGTTCAAGCGGTTCAGCGAAACATTCCTTGTGGTCAAGCGTATCAAGCCCAAGGCTTCCCGCGACAAATCTTCAGAAACCTTTCTGGTGGGCCTTGGCTTGAAACCAGGCTGAATTCCCTGTCGGCGATGTGGCTGAATACGTGAAAATCCTGCCCCGCACGCCTTGAAACGCCTAAAATGAAGCCCAACTGTGCTTAGTCTTCTAATTCGCTTCCCTATTGGAGCCTCGCTTGAATAATCAGTGGTTCTCGAAAATTGCCGTATGGCTTGTTATTGCCCTTGTGCTTTTCACCGTGTTCAAGCAGTTTGATACACGAGGGGGATCAAGCGCCGGAAACCTGGGCTATTCCGATTTCCTGGAAGAGGTTCGTGGCAAGCGCATCAAGAGTGCTCTCATTCAGGAAGGTCAGGGTGGCACTGAGATTATTGCCGTCACCACCGACGATCGCAAAGTCAGAACTACTGCCACCTACCTTGACCGCGGTCTGGTTGGAGACCTTATCGCCAATGGCGTGAAATTCGACGTCAAGCCCCGCGAAGAAGGTTCTTTGCTCATGACGCTGCTGGTCAGCTGGGGTCCGATGCTTTTGCTGATCGGTGTCTGGGTTTACTTCATGCGTCAGATGCAGGGTGGCGGCAAGGGTGGTGCCTTCAGCTTTGGCAAAAGCAAGGCACGCTTGCTGGATGAAAACACCAACCAGGTGACTTTTGCCGATGTGGCCGGGTGCGACGAGGCCAAGGAAGAAGTTAAAGAGGTCGTGGACTTCCTGAAAGACCCGGCAAAATTTCAGAAGCTGGGCGGACGGATTCCACGCGGTCTGTTGTTGGTTGGCCCCCCGGGTACCGGCAAGACCTTGTTGGCCAAAAGTATTGCAGGCGAGGCCAAGGTACCTTTCTTCTCAATCTCCGGTTCCGATTTTGTTGAAATGTTTGTCGGTGTGGGTGCGTCCCGAGTGCGCGACATGTTTGATAACGCCAAGAAAAATGCGCCTTGCATTATCTTCATCGATGAGATTGATGCGGTCGGACGTCAGCGCGGCGCCGGTCTGGGTGGCGGCAATGATGAGCGTGAACAAACGCTGAATCAGATGCTGGTCGAAATGGACGGTTTTGAGACCAACGTAGGCGTCATCGTGGTCGCCGCGACCAATCGTCCTGACATTCTGGATGCCGCACTGCTGCGTCCCGGCCGTTTTGACCGCCAGGTGTATGTCACCTTGCCGGACATTCGCGGGCGCGAACAGATTCTCAACGTCCACATGCGTAAGGTGCCCTTGGGGCAGGATGTGAATGCAGCCGTGATTGCACGCGGGACACCGGGTATGTCGGGTGCCGATCTTGCCAATTTGTGCAATGAAGCTGCCCTGATGGCGGCTCGTCGCAATGCCCGTACCGTGGAAATGCAGGACTTTGAGAAGGCCAAAGACAAAATCCTGATGGGTCCTGAGCGCAAAAGCATGGTCATGCCGGAGGCCGAGCGCCAGAACACGGCTTACCACGAGTCGGGCCATGCGCTGATTGGCAAGTTGTTGTCCAAGTGCGATCCGGTTCACAAGGTCACCATCATCCCGCGTGGTCGTGCCTTGGGAGTGACCATGAGCCTGCCTTCCCAGGACCGTTACAGCTATGACAGCGAATACATGTTGCACCAGATCAGCATGCTGTTTGGTGGTCGTATTGCTGAAGAGGTGTTCATGAAGCAAATGACCACTGGAGCCAGCAATGACTTCGAACGTGCAACCCACATTGCGCGTGACATGGTGACTCGTTACGGCATGACGGACGCCTTGGGCCCGATGGTTTATGCGGAAAACGAGGGTGAGGTGTTTTTGGGACGTTCAGTGACCAAAACCACCAATATGAGCGAACAGACCATGCAGAAGGTGGATGCTGAGGTTCGTCGCATTATTGACCAGCAGTACAGTCTGGCGCGTAAGCTCATTGAGGACAACCAGGACAAGATGCACGCCATGGCCAAGGCTTTGCTGGAGTGGGAAACCATTGACAGCGACCAGCTGGACGACATCATGGCGGGCAAAGAGCCCCGTCCACCAAAGGATTGGACACCCCGCGTGCCGTCCTCTGGCAGTGACAATAGCAGTGGTGGTGCACCGGCCGTCAAGCCTGATGCTGCGCCTACCGTCGCTTAAGTCGTATCACTTGATCAAAACGGGGCTATAAGCCCCGTTTTGTTTTGATCAGAGCAGGTTTCTCATGCAATGGACCACCAGCCGATTTTCGATTGACTTGACCGTCCCCAAGGTGATGGGAATTGTGAACGTCACACCTGATTCATTTTCGGATGGAGGGCAGCACGCCTCCACATTGGCTGCTATGCGGCATTGCGAAAAGCTGCTTGCAGAGGGTGCTGACATTCTCGACATTGGTGGCGAGTCCTCACGGCCCGGCGCTTTGTCTTTGCCCCTGGCGGATGAATTGGCCCGCGTCTTGCCCCTTGTTCGCGAAGCGGTCAAGCTCGGGGTGCCGTTATCTGTCGATACCTACAAGCCGCAAGTCATGCAGGCCGTATTGGACCTCGGGGCAGACATCATCAATGACATCTGGGCCCTGCGATGGCGAGAGAGCAGCCCCGCGCCAATCCAGCTCAGTGGCATGCAAGTGGTGTCGCAGCATCCGTCGTGCGGTATCTGCCTGATGCATATGCACCGCGAGCCGCAGACGATGCAGATGGCACCCATGGAAGGTGATGTACTCCCTCAAGTGCGTCACCTGCTGGAGCGCATTGCCGATGAGTTGCTGGGGCTCGGAGTTGAGAAGAGTCGTATCGTCATTGACCCTGGCATCGGCTTTGGTAAAACCGTGGCGCAGAACTTCGCCTTGCTGGCCCGACAGCAGGAGCTGATCAACAGTGGCTATCCGCTGTTGGCGGGTTGGTCGCGGAAATCATCGCTGGCAGCCGTTGCGGGTACATCACTGGCAAGTGTGGCAACGCTCGATGTTCATGAGCGTATGGTTCCCAGTGTGGTGGCCGCAGTGCTGGCGATTGAGCGCGGCGCGATGATCGTGCGTGTGCATGATGTCCGTGAGACCGTGCAGGCCATCAAAGTGCTGAGCGCTATAAAATAAATAGCATATAAGTTAAATACAGGAAGGGCAAGGGATCAATATGAGTAGAAAATATTTTGGCACTGATGGCATTCGCGGCACCGTGGGGCAGGCGCCCATCACACCGGATTTCGTGTTGCGTCTGGCGCATGCCGTGGGGCGGGTGCTCAAAAAAGTCGAAACCCGTCCAACCGTTCTCATCGGCAAGGACACGCGAATCTCCGGTTACATGCTTGAGAGTGCGCTGGAGAGTGGGTTTAATTCTGCCGGTGTGGACGTGGTGTTGCTTGGCCCGCTGCCAACGCCGGGTGTGGCCTACCTCACGCGTGCACAGCGAGCCTCGCTTGGTGTGGTTATCAGCGCCAGTCACAACCCGTTTGCTGACAACGGGATCAAGTTCTTCAGTGCCAACGGCACCAAGCTGCCCGATGCCTGGGAGCGTGATGTGGAAGCCGCTCTGGACGAGGCGCCAGTGTGGGCGGACTCCGCCAGCTTGGGCCGAACCCGTCGCCTTGAGGATGCAGCAGGCCGGTACATTGAGTTCTGCAAAAGCACATTTGCCAATGACCTCACTCTCAAGGGTGTGAAGATCGTGGTCGATGGTGCCCATGGTGCGGCTTACCAGGTGGCTCCCAAGGTGTTTCATGAACTGGGCGCAGAGGTGATCTCCATTGGCTGTGCTCCCGATGGTCTGAATATCAATCACGAGGTAGGTGCTACACACCCGCAGGCCCTGGTGGCGGCCGTTAAGGCGCATGGCGCCGACTACGGCATTGCATTGGATGGCGATGCGGATCGGTTGCAGCTGGTCGATGCGCAAGGCCGTTTATTCAATGGCGATGAGATCCTGTACCTGATGGTGAAAGAGCGTTTGTCACGTGGCGGCGCGGCTGTCAGCAAGCGCAACGGGGAAGCGGTTCCCGGCGTCGTGGGCACGCTCATGACCAATATGGCGATAGAGCTTGCACTCAAGGCCAAAGGTGTTGAGCTGGTGCGTGCCAAGGTGGGTGACCGCTATGTCCTGGAAGAACTGGAGCAACGCGGTTGGCTGTTGGGCGGCGAAGGATCGGGCCACTTGCTGGCATTGGACAAGCACACTACCGGCGATGGCCTGGTGTCGGCGCTTCAGGTGTTACAGGCCTGCATGCGTAGCCGTCTGACGCTGGCTGAACTGCTGGCAGATGTCACGCTGTTCCCGCAGATACTGATCAACGTTCGCCTGCAGCCGGGTCAGGACTGGAAGGCCAGCCCCAACCTGGCCGATGCCACGAAGGCCGTGGAAGTCGAACTGGGCGAAACCGGCCGCGTGTTGATCCGTGCCAGCGGCACCGAGCCGCTGGTGCGGGTCATGGTAGAGGCACGTGATGCAGACCAGGCCCGGGCCTGTGCCCAGCGGATTGCGGACACATTGCTTGCCTGATATCCGTACTGGATGCCATCTGTCTTATTTCGCCCCATCAATGATCCAGTGAATCAGGAGGAGGGCGCTTTCCTGGCTCAGTTGCTCGTGCGCGTTGATTCCACCTACGAGATGGCCTTCGCGCAGCTTGCTTGCGAGCTTGGAAGCAGCATCCGTTTGACCCTGGTATTTGGCATACTTTGCAGCCAGGTGTTCAAAGGTTGGAAGGCCTGTTTTCTGCGCACTGCCATGGCATGAATAACAACCTTTTTCCAATGCCAGCAGTTCACTCGCCTGGCCAACTGAGGTCAAAGCAAGGCCAACCGAACAGGCTTGGAGCAGGGAGACTGCGATGGTTGCGATTGAGCTCGTACGTGGGTGATTCATTGTGAAAGTCCTTGAGAGATCGATGCGAAGACGCGGGAAGGCTGTTGTCGTCAGAGTGGCCGGGTGACGTCCATCTCTGAGAGGAAATTGGCCACATCGTCGATTTGCGGCACTACGACGACGGGCGAAAACCCGCCACCGGACGTCCGGAAGTTGGTGGTTTGCCCCTGGTAGGTGCGAGCCGCCAGCAATTGAATCTGCCCGGCGTAGGTGTAGGCGCGGATGTCAAATTTCAGATCGGTTTGTACGCCATCCACCATCACCATGCGCGTGGATGGCGGTACCAGTGCCTGGGCGATATAGTCGCCCGCCAGAATCTCGTCCCATACACGGCGTGTCAGCTTGTCTCCGCGGTAAACCGCACGGGCACCGAAACCAGCCATCGGTTTGAAAAAGAAATGGCGGCGCTGCGCCCAAAGGGCTTCTGCGTTTTCGCGGGTGACAAGTTGGGTTGCCGGCACGGCGTTTGCCAGGACGTTACGATCCGCAGCGCTGACTCCCCATGTCGCGAGCAAGGGATCGTTGCTCAAAGTCACCAGATTGCGTTTGTCCGCCAGCAAGGCATGTGCTCGGGGATGGGGTGTGAGCACGGTTGCGCCGGCGGTATAGGCGTGGCGCAGGGCCTCATGGGCCGTATCACTCAGGTAGAAATCGGTGAGGCGGTTGTAAACCATGTCAACAGCCTGATCGCCGTGCCACAGACTGCCATCGCGCCACGCAAGTTCTTGCGGGTCGGCAATGAAAGCGTGGATGCCTCGACTGACGAACATGTTCCGAAAGAGTTCGAATTCAGGTGCCAGGTATTGGGACTGTGGGTCATCGTCCACGATTGCAACCGTCCGCAGCGTTTGTTCACCGCGCTGAGTACGCCACTCGGTCAGAAACATCTCGAAGAAGGTTTGTTCCAGTGTGGCCAGTGGTGCCAGTTCGAGGGTGTTGGCTGTGAAAGTCTTGCCCATTAACTCGCAGCACGAGTGCTGTGCGCGCGCCAGTATCGAATTGAGCAGGGCTCCGCCCGCATTGGTATTGATTTCGATCAACCGCGGTCCGTCCGCATTGACGTGAAAGTCGTACCCCATGTGGACCCCTGCGGGGCCGAATGGATGCTGTGCGATGGCCGGTGCCCGCTCCAATGCCTTCGCCTGGTAGAGGTGCAGGTGTGCTACCCGTTCAATGGCTGACACGGCGGCCACGATGGCATCGTAGGTGGCGCGGGAGATGAATACAACCGTAGAGGAAAACAGGTGGGGACGGGTCTGCGAAATGCTTTGTGCCAAGCCGACCAATGTCGGATCACTCTCGAGTTGCGCGTACAGACGTTGCGAATCGAGCGTGCGGCAGATGCAAGCCTTGTTCAGGGTTTCGGCGTAGTTCATTCAGAAGTTTCCATCGTTTTGTATGCTACAGGTCGTGCCCTCGCAGCAGTGCTGCGTCAGATAATTCATCAGGTGGGACATCTGCGCAAAGCTGGCCCGGTAAATCAGGTTGCGTCCCCGGGGTTCACAACTGACCAGACCCGCGTGCATGAGCTCCTTGAGGTGAAATGACAGCGCGCTTGGAGACGTCCTCAACTGCTCTGCAATGATCCCGGGTGTCAGGCCGTCGGGACCGGCAACCACCAAGGCCCGGAAGGTTCGAAGGCGTTGGGCCTGGGCCAGTGCGGCCAGGGACTTCACCGCCACGCTTTCGTCAATTTGAATCAAATCCGTATTCATATTTCAATAATACATGAAATATTAAAATATATTGAGAGTTTGCCAATTTTCTTCAGCATCGCCGTCATACGGCGATGCTGCGTGTCACAAAAACTTCATGGGAGTGCAACGTCGTCGTCATGAAAGATTGCGACCATTCGGGCAGACAACAAAAGGAGAAAGCCATGAAAGAACTGCCCAACCCCACATTCCCCCTGTCACTCGTTTCCTTGCGCAAGAGGCCTGAGCATGGCCACCACCCGGCCCTTGGTAGTGCTGCCCAACCGCTTGCACCCAAGCTTGAGCGAGGTGGATTGACCGTCTCCTGGGCCCGCCATACCGACGAAGTGCGCCAGGCGCAGCGCCTGAGGTTCAAGGTGTTCGCCGAAGAAATGGGTGCCCGATTGGACACCACTTCACCCGGGCACGATGTTGATTTGTTTGACAACTACTGCGAGCACTTGCTGGTGCGGGATGCCATCTCCAAAGAGGTGGTGGGCACCTACCGCGTGCTCACGCCGGTGCAGGCCAAGCGCGTGGGCAGCACCTACAGTGACCTTGAGTTTGACCTGACGCGCTTGCGCAGTCTGCGTGAGCGCATGGTGGAACTGGGACGAAGCTGCGTGCACCCGGACTACCGCAATGGTGGGGTCATCATGGCGTTGTGGGGGGCGCTTGCCGAGTTCATGGTGCGCAACAAGCTCGACACCATGATTGGCTGTGCCAGCATTCCCATGCTGCACAACGGCATTGTCAGCGGCGACGTGGCGGCCAGCATCTGGCAGCAACTCAAGGCAAACCATCTGGCGCCCATCGAGCACCATGTGCATCCGCGTTTGCCTCTACCGGTAGAGCAACTCGACGGCAGCCTGGTGGTGGAGGCTCCGGCACTGATCAAAGGCTATTTGCGACTGGGTGCCAAGATTCTGGGCGCACCGGCTTGGGACCCGGATTTCAATACAGCCGACCTTCCCATGATGATGCGCATCGGCGATTTGCCAATGCGTTATCGCAAACACTTTCTGGGGAGCTGATCCACGCGGATCCAGGCAGATGCACGCCAAGCTTCCAGAGTTGCTTGCCTTGCAACGCATTATTGAGTTAGGCGCTGACCAGCTTGAAACACGTGTCGCCTGCAATGTCAATCTTGCGGACGGCAGCTCATGCCCTGTGTATGTCATCACCCTTGGAAATCCGGATATGGACGTGCCGGCGGTGGGATATTTCGGCGGAGTCCATGGCCTTGAGCGAATCGGGGCGGGCGTCGTCATTGCCTATCTGCAAAGTCTGGTTATGCGCCTTCAATGGGACAGCACGCTTCGCAAGCAACTGGAGTCCTTGCGAATGGTCTTCATGCCCATCGTGAATCCGGGTGGTATGGCGGTGGGCACGCGGGCCAATCCCAATGGGGTCGATTTGATGCGCAATGCGCCGGTGGAGGCGCGTGAGTCCGTCCCTTTTCTGATTGGTGGACAGCGCTTGAGTGCCGTGCTGCCCTGGTACCGGGGGGTAGAAGGTGCACCCATGGAGACAGAGAGCCAGGCGGTATGCGATGTGGTGACAAAGGAGCTGCTATCGAGGAGGTTCAGCATGTGTCTGGACTGCCATTCAGGCTTTGGCGCAAGTGATCGCATCTGGTTTCCCTATGCCCATACCCGTGCGCCTATTACGCACCTTGCAGAAATGCATGCGCTCAAGAACATCTTCACGCAGTCGCACAGCTATCACCGCTACACCATTGAGCCGCAGAGTCTTCAATACCTGGCCCATGGCGATTTATGGGACTACTTGTATCTGAAGTCTTGTGCGCAGCCACAACGCACATTTTTGCCACTGACGCTGGAGATGGGCTCCTGGCTTTGGGTGAAGAAAAACCCGCGCCAGCTTTTCTCTCGCCATGGAATCTTCAATCCCCTGATTGAGCACCGGCAGCAGCGCGTGCTTCGTCAGCATCAGCTGCTTCTGGATTTTTTGTCGCGCGCTGCCAGTGGTCATCATCTCTGGCTGCCCGGCGTCGAGGCTCGTGCCGGCTACCACGCGCAGGCTTTGCAGGATTGGTACTGAGCGCGCTGTGTTTGTCATGGCGCGGACATATCGAACTTCTACGATACCTCGGGTTTTCCCTTGGTATTTCAAACATACATTTTTCGTGCGGAGCAAAGGCAATGACATACATGAGACGGTGGACAGGTTCCAGGACAAGCGGCTCCTTTTCGCAACGGATTCTGGGCGTATTTTTATTGGTGCTTGGGGTTGCGCTCATCGGATCTGCACTGGGCGTTCTATCTCTGCTGCGTGTGTCGGATGAGACCGGCCGGATGGTTGATGAAACGATGGTGAATGAACGGGTCGCAGGTGATTTGTATCGTCATATTTCGGTCAATGTGGCCCGTTCCAAAGCGTTTGCGTTGAGTTCAGAGCCCCAGGTTGGGGATGCGCTCTTACCAGAGATCAATCAAACCACCGTGCTGGTAGACCAGCTTTTGCGTAAGCTGGGATCAATGCTGACCACGCCCGAGGAGCAGGCGATCTTTCGCAATATGTTGGAGGCCAACAACGAGTTCTTGAAGGCAAGACAGGAATTGACGATCGCCCGCGACGGTGGCTTGACATCGAATATTGAACGCGTCTACGCAAGCCGCTTTGCGCCGGCGGCGCAGCTCTTGTTGACGACCGTCACGCGGCTGGGTGATTCCCAGCGAGCCAAGATTGATGCCGCCGCAGTTCAGATCAATGAATTGAGTTTGTCGGCGCGGCAGGGGCTGATTGCATTTGGCATGTGCGCATTGCTGCTGGGTGGTGTGTTGTCGATCTGGCTTGTTCGTGGCATTACGCGACCCATACAGAAGGCGGTGGACACGGCAAATCGGGTGGCGGCACTGGACCTGACGGAACAAATCGAAGGCCATGAACGCGACGAGGCTGGACGCTTGCTGGGCGCATTGGGGCGGATGCAGGAGTCCTTGCATGCCATGGTGTCCCAGGTACAGGGTGCCAGCCACAATGTGGCTAACGGTGCCAAGGAAATCGCGCAGGGCAATCTCGATACGTCAAGCCGAACCGAGCTGACGGCCTCTTTTCTGCAGCAGACGGCTGCTGCCGTGGAAGAGATTGCGGTGACCATGCACCATTCGCTGGATGCCGCATCCCGTGGGGAGGCCCTGGCCAAGACCGCAGCCCAGGATGCTGCCAGTGGCAGTTCGGCGATGTTCGATGTCATGCAAATGATGAGAGACATGAGCGAGGCGTCACGACGGGTGGTGGACATCACGGCTGTGATTGACGGGATTGCCTTTCAGACCAATATCCTGGCGTTGAATGCAGCCATTGAAGCCGCTCACGCAGGGACTCATGGACAAGGCTTTGCCGTTGTTGCGGCGGAAGTTCGGATGCTGGCCGGTCGCTCGGCAGCAGCGGCCATGCAAATAAAGAAGTTGATAGGGGCCTCTGCAGAGAAGGTGGACCAGGGGTTCATCAAGGTCGACCAGGCGCGCCACGCCATGTCTGCCATTGTTGACTCGGTGGATCGTGTGGTTCACGCCATTGGCGAAATTACAGCAGACACCAGTGGAACCAGCACGGGGATCTCAAGCATCAATGCGGCTGTGAATCGTCTGGATGAGATGACGCAGGAAAATTCCGCTGTGGTTGAGCAATCGGCAGCTACGGCGCAAACGCTGCAGGCGCAGGCGGGTGAGCTGCGCGATATGACCAGTCGGTTTCGCCTGCCGCATCTGGCCCTTGCCTTGCGGTGATTCGACCTATCAACGCCGCTCCAACATCAAAGGTGATTTCAATGAAAAAAATCCGGGTGCTTCATGCGTGCGGTCTTTGATGCCATAGGTTCGTGGCCAGGCAGTGCTGTGGCCGATGAGGTCAACGATGATGATTCTGATGGCAATCGATTCCGCGCCATTTTCATTTCTGATTTGCATCTGGGCACACCCGGTTGCCAAGCAAGTGCCTTGCTGGATTTCCTGAAATCACATCCGAGTGATTACTTGTATCTGGTGGGTGATATTGTGGATGGCTGGCAGCTTCGCCGAAGGTGGTTCTGGCCTCAGTCCCACAATGATGTGGTTCAAAAGCTGCTGCGTCGAGCGCGCAAGGGCTGCCGCATCATTTATGTGCCAGGCAATCACGATGAATTCGCACGTGGATTCATTGGGCACCAGTTTGGTGGCGTCGAGGTGGTCGAAGACGCGGTTCACACCACGGCTGACGGCCGCGAGCTGTGGGTAACGCATGGTGACTATTTTGATGGTGTCATCCAGTGTGCCAAGTGGCTGGCGTACCTGGGCGACAACTTGTACGAGTTCACATTGAAGCTCAATAGATACCTCAATCACTTGCGTGCCCGCTTCGGCTTGCCGTATTGGTCGTTTTCGGCTTACTTGAAGCACAAGGTCAAGAAGGCGCTGAACTATGTGACTGATTTCGAGGTCGCCGTTGCGAATGAAGCAAGGCGCCGAGGTCATCACGGCGTTGTGTGTGGACATATTCATCGTGCCGAAATGCGTGACATCAACGGAACGTTGTACTGCAACGATGGTGACTGGGTTGAAAGTCGCACAGCCCTGGTCGAACATGTGGATGGCCGGCTGGAGCTCGTGCAGTGGGCATCGTTCTCCGAATCACGGGGAAATGTTGATACCGCTGCCGCTGCCACTCGTTGAATGGCCATGAGTGGGCAATCAAGGGGGCGACGAAGAGGTTTGAATCAATTTTTTTTGGAGTATTTACATTCATGCATATAGTTGGGCGGAAGACGGTGATGGAAGATTTTGGAACCAAGCCTTCCCCAGTTGATATTAAAAAATGCAGCGTGATGCATGCCGGTGTTATGCCAATTGGCCGGGGCTCGATGGCGGTTCAGAATGGAAAGGGGCCACTTGCCAACCTGATGCGTGGCGATGGTTTGTATCCGGTGTTTCAGCCCATTGTGGCGTTGTGTGATGGCTCAATTTATTCGCATGAGGCATTGATTCGGGGGCCTATGGGCACGGCACTTGCGGGGCCGGATGCCCTGTTGTCGGCCGCAGCACGTGAGGGTATGAATTTTGAGTTTGAAAACGTTTGTGTTGCCGTAGCGCTTAAACGCTGGGGAAATTTGGGTCAGTCCGGGCGTCTGTTCGTGAATGTCAGTGCGGCTGTGCTGGTTCAATGTCTGACCCACTTCGGGCGTGATGCACTGCTCCAGCTTGTCCTTGGCTTTGGCGTATTGCCCCGCATGTTGGTCTTGGAGATTACCGAGTATGAGCGGGTCGAAGACATGGATGCTTTGGCGAACGTTGTGAGCGATATTCGCAGTGCGGGTGTGGCTCTCGCATTGGATGATTTTGGAGACGGTCGCTCTAGCCTGCGACTCTGGGCGCAGCTCAAACCTGAGATCGTCAAAATCGACAAGTACTTTACGAAGGACATCAGTCAGCACGCTGACAAACTCAAAACGATACAAGCGCTGCAGCAAATTGCCAGCATTTTTAATACGGAACTGGTGGCAGAGGGCATTGAAACAGAGGCCGATTTGCGTGTTTTACGCGACCTGGGCATTACCTATGGGCAAGGCTATCTGCTTGGGCGTCCGGCTGCGCAACCACGCGAGCAGATCGAGACAGTTGCCCTGAATGTCATGCGGGATCCTCGTGTCGCGGTGTTTCCTGAATTGACCCGTGCCAGTCAAATCGGCCAAATCCGTCGCTCTGCGGTGATTGAGGCGCCTTGTGTGGGCTTGACCACCACCAACAATGAATTGGCCGCACTCTTTTTGAATCACAAGGATTTGCATGGCCTGGCTGTTGTGGACGGAACCCGGCCTGTGGGAATCATCAATCGCTCACGGTTCATGAACGAGTACAGCAAGTTGTATTACCGCGAAGTTTCAGGTCGGAAAACCTGTTTAAAACATGTCAATTTTGAACCAAGATTGGTAGAACGTGAACACAACGTGGAGGAGCTGATCGGTATTCTCACGTCAGATGATCAACGCTACCTGACAGATGGTTTCATTGTGACGCACAACGGCCGATACATAGGATTGGGAACCGGGGACCAACTCGTCCGTTCGGTGACCGAAAAACGTGTGGAGGCAGCGCGTCATGCCAACCCGTTGACCTTCCTTCCTGGCAATGTTCCCATCAGTCTTCATATTGAGCGACTCCTCAAAAGCGGTGTTGAATTTGTCGCCTGTTACGCTGATTTGAACAATTTCAAACCGTTCAATGACCAATACGGTTACTGGCGCGGAGATGAAATGATTCGTCTCGTGGCAAGGCTGGCCTTGTCCCACTGTGACCCGCAGCGCGATTTCGTGGGGCATGTTGGCGGTGATGACTTCATCATCCTGTACCAGAGTGACGATTGGCAACTGCAGTGCGAGAAGATTGTCAATGAGTTCGCCAGTTGTGCGATCGATCTCTTTGACAGTTCAGCTCGGGAGGCCGGGGGTATCCATGCCGAGGACCGCCACGGTGTATCGAGATTCTTCCCCTTGACGACGATTTCAATCGGCGCCGTCAAGATCAATCGTGATGACTATTTCAACGCTGAGCAGGTGGCGTCAGCGGCTGCGCGGGCCAAACATGATGCCAAGATTCATGGCGCAGGCTTGCTTATCCGGGATGTCTCAGATTTCAGCTGTCGGTAATTTCAGGGTCAGAAAAACCTGACCCCGCTCATGCCCATTCTGGCGACTCACGCTAAGAGTTCCATGTACCGTGACCAGTCCGTGGACATGCGGTATGGCAGCGTTCTCCTGAGTACCATCCAGGTAAATCACCACCATGGATGGGAGCGCGGTCTCAAGCCGCTCTGCAGCGTTTGCATGCATTTTCAGTGGGCGTGACGCCAGTCTGAAGCGACCCGGCGTGGGAGCATCCTCCTGGACCATGTAGCCGACCAGCCGAACGTTCTGTCCATTTGCCTTTTTCAGCGTATCGCTGATTTCCAGTTCTGTTGAACCCGAAGGTGTCTGGAAGAAATCTCGAAAACGCAATTCCATGGCGGCTCGTGGTGCGACGGGTGCAAACGCCTGTGCCTGCGCTGCACCCATCCACAACGACGCTGTGGTTGCCAGTATCAGGCGCAAGGGGGTCGTGAAGCCGGCATGACGGTTTGTATCGAACGGCAGTCGAAATTGAATACTCATGGCGTGGCAGTCTTGGTAGAACTGGTTGTGTTGACGATGACAACCACTAGCGTACGAGGACTCTGTGACGCCGTTATGACGGTCTACGAATCACCGTAGCCTTGAAATTCAAAATCCCGAAAGAGTCAGGGACCATGGGGTCTTTTGCCAGGCAAGAACCTCTTCCTGCAATAGGTGGGCCGATTGTGGGAATGTCTGAGCCCATCCGGGACGACAGCTCAGGACGAAATTGCTTTCGCCTTTGATGTCGCAGCCCAACTGAATGCCACGTAAATCAGGCTCTTGTCGAGCATGGCAAAAAATGACCGCCAGTCGCAGAGCCAGCAATTGTTGAAAAAATGCCTTGTCCCCGAACTGCGCTTCCAGCTTGCGCAACTTCCCCCGGTGACCCAACACCAGTTGGCTTAGCCTGTGGGTTTCGGTCAGGGCAAAGCCCAAGGTGTCGGCATTGTCCAGAATATAGGCGCCGTGTTTATGGTAACTGTCGTGTGAGATTTGGCTGCCGATTTCATGCAATTGCGCAGCCCAGTTCAATTTGCGGCTCAACTGTTCGTTCTCTGCCTTCCGCGACATTGGTACCGTGGTCTGAAGCTGGGCAAACAGCAAGGTGGCGACTTTGCCGACGCGTGTGCCATGAGCCGGGTCAGCGCCGAATTTGGCGACGAGACCTTGCACTGATTTGGAGCGAACGTCGGTTTGGTCATGCGTACTGCCCATCAGATCAAAGATCAGGCCGTGTCGCAAGCCACCTGTGGCCTGTTGCATGTGGTCTATTTGAAGCAGATCAAAAATCGCACGCAAGACGCTCAAGCCACCACCGATGATGGCGCGTCGGTCGTCCCGCATGCCTGCAAGGCGAATGCGATCGGCACTTTGCGCGGCGAGCAGTTTATCGAGTAGCCAATCCAGGCCTTCCCGGCTCACAGAGCCCGCGGGCCAGCCGGCTGCGGCCAGCACATCGCCGACTGCACCCACCGTACCCGCTGAGCCGTAAGCGACATCCCAGGCATCGCGTCGATAGGCCTGGAGCGCTTCATCCAGAACCGCTTTGGCCGCGATCTCCGCCATTTGAAATGCGTTCGCAGTGAATTGACGGTCGGGAAAATAGCGGGTCGACCAGGCAATGCTGCCCACGCGAAAGGACTCCATCAGCTTGGGTTCAAAGCCCTGGCCCAGGATGAGCTCGGTCGATCGACCACCGATGTCAATCACCAGGCGCCGTTCATTGCCATTGGGCAACGCGCGGGCCACTCCCTGGTAGATCAGCCGCGCCTCTTCCAGCCCGGAAATGACATCGATTGGAAATCCCAGCATGTCATTGGCCCGCGCCAGAAATTCATCGCGATTGCGTGCCTCCCTCAAGGTCTGGGTTGCCACGGCACGGACTTCGACGCTATTGAATCCAGCCAGACGTTCGCCAAACCTGGCCAGGCATTCCCAACCACGCTGCATTGCTTCGGGTGTCAGATTGCGATCCTCGTCGAGTCCACTGCCCTGGCGAACAGTTTCCTTCAGGTATTCCGTACGGTAGTACTGGCCGTGATCAATGCGTCCAATTTCAAGACGAAAACTGTTTGAGCCCAAATCGACGGCGGCCAGGCGAGTTCCATTTTCCATTGCTGTATTTTTTTGTTGTTCGTGGTTCAGCATAGCATTCGGCGGCGATTCGTAAAGTCGCATGTTTCTTTCATCCCACAAGCCGTCCATCGCGGCCGATCATGCTTGAGGTCACATAGGAGCCACTGCGTCTTTGCCCATTGAAGCTGACACGAAATCCATTTAGATCAACAGATTGGCGCTGCTGGAATTTTTTCAGTGCGCTTTGCCGCGTTAAAGGGCCTTCGATGGTATGGAGCACTGCACCTGTGTACTGCGCGGCAATGTAGCCGGCCAGACTTTGAGGTGTGGGGGGTTCGTCAAAATAGCGGGCCAGTGCTTCGCGAAACGTCTTCACCAGCAAAATGGGCGAGTTCACCAAGGGCACAAACTGCGTCGCCGTGATGGATGTATGACGCGTCACGGCCATTTGTGTCACTGTTTGCAGGTTAACCTCAGCCATGGCAATGACGAAGCGTTGTTGGGCCTGTGCTTCAAGGCCCTGAAGAAACAGCACCAGTTCAGGTGTGCCGCCCAGAAACAGAAGGATACGCGGGGTATCGGGGCTTAGCTTTCTGCCAAGTTGAGCCAAGTCATTCGTTGTCTTGAAAGACTTCAGCTTGATCTTCAAGGCCAAACCGGTGCGTTCAAGCTCATCTTTGTAAAGAGCGTATTCCTGCTCGGATGCGTAGACGGCGCCAACTTCCGACACGCTCATCACGGACAGCGATTTCAGCGCCTGGGCAATCTGTGTCTGGCGGGATGCAAAGATCGGAAAAGTGGACTCATCCCCTTCGAGGTCCGAGTCTTGTAGCCAGGGCGCAACGTGTGCCAGATTGATGGACTCCTGGCGAAGCAGGGGCAGCAACTGATTTGTAGCGCGGTCGCCCGCAGTGCCGGACAGTGCAATGCAGTTTGGCGTTCGCTTCACGGCCTCAAGGGCTCTGCGCAGGCTTTCTGCGCTGCCGTCGACTTCCAGAACCATGTGTTTGATGTGGCTGCTGTTGACGCCACCCTTGGCATTCATGTCCTGCCAGGCCACGCGGGACCCAACCAGGAAGTCCCTGGAGACATCGAGTTGCCCGGTACTGGTGTCAATGATCTGGGCGACCACTGCAGTGCGCTCGCCGCCGTGGGAGCGTGCAGTCTGGGCCCATACCGGCAACGATGCGCTCGCGGCGAGGCCGACGGCGCTTTGCAAAATGTTGCGACGGCTTGGAGTTGACGGGAATCGTGTCATTTGTTTGCAAAATTGATTCAATAGATATCCGGCACCAATATTTCCTGGGGCACGGGATGGCGAACGTAATCCTCATTGCGTTCGCGTGGCGGCAGCACAATGGCCGGGTGTTCGATTTCGCCGTAAGGGATCTGGCCCAGAAGGTGGTGAATGCAGTTGAGCCGGGCTTTCTTCTTGTCAACGGCTTGTACAACCCACCATGGTGCATCCGGGGTATGGGTTCGCTCCAGCATGACTTCTTTGGCCTTGGTGTACTCCTCCCACCGGCGGCGCGATTCAAGATCCATGGGGCTGAGCTTCCACTGTTTGAGCGGGTCATGGATTCGGCCCAGGAAGCGCAGGTGCTGTTCCTCGTCGGAGATGGAAAACCAGTACTTGATCAACTGGATGCCAGAGCGCACCAGCATTCTTTCAAACTCCGGAACAGACCGGAAGAATTCTTCGTATTCCTCATCTGAGCAAAATCCCATGACCCGTTCAACGCCAGCGCGGTTGTACCAGCTCCTGTCAAAAAGTACGATTTCTCCGGCACCCGGCAGGTGAGATACATAGCGCTGAAAATACCACTGGGTTTTTTCACGGTCATTGGGCGCTGGCAGTGCCGCGACCCGGCACACACGTGGATTGAGCCGCTGCGTGATGCGTTTGATCACACCGCCCTTGCCGGCAGCATCGCGACCTTCAAACAGGATGACCACCTTGTGGCCTGTTTTGACCACCCAGTCCTGCAGTTTGACCAGTTCGGCCTGCATTCGGAACAATTCACGGAAGTACTGGCGGCGGCTCGCCTGATAGTGCCCTGGCGTGTCGCCCCCGCTGTCTTGTGTCAGTTGCTCAAGTCTGCAGTCCTCCAGCTCCAGTTCAAGCTCTTCATCGTAGCTGTCCACCAGATCGCGTCTTATGCGCTGGACCAGATCGTCTTCATTTGCGTTCAAATTGCACTCCAGCGGTGACGTTTCATACAGTTTGTCAACGATAAGTAGTTTTTGTGACATGTTTGTGACAAATGACGGTGCAATGAAATCAAGGAAATTCGCTGCGACGCCGGTTTGTCGAACTTGCGAACTGTCATATAGCTGTCACACAATCTTCTTATATTCACTTCGTTGCCAAGAGTTTCCTTTCCTTCAATTCACAAGGTATCGACATGAAAAAGAGTTTCAAAATTGCCCTGATCAGCGTGGCAGGCATGGTGTCCATGGCCCATGTGGGCGTGGCTGGCGCCCAGGAAATCACCGGCGCTGGTGCCAGCTTCCCGGCACCCCTTTATTCGAAGTGGGCAGCAGAATACAACAAGGCTACCGGCGTCAAAGTCAACTACCAATCGGTGGGTTCAGGTGCGGGCATCAAGCAGATCGACTCCAAGACGGTCGATTTCGGCGCTTCAGACATGCCGCAAACCGATGAGGTTCTGAAGGCCAAGGGGCAGTTTCAGTTTCCCACCGTGATTGGTGGCACTGTGCCCGTGATCAACATCAAGGGCATCGCCCCCGGTCAGATGAAGCTCGATGGCCAGGTTCTGGGTGATATTTACCTGGGCAAGATCACCAAGTGGGATGATGCTGCCATCAAGGCGCTGAACCCTGGTCTGGCTCTGCCGGATGCAACGATCGCGCCGGTGCGCCGTGCCGATGGTTCCGGCACAACGTTCAATTTCACCAACTACCTGAGCAGCGTCCACCCCGAGTGGAAGACCAAAGTGGGTGAGGGCGCCGCCGTGAATTGGCCGGTGGGTGCGGGCGGAAAGGGCAACGAAGGCGTTGCAGCATTCGTGAATCGCTTGCCTAATTCCATTGGTTATGTTGAGTATTCGTATGTCAAGCAGAACAAAATGACCTATACGCTCATGAAGAACAAGGACGGTGTGTTTGTTGCACCGGACGATGAAACTTTCAAGGCGGCAGCAGCCGGTGCCGATTGGAACAAGTCTTTTTATCAACTCATCACGAATCAGCCGGGCAAGAATGCATGGCCCATTTCAACGGCCACTTTCATCCTGATGCATGTCAAGCAGGACAAGCCGGCCAACGCCACCGAAGCCTTCAAGTTCTTCACATGGGCCTATAAAAATGGCGGGAAAAGTGCGACCGATCTTGACTATGTTCCTATGCCTGCCAACGTGATTGGTGCAATTGAAAAGGCGTGGAGTCACGTTACCGATGCAGCCGGCAAGCCCGTTGCGTTGAAGTAATTCACCTGCCATTTTTCAATTCCGATTCGAAGGAGACGGCACGTGTCCACTACACTCCCGGCAGGTGAGATGCCTTACAACCAGTCTGCAAGATCTTCCGGACGTGTCATGACCAATCCTTCTCCTCTCAAGTCGGCCCGTTCAGGGCCCATGGCGGACCGCATCTTTGGCTGGGTGGCCAAAGGGGCGGCCCTTTTTACGCTGGCTATGTTGATTGCCATTTTGGCGTCGCTGACGGTGGGTGCCTGGCCTGCGATCAGCAAGTATGGTTTGAGTTTCCTCACCAGCACGAGCTGGGATCCGGTCAAAGAGGAGTTTGGTGGCCT
Source organism: Rhodoferax sp. (assembly GCF_018780565.1). Lineage (GTDB taxonomy): Bacteria > Pseudomonadota > Gammaproteobacteria > Burkholderiales > Burkholderiaceae_C > Rhodoferax. Next base: position 128,667 of record NZ_JADMJN010000005.1, read on the forward strand.
GGTCATGATCTATGGCACCTTGATGACCTCGTTCATTGCCTTGCTGATTGCTGTTCCGGTCAGCTTTGGTATTGCCTTGTTTTTGACAGAACTGTCACCGGCCTGGCTCAAACGTCCGCTGGGTACGGCCATTGAATTGCTGGCGGCCATTCCCTCGATCGTGTATGGCATGTGGGGCTTGCTGGTGTTCAGCCCTTTGCTGTCAACTTATGTGCAGCAGCCCTTGCAGTCGGTGTTCGGCGGCGTACCTTACCTGGGCGCCTTTTTTTCCGGCCCGCCAGTGGGTATCGGCATATTGTCGGCCGGCATTATTTTGGCGATCATGATCATTCCGTTCATTGCGGCGGTGATGCGTGATGTGTTTGAAGTCACGCCGCCGTTGCTGAAAGAATCCGCGTATGGCCTGGGCGCCACGACGTGGGAAGTGGTCTCCAAAGTGGTATTGCCTTACACCAAGGCGGGTGTTGTCGGTGGCATCATGTTGGGACTGGGCCGTGCCATCGGGGAGACCATGGCGGTCACGTTTGTGATCGGCAACTTCAATCAACTCGATTCACTGAGCCTTTTTCAAGCGGCCAACAGCATCACTTCGGCACTGGCGAATGAGTTTGCTGAAGCCGGAGATGGCTTGCACCAGGCGGCCCTGATGTACCTGGGGCTGGTTTTGTTCTTTATCACCTTCGTTGTGCTGACCCTGTCAAAAATTCTGCTGTCACAGCTTAAAAAGAGCGAAGGAGCCAAGTCATGACCACGGGCGATTCCCTGCTGCATGCGGCAGCTCTGGATGCGACTCGCCAGGCCCGGTATGCAAAGCGAAAGTTCGTCAATCGCATTGCACTGGTTCTGTCCTTGCTGGCCATGGGCTTTGGCCTGTTTTGGCTGTTCTGGATTTTGTTTGAGACTGTCCGGCTGGGGGTGGGTGGACTTACCCTCGATACCCTGACTCAGATGACCCCGCCACCCAATGACGTGGGTGGTCTGGCCAACGCGCTTTACGGCTCTTTTTTAATGGTGCTGTTGGCCACTTTTGTGGGCACACCGATAGGTGTCATGGCCGGTATCTACCTGGCTGAGTTCGATACCAAAAGCTGGCTCGCTTCCACGACGCGGTTTGTTAATGACATCCTGCTGTCGGCGCCGTCCATCGTGATTGGTCTGTTTGTGTATGCGGTCGTTGTGACGCGTTTCAAATCGTTCTCAGGCTACGCCGGTGTCATGGCCTTGGCCTTGATCGTTATTCCGGTGGTGATTCGTACCACCGAGAACATGTTGCAGCTAGTGCCTTCTGGTTTGCGTGAGGCTGCCTATGCATTGGGGGCGCCAAAATGGAAGGTCATTCTGAGTATTACCTTGCGGGCCGCACGCTCGGGGGTGGTCACCGGGGTATTGCTGGCGGTGGCCCGCATAGCGGGTGAGACGGCGCCCCTGTTGTTTACCGCCCTGAGCAATCAGTTCTGGACCTCCAGTCTGAGTGAACCCATGGCGAGTTTGCCCGTCACAATTTTCAAGTTTGCCATGAGTCCGTACGAGAACTGGCAAAAGCTGGCCTGGGCCGGGGTGTTTCTCATCACGGTATCGGTTCTGGGTCTCAACATTCTGGCCAGAGTCTTGACCAGAAGCAAGACCTGATGGATTCACTGCCAAAGACACAAGAAAAGGTTAGAGATGAATACTGCTAATGCAATCTCCGAGAGATCAAAAATTTCGGTGAGAAATCTGGATTTTTATTACGGCAAGTTTCATGCGCTCAAGGGCATCAATCTGGAAATCCCGGAGAAAAAAGTGACTGCCTTCATCGGCCCTTCCGGCTGTGGAAAATCGACCCTGCTGCGTGTTTTCAATCGCATGTTCGAGTTGTACCCTGAACAACGCGCTGAAGGTGAAATACTGCTGGACGGTGAGAACCTGCTGACCAGTAAAAAGGACGTGGCTTTGCTGCGTGCCAAAGTTGGCATGGTTTTTCAAAAGCCAACACCGTTTCCGATGTCGATCTATGACAACATTGCGTTTGGCGTCAAACTGTTCGAGTCGCTCAACGCCACTGACATGGAAGAGCGCGTTGAATGGGCCTTGCGCAAGGCTGCCTTGTGGAGTGAGGTGAAGGACAAGCTGAACCAGAGCGGCTCCAGTCTGTCGGGTGGACAGCAGCAGCGCCTTTGTATCGCGCGTGGCATCGCCATCAAGCCTGAGGTGCTGCTTTTGGATGAGCCCTGCTCGGCGTTGGACCCGATTTCCACAGCCAAAGTCGAGGAATTGATCACGGAGCTCAAGAGCGATTACACGGTTGTCATCGTGACCCACAATATGCAGCAGGCTGCGCGCTGCAGCGACTACACCGCGTACATGTACCTTGGCGACTTGATGGAGTTTGGCTCGACCGAGCAGATGTTTTTCAAGCCCACGCGCAAGGAAACAGAAGATTACATTACCGGCCGTTTCGGCTAAGGAATCGACATGCCTGAAAAACACCTTTCTACCCAGTTTGACAGCGAACTCAGCGCGGTTTCGACCCGCGTCATGGAGCTTGGCGGTCTGGTTGAGTCGCAGATTCGCCAGGCGATTTATGCGCTGTCCCAGTTCAGCGTGGATGTTGCGAACGAGGTCACAGCCACTGAGGCCCGCGTGAATGCCATGGAAGTTGATATCGACCGCGAGTTGTCGAGCATCATTGCCCGGCGTCAGCCGACAGCACGTGATCTGCGCTTGCTGATTGCGATTTCGAAAACCACCGCCAACCTGGAGCGCGTGGGGGACGAAGCTGAAAAGATTGCCCGCATGGTGCGCTCCATCATCAACAGCGGTTCACCCCGTTCCTTGCCCTCTCTGGAATTGCGAGTGGCTGCCGATATGGCCTCAGGCTTGCTGCGCAAGGCACTGGATGCCTTTGCACGACTCGATACCGCAGCGGCGGTTTCAATTCTGAAAGAGGATGATTTGATCGACAAGGAATTTGACGGCTTTGTGCGCAAGCTGATCACTTACATGATGGAAGACCCGCGCATGATTTCGCCCAGCCTGGACCTGCTGTTCCTGGCCAAGGCGATTGAGCGCATTGGTGACCATGCCAAGAACATTGCCGAGTTCATCATCTATGTCGTCAAGGGCGCGGACATTCGCCATTCGTCCATGGAACAAATTGAGTCGGTGGTGAAATGAAGCACATGCCGGGCGTGCTGATTGTTGAGGATGAGTCAGCGATTGCCGAACTCATAGCGGTCAATTTGCGTCACAACGGGTTTCGGCCCACCTGGGCTATGGACAGTGCGTCGGCGCAGCGTGAACTGGATGCCGTGTTGCCCGATGTCATCCTGCTGGACTGGATGCTGCCGGGTGAAACAGGTTTGGCGCTGGCCAAGCGATGGCGTGCCAACCCGCGCACCAAAGGGGTTCCCATCATCATGCTGACGGCTCGCGGTGACGAGTCCGATCGCGTGGCGGGGCTGGATGCTGGTGCGGACGATTACATCGCCAAACCGTTCTCGACCAAGGAATTGCTGGCCCGGATCCGCGCCGTTTTGCGGCGACGCGCTCCCGAGCAGGTTGGTGGACTTGTTTCAATCGGTGCCTTGTCGCTGGATGCTTCGACGCACCGGGTTTCCTTCAATGACCAGATGTTGAAACTGGGTCCTACCGAATTCAAGCTCTTGCACTACCTGATGAATCATGCCGAGCGCGTGCACAGTCGATCGCAGTTGCTGGACAAAGTCTGGGGTGATCATGTGTTTATTGAGGAGCGCACTGTGGATGTTCACGTCAAACGTTTGCGCGAAGCCCTGGGGGCCGATGCGGGTCACATGGTTGAGACCGTACGGGGTGCCGGGTATCGCCTGACGAGTCAATCGACACGGGTTGTGGCGACGCAGACCACCGCTTGATGCCTGTTGCATTGATGCGTCGCCGGCCGGAGTTTTTGTCGTGACCATGTTCTGGCGTTTTTTCTCATTCGTCTGCTTTCAGCTGGCGGCAGGGCTGGCGGGCTGGTTTTTGGCTCCGCCGGGCCGCGGTGCAATGGGTGCGCTGATCGGTGCTGTGTCGGGTGGGAGCGCGTGGTTCCTTTTTGATCTGTCACGGGGTGTTCGATTGCTGCGATGGTTGCGGGTGGGCGATGCCTCGGATGTGGCCGTTCGGTCCGGCTTATGGGGGGAGGTGTCGGACCGTGCACGGCGATTGATCCGGGCCAGGGAGCAGATGACGCGTGAAAGTCAGAGTCGTTTGCAGGATTTCCTGGCGGCACTGCAGGCATCGCCCAACGGCGTGGTATTGCTGGACTCCGAGGGGCGGATTGAATGGTTCAACCAGATGGCCGGGATGCACTTTGGTCTCGATGCCCAGCGCGACATGTTGCAGCATTTTGCCAACCTGGTTCGGGATCCTGGCTTTGCGGCGTATTTTGCGAGTCACAATTTTTTAAGCGAACTCGTCATGCCGGGGCGCGAGAGCACACCAGCACGACCGGTCAAGCTGTCGGTTCATCTTCACCCGTATGGCGAGGGGCGATTGTTGTTGCTGTCGCGCGATGTCACGGCAGTGGAGCAGGCAGAAGCCATGCGTCGCGATTTTGTGGCCAATGTGTCCCATGAAATTCGTACGCCGCTCACGGTGTTGGCCGGTTTTGTAGAGACCTTGCAGACCTTGCCCCTGGTCGACGATGAACGCGAGCGTTATTTGGCATTGATGGCCCAGCAGGCAGATCGCATGCAGGCACTGGTCAGCGATCTGCTGATGCTGTCACGTCTGGAGGGGAGTCCGTCGCCAGGTAGTTTCGACTGGATGCCCATGTCGTCGCTCATCAATCAGTTGGAGCAGGATGCAAGCGCTTTGTCGGCGGTGTTGAATCCACGATCCGACGGCTTGCACAAACTGGTGTTTGATTCCGTGACGGGTGTGGAGATTGCAGGGGCACCCAATGAGTTGCTCAGTGCGATGGGCAACCTGGTGGGCAATGCCATTCGCTATACGCCTGCGCGAGGCGAGATACACGTGCAGGCCTTGTTGTTGCCTGACGGACGCGTGGCCTTCTCTGTGGCGGACACGGGCCCTGGCATCGCGCCCGAACATATTCCGCGCTTGACCGAGCGTTTCTACCGGGTTGACCGAAGTCGATCACGGGACACTGGCGGCACGGGACTGGGTCTGGCCATCGTCAAGCATGTTCTGCAGCGCCATGGTGCGGAGCTGAAAATCGACAGCACGCCAGGCAAGGGCTCTGTTTTCACGATTATTTTTCCCTCCAGCCGGGTCAGGATGGCTTCGGAACATGCGCTTGGGTACAGCGTTTAGCGTGTTTGTCTGCTGGCCCGCGACAGGATCAGCGTAAAAATGAGGGCCGTCAGGCCAAGCGCTGCTGCACTGGTGGCCCAGAAGGCGTTGGGTGTGCTCATCGCTGACCAGCCAGGCAGGCCGTGATAGGCGAGTACGTAGCCGCCCGCCAGACCCACGCCCCAAAGCAAGAAGCAATACACCAGCAGCGGGGCAATCGTCACGCCAAAGCAGCGCAGGAGAAACACACAAATAACCTGTACTGCATCTGCCAAGTGGTAGAGGGCCACCCAGCCCAAGAGCGGCACCGTCATGGCGACGACGTCCGGACTTCGGGCGTAGATGTTGGCGATGCTTGTCTGGAGCAGAACAAGTGCGGCGGACATCAATAGCGCGGCAGACACGGTCATTTGAAACCCGTTGCGGATGGCGGCACGGGCTTTGCGGGCATCGCCACTGCCCAGCCAGTAGCTGGCCCGTGAACTGGCGGCAATGGAGATCGACAGAGGCACCATGTAAAGCACGGTTGTGATGTTGGCGGCAATCTGATGGCTGGCTGCTGCGACCGTTCCCATTCGGGCGATGAACAGGGCCATCAGCGTGAACGAGGTGACCTCCACCATGATGGCAAGTCCGCCGGGAATACCCAGGCGGGCAAATGCAGCGATTGCTTTCCAGTCAGGACGCTCAAGCGCATGCCAGATGGCATAGGGCTGGTACAAATCCTGGGTTCTGAGCAGCCACAAGGCGACACCCAGCATGGCGTAGTTCACAAGCAGTGTGGCCCAGGCGCAACCCACAAGGCCTTGCGGCTCCAGCCCAAGCCCTCCAAATGCAAACCAGATGGACAGAGGCACCTTGACGAAGAGGGATGCAATTTGCAGCCATGTGACCAGCTGGGGGCGGCCCAGGCTCTGATTAAGCGTGCTGAACATGCGAAACAGCAGCGACGGTGGCAGGGCGATTGCCAGCACAGCGAGGTAGTGTTCCACTTCGCCCTGCAAGGCGACCGGCACCTCGGTCAGGCGAAGCACGGGGCCGGGCGACAGGAGCAGGCCTATGCCGATCACCATGGTTGCGGCACACAAATAGAGCGCTTGACGGAATGAGCGCCCGAGTTGCAGGTGCTGCTTGCCGCCGCGCAGTCGTGCCCAGACTGGCATCAAGGCCTGCAACATGCCCATCAATGTGACGAACACGCTGATATAGACGGCCGATCCAACCGAGAGGGCTGCCAGAGAAGCTTCGGCATAGCGTCCCGCGACGATGGTATCGGTTACGCCATACGCCATGACAGCCAATTGCCCCACCAGCACGGTTGCCGCATGTCTGGAGATGACTTTCAGTTCGGACAAGGTCTTATCGCCCGGCTTGTTGGGTTCGCTTATAGATCAGGATGTCCTCGTCCCGATCAGAGGGGCGCGGCAAGCTGCTGTGCAAGGTCCATTGCGTCATGTCGACAGTGGTACGCAGTGTGGATGAGGCATCTTTGTCCACAATCAGCCAGGGACAACGCGCTTGTGTGCTGGCAGGCTTGATCGCCAGATGACCGTGAAATTGAAAGGCGGCAATTTGCCCCCGACTCAGGCCATGGGCCTGAACACAGGCAGGTTTCTGCACGACTTTGATGGCGCGTTGCACCAGCGGTGCGTAGCTTCGTGCGAAATCAAGCAGGGGTAGCCAAAGGGTCATCAGGAGCAACCAGCACAGTGCTGCGCCGCCAGCGGGCAAGACCAAGCTCTTCCAGATGGCGGCGCGATGCCGGCCTACTCGCCATTTCACCAGCCAAGCCCACGCCAATGTTGCCGAAATTGCTATCAAAAAAGGAGTGTAAGAGAAGCTGTGTTCAAAGCCCGGCACCAGTCGAGCGACGTTGGCTGCGGGTTGCCGGGGTACGCCGGTCTGCATGGCGATCCATACAACCCAGATGATGAAGGCGCAGCCCGAAAAAAATATCAAGGTGAACCAGTCGATGAGCGCTGCCACACTTCGACCCAGTGTGGGCAGGGCAAATGCGGCAAGCGCTGCCAGGGCGGGCAGGGCCAGCAGCAGTGAGCGGTCTGCCGATGCTGTGGTCAGTGTGGCACCCACCGCAACGCCAATGAACCAAAGTGGCAGTGCCAGGTGCCGGCTTGGGGCCGCACCGCGGATGAGTTGCCGGCGCCAGCGCCAAAGAGTCCAAAGTGCCAGGGGCCAAGCTGGCCAGGTGAACCACAGCAGCAAGCGGCCCAGGCTGCGCCATTCTCGCCAGCTTGCCTCGGGCAGGTCAATGCGCCAGCGCCACAAATTGAGCGAAAGAGCCAGCATGGCCACAAGCACGGTTACCAAGGCGATGCCCGTGGCCCCCCAAACCTTGCCCGGGTTGTTTTGGGGTTCGGATGAGCGATCCAGCAGGTGAATCAGGGCACTGCCAGCACCAAACAGGATGGCCATGGTGGGTGCACCTGACAGGGCCAGCCCGCTCAGCCCGACGACGCCGGCCACTACCGGGGTCAGTGTGCGGTAGGGTAGCGCAGCGAGTGCATAAAAGGTCAGGGCGGCGAAGCACAGCTGGACTTGCGCCGGCGTTGTTTCGTGGGATAACTGAGCCAGGCCCAGGCAGGCGATGAATGCCAGTAAACCGCCGTCGGCCATGGCGCGCGCATAGTCAGGCGGCGATGCCTCCCCCCCAAAGGCAAACGCCACGGGTTGTGCCTCGGGATTGCGCGCCAGGTAGTACGTGCCATACCAGGTGGCAAACAAAGTGAGTGTCAGCAGCAGGACGAAAGGAATGCGTGCAGCGAAGTCGGATGCCATCCATCCGGGGGCAAGCTGCATGGCCCAGGCGCCCAGCCAGTAGGGAAGCAGCGCGTCAACGTCGGCCGGCAGCCCCATCATTCGGGGTGAAAGCCAGTCTGTTGCCCCGCGGGCCAGTTCGACCATGTAGCCAAAGGCCGCCATGTCGCCCCCCTTCCAGGGCATGCGACCGAGAAAGCCCGGCAGCACATAGGCGATGCAGAACATCAGCAGCACTGCGCGCGGCAAGCGGCGCACTGCGCCTTGGGCGACGATGGCGGGGGTGGGGTGATTCACGACTGGATTTGCTATGAAAAAAGGCAGCGCGGAAACCCGGGCTGCCTTTTGCAGGAAGCGTCTGTCAGCTTATTTGGCTGCAGTCTTGCCGAAACGGTTACGGAAGCGCTCAACGCGGCCACCCATGTTATCCACGGATTTTTGTGTGCCGGTATAGAAAGGATGGGATTCGCTGGTGGTATCCAGCTTGTACAAAGGCAGCTCGCGGCCGTCTTCCATCTTGATCATTTCTTTGGTGTTGGCGCAAGAACGTGTCACGAACTTGAAGCCGTTGGACATGTCCTGGAAGCAAACTTCGCGGTAGTTGGGGTGAATGCCGTCTTTCATATCTTCTCCATCAGTTGCGCTAGCCGCGTCGGGCCCTCGCACAAACCATTGTGCAATTCAAAGCCGGGCGTACTTGTCGCGAAAACCCTAGATTATAGCCTAGCCGCCGCGACGCATCATGTCGAAGAATTCGCTGTTGGTCTTGGTGGCGCGCATTTGCTTGAGCACCATCTCCATGGCTTCGACTTCGTCCATGTTGTAGAGGAACTGGCGCAGGATGCGGGTTTTCTGCAGAATTTCGGGCTGCAACAGCAACTCTTCGCGCCGGGTACCGCTGCGGTTGAGCTGAATCGATGGGAACACGCGCTTCTCATAAAGACGGCGATCAAGGTGGATTTCGGAGTTGCCGGTGCCCTTGAATTCTTCAAAGATCACCTCGTCCATGCGGCTGCCGGTATCGACCAGTGCCGTGGCGATGATGGTCAGTGAACCGCCTTCTTCCACGTTGCGTGCTGCACCCAGGAAACGCTTGGGCCGCTGCAGGGCGTTGGAATCCACGCCGCCGGTCAAAACCTTGCCCGACGATGGCACCACGTTGTTGTAGGCACGGGCCAGACGGGTGATGGAGTCCAGCAGAATCACCACGTCTTTTTTCAGTTCAACCAAACGCTTGGCGCGCTCGATGACCATTTCGGCCACGTGCACGTGACGCGCAGCGGGCTCGTCGAAGGTGGAGGCAATCACCTCGCCCTTGACGGTGCGCTGCATCTCGGTCACTTCTTCAGGACGCTCGTCAATCAGCAGCACCATCAGGTAGCTGTCGGGGTAGTTGGCGGAAATGGCATGTGCAATGTGCTGCATCATCACCGTCTTGCCGCTCTTGGGCTGGGCCACGATCAGGGCGCGCTGGCCTTTGCCGATGGGGGCAATGATGTCGATCACGCGCCCGGTGATGTTTTCCTCACCCTTGATATCGCGTTCCAGCCGCATCTGCTCCTTGGGGAACAGTGGCGTCAGGTTTTCGAACATCACCTTGTGCTTGTTCTCTTCGGGGCCGCCGCCGTTGACCTTGTCCAGCTTGTTCAGGGCAAAGTAGCGCTCGCCGTCTTTGGGTGTGCGCACTTCGCCTTCGATCATGTCGCCGGTGTGCAGGTTGAAACGGCGCACCTGGCTGGGGCTGATGTAGATGTCGTCAGTCGAGGCGGTGTAGCTGGTGTCGGGGCTGCGCAGGAAGCCAAAGCCATCGGGCAGGATTTCCAGCACGCCATCGGCAATGATCTGCTCGCCGGTGCGGGCGCGCTTTTTGATGATGGCGAACATCAGCTCTTGCTTGCGCATGCGGCCAGTGTTTTCAATTTCAAGCTCTTCGGCCTGTTTGAGTACTTCCGACACGTGCAGTGCCTTGAGTTCGTTTAAGTGCATGGATTGGCCCTTGACGGGGAGTTGATCGAAATACAGGGGAGGTTTGGGGTGAGGCGGACTGGCATCCTCAACCTCAAGGTTCTAAACCGGGAACTCGAACCAGCTCAGGGTAGGAACTGGTGAACTGATGGGATTATGACAGGAAAAAATGCAGCCTTGGCGCGATGTCAAGGCTGCGGGGGCAAGTGACGCCGTGTCAGCTGAACCGATCAGGCGAGTTGCTGGTCGATGAAGGCGGTCATCTGGGCCTTGCTCATGGCACCAACCTTGGTGGCTGCCAGTTGGCCGTCCTTGAACAGCATGAGCGTGGGGATGCCACGAATGCCGAACTTGGCAGGGATGTCGCGGTTTTCGTCCACGTTCATCTTGGCCACTTGCAGCTTGCCTTCGTAGGTGGCGGAGACTTCGTCCAGAATGGGCGCAATCATCTTGCAGGGGCCGCACCATTCGGCCCAGTAGTCCACCAGCACGGGCTGGGCAGATTGCAGCACGTCCGCTTCGAAAGACGTGTCGGTGACGTGTTTGATGAGTTCGCTGGCCATGGTGTTTTCCTAAAAGAATGATCGGTACAGGTAAAGTGGGGAAATTGTGACAGAAACCAAGCCCCTTCACCCATTGCCCGTCAGCTATGAATGAAATAGCAAAAAACCATGATATCGACAGTGCGTGGGATCAGGTCATGGCCCGGATTCGCGCCGAGATGGACCGCCGGCAAGTGCACCCATCCAGTACCGTGGTCCTCGTGCCTTACGCACAATTGATGCAGCAGGCCCGTAGCGCCTGGCTGCGGGGCAGTGGCCATGCACAGGCGCAAGCGCATTTTGTTCCCCGGTTCGAGACCACCATGAACTGGACGCGCAGTCTTGGCGGCTTTGCTCCCAGCGGGGACGATGTGCGGCTGGATGCAGCCCGCGACATCCTGACGGCGGCTTCCTTGTTGTCACGCGCGGGACTGGGCGCGCATCAAAACGTGCTGTCCGAGCGCCTCATGGAAGCCGTCTGGAGCCTGGCACGTACCGCAGCGGCGGTGCCGCCGGCACAGCGCGCGCAGTGGGGCGTTCGAATCGGTGAGCTGCTGGCTTCTGGCATGGAGGCGTCGGTGTTCGCTTTCGAGACGGCGGTGGCACGCATTGCACTTGCATGGGCTGCAAACTCGAGCTACCCGACTGACCGTGTTTTCTCGGCCAATCCCGACTTGCTGGTTTTATTGGAAGGCTTTCAGACCGAGGCCATGGATCTGGCTTTGAAGCAGGGCTTGGGCGACAAGGCAGTGGTGTTGACCCTGGGTCGTGCTACCGGCACTGGCCCTGCGGCACCGGCCCTGCACGCCGCGCAGGATGCCGAAGACGAGGCGCATCGGGCTGCGGCGTGCGTGCTGGTGCATCTGGCGGCAGGTCGCAGTCCGATTGGCCTGGTGGCGCAAGACCGGGTGCTGACACGCCGCGTGTGCGCCATGCTGGGCGAGCGCGGTGTTGCCGTGCGCGACGAGACGGGCTGGAAACTCTCGACCACGCGGGCGGCGGCCTCGCTGATGAGTCTGCTGCGCGCCCAGATGTGGAGCACTTCGACCGATGCGGTGCTGGACTGGCTCAAGAATGCTCCGGCCTTTGACGCCGCGCAGGTCATGCAGGCGGAACTCAGTTGGCGTCGGCTGGGCGTGCGCGAATGGCGCGCGGTGCCCGAGAGCGATGCCATCGCGATTCAGGTTCAAGCAGTACGTGAAACCCTGCAATCAGGCCGGCCTTTGAGCCGCTGGTTGGGGGCGCTGCGCGCTGCCCTGCAAAGTGCCGGGCAATGGCCGGGCTTGCTCGAAGACCTGGCGGGTCAATCTGTGCTGAACACTTTGCGCTTGCGCGAGGGGGCCGAGCTGGAGTTTGCCGACGCCTTGGCGAAGATGAGTCTGAGCGAGTTTGTTGCGTGGGTCACGCAAACTCTGGAGGGAACCAGTTTCACGCCGGAACACCCGGCAAAAACAACACCTGGCCAAGTGGTCGTGCTGCCATTGAGCCAGCTGCTGGGTCGTCCGCTGGCGGCAGTGGTGCTGCCGGGCTGTGACGAGGTGCGTCTGCCGGTGTCGCCCGAGCCGTCCGGCATGTGGACGCCTGAACAACGCGCTTTGCTGGGGCTGCCCTCGCGCGCCGACCTGGCGGCTGTTGCCCGTGCATCCTGGGACTACGCCTTGCGTTTTGCGCATGTGGATGTGTTGTGGCGCCAAAGCGAAGGTGGCGAGCACGTGATGCCCAGTGGCTTTGTGCAGGAGTTGCAGCTGCAAGGTGCTACTGCGCTGGCGGGCGACCCCAGTGTGTTGCGTGCGCTGACGCCCCAGCCGGGCCGCATGCCCGCACCCAAGGGCGATGCGCTGACGCTGACCCGTTTGTCCAGCACAACTTACGAGGACCTGCGCCGCTGCCCGTACCGGTTTTTTGCCTTGCGTCAGCTCAAGCTGCAAGAGTCGGATGAGCTGGACGCCGAGCTGGACAAGCGGGATTTTGGTAACTGGCTGCATCTGGTCCTCAAGCTCTTTCATGAAGCGCTGGAGAAGGCGCCATCCGCCAGCCCGATTGATCGGATAGCTATGATGAATATAGCGTCGGAGCAGGCAACGCAGGAAATGGGCTTGTCCCGCAGTGAATTCTTGCCGTTTGCCTCCGTCTGGCCTCGCGTGCGGACCGGTTATCTGGACTGGCTCGCCGGCCATGAGGCGCAAGGGGCCACTTTCAGCCAGGCCGAGGCCTGGAAAGAAACCCCCTTGGGCAGTCTGACCCTGATCGGCAAGATCGATCGCATTGACCGCCTGGCCGATGGCAGCGCTTTGGTGATGGATTACAAGACCGAAGCACCGGCAACAACGGCCCAGCGCCTCAAGGCGCCGCTGGAGGATACGCAGCTGGCGTTTTATGCAGCGTTGCTGACCGACGACACCCTGGCTGCTGCCTATGTGAACGTGGGTGAGAAAGACGGCACCAAGAGTTACCCGCAGTCCGACATCGTGGGCTTGCGTGATTTGTTGCTCGAAGGCATTGTGGGCGACATGGCACGCATCGCTGACGGTGAGCCGATGCCCGCTTTGGGTGAAGGCAAGGCCTGCGATTTTTGCGCTGCGCGCGGGCTTTGCCGCAAAGATTTTTGGGATGTCGTGTGATTTCAGATTCACCTGGTTTGTCTTCAGCCCTGGCGCCGGCTTACGAGCACAACGGCAAGCTTGTCAGTGCCGAGGCGTTTTACAAAATCGCCTGTGACCCGCGCCGCAGTGTGGCGGTGGAGGCCTGCGCCGGAGCCGGCAAAACCTGGATGCTGGTGTCGCGCATCTTGCGCGCCTTGCTTGACGGTGTCGACGCGAAGGACGGCGCCCTTCAAGTGCAGCCGCACGAGATTCTGGCCATCACCTTCACCAAACGTGCGGCCAGTGAAATGCGCGAGCGCCTGTACAAATGGCTGGCTGATTTCGCAAGCGCGGATCACGCGACCCTGGTCAAGGAACTGCAGGATCGCGGTGTTTCTATGGAAAATGGCTCCCAGCCCTTGTCCTTGTTGCCTGAGCAGCTATCAAAGTTATACCAAAGCATTCTGGCCTGCGGGCGCCAGGTGCAGGTGCGCACTTTTCACAGCTGGTTTGCGTCCCTCCTGCGCAGCGCGCCACTGGCGGTGTTGCAACAGATGGAGTTGCCGGCCAACTACGAACTGCTGGAAGACGACGCGCCCGCCAAAGCCCTGGTGTGGCGGCGCTTCTATGAAGCGCTCGTGACTGAGGGCGAGCCCTATGCCGGATGGCGCGCTGACTTCGAAGCGGTGGTGCTGGCGCACGGCCGAGCGCAAACCGAGAAGGCCCTGCAGACCGCGCTGGACAAGCGCACCGAATTTGCCTTGGCCGATGCCCACGGTGTGGTGGAGCAGTCGGTACAGCACTTTTGCGACCAGTACCCCGACTTTGCCTGGCTGGAGTCGCCCGACGATTATTTGAGTGCCCAGCCGCTGCGCTGGCAAACCCTGCTCGATGCGGCCAAGGCATTAGGTGGCGCCAGTGCCAAAACGTTTGCCGCCAAAGGTGTGGAGCTGGAAACAGCCCTCACCAGTGGGGACATCGATGCAGCGTTCGCTGCCTTGCTCACCAACACGGGCAGCCCGCGCAAATTTGGCGAGAAGATTGCCGGCATTGAGCGGGTGCGTGAGGCGCAGGACCTGGTGCTGCGTGTGGTGGCAGCGCGCCTGCAACACGCAGCCTGGACCTATCAGCAACGCATGGCGCGGCTCACCCGCGTGCTGCTGCAGGAGTTTGCAGCGCTCAAGCGCGAGTGCCGCTGGGTGGATATGAACGATGTGGAGCGCGCAGCCCTGGTCATGCTGAGCGACCCGGTGTTGGCAGGCTGGGTGCAAGAGCGCCTGGACGCCCGCATCAAGCACCTGCTGATCGACGAGTTTCAGGATACCAATCCGCTGCAATGGCAGGCGCTGCGCTCGTGGCTGAGTGGCTATGCGGGCGCCGGTGGCCGGGCACCCAGCGTGTTCATTGTGGGCGATCCCAAGCAAAGCATCTACCGCTTTCGTCGCGCGGAGCCGCAGGTGTTCAAAGCGGCCAAGGCCTTTGTGCGCGATGGTCTGGGCGGTGATCTGCTCAGCTGCGACCACACCCGGCGCAATGCCACCGGGGTGATTGCTACCGTGAACGAGACTATGGCACAAGCGGTGCAAGACGACGGTTACGAGGGTTTTCGCGCCCACACCACCAGTGCGGTGGAGGCGGGCAGGGTGTGCAAGCTGCCACCCATTGCAAGGTCGGCACGCCCTGAGACGGATACCGCCGATGAAAATTGGCGCGACAGCCTTACCACCCCGCGTGAAGTGCCCGAAGAAACCCTGCGCACGCTCGAAGCACGCCAGGCTGCGCACTGGATTGCCCGGCAGCTCACGCAGTCACACCTGCATGGGCAAGGCGCGGGCCTGCAGGCGGCCGATGTCATGGTCTTGTCGCGCAAGCGTGCTGGACTGATGCCCCTGAAGGACGAATTGCGCAAGCTGCACATCGCCGCGCAAATTGGCGAAAAAACCGACCTCATCGACTGCTGCGAAGTGCAGGACGTGGTTGCCCTGCTTGACGTGCTGGTGTCCCCGCAACATGACCTGTCACTGGCGCGGGTGCTCAAATCGCCGGTGTTTGGTATGACCGATGAGGCCCTGGTGCAACTCGCGCTGCAGCAGCGCGAGTCCAAGGTGCCCTGGTTTCATCTGCTACAAAAAACAGAGCTAATGACGCAGGATCAACGTGGGGTTTCAGCCTGTTTGATACGGTGGAAAGGCTGGCTCGACCAACTCCCGCCACACGATGCGCTGCAGGCCATTTACTTTGACGGTGATCTGCTGGCCCGTTTTGCGGCTGTTGCCCCGGCCAATCAGCGTGATGCCGTGCTGGCCAACCTGACCGCCTTGCTGGGCGTGTCGCTGCAACTGGGTGGAGGGCGATTCGCCACACCCTACGCCTTTGTGCGGGCTCTCAAAGCCGGTGGCGTGCTGGCGCCGGCCGCCGTCAACCCCCTGGCCGTGCGCTTGCTGACCATCCATGGCGCCAAGGGCTTGGAGGCGCACACCGTGTTGCTGCTGGACACCGACACCCCCGAGCGCAACGCGGACACCATGGGCGTGCTGGTGGACTGGCCGGGCGAAGACGCCTGGCCGCAAAAGTTTGTTTTTCTGGCCAGCGAAAGCACACCGCCTGCCTGTGCCGTGCCCACGCTGGAGGCCGAACGGCTGGAGCGCCAGCGCGAAGAGCTCAACGCCTTGTATGTCGCCCTCACGCGAGCCCGCAGCACGCTGGCCATCTCCAGCATCGAGCCCTACCGCACGGCCGAGCGCAGCTGGTGGCAGCGTCTGGCCAGCAAGGCGACAGATGTTGCGCCCGCCGTCCAGGCGGATGAATACTTGCCCGCGCTGGCGACGGAGAGTTCGGCTTTTTATATCAAAGAACTGCCTCAGGCCCTTATTAAATATTTCGATGATGCTATCAAAAATGAAGCATTCGAGAAGCCAGCTGAGCTGCAAGTTGACGAAGACTCACCTACAGCCCGCATTGGCAAGGCCATGCACCGCCTGCTGGAATGGGGTGAAACCAGCGCGACCAATATCGCGGCAGCAGCGCGGGAGTTTGAGTTGACGCCTGAACAAGGCCAACAAGCCGCAGCCATGGCGCAATGCATCCTGCAGGGAGACGGCGCCTGGGCTTGGGACCCGGCGGTGGTCGGTTGGCAGGGCAATGAAGTTGATCTGATGGTCCAGGGCGAAACGCTGCGCCTGGACCGCCTGGTGCAACGCAAGGATGCGGCTCATGCGGGCCAATGGTGGGTGCTCGATTACAAGTCGGCGCATGCGCCTCAGGAACAGCCCGCCTTGATTGCGCAACTGAGCAGCTACCGCGCTGCGGTGCAGACCATTTACCCTGGTGCCGTAGTCAAAGCGGCATTTCTGACCGGGCGGGGAACTGTGGTGGCGTTGTAGGCGTGACGGCGGCGTGCCCTATCCCGCAATGCGCGCGCAGACGGCTGCGGTGACCTGTGCAGTGGTGGCCTTGCCACCCAAATCACCTGTGTGCAGGGACGTGTCTGCGGTAACCCGTTCGATGGCGCTCATCAACTTCCTGGCAGCCCCCAACTCGCCCAGATGCTCGAGCAGCATCACGCAACTCCAAAAAGTACCTACCGGATTGGCCAAGCCCTTGCCCATGATGTCGAACGCCGAACCATGGATGGGCTCGAACATGGAGGGATAACGGCGTTCTGGATCGATGTTGCCCGTAGGGGCGATACCCAGACTGCCGGCCAGCGCAGCTGCCAAATCGCTCAGAATGTCAGCGTGGAGGTTGGTGGCAACAATGGTATCCAGTGTGGCAGGACGGTTCACCATGCGGGCTGTGGCGGCGTCCACGATTTCCTTGTCCCACTTCACATCGGGGAAGTCTTTGGAGACTTGCAGGGCGATTTCATCCCACATCACCATGGCATGGCGTTGGGCGTTGCTCTTGGTGACCACGGTCAGTTGCTTGCGAGGGCGGGATTGCGCGAGTTTGAAAGCGAAACGGATCACGCGCTCGACGCCAACACGGGTCATCATGGTGACGTCGCAAGCGGCTTCAATGGGGTGACCCTGGTGAACACGGCCACCCACACCGGAATATTCACCTTCGGAATTTTCGCGAACGATCACCCAGTTCAGGTCTTCTGGCTTGCAACGCTTCAGCGGAGCATCGATGCCGGGCAAGATGCGGGTGGGACGCACGTTGGCGTATTGATCAAAGCCCTGGCATATCTTCAGACGCAAGCCCCACAGGGTAATGTGGTCAGGTATAGCCGGGTCGCCTGCAGAACCAAACAGGATGGCATCTTTGCTGCGCAATGCGTCCAAGCCGTTGGTGGGCATCATTTCGCCATGGGCGCGATACCAGTCACCGCCCCAGCCAAAGTTTTCGAAGTCGAATTTGAAAGTGCTGTCGGCAGTGGCCAGCGCTTCCAGAACAGTTTGTCCTGCGGGCACGACTTCTTTCCCGATACCGTCGCCGGGGATGCAGGCAATCTTGTAGGTCTTCATAAGGTCTCGTATGTGGGTTGTGGTGGAAACGAAATGTACCTATTGCCTGGTTTTATGGATCGCATTAAAGTGACATCATTGTTTACTTTGAATCAACAATGTCCTCACCTTCAACCGCGCCGTCCGAGATGGCTTTCTTCAGTCTTTTGGCAAGGCTGGGCAGCTTCTCCGCCGCAGCGCGCGAACTCAACATCACGACGCCTGCCGTAAGCAAACGCTTGAGCCAAATGGAATCCAGGCTGGGAGTCCAACTACTGAACCGCACCACCCGCCGGATCAGCCTTACCGCGGAGGGTGAGGTGTATCTTGAACACGCGCGGCGCATCCTGACCGACATCGACGACATGGAGCGGCTCATCAGCAGCTCGATTGCCGCACCCAAGGGCCTGCTGCGTGTCAACGCCACTCTCGGGTTTGGGCGAACCCACATTGCCCCGTTGATATCCAGCTTCGCCAAGAAGTTTCCGGAGGTCCAGGTGCAGCTTCAACTAACGGTCAATCCCCCCGCATTGACCGAGGATGCCTTTGATGTCTGTATCCGCTTTGGGGAGCCGCCGGATGCACGCGTGATTGCCCGCCGCATCGCCGCAAACCGGCGCTTGATTTGTGCATCAGCGGCCTACCTGAAAAAATATGGGACACCCAGAACCCCCAATGACCTTGCGCAACACAACTGCATCGGCATTCGCCAGGGGGACGAGGCTTACGGTATCTGGCACCTTACGGCCGGCCAGAAGACCGAAACCGTCAAAGTTCGCGGCACCTTGAGCACCAACGACGGCGAGATTGCAGTGAATTGGGCGCTGGCCGGACATGGTTTGCTGATGCGTGCCGAATGGGACATTGCCAAATACCTCCATAGCGGACGTTTGACAACGGTGCTGGATAACTGGCAAACACCGCCGGCAGACATCTATGCCGTTTACCCCCAAAGACTGCAAACAGCGGCACGTGTGAAAGCGTTTGTTGACCATGTCATCGAGGCGTTTTCAGCCTCCACATCGTCAAAAGAATAAGCAATTATTGTTAATCTGAAGTGAATAATGGTGTTACTTTTAGACCATCCATAAAATTTGCCGCTCTTTATAGTTCAGCTCCACAGAAACCAATAATTGGAGACAAACATGCACAAGGTGGTAAAAGGATTCGCAAAGTTCGCTCAACTTTCAGTTCTGGCGCTCGGGTTAAGCAGTGGGGCGGCGATGGCGCAATCCTGGCCGTCACGGGCCATCAGCCTTGTGGTGCCATTTCCGGCAGGCGGCACCACCGACGTCCTGGCCAGGGCTATCGGGCTTGAGTTGTCCAAGAGCTTGGGCCAGCCGGTGATCGTTGAAAGCAAGCCAGGCGCAGGGGCAACTCTGGGTGCCGACTTCGTTGCCAAGTCAAAGGCCGACGGCCACATCCTTTTGATGGGTGCCGTCCATCACACGATTGCAAGCAGCGTGTACAAAAAGCTGCCCTACGATTTTCAGAAGGACTTCGCACCGGTCTCTACCGTGGCACTGGTCCCCAATGTTTTGGTGATCAACCCCACAGTCACTCCAGTGAAATCCGCCCAGGAACTGGTAGCGTACGCCAAAGCCCATCCCGGAAAATTGGCGTTTGGCTCCAACGGCAACGGAACGGCACAACACCTGATCGGCTCACAGTTTGAGGTCATGGGGGGCGTCAACATCCTGCATGTGCCTTACAAAGGAAGCGGCCCGCTGACGACAGATTTGCTGGGTGGGCAAATTGCGATGTCCTTCGACACGATGACCCCGGTCTTGCCTCACATCAAGGCAGGAAAATTGCGCGCATTGGCGGTCACGACTGCCAGGCGATCTTCAGCCCTGCCAGATGTACCGACGCTGGATGAGTCCGGAATGAAAGGTTTCAATCTGGGGACCTGGTTCGGAATTCTGGCCCCAGCGGCTACCCCCAGGGAGATTGTGGCAAAACTCAATGCAGAAGTTGTTCGCATTGTGAACTCTCCGGATTTCAGGAAAAAAATGGAAGAAATTGGCGCGGAGCCCATTGGCAATACGTCGGAGCAGATGGCCAAACAGATCAAGGACGACACCGAAAAGTACGCGAAACTTGTCAAAGACGCCAAGGTAGCCATTGAATAGCAACCCTGCTATTGCTCCCTGCCACTCCTGGTCTTCCCCGCAGCAGAGTGACCGTTCCCGTTCTGATACCTGACTTACCACCGAAGCCCCCAGGCAGTGTCGCCAACTACACTGCAGGCCATTCATATCAAAGTAAGTTGGAAATTCATGAAATCAGCAATAGTGATCGGCGCCGGGCCGGCGGGTCTGATGGCGGCGCAAGTGTTGTCCAGTGCGGGCGTGGCGGTTCATGTCTATGACGCCATGCCCTCGGTGGGGCGCAAGTTTTTGCTCGCAGGCAAGGGCGGCTTGAATCTGACGCATTCGGAGCCGGTGGACATTTTCGCGTCACGCTACGGTGCGCGGCGCCAGCAAATTGAAACCTTGTTGCAGGGTTTCGATGCCACCCGGGTGCGCGCTTGGGCGCAAGCGCTGGGGGTGGATACTTTTGTGGGTACCTCGGGGCGAGTGTTTCCAGCTGACATGAAGGCTGCGCCTTTGTTGCGTGCCTGGCTGCACCGCTTGCGCCATCCGGTTCAGGGGCCGGGCGTGCAGTTTCATATGCGCCACCGCTGGACTGGTTGGAGTGCCGGCAGCACCGGCGGCACCCATCTCGACTTTGACACGCCACAAGGTCCCTTGCAGGCGCAAGCGGATGCCGTTGTGCTGGCCCTGGGCGGCGGCAGTTGGGCGCGACTGGGCTCCAACGGAGCTTGGGTGCCCTTGCTGCAAGCGCGTGGTGTGGCCGTGGCGCCCTTGTTGCCCGCCAACTGTGGTTTTGATGTGCGAAGCGGCTGGAGCGAGCATTTTTCCAGCCGGTTTGCCGGGCAGCCTTTCAAGTCCGTGGCGATCAGTGTTGCCACGTCACAAGGGGTGAGTTTTCAGCGGAAAGGCGAATTTGTGGCCACCGCCACCGGTCTGGAGGGCAGTTTGATCTACGCCGCCTCCAGCCTGCTGCGCGATGACATCATTCGAAATGGCCAGGTGACACTGCACCTGGATTTACTGCCCGATATGTCGGCAGAAAAGGTGCTTGCCGAGGTGCGCCACCCGCGCGGCACACGTTCCTTGTCCAGCCACCTGAAGAGCCGTCTGAACATAGAGGGTATCAAGGCGGGCATCCTGTACGAATTGCTCGGCAAAGAGCAAATGAACGATCCGGCTCAACTGGCCGTCGCCATCAAGGCGCTGCCGATCACGCTGGTAGCCGCGCGCCCGATGGATGAAGCCATCAGTACCGCCGGTGGTGTGTTGTTTGAGGCCATTGATCGGCATCTGATGCTGGAGCAATTGCCGGGTGTGTTTTGCGCCGGGGAGATGCTGGACTGGGAGGCTCCGACGGGCGGCTACCTGCTCACGGCATGCCTTGCAAGCGGAAAAACGGCAGGCGAGGGGGCTTTGAAATACCTGCAGGGATAGTTCCCGTCGAATGATCGGGCTTTCAATCGCGTGAAGAATATGGCCACGGGCACTGGTTTGGAGTTAGGATTCCATTGCAACCGCAGAAGGAAGAACCATGGAAACGACAAGCAGTGATGACGGCAACATGATCTTCGCCCGAGAGATTGAGACGCCCGCCGCGCTTGAGCCGGAACAGGCAAGCTGGAAGGTCATGATCATTGACGATGACGAAACCGTGCATGAAGTGACCCGGCTCACACTGGCCGGGTTTTCCTTTGAAGGTCGGCGGCTGGTCCTGGTCAGCGCTTTTTCCGCAGCCGAAGGCGCCCGTCTGCTGCTGGCGCATCCGGACACTGCGGTGGCGCTGGTCGATGTCGTGATGGAAAACGACCACGCCGGCCTGGACCTGATTCGTGTCATCAGGGAACAGCAGAAAAACCGGATGATCCGGCTGGTGCTGCGTACTGGGCAGCCGGGCCAAGCCCCCGAGGGCTCGGTGACGCGCCTGTACGACATCAACGATTACAAGGAAAAGTCGGAGCTGTCGGCCCAGAAGCTCAACAATGTGGTGCTCACCAGCCTGCGCTCCTACCGTGACCTGATGGTGCTGGATGCGCAGCAGACGGGTTTGCAGCGGATGATTGATGCCACTCGCGAAATTTCACACCTGTTGTACAGCCAGACCGATGTGATCGAAGACGGGCAGCCGGGAGAGGTGACTTCGGCCTCGTGATCCGGATTCAGGGCTGTCAGGGCTGCGGCGATTCTGGGGTCAGGACGATTTCTTTGGAGAACAGTTCGATGGCGGTTTTTGCCACTTGCGTGGTGTCGAAGTAGGCGTATGCGCTGACCCCAACCGCGCCAATCAACGGAACAAATCGGGACACGCTTTTGCCAAGGATGCTCTGCGTTACCTTGACGCCCAGCGCCTGCGCCACAGACTGGATAAAGCCCAATGATGCGCGCTGAATCAAGTAACGTTCGCCCACGCGCACCACGACATCGCGAAAAAGCTGTGCCGAGACGTGCTTGAACAGGCAATAGACCATTTGCTCACGTCCCAGGGATGCGCTCTTGCCATAGACCGCTGCGATGTCCGACACCATTTGCGCCTGCAGCTTCCATACCCCCAGCAGTTCTGGCAGGATGGTCAACCAGCCCAGAAAGCCGACTGGCAAGGCCAGGGTGCCGGCCATCACTCCGGCCTGCCTGGCCGCCGCGCGGCCCAGTGCCTTGGCCCGCACGGCGGGATGTTCCACTGCAGTTTCTGCGGAGGCTGGCACCTGCAGCACCAGCGCCAGGATGGCATCGCCGACCTTGCCGGGATGGCCTTGCTCTCCACTCACCGTGGCAATCGCTTTTTTGGACATGGTGTTTCATTATGTCGCGGCAAGCGCTGCGGATCACTTTTCGGATGATGTTGATTTGATTTCGTTTAGTTAAACTGATTTCACAATGGTGAATTACAATTCCAAAAAAACCAGGAGATCAAACCGATGGGTGTTTACGTCTATCCGCAATACGCTTACCGCCGACCTGATGACTTGATGGCGAATGCGCCGCAGCGCCGTCCATTGGTGATCGTGGGTGCTGGCCCGGTGGGATTGGCCGCCGCGATAGATGCCCGCCTGCACGGCATTCCCGTGCTGCTGTTTGACGAGGATGACAGCGTGTCGGTCGGCTCCCGCGCGGTTTGCTACGCCAAGCGTGCACTGGAAATACTGGATCGCCTGGGTGTGGGCGACACGGTGGTTAAAAAGGGCGTAGGCTGGAACGTGGGCCGCACCTTTGTGCGCAAGGATGAGGTCTATCAGTTCAATCTGGTACCTGATTCAGGTCACAAACGCCCTGGGATGATCAACCTCCAGCAGTATTACCTGGAGGAAGACCTGGTGACCCGCGCCCAGGCGCTGGACGTGGACCTGCGCTGGAAGCACAAGGTCATCTCGGTTCAACCTAAGCCGGACTACACCTTGCTGCGGGTCGAGACGCCGGACGGTGTGTTTGACATCGAGGCCGACTGGCTGGTGGTGGCCGATGGCGCACGCAGCCCTATTCGCCGCTCACTGGGGCTGGACATTGAAGGTCGGGTTTTCATGGACCGCTTTCTGATCGCCGATGTGGTGATGAAGGCCGACTACCCGGCCGAGCGCTGGTTCTGGTTCGACCCACCGTTCCATCCGGGCCAATCGGTGTTGCTGCACAAGCAGAGCCACAACGTGTGGCGCATTGACTTCCAGCTGGGCTGGGACGCCGACCCGGAGGAAGAGAAAAAGCCCGAGAACGTGATTCCACGCCTCAAGGCCATGTTGGGTGATGAGCGGCCATTTGAGCTGGAGTGGATCAGCATCTATACCTTCCAGTGCCGGCGCATGAAGGAGTTCCGCCATGGGCGGCTGCTTTTCGTGGGAGACGCCGCGCACCAGGTGTCGCCGTTTGGCGCGCGGGGTGCCAACTCGGGCATTCAGGATACGGACGATCTCATCTGGAAGCTCAAGCTGGTCATGGATGGCAAGGCGCCCGAGCGCCTGCTGGACACCTACAGCCAGGACCGTATGTTCGCGGCCGACGAAAACCTGTTGAATTCCACCCGCTCGACGGATTTCATCACACCCAAGAGCCGTGTGAGCAAGACCTTCCGCGATGCCACCCTGGCGCTGGCGGGTCACCATGCTTTTGCGCGCAAGCTGGTGAATTCAGGGCGATTGAGCGTGCCGTCCTACCTGACGGAGTCTGCGCTGAACACGCCTGACAGCGATGTGTTTGCGGGCAATATGGTGCCAGGGGCTCCGATGGACGATGCCCCGGTGCAGGTCAAGGGTGAGGCGGGCTGGCTATTGGACCAGGTGGGCGGTAAATTCCAGTTGTTGTGTTTCGTGGCAGAGCCAGCTCTGTCGCAAGCCATGGCAACGCAATTGGCAACACTGGCGAGCGGATCCCTGCCTGTGCGGACCTTGCTGGTTTGCGCCTCAGCCGCAGGCGGCACGCTAACCGCAGCGGCGGAGGCGGTGATCGATGACGAAGGGCTTGTTGCCCGGCGTTATGACGCCCAAGCCGGAACCTGCTACCTGATTCGTCCTGACCAGCACGTGGCAGCCCGCTGGCGCACTCTGGATGTGGCGCGTATTCAGGCCGCTGTGGCGCAAGCCACCTGCAACGTTTAAAAACTCAGGGAGTCTTTCATGCCTTTGCAACTGCAACCCCATCTGGCCGAGCCTGGCAAACGCTATTTCCGCGACTTTTCACCGGGCGATGATTTCTATGAAGCCTTGCTGCAGACGCACCGCGATCTCACTGATGAACAAAGCGAACTGGTGAATGCCAAGCTGATCTTGCTTCTGGCCAATCACATTGGCGATATTTCCGTGTTGCGCGAAGCCATGCAATTGGCCCGCGAGGGCGTCTGACGCTTTTTCATATTTTTCAAGGAGACTTGTATGCCGATCAAGAAAATTCACCATGTGGCCTACCGTTGCAAGGACGCCAAGGAAACCGTGGACTGGTACACCAAGCACCTGAACATGAAGTTTGTGCTGGCCATCGCCGAGGACCAGGTTCCCTCCACCCATGCGCCCGACCCCTATATGCATTTGTTCATGGATGCCGGTGGCGGCAACGTACTGGCGTTTTTTGAACTGCCCAATTCACCTGTCATGGGACGCGACCCGAATACGCCAGACTGGGTGCAGCACATTGCGCTGGAAGTGGACAGCGTGGACGAACTGGAGGCGGCCAAGGCGCGCCTGCAAGCTGGCGGCATCGATGTGATTGGCGTGACGGATCACACCATCTTCAAGTCCATCTATTTCTTCGATCCCAATGGCCACAGACTCGAACTCGCCGCGAACACCGCCACGCCTGAGATGATGAAAAAACTGGATGACGTCAAGTGGGACATGCTGGCCGAGTGGTCTCGTACCAAGCGCGCGCCCAAGCATGCTGCGTGGATGCATGAGAAAGAACTGGGTATCGGCCAGTAGGCCGCTTTCAACCTATCTCGTTTTTTCGGCGTCAATCATGGATTGAACCCAGCGCCTGGCATCGTCCAGTGCATCGAAGCTCTTGAAAGGGCGGGCGATGCTGGCATAGATGTCCGCGTAAAGCGGCATCATCAGACTGCCGCCCTCAACTTCAGGTGCCACCGAAAATGCAGTGGCAACAGGCGTGAATTGCGGGGGCTTGCTGGCGTGCATCATTTCCGAATAGCGGACCATCGCGTCCGGCGATGCGAGGGCGCTGCCGCGCATCAGGCAAATGCTGCCCCAAGGACCTGCATCACGGTCTGTGGTTTGGAGGAACTCCATTTGGGCAACAGCCATTGCGTCGACCAATTCCTTGTTGAAAGGTCCAAAACACTCGTAAAAGAGGATGTCGTTTTCGAAAAATATTTCAACAATCCCATGCGCCGCGAACCGGGTGGGGGCGACGTCTTTGGTCGTAATTTTCAAACTGCTATCAGCATTCATGGATCAGCCTTAAGCAAATGTGGTGCACCTGTGGATCAGTATCTGACGCAGCCATAGACGGGTCAAGTGGTTTTTCCTACGTGGGCCCGATGCTTGTCTGCCAGCTGGAGTAATTCAGCGCCAAAATGCGCGCCCTGAAGCTGTTTGAGCAGCAAGCGGTAAGTATCCAGGTCAAACGACAGCGTTTTATTGGCACCCAGCGCGTCTTCCAGTTCGAGCTCGTCATGCACCGTAGCCAGATGGCACCATTGGTCAAAAATGTGAATGTCGGTGCGACCCGTCTGCGGGTTGTGTTCGCGCAGGCCAATTTTTCCGGGGTAGGGCCACACCTGTAGCCTCTGCTGAGCCAGTGCCAGTTGGAGACGCAGGTGATGCAGCTGGGGCTTTTCCTGCCCGCAGCACACGCCCTTGCAACGCCCAATCTGGCGGGCGAAGCATGGTCCCTTGCCAGACTCAAGCCCCAAGGCTTGAGGACATAGCGCATGGGCGTCGGCCAATTCGCGCAGGCTGTCCAGTGCCTGACGTCTGGAGCGGTAAACCCCATACATGCGGGCAAACTCCGTCGGCTGCAACGCGTCACCGCGAACCATGCTCAATAAGGGTTGGGTAAGCGAATCCTCGGCCAATCGCCAGGCACACAGAGTCCTTTCACGTCTCAACTGGCGGTTGTGGATCGGCTGCATTTCCTTGACCAGCCGGGCTTCCAGCAGCAGTGCGCCCAGCTCGCCGGCTGTTTCAATCCACTCAATGCGGCGAATCTCCAGCGCGATGCGCATCTCGCGCGACTGTTTGGACGTGGCCTGAAAATGCGACATCACCCGGCTGCGCAGGTTGACGCTTTTGCCAATGTACAAAGGCAGTGGACTTTCGCCATAGAACAGGTACACCCCGACCGACGCGGGCAGGTCATTGATCGGGGTTTCCAATTGTGGGGGCAGGGCGGCGCTGCTTTGCAGAAGTGCTTGCGCCTGGCTGCGGATCAGATCTGTCCCCAGTTCTTTCGAGGCGATCTGCAGCCATGCTTGCACCACGTCCACATCGCCCATGGCGCGATGCCGTGCCTGGGTCCGCAAGCCGTGGCGCTGCATGATTGCATCCAGTCCATGACCACGATACTGCGGGTAGAGCTTGCGTGACAAACGAACGGTGCACAGGGTTTTGACTTGCAGCGTGCATTCCAGCCGTGCGAATTCATTGAGCAGGAAGCCGTGATCAAAGCGCACGTTATGGGCTACCAGTACGGCGCCCTCAAGGATTTCCAGCAATTGGGGCGCTACTTCAGGGAAGCGTGGCGCATCGGCCACCATGTCGTCGGTGATGCCGGTCAGATTCTGGATGAAAGATGGAATGCTGGTGCCGGGATGCACCAGGGTGCTCCAGCGCGCTACTTCCTGTCCGTTCTCGATGCGCACGGCCGCAATTTCGGTGATACGGTCGTGAACCGGATTGCCGCCTGTGGTTTCGAGGTCAAGCAGGACGAAGCAGGGCAGCATGGGGTTTGTGCTACAGGCACTAGCAAAACATCAGCGCCAACCAGGCAGGATCATCCATCACGTTGATGATCAGGTAGGCGCCGATACGATAGAGCCACAGTTCCAGGCGATCCCTGATGTCCGTTAACTGTTCGCCAAAAAGGTCAGGCAATATCAATGGCATGAATGGCGAAGTGGCCGGCACGGCGATCAGCAAAATAGCGCTCCAGCGTTTCCTTGACGGTTCTGAATGCGATCTCGTCCCAGGGGATTTCGTCCTCGGCGAAAAGGCGGGCCTCGATGGTTTCAACGCCGGGATCAAAAGTGTCGCTGAGCAGGCGTGCCCGGTAAAACATATGGACCTGCCCAACGCGGGCGACGTTGACGAGTGAAAAAAATCCTTCCAGCTCGAATTGTGCCCCTGCCTCTTCGACCGTCTCGCGCGCAGCGCCTTCGGCCACGGTTTCATTGAGTTCCATGAAACCCGCCGGAAGCGTCCATTTGCCCCAGCGCGGCTCAATATTGCGTTTGCACAGCAGCACCTTGTCGCCCCAATAGGGGATGGTGCCGACCACGTTGAGCGGGTTTTCGTAGTGGATGGTGAGGCAGGCCTGGCAAACTGCGCGTTCTTTGGTGTCACCGTCATCCGGAATACGGTAGACAACGGTTACGCCACAGTTTTTACAGTGCTTGATGGGTTGACGAAACATATACCCGCAGTGTAATTTGAAATCAAAAAAAAGGACTCCATTGGAGTCCTTTTACGGAAATTGACCTAAGACTCAGGGCTTTTTCGGTGCGGCTTTGGCGGGCGTAGCCTTGGCGGGGGCCGCTGCTGCCTTGCCGTGTTTCTCAATCAAAGCCCGTGCGGTATCGAGCAGCTTGCGACCGTCGAAGCCGCGCTTGTTCATGTCTTCCATCCACTCCACTTCAACCAGGTTGGCTTTACGGCGGAATTCCTGGGCATCTGACGAGGGGATGGTATAGATGGTGTTCTTGCGATCGACGGCCGATTGACGGCCCGCAATATCGCCGTTCTGTTGAACCTTGCCCAGCCAGCCTGAGGTTTCCAAGCCGGAGTTGTCGTCGATGACTTTCTTCAGGTCTGCAGGCAGCGAGTTGTACTTGGCCTTGTTCATTGCCATGACAAATGTGGTGGTGTACAGGGCGCCACCTGAGGGGTCGAACTCGCTGTGGAACTTGGTGAGCTCGTGCACCTTGACCGAGGGGACGACTTCCCATGGGATCACCGCGCCGTCAATCGTGCCTTTGGACAGGGCGTCAGGAATTCCCGGCAGCGGCATGCCCACCGGGGTGGCACCGAGGTAGCCCAGCATCTTGGTAATTTGGCGTGTTGGACCCCGCATTTTGAGGCCCTTCAGATCGGCGGCGGTTTTGATCTGCTTGTCCTTGGTATGGAACATGCCGGGGCCATGTACCTGCAATGCGATCACATGGGTGTCCTTGAACTCATCCTGGGCCACGGTTTGCACATATTCCCAATAGGCCTTGGATGTTGCCTCGGCATTGTTCATCATGAAGGGCAGTTCAAACACTTCAATGCGCGGGAAACGTCCGGCCGTATTGCCTGGCAGGGTCCACACGATGTCCACAACACCGTCTTTGGCCTGGTCATACAGTTGCACGGGTGTGCCACCCAGCTGCATGGCCGGATAGGCTTCAAATTTGATGCGTCCGCCAGATTCTTTTTCCACCTTGTTCATCCAGGCCTTGTGCATGTTCAGCCACACATTGGACATCGGTGACATGAAGGTATGGAACTTCAGTGTGACAGTTTGTTGCGCATGGCTGCTGAAGGCTGGTACGCCCAAGGCCGCTGCCGCTGCGGTGGACTTGAGTAGGGTGCGTCGTTGAATCATGAGGGCTCCAAAAAAGGTTGCTGACAATGAAGGTAACTGAAATCAGGCTTGAGGGTTGACGGGATTTACCCTCACGTGACAAATTTCACCAGCCACAAGGAAATTCCGGGGAAGAAAAGCAACAGCAGCGTACGGAACACGTCACTGATCAGGAACGGCATGACGCCTTTGTAGCTTTCCGAGATCGGTACGTCTTTCGCCATGCCGTTGACGACGTATACGTTCAACCCGACGGGTGGCGCCAGCAGGCCAAAGCCGACGGTCATCAGCACCATGATGCCAAACCAGATGGCCACAGAGTCCTTGGGCATGCCGAAGTCAAGACCCATGATCATGGGGAAGAAAATCGGAATGGTCAGCAGAATCATCGAGAGCTCGTCCATCACAGCGCCGAGCACCACATAGAACAGCAGGATGGCAGATACCACCATCAGCGGTGCAAGCCCCCAGCCCTGAACCACACCTGCCAGCTGGTTGGGGACTTGGGTCAGGGCCAGCGCAGAGTTCATCAGGTCAGCGCCGATGAAGATCATGAAGATCATGGCCGAGCCTTCGGCTGTTGCGTAGAAACAGTACTTGAGCTTCTTGATGGTCAGTTCGCGCTTGAGCAGTGCCGCCACAAAAGTGGCCGCCGCGCCGACAGCTGCGCCCTCGGTCGGGGTGAACAGACCGCCGTAGATACCGCCAAAGACAATCAGGAAAACGA
The DNA here is from genome assembly GCF_018780565.1 of Rhodoferax sp. GTDB lineage: Bacteria > Pseudomonadota > Gammaproteobacteria > Burkholderiales > Burkholderiaceae_C > Rhodoferax. The sequence continues at coordinate 158,274 of NZ_JADMJN010000005.1, forward strand.
TGGCAATCGGCATGATGCCCATCAGAGTCTGCCCGGTGATTTTTTCCCGGACTGTGTCGTTGTCAGGGGCCTGCCCCGGGACGAGACGGACGTAGATGGCAATGGCAATCATGTAGCCCACCATGGCGATGATGCCCGGCACCATGGCTGCGGCAAACAGCTTGGCGATGTTCTGCTCGGCCAGAATGGCGTAAATAACCAGCGGAACGGATGGCGGAATCAGAATACCCAGTGTGCCGCCTGCGGCCAGTGTGCCGGTGGACAGTCGCCCGGAATAGCCGTGGCGCTTCATTTCCGGGAGTGCCACAGACGTGATGGTGGCCGCTGTGGCAACCGACGATCCGCAGATAGCGCCGAAGGCTGCACTGGCCAGCACCGCCGCCATGGCCAAGCCCCCCTTGAAGCGCGACATCACCGCACTGGCGAAACCAAACAGAGCCTTGGAAATGCCGCCCTGGGTAGCGAAGTGCCCCATCAGGATGAACAGCGGAATGACAGACAAGTCATAGCTGGCGAAGCGGGCAAAAGCGTGGGTGTTGAGAAAGTTGCTCAAAGGCCCCCAGCCCGCCTGGGCAACGTAGCCCACACCACCCGCCACAAACATGGACACGGCAATGGGGACTCGAATGGCCATCAGGACCAGCATGATGGCAAAGATCATCAGTGTCAGCATCAGCGGGCTCATGCTTGCACCTCGTCGGTGTTGCCGCTCAAAGCCTGCCAGATACTGATCACGGCCGTCAACAGCAGCGGCGGAACCATGCTTGCGTAAACAATCCACTCAGGGAATCCCAGCATCATCGTGCCCGATCGGGTATCAAAGGCGTTGAGTCCGCCCACGCCGGTTCGCCATGCCAGCAATGCCATGACGAGGCCCATCAACAAGGTCCCGAATTGGTCAAGACGGGCGTTGGTCTTGTCGCTGGCTTTGGCGGTGAAGAAGTCGACAATGATGTTGCCGCGTTTGAGCTGGCACCAAGGCAGGAAAAGTGCGATGGCGGCTCCGGCGACAACGCCGGTTAACTCAAAATCGCCAACCAAAGTAGCGCCTGTCGTGTTGCGACCAATCAGGCTGGCACAAGTAGCCAAAGTGATGAGGGTTAGCAGTAATCCGGCGGTGATGGCGCAATACCGCGCCAGTCTGGCAAGCAAAAGCAAGGCGACGTCTCCAGTGCAGGTTATCGGAATACCACACATGAAGATTGTGCGGCGTGTCCCGGCAGATCATGGCAGGATTGTGGCCGCGTTCGGAAACGGGAGGGCCACAAGCTGCTATCTCATTTCAGTATATCTGGACCCGCAGTTCGCACAAAGTGTTTACCTTGCCAACCAGCGTATCGCCAGCCACCACGGCTGCGACGCCTTCGGGTGTGCCGGTGTAGATCAGATCGCCAGGCTGCAATTCCCAGGCGGCGGACAAATGCTCAATGGTCTCGGCAATGTTCCAGATCAGCTTGGACACGTTGCTACGCTGGCGATCCTGTCCATTGACCTGCAGGGAGATCTCTGCATGGGCGATATCGCTGACTGCAGCCGCCGGTGTGATGGGGCCGATCGGGGCTGACTGGTCGAAGGCTTTGCCAATGCACCAGGGGCGACCCTGCTTCTTCATGTCGTTTTGCAGATCGCGGCGAGTCATGTCCAGACCCACGGCATAACCGTAGATGTGTTTGTAGGCGTCGGCGGCCTTGATGTTTTTGCCACCTGTGCCGATGGCCACGACCAACTCAATTTCATGATGCAGGTTGTGCGTCAGGCTGGGGTAGGGCATCGCGCCGGTCTCGCCTTCGGGAACAACGATCAGTGAATCGGTGGGCTTGAGAAAGAAAAAGGGCGGCTCTCGACCGGTAAAGCCCATTTCTTTGGCGTGTTCCTCGTAGTTGCGGCCGACGCAGTAAATGCGGTGTACCGGAAAGCGCTCGGCGATGCCAAGAACGGGCACCGAGACAACAGGGGCGGGATTGAAAACGTAGCTCATGAAATCCTCTCTTCTTTGTGAATGCCCAGTGCCTGATGCACGGGGCGGTCGGAATAGCTGAACAGCACACATCCTTTGACGGATGCCAGGCGCAAGGCCTGCCAGGACGGAACAACAAAATGGTCGCGAGTCTCGAAGTCGAATCGTACCGGCCCGTTGGGGCCCTCGATATACGCAGTACCCGCACCCTCCACCACGCTGTAGACGGCGCCGTCGGTCTGCCGCGAGGCTTTGCCTTCAAATCCGGCGGGCAACCGTTGCATGAAGGTGGCCATGGTCGGCATGGGCGAGCCGCCTGTGGCCGGATTGATGTAGCGCAGTTTGATGCCGTCCCAGTCATCGATCGGGGCGTTGCTTTCCAGATGGTGCAGCGCTTCCCGGCTGCGCTCATAGGGGTAGCTGAAAATCGGCGATGTGGCGCCGAAGGGCGCATCACCCCGAACCGGCGCCATATTGTGGCCATAACGCGCAAAGCTGTTGCCTTCGGCGCGTTGGACGGTTTGGGATTGGGCGGTGTCGTTTTCGGCAAAGCCGGCATCGAAGAAACGGATCATGGGGATGTCCAGGCCGTCCAGCCAGACCACGGGCTCGCTGGCCTGATTGCCATGGTCATGCCAGGTCCAGCTGGGCGTGATGATGAAATCACCGGGATGCATGGTTGTGCGTTCGCCATCCACCGCCGTGTAGGCGCCTTCGCCTTCCACAATGAAGCGCAGCGCGCTCTGGGTATGGCGGTGACAGGGCGCCACTTCACCGGGCAGGATGAGTTGCAAGCCGGCATACAGTGACTGGGTCACGGCCGACTGGCCTCGCAGTGCAGGGTTTTCCAGAATCAGCACGCGGCGCACCGCTTCTTCGGCGGTGATGGCTTCTCCGGCACGCTTCAGAAAGGGCTTGATTTGCTCATATTTCCATAGCGATGGAACACAGGGGGACGAGGGCTGGGGTGGTACCAGCGCGTGAAGCACCTCCCACAGCGGGGTCATGTTCAGGGGCGCCATGTCCTGGTAGAGCTGTTGACGCACGGATGAAATAGGGCTCATGGCGGGTCTCATGCAAAAGTCTGATGGGGGTCAATGCCCTGGTACAGCCACGATAGCCCGGCAAAACCGGCGCTTTCGGTGCCACTCTGGAACATCTGGTTGCGCAACTCGCGTTGCACGCCCGATGCATGGTAAATGTCGCCATAGAAACGGGCGGTCAACTGCACGCGACCGGTGCGCAGGTAGCGGGCTTGCTGGTATTTCTGGAATGCGGTGGCGAAGTTTCCCTTGTGTTGCTTCAGTACTGCGCCCAGTACCACCGCATCTTCAATTGCCATGCAGGCGCCTTGCGCCAGATACTGCAGCATGGGGTGCGCCGCGTCGCCCAGCAGGGTGACCCGATTGTCGGACCAGTTGCTGACCGGCTCGCGGTCGCACAGCACCCACATCTTCCAGGTATCGATTTTGGCCAGCAGCTCTTTGACTTGCGGCGCGGCCTTGGCAAAGCGATCGGTCAGCTCGGCCGGGTCGCCAAAGGTGTTCCAGCCTTCGTCAAATTGGCTGCTGTGAAATACCGCCACCAGATTGAACAGCTCGCCCCGGCGCAGTGGGTAGTGCACCAGGTGCGTTTTTTCACCGCCCCATAGCACCACATCGGGGCTGTAGAGATGTTCCGGCACATCGGCCACCGGCAAGACCGCACGGTAGGCAATGTGGCCTGACACCCTGGGCTTGCCGTCGGCGACGATGGATTGGCGCACGCTGCTCCACAGGCCGTCGGCACCGATCAGCGCATCGGCCTGTATCGTCTCGCCAGCCGCCAGGCTGACCCGGACGCCAGCGGAATCCTGCACGTAGCTGGCTAACTTGGCATTGGTGCGCAGTGTGATGTTGGGCAGGGCCGCACAGGCGTTCAAAAATACATTGTGGATGTCAACCCGGTAGATCACCCCGTAGCGAAATCCGTAGGCTGCCTGCGCGACGTCGCCCACCGGTGCCCGAACCACGAGCTCGCCGGTGCGCACATCGCGCATCTGCAGTGCAGGCGGGAAATAGGCCACCTTGTCGATGGCATCGGTAAGCCCGAGATGCTCGAACATGCGAAAGGCGTTGGGGCCGATCTGAATGCCGGCGCCGATTTCGCCAAAGGCATCTGACTGTTCCAGTACCGTGATCTGATAGCCCTGACGGCCCAGAACCAGCGCGGCGGCAAGGCCACCAATGCCGCCGCCGGCGATAACAATGTGTTGTGAGTTCATGGCGTGATTGGCAAGTTTGTGTGAATAGAACGGATTCCGGTTTTCTGCCTTGATGCAGTTCAATAATGATAAGTATACATATCATTTTGAGGATGAGTATTTACCCTTGCTCGCTTAAACTCCTGCCATGGCCAAAAGTTTCAATTTTCTGCAAGCACCCGGACACTTGATCCGGCGCTCGCACCAGATATCTGTCGGCATCTTCATGGAGGAGACCACTGGTTTTGACGTCACCCCCGTGCAGTTTGCGATACTGAACGCGCTGATCGAGACGCCTGGTGCAGATCAGATCACGCTGGCGGGGCGGGTGGCGCTGGATGCGGCCACATCAGGCTCGGCCATAGGGCGGCTGGAGGCCAAGGGCTGGGTCAGGCGTGAGGCCGATCAGCTGGACAAGCGCCGCAAGCTTTTGTGGATCACGCCTGAAGGCGCGCAGCTTGCCCAGCAGATGAAGCAAGCCGTCAACCGGGTGCAGACCCGCATCATGAGTCCGCTCACTGCCACCGAGCGAGAGCAGCTGATGTCCTTGCTGGACAAGCTGGTGGCCGGACACGAGGCGGCACAGTAGATCGAACCGCTGGGGGCGATGGCGCTCAGGCCGACTTGCTCACCAACTCAAAGTGTTCGACCACGGGGGCGCTGGCGAAGAACGGACCCACAATCGCACGCCATTTCGTGAAAGCTTCTGACTGGCGAAAGCCCACGGTGTGGTCTTCCAGTGTGTCCCAGAAAATTTGCAGGATATAGCGCTCGCTGCTTTCAATGCCCCGGTTGACCTTGTAGCCCTGGAATCCTTTGGCTTCATGGATCACGCTTTTCAAACCGCGCTGAATGGCCTCTTCGAAAGCGGCGTTCTGACCGGGATGAATGCGGATGTCGGCGAGTTCGAGAATCATGGGGGTCTCCAAGTGTGGGGTTAATGCTGACTGGCTGGCAAGTCTACCGTCAAGCCATCCAGGGCATCGCTTAACTGGATCTGGCAACTGAGCCGGCTGTTGGCTTGGGCAGCCTCCGCGGTGAACTCCAGCATGCCAAGTTCTTCCGTATCCGCTGGCGGTATCAGACTGGCAAAGGGTTCATGCACATGCACGTGGCAGGTGGCGCAGGTCAGCATGCCGCCACAATCAGCCTCGATGCCGGGAATCCCGGCGCCGATGGCGGCCTGCATCAGGCTTTGACCTGTTGGGGCCTGAATTGTGTGGGTCATTGTGGCACTGGCCCTTGATTTTTCTTGGCTATTAGCTATGAATTTGATAGTGATCATGGATTGCTGAACTTAGATTCGGCTGAAGTATTCGCGCCGTTGGAAGTCAATCTTGTCGACAGCTTCCTCGTAGCGACTGGCTTCGGATCGTTTGACCCGAACCAGGTAGTTGACAAAGGCGCTGCCAAAGGCATCGACCAGCACTTGATCGGCCAGCAGTGCGTCCAGTGCTTCATTCAGCGAGGTGGGCAGCCGGGTGTCAAGCGAACCGTAAGGGGCATCCGTGGCAGGCGGTGCCTTGAGTCGGCGCTGTATACCGTCCAGACCCGCGTGAATCTGCGAGGCCAGGTACAGGTAGGGATTGGCGGCGGGTTCGCCGATGCGGTTTTCAATGCGGGTGGCGGGGTCGCCACTGCCGCCGACCACACGCAACATGGCGCCACGGTTGTCCCGGCCCCACAGCACCGATTGCGGCGCCAGGGCGTTGGGCTGAAAGCGCCCAAACCCGTTGACGGTCGGTGTGCAAAACACCGTCATGGCGCGCGCGTGGGCCAGGAGCCCCGCCAGGTAGTGTTCGCCAATTTCCGACAAGGTGTACTGCGCGTCGTTCGGCAGCGTGCCGGCACCGGGTTGGTCCCGCATGAAGGCGTTGCGCCGGGGCGCGTGATCCGGCGCGTTGGAGGCGGCATCGTTCAGCTCGAACAGAGACTGGTGCAGGTGCCAGCCACTGGACATGATGTTGGGAAAAGGCGGGCGGCACATGAAGGTGGCATGAAAGCCGGCGCGGCGCAACGCCTGCTTGACGCCATTGCGAAACAGCACCATGTTGTCGGCCGCCGTCAGCGCGTCGGTGGCGTCGAATACGGCTTCGACCTGGCTGGGGCCAAACTCCACCTCTAGGGAATGCAGAGGCAGGCCCAGCGCCAGGGCCGTGTCCCTGATGATGCGAAGCGGTTCCTCCGACATGTCGAACCAGGTCTCGTTCAGCAGGCTGTAGCCCGGGTGGATCATGGAAACCCTGGGGGGCAGTCCTGGCCAGGCCGCTTGCTCCGGATCGAGGGCTTGGTCGGGCGAGTCCTGGTCCAGGCGATAGACGTGCAGCTCGATCTCCAGGCCGCACTTCATGCCATACCCGGCCTGCTTCAGGCGCTGCAGGGCAAGCTGGAGCACATGGCGGGTATCGAGTTCCACAGGGCGGCCGTCCAGGAACCGCAGCTGGCCTTGCATCCATCCGGTCTTCGTGGCCCAGGGCAGTGGTTTGAAGCTGCCCGGATCGGCCAGCAGCATCAGGTTGCTGGCGTATTCGAAGCCCGGCAAATCAGATGTACCGCCCGCCTCGAACACCTTGTAGGCGGTGCGGTCCGAGGTGTCCTTGAGCATCAGGGTGCTGACCATGCCAACACCGTTTTGCATGGCCTTGGCGGCGGCGCTGGCCATCAGGGATTTTCCGCGCAGTACTCCGTGCAGGTCGCACCAGGCGAAACGCACCAGTTCAATGCCACTGGCTTCGATCAGCCGGGTGGTGTGTGCCAGTGCACTTTGTCGCGTGCTGTCGTGTACGCCACATTGTTCGGCAAACGAACTCATGAGGCTTCGGTATGTGGCGAGTAGTCGGTAGCGGCACCGACCACTTTGGCGCTCACCGGTGCCGGGGCATGGCTTGCCAGCCAGGGTGCGCCGGCCCGTTTGGCCGCAGCGGTATCCCGCCAGAAGGCATCCCAGCCAGCGGCCGGGGCAATGCCGTCCACCGTGTCAGGGCCGGTCAGGGTGGTGGCAATGGCGGCATTGGCCACGCCTGGGGGAATGCCTGCGGCCTGCACCGTTTCAATCGCCTTGAGCAGCACCCGCCGGTTGGCCATGATGACCTTGTCGGTGGTGCCAAGATGTTCGCGTGTGCGGTCGGCAATTGCGCCCATGCTTTCGCAAGCCCATTGGTCGTGGACGTTGATATCGTCTTCGCCCATGCCGAGGTAGGTGCGCTCGATCTGCTCCTGTGGATCAAAGCCCCAGTTGTTGTGCCGTCCCGAGATGGGAATGTAGTCGGGCAGGGTGACGGCTTTGAGGCGCTGGTTGCGCATGGCTTCCTTGTTCAGCGGCTCGGTGAAGCTGGTGAAGATGGCATACCAGTAGGTATGCGTGTCGTCCACCGGCACATGGAACTGGGTGATGGTGATGTGCTCTGACAGCGGAATCACAAAGGCATGTGGAAAAATCGCGTTGGTCACGCGCACATGGGTGAGCTCGGGGGTGAGGGCGCGCAGGGCGGTGATCTGCATGCCGTAGTCGGTGCTTTCAAAACTGATCTCGGGCTGATCAAACTCGCGCATCACACGGGTCATGGGCCAGCGCTTGCCATCGATACTGCCTGCGCTGGCACCGCGAAATTGGCGCCCATAGGCTTCGTCCAATGATTCGTCCTTGAAAAAACGATGCAGAAATGAGGCGTGTGCCGGGTCGATGCCAACTTCAAAGGCCTGCAGCCAGTTGCAGGCCCAAAGGCCCTTGAAGGCAAAAGTGTGTGTGCCGGGTGCGGTGAAACAGTCAAACGGGGCAAAAGGCGGTGGTGTTGATCCTTCTGGGCCCATCCAGGCGAACAGGACGCCACTTTTCTCGATAACCGGGTAGCTGCGCTGCTTGACGCGCTCGCACAGCTTGCTGCCAGAGGGCTCTGCGGGTGTGTCCACGCACTGGCCCTTTGCATCGAATTTCCAGCCGTGAAACGGGCAGCGCAGGCCGCTGCCGCTGGTGGTTTCTTCAAGGCGACCAAAGGACAGGTCGGCGCCGCGGTGGGGGCAGTCCCGGTCCAGCAGCGCCCACTCCGCTTCAGTGGCTTCACCGGCTTGCGTGGGGCGATTCCTGAAAAGCACCAGGTTCTGCCCCAGCAGTTGAACCGCTTTCACCGGGCGCACCGCCATCGCCGGGGCCAGCTCGGGGTTGAACTCGTCCACCAGCGCCACGGGCTGCCAATAGTGGCGCATCAAATTGCCGCAGGGTGTATGGGGTCCAATGCGTGTGATCAGTTCATTCTGTTCGGCTTTCATGGGCCTCCCTGTGTGGTGTGAATGTGGGTTGCGGCAAAACGGTATACCAAAATTAATATTCAGTGTACAGTTCATGCCATGAACTTGCAAGAGACTGTTTTGATGCAACTGCGTGATCTGATCCTGCGCGGTGAATTTGCCCCGGGTCAGCGCCTGGCCGAGCAGCAATTGGCCGAGCGTTTGGGGGCCTCGCGAACGCCGGTGCGTGCCGCACTGGTCACGCTGGAGCAGGAATGTCTGGTGCAGGTGAATGAGACCGGCGGCTACCTGGTGCGCCAGTTCACGCCGCGTGAGGTGGCCGATGCCATTGCCGTGCGCGGTCATCTGGAAGGCATGGCGGCACGGCTGGTGGCCGAGCATGGTGTATCGCGCCAGTTGCAAATGGATCTGCAGGCCTGCCTGGAAGAGGGTGACCATTTGCTGGGGGCCGATGTGTTGACCTACGAAAGCTATGCGGGCTATGCCGCCATGAATGACCGCTTTCACAGTCTGGTTCTTCAAGCCAGCGGTAACAGTGCACTGTGCCGTGCCGTGTCGCTCAACGACAAATTGCCATTTGCTCCCGCCTCGGCCACGTTGCCCATGCAGTCCAACCAGACGCATGACCATGAATGGATGCGGTATGCCCATCGGCAGCATCACATGCTGTTTGACGCGCTCAAGCGGGGGGAGGGCGCCAGGGCGCAGGCCCTGGCGATCGAACATACCGAGGTCGCACAGATGAACATGCGCCAGGCCCTGGAGCAGCGCGAGGGTCGCAGTGAGCAGTTGCCTGCGTTGCGCCTGGTGGTCGGGCGCTAATGCATTCGCGCGTTCGCGGCCGCTGTTCTTAAAGCCGACGGATTGGTTTCTTGCGCCAGACCAAGCGGTAATAAATCGTTTGCATGGTCAGCATGGCCAGGAATGCCACCGGGTAAGCCGCCCAGATGCCGTTCAAACCGTAGTGACCGCTCAAGACCCAGGCCACAGGGATTTCAATGCCGCCAATGGCCAGCATGGCAATCGCGGTGGGCATCACCACGTTGCCGCTGGCGCGCATCAGGCCTGACAACACCATGGACATGCCCATGATGACGATGCTCCACAGCATGATGTGCAGCAGTGTTTGAGCCATTTCCACGACGGCGGCATCGGTGATGAACAGTCCCAGTATGCTGCGTGAAAACAGATAGCCCAGCAACACAAGGGCGCCGGTCAGCACCAGGTTCATCAGGATGCCGGTGCGTGCAATCTTGCCAAGGCTATGGCCGCGCCCCGCACCGATGGCCTGCGCGCCCAGGATGGAGGCGGTCATCGCGATCGACATGGCGGGAAACTGCACGTAAGACACGATCTGGTTGACTGCGCCGTAGGCGGCAGTCGCTTGCGAGCCGTAGCGGTTGACCAGAAAGAGCACTGCAATTTCAGCCATCGAAATGGTGATCATGGACAAGGCGGTGGGCAGGCCCACGCGCAATACCTTGGCCAGCAGGGCGCGATCGATGGTGAGATGTTTCGCGAACGCGGCGTTGGGTCGCAAGGGGTGTTGTTTCTGGCGCCGCAAATACCAGGCCAGCCATCCGAGGGCCACCAGGTAGGACACCACGGCCGCGTAAGCGCCGCTGGTCACGCCCATGGTGGGCAGACCCGCCCAGCCCCGGATCAAGGCCGGGGTCAGCAGCAACCCCACCCCGGTGGAAATCAGCAGGGTGCGCAGTGGCGTGGTGGTGTCGCTGACACCGCGAAGCATGGATGTGATCAGAATGAAGACAAACACCCCTGGTGCGGCGATCAGCATGATGCGGGCGTAGGCGGTGGCGCCGGGCAGGATGTCGGCAGGTGTGCCCAGCGCGCGCAGCATCATCTCTGTGAAGGTGCCGCCAAACACGGCTACCGCCAGGCCGGCATACAGGCCCACCATCAAGGTTGTGCCCGCAATGGCTTTGACCCGATCCAGTTCCCTGGCGCCCCACGCCTGACCAATCAATATGGCAGCTCCCGAGCCCAGGCCGATCATGAAGGCAATCAGGAAAAACAGCACCGGGAAGAATGCCGATACCGACGCCATCGCGCTCACGCCCAGCATCTGGCCCAGATAGATGTTGTTGGCCGTGCCCGAGAGGGCCTGCAGGATGTTGCCAATGATCAGCGGGATTAAAAATGTCAGATAGCTTTTCCACAGGCGTGTGGGAAATGCGGGGTTGTCCAGTGCTTTGGCTGCATGGGTCGTTGTTGGGTTCATGGCAAGTTCAGGGTTCGTTCGGTGTTGGCGCCGCAAAAGCGTCAAGCAGTATTTTTTTGAGATGGGTTTGCACATCTGCGGGCCAGTCAGCGATTTGGGCTTCGAAGCCCGCCTGGTCGCCGGCAAACAGGGCGCGGCTGGCTTCTTCAAAGCCGGGTTCGTGCCCTGCCATGGTGGACATGAATTTGTAGCCCACGGCACTGGCGTGGCGCACACGGTCTGTCACTTCCGATGCGCGTCGCGCCTGCTCCACCAACTTGCGCAGCGCCACGGAAGCGCCGCCGGGTTGACTGGCCAGCCATTGCCAGTGGCGCGGCAGCAGGGTTACTTCGCGCGCCACGACGCCCAGCTTGGGTCGCCCGGGGCCGCGCGCCGTATCTGCGGCCACGGCGGCGGCTGGGGCTCCTGCAGATGCATCGGGCATGTCAGCGGCTTCGTCGCCACCAGATTTGCGTGGGAGTTTGGCAAGCAGTTGCTCGAATCGCAACTGAAATTCGGCGAGCGAGCCACGCCAGTCCAGCTCGATGACTTCGCTGGTGGCATCACTGAAGATGAGAACCGGCAAGGCGTTTTGTGAGTCAGAGGCCTTGTCAATGGCAGCTTTGGCTGCCAGAGCGACGGCTCGAAGCTCGCCGGTGGCGATGCAGTGACTGCCTTCGAAGGCGCTGCAGGGGGTGTTGTTCCAGTCGATCACGGGATTGGCCTTTTCTGATTGTCAAAGTAAAGTAAATTTTATCCGGGTAAAACAATAAAGTCAATAAAACCCGGGTAAAAATAAAAACCAATTTCAAAACTGGCCCGGCATTGGCAGCAGGGACGCCCTCGTGTCGAGGTCGCGCCGACGCAGCACGGCGGTCTTGGTGGGGTATGCTGGGCCGTATGCAAAACGAAAACTTCATCCCCGGCAAAGATGCCTCGCTTGAGTCCACCATCAACACCATGCAGGCCAAGCTGCAGGCGCGTGGCTTTCACATTGAAGAAAAATCCTGGCTGAACCCCGTGGATGGCATCTGGTCGGTGCATATCCGCGACCGCGATTGCCCGCTTCTGTTCACGAACGGCAAGGGCGCCACGCGCCTGGCCTGCCTGGCCAGTGCTTTGGGCGAGTTTTTTGAGCGCCTGTCGACCAACTATTTCTGGACTCACTATTACCTTGGCCCCCAGGTGGCCAACCGCCACCATGTTCATTACCCGCAGGAGCGTTGGTTTGAACCCGGTGAAAACGGCAGCTGGCCCCAAGAGATCCTGGACCCGGAGCTGCACAAGTTCTACAACCCGGAAGGCAGCATCGATGCCAGCAACCTGATTGAATTCAATTCCGGCAATGTCGAACGCGGCATTTGCGCCATTCCCTATGTGCGCCAGCGTGATGGTTCTGTGGCCTATATTCCGGTCAATATCATCGGCAACCTCTATGTGAGCAACGGCATGTCTGCCGGCAATACCCAGGCCGAAGCACGAACACAAGCGCTGTCCGAGATATTCGAGCGCCATATCAAGGGCCGCATCATCAGCGAGGGCATTTGCCTGCCGGATGTGCCTGAGGCCGTGATTGCGCGCTATCCGCGTATCGCTGCGGGTATCAAGGCTTTGCGCGAGGCAGGCTTTGGCATTCTGGTCAAAGACGCTTCTCTGGGCGGGCAGTACCCGGTGATGAATGTGACCTTGCTGCATCCGGAAGATCAGGGTTGCTTTGCCAGCTTTGGCGCTCACCCGCGCTTTGAAATCGCTTTGGAGCGCGCCCTGACCGAGTTGTTGCAGGGTCGTGCGCTGGATTCGCTGGCTGGCTTCCCCTCGCCCGGGTTTGACCTGGAAGAAACGGCCAGCTCAACCAACATCGAAATTCACTTTGTGGACAGTAGCGGTGTCATCCACTGGAAGTTTCTCGGGGATGTGCCCGACTACGAGTTTTGCGACTGGAACTTCAGCAATACCACGGCCGAAGACTACGCCTGGGCGGTGGACCGCATCCACAAGGATGGCTTTGACATCTACATTTCAGACTTTACCCATCTGGGTGTTTACGCCTGTCGCATCCTGGTGCCGGGCATGTCCGAGATTTATCCTGTGGATGACCTGGAGTTTGAGAACAACAGCGTGGGCAACCACATTCGTGAGGCCATTCTGAACCTGACGGATCTGGACAACGAAGAGTGCTCGGAGTTGCTTGAGACGCTGAACGAATCCGCCCTGGCGGACCAGCGACCGGTGGCTGCCGTGATCGGCATGGCGGCAGATGCCGGGTCGTTTTGGAGCGACCTGCGCGTGGGGGAACTCAAAACCCTGCTGGCTCTGGCCATTGGCGATGAAGCGGCCACCCTGGAGGGCTGTGAGTGGGTCAAACATTTTGACCAGATCAACCCCCAGCGTCGGCGTGTTTATGCCTGTATTGAAAGCCTGATCAATCTCGCTGACATGGGCGACACCGGGCCTTACCTGGATGCCCTGCGGCAACTGTACGGCGCCGGCGCAGTGGCGCAGGCCCATGCGCTCATCATGCAAACCGACCGGTTCATGGGCCTCTCGGCACCTGGGCTGATGCTGCAGGGGTGTGAAATGCACCAGAAACTGTTGCAGGCGTATGACAAGGTGCACGCCCGCAGCAACTGAGCGTTGGCAGGCCTGCTTCCGGGAAGCATGCACACTGTCAAGAGAATACTGCGGCCTATCTTCCTGCCGCTGATTGCTGCCGTATTGCTGTTTGAGGAGTGGGGGTGGGCACCTCTGGCCGCAGCATTTGCGCGCCTGGCCCGGATTCCGCTGTGGGCCTTGCTGGCCTTTGGTGTGCCTATGCTGCTGTTGCCGGTCAAGCTGCTGGCGCTTTATCTGTTTGGCCAGGGTCAAGCCACTAAGGGTCAGCTCCTGCTGGGTGCCTATTGTGGGCCGGTGCCGGTGGCGACCCGCATCGCCGGATCGAAGAAGCGCAGGGCGTTGCGGCCTGCTGCCTTGACGTGGTACATGGCCATATCGGCTTGTTTGAGCAGTTCTTCCGCTGAGTCCGACTGAGCACCAAAGAGCGTGGCACCGATGCTAGGCGTGCTGTCGTGCCTGTGCTCGCCCAGCTGGTAGGTCTGGTTCAAGGCGGCGAGGATTTTGAGCCCGATAGTCTCGGCCTGGGTGCGGGCCTCATCCGCTTGTTCACTCAGGTCTACGAGCAGCACGACAAACTCGTCGCCGCCAAGGCGGGCGACCGTGTCAACTTCGCGTACACAGCCCTGCAAACGCTGGGCGACTTGTTGCAACAGGAGGTCTCCCATATCGTGGCCCAGGGTGTCGTTGAGTGCCTTGAATTTGTCCAGGTCAATGAACAGCAGAGCACCGTGGCCGTTGCTGCGATGGCTGGCGACTCTGATCTGCTGCAGCCGGTCATGCAGCAGACGCCGGTTGGGCAACTTGGTAAGTGGGTCAAAAAACGCCAGGTTGTGAATCTGTTCCTCTGCTGCCTTGCGGGCGGTAATGTCGTGCATGGTGGCAACATAGTGGGTGACCGTTGTGTCGTCTCCCTTCACCGCAGTGATGGTGATGGATTCCGGGTACACCTCGCCATTTTTGCGCCGGTTCCAAATTTCGCCTTTCCAGGCGCCGGTGCTTTTGATGTGCGACCACATGGAGACATAGAACGCGGCATCGTGGCGTCCCGAACTGCGCATGCGAGGGTTCTTGCCAACGACTTCAGCCGGTGTGTAGCCGGTAATAGCGGTGAAAGCCTCATTGACACGCAGGATCACACCGTCCCCATCGGTAACAAACATGCCTTCCTGCGTCTGGAAAGCGGTTTCAGCGACACGAAGCTCCACCTCGGCATGCTTGCGCTGGGTGATGTCCGAGAAGGTCGTGACGGTGCCGATGATTCTGTTCACGTCCCAAATGGGGTGTGCAGCGTACTCCACAGGAACGGGCGTTCCATCCTTGCGCCAGAAAACTTCATTCTCCTTTTTGCAGGATTGTCCGGAAAGAGAGGCTTGATAGACGGGGCAGTCGGTCATGGGATATTGAGAGCCATCAGCATGTTGATAGTGAATCAGGCTATGGATGTTTTTCCCGATAATTTCCTGTACGCTGTAGCCCAGGATCCTGGCGGCAGCCTGGTTGATGAAGGTGCAGTTTCCCTGAATGTCTATGCCGTAAATGCCTTCGCCGGTGGATTCGAGCAGCAGCATTCTTTCTCTCGATAGTGCCTCACGCTCAGTTTCCTCGTTCACGCGTTCGGTGATGTCCTGCACCGTGCCAGAGGACTGCACAGGCTTGCCATGGTCATCGAATTTCGAAGTGCCTTGCTGACGTACCCATTTGATGCGTCCATCGCTCATGAGCAGGCGATGGACGATGCTGTAAGACTCGCGTCGTGCCAGTGCATCGGCATAGGTCCGGCTCACGGCCTCGCGGTCATCCGGGTGAGTCGCGTTGTGGAAAGCGTCAAGAGATGCATGGATCTGGCGCTTGTCAATCTCGAAGATACGTAAAACCTCGTCTGACCAGAACAGTCTGCCCGATGTGATGTCCAACTCCCAACTGCCAAGCTGGGCGATGCGCTGAGCGTCCGCGAGATGGGCATGTTGCTGCTGCAAAAGCAACTCTGCCTTGTCTCGCCGCCGCCATGATTTGTGCACCAGCGCCAGGGCTGCCAGAACGATCAGGCTTGCGCCGCCACCAAAAACCACCAGCAGCTTTTTCACTTCGCTGATTTCGGCGTAGACCGCATCGGGCGTACGCGCAACCACCAGCAGCAAGGGGTAAGCGGTGATCCAGCGATGAGCTATGCCGCGCTCCACATGGTCCAGTGTGGAGTGGCGCAGGACGAAGCCTTTGGCCTGAGTCCGGTACTCCGCGATTTGCTCAAGCGTCATTCGCGTACCTAGAAATTGGGACAAATCCCTGGAGCGACTCAACAGCGTCCCGGAGGTCGAGATGATGGTCATGATGGTGTCGGTGCCGATATCGAGTGGCTGCATGAAGCGGGTCAATTCCTCTGGCGGCAGGAAAATGACCACAACACCGAGGAATTTTCCGTCGCGATCAAGAATAGACCGTGCCAACTGGATGCCTTGGCGTTGGGTGATGCGACCAATGACCGGATCGCTGATATAGAGCTGATCCGCACCACCCTCGGAAAAAAAGCGGAAATGCGCCCGATCACCCAGATAAACCGGTGCCGTGTTGCCGGGAACGTCCGATATTTCGGGGTAGCCATCGCGGCCGATGACGGTCACATGCACATCCATATTTTTCAAAGGACCTTGCCGCAGCAACTGGACCGCGTGCATCAAATGCTGTTTGTCGTCAACATATTCGGTACGAATCACCAGCAGCGCGTTATCGATGTTGTGCAACTGGCGCACCAGGGTTTCGTCGAGCACTTCCGTCAGATGCAACAGGTTCTGCCGGAAGTCCGTCAGGCGCTCATGCTGGATGCGGCTTGCCTCCCAGATCACTGCGCTCCAGATCAGCACCAATACGGCGGCGCTCAGCAATAGCATCTGCCCAAAGGAGGTCATCGGAGTTGTGGATGGCGCTTCTGAGGAATTCATGTCAATCGATTTTCAAATTAGTAGGCCGATCTTATCGACTGGGATTTCGTGGGCCTATTTCCGGTTTATCCTACGTTTCATGAAACTACACAACTTCTTCCGTTCTTCCGCCTCCTTCCGTGTGCGCATCGCGCTGGAACTCAAGGGGCTGTCCTACGAATACCTGCCGGTTCACCTGGCCCGGGGCGAACACAAGAAGGAGCCCTATGCTTCGATCGCTGCCGATGCACTGGTTCCCATGCTGGAAATCGACGGGCAACGCCTGTCCCAATCGATGGCCATCATCGAATATCTGGATGAAACGCACCCGGAACCCGCTTTGTTGCCCCGTGACGCGGTGGGCCGGGCCAAGGTGCGGGCACTGGCTCAGTCGATTGCGTGCGAGATTCATCCGCTGAACAACCTGCGTGTACTCAAGTACCTGAGCAATGTGCTCAAGGTGGATGAGGAAACCAAGAACACCTGGTACCGGCACTGGGTCCGCGAGGGACTGGAGAGCTTCGAGCGTCAGCTGGCCCAGTCGCCGGCGTCGATCTATTGCCATGGCAACACCCCCACGCTGGCTGATTGTTGCCTTGTACCGCAGATATTCAACGCCCGCCGCTTTGATGCCAATCTGGAGGGCTTGCCGCGTACCCTGGCGGCGTTTGATGCCTGCATGGCCTTGCCCGCATTCCAGAAAGCGCAACCCTCTGCTTGCCCGGACTTTGAGGCATAAGGCGGACTGACCATGAACCCCGACTGGCTTGTTCCCCATTGGCCAGCGCCAGCGCATGTGCGGGCGGTGTGCACAACGCGCTTGGGAGGCAAATCCGTCGCTCCCTACGACTCGCTGAATCTGGGCGATCACGTTGGAGATCATCCGCTGGATGTGGGGGTCAATCGCGCCATCCTGCACCAGGCCATCCATGCCCGTCCGGTTTTTCTGTCCCAGGTGCACGGTGCCGATGTGGTGTGGCTTTCCGAGAAAACGCCGCATGGGACGCCTGCCGATGGCTGCCTGACGGCGCAGTCGGGCGTGGCCTGCACCATCATGGTGGCGGATTGTCTGCCGGTGCTGTTCACCAACGTTCAGGGTAGTCTGGTGGCCGCTGCGCATGCTGGCTGGCGTGGCCTGGCCGGGGTGGGCGGCTATGGCGTGCTGGAGGCCGTTGTGGATGAATTCAGGGATAAAGCCCTCGTGGATAAAGCGCAGGATGCTTCTGAAATCATAGCGTGGCTCGGTCCGTGCATCGGCCCGCATGCATTTGAAGTGGGCGATGATGTGCGCGATGCGTTTGCGATGCACGACCCTGCCGCCCTGGCGATGTTCGCGCCGGCTGATAGTGGGAAATGGCTGGCCAACCTGAACGGACTGGCTCGCTTGCGTTTGGACGCTCTGGGTGTCACCGAGATTTATGGCAACGACGGTGGCCAGGTCTGGTGCACCGTCAGCAACCCGTCACGCTTCTTTTCTTTCCGGCGCGACGGGGCCTGCGGCCGTATGGCTGCCACTGTCTGGCTGGAGTGATGCAGCTTGAGCAATCTCCCTTGCTTCTCTGGCCTTGATGACGCGGCGTCGTGCGGGTGCGCCCATCAGGTAGACCACCAAGGCCACGGGCCCCAAGCCATACAGCAAAAAGGTGATGATGGCACCCAGCAGCGTGCCATTGGAGTTGGTGGCTTCGGCCACCGCCATCATGAGGGCGACGTAGAGCCAGGCAATGGGCACAATGTACATAGTTGATGGGCGCAGTAGTGTTTTGGCAAATGTCAGTTTTCCGAAGGTCTAGACCTGAGATACTGGGGTTTGTACTGATAGGCAAGTATAAAGAGGACACCGAATGACAACAAATTCTCCTGAATTTTGGGCTCAGTCTGCCCAGCAATTGCAACAAACTTTGGGGGAAAGTTGGTCCAAGGCCTTTCAGTCTTTCCAGAATATGGATCTGGGCGGCGTGACCGGTGCCAAGGCGGGGCCGGTGAGCATGCCGCCGGCCATCAGCTTCTCGTCAGACAAACTGCAGGCACTGCAACAGCAGTACATCAAGGAGGCGGCGGCGCTCTGGACCCAGGGTCTGGGTGGCACGTCCCCAACCGGTGACAAGCGCTTTTCTGCCGAGGCTTGGGGCTCCAACCCGGTAGCGGCCTTCTCGGCAGCCGCTTACCTGCTCAACACGCGCACATTGATGGGCATGGCCGATGCTGTGGAGGCCGATGCCAAGACGCGTGCCCGGATCCGCTTTGCCGTGGAGCAGATGACGGCTGCAGCGGCACCCAGCAACTTCATGGCCTTCAACGCCGAAGCTCAGAAGAAGGCAATCGAGACCAAGGGCGAGAGCATTGCCAAGGGCGTGCAAAACCTGCTTCACGACATGCGCCAGGGCCATGTGTCCATGACGGATGAAAGCGTCTTTGAAGTGGGCAAGAACGTGGCGACTACCGAAGGCGCCGTGGTGTTCGAGAATGAACTGTTCCAGCTGATCGAATACAAGCCGCTCACGGGCAAGGTCTATGAGAAGCCCTTTCTTCTCATTCCGCCATGCATCAACAAGTTCTACATCCTGGACCTGCAGCCGGACAATTCCCTCATTCGTTATGTGGTGGCACAGGGTCACCGTACCTTTGTGGTGAGCTGGCGTAACCCGGATGCCTCGCTGGCCCATAGAACCTGGGATGATTACATTGAAGACGCTGCTATCAAAGCGATAGCTGTAACCCAGGAAATCACGGGGGCCAAGACCATCAATGCCCTGGGATTCTGCGTGGGCGGCACCATTTTGGGCACCGCCATCGCTGTGCTGGCGGCGCGCGGTCAAAAGCCCGTGGCCAGTGCCACCTTCCTCACGTCCTTGCTTGACTTCACCGATACCGGCATCCTGGACGTCTTCATCGATGAAGCCTTTGTCAAATACCGGGAACAGGAAATGGGCCAGGGCGGTTTGATGAAGGGGCAGGATCTGTCGAGCACCTTCAGCTTCTTGCGCCCGAATGATCTGGTGTGGAACTACGTGGTGGGCAACTACCTCAAGGGCGAAACACCGCCACCATTTGATCTGCTTTACTGGAACAGCGATTCCACCAACCTGCCGGGACCGTTCTACGCCTGGTACTTGCGCAACACCTATCTGGAAAACAACCTGGTCAAACCGGGGAAGACGACGGTGTGTGGCGAGAAGGTGGATCTGCGCAATGTCGACATGCCGGTCTATATTTACGGCTCGCGTGAAGACCATATCGTTCCGATTGGCGGTGCCTACGCGTCCACCCAGGTTTTGCCTGGCAAAAAGCGTTTTGTCATGGGAGCCTCAGGTCATATTGCCGGTGTGATCAACCCGCCAGCCAAAGGCAAGCGCAGCCACTGGATTCGCGAGGATGGCAAGTTGCCCAAGACGCAGACCGAATGGCTGGCAGGTGCTAGGGAGCATCCCGGGAGCTGGTGGACCGACTGGTCCGATTGGCTCAAGGCCCAGGCCGGCAAGCAGATGCCTGCGCCCAAGACCTACGGCAAAGGCAAATACAAATCGATCGAAGCAGCCCCTGGCCGCTACGTGAAGGCAAAAGCTTAGTTACTTACTCAGGAGAGAAAAATGGAAGACATCGTTATCGTTTCTGCGGCACGCACCGCTGTTGGAAAATTTGGCGGAACCCTGGCCAAGACGCCGGCCACCGAGTTGGGTGCTGCGGTTATCAAGGACCTGCTGGCCCGCACCGGTGTCGGTGCCGACCAGATCGGAGAAGTCATCATGGGCCAGGTTCTGGCCGCCGGTGTGGGACAAAACCCTGCACGCCAGTCGCTGATCAAGAGTGGTCTGGCCAAGGAGACCCCGGCACTCACCATCAATGCCGTATGCGGCTCGGGCCTGAAGGCCGTCATGCTGGCGGCGCAGGCAGTGGCCTACGGCGACAGCGAGATTGTGATTGCCGGTGGCCAGGAAAGCATGAGTGGTTCGCCGCACGTGCTGCAGGGCTCACGTGACGGCCAGCGCATGGGCGACTGGAAAATGGTTGACACCATGATCGTGGACGGCCTGTGGGACGTCTACAACCAGTATCACATGGGCATCACTGCCGAGAACGTGGCCAAGCAATATGGCATCACCCGCGAGATGCAGGACGCATTGGCCCTGGCCAGCCAGCAAAAGGCAGCCGCGGCCCAGGATGCGGGCAAGTTCAAGGACGAAATCGTGCCCTTCAGCATCGCCCAGAAAAAGGGCGATCCGCTTGTTTTCTCGGTTGACGAGTACCTCAACCGCAAGACCAATGCCGAAGCTTTGGCAGGCTTGCGTCCCGCATTCGACAAAGCCGGCGGTGTGACGGCTGGCAATGCGTCGGGCCTGAACGACGGTGCCGCTGCTGTGATGGTGATGACCGCGAAGAAGGCGGCCGCCTTGGGCCTCAAGCCCCTGGGTCGTATTGCCAGCTTTGCCACCAGTGGACTCGATCCCGCATTGATGGGGATGGGGCCGGTGCCGGCATCGCAAAAAGCCCTGGCCCGTGCCGGCTGGAAGGCTGCAGACCTGGATCTGCTGGAAATCAACGAAGCTTTTGCCGCTCAGGCCTGCGCGGTCAACCAGCAAATGGGCTGGGATACGTCCAAAGTCAACGTCAACGGTGGAGCGATTGCCATCGGGCACCCCATTGGTGCGTCCGGTTGCCGCATTCTTGTGACACTCCTGCACGAGATGCAGCGTCGCGATGCCAAAAAGGGCATTGCCAGCCTCTGTATCGGTGGCGGTATGGGGGTTGCCCTAACTATCGAGCGCTGATTTAGCGTTCACAATGGAAATTGGCGCAATTTAACAACGAGGAAATCACAATGAATCAAAAAGTAGCCTACGTCACCGGCGGTATGGGTGGTATCGGTACCGCTATTTGCCAGCGCCTGCACAAGGAAGGTTTCAAAGTCATCGCGGGCTCAGGTCCTACCCGGGATCATGCCAAATGGCTGGCTGAACAGAAGGCGCTGGGTTACACGTTCTACGCATCAGTGGGCAATGTGGGTAACTGGGATTCCACCGTGGAGGCCTTCAGCAAGACCAAGGCCGAGCATGGCAGCATTGATGTGCTGGTGAACAACGCCGGCATTACCCGTGACCGCATGTTTCTGAAGATGTCCCGCGAAGACTGGGATGCCGTGATCGAAACCAACCTGAACTCCATGTTCAATGTCACCAAGCAAGTGGTGGCTGACATGGTTGAAAAAGGCTGGGGCCGCATCATCAACATTTCCTCAGTGAATGGTGAGAAGGGTCAGGCGGGCCAGACCAACTACTCCGCCGCGAAGGCCGGCATGCATGGATTCACCATGGCGCTGGCGCAGGAACTGGCCACCAAGGGCGTGACGGTCAACACCGTGAGCCCGGGCTACATTGGCACCGACATGGTCAAGGCAATCCGCCAGGATGTGCTGGACAAGATCATTGCCACGGTACCGGTCAAGCGTTTGGGCGAGCCCAGCGAAATTGCCTCCATCATTGCGTGGCTGGCGTCGGACGAAGGCGGCTACTCTACCGGCGCTGACTTTTCGGTCAACGGCGGCTTGCACATGGGCTGAGTTCATTCGTGTGATAAAAACAAAAAACCCGCCTCGGCGGGTTTTTTGTTTGGCCCAGAGCTTTGAAAATTTGTTACTTGAGCTGGAAATATGTCTGAACGCGTTGTGAACTGGATACGCCAGGCCCTGTTGTCCAATATCCTCACCCTGTCGCCGGCCGAGCGGATGCGCTCCAGCCTGGGTGCCTTCCTGGGTTTAGGGCTGTGCGGCTTTCTGCTGCATGCCATGCCGCTGCATACCCATTGGCTGCTGGCCCCTATTGGTGCGAGCGTTGTTATTCTGTTTGTGCAGTCCCATAGTCCATTGGCGCAGCCCTGGTCAGTCATTGGAAGCTACGCGGCGTCCACTGCGGTCGGCCTGATGTGTGTGCAATGGATTCCCATGCCTCAGGTTGCGGCGGCGCTGGCTGTGGCAATGAGTATCTGGCTCATGGCCCGATTGAACTGCATTCATCCGCCTGGGGGCGCCGTGGCCCTGTTACTTGTTTTGAATGGTCCGCAATCTCCCGGGGGAATCGTGCAGACTGCCGCACTTGTGGCTGTCAATGTCGCGGCTTTGCTGGCGGCCGCGCTGGTGGTCAATAACCTGATTCTGCGTCGCCGCTACCCCTACAGCACCCTGACCACGGGGAGGAACATGCACAAGACCAATGACGCGACGCCGATCAACCGGACCGGCTTGGTGCATGCGGATCTTGAAAGCGCTGTGAAAGCATTGAATACCTTTGTCGACGTACAGGAGGAAGAGCTGGTTGAAATCTATAACCTCGCGGTCGACCATGCTTTTGGTCGGCATGTCGGATTGACATGCTCGGATGTCATGTCGCGCGACGTGGTGACTGCGCACTTTGACACCGATCTGGATGTCGCGTGGAATGAATTGCGATTTCACAAGGTCAAGTCGCTTCCAGTGGTGGACCATTTCCAACGCCTTATTGGCATCGTGACCGTTGCTGATTTTCTGCGGCAGTTGGATGCCACCACGGCTGCGGGTCTGGCTGTGCGTCTGCAGGGCTTGCTCAGACGCACACCCGGGATCAACTCGGACAAGGCAGAAGTTGTGGGACAGATCATGACCGCCGATGTGTTCCATGCGAACCCGGACACCCCCATTTCCGAACTGGTGCGTCAAATGTCCGAGAAAGGACTTCCTCACATTCCCGTGGTGGATGCCAAGCGCAAGGTGGTCGGCATCGTGACCCAGTCAGACATGCTGGCCGCACTGTACAAGCGCATTGCCCTGTCCGAGGCTTCGGCCGGTTGACAGAGGCGGGCTTGCGGCCCGGGTTTCCTCTACCCACGTCATCGGCGTGGTCAATAGTGCATTTTTCGTTGACTGAAGTCATATTTTTTATAATATGCATATTAAATGAATCTTTTGGTGCGGTTATGTGGCCAGGGTACTTACGGGTCAAGAACCTCAGGGCATGCGTTCCACAAGATGAGTCATTCAAATTGAAAGTTACAAGGGCATCATGGTTCAGAGTGCAAACTATCCTCAAAAACCCAAGGCAGAGCGCCTGGCTGTGTTGCTTGAAGGCATTCACCCCTCGGCAGTGGAGGCGCTCAAGCGTGACGGATACACCCGTATCGTGACGCACGAGAAAGCACTGTCCGGCGCGGAATTGCGCGATGCCGTGCGCGAAGCCCATTTTCTGGGCGTGCGCTCGCGCACCCAACTTACCGCCGAGGTGCTTCAAAATGCCGGGCTGCTGACGGCTGTTGGCTGCTATTGCATTGGGACCAACCAAGTTGACCTGAACGAAGCCATGCGTCTGGGTATCCCTGTATTCAATGCACCCTTCTCCAATACCCGCAGCGTGGCAGAGCTGGTACTGGCGCAGATCATCATGCTGGTTCGGGGCATACCGCAGAAGAACGCCATACTGCACCGGGGTGGATGGACCAAAAGTGCCGCTGATTCTTATGAGGTGCGCGGGAAGACCCTGGGCATCGTCGGCTACGGACACATCGGCACACAAATCGGCGTGCTGGCCGAGCAACTGGGCATGTCGGTTGTCTTTCATGACATCGCGGCCCAGTTGCCCATTGGCAATGCAGCCGAGCTGGACAGTCTGGAAGCCCTGCTGGCAGTCTCAGATGTCGTCACCCTGCATGTGCCACAGACGCCGCAAACCGACAACCTGATAGGGCCTGCGCAGATAGCCATGATGAAGCCGGGCAGTCATCTGATCAACGCATCGCGCGGTACCGTCGTGGACATTGATGCGCTGGCCGCTGCGCTGCAGAGCAGGCACCTGCATGGTGCTGCGATTGATGTGTTTCCGGTGGAGCCGCAGGGCAACGATGCGACGTTCACCTCGCCCCTTATCCAGTTTGACAATGTCATCCTCACGCCCCACATTGGTGGTTCCACGCTGGAGGCGCAGGTCAATATCGGCAAAGAGGTCACTGCCAAATTGATTCGTTACAGCAACAACGGCTCCACCACCTCGGCGGTCAATTTTCCGGAGGTCGCACTGCCCGAGCACACCGGTGACAGCCGCATCCTGCATATTCACAAGAACGTGCCCGGTGTGCTGGCTCAGGTCAATGAGCGTCTGTCGGCTGGCGGCATCAATATCACGGCCCAATATTTGGGCACCCGCGACACCATTGGTTATGTGGTTATTGACGTGGACCGTGCAGCCAGCCAGACGGCACTGGAGGCGCTCAGCGCTGTCCCGGAAACGATTCGCTGCCGCCTGCTTTATTGATTCTTCACCTGGAGCATCTCATGGCACAAAAACACCTGGAACCCGGCACCAAAATGAATCTTTCCCCTCTTGGCATAGCCCTGGGGGCGGCACGTACTACTGCCGTCGTGAAGGGGCGCCAACTGGAAGTCGTGCGAATTGTTCTGCTGGCGGGCAAGCGGATGAAAGAACACCATGTGCCCGGTGAGATGACTGTGCATTGCCTGGAAGGCTGCATTGAGTTCCAGACGCCGCAGACCTTGCATGTACTGGAACCGGGTGATTTCGTACATCTCGAAGCTGCAGCTCCGCATGCGCTTCACGCGCTCAAGGACTCGTCCGCCCTGGTCACCATTGTTATTGGTAGTGTGTAAATTGGCTTCGAAGAAAACTATTCCCATTCACTCAGTTCCGGTTGATGCAAATCCGGATGACTTGTTTTCTGCGTATGAGAAACAAATCAAGATCTATCCGCGCTCGGTAAAGGGATGGTTTGCCAATTGGCGCTGGGTCACAGTCTGGGCCACGCAACTGTTTTTCTATGGTTTGCCATGGCTGCAATGGAATGGTCGGCAGGCTGTACTTTTTGATCTTTCGGAGCGGCGCTTCTTTGTACTGGGGCTGGTCTTGCATCCGCAGGACTTGATCTATCTGACAGCCCTGCTTGTTCTTTCGGCATTGGCGCTTTTCTTCGTGACCGCAGTGGTCGGTCGCTTGTGGTGCGGCTACGCATGTCCGCAGACGGTGTACACCGAGATTTTCATGTGGGTGGAGCGGCATACCGAAGGTGACCGTATTGCTCGCATGCGCCTGGATGCATCTCGATGGACTTTGAAAAAGCTTGCTCGCAAGGGCTCCAAACAAGCTCTATGGATTGGGATTGGCCTCATTACCGGCTTTACCTTTGTCGGTTATTTCACACCGATCCGGGTGCTGATGGGCGAGCTGATCACGCTGTCGTTTTCGCCATGGGAATGGTTCTGGGTGCTTTTCTATGGGTTTGCAACCTATGGCAATGCGGGCTATATGCGCGAGCAGGTCTGCAAATACATGTGCCCCTACGCGCGGTTTCAAAGCGCGCTCATCGATATGGACTCCATGGTCATTGCCTATGACGCCAAGCGCGGAGAATCCAGAGGCTCCCGGCCACGCTCTGCAGACCCGAATGCTTTGGGCCTGGGGGATTGCATCGACTGCACACTCTGTGTACAGGTTTGCCCGACAGGCATCGATATTCGTGACGGACTTCAAAATGAATGCATTGCCTGCGCGGCTTGCATTGATGTCTGCGACGATGTCATGGGGAAAATGGGCTACCCGCCGGGATTGATTCGCTACTCATCTGGCAACGGCATCGCCAAAGAATTGACGACCAGGCAAATGGTCAAGCGGGTATGGCGGCCACGGGTATGGATCTATGGATTTTTGCTACTCACCTTAAGCATGATTTTCATCCTCAACTTGTCTGTGCGAAAGGGATTTTCTGTCGATGTGTTGAAGGACAGAGGTGCAATGGCCCGAGAAAGCGGCAAGGGTTACATTGAAAACGTTTACCGCCTTCAAATTATGAATGGCACGGAGCAGACGCAAAAATACCGCGCGAGCGTGCACGGTATTCCGGATCTCATTCTCGACACAAACCCGGAAGTCACCGTGGGACCCACGGAGATCGGTTCTCTCCCCGTCCGACTTCGTTTGCCGCCGCAAGTCGCACAGAACTATCGTGGCCGCGTCCATCCGATCAGCTTCGTGGTTGAAACCACTATCGACGGTCGAATCATCAGCACGGAGGAAAAGTCGACTTTCAATGTTCCTCGCTAAGCGAGTGCTTGGGCCAGACGACCCCTCAGGCGAGGATTGTGGTTTCCCACAATTGCGGCGACACGGAGACAGGATGACAGTAGGATTTTTTACCAAGCTAACGGGACTGGCTCATGAGTTCTTCCCAATCAGTGCCAAAGCGCCCACTTTATAAATCACTGTACGTTCAAGTGCTGACGGCGGTGGCCATCGGCGTGTTACTCGGACATTTCTATCCGCAAGTGGGTGCGGACATGAAACCTTTGGGCGACGGTTTCATAAAAACTGATCAAGATGATCATTGCCCCGATCATCTTCTGTACGTGGTGATTGGCATTGCCGGCATGAAAGACATGAAGAAGGTCGGCAAGACTGGCGGGCTGGCCTTGCTTTACTTTGAAGTGGTCAGTTCGCTGGCGCTGATTGTGGGTCTCGTGATTGTCAACCTGGTTGAACCAGGTGCTGGCATGAATGTCAATGTGGCAACCCTGGGCACCAAAAGCATTGCAGCCTACACCGGCTCCGGCAAGATGGAGGGTACAGTCGATTTCTTGCTGAATGTGATTCCGACCTCAGTGGTTGATGCCTTTGCCAAGGGCGAAATTCTGCAAGTCCTGTTGTTCTCAGTTTTGTTTGGCTTCGCATTGCACCGTTTCGGCGGTCGCGGCACCATGGTGTTTGATTTCATCGAGAAAACATCCCATGTGCTGTTTGACATCGTGGGCATCATCATGAAGGTGGCCCCTGTGGGCGCGTTTGGCGCGATGGCGTTCACCATTGGCAAGTACGGTATTGGCTCCCTGTTCTCGCTGGGCAAGCTGATGGGCACTTTCTATTTGACCTGCCTGATATTTGTCTTTGTCGTGCTGGGCATCGACCGTTTCATGTCCGAGGCGCGTGCACTGACCAACCTGGTGGGCAACGGTGTGGCCACCATCGTGGTGGCCAAGTGGACTGGCGAACTGGATACCAAGCGTCTGGAAGCTGGCTTGAACAACGAGAGCTGGATCGAGGCTGAAGCGCCCGAGGTGTTGCTGGACCAAAAAGTGGCCCATATGGCCGGCGCTAAAAAGTAGTTCCTTTCAGCCTGGCGTCACGCGGTTTTCACGCCGCGTGTTCTTCAAGCTTGCCTGACACCGTCAACCATTGTTCTTCCAGGCTCTGCAGTTCATCGTTCACCGCTTTCAGGCGCTTGCCAATGTCGGCGATTTCAGTCGGGTGCGTTGACTTTGCCAGTTGGGCTTCCAAGGCGGTGCCTTCCGTGTTGAGCACGGCCATTTGCGCCTCGATATCGTCGAGCTGACGTTTGAGCGAACCCACAGGCGCTGGTTTGGTCTTGGCCGGCACGGGGGCTGCGGCCAGGGCCTTGCGCTCGGCCTTGGCTGCGGCACTACTGGCTTCCTTGATGGCTTCGCGCTGACGCTTGGCCTCGTCCAGCAAGTAGCGCTGGTAGTCGTCCAGATCACCGTCAAAGGGGGCAACCCCACCGCGTGAGACCATCCAGAATTCGTCGCACACCGAGCGGAGCAGGGCGCGGTCGTGGCTGACCAGCATCACGGTGCCTTCAAACTCGTTCAGGGCCATGGCCAGTGCTTCGCGGGTGGCCAGGTCCAGGTGATTGGTGGGCTCATCCAGCAGCAAGAGGTTGGGGCGTTGCCAGACGATCATGCACAGCACCAAGCGCGCCTTTTCACCGCCGCTCATGCTGCCCACGGCCTGCTTGACCATGTCGCCACCAAAGTTGAAGGTGCCCAGGAAACTGCGCAAGTCCTGTTCGCGTGTGGCCTGACCCGCTATTTTTCCGGCGGCAGTCATGTCCTTGACCAGGCGAATCATGTGTTCCAGCGGGGTATCGGCCGGACGCAGAACGTCCAGCTCTTGTTGGGCGAAATAGCCAATATTCAGGCCCTTGCCCTCGGTGACTTCGCCACCAATGGCTTGCAGATCGCGGGCAACAGTTTTCACCAATGTTGACTTGCCCTGGCCGTTGGCACCCAGGATACCAATGCGCTGACCTGCCAGCACCGAGCGGCTGACGTTTTGCACGATCACGGTGGGCGGTGTGCCCGCGGGAGAGCCTTCGGGTGGCGGGTAGCCAAAGCTCACGCCGGTCATGGACAACATGGGGTTGGGCAGATTGGCCGGTTCCTTGAATTCGAAGGTGAAGTCGGCGTCCGCCAGCAGCGGAGCGATCTTCTCCATGCGGTCCAGGGCCTTGACCCGGCTTTGGGCCTGCTTGGCTTTGCTGGCCTTGGCCTTGAAGCGGGCAATGAATTTTTGCAGATGCGCAATCTTGTCCTGCTGCTTGGCGAAGGCGTTTTGCTGCAGCGCCATTTGTTCGGCGCGCATGTCTTCAAACTTGCTGTAATTGCCGCCGTAACGCACCAGCTTTCCGGCGTCAATGTGCAGGGTCACGTTGGTCACGGCGTCCAGAAATTCCCGGTCGTGGCTGATGACGACCATGGTGCCTTCATATTTCTTGAGCCAGGCCTCCAGCCACACCAAGGCGTCCAGATCCAGGTGATTGGTGGGTTCATCCAACAGCAGCAGGTCCGAAGGGCACATGAGCGCGCGGGCCAGTTGCAGGCGCATGCGCCAGCCGCCGGAAAAGCTGTTGACGGGGTTGGTCAGCTCGGTGGTCTTGAAGCCCAGACCCAGAATCAGGGCTTGCGCGCGCGCCGGTGCATCGTGGGCACCTGCGTCCTGCAACGCCATGTAGGCGTTGGCCATGCGTTCGTAGTCTTCGGTAGCTTCGGACGCCGTTACTTCCTGCTGGGCGGCCAGCAGGGATGTGTCGCCCTCCACCACGAAGTCAGTGGCACTTTGATCGGTTTCCGGCATGTCCTGGGCCACCTGGCCCATGCGCCATTGGGTCGGAATGTAGTACTCACCCTGGTCTTCGTGCAAGCTGCCGTTGAGCAGCGCGAACAGGGAAGACTTGCCCGCACCATTGCGCCCCACCAAGCCTACTTTTTCGCCGGGGTTGAGAGTGACTGAGGCGCCGTCGAGAAGTACCTTCGCGCTGCGGCGCAGGGTGACATTTTTAAGAGTTATCAAGGGAATCGATCAAGTTGGAATAATGTTGTTCAGCAGCGCAGTCCGGCTCACGAGAAGTACCTGGTCCTCGCCTGCGCTGGTCGCCAGCCAGACCACCTCCAGGTTCGGAAAAGCTTCTTCAAAGTTGGGACGTTCGTTGCCGATCTCCAGCACCATTACGGCGTTTTCGCTCATGTGCTGGGGTGCCGCTGTGAACAGCTGGCGAATGAAGTCCATGCCATCGCTGCCGCCGTGCATGTTGCCGTCCAGTGCCAGCGCCGGCTCGGCCTGGTATTCAGCGGGCAGGGTCGCCATGCTTTGTGCATTGACGTAGGGCGGATTGCACACAATCAGGTCAAAAGGTCCGCCCACTGACGCCAGGCCATCGGAGTGCAGCAGCGTGATGCGATCCTGCAGGCCATGCTTGTCGACGTTGATGCGCGCTACGGCCAAAGCATCATCCGAGATGTCGGACGCTGTGACCTCGACATCCGGGTAACTCAGTGCCGCCAGAACAGCCAGGCTGCCATTGCCGGTGCACAGGTCCAGCACCCGATGCGTGTTCTCACTCAGCCAGTAGTCGAAGCCGCCATCGACCAGCAACTCGGCAATCAATGAGCGTGGCACGATGACGCGCTCGTCCACGTAAAACGCCAGTCCCTGCAGCCAGGCTTCCCGGGTCAGGTAAGCCGCGGGTCTTCGGGTGTTGATTCTTGCTAGTAAAAGTGTAGCTACCTGGACTTGTTTTTCTGGGGGCACAGGTTCATTTCCCAGTGAATCCGGACCCTCCAGCGGGGTGTCAAGCGGCAGGCCGAGTTGCCACAAGACCAGCCACGCGGCTTCGTCAAAGGCGTTGGTCGTGCCATGGCCAAACGCCACGCCAGCGTCGGTCAGTTGCCGGGCACTTTCATGGATCAGTTCCAGCAGCTTCATGCGGCCAGGCGTGCATGGAGGTTTTCCAGCACACGACGGTAGATGTTTTTCAGTGGTTCGATATCCGTCACCTGCAGGTGCTCGTCAATCTTGTGGATGGTGGCATTGGGTGGGCCCACTTCGACCACCTGGGGGCAGATTTTGGCAATGAAGCGGGCATCGCTGGTGCCACCGGTGGTGGACAGCACGGTGTCAATGCCGGTCTCTGACCGAATCGCAGCGCACACCGCATCGACCAGCGTGCCAGGCTGCGTGAGAAAAGGCAGGCCACCCACCGTCCATGCCAGATCGAAGTCAAGCCCGTGCTTCTTGAGAATCAACTCCAGGCGGGTTTGCAGGCCTTGCGGGGTGGACTCGGTGGAAAAACGGAAGTTGAAATCGATCACCACATGGCCGGGGATCACATTGCTGGCACCCGTGCCACCGTGAATATTGCTGATTTGCCAGCTGGTGGGCGGGAAGAAGTCGTTGCCCTTGTCCCACTCGACGGTGATGAGTTCGGCCAGCGCTGGTGCTGCCAAGTGGATCGGATTTTTGGCCATGTCCGGGTAGGCGATATGGCCTTGTATGCCTTTGACCGTGAGCTTGCCGCTCATGGTGCCGCGCCGGCCATTCTTGATCATGTCGCCGGTGCGTTCAACCGAGGTGGGCTCGCCAACGATGCAATAGTCCAGCTTTTCGCCGCGCTGCCTGAGGGCTTCGCACACCACCACCGTGCCGTCGGTGGCGGGTCCTTCCTCGTCGCTGGTCAGCAAAAAACCGATTTGCAACGCAGTGTCGGGGTGAGCCGCTACAAATTCTTCAGTGGCCACGACAAAGGCTGCCAGCGAGGTCTTCATGTCGCTGGCCCCGCGACCATACAGCTTGCCGTCGCGATGCGTGGGCGTGAAAGGGGCGCTGGACCATTGATCCAGCGGGCCGGTTGGCACGACATCGGTGTGGCCCGCAAATACTATCAATTCAGTAGCTGAAAGACCATGTTTCGAGGGGGCTGCCGGTCGTTTTGCCCATAAATTTGTGACGCGGAAGGTGTCTGGCCCGCTGCTGATGGTTTCGCAGATGAACCCCAGAGGGGCCAGGCGGGCGGCAATGATTTCCTGACAGCCGGCATCGTCTGGTGTGACCGAGGGGCGTGAAATCAGTTGTTCAGTAAGGCGAAGCGTGCGCGACATCAGTGTTTCACGTCCAGGGTGATTTCCGTGAAAGAGGGCTGGTCATCCGGGTCCTCGGCCTGCTCCTGCGGCTTGGCGCGGGCGGTGAAGTCGTTCTGCAGACGCCACATCAAGTTGGTGGGCGAGTCCGCATTGGCCAGGCCTTCCTTGCGCTCGACGATTTCTTCGCTGATCAAGCGGGCAATGTCCTGCTCGAAGGTTTGTCCACCGTCGGCCATGGATTTCTCCATCGCTTCCTTGATGCCGGAGAAGTCGCCTTTTTCAATCAGCTCAGACACCAGCTTGGTGTTGAGCATGATTTCCACGGCAGGAACCCGGCCACCGGCCATGGTGCGCAACAGCCGTTGCGACACGATGGCCTTCATGGCCGCAGCCAGGTCGCCCAGCATGGTCTGGCGCACTTCGACCGGGTAGAAGCTCAAAATTCGGTTGAGCGCCTGGTAGCTGTTGTTGGCGTGCATGGTGGCCAGGCACAGGTGGCCTGACTGGGCATAGGCAATCGCCGCCGACATGGTTTCCCGGTCACGGATCTCGCCAATCAGGATCACGTCGGGGGCCTGTCGCAATGCGTTCTTGAGTGCGGTCTGGGTCGACTGGGTATCGGTGCCGACTTCGCGCTGGTTGACCACCGAACGCTTGTTCTTGAACAGGAACTCGACGGGATCTTCGATGGTGAGAATGTGGCCCGATGCATTCTCGTTGCGGTAGTCCAGCATGGAGGCCAGCGTTGTGCTTTTACCGGCGCCGGTGGCGCCCACCATCAGCAGCAAACCCCGCTTTTCCATGATCAGGTCCCCCAGATTCATGGGCACCGACAAGGTGGACAAGGCAGGAATGTCCATCGAAATGAAGCGAATGACCGCTGCAATGGTCCCGCGCTGGCGCATGGCGCTGATACGGAATCGGCCAACACCCGGCAGGGGGAAGCCCATGTTCAGCTCGTTGAGCTCCTCAAGTTCTTCGATGCGTTCGGGTGGCAGCACCTCGGCCAGCAAATTGCGCGGTGCGTCCGGTGGCAGTATCTGGCTGTTGATGGGCACACACTGTCCGTTGATCCGGATCAGGGCCGGCGAATGGGCCGACAGATAGACGTCAGAGGCCTTCTTTTCGCTCATCAAGCGAAGAATTCGTTCCATCGTGCCCGATGTGCCGTTCGTCGTTGCCATGGTTCAGCCCTTGTAGTGCGGAAAAAATGATCAGTCGCGCAGCAGGTCGTTGATGCTGGTCTTGGAGCGTGTTTGCGCATCGACCCGCTTGACGATGACGGCGCAGTACAGGTTGTACTTGCCACCGGCTTTGGGCAGGCTGCCGCTGACCACCACCGAGCCGCTGGGCACGCGGCCGTAGCTCACCTCGTCGGTGTCGCGGTTGTAGATGGGGGTGCTCTGGCCCAGGTACACGCCCATGCCCAGCACCGAATTTTCTTCAACAATCACGCCTTCGACCACTTCGGAGCGGGCACCGATAAAACAGTTGTCTTCGATGATGGTGGGGCCGGCCTGCATCGGCTCCAGCACGCCGCCGATACCAACGCCGCCGCTCAAATGCACGTTTTTACCGATCTGTGCGCAGGAGCCCACGGTAGCCCAGGCGTCCACCATGGTGCCTTCGTCCACAAAGGCGCCGATGTTCACGAAGGACGGCATCAGGATCACACCTTTGGCCAGGTAGCTGCCGCGGCGCGCCACGGCAGGGGGCACCACCCGAACGCCAGTGGCTTTCATGCCTTCTTCGTCCAGATGGGCGAACTTGGTCTGAACCTTGTCGTAAAAGCCCAGGTCACCGGCCTTCATGATCATGTTGTCTTTGAGTCGAAAGCTCAGCAACACAGCTTTCTTGATCCACTGGTGGGTCGTCCACTGGCCCATGGCTTCGCGGGTGGCCACGCGCAAATGTCCGGTGTTGAGCTGGGAAATCACCTGCTCAACGGCATCTGCCACTTCTTTGGGCGCTGATTTGACGGAAATATTGGCGCGGTCTTCCCACGCGGCATCAATGATTTTTTGCAGTTGTTGTGTCATGGAAAGGCTTCTCTCAGTTTCAGTTTCTGGATTTGACAAAATGGACAATGCGCTGGGCGGCTTCAACACATTCGGCGGTTTCGGCCACCAGGGCCATGCGGATTCGCTGTGCACCCGGATTGAAACCCTGGCCATCACGGGCCAGATAGGAACCGGGCAAAACAGTCACATTGTAAAGAGCGAACAATTCACGCGCGAAATCGGTGTCATTGCCGGTCACTTTGGCCCAGAGGTAAAAGCCGGCATCGGGCAGTGCCACGTCCAGGACTTCGGCCAGCAAAGGCGTCACCTGGGCGAATTTGCTGCGGTACATGGCCCGGTTTTCGATCACATGTTGCTCGTCACGCCAAGCCGCCGTGCTGGCAGCCTGCACCACCGGGCTCATGGCGCTGCCATGGTAGGTGCGGTAGAGCAGAAACTGCTTGATGATGGCCGCGTCACCAGACACGAAGCCGCTGCGCATGCCCGGGACATTGCTGCGCTTGGACAGGCTTGTGAACGAGATCAGGTTCTTGAAGTCGGCCCGGCCCAGTTTGGCGGCCGCTTCCATGCCACCCAGCGGCGGCTCGTCTCGGAAGTAAATTTCGCTGTAGCACTCGTCGGACGCGATGACAAAGCCGTGGCGGTCACTCAAGTCAAACAGTTTCTGCCACTCGGACAGCGGCATCACCGCGCCAGTGGGGTTGCCCGGCGAGCAGACAAACAGCAATTGCGTACGAGCCCATACGGCGTCGGGCACGCTGTCCCAGTCCTGGGCGAAGTTGCGGGCAGGATCGCTGGGCACGAAGTAGGGTTGGGCGCCAGCCAGCAGGGCTGCGCCTTCGTAGATTTGGTAGAAGGGATTAGGGCAGACCACCACCGGAGCCTGATCCGCCGCTGCAAGGGGACCGCCTGGCCCGGGGTTGACGATGGTCTGGGTCAGCGCAAAGAGGGCCTCGCGTGATCCGTTCACCGGCAGCATCTGGGTGGCCGGGTCGACGTCCAGCTCATAGCGCTGTTTGAGCCAGTACGCAAAGGCGTTGCGCAGTCCGGGTTCGCCCGCCGTGGCGGGATAGGCCGCCAGGCCACTGGGCGTGCTCACGATGGCATCCATCATGGCCTGTTGAATGAAGGCAGGCGTTGGGTGTTTCGGTTCACCCATGCCCAGGCTGATGGGCCGCAGGTCGGGGTTGGGGGTGATGCCGGCAAAAAGCTGGCGCAGCCGCTCGAAGGGGTAGGGCTGTAAACGGGAAAGCAAGGGGTTCATGGCTAGGGATTATCCCGCCTGGGCGACAGCCTGGCCGCGAAAACAGCTCTCAGGTCAGCAGTGGCGGGTTATTTTTTTGTCTTTTTACGGGGGGATGCCGGCTTGGACACCGGTTTCTCTGCGCTGGCCTTGGGCGCATCGCCAATCACACCCTTGAGCGGGCAGATCTTGAAGGCAGGGCATTTCTGGCAGCCGGCGACGACGGCGATGGGGCAAAGTGTCATGGGTATTCCTGTTGAGCGCCTGAAGCGGGAGTGCCCAGTATGCGCCGGCTCCACGCCGTAATCCATGACTTAAAAAGGGGCGTGCCCCTAGATCGCAAGCAACTTCACCGGGCGTTCAAATGCCAGCCAGTGTCGGGCGACTTGCTGGAGAACGGTGGGATCCCCGGTGGTGAGCAGTGTGCATTGCCCCGGCGCGTCAGTGGCAGACAGGCTTTTGAGCATCCGGCGCGTCTGACGTGCGACCGGTTCGCCGTTGTCGATCAATTGAACATCGGGCCCCACCTGTTTGCGCAAGTGTTCGCCGATAAACGGGTAGTGGGTGCAGCCCAACACCAGCGTGTCGATTTGCCCAATTTCAGTGCCAAATTGACCAATGGCCTTGGTGTAATCTGCGCACAGTGCTATTATTTTTGTAGTGTCTTCGCGCTCGATGGCATCAGCCAGACCATCGCAGGGTTGGCAAACGAAATCGGCTTGACCGGCTAGCGATTCAACCAGACTGCGGAATTTCGCACTGCTCAAGGTACCGCGGGTGGCCATGACCCCAATGCGCCCGGTGTGGCTGTGCGTAACGGCCGGTTTGAGCGCGGGCTCAACCCCGATGATGGGAAGGTCCGGGTGTTCGGCGCGCAGCAGATGGATGGCTGCCGCTGTGGCGGTGTTGCAGGCAATGACCAGTGCCTTGATGCCGTATTGAGCACGCAGGTGCGCAGTGATCGCGCGCGAGCGCTCGATCACATGTACATCATCGCGCTCACCATAGGGCGCATGACCGCTGTCCGCGATGTAGACAAAATCTTCATGCGGCAGTTCGGCACGCAGGGCCCTGAGAATGCTCAGGCCGCCGATGCCGCTGTCAAAGACGCCAACCGGTGCGTGTTTCACACTGCTGCGACGGAAATCCCTTTGAACTCGCCCGTGGCAATTTTCTTTTGCCACTCGGCAGGGCCAGTGATGTGGGCACTGGTACCGCCGGAGTCCACGGCCACCGTCACGGGCATGTCGATTACGTCAAATTCATAAATGGCTTCCATGCCGAGGTCGGCAAACCCGACGACCTTGGCCGATTTGATAGCCTTGCTCACCAAATAGGCTGCACCGCCCACCGCCATCAAATAGGCGCTCTTGTGCTTTTTGATCGCCTCAATCGCCACCGGGCCGCGTTCGGCCTTGCCGATCATGGAGATCAAGCCGGTTTGGCTCAGCATCATCTCGGTGAAATCGTCCATCCGCGTGGCGGTGGTGGGGCCAGCCGGACCGACCGCCTCGCCTTTGACCGGATCGACCGGGCCCACGTAGTAAATCACCCGGTTGGTGAAGTCCACAGGCAGTTTTTCGCCTTTGGCCAGCATGGTCTGGATGCGCTTGTGCGCTGCGTCCCGGCCCGTCAGCATCTTGCCATTGAGCAGCAGCGTGTCGCCCGGTTTCCAGCTGGCGACTTCTTCCTTGGTTAGCGTGTTGAGGTCCACCTTTTTGCTCTTGACATAGTCGGGGGTCCACTGCACATCCGGCCACAGGTCCAGCGACGGTGGGTCGAGGTACACCGGGCCACTGCCGTCCAGACAGAAGTGCGCGTGGCGGGTGGCGGCGCAGTTGGGAATCATCGCGACCGGTTTGCTGGCTGCATGGGTGGGGTACATCTTGATCTTGATGTCCAGCACGGTCGTCAAGCCACCCAGGCCTTGCGCACCAATACCCAGGGCGTTGACCTTTTCGAACAACTCCAGGCGCAATGCCTCGGTTTTGGTCAATTCGGCGCCGCTGCCTGCTTTGGCCTGCAACTCGTACATATCCAGGTCGTCCATCAGGCTTTCTTTGGCCATGAGCACGGCTTTCTCTGCGGTACCACCAATGCCAATACCCAGCATGCCGGGTGGGCACCAGCCCGCGCCCATGGTCGGTACGGTTTTCAGCACCCAGTCCACCACCGAGTCGCCGGGGTTGAGCATGACCATCTTGCTCTTGTTTTCACTGCCACCGCCTTTGGCGGCCACAGTCACTTCCACGGTGTTGCCCGGCACGATTTCAGTGAAGATCACTGCGGGTGTGTTGTCTTTGGTGTTCTTGCGCTCGAACTGCGGGTCGGCCACCACGCTGGCGCGCAGGGTGTTGTCGGGGTGGTTGTAGGCGCGGCGTACGCCTTCGTTGACGGCGTCGTCCAGGCTGCCGGTGAATCCTTCCCAGCGCACATCCATGCCGACCTTGAGGAAGACGTTGACGATGCCGGTGTCCTGACAGATGGGGCGGTGTCCGATGGCGCTCATCTTGCTGTTGGTCAGAATTTGCGCAATGGCATCCTTGGCCGCCGGGCTTTTCTCGCGCTCGTAGGCGCGGGCCAGGTGGGCAATGTAGTCGGTTGGGTGGTAGTAGCTGATGTACTGCAGGGCGGCGGCAACGGACTCGATCAGGTCGGCTTGGCGAATGGAGGTCATGGTGCTATGAAATGTCAGAGGGTTAAAAATCAATGCGCTTCGTTTTGGGTCCGCGCCATCAAACGGTCGGTGTAGGCAATGGCCATGGCGGAGAGCAGGAACGTGATGTGAATGGCGGTTTGGGCGATCAGCACTTTTTCGTCGTAATTCGCTGCATTGATAAAGGTTTTAAGGAGGTGGATGGAGCTGATGCCAATGATGGCGGTTGCCAGTTTGACCTTGAGAACCGAGGCATTCACATGGCTCAACCACTCGGGCTGGTCGGGGTGGCCTTCCAGGTCCATGCGGCTCACGAAGGTCTCGTAGCCACCCACGATCACCATGATCAGCAGGTTGGAAATCATGACCACATCGATCAGCGCCAGCACCACCAGCATGATGATGGTTTCGTTCAGGGCTGCGGTCGGACCGGTTTCCTTGTAGCCAATACTGGTAATCAGCGCCTGCAGGGCCGTCTGGTTGCCAAAGGCCGCTTCCAGCAGGTGTACCAACTCAATCCAGAAGTGGAATACATACACGCCTTGTGCGGCGATCAGGCCCAGGTAAAGAGGTAACTGCAGCCAACGGCTGGCAAAAATAAATTTTGGCAGCGGGCGAAGTTTGGGCTGGTTTTCGGGAGTAGGGGTTGTCATGCTGGTGCCGAAGCGTGTTGTAGGGTTGGAATATTGTAGGGCTCGAAGCCTTGGCGCTGACACTGGAGGGTGCATGGGCGGCGTTTGAGGGCAGTCAGTGGCTTGTAAGTGCGAACCTTGACAGTCGCGGGCAGCTTTTATCTATTTGAGGAGACTGAACCATGAGTGCACCATCGTCCGCCATCGAGTCCGTGTTGGTGGAAAACCGCGTTTTCCCACCGAGTGCGGCAACTGTGAAGGCCGCGCGTATTTCCGGAATGGATGGCTACAACGCCCTGTGCGCAGAAGCCGAAAAGGACTTCGAGGGCTTCTGGGCTCGACTCGCGCGTGAGAACGTGACCTGGACCAAGCCCTTTACCCGGACGCTGGACGAGTCCAATGCACCTTTTTACAAATGGTTCGACGACGGCGAGTTGAACGCCTCTGCCAACTGCCTGGACAAGCACATGGGCACGCCCGTGGAGAATAAAGCCGCTGTTATCTTCGAAGCGGATGACGGCGTGGTGACCAAAACCAGCTACAAGGAACTGCTGGCCAAGGTCAGCCAGTTTGCCAATGCGCTGAAAGCCAATGGCATCCAGAAGGGCGACCGGGTTCTGGTTTACATGCCCATGACACTGGAAGGTGTGATCGCGATGCAGGCCTGCGCCCGCATTGGCGCCACCCACAGCGTGGTGTTTGGCGGTTTCTCGGCCAAGGCACTGCAGGAGCGCATCATTGACGCAGGCGCGGTGGCCGTCATCACTGCAAATTATCAGATGCGCGGCGGTAAAGAGTTGCCTTTGAAGGGGATTGTGGACGAGGGCCTGGCGATGGGCGGCTGCGAGTCGATCAAGACAGTTTTCGTTTATCAGCGTACGGCGACTGCCTGCAACATGGTGGCGGGTCGGGACAAGACTTTTGCCGACGCACTGGCCGGTCAGAGCACTGTTTGCGCGCCCGTGTCAGTGGGGGCCGAGCATCCGCTCTTCATTTTGTTCACCTCGGGTTCCACTGGAAAGCCAAAGGGTGTGCAGCATTCGACAGGGGGATTCCTCCTGTGGGCCAAGCTGACCATGGACTGGACTTTTGACCTCCAGCCCAGCGATGTGTTCTGGTGCACGGCTGACATTGGCTGGATTACCGGCCACTCCTATGTGGCCTACGGTCCGCTGGCGGCAGGGGCCACCCAGATCATTTTTGAAGGCATTCCGACCTACCCGAACGCCGGTCGTTTCTGGCAGATGATTGAGCGCCACAAGTGCACTATCTTCTACACGGCGCCGACCGCCATTCGTTCGCTGATCAAGGCGGCCGAGAGTGATGAGAAAGTCCATCCAGCCCGTTCTGACCTGAGCAGCCTGCGCATTCTCGGGTCGGTGGGTGAGCCCATCAACCCGGAAGCCTGGATGTGGTACTACAAACACGTGGGTGGTGAGCGCTGCCCGATTGTGGACACCTTCTGGCAGACCGAAACCGGCGGCCACATGATTACCCCTTTGCCGGGTGCGACGCCACTGGTTCCAGGTAGCTGCACTTTGCCATTGCCAGGCATCATGGCCGCCATCGTGGACGAAGTCGGTAACGATGTGCCCAACGGTTCCGGCGGCATGCTGGTGGTGAAGCGGCCCTGGCCCTCTATGATTCGCACCATCTGGAACGATCCGGATCGCTTCAAGAAGAGTTATTTCCCGGAAGAAATGGGTGGCAAGATTTACCTGGCGGGCGACGGCGCTGTGCGCAGTGCCGATCGCGGTTATTTCCGTATCACCGGACGTATCGACGATGTGCTCAATGTGTCCGGCCATCGCATGGGCACCATGGAGATCGAGTCGGCACTGGTGGCCAAGACGGATCTGGTGGCCGAGGCGGCTGTGGTGGGGCGTCCGGATGACCTGACCGGCGAGGCCATTTGCGCGTTTGTTGTGCTTAAGCGTCCTTGCCCGACGGGCGATGAAGCCAAAGCCATTGCCAAGGAATTGCGTGACTGGGTGGCGAAGGAAATCGGTCCCATTGCCAAGCCGAAAGACATTCGCTTTGGTGAAAACCTGCCCAAAACCCGTTCCGGCAAGATCATGCGTCGCCTGCTTCGCTCACTTGCCAAGGGTGAAACCATTACCCAGGACACTTCGACGCTGGAAAATCCGGCGATTTTGGGTCAGTTGGGTCAGACCTATTGATCGGTAGGATGCGCCAATGAAAAAAGCCCGCTGATGCGGGCTTTTTGATTTTTGGAATCAGGTCAGTGGATCACTTGGCTGCCAAAATCCAGGCCGCCAGTTTCTTGGCTTCAGCTTCGTTCACTTGCGCATTCGCCGGCATGGGAATGGCACCCCAAACACCAGAACCACCCTTGATAATTTTGACGGCCAGCTTGTCAGCAGCGTCTTTTTGACCAGCGTATTTGGCGGCGACGTCTTTGTAAGCCGGGCCAACCAGCTTTTTGTCAACCGCGTGGCAAGCCATGCAGTTCTTGGAAGTCGCCAAGGCCAGATCGGCAAACGCAGGAGCAGTTACGGAGACCGCGGCAACCAAAGCAAAGAGAGCACGTTTCATCATTTTTCCTCGTGGGTTGAGTTACATTCACTAAACGTCATTGTAATGACTGCGGTTGACACGGGTCAGAATAAGGTGAATTGGAAATATCAGGAGAACGGTATGTATTTTTTGGGACTGGGATTGGTTTTGCTGGCGATGAAGTATCTGGAAATCGGTCCGGTAGCCGCCTGGGACTGGTGGGTCGTCCTGATGCCGTTTGGCTTGGCCGTTGCCTGGTGGGCCTGGGCTGATTCATCAGGTTATACCAAGAGGAAAGCAATGGAGCGGGAAGATGCCCGTCGGCAGGCACGCATTGACAGCAATCGCGAGGCCATCGGCACGCTGAACAAGAAGAAACGCCGCTGAATCCAAAAAAAAGCCCACCGGGTCAATCCGGTGGGCTTTTTTCATGAGGCTCTGCTGGATCAGTAGTTATCCAGCACGGCGCCCTTGCTGGCGGTTGATGCGTTGAACGCAAACTTGGCCTGCACACCACGGGTGTAGCGTGGTTTGGGGGCGGTCCATGCCGCACGCCGCTTGGCAATTTCTTCGTCGCTGACATTGAGTTGCAGCAGCAACTTGTGCGCGTCGATGGTGATCGAGTCGCCCTCATGGATGAAGGCAATGGTGCCACCGGCAGCAGCTTCGGGCGCCACGTGTCCCACCACCATGCCCCAGGTGCCACCAGAAAAGCGGCCATCCGTAATCAGTCCCACAGACTCGCCCAGACCTTGTCCTACCAGCGCACCGGTTGGCGCCAGCATTTCGGGCATGCCGGGTCCGCCTTTGGGGCCCAGATAGCGCAGCACCATCACGTCACCGGCCACGATTTTGTTCGCCAGAATGGCGGCCAGGGCTGACTGTTCGTCGTCAAACACACGGGCCGGGCCGGTCATCACAGGATTCTTCAAGCCCGTGATTTTGGCCACGCAGCCTTCGGGCGACAAGTTGCCTTTCAGAATGGCCAAATGTCCCTGGGCGTACATCGGGTTGCTCAAGGGGCGGATTACATCCTGATCGGCACGCGGGGTATCCGGAACATCCTTCAGCACTTCGGCGATGGTCTGGCCGGTGATGGTGATGCAGTCGCCATGCAGCAGTCCTGCTGACAGCAGGGTTTTCATGACTTGGGGAATGCCGCCTGCGCGATGCAGGTCCACCGCGAGGTACTGGCCGCTGGGCTTGAGGTCGCACAGCACGGGGGTTTTGACGCGCACGCGCTCAAAGTCTTCAATGGTCCAATCCACCCCGGCCGCGTGGGCAATGGCTAAAAAGTGCAGCACGGCATTGGTGGAGCCACCGGTGGCCATGATGACGGCGACGGCGTTTTCAATCGACTTGCGGGTGACGATGTCACGGGGTTTCAGGTCCTTTTTGATCGCCTCAACCAGTACCCGTGCCGATTCCTTGGCCGAGTTCACCTTCTCGTCATGCGGGTTGGCCATGGTGGAGGAATAAGCCAGCGAGATGCCAAGAGCTTCAAACGCAGACGACATGGTGTTGGCGGTGTACATACCACCGCAGGAGCCCGTGCCGGGGATGGCGCGGCGTTCAATTTCCAGCAGATCTTCGTCGCTCATACGGCCGGCTGCATTTTCGCCCACGGCTTCGAACACGCTCACGATATTGAGGTCCTTGCCTTTGTAATGGCCGGGCAGGATGGTGCCGCCGTAAACAAAGATGGCTGGCACATTGGCGCGCAGCATGCCCATCAGGCCGCCGGGCATGTTTTTGTCGCAGCCGCCCACCACCAGCACGCCATCCATCCACTGGCCCTGCACACTGGTTTCAATACAGTCGGAAATCACCTCTCTGGAGACCAGCGAGTACTTCATGCCCTCGGTGCCCATCGCCATGCCGTCCGAGATGGTGGGCGTGCCGAACACTTGGGCGTTGCCACCTGCCTCTTCAATCGCGGCAATGGCCGCATCCGCCAGCTTTTGCAGGCCGCTGTTGCACGGCGTGATCGTGCTGTGACCATTGGCAACCCCGATCATGGGTTTTTTGAAGTCTTCTTCTTTGTAGCCCATCGCGTAGTACATGGAGCGATTGGGCGCGCGGGACTTGCCCTCGGTGATGTTCTTGCTACGCGGGTTCAGGATGACGGGTTTGGTGTCCATAAGAGCTTTTTCGTGAAGAGGGTTGGATTTTTTCAGATCGGAGTATGCGCCGGGCTATTATGTTGTTCCAATATATTTTTAAGTACTAATTAATATATTTTTCATATGAGTGAATTCAATCCAGGCTTGCCTGATGCATCTTCCGCGTCGCCCCAGCGTTCGCATTTGATTGAGTTGCGGCTTTGGCGTCAGTTTCTGACCGTTGCAGAAGAACTGCATTTTGGTCATGCCGCCGTACGCCTTCACATGACCCAGCCACCCTTGACGCAGGCGATTGCCCAACTCGAAAGGATGCTGGGGGTGCGCCTCTTTGACCG
Organism: Rhodoferax sp.; assembly: GCF_018780565.1. Classification (GTDB taxonomy): domain Bacteria; phylum Pseudomonadota; class Gammaproteobacteria; order Burkholderiales; family Burkholderiaceae_C; genus Rhodoferax. Next base: position 201,169 of record NZ_JADMJN010000005.1, read on the forward strand.
TACCAAACGCAGTGTGCAGCTCACCACCACAGGGCAGGCCCTTGTGCCCGCGGTACAGGATCTGCTGGCCCGCGCGCAGGCTTTGCCAGCACAGGCCCGCGCTGCAGCCCAGGGCGAGGCAGGGCGCCTGAGGCTGGCCTTTGTGTCTACCGTGGGTTTTGACTTGTTGCCGCAGTGGGTGAGGGCGTTTCGGGTGCGGTACCCGAAGGTGCAGTTGGACCTGCTGGAAGCCACGGGCGACGTCCAATTGCAGGGGTTCGAGCGCGGTGAGATCGACGCTGGCTTCATGCTGCACGCCCCCGGGTTTGTCTCACCAGGATTGGCGCACTTGCTGATCGCGCAGGAACCGCTGGTGCTGGCGTTGCCCGAGCAGCATGCCCTGGCGAAATCCGGGACGCTAGCGTTGAAGGATGTCCTGGCCGAACCCATGGTCATCTTTCCGCGGCGCATTGTGCCGTCTCTGTTTGATGCTATTTTTGCCCTGTACCATGCGGCCGGAAGTTCACCCCAGGTGGCGCAGGAGGCCATCCAGATGCAGACGATCATCAACCTGGTCTCGGCGGGTCTGGGTGTGGCCTGGGTGCCCGCCAGCGTCCGCCAGTTCCAGCGATCCGGGGTGGTTTACCGCGAAGTGCTTGCAGCCCGGGCGCAGGGCGGTGCCATGCCGGGGTGCGAGACCAGTCTGGTATGGCGCCCGGACCATGCGAGTCCGACACTGGAGCGGTTCGTCACTTTCGCCAGGGCGCAACTGGAGTGAGGTCTGGCGCCCTGCGCTGGCGCTTGCGTGCACAATGGCGCCCATGCTGATTCATCCTCAAATCAATCCCGTTGCGCTGCAGCTCGGTCCCCTGGCCATTCATTGGTATGGCTTGACCTATTTGGCCGCTTTTGGTCTGTTCATGTTTTTGGGCGTTCGCCGCTTGCGGCATCAGCCCTTTGCCTCCATCACAGGCACGGGTGCCTGGTCGCGCCGGGATGTGGAAGATATTCTTTTCATGGGTGTGATGGGCGTGGTGCTGGGTGGGCGCATCGGCTACTGTTTGTTTTACAAGCCGCTGTACTACTTCGCCCATCCGCTGGAAATCTTCGCGGTCTGGCAAGGTGGCATGAGTTTTCACGGCGGCATGCTGGGTGTGATCGTGGCCATGATCTGGTTTGCCCGCTCGCGGGGCAAGCCCTGGCTGCAGGTGGCTGACTTTGTAGCGCCCTGCGTGCCGACGGGTCTCGCAGCAGGTCGGGTGGGTAACTTCATCAACGGTGAGTTATGGGGTCGTGTGAGCAGCTCGGACCTGCCTTGGGGCATGGTGTTCCGTGGGGCGGGGGACCTGCCGCGTCATCCATCGCAGGTTTACCAGTTTCTGCTGGAAGGGCTGTTGTTGTTTGTTCTGCTGTGGCTTTACGCCCGCAAGCCTCGCAAACAGGGCGAGGTGGCGTCAGCCTTCTTGCTTGGCTACGGGTTTTTCCGTTTCATCGCCGAATTTTTCCGCGAGCCGGATGCGCATCTGGGGATCCTGTCACTGGGCATGAGCATGGGGCAGTGGCTTTGCGTCCCCATGATCCTGGGCGGCGTCATGCTGTGGCGCTGGGCTCAACGCCCGATAGCGTCCTGAATGAGCCATGGAGCCATCACCCTCGGGTTAGTACGGGGGTGATACGTCTTGCGCAGTTGTTTGAAATTTTCAATAATTACCGGTAATTATTGAAAATCACAGCGCCACCTCAACGTCACCCGAACAAGAAACTCAACAGCACCATGCGCCTGGTTCACAATTCCCTGCACGACGAAGTTGCCGTATTGTTGCGAGACCAGATCTTCGCCGGCACGCTGACGCCCGGCAGCTTCATTGACGAAGCTGCGATGTGCGCCAGCCTGAAAATCTCCCGCACACCACTGCGAGAGGCGCTCAAGGTGCTCAGCGCGGAAGGTCTGGTGCGCCATGAGCCGCGCCGGGGCAGTTTCGTCAGCGAGGTGACCGAGCAGGACCTGGATGAAATCTTTCCTGTGATTGCCTTGCTGGAAGGGCGTTGCGCCTACGAGGCGGCGCGCAACGCCAGTGATGCCGATATCGCTGCGCTGGATGTGCTCCATGAACGGCTGGAAAAGCATGCCAAGGCCAGGCGCATCAACGATTACTACGCAACCAATTTCGCCATCCATGAGGCCATCATTACCCTGGCCAACAACCGTTGGCTGGCTCAGGTGATCTCCGACCTGCGCAAGATCCTGAAGCTGGCGCGCCTGCAACAACTTCATGCGCCGGGGCGGCTTGAACAAAGCCTGGGCGAGCATCTGGCGGTGTATGCCGCCTTGCGTGCGCGCGATTGCGAAGGGGCCGATGCGGCCATGCGCACCCACCTCACGCGCCAGCGTGAAGCCTTGCGCGCATTGGCGCGTGACAAGAAAAGCAGCTTGCTGGCATGAATACCTCGGACTGGATCAGTAGCAAGGTGTCGAGGTTGTTGCCTACCAAAGGTTTGGCAAAAAACATCGATGTAGCCCCTGCCGATGTTGCAGATTTTGCTATTCAAAAAATAGCAAAAAGCGAAGTATCGGCGCCCGCCCGGATGGCAGCTCGGCCAGGTGTGGCGCCTGCATCGAAGAGCGTCCGCCAGCCCACGCGTTCCACCCGGGAGCGTCTGGCCGCCACGCTGCGTCAGCAGGATGAGGCTCTTTCGCCCCGCGTACTGCGCCGTGCGCTGGCGGAGTTGCAGGCCGTGGTGGACAACCATGTCAGCGAAGTGGAAGGGGGGCGTCGCGCCAGTGCGCTTGCCCAGTGGTATGCCCGCGCCACGCTGGAGCAGCGACGTGACGTGTGGCTGTTGATGAGCGAGCAGTTCGTAGCCGATCCGCAGGTCGTCAAGCGGGCGCAGGCTCAGTACGCAACAGCAGTGGGCACGCCCGACGAGGCCGCGGCCGAGGTTCACTACCGCCGTGCAACCGTATCGCCGCGCAGGCGTTTGTTGCAACGATTCAGCGCCTTTCCCCTGGGCATACGCTTTCTGGTGGACCTGCGTGCCGAGATGCTGCCTTTCCTGAAATCCGACAAGCGATTGCAGGCGCTGGATGTCGAGATGGAGTACATGTTCTCAACCTGGTTCGATGTGGGTTTTCTGGACCTGCGCCGCATCAGCTGGGATTCCCCCGCGTCCCTGATCGAGAAGCTGATCCGGTACGAGGCCGTGCATGACATCAAGAGCTGGAACGACGTGAAGAACCGGCTCGACTCGGACCGGCGCTGTTATGGCTTCTTTCATCCCCGTCTGCCGGATGAGCCACTGATCTTCGTCGAGGTGGCATTGCTGCACGAGATGGCGCAGGGCATCACGCCCCTGCTTGACGAGTCGGCCGCCGTGGAGGATCTCAACAAAGCCACCACCGCCATTTTCTATTCCATCAGCAACACGCAGACCGGTCTGCGTGGTGTGAGTTTTGGCGACTCGCTGATCAAGCGTGTGGTTGAAACCCTCAAGGCCGAATTTCCTCGCCTCAAGATCTTTGCCACGCTCTCGCCAATCCCCGGTTTTCGCGCCTGGCTTGGCAAAAATGCCCAAGCCATGATTGAGCAGCTTGACGACAAAGCCCGTGCAGAGCTTGGACGTGCCGTCGGCTTTGAGCCTGTGACCGCCACGCATTTGCTGAGTGCGGCAGAACGGGCGTTGGACCTGGATGGAAAATCGCCCGTGCGTCACATGCTTTTGCAATGTGCGGCTCAGTATCTTGGCCATGAGCTGGTGGACGGCAAGCCGCTTGATGCAGTGGCCCGCTTTCATTTGGGCAACGGCGCGCGCATAGAGCGCCTGAACTGGGGAGGCGATCCTTCATCCAAGGGACTCAAGCAGTCTTACGGAATGATGGTCAACTACCTCTATGACCTGAAACGGTTGAACAAATACCGGGCGCAGTTGGCCTTGGGAAAAATTCCGGTTTCAGGCGATATCGAGGACTTGCGTTTTTGACCGGCCACTTTGATTTTCAGCAGAATGAACAACAGGAGACAGACATGACATTCACACGACAGACATTCAACACGCGCCGCGATCTTTTGCGCCTTGCCGCAGCCAGCGTCGCCGGCAGTTCTTTGCCGGGCTTGGCTCAGGCGACCTGGCCGACCAAGCCTGTGACCTTGGTGGTGCCTTTTCCGGCTGGGGGAGGCACCGACGCGTTCGCGCGGCCATTGTCTGCGCAATTTTCCAAATTGACCGGCAAGCAACTCATCATCGACAACCGTGGCGGCGCCGGCGGCACCGTTGGTGCCAGCATCGCGGCCAAGGCGCCAGCCGATGGTTACACGCTTTTCATGGGTGCCGTGCATCACGCGATTGCACCTTCGATGTACCCCAAACTGGACTACGACATCGAAAAGGACTTCGTGCCACTGGCCCTGATGGCCAATGTGCCGCAGGTGCTGGTTGTCAACCCGAGGCTGGTGCCAGGTGAGTTCAAGGACTTTATGGCGCAGGTGCAAAAAAATCCGGGCCGCATGAACTACGGTTCTGCGGGTGGCGGTACCTCGCACCATTTGGCGGGGGAGCTGTTCAAATTGCAGACCAAAACCTTCATCACCCATATTCCCTACCGCGGAGCCGGTCCGGCGTTGCAGGATCTGATTGCCGGCAACGTGGACATGATGTTTGACGGACTCGGTTCGTCCGCCGTCCACATCAAGAGTGGTCGCATCAAGGCGTTGATGGTGTCCGGCGGCAAGCGCAATCCAGCTTTCCCCAACGTGCCCTGCGCCGCTGAGCTGGGCTTGCCCGACTACACCGTGTCCACCTGGTATGGCCTGTGGGCGCCCAAGGGAACACCGGCTGATGTGCAGGCCCGCATTGTTGACGAGATGCGTCGTGCTGCGGCCACCGAGGAGCTGAAGGCCATCTGGGCCAGCAATGGCGCCGAGTTTGGCAGCCTGACCCCGACGCAGTTTGGCAGCTTTGTCAGTTCGGAGGTCAAGCGCTGGGCCGTGGTGGTCAAGGCCTCTGGTGCCAAACTGGATTGAGGGCGCGCATGGGCGGCAGTATTCAATTTGAAAAAATGGCGGGTGTGGGGCAGGTGACCATTTGCCATGCATCCCGTTTCAACGCCATGTCGCGCGCCATGTGGCGCGAATTGCGCAAGGTCTTCGACAGCGTACAAAGCAGCGCAGACCTGCGTTGCGTGGTAATTGCCGGGGACGGAGGCAACTTTTGTTCCGGTGGTGATATCTCCGAATACACCGACTTTCGGTTTCACGAATCCAGCTTGCGTGACTTCCATGAAAACGATGTCTGGGGTGGCTTGCAGGCCATGCTGAACTGCGATGTACCGATCCTTGCCCGGATTGAGGGCAATTGCATGGGGGCAGGCGTTGAGATTGCCAGCTGCTGTGACATTCGTCTGGCCAGCGACACTGCGAAATTTGGCGCACCCATTGCAAAGCTTGGTTTTCCCATGGCGCCGCGTGAGGCCGAGTTGGTGGCGCGTGAAGCTGGATTGGTCACGGCGCGCCGCATGCTGTTGGAGGCCGCAATTTTCAGCGCAACCGACATGAAGGCCGCCGGCTTTTTGAGTCAGGTGCTGGCGCCGGGAAACCTGGCCACCGAGACGCAGGCCACCGCCTCGCGCATCGCTGCCTTGGCGCCCCAGGCGGCCCGACTCAACAAACAGACACTTCGGGCAATAATTGGCTCCACCCCCCCCATTGATAGTTCTGCTTTAGCTACGGATTTAACAGCAAATCACGTTGCCAACGCCTACGCTTATGCGGACAGTGCGGAGCACCGCGAGGGTATTCTGGCTTTCTTGCAGAAGAGAAAACCCGCATTCTGAACCTTCGGCGTCATTGATTCATTTCCCTCACATACTGATATTGATATGCGCACACAGAACACCACCATCAGCCCGAGCAACGGCAATCTTTTTGCGGCGTTGCGCGCAGCCTTTCCACAGAACCTGGATGCTGTTGCGGTTGAAACCGACAACGGCCTGTATTACTCATGGCGCGATCTGGACCGTGCCACCGCTATGATGGCCAACTTGCTGGAATCCCTGGGTCTGCCGGAAGGCTCCCGCATTGCGGTGCAAGTGGAAAAATCCGTCGAGGCCATGGTGCTCTATTTGGCGACCTTGCGCGCCGGTTTTGTTTTTTTGCCACTCAACACGGCGTATCAGAGCGCTGAAATCGAGTATTTCATTGGCAATGCCGAACCGGCCGTGGTCGTGTGCACAGCCAAGAATTTCGGATGGGTCAGCAAAATTGCTTTCAAGGCTGGCACGCTGCATGTGTTCACGCTCGACGACGATCGCACTGGCTCACTGCTTGATCGTGCCGCACACTGTTCCGACCAGCATGCGGTGGCCACCAGGCACGCCGATGACCTGGCCGCCATTTTGTATACCAGCGGCACCACTGGTCGGTCCAAGGGTGCCATGCTCACCCATGGCAACATGCTGAGCAACGCCCTGGTATTGAAAGAGTATTGGGGATGGCGAGCCGATGATGTGCTGATTCATGCATTGCCCATCTTTCACGTGCATGGCCTGTTCGTGGCGATTCACGGCGCGCTGATCAACGGCAGCAAAATGATCTGGCTGTCCAGGTTTGACCCCAAACTGGTGATTCGGAAGATGCTTGAGGCCACGGTATTCATGGGTGTGCCCACGCTCTACGTGCGCCTGCTGGCCGAGCCCGGGCTGACCCGGGAGGCGGCACGCCATATGCGCCTGTTCATCGCCGGGTCGGCACCGCTGCTGATTGAAACTTTCACCGAGTGGCAGAACCGAACCGGCCACACTATTCTGGAGCGCTACGGCATGAGCGAGACGGCCATGCTCACCTCCAATCCTTATTTTCCGGATCAGGGCGAGCGGCGTGGTGGCACGGTCGGCTATCCGCTGCCAGGTGTCAGTTTGAGAGTGCAGGATGACGACGGGAATCCTGTACCCGTGGGCGAAATCGGTGGCATCCAGGTCAAGGGACCCAATGTGTTCAAGGGCTATTGGCGCATGCCGGAAAAAACAGCGGAAGAGTTCACCGCCGATGGCTACTTCAAGACTGGCGATGTGGGCAGAATTGATACTCTGGGCTATGTGACGATTGTGGGCCGCAGCAAGGACCTCATCATCAGTGGCGGCTACAACGTTTACCCCGCGGAGATTGAAGGCTATATCAACGAATTGCCCGGCGTCGCGGAAAGTGCCGTGGTCGGTATTCCTCATGCTGATTTCGGTGAAGTTGGGGTAGCGGTGGTCATTGCCAAGCCGGGTGCCACGCTCGATCCTGCTCAGATCATTGCAAGCATGAAGTCACAGCTGGCGAACTTCAAGGTACCCAAGCAATGTTTTGTAGTGGAGGCCTTGCCGCGCAATACCATGGGCAAGGTTCAAAAAAATGTGCTGCGTGCACAGTACAGTGCAGGGCAGCCGATGTAATATCTTTTGTATTCACGCCCTCCCAAAGAACTGTCGTTAAAGGACACACGCCATGCAAGTCGCGCAAGTTACCTTGAGCAGCAGTCAGAACATGTCGGCGGAGCTTGAATCGCTCAAGGCACTGGCGCCCAACTTGGTGCTGGTTTTCTCGTCCATTGACTTGCTAAAAAGTGTGGTGGCTCCCTTGGCGACACTGTTTCCTTCGGCCACGCGGGCCGGTTGCTCCACCGCAGGAGAAATTTCCCGGGCGGGTGTAAGTGACGGCACATGCGTTGTCACGGCGGTTCGCTTTGACAAGACCAGGATGATGGCGTCATCGACGCGCCTGATGGGCATGGAGGATTCGCATTCTGCCGGCCAGCGTCTGGGTAAGCAATTGCCCAAAGAAGGCCTGCGCGCGGTGCTGGTTCTGGGACAGGGCGTGGCGATCAATGGCAGTTCGCTCATAGCGGGGATGGCAGAGGTACTTGGGTCTTCGGTTCCCATCACTGGCGGCCTTGCCGGAGACGCCGCCGCATTCAGGGAAACATGGGTTCTGGACAACACTGGCGTTCATAACGATAGCCTGGTGTGCCTGGGTTTTTATGGCGAAGCATTGAGCTTTTCGCATGGTTCTTTTGGCGGCTGGTCGCCGTTTGGCCCGACCAGAAAAGTGACACGTTGCGACAACAATGTTCTCTTTGAGCTCGATGGCGAGCCAGCCCTCGACATCTACAAGCGTTACTTGGGCGATCATGCCAAAGACCTTCCCGCGTCCGGTCTGCTGTTCCCCTTTGCCATGCTGGGAAGCGATCACACCGAAGTGGGCCTGATTCGAACCATTTTGGGCGTGGACGGGCAGGCCGGCAGCTTGACCCTGGCCGGTGACATTGATCCTGACGGCTACCTTCGGCTGATGCACGCCAGTTCCGACGCTTTGATCGATGGCGCCGAGGCGGCTGCGCAGGCGGCCAAAACCATGGGAACGGGAGATGGAACGGGCCTGGCCTTGCTGGTGAGTTGTGTGGGGCGCAAACTGGTAATGGGTGGCCGCGTGGACGAGGAGGTTGAGGCGGTGGGCGAAGTTTTTGGACAGGGCGCCACGCTGACCGGTTTTTATTCCAATGGCGAGATCAGCCCCTTTACGCACAACGCCGAGTGCAAATTGCACAATCAGACCATGACGATCACCCATATTTCGGAGGTTTAAATCCGATACCTCTGCAATTTCGACACCTTGGATTGAGCCTGCGTATGCATAAGCTTCTTGCCCGTCAGACGAAACGCTTGCTTGGCACGGGTGAGGCACCGCTGTCCGCCGTGCTTGATGAGCTGAAAAGAATATCGAGCTTCCATGGCCTGTCGCCGCAGGCTGCCTCCGTGTTGAGCGGACTTGGCGATTTTCTCGAGCGGGTTGATGGCGCCTATGAGCAAAGCGATCGTGACCTGGATCTAAAAACCCGAAGCCTGCAACTCAGTTCGATTGAACTGACCCACACCAACGATCACATCCGAACCGAGCTCGCCAGCCGAACCCGGGCCATGGATTCCTTGCGTGCAACAGCCAGTGCACTGATGGAGACGATGGATGTGGATCTTCCGCCGCTGCTGGATGACAACCTGGAATCCTTGTCGCGATTGATGTCAGATCTGGTGCAGCAACGTGAAGAAAGTCAAAAAGATCTGCAAGCGGCCCTGGTGGACCTCGCCAATCAGAAATTTGCCCTCGATCAACATGGCATCGTCAGCATTACCGATGTGGGTGGGCGAATTATTTACGCCAATGACAAATTTTGTGAAATCAGTGGCTACCCGCGTGAAAAGCTCCTGGGGGTGAACCACCGGATTGTCAAATCCAGCGTTCACTCCAAGGCGTTCTTTACCGAGTTGTGGCAGACATTGCTGGCTGGCAAGGTATGGCATGGCGAAATATGCAACCGAGCCAGCAGCGGGAGCCTGTACTGGATGCAGTCCACCATCGTGCCGCTTCGCGACGAAACCGGGGCGCCCACTCAATTCATCGCGATTCGTACCGACATCACGGCGCGCAAGCTCATGGAAGCCGAGATCAAGGCAGCCGAAGCCCGCCTGCGTCAGATCGCCAATACGGTGCCAGGGGTGGTTTACCGATGTGAGGTTGGTAAGCAAAAGACACGCTACACATTTGTCAGTGATCGACTCAAGGAAATTCGAGGTCTTGACCCTGCCGCATTGCTGGCCGATAGCAGTATTTCCGCGCTCCAAATCGTTCCTCAAGACCGCGAGCGCTGTGTGCAGGACGTGCTGGCGGCTGCTGAGCGCCGCGAGCGCTGGACCGACGATTATCAAATCGTGATGCCGGATGGCTCCTTGCGCTGGCTTAGAGGGGAAATCCGCCCCGAGCCGGAACTTGCAGAGGATGGCGCGACCATCTTTACCGGCATTTGGCAGGATGTCACTGTCTTGAAAGAAGCCGGAGCGCGCCTGCGCGAAGTTACCGAGAATATTCCGGTTGCCGTCTATCAATATTGCCTGTCGCCAGACGGTCATCAATCGTTTCCATTCTGCAGCCCTGCGATTCAACGCATATGTGGCGTGGGGGCTGATGCGATCATGGCCGATGCGCAGGCGATTTTCGGACTGATCCATCCAGAGGACCTGCCCATTGTGCTGGCAGCATTGGCTACCTCCGTCGAACGAAAGACGGCCTGGAGTGCCGATTTCCGTCTCATGCATAAAGTGACGGGTGAAGCGGTTTGGATCCACGGCGAGTCGCAGCTGAAACAGATGGCAGACGGTCGTCGTTTGTGGAATGGCTATTTTGCAGATATCACCGAATCCATGAGGGTTTCGGAGGAGTTGCGCCGAGCCAAAGAAGATGCCGAGGCTGCCAACCGGGCCAAGTCCGACTTCCTGGCGAACATGAGCCACGAGATCCGCACTCCCATGAATGGCGTTATTGGCATGACGGAACTCGCGCTGGATACTGATTTGGACGATGAGCAGCGCGAGTACATGACCGTTGTGAAGTCATCGGCGGAATCCCTGCTTCGGGTGATCAATGACATTCTTGATTTCTCCAAGATTGAAGCCGGGCATCTTCTGATCGAAACCGTACCGTTCCACCTTGGGCGCACCATAGGCGACATGCTCAAAGTGCTGTCCGTGCAGGCACAGGCCAAAGGTCTTGAACTGGTTTGTGACATTGCGCCTGATGTACCTATGCCGGTGTTGGGTGATCCAGGGCGTTTGCGACAAGTTTTGATGAATTTGGTGGGCAACGCTATCAAATTTACCGAAAAGGGCGAGGTTGTCCTGCGGGTTGAGGTTACGCCCGTCAATGACAGAGAGATTGCTTTTCAGTTCACCGTGTCCGACACAGGCATTGGCATCCCCGAGACCAAGCTTGCCTCCATTTTTGATGCTTTTTCGCAGGAAGACAGTTCAATCACGCGCAGGTATGGTGGAACCGGCTTGGGTCTGAGCATCTCCGGCCGATTGGTTGAAGCACTCGGAGGCCGCCTTCAGGTCAAGAGCGCGGTGGGGCGTGGAAGCGAGTTTTATTTCGCCATACGACTGTCTGTCGATGATCAAGGCGATGATGACGTGCCCGGTGCGCTGGATTTGACAGGCATGCAGGTACTGGTGGTTGATGACAATCAGGTCAATCGCGCAGTCTTGATGCGCCTGTTGAAGAGCGTGGGCGCCAATGTGCGGGAGACTGACTCCGGTGAAGCGGCCCTTATCTTGTTATCGCAGTCTATTGACGAGGGTGCCTGGGATTTGGTCCTGCTGGATGCCCATATGCCGGGGCTCGATGGTTTCACCACGGCTCAACGGATTGCCGAGCTGCCCCAGTGTGCCAGGATTCCCCTGGTGATGTTGTCTTCGGGAGGACTCAAGGGTGACGCTCAACGGTCGCGTGACTTGGGCTTCGCCGCCTACCTGTCAAAGCCTTTCACCCGCGATGAATTGCTGCAAATCCTGCTACGCGTCATGAATGTTGCTGTGTCTGTATCTGCCAAGCTCGTTACACGTCATTCCATCAAGGACGAGCAGGTGTCTCTGAGCATTTTGCTGGTTGAAGACAACATGGTGAATCAACGACTTGCCATCACCTTGCTGAACCGATGGGGTCATCGGGTGACTTTGGCCGAAGATGGCCAGCTTGCACTCGATCTATTGGGAAGGCAAAGTTTTGACGTGGTTTTGATGGACATGATGATGCCTGTCATGGATGGGTTGGAGGCTACGCGACGTTTTCGAGCAACCGAGTCGACGCAGCGGCACACACCCATCATCGCCATGACGGCCAATGCGATGGAGGGTGACCGCGACAGTTGCATCGCCGCTGGCATGGACGACTACATCTCCAAGCCGATCGAACCAGCCGTGTTGCAGCAGCTGTTACAGCAGTATGCGTCGGATCACGGCGATGCGGAATTCTCATTTGACGGCGCAGTTCGTGACACTGCGGCCTCTGGCGCGGGCGGTTTCGACTATCAAGATGCGCTGGCGGGCATGGATCAAGAGCTTGTTGACATCATTGCAGAAGCCTTCGTCGGACAGTGGCCGCGCGATCTGCAGGTCATGAAACAGGCATTGGATGAGCACGATCTCAAGCCCATGTTGCATATTGCGCACGCTCTGAAAGGCACACTGGCCATGTTTGGTGCCCGGCCCGCAGTAGAGCTGGCACTCAGGGTAGAGATCCTGGCAACCCGGGGCGACACAGCAGGCCTGGCGGATCTGGTTGACGCACTTGCGACTGAGGGCAATCAACTGGTCGCAGTATTGCAGCGGGTTATTGCGATACGATGAATGCCAGATCAAGAATGGAGAAGCCATGACACACCAGGTACTCATTGTTGACGACACCGAAATCAATCTGATCCTGTTTGAGGCCCTGGTCAAGAAGATGGCGGAAACTGAGTCCAAGACATTCTCCCGTTCGGCTGATGGATTGGCCTGGGCGCAGGGCAATGATCCGGATCTCGTGATCGTTGACTACATGATGCCGGAGCTCGACGGCATCGAGTTCATTCGCCGCCTTAGGCAGACACCCGGCAAGGAGAGTGTCCCTATTCTGATGATCACCGCCAATGATCAAAAGCAGGTTCGTTACCGTGCGCTTGACGCGGGTGCCACGGACTTTCTCACCAAACCCGTGGACAAGATTGAATTCCTGGCCCGAGCCAGCAATATGCTTGTCTTGAGCGACGCCAGGAAAAAACTGGCCGACCGGGCCGAGTGGCTGGCCGAAGAAGTACGTAAAGCGACCTCAGAGATTGTTCAGCGTGAGCGTGAGACGGTGATCCGCCTGTCCAAGGCTGCAGAGTACCGCGACCCTGAAACCGGTGCGCACATTTTGCGTATGGCCCACTACTCGGAGTTGATCGCGAGAGGGCTTGGCTTGTCCGTGGCCGATCAGGAGCTTCTGCTGGAGGCTGCGCCCATGCATGACATTGGCAAAGTGGGCATTGCCGACAACATCCTTCTCAAGCCTGGACGGCTGACACCGGACGAGTTTGAGATCATGAAACAGCACGCCATTTTTGGCTATGAAATTCTCAAGGGCAGTTCATCCAAGGTGCTGCAGGCGGGTGCGGCGATTGCCAGGGCGCATCATGAAAAGTTTGACGGTACCGGCTATCCGGGAGGCCTGGCGGGCCAGGATATACCCATATTCAGTCGAATCGTTGCCGTGGCGGACGTGTTTGATGCACTCACATCCGAGCGTCCATACAAGAAGGCATGGACGCTGGAGCAGGCCGTGGAGCACCTGGAGTCCAACGCTGGCAGTCACTTCGATCCGGCTTGCGTGGCCGTTTTCATGGCGCATTGGGATGAAGTGCTGGAAATACGCCAGCGCTTCCAGGATGACATGGAATGACCACGCACCCAGTGACGTATCCCCCGTTACAGGCCTTCCCAGGTTGTTCCAGGTGTTAGCGCAGGACCAGAACCGGAATGTGGGAGTGCGTCAGAACCTGCTGAGTTTCGCTGCCCAGTAACAGGCGTTTGATGCCACGGCGGCCATGGGACGCCATCACAATCAGGTCGCATTTCTGTTTCTTCGCCGCAGAAATGATGGCTTCGGACACCAGATCGGACTTGACCGTGACAGCCTTGGTTTTGACACCTTTGGCCAGGGCCGATTTTTGCACCGCATCGACGATAGCCTGTCCGTCCTGTGCCCACTGCTTTTCGACCCGGCTCACCTCTGCTGCCTGCAGGGCCAATCCACCTTCAAAATAGCTTTGTGGGTAACGAGGAATGACCTTCAGGGCCACCAGCTCTGCCCCTGTCAGGACTGCCAGGCCAATGGCACTGGCAACAGCCTTTTTTGACAAGGTAGATCCATCGGTGGCCACTAAAATTCTTTGGTACATGTATTTCTCCGGTTGATTGAGACGCTTGAGCTTACGCTTGTCCCTCCAGGCTATCTTGATCTTTGTCAATTAAACACGTCTCATCGAAGGGTAAGCTCAAGGCCTATGTCATTGCCAAGCCCGCCAGTCTTCGTCGCGTTGCACCAAAAGCAGGGTGAAACGACCGGCAGGGACCCAATGAATTCACCGGATACGGGTGGGGCAAAGGACTTGCTGCACCTGCTGGACGACCCGCAAGAGTGGCCGGTCTTCAGCCGGCCTGATCCCCGCCGCGCCGACTGTTGGGAATCCAACCTGTTGATTGAGGGCATGCATTGTGCGGCTTGTGCGCTGACTCTGGAGGATGCTCTGCTGGGCGTGCCAGGAATCGTCAGTGCCGAGGTCAGTGCCGGTAGCCACCGTGCCCGTGTCGTCTGGTCGCCAAACACGGTCCTCCCTTCGACCTGGATGCGTGCAGTTGAAATAGCGGGTTACCGTGCCGTGCCTGCCAATGATGCGTTTGCCCGGGAGCGTCGCAAGGGCGAGGCCCGCAAGGCCCTCTGGCGTTTGCTGGTGGCCGGGCTGTGCATGATGCAGGTCATGATGTACGCCTACCCGGCTTATGTGGCGGTGCCAGGGGATCTGTCCGCCGAGATGGAGCAACTTTTACGCTGGGCCTCCTGGGTATTGACCTTGCCGGTCATCCTGTTTTCATGCGGTCCATTTTTCAGTAGTGCCTTGCGTGATGTGATGCATCGTCGTGTCAGCATGGACTTGCCCGTCGCGCTGGGCATGTTGATTACCTTTGCAGTGAGCTCTGTCGGCACCTTTGATCCCCAAGGGAATTTTGGTCGCGAGGTGTATTTCGATTCGCTCACGATGTTTGTTTTTTTCCTGCTGGCGGGGCGTTGGCTGGAATTGCGACTGCGCGATCGAACAGCAGGCGCTCTTGAAGCCCTGATGAACCGATTGCCCGACAGCGTATTGCGGCGCGGGCAGGATGATCAATTTGAGCGGGTTCCGGTGCGTCGTTTGCAGCCGGGTGATGTGATACGCATCTTGCCTGGCGAAAGTTTTCCCGCTGATGGCGTCGTGCAGCATGGCGATACGGCGGTTGACGAGGCCTTGCTCACGGGCGAGTCCCGCCCGGTTGCGCGCGGGGTTGGCGGCGTGGTGATCGCGGGTAGCCATAACCTCACCAATGCGGTCCTGGTTCGGGTGGAGCGAACTGGCGATCAAACCCGATTCGCCCAGATCGTGACGCTGATGGAAAGCGCCTCCACCAGCAAGCCGCCATTGGCTCGGCTGGCCGATCAAATTGCCAAGCCGTTTCTGATGGGCGTCCTGCTGGCGGCTGGCCTGGCCTGCGCCTTTTGGTGGGGTCGAGACCCCGGCCACGCCTTGATGGTTGCCGTGGCGGTGCTGGTCGTCACATGTCCCTGCGCCTTGTCCCTGGCCACGCCGGCGGCCATGCTGGCTGCAGCGGGTGCCTTGGCGCGAAGCGGCGTACTGGTGCGTCGGCTGGAAGCCTTCGAGGCTTTGGCTGCCATCGACACGATTGTGTTTGACAAGACAGGGACATTGACACGCGATGCCCTGGTTCTGGGTGTCTCCCGTCTGCGCGAGGGGATTACCGCCAAGCAGGCATTGGCGATGGCTGCTGGCCTGGCGGCGCATTCATTGCATCCGGTGTCCAAAGCGCTGGCTGCTGCGGCGGCAGAGGGCGGTCTAACCGGTTTATGGAAAGCTGATTCCGTGAAGGAGGTCGCGGGCGCCGGGGTGTCGGGTCAAGTGCAGCGTGAGGATGCACCGCATGAGACCCATGAACTGCGCCTTGGATCGGCAACCTTCTGCGGGGTGACGCACGCCCAAACAGATTCAGTGCAGGCTTGCCTGGCTGACAGTCTGGGCTGGCTGGCCACTTTTGAGTTGTATGAAGATGTGCGTCCGGATGCGTTGGACACGATCGCGAACCTACAGGGGGCGGGCATCAAGGTGCATCTGTTGTCTGGCGATGGCGCCCGGGCGGCCGCAGGTGTGGCCGCCCGGGTGGGCATAGCGCAGTGGAAAGGGGACTGCTCTCCGCAGGACAAGCTCGATTTCCTGCAAAACGCCCAGGCACAGGGGCATAAGGTGGCTGTGGTGGGGGATGGGCTCAATGACGGTCCGGTACTGGCGGGTGCCCATGTTTCATTCGCTTTTGGCCGGGCCGTACCATTGGCGCAAGCCCAGGCAGATTTCGTGGTGCTGGGCGATCAGCTTGGCGATGTGGCAAAAAGTGTTCAACTGGCCCGTCAGACCCTGCGGGTTGTGCGCCAGAATCTGTGGTGGGCGGCAATCTACAACGCGGTATGTGTACCTTTGGCCGTTGTTGGCTGGTTACCGGCCTGGTTGGCTGGTTTGGGCATGGCGCTCAGCTCCCTCTTGGTTGTGCTCAATGCATTGCGCCTGTCAAAAAGTATTCCATCATTGGAGAAAACGTAATGGATGTCCTGTATTTGCTTATTCCGCTGTCCGTTATCCTGGTTTTTTTCATTCTTGGAGGACTATGGTGGGCGGTATACCGTGGCCAATTTGAGGATGTGGAGTCCGAAGGAGAGCGAATTCTTAAGGATTCATAAGAATTTTTGGCCAGGGTTGACCTTCGTCAAACGATACTCGGGTTTTCCATAGGAAACTCGACTCAAACAAACTTAGAAGAGGTGAAAATGATATTTCCCAATGCGCAAGCAAGCACCTATAACGACAAGGTCGTCAGGCAGTTTGCCATCATGACCGTGGTTTGGGGTGTGGTCGGTATGCTGGTCGGCGTCATCATTGCCGCGCAGTTGACTTGGCCCGAGTTGAATTTGGGTATCCCCTGGTTGAGTTATGGTCGATTGCGACCCCTGCACACCAATGCGGTGATTTTTGCGTTTGGTGGATGTGGTTTGTTCGCCAGTGCCTATTACGTTGTCCAGCGAACCTGCCAGGTGCGCCTCTTCGGCGACAAGCTGGCCGCTTTCACCTTCTGGGGTTGGCAGCTTGTTATTTTGGCCGCCGCTATTTCGCTGCCCTTGGGATACACCCAGGGCAAGGAATACGCCGAGTTGGAGTGGCCAATTGACATTCTGATTACGCTGGTCTGGGTGGCATTTGCCGTGGTGTTCTTCGGCACGATCGGTACCCGCAAAGTGCGCCATATTTATGTGGCCAACTGGTTTTTCGGAGCCTTCATTCTTGCCGTTGCCTTGTTGCATCTGGTCAACAGCGCTGCGATTCCCGCCGGGTACATGAAATCCTATTCCGCCTATGCCGGTGTGCAGGATGCCATGGTGCAATGGTGGTATGGTCACAATGCCGTGGGATTCTTCCTGACGGCCGGTTTCCTGGGCATGATGTATTACTTCATTCCCAAGCAGGCTGAACGTCCGGTTTATTCTTATCGCCTGTCCATCGTTCACTTCTGGGCGCTGATTTTCACTTACATGTGGGCGGGTCCGCACCATTTGCATTACACGGCCTTGCCTGACTGGACCCAGTCGGTGGGTATGGTCTTCTCGCTGATTCTGCTGGCGCCAAGCTGGGGTGGCATGATCAACGGCATCATGACCTTGTCGGGTGCATGGCACAAGCTGCGCGACGATCCGATCCTGCGTTTCCTGATCGTGTCCCTGTCGTTCTATGGCATGTCCACGTTCGAAGGTCCAATGATGTCCATCAAAACCGTGAATGCATTGTCCCATTACACCGATTGGACCGTGGGCCATGTCCACTCAGGTGCTTTGGGTTGGGTTGGTCTGGTGACCATGGGCAGCATGTACTACCTGATCCCCCGTTTGTTTGGTCAGAAGCAGATGTACAGCGTCAAAGCTATTGAGATTCATTTCTGGGCAGCAACGATTGGTATCGTTATCTATATCGCTGCCATGTGGATTGCCGGTGTGATGCAGGGTTTGATGTGGCGCGCGATCAATACCGACGGCACACTGACCTACACCTTTGTTGAGTCTGTCAAAGCAACATTCCCGTTCTATGTATTGCGCTTGCTGGGTGGTTTGCTCTATCTCGGTGGCATGTTGATCATGCTCTGGAATGTACTCAAGACGGCAACCAATGGCCGCTCCGTCACCGTGACCATCCCGGCCGCTGTCGCCCACGCCTGAGAAGGAAAAATAACATGGCAAACAACAAGACAAGCGGCGGACTGTCGCATGAAAAAATCGAGACCAACAACTTCTTGATGATCGTTTTGATCCTTCTGGTGTTGCTGGTTGGTGGTCTGGTGGAAATCGTTCCTCTGTTCTTCCAGAAGTCCACGACCGAGCCCGTCAAAGGCTTGCAGCCCCTGACGGCGCTGCAACTGGCGGGTCGCGACGTTTACATCCGTGAAGGATGCTACAACTGCCATTCGCAGATGATCCGTCCCTTCCGTGCCGAGACGCTGCGTTATGGCCACTATTCGGTCGCTGGCGAATTCGTCTATGACCATCCCTTCCAGTGGGGCAGCAAGCGCACAGGCCCTGACCTGCACCGGGTGGGTGGAAAGTACAGTGATCAGTGGCACCGTGATCACCTCAACAATCCACGCGATCTGGTGCCGGAATCCAATATGCCAGCCTACCCCTGGTTGCTCAAGGACACGGTGGATGCGACCTCCATGCCGGCGCACATGAAGGCACTGCGCACAGTGGGCGTGCCCTATACCGATGAGCAGATTGCAAAATCTGCCGAAGAGGTGAAGGGCAAATTGGAAGTGGACGCGGTGATTGCGTATCTGCAGGTTTTAGGTACGCTGGTTCGTTAAGCGGAAGGAGTCTCGGATGGAACTCGATATCAACACCCTTCGTTCTTTGGCCACGGTGGCCAGCTTCATCACGTTTATTGGCATCATCGTGTGGGCCTATTCCCGCCGAAATGCCGCCGATTTCGATGAGGCTGCCAAGCTGCCCTTTGAACAAGACTGACGAACCGCAACACAAGGAAAAAAAATGAGCGACTTCACAAGTAATTTTTGGTCACTGTTCGTAGCCGGGGTCACCTTGGTCAGCATCTTGGCCTGTCTTCTGTTGCTGTGGTTCAGTGGCAAAGCCAAGGCCATGACAGCCAGCGACAACACCACCGGGCATGTCTGGGATGGCGATTTACGGGAAATGAACAATCCCTTGCCGCGTTGGTGGGCCTGGTTGTTCGTCATTACGATCGTTTTTGCCTTCGTCTACCTTGCTCTGTATCCTGGTTTGGGTACTTATGCCGGCAAGCTCGGTTGGTCATCGACGGGGCAGCACCAGACCGAGGTGGACAAGGGCAATGCAGATGTCGCACCGCTCTATGCCAAATTTTCCAACATGAAACCTGAAGAAGTCGCGGGCGACGCACAGGCAATGGCCATTGGTGAGCGATTGTTCATGAACAATTGCGCCCAGTGTCACGGCTCCGATGCAGGAGGAAGCAAAGGCATTCCCAATTTGAACGATGGCGACTGGTTGCATGGTGGTGCGCCAGCGACCATTAAGGAAACCCTGACCAAAGGCCGTGTGGGCAATATGCCGCCCATGGGTGCGGCAGTCGGTTCTGCCGATGATGTCAAGAATTTGGCCCAGTACGTGTTGAGCCTGTCCGGCAGTCCTCACGACTCCCTGCAAGCCTCGCTTGGCAAGTCAAAATTTGCGAGCTGTGCTGCGTGTCATGGCATGGATGGCAAAGGCAATCAGGCTTTGGGTGCCCCCAATCTTACCGACGACGTATGGCTGCACGGTTATGGTGAGGCGGCCATTATTGCCATGATCAATGGCGGCAAAGTCAACCAGATGCCCGCCCAAGCGGACAAATTGACTGAACCGCAAATTCACGTTCTTGCGTCCTATGTATGGGGACTTTCCAATAAAGTCAAAACTGGTGCTGTTTCCAAGTAATCGAAAGAATAAGTTTGAACAATCAGGAGTCCAGTCACAGAAAGATCATTCCCATCGTCCCGCAAGAGACGGATGAGGTTATGGTCTCCCTGTACGCGTCGCACGAAAAAATTTATCCGCGCAGCGTTTCTGGATTTTTCTCCAATTGGCGCTGGGGCATGGTTGTTTTGACCCAGTTGGTGTTTTATGGTTTGCCCTGGCTGGAGTGGGGCCAGCGTCAGGCCGTGTTGTTTGATCTCGGCTCCAGGCGTTTCTATATCTTCGGATTGGTGCTGTATCCGCAGGATTTCATCTATCTCACTGGTATTCTGGTTATTTCTGCCCTGTCGTTGTTCCTGTTCACGGCAGTAGCGGGGCGCCTTTGGTGTGGTTATGCGTGCCCCCAAACGGTTTATACGGAGATTTTTCTCTGGATTGAGAAGAAGGTGGAGGGTGATCGCTCGGCGCGAATGCGGCGTGATGCCAAGCCGATGTCGGCAGATAAGCTGACTCGCAAAGCCCTGAAGCATTTTCTGTGGATTTCCCTGGCACTTTGGACCGGCTTCACTTTCGTGGGATATTTCACGCCAATCAAGGACCTTGGCTTGGAATTTTTGCAGATGAGCATGAGTTCATGGGAAGTTTTCTGGACCTTTTTCTACGGTTTTGCCACCTATGGCAATGCCGGTTTCATGCGTGAGCAGGTCTGCAAACACATGTGCCCATATGCGCGCTTTCAGAGCGCCATGTTTGACAAGGACACGTTGATCGTTACCTATGACGCTGAACGGGGTGAGCCGCGCGGCGCCAGATCGCGCAAGGCCGACCCGGCAAGCCTGAATCTGGGTGCTTGCGTGGATTGCAGCTTGTGTGTGCAGGTTTGCCCCACCGGGATTGATATCCGCAAGGGCTTGCAGTATGAATGCATTGGCTGTGGCGCTTGTGCTGATGTCTGCGACACCGTGATGGACAAAATGGGTTACGCGCGGGGCCTTGTCAAATACACCACAGAAAACGCGATGAGTCAGCACTGGAGTCGGGCGCAGACGTGGCGTCATGTGTTACGGCCGAGGGTTTTGATTTACACCGCAATTCTGGGTGTGATCGTGATTGCCATGCTGGTCAGTCTGTCGCTGCGAGTCCCGTTCAAGGTCGACGTGGTGCGCGACCGTGGTGTCATGGCGCGCATTGTGCCGGGCGGCAAAATCGAAAATGTGTACCGCTTGCAAGTGATGAATGCTACGGAATCAAATCAGCGGTACAAAATTGCAGTGACCGGCTTGCCAGGTTTGGTGGTGGCGTCCGACAGTCTCGTCATGGTGGAGTCTACTCAGTCGCGTTGGGTTGCGGTGCGTGTGCAGGCTCCTTTTGATACGGCAGCGCCGGGCTCGCACACCATTCAGTTCCAAATTGATTCAGTGGATTCACCCGGTCATTTGACCGAGAAGTCAGCATTTTTGATACCCCGATAAGGATATTTATGTCACAAAGTAATCTTGGTTCAAGCGCGCCTTGGTGGAAATTTGGACATGTCTGGCTGGTTTTGTCGGGCCCTGCCATCGTTGTCGTCGCCGGTTTCGTAACGCTTTATCTTGCCGTTACAAGGCCTGATCCGGTCGTTACGGAAGACTATTACCGCAAGGGAATTGAAATCAACAAAACCCTGGAAACGGATGCCAGTCTCGCGCCCGCCATACAGGCTCGCAACCACGCTCAGACCGGGGTTGTGCCAAGGTCAAAAACTGTTACCACTCAGCCCTGACTTTTTGCTTCAATAAACAGGAGGCCTTACTATGGCATCACAACGATGGATGTGGATTGTCTGGCCGGCCTTTCTGGTTGCCGGCATCCTTGAAGTGCTGGTTTTTGCGATGGTTGATCCGCAAGATCTGCACTGGTTCGGGCAACCGGTGGCTATTTCTCGACAAGGTGTTTATACCCTCGCATTTTTTGTGTTTTGGCTGATCGCAATGCTATCAAGTGGCTTGACGACTTTGCTGTCGATGTCGCCGTTTGAAGTCAATCGTTGCCCTTTGCCTCCAGATGCCCGACCGGACGGTTGCCCCAAGCAAGGACCCTGCTAACAGCACTGTTTCATGCAGTCGACTTACTCGGTACAGGCTTTGGGGTTGACGATATCCCTGAGCGCGTCCGTATTGAGGATCCGGACGTGACGTTGCTTGACCTCCACAATGCCATCCTCAACAAATTTTGAGAATGTGCGGCTGACGGTCTCCAGTTTCAAACCCAGATAGCTGCCAATTTCTTCACGGGTCATCCGAAGCACCAATTCCGATTGGGAGAAGCCACGGGCATGCAGTCGCTGAACCAGGTTCAGCAGGAAGGCCGCAAGCCGCTCTTCTGCCCGCATGCTGCCCAGCAGAAGCATCACGCCGTGCTCCCTCACAATTTCGCGACTCATGATTTTGTGCACATGACGTTGCAGTACATTGACCTCGCGAGAAAGCTCTTCTATGCGGTCAAAGGGCATGACACAGACCTCGGCATCCTCCAATGCCACGGCATCGCAGGTGTGATGGTCATTCACGATGCCATCAAGGCCAATGACTTCGCCGGCCATCTGAAAGCCGGTGACTTGATCCCTGCCGTCTTCCGAGGCCACACAGGTTTTGAAGAACCCGGTTCGAATGGCATACAGACTCGTGAATTTTTCGCCATTTCGAAAAAGCGTCGTGCCACGCTTCACTTTGCGTCGGGTTGCCACCACCTCGTCAATGCGATCGAGTTCGTCCGAACTCAGGCCCATGGGCATGCAGAGCTCTCGCATATTGCAGTTGGAGCAGGCGACTTTGATGGATTGAGGGGTCATGATGTAGATTTTGGCACTGATTAGGTGGCAGCCCTGATGTTGATCAAATCTTCCTGATGTGGATTCAGCACTCATTTGACTGAGATCAAGCAATATTCTGATCCTTTGAGGCATATTCGGCAAGCTTGCGAAGGATTATTCATGAATGCCGCTGTTGCCGCCCCCATTTCCGAAGACCTGTTACGTCGATTTGACGTGTCCGGTCCGCGCTATACCTCCTATCCGACAGCGGATCGCTTTGTTGAGGCCTTTTCTGTCGAGGATTACACCCAGGCGCTGAAACAGCGGCGCTCCGGGGCTGCGGCCATGACCTTGCCGCTGTCCTTGTATGTGCACATCCCGTTTTGTGAATCCCTGTGTTATTACTGTGCCTGCAACAAGATCATCACCAAACACCATGATCGCGCAACACCTTATCTACGCTACTTGAGTCGTGAAGTTGATTTGCATACCGAGCATCTGGGTGTCGGGCAGACTGTTACACAGTTGCACTTGGGCGGAGGCACTCCCACATTCCTGTCGGATGACGAACTCCGTGAACTGATGGGCATGCTACGGCGCAACTTCACTTTCACTCCGGGTGGTGAATACTCGATTGAAGTTGATCCGCGCACCATTGATGCCAAACGGCTGGATACGCTGGCCGAGTTGGGGTTCAACCGATTGAGTTTTGGGGTGCAGGATTTTGACCCTGCGGTGCAAAAGGCTGTCCATCGCGTGCAGCCGGCTGAGC
The DNA here is from genome assembly GCF_018780565.1 of Rhodoferax sp. Taxonomy (GTDB): domain Bacteria; phylum Pseudomonadota; class Gammaproteobacteria; order Burkholderiales; family Burkholderiaceae_C; genus Rhodoferax. The sequence continues at coordinate 224,342 of NZ_JADMJN010000005.1, forward strand.
AGGTTTTTGCCCTGGTCGAGGCGGCCCGCCAACGTGGATTTGAGTCGATCAACGTTGATCTGATTTATGGCCTGCCGCAGCAGAATCCGGAGTCCTTCGACCGCACGCTGGCGCAGGTCGTGGCCTTGCGGCCAGACCGGATTGCCTTGTACGCCTATGCTCACTTGCCCGAGCGCTTCAAACCCCAGCGCCGCATCAATACCGTCGAATTGCCCAGCGGGGCGGCCAAAGTCGCGATGCTTGCACGCTCTATGGCCGCGTTCATGGGGGCGTCTTACGTGTATGTGGGGATGGATCACTTTGCTTTGCCCACAGATGCGCTGGCAGTGGCCAAGCGCCAGGGGCGTTTGCATCGAAATTTTCAGGGTTACAGCACGCAGCCGGATTGCGATCTGATTGGCCTGGGGGTGTCGTCGATTGGTCGCATTGGGGCCACCTACAGCCAGAACGCCAAGACGCTGGAAGAGTATTACGATTTCCTGGATCAGGGCCGTTTTCCTGTCGTTCGTGGTTTGGGTTTGTCACGTGACGATCTGGTCCGGCGCGCAGTCATCATGGCCTTGATGTGCCAGGGGCAGGTGCTGTTCGAGTCCATTGAACTGGCTTATCTCGTCGATTTTCAGAGGTACTTTGCTACCGAGATCGAGTCCTTGCACCAGCTGGCTGAGCAGGGATTGGTCACCGTGGATGAATCGGGCATTCAGGTCACTGCCATGGGCTGGTTTTTTGTCAGGGCGGTGGCCATGGTTTTTGATCGTTACTTGCAAACTGACCGTACGCGCGCCAAGTTTTCGAAGATCATTTAGCATCGTTCGATGCAAACCTCTCTCGCCGTGACGGCGCTTCTCATGGGCTTGGCGGGTGGCCCGCACTGTGTCGCCATGTGCGGTGCAGCCTGTGCCGGCATCGGACAGGCCGCAGGTCCACGAAAAAATTCTGCCCTATGGAGCTTCCAGGCGGGGCGGGTTGTGGGCTATTCGGCCCTGGGTGCCCTGGCTGCTGCCTCGATGCAGGGCTTGGGTTGGCTGACGGTCCAGTCGGCTGCCTTGCGGCCCGTATGGACGCTATTTCATGTCGCCACCTTGGTCCTTGGCATGTTGCTTTTATGGAATGCGAGGCAACCGGTCTGGCTGGAGCAGGCGGGGCGACGAATTTGGTCTGGCGCACGCTCACTGGCTTCGGCATGGGGCAGGGGTGCACCCTTGGTGATCGGCATTTTCTGGACGTTCCTGCCCTGTGGACTTTTGTATTCGGCCCTGCTGGTCGCGGCCTTGACGGGCAGGGCGACGGAAGGGGCCTATGTCATGGCCTTGTTTGCCCTGGGGACCAGCGTGTCCATGATGGCCGGTCCCTGGCTCTGGCTGCGTTTGCGTGGCGCAGATACCGGTGACTGGGGTGTGCGTCTTGCCGGCATCGCTTTGGCTGCCAGTTCGGCATGGGCGCTTTGGATGGGCTTTTTCCATAATGCTGCGCCGTGGTGCGTGAGCCCTTGAACGCCGGACAAGCGGCTATCATTCGGCAGATTGGAACCGGCAGGAGTACTCGCCATGGATGCTCGCAAACCTCGCAACGAAGCCAAGCGCCTGGAAGCGTTGCACTCCTATGTCATCCTGGACTCGGCTGCAGAGCAGGCTTACGATGACATTGTCAACTTGGCCTCTTACATCTGCGATGCCCCCATGGCGTTGATTACCCTGATTGACGAAGATCGCCAGTGGTTCAAGGCGAGGGTGGGTGTGGATATATTGCAGACGCCCCGCGGAGATGCCTTTTGTGCCCATGCAATTCTCGATCCCCATGAGGTGATGCAGGTCCAGGACACCTCACTGGACCCACGTTTTTCCGAAAACCCCCTGGTCACCGCTGATCCAAACATACGCTTTTATGCTGGTGCGCCTCTGGTGACCTCGTCCGGTGCAGCATTGGGAACTGTTTGTGTGGCGGACCGGGTGCCCAGAACGCTGGAGCCACGGATGGTGGATGCACTGAAGGCACTCTCCCGTCAGGTGGTGTCATTGCTTCAGCTTCGCCATTCTCTGGCGGAATTGAAACTTCTCTCCGACGCACAGCAACACCGTCAGAAGCAACTGGAGGGTTATCAAAAGCGCTTGGAAGATTTGAACCTGGTGCTGGTGGAGCAGAACACAACGGATCCATTGACGGGCCTGAAGAATCGCCGTGCGTTTGATCGCATCCTGAATGAGGAATCCTCTCGAACCGAGCGCTCTCATTCATCCCTGGCACTGGCCATCATTGACGTGGACCATTTCAAGTCGTTCAATGACGAATTTGGTCACGTGGCGGGCGATGAAGCACTGCAACAGGTGTCGTTGATGTTGCAATCGCATGCGCGTGCCTACGATCATGCAGCCCGCTATGGCGGCGAAGAGTTTGCCGTGATTCTGCCCGATACCCGAATCGATGCCTGTATGGTGGTTGCTGAGCGAATTCGCCGGGCGGTTCAGGAATTTGACTGGCGTCACAGGCCCATCACGATCAGTGTGGGCGTGGCTACCACCACTTCAGCGAATGGCACCATGAATCTGGTGGAGCGGGCCGACAGGGCCTTGTATGAGGCGAAGCGCAAAGGACGAAACTGCGTAGTGCATTTGGGAGACGCTGCAGTTTTCGTTCCTTAACGCGGCCGGACCGCGGCACCATCTTTCAATTTCGTATCAGGGTACACAATCACTTGTGTACCTTTGTCCAGACCGGCCTTGATCCAGGCTTGCACCCCGTTGCGCGCTGCAACTTCGACTTCCTGCAAACGTGCATGCCCCTTGTCCAGTACGAACAGTCCCGAGCGCGCGCCAACCGGAAACAAGGCGCTGACAGGAACCTTGATGGCGTTTTCGACGACCTGGACCAGCACCCGTATATCCAACTTGAACCCATCACCCAAGGTCTGCCATTTCTCGGGTGACGTCGTGATATCAATGATGGCATTGACCCGTTGTTCCTCCACCCCCAGAGCGGAAACTTTGGTAAACGCTGCCGGCTCGATCAAGCGTACCTGTCCGGTCAGGGTATCGGGCCCCCCCCAATTGGAGAGTTCAACCCTGGTGCCTGGGCGGATCTGCGCGGCGTCTTCGGTCAGAACGTCCACCACCACTTCAAGTTGCGTAGGGTCGCCCAGTTCCATCAACGGCGTGCCGGCCATCACGAGGCCTTCGCTTTGCTGCAGTACTTTGAGGACCCTGCCCGAGACTGGCGCCTTGACCTGGTACTCCCGCTGCTGGACCCCGGGGGTGGTTTGGAAAAACTGCTTCAAGGCAACGCGTGATTGCTCCAGCTCATGGCGTGCAGCATCTTCTTCCTGGCGGGCACTTTCCAGTTCTTTCTCACGCAGGCGAACGCTGAGTCTTCCGGTTTCATTCTGAGTCGGTGAAACAAAGCCTTGTTGGGCCAAAGCTTCGCTGCGCTTGAGTTCGGCTCTTGACTGGTCCAGTGCTGCCGCGGCCCGCTCCACATTGGCCCGCGCGCGCCCCACGGTGGCCTGCATGGCGCCCATCCGCGCCGCCTGCTCGGCACGGGTTCGTTCATCCAGCAAGGCTGGCGCAACTGGCCACAGGGTCGCCACGGCGGCATCTTTTTGCACAGCATCGCCCTGTTTCAGGTGAATCCGCGCCACGCGGCCCGTCAGTGGTGTTGAGACCACATACCTATCGCGCACCCGTGTCTTGCCGTCCTCTTGCACGGCGCGTTCAAACAAGCCCTGTTCCACGGTGGCAACTTCCACATCAGTTGGGGCTGGCATGAATGCCCATGCGATCAGTGCAAGCCCCAATAGCACGAGCAGTCCAATCAACAGCTTCATTTTCATTCGGTCTTCCTTATTCTCTATTCGCGTGTCTTGAGGACACCCACCAGATCCAGCGTATCTACCCGTCGACGAACAATTAGCGCGCTCATGGCCCCTGCCGCCAGTACACACAAGGCCGCAAAGGCATAGGTCGCTGGCTGAATGACAAAGGGAAAATAGAACTCATCTGTTTCAATCATCGTAACAATGACCGACGCCAAAAAATAGCCAAAGATCATGCCCAGGGGCAGAGCCAATACAATTTCAATGGCCAGCTCCCCCAATAGAAAAGCGGAGACTTCACCGCGGGTGAATCCCAGCACGCGAAGGCTGGCGAGCTCCCAGGCTCTTTCAGCCAAGGCGATGCGGGCGTTGTTGTAGACCACGCCGATCGCGATGATTGTGGCAAACCCGGTCAGAATGGCGCTGAACACCAATACGTTGCGTGCGGTAATTTCCTCGATATTTCTGGCCATCACGGACTTGCTTACCGCGGCCGCCACCCGTGGGAGCTCCTTGATCCTGTTCAGCAGCGCGGGTTCGTAGCCTCGATCCACGGCAACGGTAATCTGGTTCACCATGTCACCCTCGCGCAGCAGCCTGTTGAGGGCGTTGCGTTCGATGTAGGCGTTCATGCCCATCATCTCCGCAACTGTGCCAGCCACGGTCAGGTGAACTACCTCCCGGCGTCCTTCCAGAAATTCCAGGCGCAGGGTGTCGCCAGGTCTTACCCGCAGACGTTCAGCCAGCCGGTCGGTTAGAAGCAGGCCGTCACGCGGCGGAGTGAAAACCTGGTGCCCCAGATCGACGATACGATGCAGCTCGGGTTGCGCAGCTTTGCCCTGGACTGCGCCGCGCCACGCATGGTTGGCATGAACCAGTCGGACTGGCACGCTTCGGGCACCCTCAACAGCACTCACGTGGGGCAGCTTGGCGATCTCATGCTGGACCCGTGCGGGCGTGGCTTCCAGGAGCGCGATCGACACATCGCCCCGCAGAACCTGATTGAACTGGGTGTCCATCAAGAGAGCAATGGCGTCGCGCCAGAATGCGCCGGTGATCACAATAGCCATGGCCACTGCGACGCCAAATACGGTGAGCGTTGTGCGCAGGGGGCGGCGCTCCATGGTCCGCAAAATCATGCGTACTGCGGGTGAGAACCAATGGCGCAAGCCCAAGCGCTCAATCAGCATCGGCTTGTAAACACCCGGCGATGGCGGGCGCATGGCGTCTGCGGGCGAGAGTTTCACGGTGGCACGAATGGCATTGAGGGTGGCCAGTACGGCAGCGGCCATGGCGACACCGACGGCGGCCCAAATCAGCGCCGGGTCAAGGCGGTAGCGCAGCTCGGGAAAGCGAAATACATCAGCATAGATACCTACGAACCAGTGTCCCAGCGCGGCACCCAGACCCAGGCCAATGGCCACACCCACCACGACAATCACCAGCACAAGCTTCAAATAGTGCAGACCAATTGCCCGGTTGTCGTAGCCTAGAGCTTTCAACGCAGCGATTTGTTCGCGTTGTGTGGCAATCTGCCGGCTTAGCACCACGTTCAGGAGAAAGCCGGCCACGGCCAGAAAAATGCTGGGCAGCACCGTTCCCAGCACACGTTGCTCCTTGATTTCCGAATTCAGAATCATGTGGGACATCTGCAGATCCCGACCATGTGCGCTGATCCCGCCGTAGGGCTCCAGCATCCGATTCAGCTGGTCGATCACAGGCCCTTCTGTAGCGCCGGGACCCAAGCGAACGGCCACCTGATTGAAAGCGCCGTCCATGTTGTATGCGGCTGCCAACGCGCGCCGGTCCAGCCAGAACACGCCGAAGCCCTGTTGGTCTGGGGATCCGCCCATGCCTGCGAAGATGTATTCTGGCGAAAGTGCGATCCCCACGATCAGAAGATCCTCGCGCTTGCCGTTGATCAGCGCGTTGATCCGGTCGCCAGGCTTGAGTTGGCGCGCAAGCGCAAATCCCTCGGATACCAGCGTCTCAATCGCGCCATTGTGGTGCGGAGCCACCATTCGTCCGCTGCGTAAATTGACTATATTCAGCCGCTGAGGCAAGCGAACGTCCAGTCCGATCAGCCGTCCGACAATCGGGTCGGCCACATTGGGTATGGTGATCGGCACGATGTGGGACAGCGATGTCTGTACGTGGGCGGCACCGGGAATCGTTTCCAGCTGACGTTCCAGCGACAGTGGTGCGCGTTTGAGGGTGGCAAAAACATCAGCGAAGCGGGCGTCGGCGTAATACAGGTCGCGTGACCACGACAGGGCATCGTATGCGCTGAAGCAGGTGATAAAACCTGCCACACCACTGCCTACCACCAAAGCGATGGTAATGGCTTGACTCCACATCAGGCGAAGATCGCGCAGCAGTTTGCGGTCAAGGGCTTTCACAAGGTACCTTCACCACGAGAGCTCGGAGGGCTTCAGCTTTTGGGCATTGCGCTCAATACGTTGGATGCGGCCACCGCCCAGATGCAGCACTCGATCGGCCATGCCGGCGATGGCCGCATTGTGCGTGATCACGATGGCGGTTGTGCCCAGTTCCCGGTTGATGCGCTCAATCACTTCCAGTACCAGTTTTCCAGTGACGTAGTCGAGCGCGCCGGTAGGCTCGTCGCACAGCAGCACCTCGGGGCGCTTCACGATGGCCCTGGCAATTGCCACGCGTTGTTGCTCGCCCCCGGATAGTTGCGAAGGGAAGTGGTCCAGCCGCTCCCCTAGGCCGACCAGGCTTAGCGCGTCGATAGCCGGCATCGGCTTGTCTGCAATATCGGTTACCAGTTCGACGTTCTCGCGCACCGTCAAGCTCGGAATCAGGTTGTAGAACTGAAACACAAAACCGACGTGCTCGCGCCTATACCGTGTCAGTTGTGCCTCCGTTGCGCCTGTCAACTCGTGTTCGGCAAAGCGGGCAATGCCGCTGCTGGGGCGATCCAAGCCGCCAAGGATGTTGAGCAAGGTTGATTTGCCGCTACCCGAGGGGCCCAGCAAGACGATGAATTCACCGCGATAAACGGTCAGGTCCACATCCAGCAGTGCATGGACTTTCACCTCGCCCATCTGATAGGTCTTGCTCAAGCCCCGGGCCATGAAAACAGCCGGGCGACCTGCCTCATCGCTGGGCGGGTTCTCGCGGGCAGGGGGAAGTGTTTGGACGGTTGGCACAGTTCAGGGTTTGGCGATGGGTGCTATGTGTTCAATATGGCATGTTCTCGCCCTGGCTGGATTGACTTACGTCAAAAAGTGCTGGGGCAGGGATAATCCGTCGCATGCCGAGCCCGAAACCTGTTACTCCTGACCGCTGGAAACTGTCCGTTGCCCCGATGATGGACTGGACTGACCGCCACTGCCGCTACCTTCACCGCTTGTTGTCACGGCATGCTTTGTTGTACACGGAAATGGTCACGACCGGTGCTCTCCTGCATGGCGATGTGCCGCGCCATTTGCGTTACAACGCTGAAGAGCATCCCCTGGCTCTGCAATTGGGCGGTAGCGAGCCGGCTGATCTGGCCCATTGCGCCAGGTTGGGCGAGCAATGGGGCTATGACGAGATCAACCTCAACTGCGGATGCCCCAGTGAACGGGTGCAGCGCGGCGCGTTTGGCGCCTGCCTTATGGCCGAGCCTCAACTGGTGGCAGATTGTGTGAAGGCCATGGTGGATGCTGTGTCAATTCCCGTCACCGTGAAGCATCGCATTGGCATTGACAAGGCCGAGAGCTACGACTTCGTACGCGATTTTGTCGGCACCGTGGCCGAGGCGGGTTGTACAACCTTCATTGTGCATGCCCGCAACGCCTGGCTCAAAGGCTTGAGTCCGAAAGAAAACCGCGAGGTGCCGCCACTGCGGTACGCGCTGGTGCACCAGCTCAAAGTTGATTTTCCGCATCTCACCATCGCCGTCAATGGTGGCATCACGAGTACCGCGCAGGTACAGGAGCAACTGCAGCATGTCGATGGCGTCATGCTCGGCCGGGAGGCCTACCACAACCCCTGGTGGCTCAGCGAGTGGGACGCCGCCTTCTATGGGGCTGCGCCCACCGGCCTTACCCGCGAGCTGGTTGAGGCGCAAATGGTGAACTATATGGAGCGCGAGGCTGCCGAGCACGGCACGCCCTGGTATGCCATAGCGCGTCACATGCTGGGCTTGCGCCATGGTGTGGCGGGTGCACGCCGCTGGCGTCAGGTATGGAGTGATCACAGGCTCAAGGGGCAAGCTGCGCGTGATGTCATGGCGCAAGCCCAGGGAGCGGCGCTTGTTTCGGCCTGAATCGCGTCACCGGCTGGCTTTGGCGCTGATCTGGGTGACCCCGGCGCTTTGGGCTGTCAACTACATCATCGCTCGCAGTGCGCCCGGCGTGGTGGAGCCCTATGCGCTGGCGCTCGGTCGTTGGGCCACAGCCGGTGTCCTGTTGACCCTGTTTGCACGATCAGAGTTGTGGCGCGAGCGCCATGCCATCTTGTCCGTGTGGTACCAATATGTGACGCTTGGATTTTTAGGCATGCTGGTGTGTGGCGCATGGGTTTACCTGGGCGCAAAAACCACGGTAGCCATGAACATTGCGCTGATTTACTCGGCCTCACCCGTGCTGATTGCCCTGGGGGCGGTATTTTGGCTGGGCGAACGCTTCAGGGCACGCCAGGTGCTCGGTGTTGTGGTGGCCTTGGCTGGAGTGGTGCATGTGGTCGTGAAGGGTCAATGGATGGCGCTGACTCAGGTGCAATGGGTGGCGGGGGATGGCTGGATCGTGTTGGCCATGGTTTCGTGGGCGCTGTATGCGCTGTTACAGAAGATGTGGCCCAGTTCACTCAGCGCTACGGCGCGGCTGGCTGCGATTTGCATGGGTGGCGTTGCGGTGCTGCTGCCTTGCGCTGTCTGGGAGCTGACCCTGCCCACGACACCTGCCTGGACCTGGAAAGCGACCTGGCTGGTGTTGACCGCGGCACTTGTGCCCGGCCTTGTTGCCTACTGGATTTATGGCTGGTCGCAAAAGATCCTGGGGGCCAGTCGGGTGGCGGTCACGCTGTACCTGGGGCCTTTGTATGCTGCGGTTGCCGCTTGGGGTGTGCTCAATGAACCTTTGGGCTGGCACCATCTGGTAGGGGCCGGTCTGATCCTGCCGGGCGTTTTCCTGGTAACCCGTACCGAGACTGCGCCTTAACCCCCCTGGGCTGGCGCTTGTTAAAGGTCAGGCAAGGTATCATGTCAGGATGTTTCGGTGCTTGCCTGACAAGCCCAAAACCCGGGAAATACCAGTCAAATCAATAGCTTAAGTAGCTTCACCGATCCGTGCGTCTCAATTCAATCAAGTTATCGGGGTTCAAGTCCTTCGCCGAGCCAACCAATTTCATGCTGCCAGGGCAACTGGTGGGTGTGGTCGGGCCCAATGGTTGCGGCAAATCCAACATCATGGATGCGGTGCGCTGGGTGCTGGGTGAGTCCAAGGCTTCAGAACTGCGTGGCGAGTCCATGCAGGACGTCATTTTCAATGGCACCACCACGCGCAAGCCGGCCAGCCGTGCCAGTGTCGAACTGGTGTTTGACAATGCGGACCACCGTGCCGGAGGGCAGTGGGCGCAGTTCGGCGAAATTGCCGTCAAGCGCGTGTTGACGCGCGATGGCACCAGCAGCTACTACATCAACAACCAGCCCGTGCGTCGCCGTGATGTGCAGGACGTCTTTTTGGGCACCGGCCTGGGGCCGCGCGCCTACGCCATCATTGGTCAGGGCACCATCAGCCGCATCATTGAATCCAAGCCTGAAGAACTGCGCCTCTTTTTGGAAGAGGCGGCGGGCGTCTCCAAGTACAAGGAGCGCCGGCGTGAAACAGAAAACCGCCTGAGCGACACCCGCGAAAACCTGACCCGCGTGGAAGACATTCTGCGCGAGCTCAATGCCAACCTGGAAAAGCTGGAGAAGCAGGCCGAGGTGGCGCAGAAGTACAACACCTTGTCGGCGGATGCCACGCTCAAACAGCATCAACTGTGGTTTCTCAAGCGCACGGAGTCCGAGGCGGATCAGGCCAAGGTCAATGCGGATGCGCAGGGCGCGGTCAATGCGCTGGAGAGCCGGGTGGCTGATTTGCGCCATATCGAATCCGAACTGGAAACCGTGCGCCAGGCCCATTACGCGGCCGGGGATCAGGTCAATCAGGCGCAGGGCTTGCTGTACGAAGCCAGCACCGAGGTGGGTCGCCTGGAAGCCGAAATCCGTTTTGTGGTGGAAGGTCGTCAGCGCGTCGAGCAGCGCCTGATCACGCTCAAGGAGCAAACCGCCCAGTGGGCCACCCGCCGCGATGACGCCCAGGCCGAGATTGAAAATCTGCTTGAGCTGGCCATGCTCGGTGAAGAGAAAACCGAATTGCTGGCCGCTCAGGTGGAGGACCAAGCCCAGCAACTGCCGGATCTGGAAGAAGCCTTGCGATTGGCCCAGAAAGCGGCTAACGAGCAACGCAGCAGCGTGGCGCAGGTACAGCAGCAGATTCAGGTGCTGGCGGCCGACCAGCGCAGCATTGAAGAGCAGTCACGCCAGCTCACCAGTCGTCGCGAGCGTCTGAGTGCCGACCGCAATGCACTGGCCGCACCGGATGAGGCCCGGCTGGTCAATCTGCAAAGTCAGTTGGCGCAGGCCCAGGAAACCGCCAGTGTGGCCGAGGGTCGCCTGCATGAACTGCAGGAGAGCGTGCCACAGCTTGACGAAAGCCGTCGTGCCCAGCAGCAGGCCGTGAACACCGAATCTGCCCGGCAGGCCGATTTGTCGGCCCGCATGGAGGCCTTGAAGGCTTTGCAGGAGAAAGTCAAGACCGATGGCAAGTTGCAACCCTGGCTGGCCAAGCATGGGCTGGAGAGCTTGCAGGGCTTGTGGAGCCGCATCCACATTGAACAGGGTTGGGAAAACGCACTGGAAGGCGCCTTGCGCGAACGTCTGGGTGCACTGGAAGTGTCGCGTCTGGACATGGTGCGCTCTTTCGGCGCTGATGCCCCGCCCGCCAAGTTGGCGTTTTACAGCCCACCACTGGCGGCCTTGCCGGAAAAGGCATCTGCACTGCCGCGCCTGTCTGATTTGTTGCGCGTCAACGATGCGGGGCAAAACGCGGTCCTGACCGATTGGCTGCATGGTTGCTTCACGGCCGCCAGTTTTGAAGACGCACTGGCCCATCGCGACAAGCTGCAGCCCGGTGAAATGATTTTCGTGAAGTCGGGCCATGCCGTGGGTCCGTACAGCGTGAATTTTTACGCGCAGGATTCCGAACAGGCTGGTTTGTTGGCTCGGGCCCAGGAAATTGAAAACCTGGAAAAGCAGTTACGGGCACAAGCCCTGATCAGCGACGAAAGCCGTTCTGCGCTGGTGCGGGCCGAGGCGGCCTACGCCGATGCCTCCCAGCGTCTGGTTGCGGTGCGTCGCGAGGCTGCAGAGAGCCAAAGCCGCGCCCATGAGCTGCAGGTTGAAACCTTGCGACTGAGTCAGCTGGCTGAGCAAACCCGTGCCCGCAGCGAGCAAATTGCAGGCGATCTGGCCGAGGTGGATGCGCAGTTGGGCGATTTGCAGGAGCGCCGGGTTACTGCCGAGGGCCGGTTTGAAGAGCTGGACATGCAGCTTGCCGACACCCAGGAACGCCACGCCCAGCTGGATGAGCGGGTGATCAATGCCGAGCGCAAACTCGGTGAGTGCCGAGAGCAGCAGCGCAGCCTGGAACGTCAGTCGCAAGAGGCCGTGTTTTCCATGCGCAGCCTCGATGCACGCAAGGCCGAGTTGTCACGCGCTATCGAAACTGCAGCGCAACAGGCCGATTCCATAAAGGCTGAAGAGCAGCGAGCCATTGAAGAGCTGGCGCGATTGACCGACGCTGCAGCCCAAGGGGGACTGCAAAATGCTTTGGCCGTCAAACTTGATCGCGAGCAGGCTCTGGGTGCGCGGCGCAGTGAATACGATGACCTGACCGCCAAATTGCGCGCCAGCGACGAGCGCCGCCTGCAGCTGGAGCGCGAGCTGGACCCCTTGCGTCAGCGCATCACTGAATTTCAGCTCAAGGAACAGGCCGCGCGTCTGGGCTTTGAGCAATACACCCAATTGCTCACCGAAGCGCAGGCGGATCTGCAGGCCGTTGCCAAGTCGATCGCAGATGGCAATGTCCGTCTGAGTGGCATGCAAAGCGAAATCGATCGCCTCAACCGCGAAATAGCGGCATTGGGGGCCGTGAACCTGGCGGCGCTGGACGAGCTGGCCACGGCCCGCGAGCGCAAGCAATTTCTGGATTCCCAGAACGCGGATTTGGTCGAGGCCATGACCACGCTTGAAGACGCCATCAAGAAGATTGACGGTGAGACCCGCGAGTTGCTTGCAGGCACCTTCAACACCGTGAACGAGCACTTCGGCAAGATGTTCCCCGAACTGTTTGGCGGGGGCAATGCCCGGCTGGTCATCACAGGGGAGGAAATTCTGGACTCCGGCGTGCAGGTGATTGCCCAGCCGCCAGGCAAGAAGAACCAGACCATTCATTTGCTGTCGGGCGGAGAAAAAGCGCTGACCGCGATTGCCCTGGTGTTTGCCATTTTTCAACTCAACCCCGCACCCTTTTGCTTGCTGGACGAGGTGGATGCGCCGCTGGACGACGCCAACACCGAACGTTACGCCAAGCTGGTGTCCAGCATGAGCAAGGAAACGCAGTTCCTGTTCATCAGTCACAACAAGATTGCCATGGAAATGGCCAAGCAGTTGATTGGCGTGACGATGCAGGAACAGGGTGTTTCCCGCATCGTCGCGGTGGACATGGATGCGGCGGTCTCGATGGTGGAAGCGACCTGAATCCCATGAGTACTTTGCAGATCGGTTTGGCCGTCGGTGGCGGCTTGGTATTGGCAGTCATGGTGGCGCACGGGGCATGGACCTCGCGCAAGAACCAGCCGCGACAAGCCACACCCGACGTGACCAGCAACGAAACCCAGCCCAACTCGGGCATCGAGCCGGAGCTGGATGCTGCAGCATTCGATGTGGCCAGTTTTCCCGTACCGATGCTGGAGCGCAGGCCATCCATGGATGCGTTGATCGACATCATTGCCCCTATTGCCTTGGAAAGCCCGGTCTCAGGCGACGCCGCGCTGGCCGCCATGCCAACGACTCGTCGTGCCGGCAGCAAGCCGTTTGCCATCGAAGGTTTCAATGAGGCCACGCAGCGCTGGGAAACACCAGCGCTGGGTCAGCGCTACGCCACCTTTCAGGCCGGCGTGCAGCTGGCCAACCGCACCGGTGCTCTCAATGAAATTGAGTACTCCGAGTTTGTGATGAAAACGCAGGCTTTTTGCGACACTATCAATGGCACACCGGACTTCCCGGAAATGCTGGAAGAAGTGGCCCGGGCGCGCGAGCTGGACCAGTTTGCCGGTGACCATGATGCGCAGCTTGGCTTTGTCCTGCGCGCCCGCAATGCGGCCTGGAGCCCTGGGTACGTGCAGCAAACTGCGTCGCGGCTTGGCTTTGTGGCGGGGGTGATTCCGGGGCGCATGGTGGTACCTGCCAGCTTGCCCGGTCTGCCGCCCGTGCTGGGTCTGAGCTTTGATACACAAGCTGCGATGGCGGATGATCCGGCCCAGTCCGCTATCCGTGAGCTGGTCCTCAGCCTGGACGTGCCGCAGGTTGATCGCAGTGAGCGCGCCTTTGAGCGCATGTGCGAGACGGCGCAGTCGCTGGCGCAAAGCATGGACGGCGTGGTGACAGATGACAACGGCTTGCCTCTGCCCCCAGAAGCCATGTCGGTGATTGGTGCGGAGTTGGAGCATTTGTACGACACTCTGGATCAACGTGATTTGTCCGCGGGCTCTGCCTTGGCGCGACGTCTGTTCTCCTGACATCCGGTTTGCTTCGCATGGTGACTCAGGATCTGTTTGCTGCAGGCGCATCCCCGTTGGAATTGGAGCGCATTGCACAGCTAAGGCGTCTCCTGCATGAACATGCGCACCGTTATTACGTGCTGGACGAGCCCACCATTCCGGATGCTGAGTACGACCGCATGTTTCAGGAGTTGCAGTCGCTGGAGGCGCAGCATCCTGAGTTGATCACACCAGACTCCCCGACACAGCGGGTGGGCGGGCGAGCGTTGGAGCACTTTGCAAGTGTGCGCCATGCCGTGCCCATGCTGAGTATTCGCACCGAGACCGATACCCAGTCCAGCGGTGCCGAGAATTTTGATGCCCGGGTTCGGCGTGAGTTGGGCCTGGACGCCTCAGCCCCGGCGGTGGAGTACGTGGCCGAACCCAAGTTCGATGGCCTGGCCATGAGTCTGCGCTATGAGCACGGTGTGCTGGTGCAGGCAGCCACACGCGGCGACGGCGAAGTCGGTGAAGACGTCACGCAGAATATTCGCACCATCGGTCAGATCCCATTGCGTTTGCCAGCCCAGGTGCCGCCAGTGCTGGAGGTGCGCGGCGAGGTCTACATGCGCCGCGACGACTTTCAAAGGCTGAACGAGCAGCAGCGCGACAAGGGCCTCAAAACCTTCGTCAATACCCGCAACGCCGCCGCCGGTGCGGTGCGCCAGCTTGACCCTGCGATTGCCGCGCAGCGACCTTTGAGTTTTTTTGCCTATGGCTTGGGCGAGATCACACCTGCTGAGTCGGGTGGCCCTGCGTTTGAGACGCACTATGCCATGTTGCAGGCCCTGAAATCATGGGGTTTTCCGGTCTCGGCCCTCGTTGGTATTGCACAAGGTGCTGCTGAATTGGTAGCGTACTACGAGGCCATCGGGCGCCAGCGTGACGGTCTGGGCTTTGACATCGACGGAGTGGTCTACAAGGTCAACAGTCTGGCGCTGCAGCGGCGCATGGGTTTTGTCACGCGTGAGCCGCGTTGGGCGGTGGCGCACAAGTTCCCGGCGCAGGAACAGTTCACCACCGTGGTGGGGATCGAGGTGCAGGTGGGGCGTACCGGCAAGCTGACACCGGTGGCCAAGCTGGCGCCGGTGTTTGTGGGCGGTGTGACCGTCACCAATGCCACGCTGCACAACGAAGACGAAGCCCGCCGCAAGGACGTGCGCGTGGGTGACACGGTGATCGTGCGCCGTGCCGGTGATGTTATTCCTGAAGTGGTGGCGGTCGTTGCAGAGAAGCGGCAGCCGGGGGCCATCGAGTTCACCATGCCGCGCATTTGCCCGGTGTGCGGCAGCGCGGCGGTGCGCGAGGAAGGCGAGGCCGACTACCGCTGCACTGGCGGGCTGTTCTGCAGTGCCCAGCGCAAGCAGGCGATTCTTCACTTTGCCCAGCGCCGGGCGGTGGAGGTCGAGGGACTTGGCGAAAAGCTGGTGGACCAGCTGGTGGATGGTGATGTCATTCGTACCCTGCCGGACTTGTACCGCCTGGGCCTCACGGCACTGGCCAGTCTGGACCGGATGGCTGATAAATCGGCACAGAACATCGTGCAGGCGCTGGAGAAATCCAAGCAAACCACACTGCCACGCTTTCTCTTTGGTCTCGGTATTCGCCATGTGGGCGAGGCCACGGCCAAGGAGTTGGCGCGCCACTTTGGCGGGCTGGATGCAATCATGAATGCGAGCGAGGAACAACTCCTGCAGGTGAACGATATCGGTCCGATCGTGGCTCAAAGCGTGCGCACATTCTTCGATCAGGCGCATAACCGCGAGGTTGTGGAGCAGCTGCGCGCCTGTGGTGTGACATGGGAAGAGGGCGCCCCGGCCTTGGCAACGCCCAAGCCGTTGACCGGCAAGACTTTTGTGCTGACTGGCACACTGCCAACCCTGAGCCGTGACGAGGCCAAAGAACTGATTGAGGCGGCCGGAGGCAAAGTGGCTGGCTCGGTCAGCAAGAAAACAGACTATGTGGTGGCAGGCACTGAGGCTGGCAGCAAACTCGAAAAAGCCCAGTCCCTGGGCGTCGCCATTCTGGATGAATCGGGCCTGCAAACGCTGCTGGCCACTTTTACAGGCTGATCGGCGTCAGTCGTTCGGATTGCAGGAAGGCCGCTCAGCGACATAGCGCTCGGGACGGCGCCATAGCCAAAGTAGCACACAGGCCATGCATGCGATCGCCAGCCATGCAACCCAAGGCTTGGGTGCTGTCAATAGCAACAAGACCGCACTGGCGCTCATCACCAGTGTCGCAGCCCATTTGGCATGGCGGCGTACCACACCGCCGCGACGCCAGTCTTTCAGCATGGGGCCAAAGGCCGTGTGGTTTTCAAGCCAGGTCAACAAACGTGGCGAGCTGCGCGCAGCGGCCCAGGCTGAGAGCAGGATGAAGGGTGTGGTGGGTAGCACGGGCAGAAAGATCCCGATAAAGCCCAGCAGCAGACACACCAGCGCCAGGCCTCTGAGAAGCCATTGCACGATCAGGGAATGTGCCGGTGCAACGGGGCCGCCTACCTGAGGCTGCGGGTGATGAGATGAGGACATGCTCCGATTGTGCCGCGAAGACCTGTTCACGGTATGCTTGCAGGCTTGACTCCAGATAACCCCCATGACCGTACGCAACATCCTCAAAATGGGCGATCCGCGCTTGCTGCGCATAGCCCAGCCAGTGCCCCGGTTCGACACAGATGAATTACATCTTTTGATCACCGACATGCTCGACACCATGCTTGCCGCCAACGGAGCCGGGCTTGCCGCGCCGCAGATTGGGGTGGACCTGCAAGTGGTGATTTTTGGCAGCAATGAGCGCAATCCACGCTACCCGGATGCGCCGATTGTTCCAAAGACGGTACTTGTCAATCCCGTGATCACGCCATTGGGGCAATCTGAAGGCGAGGTGGCTGTGCTGGAAGAAGAGGACTGGGAGGGGTGCCTTTCGGTGCCGGGCTTGCGTGCTGTGGTGCCGCGGTTTGCGCGTATTCGCTACACCGGCTTCGACCAGTACGGCGACCCGATCGACCGCACGGTGGAAGGTTTTCACGCCCGCGTGGTGCAGCATGAATGCGACCACCTGATCGGCAAGCTTTATCCGATGCGGGTGCGTGACTTCACCCGCTTTGGTTTCACCGATGTGCTGTTTCCGGGGCTGGACGCTTCGCAGGACGACTGAATCTATCTGTCGACCTTGGCATGGTTGCGGGTACCACCAGTGTGTGCGCCCTGCACATGGCCTGCTGAGCCTTGCTGGCCCCTTGGGTGCAGGCGGGCCGCTGTGGTGAGTTCAGTCAGTATGGCGCAGTGCGCAGTGTCCTGCGTCTGTTGGCACAGTGCCCTCAAGCCCTTGAGCTGCTTCTCCAACTGGCGAAGGCCATGGATGCGGGTTGCCACATGGTCGATGTGTTCATCCAGCAGTGCGTTCACTTCCGCACAGTTCTCCGCCGGTGCATCTTTGAACTGCAGAAGCACCCGGATTTCATCCAGTGTCATGTCCAGATTTCGGCAATGGCGTATAAAAGACAGGCGTTCAACATGGCAATCGCTGTAGATGCGGTAGTTGCCCTCGGTCCGGTTGGTTTCCGGCAGGATACCTGCTCGCTCGTAGTAGCGAATGGTTTCAATGGGAACGCCTGTGGTCGTTGAAAGTACACCGATCTTCATGGGATTCAAGTATAAAGCTTGACTCTGTAGTGACTACCGGGTTTCCAATAGAGGCTCACCAAGGAAAGCCACCATGTCTACTCATTGCTGCGACCACGATACGCCCGATACCCACACCATTTCCGATCTTCCCCGGTACCGCCGGATTCTCTGGATTGCCCTTGTCGTCAATGCCGCCATGTTCCTGGTGGAATTGGCGGCTGGTTTCAATTCCGGATCCCTGTCACTTTTGGCGGATGCCATTGATTTCGCGGGCGATTCAATTAACTATGGTGTTTCTATCGCTGTGCTGGCCGCAGGTTTGACGTTGAGATCGCGTGCGGCCATGCTAAAGGCTGTCAGCATGATGGGATTTGGCCTGTTTGTTCTGAGCAACGCACTGTGGAACATGGTCTTCGGCACTGTTCCCGATGCGCAGACCATGGGGCTGGTGGGGACGTTGGCATTGATTGCCAACCTGAGCGTGGCCTGGATGCTGTATGCCTTCCGCGAAGGCGATGCCAACATGCGAAGTGTCTGGCTGTGCACCCGCAACGACGCCATAGCCAACCTTGCCGTGTTGGCCGCTGCCTTGGGTGTGTTCGGGACCGGCTCGGCGTGGCCCGATCTATTTGTCGCCATCATCATGTCGTCGCTGGCCTTGCATGGCGGCTGGTCAGTGCTGCGGCAGGCACGTGGTGAGCTGAACGGCGGAGCGATGCATGGGCACTCCCACGCAGATTGATTTCTTGGGCCCTGGCTAGGAAGCCAACGCTTCCAGTAACTCGGTCTCGATCTCGATCTGGGCGCGGTTGTGCTGCAACTCTGCGCCCTGGATCAGAAAGGTGTCGTCCACGCGTTCGCCCAGGGTTGCAATCTTGGCCAGCTGGAGATTGATGTTGTGCCTGGCCAGTACGCGTGCCACGCAATACAACAGCCCGACCCGATCGCTCGCGGAAATATTGAGCAGCCAGCGCTGGGCTTTTTCATCGGGTCTCAGCGTGACCCTTGGCGCGATCGGGAAACTCTTGACGCGTCGGGATACCCGTCCGCGACTTGGTGGTGGCAATGGTCCGGTTTGTGCAATAGCCCGCCCCAGCTCGCTCTCCACCATGCTGGTAAGTTCACGGTAGTGGTCTGGGGAACTTGAGGCGACGACCTGAAAAGTGTCCAGTGCATAGCCATTCTTGGCCGTGTGAATGCGCGCGTCCAGAATGCTGAAGCCACCCTGGTCAAAATAGCCGCAGATACGGGCAAACAGGTCCGGCTGGTCGGGTGTGTACACCAGTACCTGCAGGCCTTCACCGACCGGTGACTGGCGGGCGCGCACAATGGATTTCCCCGACCCCATGTGGCGTGAGAGTTGTCGCGTGTGCCAGGCAATATCTGCCGCGTCGTGGCGCATGAAGTAACCCACATCCAGCGTATCCCACAGGGGCTTGTGGGCTTCAAAGGGCAGGGCGTGCAAGGCCAGCATCACCAGGGCCTCGCGCTTGCGGGCTTCGACCTCGGCGTCGGGGTCCGGTGCGCGCCCACCCAGGGCGCGCAGGGTCAGCCGGTACAGGTCTTCCAGCAGCTTGCCCTTCCAGGCATTCCAGACTTTCGGGCTGGTGCCGCGGATGTCGGCCACAGTCAGAAGGTACAGCGCAGTAAGCTGACGTTCAGTGCCAACGCGTTTGGCAAAGGCTTTGATGATGTCGGGGTCGCTTAAATCTGACTTTTGGGCCACGTGGCTCATGGTCAGATGCTCATTCACGATGAATTCGATCAGGCTGGCGTCCTCGCGTTCGATCGCGTGCTGCTTGCAGAAACGCCGAACATCGATGGCACCCAGTTTGGAGTGATCGCCGCCGCGGCCTTTGGCAATATCGTGAAACAGGGCCGCCACGTAAAGTATCCAGGGCTTGTCCCAGCCCGAGGCGAGTTGGGAGCAAAAGGCGTACTCGTGCGCATGCTCCACGATAAAGAAACGCCGCACATTGCGCAGCACCATCAGAATGTGTTGGTCCACGGTGTAGACATGGAACAGGTCGTGCTGCATTTGCCCCACAATGCGGCGAAACACCCACAGGTAACGCCCCAGCACCGAGGTCTGGTTCATCAGCCGCATGGCGTGGGTGATGCCATCGTGCTGCATCAGAATTTTCTTGAAGGTTTCGCGGTTGACAGGGTCGTTGCGGAACTTGCCGTTCATCAAGTTGCGGGCGTTGTACAGAGCCCGCAGGGTGCGTGCCGACAGCCCTTTCACGCCCACGGTCGTTTGATAGACCAGAAAGGTTTCCAGAATGGCGTGCGGCTCGCGCTGGTACAGGTCATCGCTGACCACTTCCACCATGCCGGCTTTTTCCAGAAAACGTTCATTGATGGGGCGCGGCGCGTGGGTTGACGGATTGAGTCGCTCTTCAATGTTGAGCAGCAGAATCTGGTTGAGCTGGGTTACCGCCTTGGCAGCCCAGTAGTAGCGGCGCATCAGTGCCTCGCTGGGGCGAATGAAAACGCTCTTTGTTTTCGCATCGGTGTCGGCCGTGGGATTGTCATACCCAAATGATTGCGCCACGGCAGTTTGAAGATCAAACACCAGCCGGTCTTCCCGGCGCTGGGCAATCAAGTGCAGGCGCGCCCGGATCAGCCGCAACAGCGCTTCATTGTTTTTGAGCTGCTTGACCTCAAAGGCGGTGGCCAGTCCGTTCCTGGCCAAGGCATCCCAGTTGCCGCCAAAACCGGCTGCTTTGGCCACCCACAGAATGACCTGCAGATCGCGCAAGCCACCGGGGGATTCTTTGCAATTGGGCTCCAGGGAATAGGGCGTATCTTCAAACTTGTTGTGGCGCTGGCGCAGCTCCAGCGTCTTGGCAACAAAGAAGGCTTTGGGGTCGATCGCCGAAAAAAATGCTTTCTGAAATCTTGTGAACAGGTCCGCGTTGCCCGTGATCAGCCGCGATTCGATCAGCGAGGTCTGGATGGTGACGTCACGGCTGGCCTCGTCCAGGCACTCGGTGAGCGTGCGAACGCTGGAGCCAATCTCCAGTCCTGTATCCCAGCAGCTGCCAATAAAGCCTTCAATCCGGGCCTTGAGTTGCGCGTCTTTGTCTGGTGACTGATCGTCGGGCAGCAACACCAGTACATCGACATCCGAGTAGGGGAAGAGTTCGCCGCGCCCGAAGCCACCAACGGCGACCAGGGCAAAAGGGGCGGTAAAGCCCGCTTGTTGCCACAGGGCCTGCAACATGCCGTCAGCCAGCACGGAGAGCTTGCCCAGCGTCGCTTTGACGCCTCGTGTGGATGTGCCACTGGACGCCAGTGACGCCAACAGCGCCGATTTCTCGGCGCGGTATTGGTCACGCAGCGAACGGGAGTCCGTCATGGCGCCTCTCAGGCGCTGGCAGTGCTGGCGGCAGCCGGTACAACCTTGGGTACGAAGGCCGGAATGGGTGGGCAGCCCGCCGAGAGGGTCAGCACCTCATAGCCGGTTTCCGTCACCAGCACGGTATGCTCCCATTGCGCGGACAGCGATCGGTCTTTGGTGACGATGGTCCAGCCGTCGCCCATTTCCTTGATCTCGCGACGCCCGATGTTGAGCATGGGTTCAATCGTGATCGTCATGCCGGCCTTGAGTTGATCCAGTGTGCCGGGGCGGCCGTAGTGCAGTACCTGCGGTTCTTCATGGAACTTTTGGCCAATGCCGTGCCCACAAAATTCGCGGACCACGCTGAGGCCGTGACCTTCGGCAAAAGTTTGAATCGCATGGCCAATGTCACCCAGGTAGGCGCCCGCCTTCACCTTGACGATGCCGTGCCACATGGCGTCGTGCGTCAGGTTGCACAGGCGCTTGGCGGCCACGGACACATCGCCCACCATGAACATGCGGCTGGAGTCACCGTGCCAGCCGTCCTTGATGACGGTGACATCCACGTTCACGATATCGCCTTTTTTCAGCGGCTTGTCGTTCGGAATGCCGTGGCACACCTGATGGTTGATCGAAGTGCAGATGGCTTTGGGGTAGGGGTTGTGGCCCGAGGGTGCGTAGTTCAGCGGTGCCGAGATGGCGTGCTGCACTTGGGTGGTGTATTCGTCGGCCAGTTTGTCCAGCTCATTGGTCGTGATGCCGGGTTTGACGAAAGGGGCCAGATAGTCCAGCAGTTCGGCGGCCAGACGGCCCGCCACGCGCATTCCCGCAACGCCTTCAGCGTCTTTGTAAGTGATAGTCATGGAGTCAATTATCCCATTGACGCCACTTTTCTGCGGGAGGTCGGTGCGACGGACAGGTAAAATCTAGGGTTTTCACGGACAGGCCCAGTCAGCGCCTGCGCCATGAGCCGATCGTCAACCCAGTCAGCTATCCATTTCAGGCCCTAAAGTGACCCTGCATATCACCCAAATCGAGGGCGGCAGCGCTCTCAGCAGTTTCCGTGTCCAGCAGTTATTGCCGGGCCTGCAAGCCATTCACGACAAGATCAACGGTATCGCCGCACGCTTTGTGCATCTGGTCACGTCGGACACCTCTCCCTCGCCGGCACTCGCGGACCAGTTGGCGGCCTTACTCACCTACGGCGACCCCTATGTCGGGTCCACAGAGGGCCCGCTGGTGGTGGTTTCTCCGCGCTTTGGCACCGTATCACCCTGGGCCTCCAAAGCCACCGACATTGCCCACAACTGCGGTTTGAACGTCAGGCGGGTCGAGCGGGTGATCGAATACCGCATCAGCCTTAAAAGCGGCCTGTTGAGCAAGTCCACTTTGTCTGATGTGCAACTGGCCCGGATCGGCGAATTGCTGCACGATCGCATGACCGAAAGCGTGATGTTTGACCGCACTTCGGCTTGCGGTTTGTTTACAGAATTGCACCCCGCACCCATGGCCCACGTGGATGTGCTGGGCGGTGGCAAGGCGGCGCTGGAAGCCGCCAACACCCAGTTTGGCCTGGCCCTGGCCGCCGATGAGATTGACTACTTGGTGCAGGCCTTCACTCAGTTGAAGCGCAATCCGACGGACGTGGAACTGATGATGTTCGCGCAGGCCAACAGCGAGCACTGCCGGCACAAGATTTTCAACGCCCAGTTCACCATTGATGGCGTGGCGCAGGACCAGAGCATGTTTGGCATGATCCGCCACACGCACCAGACCAACCCGCAGCACATGCTGGTGGCGTACTCGGACAACGCCTCGGTGATGGAAGGTGCCCAGGTGGAGCGTTTTGTGGCCAAGGCAGCAAATTCCGCTGCTGGCCCTCGTGGAATAAGCTCGGCCAGCTATCAAAAAAATAGTGCAACAAATCACATCTTGATGAAGGTGGAAACCCACAACCACCCGACGGCCATTTCTCCTTTCCCTGGTGCGTCTACCGGTGCCGGTGGTGAGATTCGCGACGAGGGTGCCACCGGGCGCGGCTCCAAGCCCAAGGCGGGCCTGACCGGCTTTACCGTGTCCACGCTGCGTTTTGATGAGGCGCAGTCTGGCTACGGTAAGCCCGGTCACATTGCCAGCCCCTTGCAGATCATGATCGAAGGTCCGCTGGGCGGTGCTGCGTTCAACAACGAATTTGGCCGGCCCAATTTGCTGGGTTATTTCCGGGAGTACGAGCAGAGTGTTTCGTACCGTGCAGCCGCTGGGCAGGATGTGCAGCAGGAGCAGCGCGGCTACCACAAGCCGATCATGATCGCCGGTGGCCTGGGCGTGATTGACGCCACGCAGACCCACAAGATCGAGTTTCCTGCGGGCAGCCTGCTGATCCAGCTGGGTGGCCCCGGCATGCGCATCGGCATGGGCGGCAGTGCGGCCAGCTCCATGGCGACGGGCGCCAATGCGGCTGAGCTTGACTTTGATTCGGTACAGCGCGGCAACCCGGAGATCGAGCGCCGTGCGCAAGAGGTCATCAACCAATGCTGGATTCAGGGCGCGGCCAACCCCATTCTGGCGATCCACGACGTGGGTGCCGGTGGCCTGAGCAATGCCTTCCCCGAGCTGACCAACGATGCCGGGCGCGGAGCCCGCTTCGATTTGCGCGCCGTGCCGTTGGAAGAATCTGGCATGGCCCCCAAGGAAATCTGGTGCAACGAGAGTCAGGAACGCTATGTGCTGGCGATTGCGCCGGAATCGCTGGAGGGCTTTCGTGCCCTGTGCGAACGCGAGCGCTGCCCGTTTGCGGTGGTCGGCGTGGCCACGCAGGAGCGTCAACTGGAATTGGCTGACGCGGGTAACGAATCACCCGTCAACATGCCCATGAACGTGCTGCTGGGCAAGCCGCCCAAGATGCACCGGGATGTGAAAACGGTGGCGCGCAGTTTCAGCCCCGTTGATCTGACCGGTGTCGATCTGCAGAAAGCTTGCATTGACGTGTTGGCCAGCCCCACCGTGGCGTCCAAGCGTTTCCTCATCACTATTGGCGACCGCACCGTGGGTGGCCTGAGCCATCGCGACCAGATGGTGGGCCCCTGGCAGGTGCCGGTGGCCGATTGCGCCGTGACGCTGGCCGATTTCAAGGGCTTCGCAGGTGAGGCCATGAGCATGGGCGAGCGCACGCCGTTGGCCACCGTGAACGCACCGGCATCGGGCCGCATGGCGGTGGCGGAAGCCATCACCAATTTGCTCGCTGCACCGATCGAGTTGTCGCGTGTCAAACTGTCGGCCAACTGGATGGCCGCCTGCGGCGAGCCCGGTGAAGATGCGGCGTTGTACGCCACCGTCAAGGCCGTGGGTCTGGAGCTGTGCCCCGCGTTGGGTATCTCGATTCCGGTGGGTAAAGATTCCCTGTCCATGCGCACGCAGTGGAAGGATGAGCAGGGCGCCAAGAAGGTGACCTCGCCCGTCTCCCTGATCGTGACGGCGTTTGCCACACTGGCCGATGTGCGCGGCACCCTGACGCCGCAACTGAACGCCAGCGAGGACACCACACTGCTGCTGGTGGACTTGGGCCGTGGCCAGAACCGCATGGGCGGCAGCATGCTGGCGCAGACGCTGGGGCAACTGGGTGACCAGGTGCCCGATCTGGACCACCCGCAAGATCTGGTGAACCTGGTCAAGGCCGTCAACGCCTTGCGCGCGCAGGGGCAGATTTTGGCCTATCACGACCGTAGCGATGGCGGCCTGTTTGCCTCGGTATGCGAGATGGCTTTTGCCGGTCATGTGGGCGTGGCCCTGAATGTGGACATGCTGGTCACCGAAGGCGACGGCATTACCGATAGCCGCGCTGACCATGGCGACAGCAAGAACTGGGCAGGGCAGGTGAGCGCACGGCGCGACGAACTCACCCTCAAAGCCCTGTTTAACGAAGAACTGGGCGTGGTGCTGCAGGTTCGCACCGCACAGCGCGGTGACGTCATTCAGACTTTGCGCGAGCACGGCTTGAGCAAATACAGCCATGAGATCGGAAAGACCCGCCCGTTGGACTCGACCGTGGCGATGGGTGTCGGCGAAGTGCAGGTCTGGCGCGATGCCAAGGCCGTGTTCTCGGCCAAGCTGCAGGACCTGCACCAGGTCTGGGATAGCACCAGCTGGAAGATCTGCCAGCAGCGCGACAACCCGGCCTGCGCCGACGCCGAGCACGCTGCTGCCGGTGAGCCGTCGGACCCCGGCATGCACCTGCATTGCGTGCCAAATCAGGCTGCGGCCGCCGTATCATCTGCGCAAGATGCTTCTAAATCAATAGCAAGTCCAGCGCTCATGCTGTCCCGCCCCAAAGTGGCAGTGTTGCGCGAGCAGGGCGTCAACTCGCATGTGGAAATGGCCTATGCCTTTACCGAAGCGGGTTTTGAAGCCTTTGACGTGCACATGACCGACCTGCAAAGTGGCCGCGCCAACCTGGCTGACTTCAAGGGCGTGGTGGCCTGCGGTGGTTTCAGCTACGGCGACACGCTGGGTGCCGGCATTGGCTGGGCTCGCTCCATCACCTTCAATGCCGTTTTGGCCGACCAGTTCAAGGCTTTCTTCGGTCGCACTGACACCTTTGGTTTGGGCGTGTGCAATGGTTGCCAGATGTTTGCCGAGCTGGCCGACATCATTCCGGGCGCACAAGATTGGCCGCGCTTCACGACCAACCAGAGCGAACGCTTCGAGGCACGGTTGAGCATGGTGGAGGTGCTGGAGTCCCCTTCGCTGTTCTTCAAGGGCATGGCCGGCAACCGCTTGCCGATTGCTGTGGCGCACGGCGAGGGCTACGCCAACTTCAAGTACCGGGGCAATGCCGACAAAGCCATCGCCGCCATGCGCTTCACCGACAACCATGGGGCTGCGACCGAGGCTTATCCGTTTAATCCGAACGGCAGTCCCGGCGGCCTGACGGCGGTAACCACGGCCGACGGACGCTTCACCGCCATGATGCCCCACCCCGAGCGCGTGTTTCGCAACATCCAGATGAGTTGGACCAATGGCGACCCAGCGGCTTTCAGCGCCTGGATGCAGCTATGGGAAAACGCGAGACGTTGGGTGGGCTGAAGCTCAGGTCACGGCGACCCGCGTGCTCAAGTCAAGTGTGCGGGTGGCCAGGATGGCTCCCAAGGCCATGGAAAGTGCCAACGCGATACTGGGCTGTTGTCGGGACAGGGCTGCGAAATCGGTGGGGCTGAGTTCCCACACTTTGCAGTCGCTGTAGGCCACGACCGATGCATTGCGAGCCCGGTGAGAAAAGAAACTGCCTTCACCCACCACGGTGCCAGGCCCCAGTATGGCCAGTTGCGTGAAGCCGCCGTCGGTTCGCAGGTCCACTTTCAGGCTGCCGGATTCCAGAAAATACAGTTTGCGATCAGTGGCGCCCTGCGAAATCAAAACGTGCCCGCGTGGCAGCACCGAAGGATGCAGATAGCTGGCCAGTGCGGTCCATCGGTGCGGCTCCATGAACCTGGCCAATGTGCCGTCGTCTGTATGGCGTGATATGGCCGCAACCAGCCCACTTACGTCGGGCTTCTGGGGTGTCAGAACTCCACTGCTCATCGCGGCCTCCCGGCTGTATCGATATCGTCAACGGACGGGATCTCACACCCGCCGGTCAAAGTATGGATGCAGGGCTGCCCGGCGTCAAGCTTTGGGCGTGCTGGCTTTGGGATAGCCCAAACGTGCCAGTGCCTGCTTGACTCGCGCATCGAAAGCATCAGTGACGTTCAAAAGGCGCTGGTCCACGGCTTTGCTCGCGTTGCTGATGCGGCCCTTGAGGAGGTCGGCATTGTTGTCGATCGCGCCACGTGCTTGGAACTCCAGCTTTTCGCCAGCTTTGACCAGCGCTTCAAAGGCTTTTTCTCCGCGGGTACCAGTGGAGGTGGTGACCTTGGCCAAAGCCCCCAAGCCCGCCAGCCAGATGGCACGCTGGGAATCAATCAGCCGCAAGGATGCATCCCGCGTCAGGTGGACCGCAGCGCTGACTTTTTTGCGGCTTTGGCTGGTGACCTGTTTCAAGGTGGCGGGTTGGGCCGCAAGGGTTGTGTCGGTCTTCGTCTTGCGCCTGGTGGCCGGCGCCCGACTTTGCGTCTTGGCCGTTGCAGTTTTCCTTGCTTTGGTAGCAGTGCTGGTAACCATGAATGTTTCCTTATTGAAGGGTGAGACGGATCGCCGTGCAAGCGTTATCCCTGACTAAATCCAAAGAATACAACTCGGTTTCACGCGCTGGATTGTGAAAACGCACGAATCGGGTATCGTTCCCGCATGTCTCGCAACAACCCAGGCTCTGCCATTTCTCGATTCGAAACAGTGGACGCATTGCGTGGTACCGCGATGGTGTGGATGACCGCCTTTCACTTTGGCTTCGATCTGAATCACTTCGGCTACCTTCGGCAGGATTTCTACAACGATCCGCTGTGGACCTGGCAGCGAACCTGCATCGTCAGCCTTTTTCTTTTTTGCGCAGGTATCGGGCAGGCCATTGCCGTCCTTCAAGGCCAGAGCTGGCCTCGTTTCTGGCGCCGCTGGGCTCAGGTTGCCGGATGTGCGGCGCTGGTTACGCTGGGGTCGTGGTGGATGTACCCGCAAAGCTATATTTACTTCGGCGTTTTGCACGGTATTGCATTGATGCTCATTCTGGCGCGGTTGACAGTGCACTGGGGCTGGCACTTGTGGTGGCTCGGCGGGGTCGCCATTGCTTTTAAATTCATAGCAGCCTACGCTTTGACGACGGAGGCCTTGGCCTTGTATGCCGATACCATGAATGCGCCGGTGCTCAACTGGCTGGGTTTTATTTCGCGCAAACCCGTCACAGAAGACTATGTGCCGCTGATTCCCTGGCTGGGTGTCATGTGGTGGGGTGTTGCCGCCGGCGCCAGTTTGTCCCGCCAGGCGTCTGGCATCTTGTCGTGGCGTTTGCCTGAACTGCTGCAGCCATTGGCGGTGCTGGGGCGCTGGAGTTTGAGCTACTACATGGTGCATCAGCCTGTGATGATTGCGGTCTTGATGGCGCTCGCCTGGCTGCTTAAATAGGCTTGCCCATCAAAAAACGCGGCCTTGGCCGCGTTTTTTGTCAAAGCTGCAAGCAGGTTTATTCGATTTTGGCTTTGGCGCGTAAATCTTCCTGGAACTTGGCCAGCTTTTGCTGTTGCAGTTGTTGGGCAATTTGAGGCTTGACCTCGTCAAGCTTGGGCAGCTGGGCGTCGCGGACGTCGTCCAGGCGAATGATGTGGTAGCCGAATTGCGTCTTGACAGGCGCCTCGGTTGTCTTGCCTTTGGCCAGCTTGCCCAAAGCATCCGCGAATTCAGCCACATAGCTTCCGGCGCTGGCCCAGTCGAGATCACCACCTTTGGCGCCAGAACCTGGATCTTTACTGGATTTCTTGGCGATCTCATCAAATTTGCCGCCCTTTTTCAGCTTGGCAATGATGTCTTTCGCTTCGTCTTCTTTTTCCACCAGGATGTGACGCGCACGGTATTCCTTGCCGCCGTTGGCTGCAACAAATTTGTCGTACTCTGCCTTGATCTCAACATCGGTGACTGGATTGTTCTTCTGATAATTGCCGAACAACTCGCGAATCAGGATGGACTGATGTGCCAGCTCCATCTGGGTCTTGAAGTCCTCGGTCGTATCCAGACCCTGCTTTTTGGCTTCCTGAATGAAAATTTCGCGGGCAATGACTTCATCCCTGAGCTGGCCCTGCATTTCAGGCGTGACAGGCCGGCCGGAGCGGGCGATTTGCTGCATCAGTGCATCAATACGTGACTTGGGAACGGCCTTGCCGTTGACGATG
This sequence comes from Rhodoferax sp., assembly GCF_018780565.1. Classification (GTDB taxonomy): domain Bacteria; phylum Pseudomonadota; class Gammaproteobacteria; order Burkholderiales; family Burkholderiaceae_C; genus Rhodoferax. The sequence continues at coordinate 252,803 of NZ_JADMJN010000005.1, forward strand.
GCCACGTTCTGGGCCATAACGGTCGGTGCCAGTGTTCCCAGCATGGCAGCAGCAGCCACAGCCGCCAAAAGTTTCATTTTCATTCAGGTTTCCTATGCGATAAAGTCAAAAACAGGATCTACAAAAGTTCTGCGAAACCAGGCTTGAAAGGGTTCAAGCCGGTGGCAACTGGGCTTCAATCGCCAAGGCGTGCAGGCCCCGGTCCATGAAATCTTGCAGTGCATCATACACAAGGCGATGTCGCATCACGGGCGACTTGCCTGTAAACAAATGTGAAGCAATGCGGACACGAAAGTGGGTGCCAAAACCGGTGCCATTGGCTCCGGCGTGACCATGGTGCTGGAAACTTTCATCCAGTACCTCGAGCGTGGTGGGTTGAAGCGCTTCGCGCAAACGCTGTTCAAGTTGCACCGCAGTGGGGGCTTCGGGGATTGTTGGAGAGGTCATGGTGATGCAGTCGCAAGGGCCTGGGCGTCAGGCCCTGGGCTCGTCAGACTTGAGGTAGCGGGAAATATAAAACCCCTGACCAATGATGAAGGCCAGCGGGAACGCGTAGCCCCAGAGCTTGAAATTCACCCAGGCCTCGGTGCTGTAGTAGGCGGCCACATAGGCATTGATGAGCGACATGAATGCACTGTAGGCAATCCACAAAACGTTGAGTCGCATCCAGACCGGATCGGGGAGTTCCATTTGGCTACCCAGCAACATTTTGAGGAAGTTCTTTTTGTATACCCAGACGGCCACTGCCAGCGCAATCGCCATGGCCGCGTAGAGTACCGTCGGCTTCCATTTGATAAAACGGTCGTCATGCAGGACCAGGGTCAAGGTACCGAAAACAAGCACCAAGGCCAGCGTGATCTTGTGCATGGCCTGCAATTTGCGGTCAATGACGTAGATCAGGACCATTTGAACCACGGTGGCGGCCATCAGCACGCCTGTGCCCACGTATATGTCGTAGGCTTTGTAGGCCCCAAAAAACAGCAGGATGGGGAGGAAATCAATCAGTATTTTCATTTAGGGCTGAAGTTTAACGAAGCCGAGTTCATGCAATAGCGCAGTCCGGTGGGCGCCGGGCCATCTTCGAAGACATGGCCAAGGTGGGCACCGCAGTCAGCGCAGTGCACTTCGGTGCGTTTCATCCACAGCACACCGTCGACCTTGGTGCCCACGGCAGTTTCATCCAGGGGTTGAAAAAAGCTGGGCCAGCCGGAGCCGGATTCGTACTTGGTGCTGGAATCAAACAAGGGCTTTTCGCAGCAGATGCACTTGTAGACGCCCTCTGCCTTGTTGCTCTCCAGCTTGCCGGTGTAGGCGCGTTCGGTGGCTTCGTGGCGTGTGACATCAAAGGCCAGAGGCTCGGCCCCCTTTTCTTGCAGCAGGGCTTTCCACTGGAGCTCGGTTTTTTCGATTTTGTAGCTCATGAAGATGACTCGTCTTAATGTGATGGTAGTTTCAGGAACTGCAACTGATCTCAATGCCTGCAGCCCACTCTGGCGGGAAACCGGCATATTCTTCAAACCCCTTGTGTTCCTCAAATGGGGATTCGAGCAGTGTCAGCAAGGTATTGACTTCGGAAAAGTCCTTTAGTTTCGCTTTTTTGATAGCTTGTTCACCCAAGTGGTTTCGCAGCACAAACTTGGGATTGGTTTTGAGCATCAAATCAGTCGATTCCCCGCGTGGAATATGCTTGATTCGCTCCGAATAGCGTAGCAACCAGGCGTCTGCAGCTACGCGATCCAGGAACAGGTCACGCACTGCAGCAGCATCACGGCCGCCATCCGAATGACTCAGGCGCCGCCAGAAAATGGTGTAGTCGACGCGGTCCGCAGCCAGCAATTTCAGAATGTCTTCAATCAAGGCCCGGTCCAGCGCCGACATCTCACCTTGCGACGCCATCAAACCCAGTTTGGCGCCCATTCTTTGGCCAAACTCCGCTGGAAACACTGTTTTGTAAGACTCAAGCGCAGCAATGGCGGGTTCTTGCTCCCCAATCAGCGGTAGTAAAGCCTGCCCCAGGCAGTACAGATTCCAGTAAGCCATATTGGGCTGTTTGTTGAAGGCATAGCGCCCCTGGTTGTCGGAGTGATTGCAGATGTGGCCTGGGTTGTACGCGTCCAGAAACTGGAATGGCCCATAGTCAATGGTCAGGCCCAGAATGCTCATGTTGTCGGTGTTCATCACGCCATGGCAGAAGCCGACGGACTGCCATTGTGCGACCATGATCGCGGTTCGCTCGCTCACGGCTTGCAAAAGCGCGGCGTAAGGATTGCCGGCAAATTCTTCACTCGTTCGGCATTCGGGGTAGTGCCGGTCAATGGTGTAGTCGGCAAGCGCCTTGAGCTGATCGTGCTGGTTGCCATGTGAAAAATGCTCAAAGTGGCCAAACCGCACGAAGCTGGGTGCCAGTCGCGTGACGACCGCCGCAGTTTCGATCGTTTCACGCCGAATCGGCGCATCCGAGCCAATGACACACAAAGCGCGTGACGTGGGTATGCCCAGGCCGTGCATGGCTTCGCTGCACAGGAATTCGCGAATGCTGGAGCGCAGCACCGCGCGGCCGTCGCCCATGCGGGAGTAGGGCGTGAGTCCCGCACCTTTGAGCTGAACTTCCATGCCTGCGCCCGTCTCGCCCAGCAGAAGGGCGCGGCCGTCGCCCAACTGTCCGGCCCACATTCCGAATTGATGTCCGCTGTACACGCTGGCCAAAGTGGCTCCGCCTGCAAGGCGGCGGTTGCCTGATACCGCTTCCAGCAGTTCGGACGAATCCAGCCAGGACGGGTCCAGCCCCAGTACCGCGGCGGCTGCGCTGCTTCGCCCTACCCAGTAGGGCGCAGGCAGGGGTTGTGGCGCAAGGCGCGTATAAAAGTCTTCGCCCAATTGGGAGAAGCTGTTGTTCCAAGTCAGTCCTATGTCCAGACCGTCGTGGCTGTCAGATGCCGTGTTCATGGTTGAATTGTCTCGCAGTGTCGCCAGACCCCGCGGCCGCAGGGTTATCCGACCTCCGATCGAACCCGCTTCGTGCGCTCAGGAAGTCTGAGGTGCGGAAAAGATGAAATTGGTCAGCGCTTCGTCATCGGGAATTTCCAGTCGGCCGAAATCCAGTGTCACCAGGCCCCGTTGTGCCAGTGACCGCAGCGACTGGTTGGCCGTCTGACGGGAGATGCCGACCAGGCTGGCCAGTTCGTCCTGCGACAGGTTGAGCTTTCGCGTTCGCCCCCAGAACAGCCGACTGAGGGACAGCGCAACACGCTGCTCGGGTGTGCGCAAACGGCTGGTTTCGATAATGGCCATGGTTTGGCTCACCCGGATACTCAATTGCTTTGCCAGAAACTGGTTGAACGCCAGGCTGCTGGCACGCAGTTCATGAAACTCACTCTGCGGCAGGCACAGCAATTCGGTGTCACGCAGGGCAACGACCTCGTAACGGCGAAGCTCGATGTTCATCGCCGAACCTTCGCCGAACCAGTCGCCGCAAGCTGCACACACGAAACTGCATGTCTTTCCCTGAACGGGCACGCTCTGCAATTTGACGAGCCCTGACAGAACGCCATACCACCCTTCCACTTGGGCGCCAGCTGGCAGCAGGACCTCTCCCTTTTTGCCCGAAATGCGCAGCAAACTATCAGCGACCCGGGTTTGAGTCGACAGGGGCAGGCTGGCAAACCAGGGTTGCAGCGCTACAAATCGGGATATGGGAGAGACCGAGTCGGGAAACATGGTTTTTTTATGTAAGACAAGCCGCGATGTGGTCATGGATACGGCTGGTCAGAAAATGAAGACCCAGGGTTACTACCTATAAACTGTCGCTCAGTTGACAGGGTTTGCCGTGCGCCGTCATTCACATCAAAATGACGTCCGCGCCAAGACCTCGATGATACGAAATCTGCTGTTCATGACCTCAGGCTCGTATGTCGGCTTGGCCATGCTTGTTCAAAAACCGCAGTACCATGCGCGTTTCGATTCCACAATTATTCAGGAGTTCTTACATGCTCGGGTTGATGCAAAGCCAACAGTTGTTGATCTCGTCGTTGATCGATTTCGCCGAACGCCACCATGGCGACGCCGAAATCGTGTCACGCCGGGTGGAAGGTGATATCCATCGGTATACCTACAAGGATGTCGCCGCCCGCGCACGGCGCGTGGCCAACGCACTGGATGGTTTAAAGCTTGGCTTTAGCGATCGCGTCGCTACGCTGGCATGGAACGGTTACCGCCATCTTGAGCTTTATTTCGGTGTAAGTGGTTCGGGCCGTGTGTTGCACACGCTCAATCCGCGTCTGCACCCCGACCAGATTGTGTGGATTGCCAATCACGCTGAAGACACGGTCCTGTGTTTTGACATGAGCTTTCTGCCTATCGTGCAGGCTATTCACAGCCGTTGCGGCACGGTCAAGACTTTCGTGGCAATGTGCGACGCAGACAAGCTTCCGGCTGACAGCGGCATTCCCGGGTTGGTGAGCTACGAAGCCTGGATTGGAGCGCAATCCGCCACCTACAAATGGCCCTCGTTTGACGAAAACTCGGCGTCCAGCATGTGCTACACCAGCGGTACAACGGGCAATCCAAAGGCCGCCCTGTATAGCCATCGCTCGACCATGTTGCACGCCTGGGCCGGTGCCTTGCCCGATGCCCTGTGCATGAGCGCGCGCGACACGGTTTTGCCGGTGGTGCCCATGTTCCACGTCAACGCGTGGGGTCTGCCTTATTCGGCTGCCATGACGGGTGCCAAACTGGTGTTCCCCGGACCCGCCATGGATGGCAAGTCGATTTTTGAATTGATTGAAAACGAAAAGGTATCGTTCGCTGCTGGTGTGCCCACCGTCTGGCAAATGATGCTGGGTCACATGCAGGCAGGTGGCTTGCGGTTCTCGACGCTCAAGCGCACGGTGATTGGTGGTTCGGCTTGCCCTCCCGCCATGATCACCTCTTTCAATGATGACTATGGCGTCGAAGTGTTGCACGCCTGGGGCATGACGGAAATGTCCCCCCTGGGTACGGTTTGTACTCTCAAGAACAAACACCTTGCGCTGTCCCCCGCCGAAAAAATGAAAGTCCGCCTCAAGCAGGGCCGTGGCATTTTCGGGGTGGAGATGAAGATCGTCGATGACGAAGGCAAAGAACTTCCGTGGGACGGCAAAGCCTATGGCGACCTGCTGGTCAAGGGCCCGTGGATCATCAGTGAATATTACAAGGGCGAGGGCGGCGCTCCTCTGGTCGATGGCTGGTTTCCAACAGGTGACGTCGCAACGATTGACCCGGATGGTTACATGCAGATCACGGATCGGAGTAAAGACGTCATCAAGTCCGGAGGGGAATGGATCAGCTCGATCGATGTCGAAAACATCGCGATGGCGCATCCTGCTGTGGCGATGGCGGCATGTATCGGCATGAAACATCCGAAGTGGGACGAGCGCCCCATCATTGCCGTGGTCAAGAAGCCAGGTGCCGAAGTGACCCGCGACGACCTGATCAAGTTCTACGATGGCAAGACTGCCAAATGGCAGATCCCGGATGACGTCGTTTTCGTGGATGCCATTCCCTTGGGTGGCACGGGCAAAATGCAAAAATCGAAGTTGCGCGAGCAGCTTGCGGACTACAAACTTCCCGATGCCTGAGTGTTGGCCAACGGTGCGCACCACAGGGGTGCGCACGGGCTTTCGCTCGGGTGTCACATGGGTGATTCGGTGTAGGGGAAACCCTCTTGGTGCAATGCACAAATACTTGTAAGCTGTGCTGGTGTTGGTTGATTAAAACTTTGGAGATATGTATGAGATTCGCGATGAAAGTTGTGGCTGCTACTGCTGCCGTGTTGTGCATGGGCAGCGCGTTCGCCCAAAAGGGTGAGACTGTCAGAATTGCCATGATCGAAGGCCTGTCCGGTCCGATGGGTAACGTTGGTCAGAATCAGCTTAAAAACCTTCAATTCCTGGCTGATCCAGCCAATGGGGTCAAGAACCCCGCAGGCGTGAAATTTGAAATCGTTGGTTTGGACAGCAAGGGTTCTCCGCAAGAAGCGTTGAGCACCTTCAAGGCTGCCGTGGATCAGGGCTTCCGCTACATTGCGCAGGGTAATGGCTCTGGCGCAGCGCTGGCTTTGTCGGATGCTGTTGCCAAACACAATGAGCGTAATCCTGGCAAAGAGGTGGTCTACCTCAATTACTCGGCTGTGGATCCAGCGTTGACCAACGAGAAGTGCAATTACTGGCATTTCCGTCTGGATGCTGATACCACCCAGAAAATGGAAGCGCTGACCACTTTCATGAAGGATCAGCCCAAGGTCAAGAAGGTGTATTTGCTGAACCAGAATTACTCACACGGCCATCAGGTTGCGAAGTACTTCAAAGAGGGTATGGCTCGCAAGCGCCCTGATTCATCCATCGTGGGTGAGGATTTGGTGCCCTTGGGTCAGGTTAAAGACTTTGCACCCTATGTTGCCAAGATCAAACAGTCGGGTGCCGATGCTATCGTGACGGGCAACTGGGGTCAGGACTTGACGCTTTTGGTCAAGGCCATGAACGATTCCGGTCTCAAATTGCCGATGTACACCTACTACGCCGCTGTGTCCGGTACGCCGACTGTGTTGGCTGCAAGTGGTGAAGGCGAGGTTTATCAGATTTCTTACGCCCATTCCAACCATACGGGCATCATGGGTAAGCTGTCTGCGGATTTCCAGAAGAAGTTCGGTGATGACTTTTACACATTCTCTCTTTACAACGGCTTGGTGATGCTGAGTGAAGGTATTGCCAAGGCGAAGTCAACTGATCCTGTCAAGGTCGCGGCCGCATTGGATGGATTGAAGTTCCAGGGCTTCAATGGTGAGTCCGAGATGCGCAAGTCTGATCACCAGATGCAGCAAGGCTTGTATATCTCCAAGTGGCAAAAAGTGGATGCAAAAAATGCCTATAACGTGGAAAAAACAGGCTATACATTTGCGCCGATCAAGTACATTGAAAGTTATGCGGCCAGCACGCCTACAAGCTGCCAGATGAAGCGCCCAAGTTAAAGGCATTTCGTCTGAACGCCGGGTGAGCATGCTGCGACCCCGGCGTTTTTTTGTCGACGTTATTTTCGTATTGACAATATGCGTCGGTTGCTTTGATTTATATCCACTATGAGTACGCCATGGAGTTTTACACTATTTCATTGCTGAATGGCATCAGCTACGGCTTGCTGCTATTCATGCTGAGTTCCGGGCTGACACTGATTTTCAGCATGATGGGCGTTCTCAATTTCGCCCACGCATCCTTCTACATGTTGGGGGCTTACTTTGCCTTCACGATCACGTCGTTCATTGGTTTTTGGCCAGCCCTGGTGCTTGCTCCGATTTTGGTCGGAGTGACCGGTGCAGCGTTTGAGAGATATTGCCTGCGGCGTGTCCACAAGTTTGGTCACGTCCCTGAGCTTTTAATTACCTTTGGTCTTAGCTACATCATTTTGGAGCTTGTTCAATTGGTATGGGGACGCAGTTCTGTTGACTATCGCGTGCCAGTGGCGCTGGATGGTCCCTTGTTCACCATATTTGGTACTCAGTTCCCGATGTACCGCTCTTTCATGATGTTTGTGGCCTTGATGATGCTGCTTTCAATTTGGCTCTTGCTGACTCGGACCCGCATCGGTCTGGTCATTCAGGGTGCGTTGACCCATCCCCACATGGTTGAATCACTGGGGCACAACGTCCCACGCGTGTTCATGCTGGTGTTTGGCGGTGGATGCGCGCTTGCCGGTTTGGCGGGGGTCATTGGTGGCAACGCTTATGTGACCGAGCCCGGTATGGCATTTTCTGTTGGCGGCATTATCTTTGTCGTTGTGGTGGTCGGTGGAATGGGATCGCTTGAGGGGGCGTTTTTGGCGTCCCTCCTGATTGGCGTTCTGCAGACTTTTGCGGTTGCCATTGATGCATCCTTGCTGTCAGCCATGGAAACGGTGGGGATCAACCTGACCCCTTCGACATTTGGCTATGCCTTGTGGAAGCTGAAACTTAGCCAGGTGGCGCCTATCCTGCCTTATTTGTTTCTGGTGCTGATTCTAATTTTCCGGCCCAAGGGTCTGTTGGGCAAGAGGGAGGGCTAATTCATGAGTAGCACTGTTTATCAATTCAAGCCGCTCAATGTCGGGCGTGCTGTCGTTTGGTCGTTATTTGCGGTGGTTCTGCTGGTTGCGCCCCTGGTGTTCAGTAGCAGCTTGAGTCAGACGATGCTCAGTCAAATGGGTATTGCCATCATCGTTTGTCTTAGCTACAACATGTTGCTGGGGCAGGGCGGCATGCTGAGTTTTGGTCACGCTGTGTATTCCGGCATGGGGTCATTTTTGGCGATTCATACCCTGAATCTGGTTGCAGGCGGGCTGCCTTTGCCGGTCAGTCTGATCCCGATTGTGGGTGGTCTGGCTGCAATGCTGGTCGCGGTTGTTTTGGGATGGGTGACCACCAAAAAATCATCCACCACATTTGCGATGATCACCATGGGTATTGGAGAGTTGGTCTGGGCCATGTCTTTGATGTTCCCGGATTTTTTTGGCGGTGAGGGTGGCGTATCAGGGAATCGCGTTACCGGCCCCAAGACGCTTGGCATCACGTATGGACCACAGATTCAGTTGTATTACCTGATCGCGGTCTACACCTTCTTTTGTACCGGGTTGATGTTCGCTTTCACTCGGACCCCATTGGGTCGGATGTTGAATGCCGTGCGAGACAACCCTGAGCGTGTCGAGTTTGTCGGTTACGACACCCAGAAAGTCCGCTATTTCACGTTCATCGTGGCTGCCTTTTTCGCCGGAATTTCAGGCGGACTGGCTGCCTTGAATTTTGAAATTGTTACTTCGGAGGTGGTTAGCGGGAATCGCTCTGGGGCTTATTTGTTGTTTACATTCCTTGGTGGTGCGACCTTCTTTTTCGGTCCCATCATCGGCGCTATTCTCATGGTGCTGGCCTTTGTGCTCTTGTCTGAAATTACAAAGGCGTGGCTGCTCTACCTGGGCTTGGTGTTTCTGTTCATGGTGATGTTTGCGCCTGGTGGCGTCGCCGCCCTCATCATGATGAACATCCGGGTTGCTGCATTTGGCCATATGCGCAAGCTATGGGGACTCTACCTGGTACTGACACTGACGGCGTTGACGGCACTGTTTGGGGTCGCAGTGATGATCGAAATGGTCTATCACCTGCAGTTGAACGCCGCACTTGGTTCCAAGTTGTCATTCATGGGCGCCAGCCTTGACGCTCTGAGCCTCAATAGCTGGTTGACAGCAGTCCTTGTCACGGTGACTGGATTGGGCTTGTTTGAATTTTGCCGGAGAAAGTTCGCTGGTGAATGGGCCCAAATTCAGGAAAGCATTGAAATAGAAATTAAACGGAGGGAAGCGCTATGACTCAAACGTCTACCCAGTCATCCGGCTATGCGCTTGAGCTGAAAGACTTGCGCAAGAGCTTTGGAAAAACGGAGATCATCCGCGGTATCAACCTGGCAATTCCGGCAGGTGAGCGAGTTGGCATTATTGGTCCCAACGGGGCTGGCAAATCAACCTTGTTCAACCTCATCAGTGGTCGTTTTGGTGCCACAAGTGGCGATGTACTGCTCAATGGCCAAAGCCTTGCGGGGAAAAAGCCCTATGAGATCAATCGGATGGGTCTGAGCCGCAGTTTCCAGATCACCAATATTTTTCCCAATCTCAGCGTTTTTGAAAATCTACGTTGCGGGGTGCTTTGGAGCCTGGGCTACAAATACACCTTTCTGAAGTTTTTGGCTGATCTGGATGATGCAAACGATCGCGCTGAAGAACTCATGCAAATGGTCAATCTCGACAAAAAACGTGATGTGATCGCGACCAACCTGACCTACGCTGAACAACGGGCGCTTGAGATCGGCATCACCATTGCAGGTGGTGCGAACGTGATTCTTCTGGATGAACCAACGGCCGGTATGAGCAAATCAGAGACCAGTCGTTTCATCAAGCTGATCAAGGATGTCACTGTTGGAAAAACTCTTCTGACAGTGGAGCATGACATGGGGGTGGTCTTTGGTTTGGCGGACAAAATCGCTGTCGTTGTGTACGGCGAATTGCTTGCCTATGATGTACCGGATGCTGTGCGTGCCAGCCAGCGCGTACAGGAAGCCTATCTCGGGTCTTCGGTTGCTGATGCACAGGCGGGAGGCCATTGAGCATGTTGAAAATTGAAAATTTGCAAGCCTTCTACGGTAAGAGCCATGTCCTGCATGGTGTTCACTTTGAGGTGCAGCCTGGCGAGATTGTTTCGCTTTTGGGTCGAAATGGTTCCGGTCGCTCCACCGCGGCCAAAGCCATCATGGGATTGGTTGATTGCCACGGCTCCATTCATTGGAAGGGGCAGGAGCTCATTGGCAAGCGCACCTTTGAGATTGCCCATTTGGGCCTTGGCTATGTGCCTGAAAGCCGTGAAATTTTCCCCACGCTGACGGTTGAACAGAATCTCTACCTTGGACAGAAAAACGCAAATAAAGCGGGGCGCTGGTCTTTGGATGACATGTACCAGATGTTTCCTCGTCTCAAGGAGCGTCAGCACACCGAGGCCGGTGTGATGTCCGGTGGTGAGCAGCAGATGTTGACCTTGTGCCGTTCCCTCATGGGTGATCCGGACTTGATCATCATTGATGAGCCCACGGAAGGTTTGGCGCCCAAGATTGTCGAGTTGGTGGCCCAGTATCTCCAGGAGTTGAAAAGACGTGGAATTTCTGTATTGTTGATTGAACAAAAATTGACCATCGCGATGCAGATTTCAGATCGTTGTCTGGTGATGGGGCACGGCAGCATTGTGTTCTCGGGAACGCCAGACGATTTGCGCAATGACAGCTATACGCGCAAGGAATGGCTAGAGGTTTAAGCGCCTTGTCCCTCCCGTGACAAAACCGGGTTTGGTTACGGGAGGTAGCTCTTACAATTCAATGAGAGCACGATCGTTCTATTTTCACTTCTTAGGAATGCAAGCATGACCGCCCAATACCAAGTTCACGGCAATGTTGCCGTGATTACGCTGAATAATCCCCCTGTCAATGGTCTGGGTCTTTCGACTCGCCAAGGCATCGCCGATGGCATGGCCAGTGCCAATGCCGACGCGGCCGTTACGGCTATCGTTATCACCGGCGCCGGCAAGGCATTCTCGGGCGGTGCTGACATCAAGGAGTTTGGTTCTCCGAAAGCCGGTCAGGAGCCGAACCTCAACAGTGTGATCGCGGTGCTGGAAGCTTCTGCCAAACCGGTCATTGCGGCCATGCATACCGTGGCCATGGGTGGGGGTCTCGAGTTGGCTATGGGTTGCCATTACCGCGTGGTTGCGCCTGGTTGCAGCGTTGCATTGCCCGAAGTCAAGTTGGGTTTGTTGCCAGGCGCAGGCGGTACACAGCGTCTGCCACGTTTGATCGGTGTTGAGGCCGCACTGAACATGATCGTCACCGGCGAGGCGGTCAAGAGCGAAATGCTCGCGATGGTGCCTGGTCAAAAATTGTTTGACAAGGTCGCTGCATCGGCCGACACATTGGCTGAAGAAGCATTGGCGTTTGCCCGTTCGGTGGCCGACGTGCGACCCTTGCCACTGGTACGTAATCTGCCATGCAAACACCCTCAGGGCGATGCGTACTTCCAGTTTGCGCGCAACATGGTCAATGGCATGTCCAAAAATTTCCCGGCACCCGCCAAATGCGTGGATGCCGTGCAAGCCGCGACCAAGAAAAAGTTTGACGACGGCATGGCTGTTGAGCGCGAGATCTTCATCGCCCTCATGGCGACACCCGAGAGCAAGTCTTTGCGCCACATTTTCCTGGCGGAGCGTGCTGCTTCCAAGATTCCTGATGTGCCGTCAGACACGCCAGTGCGCGAAATCAAGTCGATTGCCGTGATCGGCGCCGGCACCATGGGTGGCGGTATTGCGATGAACTTCCTGAATGCAGGTATTCCGGTCAAGATGCTGGAGATGAAGCAGGAAGCGCTGGACCGTGGCATTGCCACCATCCGCAAAAACTATGAATCCCAGGTGAAAAAGGGCAAACTCAAGCAGGACAAATATGACCAGCGCATGAGCTTGCTGTCCACCACGCTGAGCTACGACGATCTGGCGGGTACCGACATGGTGATTGAGGCTGTGTTCGAGGAAATCGGTGTGAAAGAAGCCGTGTTCAAGGAACTCGATCGTGTCATGAAGCCTGGTGCCATTCTGGCATCCAACACTTCGACGCTGGATGTGGACAAGATTGCGTCCTTCACCAAGCGTCCCGAAGACGTCGTGGGCCTGCATTTCTTCAGTCCCGCCAATGTGATGAAGTTGCTTGAGGTGGTGCGTGGCAAGAAGACCGCCAAGGACGTGATGGCGACCGTGATGGTTGTCGCCAAGAAGATCAAGAAGATCGCCGTGGTATCGGGCGTTTGCGATGGTTTCATCGGCAATCGCATGGTTGAGCAGTATGGTCGTCAGGGTGGTTTCCTTCTGGATGAAGGTTGCACACCGGCTCAGGTGGACAAAGCCATCGAAAAGTTCGGTTTCGCCATGGGCCCGTTCCGCATGGGTGACCTGGCAGGAAATGATATTGGCTGGGCCATCCGCAAGCGTCGCGTGGTCGAGCAGCCCGACATGAAATACAGCAAGACTGCTGATTTGCTGTGTGAAAAAGGTCGCTTTGGCCAAAAGACTGGCGCTGGCTGGTATGACTATGTGGCTGGCAAGCGCGACGCCATTCCAAATGCAGATGTCGTCAAAATGATCGAAGATCATCGCAAGGCGCTCGGTATCACACCACGCAAGATCTCCGATGAAGAGATTGTTCAGCGACTGGTCTATGCCCTGGTCAACGAGGGTGCACGCATCCTGGAAGAAGGCATTTCTTCCAAGGCCAGCGATATCGACATGGTCTACCTCATGGGCTACGGCTTCCCCATTCACCGTGGCGGTCCGATGAACTATGCAGATCAGGTTGGTTTGTTCAATGTGGTTCAGGCCATGAAACGCTTTGCACAAAACCCGCTGGACGATGCCAAGTTCTGGGCGCCAGCACCGTTGCTCGCGAAGCTGGCCGCTGAAGGCAAGACATTCAACTAAAGCGCGGATTGGGCCTTCTATCCCAATCCAGGATCGTAAATTCTCCAAAGAACATGGCATTGACGAACTTGGGGCAGAGGCCCTGGGTTCGTTGCCTCTTCGGAGAGAAATTCAGGAGTAATTCATCATGACCTCAGCAGTAATCGTTTCTACCGCCCGCACCCCACTCGCCAAGAGCTGGAAGGGTTCTTTCAACATGACCCACGGAGCTACCTTGGGTGGTCACGCTGTCGAGCACGCCATCAAACGGGCCGGTATTGAAGCGGGCGAAGTTGACGACGTGCTCATGGGCTGCGCCACACCCGAAGGTGCCACAGGATCCAACATCGCACGCCAGGCCGCACTGCGCGCTGGTTGCCCTGTCACCGTATCGGGCATGACCATCAACCGTTTTTGCTCGTCTGGTTTGCAAACCATTGCAATGGCAGCACAGCGCATCATCGCCAATGAAGGCGACATCTACGTCGCTGGCGGCGTCGAGAGCATTTCCTGCGTTCAGCAGGAGGCAAATACCCACATGTTGGCCGATCCTTGGCTGGTCAAAAACAAGCCTGAGATCTACTGGAACATGTTGCAGACAGCCGAAAACGTTGCCAAGCGCTACAACATTGGCCGCGACGCCATGGACGAGTACGGCGCCGCAAGTCAGCAGCGCGCCACAGCCGCCTTGGCCGCCGGTCTGTTCAATGACGAAATTGCCCCGATCACGGTCACCATGGGTGTTGTTGATAAAGTCATGGGCATGACCACACGCGAAGTCACGGTTAGTCAGGATGAAGGCATTCGCGCCGGCACGACCAAGGAAGGTATCACCGGCTTGCGTTCGGCTTTGCCTGGTGGCCTGATTTCGGCGGGCAATGCCAGCCAGTTTTCGGACGGTGGTGGTGCAGTGGTCGTGATGAACGAAACTCTGGCAGAGAAAAAAGGCCTCAAGCCATTGGGTCGTTTCCTTGGTTTTGCTGTGGCTGGTTGCGAGCCTGACGAGATGGGTATTGGCCCGGTGTTTGCCATTCCCAAAGTGTTGGCCCGCTTGGGTCTGAAGATCAGCGATATCGACTTGTGGGAGCTCAACGAGGCGTTCGCCGTGCAAGTTCTGTATTGCCGCGACAAACTGGGAATTCCTGCAGATCGCCTGAATGTCAATGGCGGCGCCATCGCAGTGGGACACCCTTACGGTGTGAGTGGCCAGCGTTTGACCGGCCATGCCCTGATTGAAGGCAAGCGTCGCGGTGCCAAGCGTGTTTGCGTCACCATGTGTATTGGTGGCGGCATGGGTGCGGCGGGCATTTTTGAAGTGCTGTAAAAATTTGCCGATTTCGGCTGGATGAACAGGGCTGAGCCGACTCATTTGAGCGGCTCAGTTTTTTTTTGCTTTGAATTCATACGACCATGTCTCTACGTCCTACTCTTGATTTTTTGTTGTACCAGTGGCTCAATGCCACGACCTTGAACGAACGTCCACGGTTCTCCGATCACTCCCGTGAGACCTTTGACGCCGTGCTGGAAACCTGCGAGCGGATTGCGCGGGAGAAATTTGCGCCATTCAATCGTTTGGTGGATACACAGGAGCCCCATTTCGATGGCGAGAAAGTCATCCTGCCCCAGGCGACACATGATGCGGGCAAGGCTTACGCAGCGTCTGGCATGCTCAGCGCAGCGCAGGATTACGACATGGGTGGCATGCAGTTGCCTTACACGATCGAGGCTGCAGCCAACTCCTTTTTTGCCTGCGCCTCGGTCAGCATGGGAACGGGCTTGCTGACCACTGGCAACGCCAACTTGTTGATGGTGCACGGTACTCCGCTGCAAAAAGAGGTGTTTGCCAAGAACGAATTTGCCGGACGGTTTTCGGGAACCATGTGTTTGTCGGAGCCACAGGCGGGCTCTTCGTTGAGTGATGTTGCTACACGAGCCGTACCGGATGGTGATGACTTCGCCTCCGATCCGTTGGGCCCACGCTATCGCATCAAGGGCAACAAAATGTGGATTTCTGCGGGAGAGCACGAACTCACAGAAAATATCGTTCATTTGGTACTGGCCAAGATCCCCGGACCGGATGGCAAGCTGATTCCGGGCACTCGCGGTATCTCGCTGTTCATCGTTCCCAAGAAGATGGTGAATACGGCGGGCCAGCTCACCGGCGAGCGCAACGACGTAGCCTTGGCAGGTTTGAACCATAAATTGGGTTGGCGTGGCACCACCAATACCTTGCTCAATTTTGGTGAAGGCAAGTATCCCGTGAAGAGCACGGGGGGCGGACTTGATGGGCAGGGTGCCGGTGCCGTAGGTTATCTGGTAGGCAAGCCGCATGAGGGCTTGCGGTGCATGTTTCACATGATGAACGAGGCCCGGATCGGGATTGGTATTGCGGCCACCATGCTGGGTCTGGCTGGCTACTATGCGTCGCTGGAGTATGCCAAGAACCGGCCGCAAGGGCGTCCCGTGGGCGCCGGTGGCAAAGACGCGGCGCGGCCTCAGGTTCGGATCATCGAACATGCGGACGTCAAACGCATGTTGTTGGCACAAAAATCCTATTGCGAAGGTTCATTGGGCCTGATGCTCTACTGCGCTCGACTGGTTGACGAGCAGCACACTGCAAGCCCCGAAGCGGCGGATGATGCCCGTTTGTTGCTGGAGGTGCTTACGCCAATTGCCAAGAGTTGGCCCAGTGAATGGTGTCTGGAGGCCAACTCTCTGGCCATTCAGATCCACGGCGGATATGGCTACACCCGGGACTTCCCCGTGGAGCAGTACTGGCGCGACAACCGTCTGAACATGATTCACGAAGGGACGCACGGCATCCAGGCGGCAGACTTGCTGGGGCGCAAGGTGCTGATGGAAAACGGCCGTGGGCTGGTGCTGGTTGTGGAGCGCATCAACGCGACTGTTGATCGGGCGAAAAAGATCCCCGAACTCGCGGTACATGCTGAAGCCCTGGCCCTGGCCATGAAACAGGTGGTGGCTGCAACGCAAGCTGCATGGTCTACCGGTGAGCCGAGCGATGCATTGGCCAATGCCGTACCTTACATGCAGGCGTTTGGTCACACGGTGTTGGCCTGGATTTCACTCGATGTGGCCATGGCTGCGCTGGCCATGGACGCAGCGAAATCTTCAACTGCCACCGAAGGTCGGCTGGGTTCGGCTCGCTACTTTTTTCACTACGAATTGCCGAAAATCGGCGCGTGGCTCAAGGTCGTGGAGAGCCGTGATCAGACTTGCGCCAGCATGTCCGAAGAAGCCTTCTGATATCACGCAAGAGACACGCAATTCACAAGTACACACGGCACAATCTGCCAACCTTAAGGAAACATCATGACTCGTAATATTCAGCAACTTTTTGACCTCAAAGGCAAGACGGCCCTGGTCACCGGTGGCTCACGCGGCCTGGGCCTTCAGATGGCGCACGCTCTTGGTGAAGCGGGCGCAAGAATCATGTTGAGTTCGCGCAAAGCTGAAGATCTGGAGCAGGCTACAGCCGAACTGCAGGCTGCTGGTATTGATGCACGCTGGATTGCAGCCGACTGCGGCAAGGAAGAGGATATTCGCCGCCTGGCCGATGAAACCCTCGAACGCATGGGCAAGGTCGATATCTTGTTGAACAACGCGGGCGCCAGCTGGGGTGCGCCAGCTGAAGACCACCCGGTCGCGGCTTGGGACAAGGTGATGAATCTCAACGTGCGTGGCTATTTCATCCTGAGCCAGCACGTCGCCAAGCACAGCATGATTCCCAATGGCGGCGGACGCATCATCAACATCGCTTCGATCGCGGGCCTCAACGGCAACCCCAAGGAGATGACCACGATTGCCTACAACACGTCCAAGGGTGCCGTGATCAACTTTACCCGCGCGCTGGCCGCTGAATGGGGTAAATACAAAATCAATGTAAACGCAGTTTGCCCGGGGTTCTTCATGACCAAGATGGCAGAAGGCTTGATCAAGTCGATGGGCGAAGAAAACATGGCCGCCCACGCGCCGCTCAATCGCCTGGGTGACGACGAAGACCTCAAGGGCCTGACACTGCTGTACGCATCGGATGCGGGTAAACATATCACTGGCCAATGGATGGCAGTGGACGGTGGCGTGAGTGTGGTGACCGGTGGCTGAATTACCGGCAGGAATGGGCTTTGGTTCTGGTGTTCAGATCCCGTTCGTCAACCACCTCGGCTTTGAGTTGAAGGTGTTTGACGGCGGCTTGTCCGAGTTGTCCTACACACCCAAGCCCGAGCATCTCAATTCTTTCGCGGTTACCCATGGCGGCGCTTTGATGACCCTGCTTGACGTCACGATGGCAGTGGCCGCGCGCAGTGTGCAAAAGGACACGGGTGTTGTCACGATCGAAATGAAGACCAGTTTTATGCAGCCAGCGCGTGGACCCTTGATCGGCAAGGGGCACTTGATGCACCGTACGGCCACGATGGCCTTTACGGAAGCCACGGTTTTTGACGAGCAGGGGCATGCCTGTGCCCACGCCACCGGCACTTTCAAATACGTCAAGCGTTTGCCAATAGGGGCGAAAAGCAGCAATGGTTTGAGCACCGCGACCGATGCAAACACCACAGTTATTTCAACCGATTAGTATTATTTCAGGAGCAATTCATGCCGCAGAACAAACAAATCCACCTTGACAACCGCCCTGCAGGCGAAGCCGTTGCCAGTAATTTCAAACTCGTCGTTGGCGACACACCGGCACTGCAGGATGGACAGGTACTTGTGCGTCATCATTTCCTGAGCCTGGATCCCTACATGCGTGGTCGCATGAATGATTCCAAAAGCTACGCAGTGCCACAAGCTTTGGGTCAAACCATGGGTGGCGGTACGGTGGGCGAGATTGTTGAATCCAGGAATTCCAAATTTGCGGTGGGTGACACGGTGGTGGGCATGGGCGGCTGGCAACAGTACAGCGTAGTCGATGCAAATCAACTCGGTGCTTTGCGCAAGGTTGACACGACCCATGTTCCACTGAGCGCCTACCTGGGTGCAGTCGGTATGCCCGGCGTCACTGCGTGGTACGGTCTGGTCAAGATCATCGCGCCCGTCGCTGGTCAGACGATGGTGGTCAGTGCCGCTACGGGTGCGGTGGGCAGTGCGTTCGCAGCCCTGTCGAAAGCGCGTGGTTGCCGCACGGTGGGTATTGCCGGCGGTCCCGACAAATGCAAGTACGCGGTTGAAGAACTCGGCTTTGACGCCTGCATTGATTACAAACTGCACAAAGACGCATCTTCACTTTCCAACGCACTCAAGGAAGCCTGCCCGAATGGGATTGATGGCTATTTTGAAAATGTGGGTGGCATGGTGCTGGATGCCGTGCTCACACGCATGAACGCCTTTGGTCGCATTGCCGTCTGTGGAATGATTGCTGGCTACGATGGCGCACCGCTGCCCTTGACTTACCCTGCTCTGATCTTGACCAACCGCCTCAAGGTGGAAGGGTTCATTGTCAGCGAGCACATGGAAGTGTGGCCCGAAGCGCTCAAGGAACTGGGTACCCTGGTTGCCACTGGCAAGCTGAAGGCTCGCGAATCCATCGCCCAAGGTATCGAGGCAGCGCCTGAAGCTTTTCTGGGTTTGCTTAAAGGCAAAAATTTCGGCAAGCAACTGGTCAAGCTGATCGACTAAGTTACGCAGATTTGAGTATGTCGTGTACATCCCGGACTTGATCCGGGATCAATTTTTGTGGAGGCATTTATGGCTGACATCATTCTTCATCACTTCGAGAGCTCGCCGTTTTCCGAAAAAGTGCGACTGATTCTGGGGTACAAAAACCTGGCATGGAAATCGGTTCTCATTCCGTCCCTGATGCCCAAGCCAGATGTGGTGGCGCTTACCGGGGGATACCGCAAGACGCCATTCATGCAGATTGGTGCCGATGTTTATTGCGACACTGCTTTGATCTGCGATGTACTGGAGCACCGTCAGCCTGCTCCCGCCTTGTACCCTGAAGGTATCAAGGGCATTGCACGCATCACGGCCCAATGGGCCGATACGACCCTGTTCTGGGCCTCGATGGCCTACAACCTCAGCCCCAAGGGCGTTGCCTACATGTTTGCGGATGCACCGCCAGAGGCTGCCAAAGCCTTTGCCGAGGACCGGGGCAAGATGTCGGCTGGTATGACCCGGCTGCGCTCGGGGGATGCTGCTGCGGCCTACAAGAGTTATTTGCGCCGTCTGGCCAATATGCTTGAGAGCAATACCTTCTTGCTGGGTGCCGCGCCCACCGTGGCAGACTTTGCCGCCTACCATCCCCTGTGGTACTCCCGGGTGCGGGTGCCGGTGATGGCGGGTATTCTGGATGCGACACCCGGTGTGCTGGCCTGGATGGACCGCATGGCGGCGCTTGGGCATGGTCGCATGGAAAAATTCAGCTCGGCAGAGGCCATTGCCCTGGCTGCGACGTCGACACCGCTCTCCGTGGCGGATGAATCCTTTCAGGACGAACACGGCATTCCATTGGGAAGTCGTGTCACCGTGGCGGCTGAGACCTTCGGCCCGGAAACGACCGAAGGCGAACTCGTCGCCGCCACGCGCATGCATTACACATTGCGCCGCATTGATGAACGCGCAGGAACAGTGCACGTTCATTTCCCCCGTATTGGATATGTTTTGAAAAAAGCCGAAGCCTGAGTTCACGGCCCGGTCACTTAGAGGAAAACTATGATCACGAATTTCAAAGGTAAAACAGCTGTCCTCACTGGAGCAGGTTCAGGCTTTGGCCTGGAGTGTGCACGGATTGGTGCCAAGCTGGGCATGAACCTGGTGCTTGCGGATGTGCAGCAGGATGCGCTGGACAAGGCTGCGGCCGAGATGCAGGCCGCCGGCGCTCAGGTGCTGGCGTTCAAACTCGACGTTTCCAAGGCCAGTGAAGTAGAGGCTTTGGGCCGTGCTGTGCAAGAGCGTTTCGGTGCGCCTCACTTTGTCTTCAACAATGCAGGGGTTGGGGCAGGGGGCCTGATCTGGGAGAGTACTGCCAAGGACTGGGAATGGGTGATTGGTGTGAACCTGATGGGCGTGGCCCACGGTCTGCGCGTCTTCACGCCGATGATGCTCGAAGCAGCCAAAAAAGACCCGGCCTACCAAGGCCATATTGTGAACACGGCCAGCATGGCTGGTTTGCTCAATGCCCCCAATATGGGCATTTACAACGCCAGCAAACACGCTGTGGTGAGTATGAGTGAAACGCTGTACCAGGACTTGGCTTTGGTCACAGATCAGATCAGTGCGTCGGTTTTGTGTCCCTTCTTCGTGTCGACCGGTATCAGCCAGAGTCACCGAAATCGTCCGGCAGATGCGGTGGCAGAGAAGCCGACCCGAAGCCAACTTATCGGACAGGCCATGAGCGACAAGGCTGTGGGTTCGGGCAAGGTCAGCGCGGCCGATGTCGCACAAAAAGTGTTTGATGCGATAGCTGCGAACCAGTTCTACATCTACAGCCATCCCAAATCCATCGGCTCCGTACAGGTCCGACTGGAAGACATCATGCAGGCACGCAATCCAACCGACCCGTTTTCCCACAAGCCGGAACTCGGCGTGGAATTGAAGCGGGCCCTCCGCGCGGATTAGACATCCGAAAAAAAGGCCGCTGCCTGGATGTCAGGTAGCGGCCTTTTTGTTTTTTTTGGGGGCGTTTCAATGCACGTTGATGCTGCGTACTTCGGGAAACAGATCCACTTGTGCCAGCATAGGGTCTGACTTTCCAATGAGTTCAACATACTGGGCCAGTTCTGCATCCTGAATAAAGCTGGCCGAAGATTCTGCTGATAAAAGTTTGTCCGGGTGTTGAGGCCGGGCGACCGCAAAACCTTGCACATAGTCGACGCCAATTTCGGTCAGAGTCTGCACCGTGGCGTTGTCTTCCGCCCATTCGGCAATGACCTTCATGCCCAGGTTTTTCGCCAGGTTGACGATAGCCTCAACGATGGCGATATTGGCAGGGTGCTTGTTCATGTTGATGATGAAACTGCCATCGATCTTGAGCAAATCCGCAGTGAACTCTTTCAGGTAAGAGAACGATGTATAACCTGCGCCAAAATCGTCAAGGGCCACCTTGGCACCGTAGCCGCGAACTTTGTCGACAAAGCGCCGTGTGTTCTCAAGATCGTGCAAGGCCACACTTTCGGTGATTTCAAGGCATAACTGTCCGGCTACGTGCAGGTTCTGCTCAAGCAGTGCATACACATCCTGCAGGAATTGCTCGTCGTTCAACGAAGCTCCGCTCAGGTTCATGCAAATGAATTTCGTATGTTTCATCTGCGTATAGTTTTCATTGAGCCACGCCAGCGTTGTTGAAAGCACCCAGCGGTCAATCATGCCCATGCGGCCGCTGCTTTCGCCTGCGCCAATCAGCCGATCTGTGGGCACTACCTGACCCTCAGCGTTGCGCATGCGCAGCAACACTTCAAAGTTCAGTGACTCATGTGGCGCCGTCAACGACATGATCGGCTGCATTTCCAGGTACAGGCCGTCGGTGGCGTTACTGGTTGAGAGCAGGGCAATCAACTTCAATTCATCTTCATGACGCTGAAACGCGACTGCGTAACGCTCATACACCACCAGACCGGCGCTATTGCCCGCTTTGGCTTCGCGGCAGGCGCGATCGGCGCTGGACATGGCGTCATTGAATTTCATGGTTGCGCTGACTTCGACAAGCCCGATGGAGCCGCGTACATAAAATGCTTTGTCTCCAACGCGGTAAGGCCGGGTGCCAATGCTGTCGATGATGCCGCGACACATGAGTCGGGCGAGCGAAATGCGCGTGTCCGGAAACACGATGACAAATTCATCACCGCCCACACGGCCCAATTGGATATCACGTGAAAGCATGTCAGCGATGCGTTTGCAAACCTGTTGCAGGACTTCGTCGCCGGCACCATGGCCATACAAGTCATTGATCAGCTTGAATCGATCGAGATCCAGATAGGCCAATGCCAGGACCTTGTCTTCAGTCAGCGTTGCGATGGCGTGATTGAGCGCCTTCTCGATCCCCCGGCGGTTCAGTACTTTCGTCAGTGAATCATGGTTGGCCAGGAAGTGCAGGTTTTCTGTGGCACGGGATTTTTCAGTGACATCCTGCAAGGAGCCCTCAATCTTGTCACGCGCCAGGGTTGCCTTGACCAAAAAGCGCTTCGAGAAGCGGACTGAGCCATTGGAGGCAAGGGTTTGCGTACTCTTGACCTCCATTTCATCGCCTTCGTTTCGGTGCACCATCTGGTGCAGTTGGGTCCATGCACCTTCGGTGAAATACTGCTGCCAGCCATTGCCCCCGCCGCTCAGAACGTTCGGTCCCAGCATCGCCAGCAAGGCTGGATTGGCACTCATGAATCGCCCATGGAGGTCAAGGGTGAAAAGCCCGATCGGCATGGCCTCATAGGTATGCGCCAATTCAGCTTGAACTTCCAGCCGCTGCTCATGCTCTTGGCGCATCTGTTCTGCAATCGCCAAGGCGGCAAGCAGGCTGGACGACAGGGCGGCGGTGACGCTGTTGACCGAACCAATCAAGCCTTTGATGCCCAGGGCGGCTGCGATGACCTCGTAAAGGCTTGCCGCTACCGTGATGCTCACGGATGCTGCGTACCACACGGCCACACGGGAGCGGGTTTCCAGCAAAATTTTCGTCAAGAAGTACGCAAGGATTGCGGTCATCAAGCCAGTCGATGCCCACAGGAAGGGCAGGAAGGAGCGGTAGGGCATCAAAATGGACATGGCCAGCACAGGCAGGCATGTCCATTGCACTATTTTCAGTGGCAATGTTGAACTCAGCTTCTTCAAGTCGTCGCGGAACAGCACCGTGAACAGTGTCATTGACAACACGTAGTAAGTGCCAAATGTGATTGACCGAAGTCGCGTCACAAGTTCTTGAGGTACCGTGTTGCCCAGCCATTGGGAATCCCATCCCGCAGAGAGCGCCGCCATTCGCAGGTTGAGTACCAGCCAGGCTGCGAACAAGATGTACAGACCGCTTCGATTGATCAAGGCGGTGATGAGGACGAACAGGGCCAACACCAGGATGCCTCCGTCAAGCAACCCTGATTTCCGATGAAACTCCTGATTGGACAGTGCCAGGTTGGCCGACTCCCAACCCATTGCGGTAAGCCGCGCAGGGCCAATCGAACTGATGCGACAAATGACTTGACCGCCTTTGAGGGAGGGAGCGAGTTCCAGCGCGAAGCCGGCCTTGACCGATGAAATGCCCCCGGTGGCAGTCTGACGGTTGCCGTTACCCAGACTGTTCATTGTCTGGGCATCCCAACATGCCATCTCAACCGTGTGGCGGGAGGGAAACTCCGCCATCATGGGAACACTCTCAACGTCTTTCGGCACGGCGAACATGAACCAGAACGGGGATTCCGATAGCTGGGTGTCGTGGTAGGCGCTTGGCTCCCGGGCGGTCAGTTGAAGCGATGCCAGTTGCGGATCCATCAGCGCATCCGTCTGTTTGAGGACCCGAATGTCCAACTGCTGGGGTGCCGGGATGGGGTACTGGGCTTTCCATACAAAAAGCGCCACCACAGAGAGCAATCCAATAACAATCGGTAGTGCGTACGTCGAAATCACGTACAAAAGCTTGTCCAGCCCGTAAGTGAGTCGACCAAGCCTGTATCGGAAAAGATTGAATTGTTCGAGCATGGCGTTCATTGCTCCGGTTGGGATGGCTTGGCCTGACGCGGGCTGTGCGTCATCATCCCCCCCCTGACAAGGGGGATGCCCATAAAGCCATGCGCTTTTCCGTACAAATTTTTCTTCCAACAACCCATATAAGTCTTTGTGCCACGCCTTAAAACGTGTGGCGAAGAACAGACGTTACACCTGAGTGGGTTGATCGGCAAGAAATTTCAAAATGTAACGTTATTAAAAAACAACATATAAATCATTGGGTTGCCGTAAAAATGTCATGTAACACTTCCGATTTACGGCTTAAATTGCCGCGATTCTGGCGACAACAGGATGCCTAAATAGTCAGCAAATCAGGCGCATGAAAGCCCGGAAATGAGAATGCGTGTCAAGCCCTTCGGGCCTCGCTTATCACATGGGCAGTGTCGCGCCATGCGAAGGAAATGCCGGCATTCCCATGGACGGGGCCTGGCGCCTGTACTGGCCACCGATTTTGATGTCCGGATGATGCGTACGGAATGCAAAGTCAAACAGCGGGTGCTTGGCTGCATGCCAACGATCTTCTGCCGTATCAACGCTCGAAGTCATGACCCGGTGAGGTATGTCGCCGACGTGATGAAGAGGAATGAACCCTTTGCCGGGAAATACATCTTCATACAGCAGCCGTTCATACTGCCGGTCAATCGGCGCGCGACCGGTGATCACCATCCATTCAATGCCGATATGCTGGCAATAAAGATAGAACGCCTTGAACAGCACGGTTGTGACGAGCCGCCCACCCGTGGTGCCCGTCACGCCCAGACGCGATGCCTCGGCCAGCCTGCAGGTTCTGAGCCAGTCCGGCAAAACCACCGATTCCTCCACGCTGAGCGGTTTGAACTGGTTGGTCTGAATCCGCATGGAGCCTAGCGGCGAGCCGTCCAGCTTGGATTCCGCCAGCAGGACAACCGCGCCTTGCTCGGTGTCATCCGCCTCGGGTCGTTTGAGGGTTTCTGCGAACTCAGGCAAATGACGTGAATAGGCCGCGTGCCGTATTTGCACGGCTTTGCCCATGGCTTCATCGTCGCTCACGATGCGCACAGTGAAGGGCAGCAATTCTTCGGCCATGATGGGGCGAGGGGAGACATCCACCCGGGGTGACAATGTCTCTATGCGGTGAGGCCTGAAGGTGGCGGAATTGGCTTGGTCAATCATTTGGATACTCCTGGCTGGAAGGATTGGCAGGCCGATTCAATGGCCATGTCTTGTCCTTCGCTTGCGTTGAATACCAATGTAGATGCGACTGTGAAAAAGTTGTGTCGGCACCTGGATAAAGGCTGTGTCAGGTTTTTTCCTACACGCCGCTGGGGGTTGTGGGCCCCGCCTGTGGCACACTCGCGGCCTTTGTTTCAAGTTTTAGCCAGCGCAAGGCTGGTGGTTCTTACAGTCATGCAGAAAATCATCGCGCAAATCGCGCAGGAACTCCGGGTTCAGACCAAACAGGTGCAGGCAGCCGTCGAGTTGCTTGACGGCGGGGCCACCGTGCCCTTTATCGCCCGTTACCGCAAAGAGGTGACCGATGGGCTGGACGACATCCAGCTTCGCGAGCTCGAAGCACGCTTGAGCTACTTGCGC
Source organism: Rhodoferax sp. (assembly GCF_018780565.1). Taxonomy (GTDB): domain Bacteria; phylum Pseudomonadota; class Gammaproteobacteria; order Burkholderiales; family Burkholderiaceae_C; genus Rhodoferax. Next base: position 278,079 of record NZ_JADMJN010000005.1, read on the forward strand.
GAGCTGCGTGACCGCCTGCAGTCTGTCATCAAGAATATCGAGGAACAGGGCAAGATGACGCCCTCATTGCTGGCCGCTCTCGTGTCGGCCGCCACCAAGCAGGAGCTGGAAGACCTCTATCTGCCCTTTAAGCTGAAGCGGCGCACCAAGGGTCAGCTGGCGCGGGAAGCCGGACTGGAGCCGTTGGCCGATGCCTTGTTTGCCAATCCGTTGCTGGTGCCGGCTGACGAGGCGCTGGCCTATGTCATTCCCATGCGGCCCGTGGTGGAGGGCGAGGACAAGCAGCCCGACTTTTCGACCGTGCAGGCGGTACTGGACGGCGTTCGCGATCTTTTGAGTGAGCGTTGGGCTGAAAACCCGGCCCTGGTGCAGGACTTGCGGGAATGGCTGTGGCAAGAGGGGCTGTTTCGAAGCCAGTTGATGGACGGCAAGGATGAAAACAACGCCGATGTGGCCAAGTTTCGGGACTATTTTGACTATGACGAGCCGATTGGCCGTGTACCTTCGCACCGCGCGCTGGCCGTTTTCCGCGGGCGTGGTCTGGAAATTCTTGATGCCAAGCTCGTGCTTCCAGAGCCAAATCAACCGTCGGCCTCCGCGCCTTCTGGGCAGGTTGCTATTAAAAAAGTAGCGAGTCCGGTGGTGTCGCTGGCGGAGGGGCGTATTGCACTGCGTTTGGGCTGGAGTCACAAGGCGCGTCCGGCCGATGATCTGATCCGCAAATGTGTGGCCTGGACCTGGCGTGTCAAGCTGAGCCTGTCCACCGAGCGCGATTTGTTTACCCGCTTGCGTGAGGAGGCCGAGAAAGTCGCGATCAAGGTGTTTTCCGACAATTTGCGTGATTTGCTGCTGGCCGCGCCGGCCGGTCCGCGCGTGGTGCTGGGGCTCGACCCCGGCATCCGCACCGGTGTGAAGGTCGCCGTGGTGGATGCCACGGGCAAGCTGGTGGATACGTCTACGGTTTTCCCGCATGAACCGCGCAAGGACTGGGAAGGTTCCCTGCACACCTTGGGCAAGCTGTGTGAAAAACATGGTGTGAATCTGATCGCTATCGGCAACGGTACGGCCAGCCGTGAGACTGACAAACTGGCGGCGGACTTGATCAAGCTCATGGCCAAGGCCTCGGACCGGCTGATTGAGAAAGTGGTGGTCAGTGAAGCGGGGGCATCGGTCTATTCCGCCAGCGAATTTGCCTCGCAGGAAATGCCCGATGTGGATGTGAGCCTGCGCGGGGCGGCCAGCATTGCCCGGCGTCTGCAGGACCCTCTGGCCGAGCTGGTCAAGATCGATCCCAAATCGATCGGGGTGGGGCAATATCAGCACGATGTCAACCAGAGCGAGCTGGCCAAGACGCTGGAGGCTGTGGTGGAGGACTGCGTGAACGCGGTGGGCGTGGACCTCAATACCGCCAGCGTGCCGCTGCTCTCGCGTGTGTCTGGCCTGAGCGCCAGTGTGGCCAAGGCGGTGGTGCGCTGGCGCGAAGCCAACGGCGCTTTTGCCAACCGCCAGCAGTTGATGCAGGTTACCGGACTGGGTGCCAAGACTTTCGAGCAAAGCGCCGGCTTCTTGCGCATTCGGGGTGGAGACAACCCGCTGGACATGACCGGCGTGCATCCGGAGACCTATCCGGTGGTGGAAAAAATCATGATCCACACCGCCAAGCCCGTGGCCGAATTGATGGGCCGTGCCGACATGCTCAAGACGCTGCGGCCTGAGCTGTTTGCCAACGAGCAGTTTGGCGTGATTACCGTCAAGGACATTCTGGGTGAGCTGGAAAAGCCGGGCCGTGACCCGCGCCCTGATTTCAAGGTGGCGCGCTTCAATGATGGCGTGGACGATATCAAGGATCTGAAAGAAGGCATGGTGCTCGAAGGCACCGTGAGCAACGTGGCCGCGTTTGGTGCCTTCGTCGATCTGGGTGTGCACCAGGATGGCCTGGTGCATGTGAGCCAGCTGAGCCACAAGTTTGTGACCGATGCGCGGGAGATCGTCAAGACCGGTGACATCGTCAAGGTGCAGGTCGTCGAGGTCGATGTGGCACGCAAACGCATTGCGCTGACCATGAAGCTGGGTGCGGCACCCGGCCGACGCGACAACGCAGGCGACAACCGGTTCCAGGGTGCCACCAACAACCAGCGGGGCAGGGCGGGCGGCTTCGGTGGCGCACCACCTTCGGCCAGTCCGCAATCGACCGCGATGTCGTCGGCCTTTGCCAAGCTCAAGGGGCTTGGTAGCTGACACTGCCGCTGGTACATAATGAGACGCTCAGGTTCATCAATCAATGGAGTCATGTTGTCATGGAACTGAATGCCCTGCTGGCGTCACAGTTCGTCCTGCCCAGCATCCCCAAAGTGGTCGCGCTCTTGCTCAGCGAGCTTGAGCGTGACGAACCGGATCTCCAGAAGGTCACCCAGCTCATCAGCACCGACCCGGCCTTGACCACGCGTTTGCTGCAAACCGCCAATGCCAGTTTCTTCAAGCTCTCGGGCAAGGTCAACAGTGCCTCCGAGGCCATTGCCATTTTGGGTCTGCCCCACATCCGCGCCATGGCCTCTGCGGCGGCTTCGGCGGCGTCGCTCAAAGCGGTGCCGGGCATCAATCTTCAGCAGTTCTGGGCCTACAGCCTCAATGTTGCCAAGCTGGCGCGGTCGCTGGCGGGCGTCGTTCGGCAAAACCAGGGGGCTGCCTTTACCTGCGGTCTGATCCATGCGGTGGGCGAGTTGGTCATGCACGTCGGCATGCCGACGGAAATTGCACAGCTGGACAGAGAAGTGGCGCCACTTGATCTCAGGCGGGCCAAGGCGGAGGTGCGGCACTTTGGGTATTGCTATGCCCAGGTGGGGGGGGGCTTAGCCCGCAACTGGCAGTTCCCGCAACCGATGGTGGACGCGCTGGAACACCAGTACGCGCCGTTTGACAATGATGTGTACGAACCTTTGGCCGGTGTCATTCATTTGGCCACCTGGCGGGCCCGTGCCAAAGAGGCGGGGCTCTCCGACAAGGCTTTGGCGGTCAGCTTCCCCGGTTCGGTTGGCGAGGTGCTGGGCCTGGACATTGACATGGTGTTGCAGCAGGACCCCATCGACTGGTCCCTCCAGACGCCAGGCCGCAACTTGATGTAGTGGCGGTACATGCGTGCCTTACGCATTTATGCGGGCCCACGGGCCAGAAAACACATTGAAAAGAACGGTCTGGGCGCCAGCGATATCTGCACCGTTCCCGGCGCTGCAGGCGGCCCCAAAGGCTTGATTCTCGGGCCCTTGGACCGTTTCATTTTTGGTCGCTGGCTGAGCCAGACCCCGCAGCCGGTTGATCTGGTGGGTGCATCCATCGGCGCGTGGCGCATGGCCACGGCCTGCCTGAATGATCCGGTGGTGGCGTTTGAACGGCTGGAGCACGATTACATTCGCCAGCACTATGAATTGCAGCCCGGTGAAAAGCGCCCGCCTGCGCAGCGGATCAGTGAACTGTTTGGACAGAACCTGCAAGCTTTTTATGGGGGGCGGGTGAACGAGGTGCTGAGCCATCCCCGCTACAAACTGCACATCGTGACCGCACGTGGGCGCCATATCCTGGGGCGCGAAGGTAGCTGGCGTACGCCGCTGGGCTATTTCGGGGCTTTTGTGACCAACACCGTGCATCGCAAGGCAATGGGCGCGTGGCTGGAGCGCGTGGTGTTTTCCAGCGGCCATGCGCCGCTGCCGTTTGCCACGGGTGACTACCGCACCCGCCAGGTGGCGCTGAGCGAAGCCAATTTCCAGGCTGCCCTGCAGGCCAGCTGCTCCATCCCCTTCGTGCTGCAGGCGGTTCACAACATACCAGGCGCACCCCCTGGCGCTTACTGGGACGGCGGCATTACCGACTACCACCTGCATCTGAATTACGCTGCAGCACCAGGTGCTACTAAAAATGTAGCTGATGACGTATATGCCACGAAGGCTGATGGCCCAAATGGCTTGGTTCTGTATCCGCATTTCCAAAAAGAAGTGGTGCCGGGCTGGCTGGACAAGACCCTGAGGTGGCGCCATAAAGCCACCTCATTTCTGGACAACATGGTGCTGCTGGCCCCTGACCCGGACTGGGTCAAAACCTTGCCCCATGGCAAGCTGCCGGACCGCACCGATTTCACCCACTATGGGCAGGACCTGGCCGGGCGCGTCAAGGCCTGGCAAACCGCGACCCGTGCCAGTGTCCAGATCGCTGACGAGTTCGAGGCCTGGCTGCAGAAACCTGACTTGGGGCAGGTGCGGGTGCTTTAGGGATGGGGCGGCGGGTTAGCATCCAGCGCATGCAAAACGAACCGTACAGCAGCGAAGGAAAGGCCCGGCTCATTTTTCCGGCCTTGCTGGGCCTTGTGGCTGGCACCGCGTTGCAGTTGCAGCAGACAGCACTTTATTCATCCTGGATTTCTGCATGTCTTGTGCTCATGGCTTTGATCTTATGGGCATTGGCTGCTTCGAAATCCATCGCAATTTCATGGCGGATCGGCCTGGCTGCGCTGGCCCTGGGCCTGCTGGGCTTTGGCGCGACAGGGTGGCGTGCGTCGACCTTCCTCGCTGACGCGTTGGATAGCGGGCTTGAGGGGCGCGATGTGGTGGTCACGGGCGTGGTCGCAGCCATGCCGCAGCGCAATGAGTCCGGCCTGCGTTTCCGGCTGGATGTGGAGTCGGCACAACTCGCGGATCGACCCACCCGGCTGCCTCCCCGCATTGACCTGGGCTGGTATTCGGGAGTTTGGGGTGGTGGTGCCGGCGTGGCTGCAGAGCTGCAGCGCCAGCCTGCCGCCATCCAGGCGGGTGAGCGCTGGCGCTTGACGGTGCGTTTGAAAGCGCCACATGGTGCGCGCAACCCGCATGGATTTGACTACGAGTTGTTTCTGTGGGAACAGGGCCTGCAAGCCACCGGTTATGTGCGCGCCGGTCCCAAAGACCCCGCGCCGCAGCGGCTGGCACAAACTGGATGGCATGGGGTCGAGCGGGCACGCCAGCACTTGCGCGATCTGATTTTCGAGCGGGTCAGCGAGCGCAAGTACGCCGGCCTGATCGCCGCCCTGGTGGTGGGCGACCAAAACGCCATTGACCGAGCCGACTGGGATATTTTCCGTGCCACTGGCGTGGCGCATCTCATGTCGATATCGGGCTTGCACATCACCATGTTCGCCTGGGCTGCCGCGCTTCTGGTGGGCTGGCTTTGGCGTCGCTCCGAGTGGCTTTGCCTTTGGGTTGCAGCACCTAGTGCGGCATTGGTGGGGGGTGCGTTGCTGGCGACGGCCTATGCGCTGTTCAGTGGCTGGGGTGTTCCTGCGCAGCGCACGGTGCTGATGCTGGCCACCATGGGGCTCTTGCGCTTGTCGGGCAAGCGCTGGCCCTGGCCGCATGTCTGGCTGCTGGCCTGTGCGGTGGTGGTGGCAGTGGACCCCTGGGCGCTGCTGCAAGCCGGGTTCTGGCTGAGCTTTGTCGCTGTCGGGGTGCTATTTGCTACAGATTCAGGAGCGAAGAAAACAGATGCGACGGGGGCCAGAGGGCATATCTGTGCCATGTTCAGGGAGCAATGGGTGATTACACTGGCCTTGACGCCGCTGACCCTGCTGCTGTTTGGCCAGGTGTCTGTGGTGGGCCTGGTGGCCAACGCACTGGCCATTCCATGGGTGACGCTGGTCATCACCCCACTGGCCATGCTGGGCGCGCTTGCGCCACCGCTGTGGGACCTGGCTGCGCTGGCTATGGCCGCACTGGCCAGCTACCTGCAGTTTTTGGCCGCCTTGCCATTCGCCACCGTCTCCGTCGCCCAGGCCCCCGTGTGGGCGGGCGCCTTTGCGGTACTGGGTGGCATTGTGTTGGCCATGCAATTGCCCTGGCGTCTGCGGCTGACGGGCTTGCCCCTGATGCTGCCGATCTTGCTGTGGCAAGCACCGCGCCCGATGGATGGACAGTTCGAGTTGCTGGCGGCTGACATCGGGCAGGGCAACGCCGTGATTGTGCGCACCGCCACCCACGCACTGGTGTATGACACCGGGCCGCGTTTCAGCCGTGAAAGTGATGCCGGGCACCGTGTGCTGGTGCCGCTGCTGCGTGCGTTGGACCTTTCCGTGGACAGGTTGGTGCTCAGTCACCGGGACATGGACCATGTGGGTGGCGCGCTGGCAGTGCTGGCGATGCAGTCCAAGGCAGAGTTGCTGAGTTCGATGGAGGACGAGCATGAACTCCAGAGCGTGCGCAAGGCAACCCGCTGCATCGCAGGGCAGCACTGGCGCTGGGATGGCGTCGATTTTGAAGTGCTGCATCCGCTTGCGGCTGATTACGACGCCGGCAACAAGTCCAACGCCATGAGTTGCACCCTGCGGATTTCCAACGGCACATCCTCAGCCCTTCTGGCCGGCGACATTGAGCGCCCACAAGAAGATCTGTTGGTGGCGCGGGAGGGCAACTTGAAGTCGGATCTGCTTTTGGTGCCGCACCACGGCAGCAAAACTTCCAGCAGCGCGGCTTTTCTGGATGCTGTGCAGCCGCAGATCGCGCTGGTGCAATCGGGCTATCGCAACCGTTACGGCCACCCGGCAGAACCCGTTTTGGTGCGTTACGCCGAGAGACAGATACAAATTGTTGATTCGCCCCACTGTGGTGCGGCAACATGGCAGTCAACACGGCCCAAAGATGTTCAATGCCAGAGAACGGTGTCTTTGCGCTACTGGCATCACCGCCCACCCTGAAACGTGCAGTAAGCCCAGGTTGGCGCAAAGCTTGCTAAGCTGTGTGTAACAGGAGAGAAATCCTTTATGCGGAAATTCGACGAGATGTACACCCAGTTGCCCTACGAGTTTTTTACTCATGGGGCGCAGATCCGTGATCACTACAAGATCTACGACGAATGGCTGGCCCGCCAACCTGGCGACACCATGGCCAAGCGGCGCGAAGAGGCCGAGATGATCTTTCGCCGTGTCGGCATCACCTTTGCTGTGTATGGTGACAAGGACGAAGACGGCGCCGGCAACGAGCGGCTGATTCCGTTTGACCTGATTCCCCGCATCATTGCGGCCCAAGAGTGGGCGCTGATGGAGCGCGGTCTGGTGCAGCGGGTGACGGCGCTCAACCGCTTCATCCATGATGTGTACCACGACCAGGAGATCATCAAGGCCGGTGTGGTGCCACGTGACCAGATTGAGAACAACGCGCAGTTCCGCCCTGAAATGATGGGCGTGGACGTGCCCAACAACATCTATTCGCACATTTCCGGCATCGACATTGTGCGCGCGTCCAACGCAGCGGGCGAGGGCGAATACTACGTGCTGGAGGACAACCTGCGGGTGCCCAGCGGCGTGAGCTACATGCTGGAAGACCGCAAGATGATGATGCGCCTCTTCCCCGAACTGTTCAATGCACACCGCGTGGCGCCCATCGCGCATTACCCTGACTTGCTGCTGGAAACCCTGCGCGCCAGCAGCCCCGCCACCACGGCGGAGCCTACCGTGGTGGTGCTGACGCCCGGCATGCACAACAGCGCTTATTTCGAGCATGCGTTTCTGGCGCAGCAAATGGGCGTTGAACTGGTGGAAGGGCAGGACCTGTTCGTCAAAGACAACTTTGTTTACATGCGTACCACGCGTGGACCCCGCCGGGTGGATGTGATCTACCGCCGGGTTGACGATGACTTTCTCGATCCCAAGGTGTTTCGTCCCACCTCAACACTGGGCTGTGCGGGTCTGCTCGATGTGTACCGCGCCGGTCATGTGAGCATCTGCAACGCGGTCGGCACCGGCGTGGCGGACGACAAGTCCATTTACCCCTATGTGCCCCGCATGATCGAGTTTTACCTTGGCGAAAAACCTATCCTCAACAACGTGCCAACCTACATGTGCCGCAACAAGGATGACCTGGCCTACACCCTGGCCAACCTCAAAGACCTGGTCGTGAAAGAAGTGCATGGGGCCGGTGGTTACGGCATGCTGGTGGGGCCGGCCGCCACAGCGGCAGAGATTGAGGATTTCCGCAAGGCGGTGCTGGCCAATCCGAGCGGCTACATCGCGCAGCCCACGCTGAGTTTGTCGAGTTGCCCCACCTTTGTGGAAAGCGGTATTGCCCCGCGCCATATCGATCTGCGGCCCTACGTGCTCAGCGGCAAGACCGTGCAAATGGTGCCCGGTGGACTGACGCGCGTGGCGCTCAAGGAGGGCTCGCTTGTCGTCAACTCTTCGCAGGGCGGCGGCACCAAAGATACCTGGATACTGGAGGTCTGAACCATGTTGTCACGCACTGCCGATCATTTGTTCTGGATGTCCCGCTATACCGAGCGGGCCGAAAACACCGCCCGCATGCTGGATGTGAACTACCAGACCTCCCTGCTGCCGCAGTCCGATGGCGTGGCTTTGATGGGCTGGCAGGGCCTGCTCAGCATCAGCGAACTCTTGCCCGCGTACACCGCATTGCACGGCGAAGTCACCGCGCGCGATGTGATGAACTTCATGGTGAAGGATGAGAGCAATCCCTCCAGCATCCTGTCTTGCCTGAGTGCCGCTCGCGAGAACGCGCGGGCGGTGCGAGGCACGCTCACCACCGAAGTCTGGGAGACACAAAACCAGACCTGGCTGGAGGTCAAGCGCATGATCAAGACCGGTGAGTTCGAACGCGATCCGGCGCAATTCTTTGAGTGGGTCAAGTTTCGTTCGCACCTGTCGCGTGGCGTCACCGTGGGCACCATGCTGATGGACGAGGCCTTGCACTTCATGCGCCTGGGCACTTTTCTGGAGAGAGCCGACAACACGGCGCGCCTGGTCGATGTGAAGTTCCATGCGGTGCAAAGCGATTTCTTTGGCATCGCCAACGAGAAAGACCAGGAATACGACTTCTACCACTGGAGCGCCATTTTGCGCAGTGTTTCGGGCTTTGAGGTGTATCGCAAGGTCTACCGCGACGTCATCAAACCCGAGCGCGTGGCCGAACTGCTGATCCTGCGCCCCGATATGCCGCGCTCCCTGCACGCCAGTCTGAACGAAGTCGTCAGCAACCTGGCCATGGTCGCCAACGACCAGTCCGGTGAAACCCACCGCAGGGCGGGAAAACTCTGCTCAGAGCTCAAATACGGCCGTATTGATGAAATTCTGGCGACCGGTTTGCACGCCTACCTCACCCAGTTTTTGGACCGGGTTAATGACTTGGGGGCGCACATCAGCCGAGATTTCCTGATTCCCTCCACCGCATGATGTCAAAGTGCTGAAAGTTTTTTCAGCATAATCCCTGTCAGGAGACGAACGCATGACAGTGGCAGACATCAATCGGGAACTCGAAATCGCCAGAACCCAGGGCCCAGTGCGTGACATCATCATCCCGCCGTGCCCGGAGCTGCTGGCCGAGTTGCGGCGCGAAGTCAGTCAGGGGGATCCTGACCCGGGTGTGATTGCCCAAATTGCCGGTGGCGATGTGGCCATGGCGGCCGCCTTGCTCCGCATTGCCAACAGCCCCTTGTATTCCCGTTCTCGCCCGGCGGCCACCGTGGCCGAGGCCGTGGCCATGCTGGGTGTTGGGCAGACGGTTTCGATATTGACCGGCTTTCTGACCCGCAACGCCATCCAGGTCAATTCACCGCTGCTGGAACACTTCTGGGAATCATCCACCCGCCGTTCACTGGCGATGGCTTACATTGCGCGCCAGCTCTACGGCGTGGACGCTGATGTGGCGCAAACCTGCGGCCTGTTTTGCCATGTAGGCATTCCGGTGATGATGCAAGGGGTCAAAGGCTACGCCGGCACACTGGCCGAAGCCATGGCGCGGCAGGACCGAACATTCACTCAGACTGAGAACGCTGCGCACCGTACCGACCACGCTGTGGTGGGTGCCATTGTTGCCAAGACCTGGCGTCTGCCGCCTGTGATCGCGATTGCGGTGCGTCTGCACCACGATTTCCCTGCCTTGCGCGATACAACGATTCCGGCCGATGTGCGCAATCTCGTCGCCATTGCCGCCATTGCCGAACACCTGGTCGGCATGCACGAAGGCGTGAAAGAACAAAAGGAATGGGAGCGCCATGGCGCTGAATGCCTGGCCTATCTGCAGATCAATGACCATGAAGTGGACAGCTGGGTTGACGCCTTGCATCCGGTTTTTGAGAGCGTGGCTTTGGTGTGATTTTGGAGCGACATTGATGGCCGCTGCGCCATCGCCGATCGCCAAAGCAGCAAGTGGGGGTGCTGTTCAGTTGGTCGACCCCAACGCAGCTTGGCATATCCAGTACAGTCTTGTCCATGCATGGCTGCACGGCTTTTCCGTGCGGGTGCCCGATGCCTGGAGTTCACCGCATGAATGATTCGTCCGTCTACACACCGCCTGACATCTGGACCTGGAACAAGGAGAGTGGCGGCCGGTTCGCAAGCATCAACCGACCGATCGCAGGACCGACCCATGACAAAGATCTGCCAGTGGGCCGGCATCCTTTGCAAATCTATTCGCTGGCCACGCCCAATGGCGTGAAGGTGACGGTGATGCTGGAAGAACTATTGGCGCTGGGTCATGGCGGTGCGCAATACGACGCCTGGTTGATTCGTATCAATGAGGGCGAGCAGTTCAGCAGTGGCTTTGTGGCGGCCAATCCGAATTCCAAGATCCCGGTGCTGGTGGACCGTAGCGGACCCACCCCGATCCGGGTGTTCGAGTCCGGCGCCATCCTGCTGTATCTGGCCGAGAATTTTGACGCCTTCTTGCCGAAAGACCGGGCAAAGCGCGCCGAATGCCTGTCGTGGTTGTTCTGGCAGATGGGCGCCGGCCCCTACCTTGGCGGGGGATTCGGCCACTTTTATGCCTATGCGCCGACAAAGATCGAGTATGCGATCGATCGGTTCGCCATGGAGGTCAAACGCCAGCTCGACGTGCTCGACCGGCGCTTGGCGGATAGCCCTTACCTGGCCGGGGATGATTACACGATTGCCGACATGGCGGTATGGCCTTGGTACGGCGCCCTGGCCAAGGGCCAGCTCTACGAAGCGGGCGAATTCCTGCAGGTTCAGGAGTACAAGAACATCCTGCGCTGGACCGACGAGATCGCCCAGCGTCCGGCCGTGAAACGTGGCCGCATGGTCAACCGCACCTGGGGCCAGCCCACCAGCCAGTTGCCCGAGCGACATGACGCCAGCGATTTTGAAACCAAGACCCAGGACAAGCTTCAGGCGTCAAGCTGAAACGACGTCGATTGATCGCTGGACATGCAATTCCCGATGCGGCGCACTAGCCGCCCTTCAGTCTGGAAATCACCAGATCAAGCAAGGCGTGCAGATCCTGGGTGACCTGCTTTCCCAACTGTTTCTCCAATTCGGCATAGGCACCCTGGATAGCAGGTGCCAGTTGGCTGGCAATTTCCCGGCCCTTGCCGGAGACTGACACCAGCACGCGCCGCTGGTCATGCGCCAGGCGCTCTCGGTGCACGAGTTCGAGAGCATCCATGCGCGCCAGGATACCGGCCAGGCTGGGGCTTGAGAGGCAGCAGATAGAGCCAATCTGCCGCGGCTCCAAAGGGCCATTTTCCAACAGGGCGCGAATGATGCGCCAATGCTGCTCCGTCAGTCCAGCCTCTGCAAGGATGGGTCTGAAACGCTCGAAAACCGCTTCACGGGCTTGCAGCATCAGCAAGGGCAGATTGCGCTGCCTCAGATGCATCTCTCGATTCTTCATGGCAAAGATAACGCCATTTTGAGATTGACCTTTTCACGTTGATGTTCGTAGAATACTAACATGTTAACGATTAAAAGTGACCGCAGGAACACCCACATGGCACCTGATGCTGGATTTCGTCCTTGTGGACTCTCCGGTACTGTGGTGGGCATCTTGTTGAACCATGCTCCTGCATTGCAGGCCCTTGACGCGGCGGCGCATTTGCTGCCCTACAACATGCCACCGGTGGCACCCGTGCTGTATATCAAGCCGCGCAACTGCCTGGCGGGCGACGGTGCCAAAGTGGCGGTTCCGGCAGATGCATCGGAACTGGAGATGGGCGCGACACTGGGCATTGTCATGGGTCGTACGACATGCCGGGTGACACCCGACGAAGCATTGGACTGTGTGGCTGGCTACACCATCGTGTGCGACATCAGCATTCCCCATGAGGTGTTTTACCGTCCGTCGGTCCGGCTCAAGGCGCGCGACGGGTTTTGCCCCATGGGTCCGACAGTAGTGTCGCGCGACAAGGTCGCGGCTCCAGACAATCTCGCCGTGCATATCTGGGTGGATGACGTGCTGGTGCAGAGCGCCCGCACCAGTGAGCGCATTCGCCCGGTCGCCCAATTGATTGCCGATGTGTCCGAGTTCATGACGCTCGCTGCGGGTGACGTGCTCATGCTGGGCGCCAGTGCACACGCACCCCGTGCCCGTGCAGGCCAGCAAATTCGGATTGCCATGGAAGGTCTCGGTGAATTGGGTTTCACGCTGGTGCCGGAGGGCTTGCTGTCATGAAACTCGCACGTGTTGCCTACTCGGGTGGTATTCACGAAGCCGTGCCCCATGCTGAAGGCTTGCGCCTGGCCGATGGGCGTGTGGTGAAGGAGTCCGAGGTTGTGTGGTTGCCCCCGTTTGAGGTGGGCACCATCATCGCGCTGGGTCTGAACTACGCCGACCATCTCAAGGAGTTGAGCAAAGAACTCACCGTCAGTGCCAAAGACGAGCCGCTGGTTTTTCTGAAAAGTCGTGGCTCACTCATTGGGCACCGTGGTCAAACGCGCCGCCCGGCCGGCGTGAGTTTCATGCATTACGAATGCGAACTGGCCGTGATCATTGGGAAGACCGCAAAGAATGTGAAGCGTGCGCAGGCCATGGACCACGTGGCCGGCTACACCGTCTGCAACGACTACGCCATCCGTGACTATCTGGAGAACTGGTACCGGCCCAACCTGCGCGTCAAAAACCGTGATGGTGCAACGGTGCTAGGTCCGTGGTTTGTTCCCGCATCGGAGCTTGCTGACCCGCACGCGCTCACCCTGCGCACCCTGGTCAATGGCCGGGTGACGCAACAGGGCAATACCTCGAACATGGTCAACGACATTCCAGCGCTGATCGAATACCTCAGTGGCTTCATGACACTTCAATCTGGCGATGTCATCCTGACCGGCACGCCCGAGGGCGTGGTCAATGTGAGCGAAGGGGACGAAGTCGTCACCGAAATTGAGGGCATAGGACGACTCGTCAATGACATCGTCGGCGATGCAGTCTTCGGCCGCTGATTTTTCAGAGAAATATTTTTATGCGCATTGAACACCTGATCAACGGCAAACCCGTCACCGGCAGCCAGTATTTCGAAACCATCAACCCAGCCACGCAAGAGGTGCTCGCAGAAGTGGCCGCCGGTGGCGCCGCCGAGGTGAACATGGCGGTGCAGGCTGCCAAGGCGGCTTTTCCCGGCTGGGCAGGACGCCCGGCTACGGAGCGCGCAGCCCTGATGCGCAAACTGGGCGAGCTGATTGCAAAGCATGTGCCGGAGATTGCCCAAACCGAAACCAAAGACACGGGCCAATCCATTGCACAGACCGGCAAGCAACTGGTGCCGCGCGCGGCGGACAACTTTCAGTACTTTGCCGAGATGTGCACCCGGGTGGACGGTCACACGTACCCCACGCCCACGCACCTGAATTACACGCTGTTTCACCCTGTGGGTGTGTGTGCACTGATCTCGCCCTGGAACGTGCCTTTCATGACGTCTACCTGGAAGGTCGCACCCTGTCTGGCTTTTGGCAATACGGCGGTGCTGAAGATGAGCGAACTCTCGCCCATGACAGCAGCCCGGCTGGGCGAACTGGCCATGGAAGCGGGCATTCCTGCCGGGGTGCTCAACATCGTTCACGGCTACGGCAAGGATGCTGGCGAGCCCTTGTGCGCACACCCGGACGTGCGGGCCATCTCGTTCACCGGGTCCACCGCCACCGGCAACCGCATTGTGCAGGCCGCAGGTCTCAAAAAGTTCAGCATGGAACTCGGCGGCAAGAGCCCCTTTGTGATCTTTGCCGATGCCGACCTGGAGCGCGCGCTGGATGCCGCGCTGTTCATGATCTTCTCCAACAACGGCGAACGCTGCACCGCTGGCTCGCGCATCCTGGTGCAAAGAAGCATTTACGCAGACTTTGCCGCCAAGTTCGCTGCCCGTGCGCAGCGCATCACGGTGGGCGATCCACTCGATGAAAAAACCATCATCGGCCCCATGATTTCGCAGGCTCACCTGGCCAAGGTGCGCAGCTACATTGAACTCGGACCCCAGGAAGGCGCCACACTGCTGTGTGGTGGACTGGACGCGCCGGACCTGCCCGCGCACTTGGCCAGGGGCAACTTCGTCAAGCCCACCGTGTTTGCAGACGTGGACAACCGCATGAAAATTGCGCAGGACGAAATCTTCGGGCCAGTGGCCTGTCTGATTGCATTTGAAGATGAAGCCGATGCCGTGGCCAAGGCGAACGACATTCAATATGGCCTGTCCAGCTACGTCTGGACCGAAAACCTGGGCAAGGCGCATCGGGTGGCTGGCGCCATCGAGGCGGGCATGTGTTTCGTCAACAGCCAGAACGTGCGCGACCTGCGCCAGCCGTTCGGTGGGACCAAGGCCAGCGGCACGGGGCGCGAAGGTGGCACCTGGAGCCACGAAGTTTTTCTGGAGCCCAAGAACGTGGCCGTGTCCATGGGGTCGCACCACATTCCGCATTGGGGAGTCTGATCATGGGAAAGCTCGCACTGGTAGCCAAGGTCACGCATGTGCCCTCGATGTACCTTTCGGAACTTGAGGGACCGCGCAAAGGCACACGACAGGATGCCATTGACGGCCACCAGGAAATTGGGCGGCGTTGCCGCGCACTGGGCGTAGACACCATGGTTGTCTTTGATACGCACTGGCTGGTCAATGCCAATTACCACCTGAACTGTGCGCCCCACTTCAAGGGTTTGTACACCAGCAATGAGTTGCCTCACTTCATCGCCAACCTGCCGTTCGAGTGCCCCGGCAACCCCGCACTGGGGCAGTTGCTGGCCCGGGTTTGCGTGGAGCACGGCGTTGAGACGCTGGCGCACCACACCACCACGCTGAACCCGGAGTACGGCACGCTGGTGCCCATGCGCTACATGAATGCCGATCAGCACTTCAAGGCGATCTCGGTATCTGCGCTGTGCACTGCGCATTACCTCAACGACAGCGCCCGCCTGGGCTGGGCGATGCGCAAAGCGGTGGAAGATCACTATGACGGCACGGTCGCTTTTCTGGCCAGTGGCTCGCTCAGCCACCGCTTCGCGCAAAACGGCCTGGCCCCGGAGTTTGCCTTCAAGGTATGGAGTCCTTTTCTGGAGCAACTGGACCACCATGTGCTTGGCATGTGGCAGACCGGCCAGTGGCGTGATTTCTGCGCCATGTTGCCCGAGTACGCATCCAAAGGACATGGCGAAGGCTTCATGCACGACACCGCCATGATGCTGGGCGCACTCGGTTGGTCCGAGTACGAGGGGCGGGCAGAGCTTGTCACGCCTTACTTCGGCGCGTCGGGCACCGGCCAGATCAATGCGGTGTTTCCGGTCACCCCCGTCAGTGGCGCGATGATCCCGCCCGCGCAGGCTTCCTCCGCTGCGGGCTACCAGGCCTTCAGCCGTTTGTAGAAAGACACGGCCATGCCGCACCTGCTCATTCTTTACACCGCCAACCTTGATCGACCTGCGCAGGAAGGCGGCAGTGACATGAGCGCTTTGTGCCGCGCGCTGGCCGACACCATGCTGGGCGCACGCGACGAGGCTGGCGAGGTGGTGTTTCCGCCCGGTGGCGTTCGCGTGCTGGCCTACCCGGCTGCCCACCATGCCGTGGCCGACGGTGGCGCTGCAGCCCTGGCCACCGGTCAATCCGGTGACTATGCGTTTGTGTACCTGAACCTTCGCATGGGGCGTGGCCGCAGCGCGGCTGTGCATGAAGGTGTGGGCCGGGCCTTGGAGGCCTGTGCCAAGGCGCACTTCGCCCCGCAACTGGCGGCACGGCCCATCGGTATCACGCTGCAGATTGACGAAGGCCCCGAAGTCTTTGATGCCAAGAACAGTTCTCTGCACCCCTTGTTCAAGAAAGAGTGAGCCATGCTCGACAACACCGTCATCGAACAACTTGCCGCCGAGTTGCAGCAGTCTCAACAAAGTGGGGTGCAGGTGGAGCACTTCTCCAGGCGCTTTCCGGGCATCACCACGGAAGACGGCTACCGCATCAGCCGTGCCTGGGTGGCGCAGCAGATTGCAGCGGGTGCAAAGGTCATCGGCCACAAGATCGGTCTGACCAGCCGCGCCATGCAAATCGCCAGCCAGATCACCGAACCGGACTACGGTACCTT
Source organism: Rhodoferax sp. (assembly GCF_018780565.1). Classification (GTDB taxonomy): domain Bacteria; phylum Pseudomonadota; class Gammaproteobacteria; order Burkholderiales; family Burkholderiaceae_C; genus Rhodoferax. The sequence goes on from NZ_JADMJN010000005.1 coordinate 294,388, forward strand.
GCTGGACCACATGCGCTTTGAATGCACGCCGGGCCAGGTGCTCAACATTCCCGCCGCGCGCTTCATTGCACCGCGGGTCGAAGTCGAGCTGGCCTTTGTGCTGAAGGCCCCGCTGCAGGGACCCCACGTGGATATGGCGCAGGTGCTGGCGGCCACTGACTACGTGACCCCGGCTGTTGAGATCATCGACGCGCGCATTGAACAGTTCGACCGCCACACCAGGGTCATGCGCAAGGTGTTTGACACGATCAGCGATAACGCTGCCAACGCCGGCATTGTGCTGGGTGGCGCGAAGGTGGACCCGCGCAGTGTGGACCTGCCCTGGTGCGGCGCCATCCTGCGGCAAAACGGCGTGGTCGAGGAGACAGGTCTTGCCGCCGGTGTGCAAGGTCACCCGGCCATCGGCATCGCCTGGCTGGCCAACAAGCTGGCGCCTTGGGGTGAAACGCTGAAAGCCGGGCACGTCGTGTTGGCCGGCTCTTTTACCCGTCCCGTGGCTGCCCAGGTGGGCGACTCCTTCGAGGCTGACTACGGCCCGCTGGGTTGCCTGCGTTTTCAGTTTGTCTGAGGAGAGTGCCATGAGCCAGGCTTTCATACGCCCCCTTCGCTGCACAGAGGCTGAATGGGCTGCGCGCGTCCAGCTTGCTGCCTGCTACCGCATCTTTGCCCATCTGGGCTGGGCCGAACTGATCTACAACCATATTTCACTTCGCGTTCCCGGCGAAGACGGGCATTTCCTGATCAACCCCTTTGGCCTGCACTACACCGAGGTCACGGCGTCCAATCTGGTCAAGGTGGATGGGGACGGCAACATCATGGGCCACAGCGACTGGCCCATCAACCCGGCGGGCTTCACCTTTCACGGCGCCATTCACGCCACGCTGCCCGATGCGCATTGCGTGATGCATGTGCACACCACGCCCACCATGGCCGTGTGCTGCCTGAAAGACGGGCTCTCGTTCACCAATTTTTATGCTGCACAACTGTGGGGCCAGGTGGCCTACCACGACTTTGAAGGTATCACGGTACACCGCGAAGAAGGAACGCGCATCCTGGCCAGCGCCGGCGGAAAACGTGTACTGCTGTTGCGCAACCACGGGCCTGTGGTGATGGGCCGCACGCTGGCACAGGCCTTCAACCTGATGTGGCTGGTGCAGCGCGCCTGCGAAATTCAGGTGGCTTCGCAGGCGCTGGGTGTTCTCCAGCCCATATCGGAGGCTGCTTTGCAGGCATGTGTGAGAGACTCGCTCAACTTCAACCTCAACTTCGGTGCGGGTGAGGATTCGTTCGCTGCCATGCAGCGTTTGATCGACCGCATTGACCCTGGCTACAGAGCCTGACGGCATCTATTTCTCCTGAATGATCATGCAGATTCCACACAACACATTTCGCGATGCACTGCGCGCCGGACAGGCACAAATTGGCTGCTGGGTTGGTTTCGCCGATACCGGCGTAGCCGAAGCCCTGGCTGGCTGCGGTTTTGACTGGCTGTTGCTGGACGGGGAGCATGGTCCCAACAATCCTCGCACCGTGCTCGACCAGCTGCGGGCGCTTGCGCCTTATCCGGTGCAGGCGGTGGTGCGCCCCGTACAAGCCGACGTGGCACTGGTCAAGCAGTACCTGGATGTAGGCGCGCAGACACTGCTGATCCCCATGGTTGACACGCCCGAACAAGCGGCCCTCATGGTTCAAGCCATGCGCTATGCGCCCGATGGCATCCGGGGCATGGGCGCTGCGTTGGCGCGGGCCTCGCGCTGGAACCAGATTGAAGATTACGTTCACCATGCCAATGATCAAATGTGCCTGCTGGTGCAGGCCGAGACGACATTGGCGCTCAAAAACCTGCACGCCATTGCGCACACCGAGCATGTGGATGGCGTGTTTTTTGGTCCAGCCGACCTGTCCGCCTCCATGGGTTTCCGCGGTCAGCCCAATCACCCGGAAGTGCAAAAAGCCATTCTGGACGGCATAGCGACCGTGCGCGCGGCGGGCAAGGCTGCCGGCATCCTGATGACCGACAAAAAGCTGGCCCAAATCTACCTGGACGCAGGCGCACTGTTTGTCGCCGTGGGGGTGGACACCACCTTGCTGGTCCGCGCCGCCACTGACTTAGCGCAGAGCTTTCGCGGTCCCGATTCAGCCAAGCCCTTGCGCCAGAGCACGGGATACTGAGCGGCGTTTGTGGGGAGACTCGCCCTCAGCGGCGATGGGCGGCGGCAACGGCCTGGCCCAGCTCGATCACGGCCAGCGCGTAGTAGCTGCTCCAGTTGTAGCGCGTGATGGCGTAAAAATTCTCTGTGCCTGCCACATAGCTTGGCGCAGCGTCGCCGTTTTGCAATTCGACCAGCGCCAGGGGGCCTTTGTGCTGCAGGGCAGCGCCCTCAAGCACTGCGCCTTTCGAGACGAAACCCGCCACGTTGAAGGTGGGCAGGATATCGGGCGCGAGCAAGGCTTCTTTGTCCAGCTTGCTGGTGTCAAAGCTCACCGGGTAATGCGTGGGCATGCCGGGCTGCCAGTTGAATGCCTTGAAATAGTTGGCCACCGAGCCGATCACGTCAGCTGCGCTGTTGAACAAGTCCACCTTGCCGTCACCATCGAAGTCCACCGCGTACTTCACCCAGCTTGACGGCATGAACTGGGGCATGCCCATGGCCCCGGCGAAGCTGCCGCGCAGGCTCAAGGGGTCCACGCTCGTGCGATGGGTCAGGCTGAGGAATTGTTCGAGTTCGCCTTTGAAAAACTCTGTGCGCTCTTTGGTTCGGGGGTGGTTGGTTGGGAAGTCAAAGGCCAGCGTGGTTAAAGCATCGATCACGCGAAAGGTGCCGACCTGCTGGCCATAGATGGTTTCCACCCCGATGATGCCCACGATGATTTCGGCCGGCACGCCAGTTTCGGCTTCCGCGCGGGCTAGCGTCTCGCGGTTGTCCTGCCAGAACCTGACGCCGGCTGCAATGCGGACCGGGTCAATGAAGCGGCTGCGGTACACAGCCCAGTTCTTGGGCGTGCCTGCGGGCGGTGGCTGGATGAACTTGGCCACCTGGGGCAGGTAACGGGCCTGGCCCAGGGTGGCGCGAACCCATTGGGGGTCCAGGTCCCGGCGCGCGGCAATGTCATCGGCGGCCTGCATGGCGTCGGCGCGCTGCGCATAGGCCGGGCCTGGCAATGCCGGCTGGCGGGCTTGTCGCGAGTGTGCCAGCTTTTTCTTGGAGGCTTTTGCTGCACTGGCCCCCGTGGCGATTGCACAGGTAGCTATAAAAATAGTAGCAATGAGGTAGGGCTTGGAAATCACGGGGACAGTGTCAGTTGTTTGAGTTCGCGTTGCAGTTTAACGAGGGTGGCGTGCTTGCCGCCGCTTGCGCCATAGCGCTGCGCTTCCAGGCGCAGCAGCCAGTCGTGCAGGGCCATTGCCTGCGGATTATTCCGGCCTAGTTGTTCCAGCATTTGCTCGGCCATGCGCCGGGGCGGGCTGTGGGGGGCGAGTGCCACGCCCGCCTTCTGAAGCTTGCGCGCCGCCCTGTCCAGCAGTCGCAGCCAGGGGTCCTGGCGATGGCGCTCCCAAAGGGTCCAGGCTGCGGCGCACAGGCTGGCAACCACTACCACGCCGATCAACACCAGACCGAGGTCTTCCCAGCTGGGCGATTCAAAACCGATGTTCTTCAGCAAGTCGAGCTGTTTGCCCTGGGTGTAATTCAGCACCCATTGGTTCCAGCCATTGTTGACGGCATCCCACATGGCGCGCAGGTTCAGCGCAAAAGCCGGGCTGACGCTGCCCAGCAAGGCGCTGGCAATGGCGCCGCGTGGCGCCTGCAAGCGCTGCAAGCTTCCGGTGCGCCCCGGTGCCACGGCGGAAGTCGGGTCCACCCGGACCCAGCCACGTCCGGCCAGCCAGACTTCGGTCCAGGCATGGGCGTCGCTCTGGCGCACCGTCCAGAAGCCGTCCACCGTGTTTCTGTCGCCCCCCTGGTAGCCGGTGACGATGCGGGCGGGTATGTCCAGCGCGCGCATCAGAATGACAAAGCTCGACGCAATGTGCTCGCAAAAGCCCTCCTTGCGGTCAAACCAGAATTCGTCGGCTGTGTGCTGGCCAAAGACGCCAGGTTCCAGTGTGTAGGTGTAGCCACCGCTGCGCAGGCGTTGCAGCACGGCTTGCACCAGCTGGCCGTGATCAGCGGTGGCCAGGGCCGGGTCGCGTCGCAACTCGGCAGCCAGGGCCAGTGTGCGGGGGTTGAAGCCCGGCGGCAGATTCACATAGTCTTGCAGTCCGACCTCAGTCTTTGCCGGGCCGTGAGAGAAGTTCGGGTAGCTTTGGGCGCTGTAGCGCACCAGGTCTGAGATTGGACGCTCGGTCTGCCATTGCAGCTCGGAGGTCATGGTGGCGTCAAAGCCGGGCAGGACGGGTTTGGCCGGGCTGGCATCGAGCACCAGCAGCCAGGGGCGGTGGTTGGGCTCCAGGGTGACCGTGTACCGGATCGGCGCGCCCTGCACCTGCAAGTTGGCGGTGGGCTGCAGCCGGGGTGGGAAACTGGAGCGCAGGGTACGCCAGTCGCGCCCATCGAAGGTCGACAGTACCGGGCCGCGAAAGTACAAATCGGACTGTCGTGGTGGCGCACCCTCAAAGCGGATGCGCATGGCAATGCTGTCGTCCAGCGCCAGACTGGCGATGGTGCCCACTTGCATGGTGGCGGACAGGCCGCTACGCCCGGCCATGCCGTCGCTCGGAATACCCCACAGCGGGGCTACCCGGGGGAACAGCACGAACAGCACCGCCATGATGGGCGCGCCCAGCAGCGCCATCCAGCCCGCGGTTTTGGCGGCCTGCAACAGGGGCGGCTTGCCCACCGGCATGTGGGCGTTGACCAGTGCGGTGAGCAGCCCCAGCAAGGCCACCAGCATCGCAGCCGCGGTGAGCAGCGATTGCGAAAAAAAGAAGTTGGTCAGCATCGTGAAGAAGCTGAGGAAAAAGATCACGAAGGCATCGCGCCTGGCGCGCAATTCCAGCGTCTTCAAGGCCAGCAACACCACAACCAGGGTCACCCCGGCATCGCGCCCCAGCAACGTTTTGTGTGTGAACAGGGTGGCCGCCACGGTCACGATCAGCAGCGCCAACAGCCACCACCGGGAAGGCAGGGGCTTGACGGTGAAGGCCAGCCAGCCCCGCCACAGCAGCACAGCCGCCGCCAGCGCACTGCACCACATCGGCAGCTGGCTGACCTGCGGCATGAGCACCCAGGCGATCACGAACAGCAGGAACAGGGTGTCGCGGCTGTCGCGGGGCAGTTTGCTCAGGCGGTTCAGCATAGGGCCAGCGCCTCCAGGCATCTTCTCTTGTGACCCTCGCCGCTGGCCGGCTTGATTTCCTGCGCGCTCAGGCGCAGGCCATAGCTCAGCCCCTGCTTCTCTGCCATCAGCACCCAGGCACACAGGCGGGACAGTTGTTGCTCGGCATGGCCCGTGCCGGTGTGCTGCTGGTCCAGCCACAGCTCAAAACGCTGCACCTGTTGGGCGTCACGGCTGACCAGTTCGTCGGCTTTGGCAGTCTTTTTCCAGACCACCAGTTTCAGGGGGTCGCCCCTGCGGTAAGCGCGCACGCCATCGTATTCGCCGCTGGCCTGTTGCCGGGCCGAGGCCGCGCCACCGGACCGGGGCTCGCCCTGCGGCAGGGGCGGTGGATAAGGTTCCGGCGCCGGGTAGACGAGGACCTGGGCAGCGGGGCGCCACACCGTCCATACCCTGAAGGTACCGAGCGGAAAACGCGTCTCGGCCGTCAGCGTTGGCACCCGGTGCAGGCCACGTCGCACCGGCTTGAAGGCAATGTGCACGGTGGCGCTGCCCTGCGCCGGCACATCAGTCCAAACCCAGTGGTCCGATCCCATCACGGCCAGCCCGATGCCGTGCCGGATGCTGCGCCGCAGGTTTTGCAGGTTGATGCCAATAATGGCACTGGCCCCCGCAAATTGGGCGTCAGGCGCTATCAAATTCATCGTTAATCCACGCAGCGTGCCGTGGCACACATGCATGCCCACCACGGCACTGCCGGCCAGCAGAAAGGTCAGCAGATAGCCCAGATTGAGCTGGTAGTTGATGGATGCCACCAGCAGCACCAGGATCGTGGCACCCAGCATGAAGCCGGGGCCCGTGGGCAGGATGTAGACATTGCGTTGGGTCAGGGCCGTGGTGTCGCGCAGCGGCAAGCGGGCCTCGAACCAGCGCTGAAGTCGCTCCCGGACATTGAAAACACTCACGGCAGCGGCACAGCGTCCAGCATGGCGCGCACCTGTTCCACCGCACCACGGCCTGCATCACCGACCGGAATCAGGCGGTGGGCCATGGTTTGCGGCAGGATGGCCTGCACATCGTCCGGGGCCACATAGTCGCGCCCGCTGAGCAAAGCCTGTGCCTTGGCGGCGCGCACCACGGCGATCCCGGCGCGCGGGCTCAAACCCTGCAAAAACCATTGTCCGGTGCGGGTGGCTGCAATCAGGTTCTGCACATAGTCCAGCAGGGGCTCGCTGGCGTGCACATCCAGCACCTTGCGCTGCAATAGCTGAAGCTCGTGCGCCGTGAGCAGGCTGGGCAGGGCGTCCACCAGTTCGCGGCGGTCATGTCCGGCCAGCAATTCACGCTCGGCGGCACGGTCGGGGTAGCCCAGCGAGATGCGCATCAAAAACCGGTCCAGCTGCGACTCCGGCAAAGCGTACGTGCCCAGCTGGTCATGAGGGTTTTGCGTGGCAATCACGAAAAAAGGCGAGGGCAGGGCACGGGTTTCACCTTCCACTGTGACCTGCTTTTCCTCCATGGCCTCAAGCAGCGCACTCTGGGTTTTCGGGCTGGCCCGGTTGATCTCATCGGCCAGCAACACCTGGGCAAAGATGGGGCCGGGGTGGAAAACGAAGGCTTCCTTGCCGCGCTCGTAGATGGAAACGCCCGAAAGATCGCTGGGCATCAGGTCCGAGGTGAACTGGACCCGTGAGAACTGCAGGCCGAAGGTTTTGGCCAGCGCATGGGCCAGTGTGGTTTTTCCGACACCGGGTACGTCCTCAATCAGCAAATGTCCGCCAGCCAGCAGACAAGCCACGCAATCTTGACATTGCTCAGGTTTGCCCACAATCACCGTGTTAAGCTGATCGACCAGTGATTTGAGTTTTTGTTGTGCATCCATGGCATGACGTTACCTGAAAACAAGAGAGACGGGCGCGCACTGTGACTATGACCGGATACTTTACCCACCGCGATTGCTGGAAACATGAAATGGGCGCGGGTCACCCCGAATGCCCGGAGCGACTCGATGCCATCGAAGACCGTTTGCTCATCTCGGGCCTGGACGTGGCGCTGGACCGGCGCGAGGCGCCTATTGCCCCCCTGACCGATATTGAACTGGCGCATGGCCGCATGCATGTGGCCTCCATCCGGGGTCTGAGCGACGGGCTGAAGGAAGAGATTGAAGCCGGTGGCCCCACCCATGCCCAGGTCGATCCCGACACATCCCTCAATGTCAGTACCTGGGATGCCGCCTTGCGCGCCGCCGGTGCCGCACTGGCCGCGACCGACGCCGTGATTGCCGGGGAACTGGAGAATGCATTTTGCGCCGTTCGCCCGCCGGGGCACCATGCCTGTCGCGACAAGGCCATGGGCTTCTGCTTCTTCAACAACGTGGCCATTGCCGCCAAGTACGCCGTGGAACGCCACGGCCTGAAGCGGGTGGCGATTGTCGACTTTGATGTGCACCATGGCAATGGCACCGAAGATATCGTCGCGGGCGACCAGCGCATTTTGATGGTGAGTTTTTTCCAGCACCCGTTTTACCCCGAGGGGGGAAGCCTGTCGAATGCCAGCAACCTGGTCAATCTGCCGGTGCCGGCCTACACCAGGGGCATGGATGTTCGGGATCTGATTGAATGCAACTGGATGCCGCGTCTGGAGGCGTTCCGCCCCGAGATGATCTTCATCAGTGCCGGTTTTGATGCCCATCGCGAAGACGATATGGGTCAGATGGGCTTGGTCGAGCAGGACTATGCCTGGATCACCCACCGCGTGATGGATGTAGCCCGGCGCCATGCCAAGGGGCGCATCGTCTCCTGTCTGGAAGGCGGCTACAACCTGAGCGCGCTGGGGCGCAGCGTGGAGGCTCATCTGCGGGTGCTGGCCGATGTCTGATCCGCGCATTACCGATCTGGAAAGCTGGCTTGCAGCACTGACCAGATCGACCGCCCTGATGGAGTTGGGGGCATTGGTGGTGTGCGCGCTGATCGCCTGGTCGATCGCCTCGCTGCTTGGTCGCGGACTTGCCTCGCACGACAAATCCTCCATCCTGTTCGGCAGGCGAATTGTTGACGGCGTGCTGTTTCCATTGTTGCTGCTGTGCCTGGCCTACCTGGCCAAGGCGCTGCTCATGAAGTCGCTGCCGCTGGCCGTCTTCAAAATCGCCATTCCTGTTCTGATTTCCCTGCTGGTCATCCGCCTTGGGGTCAAGGTGCTGCAGGCTGCGTTCAGCGAAACACCCGTGGTCCGGCTGCTGGAGCGAACCATTTCCTGGGTGGCCTGGCTGGCCATGGTGTTGTGGGTCAGCGGGTTGCTGCCGATGATTCTGGAGGAGCTCGATCAGATCACCTGGAAGGTTGGCGGCACCACGCTGTCGGTGCGCACCATGATCGAGGGTGCCTTGACGGCGGGTGCCGTGCTGATTTTTACCTTGTGGATTTCGTCGGCCCTGGAGGCGCGGCTATTGCGTTCGGCCACCGGTGGCGAGTTGTCGCTGCGCAAGGCGGTCAGCAATGCCACGCGTGCGCTTCTGATGTTTGTGGGCCTGCTCCTGGCCATGTCGGCGGTGGGCATCAACCTGTCGGCCCTGTCGGTTCTGGGCGGCGCCATCGGGGTCGGGGTGGGTTTTGGCCTGCAAAAGCTTGCAGCCAACTATGTCAGCGGTTTTGTCATCCTGGCGGAGCGCAGCATGCGCATTGGCGACAACGTGCGGGTGGATGGCTTTGAAGGCCGCATCACCCAGATCAATGCGCGCTACACCGTCATTCGCTCGGTCACCGGGCGGGAGTCGATCGTGCCCAACGAGATGCTGATCACCAGCCGCGTGGAAAACCTGTCCCTGGCCGACGCTCGGGTCTGGCAATCCACCGTGGTTTCGGTGGCCTATGACAGCGATGTGGATCTGGTGATGCGCCTTCTGAAACAGGCCACCCTGAACCAGGACCGCGTGCTGCGCGACCCCGAGCCAACCGTGGCCCTGTCATCTTTTGGTGTGGATGGACTTGAATTCACCGTGGGCTTCTGGATTCAGGATCCCGAGAAGGGCAATCTCAGCCTCAAATCGCTCATCAATCTGGATATCCTGAAGGCCCTGCGCGAAAACCATATCGAAATCCCCTATCCGCAACGGGTTGTTCATATGCGCACATGACCGATTGCAGCCGAATTCATCGAATGTTGCGAGTTTTTTGCATCGGTGACAGAGGTGGCAGTCCGCACAGGATAAAATCATCAGTTTGGCGTAAGCATCAATCGCCTTGACGCTTGCATCAACTACATCAACGAATTTCGTGTAACTATCTGGAGTCCTAGTAATGAAAGTCCTGGTCGCAGTCAAGCGCGTGGTGGACTACAACGTGAAGGTCCGTGTCAAGTCGGACAATACCGGTGTAGATATCGCCAACGTCAAAATGAGCATGAACCCATTTGACGAAATCGCCATCGAAGAAGCCGTTCGTCTCAAGGAAAAAGGCGTTGTGACCGAAGTCATCGCTGTCTCCTGCGGCGTTGCGCAGTGCCAGGAAACCCTGCGCACCGCCATGGCCATTGGCGCTGATCGCGGCATTCTGGTCGAAACCGCTGAAGAGTTGCAGCCCTTGGCTGTGGCCAAGCTGCTCAAGGCGCTGGTCGACAAGGAACAGCCTGGTTTGGTAATTCTGGGCAAGCAAGCTATTGATGATGATTGCAACCAGACCGGCCAGATGCTCGCCGCCCTGGCTGACCTGCCGCAAGCCACGTTTGCCAGCAAGGTTGAAATCGCTGACGGCAAAGCCTCGGTAACCCGTGAAGTTGACGGCGGTCTGGAAACACTCTCTGTAACCCTGCCCGCCATCGTCACCACCGACTTGCGCCTGAATGAGCCACGCTATGTGACTTTGCCCAACATCATGAAGGCCAAGAAAAAGCAACTCGACACCTTCAAGCCCGAAGACCTCGGCGTTGACGTGTCGCCCCGCATCAAGACGCTCAAAGTCAGTGAGCCGCCCAAGCGCAGCGCCGGTATCAAGGTGCCAGACGTCGCCACACTGGTGGCCAAACTCAAGAACGAAGCAAAGGTGATCTAAATGACAGCGCTTGTAATTGCTGAACATGACAACGCGTCCATCAAGGGCGCAACCCTCAACACCGTGACAGCGGCAGCGAAATGCGGTGGCGATGTGCACGTGCTGGTGGCCGGTGCCAATGCAGGTGCAGCGGCAGCGGCAGCAGCCCAGATCGCTGGCGTATCCAAAGTGTTGCACGCTGACGGCGAGGGCTTTGCCCACGGCCTGGCAGAAAACGTGGCAGCGCAGATTCTGGCCGTGGCTTCCAGCTACAGCCACATCCTGTTTCCCGCTACCGCTTCCGGCAAAAACATTGCCCCGCGCGTAGCGGCCAAGCTCGATGTCGGTCAGATCTCCGATGTGACCAAGGTGGACAGCCCCGACACCTTTGAGCGCCCCATCTATGCCGGCAATGCCATTGCCACCGTGCAGAGTCTGGATGCCACCAAGATCATCACCGTGCGCACCACCGGGTTTGACCCCGCCGCTGCGACCGGCGGATCAGCGGCGGTTGAAAGCGTTGCAGCTGTTGCGGCCAGCGCCAAGGCAAGCTTCTTGGGTAGCGAAATTGCCAAGAACGATCGCCCCGAACTCACTGCTGCCAAGATCATCGTCTCCGGTGGTCGTGCCCTGGGTTCCAGCGAGAAGTTCATGGAAGTCATGACGCCCCTGGCTGACAAGCTCGGTGCTGCCATGGGTGCATCGCGTGCCGCCGTGGACGCAGGTTATGCGCCCAACGACTGGCAAGTGGGCCAGACCGGCAAGATCGTGGCACCCCAGCTGTATGTGGCCTGCGGTATCAGCGGTGCGATCCAGCACCTGGCTGGCATGAAGGACTCCAAGGTGATCGTCGCGATCAACAAGGATCCTGAAGCGCCGATCTTCTCCGTGGCCGACTACGGTCTGGAGGCTGACCTGTTCGTGGCGGTGCCCGAACTGATTGCCGCGCTGTAAGCACTGCAGAAAAAGGGCATCGCTTGCGATGCCCTTTTTTTTCGCGCCCATTCAGGCGCCCATTTCTGAGACATTTTCTGGAGACTCGACATGAGCTACGTTGCCCCCCTCAAAGACATGCTTTTCAATATCAAGCACCTGGCTGATATCGAACAGATTGCACAGATTCCCGGCTTTGAAGATGCCGGTTTCGAAACCGCACAAGCCGTTCTGGAAGAAGCTGCCAAGTTCAATGAGGGCGTGTTGAGTCCACTCAACTGGGAAGGCGACAAGTACCCCTCCAGCTGGCATGACGGCAAGGTTACCGCCACCCCAGGCTTCAAGGAAGCGTTCCACCAGTTCGCCCAGGGCGGCTGGCAGGGGCTGCAGCACCCGGTCGATTTCGGCGGTCAGGGCTTGCCTAAAACCATTGGCGCGGCCTGTGGCGAAATGCAGAACTCCGCCAACATGAGCTTCGCTTTGTGCCCGCTGCTCAGCGACGGCGCCATTGAAGCGCTGCTGACCGCTGGCTCCGACGAGCTCAAGGCCATCTACCTCGAAAACCTGGTGAGCGGCAAATGGACCGGCACCATGAACCTGACCGAACCCCAGGCTGGCTCTGACCTGGCGATGGTGCGCAGCCGTGCCGAGCCACAGCCCGATGGCAATTACAAGGTTTTCGGCACCAAGATCTTCATCACCTGGGGTGAGCATGACATGGCCGAGAACATCGTCCATCTGGTGCTGGCCCGCGTCAGCGGCGCGCCCGAAGGCGTCAAGGGCATCAGCCTGTTCGTGGTGCCGAAATTCATGGTCAACAAGGACGGCTCGCTCGGTGCGCGCAACGACGTGCATTGCGTCAGCATCGAACACAAGATGGGCATCAAGGCCAGCCCGACCGCCGTGTTGCAGTATGGCGACCATGGCGGCGCCGTGGGTTACCTGGTGGGCCAGGAAAACCGCGGTCTGGAATACATGTTCATCATGATGAACGCCGCGCGTTTTGGCGTCGGTGTGCAGGGCATCGCGATTGCCGAGCGTGCGTACCAGAAGGCCGTGACCTTCGCCAAGGACCGCGTGCAGAGCCGCCCGGTGGATGGCTCCATCCAAGCCAGCGCACCCATCATTCACCACCCCGACGTCAAGCGCATGCTCATGACCATGCGCGCCTACATTGAAGGCTGCCGCGCCATGGCCACGGTGGCTGCGGCCGCCTACGATGCCGCGCACCATCATCCCGATGCCGATGTGCGCAAGCAAAACCAGGCTTTCTACGAGTTCATGGTGCCGCTGGTCAAGGGTTACAGCACCGAGATGAGCCTGGAAGTGACCTCGCTGGGCGTGCAGGTGCACGGCGGCATGGGCTTCATCGAGGAAACCGGTGCGGCACAGTACTACCGCGATGCCAAGATTTTGACCATTTACGAAGGCACCACCGCCATCCAGGCCAATGACCTGGTGGGTCGCAAGACCTCGCGTGATGGCGGCCAGACAGCCAAGGCGCTGGCCACGCAGATTGAAGCCACCGAAGGCCTGCTGATCCAGAGCGGCACCGCCCAGGCATTGGCCGTGGCCAAGCGCCTGATGGCCGCCCGCGAAGCCTATGTCGATGTCGTGAACTTTGTGGCGGGCAATACCAAGGCCAGCCCCAATGCCGTGTTTGCAGGCAGCGTGCCTTACCTCATGCTGGCGGGCAACCTGATGGCCGGCTGGCAGCTGGCCCGCGGCCTGCTGGTGGCGCAAGAGCAAATTGCCCAGGGTGTGGATGTGCCTTTCATGCAGGCCAAGATCATCACTGCGCGTTTTTACGCCGACCATCTGTTGACCAAGGCCTGCGGCATGCGCGACGCCATCGTCGAAGGTGCGGAAAGTGTTACCGCCCTGGCTCTCGACGCTTTCTGATTTGCTATTGAATGCATAGCTAGGATCGCATGTTCCACGAGGGCGTGCGGCCTTTTTTATTCCCATAATTGCCAGACTCTTACGGAGATTTCATGTCCAAGCTTCCCGCACCCCTGAACGCGCTGCCGTTTCCCGTGATCGGCTCACCGCTGTTCATCATCAGCACCCCCAAGCTCGTCATTGCCCAGTGCATTGCCGGCGTGGTGGGCTCCATGCCTGCGCTCAATGCCCGTCCGGCAGCGCAGCTGGAAGAGTGGCTGATTGAGATCACAGAGGCTTTGGCCGCTTACAACAAGGCCAACCCGGACAAGCCGGCCGCGCCTTTTGCTATCAACCAGATCGTGCACAAGAGCAACGACCGTCTGGAACACGACATGGCCATGTGTGTCAAGTACAAGGTGCCCATCATCATCACCAGCCTGGGTGCACGCGAAGACATCAATGCCGCCGCCCACTCTTATGGCGGCGTGGTGCTGCATGACGTGATCAACAACAAGCACGCGCACAAAGCCATCGAGAAGGGTGCCGATGGCCTGATCGCCGTGGCAGCAGGCGCTGGCGGCCATGCGGGTGTGAAGAGCCCGTTTGCCCTGATCCAGGAAATCCGCCAGTGGTTTGACGGCCCCATCGCCCTGAGCGGCGCCATCGCAACCGGCGACGCCGTGCTGGCAGCCCAGGCCATGGGCGCTGACTTTGGCTATATCGGCTCAGCCTTCATTGCCACCGAAGAAGCGCGTGCGGCAGAAGCCTACAAGCAGTCGATTGTGGACAGCAACTCCGACGACATCGTCTACAGCAACCTGTTCACCGGTGTGCATGGCAACTACCTGGCGCCCAGCATCCGTAACGCCGGCATGGACCCCGACAACCTGGAGGTCAGCGACCCCAGCAAGATGAATTTTGGCGGCGAAAAAACCAAGGCCTGGAAAGACATCTGGGGCTGCGGCCAGGGCATTGGCGCCATCGACAAGGTGCAGAGCACGGCCGAGTTTGTGGCCAGGCTCAAGCGCGAATACGCTGCCGCCCGCGCGCGCCTGCAACTGGCCTGACTGATCGGTCCTGCGTAAATAATGCCCTGGGGCCTGGCCGCCAGGGCATTTTTTATTGGCCGCGCAGTTCCTTGCGCAGAATCTTGCCGATGGCGGACTTCGGCAGGGCGTCTACCAGGGTGATGTGCCGTGGCACCTTGTAGGCCGCCAGATTGGCCCGGCAATGTGCTTCGATGTGTTCGGGTGTGACGCTGGCGTGGCGCGGCACTGCAAACAGGTGGGGTGCCTCACCCGAGCGTGCATCCGGGACACCCACACAGGCACACTCCAGCACGTCCGCCAGCAGTGCCACCACCGCCTCGATCTCGTTCGGATACACGTTGAAGCCCGAGACCAGAATCATGTCTTTCTTGCGGTCCACGATGTACAGAAAACCCGCATCGTCCATGGTGACCACGTCGCCGGTCTTGAACCAGCCATCCGGCGTGAACGCGTTGCGTGTCTCTTCGTCCCGGTTCCAGTAGCCGGCAAAGAGCTGCGGCCCTTTGAGCAGCAGTTCGCCCGGCTGTCCCCGTTCCACCGGGTGCCCGTCGTTGTCGACCACCAGCACATCGGTTGATGGCACGGGGATGCCGATCGTGCCGTTGCGCCCGGGCGGGTTGAAGGTGGCACTGGGCGATGTCTCGGTCAGTCCGTAGCCTTCGGTGATCGGTGCGCCACCTGCAGCGAGCCAGCGTGTGGCGACCGCCCCCTGTACGGAGGCCCCGGCACCTGTCACAAGCTGCGTGCGCGAAAAATCCACTTGCTGGAGATCCGGGTTTTCCACCAGCGCATTGAACAGCGTGTTGACACCGATGAACAGTTCGAACGGCTGCCGGCGCATTTCTGCAATCACACTTGCGCTATCCCGCGGATTGGGGATCAGGCGATTCTCCGAGCCCAAGGCAATCGATACCAGGGTGATGGCCAGCGGATAGATGTGGTATAGCGGCAAGGGCGTGACAACAGAGGCGCCCGGTTTCTCCAGCGCAAAGCCGGCCCATGCCTGCATCTGTGCCAGGCTCGCGCCGACGCTGTGGTGGGTCAGCACGGCGCCCTTGGACACCCCGGTGGTCCCGCCGGTGTACTGCAGAAACGCGGTGTCGCTTGCCTGTATGTCGAGTGGCGCAAGGCTGCGGCCCATATGCTTTGCAATGGCGTCAGACAGTAAAACTTCGTCAGGCAACACTGCGGCGCTTTGTTTCTCTGCCATCCGCAGTGCGACTGTCGCCTGCAGATCGCCAAGAGGGGTGGTGACAAGCTGCCTGATCCGCGTGCCGGACAGTACCTTTTGTACGGTTGACAGAAAAGGGGTTGCGACCACTATGCAGGTCGCGCCGGAATCCGCCAGCTGGTGCTCAAGTTCCCGCGCCGTGTACAGCGGATTGACGTTCACCACCACCATCCCGGCGCGCAGTGCGCCAGACAGGGCAACAAGGTAAGGCAAACAGTTGGGCAGCATCAAGGCAATTCGCTCTCCTTTTTGCAGGCCGACGCTCTGCAAGTAGACCCCAAAGGCCACCGACAGTCGGTCCAGATCGGCGTAGCGCAGTTGCTCGCCCTGGCAGCTGGCTGCAATGCGCTCCGCATGCCGCAGGCATGACTGCGCGATCATCGAGGCAATGGTTTGCTGGCTGTCCAGCGTGATTTCACGCGGCATGCCCGGGGGATACGAGCGATGCCAGATTCGGTTTTGCATGGGGTCTCCTGGTGCCGGTCATGGCCGGCACGGTGTTGTGAAAGGTGTTGAAACGGGGCGCGTGAGGGCGGCTCAGGCCAGTGCTTCGCGCACGAAGTCCAGCCGGTCTTGCCCGAAGTACATCTCGTCGCCGACGAAGGTGCTGGGTGCGCCAAATACGCCGCGTCGCACGGCTTCTTCGGTGTTGGCTTTCAAGGCGGCTTTCACTTCCGGGTCATTGACGAGTGCCGCCACCTCGGCGGGCGCAAAACCGCCGTCGGCCAGCGTTTGCATGGTCAAGGCGGGGTCGTTCAGGTTCAGGGCATCCACCCACAGTGCCTTGAATACCACTTGCAGGAAGGCATGAAGGCGCTCCGGCTGGCGCAGCTGCATGCCCATCACCGCCCGCATCAAATGCAGCGTGATGATGGGAAAGTGTGGGTTGATGGACAAGGGCACGCCGTAGCGCTTGGCAAAGCGGCCCAGATCATGCGACACGTGGCGGCCCTTCACCGGTACCGCCGCAGGCGATGCGTTTCCCGTGGCCTGGTAGATGCCGCCCAAAAGAATGGGTTTGTAGATCAGGCGCGCGCCCGCTTGTTCGCAGATTGCGGGCAACTGGGTCCATGCCAGGTAAGAGGAGGGGCTGCCAACATCGAAATAGAACTCAACAATTTTTTCCATCAGGGTCTCCGTAAGTAAACGAACGTTTAATAAACGAACGATATGCTATCGTTGAAAAACTGTCAACCAGGAAATTACCGAGGGCTCCCCATGCGCTACGCCAACACCCACAAAGACGAGACCCGCAAGAAGCTTCTGGCCAGCAGCCGGGCCATTGCAAAGAAGGGCGGGTTCAACTCGACCGGTGTCGATGCCCTGATGTCCTCCATCGGGTTGACCGGCGGGGCCTTCTACAGCCATTTCCCCTCGAAGCAAGCGCTGTTTGAGGCGCTGATCGAAGAAGAAATGCAAAACAGCAGCGACATGCTGGCTGGCGGTGAAGATTCGCCCGACAACCATGTAGCCAAGTGTCTGCGGGACTATCTCAGCACTTTTCACGCCATGCACCCTGAGGTGGGCTGCGTGTTGCCAACCCTGGGCGCAGAAATTGCGCGCGCGGGCCCCGAGGTCCGCGCCACGGTGGAGCGTGCGCTCAAGCACACCCAGAAAAGCTGGAGTGCCCGTGTGGGCGATCCGGACGCTGCCTGGGCGCTGATAGCGCAGTGCGTTGGCGCACTGGTTCTGGCGCGTGCGGTTGAAAGCGACAAAACACGCAAGGAAATCCTGGCCTCCAGTCGGCGCTTTCTGGACAACGCACAGATGAAAGACCTGAACAAGAAGGCCTGAGGGCCGCGTCACGCTGCACTGAAATCTCCGCCCGGTTGACAGGCCGTTTGATTTGTAATAACGTTCGTTAACTAAACGAACGTTTATTTAAAAAGGAGCATGTTGATGGAAATATCCGAACCTAAAGTGGCGCTGGTGATTGGCGCAGGCGATTCCACCGGAGGCGCGATTGCCCGCCGCTTTGCCAAAGAGGGCTACATCGCCTGCGTCACGCGCCGCTCGGTTGACAAACTGCAACCGCTGGTCGACAGCATTCGCGCCGATGGCGGCCAGGCCTACGGCTACGCCAGCGATGCGCGCAAGGAAGAAGATGTGGTGGCCCTGTTCGAGCAGATCGAAGCCGAGCACGGCCCGATCGAAGTGCTGGTGTTCAACATCGGCGCCAATGTGCCGTGCAGCATCCTGGACGAAACGGCGCGCAAATACTTCAAAATCTGGGAGATGGCCTGCTTCAGCGGCTTTCTCAATGCCCAGCAGGCGGCGCGGCGCATGGTCGCCCGTGGCAAGGGAACCATTTTGTTTACCGGTGCAACCGCCGCCTTGCGTGGTGCCGCCAACTTTGCCGCATTTGCCGGTGCCAAGCATGCCTTGCGCGCCCTGGCGCAGAGCATGGCGCGCGAACTCGGCCCCAAGAACATCCACGTGGCTTTTGTCGTGGTGGACGGCGCCATCGACACCGACTTCATTCGCACCTCATTCCCCGAACGCTATGCATTGAAGGACCAGGACGGCATCCTCAATCCCGAACACATTGCAGAGAACTACTGGTACCTGCACTCACAGCCACGCGATGCCTGGACCTTTGAGCTAGACCTGCGACCCTACATGGAACGCTGGTAAATTTAAATAAATGAGCTTAAAGCCCTCGTGAAATATTCGCAGTTAGCTATTTAATTTATAGCATTCGAGGCTGCCGGAAAAAATACCACAGGATGGCCGGCTTGCCACGGTGGGTACTTGGCCATCACTTGCTGGAAGGCTGCTGAATCTTCAAACCGCACCAGCCATGCCTGCAGCGCGGGCCAGGGCTGGCTGGCAAACCAGGCTGGATCGGTGTGCGCAAACTGGCGCACAAACGGTGCCATGGCTGCGTCCGCCAAGCTGGTCTGCTGGCCCATCAAGTTGTGATGTGCACTCAGTCGCCCATTCAAATCAGACAAGAAAACTGCACCCTGTGCTTGGTGCGCCGAGCCATCGGGCAGGCCGAAGCGGCTTGGGTATTTGTAGCGGTCCAGGTGGTGCTTGAACTCGCCGTCACACTGCGCCACCAATTGCAGCATGCTGTCCAGCGGCACCCCGTTGGCATGCAGCCATTGCTTAGGATCATGGCGGCGCAAGGCCCACAGCATGATGTCCAGGCTCTGTTCCAGGACCTGCCCGTCGGGGTGTACCAACACTGGTACCGTGGCTTTGGCCGAGGCCTCCCGCAATGCGGCGGGCTTGTCAGCCAGCACCACTTCACGCAGTTCACACACCTGTCCACTGCTAAGCAGCGCAAGCCGTGCCCGCATGGCATAGGGGCAGCGGCGAAATGAATAGAGAACCGGGCAGGGCGCGGGCGTCATGCCTTGGGCCGTGGCATCGGTGTGCCGATCGGGGCATCCTCACCCCGGGCTTTGGCCCGTTCCCACTGGCGCTGGCGTTCGCGGGCACTGTTTTTTTGCGTTTCCAGCGTGGTGGCATGGCATTTGGGGCAGCTCACACCGGCCTCAAACAGCGGTGAGGCCATATCGTCATCATTGAGCGGCTGGCGGCAGGCCCGGCACAAACCGTGCTGCCCGGGCACCAGTCCATGGCCTACAGACACCCGCTCGTCAAACACAAAACACTGGCCCTGCCACAGGCTCTGCGCCTCGGGCACGGTCTCCAGGTATTTCAGGATGCCGCCTTCCAGGTGGTACACCTCCTCATACCCTTGGGCACGCAGCAGCGCCGTGGATTTTTCGCAGCGAATGCCGCCGGTGCAAAACATCGCCACCCTGGGCTTCCTGCCCGTGGCCGGGTTCAGCGCCGGCGCCTCGCTGACCCATTGCGGCAGCATGGCAAAACTTTTGATCTGGGGGTCCAGCGCCCCGGCAAAGGTGCCAATGCCCACCTCGTAGTCGTTGCGCGTGTCCACCACCACCACATCGGGGTCGCTGATCAGCGCGTTCCAGTCTTGCGGCTTCACATAAGTGCCCGCCATCTGCGTGGGGCTGATGCCCGGCACGCCCATGGTGACGATCTCTTTCTTGAGACGCACCTTCATCCGGTAGAACGGCGACTTGGCCGACCACGCCTCCTTGTGCTGCAGGTCCGCTAGGCGCGGATCGCGGCGCAGGTAGGCCAGCACCGCCCGCACGCCCTCGGCCGGGCCTGCAATGGTGCTGTTGATGCCTTCGGTGGCCAGCAAAATGATGCCTTTGACATGGTTCTCCTCGCAGCAGGTGAGCAGCGGGGCCTTGAGCTCAGCGAAGTCGGGCAATTCGACGAACTTGTAAAACGCGGCGGTCAGGAATTCAGGCATGGGGGTATTTTCGCCGACAAGGCAAAGTCCCGGGCAGGACACGAATCAACCCCTTTGGAGCGCAACCTTCCATGAGCGGTTAATAATGTTCACACATACGAATCTTAAGAAGCCGCCTCATGACCCAGAAGAAAATTGCCATCATCCGTCGCCCCCCGGGCCCTGCGCTGCAACGCCTGGTCGACACCCTGTCGCCCTACGGCGAATTGCTGATCAACCCCACCGAGGCCACGCTGGACGATGGTGGATTGATCGCCCTGATGCGCGACGCGGATGCGGCCCTGATCACCAGCCTGGATACCCTTAGCGGCGCGGTTATGGAGGCATGCCCCAAGCTGCGATTGCTGGTCAATATTGGGGTGGGTGTCAATGGTATCGACCTGGAGACTGCCAAGCGCTGCGGCGTTACCGTGACCAATACCCCAGGCGCCAACAGCAATGCCGTGGCCGACCACGCCTGGGGGCTGCTGATTGGAGCGGCCCGGCGTCTGGTCGCGGCGGACCAGTTTGTGCGCAGCGGAGCCTGGACGCCCGCGAACCGAATGGGCTTCGGAAGCGGCCTGGACGTGAGCGGAAAAACCCTGGGCCTGCTGGGGTTTGGCCAGATTGGTCAGGCCGTGGCCCGGCGAGCGTTGGGCTTCGATATGCCGGTGCTGTACCAAACCCGTAGCCGCGTCAGTGGGGAAGTTGAATCTGCATTGAAGGCCACGCATGTGCCTCTTGATGCCTTGCTGACCCAGTCGGACTACCTGGTTCTGACCGTTCCCTACACCACCGAAACACACCACATCATTGCCGCGCCGCAACTTGCGCTAATGAAAAAATCAGCGGTCATTGTCAATGTCGCCCGTGGCGGGGTCATCGATGAATCGGCACTGGTTGTGGCGCTCACGGATCGCACGATTGCTGCTGCGGCCCTGGATTGCATGGAAAACGAGCCGCAGGTCCATCCAGAGTTGTTGGCCGCGCCCCATGTGATGTTTTCACCGCATAGCGCGGGTGCCACATCCGGCACCCATCAGGCGATGATCGCGCTGGCTGTCAAAAACCTGGTAATGGGTTTGAGCGGACAGGCGCCACCGAATCGCGTCTGAGACAATGAACGCTAAGCGCCCGGTGGCAGCTTGGCGGCCATCATCTTCTTGCGGTCAAGCTTGCGCCCGTCGACGATGAAAGTTCCGTCGCCAACGGCGTGAACCGTGCGCTTCTCCTTGCGCGCGACATCGATGTAGGCGGCAACCGCCTCCAGCACCACAATGTTGTGCTTCTTGACGATATCGATGACCTTGCACTCGATGTTGGCGAGGCACTCCTTGATCAAGGGCGGCCTGACGAGCTTGGCCTGCACCGGTGTGAGCTTGAACTGGGCAAACTTGTCGGTGTCTGCCCCCGAGCATGTCCCTATGCCAACCACCTTGTCCAGCAGGTCAACGGTGGGAATTGCAATCACGCACTCCCGATTTTTTCGCAACGCCGCGAAGGAATGATTCCATTCACCCGTGGTGATGGCAAATACCGGCGTGAAATCCATCACCATGGTCCAGGAGATGGTCATGATGTTGTCTTTCTTCCCATCATGGGTCGTCACGAGGACCACAGGCCCTGATTCCATCAGCGTAAAAGCCTTGCTTAGTTTCAACTGACGCATGAGAGTACCTCCGATAGTCTTGCTCGCTTGCGCCTCACCTTGCTAGCCCGGAATCTCGGGTTCGACGAGTGTGGCAAGCTGTGCTAGAGACTCCTGCCAACCCAAGTAGCACATCTCGACGGGAATGACTTCGGGCAGCCCTTCTTGCACGATGTTGATCTCCGTTCCGCAGGACACTTTTGTCAAAGCCACCGTCACCTGAATGACTCCGGGCAAGTTCGGATCGTCGAATTTGTCCGTGTAGCGAATGCGCTCGTGAGGAACCAGCTCGAGATACTCGCCGCCGAACGAGTGACCGTTTCCTGTGTTGAAATTTGTGAATGACATCCTGAACGTGCCACCGACCCTGGCATCCATGTGGTGAACCTTGCACGTGAAACCGTAGGGTGGTATCCACTTTGCCATTGCGTCGGCATCCAGAAACGCCCGATAGACACGCTCTGGGGTTGCTCGGAGCACGCGATGCAGTCGAACCGTACCTGTGGCCATGGTGGATTCCCCTTTCAATGCGGTTTGGAATGGAAAATGGATGTTACGCCTTTGCAGGCGCATCCCCAACAGCCAAAATATCAGTCAGTCTCTTGCGCTTGTGGGGGAGTCCATATATGAGGGGTTGGGCGTCATGCTTGCACGAGATCAGGAAGCTTTGCTACGACCGGCGTTGGCTGATCTTTGACTCGCTGAGGCCGACGCTGCAACTGCGATGAGCTCGATTTGTAGCCCGGGTGCCAGGCCTGACTGAAAACATGCTCGCTGAGGCCATTGCTCCGGATTCGGCCCAATCCATTCTTGCCATTGATCGTCAAAGGCGGGTCGGTTTGCGATATCCGTGAGGATGACTTGCAGGGACAGTAGATGAGTGCGTGCAGAGCCTGCTTCCTTGAGGTGCGCCTCAAGCATTTGAAGACTTTGGCTGACCTGTACTTCGAAGCTGGCCTGGCTGTCGGTTGCGTTGGCGACGGTCCACACGAGATTGCTATACGCGACAGTGCGACTACGGCCCTTGCCATTGATTGGCCAGCGATCGACGTGCATGCATTGCTCCTGCTACGGATGGTCGCCTACTGACGCCCAACGTTGGAGGTAAGGGGCCGTCTGGAGGCGGCACGCCGGAAGACGGTCCCGCTTGACCGAAGTGTTAGAGCTATACATAACCTTCAACCTGCTTTTTGTAGCCAACGATGAGAGATACAGAGTTGAAGAGTCTGACAGCAAAAGCCTCAACCAAGCCGAACACCGGAAAATGCTTCGCTCCGGTAACAATGTATTCGAGTTGCTTAGTTGAGTAGAGGCCATTAAGAATTTCAACAGCTCCCTCTTCTTCCCCTTTGAACTGGACATGCTCCAAAAGCCTTAACTCTTTCGCCTTTCGAAGAGCCGCGTGTAAATCATGATTTAGGTTTCGTACCTGCTTCAAACCAACATCGCAGCTTAACAAGTAGGCTTTCAACGACAGCTCAATTGAATGACCAATTAAATAAAGCGCTGGAATAGGGGCAACGATTTCATATCCCAATCGATTCCCGATCTTTTTGTCGACGGCCAACGCTGCCTCAAGAAACTCATGTGCGTAGCGGGCCATTCCAAGTGGTGTGGTTCTTTCCGGATCGTTATGCATGAGGGAAAGCTCTAACGTGATGTCCAGAGCGCAACGCGCTCGATATACTGGACCCTGCTCGATATACTGGCCATGAAATCTCCCTGAAAGTGGCTTGTAGCCTTGTTTTTATCTGGATATACTGTACAAAAATACAGTTATAAAATTTCCATGAAACCCGGCAACCCTCCGCTGCAATCCGTTCGCTTGTTGGATCAGTTGCGCGAGCGCATTCGGTACATGCACTATAGCCTCAGTACCGAGAAGGTTTACCTGTACTGGGTGCGTCTCTTTATCCGTTGGTCAGGGCGCAATGGTCAGATGCTGGCAACCGAGCGTATTCGCACCGCGCCGGAGGTGAGGGATGCTTTGAGTGCCGTGGCATGAAAGAAGTTGGCATCCCCATCCATGCCATCAAGGGCCGGGGCGCTGCCACACGCCTGGCGCATCGATTTGAATCGGTCGAGCGTGATGCATTTGACGATGGCTGGGGCACGCTGCAAGAGTCCGCGCCCGATGGGCCGCAGCCCCTGGCCACTGAGGTGATGCTGGAAGAAGCCAAAAGCGCCATCACGCGCAACGATTCGCCCGACATTCACTTCGATTACGGGCTCAATCCGTACCGGGGTTGCGAGCACGGTTGTGTGTACTGCTACGCGCGGCCTACGCACAGTTACCTGAACCTGTCGCCCGGGCTGGACTTTGAAACCAAAATCATCGCCAAGCGCAATCTGGCTGCTGTGCTGGCGCGTGAGTTGAG
The DNA here is from genome assembly GCF_018780565.1 of Rhodoferax sp. Lineage (GTDB taxonomy): Bacteria > Pseudomonadota > Gammaproteobacteria > Burkholderiales > Burkholderiaceae_C > Rhodoferax. The sequence continues at coordinate 318,091 of NZ_JADMJN010000005.1, forward strand.
TGCGCGCAGCTATGTGCCGCAGCAAATCGTCATTGGTTCGGCCACCGATGCCTACCAACCGCTGGAGCGCGAGCTGCGCATCACCCGCAGTGTGCTGGAGCTTCTGCACACGTGTCATCACCCCTTGGCGCTGGTGACCAAGGGCAGCGGCGTCGAGCGTGACCTGGACCTGCTCGGCCCCATGGCGGCGCGCAAGCTGGCAGCGGTGTACGTGACGATCACCACGCTGGATGGCGAGTTGGCCCGCAAGCTGGAGCCGCGCGCAGCTGCACCGCACCGGCGTCTGCGCACCATCCGCACGCTGGCCGCGGCCGGGGTGCCGGTGGGCGTGAGTGTGGCGCCACAAATTCCTTTTATCAATGACGACATGGAGCAGGTGCTGGCAGCAGCCTATGACGCTGGTGCACGCAGTGCTTTCTACACGGTGCTGCGCCTGCCCTGGGAGCTGAACCCACTGTTTCAGGAGTGGCTGGGTTTGCATTACCCGCAGCGTGCCGCCCGCGTGATGGCGCGCATCCAGGAGATGCACAACATGGACCGCGACGCACGGCATCAAGGCAAGGTTTACGACAGCAACTTTGCCTCCCGCATGAAGGGGCGGGGGCTGTGGGCCGATTTGATTCATCAGCGCTTTGAAAAAACCTGTGCCCGCCTGGGCTTGAACCGGGAGCGGGTGGCGCTGGATGTCACACAGTTTCGCCCTTCATTGCTGCACGGGCAGGGCAGCCTGTTTTAAGCGGGGCAGTCCAGGGGCCTCAGGTGGGCCAGGTGGACCCGTGTTCGGGAACCATGGCGCGCCAGCCCAGTTCATGCTTGATGCGCTTGCGCAGTTCGTCCGATGCGCCGAGCTCGCCATGCACCACATAGACCTGATCGGGCGCCTGGGGCATGGAGCGCAACCATGTCAGGATCTGGCTGGCGTCCGCATGGGCCGAGGCCGATTGCAGTTGCACAACCTCGGCATTGACCTCCACATCGCGTCCATGAATGCGCACGGTTTTGGCACCACTGGCCAGCGTGGCGCCGCGCGTGCCGGGGGCCTGGTAGCCGGTCAGGATGATCATGTTGCGGTGGTTGCCAGCGTAGAGAGCCAGGTGGTGCAACACGCGCCCACCGGTGGCCATGCCGCTGGCCGACAGAATCACCATGGGGCCGTGCCGGCTGGCCAGGGCGCGCGATTCATCGGTGCTGTTGACCATGGTGGCCGAGTGTGTCAGAGCATGGGCATCCTTGGTGCTGAGCCGGTGTTCCCCGAGGTGATGTTCAAACAAATGCGTGGTGTGCACCGCCATCGGGCTGTCCAGAAAAATCGGCAGCGATTTGGGTATGTCACCACTCGCCTTGAGCAGGTGGATGGCATGCAGCAGGGCCTGCGCCCGCCCTACGGCAAACACGGGCACCACGGCCACGCCTCCGCGCTTGGCCAGCTTGCGCAAGGCCGGGCCCAGTTCAGCCAGGACGTCTTCCTTGGGGTGTTCGCGGTCGCCATAGGTGGATTCGATCAAGACCGTGTCTGCCAAGGGTGGCCGGTCCGGTGGGTTCATGATCAGGTCATCGGGCCGCCCCAAATCGCCCGAGAACAGAATGCGCCGGCCGGACACCTCCAGCAGCAAGCTGGCCGCACCCAGTATGTGGCCGGCCGGGAAAAAGGTGGCGCGCCAGCCGGGCAGGGGGGCAAAGGGCTTGCTGAAGTCCATGGTCTTGATCAGGGGCAGGCAGTCCAGTGCGTCTTGCCGGGTATACAGCGGCATGGCCGGTGCATGGTTGGTCAGGCCGTGGCGGTTCAAAAAGGCGGCGTCTTCTTCCTGGATGTGACCGCTGTCAGGCAGCAGGATGCGGCACAGGTCGCGTGTGCCGGGGGTGGCGTACACGTGGCCTGCGAAACCTTCCTTGGCCAGCAGGGGCAAGTAGCCGCTGTGGTCCAGGTGGGCGTGGGTCAGCAGCACGGCATCAATCTGGTCCGGCGCCATGGGCAGGGGGGTCCAGTTGCGCAGGCGAAGCTGCTTGTAGCCCTGGAACAGGCCGCAGTCCACCAGCACGCTCTCCGTGCCATGGCGTACCAGGTACTTGGAACCGGTAACGGTGCCGGTGCCCCCCAGAAATGTAATATTGACGCTCATATGAGGGACTCCCCTTGGTTTGTTGCCATGGCCAGACTATGCCCAAAAAAATGCCGCGAACTGATTCGTATCATTCGCGGCATTCCTGGGGCATCAGTTTTCCTGATGATCGCTGATGTTCATCAACTGAAAAAGCTCTTCAGTCGGTTGGTCCAGCTGTCGCCACTGGGTGAATGTTTGCTGCCACCCTTTTTGAGGGATTCGTCAAGTTCACGCAAGAGCTTGCGCTGATGCTCGGTGAGCTTCACAGGTGTTTCCACCAGTATGTGGCAGTACAGGTCACCGGGATAGCTGGAGCGAACACCCTTGATGCCCTTGCCACGCAGCCGGAATTGCTTGCCGGTTTGCGTGCCTTCTGGGATGTCAATGGCGGCTTTGCCTGCCAGCGTGGGCACATCGATTTCGCCACCGAGGGAGGCGGTGACGATGCTGATGGGCACCGAGCAGTGGATGTCGTCGCCATCGCGCTCAAAAATGTCGTGCTTCTTGAGGCGGATTTCAATGTACAGGTCCCCCGCCGGGCCGCCATTGGTGCCGGGTTCGCCGTTGCCCGCGCTGCGGATGCGCATGCCGCCATCGATACCGGCCGGAATTTTGACTTCCAGCGTTTTCTGCTTCTTGATCTTGCCCTGTCCGTGGCAGGCCGTGCAAGGTTCGGGAATCACCTTGCCCGTGCCCCGGCAGGTGGGGCAGGTTTGCTGCACGCTGAAGAAGCCCTGACGCATCTGGACCGAGCCCGAGCCGCTGCAGGTGCCGCAGGTCTTGGCTTGTGTGCCCGGCTTTGCGCCGCTGCCGTGGCAGGTGTCGCAGGAGTCCCAGCTCGGGATACGGATCTGTGCATCCTTGCCCTTGGCTGCTTCTTCCAGCGTCACTTCCATGGCGTAGCTCAGGTCGCTGCCGCGAAATACCTGGCGTCCGCCACCTGCGGGGCGTCCGCGTTGCTGCCCAAACATGTCGCCAAAAATATCGCCGAAAGCTTCGGCAAATCCGCCGTATCCCTCACCGCCTGCTCCGCCCGGACCCCGCATATTCGGGTCGACACCGGCGAAGCCGTGCTGGTCGTAGGCCGCGCGTTTTTGCGGGTCCGACAGCATTTCGTAGGCTTCCTTGGATTCCTTGAACTTTTCCTCGGCCACCTTGGAGGAGTCACCCTGATTGCGGTCAGGGTGATGCTTCATCGCATGTTTGCGATATGCCTTTTTGATTTCTTCGTCCGAGGCGTTCTTGGGAACACCCAAAACATCGTAGTAATCTCTTTTTGCCATGGTCTTTCAGTGCCCGGTTTCAACACAAACGCCGCGTTGAACATTCAAGCTGTTCAACGCGGCGCCTATTTGCAGTGTTCAGCGCAAGCGCTTATCCCTTCTTGACTTCTTTCACTTCCGCATCGACCACGTTGTCGTCAGCGGCTTGCGCCGAAGAACCCTGTGGGCCAGCGCCACCCGCATCGCCGCCGGCTTGTGCGGCTGCAGCGGCTTCCTTGGCTTGCTGGTCGGCATACATCTTCTCGCCCAGCTTCTGGCTGACGGTCATCAGTGCAGTGCTCTTCTCGTCAATGTGCGCCTTGTCGTCACCCTTGATGGCTTCTTCAAGGTGCTTGATCGCTTCTTCGATCTTTTCCTTTTCAGAGGCTTCGAGCTTGTCGCCGTATTCGGTCAGGCTTTTCTTCACGCTGTGCATCGCGGTATCGGCCTGGTTCTTGGCTTGCACGAGTTCAAGCTTCTTCTTGTCTTCGGCGGCATTGAGTTCGGCATCCTTCACCATTTGCTGGATTTCAGCTTCGCTCAGGCCGGAGTTGGCCTTGATGGTGATCTTGCTCTCTTTGCCGGTGCCCTTGTCTTTGGCGCCGACGTGCAGAATGCCGTTGGCGTCGATATCGAAAGACACTTCGATCTGCGGTGTGCCGCGTGCTGCAGGTGGAATGCCTTCGAGGTTGAACTCGCCCAGCATCTTGTTGCCCGATGCAATCTCACGCTCGCCCTGGAACACCTTGATGGTCACGGCCGGCTGGTTGTCTTCTGCCGTGGAGAAGGTCTGCGCAAACTTGGTCGGGATGGTGGTGTTCTTGGTGATCATCTTGGTCATCACGCCACCCATGGTTTCAATACCCAGGCTCAAAGGTGTCACGTCAAGCAGGAGCACATCCTTGCGGTCACCGGAGAGCACCTGACCTTGAATGGCAGCGCCAACCGCCACGGCTTCGTCGGGGTTCACGTCCTTGCGCGGCTCTTTGCCGAACAGTTCCTTGACCTTTTCCTGCACCTTGGGCATGCGGGTCATACCGCCAACCAGGATCACGTCATGGATGTCAGAGGCACTGACACCGGCATCTTTCAAAGCCGTGCGGATTGGAGCAATGGTGCGCTCGATCAACTCTTCCACCAGGGATTCCAGCTTGGCGCGGGTCAACTTGATGTTCAAGTGTTTGGGGCCCGATGCATCAGCGGTGACGTACGGCAGGTTGATGTCGGTCTGCGCGCTGCTGGAGAGTTCGATCTTGGCCTTCTCAGCGGCTTCTTTCAAACGCTGCAGGGCCAGCACGTCCTTGCCCAAGTCAACGCCTTGCTCTTTCTTGAACTCGGAGATGATGAAGTCGATGATGCGCTGGTCGAAGTCTTCGCCGCCCAGGAAGGTATCGCCATTGGTGGACAACACTTCGAATTGTTTCTCGCCGTCAACGTCGGCGATTTCGATGATGGACACGTCGAAGGTGCCGCCGCCAAGGTCATACACGGCAATTTTGCGATCGCCTTTTTCGTTCTTGTCCAGGCCGAAGGCCAGGGCTGCTGCGGTGGGTTCGTTGATGATGCGCTTGACGTCCAGACCCGCGATGCGGCCTGCATCCTTGGTAGCCTGGCGCTGTGCGTCATTGAAGTAAGCGGGTACCGTGATGACGGCTTCCGTCACTTCTTCGCCGAGGTAGTCTTCGGCGGTTTTCTTCATCTTGCGCAGCACGTCGGCGCTGACCTGTTGGGGCGCCATGCGGTTGCCACGCACTTCAACCCATGCGTCGCCGTTGTCGGCAGCGGCAATCTTGTAGGGCATCAGGTCGATGTCTTTTTGTACTTCTTTTTCGGTGAACTTGCGGCCGATCAGGCGCTTCACCGCGTACAGGGTATTCTTGGGGTTGGTCACGGCCTGGCGTTTGGCCGAGGCGCCAACCAATACTTCACCGTCTTCCTGGTAAGCAATGATCGAGGGTGTGGTGCGCGCACCTTCAGAGTTCTCGATGACTTTGGGCGTGTTGCCCTCCATGATGGCCACGCAGCTGTTGGTGGTGCCCAAATCGATGCCGATGATTCTTCCCATGATTAACTCCAGTTTTTAGATGTTTTGAACTTGTGGATAACTCGAAATATTTCAAGTCGCAATAGTGATTATTTGGGCGCCGAGACGGTCACAAGCGCGGGACGCAAGGTGCGGTCTGCAATGGAATAGCCTTTTTGCAGTACGGTGACCACGGTATTGGCCTCATGCTCGGAAGGCACCACGCTGATGGCCTGATGCAGATGGGGGTCAAATTTGGCACCGGCGGCCGGGTTGATGGCAATCACCTTATTGCGCTCCAGGGCTGCGAGCAACTGGCGCAATGTGGCTTGGGCACCTTCGCGAATCTGCTCGATGGTGGCGTCCTTGATGAGCAGGCCAGCCTCCAGGCTGTCAGTGACCGGCAACAGGCTTTCAGCAAAACTCTCCACCGCGAATTTACGGGCCTTCGAGATTTCTTCTTCAGCACGGCGGCGGGCGTTGTCGGCCTCGGCCTTGGCCCGAAGGTACTGATCAGCCAGATCGGCGCTCTTGGCCTGCAGTTCAGCCAGATCGGCCTGGGCCTTTGAGAGTGCATCGGACTCGTGAGAGGACTGGGCGGCAACCATTTCCTCGGTGCTTTGGTAGCCAGACTGGGCTGGATGGGGTTGAGTTGGATTGGTGTCAGACATGCTATGGAGCCAAATTTCAAATACTACGCCCCGCAAATGGGGGCGTATGAAGGCAATTCAAGAGCCGGATTCGGTTCCGGCAATGGCAAAAATCAGCCCGAGAGACCGAGCAGTTCCACGTCAAACTTCAGGGTGGCATTGGGCGGGATGACGCCACCGGCACCACGCGAGCCATAGCCCAGGTCAGACGGGATGATGAGGGTGCGGGCACCGCCCACCTTCATGCCGGCCACGCCTTCGTCCCATCCGCGAATCACCATGCCGGCGCCCAGTGAGAAGACGAACGGATCGTTGCGGTCTTTGCTGGAGTCGAACTTGGCGCCTTGCACGCCGTCGTTGTAGAGCCAGCCGGTGTAGTGGACTGTCACGCTCTGGCCTTTGGTCGCTGTTGCGCCTTCTCCGACGGTAGTGTCTTCATATTGCAGGCCGGATGGGGTGGTCGTCATGAGGTATTCCTTGTTTGCTATCAAATATGTAGCTGGGCGTGCACGTTTTGCGTGGACGACACCCAGAAAACCCGAAATTATGCCAGCAGAGCCTGACGCCAGCGGCATTGCCAGTACCCGGAGTCATCAAATAGGGGACAAAAAAAAGACAGGCTGAACCTGTCTTCTGGAGGCAACGCCCACTGCGGGTGCGATGGGTGAGCGCTTTCCCGGTCAGATGGCCGTTACGGCTTGACCTTCTTGGCTTGGGTGCTGGCCCATTTGGCCGCAAACGCGGGCAGATCGCCCAGGCGTTTGAGCAGGTCTGCACCCGAGGAGGTCACGATGTAGCCGGTATTGCCGTGGCTGACGAGGCCAGCTTCGCGCAATTCCTTGATACGTGTGTTCAAGGTATTGGGGGTAATGCCGCCAACGCTGTCTTGCAACAGCCGAAAGGTCTGGGCGTGCCCATCCTTCAAGGCCCACAGTACCCGGATGGCGTACCGTGACTCGAGCAGGCCCAGCAACTGACCGACTGCGGCATTTTCTTTGGAACTCATTAAACGGCTCTCCTCAAAGCGTTGGTTGTTCGCCGGGGTGTTTTAACTTGTCAGGGGCATCGGCTTTCGAAGCCCGCAGTTTTCCGGCGTGACCAGAAACTATAACGTAGATTTTTGCCTGCTACAAGTTTCATAGCTGTCTTTAGCCATTTAGCGTGGGCAATGCACATTAAAAACCGCAAAAGAGGCGATGGAAGTTGCGGCAAAACTACTTGTAGATCTTTTTCAACAAGCGCATCAGGGTCTTTCGTTCTGTCGCGCTCAGTGCCGAGGTGCTTTCTTTTTCCAGTTGAGCGGCTGTTTTTTCTGCCTGGCGCATCATGTCCAGGCCCGCTGTGGTGGGGTGCAGCCCCATGGCGCGACCATCATGTGGATGGGGCCTGCGGGCAATCAGGGCGCGCTTTTCCATGGCATTGACCATGCCGACAAGGTTGGGCGCCAGTATGCCCAGGGTGCTGCACAACTGACGGGAGGTAATGCCGGGGTTGTGCACGACGAGTGACAGCACCGAGAAATCAACCGGACGCAAGTCGTAGATGGCCATGCGCTCCAGAAACTCGCCAATGATGACCAGCGCTGCCCGACGCGAGTTGTAGCCGACCAGGGTTTCCAGGTAGCTGGTATCGACTTTATCTACGAAAGGTGGCTGGGTCTGGTCGTCCATAGGGCGTCAAGGGGGAAAGCCGGGGATCATACAGACTCACATCAGGCGCGCCTTGATGATGTGCAGACGCATGTGACACTCCGGAAGAATCCAGTACTCGACGGCGCGTGCGGGTTCGACCCATCGGGCTGGATCGGCCGACAGAGCGCGGGACGACGTGGCCGCATTGATCTGCACCCATGACCAGGCCAGCAAGGTCAGGGCCACGGCGCGAAGGTAGTCGTCGGCCACCCAGAACGGAAGTTCAGGATTGGTCTTGGCGGCATGAACCAAATCCCGGGTAATTTGATTCAGTGAATCCGCCTGCGCGTGCAGGCTCGCCTGTATGGCGACCTGGAGATCGAGTCCGTCGCACAGATCGTGCAGCAGGGCGGACATGCCCGCGCCACCGTCGCCCAGAACTTTGCGAACCAGCAGGTCAATCGCCTGGATCTCGTTGGTACCTTCGTAAATCATGCTGACCCGCGAGTCGCGCACGATTTGCTCGATGCCCCCTTCGCGCACATAGCCATGGCCGCCAAATACCTGCAGGCAATCGCTGCTGCCGTGAAACGCCTGGGCGGTCCAGGCCGCCTTGAGTACCGGCGTGACCAGGCTGCACCACTGCTGCGCTGCGTGTTGGCGGGCGCCATCGGGGTGGTGTTTGGCCATGTCGAGTTCGATGGCGGTGCGGTAGGCCAGCACCCGGCCGCTTTCAATCCAGGCTCTCTGCGTGGCCAGAATGCGGCGCATCGCGGGGTGTTCGCCGATCAGGTCCGGCGTGGCGCTCATGACTTGCTTGGGCGCACGCATTTGCCGACGTTCCTTGGCGTAGGCGTCGGCCTTTTGCCAGGCTGCCTCCAGCAGACCAATGCCTTGCAGGCCCACATGCAAGCGCGCCGCGTTCATCATCACAAACATGGCATTCAGTCCGTGGTGCGGCTCGCCAATCATCCAGCCGGTAGCTTCGTCAAACCGCATGACGCAGGTGGGGCTGCCGTGCAGGCCCATTTTTTCCTCGATGCGTTCGCAGTGAATGGTGTTGCGCGAGGCATCGGGCATCAGCTTGGGCGCGAGAAACAGCGACAGGCCCTTGGGTCCGGGCGGCGCATCAGGCAGTCTGGCGAGCACCAGATGAATGATGTTGTCGGTCAGGTCGTGTTCGCCACCCGATATGAAAATTTTGGTGCCACTGATGCGGTAGCTGCCATCGGCTTGGGGCAGCGCACGGGTTCGCACCAGCCCGAGGTCGCTGCCGGCATGCGGCTCGGTGAGGCACATGGTGGCCAGCCATTCGCCGGTAGCCACTTTTTCAAGGTAGCGGCTTTTCAGCGCCTCGCTGCCGTGGTGCCTGATGCATTCGTAGGCGCCGTGCAGCAGGCCGGGGGCCATGGTCCAGCCATGGTTGGCACCGCTGAGCATCTCAAACAGCACAGCTTCCAGCACGGCGGGCAAACCCTGGCCGCCGTCTTGCGGCGCGCATGCCAATGCAGGCCAGCCGCCTTGCCAGAAGGCCTGGTACGCATCCCTGAATCCGGGCGGGGTGGTCACGGCGCCGTTGACGAACTTGCAGCCCATGGTGTCGCCCACACTTTGCAGGGGCGCCACTGCCTGGGCGACGAATTTGCCGGCCTCGTTCACCACTTGGTGCATCAGGGTGGCATCCGTGTCTGCAAACGATGGCAAGGCCTGCAATTGTGCAGGGGCCTTGAGCACTTCATGAAGGATAAAGTGAATGTCTTCCAGCGGTGGCGTGTAGTTCATGGCGTGCTTTTTCGGGCAGCGCCCAGGTAGGTGTCGATCACGCGCGGGTCGGTGGCCAGGTCTGATGCGGGGCCCTGCAAGGCGATTTCGCCCATCTCCAGGACGTAGCCGTAGTCGGCGGTTTCCAGGGCTGCACGTGCGTTTTGTTCCACCAGCAAAGTGGTGACGCCGGTTTTTCGCAGGGCGTCAATTGTGCGGAAAATTTCTTTCACGATCAAGGGTGCCAGACCCAGGCTGGGTTCATCCAGCATGAGCAGGGTGGGGCGCGACATCAGCGCCCGGCCAACGGCCAGCATTTGCCGCTCGCCACCGGACAGGGTACCGGCTTCCTGGAGGCGGCGCTCCTTCAGGCGCGGAAACAGTTCGAACACCACGTCAATCTGCTCACGCCATTGTTTGTTGTGCTGTCTGAGCTGGCGGTAGGCACCCAGCACCAGGTTGTCTTCGACCGACATGCTGCCAAACAGCTCGCGGCGTTCGGGCACCAGGGCAATGCCCAGCATCACACGCTCTTCGAGTGGCAGATTTGCAATGGATTCGCCGGCGTACTCAATGCGTCCGGTCGATGGGAGCACGCCCATCAAGGCGTTTAGCAGGGTCGATTTGCCGGCGCCATTGGGCCCGATGACGGTGATGATGCTGCCCGGCGCGGCTTCAAGCTCGATGGAGCGCAAAACTTCGGCTTTGCCATAGCCCGCATGGAGCCCCTGGACCTTGAGGATGGGTGATGACATGTTGTATGGCTTTCTCAGTGCTCGGTGCCGAGGTAGGCCGCGCGCACTTCAGGACTGGCCTGAATTTCTTCCGGTGTGCCCTCGATCAGGCGGGTGCCGAATTCCATGACCACAATGCGGTCGGTGACTTGCATGACGAGGTCCATGTCGTGCTCGACCAGCAGAATGCTCAGGCCTTCGGACTTGAGCTGGCGCAGCACATCGGCCAGTGCCTGCTTTTCTTTGTGGCGCAAACCGGCGGCCGGTTCGTCCAGCAACAGCAGGGCCGGGTCGTTGCACAGGGCACGGGCAATTTCCAGCAGGCGCTGCTGGCCCATGGCCAGGTTGCCTGCGAGTTCATGCAGGTACTCGCCCATGCCGACACGTCGCAACTGGAACTCGGCTTCTTTGAACAAGCCTTGCTCTTCGCTGCGATCGAGTCGCAGCATGGCCGACACCGCGCCCTGATCGCCCCGCAGGTGAGCACCCAGCGCAACGTTTTCCAGCACCGTCATGTCGGCGATCATCTTGACGTGCTGAAAGGTGCGCGAAATGCCACGCTTGGCAATTTCGCGCGACGCAGAGTTGGTGATGCTTTCGCCCCGGAATGTGACGCTTCCACTGGTGGGCCGGAGCACGCCCGTGATCAGGTTGAAGGTGGTGGACTTGCCAGCGCCGTTCGGTCCGATCAAGCCGACGATTTGGGCCGATTGCACCGTGAAGTTGATGTTGTTCACCGCAACCAGGCCGCCAAATTCCTTGCGGATATCCTTCACCTGCAACACGACCTCACCGGCAGCGGGTTTGCTGCGGTGGGCCAGTGGGGCGGCCTGGTGCCAGTCGACTTTGCGCGGGGCTTTGGGAAGCCTGCGGTCCACAAACGCCCAGATGCCTTCGGGTGCGTACTTCAGGGTCAGCACCAGCAATACGCCGAAGACAATGATCTCGTAGCTGCCGCTGGTGCCGATGAGCTTGGGCAACAGCACCTGCAACTGGTCGGACAAGAGCTTGGTGATGGTGACGCCCGTGATGGCACCCCAAACATGCCCGGCGCCGCCCAGAACGGCCATGAACAGGTACTCGATGCCGATCTGCATGCCGAAGGGAGACGGGTTCACTGCGCGTTGAAAATGTGCGTACAACCAGCCCGACATGCTGGCCAGCAGCGCCGCCAGGGTGAAGATGCCGATCTTGAATTTGAGGGTGTCAATGCCCATGGACTCGGCCATTTGCGAGCCAGTCTTGAGCGAGCGTATGGCCCGGCCCACGCGCGAGTCCAGCAGGTGAATCATGCCAAGGCTGGCCAGCAGAAGCAGGCTCCAGGTCATGACAAAGAAAACGCGCCCGTGGCCCAGATCCCAGCCCCCAACCTTAAGGCTCTGCACATCCAGAATGCCATCGTATTTGCCCAGTGCTTCCAGGTTGCCCATGATGTAGTAGAGCGACAGTCCCCAGGCGATCGTGGCCAGAGGCAGGTAGTGCCCCGACATGCGCAAGGTGATCCAGCCCAGCACAATGGCGCATGTTGCCGTGAGCGCCATGCCGATGAGCAGCGTCAGCCAGGGCGAAAGCCCGGCGTTCACCGTGAGGTAGGCAGAGGTGTAGGCGCCGATGCCAACAAAGGCCGCCTGTCCGAACGAGGTCAAGCCGCCCACGCCCGTCAGAAGAATCAAGCCCAGCACAGCCAGGCTGGAGATGCCAATGTAATTGAGCTGGATGATCCAGAATTCCGGCACTGGCAGCACCGCGATCAGTCCAATGAGGGTGATGATGGCCAGCCATCCTGCTTTTCTTGAAGTCATCTCAGTGCTCCTCGTCGGAATGACCCGATGTGAGCGAACGCCACAGCAACACGGGAAGGATCAGGGTGAACACAATGACTTCCTTGAACGAGCTGGCCCAGAAAGAACCAAAGGCCTCGATCACCCCAACCAGCAAGGCGCCCACCGCCGCCCCGGGGTAGCTGACCAGCCCACCGATGACGGCTGCGACAAAGCCTTTGAGGCCGATGAGAAATCCTGAGTCAAAAAACACGGTGGTGGTGGGACCAATCAGCAAGCCCGACAGCGCACCGATCAGGGCGGCCATGGCCAGTGTGAGCTGCCCCGCCGTCTGCGAGGAAATACCCATGAGCCGCGCACCCAGCCGGTTGACGGCGGTGGCGCGCAGGGCCTTGCCATACAGGCTGCGCTCAAAGAAGAGCCAGAGCAGCACGATCAGCGAGGCCGAGGCCAGGGCGATGATGATCGCCTGACCAGAGAGGTTGACCGCACCCAGGCTGAAGCGTGCGTCCCAGAACGGCGGATTGCGAAACCCTTCTGCACCAAAGAACACCAGGCCCAGCCCGGTGAGGGCAAAGTGCACGCCGACCGACACGATCAGCAGCACCAGGGAGCTTGCATCGGCCAGCGACTGGTAAGCCAGCCGGTACACCAGGGGTCCGAAACAAGTCACGATGCAGACCGACAAGACGGCCTGCACCAGCAAAGAGAACTGCTGTGGGGCTGCCCAGATGGTGACCAGGCCAATCACGACCGGAATAACCATGACCTTGAGGCCAGCCACCACGGCAGATGTGGCGGACTGGTGCCTTTTCCAGGTCTGAAAGGACTCCGCCAGGGCCGCTACAGCGGCCAGCAAAAGCAGCAACCAGATCGTGCCCGGCACTTTGCCCGTCTGCAAAATCGCCAGGGTGAGTGCGCCGTAGGTGACGAACTCCCCCTGGGGAATAAAGATCACGCGGGTCACCGCAAACACCAGCACCGTTGCCAGTCCCAGCAAGGCATAGATAGCACCATTGGTCAGTCCATCGACGACAAGGATGCTGGCGATTGAGAAATCCATGGTTATTGCAGTTTCCAGTCGCCGTTGGTGATGCGCATGATCACACCGGTGTCATCGGTGTAGCCCGCATGGTTGGTGGCGGTGTAGTTCACCGTGCCGTGAAACAGCGGAATCGGACCGGCGTTTTCCAGTGCCGCTTTGAGCGCGCCACGGAACTCCTTGGTACCGGGCTGGGCTGTTTTCAACGCAATCGGAATGATTTTTTGCAGAACGATGGACGCATCGTAAGCATGACCGGCAAACGGATTTCGTGTGTTGGGTCCGTAAACCTTCTCCCAGCTTTCCACGTGGGCCATCGCAACCTTTTTGCTGGGGTGGTTGGCGGGCAGTTGCTCGGCCACCATGCCAGGGCCGGCGACCACAAAAGCACCTTCCACGTCCTTGCCGCCAACCCGCATCAGGTCGCGCGATGCGGCACCGTGGGTTTGGTAGATCTTGCCTTTGTAGCCGCGCTCAATCAGGGCCTTGTGGGGCATTGCAGCGCCGCTGCCGGAAGCCACGATCAGGATCGCATCCGGCGCACCGGCGGTTACTTTGAGCGCCTGGCCGGTCACGCTGGTGTCGGTACGCGCAAAACGCTCTTCGGAGACGAATTTCAGGTCGGTGCCGGCCATCTTGACTTTCATGTCGCGCAGGAAGAGTTCGCCAAAAGCGTCGGCATAACCCAGGAAACCGACCGTCTTGACGCCTTGCTTCTTCATGTGCGCCACGATGGCGTGCGACATGACCAGCGTGGACTGGGGCATGTTGTACGACCAGGGTGCCTTGTTGGTAGAAACATCAATGGGTGCAAAGGTCAGGTGCATGGTGCCGGTTTCCGAGGCCACTGCCGCGACCGCATTGGCCGGTGGCGTGGCCACAGAGCCCAGCAGGATGTCGACCTTGTCGTCCGTGACCAGGCGGCGTGCATTCTTGGTGGCGCTGGCCGGATCGGTTGCGTCGTCCAGAATGATCACATTGAGCTTTTGTCCTCCAATGCTGGTGGGGTACATGCCGATCGCATTCTTGATCGGGATGCCCAGCGCTGATGTGGGGCCGGTCAGCGATAGGCTGACGCCGATATTGATGTCGGCCTGTGCCACACCGGCCGCCAGGGCCGCGATGGCAGTTGCAACAGTTGTCTTGAAGAGTTTCATGGTTTTGTCTCCTGAGTAGTAGTGGTGAGGGAAAGAGATCGGTGGCTAATGCGCTAGCTGCAAAGCTGGCGAATGTCCGGCGGCACAGGAATCGCCTTGATGCGATCCGGGTTGTCCGGCAGGCGCATGCAGAACGCACGGGTTTCGCTGCCTTCGCACAGCAAATCGTCGCCCCGCTTGACCAGGTGCTTGTGAATGAAGACCTTGTCGCGCCATTCTTCAACCGAGGTGTGTATCTGCAGCGTTTCACCATAGGTGGCAGGACGCATGAATTTGGTGTGGATTTCCAGCAGCGGTGTGCCGATGATGCCGGTGGTCTTAACCAGTTCGCGCCAGGGTTGAACACCGCACTTCACGAAAAAATTCAGCGAGGATGCATCCATCCACTTGGAAAAATTCGGGAAAAACACAATGCCGGCGGGATCGCAATCGCCGAACATCACCTCGACCTCATAGACAACGGTTTTGCTCATGGTGGTGTGCCTGAATTAGCGGGGCGCCATGCGCAGTGCGCCGTCCAGGCGGATCACTTCGCCGTTCAGGTGCACGTTGGTCACGATGTGGCTGGCCAGTTGCGCAAACTCTTCGGGTTTGCCCAGGCGTGCAGGGAAGGGGATGCTGGCGGCCAGCGATGCCTGCACGGGTTCGGGCAGGGTCTTCATCAGCGGTGTGGCAAACAAACCGGGGGCAATGGTGCAGACACGAATGCCATGCTGCGCCAGATCGCGTGCCATGGGCAAGGTCATGCCAACCACGCCGCTCTTGGAGGCGCTGTAGGCCTGCTGACCCACCTGGCCGTCAAAGGCCGCAACCGAAGCGGTGAACACCATCACGCCGCGCTCGCCGTCCTCCATGGGGGACAGCTTCGCGCATTCGGCAGCAAACAGGCGTGCTGCGTTGTAGGTACCGATCAGGTTGACGTTGATCACGCGCACAAAATCTTCCAGCGGGGCGGCCGAGCCGTCCTTGGCGACCACGCGCTTGGCCGCGCCAATGCCGGCAATGCTCATCAGGATGCGTGCCGGACCTTGAGCGGCAGATGCCTTGGCGATGGCGGCTTGCAGGCTCTCGGTGTTGGTGATGTCGCACTGGCAGGCCAGCGCGCTGCCTTGTCCATGGGCCGCATTGATCTCGGCGGCCACCTTCTCGGCGTTGGCCAGATTCATGTCCAGCAACGCAACCTTGGCGCCCAGGCGGGCGAGTTCACGAGCGGTGGCTTCACCCAGGCCCGAGCCAGCGCCAGTCACGAGAGCGGAGTGTCCTTGAATGTTCATGTCGGTCTTTCGAAAAATGATTGCTATATATTTAATAGCTGATTGTTGAGGTTCGATGAGGGCCGGAGGCCTATTTTCTTAAGAAGTGGGGAGCTCAAGGGGCGTCGGTGTTTTCCAGCAGCAACGCGATGCCCTGTCCGCCGCCGATGCAGGCCGATGCAATGCCCCAGCGCAGCCCAGCGCGCTTGAGTTCCCGCGCCACGGTAATCGTCAGGCGGACTCCAGTGGCCGCCAGTGGGTGACCCAGCGCAATGGCGCCGCCATTGACATTGAGGCGACTCATGTCCAGTCCCAAGTCCTTGCCGACGGCCAGCGTTTGCGCGCCCTGGGCTTCGTTGATCTCGAAACGGCCGATCTGGTCGAGCGTCAAACCGGTGCGCTCGAGCAGCAGGCGGATGGCCGGTGCCGGGCCAATGCCCATGATTTCGGGGGGGACGCCCACCACGGCAGCGGCCACCACGCGAGCCAGCGGCTTCTTGCCATGCGCCTTGGCGTAAGCGCCGGATGCGACGACGGCCGCAGCCGCAGCGTCCACCAGGGCCGAACTGTTGCCACCTGTTTGCACGCCGCCTTCGTACACCGAGCGCAGCTTGGCCAGTACGTCGACAGGGGAGATGCGGGCATGGGTATCCTGCGCGACTTCGAGCGTTTTGCCTTGCAGCTTGATGCCACGGGTTTTGTAGCCTTGGAGCTCAAACTTTTCAGAGACCACCGGCACGATCTCGCCAGCGTGAAAGCCCGCCTGTTGCGCAGCGACCGCTTTGGCAAACGATTGCGAGGCAAACTCGTCCACCTGTTCGCGCGTGATGCTGT
Organism: Rhodoferax sp.; assembly: GCF_018780565.1. Taxonomy (GTDB): domain Bacteria; phylum Pseudomonadota; class Gammaproteobacteria; order Burkholderiales; family Burkholderiaceae_C; genus Rhodoferax. Next base: position 334,321 of record NZ_JADMJN010000005.1, read on the forward strand.
ATTTTTTGGCCAGATTTTCTGCGGTCTGGATCATGTTGATACCGGCCGCTGAATCGTTCAGGGCTTCCCACATGAAATCCTTGAAACCCACCGGCGCGCCCAGTTTGAAACCGGTGCGGTGGTCAAACGCGGCAATGGGATTGCGCGTCATGCTTTCTGCGCCTACCACCAGCGCGGCCTCGCAGGCGCCGCTTTGAATTTGCTCGCCAGCCTGGCGAAACAGCTCGAATCCGGTGCCGCAAATGCGTTGTGTCATGAGGGCCGGCACTTCGATTGGCACGCCGGCATACAAGCCAATGTGGCGCGGCAGCATGAATTGCTCGAAGTCGCCGGGTGCCATGTTGCCGGTGATGACGGAGCCAATGTCGGCGGCGGGTACATCGCTGCGTTCGAGCACGGCGCGGGCGACCTTGATGCCGAGGTCGGTGGGTGAAATGTGGCCGAGTGCGCCGCAATAGTCCACCATGGGAGTGCGCACGCCGTCCAGCATCCAGACATCGTCGAAATGGGAGAAAAATCCTTTGGTGGCCATGGTCGTGAGGCTTTCAGTTCGTTTGGGGTTTCAAAATGGTGTGCAGGGTGTCGGCATGCAGTGCCTCGACCGTTTCGGCGCGATGCGCAAGTACCGCGCGCTGGTTGATGGAGCCTTTGTCGGTGATTTCGCCCCGGTCAATGGTGGGCGGCTCGGACAACAGGCACATGCGGGCAACACGGCTGGCGCTGCCTGTGCTGGCCTGGCTCAACGCGTTGATGACTTTCTGAAAATGCGCCAGCACCGCCGGGCTCGACAGCACGTCGGCCATGGGCACGCTGGCATCCAGGCCGCTCAGGGAACGCACCGCCTGAGTCGGGAACACCATGGCGCCGACCTCCTTGAGATTGATGCCGGTCAGCACCACATCCTGAATGTAGGGCGCGCCTGCAGCCACAATTTTGGCGCGCAGGGGTCCCACACTGACGAAGGTTCCAGTGGCGAGCTTGAAATCTTCGGCGATGCGGCCGTCAAATTTCAAGCCCTGGTGCACGTCGGTCTCATCGATCCACTTGACCGCGTCGCCTGAGCAGAAGAAACCTTCTTCGTCAAAATGAGCCGCCGTTTCCTCGGGTGCGCGCCAGTAGCCGGGCGTGATATTCGGACCCTTGTAGCGCACCTCGGTCTTGCCGCCCATGTCCACCAGCTTGAGCTCCATGCCCGGCGTGGGTACACCCAGGTCCCCGGCCTTGACATTGGGGTTGGTGACGAAAATGGCGAAGGGGCCGGACTCGGTCATGCCCAGGCCTGTGGTCATGACGATGCGCTCGCCAATTTCCCTTTCCTCGGATTCGTACAGGCTATCCCATACCGGCTGGGCCAACGCCGCACCTGCATAAAAGAACATCTTCACGCGGGACAGCAGCTTGCTGCGCAGGGCATCATCGGTCTTCATCGCGTTGGCAATCGCTTCAAACCCGGTCGGCACGTTGAAATACACGGTGGGTGCGATCTCGCGCAGATTGCGCAGTGTTTCAGCCACCAGCAGCGGCGTGGGCTTGCCGTCATCGATGTACATGGTGCCGCCGTGGTACAGCACCATGCCGAAGTTGTGGTTGCCGCCAAAGGTATGGTTCCAGGGCAGCCAGTCCACCAGTACCGGGGGGTCTTGCGTCAGCACCGGCATGGATTGGGCCATTTGCTGCTGGTTGGCGCACCACATACGCTGGGTGTTGATCACGGCCTTGGGCAATTTGGTGGAGCCGCTGGTGAACAGGAACTTGGTGATCGTGTCAGGCCCGGTGGCCTGCATCGCCTGATCGACCTGCGCTGTGGCCGGTGTGTCGGCCAAATCGGCAAACGCCGTGCTGGTGCGACCCGGCAAGGAGCCTTCGGTCAGGATCACTTCCACATCGTCCTGCACCGCGGCAGTCAAGGCTTTCCCGTAGCGGGCCGAGTCAGCGGCGAACACCAGACCCGGGGTCACCGTTCGCAGTACATGACGCAGCTTCTCAAAGTCCTGGCTGACCAGTGAGTAGGCCGGGGAAGCCGGGACAAAAGGCACGCCTGCCACCAAGCAACCCAATGCCAGCAAAGCGTGTTCCAGGTCATTTTCGGACAGGATCGCCACAGGGCGCTCCACACTCAACTTGCGGTTGATGAGTGCTTGTGCGATGTTGCGCGCCGTGCGCCAGGCCTGCGCGTAAGTGATGTGGCGCCAGTCCCCTGTGCCGCCACTGGCCAGTCTTTCACGCCGTGCCATGAAGGTGCGCTGAGGCGCCACTTGCGCCCAGTGTTGCAGGCGGTCGGTGATACGCGCCGGGTAGTCCTGTAAAGACTGTTCGGCACGCAGGTAGTGCACACCGGTTGCACCATCGCGCAGGTTGACGCGGGTGACGCCAAATGTCAGCGGTCGAAATTGAGGAGCTGTCATGGCTTCGTCAGGCTCTTTGCACTTTGGCTGCGCGACCTTCGACGAAGGCGCGCACGCGGCTCTTGGCTTCTGGCGCGCTCTGCGCAATCGCGGCCATCATGGCTTCGGTGATATAGCCCTGATCGGCCGGTTGCTCGGCAATGCGGGGCAGCACGTGGGTGAGGGCATAGTTGGTGAGCGGGGCGTTCTGCGCCACACGTTTGGCCAGCTCCAGGGCTTTGTCAAACGCGGTCCCTTTGGGCACCAGATACTGCGCCAAGCCAATGCGCTCGCCGTCCTGGGCGTTGTAGACACGACCCGTGAGCATCATGTCGGTCATGCGAGCTGCACCAATCAGACGCGGAATGCGCACCGAGCCGCCACCCCCGACAAAGATGCCGCGCGACCCCTCGGGCAAGGCATAGAAGGTGGTGTCGTCGGCCACGCGGATATGACAAGCACTGGCCAGCTCCAGCCCGCCGCCGACCACGGCACCGTGCAGCGCAGCGATGACCGGCACTGGGCCGTACTGCACGCATTCAAGGGCCGCGTGCCACATGCGGGAATGGAACATGCCCTGGCCGGCATCGCGTTCCTGCAACTCGCTCAGATCCAGGCCGGCGCAGAAGTGTTCTCCATCGCCGTCAATGACGGCGGCGCGAACGCTGGCAGGCATCTTTTCGAACAACGCGCGCAGCGCCAGAACAAGCGCATCATTCATGGCATTGCGCTTGGCGCTGCGCGTGAGGCGGATGATCGCGACTTCCTGTTGTTCGCCCTGGAGTTCGAAGTGAATGTGTTTGTTGCTCATGATGATTTTCTGTTGGTGGGTTGAATTATGATTATTAAATATAACTAGTTCAAGCTCCGAAATTACAATTTGAATTGGTGTTTACCCTTGTTTCTTGTACCCAAGGGTGCCGCCTTTTAGAGTCGCAGGGGCCGCTATCCTTCTTGTCAGATACCGCTGTTGCTGCTAAGGTTCGACGCTAGGCAGCGTCTTGTTTTTGGCTTTTGGAGAGATTTATGGCTATCAATTTCGAGCAGGTTCACAACTATTACGAGCGTCTGGTATTTGAAGACGTGGTGCGTCTTTCAGAGGCGCATCCAGACTTCACCCCCGACATGCTGGCCGATGTGGCTTGCGTTGCTTTGAACCGCTTGCCGGCTCGCTACGTTCGGCACGATGTGGACATGATGTTTTATCTGACCGAGCACGAGCGTCACGCCATTGAAACAACCATGAAGGAAGTGCTCGAATTTGCGTTTTCCTTTGTGGCGGAGCGCGCAGCCAAACGGGGTGCTGCGGCATGAGGGACACATCGGCTGCTGCCAGGGCGCGCTGAATGAAAGTGCAGCACATTGGCATGGTCGGCTATGGTGAAGTCGGCAAGATATTCACGACGGGCCTGAAGGGCGGTGTGAGCAGCATAAGCGCCTGGGATCTCAAACTGGATCCGGCGCTTGAACTGGCAACCGTGCGCGAAGCCGAAGCCGCTCACGCCGCACAGTCGGGCGTGCGGGTATGCCGATCCATGCAGGACCTGTGCGAGAACGCCGACCTCATCATTTCTGCCGTGACGGCCTCCAACACGCTGGCCGTGGCACAGGCCGCAGCGCTGCATATTCGCCCGGGCACCATTTTTCTGGACCTGAATTCAGCCTCGCCGGGCACCAAGCAGCAGGCCGCGCAACTGATCGATGCGACGGGCGCTCATTACGTGGAAGCGGGTGTCATGACCTCGGTGCCACCTTACGGTATCCGTGTGCCCATGTTGCTGGGTGGCGGACAAGCGCAGGCCCTGGCGGAACTGCTGTGCGCCATGGGCATGGACGCCAGGGCGGTCGCAACCGAAATCGGTGTGGCCTCGGCCATCAAGATGTGCCGCAGTGTGATGATCAAGGGCCTGGAGGCCCTGGTCATTGAAAGCTACACCACAGCGCGCGCCTATGGGGTGGAAGCCCATGTGCTTCCAACCCTGGTCGAGACTTTTCCCTCCATCGACTGGGAGAAGCAGGGTTCTTATTTCTTCAGCCGGGTGGCGCAGCATGGCAAGCGGCGCGCCGAGGAAATGCGCGAGGCGGCCAACACAGTGCGCGAGGCCGGGTTCGAGCCCTGGATGGCCTGCGCCATCGCCGAAAAGCACGATTGGGTTGCCCAGCAAAGCCGCGACGGCGTGTTCGAGGGTTTGCCCAAGGACGCCGCGTGGCAACAGTATGCAGACCGTTTGCTGGAGCGAAGCCAGCTTTGAGCTTCGACCGCAGCAGGGGCGCAGTATGACCAGTCCTGATTTTCCGGATCGACGCCGGCTTCTTCAACTCGCCGGTGCCAGTGCCATGGCACTTTGGCTACCGCGCAGCGCCTGGAGTCAGCCCCGCTTGACCAGCAACCCTTTCACGCTGGGCGTGGCCAGTGGCTCGCCTACCCATGACTCGGTGGTGCTGTGGACGCGCCTGCATGGCCCAGGCCTGTTAGGCGCCAGCCTGGGGCGCGAGCCTATCACCGTGCAGTGGCAAGTGGCGCATGACGACAAATTTGCACGCATCGTCCTGAGCGGGCAAGCCATCGCCAGCCCGGAGCTGGCGCATTCGGTCCATGTTGAAGTGGCCGGTCTGGAGCCGGACCGCTGGTACTTTTACCGATTCATGGTGGGTGATGCCGTCAGTCCGGTGGGGCGTACGCGTACCTTCCCGAAGGCCGACGCGGCAGTGGCCAGGCTGCGACTGGGCTATGCCTCCTGCCAGAAGTGGGAGGACGGCTACTTCACCGCATGGCGGCACATGCGCGAGGAAAACCTGGACGCGGTGATGTTTCTGGGCGACTACATCTACGAATACACAGGCCGAAGCAGCAAGGTGCGCATACCCAGTGGAGGCTGGGTACTGAGTCTGGATGATTATCGGCAGCGCTATGCCTTGTACAGAGGCGAGGCCGATTTGCAGGCCATGCATGCCACCTGCCCATGGCTCATGACCTGGGATGATCACGAGGTGCAAAACGACTACGCCGGACTTCAAGCCGGCGACAGCGGCATGACCGACCCCTCGTCACCGGCCAATTTTGCGGCGCGTCGGGCTGCGGCCTATCAGGCGTATTACGAGCACATGCCGATTCGTGCCTCTGTGTTGACCAAGGCCGTGGCCGGTTTGGCAAGTGGGGCCGAGATGCGGATCTATTCACGTTTGCAATATGGTCGCCTGGCATCCCTGTACCTGCTGGATGCCCGGCAATACAAGGATCCACAGGCATGCACCAAGGGCAACGGATTGGGCTCAAGCACGGTCAATCCGGCCCAGTGTCCCTCATGGAATGACCCCAAGCGCAGCATGCTGGGTCTGCCGCAGGAGCAGTGGCTGAGCAACGAATTGGCCAAGACACAGTCACGTGATTCTGGTTGGAACGTGGTGGGGCAGCAGACGCTGTTGGGGCAGCGTGACTTCAAGCCTGGCCCCGGACAAACCCTCTGGAACGACGGCTGGGATGGCTACAGCGCCGCGCGCATGCGCCTGACCGATTCGCTGCGCAAGCACTCGGTGGCCAACCCTGTTCTGTTGGGTGGCGATGTGCATGAAAACTGGGTGGGCCACATCAAGGCCGATTACGCGGATGTAAACAGCGTCAGCGTAGGCGTTGAATTTTGTGGCACCAGCATCACCTCGCGCTCGGGTGGCAATGCCAAAACGGCCGAGCGACTGGCCGAGAACCCGCATTTTGTATTTGCCGACGCCGAGCGCAAGGGCTATGGCGTGGTGGAATTCACGCCCAAAGAACTCACCACCACCTTGCGCGTGGTCGATGACGTGACCAGCAGGGACACCCGTATCGAAACCCTGGCCCAATTTTCTGTTCAAAGCGGTCGCCCTGTGATTGAGCGCAGCTGAACGCAGGGCGTTCTGGCCACTCGGCGGAATTCTGCAGATGCCGAATGTCAGCCAGCGACGGCATCCAATACCGGCTGCCCCAAATTGCGCAATACATCCCGCACCATCTGCGCACGGTCTTTGGCCTCGGGCAGTTCGCGCTCGATACGCAGCTTCTCGTTGCCCGCCAGTTTGATGTGCTTGTTCTTCTGAATCATTGAAATAATCTTCATCGGATCGATAGGCGGATTTTTCTTGAAGGTGATCGTGATCACACCGGGCGCTGCATCCACCTTGACAACGCCGAAGGGCCGGGCGATCACGCGCAGGCGGTGCACATCGATCAGCGTTTGCGCCTGGGCTGGCAGCTTGCCGAAACGGTCCACAATTTCTTCCAGAAGGGAGTCGATCTGATCGGTTGTCTTGGCGGTGGCCAGCTTCTTGTAAAAGCTCAAGCGCAAATGCACATCGCCGCAGTAGTCGTCGGGCAGCAGCGCCGGGGCGTGCAGGTTGATGTCGGTGGTGACGTTGAGCGGACTCAGCAGATCCGGCTCGATCCCCGCCTTGAGGCAGCGCACGGCCTCGGACAGCATTTCGTTGTAAAGCTGAAAGCCGACTTCGAGCATGTTGCCGCTCTGGTTCTCGCCCAGCACCTCACCGGCACCGCGAATCTCCAGGTCGTGCATGGCCAGGTAAAAGCCAGAGCCCAGTTCTTCCATTTGCTGAATCGCCTCCAGCCGCTGCTTGGCTTGCTTGGTCAGGCTTTCCAGATCGGGCACCATCAGATAGGCATAGGCCTGGTGGTGGCTGCGGCCTACGCGGCCACGCAGTTGATGCAACTGGGCCAGACCGAACTTGTCGGCACGGCTCATGACAATGGTGTTGGCGGTGGGCACGTCAATGCCGGTCTCAATGATCGTGGAGCACAGCAACAGGTTGTAGCGTTGGGCCACAAAGTCGCGCATCACCGACTCCAGCTGGCGCTCGGGCATCTGCCCGTGAGCGACCGCAATGCGGGCTTCGGGCAGCAATTCTTCCAGCATGGCGCGGCGGTTCTCAATGGTCTCCACCTCGTTGTGCAAAAAGTAAACCTGCCCGCCACGCTTGAGTTCGCGCAGCACGGCTTCGCGAATCACGCCATTGCCTTCAGTGCGCACAAAGGTCTTGATCGCCAGACGACGCTGCGGCGCGGTGGCAATCACGCTCAGGTCGCGCAGGCCTTCCAGCGCCATGCCCAGCGTACGGGGAATGGGCGTTGCCGTGAGCGTCAGCACATCCACCTCAGCGCGCAGCGCCTTCATCTGTTCTTTGTGGCGCACGCCAAAGCGGTGTTCCTCGTCGATGATCAAAAGGCCCAGGTCGTGAAACTTGGTCGACTCACTCAGCAGCTTGTGCGTGCCCACCACGATGTCGATGGTGCCGTCGGCTACGCCCTTGAGCGCCGCAGTGATCTCTTTGGCCGAGCGGAAACGGCTCATCTCGGCCACCTTCACCGGCCACTTGCTGAAACGGTCCACCAGCGTCTGGTAATGCTGCTCGGCCAGCAGCGTTGTGGGTGCCAGAAACGCCACTTGCTTGCCACCCGTGATGGCAATGAAAGCCGCGCGCAGGGCGACCTCGGTCTTGCCAAAACCCACATCCCCGCAGATCAGGCGGTCCATAGGGCGCGGACTGATCATGTCCTGAATCACCGCATGAATGGCGGCTTTCTGGTCAGCGGTTTCTTCAAAGCCGAAGTCGTTGGCGAAAGTTTCGTAGTCGTTGGGTGAGTAGCGGAAAGCATGGCCTTCGCGGGCCGCACGCCGGGCGTAGATGTTGAGCAACTCGGCAGCCGAGTCGCGCACCTGCTCTGCCGCTTTGCGCTTGGCTTTTTCCCACTGGCCCGAGCCCAGGCGGTGCAGCGGTGCCTCATCCGCACTCACCCCCGTGTAGCGGCTTATCAGCTGCAGCTGGCTCACCGGCACATACAGCGTGGCCTTGTCTGCGTATTCGAGGTGCAAAAACTCCTGAATTTCGGGCTCGCCATTGGCTTGCAGATTGCCCAAGTCGAGGTTGATTAGGCCCTTGTAGCGGCCAATGCCGTGTGCCGAGTGCACCACCGGGTCGCCCACATTGAGTTCGCTCAGATCCTTGATCAGCGCTTCAACATCGCTGACCTGCTCCTGCTTCTTGCGCCGGCGCGTCGTGGGGCCTGCCGCAAAAAGTTCGGTCTCGGTGACGAAGTCAATGCCTTCTTCCAGCCAGCTGAAGCCGGTGTTCAATGACGAGGTGGCAATGCCCAGTTTTTCGTCGCTGGCTTCGAATTCAGCGAGCGAGTCGAACGAAGGCGGACGCAACTGGCTGGCGTGCAGAAAATCAAGCAGGCTGGTTTTCCGGCCTTCGCTTTCGGCCAGCACCAGCACGCGCTGGGCCGTGTTGCGAATATGCTCCTTCAGTCGGCTCAAGGGGTCTTCGGCACCGCGCACCACCGACAGTTCACCCAGTTTTTGAAACTGCGCATTGTCTGCCGTGTCCTCAATAGCTGGCCGAATCGCCAACTGCGCATGCTGATTGACGCGGGCATAAAACTGCTCGGTGTTCAGGAACAAGGATTCGGGCGGCAGGCCGGGGGATTCGCGGTTGCCCTGCACCAGGCGATAGCGGTCTTTGGTGTCTTGCCAAAAATGCTGAAACGCGGGCTCCAGATCGCCATGCAAAACCACCGTGGCGTCGGCACCCAGGTAATCAAAGACGGTGGCGGTCTCCTCAAAAAACAAGGGCAGGTAGTACTCGATGCCGGCCGTGGCCACGCCATTGCCAATGTCCTTGTAGATGCGGCTCTTCGTGGGGTCGCCTTCCATCAATTCACGCCAGCGGCTGCGAAACCGCGCGCGGGCATCGTCATCCATCGGGAACTCGCGCCCGGGCAGCAGCCGCACTTCCGGCACGGGATACAGGCTACGCTGGCTGTCGGGGTCAAAGGTGCGGATGCTGTCGATCTCGTCGTCGAACAAGTCCACGCGGTAAGGCACCGGGCTGCCCATGGGGAACAGGTCAATCAGCCCGCCGCGCACGGCGTATTCACCTGGGCTCACCACCTGGGTCACATGGCTGTAGCCCGCCAGGGTCAGTTGCGCCTTGAGCCGGGCTTCATCCAGCTTTTGCTTGACCTTGAACTGAAAGGTGTAGCCCGCCAGAAAGCTTGGCGGCGCCAGCCGGTAGAGGGCGGTGGTGGCCGGCACGATGACCACATCCGCGCCCGTTTCCTTGTCGCGCTGGCTGATGCGCCACAGGGTGGCCAGGCGTTCGCTGATCAGGTCCTGGTGAGGCGAGAAGGCGTCATAGGGCAAGGTTTCCCAGTCGGGGAACAAGGCGCAGCGCAGGGCGGGCGCAAAAAACGTGATCTCGTCCAGCAGGCGCTGCGCATCGGTGGCGTTGGCGGTGACGATGGCCGTGAGGCGCTTGTCGCCTTTTTCGCGCATGCCCAGTCGGGCCAGAAGCAATGCATCGGCCGAGCCTGTGGGGCGGGGCAGGGTATAGCGTTTGCCGGGATGCAGTTTGGGTAAATCCATGAATTGCCTGGAGACCGATGGTTAAGTTCAGAAACACAAATACAAAACACCCCCCGCGACGCAGGCGGGGGGTGTTTTGTAGCGAATGCAGTATGGATTTTAGAATGGAGGCCAAACCCATGACTGATCCCCAACAAAATCCCCCTGCCAGCCCCCGCTTCTGGGCCCTGATTCCCTGTGCTGGCACTGGCTCGCGCTCAGGGGCCGACGGCCCCAAACAGTACCAGCCACTGGCGGGAAAAGCCATGGTGATGCACACCCTGGCAGCCTTTGCCAGCGTGGCCCGGCTCACCAACACGGCGCTGGTGCTTGCCCCGGATGACGATTTCTTTGCGTCCCGTAGTGCTACTTATTTAATAGCTAACTGCGGAGGTTGCACAAGGGCCTCCAGTGTATTGAATGGCTTGTTGTTTCTGCTGCAGCACGGCGCCACCTCTACCGACTGGGTGCTGGTGCACGACGCGGCGCGCTGCCTGGTGACCCCGGGCCAGATTAACGCCTTGATCGATGCCTGCGCGGCGGACCCTGTTGGCGGGCTGCTGGCCCACAAACTGCCCGATACGCTCAAGCGTGAGGTGGGCGGCCGGGTGGCCGACACACTGGACCGCAGCGACAAGTGGCTGGCCCAGACGCCCCAGATGTTTCGCGTGGGCATGCTGCTGGACGCATTGAAGCAGGCGGGCGACACCGTAACCGACGAGTCCAGCGCCATGGAAGCGGCTGGGTTTCAGCCCCTGCTGGTGCAGGGCAGCGCGCAGAATTTCAAGGTAACTTACCCCGAAGATTTTGCACTGGCCGAAGCGGTGTTGACCGCACGCTTGAAAGGCGAATGACATGAATTTCAGAATTGGTGAGGGCTGGGATGTGCACGCCCTCGTGGAAGGACGAAAGCTCATTCTGGGTGGTGTGGATGTTCCTTTCCACCTGGGCCTGCTGGGCCATTCGGATGCCGATGTGCTGCTGCACGCCATCACCGACGCCTTGCTGGGCGCGGCTGCGCTGGGCGACATTGGCACGCATTTCCCGGATACGGATGTGCGCTTCAAAGGTGCCGACTCGATCGTGCTCTTGACCGAGGCCGCCCGCCGCGTGCGTGCCCAAGGTTTTGAGATTGGCAATGTGGACAGCACCGTGATCGCACAGGCGCCCAAACTGATGTCCCACATTCCAGCCATGCGCGCCCGGATTGCGTTCGCTTTGGCGGTGGAGGTGGATCAGGTCAACGTCAAGGCCAAGACCGCTGAGAAGATGGGGCCGGTTGGCCTGGGGCAGGCGATGGAAGCGCGGGCGGTGGTGTTGCTTTGCAGACCCAGGTAAATCGGCTTCTGATTAGAATGAACCAAAAAATTGCCGGGTTACACGGCTCATTTGGGGAGGATCAATATGCTGATTTCAAAAAAACGCAGACTGCATAAGGGCTGCGAAGCATGTGGAAAACCAAGTTTCGTTGCAGTGTATTGGGATAGTCGCGAATGGATGGCGTGCTGCAGCAGTATGTTGCGCGTCACTCTCTAAGGGCGTAACAGGAGACACGCCCAACGCCATTGTTTCCAATAGGCATCTGCTACTGCGGCAACGTATAAAGCGGTATGTCTTTCTCCACGCCCAGCGCATCCAGGGCTTGGCGCGTCATGGTCAGCAGATAGGCGGCGATGGTTTGGTGGGTGGCGGGTGACATCATGGTCATGATGTTGGCGTTTTGAATGCCCGCCGCCGCGCACAGCGACTTGGCAAAGTGAGGCTCCAGCGCAGCCACGGCCACACGGCCATCCTTGCAGGGGTAGACGCGATAGCCGGCGTGGCCACCACCGACGGCCGAGCCCTTTTTGGTCAGTCCCCATGAGCGCGGCAGGGCCAGGTAGCCAGCCGCTTCAGACAGCGCCACCTCCAGGTAGCTGCCTTTGCCTGAACGTTGCTGTAGCAAGACGGCTTTCAACACCGCTTCCGAGGCCATCAAGGAACCACCCATGTCGGCATACAAGGTGGGTGGCAGGTCCAGCGCGCCAATCAGATCGTTCTCGGCCAGGTAAGTGAGGTCGTGCCCCGGCTCCTCTGCGCGCGCGCCGGGGGCGCCCACGATGGCTACCTGGGACAGGGCCGGGTAGAGCTTGTGCAGCGCTTTCCAGTCCAGCCCCAGCTTGTTCAAGGCAGAGGGGCGAAACGAGGTCAGCAACACATCGGTTTTGGCCAGTTCGCGGTGCAGGGCTTTTTGGCCTTTTTCGGTCTTGAGGTCGGCCACCGCCACGCGCACGCCCTGGTGCAGCACCTGGTAGGCGGCCGGCGCATACAAGCCCATGGGGTCGCCCGAGGTGCCGGGCACTGCGCCGGGATGCGGAGGCGGCTCCAGCTTGACGCAAGAAGCCCCCATTTGCTGGCAACGCATCAAGGCGGCGGGGCCGGGCAAATTCAGACTGAGGCTGAGCACGCGCACACCGCGCAGGGGACGCAGGGCAGGGGATTTTGCAGAGGATGTCATGGCGCTATTCAAAAAGGAGCACTTCAGGGCCGACTTGCGCCGGGGACAGCTCGAATTTACCCCAAAAATCAGGCGCCAAAATCCAGCGGCAAGCCCACGTAGTTTTCGGCAATGGTGCGCGAGCCCGCTTCGGAGTTGAGCAGGTATTCAAGTTCGGCTTCCTGAAACTTCGCACCAATGGGGCCGTCGTCAGGAAAGCGGTGCATGAGTTGCGTAAACCACCATGAAAAGCGTTCGCCGCGCCAGATGCGTTTAAGGCAGCGCTCCGAGTAGCTGTCAATGCCGGCCTCGGTCTTGTCCTGGTAGTACTCAATGAAGGCGCTGGAGAGGTATTTCACATCAGTGGCGGCCAGGTTCAGACCCTTGGCGCCGGTGGGCGGCACGATGTGGCCAGCGTCACCCGCCAAAAACATTCGGCCAAAGCGCAGCGGCTCGGTGATGAAGCTACGCAGCGGCGCAATGCTCTTCTCGATGGATGGCCCGGTGATGAGTTTGTCACGGCCTTCCTCGTCCAGGCGCAGGCGCAGCTCCTGCCAGAAGGCATCGTCGCTCCACTGTTCAACCTTGTCGGTCAGTGGCACCTGCAGGTAGTAGCGGCTGCGGGTTTTACTGCGCTGCGAGCACAGGGCGAAGCCACGGGGGCTGTTGATGTAGATAAGCTCGTCATGCACGGGGGGCGTATCGGACAGCAGGCCCAGCCAGCCAAACGGATAGACCTTTTCATACTCGGTGATGGCGCTGCGCGGCGCGCTGGCGCGGCACACGCCATGAAAGCCATCGCAGCCGGCGATGAAGTCGCACGCAAGCTCGAAGGACTGCCCGTCTTTCTCGTAGGTGATGCGCGGGTGCTTGGTGTCGAAATCATGCACGGCCAGGTTGGTCGCCTCGTAAACGGTGGGCAGGCCGGCTGCCACACGGGCGTCCATCAGGTCCCGGGTCAGTTCGGTCTGGCCGTAGACCATGACGTTTTTGCCACCGGTGAGCTTGTTCAGGTCCACACGGTGACGCGTGCCGTTGTACAGCATGTCAAAGCCGCCATGCACCAGGCCCTCCTTGTGCATGCGCTCGCCCACGCCGGCTTCGTCCAGCAGGTCCATGCAGACTTGCTCAAGCACGCCGGCCCGGATGCGACTCAAAACGTAGTCGCCGGTCTGGCGCTCGAAAATGATGGCGTCAATACCGGCCTTGTGCAGCAGTTGGCCGAGGAGAAGGCCCGAGGGGCCGGCGCCGATGATGGCAACTTGGGTTCGCGTTTGCATACTGAGCTCCTGTGGGAATGCCGCAAGGTTAGGGCCGACGCGGCCTTGCGTAAAGCGTGATGCGCATCAATTGTGCGATCATTGCACTGATTGCGCGATCATCGCGCAGCATCTGGAGGGAATTCAGCGTGACCATAGCCAAGGCAGATTTCATCGAAGGCGCCGCCAAGGGTCTGGCGGTGCTGGAGAGTTTTGATACCGAGCGCCAGCGGCTCAACGCCACTTTGGCGGCCGAGCGCGCAGGCATTACCCGTGCTTCAGCGCGGCGTCATTTGCTGACGCTGGCCCATTTGGGATACCTGGAAACCGATGGCAGTTACTTCTGGCTTTCCAGCAAGGTGCTGCGCTTCTCGGGCAGCTATCTGGCATCTGCCCGTTTGCCGCGTGCCCTGCAGCCCACCTTGAACCGCTTGGCGGTGCAGGCCCAGGAGTCCTTCTCCGCCGTAGTGCTGGATGCCGATGAAGTCGTGATCGTGGCGCGCAGCGGCAACGACCGCCACTCGTCTTCGGCCGGCAGCGGGCGCGTGATTGCCTATGGCCTTCACATGGGGGCCAGGTTGCCCGCCCATGCCACCTCGACTGGGCGCGTGTTGCTGGCGGCCAAAACCAAGACGGCGTTTGCAGAATGGATGAAGGGCCGCACGCTGGCCCGCATGACACCCATGACCACCACCGATGCGCGGTCTTTCCGGGCTCTCATCACCCAGGTCCGCCAGGATGATTTCTGTCTGGCCAGCGAAGAGCATGAACTGGGTGTGCACGCTTTGGCCGTTCCCCTGCGCAACAGCAAAGGCGTGGCGGTGGCGGCGCTCAATGTGGTGGCATCTCAAAGCCGATTGTCAGTGCCCGCCATGCAGCGCGATCTGCTGCCGCTGCTGCTGGAGGCGGCGCGCGAACTGCGCCCGTTGCTTTAGACGTGCCGGGCAGGGCGCCGATCAAACACCCAAATGCTGCGCCAGTAATTCCGGCTTGTCGCGCAGTTCATCGGAGCTGCCTTCAAACACCACCTGGCCTTTGACCAGAATCACATTGCGGTCGGTGATCTGGGTGACGTGCTTCCAGTTCTTGTCGACAATCACGCTGCTGATGCCGGTCTCGCGGATCAGGCCGCAGATGCGCCATATCTCACGGGCAATCAGGGGCGCCAGGCCTTCGGTGGCTTCGTCCAGAATGAGCACATCGGGGTTGGTCATCAGGGCGCGGCCAATGGTCAGCATTTGCTGCTCGCCGCCCGACAATTGCTGGCCGCCATGGCCCAGGCGCTCCTGCAGGCGCGGGAAGGTTTCCAGCACCCGTTCATAGGTCCAGTCCCGCTGGCCCCGTGTGCCGGGCCGGGCCGCCATTTTCAGGTTCTCGACCACACTCAGGTTGCCAAAAATGCCACGCCCCTCGGGGACGTAGGCGATGCCGCGCTGTGCAATCTTGTACGGGGCGTGCCCCGTCATGGCGTGGCCCATGATCTCGACCGAGCCGCTGCGGGGTTTGACCAGGCCCATGATGCTTTTGAGCAATGTGCTCTTGCCCATGCCGTTGCGCCCCATCAGGCCAATGGTTTCACCGCGGCCCACGGAAAAGTCCAGGTCCCGCAGGATGTGGCTGGCGCCGTAGTAGGTGTTCAGCCCCCGGGCATTGATCAGCAGCTCGCTCATGCGTGCTCCTCACCCAGGTAAGCCGCCTGCACGCCGCTGTCAGCACGCACCTGTGCCGGTGTGCCGCTGGCAATCACCTGGCCATTCACCATCACGGTCAACTGGTCGGCCAGGGTGAAGACAGCATCCATGTCATGTTCAACCAGCAGCATGGCGTGGTCTTTTTTGAGTTTCAGCAAGAGTTCCACCATGCGCTGGGCTTCGGCCACGCCCATGCCGGCCAGGGGTTCATCCAGCAGCAGCACCTGGGGTTCGGTGGCCAGCGTCATGGCAATTTCCAGTTGGCGCTGCTCGCCGTGGCTGATGGTTCCGGCAATCACATGGCGCCGATTTTCCATACCAGATAGCTCAATAGCCCTCGTGGTTCTTGCTCTTACAGCTATTGAATTGGCAGCAAGCTGCATCCAGCGCTGGGGATTCCAGGGTTGCTGGGGCTCGCGCGATTGGGCCGCCAGGTGCACGTTGTCCCACACCGTGAAGGGCAGGAAAATGTTGGTCTTCTGATAGCTGCGGCCCAGGCCCTGGCGGGAGATGCGCTCAGGGTCCCAACCCGTGATGTCGGTGCCGCACAGGGTGATCTGGCCGGAGGTGGGAGGCAAATCACCGGCGAGCAGGTTGGTCAGGGTTGATTTACCCGCACCGTTGGGCCCGATGACCGCGTGAATGCGGTCGCGCCAGAGGTCAATGGACACATCATTGACTGCAGCCAGACCGCCAAAGCGCTTGGTCAGGCCTTTGGCGCAGAGCAAAATTTCATTCATCCTGCTTCTCCTTGCGCAGGCTCAGATACTGTGCCAGCCCCAGCACGCCACGGGGGGCAAACACCACCAGCAGCACAATGAAGCTGCCCATCCAGAGCTGCCAGTGCTTGCCCAGGTTGACGCTGCCAAGCTGCGGCAAGTCCTTGAACACATGCAAGACATATTCGAAGGTAAAGGCTCCCACAATGGCGCCGGCAAAGTTGCCCATACCACCCAGAATCACCATCATGATGGCGTGCGCACTCATGTGAAAGCCCATGAGCTCGGGATTGATGTAGCCGGTTTGCACGCCCCACAGGTAACCTGCCAGACCGGCCAGCGCGCCCGCCAGCGTAAAGGCCGTGAGCTTGTAGCCGAAAGTGCCAAAGCCCATGGCCCGCATGCGGTGCTCGTTGACACGAATGCCTGCCAGTGCGCGACCAAACGGGCTCCACAGCAGCCGCCGCAAAAAGGCATAGACCAGCAGCATCGCCCCCAGGGTGAAGTAGTACAGGGTGTTCTTGTTGTCCAGGTCAAACAGGGTCAGTCCCATCACCGTGGCGGTGGGCTTGAAGTTGATATACAGGCCATCAGAGCCGCCCAGGGCCTTGTTGTCAAAGAACAGATAAAACACCATCTGCGCAAAAGCCATCGTGACCATGATGAAGTAGATGCCGTGGGTGCGCACCACAAAAAAACCAATGACCAACGCCGCCAGCCCGGAGGCCAACACCGCCACCGGCAAGGTCAGCCACAGCGATGCAGCCTCGTTTTGGGGCATCAGAAACGCCAGTGCATAGCCTGCCAGACCGAAGTACGCGGCGTGGCCCAGCGAGACCAGGCCAGTGACACCCTGCAACAGGTCCAGGCTCATGGCAAAGATGGCCAGAATCATCATCCGGGTGACCATCTGGATGTAGAAATCGGTGCCGGCAAAAGGAAAGGCCGCCAGCGCGACCAGCGCCAGCCCCAGTGCGACCTGCACGCTGCGCGGCAGTATTTCGAGATTGGCTTTGGCGGTGCTCATTGCTTGAATAATCCTTCGGGCTTCCACAACAGCACGGCGGCCATCAGCATATAGACCAGCATGCCTGACACGGAAGGCAGCAACACCTTGCCAAAAGTGTCGACCAGGCCCACCAGCAAGGCAGAAATAAGCGCACCCCGCACCGAGCCAATGCCGCCAATCACCACCACCACAAAACACATGATCAGAACTTGCGAGCCCATATTGGGATACACGCTGGCGATGGGGGCGGCAATCATTCCCGCCACGGCGGCCAGGCCCACGCCCAGCGCGAACACAATGGCGTGAATGAGTTTGATGTTCACGCCCAGTGACTCGGCCATGTCGCGATTGAAGGCCCCCGCGCGGATCTTCATGCCCAGACGGGTTTTGGAAATCAACAGGTACAAGCCAGCGGCCAGCGCAATGCACACGCCTGACATGAACAAACGGTAGACCGGGTACGAAAGGTTGTCGGTCAGGGGAATCGATGCGCTCAGCAAGTCGGGGATAGGCACGCTGTGAACGTCATCGCCCCACAGCATGGAGCGCAATTCTTCAAAGATGTAGATCAGACCAAAAGTCAACAGCACCTGGTCCAGATGGTCGCGCTGGTAAAAGTGACGAAAAAGCAACCACTCCAGCGCCAGGCCAGACACCACGGCCAGGACGGCGCCGCAAACGATCGCCATTGTGAGACTGCCGAACAGCCCACTTAGCGCGTACGCCAGATAAGCCCCCAGCATGTAGAAGCTGCCATGGGCGAGGTTGACCACGCCCATGATGCCGAAGATCAGGGTCAGGCCAGCCGCCAGCATGAACAGCAACAGGCCGTACTGCACGCTGTTGAGCAGTTGGATAAGAAAGGTGGGGAAATCCATAAAATCTGAAAAACTCAAAAAAAACGGGAGGTCGGCCTCCCGTTGCTGGAGGGTCAGACCAGTTATCCCAGTTTGCAGCCCGCGCCGCTATCGGCCAGTGCCTTGGCGGCAACGCCAATCACCTTGTTTTCCTTGTTCTCCACCACCCGCAGGTAAATGTCCTGCACCGGGTTGTGCGCCTTGCTCATGGTCCACTTGCCGCGCGGACTGTCGATGGTGGCAGATTCCAGGGCCTTGTACAAAGCGGGCTTTGCGCTCAAGTCGCCTTTGACGGCATTGGCGCCCTGCACCAGCAGCAAGCCCGTGTCATAGCCCTGTACGGCATAGACATCGGGTTGCATCCGGAACGCTTTGGCGTATTCAAGTCGGAATTTCTTGTTCCGGGGCGTGTCCAGGGAGTCGCTGTAATGCATGGTCGTGATCACGCCATCCGCTGCGGGTCCGGCGGCCTCAAGCACACCTTCGGTCAGGAAACCTGAACCGTACAGCGCAATCTTTCCCTTGAGGCCGGCTGCCGCGAAGTCTTTCATGAACTTGGCGGCAGGGGGGCCGGCGAAGAAGCAGGCCACGGCGTCCGGCTTGAGGGATGCAATCTCGGTCAACAGCGCCTGGAATTCCACGTTGGGGAAAGGCAGGCCCAGTTCTTTGACGATGGTGCCGCCGGCGGCTGTATAGCTTTCCTTGAAGCCCTCGAAAGCCTCGTCGCCACCCGCATATTTCCAGGTGATCCAGACGGCTTTCTTGTGGCCCTTGTCCACCATTACTTTGCCAAGTGCACGGGTGGGCTGGCTGTTGGTGAAGCTGGTGCGGAACACGTTGGGGGCGCACAGGGCGCGGGTAGCGGTATGCACGCCGGCGTTGGGGATGAGGGATAGCACACCCGATTCGCGCGCCACTTTGTGGATGCCCATCTGCACCCCCGAGTGCACAGTGCCGATCAGTACATCGACTTTGTCACGCTGTACCAGTTTGCTGGCATTCTCTACGCCCTTGGAGGGGTCGGACTCATCGTCGACCTTGAACCATTCAATGTCACGGCCACCGAGCTTGCCGCCTTGTTCGGCAATCGCCATGCGCACGCCATTTTCAATCGCCACGCCCAGCGGAGCGAAGGCACCGGTATAGGGCAGCATCAGGCCAACACGCACTTTGCTGCCTTGAGCCCGGGCGATTTCCGGCAACAGAAGGCCGCTGGAAGCAGCACCAATCAAGGCGGCACCGCGGGACAGGACAAGACGGCGTGAAGTGGAGTGGGATGTCATGTGAAATTCCTTGAAGGGTGAGTCATTTGAGTGGCGTTGATCGTAGCGGGCCATGCTGTTCTTGCACTAGAGAGAAACCCGTACTTTAAATTTGAATTGTTTAAGCATAAATGAATATAAACCCAAATAGAGGATCAAATTGCAGTTGCGACATTCCTGTAGCGGGCTTTAAGTGCGTCTCAAGCAGTTTTATTTGCGCATGCATTAAATTGCTATTTAATAATTTAGATGCACTATAGTGCATTTTCTTCGATGGAGCCAGGGTTTTGTTCAAGGACTGCGGTTTAATGCCCCCTTGAATCGATTTCCAACCGAAAGAACCGACGTGACTGATCCCCAATTACCGCTTGGATTCGACCCGACCGATGAGCCGCAGACAGCGCAGCCCCAGGCAAAACCCCGGGTAAAGCCGCGTCGACCGTTGGCGCCAAAAGCTGAGGTCGTACTGGACATGGAGGCTATGGCGGCATTGCTGTCAAACCATCCCGACTACAAGGTGCTGCGTCGGCTGGTTCCTGCCCTGCATTTTGATCGAGTCCCCCAGGGTCCGGTTCAATGTGTGCTGGTGCTGGATACCGAGACCACGGGGTTGGACCATAGCCGCGACAAAATCATCGAGTTGGCCCTGCTGCGGGTCCATGTCGACACCGCAACCGGTTTGCCGGTGGGTGAGGTCGAGGTCTACGATGGCCTGGAAGACCCGGGCATTCCCATCTCGCCTGAAGTGCAGACCATTACCGGCATCAGCAATGACATGGTCAAGGGTCAGCGACTGGACGAGGCCCGAATCGCCACAATGCTGGAAGGAGCCGATCTGGTCATCGCCCACAACGCCGGGTTTGATCGACCGTTTTGTGAGGCCCGAATTCCGGCGTTCATGCAACTGCCGTGGGGCTGTTCCTTCGCTGATATCGACTGGAAAAAGGAAGGCCAAGGGTCCGCCAAGCTGGAGTACCTTGCCATGGAAAAAGGCTGGTTCTACGACGCGCACCGCGCCGAGATGGATTGCCACGCACTGCTGGCGGTGCTTGGCGACATCTTGCCAAGTTCCGGGCGTACCGGTCTTGCCACCATCATCGAGGCCAGCCGCAGGCCAGCCTTTCGCCTGCAGGCGACCCGAGCGCCCTTCGAAGCCAAAGACCTTCTCAAGGCGCGAGCCTACCGCTGGAACGCAGAGCAGAAAGTCTGGTACACACGACTTGTTGATGAAGCGCAACTCATCGCTGAATATGACTGGCTCAAATCGACCGTTTATGCAGGCCGTTCGGCCTCTGTGCAGGTGGAGAAAATGGAGGCTGGCGTGAAGTACTCGAACCGGGTAGGGGAATTGTCAAATACGCAAATCTGACATTTGAGCGGGGTAGAATCCCAGCCATGCAAGACCGGCTTGGCTTGCGATTTTCCGCACTCCCTGGGCTTGCTTGTGCCGTCGCTCAAGAGGGTCTCCAGGGGCACCGGAACCCCCCAAGGATTTTGATGAAACGTGTTGATGATTTCCGCTTGAAGTTCGGGAAAAGAGAGTTTGTGCCAATCATGGTTGGTGGCATGGGTGTTGATATTTCAACTGCTGAGTTGGCCCTCGAAGCTGCGCGACTTGGTGGCATTGGGCACATCTCCGATGCAATGGTTCCCGACGTTTCCGACCGACGTTTTGACACCAGTTTCGTCAAGGATAAAACCCGTTTTTACAAGCACAACATCGACAACGCAGACAAATCCATCATCAAGTTCGATTTGGGTGTGCTCGCCGATGCAACCAAACGGCATGTGGACGCAACCATGCAAGCCAAGCGTGGCGAGGGCATGATCTTTGTGAACTGCATGGAAAAGCTCACAATGAACGGGCCTCGCGAAACCTTGCAGGTGCGTATGGCCTCGGCACTGGATGCTGGCATTGATGGCATTACCCTGAGTGCTGGTTTGCATCTCGGTTCATTTGCGCTGATTGCCGATCACCCCCGGTTTCGCGATGCCAAGCTCGGCATCATCGTGTCTTCAGTGAGAGCGCTGCAGTTGTTCCTGCGCAAGAACGCCAGGCTGAACCGGTTCCCTGATTACGTGATTGTGGAAGGCCCCCTGGCCGGCGGTCATCTGGGTTTTGGCATGGATTGGGCTCAGTACGATCTGGCCACCATCACGAACGAGATCGTGCAATACCTGAAAACTGAGCAGCTCGATATTCCCGTGGTTGCAGCCGGTGGCATCTTTACCGGCAGCGACGCGGTGTCCTTTCTGGAAAATGGTTCCGCCGCTGTCCAGGTCGCCACCCGCTTTACGGTGGCCAACGAGTGCGGTTTGCCGGACAAGGTCAAGCAGGAATATTTCAAGGCCAGCGAAGACGACATCGTTGTCAACAACATCTCACCAACCGGCTACCCGATGCGTATGCTCAAGAGCACGCCGGCCATTGGCTCGGGCATCCGTCCGGGGTGTGAGTCTTATGGTTACTTGCTTGATGGAAATGGCAACTGTGCCTACATCACCGCCTACAACCGCGAGGTGGCCTTGCACCCCGACGCCAAGACAATTTCGGTCATGGACAAGACCTGCCTGTGCACCCACATGCGCAACTACAACTGCTGGACGTGCGGTCACTATACCTACCGCCTGAAAGACACGACCCGCCGTTTGGCTGACGGCAACTACCAGACCTTGAGTGCCGAGCACATTTTCAAGGACTACCAGTTCAGCACGGACAACAAGATCGCTTTGCCAGCCTGATGGCGGGACGCATGAGGACTTGCATCCTCGGCGACGCTGGAGACAGCAGTTTTTTTGAGGATTCTCAATGCTGCACGACCGGAGATTGAGATACTTGAACCGTCTCTCAACCCCGGGAATTGGACTCCCCGGGAATTCATCCCCCTCCAGCCTTCGGGCTTGAGGGGGTTTTTTCTTTTATTGATTTGTTGCGGCATTGATGAATTTCAAACCCGGCATGAGCAAAGCTACCAGCCCCGGCAGAGTCAGCACCGGACGGCCTGCATACGCAGAACATCAGAAATTTGTGCTCACAGTGAAAATGGGTACAGTCTATTTTTTTGATGAAGGAAAAAGATGAAGTTGCTCTTGCGGTTCCTGATCTTGCTGGGTTTCCTGCTGGTTCACCTGAATGGCCATGCTCAGGGCTCAATGCTTCGGGTGACCTGCGAGGGCGCTGATGTCGGTGCCGAGGTGTCGGTCAATGGGGTGTTCAAAGGCGAATGCCCCTTGGACATGTCGGTTGGGGCCGGAACCTTCAAGTTGCGTCTGGTGAAGAAGGTGGAGAGCACCCGTGAAAAGATTTTTGAGCAAGAGGTGCGTATGGGTGACGGGGTGGTTAAGAAGATCGAAGCTCGCTTGGGTCCTGCCCAATTTACGGCTGACGGTCAGCGCATCGAAGCCGAGCGGGAGCGTCAGGCTGCAGACAAGCGTCGCCAGGAGCAAGAAGCCGCCCGGGTGCGTGAGGACAACCGCCAGCGCGAACTTGCGTTGGCCGAACAACGCAGGATCGAAATGCAGACCCGTGCGCTCGCTGAATTCAAGGCCCAGGGCCTTGAACCCGGCAATGGCAAATCTTTCCGCGATTGTCCAGAGTGTCCTGAAATGGTCCTGGTACCTCCTGGACAGCTGCCGCAGCGAATTCCGCCGGCCAATGCGCTGATTGCCTGGCTGAATCAAGTCACCATTGCCAATCCTTTGGCCATTGGTAAATTCGAGGTCACCTACGATGAATGGGAGGCGTGTGTGGCCGTTGGCGCCTGCAGCCCTATGCCGGAAGGCGTGACTTCTGGGGTCTTCACCACCACGCGCTGGGGCAAAGGCCGCCAACCGGTGATCTTCCCCCAGCGATCGGATGCGCTGGCCTACCTCGCCTGGCTTTCCAAGAAAACCGGATATAGCTACCGACTGTTGTCGCTTGCTGAATTCACCTATGCGGCACGCGGCGGGCGCAGCAGCAAATTACCCTGGGGTGACGAGGTCGGGTCTAACAATGCGAACTGCAAGAACTGCGACTTCAGGTTAGGCGGCTCGCAACCGGCCCCTGTGGGGTCCTTTGCTGCCAATGATTGGGGCTTGCACGATATGCTGGGCAACGTGAGCGAGATGGTTGCGGACTGTAATGTGCTGCCTGCCAAGTATGCCGCGATGCCCAAGGATGGAAGTCCTTCGCGTGCCGAGCATTGCGCTATCACGAGTCCGCCAGCCAGCAGGGCGATTCTGGGTGACTCCTATGTTGTCATGGGTGCCAGTTGGAACGAGGACATCGGCAGCGGTATTTCCATCAGCCAAGGCTACGAAAAGCACGGGCTGTCGACCCTGGGACTGCGTGTCGCGCGGACCCTTCAGCCCAAAGCGCCAGACGCGGGCTTGGGAAAATAAAATGATCCGAAAATTTTGCACCGTGGCTGGCATGGTCTTTTTGCTGGCGTTTGCTGCATTCGCCCAGGGACCTGTCACCCAAAATCCCATCACTGACCTTGCCTATTCAGCGCAACCGGGCAAACAGTTGTACCTTACCGGAAAGTATCAGGGGCAAACTGTCAACATGGTGCGCACAGGTGCGCTGGGCGTTGGCAAGTTGACTGTGTACACGGGTACGCCGACTGACCGTGTGCGACTGACCATAGACGACAACAAGGGTTTGCAGGAGATCCTGGCTCTGGACAAGGGGCAGCGGATGACGCTGAATCGGGTCGGTCAAGAGCGAATCGAATACCGCCTGTACGCGCCGGACCGCCGGTTCATCATCGGATCGGTTCTCTACCGAAAGGATGGGCGTTGGATGCAAGGGCTGATGACGAGCGAGGCTTTCGCCGGCTATTCGGTGTTGACCGGAGTGACCGATGTAAGCGAAAAGTTTGCGTTTCAATCCACGGAGCCAAAGCTTGACCTGGCCCGTTGGTTCAAAAATGCGTGGCAGAACATCCACCTGATTTCAACTGCGCATGCCCAGGAAGAGGAAAACCTGATCCAGGGGTTTTTCAGCCAGTCTGCACAGGACGCCAGACAGCGATGGAGTGCACCCTTGCATGAAATGTTCAAAGGCTCCCTGGTGGGGGCTGCAGCGTTCACGGTCAAGCTGGTGGGGCAAACGGTGGCGACGGGTGAAACCGTTGCCCTGGGCGGCGCCGTGGCCGCTGCGGCGCCGTTTCTGGTTGCGGTCGGTACCGGCGTTGCCGTGGGCATTGCCGCTGATCGGGTCTACAACTGGGCGGAGGGCAAAAATCTGGGGGGCAGCGCCTCTGTGCGGGACTTGTATGACAGGCTGGTCGCCGGCACCCGGTTCAGCAACGAAGCTGGCCAACTTCCCCCCATGCCGTCCGTCGCAAACGCACCGGTCCGTGCGCCGTCCTCATCCTTGTCCGGCCTTCTGGATATGGTGGACAAGCAGGATAAATTGGACAAACAGGATTTCCGCGCCTCATTGGACATTGCTGACGCATGCACACGAAAACGTGATTTTGCATGTGCGAATGAACAGCTTGCTGACGCGTCCAAGCTGGCCTCCAGCGCTGCGGATCGGCAGTCGATTGCCTCGGCACGGCAGGGTATCGAAGTTGAAAAATCGCGGGTTGCGGAGGAAGCCCGTGTGCGAGCTGCAGCAGAGCGACAACGTGCCGAGGCCGAGCAACAGCGAATCGCGCAGGCGGAGCGTCAAAGGCAGCAACAAGCTGAAGCCAGCAAGTCCAGTGGTTTTCAGTGGGGTAAGGCCGGCGCCTTGTTGGCGGGATCCGCCATTGGCGGAATCGGCAAATTGTCAGGAGAAACGCAAGTCAAAATCATCACTGGAATCCTGCAGGACAGCTCGGCGGGACAGACAGGTATTGGCAACACCACGGCGGCACTTAACAGCAGTGCACCTTCTGGCAGCGGTCGCAACTCGGCTCAGCAGGCGGCCAGCCCTGCTGTGGGGGCAGGATCGCGCAGCAGTGAGGTGTGGCACGATGACTACAGCAACCAGGTCATCGCAACCGGCGTGGTCAAGCAGTACCCTGACCACGAAAGAAATATTCCCGGCGATGTTGTCGCCAGCAAAATGAGTTCAATGTCGGCGGCTCAGGCGGTTTGGGGAGCCCAGGGCGGAACAGTGACCGAGTATTCGGGCTGCGGCGCTTGTGGCGTGGGATCATCCATCAAGGTCGTCGTCAAATTCAGCTCGATCATCGACACCCATATTTTTCGCCGCGACAAGTGATCTATTGCAGGCCACGCCGCTTCAATTCACTAATGGCCGACGCATAGCCCTTTTCCGCCGCCTTTCGGTACCAGGCGATGGCCTCTGTCTCATTTTGTGCAACACCCTTACCTGTGGCAAGGTGAACCCCGAGGTTGAACATGCCAAGTGGATAACCGGCTTCGGCTGCTTTGCGGAACCAAAAAACGGCTTGCTCGCTGCTTTGCTCAACTCCCTTTCCAATGTAGTAGTTATAGCCAAGACTGGTCATGCCGACAACCTGCCCCGCCTCTGCCGCTTTTCGGTACCAGATCACCGCCTGTTCGTCACTTTGCTCAATACCCTTTCCGTTTGCGTAGCGGGTCGCGAGATTGAGCATTGCACCTGACTGGCCACCTTCAGCTGCTTTGCGATACCAGTGGACCGCCTGCACGTCATTTTGAGCAACCCCCTTGCCAATTGCGTAGTTGTAGCCCACCGTGAACATTGCCACAGCATTCCCGGCTTCCGCCAACTGCAGTGATTTTTGCATGGCGGCTTCGTCCTGACGCCGGGCTTCCAACGCACTCTGTTGACCTGCTGCGCTCAGTTGGGGGGCAGAAAGCGTGACTTCCACCTTCTTCACAACGCCATCACCCAGCCGCACGGTCTGTTCAAAAATCCGTTCGCGGGATGCATCCAGGGTTTTGACAACCCGTAGTTTTTGCTCCCCCTCCTGCACGGCAATATCCAGCGGACATTCGCCCTTGAACTTGCCGTTGACCAGTACTTCAGCGCCTGTAGCTTCGCCGTCGCAGGTCACGCGTAACAGCGAGTCCGCAGCATAAGCATTTGCCATAGCCAGTAGTACGCAGGTCAACAAGGAGAGGGTGCGTGTGTTTTTCATGTGTCAGAACCACTGTGTTGATGTGAGGGTTCTACCACATTGGAGTGTGAGCTCAATGGCTGCTACCCCTTTCTATAATTGAGGCAGGCACCCACCAACGATTGAGATTGACATGCAAAAAGACGCTGCAGCAAAGGCTGCGCCAGAGAGCAGCAAAGGTACGGCCCTGGGCCAGTTGCTGGATTTGTTCCAGCTCGAACACGTCGAGCCGGATCACTATGTCGGCCAGAGTCTGGATCTTGGGTTTCGCAATCTCTTTGGTGGGCACATTCTCGGACAAGCGCTGGTGGCTGCCGGAAACACGTGTGAGCAACGCAACGCACATTCCCTGCACGCTTACTTCATCCGGGGTGGCGATGCGCGCGCGCCCGTTCAGTACAACGTGGACCGTCTTCGGGATGGCAACAGTTTCAGTGTACGTCGTGTCACAGCTTCTCAGGCGGGGAAGGCCATCCTGATTCTGTCGTCATCGTTTCAGGCGGATGAGGAAGGATTTGAGCATCAGATAGACATGCCGGACGTGCCACCGCCCGAGTCGCTCACCGATGTTTTTCGTCAAACTCGCCCAGCGCCCGAACTGAAGTCCTCGGGAGCACAGGAGCCGATCAGGCCTGATCTGGCCATTGAAATCCGTCCTGTGGATCCCGTGGATCCCAAGCATCCCGAAAAGAAGACCCCGGTCCAGTACATCTGGTTTCGCGCCGATGGTCCGGTTCCTGATAACCAGGCACTGCAGAAGTGCCTCTTGGCCTACGCATCTGATTTCAATTTGCTCAGCACCTGCATGCGACCGCATGGCGTTACCCACGCCCAGCCCGACATGATGACGGCGAGCCTTGATCACGCGATGTGGTTTTACCGTGATTTTCGGATGGATGACTGGCTACTTTACGCCAGCGATAGTCCAACCAGTGGCCATGCCCGAGGGTTCAATCGCGGCAACGTATTTCGTCGCGATGGAACCCTGGTTGCCTGCGTTACACAAGAAGGTTTGATCAGAAAAATTGACCCACGCTGAACAGCGTTGATCCCCATGCAGTTCTAGGCAGCGGGTTCATCACGCATGGTTGTGGCGTCAAGGTCCATCTGCTTTCGATTGACGTGGTACGCGGTCAGCACCTGTGTGGCAATCATGTCCAGGGCGGGGCGCGTGTTACCTTGTTTGTCAGTCCACACCTTGGGGGTCAGGGCGCCGGACAGTGCCAGGGCATCACCGTCGTCCAGCGCCATCAGCGCCGCACTGGCCTCTGTAGCAAACGCAATCACATTGACGATGAGGCTTTCGCCATCGCCAGCACTGGCCTTGACTTTGGCCAGCGCGAATGAGGAGCCGTTCTTTCCTTGACGGGTCTCTGCCACGCCTACCAGCTTGCCAGCAATCAGGCCTTCGATCATGAATCTTCCTTGACCCCATAGGGGGCATGCATCGGCATCCTTCGATGCCTGTTGACTTCAACTCGGTAGTGCAGTCTACGTGAACCGTCGGGCTTTATGCCGTCACAACGCCTTTTGCACGACTGCGCCGGTAAACAGATAGGGCAGGCTGGGGCCAGCGCCCGGTGCGGTTCCGCCCTTGTTTTCAACGCTAATGGCCAATTGGCGCACATTCACTAAAGCTGTTGCGTCAGCGGCCATTCGCAGGGTCTTGCCCGGGCTCTTCAAAATACCCAGTGAATAGGGTTGACCAGCCAAGGGAAGTGCCCATAACTGCATCGTATCTTCGCGACCTTCAACGACGCTGTTCAGACGTTGAATCTGCAGGACGCTGTCCTGCGAGTCTTGCGTGATGAGCATGGCAGGTGTTTGCTGCCTGTCCATCAACACGGCAATGTATTTGATCTGTGCGCTACTCTGCAGCTTGGTCTGAAGGTGGCGAATCTGGGCCGTCAACTGCTCGAACATGCTGACACCTGTGGCAATGGCGATGGCCATGAGCAGCAGGCAAGCGATGGTGGCAGCCCGCCAGCGCGCGGCGTGACGGCTAGGCGGAGAGGACGAGGTGGGTTCGATCATGGACGCGCAGGGTCTGAGCCTTCTTGGAGTACGGCTTCAAACTCTGCCAGCTCTTGACCAATCTGCGCATATTTTTTCGACTTGGCTCGGTTGTCACTCCACTTGAGTACAGCGGCTTCCAAATCTTCTTTGAAATGAGCGAGTGCTGATTCTTTGACGCCCTTGGTGGCCGTCTTTGACGTACTGGACCAGAGGTCAATGAGATTTGACAGGCCATTATCGAAATCGTCGAAGGATTCGAGGTGGATCCACTTTCCGCTTTGATCAAACATTGTTTCTTTCGGTAATTGCATGTATTTCAGTTTGGCGGAGCGATCGGTGATCCGGGCCATTGAAGTGATCAGAAAGATTCAACTTGAGAATGAAAAAAGCACCTAGGCTTGTGGCCTAAGTGCTCTAGTCGTTTCTTGTTGTTGGCTCCTCGACCTGGGCTCGAACCAGGGACCTACGGATTAACAGTCCGGCGCTCTACCAACTGAGCTATCGAGGAATGCAGCCTCAAATTATAGCGTCATTTTTTGCAGCTCTTTGAGCTGAGATGTGGATTCGTTCAAAATCCGCAGAAAATTCTTGAAAATTTTGCACATTCAGCGCTGCGGGATAATTCAGGGACGCCCAAAGTGGCACGTTCGGACATGCAGTCCCAAGGAATATCAATGAGTGTTGACGCTTTCAAGTTCGAGTATCCCAGAGTACTTTCCATCGCGGGTTCGGACAGTGGCGGTGGCGCCGGCATTCAGGCCGATTTAAAAACGTTTTCTGCCCTGGGGTGCTACGGCATGACGGCCATCACGGCACTGACGGCACAAAACACGCTTGGCGTGCGCGCCATTCACGGCGTGCCCCCGCAAATGCTGCGCGACCAGATTAACGCGGTGATGGAGGACCTCGGCGCTGATGCGGTCAAGATTGGCATGCTGCATTCACCAGACATTGTGCGCACGGTGGCCGAGGCTGTGGATCGGCATGCCCTTCGAAATGTGGTGTTTGATCCGGTCATGGTGGCTACCAGTGGCGCAGTTCTGATTGACAACGGTGCTGTTGATGTTCTGGTTCGTGAGCTTTTCCCGCGCGTGGATGTGATCACCCCCAATCTGGACGAAGCCGCCCTGTTGGTTGGACAGGCCTTGAAGTCGGCGCAGGATATGGAACAAGCGGCTCTTGCCCTGCTGGCCAAAGGGGCACGCGCGGTTTTGCTGAAAGGCGGCCATTTGCCGGGCGATACCGTCATTGACTTGTTGATGACCTGCTCGGGTGAGAAATTCTGGATGCAGGCGGCGCGTATCCACAGCGCCAATACGCACGGAACCGGGTGCACGCTGTCAAGCGCCATGGCGGCGCATCTGGCGCTGGGTGCTTCGCTATTGGATGCCGTACAGCATGCGCGGACTTATGTGCGAGAGGCCTTGCTCTCAGGTGCACAGGTTCGCACCGGGCAGGGCAGCGGACCACTTAACCACGGCCATGCACCGGTGGCCATGCAACTCAAGCCGCTGCGTTGATCGCAGCCTGAAGGCTGGCAGCCATTTCTTCGGGGTATTGCGCAGCCACCAGGGCACGAACCACGGCAATTGAACCGACCCCGCTACTCAAAACCTCCGGCAGTTTGCTTTGATCGATACCGCCGATGGCGACCAAGGGGTAGTTGCGCATGAGGCGGGTGTAGGCCTGCAACCTGCCAGTGCCCTGCGGTGCGGTCACCATCCGTTTAAGGGTGGTGGGAAATACGGCCCCCATGGCGATGTAGCTGGGGCTGTGACGATCGGCACGCAGCATTTCGGCATAGCCATGGCTGCTCAGTCCCAATCGCAGACCGGCACTTCGGATGGCCTGCAGGTCCGCAGTGTCCAGGTCTTCCTGTCCCAGATGAACGCCATAGGCGCCCGCGGCAATGGCCGCTTGCCAGTGGTCATTGATGAACAGCAGGGATTCTGTGCCCTGAACCGCCTGGACGGCAGCACGCACCTCGCGCTCGACGGCTTGGGCATCGTCAGACTTGAAACGCAGCTGAACGGTGGCCACACCGGCGCGGGCCATGCGCGCGACCCAAACTGCATCAGGCAAAACGGCGTAAAGCCCGAGTCGTTGCGGACATGACGCAAACGCGTCGCTGCGGGGCCAGGGACGGATGCGAAAGTCTTCCGGTCGGTCGGGCCAGGCAGTGGGGTCGAAGCGGCCGGTCCGTTGCACCATGGCTTGCCATGCCGCGCCCAAGCATTCCGCGTCAGTCTCGATGAAACCCAATGCCAGACAGGCCTCTTTCGCCGCGCAGTAAACCGCTTGGTCGCTGCTGAAGGTTACAGACTGTCTGGTGTCAACGGGCAGGGCCAGGCCCGGGTGTGCCGTGACGATGCCCTGCACCATCGTTTCGTGGGAGTAGGGTGCGCTACTCATGCCTGGTGCCAAAACGGTGTGCCCAACACGGGGGTACTGGGTTGGGCCGCCTGCTGTTCGCTCATCGTGCCGGCCAGAAAGGCATCACGCCCAGCCTGCGTGGCCGCGGCAAAGGCCCCCGCCATGACCACAGGATTTTGTGCAAGTGCCACGGCAGTGTTGAGCAACACGCCATCAAAGCCCCATTCCATGACCTGGCAGGCATGCGATGGCAGCCCCAGACCAGCGTCCACGATCATGGGTACTGACAAGCGCTCACGCAGGGTTCGCAGGGCGTAGGGGTTGATCGGTCCCTTGCCGGTGCCAATGGGGGCGGCCCAGGGCATGATGGCCTGGCAGCCAACATCCACCAGACGCTGGCATAAAACCAGATCTTCGGTGCAGTAGGGCAGTACCTTGAAGCCGTCTTTGATCAGCTGGCTGGCAGCTTCCACCAGGTTGAGTGTGTCCGGCTGCAGTGTGTAGTCGTCGCCAATCAGTTCCAGCTTGATCCAGGGAGTACCAAACACCTCGCGCGCCATCTGCGCGGTTGTGATGACCTCCTGAATACTGTGGCAGCCAGCGGTGTTGGGCAGCACGGGTACTTGCAACTGGCGCAACATGTCCCAGAACCGATTGCCTGTGTCACTGGAGGCCACGTTTTGCCGACGCAGCGAAGCAGTGAGCATGGCGGGCCTGGCCGTCTTGACTGCTGTTTCTAGAATGTGCGGCGACGGATAGCGCGAGGTTCCCAGCAGCAGGCGGCTTGAGAAAGTCTGGCCGTAGAGAACCAATGGGTCGGCGGAAGTGGCGGTGCTTGGGTCAGTGCTCATGGTGTGAGGAATTATCCCCCGGTGACTGGTGCAATGACGTCAATGCGGTCGTCGTTCTGGAGCAGCCTCTGGCTGTACTGGGTGTTGGGGACGAATTCCATATTGACTGCGGCAGCAAAAGGGGGTTTTGTCTGAAGCAGGGAAATAGCGTCAGCCAGTGTTGCTCCGGCTTTCAGTTCGTAGGCCATCTGGTTGATGAAGACCTTCATGGCATCAGTTGTCCGCGTTCTGGATGGACAAGGAAAAGTTGGCCGCCAGAGGGGAGGTGTTCGCATCAAAGAGTTCCATGACCACATCCAGCATGGCCGGTGCGATAAGGTAACCATGCCGGTACAGGCCATTGATTTGCAGCACGCGCGGGCCAAGGTGGCGGATGGAGGGCAGGTTGTCGGGCAATGCGGGACGGCATTGTGTGACAAGGTCCAGCACCCTCGCTTCTGCAAATCCGCTGTCCACCGAGTAAGCCGCACTCAGCAACTCCAGGGTGGATCGGACGCTGATGGGCGACCGGTCGTCGGACTCAATCTCGGTGGCTCCGAGCACAAAAATACCATCCTGTTTGGGTGCGATGTAGATGGGGTAGCGCGGATGAATCAGACGTGTGGGACGGCTCAGCTTCACTTCCGGTGCCAGCAGCGTGATGATCTCGCCACGCACGCCTCGCAAGGCGGGCCATTGCTCGCGTGCGCCGAGTCCGCGACAGTCAAACACCCAATCCGGCTGCCCTGGACTACCGGGTGAAAAATCGCAAGGCGCCCGCGGACTGTCCCAGTTCAGCTTGACGCCCAGGCCTTGAAGCTGGCTCAGCATGGCAGCCAGCAGTTGGTGGTTGTCCAGCTGCCCCTCGCCCGGCAGATACAGGCCTTGGGCAAACCTGGAGGCCAGTGAAGGTTCCAGGCGAGCAATCCCCTGGGCATCCAGAGTCTGGGGCCTGGGAAGATTCGGCAGCGACGCGCCCGTGGCCTGCAACTGGCGTGAAAAGCGGTCTGCTTCAGCGGCGTCCTGCCGGTGCCAGAGTACGAGGGTGCCGTCTTGCTGAAAGTAAACCGGTTCGTCCAGTTGCGCAATCAATTCAGGCCATCGCTTGAGCCCGTGAACACCCATTTGCACCACGCTTGCCTCGGTGATGGCCGATTCGGCCAGCGGGGCCAGCATGGCAGCAGCAGCCCGGGCGGCCGAATTCAAGGCTTCAGGCCCCCCCGCATCAAACAGCTCAAGCGAATGCCCGGCGCGTGCCAGTTGGCACGCCAAGAGACGCCCCATCAAGCCTGCGCCCAGGATGACAATGTTCATAGTTGCTCTCGCAGGATGGTCTTAGATTCGTTTCGGCCGAGTCAACCAGGCCAGGGTGAAGGTCAGCGCCAGGGTTGGCAATGCAGCGCCCCACTGAGGAGCCCATTTAGCGATCATATGATAGGCCGCGATACCGCCCAGCCAAAAAACTGCGGCAGTTGGATCAAGCTTGCGTTGGGTCAATGCAAAGCTGGGTTGGCCTGTGCCCAGTCGACCCAGAATGACGCCATACAGCGGCACAAATACAGAACTCAGCAGCAATAAAAATGGTTCCAGGCTGTGCATGGGCAGCACCAGCGCCAGTCCAGTACACAACACGGCTAGCACCAGTCCCCATTGACGGATGCTCAGGGACGGTTTGAGGCTGTGCGAGGACACGGCACCTGAGTAAACGTCTCCGTAAGCGTTGTCAATTTCATCCACCAGGATCAGACTCAGCGCAATCAGGCCGCCTTGCGCCAACAGCAGGGCGCCTACCAGATCGGCACCCGGTTGCGCTACGCTGACCACCATGACGCCCAGGGCGTAGCACCAGATGTTGGCCACGGCGTACCCGACCCAGGTGCCTTTCATGGCACCGCGTCCCGAGAGGCCATGGCGGGCGTAGTCTGCCACCAGAGGCAGCCAGGAGACAGGCATGGCAATCACCAGGTCCATGGCCGCCAGCATGCTCATGCTGCCATCGCCCGTACGGGTCCAGAACGCGTCAAACCCTTTGGCCTGCAACTGCCCGCCGAATTGCCAGGTGAGCCATAACAGGGATGCAATGACCAGAGGCAGCCCGATGCGGGCAACGATTTTGCGTACCAACTGGGTCATCGAGCCGGCCAGCAGCAGCGTGAGTACACCGCCCCATAACAGGGTGGTGATGAGCATCCCGCTGGGACCGTCCATGATCAGTCCGAAAGACTGCTTGCCAATGGCGGCAGTGCCGTCACGCATGATGACCAGCTCGAACGTGGTCCAGCCAATCAACTGCGCAATGTTCAACAGAACCGGCAAGCGTGCAAAGTAGCTGCCATAGGTGGTGTGCATCAGCCCGGCACTGCTCAGGCCACTGTCGCAGCCCAATTTGGCGGTCCAGGCCAGCAGGCCCGAGCCCACCAGAGAGCCCAGTACGATGGCTATGGCGGCATCGCGTGTTCCCACTGCGGGCACGAGGTACGCGCCAATCTGCATGACCAACAGGCCGACACCGAGGCTGAACCAGAGTGATGCGTGCTCGTGCCAGCGAAACACCCGGTCAGACGTCGCAACGGGCGTCAAGGCCTGGTTGTCGGTTCGGGAAAGATTTGAGTTTGCCATCCATTTGCTCCATGCAAAAGTTGTGGCAGGTGGGCTTGGGTCCGGGCGTCGTGAGGGGTCACAAGAGAGTTTCGTGACTTGGCTGACCGGACTTGCTTCCCTGCGCGAGGATTACCTCAATCAGGTTCAAAGGGACTTTCTCAGTCGCCCGGATCTTTTCGGAAACCGGACAACACCCCCAGCGAATGTGCTCCAACGAGCACGGTACGTATTTTACTTAGTCGAACACAGGGGTTTCAACCCCCAGCACTTTGTGCAGCTTCGGACTGGTCGTCGTGTACTGCAAGAAGACCTTTTTCTCCGGCATGATGATCGGCATGGCGCCAAAGGCGGCCAGCGCGCATTCATGGAAGCCGCTCAAAATCAGCTTCTTCTTGCCCGGATAGATATTGATGTCGCCCACCGCAAAAATGCCTGGCACGCTGGTGGAGAATTTTTCAGTATCGACCTTGAGCTGCTTGCGCTCGATGTCCAGGCCCCACTCGGCGATCGGGCCCAGTTTGGGACTCAGGCCAAAGAACACCAGCAGCACATCCAAAGGCACGACGCGGGTTACACCGTCGGCCCCGGTGACTTTGGCGCCGGCGAGCTTGCCATCTTTTTCTTCATAGCCGGTCACTTGACCCACAATGAATTGCATCTCCAGCGCGTCGCACAGTTCTTTCATCTTGGCGACGTTGGCGGGAGCCGCCTTGAAGCCATCGCGACGGTGAATCAGGATCACGCTTTCGGCTTTGTGCGGGCTGTCCTTGACGAAGTCCAGTGCCCAGTCCAGTGCCGAGTCGCCGCCCCCAACGATCACCAGGTTCTTGCCTGCAAAATCATCGGGATTCTTCACGCGGTAGAACAGCTGGGAGCCCTCGAAGGCATCAAGGCCATCGACCTTGAGGGTTCGGGGCTGGAAGGCACCTACGCCTGCAGCGATGAAGATGGTCTTGGTGATGAACTTGGTGCCCTTGGACGTTTCAACAAAGAAGCGGCCGTCATCCTGTTTCTGTACGGTGGTGACTTCCTGGCCAAAGTGAAAGGTCGCGCCAAAGGGCTCAATCTGTTTCAGAAGGTTGTCTGTCAGTTCCTGACCCGTGCACACAGGCACTGCCGGAATGTCATAGATGGGCTTGTCTGGATACAGCTCCACGCATTGGCCACCGGGGTAGGCCAGAGAGTCGATGACATGGGCCTTGATCTCCAGCAGACCGAGTTCGAACACCTGGAACAGGCCGACCGGGCCTGCGCCGACGATGACTGCATCGGTTTCAATGGGGCCTTCATGGGCCTGTGCGGTGTTAATCACTTCTTGGTTCAGTTGAGGGTCCATCACGGTATCTACAAATTATTTGATAAGCAGCGGGAGCTTGCCGGTCTTGTCTTTCCACTCGTCGGCATCCGACAGCGGGGCTTTGCGTTTGGTGATGCTTTTCCAGGTCGGCAGCTTGGCCAGCTCGGCATTGAGCTTGGTCATGTGTTGCTGGTCAGCGGGCACATCTTCTTCGGCATAGATGGCGTTCACCGGGCATTCGGGAATGCACACGGCGCAGTCGATACATTCATCGGGATCGATGGTCAGAAAGTTCGGGCCTTCGCGGAAGCAGTCCACGGGGCAAACGTCGACGCAATCGGTGTACTTGCATTTGATACAGGCTTCGGTGACGGTATGTGTCATTTTGTAGTTTTCGACGAATGGGTGGAAACCCTATATTTTATTGGTTTTCCATAGTCCCTTTTATTGGACCTGGCCTTGAAGTCACCAGGGTTACTTGGTTTGGATCAATTAATCAGCACTGCGCCCGCTGTTTTGTGCGATGCCGTGTCCACCAACACCAGCGAGCCGAGCACGCGTGAGCGGCTGTAAGGCAGCGCGGCAATGGCCTCCTGAAGCGTCAGTTCAACGTGTCCAATCGCATTGGCGTCAAGCTGGGCGGCGTCTTCTTCGGCCAGTGTGTTGACGTCGAGCTTGTGCACGATACGCTTGATTTTGGCTTTGACCCAGCGGTGTCCATGCAGCGCCCAGTAAACCCGTCCCGCCACCAGAGGCTCGTCGTCCATCCAGGCCACGGTGGCCTTGAGCTCGCGGCTGGGGAGGAAAGTGCCGACCGGGGTCTCAAATTCGTCGTCCTTGGCATCTGCCCGTGGTTCAACGGCCAGCAACCAGTCACCACGCGATACGTCGACTTCACGGTCCAGCACGATGCCCGCGCTGTGGCCTGCCAGAACAGACCCCGGCTGGCGGGTATGACCCAGTACCTGCGCGATGGTGGCGGTCTGGCCACTTGGCAACACGGACACCTGTTGTCCCACTTGCGCAGCGCCGGTGGCCACACGGCCCCAGAAAATGCGGCGGCCTTGGGATGTGTCGCTGGAGGCCGAAAATTTTTCCACCCATTGCACCGGGAAGGCGAACGGAATCGACGTCTCTGCGGGCGTGACGGGCAGTCCTTCCAGAATTTCCAGCAGACTGGGGCCTTGGTAGTTGCACCAACCGGCGGCGGCATCCACCACGTTGTGGCCCTTGAGCGCCGAGATCGGCACGATGGCCGTAACGGTGATGCCGGCGGCCTTGGCAAAAGCTTCCAGCGCATGGCGGATGTTGACAAAAGCCAGCGCGGCCTGACCCGTCGTTTCCGGCTTGGCCGCGTCTTCCAGCGCATCCAGTTTGTTCACCGCAAAAACAATGCTGGGTACGCGCAGCAGATTGACCAGCAGCGAGTGCCGGCGGGTTTGTGGCAACAGTTCCAGAGCATTGGTCTGCCACTGGAGTTTGGTGGCATCTACCAAGACCACGGCCGCGTCGGCGCTGGAGGCAGCCGTGACCATGTTGCGGGTGTACTGCTCGTGACCGGGCGCATCGCCAATGATGAACTTGCGCTGCGCTGTGTTGAAGTAGCGGTAGGCCACGTCGATGGTGATGCCCTGCTCGCGTTCGGCGGATAGTCCGTCTGTGAACAGGGCCAAATCGGCCTCGCCACTTTTGGAAACGTTGGCCAGTTGGTCCTGCAACACCGAGCGGCTGTCAACCAGCAGGCGGCCGATCAGGGTGCTCTTGCCATCGTCCACCGAACCACAGGTGATGAACTTCAGCGCTGAACCCGTGTCATTTTGGCCTGTAGCCCTCGCCGATTGTGCAGTATCAGCTATTAAAGTAGTAGCAGTCATCAGAAGTACCCGTCTTTCTTGCGCTTCTCCATGGAAGCCTCTGAGGTTTTGTCGTCCATGCGCGTGGCGCCGCGCTCGCTCACATCAGCGGCCAGCGTCTCAATCACGATGTCGGCCGCAGTCGATGCGGTGCTTTCCACCGGGCAGGTGCAGGTGATGTCGCCCACGGTGCGAAAGCGCACGTCGCGCGACTCCACCGTTTCGCCGTCTTTGGCGGGGGTGAGTGCAGTCACTGGCACCAGCAGGCCCTTGCGCTCGACCACGTCACGCTTGTGGGTGTAGTAGAGCGAAGGCAGGGCGATCTTCTCTCGGTCGATGTACTGCCACACGTCCAGCTCGGTCCAGTTGGAGATCGGGAACACGCGGAAGTGTTCGCCCGGCTGCAGGCGGGTGTTGAACAGCGTCCACAACTCAGGGCGCTGCGCCTTGGGCTGCCACTGGCCGAAGCTGTCGCGGTGGGAAAAGATGCGCTCCTTGGCGCGGGCTTTTTCCTCGTCGCGGCGGGCGCCGCCAATCAGCGCGTCAAAGCGGAATTCGTCAATCGCTTCGAGCAGTGTGACCGACTGGTGCACGTTGCGCGACTCGCCGGGGTGGGCCAGGCGCACGGTGCCGCGCTTCATGGAGTCTTCCACGCTGCGCACGATCAGGTTGGCTTCGAGTTCTTTGGCGCGGGAATCGCGAAAATCGGTCACCTCGTGGAAGTTGTGGCCGGTGTCGATCATCAGCAGGGGGTAGGGGATGCGGCCCACGCCAAAGGCCTTTTCGGCGCACTTGAGCATGACCAGCGAGTCTTTGCCGCCCGAGAACAACAGGGTGGGGCGTTCGAACGCGGCAGCCACTTCGCGCAGGATGAAGATGGTTTCTTCTTCCAGCGCATCCAGATGGGCGTTGCTCAGGTGATCAGGGCGATTCGGGTGGGGCATGGTTTGCAGCAATTCAGGTTCGGTACGGGCGTTCATGCTGGCGCTTTCTCCAGGGATGACTGATTGACGTGCAGACCGCATTCCTTGGCGGCCTCGTCTTCCCACCACCAGCGGCCGGCACGGAAATCTTCGCCCATGCTGATGGCACGGGTACAAGGGGCGCAGCCAATGCTGGGGAAAAACTGGTCATGCAGCGGGTTGTAATCAATTTTGTTGGCGGCAATGAAGTGCCACACGTCACCCCAGGTCCAGTTGGCCAGAGGATTGATTTTGACACGCTCGGGGTTGCTGGTATCGATCAGGGGCACGTCGGCGCGGGCGCCAGACTGCTCCCGGCGCAGGCCCGTGATCCAGGCATCCTTGCCGGCCAGTGCCCGCTCCAGCGGCTCCATCTTGCGAATATGGCAGCAGCCCTTGCGCAACTCGATGCTCTTGTACATCGCATCCTTGCCCTCGCGGGCCACAAATTCCACCACCGCCTCGTTGCGCGGCGTGAAGACTTCAATTGGCGTGCGGGAAGTCGCCTGAAGGCGGTCCAGCAGCGCCAGTGTTTCGGGATGCAGCATGCCGGTTTCCAGCACAAAGATGCCGATATGGAGTTGCAAGGCGTTGATCAAGTGCGTGAGAACCACGTCTTCCGCGCCCAGACTGGATGCCTGGCTGACCCGCGCCGCGCCACCAGTGACCAGAGGCGCATAGTCGCGTGCGGCTTGTTGCAGCAAGGTTGTGGTTTCTGCCAGCTTGGCCGAGAAATCAGCCGATGCGCGGGCATTCAGATCGATGGCGCTCATGCGGCGGCTCCTGCGATGAAATGGGGGACAGTGGCAACGGTATCGCCCTGGTAAAACGACTGGTAGCGATCAAACTGGCGTTGCGCATGCTCTGCGTTCTGGTCTTCACGCAGCACCGCCGCATCGAAGCCGCTGCGCTGCATTTGCACCAGTTGATCAATCAGCACATCGCCCGTGGCGCGAATCTCACCTTTGAAGCCGAGCCGGCGTCGCAGCAAAAAGGCCTGGCTGAAAGCCCGTCCGTCGGTGAACTTGGGGAAGCTCAGTTCCACACGATCCACGCCCTCCAGACTCAGGGAGCGTGGGTCGGCATCGTTTTCAAGTTCAATAACATTGGAGCCGATAGCCCTCGTCGCGTGTTCGTTTGCAGCTATTAATTTCATAGTATTCATTCCTTTCAGACCAGCTCGGCCGGTGCTGTCTGGCGCACACTGTTGGCCGCCAGCTTGAACGCATCCATGCCGATACGGCGAACCGTGGCGATGAAAGTCTCACCATGCTGACGCTCACTGCGGTAGGTGTCCAGCACTGCTTCGATCACATCGGGCACCTCTTCGGCGCCAAATGAGGGGCCCACCACTTTGCCGGCTACCGGCGCACCACTCAGGTTAGAGCCGTCCGAGCCGCCCAGGGATACCTGGTACCACTCGCGTCCATCCTTGTCTACCCCGAGAATGCCAATGTGGCCGCTGTGGTGATGCCCGCAGGAGTTGATGCAGCCGCTGATGTGCAGGTCAATTTCACCCAGGTCATGCAGTTCGTCCATATCCTGGTAACGCTCGGTGATGGCTTCTGCAATCGGAATCGAACGGGCGTTGGCCAGCGAGCAGAAATCGCCGCCGGGGCAGGCAATCATGTCCGTCAGCAAACGGATGTTGGGGCGGGCAAAGCCGGCCTTGCGAGCCGCACGCCACAATTCGGGCAACTGATCGCAACGAACCCAGGGCAGCAGCAGATTCTGGTCATGCGTCACGCGCACTTCGCCGGCGCTGAACTGGTCAGCCAGCAAAGCGGCCATTTCCAGTTGGCTGGCGGTCGCGTCGCCGGGGGCGTAACCCAGGCGCTTGAACGACAAGGTCACAGCACGCATATCCGGGTTTTTATGGGGTGCCACGTTTTGCTGCAACCAGCGGCCAAACTCAACGTCGTCCTCGGCAGCCGCGCGCAGGATGTTGGCGATTTTGAGGTCGGCATCCGACTTGTTGCAAGTCAATGCAGGGGGTATGAACGAAGCGCTAACCCGGTCCAGCTCCTGCTGGGTGATGGTGTGGACGGCGCCGTCGAGCTCGACAATCTGGCGGTACTCGGTTTCGACTTCATCGGTAAAGCGCTGGCCTTCGGCCTTGACCAGAATCTTGATGCGCGCCTTGTACTTGTTGTCGCGACGTCCCCATCGGTTGTAGACCCGTACCACGGCTTCGAGGTAATTCAGAATCTGGTTCCAAGGCAGGAATTCGCGGATGGTGCTGGCAATCACCGGTGTGCGGCCCATGCCGCCACCTACCAGTACTTTGAAGCCCATCTCGCCCTCGGCGTTGAGCAGCACATGCAGACCCACATCGTGCCAGGCGGTGGCGGCGCGATCTTCTTTGGCACCTGAGATGGCAATCTTGAACTTGCGTGGCAAAAACGCAAACTCCGGGTGCAGTGTGCTCCACTGACGAATGATTTCGCAAAATGGGCGCGGGTCCACGATCTCGTCCACGGCGATGCCGGCACGCTCATCGCTGGTGATATTGCGAATGCAGTTGCCGCTGGTCTGGATGCCGTGCATATTGACCGTGGCCAGCAGGTCCATCACATCGGCGCTCCTGGCCAGAGGAATCCAGTTGAACTGGACATTTTGGCGGGTTGTGAAATGACCATAGCCCGTGGGCAGCTTGGCCGTACCGAGCTTGCCCTGCGTAGTTTGTGCAGTTTCATAGACCTCGGCGTTGGGCTGATCGTATTCACGGGCAATCCGTGACAAGACGCGCAGTTGCGCACTGGAGAGCTCGCCGTAGGGCACAGCAATACGCAGCATTGGCGCGTAACGCTGAACATACCAGCCATTTTGCAGGCGCAAAGGCAAAAATTCCTCATTGCTGAGCTCACCAGACAGATGGCGCCCCAGTTGGTCGCGGTATTGCGCGGCACGGTGACGAACAAACTGGCGGTCGAAGTCGGTGTATTGGTACATAGTTGGGTATCTGTTTTGGCTATGGCCGCAAGGTTTTACAAAGCAATCAATTTCACGCCGGCATAGGCCAGCAAGATGGAGAGAAGTGAGCGAATGATCCGCTCAGGAATGCGGGACATCAGGTGCGAACCCACCCAGATCCCGGGCAAGGAGCCCGCCAGCAGCTTGGCAAGCAAGGGCCAGTCCACCGAGCCCAGGGAGGCGTGCCCCATGCCTGCCACCAGCGTCAGCGGCACTGCGTAGGCAATGTCAGCCGCCACGATGCGCGGCAAAGGAAGCAGAGGGTACAAAATCATCAAAACGGTCACACCAATAGCGCCAGCACCTACCGACGTCAGCGTGACCAGCGTGCCAATCAGCGCGCCAAACAGCAAGGGCAGGCTCCAATGGCGTGGTGTGGCAGCCTGTGCCTCCTTGCCTCTCACCACTGTGACGGGAGCGGCTTTTCCGCGCAACGCCTTGTACAGGGTTGCAGCAGCGGTCAGTAGCAATGCAACGCCCAGCGTGCTGGTCATCAGGCTTTGAACCCGGGCACTGGTGGCGCCAAGGGTGTGCAGCAGGAACAGAGTAATCAGTGCCGCCGGGATGCTGCCGGCCGAGAGGTGAAGCACCACACGCCAGTCCACCAGCCGGGCCCGCGCCAGCTTGAGCGTGCCGCCCATCTTTGTAAATGCCGCAAACAGCAGGTCTGTACCTACCGCCATATAAGGCTTGACGTCAAAGAAGAAAATCAGAATGGGCGTCATCAGGGAGCCGCCGCCCACGCCAGTCAGACCGACGACGATTCCCACAAAAAAGCCAGCAAAGATGAACGCAAAGTCATGCATAGGGGCAGACTTTAAAGCGGCACCTTTAGATTGCAAACTACATTTTCATGATTTCTATATTCTCATATGGAATATAGAAGGTTGTAGGCAACATGCAATCGCAGTCACCCACCTATTGCATTCCCCGCAACGCCCGCAACCGTTCCTCAAAGTAGCTACCCACCGCGTAACGTTCAGACAGCACGACTTCGTGATGAGGGTGCAGAAACAGGGGCGGATAGTGCACTACGCGCTGCATGGATCGGCTTCAGCGGGTGAGCCAGGGGCTCATCAGGATTTTCTCCAGATCAGCTTTGCAGGCCTCGGCCTGCACCTTCATGCACACTTGAGTCAGCGGTATGTCGCTACCCCAGCCGTTTTGGGGATAGTCAATGGAATCCTTGCGTTTCATGATGGTCTGACCCTGCGCCAGCCCCTGCGTAGCGACTCGGACCCGCCCCATCTCCACCGTAAAGAGTTCGGGACTCGCCAGGTAGATGAAGGCCAGCACGTCGTGCCCAAAACAGCCATGAATGGCAGCCACATGGGGATACAAAGCACTGTAAAAGTTGGCATAGAAACCGACCGCATGATGCAGCGTGTCGGTGGCAGGGTGTCGATGGTGATCGGCGATTTTTTTGAACAGTGATACCGGCAGGATGACCTGGTGCGTCACATCCAGGCCCACCATCGTGAGTGCCCAGCCGGCCGTGAAAACATGGTCGGCAGCGTGGGGGTCGTTCCAGATGTTGGCCTCGGCCACGGGGGAGGCGTTGCCGGGCTCCAGAATGCTGCCACCCATGATGATCACTTCGTGCAGCAACTCCGGCAGCTGGGGTTCCAATGTCAGGGCTTGGCTCAGGTTGCCCAGCGGGCCTACGGCTACCAGCGTAATTTCTCCAGGGTTGGCGCGCGCCATGTCGACGGTGAACCGGGCTGATGAGCGCGGGTCAAGTTGATGTCGATGGAGGGTTCGTGCAGGCAAATTGCCCAGACCGTCGGCGCCATGGATATGAGCCGGTGGCGGCTCCAAAGGCTTGACCAAGGGCGCGGCAGCGCCTTGGGTTACAGGGATGCTTCTGCCTGCCAGGGCGTTCAAATAGAGCGCATTCACCGCTGCCTGCTCCACGGTGACATTGCCGAAGGTGGTGGTGATACCAACGACCTCGATGGCCGGATGTGCCAGTGCATAGTACAAGGCCATGGCGTCGTCTACGCCGGGGTCGGTGTCATAGATGACTTTTCGGGGTGGCGCAGTGATCATGAAAGCAAGGGTTGCCAGGTTTTCAGATGGACTCAAGGCCGCAAAACTGCTTGAGCTCAGTCAGGCGCGCATCTGTGGCCGGTGGCTGAGCGCTCAAAAAGGAGAGCACTTCGGCCTGGTTCGGAATGCTGGTCTGCGCACCAAGGCGCGTGCAGGCGAGGGCGGCCGCTGCGCTACCCCGTTGCATGGCCGTTTGAAGTGGCTGTCCTTGACTCAGGGCTGCCACCAGAACACCACAAAAGGTATCGCCAGCGCCGGTGGTGTCTATCGGCGTCACATCAAAAGCCGGTTGGTACGACAACGAGCCTTCCGAACGCACGCAGCAGCCGTGGTGACCCAGGGTGACCACGACACAGGGCACCGCAATCCGGGCCAGACACTGGGCAATGCTGCCTGCTGCGTCGGCCACAACAGCCAGCTCACCCTCGTTCACGATCAACACGTCCAGCAGGGCCAGCAGTTCAGCAGGCAAGGCGCATGCGGGTGCAGCATTGAGCACCACCGTGATGCCTTGCGCCCTGGCCGCTTTTGCGTAGGCCAGGACACACGCCAGCGGTATCTCAAGCTGCATGAGCAGGTGGGTGAAACCATTGAGCGGCGGCAAATCCGCGGGACTCAAAGCGTAGTTGGCACCTGGTGCCACAGTGATCGCGTTTTCTGCGTCATCCGAAACGCAGATAAAAGCTGTACCGGTGGCGCGGTCTATAACCCGCCTGGCATGCAGGTGCACGCCAGCTGCTTTCAGGGATGACTCCAGGGGTACCGCATACGCGTCATGACCCAGGGCCAGCAGCATATGGGTGTCTGCACCGCCAGCCCGCGCGCATGCCACGGCCTGGTTGGCGCCTTTACCTCCGGGAACGGTCTGGAAATCGTGCCCCAGCACGGTTTCACCGGGCGCAGGGATATGCGGCGCCCGCACGACAAAATCAAGATTGGCTGAACCGGCGACAAGAATCATGGTTGAATCATAGGACAGACGGTTTTGCAGGCCTATTTGGAGCCCCTATCAGGACGACACTGCTACAGTGCGGCCCTTGGAGATTTTATGAAGCTTATTGCAGGTTTTTTATCTTTGCTGGTGACGGGTGCGTTCGCCCAGAGTGGTCCGATCAAGATCGGGGAAATCAACAGCTATTCGAGCATTCCCCAGTTCACGGTTCCCTACCGTCAGGGCTGGCAGCTGGCGGTAGAGGAAATCAATGCAAGCGGTGGCCTGCTGGGCCGCAAGGTCGAGGTCATTGCCCGTGACGATGCTGGCAAGCCGGAGGAGGCCCTGCGCCACGCGGTCGAGCTCACCAGCAATGAGAAAGTCGATGTGCTCGCCGGAGGCTTTTTATCCAATGTGGGCCTCGCCCTGGCGGATCATGCAGCCAAAAACAAGCGCCTGTTCGTCGCCAGTGAACCCTTGACGGATGCCATTGTTTGGGAAAAAGGCAATCGCTATACATTCCGTCTGCGCCCCAGTACTTACATGCAGGCGGCCATGCTGGTCGAAGAGGCGGCCAAACTGCCTGCCAAGCGCTGGGCCACCATCGCCCCGAACTATGAGTACGGTCAAAGTGCCGTGGCAAGTTTCAAAGAGTTGCTCAAGGCCAAGCGCCCCGATGTTGAGTTTGTGGCCGAGCAGTGGCCTGCGTTGGGCAAGCTGGACGCGGGAACAACCTTGCAGGCCATCATGCAGGCCAAGCCGGATGCTATTTTCAACGTCACCTTTGGGGCGGATCTGGCCAAGCTGGTGCGCGAAGGTAATCAACGCAATGTGTTTCCGA
Source organism: Rhodoferax sp. (assembly GCF_018780565.1). GTDB lineage: Bacteria > Pseudomonadota > Gammaproteobacteria > Burkholderiales > Burkholderiaceae_C > Rhodoferax. Next base: position 379,138 of record NZ_JADMJN010000005.1, read on the forward strand.
AAACTGCCGTGGTTTCCATGCTGTCGGGCGAACCTGAGTATCTGGATGTGCTCAAGGACGAAACCCCACGCGGCTGGATCGTGACCGGATACCCCTGGGACCAGATCGATACCCGTGAACATGCCTCGTTTGCTGCAAATTACTACAAAAAGTTCAACGAACATCCCAAAGTAGGCTCGGTGGTGGGCTATGCCACCATGCAGGCCATTTTTGCAGCCATCAACAAGGCCAAGAGCACCGACAACGAAAAACTTGTACTCGCCATGCGTGGACTCAAATTCAGCACACCGTTTGGGCCGGCCGAGTTTCGCGCCATCGACCAGCAGTCAACCATGGGCGCGTTTGTCGGCAAGCTGGATCAGCGTGGTGGCAAGGGCAGCATGGTGCAGTGGCGTTATGCCGACGGCAAGGCCTACCTGCCGCGTGATGAGTATGTGCTGGCGCGCAGACCGGCGGCAGCTATCAAGTAGCTGAAATGGCCGCCATAATTTGCCTGAATTTGTTTCTTTGAAAGTCTGTCATTCATGGGACCCAGCATTTATGTCAAGGTTGTCGGCTTTCGGGACGTTGAGCGTCACGCGCTCAACACGCTTTTCAGATTGTCGATAGGGCAACCCACGTCGTACACCTTGTGGACGCCCGAGGCTCCCGTGGCCCCGCACCTGGCCTTGATTGACCTGGATGCCTATGAGGCTGTGCTGGAGTTGGCCTCGCCGGATGCACATCCCGGCCTGAAAATGATTTGCGTGGGTGAAGGCGCACCGGACCATGCCTTGTGCACGTTTATGCGTCCGCTGCATTGGCCTGATGTGGTGAAGGTCATGGACAGCCTGTACAGCGCGGACGAGGTGATGGACATGGATTTCGGTGACACCGAAGCCGGCTTTGGTGCGCCATCGGACGCTCGGGTGTGCCTTCTGGTTGATCCTTCCCGTGAAGACCGCATGTACCTGCGCGCCCGTCTTGCATTGGCGGGGCATACCGATGTGGACGAGGCTTCTACCGGAGCGATGGCGCTTGAGTTGGCCAGAAACCGTCACTACGATCTGGTTGTCGTGGGGTTGACCGTTTCGGATATGGATGGCTGGGCGGTGATCCGCCAGTTGGTGGACCTGGAGCCGGCCATTGGAAGGGTCGTGGTGAGTACGAGCGACAAGACCTGGCACATGCGCGAGCATGCCGAAAAATCCGGTTGCTCGGCGGTACTTGAAAAACCCTATGATCCCTCGAAAGTTATCGAGTTGCTACAAAAGATATAGCTAAAGGGTTATTTAATCCGAGGGCTTTCGCCGCGAAAGGCCTGGAGTGAGCGGGCCAGACCAGCGTCGACCGGCATAGGCTCCCCTCCCCACTGAGCAGCCAGCAGTTCAGCACATAACACCGAGAAACTCAAACCTCTGGACCCCATGGCGGCACAAAGCCAGAGGCCGGGGTTATCCGCCTGGTAGAGGGGGCCCACAACAGGCAGGCGGTCTGCGCTGACACAGCGTGTGTTTTTCCAGGCCTGGACGCTGCCTTCGGCAAACCGCTTGGCCAGGGCTTGCCCCAGCGTTGGGCACAAGCGCAGAAGACGTTGCAGGTTGGACTGATGGTTTCTTTCGTCCGGCAACGGCGTCAGCTGATCAGGCTGGTAAGTGGAGCCGACGAACCAGGCTGAGCCAGAGCCCATTGGAATCGCCGGAATGACACTGCCCGAACCATTGACGGGGTGGGATGGGAAAAGGTCTTCCTGATTGCCATCGTGCATGGCCCATGACAACTGGCCCCGAACACCGTGCAGGGTCGGCAACTGCTCGGGCCGAATGCCCAATGCTGGCAAGCTCGCCTGCACCCTTGCCAGCAGGGGCAGCGCGCCGCCGGCATTGGCCAGAACGACCCGATCGACGCAGGCCAGCGGCTGACCCAGCGCGTCCAGCAACTCCCACTGATTCTGCTTCTGGCGAAGGTCGGCGACCCTGGCGTTGCCCTGAAAAGTCACTCCCGGTTGCGCCAGCCAGCGTTGTACCAGTTGGCCGGGTTTGAGCCAGGCTGCTTGGGCGTGCCAGATGTCGGGCAGATCCGGCGTACCGTCCAATTGACGCTCGCGTGTGCCGCTGAGTTCCCAGTCCTGCCCTTGGCGCAACAGGCTTCGAGCCTGCTGCAGCATCATTCTCACGCCCGCACGAGAAAGGCGCGACAGCGTGCAGTCATCTGCCGACACGTGCGGCACCACCAACCCCACAGGCAGACCCGATGCACCAAGGGCGGGCTCTGCGCCCTGGTCGAGAACCTGCACCCGCCAGCCGCGTCGGGCCAGTGCAGCAGCGACACTGGCACCGGCCAGCCCGGCACCGATAACGGCGCAACTGCCGATGGCCACAGGATGAGAGATTGAATGTTGGCGCGTTGTTTTGATCGTCCAGCGCGGGTTGAACTCGGCCTGGTATGACCCGCTCGGGGTATCGTTCGGGAGGGCCTGAATTTCAAAGCCACATTGGGTCAGGTCAGCCTGCAGCACAGGGGCATCGGCGGCCACTGCCAAACGGGTTCCGCGGCGACAGCAACGTGCCAGCGCCTTCACCGACCAGATGCTCCAGGGCTGCGCCCCCGCAGGCCCTGTGCCGGCAGCCCTCAGAAAAACCGAATCGGCGAAAAATTGTTGCTCACGCAGCATCGCCATTGATTCGCCCACACACAGAGTGAGCAGTGCCTGGCCACCTTGAAATGACAGACGGTGAAAGCCCGGAAGCAGTCCTGTCCATTCGGGCAACAGTTCTTGAGCCAGCTCGCGGAGTTCGGGGTCGCCCGCCAGATCTGCCAGCAAATCATCCATCGAAGGTGGCGCCAAGCTCAGCGCCACATAGTGCAGCAAGCGTGGCCGCAGCGGGGTGTTTTTCCAGGCTTGCAAGGTGCGGAAAAACTGGAGACCTCGACCGAAATCGGAATCCAGAATACGCCACGCCTGTTGCTGACGCCATGCCTGGGGCAGGCCGCACCCGGTCAACATGGTATTTTCCGCTGGTTCGGCCTTATGCCCGGTGTTTCACGGGTTGGGGGGAACGTAGCCTTGTGCCGCGTCGGCACCATCGCCAAAAAAGTGGTTTTCCATCTGCCGTGCCAAGTACTGACGGGCCCGGGCATCACCCAGGTTAAGCCGGTTTTCGTTGACCAGCATGGTCTGGTGCTTGAGCCAGGCAGCCCAAGCTTCCTTGCTGACGCTTTCCCAAATGCGTTTGCCCAACTCGCCGGGATAGGGAGGGAAGTCCAGACCTTCGGCTTCCTTGCCGAGCTTGATGCAGTTCACAGTGCGTGCCATTTGAAGCCTTTTACTAAATCTTTTGTCAGAGGGGCGACTTTATCAAGCTTTCACAAGCCGCTGTCCGGAAAGGGTCAGGTCCGCGCATTTGAATGCTTGAAATTCTGCAGAATGGCACCAAATCGAAGACATGAACACGACCAAACCATTGCCTACAAAGGAAAATCTGGCCATCACCCATGTGTTGGCTGATTTGCTTGAACGCCTTGAGCACAGCAGTGTGCCGGTGGGTGCCGAGCAATATCGCTCGGTGGTGATGCATCTGGTGAACGAATTCGGTGATGTCATAGCGGGAACCGCTTTGGGCGCATTGCTGGACAATTATCCGGCTGCTGCTGAGCTTTACGAGAACATCAACTATGAGTTGGCGGGCCTGTGTCGCTCCTCGCTTGATCAGTCTCTGGCAGCAGAAAATGAGGCGAAAGCCGTAATCAGACGGGCCATGGCCCAGTCGAAGTAAGATGTGAGCTATGGCAAAAGCAGACACTAAAACGAAAATGCTGGCTGATGGCCTGCGTTACAAATCCAAAGTATCGGGTTCACCCTTCACGGCAGCAACGTCGTTTGGCGCAGCTACGATGTCCTGTTTTCTATGCGGCAAGCATAGGCCGAGGTCTCAAATGATCTCGCGCAAGATACTCGGCAAGTCCCAGGCCGTGTGCTCGCCTTCGTGCAAGGCGCTGGACGAGGCCGCTGGCTGATCCCATGGTTTTTCAGGTTGTGACAGGGTGGCTGGATAACTCTCCTCGCCGCGTGTTCTCGCTTGTCAGTGCGCTTTGTGTGGCGCTGCTGGCGTTTGGCCTGTATTTGCAGCATGTGGTGGGGCTGGAGCCTTGTCCCATGTGCATCGTGCAGCGGTATGCTCTATTTTTGGTAGCTATCATTGCAGGCTTGAGCGGAGCTGCGGACAAGAAAGGCCTGCACATCGGCGGTGCGCTTCTGTTGTTGGCGACGGCAGGTTTCGGTGCTTTTGTGGCCGCCCGGCAAAGCTGGCTGCAGTGGTATCCGCCGGAGGTGGCCAGTTGCGGTCGCGATTTTTACGGAATGATCGAAACATTTCCGTTGCAGCGCGCAATTCCCATGATTTTCAAAGGCGGTGGTGACTGCAGCAAGGTCGACTGGACGTTTTTGGGCGGCTCCATCGCCAATTGGTCGTTCTTGTGTTTTGTTGCAATTGGCCTGCTTTCGCTGCTTCTGCTTGAGCGGTGCTTTCGCAGGAATTGAGCGGCGCATCGTTTGATTACCCTCGTTCCCCAAATTTCTGTTTCGCAGGCTTGTGCTCAGGTTTATCTGTTTCTAGAATAATCACTGACTGATATTGTCTGGATTGGTCATAAATCGGTCCAGAATCTCTCTTCATTGACGCGCACAGTCTCTAATGGTGACCTTGTGCGTTCATGTATTTTGTGAAGATGGAAACAGGTCGAAATCCATACTTGCCTCGCGCATGGTCGTGCGATCACCGGCTTACACAAAAGGAGAGACATTATGTTTCGACTGGTTTCCTACAGCGTCGCCAAGCGTCTGGCATTGCTGATCACAAGTGCAATCGTTGGCTTGGCCATCCTGCTGGCCTTCTTCATGATTACCGAACGCAGCATGCTCTTGCAGGAGCGCCAGGCCAGTGTCCGGCAAGCCGTGGACGTTGCACATGGTCTGATCGTCCATTTCCACGATCAGGCCATAAAGGGCAAGATGACTGAGGATGAAGCCAAGCAACGTGCCTTGGCCGCCCTCAAGCCCCTGCGTTACAACGCCACCGAATATTTCTGGGTGAACGACATGCATCCCAAAATGGTGATGCACCCGATCAAGCCCGAACTGGATGGCAAGGACCTCACTGACAATAAGGACCCAACGGGCAAGCAGTTGTTCGTGGAGTTTGTCAAGACAGTGCAAGCCAGCGGTGCTGGCGATGTTTCCTACATGTGGCCCAAGCCGGGTAGCGATACGCCGGTTCAAAAGGTGTCCCACGTCAAAAGCTTTGTACCTTGGGGTTGGGTGATCGGATCAGGCGTTTACATTGACACGGTTGAATCGGCAATTGTGTCGAGGGCTATGAAGTCGGGCTTTGGTGCACTGGTGCTGGCCGTGGTTTTGTTGGGTATTGGCCTGCTCATCACGCGTAGCATCGTGAGACAACTGGGTGGAGAACCTGGCGATGCCAACGCCATCACGCATCGCATGGCGCAAGGTGATCTGAGCATCGATATTGCCCTCAAGCCTGGTGACGACTCCAGCATCATGCATGGGATCAGGGCCATGCGCGACAACGTAGCGAGCATAGTGGCCCATGTCCGGGAGGGTAGCGAGTCAGTGGCGACTGCCAGCGCCGAAATCGCCCAGGGTAATCAGGACTTGTCCGCCCGTACAGAAAGCCAGGCCAGCGCGCTGGAGGAAACCGCCGCCTCCATGGAGGAACTTGGTTCTACGGTAAAACAGAATGCCGACAATGCCCGACAAGCCAATCACTTGGCGCAAAGCGCCAGCACGGTGGCCGTTAAGGGCGGCGATGTGGTGGCGCGGGTGGTTGACACCATGAAGGGTATTAACGAAAGCTCGCGCAAGATTGCCGACATCATAAGTGTCATTGACGGAATTGCTTTCCAGACCAATATCCTTGCCTTGAATGCCGCAGTAGAGGCTGCAAGAGCGGGGGAGCAAGGCCGTGGCTTTGCTGTAGTTGCTTCGGAGGTGCGGTCCCTGGCGGGTCGCAGTGCCGAAGCAGCAAAAGAAATCAAGCATTTGATTGATGACAGCGTGGCGCGAGTGGAGCAGGGCTCAAATTTGGTGAATCAGGCTGGTGCCACCATGAGCGAGGTGGTCAGTAGCATCCGACGCGTGACTGACATCATGGGTGAGATCAGCGCGGCAAGTTCAGAGCAGAGCTCTGGCGTGGCACAGGTGGGTGAAGCCGTTACGCAGATGGATCAGGCCACTCAGCAAAATGCCGCGCTGGTGGAGGAAATGGCCGCCGCCGCGTCCAGTCTGAAATCACAGGCACTTGACTTGGTGGAGACGGTTGCAGTGTTCAAGCTGGTGGCCTAATACAGGCTGGTTGCGCGCTGGCGCCGGGCCTGAAATGCACACGGGCTCATGATAATTTTTTGACCAAAACCTGGCTTTTGCGATCCCAGTTGTATTTGCGTTTGCGCGCCTCAGGCAGCCATTCCGGGTCAACCAGCACAAACCCCCGCTTGAGAAACCAATGGGTGGTGCGTGTGGTCAATACAAAAATACTGTCCAACCCGGCGGCCTTGGCGCGTTGTTCCACGCGTTTCAGGACCCGTTCACCGTCACCTTGTCCCTGCACCTGGGGCGAAACTGTCAGGGCCGCCATCTCAGCCGTACGCGCTTCCGGGTAGGGGTAGAGCGCTGCACAGGCGAAAATCACGCCGTCGTGCTCAATAACCGTGTAGGTGCCAACGTCACGCTCGATCTCGGTACGGCTGCGCTTGACGAGGGTGCCGTCCTTCTCAAACGGCTCGATCAGCTGCAGGATGCCGCCCACATCGTCCACCGTGGCCTCGCGCAGGCTTTCCAGCTTTTCATCCACGACCATGGTGCCGATGCCGTCGTGCACATACACCTCCAAGAGGATGGAGCCATCTATGGCAAATGGAATGATGTGGCTGCGTTCCACGCCATTTTTGCAGGCTTTGACGCAGTGTTGCAGGTAGAACGCCGTATCCGTGGGCTGATTGGCTGCGGGTAACTCCGCCAGCAGCTTCTCGGCTGCGGCCAAGGGCAACTCGGTATCGATGGGGTTGTCGTCGCTGGCGGGTTCGGTAGCGCGCATGCGAATGCCTGGAATTTCCGTGACGAAAATCAGCTTGTCGGCCTGCAGGGCCGTGGCCACCGAGGTCGCCACTTCTTCCATGGTCAGGTTGAAGGCCTCGCCGGTGGGAGAGAAACCAAAAGGCGACAGGAGCACCATCGCGCCAAAGTCCAGTGTGCGCATGATGCCGGCGGTGTCCACCTTGCGCACAAGCCCTGAATGCTGGAAATCCACCCCGTCCACAATACCGACCGGTCGCGCGGTAATGAAGTTGCCAGAAATAACCCGCACTGTAGAGTCGGCCATGGGCGTGTTGGGCAGGCCCTGGCTGAAAGCCGCTTCGATCTCGTAGCGTAATTGCCCTGCGGCTTCCTGAGCGCAATCCAGCGCCACCTCATCGGTAATCCGAATGCCGTGGGAATATTTGGGAATATGGCCCTTGGCTTTGAGCTGCTCGTTCACCTGAGGACGAAAGCCATGCACCAGCACCACTTTCACGCCCATGCTCTGGATCATGGCCAGATCTTGCGCCAAATGGTGCAGTTTGCCGGCGGCGATGGCTTCGCCAGCAATACCCACCACAAAAGTCTGATTGCGAAACTTGTGGATGTAGGGCGCCACTGAACGAAACCAGGGCACAAAGGTGAAGTTGAAAACAGAGGACATGCGGTCGGGGTTCGGTTTTTCGGTGCGTGGGCTGGGATAATCCCCGATTCTCTACGAAGTTATGACCTTGACTGCCCAGCCCCTCCAAATCGAGTTTCCGCAATCCCTGCCCGTGTCGGGTAAACGCGACGAGATCATGGCCGCGATGGAGAAGCACCAGGTCATCATCGTTTGCGGGGAAACCGGCTCGGGCAAGACCACCCAGTTGCCCAAGATCGCGCTGGCCATGGGGCGCGGCAAGCTGAACTATCCGCCGGGCAAGGGCAAATTGATCGGCCACACCCAGCCGCGGCGCATTGCGGCCAGCAGCGTGGCCAAGCGCATTGCCGAAGAGCTCAAGACGCCTTTGGGGGATGTGGTGGGCTTCAAGGTCCGGTTTCAGGACCGGCTTGGCCGTGACGCGTCCGTCAAGCTGATGACCGACGGCATCTTGCTGGCGGAGACGCAAACCGACCCGTTGCTCAAGGCTTACGACACCATCATCATCGACGAGGCGCACGAGCGCAGTCTGAACATCGATTTTCTGCTGGGCTACCTGCGCCAGATTCTGCCGCGTCGGCCCGATCTGAAAATTGTGGTGACTTCGGCCACCATTGACGCGCAACGTTTTGCCGACCACTTTGCCTCGCGCAACGGACCTGCGCCCGTCATCATGGTGTCGGGCCGGATGTTTCCAGTAGAGCAGCGTTATCGACCGTTTGAAGAGTCGCGTGAGTACGACCTGAACTCGGCCATCGCCGACGGCGTGGATGAACTGTGGCGCGATGTGCATAACAGCGGCGACATTTTGGTGTTTCTGCCCGGCGAGCGCGAAATTCGCGAGGCAGCGGACCATTTGCGCAAACACCTGAGCCATCAGCCGCTGTTCCGCAACGCCGAGGTGCTGCCACTTTTCGCGCGTTTGAGTCAGGCCGAACAGGACCGGATTTTTGACGGCCATACCGGGCGGCGCATTGTGCTGGCCACCAACGTGGCAGAAACCTCCTTGACGGTGCCGGGCATCCGTTACGTCATTGACGCAGGTACCGCGCGCATGAAGCGCTACAGTTTCAGGAGCAAGGTGGAGCAGTTGCTGGTCGAGCCCATCAGCCAGAGTTCGGCCAACCAGCGTGCCGGTCGATGCGGCCGGGTGGCCAACGGCATTTGCATACGGCTCTATGACGAAAAAGAGTTCAATGGCCGACCGCGCTTTACCGATCCCGAAATCCTGCGCAGTTCGCTGGCCGGCGTGATTTTGCGGATGAAGTCGCTGCACCTGGGCATCGTCGAGGAGTTCCCGTTCATTGAGCGCCCCTCGGGTCGCGCCATTGCCGATGGCTACCAGCTTCTCAACGAGTTGGGTGCGGTGGACGATGCCAATGAATTGACGGCCATGGGCCAGGAGTTGGCCAAATTGCCGCTGGACCCGCGCGTGGGCCGCATGATTCTGGAGGCACGCAGTCGGGGCGCTTTGGATGAAGTGCTGGTGATTGCCTCAGCCTTGTCGGTGCAGGATGTCCGGGATCGCCCGATGGAGGCACAGCAGCAAGCCGACCAGGCACATGTCAAGTTTGATGACGAGAAAAGTGAATTCAGTGGTTACCTGAAGCTGTGGAAGTGGATTCACGATGCACGCGGTGGTTCGCACGATGCCGGTGCTTCACACAAACTGAGCAACCGCCAGTACGAGCAACTGCTGCGCCAGAACTTTGTCAACATCCGCCGCGTGCGCGAGTGGCGTGACATCCATTCGCAATTGCACACCGTGGTGGCCGAGCACAAATGGCGGCTCAACACCTTGCCTGCCAACTACGAGCAGCTGCACCTGTCCATGCTGTCCGGTCTGCTGGGCAACATCGGCTGCAAACTGGAAACCGAAGGCGCCTCGGGTGAGTATCTCGGCGCACGTGGCATCAAGTTTTATGCCCATCCCGGTGCGCATCTGGCCAAGAAGCCAGGCCGCTGGATCGTCGCCGCCGAACTGGTGGAAACCACGCGGCTGTTTGGCCGCGGCATTGCGAACGTCGAGCCGCAATGGCTGGAGCAGGTGGCAGGCCATCTGCTGAAAAAACAATTGCTTGACCCGCATTGGGAAAAAAAGGCGGCTGAGGTGACCGCGCTCGAGCGGGCCACCTTGTACGGCATCGTCATCTACAGCGGGCGCAAGGTGAACTTCAGCCGGGTGGATAGGGTGTCGGCGCGGGAAATCTTCATTCGCCAGGCCCTGGTCGATGGTCAGTGGGAAACCAAGTTGCCGTTTCTGGAAGCCAATCAGAAGCTCATCAAACAGGTGGAGGACCTGGAGCACAAGGCACGCCGCCAGGATGTCCTGGTGGACGAAGAACTGATCTTTGCGTTCTACGACCAGCAACTGCCTTCCGACGTGTGCAGCGGCTACAGCTTTGAGAACTGGTACCGTGAGGAAATCAAGAAACAACCCAAACTGTTGCTATTGACGCGCGAAGAGCTGATGCGCCACGAAGCCGCTGGCATCACCACCCAGTCCTTCCCCAAAACGATCCGCCTGGGTGGTGTCGACTGCGCTGCAACTTACCTGCATGAACCAGGTGATGCCAAGGACGGCCTGACCGTGACCGTGCCGCTGTTTGTGCTGAATCAGGTGAATGAGGAGCGCTGCGAGTGGCTGGTGCCCGGCATGCTCAGGGAAAAGGTACAGGCGCTGCTCAAGACCCTGCATCAGCGTCCGCGCTCGCGGCTGGTGCCTTTGCCCGAGACGGCCTCCCGGATGACCGAGCTGCTGAACGCTCCGGAGGCTTTTGGTCAGGGCGCCCTGCTGGACGCGCTGCTGAAGCTGGTACGCGCGGCCACCTCGATTGACGTCGTTCGCGCCGATATCAAGGTGGACATGCTCAGCCCGCATTTTTTCATGAACTTCCGGGTGGTAGACGAGCATGGTCGCCAGCTCGGCACCGGCCGCAACCTGGGGGCCCTGAAAGCCGAGCTCGGCGCGCAGGCCCGTGGTGCCTTCCAGGCTCTGGCGGGATTGAAGCTGGCCAAGGATGCCGCTGCGCTGCCTATTTCCAAGGAAAATCAGCCCGTGGCCCGCGTATCTTCTACAAAAGAAGCTATAAAAAACGCAGCAAATTCAGCAAGCCCGGTGGGCCAGCGTCACACCGCGTGGACTTTTGGTGAATTGCCCGAGCTGCTCGAAATCCAGAAAGGTGGTCAAACCCTGATTGGCTACCCGGGTTTGATCGATGCGGGCGATGCGGTCACGATCGAGGTGTTCGATGAGCCCGATGTGGCCGCTGCCAAACACCGCGCCGGATTGCGTCGCCTGTTTTCCCTGCAAATCAAGGACGCGCTCAAGTACCTGGAAAAAAACATTCCCGATCTGCAGAAAATGGCGGTCACCTTTATGCAGGTGGGCAAGAGCCCGGATGGTTCCGGTGGCGGCACCATTGAGGAACTGCGAGAGCAGATCATCGCCGTGGCACTCGACCGGGCTTTTCTGCTGGATCCTTTACCCACCAATGAATTTGATTTCAAACGCCGGGTGGAGGAGGGCAGGGGGCGCCTGACCCTGATCGCCAACGAAGTGGCGCGTCTGGCCGCCACCATCCTGACCGAGTACGCGGCAGCCGCCCGCAAGATCAAGGACACCAAGAACGCACCGGAGGCCACCGCAGACGCGGCCCAGCAGTTGGCGCGCCTGATGCCCAAGCGCTTTCTCACGCTGTCCCCCTGGGGGCCGCTGCAGTACTTCGCCCGCTACCTCAAGGCGATCACCGCGCGGTTGGACAAATACCGCGCCGACCCGGCTCGCGACGCCGCACGCATGACCGAACTGCGTCCGCTGGAGCAGCGCTACTGGCGCTTGGTGGCCGAGCGCAAAGGTGTGAGCGACGAGCGCATGCAGGAATTCCGCTGGTTGCTGGAAGAGTTGCGCGTGAGCTTCTTTGCACAGGAGTTGCGCACACCACAACCGGTGAGTGTGAAGCGGCTGGAGAAGGCGTGGGGGCAGTTGAACAGTTGATCCGGTCTTGTGCGCCCGGTTTTTGTGGCCTTTCTCCCCGTGGTGACAACATGCGGTACGGCTTGCTGCTAAGCTCGCGACTGCCACCTATCGGCAATATTTCTTAGAAGCTATCAGGAGACACAATGGCCCAGACAAACACAAACCGTCGCACGTTCATGGCCGGCACGACCGCTGCCTTGGGCAGCATGGCGCTGCCTTCGCTGGCGCAAGCACCTGCGTTCCCAACCAAACCCATCCGTTACATTTGCCCCTGGCCTGCGGGTGGCTCTACCGATGCGGTCATCCGAGCGCTGGCCTTGAGCGCGAGCAAGACCCTGGGACAGTCCATCGTGGTGGACAACAAACCCGGCGCTGCCGGCTTGCTGGGCGCCAATGAACTGGTCAACGCCAAACCCGATGGCTATACCGTGTCGCAATTGCCTCATGGCGTTTTTCGCGTACCGCACATGCAAAAAACGCAGTTCGATCCGCTCAAGGATTTCACCTGGATCGCCTGCCTGACAGGCTACACCTTCGGACTGGTGGTGCCCAGTGATTCGCCCATCAAGTCCATCAAGGACCTGGTGGCCTATGCCAAAGCTAACCCGGAGAAATTCACCTACGGTTCTACCGGCACGGGTACCAGTCCGCATCTGGCCGTGGAAGAGTTTGCGCAACGTGCCGGCATCAAGCTGACCCACGTGCCTTTCAAGGGCAATGCCGACAACATGCAGGCGGTGTTGGGTGGCCACGTCATGGGTGCCAGCGATGCAACCGGTTGGGGCCCTCATGTGGAGTCGGGCAAGCTGCGCTTGCTGGCCACCTATGGCAGCAAACGAACCAAACGCTGGGCGCAGGTGCCCACGCTGGACGAGTTGGGTTACCAAACGGTCTCGGATTCGCCTTTTGGCGTGTGCGGCCCCAAGGGCATGGACCCCGCCATCACCCGCACTCTGCACGATGCCTTCAAGAAAGCGATTGAAGACCCCGCGGTGTTGGCGGTGTTCGAGAAATACGACCAATCCGTGATCTACATGAACACCGAAACCTACACCAAGTTCGCCCGCGACAGCTTTGTTGCGGAGAAAGCCACCATCGAGCGGCTGGGCTTGGCAAACAAGGGCTGATTCAGCGCGCTACAGTGCGGCCAACCGGGCGAGCGCTGCATGCAGCGTCTCGTCTTTTTTGGCAAAGCAGAACCGCACCACGCGCTGGTCAAATCCGTTGCCGTAAAAAGCTGACAGCGGGATGGCGGCCACGCCGATCTCCGAGGTCAGCCATTTGCAGAATTCCGTTTCCCCCAGATCGCTCACCTCCGAGATATCCACGCACTGGAAGTAGGTGCCTTCGCTTGGCAGCAGCTTGAATTTGGTTTGCTTGAGGCCTTCCCGAAACAGATCCCGCTTGCGTTGGTAAAACGCCGGCAGCTCCAGGTAGGGCTTGGCATCGCTCATGTAAGTCGCCAGCCCGTATTGCACCGGGGTATTGACGGTGAACACGTTGAACTGGTGTACTTTGCGAAACTCGGACGTCAAGGCAGCGGGTGCGGCCACGTAGCCCACTTTCCAGCCCGTCACGTGGTAGGTTTTCCCAAAGCTGGAAACAATGAAAGCACGGGCAGCCAGACCGGGGAAACGCGCCGCACTTTGGTGCTGCTGGCTGTCAAACACCATATGTTCATAGACCTCGTCGCTGATCAGCAAAACATTGGTGGGTGCGAGAATTTCTTGCAGGCGCAGCATGTCCGCAGCGGTCCAGACCGTGCCGCTGGGGTTGTGAGGCGAGTTGATCAGGATCGCACGGGTTTTCGATGTGATGGCGGCGGCAATCTTGTCAAAGTCGGGGCGGAAGGTGCCTGGCGTCAGGGGCACTCGCACCGGTATACCTCCGGCGAGTTCGATGTTGGGAACGTAGCTGTCGTAGCAGGGCTCCAGCACGATGACTTCGTCACCTGCGTGCACCACAGCCAAAATAATAGTGATGATGGCCTGGGTGGCCCCGGCAGTCACGGTGATTTCATTCGCGGCGTTGTACTGGTGGCCATAAAGGGCCTTGACCTTCGCAGCAATGGCGTCCCGCAGCACCGGCACACCTGTCATGGGCGGGTACTGGTTGAGACCTTGCTTCATTGCATCCGTCACCACATCCACCAATTTGGGATCGCAGTTGAAGTCGGGAAAACCCTGTCCGAGATTGACGGCATTTTTTTCCGCCGCCAGCGTGGACATGACGGTGAAGATCGTGGTGCCCACATTGGGCAGTCTGGATGTCAGGGGGGGCGTTTGTGGGTTCATAACTCGTAGTCGTTGACATGGCCGGTCATGGCGCGGGCGACCAGATCGCGGCTCAGGCGGTCACTCAGCAATTCGGCAAACTTGTAGACAAAGTTGCGCAGGTAGGCACCACGTTTGAACGCGACCCGGGTCACATTCTGGCCAAACAAATGACCCGCCGGACGTACCACCAGATCACTCTTCATACCTTCTTCCACAACATCACGCACCGCCATTTCAGCAGCGATGCCCACACCCAGGCCCAGGCGGACATAGGTTTTAATCACGTCCGAATCGATCGCTTCCAGTGCGATGCGGGGCTCCAGTTTGCGCAGGGCAAACGCGTGGTCGATCTTGGTACGACCGGTATAGGCGGGGTGGTAGGTAATCAAGGGCTCATGCGCAATGTCCTCCAGCGTGATGTGTTCCTTCAGGCACAAGGGGTGGCCCAGGGGCAGAACCAGCACGTGCTGCCATTCATAGCAGGGCAGGGTCACCAGTTCCGAATAGCCTGCCAGGGACTCGGTGGCTACGCCAATCTCCGCCACTTCGTCAATCAGCATGCGAGCCACCTGTTCGGGCGAGCCCTGGTGCAGGCTGACATTGACCTTGGGATAGGCTTCGCGCAGCTTCGCCACGGGCTCGGGCAGCACATAGCGCGCCTGGGTGTGGGTGGTTGCAATGGACAGCGTGCCGCTGTCTTCGGCGCTGTACTGCTCACCAATACGTTTGAGATTGCCAACCTCGCGCATGATCAGCTCGATGCTCTTCAAGACATGTTGTCCTGGTTCGGTGATGCGTTTAAGGCGTTTGCCATGTCGCACAAAAATCTCGATGCCCAACTCCTCTTCCAGCTCGATGATGGCTTTGGAAACGCCGGGCTGCGAGGTGTGCAATGCCTTGGCGGCTTCGGTCAAATTCAGATTGCGGCGTGCCGCCTCTTGGACAAAGCGAAATTGGTGTAAATTCATATCAAAATTCAACTAAAGAATAATTTTATTATGCCTTGGTTGTATATTGAATCGGCGAAACCGCTTCACGACAGCGCCATTTGAGCCATGAGTTCGATCATTTGAGGAGCCTCGCCAATTGCCGCTCTCAAGTCAAACGCAATTTGCGGGTGGCTCAACCGGAGTGCGTCCACCAGCAAGGGCAAATCTTCCCGCGCATGCTTGCCAACGCCCAGAAACATCGGAACTATTGTGATGCGGGTGACGCCCAGTGCCGCAACATCGGCCACGCTGGAGGGCAGATCCGGCGCCATCAGTTCAAGGTAGGCGCAGCGCACCTGAACTTCGGGGGACATAGTTTGTATGCGATGAGCCACGGCCTCAATGGGCTTGCTCCACAAGGGGTCACGTGATCCATGTGCGAACAGGATCGTGCCACGCAAAATTTCGGAGCGCATAGCCGTCATCGCCTCAACACCAGCCACCCAAACGCCGTCAGGGATAACAGGGAATAAATCATGCCCGGTAGTGCTGCGGTCAACCAGGGTTGCCAGTTTTGCATGTTGCCAATATAGCCAAAAACATTGTTGAGCAGGAAGAAGCTGATGCCCGCCATCACTCCGCCAAACACATAGGTTGCGATGCCGCCTGAGCGAAAGTGCAGGTAGGCAAAAGGCAGGGCCAACACCACCATCACCAGGCAACTCAAGGGGTAGAAGACTTTTTTCCAGAACTCGATTTCATAGCGTTGTGCCGTCTGCGCGTTGGCCTGCAGGTGCTGGATATACTGAAACAGGTCGATCGTACTCATGCGCTCCGGTTTGAGTACCGCGGCAGAAACCATCTCCGAGCTGATCTGGTTCGGCCATCGCAAGCTGTCAAGGTGTTGCCGGTCGATGCGGGCGGTATCGGTGCCTCGTGCGGGGAATTCGGTCCGGTCCACGCTTTGCAGCGTCCAGGAGTCATCCCGGCCAAAAACTGCCGTCTGCGATTGCGTCATGGACATCAGGAATCCCTGGTTGTCGAATTCGTAGACCCGGACCCCGCGCATGCTGCCATCGGACTCCAGCGCGTTGACATTCACCGCATACTGGGCGTAACGCTGCTTTTCCTTTAACCAGGCGCCGGTTTGACCGACCGTGAGCCGTCCCTGATAGCGGGCTTTCAAAAGTTGCCCGGTCCGGTCTGCGGCGGGGGATATGTAGTCACCAATGGCAAAGGTCAGCAGCACAAATCCCAAGCCCAGGAGCAAGAGTGTTTTCAAGGCGCGCCAGGGGCCGAGTCCGCTGGTCCGCAAAATGGTGTATTCCGAGCTTTGGGCCAAGCGTGCCATGACAAAAATAGTACCGATGAGGACGGCAATGGGCAGCAGTTCATACAGATGACTCGGAATCATCAGCGTGACAAAGGCCAGCGCGTGGATGAGCCGATAGCCCGCCGCCGCATGTCGGCCAAGCGCCTGTATCTCTTCGACGAAATCAAAAAAGAAAAACAGGGAAAGAAAGCCCAAGGTGACAAAGGTAACCGCAGACAGCACTTCGCCGTAAATCAGACGTCGGATGGTTTTCACGTCCTGGACCTCCGCAACAGGGCAGACCGCGAACCCGTCAAGGTGCGCCAGTGCCAGTTATTGTGACCCTTGGCAAGCCAGAACAGGCCCAGCACCAGCGCCCCCCCATGCAAGGCCAGCAAAAACCCGGCGAACGTCACTTTGCCCGACACGATCCAGCTCTGGCCGAGATTGAGCATGTTGTAATAAATCACGAATGCAAACAGGGAAAAGACCAGGTTTGCACTTCGGCCCACCCGCGGATTGACGCTGGACACAGCGATGGCAATGATCACGAAATTGATGGCGGCCAAAATCAGACCGATGCGCCAGGACAGCTCTGCCAAGTTGTGCGGCGTCGCTGTCCGAATCAATTCAATCGTGGGGCGGGTGTTGACCGGCACATAGTCTGTTCCGCCCAGAATATCCACACCCACCTTGGTGCCATACTCCTCGAACTCGCTGATCTTTAGATCCTGCTTGCCAATAGTGCTTTCCAGACGCTGGCCGTTGCTGAGCATCAAGAATCGGTCCCCATTCAGGCTCTGAATGCGGCCACTGCGGGCCGAGGTGATGGTTTCCTTCCCGTATTCCGTCGTCGCAATAAAGACATTGTTGCCGGACTGCTGCCCCGGTGTGTTCTTTTCGACGAAGAACACGCGCTTGCCTCCAACTGACTCTTGAAATTGGCCCGGTTCGATGCGCTCAATGTCCCCGCGCTTTTCATACTGGTCCTTCATGTTTTCTATCCGCTGGTTGGACCAGGGCAGGACAAACAGTGCCAGTGCCATCACCACCAGCAACACCGGCCAGGCAAACCGGAACAACGGGCCCAGAAACCCGGACAAACCACGGCCACTGGCAAACCAGATCACCATTTCACTGTCGCGGTACATGCGTGACATGCTGGCAATGATGGCAATGAACAGGCTCATGGTCAGAATCGTCGGCATGTAGGCAAGCACGGTATAGCCCATGACCAGCATCACGTCGGACGGATTGAAGCTGCCACGCGAGGCCTGGCCGAGCGTACGTATCAGCGTCATGGTCATGACAACCGTCGCCAGCACGATCAGGGTGGCCCCAAAACTGCGCGCCAGCTCCTTGCGAATGGAGGAATGGAATAACATCAGCGGAAAGGAAAACCTGAATTATGAACTTTGAACTGAAGACAATTGATTCCCTGGGCGCAGCCAATGAAAAATGCGATGCCCTGATTGTGCTGCTAAGTCAGTCTTTCAAACCGGGAAAAGACGCTTTATCAGGGCTTGTTGCACAGGTATTGAAGGCAGGTGATCTGGACTACAAGGCAGGGAAGTCGCTGGCGATTTACCGCCCGACCGGCATGGCCTGCTCCCGTGTCGTATTGGCAGGGGTCGGCGATGGGGCTGCCAAAGATGTACGCCAGGCTGTGGCCACTGCGGTGGCAGCGCTCAAGGCGGGCAGTCTCAAGAAGCTGGTCATCTGCTTTGCCTCCCTGCCCAAGGACGAGGCTGTCCGCGCTGCAGTGATGGCGGTGGCCGACGCGAGCTACGTCTTCACCACGACAAAATCCAGGCCCGAGGGCAGGGTGATCCAGCGGGTGCTCCTTGGCATGCCCAATGCCGTCAAGTTCCGACCGGTTTTTGACCAGGTCGTCGCCTCCGTGAAAGGTATTGAGTTTGCCAAAGAGTGGGCCAATCGTCCTGCAAACCATGCCACGCCGTCACTTCTGGGAGGGGCCGCCCGATCGCTGGCGAAGTTCCCAAAAATCAAATGCGAAGTGCTGGGCCCCAAAGAAGTGGCCAAGTTGGGGATGGGTTCTTTCATGGCTGTGGCCCAAGGTTCGGATGAACCCCTGCGCTTTATTGTGCTGCGCTACGACGGTGCCGCAAAGACCCAGGCGCCCACCGTATTGGTCGGTAAAGGCATTACCTTTGACAGCGGCGGTATTTCCATCAAGCCAGCGCCCGAGATGGACGAGATGAAGTTTGACATGTCAGGCGCGGCCAGCGTGTTGGGCGTTTTTCGGGCTCTGGCGGAACTGCAGCCTGCCATCAACGTGGTGGGCCTGATTCCGTCCTGTGAAAACCTGATCAATGGCCGGGCAGTCAAACCAGGCGACGTGGTCACGAGCATGAGTGGGCAAACCATTGAAATTCTCAATACCGATGCCGAGGGACGGCTGGTTTTGTGCGATGCATTGACCTATGCGGAGCGCTTCAAGCCCCGTGCCGTGGTGGATATCGCCACACTGACTGGCGCATGCGTCATTGCATTGGGCGCTGTGCGCAGCGGACTTTTTTCGACCCATGACGACCTGGCGGCGGCCCTTGTGTCGGCGGGTGAGTCGTCTCTTGACTTGTGCTGGCGCATGCCCTTGGACGACGATTACGCGGAAGGTCTGAAAACCAATTTTGCCGATGTCGCCAACGTGGCCGGGCGTGCCGCAGGCTCCATCACGGCTGCCAAATTTTTGCAGCGCTTCACTTCAAAGTATCCCTGGGCCCATCTGGACATTGCCGGAACAGCCTGGAAAAGTGGGGCAGCCAAAGGCGCAACAGGTCGTCCGGTTGCGCTGTTGCTGGCATACCTGCTGGCCTCGTCCAAGTAAGCAAAACAGTCTTGCCTGTGACCGAGGTCGCCTTTCATTTCAACGCCCCCGATCGGGTGGCCTACGCTTGTCGTTTGTTGCGCAAGGCCGTCAGCAGTGGTGCCCAGCTGGTGGTGACAGGCTCGCCAGACACGCTGCGCCAACTCGATGCAGCCCTGTGGACCTTCTCACCCGTCGACTTTGTACCGCACTGCTATTTGGAGAGCGAACCTTCCGTTGCGGCTGCGTCGCCCGTCATGTTGATGACATCCACTGAATCTGCGCCGCATTTTCAGGTCCTGGTGAACCTCGGGAAGGCAGTACCAGGTGGCTTTGAACGCTTTGAGCGCGTCATTGAGGTGGTCACCCTGGATGACGAAGACCGGCAATTCGCCCGAACCCGCTGGAAACACTATGCGGACCGCGGCTATGCGATCACGCGCCATGATTTGAATTTGAAACCCTCGCAGTGATGAACACGAATACCCCACCACGCAATCTTCCCCGTTTTCTGCCGACTTTGACCGAAGTGGTGCATCCTTCCAGTTTGGTCAAGGCCACGCCGTCGACTCAGCCAGACCTCGAGGCCACTGTCTCATTGGTCATGGAGCGCGTAGACCGGGTGATCGAACGCCGCATCAGTGACGAGGCCGAAGCGCTGATTCGGTCGCGGATGGCTGAACAACTGCAGTTAATTAGTGCAGGCCTAAGAGAAGAACTGGAGAGCGTCGTGAGACACGCCCTCTCTGAAGTTCTGGCGCCGGGGCCCAGTCTTCCCAATCCGGACCAATGAGCCGTATTGATCACGCCTGGTATTTCTGTGCTGGTGCGATGAAGTCTCATAAATTGCGTTATCGTTAACGGTTTGGCGTCGCCAAATTCGGTTTTGGATTCTCTGATTTATCAACCTGGAGTTTTTATGCAATTCAAAGTGAAGAGTGCTTTGACCCTGATCGCTGGTGCGGTTCTGTTGGTCGCGTGTGGAAAAAAAGAAGAGGCCGCTCCCGCACCGGCGTCAGCTCCTGTGGCAGCGCCTGCGCCCGCAGCACCTGCGGCTTCGGTGATCAAGATCGGACATGTCGGTCCCGTCAGTGGCGCGTCTGCGCATTTGGGCAAAGACAATGAGTATGGCGCACGGTTGGCCATCGAAGAACTCAACGCAACCGGCGTGATGATCGGTGGGAAAAAAGTCACCCTTGAATTGGTGACCGAAGACGACGCTGGCGATCCCAAGCAAGGTACTGCTGTTGCTCAAAAGCTGGTCGACGCCAAGGTGGCTGGTGTGATCGGCCATTTGAACTCTGGTACGACCATCCCCGCCTCCAAGCTGTACAGCGACGCTGGCATTCCCCAAATCTCTCCTTCGGCAACCAATCCCAAATACACGCGCCAGGGTTTCAAAACCGCATTTCGCGTTGTAGCGGACGACGTTCACTTGGGCAGCAACCTCGGCAAGTACGCCGTCACAACACTCAAAGGCAAATCCATTGCCGTGATCGACGACCGCACGGCCTATGGCCAGGGCGTGGCCGAAGAGTTCACCAAAGCTGTTGAAGGCGCGGGTGGCAAAGTGATCGCCAAGGAGTTCACCAACGACAAGGCTACGGATTTCAGTTCCATCCTGACCTCCATCAAAGGCAAAAAGCCTGATGTCGTGTTCTTCGGCGGTATGGACACCGTGGCGGGCCCCATGCTGAAACAAATGAAGTCTCTGGGCCTCAATGCCAAGTTCATGGGCGGCGACGGCATCTGCACCAGTGAGTTGCCTAAGCTCGCGGGCGATGCCCTGGCTGATGACCAGGTCTACTGCGCTGAGGCTGGCGGTGTTGAGGGCCAGCAAAAGGCGGGCATGGACGCCTTCAAGGCCAAGTTCAAGACCAAGTTTGGCGATGACGTCAAACTCTATGCCCCTTATGTGTATGACGCAGTCAATGTGATGGTGGCTGCGATGGTCAAGGCCGACTCTGCCGACCCCGCCAAGTATTTGCCAGTTCTCGCGCAGACGGCCAACCATCCGGGCGTCACAGGCCCTATCGGGTTTGATGAAAAGGGTGATATCAAGGGTGGTGCACTGACCCTGCGAACTTACCGTGCTGGCAAGGCCGTGGATCTCGCAGTTATTCGCTAACAGAGACCAAAGCGATGGCGCCCTGGGCGCTATCCGACAAGAAGGCCACCTCCGGGTGGCTTTTTTGTTGGGGCAATCTGCGTTGTGAGGAAAATGCGTGCAGTAGCTCGGGTAGAATACGCCCCACTGGAGCGGTGGATGAGCGGTTTAAGTCACACGCCTGGAAAGCGTGCGAGGGGTAAAACCCTCCGCGGGTTCGAATCCCGCCTGCTCCGCCAGTACTAGGGTTTCATCGGTCTCCAACCATGTAAGCAAACCCCCTGAAAGCCTCGTAAAGCCTAGCTCTACGGGGCTTTTTTGTTTTCGCTGAGCTATGCCCGCTGTGTCTGCACCATTTTCATCGCTGACGAAATAAGTGCTGATACCTCCGTCATGTTGCTGGGGACAATGAGGGTGGTTGTGGCATCTGATGCGACTCGGGCGTAGGCATCAACAGCCTTCTCGGCCACCTTGAGTTGCACAGCGTCGGAACCACCGGGCTGGCGAATGGCGGCTGCAATGCGTTCGATGGCCTGCGCGGTGGCTTCGGCGACCGCCAGGATGGATTGCGCGTCACCTTCGGCCTTGTTGATCACGGCTTGTTTTTCACCTTCGGAGCGCGCAATGAAAGCCTCTCGTTCACCGGTTGCGATATTGATCTGCTCCTGGCGACGACCTTCGGAGGCCGCAATCAGGGCGCGCTTTTCGCGCTCTGCGGTAATTTGCTGTTGCATCGCATGCAAGATCTCCTTGGGCGGCGTCAAGTCCTTGATCTCATAGCGCAAGACCTTCACGCCCCAGTTCAGGGCCGCTTCGTCGATGGCTTGCACCACTTGTGCGTTGATGATGTCGCGCTCCTCAAACGTCTTGTCCAGCTCC
This sequence comes from Rhodoferax sp., assembly GCF_018780565.1. Taxonomy (GTDB): domain Bacteria; phylum Pseudomonadota; class Gammaproteobacteria; order Burkholderiales; family Burkholderiaceae_C; genus Rhodoferax. Next base: position 401,165 of record NZ_JADMJN010000005.1, read on the forward strand.
AGCTTGCCGATGACGGAGCGCAGCGAGGTTTGCGCCAGTTGCGAGATCGCCACGATGAAGTTGCTGGAACCATAGCTGGCCCGCATGGCATCCGTGACCTGAAAGTACAGGATGCCGTCCACCTGCAGTTGCGTGTTGTCACGCGTGATGCAGACCTGGCTGGCGATGTCCAGGGGAATTTCCTTCAGTACATGTTTGTAGGCCACCTTGTCGATAAAGGGCATCAGGAAGTTCAGCCCGGGCGTCAGCGTTCCGTTGTACTTGCCGAGGCGTTCCACGACCCACGCATGCTGCTGTGGCACCACTTTGACCGACTGCGTCACAAATATGATCGCGATGATGAGCAGGACGAATGCAATTTCCATATATTTCTCCAATAAACAAGTGTGTTGAAGCGGCAGGCGAGCTGGTTACGCTTTTTTGACAATCAGGCGGCTGCCTATAACTTCCACAATGGTGTGGGGACCGGGGGAGGGGGTGGCTCCGGCGAGCAGTGACACGTTCCAGCTGGCGCCACGGTATTTGACAGCGCTGGTTCCATCCGGACGCCATACGTCGACCTGCACGGTCTCCCCAATATCCAGATTGACGTCGTGGTTGGCGCTGGCTGGTGGTCCAGAGGGGGCGCCTCGTTTGTAGGCTCGAAAAACCACGACAAACCCGCCTCCGACCACTGCTGCGACGACCACCTGCAGTGTGGCGCTGGCGCCCGCGTGAGCGGCAAGGGCGGCTGCGGCCAGTCCAAGGGACAGCATCAGCAAATAAAACGTCCCTGTCAGCAACTCGATTGCGACCGCCGCGCCTGCAAGTACCCACCAGATCGTTGATTCGGCCATATCCATCCCTAATTTGTGTTGCTATTGCCACATTTTGAGGCAAAAGGCCGGACGCGCAAGGGAGTGGACTTAATAAGTCCTTACACTTCGCGCCTGCTTTATATTTTTCCCGTGCCTGGCTGGAGGTCTCCATGAAATTTCGCTTTCCCATTGTGATCATCGACGAAGACTTTCGCTCGGAAAACACCTCCGGCCTGGGGATTCGGGTTCTGGCTCAGGCGATCGAGTCGGAAGGCTTTGAGGTCCTTGGTGCCACCAGCTACGGTGACCTGAGCGAATTCGCTCAGCAACAGAGCCGTGCCAGCGCATTTATCCTGTCCATCGACGATGAGGAGTTCACCCCTGGACCGGATCTGGACCCGGCGGTGCTGGATTTGCGTCATTTCATCGAAGAAGTCCGTCGCAAGAATCTGGATGTGCCCATCTACGTGTATGGCGAAACCAAAACGTCACGGCATCTTCCCAATGACATCCTGCGCGAGTTGCACGGCTTTATTCACATGTTCGAAGACACGCCCGAGTTCGTGGCGCGTCACATCATTCGCGAGGCCAAGAGTTACCTGGAAGGCGTTCAGCCCCCCTTCTTCAAGGCCTTGCTGGACTATGCAGAAAACGGGTCCTATTCCTGGCACTGCCCCGGGCACTCCGGCGGTGTGGCCTTTCTTAAAAGCCCGGTCGGGCAGATGTACCACCAGTTCTATGGTGAAAACATGTTGCGCGCCGACGTCTGCAACGCCGTTGAAGAACTGGGGCAACTGCTGGACCACGATGGTGCCATTGGCAAGAGCGAGCGCAATGCCGCACGTATCTTCAACGCCGACCACTGCTTTTTCGTGACCAATGGCACCAGCACCAGCAACAAAATGGTGTGGCACCACACGGTGGCGCCGAATGACGTGGTCGTGGTGGACCGCAACTGCCACAAATCCATTCTGCACGCAATCATCATGACCGGGGCCATTCCCGTGTTCCTGAAACCCACGCGCAATCACTTCGGCATCATCGGACCGATTCCCAAAAGCGAGTTTGAACCAGCCGCCATCAAGGCAAAGATCAAGGCCAACCCCTTGATTCGCGAACACTTGCCGGATGCGGATGCCAACACCATCAAGCCCCGCGTGCTGACGCTGACCCAGTCTACCTATGACGGTGTGTTGTACAACACGGAAACCGTCAAAGGCATGCTGGACGGTTATGTGGAGAACATCCACTTTGATGAAGCCTGGCTGCCACACGCCGCTTTTCACTCGTTCTACGGCACCTACCACTCGATGGGCAAGAAGCGCGCCCGTCCCAAGCATGCGATGGTGTATGCCACGCAGTCCATCCACAAATTGCTGGCCGGTATCAGCCAGGCAAGCCATGTGCTGGTGCAAGATTCGCAGACGGTGAAGCTGGACAAGCATCTCTTCAATGAGGCGTATCTGATGCACACATCCACCTCGCCGCAGTACAGCATCATTGCCAGCTGCGACGTGGCAGCCGCCATGATGGAGCCACCCGGCGGCACGGCACTGGTCGAGGAAAGTATTGCCGAAGCATTGAACTTCCGCCGTGCGATGCGCAAGGTCGATGAAGAGTACGGCGATGACTGGTGGTTCAAGGTCTGGGGGCCGGACAAGTTGGTCGAGGAGGGGATTGGCAGGGCTGACAACTGGGTCATCAAAGGCGAATCTCCCAAGGCCAAGGCCGGTGTCAACTGGCATGGATTCGGCAAGATGGCGGCGGGCTTCAACATGCTGGACCCCATCAAATCGACGGTGGTCACGCCAGGTCTGGACTTGAACGGCAAGTTTGCCAAAACCGGCATTCCGGCCAGCATCGTGACCAAGTTTTTGGCAGAACACGGCGTGGTGGTTGAGAAAACCGGTCTGTACAGCTTTTTCATCATGTTCACCATCGGCATCACCAAGGGCCGCTGGAACAGCATGCTGACAGCCTTGCAGCAGTTCAAGGACGACTATGCCAAGAACCAGCCCATGTGGCGCGTGTTGCCGGAGTTTTGCCAGAAGTACCCCAAATACGAAACCATGGGTCTGGCGGACTTATGCCAGCATGTGCACCAGCTGTACGCCAAGTACGACATCGCCCGCTTGACGACCGACATGTACCTTAGCGACCTGACACCGGCCATGAAGCCCAGCGACGCCTATGCCCACATTGCCTTGCGCAAAACTGAGCGAGTGGAAATTGACCAGTTGGAAGGCCGGATCACGGTTGGACTTGTGACGCCTTACCCACCCGGCATTCCCTTGCTGATTCCTGGCGAAGTGTTCAACAAGAAGATCGTGGACTATCTCAAGTTCTCACGCGAGTTCAATGCCCAGTGTCCTGGCTTTGAAACCGATATCCATGGTCTTGTGGAAGAGGTGGGGGCTGATGGCCAGACCCGCTACTACGCAGACTGCGTCAAGGCCTGACGCCAATAAAGCTACTTATTTAATAGCATCCAGCCCAGGAAATTCGAGGGCTGGATGCTATTTTAATTACGATTGTGGAGCTTCCACCACGGCTACGGCGGTCTGGCTGACGCCGCAATCCACGTAGGAAATCTGACCCGTCATGCCGGAAGCCAGGTCGCTCAACAGGAAGGCAGCCACGTTGCCGACTTCTTCGATGGTCACGTTGCGACGCAATGGCGATGCATTGGCCGAAATGGCCAGCAAGCGGCCAAAGTCCTTGATCCCGCTGGCTGCCAGGGTTTTGATAGCGCCCGCGCTCAGACCATTGACGCGCATGCCCCGTGGGCCAATCGCATCTGCCAGATAGCGAACCGAAGATTCCAGCGATGCCTTGGCCAGGCCCATGGTGTTGTAGCTCGGCACCACACGCACGCCACCCAGATAGGTCAGTGTCAGCAGGGACGAATTGTCATTGAGGTAGGGCAGCGCCGCTTTGGCCATGGCGGGAAAACTGTACGCACTGATGTCATGGGCGATACGGAAGTTTTCGCGCGTCAGGCCATCCAGAAAATTGCCGGCAATCGCTTCGCGGGGGGCATAGCCAATGCTGTGGACAAAGCCATCAAATTTCGGCCAGTGGACTGACAGGTCGGCAAACAGCTTGTCAATCTGCGCGTCGTCACCTACGTCGCAATCAAAGGTCAGCGTGGAGCCGAAATCAGCCGCAAATTCGGCAATACGCTCCTTGAAACGCTCGCCCACATAGCTGAATGCCAGTTCGGCCCCCTGCTCATGGCAGGCCTGGGCGATGCCATAGGCAATCGACCGTTTGGACAGAACACCAGTAATCAGCAATTTTTTTCCTGTCAGGAATCCCATAGCGTCTCTCTCATATAAACAGGTGAAGCACCACCGCAGTATGACCCGCCTGCTTTTGGGCCCCGTTGAAGATGCCCAAATGCACCGGCCGGACGACAACGGCATTTGATGCAGAATTGTCGCATGCGAAGCTTGCTTTTTTTATGGCTATGGGGAGTTGCCTGTTCGTCATGGGCAGCCCATGGGTATGCCCTGTGGGGAGACCTCAAGTACCCAGCCAATTTTTCACATTTTGATTACGTCAATCCCGGCGCCCCCAAAGGCGGCGAATTGCGACTCGTCAGCAATCTGCGGGTCTCCACTTTTGACAAGTACAACCCGTTCACCATCAAGGGCTCGGCGCCAGCCTATCTGTCCGACTTGATGTTTGACTCCCTGTTGACCGGCTCCCTGGATGAAACCGCATCCGGCTACGGCCTGCTGGCCCAGGATGTCGACGTGGCCGCCGATGGCATGAGCGCCGTTTTCAAGCTGCGACCGCAGGCTCGCTTTCACAACGGCGACCCGGTCCTGGCACTTGATGTCAAGCACAGCTTTGACACCCTGATGGGGCCTCATACCTCGCCTGCTTTCAAAAGCCTGCTGGAAGATGTGGCTGGCATGGATCTGCTGGATGAGCGCACGGTGCGCTATCGCTTCAGGAAACCCAACCGGGAACTTGTGCTCACCGTCGGTCGCTTGCCGGTGTTCAGCCGTCAATGGGGCGTGGAGAACGGCAAGCCCAAGTCCTTTGACAAGGTGGTGATGGACATCCCTGTGGGCAGCGGGCCTTACAAAATTGGCCCGGTCAGGTTCGGCAAGGACATCACGTATGTCCGTGACCCCAACTACTGGGCCAAAGACCTGAACGTCAAACGGGGCACCGGGAACTTTGAGCGGATTACCGTCAAGATCTACAAGGACAACACGGCGCGACTGGAAGCGCTCAAGGCAGGCGAATTTGACCTGATGCGGTTTTTCTCGGCGGGTGATTGGGTACGACGCGTCAATGGCAAGCGCTTTGATTCCGGGGAGTTGGTGAAGACCGAGTTCAAGCACCGATTGCCGTCCGGCTTTCAAAGCTACGTTCTCAATACCCGGCGCGACAATTTCAAGGACGTGCGCGTGCGCCAGGCCTTGGGGCTGGCACTCGACTACGAGTGGATGAACCGCCAGATGTTCTACAACTCCTACCAGCGCGTGACGGGTCTGTTCGGCAATACCGATTGCCAGGCCAAGGGGCTTCCCGGACCAGACGAGCTCGCGTTGATGGAACCCTGGCGCAAAGATATGCCACCCGCCGCTTTCGGCCCGATGGCAGTGTCTCCGCGCACGGATGGTGATTCATCACTGCGTAACAACCTGCGTCAGGCGCAAGCCTTGCTCAGGGCTGCGGGCTGGGAAGTCCGGGATGGCGCTTTGCGCAACGCGCAGGGCAAGGCATTTGAGATTGAATACCTGGACAGCAACGAAGGATCAGCCCGGGTGGTTGGCCCCTGGGCGCGAAACCTGGAAAAACTGGGCATTCGGCTGAATTTCCGCCCTGTGGACTTTGCGCTCTACCAGCAGCGATTGCAGAAGTTTGAATTCGATATCACGTCCATGGCCTATGGCGGCACCCACAACCCGGGGCAGGAATATGCCGATATGTTTGGTTCGGCCGCAGCAGGGATTGAAGACTCAGGCAATCTGACGGGCATCCAAAGTCCCGCTGTCGATGCTTTGATCAAGGCCATGACCGGTGCCAGATCCAAGGCCGAGTTGCTACCGGCTTGCCGTGCCCTGGATCGGGTGGTCAGCCACAGTCATCTGCTCATACCGCAATGGACTGCAACAACGCACCGAATCGTGTTCAACAGTTGGCGTGTTGCCAAGCCGGAAACCATGCCGCCTTATGCGTCGGGTGAAACCTGGGCGATCGATACCTGGTGGGCCAAAAGGTAAACCATGCTGATCTACACACTTAAACGACTGCTGCTGATGATTCCGACGCTTTTGGGCGTTCTGTTGATCACTTTTGTGGTGGTTCAGTTTGTGCCCGGTGGCCCGGTGGAGCAATACATGGCCGAGGCCAAGGCCGTGCCTGGCGCCAGTGCAGAGGGGGGCGGTTTGAGTTACCGCGGTGCGCAAGGCGTGGACCCCAAACGGCTGGCACAAATCAAGGCCTTGTATGGTTTTGACAAGCCCGCCCATGAGCGCTTCTTTCAAATGCTTGGCCAGTTCGCCCGCTTTGATTTGGGCAAAAGTTTTTTCCAGAACAAGGACGTCTCCCAACTGTTGTGGGAAAAATTGCCGGTGTCCATCAGCCTGGGCTTGTGGACTTTCTTCATCAGTTATTTGATTGCGGTTCCCCTGGGCGTTGCCAAGGCGGTGCGTGCCGGATCGCGCTTTGATTTCGTCACTACGCTGCTGATCCTGGTGGGCTATGCCATTCCCGGTTTTGTTCTGGGCGTTGCACTGTTGGTCATTTTTGGCGGGCAGTTGCAGTGGTTCCCCTTGCGCGGACTCACCTCGAGCAACTGGGATGAGTTGTCCTGGGGCGCCCGCATCGTGGACTACCTCTGGCACATTGCCATGCCCGTGACGGCCATGGTGCTGGGCAGTTTTGCCGTTACCGCCATGCTGACCAAGAACGCGTTTCTGGAGGAAATTCGAAAGCAGTATGTGGTGACGGCCCGCGCCAAGGGCCTGGACGAGCGGCAGGTGCTTTGGAAGCACGTGTTTCGCAATGCCCTGATTCCGATACTGACAGGCTTTCCGGCCGCCTTCATCGGCGCATTTTTCACTGGCTCGCTCTTGATTGAAACCCTGTTCTCTCTGGATGGACTCGGACTCCTGAGCTACGAGAGCGTGATCCGGCGGGACTATCCAGTAGTGCTGGGGACTCTGTATTTCTTTACCTTGATTGGCCTGGTGACCAAGCTAATTTCCGACTTGTCTTATGTATGGGTGGATCCGCGTGTCAAATTTGACTAACCCCCCTGACGCGGCCCCGAAGTCTCCATCGCCCTCCCGCAGGGCCTGGCTGCGCTTCAGGCGCAACCGCCTGGGCTATTGGAGCCTGCTGATACTGGGTACCCTGGTGGCACTCAGTCTGCTGGCGGAACTGGTCTCCAACGACCGGCCGCTTTTAGTGCGTTTTGACGGCGCGACCTATGTTCCGATGCTCAAGGACTACCCGGAGAAGGTTTTCGGTGGGGATTTTGATACCACGACCGATTACCTGGACCCTTTTATTCAGCAGCAGCTGCAACGCGAGGGAAATTGGGCCGTCTATGCACCCAACCGCTACGGCCCCAAGACCCTGAATTACTTTGCCAAGGAACCTAACCCGTCCGGCCCCAGTCGCGACAACTGGCTGGGCACCGATGACCGGGGGCGTGATTTGCTGGCCCAGCTGATCTATGGCTTTCGGGTCAGTGTGCTTTTTGCCCTGGCGCTGACCACGACCGGTGTGTTACTTGGTTTGATCACGGGGGCAGTCCAGGGCTATTTCGGTGGCAAAACGGATTTGGCGTTTCAGCGTTTTATCGAAATCTGGAGTTCCATGCCAGAGCTGTACCTGCTCATTATTTTCAGTGCCGTCTTTGCGCCAAGTCTGGCCCTGTTGCTGGGCTTGCTGAGTCTCTTTGGCTGGATGGGTTTGTCAGATTATGTGCGGGCCGAATTTCTGCGCAACCGTCAGCTTGATTACGTCCGCGCTGCCCGTGCCTTGGGGGTGAGCAACTGGCACATCATCACCCGGCACATCCTGCCCAACAGCCTGACCCCGGTGGTCACGTTTTTGCCTTTTCGCATGAGTGGTGCCATTCTGGCGCTCACATCGCTTGATTTTTTGGGCCTGGGTGTGCCACCCGGAACGCCGTCACTGGGCGAGCTTCTGTCCCAGGGAAAAAACAATATCGACGCGTGGTGGATTTCCATCTCCACCTTTGGCGTGCTGGTGATAACACTGATGCTGCTGACCTTCATGGGGGACGCGCTGCGCGACGCGCTAGACCCCAGAAAGGCAGAGAAGTGACAACCCCGACGCTTCCCACATTGCTGACAGTTCAGGACCTGCGCATTTCCTTTGCCGGCAAGGAAGTGGTGCACGGCATCGACTTTGCCATTGCCCCCGGCGAAAAACTGGCGCTGGTCGGAGAATCCGGTTCGGGTAAAACCGTCACCGCGCTGAGCCTGTTGCGGCTGGTACAAAACGCCCACATCACCGGGGAATCCCGGTTTTTGGGGCGCGATTTGTTGTCCATGTCCGAGCGTGAATTGCGTGGCTTGCGCGGGCAAGACATCTCCATGATTTTTCAGGAACCCATGACGGCGCTCAACCCGCTGTTCACGGTGGGCGATCAGATTGCCGAAGTTTTGGAACTGAAACAGGGCCTGGCCCGCACACTTTGTGCGCAGGAAGCTATTGAACTGATAGCAGAAACCGGTATCACCGAGCCCGAACGACGCGCGGCTTCGTATCCGCATCAGCTCAGTGGTGGCCAGCGTCAGCGCGCCATGATCGCCATGGCGCTGGCCTGTCAACCCAAACTCCTGCTGGCTGACGAACCCACTACCGCTCTGGATGTCACGCTGCGGGGGCAAATACTGGACCTGCTGGCCAGCATGCAGAAGAAAAATGGCATGGCCGTGCTCATGATCACCCATGATCTGAATCTGGTTCGGCGCTTTGCCGACCGGGTCATTGTCATGGAAAACGGCTATGTCGTTGAACAGGGTACCGTGTCCGATGTCTTTGCCAACCCGCAACACAGCTATACCCGCCGACTGATTGACAGCAAACCGGTGCGAGATGTCGTTGAACAGGTTCAGCCGTCAAGCGAGCCACCCGTGATGCTGGCAAGCAAGCTTCGGGTTGGCTATGCGATACCGTTGAGTGGGCTGAAAGGGTGGTTCCGACGCGGAGAATTCATCGCCGTGCAGGGGGCGGATTTTCAGTTGGCGCCGGGGCAAACCCTCGGAGTAATCGGGGAATCCGGATCGGGTAAGTCCACGCTGGCCCTGGCCGCGCTGGGTTTGCTGCCCTCTGGCGGTGAGTTGCGGGTGACTGGACAGGCCTGGAGTGTCAATGCAAACAGCAACAAGGCCTTGCGCCGCCTGGTGCAAGTGGTGTTTCAGGATCCCTTTTCGTCACTGTCGCCACGCCTGACGGTGGAGGAAATTGTCGGAGAAGGGCTGCTGGTGCACGAGCCCGGCCTGACGCAGGATGAACGACGCCAGCGTGTCGGGCAGGCCCTGCGTGATGTCGGTCTCGGGGTTGACTTGGATCAAGCCCAGTTTTCAGATCTGATGCAACGCTACCCGCATGAGTTCTCTGGCGGGCAAAGACAGCGCCTGGCCATCGCCCGGGCACTCATCATCAATCCTCTGATACTGGTACTGGATGAACCGACCAGCGCCCTGGATGTGACGATTCAGAAACAGGTGCTGCAACTCTTGCAGCGGCTTCAGCGGGAACGGGGCTTGAGTTACCTTTTGATCACCCACGACGTGGACGTCATTCGCGCCATGGCCCATCACGTCGCGGTCATGCAGAACGGATATATCGTGGAGTCCGGGACGGCCGATCAGGTGCTGGGCAGCCCGCAGCATGACTACACCCGAACCTTGCTGGCAGCAGCAGGATAAATCCTTAGAAATCAAGGCACTTAAGTCGCTTTTCGGGTACAATCCAAAGCTCACGACCAAACGGGCGGGTATTTACCGCCCGTTTTTTTTGGTCGATCGTTTTACACACTGCAACTGGATAGACGTGGCGCTGAAGGAAATTGTTGAGCAAACCGTAGCCGGCCTGGGTTACGACCTGGTGGAAACTGAACGTTCCGCCGGTGGTTTGCTGCGCATCACGATTGACCTGCCCTGGTCGCCTCCCACTGAAGGTTCGGCGGATGAGCAGTTCATCACGGTTGAGGACTGCGAGAAGGTCACACGGCAGTTGGTGTTCGCGCTTGAGGTGGATGGCATTGATTACAAGCGGCTTGAGGTGTCCTCGCCCGGTATTGATCGGCCTTTGCGCCATGAGAAAGATTTTGAACGTTTCGTCGGTCAGGAGATTGATGTCACCCTGAAGGCGCCCATTGGTGCTGCAGCGGGGGCGTTGGTTAACGCAACCCGCAAAAAATTTCGCGGCACCCTGGAGCGAATCGAGGGTGAAGACGGAACTCATGGCTGGCAGATCGTCTGGAGCGATGCGCCAGCCGTCAAGCCTGGGCAGAAGGTCAGCAAGAAAAGAGTGCCAGCCCCCATGCAAGCCCTGGGGTTTGCGCTGGATGAGTTGAGAGAGGCGCGACTGGCGCCCATTGTGAGCTTCAAGGGACGGGGTGCCAAGGGTGGCACAGAGTCGAATTCGGATTGAATTGATACAGGAGAGTCATGGCATGAATCGCGAAATGTTAATGCTTGTCGAAGCCATCTCACGTGAGAAAAGCGTGGAGCGGGATGTGGTTTTTGGTGCCGTTGAGGCCGCGCTTGCGCAAGCGACGAAGAAACTTTACCAAGGCGAGGTTGATATCCGTGTTGCGGTCGATCGCGACAACGGCAGCTACGAAACATTCCGACGCTGGCATGTGGTCCCCGATGAGGCTGGCCTGCAATTGCCTGACCAGGAAATCCTGTTGTTCGAAGCCAAAGAACAGATTCCCGACATCGAAGTCGATGAATACATCGAAGAGACAGTCGCATCGGTTCCGATCGGACGAATTGGCGCCATGGCGGCCAAGCAGGTCATTCTGCAAAAGATCCGCGATGCCGAGCGCGAAATGTTGCTCAATGATTTCATGTCACGTGGCGACAAGATTTTTGTCGGCACTGTCAAGCGCATGGACAAGGGTGACATCATTGTCGAGAGCGGCCGGGTTGAAGGCCGTCTGCGACGTAGCGAGATGATTCCCAAGGAAAACCTGCGAACCGGTGACCGCGTGCGCGCCATGATCATGGAAGTGGACCTGACGCTGCGCGGCGCGCCGATCATCCTGTCACGCTCGGCCCCCGAGTTCATGATTGAATTGTTCCGCAGTGAAGTGCCTGAGATCGAACAAGGCCTGCTGGAGATCAAATCCTGTGCCCGTGATGCCGGATCCCGCGCCAAGATTGCCGTGCTGTCTCATGACAAGCGCGTCGACCCCATCGGCACCTGTGTCGGTGTGCGTGGCACGCGCGTCAATGGCGTCACCAATGAATTGGCAGGTGAGCGTGTTGATATCGTGCTGTGGAGTGAAGATCCTGCCCAGTTTGTGATTGGTGCCCTGGCGCCAGCCAATGTCTCCTCGATCGTGGTGGACGAAGAGCGCCATGCGATGGATGTCGTGGTCGACGAGGAAAATCTGGCCATCGCGATTGGTCGCGGCGGGCAGAACGTGCGCCTGGCCTCTGAGCTGACGGGCTGGAAAATCAATATTCTGGATGCAGCCGAGTCCGCACAAAAGCAGGCCAACGAGACAGACTCAGGCCGCAAGCTGTTTATGGAAAAGCTTGATGTCGACGAGGAAATCGCCGATTTGCTGATCGCAGAAGGCTTTACCAGCCTGGAGCAGATTGCCTATGTGCCTCTTGAAGAGATGCTCGAAATCGAGAGTTTCGACGAGGACACCGTCCATGAGCTCCGCACCCGTGCCAAAGACGCGTTGCTGACCATGGAAATTGCACACGAGGAAAGTGTCGAAGAAGTGTCGCTTGAATTGCGCGACATGGAAGGCCTGACTCCGGAACTGATCGGCAAGCTTGCCGACGGCGGCGTTCACACGCGTGACGATCTGGCCGATCTGGCCGTTGACGAACTCATTGAAATCACCGGCCAGTCTGCGGACGAAGCCAAGACCCTGATCATGAAGGCGCGCGAGCATTGGTTTACCAATGACGCCGCTTCTCAAGAGTAACGGTCATGAAAGGTTACAGAACAAATGTCCAGTACGACCGTCGCCGAGTTTGCAAATGAACTCAAAAAAACAACCGAAACGCTGCTTGAGCAGCTCAAAGCTGCTGGGGTAGCCAAGTCGGCTGCGTCAGACACTCTGTCCGACGCCGACAAGCACAGCTTGCTGAGCCACCTGCAGGCCAGCCACGGCACAGCCAGCCCTGAGCGCAAGAAGATCACTCTGGTAAAGAAATCTACCACCGAGATCAAGCAGGCTGACTCTTCGGGCAAAGTTCGCACAGTGCCTGTGGTCACACACAAAAAGCGAACCTTCGTTCGCCGTGAAGACGGCATGGAAGTGCCTGTCGAAGCGCCCGAGGTGGAACCGGAAATCGAAGCGGCGCCTCTCATTGACAACGCCGAATTGGCACGACGCGAAGAAGAAGCGCGACGTCAAGCCGAACTGATTCGTCGTCAGGAAGAAGAGCTGTCCGAACGCCGGCGTCAGCGCGAAGAGCAGGAAGCTCAAGCGCGCGAAGCGGCTGAAAAAGCTGCCACCAAGGCCGCTGAAGCCGCCGCTGCACAAGTGGTTGCCGAAAAAGCCAAACCTGCGGCTGCAGCGCCTGTGGCGGAAGATGCCATTGCCATTGCGGCAGCAAAGGCCGCCGAAGTCGCAGCCAAGGCGGAAGAGGTCGCAAAAGCCCAAACCGTTGAGCGTGAAAAAGCCGCCGCTATCTCCAAGGCGCGCGCCGACGAAGAAGTCGCTCGTGCTGCCGATCTGGGTGATCGCCGGCGCAAGGCGGAAGCCGAGGCTGCGGCCATCCGCTTGATGATGTCGGCACCCGCCAAGAAGCCGGTGCCCGTCAAAAAGCCGGAGGAGCTCAAAGCAGCCGCCAAACCAGGAACTGCTGACGCAGCCAAGGCTGGTATGAAAGGCACCCTGCACAAGCCAGCGGTTGGTAGCGTTCCCGCCAAGACGGTCAAGCCCGGCGTCGCTGGAGCGCCTGCCGCCGGTGCAACAGCGGGTGCAGGAAAAGAAGTCAAGTCGGCCAAATTGTCCAGTAGCTGGGCGGGCGATCCAGCCAAGAAAAAGGCCATTCCAACCCGTGGTGCCACGGGCGCCCCGGGCGCTGGTCGCGGTAACAACTGGCGTGCAGGTCCACGAGGTAAGCGTGGCAGCAATGACCGTGATCGTGACGATCACCATGCACCGGCCGCACCGGTCGAGGCGCGTGTCATCGAAGTGCATGTCCCCGAAACCATCACCGTGGCAGAGTTGGCCCACAAAATGGCGGTCAAAGCCTCCGAAGTGATCAAGCATCTGATGAAGCTGGGCCAAATGGTCACGATCAATCAGCCGCTGGACCAGGACACCGCGATGATTGTGGTGGAGGAAATGGGACATACCGCCGTCGTAGCGGCACTGGACGATCCAGAAGCGTTTACGGATGACGAAGTATCCCAGCAGCACTCCGAGTCTTTGCCGCGTGCGCCCGTTGTGACCGTCATGGGTCACGTGGACCACGGCAAGACTTCATTGCTGGACTACATTCGCCGCGCCAAAGTGGCGTCTGCCGAGGCGGGAGGGATTACCCAGCACATTGGGGCTTACCACGTAGAAACGCCACGCGGCATGATTTCCTTCCTGGATACCCCTGGTCACGAGGCCTTCACAGCCATGCGTGCCCGCGGTGCGAAGGCAACGGACATTGTGATTCTGGTGGTCGCTGCTGACGACGGTGTGATGCCGCAAACTAAAGAGGCGATCAAGCATGCCAAGGCGGCAGGGGTCCCCATCGTGGTGGCGATCAACAAGATCGACAAGCCCGATGCCAACCCGGAGCGTGTCAAGAATGAACTGGTCGTCGAGGAAGTCGTGCCCGAAGAGTTTGGTGGTGAATCACCCTTCGTGGCCGTTTCGGCGAAGACCGGCCAGGGCATAGATGACTTGCTGGAGCAGGTCTTGCTGCAAGCCGAAGTGCTTGAGCTGCGGGCACCTGTGGATGCCATGGCCAAGGGCCTTGTGATCGAAGCGCGTCTGGACAAGGGACGCGGACCGGTTGCCACCATTCTGGTGCAGTCTGGCACGCTCAAGACAGGCGATGTTGTACTCGCCGGTTCGACCTATGGTCGTGTTCGGGCCATGCTGGATGAAAACGGGAAAGCCATCAAAACTGCAGGCCCTTCAATTCCAGTCGAGATTCAGGGCTTGACTGAAGTGCCGCAGGCCGGCGACGAGTTCATGGTCCTGTCTGACGAGCGACGTGCCCGTGAAATCGCCACCTACCGTGCCGGCAAGTTCCGTCACACCAAGCTGGCCAAGCAGCAGGCAGCCAAGCTGGAAAACATGTTCACCGACATGGCGGCCGGTGCAGTCAAGATGGTTCCGATCATCGTCAAGGCCGATGTGCAAGGTTCTCAGGAGGCGTTGGCTCAGTCCTTGCTCAAGCTCTCGACGGACGAAGTCAAAGTGCAGTTGGTCTACGCCGCCGTGGGCGCCATCAGCGAATCGGATGTGAATCTGGCCATTGCCTCCAAGGCCGTCATCATCGGTTTCAACACCCGTGCCGACGCTGGTGCGCGCAAACTGGCCGAGAACAATGGTGTTGATATCCGCTACTACGACATCATCTATGACGCTGTGGATGAGCTCAAGCTCGCCATGTCGGGCATGTTGACACCAGACAAGAAGGAAGAAGTCATCGGTACCGCCGAGATCCGCCAGGTGTTCAAGGTCAGCAAGATTGGCTCGATTGCCGGTTGTATGGTCACCGCGGGCGTGGTTCGACGTTCTGCCCGTCTTCGTTTGCTGCGCGACAACGTGGTCATCTTCACCGGTGAACTTGAATCGCTCAAGCGCTTCAAGGATGACGCCAAGGAAGTCAAGGAAAGCTTCGAGTGCGGCTTGAATATCAAGAACTACAACGACATCCAGGCGGGTGACGTGCTGGAATTCTTTGAAATTCGCGAAATTGCACGTACTCTTTAACAGTCCAAGCGTAAACCGTGCGAAAAAAGTCAAGTACCCCCAACCGTAGCTTCAAGGTAGCCGATCAGATCCAGCGCGATCTGACTGAGCTGATCGCGCGCGAACTCAAGGATCCGCGGGTGGGGATGGTGACGATTCAGGCGGTCGAGGTGACCCCTGACTATGCGCACGCCAAGGTTTTTTTCAGTCTTCTGGCGGGTGATTCGAAGCAATGTACGGAAGGTCTGAACCAGGCGGCCGGGTTTCTGCGCGCCGGCTTGTTCAAGCGCTTGCATATTCATACGGTGCCAACGCTGCATTTCGTGTTTGATCGCACGACGGAACGAGCTGCGGACATGAATGCCTTGATTGCGCAGGCGGTTGCTTCGCGGTCGAAAAACGAGGATTGACATGGTAAAAGCGCCGCGAGCACGGGTTGCCAGGCGCCCCGTGCATGGGGTGCTGTTGCTGGACAAGCCTTTGGGTTGGTCGAGCAACGACGCCTTGCAAAAGGTCAAATGGCTGTTGCGTGCGGAGAAGGCCGGGCATACCGGCACGCTTGACCCGCTTGCAACAGGCGTTTTGCCGCTGTGCTTTGGTGCCGCGACGAAGTTCAGTCAGCTCCAGCTGGATGCTGACAAGACCTACGAGGCGGTGGCGCAGCTGGGGGTCAAGACCAGTACCGGGGATGCCGAGGGCGATGTGATTGAGGAGCGGCCGGTCAATGTGACCGAGGCAGACCTCAGCCATGTGGCGCCGCAGTTCACCGGCCTGATCCGCCAAGTACCGCCGATGCACAGTGCATTGAAGAAGGATGGCAAGGCGTTGTACGAGTACGCGCGCGCCGGCATTGAGGTGGAGCGGGAAGCCCGCGAAGTGACGATTTATGAGCTAAAAATGCTTTTAGCCTCCGTCAACAGTGCGCAACCAGCTATCAAAATGATAGTTAAATGCAGCAAAGGCACCTACATCCGAACGCTTGGCGAGGATATCGGAGAGGCCTTGGGCTGTGGCGCGCATTTGACTGCGCTGCGACGGGTCGAGACGGGCGGCTTCCACGTGTCACAAGCGGTGACGCTGGAGGCACTGGAAGCCATGACGGAGGACGAGCGCTTGAGTTGCCTGATGCCCGTGGAGTCGCTGCTTTGCGATCACATGGTTGTCACGCTGGATGGTGAGAATGCAGGACGATTCCTCAGTGGCGTGCGCCGCCGGGGAAACTGGCCTGACACGGGGTTGGTGGCTGTATACGGCGAACAACCTCGCGCTTTGCTGGGCACTGCCCATGTCAAAGCGGGTGAATTGATACCCGGGCGGCTGTTGAGTCCGCCTGAGATTGAGCAAATATTGGGCAATTGTGGAACGGGTGTGAGCGCACAGCACGCAACTCTGGCCTCAAGCACCCCGATGACACATATTGACCAGATTTAAGAGAAAGTGAATCATGACCATTAAGCAAATCAGAAACATCGCCATCATCGCCCACGTCGATCATGGCAAGACCACCATGGTCGACCAATTGCTGCGCCAGTCCGGCACCTTCGCCGAGCACGAAAAAGTGGTCGACACCGTGATGGACAACAATGCCATCGAGAAAGAGCGTGGCATCACGATTCTGGCCAAGAACTGCGCTGTGACCTGGGAAGGCACGCACATCAATATCGTCGACACCCCCGGACACGCCGACTTCGGCGGTGAAGTGGAACGCGCCTTGTCCATGGTCGACGGCGTGGTGCTGCTGATCGATGCGCAGGAAGGCCCCATGCCCCAGACCCGCTTTGTGACCAAGAAGGCGCTGGCCCTGGGTTTGAAGCCGATCCTGGTGGTGAACAAGGTGGACAAGCCCGGTGCACGTCCCGACTTCGTGGTCAACGCCGCGTTCGACTTGTTCGACAAGCTCGGTGCCACTGACGAGCAGCTGGATTTCCCCGTCGTTTACGCCTCCGGCATCAACGGCTGGTCGTCGATGGAAGAGGGCGCGCAGGGCGAGCAGTGGGGCCCTGATATGTCGGCTCTGTTCAATACCATCCTGAAGCACGTGCCACCCCAAAAGGGTGATCCGGCAGCACCGCTGCAACTTCAGATTTCCGCGCTTGATTTCTCGACCTTTGTCGGCCGTATCGGTGTGGGACGCATCAGCCAGGGCACGATCAAACCCATGATGGACGTGGTCGTCATGGAAGGCCCGGACGGCAAACCCGTCAAAGGCCGTATCAATCAGGTACTGACGTTCCAGGGCCTGGAGCGCGTGCAGGCCACCGAAGCTGGTCCCGGCGAAATTGTGCTGATCAACGGTATCAATGAGATTGGCATTGGTGTCACGATCACCGACCCGATCAATCCGGCGCCACTGCCCATGCTCAAGGTTGATGAACCCACCCTGACCATGAACTTCTGCGTCAACACCAGCCCCCTGGCCGGTCGCGAAGGCAAGTACGTCACCAGCCGCCAGATCTGGGATCGCCTGCAAAAAGAACTGCAGCACAACGTGGCCTTGCGCGTCAAGGAAACCGATGAAGAAGGTATCTTCGAAGTCATGGGCCGCGGTGAACTGCACTTGACTATTTTGCTGGAAAACATGCGCCGCGAAGGCTACGAACTGGCCGTATCCAAACCGCGCGTTGTGTTCAAGGATGTGGATGGCGTGCGCTACGAGCCCATCGAATTGGTGACTGCCGACATTGAAGAGCAACACCAGGGCGGCGTGATGCAGGCCTTGGGTGAACGCAAGGGCGACTTGGTGAATATGGAGCCGGACGGTCGTGGCCGTGTACGCCTGGAGTACCGCATCCCGGCGCGGGGTTTGATCGGATTCACCAACGAATTCCTGAACTTGACCCGTGGCTCCGGCCTGATCTCCAACATCTTCGACAGCTACGAGCCGCACAAAGGCGACATCGGTGGCCGTAAAAACGGTGTGTTGATTTCCATGGATGCTGGTGAAATCTTCACCTATGCGCTGGGCAAACTCGATGATCGCGGCCGCATGTTCGTCAAGGCCAACGATCCGGTATATGAGGGCATGATCGTCGGCATCCACAGCCGTGACAACGATCTGGTGGTAAACGCCACGCGCACCAAGCAGCTCACCAACTTCCGTGTCAGCGGCAAGGAAGACGCGATCAAGATCACGCCCCCGATCGAATGCACACTGGAATATGGTGTGGAGTTCATTGAAGACGACGAGTTGGTCGAAATCACGCCCAAGTCGATCCGCCTGCGCAAGCGCTACCTGACCGAGAGCGAGCGCAAGCGCGCTGGACGCTAAACCGTGCCTCAAGAACATTTCGTCTCTCTTTGAGCCGGAATTCAAAGCGGGCTTGATAGCCCGCTTTTTTCATTTTCACCATGAAACTCAGCCACAACCGGGCGGTGCTCCTGATGGTGGCGGTAACCCTGATGTGGTCCACCGCCGGTGTCGTGACGCGCCATCTGGAGGCGGCTCGAAGTTTTGAGGTGACCTTCTGGCGCTCAGCTTTCACAGCTTTGTCTTTGCTGGTGATACTGCCCATTTTCCAGGGACGACAAGTCTTTCGCCAGATCCGCCAGGGCTCAGCGGCCTTCTGGACTTCGGGCGTCTGCTGGAGCGTGATGTTCACCTCCTTCATGCTGGCGCTCACCCTGACCAGCGTGGCCAATGTGCTGGTGACGATGTCCATTGGGCCTTTGCTGACCGCCGTGCTGGCGTGGGTCTTTATCGGACACCGCATTCCGATGCGTACCTGGATCGCGATTGTGGTGGCGGGTGCCGGCATGGCCTACATGTACGCGGCCGAGGTCGGTGAGGCGTCGCTTGTGGCCATCCTGGTGACGCTTTGCGTCCCTTTGGGGGGCGCGGTGAACTGGACCCTGACCCAACACGCTCATGCGCAGGGTCAGGATGTGGATCTGGTTCCTGCGGTTTTGGTGGGGGCGGTGATCTCATCGGTCGTGACGCTGCCAATGGCGTTTCCGTTTCAGACCACGTCGCACGATCTGGCTTTGCTTGCTTTTCTCGGCTTGGGACAACTGGCTATTCCCTGCGTACTGTCAGTGCTGTGCGCGCGCGTCCTCAAGGCACCGGAAATCGCTTTACTGGCCCTGCTCGAAGTCGTCTTTGGGATACTGCTCGCATGGCTGGGCGCCCACGAAGTACCCCGTGCATCCGTTCTTGTCGGAGGCTTGGTGGTGATTGGTGCCCTGCTTGGTAACGAATTAATTGGATGGAGAAACAGAAAATGAATGCACAAAATGCCTTGCCCGCTGACGATGCTCCCGACGTGCTGACCGAGGTTCGCGGTCAGGTGGGGTTTATCACGCTCAACAGACCCAAGGCCCTCAATGCCTTGTCGCTTGGCATGGTCCGGGCGCTGACGGCGTGTTTGCTGGCCTGGCGCGACGATGCCATCGTCAAGGCCGTGGCTATTCGTGGCACCAACAAGACAGGTCCTTTTGGCGCTTTTTGTGCCGGGGGCGACATCCGCTTTTTCCATCAGGCCGCATTGGCTGGCAACCCTGAGCTGGAAGACTTCTTTACCGAAGAATACGCACTCAATCACCTGATTCACAACTATCCCAAGCCCTATATCGCCTTCATGGACGGCATCGTCATGGGCGGTGGCATGGGCGTCAGTCAGGGCGCTTCGCATCGCCTGGTGACAAGTCGCACCAAAATGGCGATGCCGGAAACCCACATCGGTTTGTTTCCCGATGTCGGCGGCGGCTATTTTCTGAGCCGTTGCCCCGGTCGCGCCGGAGAATGGCTTGCACTGACAGGTGAAATTCTGGACGGCCCTGCCGCCGTGTCGCTGGGCTTGGCAGATGCCTGCTTCGACGCCAGCCAAATGCCCCTGGCCTGGGATTCCCTGGCAAGCCTGAATTTCGACCAGAGTGATGCGCTGAAAAACTGGATCGCTATGTATTCAATAGCGGGGGAATCAACCACTTCGTTGGCTGGAGCGCAGATTGATCGGTATTTTTCGCTTGATTCGGTGACTGGGATTGTGCAGGCCCTGGCAGCCGAGGGTGATGAATGGTCGAAACAGACCCTTGCTACCTTGCGCAAGCGTTCCCCGCTCATGCTGCATGTGGTGCTTGAACAGATTCGCCGCGCCCGGACCATGAGCCTGGCAGAAGACCTGCGCATGGAGCGCGATATCGTGCGTCATTGCTTCAGCACATTGCACCTGGGACGTTCAGGCGCAGCGTCCGAAACGGTAGAAGGTATCCGTGCTCTGGCAGTTGACAAGGATCACCATCCCAAGTGGCATCCGCAGCGCATCGAGGAGGTAACGCCGGACCAGGTTGAACCGTTTTTCCAGTCGCCCTGGCCAGTGTGGGCGCATCCCTTGCGGGAACTTACCTGAACTATCGATGATGGGTCTTCATGGCCCGTTCAACTTCGCGCTTGCCTTCCCGATCCTTGATGGTGTCCCGCTTGTCGTGTTCGGCTTTGCCTTTGGCCAAGGCAATCTCACACTTGACCTTGCCGGCCTTCCAGTGCAAATTGATCGGCACCAAGGTGTAGCCTTTTTGCTCTATTTTCCCAATCAGGCGCTTGATTTCCTCTTTGTGCATCAAGAGCTTCTTGGTACGCACTTTGTCGGGGCTGATGTGTGTGGAAGCCGTATTCAGCGGATGGATCTGCAACCCAATAATGAACAGCTCGCCATTGCGAATAACCACATAACCATCGGTGAGCTGCACCTTGCCTTCGCGCAACGATTTAACTTCCCAGCCCTCAAGAACAAGGCCTGCCTCAAACCGTTCTTCAAAAAAATAGTTGTAAGCAGCTTTCTTGTTGTCAGCAATGCGGGTCGCGGTATCGGGTTTCTTGGCCATATAGTCGAAGTGGGGGTGTAAATGGTGCGTACAAGGCTTGTCTACAATCCCGCGCAGACCTCCATTCTATGAAAACCGTAAAGAAGTCCGTCCTGATCTGGTACAGCCCCCAAGAAATGTATGTTCTGGTGACTGAGGTAGACCAATACCCCAAATTTTTACCATGGTGCGATCACGCCCGCGTGGTCAGTTCTGATGAGACGGGCATGACGGCCGAGGTCGGGATATCCTTCAGTGGCATCCGCCAGACTTTCACCACGCGCAATGAACACACGCAAGGGCGGCAAGTAGCCATGACGCTGGTGAATGGCCCTTTTTCAAAGCTGGACGGCGAGTGGAATTTCCTGCCGCTTGGCGATGGTTCGCAAAGAGCCTGCAAGGTCGAACTGAGCTTGAGCTACGGGTTTGAAAACGCGACACTTGGTAAATTGGTGGGGCCTGTGTTCGACAAAATCGCCGCGAGTTTGGTAGACGCCTTCGTCAAACGAGCCGCACAAGTCTATGGTGAGTGACATGAGACTCAGCGTGACCGTGGTCTATTCGCCGGCACCACGTGAAGTGCGTGAGTTCACCTTGAGCGTCGCGCCCTTATGCTCCGTTTTGCAGGCGCTTGGCGCCAGTGGTCTCCTGCAGTCATTTCCAGACATTGATCTGCGAACCGCTGTGGTGGGGGTTTGGGGCCGCAAAGTCCCGTTGACTCAGGTACTCCGAGACAATGATCGGATCGAAATCTACCGAACGCTTACCGTAGACCCCAAAATGGCACGACGGGAGCGCTTTGCGAAGCAAGGAGCAAGGACCACGGGACTGTTCATCAAGAAACGCCCCGGGGCCAAAGCAGGCTACTGAAGCTGCCTATCCGACGCTGCGCCCGGGGGTAATTATTTGCAGTCCGAGTCGATAATGGCCTGGATGCGTTTGGTTTCAGCCGCACGCGCGGCCTCATCCATCACTTCACGCTCGCCTTTTTCATTGGTTCGCGATACACGCACGCCCGAATCAAATGTGGCCTTGCTTTGCTTGGCGCGGGCGCAATTTTCGATCCTGGCTTTCAGAATTCGCTCTTCTTCAGCCTTGCGCTTGGCCAGTTCAGCTTCTTCGGCCTTCTTTTTCTTTTCAGCCAATTCCTTGTCAACGCCACTTGATTTCGGTGCGCTTGCGCCGCCCTGTGGACCTGATGCCGTCGTAGCGCTCGATGCGTCCATGCCTGTGCTTACGGGGGTACTTGGCACTGTCGTTACAGAACCACCGGGTCGCTTGAGAATGTTCTTCTCCAGAATGTCGGAGGGCGGCGCACGATCGCTGAATACCTTACGGCCATCCTTGTCGATCCATTGCCACTGTGCCGATGCGGCCATCGAAAGCAGACAAACCGCCATCACCAAGATTTTTTGAATGAGCTTCATGATTGGAGTTTAGCGCGCAGTAGTCGGGATTTTCAAGCGAGAAGCTCCTTTGCGGCCCTCGGTGTCTGTTTATCGCCATGCACCGGAGCGCAGGTCCGGATGACGCGGGTACAATTGTCCATTTGGAGCTCAGACATGCGCCTAATTGGTAAAGCGCTCACCTTCGACGATGTTCTGTTGGTGCCAGCGTTCTCCCAGGTCCTGCCCAAGGACACTTCCCTTGCAACCCGTTTTTCCCGCAATATCGCACTGAATTTGCCACTGGTCTCTGCGGCCATGGATACAGTGACAGAGGCGCGACTGGCGATTGCCATTGCCCAGGAGGGCGGAATCGGAATCGTGCACAAGAACATGTCGGCGCAGGAGCAGGCTGCGCAGGTCGCCAAAGTCAAGCGCTACGAGTCCGGCGTGTTGCGTGACCCGGTCGTTATTACCCCTCATCACACGGTGCGCCAGGTCATTGAGTTGTCTGATCAACTCGGTGTCTCCGGCTTTCCGGTCTGCGACGGGGGCAAAGTTGTCGGCATTGTTACGGGTCGTGATTTGCGTTTCGAGACCCGTTATGACTTGCCGGTAAGCCATATCATGACCCAGCGTGACAAGCTGGTGACGGTGCCCGACGGCACAACTCTGGCACAAGCCAAGGTGTTGCTGAACCAGTACAAAATTGAGCGTTTGCTCGTGGTCAATGATGCGTTTGAGCTCAAAGGGCTGATTACGGTCAAGGACATCACCAAGCAAACAAGTTTCCCCAATGCTGCACGGGATGCACAGGGCAAGTTGCGTGTTGGTGCAGCCGTCGGAGTGGGCGAAGGCACGGAAGAGCGGGTTGAAGCGCTGGTGCGCGCCGGCGTGGATGCGATTGTGGTGGACACCGCGCATGGCCATAGCAAGGGCGTGATCGAACGCGTGCGCTGGGTCAAGCAAAACTATCCTCAGGTTGACGTGATTGGCGGCAACATCGCTACCGGTGCGGCTGCGCTGGCACTGGCCGAAGCAGGGGCAGACGCCGTCAAGGTGGGTATTGGTCCAGGCTCCATCTGCACTACCCGTATCGTGGCAGGGGTGGGTGTGCCGCAAATCATGGCGATTGACAGTGTCGCCACCGCGCTCAAGGGCAGCGGTATTCCTTTGATCGCTGACGGTGGCATCCGCTACAGCGGCGATATCTCCAAAGCCATTGCCGCTGGCGCCAGCAGCGTCATGATGGGCGGGATGTTTGCCGGAACCGAAGAGGCACCTGGTGAAGTCATCCTGTTTCAGGGTCGCAGTTACAAGAGCTACCGCGGCATGGGCAGCATTGGCGCCATGCAGCAGGGCAGTGCGGATCGCTATTTTCAGGAATCCACGACCGGCAATCCGAACGCCGACAAACTGGTGCCCGAAGGTATTGAAGGCCGCGTGCCGTACAAGGGCTCCATGGTTTCCATTGTGTTTCAGATGTCCGGTGGCGTGCGCGCGAGCATGGGCTATTGCGGCTGCGCCACGATCGAAGACATGCAGAACCAGGCCGAGTTTGTGGAAATCACAACCGCCGGTATCCGTGAAAGCCATGTGCACGACGTGCAAATCACCAAAGAAGCGCCCAACTACCGGGCTGACTGATCTGCAAAAACCATGCACCAAAAAATTCTCATCCTTGACTTTGGTTCTCAAGTTACCCAATTGATTGCGCGGCGTGTGCGCGAAGCGCACGTGTTTTGTGAAGTTCATCCGTGTGACGTGAGTGACGACTGGGTGCGCGCGTATGCCAGAGATGGCATGCTCAAGGGCATCATTTTGTCGGGCAGTCACGCCAGCGTTTACGAAGAGACTACTGACAAGGCCCCACAAGCAGTATTTGAGTTGGGTGTGCCGGTTCTGGGTATTTGTTACGGTATGCAAACCATGGCCCACCAATTGGGTGGACTGGTGCAGAGCGGTCACAAACGTGAATTTGGTCATGCGGATGTGAGGGCTCATGGCCACACACAATTGCTCAAGGGCATTCAGGACTACGCCACGCCCGAAGGACACGGCATGTTGCAGGTCTGGATGAGCCACGGCGACAAGGTCACCGAGTTGCCGCATGGCTTCAAGCTCATGGCCAGCACCGACAGCTGCCCGATTGCCGGCATGGCCGACGAAGAGCGCCGGTTCTATGGTGTCCAGTTCCACCCGGAAGTAACGCACACCAAACGTGGCGCAGCCATTTTGGAACGCTTTGTGCTGGAAATCTGCGGTACCCGGTCGGACTGGATCATGGGCGACTACATCAGTGAAGCCGTTGAAAAAATCCGTGCACAAGTCGGCAAGGAAGAGGTCATTCTGGGCCTCTCCGGTGGTGTGGACTCATCGGTGGCAGCGGCGCTCATTCACCGCGCCATTGGCGACCAGCTTACTTGCGTGTTCGTTGACCACGGCTTGTTGCGCCTGAATGAAGGCGATCTGGTCATGGACATGTTTGTTGGCAAACTGCATGCCAAGGTGGTACGGGTCGATGCGGCGGAGCAGTTTTTGGGGCATTTGGCAGGGGTGAGTGAGCCTGAAGCCAAGCGCAAGATCATTGGTCGTGAGTTTGTGGAAGTGTTCAAGGCCGAAGCTGGCAAGCTCAAGAGCGACCAGTCGCGCCATGTTGCATGGCTGGCCCAAGGCACCATCTACCCCGATGTGATCGAATCGGGCGGGGCAAAGTCCAAGAAGGCTGTCACGATCAAGAGCCATCACAATGTGGGTGGCCTGCCAGAACAATTGGGCCTCAAATTGCTGGAACCCTTGAGAGAACTGTTCAAGGATGAAGTGCGTGAACTGGGCGTCGCTTTGGGCTTGCCCTATCACATGGTTTACCGCCATCCGTTCCCCGGACCGGGCTTGGGCGTGCGCATTCTGGGTGAAGTCAAGAAAGAATACGCCGACTTGCTTCGTCGGGCCGATGCCATCTTTATCGAAGAGTTGCGCAATTTTATCGATGCTGAAAGCGGCAAGAGCTGGTACGACCTGACCAGCCAGGCTTTCACGGTGTTTTTGCCGGTCAAGAGTGTGGGCGTGATGGGTGATGGGCGAACCTACGATTACGTGGTGGCCCTGCGTGCCGTGCAGACCAGCGATTTCATGACCGCCGACTGGGCTGAGTTGCCCTATGCTTTGCTCAAGAAAGTATCCAGCCGCATCATCAACGAGGTTCGGGGCATCAATCGGGTGACTTATGATGTCAGCAGCAAACCGCCAGCAACCATCGAATGGGAATGATCCAGGCTCCTGATTAACCCCAAGAGACGTTGCCTGTGCAATGACCCACAATTCAGGAAGGCAACATTTGTGATGACCCTTAAAAAACCTGAGACACCATTGGTCCGTTGGTGCAAAATATCCGAATGCCACACGTGAATAGACTGGACGCCTCATCCGGTGCAGACGATCTGCATTTCCTAGATGACCAAGGTCAGGATGACGGGTCGAAGCCCTTGTGCTGGCGTTTGTTCATCGTTGATGATGAGCCTGATGTGCATCGCGCAACGACTTTTGCGTTGACCGGCGTCAATATCCTGGGTCGTCCAATTGAGTTTTTGCATGCCTACTCGGCCGACGAAGCGACAAAAATCCTGAAGACTGAATCCAACATCGCGATCATTCTGCTGGATGTGGTGATGGAGCGTGAGGACGCGGGTCTGAATCTCGTCAGGACCATACGCAACGATCTGAAATTGCTGGACGTTCGCATCATCTTGCGCACCGGGCAACCGGGCTATGCCCCAGAGATCGAAACCATTCATGACTTCGATATCAACGATTACAAAACAAAGTCGGAGCTAACCCGCACCAAGCTCTATGCAACCGTTACCGCGGCCGTCCGTGCCTATGAGCAAATTCGCGCACTGGATGAGCTTGCCTATTACGATCGTCTTTCAAGTCTGCCCAACCGGAATCGCTTTATTACACTGATCGACGATCAGCTGGCGCGGGATGGGTGCAGTGACAGTGTCATGGCCATTCTGGATATTGATGATTTTTCAGAGGTCAACGATGCCCTGGGTCATCAGCAGGGCGACCGGCTGTTGCAGGCAGTGTCCCAACGGATGAAGACCAGTCTGTCCGATGACGTCGTGATTGCGCGTATCGGCAGCGATACCTTTGGTCTGATGGGCAGCGCGGTTTCAATCGATCCTGTACTGCTGCTGAAACTGTTCCGCCAGCCGTTTTCCGTGTTGAACGACTCCATGATCGTTACCGCCACAGTCGGCTTGGTGCGCCTCGCGGATGTCAAGGGGTCCGGACAGGAAGCCATCAAGGACGCCAATATTGCGCTGAAACGGGCGAAAAAAAGTCGACGGGGTAGCTATGTCGTCTATTCGGTCGACATGGGAATTGAAATCCGCGAACGCGTGCGTTTGTTGCAAAGTTTGCGTTCCGCAGTGGAAACCGAACGGCTGTTTGTGGTGTACCAGCCGCAGATCAATCTGGACAATGGTCAGGTGGTTGGCATGGAAGCCTTGCTGCGCTGGCGCAACGATGACGGCAGCTTTGTTCCCCCTGACCGGTTCATTCCGTTAGCAGAAGCCTCGGGCCTGATCATCGCCATTGGCGACTGGGTCTTGCGTATGGCTTGCCACGAGTTGATTCGATTGCAGGCGATGGGCCTGCCTGGCCTGAGAATGTCTGTCAATGTGTCGCAGATTCAATTCCGGCATCCGGAGTTTCTTGCAAAATTGAATACGGCCTTGGTAGACACCGGTATCAATCCGAAACACCTTGAGTTGGAAATCACCGAATCGGTGGCCATGGAGGATCCGGATTTCATTCTGGAAACACTGGCGCTCATCAAGGGCATGGGAATTTCCATCGCCATTGATGACTTTGGCACCGGGTATTCTTCTCTGAGTCACTTGCGGCAACTGCCTGTCGACAGGCTCAAAATTGACCGTGCGTTTGTGAATGAACTCAATTCAGCCGTGCTGGGTGGGCATATTGCCTCCATGGTGATTGAGTTGGGCCGCAACCTCAAGATGACGGTGATTGCGGAAGGTATTGAAGACGAGAATCAGGCGAAGATCTTGCGCGAAATGGGTTGCCATGAGGGGCAAGGCTACCTCTATGCGAAACCCATGCCTGCGCCTGAGTTGAAAGACTGGCTGCGGGCGCGGGATACAAGCCGCTGAGTCCGGGCCATGCGTGAGCTAATTAAACTGGGTAGTCATCCCGGGGCGGTCATTGCCGACGAAAACGTGAAGCTGGGTCGCGCCATTGTTCTGACCGCCAGCCTCTTCACAGTTCTTTTTGCCTTGCTCAAATACCTGATGGGCGATGACGCCCACGGCTCCCTCATGCGAAGCATCATTTTGGTGGCCGCGCTGGTGGCCATTGTTTCGATGCGCGCCGGACGACTGACCCTGGCCTTCGTCACCTACGGTTGGGGCGTGTGGCTTGGCATTACTTCAGAGGCACTGCTGACGGGTAGTGTCAACAATACCTTGCTTTATTTATATCCGGCACTGATTCTTGTCGGAGGATGGTTGCTGGGGGTGAGGCACGGCTACGCCATGTGTTTGATGTCTGCAATCACACTTTTCCTTTTGGCATGGATGGAGGCTTCCGGCATCAAATTCATTGAGTTTGACCGTGGCCCCTGGGGACGTGCTGCGGATATTTCGGTGATCCTTCTCGTTGGCATGTTGTTGCTTCAAAGTATCTCGCGCAGCCAGCAGCGTCAGGGTTCAAAAATGGCAGAGCTCAACGCACGCTTGAGTGAGACCGTGGCCAACCTCACTTCACGCGAAACCCAGTTAAGCCAGGCGGAATCGCGTTTCGCCAAAGTCGGGGATATTGTTCCCGCGCCGCTGTCGCTGACGGACGCAAGCACGGGCGAAACGGTGTATGTCAACAAGGCATGGGAAAGTGTACTTGGGTGGAAGCAACAAGACGTCCTTGGCAAGTCCCCGCTGGAGCTGGGCGTTTGGTACGACCCCGCCGCTCGGCAGGCCTATGGCGCAGAATTCAGGCGCAACGGCTGCGTACGCAACCTGGAGATGACGGTGCAAGGTCGCGATGGCCGATTGTTGTCTGTCTCCGTGTCGGCTGATTCGGTTGAACAGGATGGGCGGCGTCTGACCATGAGTCTTTTGTTCGATCTGACAGATCGAAAACTGGCAGAGGCGAAAGTAATGAAGTCGAATGCCGAACTCGAGGCGAGGGTAGAGCAGCGCACGCTTGAACTCAAAAGTGCCAATGATGAACTTTCCAATGCGCTGACGACACTGCAGCATGCCCAAAAGGAGTTGGTACAGTCTGAAAAACTGGCCGCCCTGGGGAGCATGGTGGCTGGTGTCTCGCATGAGCTGAACACGCCGATTGGCAATGCCATGGTCGTGGCCAGTTCAATGCACGACAGGGCTCGCGAGTTTCAGGGTCTGGTCATCCGCAATGAGCTCAAGCGCTCGTTGCTGGAGCGTTTTATGACCGACAGTCTGGAAGGAGCCGAACTGGTACAGCGCTCCTTGCAGCGGGCCTCCGATCTGGTGCACAGCTTCAAGCAGGTCGCAGTGGATCAAACTTCGGAGCGTCAACGTGTGTTCAATCTGGACGAGGTGGTTCGGGAAATCATCGCTACGCTGCGCCCCAATCTCAAAAAAATGCCATGGAAGATTGCCATTGACATCCCGCGCGACATCACGCTGGACAGCTTTCCTGGCGCACTGGGTCAAGTGACGATCAACATCGTCATGAACGCAGCCATCCACGCATTCGCGGGGCGTACTGAAGGTCAAATTTCAGTCCATGGACGTCAGATAGACAATGAGAGTGTCGAATTGGTGTTCGCGGATGATGGCGTTGGTATGCCAGCGGACTTAATGAGTCGGATATTTGACCCCTTCTTTACCACCCGGCTGGGGACCGGAGGATCGGGCCTGGGCCTTGCGATCGTGCACCAGATGGTCACTCAGGTACTGCAAGGGCGGGTAAGTGTCGAATCCCAGGTGGGTGAGGGTAGCCGTTTCACCGTCATACTGGCCCGGATCATTGAACACCCGGTCGAGCAAGCTGTGCCCCCGGTCTGAAAACACTCAAGCTGGTTTTCGAGCCCATGACGGGACCCCAAATACCAAAGAACCCGCGGATCTGATCATGTACCTTTCTCCCCAGTTCAATTCAAAAAACAATCAGGATGCAGCTGATTTGATGCGGGCCAACCCGTTCGCCAGCCTGATCAGCATGGACGAGGGCGGTCTGCCGTTCGTGAGTCATATTCCGCTGCATCTGGAGGAACGCAACGAGGAAAAATTCCTGCTGGGCCATGTCGCCAAAGGCAATCCGCACTGGCGCTATCTGGCTGCACGTTCTCAAGCCCTGGTGACCTTTCTGGGGCCGCATGCCTATTTGTCGCCGCAGGTCTATCCCGACCTTGCACGTGTCCCCACCTGGAACTACCTGGCAGTGCATTGCACCGTACAGGCCACGCTGGTTGAAGACCCCACGGAAAAAGACAAGTTATTGAAGAAACTGATTGCCGATCACGAGCCGGCTTATGCCATGCAGTGGCAAGGTTTGAGCGAGGAATTCACGCAAAAAATGCTGGGAGGTATCGTGGGTTTTGAGTTGCGCGTGACCGGGTTGCAATGCAAATTGAAGATCAACCAGCACCGGCCGGAAGCCTTTGAATCCATGAAATCCATCTATGCCTCGGGCAATGACAACGAACGCGCACTGGCGGCGTGGATGCAGCGTCTGGGCATGGGGGCCTAGTGTCAAAGTTCATGGATGACCCAATCTTCATGGGAAGAGCCCTTGAGCAGGCACGCGTTGCCATGGCTGAGGGGGAAGTGCCGGTGGGTGCCGTGGTGGTTCGGGATGGGCGGGTGATCGCGGTGGGTCACAACGCACCTATTGGCAAGCATGATCCAACCGCGCATGCGGAAATCTCCGCTTTGCGTGCGGCGGCGACCGTCCTGGGTAACTACAGGCTGGACGATTGCGAGCTTTTTGTGACGCTGGAGCCCTGTGTCATGTGCGCGGGTGCGATGCTGCATGCACGACTCAAGCGCGTGGTGTTTGGTGCGCCGGATCCCAAAACCGGCGCTGCCGGGTCGGTGGTGGATTTATTCTCCGATACCAGGCTCAATCACCAGACGCAGGTTCAAGGCCAGGTACTGGCCGATGAATGCTCGGGCATGTTGCAGGCATTTTTCAAGCAAAAGCGCGAGGAAATCCGAATGAGCAGCAGCCCTTTGCGCGATGACGCCGTGAGAACACCGGATGCCCGATTTCAACAGCTTGTGGACTATCCATGGCCCGCCCACTACATGAGTGACCTGCCGGCACTTGCCGGGCTGCGCATGCATTACCTTGACATCGGTCCTGCCGATGCGCCGCTCACCTACCTCTGCCTGCATGGCAATCCCGCCTGGAGCTATCTCTACCGGAAAATGATTCCGCCCCTTGCTGCAGCGGGAAGCCGCGTCATTGCACCCGACCTTATCGGCTTCGGAAAAAGCGACAAGCCCAAAAAAGATGACTTTCACACCTTTACCTGGCACCGACAGGTATTGCTGGAGTTTGTGGAACGTCTGGATTTAAAAAATGTTGTTCTTGTAGTCCAGGATTGGGGCGGGATACTTGGGCTCACATTGCCCATGGCCAGCGAAGCACGCTATTGCGGCTTGCTGGTCATGAACACCACTTTGGGTACCGGTGATGCCCCTTTGTCTGCCGGATTCCTGGGGTGGCGCGAAATGTGCGCCAAGAACCCGGAATTTGATGTTGCCCGGCTTTTTTCACGTGGCAATCCGCACATGAGTGCCCAGGAATGTGCCGCCTACATGGCACCGTTTCCGGACCGTGGTCATCGTGCCGCACTGCGCGCCTTTGCACCCATGGTGCCGGAATTCGAAAACTCGGATGGTGCCGCCATCTCACGCCAGGCTCGGGATTTCTGGCGTGAGCGCTGGTCAGGCCAGACATTGATGGCTGTCGGCATGCAGGATCCCGTATTGGGTTTGCCCATGATGCAGCACTTGCAGAGTCTTATTCGAAGCTGCCCGGAGCCGATGCGTCTCGAACAAGCCGGGCATTTCGTGCAGGAGCATGGCGAACCCATCGCACAGGCTGCCGTCCAGTATTTTTTACCCCCTCAGACCAAGCATTCAAGTTCGTGAAAAAACACATTTATATCTATTCACCCTCCGGCGCCGTGCGCGACAAGGCGGCATTTCGGCGGGGCATTGCCCGGCTCAAAATGCTCGGTCACGAGGTCGAAATCGATGAGGCGGCGTTGAGCAGCCACTTGCGTTTCGCGGGAGACGATGACACCCGGCTGGCGGCCATTCACCGGGCAGCGGCCAGTGGTGCGGACGTCGCCCTGATTTCCCGTGGCGGCTACGGCTTGACGCGAATTCTGGGCGGTATTCACTACAAATCGGTCGCCAAAGCCATCGACAAAGGCATGTTGTTTGTCGGTATCAGTGACTTCACCGCATTTCAGAATGCCGTTTTGGCGCGCACTGGCGCTGTCACCTGGGCTGGGCCGGCACTGTGTGAAGGCTTTGGGGTCGGTGGCAAACCTGACATGGCCGATGGCCATGGTTTCAGTGAAGAGCAGACGCCAGACGACATCATGGAGGCCTGTTTTGACGATCTCCTGAGCGGGCAGGGTGAGGGCGCAGGTTGGCGACAAAACCGTGAGTCTGCCGCGAGTGCATCTATTTCGATAGCAAAGATGCCAATGGATACGAGGACCAAGGTCTCATTTTCTATCAAGAACTCAGTTTTGTGGGGTGGCAATCTGTCCATACTGGTCTCCATGATTGGAACGCCGTATTTTCCGGACATCAAAGGCGGCATTCTCTTTCTGGAAGATGTGGCAGAACACCCTTACCGCATCGAACGCATGCTGACGCAGTTGCTGCATGCTGGCGTGCTAGGGCGCCAAAAAGCGATCGTATTGGGGCAATTCACCGAATACAAGCTGCTGCCGCATGACCGAGGGTATAAATTGCAGACCGTCGTGAACTGGTTGCGCAGCCAGATCAAGGTACCCGTGCTCACCAACTTGCCCTACGGTCATGTGCCAACCAAAGTGCTGCTGCCTGTGGGCGCCAAGACCGACCTGCTGGTGGAAGACCGGGACGCACTGCTTTTCTGGGGCCATGAAAACGGATAGCAATTGTCGCAATTACGCTCAGATCGTGCCTTAATTGATTTGCCGCAAGTCCGGATGCCGGTTTATCATGGCCCGATGGATAACAATCTGCAAATACAGTGAGCGGGATTCCAAATAGCTCAGCTTTGGGGCCCCCGTTGAGGATGGACCGCTCTTTGCTCGCTTGGGCCGTGGCATCCGCATTCATCGGTTTGACGTCCTACTCACACGCCAATCCATCCGGTGGCGTCGCTGTCATCGGGAAAGCGACCTTGGATGCGAGTCAGGCGAACAAATTGGTGGTCACCACTCAGAATGGTGCAGGAACCAATTACTCTGCCATCAATTGGCAAAGCTTTTCCATCCCGGCAGGCAGTACCACGCGTATCCAGCAACCCAGTGCCACGAGCCTGTCCATCAACCGGGTGGTGACCAATACGCCATCATTGATCTTCGGTACCCTCTCCAGCAATGGCCAAGTGGTGCTGGTCAATCAAGCGGGCATCGCCGTGGGAACCGGTGCACTGGTGGATACCGCTGGTTTTACCGCCTCCGTGCTTGGCATGCAGGACGCCGACGCCCTGGCCGGACGCTTGCGCTTTACCAATGAGGGCTTTGCCGGAGCAACCGGGGTCTTGACGGTTCAGGGCAATATCATCGCCCGTGGTGGAGATGTTGTGCTGATTGCGCCAAGTATCGAACTGGCCCAATCCGCTGTGGTTGAAGCTCCCGGGGGCAGTGTCATTCTCGCCGCAGGGCGCAGTGTGGAAGTGACCGGGAGGGGACTCGAAGGCATTTCAATGCAAGTGCAGGCACCAGCCGATCAAGTGCTCAACCTGGGGACCCTGAGGGGTGATGCGGTTGGCATATTTGCCGGAACCTTGCGCCATAGCGGCTTGATTCAGGCGACAACAGCGAACCTGGAAGGTGGACGTGTGCTACTCAAGGCCAGTGCCGACGCCTATGTAGAAGGCGCGGGCCGAATCGAGGCCACGGGCTCCAAAGGCGGGCAGGTCGATGTCTTGGGGCAGCGTGTGGCCGTGATGAATCAGGCTGTCATCGACGTTTCTGGACAGTTCGGGGGCGGCAACATCCGCGTGGGAGGCGATTACCAAGGCCAGAATACGACTGTACAGAATGCTCAAGTGGCTTATTTCGGTGCAGAGGCCAAGCTGAAGGCCAACGCGCTGGATGTTGGCGATGGCGGTCGGATCATCTTGTGGGCTGACGATGCCACGCGTGCCTATGGCCAAATTGAAGCCCG
The DNA here is from genome assembly GCF_018780565.1 of Rhodoferax sp. Classification (GTDB taxonomy): domain Bacteria; phylum Pseudomonadota; class Gammaproteobacteria; order Burkholderiales; family Burkholderiaceae_C; genus Rhodoferax. The sequence goes on from NZ_JADMJN010000005.1 coordinate 434,685, forward strand.
CGGGGGCAGCAATGGCGGCAATGGTGGCTTCGTTGAAACCTCTGGCAAACAGCGGCTGGACTTTTCCGCCCGTGTCGATACCAGCGCGCCCAAAGGGCAAGCAGGCACCGTGCTGCTGGACCCCGATTTTATTGTGATCTCCAATGGTGTTTCTGGCGCTGACGACGGACAGGTTGCTGACAACAACGTGTTCGCAACAGACGGCGTTGGCTTGACCTACACCATCAGTGAACAGGCCATTGAGGCGTTGTCCAGTGGCGTCATCCTGTTGCAGGCGGACAAAGGGATCACGCTCAACAATCTGTCTGACAACCTGCTCCAGTTGAATAGCGGCATTACATCCTTCAAGCTGGAGACTCTGAACTCTGGAGTAGGACAGGGGATAAGCTTTGTCGATGCCGCCGATGAAATTCTCTCCAACAATGCAGCCTCAATCATCTTCAACGCCGGAGCAAGTGGCAGTCTGTTCAACATAGGAAAGCTCAGCTCCTCCGGCTCGGGCGGCGGTGCGATCACCCTGACCGCGGGCAATGCCATGACTCTGGCAGGTAACATTTCATCCGTCGGAACCCTGGGCGGTCCGATCACCCTCAAGTCAGGGGTGGGCGGCATCAGTGCAACGGGGTCAGTGCTTCAATCTGACTCGCTGGAGATACTGTCTTCGGGCGCCGTGACCATGTCTGGCGCCAACATCGTCAACAAACTTGCCGCCAGTATTGCGGGTAACTTCACTTTCAACAACAGTAACTCATCAGGACTCCAACTTGCGACCGTGGGCAGCACCAGCGGGGTACAAGCGACCGGCGGTGGCGTGACCATTTCTTCGGCCGGCACATCCACCCTGTCCATTCAGGGATCGGTTAGCGCAACCGGCAATATCGATCTGACCGGCTACAACGTGCAGGCCATAGGCTCGGGTATTTCCAGTACGGGAGGCAATGTCACGATCAATGGTGCGCAAGGTATCTTCCTTATTGGTGGCTCGTCCGTTTCCGGTAAAAGTATTTCGCTGACTGCAGCGCCGGGGGTCGACTTGAATGGTTCTACCTTGAAGCCCGGAGGCGTTGGCGGCATCGGGACCCTGACGGTCAACGGAAATTTGACCATGCTTGGCGGTGCTACGCTGGCGCTGGATGTCCTGAATGCGAGTGCCTATGACACCGTCAATATTTCCGGGACCTTAACTGCATCAACCGCGGCAGAAGTCATTTCGGTGGGGGATTTGTCGTCGGGTCTGGTGTCAGGAACCCTGTCGTCCGTTCTGAGCGCCGGCTCCATCGCCGGCCCCGCTCTTTTGTTCAATGGACCCGCTGGATGGTCAATGACCCAGACGGCGACAGCATTGAGTGTCAACGCCGTCATGACAAACGCAATGGCAGGGACCTACGCCGCATTGCCGGGCAGCACAGTCGCTGCATTTATAGCGTCGTTCGAGGATGTGTTGTTTGTCGCCCAGCAAGTGGAAGCAAAAGACAAGGTACAGGATGCTCTGGTGGTGGAAGGCGAAATATGCCGACCGTGAGTCCACTGAATGCCCGCATTGTCGCTGCGCGTGTTTTGCTTGCGGCGCTAGTTGTTGCCCTGGGAGGTTTGACCACAAAGGCAGAGGCGCAGACAGCCGGTGAAGTCGAATTTGCACGCGGTGTCGGTTTCGCGCACACCGCAGGTCAGCCCCCCCGCACATTGGGCAAAGGGTTGCCACTCAAACAGGGGGATCGCCTCAGCACGGCCGATGGTGCTTCGGCCATCATCAAGCTGCCTGACGGCACGCGGATGACCCTTCGGCCCAATTCCGAGGTCATCATCCAGCAGTACCAGTTCAAGGAGTCTGCGCCAGACAACAATATGCTGCTGCAACTGGTGCGTGGTGGTTTTCGCGCCATTACCGGCCTGATCTCAAAGGGTTCGCCCAACGCAGCCAAGATCCAGACCTCGACGGCGACGATCGGTATTCGTGGCACTGACTTTGATGCCCGCCTGTGCACTTCAGACTGCCGGTCAGAGTCTGCAAAAATTCCGGAAAAGGCGCGTCCCAATGTTGTGTTGGCCAGCGCCAAGGTGGTCACGGTGGATGGCGAGCTCAGCGCCATGGACGGTGCGGGTATGAGGCGTCGCCTGGTCAATGGTGGCAGCGTCTACCCAGGGGAAACCGTGGAAACCGGCAGCCATACCAAGGCGGTGCTTGCGTTTCGTGACGACAGTCGCTTGACGCTGGGTGGAGCCACCCGGTTCAAGGTGGAGAGCTTCGTTTTCGACGAGAAGAATCCAACAGAGGGCAAGTTTCTGGTGTCGCTGCTGCGGGGATCGATGCGGGCTTTGACCGGACTGATTGCTAAGGCAAACCGTCGCAATGTCGGCTTCTCAACCCCTACGGCAACCATCGGCATCCGGGGAACCGGGCTCGACATGGACTGCAGTACCGAGGGCAATTGCAGCTTCTTTACCTGGCTTGGCTCCATCGAAGTGACCCCAGCGGGGCAAACGGCCTTGCAGACGCTGCAGGCGGGGGAGGGCCTTTTCGTGAGTGCCACAGAAATTCGCAGCCTGAATGCGCCGACCCTGGATGAACTCCCTCGTCCTGATGGCGTCTCCGTGGATGTCCGGCAGCTGTTTTCCGTTGTGAGTGGCGACGAGGTGCAAGAAGGTCTTTTTGTCTTTGTCCGGGATGGTCATATCGAAATCACAACGATCCGCGACACCTTGCACCTTGGAAAAGGCGAGACGGGTTTTGCAGACAACAATGGCAACACGGTACGTCCGAACCTGATGCCCTTGTTTCTGGAATTTGATCGCACACCGATGCCGGACAGCAAGAACCCGATGCTGATTACCGTCCTGGACGAAACCGGAATTCGCTCGTCGAATGTGTGCCGATAGCCATGTCCCATCTGAAACCTAGCCCCATCCGTTTTGGCACATCCTCCGCTTGCCTCGCCAGGCAACGGATGCGCCCTTTGCTACTGACGTTCGCATTGGGTTGGCAGCTATCGGCTGTTGGACAGCAAGCACAAGCGCCGGTTTCAACCAAGACGGCAAGTCCAAGTTTTCTGATCCGGGGCTTTGACATCCAAGGTGAAAATCCGCTTCCGGCCGGGGATGTTTCCAAAGTGCTGGCACCCTTCCTGAGGGCTGATGGCACTATTGAAACACTCCAAAAGGCAACTGCGGCACTGGAGTCCGCGCTACGTGATCGGGGCTTCGTCTTGCACCGGGTCGCGTTACCGCCACAGGAGGTCGGTGACACGGTTACCTTGAATATTGTGAAGTTTGTCATTGGCAAGATTGCCATGGACGGCCAGAAAAGCTACAGCAATGGCAATATCAGGGCCAGTGTGCCTGAACTGCTTGAGGGCACGGCACCAAATTTCCGTACGCTGGCCGTGCAAACCGCCATCGCCAATGAGAATCCGGGAAAACAAATACAAATCTCCCTCAAGGAATCGGAGCAGGCAGACAAGATTGATGCGCGAATACTCGTCAAGGAAGCGAAGCCCTGGAATCTCGTGGTGAACATGTCCAACAATGGGTCCAATGCAACGGGCAATGACCGCGTCACGGTCGCTGGCGGACACAACAATCTTTTTGACCTCGACCACCAAATGACCGCCGCTTACACGACGTCTTTTGAGCGGATGAGCGATGTCAAACAAGTCGGACTGAATTACCGTGTGCCAGCGTACCGGCAAGGAGGTGTTTTCGGTTGGAGCTATACCCATTCCGACGTGGTTGGTGATTTCGGCGCATTCAGGAGCACAGGTGCCGGTCAGACACTTGGCTTGAATTACAACCATTACCTTCCGCCATCGGGCGGCTTTCGGAGTTACGTGCTTGTTGCGCTGGACGACAAACAGTTCAATGTCACTGAAATCAATGGCATAGGGTTGGCCGGACAAACCGTGAGACGCAGTCGACCGTTCAGCCTGGGCTACAACGCCCGTCTGGACTCGGATACCGCCGCCTGGAGCTACAGCGCAGATCTGGTCGTCAATTTGCCGGGCGGTCATGGAAACGACCTGACCTCGTACCAGAGCGAAGACACGCGTATCACTACCGCACGCTGGACTGCTTTGCGAGGTTCGGCCAACTATGCCTCGTCGCTGTCCGGTGGGTGGCTCTGGAGTGCCAAGGGTCAATTTCAATACAGCGGGCACACCCTGATTGCCGGGGAGCAGTTCGGCATCGGCGGCGCCTCGTCGGTTCGAGGTACCGGGGAGCGCCCCATCTCTGGTGATCGAGGGGCATTTCTTTCTGCGGAAATCGCGGGTCCTGAACTGGCTCCCGGACTACGCCTGATGGGCTTTGTGGACGCTGGCTGGCTGAGCAACAACAATCCCAACGGCAATCCCAAACCTGCACATGACAGCCTGAGCAGCGCAGGTGTGGGCTTGCGTTACTCATTGCCGGGGTTTTCCCTGTCCGCTGAGTATGGTCGCGTCATCAGTGGAAGCTCCCTGCCTTTCGCTGTTGGCTCGGGTTTGCCGCAAAGCGGCGATCAAAAGCTGCACATCAGCGTCTCAGCCCGCTTTTAATTGACAAATTTCGGCATGATGCCGATTTGAATCCCATCTCTTGCCCTGGCTAGTGCAAACTTATACTTGCACGGCAGTTTCATTTGGGCAACCAATGCCCTAAACTCGGTTTAAGTTCAAGAAACGGAATCAGTCAGGAATGGGCGTTCACTCTACTGTCGTATTCACCGATCTCTTCGGTAGCACGGGCGCATTTGAAGCTTTGGGCAATGTCAAGGCGACAGAGGCCGTGACGCAGGTCACCACCTGGATCGCCAATGTGGTGCAGTCCAACAAAGGCCGGGTAGTGAAAACCTTGGGAGACGGGGTTCTGGCTTTGTTTGCTGACAATCGATCGGCCATCAACGCGGTGGTGGAAATGCAACGCGGTCACCAAAAGCGCATGGCCCAGATGCCGGTGGCAAAACGTATGCCGATCCGGATTGGCGTGGCGACTGGCGATGTGGAGTTGGTTGCGGGTGATTGTTATGGCGATGCCGTTAATGTCGCGGCCCGTTTGAGTGATTTGTCCGGCCCGCACCAAATATGGGCCAACAGTGCCTCTCTGGATGGTGCAGACGAGTCCGAGGGTGTTCGTTTCAGAATTTTGGGTCCCATCAATATTCGGGGCCGGGCTGAGCCCTGCAGCGTCTACCAGATTGAATGGCAGGACGATGTAGCGTCCGACTTCCTGACCATGCAAGCCAACCTCGACCCCATGCTGGATGCCAGCTACACAGACGCATTGGGACGACAGATAGAGCTGACCTGGCTGGACACGAAAAAGACCTTCAAGTCCTTCGAACTGCCCATCCATATTGGGCGCGTGCGACAGGCCGATTTTGTGGTGAATGACCCACGTGTTTCGCGTACCCATGCCCGCATAGACTGGCGCAACGGCAGCGTCATGCTGGTGGATGTCAGCTCCTACGGATGCTGGGTGCGATTTTCTGGCGGGGGATCAGACCTTCTGTTGAGAAGGGAAGAATGCGTGCTTCATGGGCGTGGTGAAATTGCCCTGGGTTCTTCATTCGCCGATCTGAGTGCCCCAACCGTGAGTTTTTCTGTTTCCTGAATTTTTGCCAAAGATAAAAATGGGGGCGTCTCAGGCGTAAACGGTCTTGGCCTGCTTCATGTCAATCAGGCCTGCCACCGCTTTTTCAAGTGCGTCCTGGCGCAGGGTTCGCATGCCGGCTTTGGACGCCTCGGCAAAAATCTCGTACGTTGGGGCGCGTGACTGAATTTTGTGTTTCATGTCTCCCACGTTTTCAAGTACCTCATAGATGCCCATGCGGCCCTTGTAGCCGCGGTCACCGCAATGCTCACACCCGACGGCATGTCGCATGGATATTTGCTGTACGGGCTTGCCGGCTGATTCAGATGCCGCCGCCGCCAGACGTGCATGCCCTTCAGCGGCGCTCAGTGCTGTACCATCAATGTATTCATGCACCAGAGCTTCGTACTCGTCACGCGTCAAAACCTTGGGCTCTGAGCAGTGTTTACACAAGGCCCGAACCAGTCTCTGGGCAACGATACCAATCAGGGAATCACCAAAGTTCATCGGGTCCATGCCCAGATCTAGCAGGCGAATAACACTTTCAGCCGCACTGTTGGTGTGCAGTGTGGATAAAACCAGATGCCCGGTGAGGGACGCCTCAATGCAGACACTGGCGGTTTCCTCATCACGCACCTCGCCGATCATGATCACGTCCGGGTCGGCTCGCAGGAAGGCCCGCATGGCAGAGGCAAACGTTACGCCGATTTTGGGGTTGACCTGGAGTTGTCGCAACCCTTTCTGGGTGATCTCGATCGGGTCTTCAGCGGTCCAGATTTTCCGATTGTCGGTATTGATATGGGCCAGCAAGGAGTGCAGGGTGGTGGTCTTGCCCGACCCGGTGGGACCGCAGGCCAGGATCAGTCCAAAAGGACGCTCTGTCAGACGTTTGATGGTCCGGTCATCCCGGGCCGAAAATCCCAGAAGTTGCAAGGGGATGGGCTTGCTGGAGGCCAGCAACCGCATGACCACATCTTCCAGATTGTCATGGGTTGGCAATATCGCCACCCGCAACTCCAGTTTGATGTTCGAGAATTCGTTGAAATTGATTTTTCCATCCTGTGGCCGACGGCGCTCCGAGATGTCCAGTCGACTCATGATCTTGATGCGTGAAACCATGGCCGCACGCAGGGTTGAGGGTAGCAACAGATAGTCCTCGAGGTCACCATCCTTGCGAAAACGAACCCTTGAGATATCGTCGCCCGGATTGGTCTCGACGTGGATGTCGGATGCTTTTTGCTCATAAGCGTCAATGATCATCTGGTTGACCAGTTTGATGACGCTGGAGCTTTCGTTCACCGCATTGACCTGCTCCTCACCGCCCGAAGCTTTCATTTCGATCAGCGCATCGGTCAACAAGGCGTGCACATCCATTGGCGCATGCTCAGCCGTACCCGGCCAGACATCCGGACCACTCGTTGATTCGGCGTGCGTGGTTTGCTGGGCATGGTTCTCCAGAGCCAGCCGGTGATCAATGTCAAGTTTGGATGCCCAGACCAGCGAGACAATGCAATCAGCGATCACACTCAATTCCAACTCCAGCTCGCGCTTGAAGGGTGTGGACGATGCGACATACAGCACGCCAGACTCCATGCCCAAAGGCATGGCGTGGTGTTTGAAGGCGGTGGACCAGTTCAAACGCTCCAGCGCCTGGGTTTCGACCTGAAATGCCATGGCGTCGACTTCAGGGGTGTCGAGCATGTGCGCCCGAGCGTGTTCAAGCTGGAGTTCGGTGATCAGTCCAGATTCGAGCAATCTCTGTTCCGAGCTTCTTTGGCCATCCGACGGATTGAGAAGAACCTTGGCCAGACTGTCGACATCGGCCAGTTTCAGCTCGACCAGGGATTGAGGCAGTGTGCGAAAGGTGGCATGTCTTGCTTTGCTGATCCATGCACACAGTTCATTCATGTCCCGGGCCGGGACGCGTGCAGGAGCAGGATGCTCAGTCAAAGGACTGGGGGCAGTACGTGCCCAGGGATCACTCGGTGCAGTTAACACTTCAAACACCTTTGTTTATTAACATAATATACATCGTATAAATTACGATTACCATGCGCCCTTGGGCTGCTTGCCCCGAACAAAGGCAGCAATGATCTCAGTGGAGTCTGCCCGATTGGCACGCTGGGCAAAATCTATCGCGGACAAGCCCTGATCATTCTTCAGCAATGGATCGGCGCCAGACTCCAGTAATAACTTGACTGCCGATGGCGTGCCGTAATGCGCCGCCATCATCAGCGGTGTGGTGCCATTGGGTGAGCCTGCGTCGATATAGGCATGGTTCTCCAGCAGCAGCTTCATTACCTCCAGATGCCCATGTGTTGCTGCGTAATGCAAAGGCGCCCAGCCTGGCTTGTTGACGTCAGCGCCTTGCTCGATCAACTGGCGGCAAAGATCGGTCAAACCTTTGAGTGACGCCAGCATGAGCGGGCTTTCATCCTTTTCGTTGCGAGCCTCAAGCTTCACATGCGGCCAGGCGATGATAACGGCAGCAACTCTGAGCGAAGGCTCACGAACGGCGATCATCAGCCCATGTTCACCCGACGGACTGAGTGTATTGACGTCAAAGCCGCGTCGAAGCAAACCCGTCACCATGGCGGCATCATCCTGCTTTAGGGCCCGAAAATAATCTTCATACGATCCCGCCATGCAATTAGAAAACCCAATAAAAACAATTAGATAGAAAGTAAATCTAAAGTAAATTCTGGAAAGCCCCCAGGCCTTGAAATTCATTGCGAGACCTCTTTGAACAAGGCATCAAAGTTACGGCTGGTTATTTCGGCGATTTCCGTCACAGAGCATTGACGGAGTTCAGCCAGACAGGCTGCTACGTAAGGCACATACGAAGGATTGTTGGTTTTTCCTCGGTAAGGAACTGGTGCAAGGTAAGGGCTGTCGGTCTCAATCAGAATGCGGTCAAGCGGCACAAACGCAGCCACGTCGCGCAGATCCTGGGCGCTTTTGAAGGTCAGGATGCCCGAAAAGGAAATGTAAAAACCCAGATCCAGGGCCTGGCGTGCAACCTGGGCGGTTTCAGTGAAGCAGTGAAAAACGCCGCCGGCACTGCCTGGCGAGCCGTCTTCACCCTCTTCCTGCAGAATCGCCAGGGTATCGTCGGAAGCGCTGCGGGTATGGATCACCAAGGGCAGCTTGAGCTGACGCGCCGCACGAATATGGGTGCGAAAACGATCCCGCTGCCAGGCCATGTCGGCAATGTTGCGCCCGCCCAGACGGTAGTAGTCGAGTCCGGTTTCGCCAATGCCGACCACCTTTGGCATCCGGCCCAGGGTCAAGAGGTCTTCCAGGCTGGGCTCCTGGACGTCTTCGTTGTCAGGATGCACCCCTACCGTAGCCCAAAAATTGTCGTACTGGGCAGCCAACCCCTGCACCGCCGAAAACTCTTCCAGCGTCGTGCAAATGCACAAAGCACGGTCGACCTGGGCCTCGGTCATGGCCTGCCGGATCGCGGGCATTTGGGCGGCGAGCTCAGGAAAAGTCAGATGGCAGTGCGAATCGGTGAACATGGAGGGTCAGGTAAGCGAAACCGCCTGGTCGCCAACGGGCGAGAAGCTCAGATGGTCTGCGTGGGTCGATCGGATGCCATGTGTCCGCCCAAAATCTCTTCAATCTTGAGTTTGAGCGCTCGGGATTTTTCGTCCTTCGGGAAAAGAATTCCTACCCCCTGGGTTCGATTGCTGGCAGCCTTGGCCGGCGTGACCCATGCCACTTTTCCGGCCACCGGGTAGCGCTGGGGATCTTCTGGCAAGGAAAGCAACACGTACAGATCATCGCCCAGTTTGTATTCCCGGGAGGTTGGAATAAAGATGCCACCTTCAGAAAACAGCGGAATATACGCTGCATACAAGGCAGCCTTTTCCTTGATCGCCAATTGAATGACGCTCGGGCGAGGCGTGGGAGGAGAGGAATTGCTCATAAGCCGTATCTAATGTCTTGAGTTTAGGGCGTTTTGGGCCTGACTCACAAGTGTTTCCAGCATCAGTCCCGCATTAAAAGGATGTTCCACCGTTCGGCTTGCCTCGGCCAGGGCTTTGCTCCAGGTGGTCAATCGGCTGATGGAGCTGCCTGCGGGAAGATCAGCAGCCGCAAAAAACCGGGGACTGGCACCGCTCTGAACGGCCAGCAGGTCATGACACAGTTTGTGCAAAGCGTCCACCACCTGCGCCGGTGACCAGTCCTTGAACACGCCCACATCACCGCGCGCCACGGCTTTGGGCAGGGCAACCCAGGTTTGCGGATCAAGGCCTGAGCGGCAATACATCAAAGCGTCCTCCGGCCGTCCACCCGCCGCACGCAGCATGACTGAGGCCACCGCAGGCGAGATGCCCTGCTCTGCCAGCCAGGCTAGCGAGGTGTCAGCATCAGGCCAGAGCATGGTGTGCCCCAGACAGCGGCTGCGGATAGTGGGCAGCAACTGATGTGCGGCTTCGCTGGCCAACACGAACTTCACATCGCCCGGCGGCTCCTCCAGCGTCTTGAGCAAGGCGTTGGCGGTCACGTTGTTCATGCGCTCGGCGGGAAACACCAGCACCGCCTTGCCTCGCCCCCTGGCGCTGGTTCGCTGGGAAAACTCGACGGCGTCGCGCATGGCATCCACGCGGATTTCCTTGCTGGCCTTGCGCTTTTTGTCGTCGATGTCGGACTGCGCCTTTTCACTCAAGGGCCAGCCCAGCTCCAGCATTGTTGTCTCGGGCATCAGCACGCACAGATCTGCATGGGTGCGCACATCGATCGCGTGGCAACTGCCACAGCTTGCGCAGGCCCCTGCTGCGGTGGGAGCCTCGCAAAGCCAGGCCCGGGCCAGTGCCAGCGCCAGACCATACTGACCCAGTCCAGACGGCCCGGCTAGCAGCCAGGCATGGCCACGCTGTGCAAGAAGCTGCCTGGCCTGCGTTGCAATCCACGGTGCCACGGCGGGGACGGTCATGCGAGCCAACCCCTGCGCCGGACCGCCTGCAACACGTCCAGCCAAACGGCCTCGCGCGTGCTGTCCGCATTGATGCGGGCAAACCGATGGGGAAAAGCCAGCATGCGTTGCCTGTAGCCGTCCGACACGCGCCTGAAAAACTCGACCGGCTGTGCCTCGAATTTGTCGGGAACGCGGGCGCCTGCCAGACGCTGGGCCGCAATTTCAGCCGGTAAATCAAACCACACTGTCAAGTCGGGTTGCCGAACAAAATTGGCATCAATCCCCCGTGTGCCTTGCACCCATTGCTCTAAAATTGATAGCATTTCATGATCAAACCCACGCCCACCACCCTGGTAGGCAAAGGTGGCATCGGTAAATCGGTCGCACAAAACAACGTCGCCGCGAGCCAGCGCGGGTTCAATCAGCTGCTGCAAATGATCTCGCCGGGCAGCAAACACCAGCAGGGCTTCTGTCATGGCGTCCATGGCGTCGTTCAACACCATCGTGCGCAGCTTTTCCGCCAGGGGCGTTCCGCCGGGTTCCCGGGTCAGGGTCACAGCCCTGCCCTGCGTCCGAAACGCCTGCGCCAGGCCGTCGATGTGGGTCGATTTGCCTGCGCCATCAATGCCCTCGAAACTGATAAAGAGACCGCCTGTTGTCATATGCCGTAGCTTGTTCTGTTATTGACCGCGCTGGTATTTGTTGACAGCCCGATTGTGCTCGTCCAGGCTGCTGCTGAACTGACTGCTGCCGTCACCCCGTGCCACGAAATACAGCGCCCTGGTTTGGGCCGGCTGCACCGCCGCCAACAAAGCCGATTTGCCGGGCATCGCAATGGGGGTTGGCGGCAATCCGGCCCGGGTGTAGGTGTTCCAGGGCGTGTCGGTCTGCAGATCACGGCGTCGTAGATTGCCGTCAAACGCTTCACCGAGCCCATAGATGACGGTCGGATCGGTTTGCAGCATCATGCCGATGCGCAGTCGGTTGGAAAAAACGCCAGCAATCATGGGCCGGTCGCTGGCGCGCCCGGTTTCTTTTTCAACAATACTGGCCAGAATCAGCGCCTGTTCCGGTGTTTTCAAGGGGCTGTCGGGTTGGCGCTGGCTCCAGGCTGCTTCCAATCGCTTGTCCATGGCCCGCATGGCGCGCTTGAGCACGGCGAGATCGCTGCTGCCTTTCGCGTAGGTGTAGGTGTCGGGAAAAAAGCGCCCCTCAGGATGCACTCCTGGTCTGCCTAGCGCGGCCATGATCGCATCGGCCTTCAGCCCTTGTGTTTCGGGTTTGAGCTGCTCTGCTTTCAATAGCGCTGCACGGACCTGGACAAAGTTCCAGCCCTCTACCAGCGTAACGGCGCGCAAGGCCTCTTCGCCGCGCACCAGCTTGCGCAAAAGGCTGCGCGGGCTTGTGCCACGGCTCAGTTCATAGCTGCCGGCCTTGATCTGGCGTGAATCCCCCGACAGGCGAAACCACCAGTACAGCCAAGAAGGATCGACCTGCACGCCGGCCTCGCTGACTGCCTGGGCGATGCCGCGAGCGGAAGTGCCTGGCTCAACCGACAGGTCAACAGTCTCCGCGTTCATGGCGAGGCTCTGGTTCAGCCACCACCAGGCGCCAGCGCCCAGGAGACCCAGAAACAGAGCAAATATTGCAATAAGACGACGCACAGCCCTACAGACCTCTATGAAATTGATGGGGGATGATAATTCACGCCATGAAAAACGAATTAAACGGCGTAGCGCCCTTGATTGACCTGGGCGTCATCCGCGCAGAAGGCGAAGACGCAGCCAAATTTCTTCATGGACAAATGACCCAGGATTTTTCGCTCTTGGGTCTGTCTGAAGCCCGGTTGGCGGCTTTTTGCTCGGCCAAAGGTCGCATGCAAGCCAGCTTTTACGGCTTCAAACGCAGTCACTCCGAGATTTTGCTCGTGTGCAGCAAGGACATTCTGGCACCTACCCTCAAGCGCTTGTCGATGTTTGTGATGCGCGCCAAGGCAAAGCTGACCGATGCCAGCAACGATTACGCGGTGTACGGCCTGGCTGGGAATGCTATTGAATCAATAGCTGGAGCCCCCCCATCGGCGTGGGCCAAGGTTGATATTGGCAATGCAAACCTCATTTCCTTGTACCCTGCTGACAGCGTGCGCCGTGCGCTTTGGGTGGCCCCCGTGGCCGAGGCAGCCCCGGCAGGTGTGGCACTGAGCCTGGATACATGGGCCTGGGGCGATGTGCGCAGTGGCATTGCGATGATCACGGCGCCCATCGTGGAGGCGTTTGTGCCCCAGATGCTCAATTACGAGTCCGTGGGAGGCGTCAATTTCAAAAAAGGCTGCTATCCCGGCCAGGAAGTCGTGGCACGCAGCCAATTTCGTGGCACCCTGAAGCGTCGTGCCTACCTGGTGCACTGCGATGCTGCCTTGAAGGCTGGGGACGAAGTGTTTCAAGCCGAAGACGGGTCGCAACCTTGCGGCACCGTGGCGCAAGCCGCCCCATCTCCGGAAGGTGGCTTTGACGCCATTGTCTCGGTTCAGGTCTCCGCAGCGCAGGCTGGTGGTCTGCATTTGGGGGCCGCCAATGGCCCTGCCATGGCTGTGACGCCAGCACCCTACCCTCTGCTGGCCGATATTTAAAGCTTGCTCAAACCAGAGAGGCTGGTAGCGGGTGGTACATCTCAATGTGCACGATACCGGCTTCTTCAAAAGGCTCGCCGCGCGGTAAAAAGCCGAGCCGGGCGTAAAAGCCCTCGGCATTGCGCTGCGCGTGCAGCATCACTTCCCGATCCCCGCGCTTTGTGGCGGCCTGCATCAAAGCCCGTAACACATCGCGGCCCACGTTGGAGCCCCGCAACACGCGATTGACCGCCATGCGGCCAATTCGGCTGACTCCGGGCGCATATTGCAGTAAACGGCCCGTGGCCACCGCCACGCCCAGCCGGTTGCGCACCACGGCGTGCACGGCGCTCTCGTCGGCCTCGTCCCACTCCATTTCCACAGGAATGCGCTGTTCTTCAAGGAACACTTCGGTGCGCACTTGCCGCGCTTCGGGACCAAGTGCCTGCCAGCTTCCCAGCTCGATGCGAACCATGGGCTCGAAGGCTTCATAGCCCAGCATGATCTCGCGCAAAGCGGCGGGCACGGGCTTTGAAGTCTGCGTGGCCGGATCGGCAAACACGTAAACCAGCTCACAGCTGATCAAGTGCTCGTCGCCCCGAAAAATGGCGCCATGGAACAAGATGGATGAGGTGCCGATGCGGCTGCACTTGAGTGCGACATCCAGCTGGTCGTCTACCCGCGCCGAGGCGTTGTATTCGACGGTGGCTTTCTTGACATACAAATCACCTTCCAGCAAATGCATGCTTGTTTCGTAAGGCAGGGCCAGCGCACGCCAATAGTCGGAGATGGCCGTGTCGAAATACATCAGGTAATGGGCATTGAAGACAATTTTTTGCATATCCACTTCCGCCCAGCGCACGCGCAGGCGGTGAAAAAAGCGGAAGTCGGTTCGGCGGGTGTCAGTCATGGCGATATCGGTATTTGTTACAGTTGATGTTTTCATCGTACACCGCAAAACACCATGTCCCTTATCTACTACGTGACGCAAATCCAGTTCGACTTTGGCGCCATCAAGCTGCTCAAGCAGGAATGTGAACGTGTCGGCATCACGCGCCCCCTGATCGTGACCGACCCCGGCGTCAAGGCGGTAGGCATTTTGCAAAAAGCCCTGGATGCCCTGCCGGGCATGACGGTCGCCGTGTTCGACCAGACGCCTTCCAACCCGACCGAGGCGGCAGTGCGCGCTGCGGCCGCCATGTACAAGGCCCAGGGCTGCGACGGCCTGATTGCGGTGGGCGGTGGCTCGGCCATTGACTGCGCCAAGGGCGTGGCAATTGCCGCCACCCATGAAGGTCCTCTGACCCACTACGCCACCATAGAAGGCGGCTCACCCCGCATCACCGAGCGCGTGGCGCCCCTGATTGCCGTGCCCACGACAAGCGGCACCGGTAGCGAAGTGGCGCGTGGCGCCATCATCATCGTCGATGACCATCGCAAACTGGGCTTTCACTCGTGGCACTTGGTACCCAAAGCTGCCATTTGCGACCCCGAACTCACACTGGGACTGCCCCCGAAGCTGACAGCTGCCACCGGCATGGACGCCATTGCACATTGCATGGAAACCTTCATGGCGCCGTCGTTCAATCCCCCGGCGGACGGCATCGCATTGGACGGACTGACCCGCGGCTGGGCCCACATCGAGCGCGCCACACGTGACGGTAGCGACCGCGAAGCCCGCCTGAACATGATGAGCGCTTCCATGCAGGGCGCCATGGCTTTCCAGAAGGGCCTGGGGTGCGTTCATTCGCTGAGTCACAGCCTGGGTGGTGTAGATCCCCGACTGCACCATGGCACCCTCAATGCGATGTTTCTGCCGGCAGTCATCAAGTTCAATTCCGCTGCTGAGTCGATTCAAAAAGAACAGCGCTTGCAGCGCATGGCGCACGCCATGGGTCTGAGTGCCAGCAGTGATATCCCGGAAGCCATCAAGGACATGAATGCCCGGCTGGACCTGCCCACCGGCTTGTCGGCCATGGGTGTGCAAGCGTCCCAGTTTGACCAGATCATCACGGGCGCCATGGCGGATCATTGCCACAAGACCAATCCGCGCATTGCCACTGCGGACGAATACCGCGACATGCTGACCCAGGCTTTGTAGTCCCGCACCTCAGGGTCATGCCCTGAGGTGAGAAGGACATGGCTAGCTGCCAACTGGCACCAACATTGCTAGTATGTGTTTACCGCGAGGCTCCGCCTTGCCATACATACGAGACAATCCATGTCCATTCATGCCGCGCTGAACCACGTCACCCACTACAAATACGACCGACCTGTCAATCTCGGTCCGCAAGTGATTCGGCTGCGCCCGGCACCGCACTGCCGCAGCAAGATCATTTCGTATTCGCTCAAGATCGATCCAGTTGAGCACTTCATCAACTGGCAGCAAGACCCCTTTTCCAATTACCAGGGTCGATTGGTCTTTCCAAACAAGACGCGTGAATTCAAGGTCACGGTGGATCTGGTCGTCGAAATGGCGGTTTACAACCCGTTTGACTTCTTTCTCGAACCCAGTGCCGAGAAGTTTCCGTTCAAATACGAAGCCCTGCTGGCACAGGAACTGGCGCCCTACCTCGCCACTGATCACCTGACCAAGCGCCTCAAGGCCTGTCTGGCTTGCATAGATCGCAAGAAGCGCCGCTCCATTGACTTCCTGGTGGATGTGAACCAGCTGGTGCACAAGGCGATACGCTACACCATCCGCATGGAGCCCGGCGTGCAGTCGCCGGATGAAACACTCAAGCTGGGCTCGGGTTCGTGCCGTGATTCCGCCTGGCTGATGGTGCAACTGCTGCGCCACTGCGGCCTGGCCGCTCGCTTTGTATCTGGCTACCTGATTCAGCTCAAACCCGACGTGAAATCACTGGATGGCCCCAGCGGCACTGAAGTTGATTTCACCGACCTTCACGCCTGGTGCGAGGTTTACCTGCCCGGGGCCGGGTGGGTGGGGCTGGACGCCACCTCGGGCCTGCTCGCTGGCGAAGGCCATATTCCCCTGGCCTGCACGCCCCAGCCGTCCGGTGCCGCGCCCATTGAGGGTGGCATGGACAAGTGCGAAGTCGAGTTTGAACACCACATGGCAGTGACCCGCATCTACGAGTCGCCGCGCGTCACCAAGCCTTACACCGAAGAACAATGGGCCGAGGTAATGAAGCTCGGCGATGCGGTGGACCTGGAGCTGGAACAAGGCGATGTGCGCCTGACGATGGGTGGCGAACCCACTTTTGTGGCGGTGGACGACCGCGATGCACCAGAATGGAACATCGATGCCCTGGGCCCTACGAAACGCGGTTTTGCCACCGCACTGGTGCATAAACTGCGTGCCGAATATGGGCAAGGCGGCTTCCTGCACTTTGGCCAAGGCAAGTGGTACCCCGGCGAGCAACTGCCGCGCTGGGCCCTGAACATTTATTGGCGCACCGATGGCCAAGCCGTCTGGCGCAACCCGGCCTTGTTTACCGATGAACGAGCCCCCACGCACTACACCAGCGAAGACGCCAAGCGCTTTACCCAAACACTGGCCACCAAGCTGGGCGTGAGCAGTCAGTTCATGCAAAGCGCCCACGAGGACGCCTGGTACTACCTGTGGCGCGAGCGCCGTCTGCCGGTCAATGTGGACCCGTTTGACTCGAAACTGGACGATGAAATGGAGCGCGCCCGTCTGCGCCGCGTGTTTGAGCAGAAGCTCGACTCTGTGGTGGGCTATGTGTTGCCCATCAAGGTGGCCGAAGTGCGCCGCGAAGGCGCACCGGTCTGGACAACGGGTTCCTGGTTCCTGCGCGACGAGCGCATGTACCTCATGCCCGGCGATTCGCCGATGGGCCTGCGCCTGCCACTGGACTCCATACCGTGGGTCAGCGAGGCGGACTACCCCTACCTGATCGAGCAAGACCCTTCTGCCCCGCGCCCGGCATTGCCGGCACAGACCGCGATGGCAGCGCGGTATGCGCCCTCCGCAACACCGCAATTTCAGGGTACGTCCTCATCAGCGGCGAATCCGGCTGCGACCAACGCCCAAAGCTACGCACAGAACGAACCTGCCGACTTTGCCAGGGTGCCAGCGCGCAGCGAATCCGCTTCCTGGGTCACCCGCACCGCCTTGTGTGTCGAGGTGCGCGACCCACGCCGCGCCAGCGGCCCCAAGGCCGAGGCGGTTGGGGAAAAGTCGGGGGTGCTCTACATCTTCATGCCCCCGCTGGAGAAACTGGAAGACTACCTTGACCTGCTGGCAGCCATCGAGGCCACCGCCGAGGAGTTGAAGGTTCAACTGGTGCTGGAAGGCTATCCGCCCCCGCGCGACCCGCGCCTCAAGCTTTTGCAGGTCACGCCTGACCCTGGTGTGATCGAGGTCAACATCCACCCGGTCACGAACTGGAAAGAGCTCGTCTACAACACCGAGTTCCTGTACAACGCGGCATTTGAGTCACGCCTGTCCGCTGAAAAGTTCATGAAAGATGGGCGCCACACCGGCACGGGCGGAGGCAACCACTTTGTGATGGGCGGTGCCACCCCGGCAGACAGTCCGTTCTTGCGCAAGCCTGAATTGCTGGCCAGCCTGCTGCTCTATTGGCACAACCACCCCGCCCTGAGCTATCTGTTCAGCGGCATGTTTGTCGGCCCCACCAGCCAGGCGCCACGCGTGGATGAGGCACGCAACGACCAGCTGTATGAGCTCGAAATTGCCATCGAGCAGATCTACAAGAACCGTGAGCTACACGGGCAAAGCATGCCGCCCTGGCTGGTGGACCGAACGCTGCGCAACATTTTGATCGACGCCACTGGCAACACCCACCGCAGCGAGTTTTCTATCGACAAGATGTACTCGCCCGACTCTGCAACGGGGCGCCTTGGCTTGCTGGAACTGCGCGCCTTCGAGATGCCGCCGCACCCCCACATGAGCAGCGTGCAGCAACTTTTATTGCGCGCACTCGTGGCCCGATTTTGGAAAACACCCTACAAGGCCCCGGCGACGCGCTGGGGCACCGAGCTGCATGACCGATTCATGCTGCCCAGCTTCATCAAAATGGACTTTGATGATGTGATGCAAGACATGCGCAGCGCCGGCTACGCCTTTGATTCGAGCTGGTTTGCGCCGCACTACGAGTTCAGGTTTCCTATCGTTGGCTCCATCAATTCGGCCGGCATTGAACTGACCCTGCGCAACGCACTGGAGCCCTGGCACGTGATGGGCGAAGAAGGCGGCAGCGGCGGCACCGCGCGCTATGTGGATTCAAGCCTGGAGCGTATCGAGGTCCATGTGAGCGGCATGAACCAGAGCCGGTACGTGATCACCTGCAATGGCCAGGCCCTGCCCATGCAAAACACCGGTACCACCGGCGAGTACGTGGCCGGGGTGCGTTACAAGGCGTGGAATCCTCCGTCGAGCCTGCACCCCAGCATAGGCATCCATACCCCGCTGACCTTTGATATTGTGGACACATGGATGAAGCGCTCGCTCGGGGGCTGCCAGTACTACGTGGCACACCCCGGCGGACTGAACCCGGACACTTTTCCGGTCAACGCCTACGAGGCCGAAAGCCGACGCATGTCGCGCTTTGCCGCGATGGGACATACACCCGGTGTAATGAATGTGCCCCCGGCCACGATTCATGTGGCTGGCAGTAAGGAATTCCCGTTTACCCGAGATTTGCGGCGGGGCTGACATGTTGCGAGATTGAAGGCGTACACACATCCAGAAACGTTCAGCGAACAGGTCTGGACAGACGGCAATGCGGTGTCAATGGCTCGTGGTGGGCGATAGCCGTCGTTCACTGAACGAAATTGGTTAGCCGGATTGGGCCAGTTGCGGAAGTTCGCGAATGACTGCTTAGTGGCCGTGAATTTACTCATGTCGCTAGAAGCGAATTAGGCAACCAGATTTCGGCTGCAGGCTGGCATCGTTCATTAATCACAGACCCATCGATCGGCCGATACCAATCCAGACGCGTCGTCCACAATTCGGATTCGCGGCTTTGAAGCGGGCTTTCAAGAACGCCCTGTACACGTTAGACATGAGGAAAGAGTGGACCCGGTTCAGCCAAACAATACGAAAAAACACCGCTTCAGCATCGAGGACCTACAAGGCGGGTCCAAGACCTGGACTTAGCCCCGAGCCAGCATGCAAGGCCATCACAACTTGCGGCGGATCAGATCCACCCGGCGCGTCGCCGTCGCGTTCAACTACCTCGTCTCCGATTGGCATCAGATTCGTCGGACTACGTCCTACGGTGGTACTGCCGTTCCCGGTTTGCAGGTCATCTCCTTGCAAAGGCTCCACGTCCTGAAAAGGTGGCTCCACCAGGTCTTTCGCTTCTCTGTCAAACGTGAGATACGGAAGCTGCATGCACTTCAACGTGCGCAGCTTGATTGCTCGTCGGCGCGACGGAGAGATGGTAAGCTTTGCGGCGGCCTCAATCGCATCCTCAAGGACTTTGGCGTAGACGCGCATCCGCTCCTGCCGGTGGCCCTCGACTGGGGCATACGGCACGAGGGCGCCGTTGCTCTTGCGGGCCATGTCGATCGCAAACTCAAGGGCGAACTTCAAGAGCTCCTCATGATTGCAGTGAGGGTGGCGAAGGCTCGCCTCGACAATGTGCTCCAAGAGCTCCGCATAGGCCTTGAACTGAGTGGGGTGCCGCGCTTGCAGTTCGAGGAACTCGAACGCGACAGACACAGCCGACCCAAGCTCAGTAGAGCTGGAGGCCAAGTAGTCCTTGAACCGTTGAAGACCCGCGGTAAGCGCGTAACCTCCTTGCAAGCACATGAAGACTAGATCGTACGCGCCCAGCGAAACGAAGCTACGATTCCGAAGGAACATGCGAACGACAGCGAACGCGTACTGCTGGCGCGTCAGCTGCCCTCGTTCACTGGCGTACCGAAGAACTTCTTGTGGCCACACTGACTTGAGTCCCGCGGCGAGGAAGCCGAATTGAGCGAGTCGCCCGTCCACTGTAAACAGCGTGGCCTTCTTCTCCTCGGTCAGAAGCAATGCCGCGTGTTCCTCGACTTCAAGAATGTTCTGTGCTCGCTCTAGGTCTACTGGAAGCTCTTCTGGGCCATAGGCGGGGAGCACGATGCAGTGCTGTCTGACCGAGTCAACCATGCTTTGATTAAACGCCGTCTGCCGCTCCCTGTCTTGACTCGTGTATTCGACAAACCGCATGGTGCCGTTGTCATCGAACATCTGTCCGCCAGACCGCTCGAGCTTCGCCTCCTCGAGTCGACCTTCGAGAGTCTCTAAGGCCTTCGTTGAGATGTAGACGCGGGGCAAGGCGGCCAAAGCCTCGAGACAGTCAAGTGATGCCAGCTCGGCAATGGTCGCGGCATCGACGACGTACTCGGCGTTAGCTCGCTGGAGCAGCTCGACGGCAACCGCCCGTTGCTCCTTAGTTCCGGCACACACAAACAACGGCGGCGCGTCAGATGGCCACCCAGATACCATGTCGATGACACTTCGCCCGAGCAGTTTGCCTAGTATTCCCAGCGTGATGGGGCTCTCCGCGTAGCCTTGAAGCGCTCGTCGTGAGTGCTCAGACTGACGTTTCAACATGGCGTGCACGTGGCTGAAGTCGACGCCCTTATCTGTCTTCGGGATCGGCACGGACATGACCGGGAGCTTCGACGCAAGCGGTGAGGTGACCCGTTTCTGCGCAATGCGAAGCAGACTCCGGAAAGTGGTCATCACCCCTTCGATAACAAAGCGCTGTTCGGTTCCGAAGGGCCCGGGCAGAGTGACTTGCTGGCCCACAGCCACTCCCAGAAGACTGCGGGCTATGTCATCGGAAGGAGCGACCATGCCTTCGCGGGCAGGAAGGTTCGGCAAGCCATCCGGGTCCAGCGAGAGTGTCATCGTCTCGCCCATCTCGTTCTTTAGCGCGACGGTTGACCCCGGCTGAACTTCTGTCAGCGCTTCTTCCATAAATGGAAGGTCTTGAGGCCCGGCCAGGATGGTGATGAAGTACGCTGATGCTGCGTCAATATCGTCAAGGTTGCGGCGAAACATGCCATACAACCGCCTGATGCCTGTCTCTTTGCGGCCAAAACGAAGCTCAAGCGACGCAACCTGCGCGAGAAGTCTTGGTGACCCGGATAACTCAACCGGAACAGAATCCAGCGCATGGTGGAACCGGGCCATCTTGCGCATCTTTAGATCGAGCGCGAGCCGTAGCAGCCAGCCGCCAGCCTCCAGGGGGCGCCGTTCGCAATGCAGCTCGGCGAGGGGCACTAGAAACTCCCAGTCCGAGGCCTGCTGCCCTAGGTCAATCGCTAGACTCAGCGCCCGTTCATCGCCGGTCCAAGTGTCCGGGAATGACAAGACCAGTTCCTTCGCCTTGCGCAGTGCGCCTGTTCTCACATAGCAGCGAAGCAGTCGATTGTGGAGCTCGGAGTGCTTGCCCCTCGGGGCGACCAGCTCGTACTGACGTGCAGCAAGTTCCAGCTTGTCCGTGGCGAATAGCAGGTCCGCGAGCAAGAGTCGCTCTGCGGACCCGGTGTCTTTTGACACCAGCGTGCAGGCCTTCTCGATTGCCGCGTCGGCTGCCGCCTCACTCTTTCCCTCATGCAGTATCCGGGCACCTCCACATATGACTGCGAGGCTGTCTGAGCTGGCAACATCGGCAGCCTTGACCTCTGCCAGCGCCTGTTGCCTGCCGGTGCCCGAACGCCAGAGGGCTACCCACCGCATTGCGCGAAGCAGATGCGGCACCTCTTCCTGCTGGAATCCCTTTCGCGCAACCAACGCCTGCACGGCCTCAACCAGCTGAACGTCGCCGACACCGGAGGCGGTCTCCGCGACCAGAATCAACGCCTCTTCCCCAAGGTCACCCAGCCACTCTCGTCCGATTTGAACCAGCTCGTCTAAGCGGTCCAAGCGGCGATAGGCCTCCAGTGCCACGCGCTTAAGCCAAGGGGACAAGACACCGGCATGTCGGGCCTCCTCGACCAGTGCCAAGGTTTCCTCAGGCGCACCCAGCACAAGATAGCTGTATCCAAGATGAACCAGGGTGTCGTGGACTGACTCCGGTGATTGCACCGACCACACGCGGTCTTTCCGCGGCGTGAGTGCCTCGACAGTCAACTTGAGCGCGGCGATGGCCCCTTCGCTCACCAGGCCATACACGACCTTGACGGGATCGCTAGCGGCCGCCTCAAGCGCCAACACGAGCGCCGTGTTCCGCACAAAGAACCCCGCGTTTGGCTTAGCCAGCGCCCTAGCACTCAGCTCAACGGCACCCGCAGTATCCCCAGCTTTCTTTCGTGCCCACGCAAGTAGCTGCAGCACATCGCAGTCGTCGCGCATCGCGCCCGGAGCGTCGGCAAACGTAATGGGGAGTCCGTTGATCATCTTGGCATTCGCGTGGGCAATCCAGACGTGAACTGAGGCAGGAAATCTTGCAAGCGACGCTTGCCCAACGGTCAGTGCCTCGTCAACTCGGTCCAGGAAAAGCAGCCCTCGAACCTTGGCTGCTGCAATCTTCTCGTCGTCGGGATACAACTCGGCGGCACGGAGGAAATCTAGCGCGGCAGCAGCACCGCTCTCCAGGTGCCACGTGCAAACCCCCCGTTGCACGTGCCAGCGCGCCTGCTGGTGGGCATCAAAGAGCGCCATGTCGCCTCCGATGCGCAGCAGGTCCTCAAGTGCGTCCTTGAACCTAGCGACCCGAAGTAGTTCGTTGATCGCGTCGAGCTGCGAGGAGAGGAACTTGTTTACGGAGTCAGGGCGGCCGCTGGGCAGCCCTGCCAAGACCTCGAGCTTGGCGTTGATGCTGATTAGGTTCGCCTGAAGCCCTGCGTTCTGCTCGTCCAGTCGGTGGAAGACAGCGCCAGGCGCGTTTGGCGCGTAGTCATTTTGAAGCTTCAGGCTGCCGCGAATGTGCCGGCAGAGGTCCTGCCAGAACTCGATCTTGACCGGATATTGCCCTTTAGCCACCCGCGCATCGGAGAGGTCATGAACTTCTCGAAGAAGCACAGCGTCGCTCGTGGCAGTAGTGGCAACGATTAGGCGAACTATAGGGGTGTTCGCCTTGTCGGCTTCGGAGACTTCGTGCGTTACGTGCTTGAGCTTCAGAGCTCCGTCCGCATACCTCTTGCACTGAACCCCGAGTCGCCCTTCTGGCGCGTCGATGAATACATCTATGCCCCCTTGTTTCTGGCCGCGGCGCCCGTTCGTCTGTGGCAGTGGGTCATTGAAAACGGTCCCGTATACGCGGGCACACATGTCTTCGAATTCGCTGTCGCCAGTAGGCTTCGAAATCTCGAACTGTACGTTGTGCATCTTCCTCCCTGCAGGCGCGCCGAAGGAACTTTCCAGACCCAGGCAGTGAATTGAACTACGACATCTTACTTGCGCAAGCCATGAGACGGAGCCAGCTGTCCCGAGTCTGCCCTGTTGGGCGCGCTCTGGGTGACTGGGGTGGTCAGGCAGACTTCTTCACTGCCGCACTTCTCCTGTTTCAGCTTCTGGCCGACAGAGCGCTCTCATGGCTGACATGTTGGCGGACAGTAACCAATACATTTCGGATGCAGCTCCGCATCCGCTTGGCTGGACAATGCTGAATGTCAGCTATTAGGCCATGAATTTGAACCAACCAAATTCAGTTTTGGGTCGGTTGCTGCTATCGCTTGGGGCCAGTTGGGGGTAGTCGCCAATGACTGGTGTCGGGCAGTAGGCTGGGCCGCGCTCAGTCCTTGAGGCTCACCCCCAGGGTATCCAGCTTCTTGGCATACGAGTCCCTGCGTTTTGCTGCCTTTGCAGCTGTTTCGGTGGCCGCTTGGACTGCCTTGGGCCCCTTTTTCGCAGCCGCTTTGATCAATCCGAACTTGTGAGCAGCATCTGCCTGCGCCCGCTTGAAAGTGGCGATGAGTTCGGCATGGGCAACGGATGGATTCACAGGTATCCTTAAAGTTTGACGTTAGTGCGAAGCAAAGCTGTTCTCAATTCGCGGTTAGCAGGTTTTGAAACATCCACCTTTTGAACCGCCAGGTCGAACGATGAGCCTGGCCTGATGGTGGTTGGCAGTATCTTTTTGGGGGGATTCGCAGTGGGGTACGTGCCCTGACCCGGACACATGCGCACGGAAAACCCGAATTCGTCGAGTACGCCTTTCGCATACAACTCCGCCAATTGTTGAAACGTCACGAAGGCTGAGCGTTTAACATCTTTGAACCCTGGCTCTCGGATGTCACGAACGATCTCGAATTTACCAAGCGTATCTCGCTGCGTATTGGTAAACGGATGCAGCAGATAAGTCTGACGAACCCCATTCTTTTTGGACACCAGCGTGTGCTCGACGGCGATATCAGTTAACAGCATATTGTTTTCCTCGTTTTTTAAGCCACACGACATGGGCAACCCTCACCCTGAGGGCAAGGACTTTAACTGAACGACAGCAAATGGCAGATCCATATTGCAGTCTTGTTTCCAGAGCGGGTACCATGACACTGCAATTGCAAGGCTCATTCCACAACACTTTCAGGCGGGCTCAAGATGACATCTACTGCGACCTCGAATTCAGCGTCAAACTCGGCCATGCCGAGCGCCATGGACACCGATCCGATTCGGATGGGCTGGATGATGGGCTCACCGCCACCGCCTGACAAGCTGGTTCGTTTTGCCGACGGAAGCATGTCGCGCTTTCCGCAAAATCGCTGGGCCAACAGCAACTACCGTGCACTGGTGCCCACCAAAGCCGTGGCGCGGGGGCCGGGGCCAGTAGCTGCGCTGCCACGCTCGGATCGTGATGACCTGGATGCCGTCACCTTCACACCCATTGGCGCCACCGCCCCGATGACCTGGGCCGACGCCCTGTGGGCGAACTACACCGACGGCATTGTGGTGCTGCACAAGGGCAATATCGTATACGAGCGCTATTTTGGTGCGCTGGATGCCGACACGCCGCACATTGCATTCTCAGTGACCAAATCATTCTTCAGCACGATAGCCGCTTGCCTGGCGCATGAGGGACTGCTGGACGACAAGGCACTGGTCTCGCACTATGTGCCGGAACTGAAAGCCAGTGCGTTTGGCGATGCCACCGTGCGTCAGGTGCTGGACATGACCACGGCCCTGCAATACAGCGAGGTCTATACCGATCCCAAGGCTGAAATCTGGTCCTACTCCCGGGCCGGCAATTTGATGGCGCGTCCCGCTGGCTATGAGGGGCCCGAGAGTTTTTATGAGTACCTGCAGAGTGTGAAAAAGCTGGGCACCCATGGCGAAAGTTTCTCGTACAAGACGATCAATACCGATGTTCTGGGCTGGATCATTCAGCGCATCACGGGCTTGTCCCTTGCCGAAAACCTGTCGCGACGCATCTGGAGCCGCCTCGGCATGGAGCATGACGCCTACATCACGGTGGACACCACAGGAACAGAATTTGCAGGCGGCGGTCTGAACACCACGCTGCGCGACCTGGCCCGCTTTGGCGAAATGATGCGCAATGACGGGCAGGCGCAGGGCCAGCAAGTGGTGCCTAAGGCTGTGGTGGATGACATTCGCCGGGGCGCTGATCCCGCCAAGTTCACGCCTGCTGGTTATGTGACCCTGCCGGGCTGGAGCTACCGCACGATGTGGTGGGTGTCGCACAACCCGCACGGTGCCTACATGGCGCGTGGCATCCACGGCCAGGCTATCTACATCGACCCCAAAGCCGAGATGGTGGTTGCCCGTTACGCTTCCCACCATATTGCTGGCAATATGGGCATTGATCCGCAATCCATTCCCGCCTACCACGCACTTGCAAAGCATTTGTTGGCGACCGACTGACACGGGCTTGGGTGGCAACGCTGGCATACTGTTGCCCAGTGAATGACCTTAACGAATCTCCCGCTGGCAGCGCCATCCAGCGCCAGCCTGCCGACCTGCTGTCCAGTGCGCAGGCCTGCTCGGCCAGCCCTGGCCACTTTGATGAACTGCGCGCCTGCGTTGTGCCCCCAGCTGCCGCCACGCAAAAAGCCGCAAACGCTACCAATTCAGCAGCAAACAATGCTGATTTCGCGGAGGCATGGAGCCAGTTCTTTGCTCATATGGAGGCGACCAGCAGCGGCAATCTGAACCAGCGTGCGGCCAGTCTGGAGCGCCAGATACGGGACAACGGCGTTACCTACAACGTCTACGCCGATGAAAATGGACCGCAGCGTCCCTGGTCACTGGACCTGTTTCCGCTGATGATCGAACCCGAGAGTTGGCAACAGATTGAGCTTGGCGTGTTGCAGCGCATGCGCTTGCTGGAGCAGGTGCTGGGCGATGTGTACGGCCCCCAGCACTTGATGAAGCGTGGTTTACTCCCGCCCGCGCTGGTGCAGGGGCATCCCGGCTATCTGCGAGCCATGCACGGGGTCACGCCCGTGGGCGGCACCCATTTGCATATTGCAGCGTTTGATCTGGCGCGTGGGCCGGACGGCAACTGGTGGGTGGTCAGCCAACGCTGTCAGGCACCGTCGGGCTTGGGTTATCTGCTGGAAAACCGCCTGGCCATCTCGGGCCAGTTTCCCCAGGCTTTCCAGACCATGCGCGTGCAGCGACTGGCCAGCACCTACCGTGCGTTGATGGACAGCTTGAAGCAGATGAGCCCGGCTGGGGCCGACTCCCATATTGCCCTGCTCACCCCCGGCCCGTACAACGAGACCTATTTTGAGCACGCCTACCTTGCCCGCTATCTGGGCTTGACGCTGGTTGAAGGCAGCGACCTGATCGTGCGCGATGAACACCTGTACCTCAAGACCCTCAAAGGGCTGGTGCCCGTGCATGGCCTGCTTAAACGTGTGGATGACGAGTACCTTGACCCCTTGGAGTTGCGCCCTGATTCGACCCTGGGCGTACCCGGCCTGCTGCAGGCCATTCGCGCGGGTCATGTGCTGGTGGCCAATGCACCGGGGACCGCTTTTCTGGAGTCTCCTGCCCTGCTGGGGTTTTTGCCTGCCTTGTCGCGCCACCTGTTGGGCGAAGAGCTGCAATTACCCGCTCTGCCCACCTGGTGGTGTGGTGAGCGCTCAGCCATGGAAGAAGCCCTGGCCCGCTTGCGCGACTGCGCCATCAAGCCCACCTACCCGGGCACGCCGGTCCATGGCAGTTTCGATTCGGTGCTGGGGCATACCTTGTCTCCGCGCGAGCTGGACGAATGGGCCGGGCGCATTGCGCAGCACAGTGAGGAGCACACCGTACAGGCTTACATGCCCTTGTCCCAAATGCCCACCTGGCAGGCAGCACCCCCTCAATCCGGCAATGCTGCGGATGCGCAGGGACAGGTCCTTGCGCGCTCGGTGATGCTGCGGGTTTTTGCCGTGTCCGATGGCGCGCAGTCCTGGCGCGTATTGCCCGGTGGGTTGGCACGCGTGGCCGGCGCTGCGCCCGACATTGCCTCCATGCAGCGCGGCGGCAGCAGTGCCGATGTCTGGGCACTGACCCATGGCGAGGTGGACAAGACCACCTTGCTGCAACCGCACCTGACACCGGCTTCGCTGGCACAGCGCAAACGCATGGTGACCAGCCGCGCGGCGGAAAATCTTTATTGGCTGGGGCGCTATACCGAGCGTACCGAAAACGCCATCCGACTGGCCCGCCTGACCCTGGAATGCCTTAACGGAGAAGACGCCTCGTCGCCACTGCTTCTGGCATGGCTGGGCAAGATGGCACTTGCCAATACCCTGGTGCTGCCGGGCGTGCCCCTGGCGCCGCAGGCGCGCCGAGTGTTTGAGCGCTCCCTGATCTCCAGCCTGGGCAGCACCGATGGCGCCACCAGTGTGGGCTACAACCTGCGCGCCCTCAAAATGGCGGGCGCCACGGTGCGTGAACGTTTGTCGCAAGAGCATTGGCGCGTGATTGTGCGGGCCGAAGAGGAGCTTTTCGCCAGTTGCGCCGACCTCACAAGGGGTGGCGATTTTTCTTCGCTGGAAGCCCAAAGAGTGCTGAAGAACGCCAGCGACCACATGGCGGCCATCACCGGCGCGCAGACCGACCGGATGACGCGCGACGATGGGTGGCGCCTGCTCAGCATCGGGCGGCACATTGAGCGCCTGGGGTTTCTGGCGTCTTCACTCCTGCGGGGTCTGGAAACCGGCGCAGTGCATCTGGACGCGGGCTTTGAAGCCATGATTTCGCTGTTTGACAGCACCATCACCTTCCATGCGCAGTACCAGCAAAGCCGGGATCTGGCCGCATTGATCGATCTGTTGGTGCTGGACCGCGACAACCCCCGCTCACTGGCCTGGGTGGCACATACCCTGCGGGGACGACTGGCCAAACTCGCGGGCAGCGAATCCCACGAGCTCAGTGCCCTGGCGATGCGAGTGCCGGACCCCACGGCCTGGAGCCTGACGCAACTGTGCGAGGCCATGTTGGTGGCACCGGGCACTGGCGGTGAGTCCGGCGCGCAACCCGGCGTTTTTCTGTCTCTGAACGATCTTTTGTTGCAATGTACCGCGGCAGCCCTCACGGTGTCCGAAGAAATCAGCACCACCTATTTCACCCACTCGGGCCAAATCAAGCAAAGCCTGGGAAGCTGATGAAGCTGCAAATCACTCACGAGACACGCTACGACTATGTGCCCGCCGTAGAAACAGCACAGCACGTGGCGTATCTGCAGCCCTTGCATACCCGCCATCAGCAGTTGCTGAGTCACGCGCTGCACATCAGCCCGACACCGGCCCAAATCAGGCCGGTGATGGACGTCTTTGGCAACACACGCAGCTTTTTCTCGCTGCAAACACCTCACACCGTGTTAGAGGTGGTGGCACACAGTGTTGTGCTCACCACCGCCCAGGCATTGCCGGCCAGCAGCATCACTTGGGAGCAGACCCGGGAACGCTTTCGATACCGATCCGGCGGAGAGTTTGATGCCGCGACCGAGTATGTTTTCGCCTCACCTTTTTGCCCCCGGGCACCCGAGTTCGCAGCCTATGCGCGGCCAAGTTTTGCGCCCGGCGTGAGCTTGCTGGCGGCAGCACAAAACCTGATGCAGCGCATTCACGCCGACTTTGTGTATGAAAGCCAGAGTACCCAGGTCAACACACCGGCACTGGAAGCCCTGGCTCAGCGCAAGGGGGTGTGCCAGGATTTCGCCCACATCATGATCGCGTGCCTGCGCGCCATGGGCGTGGCAGCGCGTTACGTCAGCGGTTATCTGCTGACCCAACCGGCACCCGGCACCGTCAAGCTCAAGGGCAGCGACGCGTCGCACGCCTGGGTGGCGGTATACCTTGCCGACTTGGCGCCAGAGGATCGCTGGTGCGATCTGGACCCGACCAATAACCGCTGTGGCTGGCATTCACCGGGCGAGGACTATGTGACGCTGGCCATGGGGAGAGATTTTTCCGATGTATCACCCCTGCGCGGTGTCATCCATGGCGGCGCCAGTCACACCCTCACCGTGGGCGTCACGGTAGAACCGATCAGTAGCGACATGCCGGCTACCATAGCACCCCAGACCCTGCCACCCCCTTCGAGCCAGAGCCAGTCGCAAAGCCAGAGAACTATCAATTAGATAGCAATATGGGCATATGTGACGGGGGCTATCGCCATTTTCATTCAGTAATTTACACACCACAAGGATTCACCATGAGCGTCTACGCAAGACTGACCGAACTCAACATCACCCTGCCACCCGTGGCAATCCCCGCAGCGGCCTATGTGCCATTTGTGCAAACGGGCAATCTGGTTTTCCTCAGCGGTCACATTGCCAAAAAAGACGGCAAACCCTGGGTGGGGCAGCTTGGAAAAAACATGGTGACTGAAGAAGGCCGGACGGCGGCACGGCAAGTGGCCATTGACCTGATGGGCACATTGCACGCAGCGGTGGGTGATCTCAACCGTGTCAAACGCATCGTCAAGCTCATGTCGCTGGTCAACTCCACCGACGCCTTTACCGAACAGCACCTGGTCACCAATGGTGCCAGTGAACTGCTGGGCGATGTTTTCGGTGACAAGGGCTCACATGCCCGCAGCGCCTTCGGCGTGGCCCAGATTCCATTGGGCGCCTGCGTTGAAATTGAACTGATCGCCGAGCTGGCCTAAAAGGTTTCCCAATCTTCGTCGCCGCCCTTCTGGCTTGGGGCTGGCGCCGGCTTGGGTTTGGCCGCAGCACTGGTATTTCCGTTGGCCAGTGTCAATGGTTTTTTGGCAGCACCTGTGCCCGACAGGGGCGCAGCCGGTTTTGCTTTTGTCAGAGCTTGCGGTCGCTTGTAGGTCAGTGGCTGTGCATGTGGCGTAATGTCCTTGCTAGGGCGTGCTGCTGTCGACGCAGACTTCACCGTATCGCTGATCTTGAACACCGCCACCGCTTGCGCCAGTTGATCGGCCTGCTCGCGCAGGCTTTCCGCGGCAGCCGCGCTTTCCTCCACAAGAGCAGCATTTTGCTGCGTCATCTGGTCCAGGTTGCCAATGGCCTGGTGAACGTGCGCAATGCCGGAACTCTGCTCGGTGGAGGCGGCGCTGATTTCGCCAATCACATCCGCCACCTTGCGCACCGATTGCACAATGTCACTCATGGTGGCGCCGGCATCCGACACCAGCTTGGTGCCAGATTCCACTTTTTCAACCGAGGTACCAATCAGTCCCTTGATTTCTTTGGCCGCCTCGGCGCTGCGCTGCGCCAGACTGCGCACTTCGCTGGCAACCACGGCAAAGCCACGGCCCTGCTCGCCAGCCCGTGCGGCTTCCACCGCGGCGTTGAGCGCCAGGATGTTGGTTTGAAAGGCAATGCCGTCAATGACGCCAATAATGTCGGAGATTTTGCGACTGCTGGTGTTGATCTCTTCCATGGTGAAGACCACCTGCTTGACCACCGCCCCGCCCTTCTCGGCCACGGCCGAAGCGTTGGCCGCCAGGGTGCTGGCCTGGCGCGCGTTGTCGGCGCTTTGCTGCACGGTGCCGGTCAGCTGGTTCATGCTGGAAGCGGTGGACTGCAAGTTGCTGGAGGTCTGCTCGGTGCGCTGCGCGAGATCGTTGTTGCCGCTGGCAATCTCGGCGCTGGCGGTGGCAATGCTGTCGGTGCTCTGGCGCACCTGGTGCACCATGCGGCCCAGTGACTCGTTCATGGAAGCCAGCGACTTCATCAGATCACCAAACTCGTCGCCGCGGGAGGTGTCAATTCGCATGCTGAGATCGCCTTTGGCGATGTTGGCCGCGAGTTCATTCGCCTGCACCAGAGGCCCGCGAATCGAGCGAATCAACCAGGCAGCGCCTCCAAGAATACCGGCAATCAACAGAAAAATGCCTATGGCGGAAATGTTGACCAGTTCCTTGCCTCTTTTTTCAAAATACTGGCGCGATGTTGCATGGGACTGCTCCTGCATCGCTACAAAATCACGCTGGGATTTTTGATAGGCTGTCATGGCCGGGTTGTACTGGCTGTTGATGACCGTGAGCACTTCATCTGGCTTGGCCTCAGCCCGTAACTTCATGGCCTTGGCCCGCGTCTCAAGCACCAGCTTGCGGTTGTTGGCAATGGTTTGCATCTGGGACTTGTCTGCCGCCGTCAACTCGGTGGCGTCAATAGACTTCTGGATGTCGCCAATTTGAGCGGAGGTTGCCGCGAGGGCCTCTTTCAACCCGGCTTCCACGGTAGCGTCGCTGCTGAGCAAAATGGCTTGCGAACGCGCTGCGTTGGTTTCGGTCAATCCCGCCCAACGATTGGTCAGCTTGATCTTGGTACTCAAGGCATCGAGTACCGCCGCACTCTCGGCCCGGTCACTGCCGGCGCGCACGGCGGCATAGCCGATCACCAGGCACAAGCCAAAAACAATCAGGCCGGTGGCAATCCACAACTTGGCAGCAAGGCGAACGTTGTTCAGAGTCATGACGAGTCTCCATCCAATATTGTTGTGTCGTCAGGATAGCACTGAACCCGTCGAAATGCTCATTCGGACTGAAAAGCTTACAGTCGCCACGCGGCCTGATCCATGACGCTTTGCAAGCTGGCTGCACTCACCCTTTCGGGTACCAATTCCGCCAGCGGTCGCAAGACAAAAGCACGCGAGTTCATGCGTGGGTGGGGAACCACCAATGATGCGCTCAAAATTGTGGCGTCACCATACAGGAGCAAATCCAGATCAAGGGTTCGAGGGGCATTGCGATAGGGTCGTTCGCGGCCTGATTTCTCCTCGATGCCCTGCAGTTGGGCCAGGAGTTGTGGCGCGGTCAAGCGCGTTTGCACTTCGACCACGGCATTGACATAGTCAGGTCCGCTTGAATCCACCGGCGCACTGCCGTACAGCGAGGAGCGGCGGGAAAGTGTTACGCCGTCCAGCGCAGCGATATCGTCCATCGCACCCAGCACAGTTGCCGCGGGCTCCCTCAAATTGGCACCCAGGCCGATGTAGGCGCTTACCGGGTCCCGCATGGCAAGGTTCAGCTGTCGCTTTGCGGAGCATCACCGCCCGCGCCCTCGGCACCTTTGGCCGCACCAGTGCGGCGACGGCGACGCCGCTTGCGCGGCGCGCTGGCGCCCTCCTCACCCTGGATATCGCCTGAGTTTGTCGGCGGCACGGGGCTTGCTGCCATGTCAGATGCCGCGCTCGGCTCACGCACCACAGGCGCCTTATGGACGCGTGGCGCACGCTGGCGCTGTTGCTGCTCTTCCCGGACCTGGTCAACCATGTCCTGACGCAAGTCGTCATCGGCCATGCTGAACTCTTGCCACCAGTCGGCCAGTACCACGTCAATTTCACCCGCATCGGCACGCAGGCGCATGAAGTCAAACGCAGCGCGAAAACGCGGCTGATCCACCAAACCGAATGGAGTACTGCCAACACGCTTTTCAAAGCGCGGCTGCATCATCCAGATCTCGCGCATGTCACCCGCAAGCTTGCCGCGTCCCGACACGTCGCCGATACGGGCGTTGAACACATCGTCGATAGCATCTTGCAGCGCGGGATGGGAGTGCTGACGCTGCTGCTGCACACGTTGCGCCCAGCCGTCCCGCACGTCAGCCCACAGCACGCAGGCAAGGAGGAAGCTGGGGGCCACCGGCTTGCCTTCATCCACGCGGCGGTCGGTATCTTTCAAGGCGGCGTTGACAAACGTCTGCTGCGCACGCTCCACCACGACATCCAGCAGGGGATAAATGCCGCGCGCCATGCCCAGCGCCTTGAGCTGCTCGATAGAAGCCAGCGCATGGCCGGTTTGCAGCAGCTTGAGCATTTCATCGAACAGCCGGCTTTGCGGCACATCGGCCAGCAGCTCCTGCGACTTGACCAGTGGGCCAGCCGTTTTGGCTTCGAGCTGGAAGCCCAAGCCACTGAGCTTGGCCGCAAAACGCACGGCGCGAATGATGCGCACCGGGTCTTCGCGGTAACGGGTCGCCGGATCGCCAATCATGCGAATGACGCGCTTTTTGGCGTCCTTGATGCCGTTGTGATAATCGACCACGATCTGGGTCTCGGGATCGTAGTACATGGCGTTGATTGTGAAATCACGCCGTACCGCGTCTTCTTCCTGCGGACCCCAGACGTTGTCACGAAGCACCCGACCCGACGCATCCACGGCATGCTTCATGCCAGCAAGCTCATTCTTGCTGGTGCGTTCATTGCCTGAAACGGCCTCTGCCGCGGCATTGTCCATATAGGCACGGAACGTGGAGACTTCGATCACCTCGTTTTCACGCCCTCGCCCGTACACCACGTGCACGATGCGAAAACGCCGGCCGATGATGAAGGCGCGCCGGAACAGGCCTTTGACCTGCTCGGGCGTGGCATTGGTTGCCACGTCAAAGTCTTTCGGACGCAGGCCGACCATCAAATCGCGCACCGCCCCACCCACAATATAGGCTTCATAGCCGGCGCTTTTAAGCGTGCGCACCACATTGAGGGCCCGGTCATCGACCAGTGCCGGGTCAATACCATGGGCATCGACACTGACTTCTTCGCGCTTGCCAAACTGGAGCTTCTTGCCCTTTGCTGTCGATGGGGATTTGCCCAGCAGCTTGTTAATAAACTTTTTAATCATTTAATTCTGAAATTTTGCGGAACGGGCCACCGACTGCAAAGTCGGCCAGCGTTGTCCACGCCACTGGAAGATGTCCTAAAACAGGTCAAGTATGCGCCATCCACGTTCCAAGGCAATTGCACGCAGGCGTTCATCGGGATTGGTGGCCACAGGGTGAGTCACTTTTTCCATCAAACTGAGGTCATTGATGGAATCGGTATAAAAAGTGGATTCAACATCCGCCCAGCCCAGGCGGCGGCTGCCCAGCCACTGCTCCATCCGGGTTACCTTGCCTTCACGGGCCGAGGGAACACCCTTGATTTCACCGGTAATCCATCCCGTGCCGCCCGGTGAGGTATCGCGCTCCAGTTCGACTGCGATCAGCTCCTTGACGCCAAAAACCTTCGCAATCGGCCGCGTGACGAATTCATTGGTCGCCGTGATGATGAGCACTTCATCGCCCGCCTGCTGGTGCTGCCGAACCAGTGCGAGCGCCTGCGGCTTGACGACCGGCTGAACCACTGTTCTCATGAAATCCGCGTGAGCTGCTTCGGAATTGACAGCCCCCTGCCGTCTCACGGCATCGGTTGCAAAGCGCACGTAATCGTGGATATCCAGGGTGCCCGCTTTGTAATGGGCGAAAAATTCATCATTGCGCCGATTGAAGTCCACGGGATCGGTCCAGCCGATGGTGCTGGTGTAGACCCCCCATGAATAATCGGAATCGATGGGCAACAGGGTGTGATCAAGGTCAAAAAGGGCCAGCTTCATGCGTCAGATGTTTTCCATCATGGATTTGATCAAGGGAATGGTGATGCCCCGCTTGGTTTGCAGGGCGTAGCCATCAATCAGGTCCAGCAACTCCATCAGGCTCCCCAGATCGCGGCTGAATCGGGTCAACATGAAATCCATCACGTCATCGCCCAGGAATACCCCTCGCGCATCCGCTGCTTTGCGCAAAACGGCGCGCCGCTCCGGCTCGCTGAGCACCTGCAACTCGAAAACATGACCCCAGCCCAAGCGGGTCCTGAGGTCTTCACGCAATTTGAGATCCGACGGTGGCAGTGCACCGGCGCCCAACACCCAGAGTTGGTGGCTTTGTGCATTCACGAACCAGTTGAAAGCCGCATGTTGCTGCTCTGCCGTGTACAGGTGCACATCGTCCATCAGAATGGCCGCCCATCCTTCATTGAATTCGGGGGGCTCCGCGATCGAGGCATCGAGCCAGCCCACTGTGGCGCCCTGCTCCCGCAAAGCCGCCTGCACGGCCTTGAGCAAATGCGTCTTGCCACTGGCGCCAACACCCCACAAGTAGGTGGGCACCGGCGAGCGCGGGCTGGTACCTGACTTGTCCCCCACCCAGAGCTCCAGATGGCGGAGAACGGCCTCATTGGGGCCGGCAAAAAAGCTCGCCAGCGTGGGGCCTGTGGCCAGTCCGATATCGAGCGCAATTTGTTTCATTCGCTGCATCAACCCTGATAGAGCTTGCTGGAAAGGTAACGGGCCTGCGCTCTGCGCATGGCCACCAGCAACACGGCGCTGGCAGGCAATGCAATCAACACCCCTACAAAACCGAACAACTGTCCGAACGCCAGCAATGCAAAAATCACCGCCAGCGGATGCAGGCCGATGCGCTCCCCCACCAGTCGTGGCGTCAGAAACAGACTTTCGATGAATTGCCCCAAACCAAAAACCACCGCCACCATGATCAGGGCCTTGGCCGGACCTGCCGTAGCGGCAAACTCCAGCAAGCCCGCCAGGGTCGCCAGAATCAGACCCAGCCCGAAGCCCACGTAGGGTACAAACACAGCCAGACCGGTAAAAATACCGATCGGCAATGCCAGATCCAGGCCAAACAGGGCCAGGCCGACGCTGTAGAAGATCGACAAAAACAGCATCACCAAGAGTTGCCCCCGCAAATACTGACCCAGGACCGCATCCGCTTCGCTGGTAAAGCTGTCATAGGCCGCACGCAGGCGAGGTGGCACGAATTCAAGCGTCCGGGTGACAAACCGCTTCCAGTCCATCAGCAAGTAAAACAGGGCTACCGGTATCAACACCGCATTGCCCAGAATGGCAAAAGCCACGCTGCCCCCCAGTTTGAGCGAGGTCATGACGGAGCCAAAGGTGTCTTCAACGTTGGCACTGAGGTACTTCAGGACAAAGGCCTTGATGCTGCCCACGTCGAGGGCCATCTTGATGCCAAACTGGGCCAAAAAGGGTTTGACCACCGCATTCATGCCATCCAGCAGCACCGGGACCTGCTCACGCAGAAGTGGCAACTCCTTGGCAAGAATCGGGACGATGAGCAATATGACGCCCAGCACCAGCACAATAAACACCAGTTCGACCACCACCACCGCGACCAGCCGCGGCAGGCGGCCGCGTCCCACATCATCCAGCCAGTTGACCAGGGGCGTCAGCGCATAGGCCAAAATTGCAGCAACGACAAAGGGAGTCAGAACGGGGGCCAGCAACCACAGGGTGGCCGCAATAACGGATGCAATCAGGCCCCAGGTTGCGGCACTTTTTTGAGCGGAAGTAAATTGCATACGGATGGCCGGGGACAAACCTTTAAAATCTAGCCAAATTCTATAGGGCTCTGCTCCTTCGACCTGCCCGATACTCCTTATCCAAGCAATTTAAATGACCACACCTAACGCCTCCTCCCCTCTCTCCTACAAAGACGCCGGTGTTGACATTGATGCGGGCGACGCGCTGGTCGAACGGATCAAACCCCTGGCCAAGAAGACCATGCGCGAAGGTGTGCTGGCCGGTATTGGCGGTTTTGGAGCCCTGTTTGAAGTGCCCAAGCGTTACAAGGAACCGGTTTTGGTTAGTGGCACAGATGGTGTCGGCACCAAGCTCAAACTGGCCTTTGAATGGAATATGCACGACACCGTCGGCATCGACCTGGTCGCCATGAGCGTGAACGATGTGCTGGTGCAAGGCGCTGAACCCCTGTTTTTCCTGGATTACTTTGCCTGTGGCAAGCTGGATGTGGACACCGCTGCCGCTGTGGTGGGCGGCATCGCCAAAGGCTGTGAGTTGTCAGGCTGCGCGCTGATTGGCGGCGAAACGGCCGAGATGCCCGGCATGTACCCTGCCGGCGAATACGACCTGGCCGGTTTTGCGGTGGGCGCGGTCGAAAAATCAAAGATTCTGACCGGGCAGGACGTGAAAGCCGGTGATGTGGTGTTGGGCTTGGCCTCCAGCGGCGTGCACTCCAATGGCTTCAGCCTGGTTCGCAAATGCATTGAGCGCGCTGGTGCCTCACTGCCCGCCACGCTGGATGGCAAGCCTTTCAAGCAGGCCGTCATGGAACCCACCCGCCTTTATGTGAAAAACGTGCTGGCCGCACTGGCGGCCCACCCCATCAAGGCACTGGCCCACATCACCGGAGGCGGTCTGCTGGAAAATATTCCGCGTGTCCTGCCCGATGGCACTGCAGCGCATTTGAGCAAAGGCAGCTGGCCACAAACCGAGCTGTTTGCATGGCTTCAGGCCACGGCGGGCATCGACGATTTCGAGATGAATCGCACCTTCAACAACGGCATCGGCATGGTTGTCGTGATTGACGCTGCAAACGCCGCAGCCTGTGCTGCAACCCTTCGCGCCTCTGGCGAGCAGGTATTTGAGATCGGTGTCATCGCCTCCCGTGGCGATGGAGCGGCAGTTATCGTCAACTGAAAGAAACGCCCGGCATCCGGGCCTTGGGTTTAATCAGCCGGCTGGATTAACTCTTGGCCCGTTTCAATTCGGCTATCCGTGCGGCGATGGCGTCCATGTCCTTGCCCTCCTCGCCATTGACGAGATAGCACTCCAGGTCCTCCAAGGCTCGCCCGCTGTGACCCAGTTCGGCATGGGCCAGACCCCGGTCACGGTATTCGGTCCAGGCCTGCGGCAACAGCACAATCAAACGGTCCTGCACCGCGATCAACCGGGTCCAATCTTCCTGGGATGAATGGATTTCTTTCAGGTTGCGCAACATGCGGGCAATGATGTCGCGTGGCGGAGAAACCTGCAGGTACAGACCCAAAGGCACTTCAAATTCGTCCATCAGACCGCTACGCTGACGGTAGGGTTCCAGGCGTTCGGCCAGTTCTTCGCGGCTGAGCGACTGGCCGTCGAGCGGATCAAGCACGACCTGGCCGTTTGGCAAATTCACCTTCAGCATGAAATGGCCCGGAAAACCGACCCCGCGGGCCGCCAGGCCCAAGCCCTGCGCCAATTCCATCCACAACACCGCCAGGGAAATAGGAATCGCACGGCGGGTGTGCAGCACGACGCTCACATAGCTGTTGTCCGGATCGTAGTAGTGGTTGACATTGCCCGCAAAACTCAAATCGCGGAAGAAAAACTGATTGACTGCCCGCAACTTTTGCAGGGGCCCAGCATCGGCCGGAATACGGCGCTTCAGGCGGGCCAGCAGTTGATCGACCTCCCCCAACACCTGCTGAACATCCAGATCCGGGTATTCGTCCTGCGCCAGGCTGACAGCCGCCTCCAGCAACGGAAACTCGGTATCACTGTGCACCAGAGAGGCAAAGTACTCCAACGGGGTCGGTACAGCAAACGAGAGGTTCATGAGGACATCCTTGTCGAGCGGCTACATTTTGACTCAACGCCTGACAAATTCCCGAAGCTTCAGGCCGGCAGCCCAAAGAGCTATAAAATATATAGCGCCTGAACCAATCAATACAAGGGCCAGAAGCCCAATTCGCTTCAAACTTTCACTGCGCAACTGGGTCCATGCAAAAGCACTGTTGGCCCACATCAGAAACACGGCGAGCAACGCACAGGCGGCAATCACCTGCAACACAAAAATCCCCCAGCCCGGCTCCGGCTTGTAGCTGCCGCGCCGGAGCAGGCCAAACAACAGCCAGGCGGCATTGACCATGGCGCCAATGCCGATCGACAGCGTCAATGCGGCATGTGCAAAAACAGGCACCAGCCCGATATTGAGCAACTGCGTAAAAATCAGCACCCCAATGGCAATGCGTACCGGCGTTTTGGTGTCCTGGTTGGCGTAATAGCCCGGTGCCAGCACCTTGATCGCCACAATACCGATCAGGCCAACGCCCCAGCCCATCAGTGCGTAGGTAATCTGCTGCACATCATGCTCAGTCATCGCGCCGTAGTGGTACAGCACCGCTACCAGGGGCTTGGCAAAGGCCAGCAAGGCCACTGCACAAGGCACGGCCAGCAACACCACCAGTCGCAGGCCCCAATCCAGCATGGCAGAGTATCTGGCCGTGTCCCCCGCGGCCCGTGCACCCGCCAGCTGAGGCATCAACACGACGCCCATGGCAACGCCCAGCAAGGCAGTGGGAAACTCCATCAGCCGGTCGGCATAGGTAATCCAGCTGACACTGCCTACGGCCAGACGCGAGGCGATCTGCGTGTTGATCAGCATCGATATGTGCGCCACGCTGACGCCCAGCAATGCGGGCCCCATCAGCGACACCACGCTCCTGGTGCCCGGATCTGCCCAGGCGCTGCGCACCGCGTTCCAGCGCACCGCGATATGCGGCATGAGCCCCAGCTTTCTCAGGGCCAGTAACTGGACACCCAATTGCAGAACACCACCCAGCAACACCCCGCCGCCCAAGGCGTAAATCGGCTCCACCCCAAGGGTCTTGAACCACGGAGCCCCCAGCCAGGCCGCGGCAATCATGCACAGGTTCAGCAACACGGGTGTCGCGGCAGGTACGGCAAACCGCTTCCAGGTATTGAGCACGCCGGCAGCCAACGCCACCAGGGACATGAACGCAATATAGGGAAACATCCAGCGCGTCATCACAACGGCGGCCTCAAATCCCCGCGGATTCTGCTGCAACCCACTGGCCATTGCCCAGACCAGTGCGGGAGCGGCCGCTACGCCAATCACACTGATGACTGCCAAAGCCCATGTCAGGACGGATGCAACCTGGTCGATCAAAACCTTGGTGGCCGCCTCACCATGACGCGCCTTGGTAGCAGCCAAAACCGGCACGAATGCCTGGCTGAAAGCGCCTTCGCCAAAGAACCGGCGAAACAAATTGGGAATGCGAAACGCCACATTGAAGGCGTCCGTCATGGCGCTGGCACCGAAAGCCGAGGCGATCAGCAGCTCACGCACCAAACCGGTGATGCGTGACGCCAGGGTCAACAGAGAAACAACAGAGGCAGATTTGAAGAGGCTCACGATGGGAAGTGTAGCCGCGTGCGCACCTAGTCCTGCGGCCCAGGCACAGGATGGGAAGTACCTGATACAATCGAAAGCTTTGCTGACAACATCCTACGACACAAGGAACTAAACATATGGCATCTACAAAACCCAAGAAAAAGAACCCGCGCCTGGCGTCGGGCCGTAAACGCGTCCGTCAGGACGTCAAGATCAATGCTGCCAACACTTCGCTGCGTTCCAAATACCGCACTGCGGTGAAGAACGTGGAAAAAGCAGTTGTGGCTGGCGACAAAGCCAAGGCGACCGAACTGTTTGCAAAAATGCAAGCCGTGGTGGACACCGTGGCTGACAAAGGCATTTTCCACAAAAACAAGGCTGCTCGTGACAAGAGCCGCCTGTCGACCAAGGTGAAAGCCCTGGCCGCAAAAGCCGCCTGATTTCAGGCAAATCGCACGCATTCCCAAGCAATTGAGAATGCGCCGTTTGTAACGGGTGCGCTGTCAGCAAAGCAAAAAGCCGTCGAAAGACGGCTTTTTTGTTTCTTGCGCCGGGTGTTTCAACTCACATCGGCGCAGGAGCCCCGTGAGAAACCTGCAGGTCGTTGTCTTTGGCAAAGTTCATACAGAAGTCCCATGCCATCACATCGTGATCGCGCAAATCGGAATGGACGACGACGCACCGCACGCCGTTGACCGACATGGGAACGCACCAAGGGGAATATCCCAGATGGCTGCCGGGCTGGGGGCCACCGGGTCGAAACTGGCTCATCACGCCTGCCAGACGCTCGGCCCAATCGCTGGGGCGAAACGTCTTCCCACCATGGGTGATGCCCATAATGAAGATTTCTTTGGCAGTGGTGGAGACCATCGGGTAGATGTTAGTCGGTGTGTGCTGTCGGGATGGTGCAGCGCACAAGAATTCTACCCTATCTTATGTCTTATATAAGACATCATCCCAAATGTTTGAATGCATCGCAGTGATGCCAAATTGTCAAAAATTCAATCCATTGATGGGCCTAAAATCGTGCTTCAACGGCCCAACCCAGTTGGGCCGCTTTGTTTTTGCGACACATTTGGAGTTTGAAACCATGACAGCCGCCACGCCATTCATTGAAGCTTCATCGCCCCACGTGATGAACACCTATGGTCGGGTACCGATCGCCCTCTCCCATGGGCAGGGTTGTCGCGTTTGGGATGTCAACGGGAAGCCGTATCTGGATGCACTCGGTGGCATTGCCGTGAACACGCTCGGCCACAACCACCCCAAGCTGGTGCCTGCCCTGCAGGACCAGATTGCCAAAATCATCCACAGCTCCAATTATTACCACGTACCCAATCAGGAAGTACTGGCGAAAAAGCTGGTGGAATTGTCGGGCATGACCAATGTGTTCTTCTGCTCGACCGGCCTGGAAGCCAATGAAGCGGCCCTCAAGCTGGCCCGCAAGTTTGGGCACGACAAGGGCATTGAACGCCCTGAAATCGTGGTCTACGAAAAGGCCTTCCATGGCCGTTCGATCGCCACCCTGAGCGCCACCGGCAACCCCAAGGTGCAGGCCGGCTTCGGTCCACTCGTGGAAGGTTTTGTGCGTGTTCCACTCAACGACATCGAAGCCCTGAAGGCTGCGACCCAGGGCAACCCCAATGTGGTGGCCGTGTTCTTTGAGGCCATTCAGGGCGAGGGGGGGGTCAACCCCATGCACATGGATTACTTGAAAGCAGTACGCCAGCTCTGCGATGAGCGCGACTGGCTGCTGATGATTGACGAAGTGCAATGCGGCATGGGCCGTACCGGCAAGTGGTTTGCCCACCAATGGGCAGGTATCCAACCTGATGTGATGCCTTTGGCCAAGGGTCTGGGCTCAGGCGTGCCTGTTGGCGCTGTTGTCGCAGGTCCCAAAGCGGCGAATATTTTCCAGCCGGGTAATCACGGCACGACGTTTGGCGGCAATCCGCTGGCCATGCGGGCCGGGGTTGAAACAATTCGCATCATGGAAGAAGACGGCTTGCTAGCCAACGCGGCCAAGGTCGGTGCACACCTGGCTGCGGCACTTGCTGCGGCACTCCAAACTGAGCTGGCCAGCAAGGCAGTCAGGGAAATTCGTGGCCAGGGCCTCATGCTGGGCATTGAAACTGCCAAACCCTGCTCCGCCCTGGTTGGGCAATGTGCCGCCAATGGCCTGCTGATCAGTGTCACGGCTGACAACGTCATTCGTCTGGTACCACCGCTGATCATGACCGTCGCGGAAGCGGACGAAGTCGTTAGCATCCTGTGCCCGCTGATCAAGCAGTTTTTGCTGGACGCGGCCTGATTTTTCAAATTTCCATCCGAGAGTACCCGGAATGAAGCATTACCTGCAATTCAGCGATCTCAGTGCCAGTGACTATGCCTATCTGTTTGAGCGCGCAGCCCTCATCAAGAAGAAGTTCAAGGCTTACGAGAAACATCAACCACTGGTTGACCGCACACTGGCAATGATTTTCGAAAAGGCGTCAACCCGTACCCGGGTGAGCTTTGAAGCCGGCATGTACCAACTGGGGGGCAGCGTGGTGCACCTGACCACGAGCGACAGCCAGCTGGGCCGCGCAGAACCTATTGAAGACAGTGCCAAGGTCATCAGTCGCATGGTCGATCTGGTGATGATCCGTACCTACGAGCACACCAAAATCGAGCGTTTTGCCGAGCATTCCCGGGTGCCGGTGATCAACGGTCTCACCAACGAGTTCCATCCCTGTCAAATTCTGGCTGACATCTTTACCTTCATTGAACACCGTGGTTCCATCCAGGGCAAGACCGTGGCCTGGGTAGGTGACGGCAACAACATGGCAAACACCTGGCTGCAGGCCAGCGAGATTCTGGGGTTCAAGGTGCATGTCAGCACACCCGGCGGCTATGAAGTCAACCAGGCGATTGCCGGCGTTCGTTCGGCCGAAAGTTACCAGGTTTTCAGCGACCCCATGCAGGCCTGCGCTGGCGCCGATCTTGTGACAACCGACGTCTGGACCAGCATGGGTTATGAGGCGGAAAATGAGGCCCGTAAAGTCGCGTTTGCCGACTGGTGTGTGGACGCCGACATGATGCGCGCGGCCAAGCCCGACGCCCTGTTCATGCACTGCCTGCCCGCCCACCGGGGCGAAGAGGTGCAAGCCGAGGTGATTGACGGACCTCAATCCGTGGTGTGGGATGAGGCCGAAAACCGCCTGCACGTGCAAAAAGCGCTCATGGAGTTTTTGCTTTTCGGACGGCTCTGATCTGCGGCTTGGATCTTTTGCGCGGCACTGGCTTGGCGGACCCCGTTGGCACCGACGGTTTCGTGCTACCTGATCACGGCGTGCGGTAGAGCCAGGGCATGTCCAGCAAACGCTCGCCCAGCAATTTGAGAGACGCATCGCGTCCCCAGCGAACCAGGCCTGTGGCATGGAAGATCTGCCCGTTGCGGATGGCGCGGGCCTGCACCCTGGCGTTGCGTTGCCAACGCCGTGCTGCGTAGTGACTCAAGGCCGCAGCCACCGCCACACCATCGTTACCCAGGACACGCCCCAATTCGTCGGCGTCTTCAATGGCCATGCCAGCACCCTGCGCCAAATAGGGCACCATCGGGTGCGCCGCATCGCCCAACAAGGCCACG
Source organism: Rhodoferax sp. (assembly GCF_018780565.1). GTDB lineage: Bacteria > Pseudomonadota > Gammaproteobacteria > Burkholderiales > Burkholderiaceae_C > Rhodoferax. The sequence goes on from NZ_JADMJN010000005.1 coordinate 478,490, forward strand.
CGCCCCTGCGCCAACTCCCGGGCTGAAGCCACCGGCGCACGGATGCTCAAGGCCCAGAGCCGCCAATGTTCAATGGCCGCCACCAGATTTTGCAAAGGCGCACAGGTTGATACCAGGTTTCCCCTCAATTCCGCAGCATTGGTGCTGTGATCCCAATGCTGAGGATCTCCCTGCACCTGGCCGTGAACGATGGCGACGACATTGAGCCACGCCCCTCCCCGCACCGGGTACTGAACCACATGCAGCCGTGGCCCGAGCCAGGCGGTGATTTGCTGCGAACGCAAACTGTCAGGCAGGGCACTCTGGGGCACCATGGCGCGGTAAGCCAGATGACCTGTGGGTCGCGGCTCACCGTCATGGAGCAACTGCTGGCGCACCCGGCTCCAGACGCCATCTGCACCCAGCAGTGCATCACCTCGAACCGCTTTGCCCTCTGCGGTGTGAAGCAGAACCCCGTCCTCATCCTGTTCAAATCGGCTTACAACGCTGTTTGTGGCAAGCTGCACGCGGGTTTGCTGGCGCAAGGCATTGAGCAGCAGGGCATGCAAATCCGCGCGGTGAATCGTGGCATACGGCGATCCATACCTGGCCACGGCCACAGAGCCCAGACGCAACACACCCAACTCCGCCCCAGACAAGGCACTGCGCACCTGAAGCCGCTCGGGAAACGCTGCGACGTCGGACAATGCGTCTTTCAAACCCCAGCCATGCAGCACCTGTACAACATTGGGTCCCAGCTGAATGCCTGCTCCGACTTCAGAAAACTCGCAAGCGCGCTCGAACAGTTCCACCTGAAGGCCACGGCGGTCACAGGCCAGCGCCGCCGCCAAGCCACCAATGCCGCCTCCAACGATCAATGTGTTTCTGGACATTGGCTCAATCTCATCTCATCCGTGCAATGATGGCGGTTGGCATCGCCGACATGAGCCAGGCCACCAGACCCCAAGGCCAGCGCGGCACAGTCGCGGTTTGAACCCGTCGCTCAATCAGATCCACCAGCAGTCGTCCCCCCCGCTCCACCGGAATCACAAAGGGGCGACTTTTTGCACCCCGGTTCAGAGGGGTATCGATAAATCCAGGGGACAGCGTAGTGACATGCACTTTCGTACCATGCGTTTCGGCACGCAGTGACTCCAGATAGGTTGTGACTGCGGCCTTGGACGCACCATAGGCACCGCCCGCCGGCATGCCCCGAAAGGCGGCCACAGAGCTGATACCCACCAGATGTCCAAAACCCTGCCCCCGGAAACAGTGCATGGCTGCGTCCACCGTGGCCATGAATCCGGTGACATTGGTGTTCACGACCTCACGCACCTTGAAAAATGGAAGCTTGCCGATATAGCCGTGATGACCCACGCCTGCATTGGCCACAACAATGTCAAGTGCGCCCCATTGCGCCAGGACGCTGGCAAATACCCGGGTGATGGCTTCGTCATCGGTCACATCCAGCTCGGCCACGATCACCTGGGATGAACCTGCCTGCTGCAACTCAGTCTGCAGCGCCGTCAACGCATCCAGACGGCGGGCCGTCACCGCCACCCGGTAACCGCGCTGGGCAAATTCGATTGCCATCTGGCGGCCCAGTCCCGATGAAGCACCGGTGATCAGCACACCTTTTCCCAAACCTGCTTGAAGACCCATTGTTTTTGCCTGACTATTTTTTTTGAGGACTGATCGAAGCTCCATCTGCCAATTGTGCATTTGTTTTGCTGCGACGCCTCGCTGTACCGGGTAGGTTTCTCTATGGCACTGCGCACACTTTTGGCTCACAATGCGAGGATTTCCCGAACGACTACCGGCCCCATGCCCTCATCAAGACCAGAATCTCCTGCTTCCTCCACGCGTCGACGTGCAATGGAGCAACTGCGTCTTGCGTTGCGTGAGCAGCAAGTGGTTCTGGACAACGCCGGCCTGGGCATTGCCTTTATCAGACACCGCGTCGTGATCCGCTGCAACCAGCGTTTTGCGGAGATTTATGGCTACCCGGGGACTGCAGAGATATTGGGCGCAACCAGCCTTTCGCTGTATCCCGACGCCGAATCATTTCACGCACTGGGCGAGGCCGCGTACAAAATCCTGGCGACGGGCTTGACGTACAAGTCAGAAATACTGATGAAGCGCCGGGATGGGCAACTGTTCTGGAGCCATGTGACTGGCAAGCTTGTCAACCCATCGAACACCGACGAAGGCTCTATCTGGATTGTTGACGACATCGACGAGCAAAAAGCGGCGCAGGCGCAGTTGCATTCGGCCCTGAATGAACAGTCTCTCATTCTCGACAACGCCATGGTTGGCATCGCTTTTCTGCGAGATCGCAAAGTCACCTTGTGCAACCGGGCTTTCGAGATGCAGTTTGGTTACGCGCCTGGCGAACTGCGTGGCAGCTCCTCACGCCAGTGGTACCTGAGTGAAGAGGACTGGCTGGAGGCCGGGCGTCGCTGCTATGCACCGTTCGCGGCGGGTCAGGCGTTTCAAGGAGAAATGCTGCTGTGCAAGAAAGACGGTTCTGCCATTGAATGCGAAGTTCGCGCCAAAGCCATCGATGCGGCCGATCCAGCCAAGGGCTCCATCTGGATCACCATGGACATCATGGCGCGCAAAAAAGCGCAGAACGAATTGCTGCAGGCGCGTGCAGACCTGGAAAGACTGGTTCAACTGAGGACCCAGGAACTGAGGCAGACCGTTGCCGCGCTGCAGGCGACCGCGCAAGAGCAAAAAAAGGCTGAGGCCCACATTCAGCGTCTGGCCCATTTTGATGCCCTCACAGGCCTGCCAAACCGCATTCTGCTGAACGATCGGTGCCAGCAGGCCCTCAGCGTGGCGCAACGCGGGAAACAGACGGTTGCGCTGATCTTTCTGGATCTGGATCACTTCAAGAACATCAATGATTCGCTGGGACACCGGGTCGGCGATGAGGTCTTGATCGAACTTGCGGCCCGCCTGAAGGCCGCAGTGCGAGAGCAGGACACCGTATCGCGACTGGGTGGCGATGAGTTCATCTTGCTGCTGCCGGATACCGATGCATCGGGTGCTGCACATGTGGCGGAGGGTTTGCTCAAGGCAGCCCTGATGCCATTTCAGATTGACCAGCATGAACTCACCGTCACACCATCCATTGGTATCGCGCTGTATCCGAAGGATGGCGCAGACCTCGACACCTTGTCCAAGTGTGCCGATGCCGCCATGTACTGCGCCAAGGAGGATGGACGCAACGGCTACCGCTTCTTTACAGCGGAGATGCAGGCCTATTCCAATCGAACACTGATTCTGGGCAATGCCTTGCGTCGGGCAATGGAACGTAATCAGTTTGAACTGCATTACCAGCCACAAATCTCGATGGAGACCGGCTCGACGGTGGGCGCCGAGGCCCTGCTACGCTGGCACCATCCCGAACTGGGTGCCGTTTCACCTGCAGAATTCATCCCGATCGCCGAGAGCAGCGGCCTGATTCTCTCCATTGGCGAGTGGGTGCTTCGCACCGCGACGACCCAGCTTGCGACCTGGATCCAAAACGGCATGACCCCCATCACCATGGCGGTCAATCTGTCGGCAGTTCAGTTCAGGCATGCCAACCTGCCCTTGCTCGTGACCAACATCCTGAACGAAGCGGCGTTACCGCCACATCTGCTGGAGCTTGAATTGACCGAGGGTGTGGCAATGACCCATCCGCTGGAAGCCATTGCAGTCATGCATGACTTGCGCCAGCGCGGTGTTCGCATGTCGATCGACGACTTTGGCACTGGCTACTCATCGTTGAGCTACCTCAAGCGCTTTCAGGTCTACAAACTCAAGATTGACCAGTCGTTCGTGCGCGACATTACCGTAGACCCGGATGACAAGGCCATTGTGGGCGCCATCATCAGCATGGCCAGCAGCCTGGGGCTCAAGACCATTGCCGAGGGGGTAGAGACCGAGGGGCAGCTCGAATTCCTGCGTGCCCGTGGCTGCACCGAGGCACAGGGCTACTACTTCAGCCGCCCGGTACCTGGCGCCGAGTTTGAACACTATGTGCGCGGGGAACGTTTGCGCGTGGCCTTGGGGTAATCTGCCAGCTGGCAAGCCAGCCGATAAGCCTGCAGGGTTTTTTCGGCGCGACCCAGTACGCTGTCTTTGGGATATTCCCCCGCAGTGCCTGGCGCACTGACCATGCCAGACGGGCATCCAGTCAATAGCTCCATCCCATCGCTGACGTGTTCTGCAGTGTAAATATGGAACAAACCCTCCTTCACCGCATTGACGATATTCGGATTGAGCATGAGGTGACGCCGGTTACGTTGTGGAATCAGAACGCCCTGCTTGCCGTCCAGCCCTGCCGTCTGACAGATGCGGAAGTAGCCTTCAATTTTTTCATTGATACCGCCCACCGGCAGCACCTCGCCATGCAGATTGACCGCGCCAGTCACGGCAATACCCTGCTTGAGTGGCAGGCCCGACAGCGAAGACAGAAGCACGTAGAACTCTGCGCAGGATGCCGAGTCTCCCTCGACCCCGCTGTATTCCTGCTCAAACACGATGGAGGCATTCAGCGCCAAGGGCGCAATGTGCGCAAATACGGCTGACAGGTAGCTATGCAGGATCAGAACGCCCTTGTCATGGATCGGGCCTGACATCTCGACCTCGCGCTCGATGTTGAGCAAACCCTCATTTCCAGCAAACGTGCGGGCTGTCACCCGAACCGGAAAGCCAAAACGGTAGTCACCCAGATCGATCTGCGAAAGACCATTGAGCTGCCCAGTCTTTTCGCCGTAAAGGGTTATCAGGCGATCGCCGTCGGTGATGGTTTCCTGCAGTCTTTGGTCAGGGTAATCGTGGCGCAAAGTTCTTGCCTGCAATGCCAACTCGACATCACGCTCTTGCACCAAGCCGTCCCCCCGAGCCCGGCAGACAGCTGCCCCCTCCATAACCAGCGCCTCGGTGCGTGCGAAGATGGCACTCTGGCGCAATTGGTCATCCACCTCACGGTGCGAGTCTTCCAGCAGGCACACCACCGCTGGCGCCGAAAAATGCGGCAAGCCCAGTCTTTGGCAGGTATGGGCCACGAACACGGCAGAGGCCTTGTAGGTTTGTTCGCTGGCCAGAAAACTCTCGGCAAAGTCCACCTTGACCCGAAAGCGCCGCGCAAACTCGGGGTCAGCTTCCTGCAATTCGTAATACTGCTCGGTCGAACCGACCAAAACAATCTTCACATCCACATCCACCGCTTCGGGCGCCAAGGACACGGATGCAATCGGAGCAATGACGGTTCCCGGCTCTTCGATCTGCAATCGGCCGTTTCTGGAAAATCGGCGCAATTTTTCCCATACCAGTTCATCAGTCAGAAGGTCGCGCAAATGCAGCATCAGGAAGCCGCCGTGGGCCTTGAGCAAAGCGCCGGCACGAATGCGGGAGAAATCAGTTTGCAGCACGTCTTCTTCAGGTTGGTATTCGATGCTGCCGAACAGGGAGCGAAAGGACGGGTTGTTTTCAATGATGACCGGTGCGCCGCTCAGTCCCTCGTTGTCTACCAGCAGGTTCACGCGGTAGCGCGACAGTACGTCTGCCAGTTCTTCCTGGCGGAGTTCTTCATCGGTATCCGATATCAGGAAAAGGGCCAGGTTATCGAGCACGTCGTGCATGACCTGCTCCAGGTAGCTGCCCAGTTTGACGGAATCCTTGATCTGCTTTTTCAGGCCGATGCGGATTTCCTGCACCTCATGTTCAAGCAAAGGCTTGACAACCTGCCGACGCAAGGCCGCCAGGCCTTCGTTCATGAGCCGCTCCATCGGTCTGGTGCGGTCCAGGTAGCGGGCAATTTCCCCGCGCAACTCCTGCTCAGACTGGTCAATCTGGGCGCGACGCTCCTTGGGCAGGGAGCGCGCCTCACTCTCGGTCAGTGCATTGCCTTTTTCCCCAAGCAAGGTAAACACAAGGTGACCATTTTCACGGTACAGCGCAAAACTGCGCGCCTCGGCAAAATTATCGAGTTCGGCGTAAGCCTTGGCCTCCTCGACCTTGTACGCGTTTTCAATGTGTTCGCTCTCTGCCTTGAAATCCGGGCCATTGAGTCGCTGGGGAATTTCTTTTAGCAGGGTCTTGCACATCTGCACCATCAACTGGCGCAGCAGACGCCCCTGACCGGGTGGCAATCGCAAGGCTCGGGGCTTTTCCGGTGCATCAAAATTGTGCAGGTAACACAAATCAGGTGGCACGGCGCGAGTGGCGGCAACTTCATGCATTACCTGACGCAAGAGTGTGGAGCGCCCACTGCCCACCTCACCCAGCACAAACAGGTTGTAGTCCGGCTGATCCATGCCAAGACCAAAACGTGCTGCAGTTTGAGCGCGCTCCTGGCCAATCCAGGGCAGAGGGAGGTGCAGCAACTCGGAGGTGTCCAAAAAACCAAGAGAGGCAGGATCAATCGTCACACGCAATGCATCTGGAGAAAGGCGGGAAATGGCCATAGGTCTTTTACCTGTTGATTTCACCGCTCATGTTACCCCCGACGCCAGCCCTCAAGCTTGCCAAACGCCATAACCGGCTTCGCGCAATGCGATCCCGAGTTCCACCTCCATGTCGCGAGCCCCTTCATAGGGCATGGGGTTGTACATGGTGTACAGCGCCGGTAGCAAACGCACGCCCCACTTGCGCACGAACACATTGCTTTGGATGCCTGCCTTGTGTTTGTCAAAACGCACGTCCGGGTCAAGCCCGGTCATGCCCACGTAAACAAAGGGCTTGCCCAACTGCCAATCCGGGTTGGCTTTGCGAAAACGGCCCACGTTCCACACCTCGTCGGACAACTCGACCACGTAGACGTGGTAGTGATGACTTCGAGGGGTACGCAGAGGTGTCGCCACAGTTGCATGGATGAATAGGGTTAAATGGCACATTGTCATCCTTCTTGTGCTCCCCTTGAGTGCCCCAAGTTAAACACCATGATCCCATTTTCAGTTCTCGACCTCTCTCCCATTTTGCAGGGCAGTGACGCAGCCCAGTCTTTTCGCAACAGCCTTGATCTGGCCCAGCATGCTGAACGATGGGGCTACCAGCGCTACTGGTTGGCCGAGCATCACGGCATGCCGGGCATTGCGAGTGCGGCCACCTCAGTGCTGATGGGGTATGTGGCAGGCGGCACCAGCAGCATCCGCGTGGGCGCGGGTGGTGTCATGCTGCCCAATCATTCGCCGCTGGTGATTGCCGAACAATTTGGCACATTGGAATCGCTTTATCCAGGCCGTATCGACCTCGGGCTTGGCCGGGCGCCAGGTTCGGACCAGATCACCGCCCGCGCATTGCGCCGCAACCTGGCGACGGATGCGGACGAGTTTCCACGCGATGTGGTCGAACTGATGAATTATTTTTCAGCAGAGTCGCAGAGCCCTGTGCGCGCCGTGCCGGGCCAGGGCCTGGATATACCGATCTGGATTCTGGGGTCCAGTCTGTTTGGCGCCGAGCTGGCTGCCATGCTTGGCCTGCCCTACGCCTTTGCCTCCCATTTTGCGCCGCAGCAAATGATGCAGGCCATCGCCCTGTACCGGGCTCGTTTTCGCCCTTCGGCCAGGCTGGCCAAGCCTTACGTGATGCTGGGCTTCAATGTGTTTGCGGCAGACAGCGATGAAGAGGCGGCATTTCGCGCCACGTCCATGCAACAGGCCTTTGTCAATCTGCGCAGCGGGCGCCCTGCCCGGCTCCCGCCGCCCCTGGCCGACTATCCCAATCTTGTCGGCCCTGCCGAACGTGCCTTGCTTGACAGCGTGCTGTCCTGTGCCGCCATTGGCTCACCGCGCACCGTTCGCGCCAGTCTGGAAGCCTTCATTGAGCGCACGGGTGCGGATGAGCTGATGATTACCTCGCAAATCTTTGAACACTCGGCTCGCCTGCGCTCTTACGAACTCACGTCGGGCATATTTTCAAGCGCAGCCTGAACGCCTGGCGAAGAAAGCCGCTGTTCATTGAGAAAACTCAATCGTCGGCGCGCCTTGCGGCCTACATTCCCTTCAAGACAGTTTGAGGCAATCGCACTTTGCATCTGCCTGTCTTTGTTTGGATCAACAGCCAGGAGGAAAGAAATGAAACACACACGCACCACGCGCTTGTCGGCCAGCCTGTTTGCACTCACGATGGTCAGTGGCCTTGCGATCGGGCAAACCACCAAGGTGGACCTCGGAAAACGGGAATTCGAGGCCAACTGCGCCAGTTGTCACGGCACCAATGGCAAGGGCAACGGATTGTTGGTGGAGTGGTTGCGTCGCAGCCCCACAGACCTGACGACACTGACCAAGCGCAATGGCGGGGTCTTTCCTGTGAGCAGGATGTACGAGACGATCGAGGGTGCCAACGTGCCAAGCCATGGCTCCAGGGATATGCCGGTGTGGGGGACTGACTACCGTGTGAAAGCGGCCGAGTACTACATGGATGTGCCTTACGACCCGGAGATCTACGTCAGAACGCGCATCCTGTCACTCATCGAGTACATCAATCGCTTGCAGGAGCGCTGAAACAGGGGTTTGCTATAGCAGCAAGGCGCCAAAATGGCGCGCAAAGTCCTGCGTGGTTTCAGCGCTGAGTCGTTGGCCAATGAATATTTCGACGCCGCGCAACAATTTGCGTAGTTCAGCAGGGCTGTCGCAGCGCTCGATAGCTGCGCAAATGGGCTCACCGGATGCCCCCAAGCGGTCCGACACAAAATGCGATGCAGCCGAGCGCACCTCTTTGAACTGATCCGGGTCCGTGGCCGGTCGCGGCAGTTCTGTCGGGCTGGCCGCAGCAAAACCTGGCGCGACGGGTGCCTGCAAGTGATGGACGGCATGGCTTGATTCAATCAGTCCTTCCTGCAGCAGATGCTCCAGCGCGGTGTCCAGTTCGCCAACGCGAACAAAAGCCAGCAAATCGTTGATCGTCTTCTTGCCGTCAATGAGTATCAGCAAACGTCGTTGCACCGGAGCCAGGGCATGAGCGCGTGCGGCAATCTCTGCCCGGCCGCTGTCGGTCTTGATGTACGTCGTTCCAGGCTTCATCGTCGGCTCTTGTGAAATCACCTCATTTGGCAATTGTCAGTCAAAGTGCCTGCCCCAGGCGCGCGATGCCTTCCTCGATTTTGGCCACATCGGCGGTGGCGAAACTCAGGCGCAGGCTGGCGGGATCGGGGTCATGCGCGTAGAACGGCGCACCCGGCACAAAAGCCACGCCCTTGTCAATGGCGCGCCTGGCAAATTCGCCGGCATCTTTCAGCTTGCCATTGGCACCGGTGAGGCGAGCCCAAAAAAACAGGCCACCTCCTGGCTGGGTGAATTCGATCGCGTCACCCAGCTCACGTTTCAGTGCCCGTCCCATGGTCTGCGCCCGCTCGGCATAAACCTGGCGCACATGGGCCAGGGTGGCAGGCATGCCACCGGCCTTGAGGTACTGCGCGGCAGTGGCCTGGGCAAAAGTGCTGGTGTGCGCGTCACTGAACTGCTTGCACATGGTGGCCTTGGCCAGCAATTCGGGCGGAGCAATCATCCAGCCCACGCGCAAGCCTGGCGACAGCACCTTGCTCAAACTGCCGCAATGCACCAGCCAGTCGCGACTGGCCGGAACCTTTGCACTCAAGGCCAGGATGCTGGGCGGTGGCGGCTCAGCGAAATACAGATCGCCATAGGGGTCGTCTTCCACCACAGGGGTTTGGTACTTGACAGCCAACTCCAGCACTTTGGTGCGCCGCTCCAGGCTCAACGTGGCGCCACTGGGGTTGCCAAAGGTGGGAATGAGGTAGACAAACTTGGGCTTGTGCTCAACGATCAGTTTTTCCAGCTCATCCACCTTGACGCCATGTGCGTCAATCGGCGCGCCAATCACCTGTGCGCCATACAGGCGAAAGCACTGGATGGTGGCCAAAAAGGTGGGCGCTTCGACGATGATCTTGTCGCCCGGATTGATCATGGTTTTGCCAATCAGATCCAGCGCCTGCTGGCTTCCTGTGGTGACGATCAGCCCATCCGGCGCCACCGTGACGCCTGCGCCACTCCGGTCTGCGCCTTTTGAGGCCATGAAGGCGGCAAGCTGTTCGCGCAAGGGGTTGTAGCCCTCGGTGGCGCCGTATTGCAGCGCAGCACCGGGTTCGTCTGTCAGCGCTTTATTGGCAGCGGCCTGAATGCCGGCCACGTCAAACATGGCGGAATCGGGGAACCCCCCTGCAAACGAGATGATGCCGGGTTTGCCCAGCAGCTTGAAAAGTTCACGGATGGCCGAGGTTTCGACATTGTTCAGACGGTCAGCGAATTGCATTGAAGTCTTTCATTTTGGCGCTTGGAGGCAAATGGGGTAAATTGCAGCTTGAGTAACTGGTAAGGTCCAATTATTATTCAGTCATTGCAACGGGTTCTGCCTGGTGCAGAAGTGCCATGTCAGAACTCTCGCTATTTTTCAAGTCCATCAAGCTTCCGGTCATGCCCGAAGTAGCCCACGCCCTCATCAAAACCATGAATGAAGAGGATGTGTCGGCCGTACGGGTGCGCGACCTGATTGCCAGGGATCCTGCGCTGGCGACCACAGTGCTGCGTATGGCCAACAGCGCCATGTTTGGACTGTCACAACAGGTCAACTCCCTGGACAAGGCGATCCACCTGGTTGGCATGTCCCAGATCAGAACCCACGCCTTGTCGATTTGCCTTGGCAATGCGTTTCCTATCGCACCCGGGATGGATCGCGGTGAGTTCTGGCGCACCAGCATGGCCACTGGTGCCTATGCGCAGTGGCTTTGCAGCAGGCTGTCCATGGACATGCAACAAGCCTGGCTGACGGGGGTGATGCTGCGCCTGGGCGAATTGATCGTGGCACAACAGTCACCCGACCTGATGCAGGAGATCGAAAAACGCCCTTGTGCACCCGGTGAGCGCTGGGCTCGCGAACGACAACTCACAGGGTTCAGTGAAGGGGAGATCACCGCAGAGCTGGCGCGTCGCTGGGACTTTCCGTCCGAGATGGTGGATGGCCTGGACGCCGTAGCACAACCACTGGCGGAGCAAGAATTTTCACGACTGGGGGCCGTTGTGCACCTGGCCGGTCTGTTGGCCGACCTCCCCGATGCCGGGCCGCAAGCGGTCGATGACTTGCCCCCTGCTGTAATTGCCGCGCTGCATTTGGACGAAAAGTGGATGCGAACCAGCCTGCCCTGTTCGGAGAAATTTCTGAACGTGATGGACATGCAGGACTGAGCACTGCGGACCTGTTGTACATGAAGCAAAGCGACATCGAAGGCTTTTTTGCCACGCTCAGGGCGGCCAATCCCCTCCCCGTGACCGAGCTGGAATACAGTTCTGTTTTTGAGCTGCTGGCGGCCGTGTTGCTGTCGGCCCAGGCGACGGACGTGGGCGTGAACAAGGCCACACGCCGCCTGTTTCCTGTCGCGAATACACCGCAAAAGATCATCGATCTCGGACTGGAGGGGCTGGAGAATTACATCAAGACCATTGGCCTGTACCGCAGCAAGGCACGGCATTTGATGCAAACCTGTGAAATCCTGGTCCGGCAACATCAGGGCGTGGTACCTCGTACCCGCGAGGCACTGGAAGCCCTGCCCGGCGTTGGACGAAAGACCGCCAACGTGGTGCTCAACGTGGCCTTTGGCGAGGCCACCATGGCGGTGGACACCCATTTGTTCAGGCTGGGCAACCGCACCGGGCTGGCACCGGGCAAGACACCCTATGAGGTGGAAATGAAGCTGCTCAAGCGCATTCCGGCACAGTACCTTGTGGATGCCCATCACTGGCTCATCCTGCATGGTCGCTATGTGTGCCAGGCGCGCAAGCCTTTGTGCTGGCAATGTGCGGTCAGCCAGTATTGCGGGTTCAAGCCCCAGACCACTGCCGATCAGGCATCAGCACGCTGAACCCCAACTGCCCCATGAGTCTTATCGATCCCCGTACCGTCATTCTGCTCTCCAGCGTGATGAGTTGCCTGATGGCGATGGTGTTGTATTCGCTCAAACGCAATTACCCGCCTTCCATCAAGGGGCCGGGTGAATGGGCCGGGGCTCTGGTGCTTCTTTTCGCAGGTGCGCTACTGGTGGGCGCCATGGGCAAACTACCCGCCATTTTCGTGATTGTTTTTTCCAGCTATCTGCTGTGGTGCGGGCTATACCTGGCCTATGTGGGCACCCAGCGTTTCTGTGGCGTTGCGCCTCGCGTCGCACCCTGGCTGGTGTTCATCACGGCTGTGATGTTGCTGCAGGCCTGGTTTACCCTGGGAGACCCAAGCTACCACAAGCGAATGATTGTGACCACGCTGATAACGGCTTGCCTGTCCGGGGTGCACGCGTGGCTGTTGATCAGACAAGGTACGCTCACATTTGCCCGCGTGCTTGCGATCAGCGTGTTGCTGGCTCTGTTTGCGGCACAGATCATGCGCCTGGTGACCTCGTTCACCTCGCCTCTGCCAACCAGCGCCGAATTTTTTGATACATCAGTGTTTCAGCTGATCTACATTACCGCCTTCGCGTTTTCCTGCCTCCTGTTGTCCATCAGCTTGGTGTTGATGGCCACTGACCGATTGCGTATCGAACTGGAGCACTTTGCCAGCCACGATTCGCTCACCAATGCGCTGACTCGTCGCCATTTGGACGAAGCCTGCCGGGCCGAACTGGAACGCTGCCGCCGCCATGGTCGCAGCATGGCGCTGCTGATGATGGATCTGGACCATTTCAAACTGGTGAACGATACCTATGGCCATCAAGCCGGTGACCGGGTACTGATCGACTTTGTGACCCGGGTCAACGCCTTGTTGCGCGGGGCCGATCAACTGGGGCGTTTTGGTGGTGAAGAGTTCATGGCCCTGCTGCCGGAGACATCCCTTGACGAAGCCATCCATGTGGCCGAGCGGATTCGGGAACTGTTTGCCCTTGACGTGGACGGCCCACATTGCAGCGTGAGCATTGGCATCACCACCAACCAGAAGGACAACGACACGGTGGACACGCTGCTGGCACGTGCCGATGCCGCACTTTACCGGGCCAAGGCCAATGGACGCAACCGGGTGGAGGCGGCTTGACGGACTTCAATCAGGCCTGAAGTTCACGCCACTTGCCAAACGCCGGCCCACCTTGGGGCCACTGGGCCGCTTGCTCCACCTGTAGCACTCCTTGTGACAGCAGGCTTGCGGCCCCAATGACACCGGCATGGGTAATCCACACCGTGTCCTGGGCCAGGCGCTGCATCTGCGTCCACGCTTCGGCCACCCGTTGCATGAACTCGTGAACACTCTCCCTGCCGCCAAAGCGATGCGTGCCAAACGCGGCGGTCCACTGGTCAAAATCGGCTTGCGGGATAGCGTCCCAACGCTGTCCCTCCCAACAACCAAAGTCCATCTCGGCCAGGCGGGCATCGGTTATGTAGGGCAAATCAGGCCTTAGCTCTCTCAAACATTGGGCCAATTGCTCACATCTCTGTAGCGGGGATGCCACCACCCGAATACCCGGCGGAAGCGTCCGTGCCAAGGCTTGCGCAGCCTCCAGCGTGGCCTGGGATTCGGCTGGCATATTGGTGGCGCCGTAGCAAATGCCCGGTGCAATCAGGGGTTGCGCATGGCGCACCAGCCAAACTTTCATGTGTACCGCACCATCGGCTTCACAGGCTCACCGCCAGCCCCAGGTAAAACGCCAATTCACACGCCTGTTGCGTGGCACCCAGGCAATCACCGGTGAAACCCTGCAGACGCCGCCAAAACCAGCGCCCCATCAGCGCCCAGGCCAGGGCGGACGCGGCCAGTGCCACACCAAGCGCGCGCAGCATGATCCATGTCGGCACCTCGATTGCTACTAAATATGTAGCATACTGCGCATAAATTACAAGGGCCAGAGCCCCAAAACACCATATAAAAGCGCTGAACAGACTCTGCGCACTGATCTGATCAGCCAATGGTTTGGATTTGGAGCCGGCCACATCGCCAACATGCGGCATCAGGCGGATCAACAGCAGCGGCCAGGTGCGCGACACCACATGCGCCAGAAAAAGTGCCATGCACAGAAGCACGCCGCTGACCGAGCCCAACAGGGCCAGCAAGGACACCTTGGCCATCAAGGCCAGCATCATGGCGATCGCGCCAAAAGCCCCCACCCGCGAATCTTTCATGATCACCAAGGCCCGTTCCCGGTCCGGGCTGCCACCCAGCCCGTCAAACACATCGGCCAGACCATCCTCATGAAACGCGCCCGTCAGCAGCACGCCAAAGGCTGTCCCCCACACGGCCGCGACCAGCGGAGAAAACCCGCCATCGGGCAAGCAGGCCAACAAGAGCGCCGTGAAGCCAGCCACCAGGGCTCCCACCAGCCAGCCCACGCCCGGAAAATGCCCGGCACTGGCGCGCAGCATGGCCGGGCTGTAGCCCACCCAGGCGCCCAGCCGACCGGTCACCGGAATGCGGGTGAAAAACTGCAGCGACAGCAGGTAGTGGCGGCAAAACCGGCTCAGGAAGCTCATGCTGAACTGGCTTCCGTGGCGGACTTTTCGGACACCCCGGCAGACTCAAAACTGGCCATGTCACGCAGGATGGTGCAGGCCGACTGCAGCAGCGGCCAGGCCAGTGCGCCGCCCGAACCTTCGCCCAGGCGCAAGCCCAAGTCCAGCAAGGCCTGCACGCCCAGATGCTGCAACATGAACTCATGGCCCCGCTCGCCCGAGCGGTGGGCAAACACGCAGCGCTGCAGCACCAGTGGCTGCAGCGCGTGCGCCACCAGCACCGCCGAGGTGGCGATAAACCCGTCCACCACCACCACGCGACGCTCGTGCGCGGCTTGCAGCACCGCACCCACCATGGTGGCGATCTCGAAACCACCCAGGGCAGCGAGCGCATCCAGTGGTGCTGTGGCGTCGGGGTGGCGCGCCAGCACTTCGCGCAGCACCGCTGTTTTGCGTTGCACGGCAGGCGCATCCAGCCCAGTGCCGGCGCCCGTGCATACCTCAATATCCAGCCCGGCCAGTCGCGCCAGCAACAGGGAGGCCGCCGAGGTATTGCCGATGCCCATCTCGCCCAGCAGCAAAGCATTGCCTGGCAGGCCCATCACGATGTCCTGACCGTTTTGCACGGCTTGCAGGCATTGGGCCATGGTCATGGCGGGTTGCGCCGATGAATCTGCCGTGCCCTGCTCCCCACCGGCTACCTTGCGCACCTGCAAGCCCGGGCGCTGCGTAGGGGTGGGAAATCCCGCCAGGAAGTCGTGGTTCACGCCGCAATCAACCACCGTGAGGCTGATGCCGTTTTGGCGTGCCAGCACGCTCACGGCCGCGCCACCAGCGAGGAAGTTCTCCACCATCTGCCAGCTCACATCACTGGGAAAAGCCGAGATACCGCGCGCCGTCAAGCCATGGTCGCCGGCAAACACCACCAGTTGCGGCTGCGCCAGCGCGGGCGAGTCGGTGCCGAGAATTTCACCCAGCTGCAGGGCCAGGGACTCAAGCCGGCCCAAGGAACCCTGGGGTTTAGTCTTGTTGTCGAGTTTGTGCTGCAGCGCCTTGGTGAGCATGGGATTGCAGATGTCGGCCAGAGTGGGCATGGAATGAGTCATGGTGGGTGGTTCCGTTCGCGTAGATGGATTTGTTGAAAAAGATGAGGTGGGTGTTCAGGCGATCAGCGCCGACAAAACGCCAGCCTCGAAATGCTGCTCGATGTAAGTGGCCAGGCCGTCAAAGACCGCGTCCAATGTGGGTACCGGGCGCCCACCCAAACTGGCGCCAAACAGGGCCTGCAACACGGCAGGGTCTTCAAACAGTCCGTGCAGGTACAGGCCCAGCACATTGCCCGCGCCGTTCTGCCAGCCCAGACCATTGGGCAACACAGGGCGGGCCACGTCACTTGCAGCCGCCATCGCAGGGTGCTGCGCCGTCTGGCCATGGTGAATTTCGTAGCCACGCACCGGTACACCCGCCAAAGCAGCCCATGGATTTGCTGGCGCGTCGGCACAGCCTCCCGCATGGGTGGGGTCGGGGCCGGGGGCCGATTTCTGCGCATTTGGCAGTATGAGGCCCCCGGCCCCGGTCCCACCCGTGCGCCCCACCATGTCCGCGTTAAAACAAGCCGAGGTATGCCGCACCGTCTTGTCCAGGTCAAACACCGTCACCAAGGGCAGCAGCCCCAAGCCAGGCGCATTGCCGTCGATGCCGTGGGTGTCAATCAAGGCTTCGCCCAGCATCTGCAAACCGCCACAAACACCCAGCACGGGACCGCCCCGCCCTGCATGCGCAGCCACCGCTGCATCCAGCCCCTGCCGGCGCAGCCAGGCCAGGTCACCGCTGGTGTTTTTGGAGCCCGGCAGAATGATCCAGTCGCCCGGCGCCAGACCCGCCAGTTCGGACGGGCTGCGTACCCATTGCAGTCGCACACCAGGAATGTTCTTCAGTGACTGAAACTCATCCAGATTGCTGATACGGGGGTAGGCAATGACCGCGACTGTGAGAGCGACCGCACCCGGTGCGGTGCTGCGGTCATCGAACACACCATCTTCTTCGGGCAAACCGTGCTGCCACCACATGGGCAGCGTGGCTACCGTAGGCACGCCCGTGAGGTTTTGCAACATCTGCGGCGCCGGCGCCAGCAGGCTCGCGTCGCCGCGAAACTTGTTCAGTACATAACCCTTGATCAAGGCGCGCTCGTTCTCGGGCAGCAGGGCCCAGGTACCGTACAGGTGGGCAAAGGCGCCACCACGGTCGATGTCGGTCACCAGCAGGCAGGCCGCCTTGCTGTGCAGGGCAACCCGCATGTTGACGATGTCACTTCCGGCAAGGTTGATCTCGGCAGGTGAACCGGCACCCTCGATCACTACCACTTCGTTCTCTGCAATCAGTTCATCCAGTGCCTTGGCAATCACAGGCCACACGCTGGCACTGCGCCCACGCCACGCCATTTTCGATAGCGCCTCGTCCACCTGTCCCATCAGCACAACCTGGCTGTGGGTATCGCGTTCAGGCTTGAGCAGGAGCGGATTCATGCGCACATCGGGTACAGCGCGGGCCGCAAGCGCCTGGAAGTACTGGGCACTGCCGATTTCACCTTGCTCAACCACGCGGGCGTTGTTGCTCATGTTCTGCGCTTTGAACGGCGCCACTTTCAAGCCCTGGCGGGCGTAATAGCGGCACAGGGCCGTGGTGAGCCAGCTCTTGCCGGCACCGCTGGTGGTGCCCAGTACCATCACACATTGAGCGCTCATGTCATCTCCCGGATCGATTGCCATGCCGCTTTCAAGGCATCCTGCGCTTGCGGCGGCTGCACGCCCAGGCGCACCTGCCCCGACAAACCAAACGAGGTCGCGTCCCTCAGCTTGATGCCAGCCACCCGCAGATGCTGAAGGACTGCGCTCAGGTCGTCGGCGGGGGCCGGCTGTGCGCAAAAGAAGTTCGTTTCGCTGGGCAGACAAGTCCAGCCCAGGGCTTGCAGCATACCGATCTGCCGGATCTTCCAGTCTCGCAGTGTTTGCAGACTCGCCGCCAGCCAGGCCTGCACCTCTGGCTGCACCCAGGCCTGCAACATGGCCACGCCATGGGCTCCAACGGGCCAGGAAGGACACAGGCGTTCCAGCGCCGCCACAGCGGCCTGCGCGTCCAGCGGGGCGATGACATAGGCCGCACGCACGCCGGTCAGGCCGAGTGCCTTGTTGGGTGTCCATAGCTGCCAAACCTGTGCGCGCTGGGCGTCGGACAAGGATGCATTTCCACTCAGACGCAGCGGCGCGTAGGCACAGTCCAGTACCAACACAGGCCGGGTTGGCATGCGCGCCCCGCCACTGGCGCAGCCATCCACCAACCAGCCCGGCCAGCAGGCATGCCTGCCACCCAGGGGGCTTGAAGGTTCACAAGCCCACAGCAGCTGGGCGTCATCCGCCTGTGCCGCCCGACCCAGATTCCAGGCAAGGGCTGCTTGCGCATAGTCGCCGTAGCTGTGCGGTGGCACATGCACATGACGCCCGCCTTGTTGCGCCACCCATGCAGTGATCCGAAAGATGAACTCGCTGGCACTGCCCGCCAGCAGCACGCGCTGCACCTCAACCCCATGAAACGCTGCGAGCTGTGCACGCAGTGCTGCGTAACTGGCATCGGGGTAATGCATGGCATCGGCTTGTGTCACGGCAGCCAGCGCCTGTGGACAGGGGCCACAGGCATTGCTGTTGGTGGAAAAATCAAAATGCGGCACGCCCCGTGCGTCCGGACCACCGTGAATACGTTGCAGAAAGGTTGAGCTCATTGACATCACAGCATCCAAAACACTACGATAAAAATAGCAGGAACAGCAATGAATACAAGGGCTACCACCACTTTTGATGCATAAACGGCGGCACGCAGCGTATCTGCTGCCTGCGCCGCACGGCCGGTGGGGTTCAATGTATAGACCCCGGGCTTCTCCAGTCGAACGCCCAATGCCAAGGCCATCGCCGCCATGGGCCAGCCGCTGTTGGGCGACGGCGTGCAACGCGCCTGCGCACGCAACATCGGCCATGGCAAACCACCGGCCACCGCTGCCAGCCAAACACCCGTCAGGCGCGATGGAAGCCAGGACAAAACATCGTCCGCACGGGCAGCCCACTTGCCGGCCCAGGCCCAGTGACGCCCCTTGTACTGGCCCGGATAGCCCCACATGGCATCTGCCGTATTGGCAAAACGGTACAACGCAGCGCCCGGCAAGCCAAACAGCATGAACCAGAAAATGGGGGCAACCACCGAGTCGCTGAGGTTTTCCGCCAGTGATTCAATCGCGCTTTCACGCACCTGGGTCTCGCTCAAGGTGCTGACATCGCGGCTAACCAGCCAGGACAAGCGCTCACGCCCCGCAGCCACGGAGCCGCCTCGCGAGGGAGCCAGTGCGGCTTCCACTGCCAGAACCTCGTCACGCAGCATGGCCCACGCCAGCAGGGTCTTGAGCAGCCAGCTCATCAAAGCAGTTACCGTCGCAGCGCCACACAAAACCAGCACCAGTGCTTTCAAGCCTGCCCCGCCGGCCCAGGGTGCGGCCAAGGCCCGCGGCAGCTGCGCAAGCACCTGCAGGCTGAGCCACTGGACACCCCACGATGCCATCAACACAACAGCTGCCCCAGCCATCCAGGCGAAAACCCCAAGTGAAAATGCCTTGTAATCCGGCTCAGTCGCAGGAGTCTTCAGGTCGGTCGGGGCAATCCGCGCACCCGCCCACGCCAGGTAATTGCCCATCCATACCACGGGATGCCAACGCACCGACGGTTCCCCGAATCGCACATCCAGCCAGAGCGCCATCCACAACGCCGCAACCGTGCACACAGCCACCCCCGCCAGCACAAAACTGTCAGAGATCAAATAGGCAACAAGGATCATGACGGCAACACCCGGCAATGGGCCTCAGTCTTCGATGCCGCGCTGCGCGGGAATACCGGCCTTGAACGCGTGTTTCACCATGGTCATCTCGGTCACTGTGTCGGCCAGTTCAATGATCTCGGGCGGACAG
This sequence comes from Rhodoferax sp., assembly GCF_018780565.1. Classification (GTDB taxonomy): domain Bacteria; phylum Pseudomonadota; class Gammaproteobacteria; order Burkholderiales; family Burkholderiaceae_C; genus Rhodoferax. Next base: position 497,906 of record NZ_JADMJN010000005.1, read on the forward strand.
CGTCGCCCCGTGAGCACCACGTGCACATGGCCGGGCCGCTCGCGCAGGGTCTGCAGCACATCATCCAGTGGCATCCAGCCGTAGATCAGCGGGTAGGTGATTTCATCCAGCGTGACCATGAAATAGTCGCCGCTCATGATCGCTGCTTTGGCCTTTTGCCAGCCATCGCGCGCCAGCTGGGCCGAGTGCTCCAGGTCCTGACTTTTCCAGCTGAAACCATCACCCAGGCCCTCAATCGGAATACCGAGTTGTTCAAACATGCGGTGCTCGCCAAAGCGCGCGGTGGGTACTTTCATGAACTGGAATATCTTGACCTTTTTGCCCCGTCCATGGGCGCGCAATGCCAGTCCGAAAGCGGCCGTGCTTTTTCCTTTGCCGTCCCCGGTATTGACGATGACAATACCGCGGCGCTCGCCTTCGGATTTTTCGTAGGGCTTGACCGAGGGGGGTGTTTCGATTTGCATCAGCTTGTCTTTCTTGATGGGGGGGCGAGTTTCAATTCATCTGGCCTGGCTTTTGGCAACGCGATCCATTGGCCGTCCAGCGCGTGGATGGCAATGCGCTTGTCAAACACATCTTCCAGCGCCCGGTGCGTGGCGGCGTCTGCGCTGGCACCCTGATGGGTAACCCGGCCCTGCGCCATGACCACCAGTTCATCGGCATGCAGCGCCATGCTGATCTCATGCAGCACACTGACCACGGTTTTGCCTTCGGCGATAAGGGCATGCACCACCTCCAGCCAGTCGGCCTGGTGTGGCGGGTCAAGGTTGGCAAGCGGCTCATCCATGAGCAGCACCTGCGCCTCGACAGCCAGCGCCCGGGCGAGCAGCACGCGCTGGCGCTCCCCGCCGGAGAGCTGTCCCAGCGCCCGGTGGCGCCACTCCCAGGCTTGTGTGGATCTCAAGGCACGCTCCACCGCCGCGTGGTCCGCCGGGCTGGGGGCGGCCAGCCAGGGCTGATGCGGCAGGCGGCCCAACATGGCAACGTCCAGCACGGTGAGGTCATCGCCCGAGGATTCGTTCTGGCCAAGCCACGCCAGCTGTCGGGCACGCTTGCGCGCCGGCAGGCTGTGCAAGGGATGACCCAGCAAGGCCACTGTGCCGCTGTGGGGCAACAAGCCCGCCAGCACCTTGAGCAAAGTCGATTTGCCAGCCCCATTGGGCCCGACGATGCTGGTCCAGCGGCCAGAGGGCAAGCTCAAGTCAATGTCGTGCAATACGGGCACATTTCCGAGACTGGCCTCGATCGAATGCGCTTGAATGGCTATTGAGGTGGCAGCAAGGTTCATGTTCACCCTCCTCTCCCAGACGGACTACGGCGGTGCATCAGCCACAGCAGGTAGCCGCCCCCCAGCACAGCGGTAAGCACACCCACCGGCAATTCCTGCGGCGCAATCAGCCAGCGCGCCAGCGTGTCGGCCCCCATCAGCAAGGCCCCGCCCATCAGGCTGGACATCCAGATCAGCCGGCCGTGCGTGCACCGTATGACCGATCGCACCAGATGCGGCGCAGCCAGGCCCACAAAGGCAATCAAACCCGTTTGCGCCACGGCCGTGCCCGTGGCCAATGCCAGCACGGCCACCAGTGCAATGCGCAGCGGCGCCAGCGGCAAGCCGAGGCTGTGGGCCGTTGCCTCACCCAGGCTCAAGCCATCCAGCACCCGGCCCAGCAAGCCGCCCGCTACCACGCACACCGCCCACACGCCCGCCATCAACAGGCAGGCCGTCCAGCCCACAAAAGCGGTAGAGCCCAGCATGAAGGCCTGCATGGCCTGCAGCGAATCGGGTGAGAACAAAAGAACCAGATGCGTCATGGCGCCCAGCACCACACCTACCACCACCCCGGCCAGCAACAGCCGCAGTGTGTGCTGCACCCCGCGCGAGAGCGCCAGCGTCAGCAACACGGCCAATACTGCGCCGGCAAAAGCCGCGCCGGTCAGGCCCAGGCGCACCAGCACACTGCTGGAAAACACGCTGACCACCACCCCACCGCCATTCATCATGCTGCCCCCCAGCATGCCAGCGCCGCCACCCATGGCAGCCAGCGCCAGCGCCACCCCCAGAGATGCGCCCGAGGCACTGCCCAGCAGATAGGGGTCGGCCAGCGGGTTGCGAAACAGGCCCTGCGCCAGCGCACCGGCCAGCCCCAGCAAAGCCCCGGCGGCCCAGGCACCCAGGGTACGTGGCAGGCGAATGTCCCATACGATTTGCCGCGCCATGGCGTAGGCCTCGGGGTCCTGTTGCGGGTTGAGCAAGGGCTTCACCAGATTTTCATAGCCGGTGCTGCCCACACACACGCCCAGGAGCACCAGAGCCAGACTCATCCCCAGCAGGGCCCAGGTCAGCCATGCGACACGCTGAAGATTCAAGACTTGCCCCCCTTTGTCGACGCCTTCGGTGCCTTGGCACTCAGGCATTGGGCCATCAGTCGTGCAGCTTCGGCCATGCGCGGACCGGGTCGAACCAGGGTGTTGGCCTGTTCGGCGGGAAATACACACACACGCTGCTCGCGCAGGGCACGGATGCTGCTCCAGCCGGGGCGCTGCGCCAGGCCGTCTTCGGAACGCTGGCCAATCATGATCACATCCGGATTGGCACGCACGACGTATTCAGGATTGAGTTTGGGAAAAGGTCCCAGCCTGGCGGGCAGGATATTTTTCACGCCCAGGCGAGTCAAGGTTTCGCCAATGAACGACAACTCCGCCGCTCCGTAAGGCCCGGGGTTCACCTCGAAATACACGCGCGTGCCGCTGACGCTGGCTGGCAGCGACTGGGCGGCTGCCGAGACGCCGGCGTCAATCGCGCGCCAGATGCGCTGGGCATCCGGCACGTCCAGCAGCTGCCCCAATTTAAGCAGGACGCGCTGAACGTCAGCATGGGTCTTGGGCTCCAGGGCCACCACCCTGATGCCCAAGGCCCGCAATCGTTCCCCAGCCCGCGAGCTGGTGGCCAGCAGCACCACATCGGGCTTCAGCGCCACAACGGCCTCAATATGGGGGTCAAGCCCGCCCCCCACCAAGGGCAGCTTCTGAACGCTTGCAGGGAAATTGGAATACCGGTCCACACCCACCAGCCGATGGCACTGGCCCAACTCGCAAACGCTCTCCGTCAGCGAGGGCAGCAGGCTCACGATGCGCTGCGGTGGCTTGTCGAAATGGACAACCACGCCGCGGTCATCCGTCACTTGCAGGGCACGGGCGGCGTTGGCCAGCCCCAGGGCGGCGACAAAGCACATCAGCAGCTTGAACACGCGTTGCAGGCCAGACGCTGTCATTGTGAATCTTTCAAAGTCAATGGCAGTCCCGCCGCCATCAACGTGACGCGCTGACAGGCAGCAGCCACATTCTGGTTGAGCTGGCCCAGTGCATCCACAAAGGCCCGCACCTGCGCCCCCATCGGGATCACGCCCAGTCCAATCTCGTTGCCCACCAGCACGATGGGGCCTGCAGCCTCTTCAATTGCTATCAATAATGGAGCTACCCGCACTCGTTCCACATGGGCCATGTCCCTATTTCTCCCCATAGTGCCTGAAGCCTGCTCATCTGCCGGCATCAGGCAGTTGGTCAGCCACAGCGTGAGGCAGTCCACCACCACCAGCGTGTCCGCCCGGCTGCATCGGGAAATGGCCTGCGCCAGCGCCAGCGGTTCTTCCACTGTCAACATACCCGGTACTCGCTCGGCACGGTCCGACTGGTGGCGGGCGATGCGCTGCTGCATTTCTTCGTCCCAGGCCTGCGCGGTGGCAATCAGCACGGCACGGTGGGTCGGGTCAGCCCCCAGCCATTGGCGCGCCAGCAACTCGGCACGACGCGACTTTCCACTCTTTTGCCCACCCAAAATCAGCTCACTGCGGGCCACGTGCATGGCGGCTTCGGTCTTGTTCATGCTGCGAACGCCCCGCTTTGTTCTGCATCCATCCAGCCCATGATGATGCTGTGCATCTGCGCTACGCCATCGGTCAGTGCCGCCGGACCCGGCTGCAAGATATCGGGCGACTTGATTTCAAACAACTGGTGGTGGCGCACCGCCTTCACAGCACCCCAGCCTTCACGGGCAGCCACGTTCTCGGCGCGAAACTTCTTGCCGCACCAGGAACCCAGAATGATGTCGGGGTTGCGCCGCACAATCTCGGCACCGTCCGCAATGATGCGGTTTTTGCCCAGGGACTTCCCCGCCAACTCGGGAAAACAATCATCGCCCCCGGCCAAGCCCAGCAACTCCGACACCCAGCGGATGGCACTGATATGCGGCGTATCCCACTCTTCAAAAAACACCTTGGGGCGTCGCGCTCCAGCCTGAACACGCTGGGCCACCGCCGCCTGCATGGTGAGTAGGTCTGCCTGCATGCCTGCAATGCGTTGCAGCGCCTGCGCGCCCTCGCCGACCATGGACGCCACCTGGAACAGCACTGAAAAAATCTCCGCCACACTGCGCTGGTTAAAAATGGTGACCTGAATTCCACGGCGCACCAGTTCGGCAGCAATGTCGGCCTGCATGTCGGAGAAACCCAGCACGCAATCGGGCTTGAGGGTAAGAATTTTGTCGATCTTGGCGCTGGTGAAGGCACTGACCCGCGGCTTCTCGTCGCGCGCCCGGCGAGGTCGCACGGTATAGCCGGAAATACCGACAATGCGATGCTCCTGCCCCAACAGGTACAGCCACTCGGTGGTCTCCTCGGTCATGCAGACGATACGCTGCGGACCTTGGGGCAAGGCGAGCAGGTTCAGGCTCATGCGGCCAACTCCACCTTGGCAGGCGGGGAGAACAGCTCCACAACCGCCTCGGGACAGGAAGGAAACCAGGCATGGAAGTAACTGGCCCGAACCGATCCCTGCACCCACAGGGCTTCTCCCGCATCGGGCATCGGATCGGCATCGGGTCGGGCCGTGCGCAAGCTCGCCTCAAGTGGCGTGTCTGTCGTTGAGTAATGAAAGGTATGACCACGCAAGGTGCCGCTGGGCAAGCGCAACTGCTGCGGACCCAGGGCGGCCAGACGCTTTTGCATGGTGACGACACCCCGCAGCAAACCCCACTGCGCATGGTGCTGGCCGTCCACGGTGACCAGCGTATCGAACAATGCCATCATGCCGCCGCACTCGGCCCATACCGGCTTGCCAGCCTGGATGTGAGCGGCCAGGCTGGCGCGCAGCGCCGTATTGGCAGCAATGGTCTGCGCATGCAATTCGGGATAGCCGCCGGGAATCCACACCGCATCACAGGCCGGCAGCGCAGCATCAGCCAGAGGCGAAAAAAACACCAGCTCAGCACCCAGGGCACGCAGGCAGTCCAGGTTGGCGGCATAGATAAAACAAAACGCAGCGTCGCGCGCCACTGCAATGGTTTTCCCTTGCAGTCCAGGCACCGGCACCACAGTGCGCGCGTCTTCAGCCGGATTGAACTCCACACGCCAGCGCTGCAAGTCCTGCAGCGTCATTTGCCCCAACGGGGTGGTGGCCAGGGCATCGGCCGCTGCATCGAGCCGCTGCAGCGCGTCCCCCACTTCGCTGGCCACCGTGAGGCCCAAATGCCGCTCGGGCAAAGTCATGGCGGCATTGCGCATCACCGCGCCCATCCACTGGGCAGGTTCGCGCACGCTGCGCTCAAGCATGCCCGCATGCCGCTCGCTGGCCACGCGATTGGCCAACACGCCAGCCCATGGCATATGGGCCCGGTAATTTTGCAGGCCAAATGCCAGCGCCCCAAAAGTTCCGGCCATCGCAGAAGCGTCCACCACCGCCAGCACATGCAGGCCAAAGCGCTGCGCCAGGTCCGCGGCGCTGGGCTCGCCGTCAAACAAGCCCATGACCCCCTCCACAATGATCAGGTCGGCTTGCGTTGCAGCCTGGCTCAGGCGCGCGCGGCAATCGGCTTCGCCTGTCATCCACAGGTCCATCTGGTACACCGGCGCACCGCTGGCCAGGGTGTGCCAATAAGGATCCAGGAAATCCGGTCCACACTTGAACACACGCACTTTGCGACCTTGGCGCGTGTGCAGACGCGCCAGCGCGGAGGCAATCGTTGTTTTGCCCTGACCGGAGGCGGGGGCGGCAATCAGGATGGCGGGACAGTGGGATGACGACATAGTCAGGCGGATACTTTCAGGGATTGAATGAGCAGGGGTACGACATCACATCGCCCACGACAAGGAGACGAAATAGTTTCTGCCAGGCACCGAATAGCCGTTGACCAGCGTGTATTGTGTATCTGTCAGGTTGTTGACTCTCGCCATCAGTACCAGGTCCTTGCGCAGTTGCCAGCTCACTCCCGCGTTCAACAAACCATAGCCGGGCAAAATATCCCGCCCAGTGCCCACCACCTTGGCATCTTCCCGGTCACTGGACAACCTGAGCTCACCAAAGAGGCTGATTTCGTCCATGCGGTGATTGACCCGAAGATTCAGAATGTTTTGCGCCACACGCACAAAGCGCAAATCATTAGGCTGGGTGCGCGGGTCGGCATAGTCGTAGGACACGGCGTAGTGGGTTGCACCGTGTTGCAGGTCAGCACTCAGCGTGGCGCCACGCAAAAGCGCCAGAGAACTCTGAACGTTGGTGGCAGGAACAATGAAACCCTGGATTTCACTGTAGTACACCACGGCACCAAGACTCAAGGCACCCTGCCCGTATTTCAGGCCGACTTCACTGGCCCGGTTTCTTTGCGGCATCAGTGTGGCCGTGCCAAAACCCGGGTAATACAACTGATTGACGGTGGGCGCCTGAAAACTCGTGCCCATGCTGGCCACGGCCCTGAGATGCTCGGTCAACTTGTAGCCGCCGGAAAAAGCCCAATTGTTGAAACTTCCAAACTGGGAATTGTTGTCCCGGCGAAGCACCGCCAGCGCATTCCAGGCCGGGTGATTGAATGCATAGGACATCATGGCACTGCGCACCGCGCGTTCTTTCACTGCGTAGTTGACGGAGCTTTCAACCGCCTCCGTGCGATTTTCCAGAAGCAAGGTCAGAACGTCCTGCCCCAAGGCGAGATCGTTTTGCCAGCTCGCCTGCGTGCGCCTGCTGTTGAAAGCGCTATTGCCACCCAATGCGCCATCCGGAATGCGGAAATATTCACTCACGGAATCCTCGTTACTGCTACCCAGGACCAGCGTTGACTTCCATTGAGGCAACCATTGGGCCGCCCATTGAAGGTTGACATTGTTGAGGCGAGCAATGGCGCGGGCGTCCGAATTGAGCTTCGTCAATAGCAAGGGATTGGGCGAAGGCGTCCCGTCAAACTGGTAGTTGGTCCGGCTCTGCAAAATACCCAGTGTCAATGCGTGCGCATTTGACAATCTGGTTGAAAGTTTGACATCGAAGCTCTTTGAAGAAAATCCGTCCTCATCGGCGTTAAAACCACTGGAAGCCGGATTGGTGGCCACGCTGATACCGCTGGCCTTCTCACCCGACACGCCAAGGCTGTAGCCCAAGGCGCCAGAAGCACCACGAATCGACGCACCCGCCTGACGCTGGCCGTCGGAGCCTGCGCCCACCGTGGCATTGAGTTGCAGCGTATCCGTTGGCGCGCGGGTGAATATCTGAATCACTCCGCCCACAGCATCCGGGCCGTACAGTGCCGAAGCAGCGCCCCGCAAAATTTCGATGCGTTCGATGCGATCCAATGGCATGTTTTCAATGGAAGCGCCGCCCGATGTGGCGGACCCAACCCGAACACCATCGATCAAGACCAGTGTTTGCGTGCCTGTGGCACCGCGCAAAAAAATGCTGGTGGAGGACCGGTAACTGCCATTGGCCGTGAACTGAACCCCCGGCTGCTGGGCAAGTATCTCGCGCAGCGAAGTCTGCCCCGCTTTGTCCAGAGTTGCTCGATCGATGATGGACACATCAGCAATGACATCCGTCACGGGCGTGGCAACGCGGCTGGCCGTCACAACGACCGGCTTCAGCGAGAGAGAGTTCTGGCTATTTGCGGGGGACACAGAAGCAATAACCAAGGCAAGCGGCGCCACGGCAAGCCGACAGAAGGCGCGAGTGCGCACAAGAAGAAGAGAGGTTTTCATAACGACCAGCATCAAAAGCCCTCACCGTCGTCCCCGACAGTGCATGAGCGGCAAGGCTGCGCGACAAGGCGTGCAGCCACCTTGTTGGCCGGTATCCGGGCTGGTGGAACAACCTCCATCGCCTTCCCAAGCGCGTGTTCAGAACGCTCAGTGGCCGTGATGGAAGCGGAATCAGAAGATTCGTCCACTTACCGTTGCGGGGGCAGCGCAGGTTAGGTTTGCCATGGGCGGCAACCCCTCCTGCTTCCCGTTGAACTGCGGCGTGTGAACCACACCGCGAGCACCAACATGCGCATTTTACGCGGGACTTGCTGTCGCTAACCCTACAATGCGGGTTCTATGGCGAATCAGACCCAAATCGACCAAATTGCCGAGCGTGTGGAGCGACTGCTCGTGCGCTACGAAGAGCTGCAGCGCACCAATGCCCTGCTCAGCAAGCAGGTCGACACCCTGACCCAGGAACGCGACTCCCTCAAATCCCGACTCAGTGCGGCCCGCGCACGCGTCGATGCGCTGCTGGAGCGCTTGCCTGACATGGCGGCCACAGGCTCGCCAAAAGGCTCTGCATGAAACAACTCGAAGTACAGATCATGGGGCAAAGCTACCTGCTGGGCTGCCCCGAAGGTGGCGATTCCCGCCTGCTCGAAGCCGTTGAACGCGTTGATACGGCCATGTGCAAGATTCGTGACGGCGGCAAAGTTCGGGCGCGGGATCGCATCGCCGTACTGGCAGCCCTCAACCTGGCCTTTGATCTGGCCGACCGCCCTCCCCCTGCGCCACTGGCAGCCCCCCGAGCCACAGCATCGGACGCAGGCCCTCGCGAACCATCGGAAACAGGCGACCTGCTGCTGACCTCCCTGCTGGAGCGCCTGGACGATGCCCTCAGTGGTGACGGTCGATTGATCTAGCGACTGCACCACCCAAAATCCCCCTGCCGCACGCCTCTATTTTTTCTGCCAGGTCTATAAGGGCCTACAATCTTCAATGTCTGCGGTGCTCGCCGGGCTTTATATTTCCTTGAACCAATGCTCTTAGAGCCCGGGCCTGGAACATTGCCCTGCTAGCGTGATCATCTCGCGTTAGATGAACCCAAAGCTTGCGCTGACCTAGCCCACCTGAACCCCGGTTCAGGATGCCGGTCCGGTGGCATTCGCAGACACCTATCACCACACCCCCATGAACCTCGAACCACTTCTGATTGTTGAACTCGCCGCACTCGGATTGGGCACCGGTTTTCTGGCGGGCCTTCTGGGTATCGGCGGCGGAATGTTGATGGTGCCGTTCATCACCATCATCCTGTCGGGTCGCGGCATCAGTCCAGACCTCTCTGTGAAAATGGCGATAGCGACCTCCATGGCCACCATCATCTTCACGTCGGTTTCAAGTGTGCGAGCCCACCACAAGCGGGGTCTGGTCCGCTGGGACCTGGTGAAGGGTCTGGCACCCGGCATCGTCTGGGGCGGGGCCGTGGCCAGCTTGGGGGTTTTCGCCATTCTCAAAGGCTCATGGCTGGCACTGTTCTTTGCGGCTTTTGTCAGTTTTTCTGCCACCCAGATGTTTTTGGACAAGAAGCCAGCGCCGACGCGACAAGTTCCCGGTACAGCCGGACTCATCGGTGCTGGCGGAGTCATTGGCTTTCTGTCAGGACTGGTCGGCGCCGGTGGCGGCTTTGTCAGTGTGCCTTTTATGACCTGGTGCAACGTCGCTATTCACAACGCCGTGGCCACGTCGGCAGCGCTTGGTTTTCCCATTGCATTGGCCAACGTGATCGGGTACATCATCAGTGGCCAGAGCGTGCAAAACCTGCCACCCCATTCCTTTGGCTACATTTGGCTCCCGGCCCTCGCAGTGATTGCTACTTGTAGCGTCCTGACGGCACCGCTGGGTGCGCGTGCGGCGCACAAGCTGCCCGTCAAGCAACTCAAACGGGTTTTCTCCAGCATCCTCTATCTGTTGGCTGCCTACATGCTCTACAAAGGTCTGGCGAGCGCGTAATACCCGCCTGCCTGTGCCTTCAATCGGTCAGCGTCGGACCGGGCAGCATTACGCTTGAGGCAAAGACCTCATCAGTTCTTCAAACTCATGGGCAGGCAAGCCGGGTGAACACAGGTAGCCCTGAAAGGACTCACAATCCAGCGCGGCCAGATAGTCTCTCTGCGCCACGGTTTCCACGCCCTCAGCCACCACTTTCAGCTTCAGTCCGCGCGCCATACCAATGGTCGCGCTCACAATCGCGCGATCACTCTCGTCTTCCGGTAAACCGGTTACAAAGGAGCGGTCAATCTTGAGCTTGGAGATGGGAAATTTTTTCAGATACGCCAGACTGGAATAACCTGTGCCAAAGTCATCGATTGACATGGCAACGCCCAGCGTTGCCAAAGCATGCAGGCGGCCCAGGGCCTCATTGGCATCCTTCACGAGAATGGACTCCGTCAATTCCAGTTCAAGCAACTGCGGTGCCAGCCCGGTACCCCGGATGACGCTGGCCACCATTTCAACAAAATCAGACTGCTGAAACTGAAGCGCCGAGACGTTGATAGACACAACCACGGGCGTGCCACGGTTCTGCCAGGCAGCCGCCTGTCGCACCGCCTCTTCCAGCACCCAGTTACCTACAGTGATGATGAAACCCGTTTCCTCGGCGAGGGGAATAAAAAGCGACGGCGGCACATTGCCCAGCTCCGCATCGGACCACCGAATCAAGGCTTCTGCTGCCAGCAGTTGTCCGTTGGCCAAGGATATCTGCGGCTGATAATGAAGACGAAACAGCCCCTGCTCCATGGCTTGGCGCATGGCATGGTCCATTTTCATGCGGGACAGGAGATCGACATTCATCTGCGGCTGGTAAAAACGGAAACTGCCCCGCCCACGCTCCTTGACCAGGTACATGGCGGTGTCCGCGCATTTGATCAGTTCATCCAGCGTTCGGCCATCTTCAGGAAATAGCGCAATGCCGATGCTGCATCCTACAGAAAAACTCATCTCATCAATCTGGAACGGTCGTCCCATCAAATCCAGAATTCGGCGCGCCAGGACTTCAGCGCCGTGGGCATCGATCTCCTGCAGGAAAATCACAAATTCGTCGCCGCCCAGTCGGCACAAGGTGTCAATGTCACGCAAACACCGCTTGATGCGGTCCGCAACTTCAACCAGAACACGGTCGCCAAATGAATGGCCCATCGAGTCATTGATGTTCTTGAAGCGATCAAGATCAATGAAGAAAACGCCAAACTCTCCGCCATTTCTTTCAGCCATACGGACGGCAAAATCAGCCCGCTGCGACAACATCAGCCGGTTCGGCAGTCCCGTGAGCACATCACTGTAGGCCAGTTGCTCAATGCGTTTTTGGGCCGCCAGCTCTTCGGTCAAATCCTTGAAAAAACCGATGGTGTGCGATACCGCACCCTGATCGTCGCGCAACAAAACCCAGGAAACCTGAACTGCACAAGATGCGCCGATTTTCCTCTTGAGCCACACCTGTCCGCGCCAATAGTTCTCCTCAATCAGTGTCTGCCCCACACGGGCGATCATCTTCTGATCGTGCGGATCATGAAACAGCTCCTCTGACGATGAGCCCATCAACTGCGCCAAAGAAGTTTCTGTCAGTCGCTCACAGGCTGGATTGACGGCCAAAATGGCAAAGTCCGCGCTCGTGATGAATATCGCATCCAGGCTGGATTCAAATACCTTTGCGGCCAGACGTAGCCGGGACTCGGCGTCCCTGCTTTGCGTAATGTCTCTGAATGAGAAAACCCGGCCAGTCGGCTGACCTCGGCTGTACTGTGGCCTTGTCACCCGTTCCAGAACCCGGCCTGAAGTCAAAATCAGAACATCGGAAGTCTCCAGCAGAACGTTGTCTGAAATCTCCTGGAGACGCCTGGCATACGATGGGCCGTCCAGCACACGATTGGCCAGGTGAGCATAGAGAGCGGCATCATGTCGAGTCAACAGAAGCTCTTCCGGCACATCCCACAGCGCCGCAAAATGCCGGTTGTAATTTCGGATCGCGCCATTCAGATCACTGACCAATATCCCATCGGCCGTCGATTCAAGTGTGGCGCGCAGTTCCGCCACCAGCCGCTCCAGTTCATCCTCGGTACGGCGCTGCTGGCGCAAGTCACGAATTCCAACCACATACACCGGATGCTCAGGCTCTGGCCAAACCCGGCTAACTCGCCGCTCCACGGGTATCGCAATACCGTCAGCGCCACGCAACAGCGTTTCCGAGTGAATATTGTTAATCAGACCGGCGGCAATATCTTCCCAGAAGAACTGGTCTTCGGGCGTTGCAGTCAATTCAATGGCAGGTTTGCCAACCAGATCTTCAGACACCAATCCCAGCAATTCTGCGGCAGCGCGGTTCACCGCGAGGATTCTGAGCGTGACTGGATCAACCAGCCAAACAGCCTCCAGCAGGCCTTCGATCAACGGGCTCCAGGCCAGGGGTTTCAAGCGGCTACCTCGGCACTACCAGGGTCAACCGCTCTTTCAAAGAAATAGCAAATCCGTTGGCGGGGAGACAAATAATCCATCGCAGCTCTGGGCAAACTTGCGGCCTTGAGGCTGCGGCGGATTCCAAGAGCAGGTGCCAGCTCCAGGTCCAGTATCAGAGCTTCGTGCTTCGAGACAGCAGGTTCGTGAACCATCACCCGGGGCTTGAGCGGTCGCGATGAGTTGACAGACACAACCAGTGCATACCGTTCATCGACCAACTGCACGACTGACCCCGGTGGGTAAACCCCCATCATGCGAATGAATGCGCTGAGGACCACGCTGTCAAACCGGGATTTCAATTGCGCAAAAATCAGTGACAAGGCCTCATGAGGCGTGATCGCCGCAGCAGGTCGACTGGGATTACACAAATTCTCATAGCGATTCACCAAGGCGAGAATTTTGGCCGGCATGGATAGCTTGTCACCCTTGAGGCGCGAGGGAAAGCCACTGCCATCCACCAACTCATGATGCTGGCTAATGGCTTGCAAAGCACCGGGGGTCAGCTCCATGCTCTTGCCCAATGCAATACCCTGCGCCACGTGTTCCTGATAGAGCTTGTATTCGGCTGAAGAAAAATTTTCTTCCAGCCAGCGAACCCGGTCGGGCAACTGGGATTTGCCAATGTCATGCAAATACGCTGCCATACCCAAGTCAACCATATCCGACTGAGACAGCCCCAGGGATTTTCCGAGCAGAAGAGACACAATGGTGACATTGACAGGGTGCATGGAAGCCTTGTCACCCATCCCTTCAGACAATAGGCGAATGGCCGTTTCACCGTCGCCCAACATTTCCGTCACCAGTTTGTTGACCAGGGCAAGACATTGCTCCATGACCACTTGGGGTTTCGAACTGACTTGCTCCACTGTCGTCTTGTATTGGCGAATGGCCTCTCCAAACCGTCGCTCGCAAACCAGCAGACTCCGCTGTTGTGCACCCAGCAAATCGCTTCTCAGCTTTCGCAGGCGAAGATCCTCGGCTTTTGCGGCTGCGCGCTCTGCCTCTGCTTTTGCCTGAGCACTCAAATCATCCGCCGACAAGCTCCCGGGCACCTCGACAAGAGTGGTCTCACCAGTGAGATCACTCTTTTCAGGAACATAACGAACCCGCTTAAGCCCAAGCCCCTGAATAATCTCAATTTGCTTCTGCGAAGAGATCTTGAAACTACCCTTGGGAAAAGGATGCGACATCCAGCCCACCTCAAGCTCAATGAACATACCTGTTCGAAGCTGATGGACATCAATGAATTCGGACTGTGCTGTGTTCATGCGCAAGTCACGATCGTGAAAGGGAATCGCAAATTACTTGGGGCCTGGGTTGCAAACAATGAACCACCATACTCGCTACGCAGGGTAAACGCCACCATACCCCAGCATAAGTCGGGGTCAAAGGTGATATTGATCACAGGAATTGTCACTTGTTTATCTTCCGAATTTCGTAGGCCATCGGCGTGAAAAAATGGAGGAGGTCTCTGGCGTTCGGTAGTGCGTCATTGATTTATTCAGGACAATCAGGCGATCAGTGGATGTATCGCCGTTGGCCGGCTGCATCCTTGCGGCAGTGAGAATATCATGACTGCATCTATGTAAGGAACTGCCTATGCTCGATCTGTATTACTGGCCAACTCCAAACGGCTGGAAAATTTCCATCATGCTGGAAGAATGTGGATTGCCATATCAACTGGTACCCGTCAACATCGGCAAAGGTGAACAGTTCGCACCAGAATTTCTCACCATCAGTCCAAACAACCGCATGCCTGCCCTTGTTGATACGGAGCCCACTGATGGAGGAGAACCAGTCTCCGTTTTTGAAAGCGGGGCCATTTTGATTTACCTTGCAGAAAAATCGGGACAGTACTTGCCGAGAGAGATGCGCGGTCGACTGCAGGTACTGGAGTGGCTGATGTGGCAAATGGGCGGCCTGGGTCCCATGGCCGGACAGAATGGACACTTTCTGCTGTATGCCCCGGAAAAAATTCCATACGCCATAGATCGTTATGGAAACGAGGTGAACCGCCTTTACGGAGTCCTCAACACACAGCTTGGGAAAACAGGGGCATTCGTCGCGGGATCGGAATACTCCATTGCCGACATGGCAATCTTTCCATGGGTACGTACACACAAGGCTCAGAATGTTTCGCTCAATGGGTTCCCCCATGTAGAACGTTGGTATAACGCCCTGTTCCAGAGACCAGCAGTCAAACGGGGACTTGATCTGGGCAAAGAACTTCGCGCGGGCACGATGACCGAAGAAGCGCGCAAGGCCCTGTTTGGGCAGACTGCGCAAAGCGTACGCGATGGAAATCACAAACTCAATTGAAGGCTCACCACGATGATTGAATTCTTTTTTGACTGCTCCAGTCCCTGGACTTATCTCGCTTTCCATAACATCCAACCCTTGGCCGCCGAGTTGAATGAATCGATCCATTGGCGTCCTGTGCTGGTTGGGGGCATTTTCAATAGCATCAACCCCAGTGTTTATGCGATGCGCGAGAATCCGGTACCAGCCAAAAAAGCCTACATGCTCAAGGATCTTCAGGATTGGGCCCGTGCAGCGAACCTGAAGATTGTCATGCCGCCTAAGGTGTTCCCAGTGAACAGCGTCAAAGCCATGCGCGCCTGCATCTGGCTGGAATCACAAGGCAAACTGGTACCCTTCGCCCGGGCAGTGTTTGAGGCCTACTGGTCGCAGGAAGAAGACATTTCACAAGATGCAGTGTTGAAGAGCATCTGCGAGCAAACTGGCGTGAACTGGGATGACTGTGTAGCCGGTATTGCGCAACCTGCAATCAAGGAGCAACTCAAGCTCAACACAGAAGAAGTGATACGGCGCGGCGGGTTCGGTTCACCCACGATCTACCTCGGCGACGAAATGTATTTTGGCAACGATCGATTGCCGTTGGTGAAAGCGGAAATTTTGCGACGACGTGCGAGTTCAGCGTCATAAGTTGACGATTTCCCATCATTTCAGGCAATAAAAAAGGCCTGATCAATCGATCAGGCCTTTAAATATTGGTGGGATGTGCGGGGGTCGAACCCACGACAAACGGATTAAAAGTCCGCTGCTCTACCAACTGAGCTAACATCCCATCAGGGTTTCACTTATTAATTTTCATCAATCTGTGAAGCCTCAAATTATAGCGTGTTTTTTAAGTGTTTTTACCTTCTGCAGAAATTCGATCAAGAATCCAACCAGCAGCACACTGTCCAAACGTGGCAGTCACACTGACCACCGACCCGTAACCATGGCAATTGAGCGTCCCGTCTCCCTCAACCTCACATGAGGCATCTGGAGATTTCACAGCCTCACGGCTGAAAACACAGGTCACCCCAATTTTTCGCCCCTCTTTGGGAGCAGCATGCTCTTTTCGAAGGCGATAACGCAGCTGTGCCAACAGGGGATCATAGGTCGTATTGGCGAGGTCGTCGATGTCCACCAAATGAGCATGTCGCTTGCCACCAGCCGCACCTACCGAGACAAAAATCGTCCCACAGCTTCGAGCCCATGCAGCCATTGCAGTCTTGGCCTTAACCTGATCACAAGCATCAATGACGGCAGTCACGCCCTGCGGCAGTATTGCAGGCCAATTCGACTCTTCGACAAATTCCTCAACGCAGGTTACCTCGCAATCCGGATTGAACGACAGAATGCGATCCCGCATGGCGAGTACCTTGGCCTGCCCAACTGTCGATTCAAGCGCATGAATCTGGCGATTAATATTGGATTCGGACACATGGTCCAGATCGATTAAGGTCAGTCGTCCGACGCCACTTCGCGCCAGCGCCTCGGCACTCCAGGAGCCAACGCCTCCCACACCAATCACCGCCACATGCGCCGCAGCTATTTTTGCAGCACCCGCGACACCATAGAGACGAGCCAAACCACCAAATCGCCGATCCACGCTCAAACCAGGCGCTCCAAACGCCACATCTGATATTTCAGTGCCAAAACAGCTCCTGTCAAAATCGCGGGGACCGCTATCAAACTAGTAGCGCTCAGGGTGGAGATTCCGCTCAGGCCCTGCCCAACAGTACAACCCATGGCGGTCACACCACCCACACCCATGAGAAAGGCCCCTACAAGATGATTGGCAACATCTTCCGTTCCTCCGAAACCTTCCCATCGAAAGGTTCGGACTGACAAGGCACACATCCAGGAGCCCACGATCACGCCGGCAACAGAAACGACACCCACCGTCAGCACCTTGCTCTTATCGCTAAAAAACATGAGCCAATCGAGCGAATAGGCAACTGGCGCCACAAAACTCAGGGCCTCGGCACGTCCAGAATTTGTGGCAAGGAAAGCCTCCTGTAGTGTCTCGGGGTGTTCCGCGACAAAGCCCATGCTCCCGCTAACCCACCACATGGCAGTCACCACGCAACCAATAGCGATACCAGCTATCAAATTCTCTGCACGTCGGAAGTCGCGCCCAACAAGCGCCCATACGATCAAACCACCACCCAGTATCAAGCCCAATGTCAACCCGGCGGTAGACGGCGTTATCGCAAAAGCAGCTGCCAGCCACTGCGGCAGTGAGGCCCCCGCTGCGAAATCGACACTGACGCGATCCACCGTTGCGACCCGCACCACCGCTGTAATGCCCTTCATGGTGGCAAAAGCGGACACGCCCATGACAATGGCAACAACGAGCGATTTCAGACTACCGCCACCGATGCGGACCAAGGTCTTGCTGCCGCACCCCGACGCCAGCACCATGCCGAAGCCAAATAAACTCCCGCCCACCGCAGCCGATAGCCATATCCAGCGATTGGAGGCATAAATGACTTTGCTTGGATCTACCAATCCGAGGTACGCCAGGATGCCGAACCCCGCCATGGCCACACCAATGGCCAGAGCCCATTGGCGCATTCGCGTCCAGTCCCCCATGTTCACGATGTCACTGACCGCGCCCATAGTACAAAAATGCGTTCGCTGTGCAACCGCACCAAACACGATGGAAAGAATAAATGTTGCCCACAACACTTGCGTGCTGAGTGTGGCTAGATCAGATGCTTGCATCGCTCGATTTTACGACGATGGCCAAGCGCTTTACTTGAGACGACTCAGCCGTTCTTTGGCTGCGATGGCAGCCTCGGATTGCGGATAGGCTTTGGTCAGATCATCCAGGGTTTTCCGGGCGCCACGCATATCCTTGAGTTCAATCTGGCAATTCGCGATGGAAAGCACCGCTTCTGGCGCCCGCAAATGCTCGGGTGACCTGGCGATCAATGAGCGAAAATTGATCATGGCTTCTTTGTAGTCGCGCGTCGCATATTGGGCATTGCCAAGCCAGAACAGCGCTGATGGCCCATAAGCAGTTTGTGGATAGCGCTTCAAAAAATCAACGAGCGCAGTTTGTGCAGCAGGAAAGTCACCTTTCCTGAACACAGAAAACGCGGCGTCATAGTCTCTCTTTTCCGCAGGCTCGGCCATGAACTCATGGCCATCGACCGTGACCTTCACCGGCTCAAACGGTCGAAGTCGATCATCCAAGCCCTGTGCGATGTCTTTTTGTCTTCGCTGCATTTCCGAAACGTCGCGCGAAAGTTGTTCGTTCGTGCCCCTCAGCTTGGCCATCTCAGAGCGCAAGCCTTCAATCTGGTTCTGCAATTCCAGCAGACTGCGGCGCAATGAGGTCGTATCCTCATTGGCACGGCCAGCGGCTTGCTCCGACTCGATACGAATGGCATCGACTCGCTGACGTAAATCAAGGATCGCCCTGCGCGCTTCCTCATCATCAAAAATGCCTGCCATGCTGACGGTAGTCGCCACACACAGTAAAACAGACAAAGCCGTTTGGCGAAGAATTTTCACAGTATCAAGCTCCAAGGTACTTAGCGATAGTTGATTTCAGCCCGGCGATTTTTCGCCATGGCTTCCTCACTAGTACCAATCACAGCGGGCTTCTCCTTGCCAAAACTGACCGCCTCCATCTGGGCGTCGCCAACACCCAGCAAACCCAGAGCGCTGCGCACGGCTTCTGCCCTCTTCTGCCCCAGCGACAGGTTGTATTCCCGCCCGCCGCGCTCATCGGTATGCCCTTCAATCGCAATCCTGCGAGTCTTGTCTGCCTTGATATAACGCGCATGAGTCTCCATCACCGATTGAAACTCTGGCTTGATCACAAAACTGTCGTAATCAAAATAAACAATCCTTGCCCCGGCAGGAATAGCCACTTGCGGGTTGGATTTTCCAACTTCCACTGAAGCAACGCCCCCTTTGCCAATAGCACTGCCCTGCCCCTCAGTACCTTGCTTCGAGACAACTGCACCCGACTTGTCTTCAACCGGTACGTCATCGAGTTTCACTGCAGAGCTACAGCCTGCAAGTAATGCAACAATACCCAGAGCCAGCAAGAGATGTTTCATGAAAATACTCCTTGTCAAAATTATTACTTCTGGAACGGGCCCCAAGCCGGCTCACGAATGTCACCACTCTGTCCGGTAAGACGCGCCTTTAGCTTGCCGTCCAGCGTGGTCGTCATCAGCGCCTCACGGCCCTGTTGCTGCGTTGCATAGACAATCAGACGACTATTGGCCGCAAAGCTCGGACTTTCATCCGCCGAGGTATCGGTAACGGCATTCACTGCGCCACTTGCCAGTTCCATGACGTGCAATTTGAAGGCGCCACTCACTCTGGAAATGTAGGCGAGCCAACGCCCATCCGGACTGACAGCCGGCGAAATGTTGTAACTGCCCGTAAATGTCACCCGCTCCGCATTGCCACCGGTTGCCGACATTTTGTAGATCTGGGGTGCACCACCCCTGTCGCTGACGAAATAGATGCTCTTGCCATCTGGCGTGAAAGCGGGTTCTGTATCGATACTGCCGGTCTGCGCCAACCTGCGCGGTTCGCCACCTCCCGCGTCAATCACATAGAGCTGGGAGCCGCCGTCGCGGCTCAGTGTCACGGCCAACCATCGACCATCCGGCGACCAGGCAGGCGCGCTGTTTGAGCCCTTGAAATTGGCGATCAGGCGACGCTTGCCAGTCGCAACATCATGTGTATAGACAACGGGTTTGCGAGATTCGAACGAAACGTAAGCCAATTGGCTGCCGTTGGGCGACCAGGCCGGTGAAATGATCGGTTCGGTACTTGAAAAAGCTGACTGGGCATTTTCGCCATCAGAATCTGCAACCCACAATTGGAAACGTTGCGTGGCTTTGGTCACGTAGGCAATGCGCGTTGAGAAAGCGCCTTTGTCGCCGGTCAGCTTTTCGTAGATATAGTCGGAGATCAAATGTGCCGCCAGACGCAGGTCAGCAGCAGCAACAACATGCCCATCCCGTCCGATATCCTGTCCACGAACGACGTCCCATAGCCTGAAGCGCACATCGTAGCGACCATCCGCCAGTCTTGTCACACTTCCAGCCACCAGGGAGTCTGCGCCCTTTTGCCGCCAGGGCGACAAATCCGGCCGAGTGATCTCATCGAATGCTGCACCCGCAGTGTCTACCGCACGAAATTGGCCACTTCGCTCCAAGTCAGCCTGAACAATGGCGCCGATCTTTTGAATTGACAGATCGTCACCACGAAAAGCGGCTACTGCAATTGGCAGTTGGGTCAAGCCAACGCCGGAGACCTCAACGCGAAACTGAGCCTGCACAGGCGCCGTGCAGACCAGCAGCAGCCCCAGTGCAGCAGCACGAAGCAGATCAAACATGCGGTGGAGTCGGCGAAATGTCATTTTTTTGATTCAAGCAATACAAAGCAAAATACTTTCCAAACGCTGCCTGGGCCTGCATGGTGCATACCGCGAAACCCATTGCACCATCGAGAAAACCCAATCGGACAATATAGCTGCGAAGGAATGCTACCACCCCAGCCAAGGCGGCACGCAGCATGGAGCTGGTCTGACCCGCAGCGAAACGCTGCTGCGCCCAAGCCTGGCTGTACTGCTCCAGCTTACGCCAATAATGGGTCGGCGTGGGGTAACTGAAATGCAACAAAGGTACGGTCAAGCGGTGCGTCACACCACCGCTGAACACAACGCGCTCATGGACCAGATCATCGCTGAAATGGGCTGCACCCCGCTTGAACAAACGCAGCACGTAATCGGGAGTCCATCCACAATGTCGTATCCATTGACCGCAAAACTGGGTCAACCTGGGAATTTCGCAGGCACTCCAGGTGCCCTCTGTGACGACTTGCCGAATCTGCCGTGCCAATTCGGCTGGCACCCGTTCATCGGCGTCCAGCGAGAGAACCCACGGATGTTGAGCCAATTCCAACGCCCTGTTTTTTTGCGGCCCAAAGCCAGGCCAATCCGGCGTAACGTGCACCACAGCTCCAAGGCGGCGAGCCACATCAATCGTTCCGTCGGTACTTCCAGAGTCTACGACCACGATTTCATCGGCAAAGGAAACAGACTTCAAGCACGCCTCAATATTGGCGATTTCATTGAAGGTGATGACAATGACACTCAGTTTGGGCAAGCTACATCTTCCTCAGGGCCTAGAACCAGAATCGTCACCTTCACTGCCCAACTGCACGTACTCATCTTGGTGCGAATGACGCTGGATCAAGCGCTTTTTGCACTACCACCTGAATTTGAGCCAGAACACTGCCGTGGGTCTGATCAATCGGGACGCCCTTCTCAAATAAACGACGCCGCATTGCCACGACCAACGAGTTTGTGTAGCCCAGTTTTTTTTCCAACTTCAAATACAGACGTGTCATCAACTTCTTGGCACGAACAGGCATTCCAAATTTGAACTGCAGCGAGAAATCGTAGTTGTCGCTCTGTAACTCAGCCGAAACAATGTGGGATCCGGGCAGCGCCGCGACCATGCTCTCCACATCATGGGAGACAGGACTCCAGGAATCAGTTTTTCGAAATCTGAAAGTAGCTTTGTGATCGGAATTGAATCGGCTGGGGAAGAATCCCTGCTCATACAAGTCCTCATCGGGCACCGTTAAAAGCAGATACCCGCCGGGTTTGACCAAGGCCCACCACTCCCGCAGCGCATCTTGCGGCTTGAACATATGTTCCAGGCAATGCGAACTGCATACAGCGTCGTAGGCCTCAACAGGCCTGAATTTTGTAATATAGTTCGCATCGCCCTGTGAAAGATCAAATCCTTCAGCCCAAGGGCAAATCACATCGTTGCCAGCGCCAATGTCGATCACGCGTCCTTGCAGAAATCTTTGAACCAGCTCGGAACCGCGCAAATCTATAGTTTTACTTGACTCTTTCATCGGGCCAAAGGATAACAGACCTGATAAATGTGGTTTGATCGATACCCACCGTTTTCCCCGAGCCAGCCCACTCAGGACGGTCACAATCAGTTTCCATAAAAACGATGCACCAAGTTCAACAGAAAATCTCGGCGTTCACCTACCCCGCAGCAGGCTGGTTTGGCCTCGTCATGATTTTTGGACTGCCGTGGTCACACGCCTTCTTTTACATTGGCTTTGTTGGCTTGCTCGGATGCGCGCTCGCCTCAACGGCGTATTACCGGACATTCTTTCTGGCATGCCGGCAAAACACGGGCCTGTTGGCCTTGCTGCTTTTTGCCTATATCGCACTTGGGTTGCTCTATACGAGCGCGCCTCTCGACATGGCCATGTTCGATGTCAAAAAATACCGAAAATTGCTCATCATTCCTGTATTCATGATGGTGTACCGGGATGTCAAATGGGCAAAGCGGCTGATGATCGCGTATGGCTTTGGCGTCTTGAGCCTCATGCTCCCGACACTGCTGGACGGGACGGGACTGATGCGCCTGACTTCGCTTGACTTGTCGCAATTTCGTGATGGGAGCTACTCCGAAACGAGTCTAGTCTATTGGCGTAATCACATTGTCCACGGATTTCATGTTTCTATTTTTTTTGTAGTCTGTGTTTTGTCGGCCATCCGCTATCCCCGCACGAAATGGCTCTGCACTGCCATGGCGACCATTTGCATAATTGACATCGTGACACTCATTCACGGGCGCACAGCACTGATTGCGGTCATAGCTATTTCCCTACTAATCGTCCTAAATTACATCTCGCATGTGCATCTTCGGGTCATGGTCGCTCTCGCCATTCTTATGTCTAGCGTGGCCCTTTATGAATTATCGGGACGCATTCAAGAACGGATAGATTCGATTGCACGTGAAGCCAGAGCTTATGCTGAAAATAGTAATACAAATACAAGTGGTGGAAACCGGCTTCATTATTGGAGTATGAGCTTCAACATGTTTCTTGATGCACCATTAACAGGTAATGGACCAGGAAAATTTCGCAAAAATCTAGAAAAGCCTGAGAATCCGTTGCATAAGGAATTGCATAGACACGCCCACAATGAGTATCTGACGCTGCTATCGCAACACGGCATTATCGGTTTGATTATTTTCTTTTGCCTTGTGCAACAGATTTACCAGAGTGCGGGTCGTCATCGGGATATCTGGTTAAAGGGGATTGTGAGGATTGGACTGATTATCTTTCTGGTGAATGCGGTCACGGACTCGTCACTTCACAACGAATCGGAAGGTTGGACCTTCGTTCTTTTGGCCTGTCTGGCCAACATGCGGGAACGCGACACGGAGCCTGGCTGAGTTCATGTCCCATCAGACCCCTTCCCTGCTAGATCGCTATTTGAAACACGTTGCGCTCGAAACCATCACTCCACAGCTGACAAAGCCGGTTGGCGTTGTTCCTACGGAGGACTACATGACCGAGATGGGATATCAGCGACTGGGATGGCGAGCCTTGAGAAGACGGCTGATTTTCGCAAGCTCGGGGCAGGCGAAAAGCAAGCTGGACTCATTGGCGCTCGTCGGAAAACGTGGCCTTTGGCTCTACTTTGGCGAAGGGCAAATGGGGGACGCACTGATGGACCTCGCGCCTCGTTCACTGCTGAAGGATGAGGGCTTTCGCATGGACTTGTTGACCGACAAATTCATTGCGCACGTATTCCAAAATGATCCATGGTTTGAAAACGTGACGGACGACGCTTCATCACTGACTGAAGTTCCCTACGATTTCGCGATTGTTCTAAGCAACAAACGACGCTCCCTTCAGCACAAGCGCAAATATTTCAGGAACTTGCCATGGGTCTCCCTTCTGGAGAGTTTTTCAGGACCGGATTACCATCGGGCTGGCTATGTAACCCAGCGCCTTTCGGACTTACTGAGCTTGGATTTAACGCCCGCTGAATTTTCCCGGCACGCTTGTCAAAAGCTCAAGACGCAAATGACCTCGGACGATTTCCAGTCTCAAACCTCTGAGGTCAAAAACGCCATTGGGCTGTGTCTTGGTGGCGTTGACCCCTTGCGTACTTACACAGGATGGTCATCTGTGATTTCAGAGCTGATCCAGCGCGGCAATCATGAGTTCCTTTTGGTTGGCAGTGGCAACGGCCTCGCAGAAGCCCAGCGCCTGCAAAAGCAATTTAGGAATTCCGTGCGTCTGCATGACTATGTGGGCAAATGTTCCATCGCACAAAGTCATGACCTTCTGGCGGCGGCCAAGGGGGTAATTTGCGCAGATGGGGGGTTGATGCATCTCGCGGCCACCACTTCAACCCCGATGGTTGGCCTGTTCAGTTCAAGCATCCGGCCCGAATGGAGGCTTCCCTCTCGACCCACTGTTGCATTCGCTTGCGCAAGCTCAGCGGATGTCAACGATATCGCACCTCACGAGATTGCTGAAAAAACCTGTTACGTGACAGATCAGTTAACCATAGACCAAGCAGCCTTGTACCTCGATGGCGTCTAGGTCACGAGCAACTTTCTTGCAGCCCCCAACGCCAAGACTCGATCAGAACATGAATTCACTATTTCAATTTATTGCCCGCTTGAAGCGCATCTGGCCACACTTTCGGCCGGGTCAGGGAGCATGGATGCTGGCAATTCTTGCCACTGTGCTGGCCGCCTTCACGGAACCCCTCATACCGGCCTTGTTGCAACCGCTGCTTGACAAGGGATTCAACAAAGGGGCATTCAACCTCTGGGTGGTCCCGGTTGCCCTGATTTTGCTGTTCGGAATCCGTGGTCTGGCGGGATTTGTGGCCCAGTTTGCACTGGCCACATTTACCAACACCGGATTGCTGAATTTGCGTCGCGCCATGTTCCAGAAAATTCTCACGGCCCAATTGCCTCTGTTCCGCAACCAGTCATCCAGCACGTTGACCAACTCCGTTGTCTACGAGGTTTACAACGGATCGGCCATGCTGACCCATGCCTTGATGGGCCTGGTCCGGGACAGCTTCACACTGCTGGCATTGGTGGGATATTTGTTTTATTTGAACTGGAAACTGACACTAATTGTGGCTTTCCTGTTTCCCGCAGTGGCCTATGTGATGCATGTACTGTCGTCGCGACTTTACCGACTGACCAAGGCCAGTCAGGTTGCCACCGATGACCTGGCCTATGTGGTGGAAGAAAACGTACTGGCACATCGTGATGTTCGACTGCACGCGGCGCAAGCGGGACAAATGGCCCGCTTTGGCGTGCTCAGTGACGCCCTTCGCCGCCTCTCGATCAAGTCCGCTGTGGCATCAGCGGCCATGACGCCGATGACGCAGATGCTGGCGGCCGTCGCACTGTCCGCCGTCATTTCAATGGCCCTGATACAAAGTGAAACCGACAACAGTTCGGTGGGTTCCTTTGTGGCTTTTGTTACTGCGATGCTGATGCTGGTCGCACCCATCAAGCATTTGTCGGAAGTGGCCAGTCCCGTCACCCGTGGATTGGCCGCCATTGAGCGTGGTCTGGAGTTGATCGAAACAACGCCTGGCGAAGTGGGGGGCAGTTTTTCAAAGCCGCGGGCAAGCGGGCATATCCGCTTTATACAAGCAACAGTCGGCTTTCATTCGGATGCTGCGCCGGCTGTAGACAATTTTTCACTCTCTATCAGCCCTGGAGAAACGGTAGCTTTGGTGGGTGCTTCGGGCGCTGGCAAGACAACCCTGGTCAACCTGCTGCCTCGCTTCATCGAGCCCAGCTCAGGCTCTATTGAGCTTGATGGACATGAGTTGCGCGACTGGAAACTTGATGCCCTGCGAACCCAGTTTGCCGTGGTCAGCCAGCATGTGGTCATGCTGAACGGCTCCATTGCCTCCAATGTCGCATTGGGTCAAAGCATTGACAGGGACAAGGTAACCGAGTGCCTTCGGGCAGCGAATCTGGAGCGCTTTATTGCCGAGCTTCCTCGCGGGATCGACACCGAGGTTGGGCACAATGCCATGCAGTTGTCCGGTGGGCAGCGTCAGCGTCTTGCCATCGCACGAGCGCTTTACAAGGACGCCCCCATCCTGATTCTTGACGAGGCGACCTCGGCACTGGACTCAGAATCGGAACGCGCTGTCCAGGAGGCGCTGGAGCGACTCATGCAAAACCGGACCACACTGGTGATTGCCCACAGGCTATCGACTGTGCATCATGCTGACCGGATTGTGGTGATGGAAGCCGGCCGGATTGTTGAAACAGGCAACCACACCGAACTGATACAGCACGAAGGCCAGTACGCGCGCCTTTACCGACTTGGTTTGCATGACGGCACCCCGGAGTCGCCCGAAGTGGAGGTAGAGCCAGTTCTGCCGGAGACTTGAACCGGATGCTGGCGAGTCAATCAGAGGCCTTGGCCACCGCGTAGTAGATTTTTTCCTGCTGCCGCGCGATGTTGGACCATTGGTGCTGGCCGGCAAATGCCAGGCTGGCGTCTCGAAGGTTCCGCCGCAGTTCCGGGTCCTGAAGCAGCCTATTCAAAGCCTTGCCCAAAGCCGCGACATCACGGGGGTTGGAAAGGATCAAGGCATGGGTTTCATGGTTCAGGAGTTCTGCTATGCCGCAGTGCTGCCCACTACTGACCACGACCGGCAGGCCGTGCGACATGGCTTCCAGTACCACCATCGCAAAAGTATCCTCCAGAGTCGGATGCGCCAGGCAATCTGCCGCACGGTAGGCCTCGCTGACATCGTTCATGGCGCCGAGAAAAAATACACGGTGCGCGATACCCGCTGCCTGGGCCTGCGCCCGGAATTCAGGAATATGTGCAGCATTGCCAACAACAGCCAACCAGGCCTGGTCTGGCAACCGAATCAAAGCCTGAAACAGGGCATCCAATCCCTTTTTTCGATAATCGTTGCCAACGAACAAAATGCCAAATCCGGCCAGGGGCAATCCCAAACCCTGGCGCGCGGCGAGTTGTTGTGCCGAGCTTGCAACGCCACTGACACGGGAGACACCCGGCGTCACGATCTGCAGCGCATCGCCAGTGGCCGGGTAGGTAGCAGCCATCTGATTCTTCAGGCTATTGGAAGTAACGACAATACAGCGATTGGCACGTCTTGAAAAGCGGACACCTTCCAATCCGAGATACGCCAGCAGCCGCGGGCTGGTGACCACTTTCAGCCAGCGCACAGCCAGACGCCAGCCACTGCGCCCATGAAAAAGGTTGTACTTGACCGGCAATACATGCACGGTTTGAACCTGCCCGTGCCAGGTATTTTCATGTGAGTGCACAACATCGAAACCACGACGCGTTGCCCACCATGTGGAGGTGGCGTACCACAGTTGATTGATCCAGCGCGGCTTTGTCAGCGGCGATGACACCTTGTGATAGGTCACCCCGGGCCATTGATGATTGATCTGTTGGGCGAAAACATGGACTTCGTGGTCTTGCGCCAATTGCTCAACCAGAGCAATCGAATAACGTTCAGCCCCGCCGCCGCTTGGAGAAAAAATTCGATTGAAAACGGCGATGCGCAAGCGCCTGCCGGAGGCCAACTCGCCTTTAACTTGGGACTCACTCATCCGGCCCGCCGCCGGTCTTCATAAGCCGTGGCCAGCTTTAACCACAGCAAAGGCAAACTGGTTGAACGCAACACCGGCACTCGCGGCAATTGCATCATGTCCTCCCCAGACTGGCATCGGCCACGCTGCGTGGTGGTCACAGACTTGAATTGGGCCGCTCTGGCCATCGACACATGATCGGCCGTGTAATCGCCGTAGGGGTAGCAAAAATGTTGCACTTGCGCCCCTGTCATGCTTTCCAGTTCCAATTTGCAGAGGGAGATTTCCTGCACGCAGGTGGGCCCATCGGTCTGAGTCAGGCGCACATGATGTCGCGTGTGTGCACCAATCTCCTGTCCACCCGCCAGCCACTGACGCAATTGCGAGGCATCCATCAATGGCGTTTGGGCGATACCAAGCTCCCGGTCCCACACGTTGGTCTTACCGACCTGCTGGCTCACGATGTAGCAGGTGGAAGAAAATCCGTGGCGCTCCAACACCGGCAAGGCATGGGTCAAATTGTTCAGATAGCCATCGTCAAACGTGATGCCCACAACCTTGCCAACCTTCTCGCCCTTCAAATAAGGCAACAGCGCCGACATCGACAAACCCCGGTAGCCCAACATGCGCAGAAAAGCCATCTGGCGTGCAAAACTGGCTGGCGAGACATACAGGCTTCGAAAGGCCGCCCCTTGGGGGGGGGCCGCGTCAATCTGGTGGTAAGTGAGGATCGGAATCGGAGACCGGATGACGGTGCGAGAGCTGGGCATAAACAGTGGGGTCGCGCAGACTACAAAAGAATAATATCGTATTGCTCTTGCCCCATGGCGCCTTCGCTCTGCAGGGACACCGGCTTGCCGATGAACTCACTCAGACCCGCCAGATGCTGGCTTTCTTCGTCAAGAAAAAGCTCGATTACCTTGGGAGATGCGACCACGCGAAACTCGCGCGGATTGAACTGGCGTGCCTCGCGCAGAATTTCGCGGAAGATGTCATAGGCCACACTGCGCGCAGTCTTGACGATCCCTTTGCCCTCGCAGACAGGACAAGGTTCACACAACATGTGCGCCAGGGACTCACGGGTACGCTTGCGCGTCATCTCGACCAGACCCAATTGGGAAAACCCACCGGCCATCGTTTTCACACGATCGCGCATCAACTGCTTTCTGAATTCCGCCAAAACGGACTCCCGATGATCGTCACGGGCCATGTCAATGAAATCCACGATGATGATCCCACCCAGATTGCGCAGGCGCAGCTGCCGTGCAATGGCCTGCGTCGCCTCCAGGTTGGTCTTGAAAATAGTGTCGTCAAAATTGCGGGCACCGACAAAACCGCCGGTATTCACATCGACAGTGGTCAAAGCCTCGGTCTGATCCACAATCAGGTAACCACCGGACTTCAGGTCAACCCGCCGCCCGAGTGCCTTGGCAATTTCCTCGTCGATCCCGTACAAGTCAAAAATGGGTCTCTCGCCCTTGTAATGCTGCAGCTTCGCTGCCGTTGTCGGCATGAACTCAAGACCAAAGGTCTTGAGTGCCTCGAACTGCTCGCGTGAATCTACCCGAATAGTCTGGGTGCTCTCCCCCACCAGATCGCGCAATACCCGCTGTAACAGGTTCAGGTCCTGGTGTAGCAGAGACAGAGGCGGCAGTCGCACGGATGCCCCCTTGATACGGGCCCAGGCCTTTCTCAAATAACTGATGTCATCCGCCAACTCCTGGTCCGAGGCGTCCTCGCCATTGGTGCGCAGAATGAACCCACCGCCCTCGGTGCCCGTCAGAGCTTGCAACCGCGAGCGCAGTTCGTCACGCTGATGCTGAGGGATTTTTTGCGACACGCCCACATGGTCATCCTGCGGCAAAAACACGAGCAGGCGACCCGCAATACTGATCTGCGTCGACAGACGGGCGCCTTTGGTTCCAATCGGGTCCTTGATGACCTGAACCATCAGGGCCTGGCCCTCGAAGACCTGTTTTTCAATCGGGATCTGCACCTGGGTATTGCGCGCCATGCTGGGCGGCTCACCATCGGGCTGGCGATGCCAGACATCCGCCACATGCAAAAAGGCGGCACGCTCCAGGCCAATGTCAATGAATGCTGACTGCATACCGGGCAACACACGGGCGACTTTGCCCAGGTACACATTGCCAACCAGACCACGTTCCAGAGTACGCTCGACGTGCAGTTCCTGCAAGGCACCGTTTTCAACGATGGCGACACGTGTCTCCTGTGGGGACCAGTTGATCAAAATGTCTTCTTGCATGTGTCGCCTGCTTAAATTTTGAATCCAAAAGAGCGCAGCAACTGTGCCGTCTCGAACATGGGCAGCCCCATGATGCCAGAGTAGCTTCCGCTCATGTGCGAAATGAATGCAGCCGCCTTGCCCTGCACCGCATAGGCACCGGCCTTGCCCAAAGGCTCATCTGACGCGACATAGGTTTGGATCTGGCGAGAGCTCATTGGCGCAAAGGTCACGCGCGACTCGCACAAAGCCTGCTCGCGTTTGCGTGCCGTGCCCAAAACCACCGCTGTCAGGACACGGTGACTGTGACCCGAGAGTTCGGCCAACATGCGCCGGGCATCGGCCGCGTCCTGTGGTTTGCCATAAATGGTTCGCCCCAAAGCGACGGTGGTGTCCGAGCAAAGAACCGGGGCCACTGGCAAACTCCGGCGCTTCATACGCAACAAGGCCGCATCCAGCTTGAGCTGCGTCACCCGCTTCACATAGGCGGTAGGTGCTTCGTTAGGCAGTACAAGCTCCAATGCCTCCGAATCTTCATTGGCATCAGGCAGCAACAACTCATGACGCACACCCAACTGTTCCAGCAATTGACGCCGTCGCGGGCTTTGCGAGGCAAGGTAAATAAAGTCACTCACGGTGGTAGGGATGATTGGCATTGATGGACCAGGCACGGTACAGCTGCTCGATCAGCAGCACACGAACCATGGCGTGAGGCAAGGTCAGGTCTGACAAACGAACGCGTTCATGCGCGGCTTGCTTGAACGCCGGGTCAAGGCCGTCCGGTCCGCCGATGACCAGTGCCACATCGTCACCCTCCAGTTGCCAATTCTGCAGCTTCGATGCCAGTGCAACAGTGGTGAGTGTGGTGCCACGCTCATCCAGCGCCACGATGCGGCAACCCTTGGGTATTGCCGCTTCGATCCGAGCGCGCTCTGCGGCGTACAGGGTTTCGAGGGATTTGGAGCCTCGGGGCTCGGTCTTGACAGCTTTGAGCTCTACCTTGAGCTCAAACGGAAAGCGTTTGGCATAGTCGTCCCAGGCCGTCTGTGCCCAATCGGGCACTCTCTGGCCTACCGCCACAATCACCAACCTCACGCAGACCCCAGTCAGGCTTTACGAACTGCAGGTTTTTTGGCAGGCGCCTTCTTCGCCGCAGCCTTGGCTGGTGCTTTTTTCGCTGCGGCCTTGGCTGCAACCTTGGCGGGTGCCTTCACGATCAACTTGGTCAGCGGTGTCTTTTTTTCCGCCGTTGCCGTCGTCGTCTTCGCAGGGGCCTTCTTGGCAGCGGCCTTCTTTGCCGGTGTTTTGGACGCCGAAGTCTTGGCGGCAGCAGCGGCCGTTTTCTTCACCTGCGCCTTGGATGGGAATGCATCGGCGACGCCCTTCTTAGCCGCATTGGAGCGCCTCAAACTACCTTCTGGCTTGACGACTTCTTTCGTTTCTTTCGCCGGTGCCACAATCTCTTTGTCACCGGGCTTGACCGCGCCAAACTTCAAACGCACCGGCTTTTCGCCCCAGAGCTCTTCCAGGTTGTAATACTGTCGAAAATTCGGCTGCATGACGTGCACAACGGCCTGACCGCAATCCACGATGATCCACTCGCCATTGCCCTCGCCCTCAATGCGGGGCTTGGGAAAACCGGCGTCCCGAACTGCGTCACGCACACTTCCTGCCAGCGCCTTGGTCTGGCGATTGGAGGTACCCGATGCAATGATCACCCGCTCAAACAAGGCTGACAAATGCTCCGTATCAAAGACTTGAATATCCTGGGCTTTCACGTCTTCCAGGCCATCAACAATGGCGCGCTGGAGTTTTTGAATGTCTTTTTTGGCAAGGGTTGTGGTAGTCATCAAGTAGTCTGGTAAAGATGGTGATCGTCAATATAACGCGCAACTGGTTCAAAAACCAGTGGGGCAAGGCCTTGATGCGCTGCAATTCGAGCCCGGATCTCCGTGGCGCTTACAGGCATGGCTGGCATTTTCAGGCGCAAAAAACGGGATTCATGCGCACTGGGAGCAATAAATCGGGGTCTGGCCCCCGTCAAATCTTCACGCTCAGCTACACAAATTATAGCAAGTTGCAGAACTTCCTGCCAAGCGTGCCAGTTGGGCAGCAAATGCGCCTGATCCTCGCCAATGATGAGAAACAACTCGGCATCCGAGAATTGTGCTTTCAACTCACGCAAAGTGTCCACGGTGTAGGTCGGGCCTGCGCGCTGCGTTTCACGGGGATCGACGACCACGCGGGGCAAACCGGAAAAGGCCAGTTGCGCCATCGCCAGGCGGTGATGGACTGGGCTCAAGGTCCGGGCCTTGTGCCACGCCTGGCCTGTTGGGATGATACGAAGCTCATCGAGTTGCAAATCTGCAACAGCGGCCCGCGCCAAAGCCATGTGCGCGGCATGAGGCGGGTCGAAGGCGCCGCCAAAAACACCGATTCGCTTGGGCGAAGCTTGAACTTGAGCCTCAGTCAAACCCAGTCCTTGCGCACCAAAAATTGGGAATACAGATCGGCTTCAGGCGTACCGGGTTCCGGCACATTCTGATATGACCAACTCACCAGAGGCGGCATGGACAGAAGAATGGATTCGGTACGGCCACCCGACTGCAGGCCAAAGTGCGTGCCCCGGTCCAAAACCAGGTTGAACTCGACATAGCGACCACGCCGGTAAAGCTGAAACGCCCGTTCCCGCTCACCATGAGGCATATCTTTGCGACGCTCCACAATGGGCAAATAGCCAGCCAGAAAAGCGTTGCCAACAGCCTGCATCATGGCAAGGCTTTGGTCAAAGCCCAGTTCTGAAAAGTCATCAAAAAAGATGCCGCCAATACCGCGCTGCTCCGAGCGGTGTTTCAGATAAAAATACTCATCGCACCAAGTCTTGAAGCGCGGATATTTATCACTGCCGTAAGGCTCCAGTGCAGACTTGCAGGTGGCGTGAAAATGCACTGCGTCTTCTTCAAAGCCGTAGTATGGGGTCAGGTCCATGCCCCCACCGAACCAGCACACTTCCTGGCCATCACTGCCGGTGGCCGCGAGCATGCGTACATTCATGTGAACCGTCGGCACGTAGGGATTGCGCGGATGGAACACGAGAGAAACGCCCATCGCCTCGAACGCTGCGCCCGCAAGCTCGGGGCGGTGTTGCGTAGCCGATGGCGGCAATTTGGGGCCGCGGACATGGGAAAAACCGCATCCGGCACGCTCGAAGACCGGGCCGCTCTCCAGAATTTGGGTAATGCCGTTGCCCTGCAGCATTTCGCCCGGTGCCTTGTGCCAGACATCCGTCAGGAAAGAGCCTCCATCCAGGTCGGCAATGGCTGTGGTAATGCGTCTTTGCAGGCCCTGCAGGTACGCGCGAACGGTCTCAGTCCGGGGGGTGTTTTTCTCCAATGCAGTCATGAGGTCTCAACCCTTGGCAGCGCGATGACCGATATCCGTGCGGTATTGCATACCGTCGAAATGAATGCCCCGCAGCACTTCATAGGCCCGCTGCTGCGCCTGACGCACGTTATCCGCCAGCACGGTGACACACAAAACGCGTCCGCCGGTGGTGAGCACATCGCCCTCTTGGATGGCCGTGCCGGCGTGGAATACGGCGGCATCGTCCTCCTCCTTGGGCAAACCCGAAATGACATCCCCCTTGCGCGGATGCAACGGATAGCCATGCGCAGCCACAACCACACCCAATGCGGTGCGACGATCCCACTCCAACTCGACGTTATCTAGGCGGCCGTGCGGACCGGGTTCAGTTGCGGCCAGCATGACGTCGACCAGATCGGTCTTGAGACGCATCATGATGGGTTGGGTTTCGGGGTCACCCATACGGCAGTTGAATTCCAGCGTCTTGGGATGCCCATTGGTATCGATCATGAGCCCGGCGTACAGGAAGCCGGTATAGGGAATGCCATCCTGCTCCATGCCTTTGATGGTCGGCAAAATAATCTCGCGCATGGCGCGTGCATGCACATCGGGCGTGACCACCGGTGCGGGCGAGTACGCGCCCATGCCGCCGGTGTTGGGGCCCTGGTCACCGTCGAGCAAGCGCTTGTGATCCTGGCTGGTCGCCAACGCCAACACATTCTTGCCGTCGCACATGACGATGAAACTGGCTTCTTCACCGGCTAAAAACTCTTCGATGACAACGCGTGCGCCACCTTCGTTGTGAGACACCCCCAGGGTGTTGTCCACCAGCATGAAGTCCACCGCCTCGTGCGCCTCAGCCAAAGTCATTGCCACGACCACGCCCTTGCCAGCCGCAAGGCCATCGGCCTTGACCACAATCGGTGCACCGCGCTTCTCAAGGTAAGCATGTGCCGCCACAGGATCAGAAAACGTTTCGTATTCGGCCGTGGGAATACCGTGGCGTTTCATGAAGGCCTTGGAAAACGCCTTGGAACTCTCCAACTGGGCAGCAGCCTGAGTGGGGCCAAACACACGCAGGCCGTGCTTGCGAAACTCATCAACCACACCAGCGGCCAGTGGCGCCTCGGGGCCCACCACGGTCAGTGCAATCCTGTTCTCAATGGCCCACGCACGCAACTTCTGAACGTCCGTGATGTTGAGGTTCTCAAAACGAGCATCCAGTTCCGTACCGCCATTGCCCGGCGCTACGTAAATGGTTTGCACTTTGGGAGACTGTGCCAGTTTCCAGGCCAGGGCATGTTCACGGCCACCGCCGCCAATCACAAGTATGTTCATAGTGCAGTGCTGTCAATCTGTGCGTTGTGGTAAATATTCTGTGTATCGTCGAGCTCTTCCAGGGCATCCAGCAGTTTCTGCATGCGCACGGCATCCTCACCAGCAAGCTCAATCGGATTCTCGGGGCGCATGGTGACCTCGGCCATTTCCGGCTTCAGGCCTGCGGCTTCCAGTGCATTTTTAACAGTCTCAAAATCGGCAAAGGCCGTTAGCACCTCAATGGCACCGTCATCATCGGTAATCACGTCCTCGGCACCGGCTTCCAGCGCCACTTCCATCACCTTGTCTTCGTTCGTGCCGGGCGCGAATATCAGTTGCCCACAGTGCTTGAACTGAAACACCACCGAGCCCTCGGTACCCATGTTGCCGCCGTATTTGGAGAAGGCGTGGCGCACCTCCGCTACCGTGCGGACCTTGTTGTCGGTCATGGTGTCCACCACAATGGCCGCGCCGCCAATGCCATAGCCTTCGTAACGGATTTCCTCGTAGTGCACGCCTTCCTGGTTGCCGGTGGCCTTGTCAATGTTGTATTTGATGCGGTCAGCCGGCATGTTGGCAGCCTTGGCCCGATCAATGGCCAGACGCAGACGGGGGTTGGTACTCAAATCTCCGCCGCCGGCACGTGCTGCCACCGTGATTTCACGGATGATGCGCGTCCAGATCTTGCCCCGCTTCTCGTCCTGGCGACCTTTGCGGTGCTGAATATTGGCCCATTTACTATGTCCTGCCACGGGGAATCCTTCAAAAATTCGTTACGCTACAGGCTCAATTGTACTTTTTGAGGGTTTCATGTCTGATCCGATCCTGATTGCACAACACGGCGAGACCCAATGTTTTCTTCGACCCGACAAAGCCAATCGCCACGGGCTCATCACGGGGGCCACTGGCACCGGCAAGACCATCACCTTGCAAACCATGGCAGAGGGCTTTTCCCGTATCGGCGTGCCGGTGTTCATGGCCGACGTCAAGGGTGACCTCACCGGCATCTCCCAGGCTGGAAAGTTGGGCGAAAAACTGGCCAAAGTCCTTGCAGAACGTGCACTCACAGCTCCTGAATTTGCAGCAAGCCCCACGACCCTGTGGGACGTGTATGGCGAACAAGGCCACCCGGTACGCGCCACGGTCAGCGATTTGGGGCCGCTGCTGCTGGCGCGCATGCTCAACCTGAACGAAACGCAAGCCGGTGTTTTGCAACTGGTCTTCAAGATTGCGGACGACGATGGCCTGCTGCTGCTGGACATGAAAGACCTGCGGGCCATGTGCCAGTTGGTGGGCGACAACGCCTCCGACTTCACCACTGAATACGGCAATATCAGCGCGGCCAGCGTTGGCGCCATCCAGCGGGGCCTGATGCAGATCGAGGCCCAGGGCGGCGACAAGTTCTTTGGCGAGCCTATGCTCAACATCGAGGATTTCATGCAAACCGACGCCAACGGACGCGGAGTGATCAATGTGCTGGCAGCCGACAAGCTGATGAATTCGCCCCGCATGTACGCCACCTTCCTGTTGTGGCTGCTCAGCGAACTGTTCGAGAACTTGCCCGAGGTGGGCGACCTGGACAAGCCGAAGATTGTGTTTTTCTTTGACGAGGCCCACCTGCTGTTTGCCGACGCGCCGAAGGTGTTGATGGAACGCATTGAACTGGTGGTGCGCCTGGTACGCTCCAAAGGAGTGGGCGTGTATTTTGTGACGCAGAACCCGCTGGATATTCCGGACTCCGTACTGGCTCAGTTGGGCAACCGTGTGCAGCATGCGTTGCGCGCCTTCACGCCCCGTGACCAGAAAGCGGTCAAATCCGCCGCCGAAACCATGCGGCAAAATCCCCAGCTCGACATCGAAGCCGCCATCACCGAGCTGGCGGTGGGTGAGGCGCTGGTGAGTTTTCTCGACGAAAAAGGCCGCCCGGGCGTGACCGAACGCGTGTACGTGCTGCCACCTGCAAGCCAGATCGGACCGATCACACCCGAACAGCGCAAGGCCCTGATGGCGGAATCGGTCGTGGCGGGGGTCTATGAGAAAACGCTGGACCGCGACTCTGCCTTTGAAAAGATCAAGGGCCGCACCGAGGAACGCCTGGGTGCCCAGCCGGCGGCGCCCGCAACACCCAATGACGAAAAAGCACAGGAGACCTCCGCTGGCGGGGGTCTGCTCGACAGCATTGGCTCCATTTTTGGCGGCGGTGCGCGGCGAACCCGCACCAGCGCTGGTGAGCAGATGATCCGCAGCGCCGCCAGTGCGGTAGGCCGCGAGGTGGGCCGACAGATCATCCGTGGCGTGCTCGGCGGCATATTTGGCGGCTCCAAACGCTAAGAATTTTCCAGGCACATGGTCAGCAGGAAGTTGCGGCAACAAGATCGCCATCGACCGTGAACTCAATGGCCACAGCTACATCCCGGCGTGTTTGCCACCCAATGCCCGGGCTACCGCCGCGCCGAGCGTCGCCGCGTTGACGGGCTTGAGCACATAGTCATCCGCACCGGCATCCAGAGCGGCTTGGCGCTCTTCATCCAGAGCGCCAGCGGACACGCCGATGATCGGGGTAGTCAATCCCGCAGCACGCAATCTGCGCGTGGCCTCCAGGCCATCCATGACCGGCATCTGGGCATCCATCAGGATCAAGTCAAAAGTCTGGTTGGCTGCCATATCCACAGCCTCCTGCCCGTTTTCTGCAACAACCGGCTCACCTCCGCCCAGGCGCTGCAGCAATCCAAGCATCACCATGCGATTCACCGGATGATCCTCCACGACCAGAACGCGCACATGTTTCGTCAAAGGCAACGCAGGGGCGGCCATGGTGTCAAGCCCTTCAGGCTGCCGCTTCGCCCCCGCGACTGCCGCACCCAGCGTGGCGGTGAACCAGAACTCAGAACCCAGCCCTGGCTCGCTGTTGACGCCGATCTCCCCACCCATCATTTCCACCAGTCGTTTACAGATTGCCAAGCCAAGGCCGGTGCCACCATATTTGCGGGTGGTAGAACTGTCGGCCTGCTCGAAGCTTCGGAACAGGCGCCCGGCTTGCTCCGGCGTGAGTCCGATGCCGGTATCGCGCACCGAAAAGCGCAGGCCAACCTTGGCGCCCTCGGTCGAATCAAGGCGCGGTGAGATCGCGTCTGACAAACTGACACGGACATCGATACGGCCATGCTCGGTGAATTTGAAGGCGTTCCCCACCAAATTGAACAGGATCTGGCGCAGTCGAACTGCGTCACCCAGCAACACAGATGGTGTTGCCGGATCTGCCGTGCAACTGAAAGTGGGACCCCCCTCGCGCAGGCGGAAACGGAACAAGGCGGTCAACTCATCCAGCAACGGTGCCAGAGAAAAGTCCGTGCGCTCCAGCTGAAGTTTGCCGGCCTCAATCTTTGAAAAATCGAGGATGTCATTGAGAATGGCCAGCAGGGTTTCGCCACTGGAACGTATGGTTCGCACATACTCGGTTTGCTCGGTATTGAGGTCTGTGCCAGACAGCAACTCGGCAAGGCCCAGTACACCGTTCATGGGGGTGCGGATTTCATGCGACATCATGGCCAGAAACTCGCCCTTGGCAGCGCTGGCACGTTTGGCTTCGTCGTGAGCATGCACCAATTCCTGCTGCGTGCGGTAGCGCTCGGTCACATCGCGGTACGAGTACACACGACCAATGACTTCCTTGCCCGCGTTGGCGATGTGCACACTGCTTTCGAAAACCCGACCATCCTTCAGGTACAGCGTTTCAAAACCCTGGTCCTGCCTGCCTTCCAGCAGCTCGATGCACTGCGACTGCATATGACGCATGACGCCCGCATCATCGCGATCAACCAGAAGATTTTCCGGCAAACCCCACATGCTCGAAAAGCGCTGATTCATGTTGATGATGGCGTCTTCGTGGTTCACCAGCAAGATGCCATCGGCCGTGGCTTCCAGGGTAGCGCGCAGACGTGACCCCATGTTGGCCAATTCGGTTTCAATGAGATTTTGGTGCGATGCAGGCACGGCGCGCAGCGTATACCGCAACGGCAGGTCACTGACTTTTTGCACGGACTTGGTGACATTGAGCACCCGCCCGTCGGCGCAACGCAGCGAGCTCTCGACTTCACGCAAGCCGTTGTGCGAACGCATCTCATCCCAGAAGAACATGTCGGACAGCGCGCACTCAAATTCGCCAATGGATTGGCCGACCAAATTTTCACCGGCATAACCCAAATGCGCGGATGCCGCAGTATTGGCGGCCAGAATGCACGAAGTGTCACCGTCGATAAGCAGAAGAATCTCGCTGCTGGCCTGCAGCAGCAGCGAATCAAACTGACCGGGATCTGGCAAATGGTTCACTATCACCCTTTGGGGTTGGCACTGGCATCGCCGCTCGCACCGTCAAAAAAGTAAGTCACCCGTTTACGCGGATTGAGG
Organism: Rhodoferax sp.; assembly: GCF_018780565.1. Lineage (GTDB taxonomy): Bacteria > Pseudomonadota > Gammaproteobacteria > Burkholderiales > Burkholderiaceae_C > Rhodoferax. The sequence goes on from NZ_JADMJN010000005.1 coordinate 536,464, forward strand.
TATGCCGCAACCTTCGGCGGCAGCAAAGCTGGCGAAATCGATTTGGTGATATTGATTTCGCTTTCTTTTTCAAGGTCGAGCATGATCGCCTGATCCTTGGGCACTGCCTCGTCATAAACCATGACCCAGGGGCGAAGAGGCTTCTTGGGATTGACCGAGGTCACCATCGCCAGTGCATCGGTGGACAACTGTACGATGGAGCCCGGCGGATACACCCCCAGACTGCGAATCATCAACTGCAGGGCTTTTGCATCGAACTTGCTGCGTCGCTGCGCAAACATGAATGACAGCGCCTGGTGGGGCGTCATCGCCTTTTTGATGTCCACTGGATTGCACAAATTGTCATAGTGATTGACCAGCGAAACCAGGCGCGCGGCCTCCGTCATACGCTCGCTCTTGAGGCCTTTGGGAAAACCACTGCCATCGGCCAATTCGTGGTGCTGATCAATCACAGCCAGCGCTCCTGGCGTCAGTCCCAGTTTGGCACCAATCGCGGACCCATAATCCACGTGCAGGTTTCGCAGGGACCGCTCCACATTGTTGTAATCCTCAGGGGGCTTTCTGAGCACTTTGTCAGGAATATCCATCAAACCGACATCGTGGATCATGGAGCCGATGCCCAAATCGCGGGCTGACGCTGCATCCAGTCCCATGTCCTTTGCCAGCATCATGGCCAGGATGGTGACGTTCAGGCTGTGAAAGTACACCTCCTCGCCTCCCGCCTTGTCCCCCATGACATGCAGGGTCGCTTCGGGGCTTTCCAGAAAGGCATCAATCATCTGCTCCACCAGAGCCCCCATATCCTGCAGCGTCTCCTTGGGGCGGGACAGCAGATTGCGGTTGAGATTTTTCATGGTGGCCACCGCCTTGCCAAAGGCCCGCTCTACGTTGGCGACCTGCTCCAGCCGTTTTGCCTGGGCCGCAGAACGTTCGCGCTTGGCAAGGTCCGCTTCACTGGGTGGAGCAGCGGGCATTTCCGTGGGCGCTGCCGGTACCGGCCTTGCTATGTCAGCAAGGAGCGGCGCTGATGCCGACAGTGCGGCAAGCGCCGGAGCATCACTGCGTGCAGGGTCATAGCGGTATTTAGGCAGATTCAGGCCACGCAACTCACGCAACTGGTCTTCATTTCGAATCTTGAAACTGCTCAGCGTGAAGTTGTGCTTGAACCAGGGCAATTCAATCATCACAAAGATGCCGACGCGCAACTGCTCCGCACTCAAATAGTTAACTGTCAACTCGCTGGATTCGACCGCCATCAAAGTCCCTTGTTTGTAAAATTTCCGACAGGCTCGCCGCAACAACTTTTGGTGCGACAGCTATTCTTGTCCTACCGAAAAAGTCTAACGCAGAAGCTGCATCCATGCGGCATTCATGAAAGCAATATTTGCCGCGACGCCTGCCGGGGCGCTGAGGTATGAACAGAAATAGAAATAAAGGGAAGATTGCGTCTCGAAACTATTGACCGGGGCGGGACTGGGTCATGTAGTGCAGCACCAATTTGTCGTGCTGCGTGACCGACTTGAACGCCAGCCCTATGAAAAAACCATCCTGCCCGTTGGCCGTGGCACTGCTGTTGCTACTGTGGCAGATGCTGGTGACCAAATTCAGTTCAACTGGAGCGCCTTCAAAATCGACCGAAAACGACAGGCTAACGGCACTGCCGATAGCTCCCAAACCAGTGGCGCAACTCACCATGGCGCCGGAGGTGCTAATGTCAATCAGGGTCGCCGACCGGGTCGAAGCACCGACGCCGCTCGACTCAAGCGGCAATGTCACCACAGCAGGCATGGCCGTCTTGATGCGCATCGACTGGCGCACCAGGCGAGCGTCGACCTGTTTGGGATACTGCAACAAGGCATAAGCAAAAGGTTTCTCAAAGGTCTGCAGAACTTTGCTCAGAAACGAAAATTCATGCTGCCCGGTGAAGCCGCGCACAATGCAGACCTCGCCCTCCTCCAGCTCGGTCTTGGCGCCGTCAGGCCCCACGGGGCCCACCATGACACCCTTGCCTTCAATGGCAGCTAGAAAAAGGGATTCCTTTTTGGATGCACCCTCCACAATTCGCCGCGTCTGCAAGGCCATGCCAGGGCGCAGGCGCAGACCACGCAAGGCAAGGGTGGCTACGTCGGCACTGCTGATGTCGTCTTTCATCCATGGCTTTCGGTGAAGGTGGGGCCAGCTTGCTGCGGCGGGGATTCCAAGGTGCTTGTCTACGCCCGGAATTTATCAGAACTTGGTTACGTTTCTGTGGAGGGAACAAGCTGGTTACCTGCGCCGGGCGGAACGCACGCCATTCAACTCGGCCACGATACCCAGCACCCGGGCCAGGCCACCGGACTGGGTCACTTCCACGGTGAAGGTCATCCAGGCTGTTCCCTTGACCGATTGGGTCTGCACGCCGATGACGTTCATTTTTTCCTTGGCAAAAACCTCGGAAATATCCCGTAGCAACCCCTGCCTGTCGGCCGCCTCCACCGCCACGTCCACCGGGTAAACGGCAGGTACGGCGGATTGCGGATGACCCCACTCCACTTCAATGACGCGCTCCCCGTTCTTGGCCACCATCTCGCGCAAATTCGAGCAGTCCGTACGGTGCACGCTCACGCCCTTGCCCCGCGTCACAAAGCCACAGATCGCATCGGGTGGCGCGGGCTTGCAGCACTTGGCAAGTTGCGTCATGAGGGAGTCAACACCGACTACCAGCACCCCGCCTTTGCCCGCGTTGACTGCGCTGCGCGGTTTCCTCAGCGTCGGAAAATCATCCTCAGGCAACACCGGCTCGGGCGGACGCAGCACAATTTCGATGTTGCGCAGCGAGAACTCGTCTTTCCCGACCACCTCAAAAAGCTCTTCCGCCGAATTGAAGCCCAGTTGCGACGCCAGGTCGTCCAGCTTGATGGCGGTCTTGCCCTCGCGCTGAAGCAGCTTTTCAACCGCCTCCCGGCCCTTGGCCACGGTTTCCCCCATGGCCAGCGCGTTGAACCAGGCCCGCACCTTGGCACGGGCGCGGTGGCTGACCAGATAACCCAGTTCAGGATTGAGCCAGTCGCGCGAGGGCCCTCCCTCTTTGGCCACGGTAACCTCTACAGTTTGACCATTTTTCAGCGGCGTGTTCAGCGGCACCATGGCACCATCTACCCGGGCACCACGGCAACGATGGCCCAGCAAGGTGTGTACGCTGTAGGCAAAGTCGACCGCGGTGGCGCCCTGAGGCAACTCCACAATGGCAGCATCTGGCGTCAGGACATAGATACGATCCTCAAAGGCGCCCTGCTCGTGTCCGCCGGAAAGATCGCGCTCCCAGGCCAGCAACTGGCGCAGCACGGCGATCTTGGCATCGTAGGCGCCGCTGGCCGAAACACCTGAATACCCCTTGACACCAGCCTCCTTGTAGGCCCAGTGCGCGGCTACACCGTGTTCGGCATGATCGTGCATGGCCTGGGTGCGAATCTGAATCTCGATGGGTTGCCCTGCCTGGTCTCGCACGACCGTGTGCAGAGACTGGTAGCCATTGACCTTGGGTTTGGCAATGTAGTCGTCAAACTCATCGCTCACCGGCGTGAACTGACTGTGCACCCAGCTCAGGGCCGCATAGCAATCAGGAATACTCGCCACCACGATGCGCAAGGCACGGATGTCGTACACCTGGTCAAACCCAAGCGACTTGCCGCGCATTTTTTTGACAATGCTGTAGATGTGCTTGGGGCGACCCTGCACGGTAGCCACGATGTCCTGCGCCTTCAGATCTTCTTGCAGCTTGGCACGCAAACGCTCCACATAGGCTTCGCGCTCGACCCGCTTTTCATCAAGCAGGCGGGCGACCTCCCGATAGGTTTCAGGCTCAAGAAAGCGAAATGCCAGGTCTTCCATCTCCCATTTGATTTCCCAGATGCCCAAGCGGTTGGCCAGAGGTGCGAACACCTGCAGGGCCTCGCGTGCCAACCCGGGTGGCACTGGCAACTTGGTGGCCGCGAAATGGCGCAGTGTTTGCAGGCGCGAGGCCAGACGCAACATCACCACACGCAAATCACGCGAAAAAGCCAGCAGCATCTTGCGCACGTTCTCGGTTTGCGCCGCGGCTGTTTGGGCCATGGGGATCGCTGTTGCCGCCCGTGCATTGGCCACCTGGGTCTGGCGGGCCAGACGCTGCACCCGCACCAGCTTGGTGGTCTCCACCGCCAGCGCGGCAAAGTTGTCGCCAAAGGCCTTGGCGATGACTTCCTGCGGCTTGTTCAGATGATCACAGGCATAGACGAGGTAACTGGCTGCCTGCATGGCCTCGGATCCGCCAATGGTTTTCAGGATGGCGGCCACTGCATCGGCGTGGGCCAGGATATTCTCGCCAGTGTCCAGCGTTTCACTGCTGAGCAGCGGCTCTGCAAAGGCACGGGCGCGCGACAGCGCATGAGCCTGTTCCGGCAGGGTCTGTGCTGTGGCGGCAATCAACTGCGGCAAGGGTGCCGAGCTATCGTGCTCGGCTGAAGTGCTTTTCATCCAGGTTTCACCAAATTCTTAGTCAAGCAGGAAAGATGCCACTGTTTGCACCTGATCGTCTGCAATGAAGGTGGGCGCATGGCCCACGCCCTCAAATTCCACCAGCCTTGCCTTGGGGCCGCGCCGTGTCATGGCCTGGGCAGTGTCACGCGAGAGCAGGTCGGACTGTGCACCGCGTGTCAAAAGGGTCGTCGCCTTGATGTTGTCATACAAATGCCAAAGCATGGCTTCGCCTTGTGCCGCAGACTCTTGTGTGACGCTACGAAACGGTACAGCAATCGCAGGGTCGTAATGCAGGATGACGCTGCCTGCAGCGTCCCCCACCGGCTTGACCATATGGCGTGACAATTCCAGCCACTGGGCTGGCGTATGCGGCCCAAAGCTGGTGGATAGGGCCCACATGACATCTGCTGCCTGCTGCAGTGAGGCAAACTGCCCTGCCTTGCCCAGGTATTCACCAATTCGCTGCAAGGCCTGCCACTGAATGCTGGGGCCCACGTCGTTCAACACCAGGCGCCGCACGGGAGTGGGCAAGGGCAAATCGGCTTGCCCGCACACAATCATGCCAATCAAGCCGCCCATGCTGGTGCCGACCCAATCCAGCGTGACGGGCTTGAGCTGCGCCAGCAGAACCAGCATGTCGGCTGCATAGGAAGGGATCTGATAGGCCATCGGGTCTTTGAGCCAATCACTCTGGCCGCGTCCTGCCACGTCCGGGCATACCACCCGAAGGTCATTGCCAGCCTTTTCACACAGGGTACGTGCCAACACGTCAAAGTCCCTCCCCTGGCGCGAAAGGCCATGCACGCACAGAACAACATGCTTGCCCTGCGGGTTACCCCATTCCCAATAGGCCATGCGGTGCCCACCCGATGCATCAGGGCACAGTACGTAGTTCAGCTTAGGTTCAGACATGGTGCAATAAATGGTTTGATAATGTCAGTGTGCAGATAGCCAGGTGCGCTCGACTGTCTTCATGACCTTATCCTAATTCAATCGAAGCGCCCTCAGACCCATTACGGAGAAACACCATGCTAAAAGGCAAGACAGCCCTCGTCACCGGATCCACCAGCGGTATTGGTCTTGGCATCGCCAAGGCGCTGGCAGCCCAAGGCGCCAACATCGTGCTGAACGGCTTTGGCGATGTCGACGGCCCGAAAGCCGAAGTTTCTGCGCTGGGCGTGAAAGTGGCCTACCACGGTGCCGACATGAGCAAGCCCGCCGAAATTGAAGACATGATGAAGTATGCAGCCGCCCAGTTTGGCCGTGTCGACATCCTGGTGAACAACGCCGGTATCCAGCACGTGGCCCGTATTGAGAATTTTCCGGTGGAGCGCTGGGACGCCATCATCGCCATCAACATGAGCAGCGCTTTTCACGCCACGCGTCTGGCGTTGCCGGCCATGAAGGCCGCCGACTGGGGACGCATCATCAACGTTGCATCGATCCACGGCCTGGTGGGCTCTGCAGAAAAATCAGCCTACGTGGCCGCCAAGCACGGCGTGGTCGGTTTGACCAAGGTGACCGCACTGGAGAATGCCACCACCGGCGTGACTTGCAATGCCATTTGCCCCGGTTGGGTGCTGACGCCGCTGGTGCAAAAGCAGGTGGATGCCAAAGCCGCTGCACAGGGCATCTCCAATGAAGAAGCCACCAAACAGCTGCTGGGCGAAAAAGAACCCTCCATGCAGTTCACGACGCCGGATGAACTGGGCGCCCTGGCTGTGTTCTTCTGCTCACCCGCAGGCAACAACGTGCGCGGCGTAGCCTGGAACATGGATGGCGGCTGGACGGCGCAGTGACGCCAAGTCAGCTGGACTGCTTGAACGCCATCACTGCCTGATTGCGCAGGGTACGCAACAGGGCCAGCTCTTTCTCGTCCAGGATCAGACCGCCCTTCTCTCCCTTGTCCGCATAAATCAGGCCGAAAGGCTTGCCTTTGATGATGAGCGGAAGTAGCAAAAACGTGGGTGCATTGATCGACTTGCGGTACCAAACCGGCAGACGATCGGCAATGCGCGGCTCGGTGGCGTCACTGATCATGGTGTCGGCACCTTTGGTACAAACCGCGGTGAACAGATCCGGTGTGCTGCCCTTGAGCGTAACGCTGAACGATTTGACGACCCGCTCCACACCTTCACCCAGACCGAACCTGCCGGTCAATGCCTCGATCTTGGGATCACGCATACAAAAAATGATGCGTTGAAACTCCATGGCCCGAAACATGGTTTCCAGGATCATGCGCAGCACATCCGTCAGCTTGAAGTCCTCCACCATGGCATTGGTGATGTCCTGAATGCCGGCCGCCAGGATTTCCGCCACGTGTTTCACGTCGCGAGGCGTCACAGCACCGGCTTCAGGGGGTGCGGTCTGCGTTGCGTGCAACTCATGAGGCACGAGTGTGTCAGGCGGATCTTGTCCCTGGTTACCGCGTACACCGGTTTGATCTTCGTCCGGATCGTTCAACAGCTTGGATGCGGCCGAGCCGGGGGAGACCTTGAGATCCATGGCTTTGGCCAGCTCGATGAGCTTGGTGCGCGCCGCAGTGGTCGCCAGCTGCACGGCCGCGACGCTAACGCCCATGGTCTTGGCATAGTTTTTGGCGACCTGCGCCACTCGCGCGGTCACGTCCTTGGGGTCAGCGTGCAGCAGGATATCGGCAATTTCGTTGGCCGCTGCGGCGATCCAGCGCAAACGCTCCGATGTCTCTTCCGGAGCCCGGGCGGGCGGTGCACCGTCAGGTTTTTTCATGCAACGCTGTATGCCCTCGGGCAAGCCCCAGGCTTTGGCCACACCCATACCCAAAGCCTGATAGCTCAAGCCAAGCACGCCGGCCGAGGCAGTTGCCTCACTGACTGGCTGACGGGCAGATGCAGTCAGACCGCGTACAGTGCGCGCTTCTTCGGGAAAATAGTATTCGGCCAGCAGGCGCCCCAGGTTCTGAAACATGGAGCCAATGAAGGCTTCTTCACTTTCCCGAACCACCGGACACAGTTCGCTGCCAATCGACCCTGCCATCAGCGAGCGCAGGAACTCTTCTTTCAGGACATTGGCATGAGCCTTGTCCTGCATATGCTCCAGCAACACCAGGCTGAGCGCCATATTGCGAATACCGTTGAAACCCACCAGACTCACAGCGCGGGACACCGTGCTGATACTGCTACCCCGCGAATAATGGGCACTGTTGACCAGGCGCAGGAGCTTGTTGGTCAAGGCCACGTCTTTCAAAATTTCATTGGTGACGCTGCCCACGCTCTCGGTTTCGGAGGTGGCCATGCCCTGAATACGGACCACCGAATCGGACATGGCGGGGAAATCGCTCTTGTGGCGCATCCGTCGCAGCAAAAAATCAAGGGTGCTGTTGCCATTGCTGGCAGAAGCCCCTTCGCCGTCCTCCTCTTGTGGTTTGGACATCGCGCCAGCCCAGCCGGCAAGCTCGTCATGGAAAACCTTGGCGCTGGCGTGGCGTTGCGAGGGATCCCGCGCCAGGGCACGCGAGGCGATGGAGCGCAGCTTGTCGTCCACATCGGACCGTAGGTCCTTGGGGAGTTCAAGTTGTTCATGTACCACACGGTAGATGGCCCGGTACGGATCGCGTTCGTTGATCAGCGGTTTGCCTGTCAGCATTTCGGCCAACACAATGCCCGCAGAAAAGACATCCATCAAAGGCGTCGCAGCGGTGCCCTCTGCGGCCTCCGGCGACATATAACCAGGTGTTCCGCCATCGGGTGCGGGCCGATCCGACTTGCCCGCACTGGGGGCACTCTGTACCTGGGCCGCAATACCAAAGTCCATCACACGAGCCCGACCCGCTTCGTCAATCAAGACATTGGAGGGCTTCAAATCCCGGTGAACCACACCGGCAGCATGGGCTGTGATCAGGGCGTTCAATACATCCATCATCATGGGCACAGCCTCATGCGCAGGCAAAGCACCACGCTTGCCCAGCACTGCCGCCAGGGTCTGCCCCGGTACGTATTCAAATACCAGGTAGGGCTGCTGCTCGTGCACGTCGGCCTCGAACACGGGAACGATGTTGGGGTGGGTGAGGCGGCTCACGCTGCGGGCTTCCTGCAGCCACTGCGCAATGGCCGACGCATCCGACCCCTTGCCCAGCTTCATCTGCTTGATGGCGACCTCGCGTTCCAAACGCGGATCAAAGGCCAGCCAGACTATTGACTGTGCGCCTTGCCCCAAAACACGCCTTAACTCGAAACGCCCCAGCATTTGGGTTTGTGACTGCGATGGCTGGCCATTGGCCATTCTTTTGATAGTAGAGAGCGGAGAAAAATCAACCATGAATCAGGCAGAAGTAAGGCGATCAGGGAAATACGGCCGAATAATGACCCAAGTATGACATTGCCGCAGGCCCTGCGCTATAGCGCAACAGGCAGACGGTCAAGTATTGAGTTGCGCCTGACTCGGAACAGCTTCCACAAACTGCTCCAGATCCTTGACGGGGAGCGGTCGACTGAACAGATAGCCTTGGTAAGCATGACAGCCATGGTCTGCCAGAAAGCCCCTCTGAGCCTCCGTTTCGACGCCTTCTGCGATCACTGCAAGCCCCAGACTTTGGGCCAGCGCAACGATGGTTTGGGCAATCGCCGCATCGTTGGGGTCGGTCAGCACATCACGCACAAAAGACTGGTCAATCTTGAGTTGATCCAGCGGCAGTCTCTTGAGATAGGACAGCGACGAATAACCGGTACCGAAATCATCCAGTGAAAAACCAATACCACGTTCTCTCAAGGCGCTCATTTTGTCAACGATATCCTCCAGGTTGTCAGCCAGCATGCTTTCGGTCAACTCAAGCTTGAGGTTTTGGGGGTTGGCCCCTGTGTACTCGATCAGACCCAAAACGTAGGCCGCAAAATCCTTTTCCCGGAACTGCCTTGCACTGACATTCACGGCAATCGTCAGTTCGGATCGAACCGGATGCTTTGCCCATGCCACCAGCTGCGCACAAGCGGTTTCAAGAACCCAATTTCCCAGCTGCAATATGTGACCCGTTTCCTCAGCCAACGGAATGAATTCGAGTGGAGACACCATGCCGCGTTCGGGATGGGGCCAGCGCAGCAGCGCTTCAACGCCAGTGACGCGCCCGTGCCTGTCAACCTGAGGCTGGTAATAAAGTACAAACTGCTCCAGCAATATGCCCTGACGTAAATCTGCCTCCAGCCTGGCACGCGAGTTGACCACGGCCTGCATGGCCGGATCAAAAAATCGCATGCCGTTGCGCCCTGCCGACTTGGTCTGGTACATCGCCAGATCAGCCTGTTTGAGCAACTCTTCAATGGACACGGAGTGGTCATAGTACAAAGCAACGCCAACACTGGGTGTACTGTGGAAATCAAGCTCACCCAGTCGATACGGACGGTTGAGCAACTCCACGATTTTTTCTCCCACAAGCCTGGCTTCCGCCGCGGCAACCTCCGGTACCTGGTCCAGATCCTCCAGCATGACCAGAAATTCGTCCCCTCCGAGACGTGCCACCGTGTCGCCGTCCCGCACGCACCCGGTCAAGCGCTTGGCAACTTGCTGCAGCAATTGGTCGCCTTTATCGTGCCCTTGCGTATCGTTGAGCGTCTTGAAATGATCAAGATCGATGAACAGCAAAGCACCACTGCGCTTGTTGCGCTCACTCACCGCCAAAGCGTGCTCCAAACGGTCCATCAACAAGCGTCGGTTGGGCAGGCTGGTAAGCGGATCAAAAAAAGCAAGTTGCTTGATCTGCTCTTCTGCGGCCTTGCGTTGCGTGATATCGGTCAGGGTCGCGACATAGTGACTCACCTCCTGTCGGTCATCCAGAACCGCCATGATGTTGATCCACTCAGGAAACACCTCGCCGTTCTTGCGTCGACTCCAGATTTCACCCGCCCATTGCCCATGCTGCTCCAGGTGACGGTTCATGTTGGCATAGAACGCGTCGTCATGCCGCCCCGAATTGAACAAGGCCAGCGTTTGACCAACGGCCTCCGCCTCGGTGTAGCCCACGCTGTCGGTAAAGGACTTGTTGACCCGCAGAATGACCTGCCGGGGATCGGTCACGATGATGCCTTCCTGGGCTTCAAACGCCGTAGCAGCAATACGCAGTTCCGCGTCCGCACGCGCGCGCTCGGTCAGATCAATATCAATACAGAACATCTCAGGCTCACGTCCGGGTTGCTCCACATACGCGTGACTGGAAAAAACCGGCACCGAAGAACCGTCCTTGCGCTGAAGCACCAATTCCGAAGCAGGAATGGCCTGTCCGGTTTCAAACATCTGGTGCATGGCCTCCCGCACACCCTCGCGCATATCGGGCGGAATGATCAACTCTCGCAAATTCCGCCCCAGCGCTTCCTCGGCGCTATAGCCATACAGCCGTTCAGAGGCCTTGTTCCAGTAGCGGGTTGTCCCGTCCGGTGCGTAGCCTTGCACCGACACTCCGGGAATGTCCTGTAGCAGACTGCGAAATCGGGCCTCGGACTCTCGCAGAGCCATCCCGACCTTGCGGCGGTTCACGCCATCCTGCAGCAACAATCCCAAGAACAAGGTTGCGGGCGTGAATGTAAGGACAAGGGGAAAAGAAACATTGGACAAAACCCTGGCTGCGACTTCAGCGGGCAATTGGGTGAAGATCGTGATGACGACCAGATGCACCAGCAGTCCAAAGGCCAGCAGTTCCCAGACACCCAGCTTGACCCATCCCTTGCCAATGGCATGGCGATAGAGCAACCCCAGGGCGGCGCAGGCCACCACCACGGCGACCCCCACGCCTACACCTGCCCCACCCAACCAGAGTCGATACCCGCCCGCTATAGCTGTCGCCACACCCGCTGCGAGTGGACCACCAAACAGGCCAGCCATGCTGAGCACCACAGAGCGTGCGTCAAATATGACACCCGGCGCCAACACAACAGGTGTCATCATGCCGATGACACAAATACCACCAAAGAGAACGCCCGAAGATATGGCCGCCGCGACTTTGCGCCCTTCCCAGAAACGACTGTTGATACTCTCCAGCAGGCTGAGTGCCAACAGCAGAGCAACTCCTTTGATGAGCTCAATGACCAAGTCCGACCTCCCTGGATTCGAGTATTCGCGGATTATGTACCGCAACAGCCGAAACCCAAAGCAGGGAATGGCCGCAGAGTTGGCGGCTTACTTCAATTGCACAGAACCGGAGACCGTGACCACCACCGAAGTCTTGCCAGCTTCGACCGGCAATGGTGCATCGGCCATTGCGGCCTTGGCTTCGAACTGCATTAATCTGGGGCGTGGCGCAATGCCCTGATCGTTGGTGTTGACCGTGACGTCACGCAATGTATACCCGGCAAAGCCGAAGCCGCGCGCGATTTCCATCGCACGCGCCTTGAAGCGTTCAATCGCCATGCCCTGAGCGTCCCCTTCCACCCGGGCACGCTGTTCGCGACTCAAAGCAAAATTCACCCCGGCGACCGTCAGCGTCTGTATCTTCCCTGCGGTGCTGCTGATGCGGGCGAAGTCACGGCCTTCCAGAATCAACTCGGCAGAGCCCTGCCAGCCACTGGGCTTGCCGTCACGGCCATAACGCTGGTACAGGCTGAAATTACCCGTACGTACATCCAGCTGACCCGGTTGCGCCGTTTTTTTGGCATCGGTCAGCGCGGCGTCAAGCGCCGCCTTCAACTGGCTTTGCACCAGCGTGGCATCGCTGCCCTCACGCGACGTGCTCATGGAAATTGACAATAAATCCTGCGTCACCTCCACCGTGCCAGTTGCGGTCAGCTGGGCTACATTTTGAACCGGCGGATTCATGCCCTGCTGTGAAAAAGCGCCAGAAGAAGTTGCCAATATTGCACAAATTGCTATTAATTTAGTAGCTGAGTTCAAAGTATCGTCTCCCAAAAAAAATTAACACGCGCCCAGATTCAAAATCTGCGGCGCACAGTTCTGGTGCATTTCACGGACGATCCGTGCTGACAGATCGGTGTTGCTGACGCAGTTGCAATCGAAGGTCCGCCCGTTCCTGAGCTGTCAATTGACGCGTTGGGGGTAACTTGGCGGCACTTTTCTCCTCCTGAACCTCACGCGCCTGCGGCATTTGGAGTGCTGATCGAAGCTCGGAACGGCGTTGTTCCGGCGCACTGCGGGCAGGACTTTCCCCATTGGGTGGTGCCGGCTGCGACCAAGCAGTGGACACAAGCAACCCCACCATGGGGATCAAAATCAGCCTGTAATACTTCATAAGTTGGAACTTAACGCTTAGCCTCATGTCAATGTTCACATTGTTTCTCGATGGACTTGCATTCAGGGGCAACATTTGTAACAGTATGTCAGTGCTGGGCGAAATTTCCAGAAATTACATTCACGACCCTGCAAAATCGGTTTTGTTACAAATTTACAAAGGCCATCATGAGCCAAGCAACAAGCCGCACTGACAAGATAATGATCGTCGATGACGACGCCCGCATTCGCGACCTTTTGCGGCGTTACCTCGCCCAGGAAGGCTTTGAAGTCCTGCAGGCAGAAGACGGCAAGGCCCTCACGCGGATCCTGCTGCGCGAAACCGTTGATCTGATCGTATTGGACCTGATGATGCCCGGCGAGGATGGCTTGTCAATATGTCGGCGCCTGCGGGCCGCCAACGACCACACTCCCATCATCATGTTGACCGCCAAAGGCGAGGATGTGGACCGCATCGTCGGCCTGGAAGTTGGTGCAGACGACTATTTGGGCAAGCCCTTCAATCCCCGTGAGCTGCTGGCCCGCATTCATGCGGTATTGCGTCGGCGACCAGTCCAGGAAGCACCCGGCGCACCATCGGCCGACCATGAATCCGTGACCTTCGGCCCCTTCATCTTTGACTTGGGTGCCAGAACCCTGCACAAAGGTGCAGAAGAACTGCCTCTGACCACCGGCGAATTCGCCATGCTGAAGGCACTGGTGCGCCATCCGCGTCAACCTCTGTCACGTGAAAAACTGGCGCAGTTGGCACGAGGCCGTGAGTTCGAGCCATTTGATCGCAGCCTGGACGTTCAAGTATCGCGTTTGCGCAAACTGGTGGAAGTGGATGCTGCGGCGCCACGCTTCATTCAAACTGTTTGGGGCATTGGCTATGTCTTCGTACCCGATGGCGCAGGTTGAATAGATTGACGGACGAACAAGCCGTACTCCCTGATGTCAGCATGCCGATGCCGCTGGAGACGCGCTCCGGGCGGCTTCTTCGCGCTGGGAAGCGGTTTGGGCTGAATCTTTTTTGGCGGACTTTTTTCCTGCTGGCCCTGCTGCTGATCGGCAGCGTTCTGGCCTGGCTGCAGACGCTGCGCGCCCTGGAATTCGAACCCCGCGCCATCCAGACCGCGCAGCAAATTGCGTCCCTGGTCAATTTAAGCCGTGCGGCGCTGATTCACTCCGATGCCATCGCCCGGGTCTCCCTGATCAAGACCATGACAGAGCAGGAAGGCGTGCGCATCGTGCCGAGGGAACCAGGCGACACCTTCGAACCATTCGACACGGATTCGCTGGGTCGGCGAATATCGCAAGAACTCAAGGGGCGCCTGGGGCCCGGCACGGTCGTTGCCAACAGCGTGAACCAGGAAGAAGGCCTATGGGTCGGATTCATGATCGATGGCGACAACTACTGGATGCTCACAGACCGCGCGCGTTTTAACCGCACGGCTGGAAGGACCTGGATGATCTGGCTGATGACGGCCGCCGCACTGTCGCTTGCCGGTGCCGCCCTGATTGCACGACTCATCAACCGGCCGCTCAAGCAGCTTTCGTTTGCGGCCAGCCGGGTACGGGATGGCGACTTTGAAGCCAGTTCTCTGGATGAAACGGTGGCCACCAGCGAAATCCGGGCGGTCAACATCGGCTTCAACCGAATGACCCAGAAGCTAGCCAAGATCGAGCAGGACCGCGCCATCATGCTGGCGGGAATCTCCCACGATCTGCGCACCCCTTTGGCGCGCCTGCGACTGGAAACGGAACTCAGCGTGGCGGACACCGAGGCACGGGCTCACATGGCTGCAGATATCGTGCAACTTGACGCCATCATCGACAAATTTCTGGAATACGCTCGCCCTGGCAATGGTCACCTGGAAGTGGTCTCCTTGCGCGATGTCATCGACTCCTGCATTTACAGCATCCGAAACCGCACCGACATGCGCTTCAATCTGGATCTGGCGGACAATCTGTCTGTACTTGCGGACCAAGTGGAGCTTGCCCGCGTGATCACCAACCTGCTGGAAAACGCAGGCCGTTACGGCAAATCGGTGAACACGGGTATTGCCGTTGTGGACATCGCTGCCAAGGAGCGGGAACAATGGATTTTGCTGAGGGTGAGGGACCATGGCATGGGCGTCTCGCCCGAACAGTTGCTCAACCTGACCAAACCCTTCTACCGCGGAGAAGCAGCGCGCACAGCCGCCAATGGCGCGGGCCTGGGGCTGGCGATCGTAGAGAAAACGATTGTGCGCATGGGTGGCACCTTCATGCTCAGCAACACATCATCTGGCGGCCTGGCCGCCAACATCAAACTGCAACGCGCTCCCAAAGCCTGAGCGACCAGAACGTGTCAGCCCTGACGGAATTCCGGTTCAGCGACGCTTGCGTGCTGGCTTCGAATCGGTCGATTTAGCGCCATTTTGGCGCGGCGGCAAGCCAGTGTGCTGCGTCAAAAGCTGCCCGGGCAGAGGCTGTTTAGAAGCCGCCGGGGTCGAATTTTTGCGCCGTGCACTGGTGTAGTTGCCATCCGTGAGCGGCTGAAAGGTTGGAATCAAATGGTGCTTGCCGTTGCCGATCAGGTCAGCACGGCCCATCGCCTTGAGCGCATCGCGCAGCAAAGGCCAGTTGTTGGCATCGTGATAGCGAAGGAAGGCTTTGTGCAGGCGGCGCCGCTTTTCACCGCGCACGATGTCCACAGTTTCGCTGTCGCGGGTGATCTTGCGCAGCGGATTTCTGTTGCTGTGGTACATCGCCGTGGCGGTGGCCATGGGGCTGGGGTAGAAGGTCTGCACCTGGTCAGCGCGAAAGCCGTTCTTCTTCAGCCAGACGGCCAGATTCATCATGTCTTCATCACTGGTACCTGGGTGCGCAGCAATAAAGTAGGGAATCAGAAACTGCTTTTTGCCAGCCTCGGCCGAGAACTTTTCGAACAGCGTCTTGAACTTGTCGTAGGTGCCGATGCCCGGCTTCATCATCTTGGTGAGCGGACCGGCCTCGGTATGTTCCGGCGCAATCTTCAGATAGCCGCCAACGTGGTGTGTGACCAGTTCCTTGACGTACTCAGGGCTTTGGACCGCCAGGTCATAGCGCAGGCCGGAGCCGATCAGGATTTTCTTGATGCCCTTGAGCGCCCTGCCCCGCCGGTACATCCTGATCAAAGGACCGTGGTCGGTGGTGAGGTTCTGGCAAATGCCGGGGTACACGCAACTGGGCTTGCGGCAAGCGGCCTCGATCTCGGGGCTGCGGCAACCCAGGCGGTACATATTGGCCGTGGGCCCGCCCAAATCGGAAATGGTGCCGGTGAATCCCTTGACCTTATCGCGGATATCCTCGATTTCCTTGATGACCGAGTCTTCGGAACGGCTCTGGATGATGCGGCCTTCATGCTCGGTGATGGAGCAGAAGGTGCAACCGCCAAAACAGCCGCGCATGATGTTGATGGAAAAACGGATCATCTCCCACGCCGGGATCTTGGTGCCATGGTCATGGCTGCCGTTCTCGTCGGCATAGGCCGGATGCGGGCTGCGGGCATAGGGCAGGTCGAACACAAAGTCCATCTCGGCCGTGGTCAATGGAATCGGTGGCGGATTGATCCAAACGTCGCGGGCAGTCACGCCCTCGCCGTGGGTCTGCACCAATGCACGGGCATTGCCGGGGTTGGTTTCAAGGTGCAACACGCGGTTGGCGTGGGCATACAAGACGGCGTCGCTTTTGACCTGCTCGTAGCTCGGCAGTCGGATCACCGAGCGGTCACGCGGCGGCACTTTGAGCTTGCCCATGAGCGCAGGGTTGGGCATGAAGGTCAAGGGCTGGATCGTCGCATTGACCTCGGATTTTGAGACTTTCTGGCCTCCAGCCAGGGTATCCATTGAACTTGATGCTTCATCTTTTGTAGCATCTTCTTTGGAGCATGTGCCGCCCTTTTCGGCTGCCTGCTCGCTGGTGGTCATGTAAGGATTGACATGCGACTCCACCCTGCCCGGCTCGTCCACGCTGGTGGAGTCAATCTCGAACCAGCCTTCGGGAGACTCGCGGCGGAAGAAGGCCGTGCCACGCACATCGGTGATCTGCTCGACCGGCTCCTTGGCAGCCAGCCGGTGGGCGATTTCGACAATCGCGCGCTCGGCATTGCCATAGAGCAGCAAATCGCACTTGGCGTCCACCACGATGGAGCGACGCACTTTGTCAGACCAGTAGTCGTAATGTGCGATCCGGCGCAACGAGCCTTCGATGCCACCCAGCACAACGGGGACGTCCTTGAAGGCTTCGCGGCAGCGCTGGCTGTACACAATGGCGGCACGGTCAGGGCGCTTGCCGCCCACGTCACCGGGGGTGTAGGCGTCGTCACTGCGAATCTTGCGGTCTGCGGTGTAGCGGTTGATCATGGAGTCCATGTTGCCCGCCGTCACGCCCCAGAACAGATTGGGCTTGCCCAGCACCTTGAACGGCTCAGCGCTTTGCCAGTCCGGCTGGGCAATAATGCCGACCCGAAAACCCTGGGCCTCCAGCATGCGGCCAATCACGGCCATACCGAAACTGGGGTGGTCGACATAGGCATCACCCGTCACCAGGATGATGTCGCAACTGTCCCAGCCCAGCACGTCCATCTCGGCCCGGCTCATGGGCAGGAATTTGGCCGTGCCAAAGCGAGCCGCCCAGTATTTGCGGTAACTGGTCAGTGGTTTGGCGGCGCGCGCGAAAAAGGAGACGTCAACGGGGGCGTTCATGGAGGAATAACCGGGAGTAACCGGTAAGTGTAAGGTTTTATGCTTGGCAGCACCACCTAAAGGGGTATCCCCCTGGGGTATCAGACGCCGGGAGACGGGCTGTTTGGCACGCCCATGCGGACATGCTGGATCAATCGGTCCAGCAACGAACCCAACACTTGCTGTTCGGCCGTATTCAGGCAACCGAAAATAGCGTCGTTACGACTGGCAATGATGCCCATCAACTGGGTGAACCGCCTTTCACCGCTTTCCGTCAGGGTTAAAACGACACCCCGGCTGTCCACGGTACTGGCCAGCTTGTGGACGTGACCCCGATCCACCAGGGCCTGCGCCGCCCGGCTGGCCTGCCCTTTGTTGAGGTTGGCCCTGGCCGCCAGATCGTTCACGGACAAGGGTGCAAAACTGCCAATAGCGGCCAGGCAGCGTGCCTCGCCGAGGGGCAAATCCAGCTCGCTGGCATAGGCCTCAGCCGTATGCCGGTCACTCAGTTTGCTGAGCAAATGCAGGCGGTAGGTGAGAAACCGGTCCAGCGCAGGCAGTGCCAAGGTTGACAACGCCGCTTCTGCGCGCGCACCACGCGGCGCACCCTCAGGCGCCATGCGACTCGGCTTGGCACTGTGCCTGGGCATTGGCAATCAACGGCAACACCTCTTCGGCCCGCTCAAAGCGGCTCATCAGCGACAAACACACCATCCCCAGAAAGAGTGAAGCCTGCTCTTTTCCAACATCAGCCAGCGCAGCACACAGGGTGGAATAGGACTGGTCCAGATCAGCATCGGTCATGCCCATACTCCCTTACTTTTCAAACACGTCAGTAGCGGCGCGGGATCAAGCCCGCGCCAGCGGCCCATCACATAACCGTCCGGTCGCACCAGCACCAGGCCCGACGCCCCAGTGTCGGGCAATCCGTAGCGCAGCCAGGCTTGGCCCTGCGGGTCGGCATCGGGTTCAATCTCAAGAACCGCCACGCCCTGCTCTACCAGCGTCTTGCCCACATGGGGCATGGCGCCGTCACTGAATACCAGCGCCACAAAGTCCGTTCCGAAATAGCTGCTCAAGTGGCGCGGGCCTTGACGCCCACTTAACAAAGCCTCGGGTGCAGGCGCGCCCGGCGTCGCCATGGCGTTGGTCCAGACGCCTGCTTCGGGTTCGTTGAGCGGCGAACCCACATAGTTGATCGGCGTCGACTGTCGTGGGTTGATCAGGGGGCGTACCTTGTCGTCACTCAGTGCCAGCCTGAGCGTGGCTTCGCGCATCAGCTTGAAGGCAAAGTTGGGCGGCGCCATGAACTCGGTGCTTTTGGCCCCATAAGCAATGTTCTCCTGCGTGGCATGAACACGCTCGGCAGAATACGAATCCAGCAGGCGGTCCGGCGAACTGCCTTCGATCACGCGCGCCAGTTTCCACGCCAGGTTGCCGGCGTCATCCAGACCCGAGTTAAGACCGCGCACGCCAAAAATCGGCACGAGATGTGCCGCATCACCCGCAAACAGAACCCGTCCCTGGCGGTAACTGGGCAGCGTCAGGCATTTGGCGTTGTAGATCGAAATCCAGAGCGGCTCCCAGGGCTCGTTCTCGCCGATCATGCTCAGGTGGCTCTGCACGCGGGGCAGCACGTTCTCGGGCTTCACGGCCTCCAGCGGGTCTTCGTCGTCGCGGATCTGGTAGTCGATGCGCCATACATCGTCGGGCTGGCGGTGCATCAGGATGGTGGAGCCCGGATTACTGGGCGGGTCAAACCAGGCCAGTCGCTCGGTGGGTCGACTGGTCTTCTGGACGATGTCCACAATCACATACTTGCCGTCGTACTGCGTGCCCTGCAGTTGCAGGCCCAATTGCTCGCGCACCGTGCTGCGTCCGCCATCGCAGGCCACCACCCAGTCGGCATGGACGCTGCGCGTGCCCTGGGGTGTTTGCACCTGGACTTGAACACCGTGCAATTGCGGCACAACAGTCTCTACCCGGCTGGACCAACTCACCTGTGTCAGATCGCCCCCTTGCATGGCGGCCTGATGGGCGAACTCTTCCACGTAGAACTGCTGAATATTGACCATCGGCGCAAAGCGCTGCGTCGGCTCGCTGGGCATTTGAAAGTGCAGCACTTCATCATTGCGGTAGTAGCTGCGCCCCCCCACCCACGAAAGGCCTTTTTCCACCAGGGGCTTGTCCGCCCCCACCCACCCCAGGATTTCCTGCGAGCGACGCGACATGCAGATGGCGCGACTGCCTGAGCAATAGCCTTCGTCCGCCTCGATCACCAGGCTGGAAATGCCATGACGCGACAACAGCGCCGCCAGGGTCAGCCCCACCGGTCCGCCGCCGGCAATCAGCACAGGTACGCGGTGAGGGAGTTCAGTGAAAGAAAAGTTCATGTGCTGTATCGCTTTGTGAGGCTGTAACTTCACTGTATTGCAAATTGGTTGCGCACGCAACTAATTATCGAGCCTCCCCGGATCTTCCTGAATGCATCCGAAATGCGCTATCGTTACTGCATGCTTACTTTCGACACCTTGCAAGCCTATTGGTCTGGACCGCTCGTCACCACCAATGTCATCGTCTTCCTGAACCTGCTGGGTGCCCTGCTGCTGGGCCTGCTGGTGGGTTACGAACGGTCTTACCATGGTCGAGCGGCTGGCATGCGCACCTACGGACTGGTGTGCATGGCGTCGGCCGCGTTGACCGTTATTGGCGGCTATTCCCATTTCTGGTTTGGCGGCAATTCCATGGCATCCACCAGCGGCGATCTATCACGCGTGATTCAGGGCATCGTGACCGGCATCGGTTTCCTGTGCGCGGGCGTCATCATGCGTGAGGGTTTCAACATCAGTGGCTTGACCACGGCTGCTTCGCTATGGGCATCTTCTGTCATCGGTATTTTGGTCGGGGTCGGTTTTTACGGTGCAGCGATGACGCTGGCGCTGCTCAGTGCCATCTGCATGGTTTGGATATCCAGGCTCGAGAGCTGGCTTCCGTCCCGGCAGGCGGTGGCCATCACCCTGAAATTCGACAAGGACTTCGTGCCGGTTGAGGCAGCACTGCGCGGCATGGCCAACTCACGCGGCTACGACATCGCGGATGGCACCGTCAACATCAGCCTCAAAGACGGCTCGCAAGAGTGGCGTTTTGTGGCCATTGCGCGCAGCCGGCAAAAAATGATGCCCCTGTCGGACCTTGCCCAGGAAATGGCCAGGTTCAGCGGCGTCAACAGCTTTAATGTGTCCTACGCCCGCAATTGAAATCTGCGCGATGAAAAATCGCCACGGTGTCAACAACAATGACTGAGAACGCGCGCCATGTTTAATTTTTTGCCGCCACTCCTGGTCGGCCTGATCGCAACCACGCTTATGGCGCTCAACGCCCTGTTCTGGGTGCCCATTTTGCTGCTTGTATCGCTGGTGAAGTTGATCATCCCGGTCAAGGCTGTGCGTCTGCTGATCGACCCCATCCTGCTACTGATCGCAGAAGCCTGGATTTGGGGCAACAGCAGCTGGATGCGGCTGACGCAGCGCACCACCTGGGATGTGCAAGGCATCGAAGGCCTCAACGACCGCAGCTGGTACCTGGTGAACTGCAATCACCAGTCGTGGGTGGACATTCTGGTGCTGCAGCACTTGTTCAACCGGCGCATTCCCTTGCTCAAGTTTTTTCTCAAGCACCAGTTGATCTGGGTGCCGGTGATGGGGCTGGCCTGGTGGGCACTGGAATTTCCATTCATGCGCCGCCACAGCGAGGAATATCTGAAAAAACACCCCGAGATGCGGGGCAAGGACCAGGAAACGACCCGCAAGGCCTGCGAAAAATATGCACTCATCCCCACCAGCGTGATGAATTTTCTGGAAGGCACACGCTTCACGGCCGCCAAACATCAGCGGCAACAATCACCCTACAGGCATTTGCTCAAACCCAAAGCCGGTGGCATTGCCCTGGCACTCAACGCCATGGGCGACAAGTTTCAGGCGATTCTGGACGTAACCATTGTTTACCCCGATGGCGCACCGGATTTTTGGCAGTTCCTTACCGGCAAGCTCAAACGCGTCATCGTGCGGGTGCGCCCTCTACCGGTACCCCATGAACTGGCCCAGGGAGACTACGCCGGCGACCCCGCGGTACGCGAGGCCTACCAGAAATGGGTCCACCAGATGTGGCTGGACAAGGATGCGCAGATTGAGGCCTTACTTCGGCCCCAGGCCGGCATCCATAAAGCGTCGTAAGCTATCAATTAGATAGCGATAAACACTCAACGCATGTGCTTGAACATCTTGGCGTTAAACGCCTCGGTGATGCACAGGCGCCGCGGGCCGGGTACCAATTCAAAGGACTCCCCCGCGCCAATCGACCCGGGCTCGTCCACCGCCAGGTAAAACCCGCAACAGCCTTTTTGCGCCATGGCTTTGACGGCACCGTTGTAACCCATGGCGGCATTGAACTTGTAGCAGGGCTCACGCGGCTGCGTCACGCGCAGCGTGCAATCTGCAAACTTGAGCACGTCGCCAACCCACGCCTCGGTTTCCAGCAGACCCTGCAGGCTCAGGTTTTCACCCATGGAGCCAAAAGGCAGCGCATCGTCAATGCCGGTCAACCCGGCGTCCGTACGCGCCTTCTGCCAAAACGGGTAATGCTCGCTGGGGTAGGCGTAGACCGCCTTGTCCAGACCCCCATGTACCGACAAATCGGCCTGTTCATCGCCGTCAAGTCCCAGGCGAGCGACCTTGACCGGGCCGGACACGGGCTGCTTGTGAATGGCCGTCAGGATGGAGCGCCCGCTGATCTGGACGCGCCGCGCTTGCGCGGTCTGTAGCGAAAGAACTGTGGTCACTTTCCCCCCAATCCCATCGAACGCGTGATCACCTCTTTCATGATCTCGTTGGTGCCGCCGTAGATACGCTGCACGCGCGCGTCGGCGTAAGCGCGGGTGATGGGGTATTCCCACATGTAGCCGTAGCCGCCGAACAACTGCACGCACTCGTCCATCACCTTGCACTGCAGGTCGCTGCACCAGTACTTGGCCATGCTGGCGGTAGCGGTGTCCAGCGTTTTGGCCATCAGCAACTCGGTGCACTTGTCAACAAAAACACGGGCCACCTGCACTTCGGTCTGCAACTCGGCCAGCGTGAAGCGCGTGTTCTGGAAGGCAGCGACGGGCTGGCCAAACACCTTGCGCTCCTTCACGTAGTCCACCGTCCAGTCAATGGCAGCCTGCGCCGCCGCCACAGCACCGATGGCGATCTGCATACGTTCCCACGGCAGCTGCTCCATCAGGCAAATAAAGCCACGGTTTTCCTGGGCTTTTCCCCCAAGCAGGTTGCTTGCGGGAACACGGACATTGTCAAAGAACAACTCTGAAGTGTCCTGCGCCTTGAGGCCCAGCTTTTTCAACCGCTTGCCCACCGAGAAGCCGGGCATGCCACGCTCAACCAACAGCAGGCTGGTGCCCTTGGCCCCGGCGGCGGGGTTGGTCTTGGCCACCACAATCACCAGATCGGCGTGCCAACCGTTGGTGATGAAAGTCTTGCTGCCATTGAGCAGGTAGCTGCCGTCGGCCTGCTGAATCGCATTGGCCTTGATGCCTTGCAGGTCGGAGCCCGCAGCGGGCTCACTCATGGCAATGGCGCCGATCATCCCGCCACTGGCCAGCTTGGGCAGGTACTTTTTCTTTTGTTCTTCGGTGCCGTAGTGCAGGATGTAGGGCGCCACGATCTCGCTGTGCAGGGAGTAGCCGATGCCGGAGAAACCGCCCCGGCTGAGCTCTTCCATCTGCACTACGGAATACAGCTTGTCGGCACCAGCGCCGCCATATTCCTCGGGCATGGTCATGCACAGAAATCCGTTGTCGCCGGCCTTGTTCCACACCGCACGGTCCACATAGCCCTGCTCTTCCCATTCGGCATGAAAAGGCGCAATTTCCTTCTCCATGAAACGGCGAAAGCTGTCACGAAAAGCTTCGTGCTCAGGGGAAAAAAGTGTTCTCTGAATCATGGTGCAGCCTGTTTGACAAAATTTGAGGTAATTTTACAAAGCGATTGCTTTGTAAAAAGAATATACTGCATTCTGATGTGTCACCACACATAATTTTTTGAACCTGTCCCTCAACTGGAGCCCCCATGACTGAAGCATTTGTGTTTGATGCCATCCGCACCCCGCGTGGCAAGGGTAAAAAAGACGGGAGCCTCTACGAGGTCAAGCCCATCAACCTGCTGGCCGGCGTGCTGACCGAATTGCAAAGCCGCAACGACTTCGACACCTCGAAAGTGGACGACGTGGTCATGGGCGTGGTCTCTCCTGTGGGCGAACAGGGCTCGGTCATTGCCAAAGTGGCAGCACTCAAGGCCGGTTGGGACTTCACCTGCTCGGGCGTGCAGATCAACCGCTTTTGCGCTTCGGGCCTGGAAGCCGTCAACATGGCGGCCCAAAAAGTGCGCTCCGGCTGGGAAGACCTGGTGGTGGCCGGTGGCGTGGAGAGCATGAGCCGCGTGCCCATTGGCTCGGACGGTGGCGCGTGGGCCATGGACCCGGAAACCAACTCGGCCACAGCATTCGTTCCGCAAGGCATCGGCGCTGACCTGATCGCCACGCTGGAAGGCTTCTCGCGCCAGGACGTGGACGCATTTGCACTGGAGAGCCAAAAGCGCGCCACCAAGGCACGTGCCGGTGGGCTCTTTTCTCGCTCGGTGGTTCCGGTCAAGGATTTTCTGGGCCAGGTGATTCTGGCGGAGGACGAGTTCATCAAGCCGCAATCCACACTGGAAGGCCTGGGCTCGCTCAAGGCATCGTTCGAGCAGATGGGTGGCATGGGTTTCGACCAGGTCGCTCTGACCCGCTACCCGCAGGTCGAGCGCATCAACCACGTGCACCATGCGGGCAATTCATCGGGCATTGTGGACGGTGCCGCAGCCGTGTTGATCGGCTCCGAGGCTGCAGGCAAGATGCATGGCTTCACGCCACGTGCACGCATCGTGTCGGCTGCGCTGAGCGGTGCCGACCCCACCATCATGCTGACCGGCCCCATGCCTGCTGCCCGCAAGGCGCTGGCCAAGGCCGGCCTGACGATTGACCAGATCGACCTGTTTGAAGTCAACGAGGCTTTTGCCGCGGTGGTGATGCGCTTCATGAAGGAAATGCGTGTACCGCACGAAAAGGTCAACGTGAACGGCGGCGCCATCGCCATGGGCCACCCGCTGGGCGCCACCGGCGCCATGATTCTGAGCACACTGATTGACGAGCTGCACCGCCGCAATCTGCGTTACGGCCTGGCCACCCTGTGTGTGGGCGGCGGCATGGGTATTGCCACCATTGTCGAGAGAATCTAAGAGAAATTAACCTCTAGCCCTCGTATTCATTACGCAAGTAGCTCCTAATTAAATAGCAAATATTTCATGAAAACCATTCAATACGCTTTGCAGGACGGCATTGCCACCGTCACCTTCGATGAGCCCAATTCGCCGGTCAACACCATGTGCATGCAATGGCAGGAAGACCTGTCGGAATTGACGGCGCAAGTACTCAAAGACAAGGACGCCATCAAAGGCATCGTCCTGGCCTCCGCCAAGACCACGTTTTTCGCCGGCGCCGACCTCAAGGGCGTGATGCGCGTGCAACCCTCCGACGCGGGCGGCATCTTCACCGGCATCGAGCTTGTCAAGAAGAACTTCCGCACCATCGAGACCCTGGGCAAGCCCGTGGTGAGCTGCCTCAATGGCACCGCTTTGGGCGGCGGCTGGGAAGTGGCACTGATTGGCCATCACCGCATTGCCATTGACGACCGCAAGATTCAGTTCGGTCTGCCTGAAGTCACCCTGGGCCTGCTGCCCGGCGCCAGCGGCGTGACCAAGATGACACGCCATCTGGGCCTGATGGGTGCACAACCCTACCTGGTCGAAGGCAAACTCTTCTCCCCCAGCGAAGCCAAGGCCATGGGACTGGTGCACGATCTGGTGGCACCGTCCGACACAGCAGCGGCCGAGATGCGCGCCAAGGCGCTGGCCTGGATTGCAGCCCATCCGACAGCCCAGCATCCCTGGGAAGCCCAGGACTACAAGGTGCCTGGTGGCACGCCAAGCAACCCCAAGGTTGCCGGCATGCTGGTGGTTGCACCTGCCATGATCAAGAAGCAGACACGCGGCCTGTACCCGGCGCCTGAAGCCATCATGGCCTGCATGGTTGAAGGCTTGCAAGTGGACATGCCCACTGCGCTGCGCATTGAGAGTCGTTACCTGGCCAAGCTCATGACCGGCATCAACGCCCGCGCCATGATCAACACCTTCTTTTTCAACATGAACGCCATCAAGAGCGGTCAGTCACGCCCTGGCACGGCACCGCGCTTCAAGCCCGCCAAGGTGGGCTTGCTGGGTGCCGGCATGATGGGTGCGGGTATTGCCTACTCGCAGGCGAGCAAGGGTATTGCCACGGTGCTCAAGGACGTGAGCCAGGAGAAAGCCGATCTGGGCAAGTCCTACAGCGCCAAGATCACCCAGGGCCGTGTGGACAAAGGCCGCATGAAGGCTGAAGACCAGCAGAAAATTCTGGACCGCATCCAGGCCACCGCCAACGCGTCCGACCTCAAGGACTGCGACCTGATCATCGAGGCGGTGTTTGAAAACCGCGAGCTCAAGGCCAAGGTCACCAAAGAAGCCGAACCCATGCTGACCCCCGGCGGCTTCTTTGCTTCCAACACCTCCACCCTGCCCATCAGCGGCCTGGCCACCGCCAGCGCTGCCCCGGAAAAGTTCATCGGCATCCACTTCTTCAGCCCGGTGGACAAGATGAAGCTGGTGGAGATCATCCGCGGCAAGCAGACCAACGATGAAACCGTGGCCCGTGCTTTTGACTACGTGCAGGCCATCGGCAAGATCCCGATTGTGGTGAACGACTCGCGCGGCTTTTTCACCAGCCGTGTGTTCGGCACCTTCGTCATGGAGGGTGTGGCCATGCTGGGTGAAGGCATTCCGGCTGCAGCGATTGAAAACGCAGGTGTGCAGTGCGGCATGCCGGTGGGCCCGCTGGCCGTGCTGGACGAAACTGCCCTCACGCTGAGCCTGCATGTGATGGAGCAGACCAAGGCCGACTTTGAAGCGGAAGGCAAGACCTATGTGGCCTCGCCGGGCGAACTGCTGGTGGCTGAACTGGTGCGCAAACACAACCGGCCAGGCCGTGCGGGCGGCGGCGGCTTCTACGAGTACCCCACCGAGAAAGGCGCCAAAAAGTTTTTGTGGCCTCAGCTCAAAAACTTGTTCGAGAAGTCGAACGTGCAATGGAACGTTACCGACATCAAAGACCGCCTGCTGTTCCGCCAAGCGGTGGAGACTGCGCGCTGCCTGTGCGAGAACGTGCTGACCACGGTGCACGACGCCAACATCGGTTCCATTTTTGGCATTGGCTTCCCAGCCTGGACCGGCGGCGCCATGCAGTTCATTTATGGCATGGGGGTGGAGGCTTTCGAGAAGCGCGCCGCTGAGCTTGCGAAGCAGTTTGGCCCAGGCTTTGCCCTGACCGACGAAGTAAAGGCTGCGATCCGCAAGTACCAGCCGGTCTACTAAGCCGTTAAAGTAGGGCTCGACCCTGTTTGCGTCGCCAAACGGACGCCAACAGGGTTTCTTTTTTTTGGGATCAGAAAGGTCATTGCATGCGTTCATTGGCAGGAAATGTCGTCGTCATCACGGGTGCTGCATCAGGCATTGGTGAGGCACTGGCGGTTGAACTGGCACAGCGGGGTGCGAGGCTCCTGCTGGCGGACATTGACGCAACAGGGCTGGACCGCGTG
The DNA here is from genome assembly GCF_018780565.1 of Rhodoferax sp. Classification (GTDB taxonomy): domain Bacteria; phylum Pseudomonadota; class Gammaproteobacteria; order Burkholderiales; family Burkholderiaceae_C; genus Rhodoferax. Next base: position 563,632 of record NZ_JADMJN010000005.1, read on the forward strand.
ATCAGCAACTTGCGCACGGCCGGATGCGACTGTTTCGGCCTGGTGACCGATACCGGCAACGAGGCGGCCATCCATGCGCTGGCGGCCGAGGCGCACAGCCGCTTCGGCGGGGCCGACGTTTTGATCAACAACGCTGGCGTATCCCTGGTGTCCTCGGTAGAGAAGCTGGAAACAGCCGATGCACACTGGCTGATGAACATCAACTTCTGGGGCGTGGTGCATGGCTGCAGGGCCTTTTTGCCGCAGATGCGCACCCGGCCTGACGCCCTGCTGGTCAATATATCCAGCATCTTTGCCATGGTGTCCATGCCCACCCAGAGTATCTACAACGCCTCCAAGGCGGCAGTGCGAGGCTTTAGCGATGGCCTGCGCGAAGAGTTGCGAGGCTCAACCGTCAAGGTTCTCTGTGTGCATCCTGGCGGTATCCAGACCAATATTGCCAACAAGGCGCGCATCACCGATCTCGCCACGGTGGCAGGATCGGCGCAAGAGCTGCGCGACAACTTTTCGCAAGTGGCGCGTACCAGTCCACAGCAGGCAGCGCAAACCATTATTGCCGCCATAGTGGCCGGCAAAACCCGGGTACTGATTGGCACCGACGCCAAGGTGCTGGATTTTCTCTACCGGCTGGTACCCACAAGGTCCTCCGCCTGGCTCACGAACATGAGCAACCATCTGCGCCGCAAGGCACAGGCTCGCAAACACACTGTTTAGGACGACTCATGCTGGCAAAATTTTTACGGCGCATGTTTCTGGTGCAGGTGCTTCTGGGCGCCGGACTGGCCTGCCTGCTGATCACCTACGCTGCATGGCCCAGCTGGAGCCTGGTGGCCATAGTCATGCTGCTGCCTTTTCTGACCATGGTGCTCGTAGATGTGATCACAGCCCTCAAGTCCCGTGCTTCGGGTGAAAGCGCTGCCATGTGGTGGCGCTCGCTGTTCGGAGAGTTTGGTGCGGGTATTCGGGTGTTCCTGCTGCGCCAGCCCTGGGTCAGAACGCCCCCCTCTTTCAGGGCCGCCACAGGATCTGACAAAAAAATTCCGGTGGTGCTCGTGCATGGCTACCTGTGCAACAACCGCATCTGGGACGATATGTCCATTGCCCTGCGCTCGGCCGGACACCCGGTTTTTGCCGTGGATCTGGAACCCCTGTTCATCTCCATTGACAACTATGCGCCGATTGTTGAATCTGCCGTGGCACAGCTTTGCCGTCAAACCGGCGCATCCCAAGTCGCCCTGGTGGGCCACAGTATGGGCGGGCTCGCCATTCGCGGGTGGATGCGTGCACACGGGGCCACCAGGGTAGCCCGGGTGTTGACATTGGGCACCCCTCACGCCGGCACGCAAATCGCGCCCAACACCCACACACCGAATGGTCAACAGATGGGCTGGCGCAGCCCCTGGTTACAGGCGCTCTCGGCCCATGAGACTGCCGAGGCCCGCGCGCTGATTCGCATCGCCATCACACCGCAGGACAACATCGTCTATCCGCAGCGGGCCCAGGTATTGCCCGGCATTGAGCCCACGATCTTCGAGGGCATTGGACATGTGCAAATGTGCCTGGACCAGCCGGTGATTCGCTGGGTACTTGGGCAGTTGGCGTCACTCACCCAAGTCAGGATTCCAGCCGTCGGCGACGCGGCTTGTTGACGTCGCCAAGCTCCACCAGCATCACTTGCCCATCAGGCAATGAGATGGCAATCTTTTCCTGACCATCGTGACTCAGGTGATAAACGGTGGCGCTGCCAACGGCACCTGATTCCTCAAGGGAAGACTGCGTCAATAACTGCGACAACTCGGTACCCGAGACAACTTGCCAATTCAACTTCTTCATGAGCCACGCGCCTGGTTCTTCAGAAAACGCGTTGCGAAACCAGACGCCTCCACGGGGCGTCCGAAGTAATAGCCCTGCACCTGCGCACAACCCATGGCCAGCAGCAAATCGACCTGCTCCTTGCGCTCCACCCCTTCAGCGACCACACTCAAACCCAGGCTAATGGCCATGGCAACGATGGCACCGGCAATGGCCGCGTCGTCCGCGTTGTCGTGAATGTCATTGATGAAAGACTTGTCGATCTTCAGCTCGTCAATCGGGAAGCGACGCAGGTATGAAAGGCTGGAATAGCCGGTGCCGAAGTCGTCCAGCGAAATCGTCAGACCGAGGCTTTTCAAGGCCCGCAATGCCAACAGCGTACTGCTGACGTCTTGCATCACCATGCTCTCGGTCAGCTCCAGCGTGACGTACGTCGGATCTGCACCAGTTTGCTCAAACACGGACGCCACGCGTTCGGCCAAATCTTCCTGTCTGAACTGACGGGAGGACATGTTGATCGACATCCGCAGAACACCCAGGCCCTGCGCCTTCCAGGCCACCTGCTGGCGACAGGCTTCGGCCAGCACCCATTCACCCAGCGGCAGAATCAGGCCCGACTCTTCAGCCAGGGGAATGAATTCGATCGGATGGATCAAACCTATCTGCGGGTGCTGCCAGCGCACCAGCGCCTCCGCACCCACAATGCGCTCGCTCGCCAGGTCGATCTTGGGTTGGTAGTGCAACTTGAACTCACCGCGCTCCAGGCCGCGGCGCATGGCGCCTTCCATGTTCATGCGGCTGATAGCGGTCACGCCCATCTCGGGAATGAATTGACGCACGCTGTTGCGGCCATGCTCCTTGACGCGGTACATGGCAATGTCCGCATAGCGCAACAGAATTTCACCATGATCGCCATCGCGCGGATAAAGCGAAATGCCAATGCTCGCGGTCACAAACACATCATGCCCGCTGATATCGAAAGGTCGCGCCAGCGCTTTCAACACCTTCTCGGCAATCAGGTCCACATCGCCCGTCTCGGGCAAATCGGTGAGCACAATCACAAACTCATCGCCGCCCAGGCGCGCCACCGTATCGGTCTCGCGCATGCAAGCGCTCAAGCGCTGCGCCACCTGCTTCAGCATCTCGTCTCCCGCACCGTGGCCCGACGCATCATTGATCAACTTGAAGTGATCCAGGTCAAGCAACATGACGCCAACCGTCAGATCCTGGCGCTTGGCCCAGGCGATCGCCTGTGTGATCCGGTCGTTCAGCAGGTTGCGGTTGGCAAGCCCGGTGAGGCTGTCGTGAGTCGCCTGGTATTCAAGTTCTTTCTGGTAGTTAATGCGGTCGCTGACATCGTTGATGACGCTGACAAAATGCGTGGTGGCCATGCCACTGGCGTCCTTCACGGGTGCAATGTGCAACTCGTTCCAGAACTGGGTGCCATCCTTGCGGTAATTGCGCAACAGTGCTTCGCCCTGACGCTTCTCCCGCAAGGCCGCGCGAATTTCTTCCAGGTCCGGCTGGGCCAGATCGTCGCGCACAAGAAAACGTCCCTCACGCCCAATCACCTCGGCCGCACTGTAGCCGGTAATGCGTTCGAACGCCGGGTTCACGTAAACAATCGAGTGATCGCGGTCATCACTGCGCGTGATCATGATGCCATTGCTACTGGACACCAGCGCCTGCTCCCGCAGTAGCAGGGCCTGTTCAGCCTCGCGCAACTGCAGCTTGCTCTGGGTGATGTCCTGCAAATCAGGGTGTTCATGGGGCGTTGACAAGGCGCGAATCGCTTCGCCCAGCTCGCGCGCAAAACGCTCCAGAATGCCATGCGCCTCTTGCCCGGCACTCAGATCGAAAGCAGCAGTGACGCGCAAATGCGCCAAGGGCGCACTACCAGATCCGAGCGGCAGCGTCAGATGCTGTACCGACGGGGTAGCGTTTGCCTGCGCCCGGGAAGCACGATAGATTGCCGTCTTGTCACCAGGCTCGAGTTCAATTTCTGCACTCAGGTAAGCGGCCTTCTCGGTGAGAATCCTGCAGAACCCATTCAACATGTCCGACAGATCTCGGGTGAACCACAGGCACTGCGATAACTCACCCAGCAGCAGGTACCACTCTGCGAGCCGACGCGATTCGGCGTTCAAAGAGTGCAGGTCATCAGCTTTCATCATGTCAATTCACGGTTTCCAAAACAGAGCTGACACAAAGGATGCAGCGGGCGGATTCTAATGCGCTTCAATACTGCCCAAAGCCCTGGGCGACGCTTTCGCAACACCCCTCGGCGTTAACCCCTATGCCTCCTGCAAAAATAGATGCGCCACATCAATGAACCTCCACCACAAACGGTAGACTGATCCATGACTATTCGGCAAGGAAGAAAGCTATGTCACGAATCAAGCGTTTGAAGGCCTCTCTGACCCAGTTTCCAGATATTCCAGCGCCATCCATGTGGCTGCTGGCCTCGGAGTACCGGGCATTCTGGGAATACTTTGCGGGTGTCGCTTTTTATGGCCTTGTCCGGCGTGTCGCTCCCAAGGGCGACGGGCATCCGGTACTGGTCATTCCTGGCTTGGGCGCGTCTGACTTGTCGACGGATCTGTTGCGCCGCTTCCTGGATGACCTGGGCTACGTGACCTACCCCTGGGGCCTGGGTCGCAACACCGGCGTCAAAGAAGAGAAATCAGACTTGATGTTGCAGCGACTCCAATACATCTTCGACCGCCATGGGAAAAAGGTCAGTGTCATTGGTCAAAGTCTGGGCGGCGTGTTTGCACGCGAAGTAGCCAAGTTCGGGCCTTCCATGGTGCGCCAGGTCATTACCCTGGGTTCACCCTTCACCGGCCATCCCCTGGCATCCACCGGCACGCACCTGTACGAGTGGCTTTCAGGCGATCGATTTGAAGACATGGACTTCAACCAGCACCTGGAGATTCGCAACAAACCGCCAGTCCCCACCACTTCAATTTACAGCAAGCTCGACGGCGTGGTGGCCTGGAAATGTTCAATCGAAGACGGTCGACCTGAAGGCGAGAGCATCAATCTGCGCGGCAACACACACATTGGCATGGGCAGCAGCCCTGGCGCCCTGTACCTGATTGCAGATCGCTTGGCACAAACCGAAAATAACTGGAAGCCGTTTGAGCCTGAAGGCCTTGCACGCGTTTTCTATGGCACAAACGATCATCTGGATTCGTCTCACGAACCATCGCCTGCACACTCTTAGGCGCCGGGGTTTCAAAAAATAATTCCAAGGAACAGTCCCCATGCAAGCCCTCAGCCCAACCGACTCCGCCTTTTTATGGATGGAAACCCGTAGCCAACCCATGCACGTGGCAGGTTTCAACATCTACACACCACCCAAGGGGGCCGGCCCCGACTTCGTGAGCAGTCTGCTTGCCCAATGGGGCAAGCACCTGAAAGCCACGGCCCCCTTCAATGTGCGTCCAGTGCTGCGTCTGGGCCTGTGGTTCTGGGAAGAAGACGCAGAGTTTGAGCTGGACTACCATCTGCGACATTTGGCCCTGCCTCAACCCGGGCGCATTCGTGAACTGCTGGCCATGGTCTCGCGCCTGCATGGGAACCTGATGGACCGCAGCCGCCCCTTGTGGGAAATCTATGTGATCGAAGGCCTGCCGGGAGGTCGCTTTGCAACGTATATCAAAATCCACCATGCGTTGGTCGATGGCGTAACAGGCGCGAAAATCATGGCCAAAGGCCTGGCACTCACTCCTGACGAGCAGAAACCACCGCTATGGGCTCAAACCTATTTCAAGTCGGCCTCGACCCAGCGCGCTTCGGCCCCGCAAGGTCTGTTGCAGCAACTTGGCAGCGTGGCTCGGGCCGGTCGCGATATTGTTCCCGGCATTGGCAGCGGCCTGTGGGACATGGTGAAGGCCAGCAAGGCCGACAGCGTATCCGTGCGTCCGTTCCAGGCGCCGCCAACACCCTTCAATGTTGAAATTTCGGGTTCACGCAGGTTTGCGTCGCAGTCGTACTCACTGGCGCGGTTCAAGCGTATCGGTGAGATGGCGGGCGCCACCGTCAACGATGTCACGCTGGCCATCTGCGCTGGCGCATTGCGCAAATACCTGGAAGCCCACAACGCACTTCCTGCGAAACCCTTGATTGCCATGGTGCCAGTATCGCTGCATGGTGAAAGCGAAGGGGGCGGAAATCAGGTGTCACTTCTACTGGCCAATCTGGCCACCGATGTGCGCGACCCGCTCAAACGCCTGCAACGTATTGTGCAATCGACCTCCGAGGCCAAGGCAAGGTTGTCCACAATGCCCCGCCTGCAAAAAATGGCCCATGGCGTTACCTCGATCTCACCCATGGGGGCCAGCATCGTCACGGGCAGTGCGAAAGAGCACCCGCTGTTCAATCTGGTCATCTCCAACGTACCCGGTTCAAAAACCGACCTGTACCTCAACGGAGCCAGGCTCGATGAGGTCTACCCAGTGTCCATCGTCACCCACTACCAGGCACTCAACATCACCATCAGCGGCTATGGCGACAACCTGGGCTTTGGCTACATTGCCTGCCGCCGCTCGCTGCCCAATCTGCAACGCATGCTGGACTACACCGACAGCGCCATTCAGGAACTCGAAGCCGCACTGAACATCGAAAGTGCCAGCCCTGTTGCGCCCAGGAACGCGGCCAAGCCACGCAAGGCGGTATTGGCAAAATCCCCTGCACCAAAGCCTGCCAAGGCTAAATCTGCAACTGCCAAGCCAGTCACTACCCGAGCTTAAGGCCGACCCGCTCCAGGCACGTCCACAGGCATCGTGGCGATCGAACCCGCCAATGCCTCGCGCGACTGCTCGGCATTGAACTTCAACTTGCTCATCAACACAAACAGGGTCTTTCGATCCGGCCCGCCCAGCATGCAGGCAATGGCCTGGCCGGACGTAGGTGTTCGCTGGGTCACTTCCCCACCCTCTCGCACACGCACGACTTCGCGGCTGGTGGGTGATGCCACCCAGATCGCTCCTTCTGCATCAAGGCAAATGCCATCTGGTGAAGTTCCGGGCAGTTCCGCCCAGACACGGCGATTGCTCAGGCCACCGTCGGACTCAATGGTGAACGCAGTCAGTCGTGCACCATAGGTTTCGGCCACCACCAGTGTGCGTCCGTCCGGCGTGATGACGCTGCCGTTCGGAAAATGCAGGTCTTCGGCCACAACCCGAACCTTGCCTTCAGGCGTCACCATGATCAGACGCGCAGGCACCAACTCATGGCGTGCGGCATTGTCAAAACCAAAGTTGCCAATGTAGGCACGCCCCAGTGCGTCCACGACCATGTCATTGCAGTGAAAAGTTGCAAGCTTTGACAGATCCGCCACCTCGGTCAGCCCCTCCGGGTCGAGGCGCATCAGACGCCGATCGGTCATGGACACGACCAGCAAACGCCCATCCGGCAACCAACCCAGGCCAGAGGGTTGGCCCGGCACTTTCACCACGGTCTCCACCCGCCCGTCCATCGTCGCTCGTTTGACGCTGTGGGTATAAAAGTCAGAAAACCACAGCGCGCCCTCATGCCAGCGCGGCGCCTCGGGAAAGGCCAACTGGCCAAGAAAGGGAGTGAGGGTTTGCGTAGGTTCCATGATCGCCTAAAGTGAAGAAGAGGAGGTACCCATCCTACCGTGAGGAACTGTCAACGCTGCAAGCCTTGCCAGATAGGCGCGTCAACTGGGGGACAGGACGGGTCTACCCTCGATAATCGAGGGCATGACGCATCCTGCCCCGCCAACGCCCGGCCAACCGCCCGGCGCATCCAACAGCAAGCACCCCCAACCTGAATCCCTTGGCGACCTGTTCTGGTCATTCACGAATCTGGCCCTGCAAGGCTTCGGCGGCGTCGTCGCCATCGTGCAACGGGAGATGGTCGAGAAGAAGAAGTGGCTGACCCCCGAGGAGTTCATTGAAGACTGGGCTGTCGCCCAAATTCTGCCGGGACCCAACGTGGTCAACCTGTCCCTGATGATTGGCGACCGCTACTTTGGCATGCGAGGGGCGTTGGCAGCACTGGCAGGCATGCTGACCTTTCCACTGCTGATCGTCCTGTCGTTGGCAGCCTTGTTTGCCGGCGTATCGGATTCACCCGGCATCCAGGGAGCGCTGCGTGGCATGGGTGCCGTGGCGGCGGGCATGATTGCCGCAACAGGGCTCAAACTCATTGCCTCCATCAAGGCCAATATCATGGGAACTATTGTTTGCTGGTCGCTGGCCGCTATTACTTTTATCGCTATTGCGCTTCTCCGGATACCCTTGGCCTGGGTGCTCCTGGGTATCGGTGGTTTGGCCTGTGCCTGGGCGTATCGACAATTGGGCAAGGTCCAGGCCCTTGAGGGCTCTCCATGAGCATGAACCTGCATCTGGCGCTGAACACGACTGACTGGCTGGCCATGTTCACCCATTTCATGTCGCTGTCGCTGCTGGCCATTGGCGGTGCCATCACCACCGCGCCCGATATGCACCGCTATCTGGTAGATGAGCAGCACTGGCTCACCGACAGCCAATTTACATCCTCCATCGCACTGGCCCAGGCAGCCCCCGGTCCCAACCTTTTGTTCATTGCCGTGCTGGGCTGGAACGTGGGGGTGAATGCCGGAGGCGGAATGGGCGCCGGTGCATCGGCCTGGGGTTTGGGCTTGATGGGAATGAGCATTGCCATGGTGGGCATCATGCTACCCAGCACCACCCTCACCTTTGCCGCCACCCGCTGGGCCCATCAAAACCGGGAGCTGCGCGCTGTACGTGCCTTCAAGCAGGGCATGGCACCCATCGTGATTGCACTGCTGATTGCCACGGGCTGGATTCTGGCCGCCGGCCACGGCAGCTTGGCCGAGCATTGGCACTTGTGGCTGCTGACGGGTGTGAGCGCACTGATCGTCTGGCGCACCAAGCTGCATTTACTGTGGCTGCTGGGAGCGGGCGGCATGCTGGGCTGGCTGGGCTGGGTTTAGGGTTGAGGTTTCGTCAGCGCGGACCCTCGAAGAAAACGTAGTTGGTGGCGTAGTCGCTGAATTCAAAATACACTTTTTTCTCGCCTGGATCGACCACAAAATTCAGGTTTTCATCCAGCACACCATAGCCATAGCGATAGGCACGCGGCTTGTTGTCATCGGTGCCCATGGCGGTACTGAGCTTGTCGATTTTCAGAAACCGGCGCACCAGCTTGTCGCCCGCATAGACCTCCAGAACGCCGTTGGTGCCGGTCCAGTTCTGAATGTCGCGGCTGATCTTGTTTTGCTGCTCCTGGGTGCAACTTGCAAGAAGAAATAGGGACACAGCCCCTATCCAAATTGCCACACCAGCTCTTCTTTTGATAGCGAACATATTATTCTTTCGAAGCCGGTTTCAGACGCTGGACCGCTGACGCACGGCCTCGTACAAACAGACACCACTGGCCACCGACACGTTCAGACTCTCCACTGCGCCGCGCATGGGAATGCTAACCAGCTGGTCACAGGTTTTTGCGGTCAGCTGGCGCATACCATCACCCTCGGCCCCCAAGACCAAGGCCACCGGACCTTTGAGGTCGGCCTGGTACAGGGTCTGGCTGGCCGCGTCACTGGTGCCGATGATCCAGATGTTGCGTTCCTTGAGTTCATTCAGGGTACGCGCCAGGTTGGTCACCATGAAATAAGGCACGGTTTCCGCAGCCCCGCTGGCTACCTTGGCCACGGTGGCATTGATGCCGGCCGCGTGGTCTTTCGGTGCAATCACGGCATGCACGCCCGCCCCATCCGCCACGCGCAGGCAGGCACCCAGGTTGTGCGGATCGGTCACGCCATCAAGCACCAGAATCAGGGGCGCAACCCGCTCGCTGGCAGGTAACGCGGCGTTGGACACCTCCAGGTTCTCCAGCAGTTCGTCCAGTGAGTGAACCTGGGTCAACTCCTGCACCCGCGCAGCCACGCCCTGGTGACCATGCCCACCGCAGAGTTTGGCCAGGCGCATGCCATCGGCCTCGATCAGGCGCACACCCGCTTCATTCACTTTTTCAAGGAACTGGCGCATGCGCGCATCGCGGCGTGTAGGCTCGTAATAAATCTCGACAATGGATTTGGGTGCGGTTTTGAGACGCACGCCGACGGCGTGAAAGCCGAAAAGAACTTTGGGTGAAGACATGACGACATTATCGCGGCATGGGTCAAATGCGGGAAAATGGGCGTTGATTCGCATTAATTGAAGAAACCCCATGAACGAAACCACTCAACGTCCCGCCCTCCCCGATCATCTGTGCTGCGATCCGCGCAGTCCCCATCACGTCGCGGCCGTATTCGAACATGACATCGGCATACGTTTCAATGACAAGGAGCGCATGGATGTCGAGGAATACTGCATCAGCGAGGGCTGGATCAAAGTGCCTGCAGGCAAAACAGTCGATCGCAAAGGCAAGCCACTGTTGATCAAACTCAAGGGCAAAGTCGAAGCGTTTTATCGCTAAAAGTGCTCAGGTCAGACACCAACCGTGGTATCGAGCACCTGACCCGCTTCAATGGTGATGCATCGCGCGCACCGCTGGGCAATGGCGCGGTCGTGGGTGACCAGCACCAGGGTCGTACCAAGTTCCCGGTTCAGGTCAAACATCAATTCCATCACCTTTTCACCGGTGGCAAAGTCCAGACTGCCCGTGGGTTCGTCGGCCAGCAACACCGCAGGTTTCACCACAAAGGCGCGCGCCAGGGCCACCCGTTGCTGCTCGCCACCGCTGAGTACCTTGGGGTAATGGCCCAGTCGCTCTGACAGGCCCACACGGGCCAGCATCTCGGTGGCGGCCTTGCGGGCGTCCCGCCGGTCGGCCAGCTCCAGCGGCAGCATCACGTTTTCCAGTGCGGTCAGGTTGCCCAGCAGCTGAAAACTTTGGAACACGAAACCCACTTTTTGCGCTCTCAGGTGCGCACGATCGTCCTCGCTCATCGCAAACATGTCCTGCCCTGCCAACCGCACGGTGCCGCGGGTGGGTGTATCGAGCCCGGCAATGATGGACAGCAGCGTGCTTTTGCCCGAACCTGAAGCACCGACAATGGCCACGGTTTCGCGCACATTCAGGACAAAATCAATATCGCGCAAAATGTCGAGGGTGCCGGTGGAATCTGTCACCGACTTGAAAACATGCTCGACGGAAATAATTGAATCAGACATGGGGCTTTCTTTGTATCGACGACACTTCTATGCAACTGGTTTTCTGGCTGTTCTTGCGGGGCTGTCCCTGTTGGCTGGCGCCACGGCGACAACGCAGGCCACCATCAGCAACGCTCCCCCAAAAATTCTGATTGTGGGTGACTCTCTGAGTGCAGAGTATGGCCTCAAACGCGGCACCGGGTGGGTGGCCTTGCTGGAGCAAAGGCTTAAGGCCGAAAAACGGCCAGCCACGGTTGTCAATGCCAGCATCAGCGGCGACACCACGTCCGGGGGGCGCTCACGGCTGGCGGCGCTGCTGGCCCAGCACCAGCCAACCCATGTGATCATCGAACTGGGGGCCAATGATGCCTTGCGTGGCCTGCCGCTGCAGATGACGGCCGACAATCTGAACCACATGACCCAGGCAGCCCAAAAGTCCGGAGCCAAGGTGCTGCTGGTCGGCATGCAGGTTCCGCCCAATTATGGCCAAGACTACGCTGCGCGTTTTGCCGGTGTCTATGCCGAAGTAGCCAAGACCCACAAGGCGGCCATGGTGCCCTTCCTGCTCAAAGGCATCGCCGATGTGCCGGACAGCATCCGCCTGTTCCAGCCTGACCGTATTCACCCCAGAGAAGAGGCGCACCCGATCATGCTGGCCAATGTATGGCCTGAACTTAAAAAGCTGCTGAAATGAGCCTGACCACCGTTCCTGCCACTGAAGTCCTGGCGCGCCTGCATGAATTTGATGCCCTCATCGACGCCCGCAGCGAAGATGAATATCTGGAGGACCACTTGCCCGGCGCTGTCAACTGGCCCACGCTTAACAACGAAGAGCGCCGTGACATCGGCACCCTATACAAACAGGTCAATGCCTTCGAGGCCAAAAAGCGCGGGGCTGCCATCGCAGCACGCAATATCGCAGCGCACATCGAGCGCGAGGTCATTGACAAGCCCAAAGACTGGAAACCCCTGGCCTACTGCTGGCGCGGGGGCAAGCGCAGCGGCTCGCTCTCGCTGATCCTGTCCGAGATCGGTTTTCGGGTGACGCTGGTGGAGGGTGGTTACAAGGCTTTTCGTGCTGCCGTGGTGCAGGACATTCCTCGTCTGGTCAACGGTCTGGACTGGCGCGTGATCTGTGGCACCACCGGCTCGGGCAAAACCCGGCTGTTGCAGGCCCTGGCGGCACAGGGCGCGCAGGTGATTGACCTGGAAGCGCTGGCCAACCATCGCAGTTCGGTGCTGGGCGCCATTCCGGGTCTGCCGCAACCAACCCAAAAGCGCTTCGATACGCTGGTGTGGAACGCCCTGCGCCAGCTGGACCGAACCCGCCCGGTGTTCGTGGAAAGCGAAAGCAAAAAAGTCGGCAACGTGTCGGTGCCCACCTCGCTGATCGAGACCATGCGCGAGAGCACCTGCCTGAACCTGGTGTTGCCCGATGCCGAACGCGTTGCCTTGCTGATGGAAGACTACGACTTCTTTGTCCGCGATGTCGAATCCTTCTGTGAACGACTGCAGGTGTTGACCGACTTTCGCGGCAAGGCCGTGGTGGAAGCCTGGCAGGCCTCGGTGCGGGCGGGACAGATCGAACCGGTGGTGCAGGAACTGCTCACGCAGCACTACGACCCGGTCTACCTGCAATCGATGCGACGCAACTTCCGTCAGTTTGAAACTTCAAAGATCATCGCACCCCAAGACCATTCAACGAGGGCTATGGCCGTTCTAGCCCATGAAATGCTGCAGGAGACTGAAGGAAAAAAATGATTCTGCTCCCGGCTAGGTCGGCGCCGGGCTTCGACTTTGATGCAGCGGGTCACCCGCGTGGTGGCCAGGGGGCTGCGTTTGCCGCGCGCACCCTGACCCATCCCCAAAGCTTACGGGCATGTGATGGCATTCACGGAAGAAGGGAAAGTGGTTGCGGATCTGCAAGACCCTTGCGGGGCGTACCCGGAGACCACGGCGGCGACGGAGACGGCTGACAGGCTCTATGTCCAGAGCCTGCACGCCAGGGGATTGGGCTGGCTACCTAAGTAAGAAAACTCAGGGTTGTGCGGGGACGTCAGAGCCGGGCTCTGCGGCATCGGTAGTGTCATTCTCTTCGGGCGCGGCATCGTCAACTCCCTCACCAACTTTGCGCTCGGCCTTGTGCTTGAGCTTTTCTTCTTTTTTCTTCTTTTTCGCCAGCTCTTTCTGACGTTTTTCGTATCCGTAATTGGGTGTTGCCAAGGTATGCTTTCAGGTTGTTAGGGGCACTTTACCATTACCCGACCAGCGCCCGGCATGCTGAACGGAATTTTTGTTGCCTCAGGCCGGCTCCATCCTGGCGTTTTCATCCAACCAGCGCACGCAACCCCGGTAAGCATGCCAGCTTGCATGCCCCAGCCAGGGACCGACCACGAGCAGGCCCAGCCCCCAGGGAAGCAAGGCCAGCAACACCAGCAGCGTCAGTAAGGCACCCCAAAGCAGCATGACAGGCAAGTTGGAAAATACCACCTGCAAACTCGTAATGCCAGCCGAGATGGCATCGGTATCGCGGTCCAGAATCATGGGGATGGACACCACTGCGGTCGCAAACACCAGACCGGCAAAGAATCCACCCACAAGCAGGTAGACCGCCAGGAACTCCAGGTTTTGAAGATTGAAGACGGCCTGAATCACGCCCGTGGTGGATGGCATGCCTGTGTTGAAAAACACCGCAAATACAACCAGCGAGGCCCTGCCCCACAACAATTCAAGCACGATCAGCACCAGCACCAACATGCCCATGCTACCCAGGTGCTTGTCCCAGCAGGTCAAGGACGAGGTCATGTCTGGCGCTAAGCCCTGCTCCCGGCGGCGACTGACCTCGTACAAACCCATGGCCAGAAACGGCCCCACCAGCAAACAGCCTGAAGCGATCGAGATGGCGTACTCGGGCTTGCTGCGAAAGACTGCCCCCAACACCAGGGCCATGATCCAGAAACACACGCCGTAGAAAAAGCTGATGCCCTTCTCGGCCATCAAGTCCTGCCAACCACGTCCGAGCCAGCGAAACGGGGCCGAAAACCGCAGATCGACGATTTCTTTGGTGGGCGCCTCAACCGGCGGCGGCACGTAGGGAGCTGGAGATGAATTCATGGGCCACAGCCTATCGGAGACTGTCGCGCATGACAATTCAGGAAAACACTGACTCAGGTCAATGCTGCTTGCAATGCCTGACTCAGGTCAGACTGCAGATCGGCTGCAGCCTCAAGACCGACCGAAAAGCGCACCAGCGTCCCCTGCTTCAGGTGGCCAGGCCAAGTGCTGCGCATGGATGCAAGCTTGTAGGGTACGACCAGGCTTATGGGGCCACCCCAGCTGTAGCCAATTTTGAACAACTTTAGCGCGTCGCAAAAGGCATCGATCTGGCTCTGACTGTAGTGCGCCTGGAAAATCACACTCAGCAATCCGGCCGCGTGTCCGGGTCCACCCTGGCACACCTCGCGCCAATGTTCATGCCCCGGCGAATCCGGCAGGGCTGGATGCAGAACCTGTACAAACTCGCAGCGGGTTTGGCACCATTGGGCCAAGGTCCGAGTTGTCTCGTCGTGCGCCCGATAACGCAAGGCCAGGCTCGGCAAGCCTCGCAGTACCGCCTCGACATCGTTGGCGCCCACGCCAAAACCCATGCGCATGTGCGTCAGCTTGAGCTTCATATGCAAGGCCGCATCGCGCGTGATGACACTGCCCATAAGCACATCGCCACCACCACTGGGGTATTTGGTGAGGGCATGGACCGAGATGTCCACGCCCAGAGAAGGCTCGACACCCGGTAGCAGATCAAAGGGGGCAAAGGCGAGCCCTGCACCCCAGGTGTTGTCCAGTGCCGTCAGCACGCCACGCGCGCGGCAAATCCGCACCAACTCGCACAGATCCGGAAACTCCAGTGTCACCGAACCCGCCGCTTCCAGCCAGACCAGGCGTGTTTGCGAACTGATTTTCGCCGCCAGATCCTGCGGATTCAGGGGGTCGTAATACCGGTGGCTGATGCCCCAGCTCGTCAGCTCACCCTCGGCCAAAGCCTTGTTGGGACCATAGGCATTGTCAGGAATAAGCACCTCGTCGCCACTGCGCAGCAGCGACAACGCCACATTGGCGATGGCGGCCAGCCCGCTGGGCAACAGCACACATTGCAGCCCGCCTTCCAGCGTACACAGACGCTCTTCCAGGGTGTAGGTGGTCGGCGTACCGTGCAGGCCGTAGGTGTAAGCCGTCTTGTCCTTCCACTCGAAGTTGCGCATGGCGGCAACGCTGGGGAAGATGACGGTCGAGGCCTTGAACACCCCTGGTTGTGGCGCAGCAAAGCCCTCGGGTGGCGCGTACGGGTGATGAATCAGGGCTGTCGAACGCTCCTGCATGTTCAGCTCCGTTGTCAAACGCTCCACTTTTGGATCAGCTTCTCCGGCCGCATGGTGTCGTAACCTTCAAAGGGTTGATGAATCCAGGGATTGGTCGACAAAAATTCAACCGAATAGTCTGGCGTGCAAGTGGACATGGCCTTGGTCCAGATCACGGCACTGCGCAGCTCGGTGATGGGCGTGTAGTTGGCCCGGAGTTGCTGGATCACCGCGGTCAGCGTGTGCCCCGAGTCGGCCAGATCATCCACCAGCAGCACCTTGCCGGCAATCTCGCCTTTGGGGGTGGTGATGAAACGTGCAATGTCCAGCTCCCCCTTCACCGTACCACCGTCCGAGCGATACGAACTGGTGGACATGATGGCCAGCGGCTTGTCAAACACACGCGACAAGATATCGCCGGGACGCATGCCGCCACGGGCCAGACACAGAATGATGTCGAATTGCCAGCCCGATTGGTGAATCTTGATGGCCAGTTTTTCTATCAGGCTGTGGTACTCGTCGTAGCTCACATACAGATGTTTGCCGTCTTCGGTCAACATGAAGTTGCTCCTGAATTAGTAGCTATTAACGCAAGTAACACGAGGGCTACCGGAATATTTTATTCAATATTTGGGGATATCTGACGGTTCAATCAGCCAGATAGGGATGACGCATCATGATCGTGTGGTCACGGTCCGGGCTGGTCGACACCATGTGGATCGGAACGCCAGTGACTTGCTCGATGCGCTGCAGGTACAGACGTGCATTGGTCGGCAACTTGTCGTACTGGGTCACGCCCACTGTGCTGTCGCTCCAGCCTTCGATGGTTTCGTAGATCGGTTTGCAGCGCTCGATGTCATCAGCGCCCATGGGCAGGATGTCAATCAGCTCGCCATCGAGTTCGTAACCCGTACACAGCAGCAATTCCTTCAAACCATCCAGCACATCCAGTTTGGTGATGCACAGACCGGTCAAGCCATTGACCTGCGCCGAGCGCTTGAGCAGCGCCGCATCGAACCAGCCGCAGCGACGGCTGCGCCCGGTGGTGACACCTTTTTCGGCGCCGACCGTGCTCATGTGGTAGCCGGGTGTGCCCGGGGTCTCCCAATCCAGTTCCGTCGGGAACGGACCGCCGCCCACCCGTGTGCAATACGCCTTGGTAATGCCCAGGATGTAGTGCAACATGCCGGGGCCGACACCAGAACCCGCAGCCGCATTGCCAGCCACGCAGTTGCTTGACGTCACGTAGGGATAAGTGCCATGGTCCACATCCAGCAGCGTGCCCTGAGCACCTTCAAACAACAGGTTCGCACCCTTGAGGTTTGCTTCGTTGAGTTCACGCGAGACGTCGGCCATCATGGGCTTGAGCAACTCGGCATGGCGCATCGCCTCATCAAACACCGCCTGAAACTGCACTTTGCCGTCTGCCATATAGGGCGCAAGCGTTGGCCCAAAATCAAACGCTGCCGAACCCAGGTAGGTGGTCAGCACATGGTTGTGCAAATCCAGCAATTCACGCAGCTTGGACGCAAAGCGCTCGGGGTATTTGAGGTCCTGCACGCGCAATGCGCGGCGGGCAATCTTGTCTTCGTAGGCGGGGCCAATGCCACGTCCGGTGGTCCCAATCTTGGCGTTGCCGCCCTTCTCGCGCGCCGCTTCGCGGGCCACGTCCAGCGCCGCATGAAACGGCAAAATCAGCGGGCAGGCCTCGCTGATACGCAGGCGCGAACGCAACTCGATGCCGACCTTCTCCAGTCCTTCGATCTCCTCGAACAGCTTGGCGGCGGACAAGACAACACCGTTGCCGATGTAGCATTTCACGCCAGGACGCATGATGCCGCTGGGAATCAGATGCAACGCGGTCTTGACCCCATTGATCACCAGGGTGTGCCCTGCGTTGTGCCCCCCCTGGAAACGCACCACGCCTTGTGCGCTCTCGGTCAGCCAGTCGACCAGCTTGCCTTTGCCCTCGTCGCCCCATTGGGTACCCACGACAACAACGTTACGTCCTTTGGTTGCATTCATTTCAGTTATTTCTCAAATGGCTTTCACGACCCACTGCCCCGCGACCTGAATCAGCTCGCGATCGCAATGGAACTCATCAACTTCACTCTCATGGCCTGGCAAGGCACACACAACGGTTTCACCCTTGACGCGCAACGAGGCTATCGCCGTGCGCAAATCAGTCGCTTCACGCCACGGTGCGCGGATCGCCGCACGCAAGGGTGGCGCTGGCAGAACACCCACCAAGGCCTTCACGTCCAGACTGAAACCCGTGGCCGGACGGTTTCGGCCAAACACGGCGCCCACTTCGTCGTAACGACCACCCCGCACCAAGGCATCGCTGGCACCCTGGGCATAGATTGAGAACCGTGCACCGGTGTAATAGGCATAGCCGCGTAAATCGGCCAGATCGAAGGTCATCTGGGTACCCTCCAGATGGCTGGCAAACCACTTCAAATTTGATAGCGCTTCACGCACAGCGGGCATGGGGGGAAGCACTTTTTCAGCTTCAATCAGGACGCTTTTATCGCCATACAGTTGCACCAGCGCAAGAAGTGCCTGGCGGGAAGCTGACGGAAAATCCTGGGTCAGCACGGCGAGCTGGCTGCTGTCTTTGGCGGCCAGCGCCGCATGAAGCTGCGCCAGCAGGTCGCCTTCCAGCGATACGCCTTCCAGCAGCGCATTGACGATGCGGGCATCGGCCATATCCACGCTGGGCGACTGCACTTTGGCCACCTTGAGGCAATCCAGGGCCAATTGCAAGGTTTCAAGATCTGCCTCAAGCCCGGCATGGCCGTAGATTTCAGCGCCGAATTGCAGGGGCTCACGCGTGGCATGCGGGATGCCTGGACGGGTGTGCAACACCGGACCGCAGTAGCACAGGCGGGTGACCCCCTGTCGGTTGAGCAAATGCGCGTCGATACGGGCCACTTGGGGCGTGCTGTCGGCCCGCAAGCCCATCATGCGCCCCGAAAGTTGATCCACGAGCTTGAAGGTTTGCAGGTCAAGCGCTTTACCCGCACCCGTGAGCAAAGACTCAAGGTGTTCCAGCAAAGGCGGCATGACCAACTCGTAGCCATAGCATCGCGCCATGTCCAGCAAGTCTCGACGAAGTTCTTCGATGTGCCGCGCTTCGGACGGCAAGACATCGGCAATGTGATCCGGCAGGACCCAAGCAGACATGTGATTTTGGGGAGCTGTTAAAACGGTGATTTTACCGGGCTTGAGGCCCGGAAACTGTCAAAGCAGAAACCAAATCAACAAGAGCCCTGCAGATATGCTGCACATTCCGAAAAATCGAAGCTGTCCATCACTGAGTTGCAGGATCTGCAGGAACATCCGACGCCACCCGGAAGGAGACATCAACGGATAAAGGCCCTCGATCAGCAGAACGAGGGCCAAGGCCAACCAGAAAACTTCGCTGCTCAAGCGCTATTTTTTGGAAGAAGCAGGTCCTGTCGGACCCGCGTTGCCACGGAACACCTTGAAGAATTCAGAGGACGATGGATCCACCACCATGACATCGCTCTTCTTGCTGAAGCTGGCCTTGTAGGCATCCAGGCTGCGGTAAAACTGGGCAAACTGCGGATCGCGGCCAAAAGCCTCCGCATAAATGCGGGCAGCTTCAGCGTCACCTTCACCTTTGATCTTCTGGGCATCACGGTAAGCATTGGCCACCGTCACTTCACGTTGTCGATCCGCGTCAGCACGAATTTTTTCACCCTCAGCCGCGCCGGTCGAACGCAATTCATTGGCCACGCGCTTGCGCTCCGCCTCCATGCGCCGGTAAACCGACTCGGTGATGGCATCGACATAGTCAGCACGGGTAATACGCACGTCCACCACATCGACACCCCATGGCTTACTGCCTTTGACCTTATCCAGCACTTCGGCTTTGACGTCGGCCGTCAGCGCTTCACGCTTGGTCGCCAGCAACTCCTTGACGGTGCGTTTATTGATTTCTTCCTGGAAAGCATTGCGCACCACGCGGTTGAGCTGATTGGCACCGTCGGCCTCAGTCAGGCCCACATTGCGGATGTACTCAGTCGGCTCTGAAATGCGCCAGCGCACATACCAGTCGATCACCACACGTTGCTTTTCAGCGGTCAACATTGGCTCGGTATCACTGGTTTCCAGTGTCAGCAGACGCTTGTCAATGTAGGACACATTCTGAAACGGCGGCGGCAATTTGAAGTTCAAACCAGGTTCGGTAATAACCTCTTTGATTTGCCCCAAGGCATAGACCACGCCAAACTGCCGCTGGTCCACCACAAACAACATGGAACTCGCCAGAGCCAAAGCCACCAGCAAAGACGAAAAAATAAAACCTAGCCTGTTCATTGTGAGGGCTCCTTAGCGGGAATCGCGATCACGCGAACGGGATGCATCCCGGGTACGCGCATCAAGGGTTGATGCGGTGGGCGGGGTCGTCTGCGCTGCCGCAGCAGGCACTGCTGCAGTCGGGGTGTCAGCCGACGCGCCACCCGGACCCGTCATCTGGAGAACTTTGTCCAGCGGCAGGTACAAAAGGTTGGAGCCCTGTTTGGAATCCACCATCACCTTGGTCACGTTGCTGTAAATCTGTTGCATGGTGTCAAGGTACATCCGGTCCTTGGTCACCTGCGGTGCCTTCTGGTATTCCGTCAGCACTGACTTGAAGCGTTGCGCATCACCCTGAGCCTGCGCGACGATCTTCGCCTTGTAAGCGTCGGCCTCTTCTTTCAGCCGTGAAGCCGAACCGACTGCCCGTGGAACCACATCGTTGGCGTAGGCTTGCGCTTCGTTCTTGGCACGTTCGCGTTCCTGACCGGCTTTCAGCACATCGTCGAAAGCGGCCTGCACCTGCTCCGGCGGACGCACACCGCCCTGCTGCAAATTGATGCCAACCACTTCAATACCTACCTTGTAGCGATCCAGAATTTTCTGCATCAAAGCACGAACGCGAGGTGCAATCTGGTCGCGCTCTTCGGACAATGCACTGTCCATGCGCATCTTGCCCACCACTTCGCGAACGGCAGTTTCCGCCGCCTGAACCACGGCCTCACCGGGGTTCTTGCTCTCAAAAAGAAAAGCCCTGGCATCGCTCAGCCGGTACTGCACCGCGAACTTGATCTCGACAATGTTTTCGTCCTCGGTCAGCATGGCAGACTCACGCAGGCCCGTGGCCTTGATGACCGTGTCACGCCCCACATCCACCGATCGAATCTGGGTTACGAAAATCAACTCATGACGTTGGATCGGATACGGCAAACGCCAGTTGAAACCGGCCCCCACCGATGACTTGTACTTTCCAAATTGGGTGATGACGGCCTGCTGACCCTCTTGAACAATGAAGAACCCTGTGCCCAGCCAGATCAGCAAGACAACGCCGGCAATCAAACCAGCGCCGATACCTGCGCTCTTCATGTCGGGTTGAAATCCTCCAGGGCCATTTCCACCGCCCATTGAACCACCCGCCCCGCCCCGCCCCGCATTTTTCAAGCCCCCGAACAGGCCACCCAATTTGCGGTTCAAATCACGCCACAACTCGTCCAGATCGGGTGGCCCCTGGTTGGGGCCTTGTTTTTGCCCACGATCATTGCCGCTTTTGGAGGGAGTATCGGACGACCGGCCATCTGGAGACGCAGGCTCGCCTTTTTCGCCTTCAACCGGCTTGTCGTCATGGCGACCCCACCGAGGGTCATTCAGGTTGAACATTCCCCTGAACCGCTCGGACAAAACAGCCCAGCGAAAGGCGCTTAATTGAAGTTTCATCTCTTCTTCTCTTGTATATCAATACCGGATTGTGCCCAATCAGGGGACAGCCTCACCATTTTCAGGGGATTGCTCCCCCTGCACCTCTTGCGAAGCGCCCCCGGTCACGGTACGCGCCAAGTGCTGTCTCAGAGCCTGAAGGCCTTCGCCACTCTTTGAGCTTAAAAATATTCTCGGTGTCGCCACACCCGCCAAGTCAAAAGTATCTTCGAGCTGCAGGGGGCGTCGATCATTTTCAAGTGCATCAAGCTTATTAAACACCAGCAGCTGGGGAATCTCACCTGCTCCAATCTCCACCAGCACACGCTGCACCTCAGCGATCTGCTCAGGAAAATTGGGATTGGCCGCATCCACCACATGCAGAAGCAGATCGGCATCAACCGCTTCCTGCAGCGTGGCCTGAAATGCATCAATCAAACCGTGCGGCAAATCCCGAATAAATCCGACCGTATCGGAAAGTGAGACTGAGCGCCCCGCCTCGCCCAGATAGAGCTGACGGGTGGTTGTATCAAGAGTCGCGAAAAGTTGATCTGCCGCATAAGCCCGTGCTTTGACCAAGGCATTGAAAAGCGTGGACTTCCCAGCATTGGTGTACCCAACCAGGGAAATGTTGAAAGCATCGCGGCGTTCACGCTGGCGCCGTTGCGTCTGGCGCTGGCGTTTGACCTTGACCAGCCGTTCCTTGATCTTTTTGATGTTTTCGCCAATCATCCGGCGATCAAGCTCGATCTGGGTTTCACCAGGTCCGCCCCGCATGCCAATGCCCCCGCTCTGCCGTTCCAGATGGGACCACCTGCGAACCAGTCGGGTGCTGAGGTATTGCATCTTTGCAAGTTCAACCTGCAACTTGCCTTCATGGCTGCGCGCACGCTGACTGAAAATCTCAAGAATCAGGAGTGTACGGTCATTGACTGGCAGCTCCAGATGCCGCTCCAGATTACGCTGCTGCGCGGGACTCAGACTCTGATCAAAAAGAATCTCAACCGCACCCAACTGAGTCGCCATCAGCTTGATCTCGTCGGCTTTTCCGCTGCCGATAAACAATGCCGCATCAGGAGCCTTGCGTTTGCAGGTCACCCGGGCAACCGGATTCAGCCCGGCGCTTTGAGCCAGCAAACCCAGCTCTTCGAGTTCGCCATCAAAATTGGGGAGTCCAAAATCAACCCCGACCAGGATGGTTGGAGCCAATAGACGATCAGGCGGCGGCAGGCTGCTCACCCTCGCCGCTGGCAAAATTCACGGCACGTCCCGGCACAATGGTGGAAATAGCGTGTTTGTAAACCATTTGAGTGACCGTGTTGCGCAAGAGCACAACGTATTGATCAAAAGACTCGATTTGACCTTGCAGCTTGATGCCGTTAACCAAATAAATGGACACTGGCACGTGCTCTCGACGCAGCGCGTTGAGAAAAGGGTCTTGAAGTAACTGGCCTTTGTTGCTCACGATATTCTCCGTGTTCAAAAAATTATGAAGAGGGTGTCACGATACCACAGCAACGTCGGTTGTCACCAACGGAACACGCAATCCCCGAATTAAGTTATTGGTACTTTTGAAACTCAGCCAAGTCAATTCCCAGCCTTATCGGCATAAGGATTGCTTGATGTTTTCAATTCGATCCGCATGGGAGTTCCAACCAAATCAAACTCCTTGCGAAACCGCCCTTCCAGAAAGCGTTTGTACGCAGCAGTAACGTGTTCCAGCGAATTGCCATGGATCACGATCACAGGGGGGTTCATGCCGCCTTGGTGGGCGTAGCGCAGCTTGGGTCGGTACATGCCAGAGCGCTTGGGACTCTGAAACTGCACAGCTTCCAAAAGCAGGCGCGTCAAAACAGGCGTCGACATCTTGCAGTTTGCGGCCTTGTAGGCTTGCGCAATGGAGCCCCACAGCGGACCCAGACCCTGTCTTTTCGTTGCCGATATCAAATGCATAGTTGCAAACTTCAGAAACGGCAAGCGGGTTTCAATGGAGCGTTTGACGAGCTCCCTCTGATACTCGTCCACGGCATCCCATTTATTGACGGCCAGAACCACCGCTCGGCCATTTTCAAGAATGAAGCCAGCAATGTGAGCATCCTGATCGGTCACGCCTTGGGTCGCGTCAATCAAAAGCAACACGACATTGGAGGACTCAATGGCCTGCAAAGTTTTAACCACTGAAAATTTCTCAATGGCTTCAAACACTTTGCCCTTGCGGCGAAGTCCCGCTGTATCAACCAGCTCAAATTTTTGACCGTTGCGCTCGAAAGGTACGGAAATTGCGTCCCGAGTCGTCCCCGGCAAGTCAAACGCTACCAAGCGCTCTTCACCAAGCCACGTATTGATCAAGGTGGATTTTCCGACGTTGGGACGACCCGCAACGGCCAGCTTGATAACGCCTGGCTCCCGCAACTCCTCTTCATCATCAGGGTCTGCGAGATGGAGCGGCGCCAGCGCCAACTCCAGAAGCGTATTGATGCCCTGGCCGTGCGCAGCCGAAACGGGATGAACCTCGCCCAAACCCAGTTCAAAGAATTCGACCAGCTGGGCGCCAGCCGTCAATCCTTCGGCCTTGTTGGCGGCCAACACACATGGCTTGCCCAGACGACGAAGGTATTTGGCGATGTCATGATCCTGCGCCGATATGCCGTCCCGTGCATCCACGACAAAAACAACGACATCCGCTTCTGCGACGGCCTGCCGTGTTTGCTTTGCCATCTCTTTGAAAATACCGTTTGCAGCATCGGGCTCGAAACCACCGGTATCAATAACGATGAACTCGTGCTTACCCAGCTTCCCGTTGCCGTAATGACGATCCCGGGTCAGGCCAGCGAAATCTGCAACGATGGCATCACGGGATTTGGTCAGGCGATTGAAAAGCGTCGATTTACCAACATTGGGGCGGCCAACGAGGGCCAATACTGGTTTCATGACTTGGGGTCCGACATTAACATTTACTCTGGCTTGAAGCCGAAAACACCACCGTTGCGGGTAACGACCAGCAAGGTTCCGCCTGCCAGCACAGGGGCTGCAGCGACCGGTGAACCATCCGTGACCAGTCGCGTCAGCGCCGAGCCATCCTCGCGCGACAACAAATGAACCAGGCCTGTGTCATCCCCTACGACGACTGATCGTCCGATGATCAAAGGTGCGGTCAAACTGCGATACCGCAACCGCTCCGAAACCCATGCACGTTCACCATCCGCACGACGCCAGGCGATCAATTTACCATCGCTCTCAACCCCGAATACATGTTTGTCGTCACCATGTACGCCAACTGATCCGTTTGCTGCTTTGCTCCACAGCAGGGTACCTCGTGTCGTGTCAACACAGCCGACAGCGGCCTGAAAAGCACGAGCGCACACAACGCCGCCATCGCGACTGACACGCCCGACCACGTCAACCAGACGCTCAATGTCATTGGTGCCACGCGGCGTTGCGATGGGTGATTCCCAGCGAACCGAACCATTCGCAGGATTGATACCCACCAAACGCCCGGACAATCCAGCCACAAGCGTATCGCCGACTGCCAGCAAGGCTCCGCTCTGACGCAATACCAAGGCTTCACCTGGACGTTGTTGATTCCAAAGCTTGCGTCCTGAAGAGACATCAAAAGCAGTCACTGAACGATCGGCCCCAAGTAAAAAAACCCGTCCACCAGCCACCAGCGGCGCCGTAAAGCCCTGTGCCGCAAGCTTTTGACGCCAGCCCTCGCGCCCTGCATCCAAAACAACCAGTTCGTTGTCACGCGTCACCACGGCAGCAAATCGACCGTCACTTCCGACACCGGCTGCAATCGCCCCCCCCACATTGGTTCGCCACTGCTCTGCGCCAGATACGGCGTCAAACGAGGCAACGACCCCATCTGAACTGGCAACGACCACCGAATTGCCATTTACCCTGACATCGAGCGGAAAATCGACCAGGCCGATCTTGGAAGTCCAAGCCAATCGCACACCCAACAAGCCAGCGTTGGGCGCCAATTCAGCAGGTTTCGGTTTTTCCGGCCCGCTCGAACATGCAGACAGCACACTCAGAACCAAAGAAATCAAAGCCACTTTCGTGGCTATGGTGATCACAGAATTGAACTTCACTTTTTCCCTTCCGCCACTGCACCTGCGGATTTCGCCGTCGCCACGCCTTTGGCGACTTCACTGTCACCCAGAGGGTCAATGCCAAGCGAATTGAGTTTCACTTCTACCAGGCGACGATATTCGGTGCGCTCATCAAAACCCTTATAGGCCTTGCCATATTCAGCAAGCGCCTCCGCTTTTTTTCCCTGCAACAGCAGCACGTCACCCTTGCGATCCGCCACAAGCGCTTCAAAGTTGGTGGGAAAAGAAGCTGTCAACAGCTTCAATGCATCGTCATAAGCCTTGGCATCCATCAATATGGAAACCAAACGCAATCTCGCAATGGCCTGATAGCCGGCATCCGCAGACTTGTCGGCAACCCAACTCAGCGCCGCCTTGGCGGCGTCCATATTGCCACTGCTGTAATACTGCTTGGCCACCAGAAGACCGGCTTGCTGGGCATAAGCAGTCGATGAAAATTTGTCCTTCATGTCGGCAAAAACACGGTCAATCTTTGCTGCATCCGCCGACTTGACGGCACGCTCCACCTCGTCATACATGGCGGACGCCTGAGTTGCTTGGTTGCGCTGCCAATACTGGTAAAAATTCCAGCTTGCGAACGCTCCCAGAACAACAATCAGAGCCCAGGTAATAGCATTGCCGTATTGCTTCCAAAAATGCTTGATCTGGTCAAGTTGTTCTTGTTCTTCGAGATCTAGATGATTTGCCATGGAAATGTTCAGTTAAGTTCGCGATTGTAGGTTGGAGGCCCATTCGGCCACACAGGCGAGCGATTGGGTGACCTGTGCTCCACTGCCGTCACGCAAGGATTTGACAGTCACCAAGTTTTGAGCCACTTCATCAGCCCCAAAAATGAGTGCGAATTGAGCGCCACTGCCATCTGCCCGCTTAAATTGGGATTTCATGCTGCCCATACCTTCACCGGTACTTGTATGCATTTGAACACTTACGCCTGCAGCCCGTAGCGTTTGCAGCGTCTGCAGCACCAAAGGCAAGGACGAAGCGTCGGACACGATCGCATAGGCATCCAAAGGTGGCTCGATCGCAGCCAGTCCCTGCTCCCTGACAAGTTCGAGTACCCGGTCGACGCCGAGCGCCCATCCAACGGCCGGGGCAGGTTTTCCTCCCAACTGTTCAACGAGGTAGTCGTAGCGGCCACCAGCGCAAACAGTACCCTGCGAACCCAGCCGGTCTGTTACGAACTCAAACACTGTGAGGTTGTAGTAATCCATGCCCCGAACCAAGCGGGGATTGACGGTAAAGGCAACGCCATTGGCCGTCAGGATTGTCTTCAAGGTCTCAAAATGAGCCAGTGAAGCTTCACCCAAGTAGTCAATCGGTCTGGGAGCGGACTCCACTACGGCTTGCATGACAGGATTCTTGGTGTCGAGAATACGCAGTGGGTTGCTGTACAAGCGCCGTCGGGCGTCCTCATCGAGCGCATCCGGGTGTCGTTCAAAATGGTCAATCAGCGCTTGCCGATGCGTTAGACGTTCCTGTGGCTGTCCCAGACTGTTGATCTCAAGCCGGACGTCGGTCAAACCCAAATCCTTCCACAGCGCCACCGCCAACAGAATTAGCTCCGCGTCCACCTCGGCACCGGAGAACCCCAGTGCTTCGGCACCAATCTGGTCAAACTGACGATAGCGTCCTCTCTGTGGTCGCTCGTGGCGGAACATCGGGCCGATGTAATACAAGCGCTTGCCACCGTCATAAAGCATGGAATGCTCGACAACCGCCCGAACCACACCGGCGGTGGCTTCTGGGCGAAGCGTCAACGGGTCTCCATTGAGGCGGTCTTCGAAGGAGTACATCTCCTTCTCAACAATGTCCGTCACTTCACCCAGGCCGCGAATGAACAAGGGGGTTCGCTCAACGATAGGCGTACGAATGTTTCGATAGGCATACCGCGCCATCAAGGAGCGCACTTTGCCCTCAAGCCATTCAACCGCAGCAGAATCCGGGGGCAGGACATCGTTCATGCCCTTGACGCCAGTCAGTTTGACTGACTTCGTCACATTTTCTTTTTCACTCATGAATCACATCAGGCGCTTCGGTAACCACGCGGTTACCAAAGCGCTTCTCAATATAGTTTTCAACAATACTCTGAAACTCCTGAGCGATGTTCTCTCCGCGCAGGGTCAGGTGCTTTTCACCGTCAATAAACACTGGTGCGGCAGGTGCTTCGCCAGTGCCGGGCAAACTGATGCCAATATCCGCATGTTTGCTTTCACCGGGGCCATTCACGATACAACCCATCACGGCGACCTTGAGTTTTTCAACGCCAGGATATTTTTCACGCCACACCGGCATTTGTGCCCGCAGGAAATCTTCGATCTGCTTGGTCAGTTCCTGAAACGTCGTACTGGTCGTTCGTCCACAGCCAGGACAAGCCGTCACGCTGGGCACAAATGACCGGAGTTCCAGAGCCTGCAGGATCTCCGAAGCAATGACGACCTCCTGGGTCCGGGCTTCACCCGGCTGGGGGGTCAGCGATACCCGAATTGTGTCGCCAATACCCTCCTGCAGCAAAACAGACAGTGCAGCAGCCGAGGCAACCGTCCCCTTGGTCCCCATACCTGCCTCGGTCAATCCCAAGTGCAAAGGGTAATCGCAGCGCCGTGCAAGTTCGCGGTAAACTGCAATAAGGTCTCTAACGCCACTGACCTTGCATGACAGAATAATCTGGTTCTGACTCATGCCCATCTCGGAAGCACGGCGAGCTGACTCAATCGCCGATGTAATCAAGGCTTCGTACATAACCGGTTTGGCATCCCAGGGAACAGGTCGGCGACTGTTTTCATCCATCAAACCGGCCAACAAGTCCTGATCCAGACTACCCCAGTTCACGCCGATACGTATGGGTTTGTCCCAGCGCATGGCGGCCTCAATCATCAAACCAAACTGCTTGTCGCGCTTGTCACCTTTGCCGACGTTGCCCGGGTTGATCCGATATTTCGACAAAGCTTGCGCGCACGCAGGAAAATCTGTCAGGAGTCGGTGCCCGTTATAGTGAAAGTCACCGATTAGCGGGACATCAATCCCCATTCGATCCAGCTGTTCACGGACATGCGGTACCGCTTGCGCGGCCTCGGGCGTATTGACAGTCAGGCGCACCATCTCCGAACCCGCGAGCGCCAACTCCTTCACCTGAATGGCAGTGCCAATCACATCAACCGTATCGGTGTTGGTCATGGACTGAACACGCACAGGCGCATCGCCCCCCACAGTGACGATCCGTGAACCCCACACCACGCGAGCCTGTCTGGTTCGTCGTGCTATAGGGGTTGCAGTTTCAATCGGCAGAAAAGCGTCCACTACTTCACCTCGAAACGAGCTACATTGTCCTTGGCGACGCGCGTCAGATCGAAGAGTTTCCCACGCACCTGGACTTCCATGCTATCGGCCCGTCCCAACACGATCGACAGAGGCATCGCTCCCGAAGCGCCAATCACCTCGCCTTCAGCCATGATCTTGCGCACTTGCACCGCGCCACTGGCATCGACGACTTCAACCCACGACGAAGCGCGCGCCTTCAGAACGACCATTGCGCCACTCGACGCGGCGCCCGGAGTTGGCTTCAAGGCAGCGACGCTCGCGGACGCGGCAGGCGCTATCGCCACAGCACTCGCGGCCAAGGCCGGGGCATGAGGAACCTGCGCCACAGGTTCCATCAAATTGGACGGTAACGCTGGCGTCGGTGTTGGCACCACTGCAGGTGGCTCGATTAGCACCGGCGGAGTCACCGGGGCGAGAACAACCGGCGGCAAATCTGCCGTCGCAGACTTTGGAGCATTGTCCGCTTTGATATGTTCCGCAAAAGGGAAGAAAACCAACACGACCACACCAACCAGAAGCAATAAAACCGCCAATACGACTGGCTTTGAGAGTTGCTCCCAGAAAGGCAAGCCCGATACGTCGCCGGTTGCGCGAAACGGCGTGTTAATGCCAGACTCATCGGTCTTCAGACGTGGGGCCGCGTTGTGCGGCAGATTTTCCAAGATCGGGTTTGGATCAATCTTTAGGGTTCGGCAAACGCTGGAGGCCAAAGCACGAACAAAAACGGTGTCCGGCAACAGGTCAAAGCGATCGGTTTCAAGCGCTTCCAGCTTCTTGACCGGGACTTTCAGCGCAACTGCCAACGCGGCGATGTGCAGACCTGCAGCCTCACGTGCCTTGCGAAGCATCGCACCGCCGGATACCTTGACTGTTGCATCCTGACCCGGCACCAGTCCCTCGTTAGACAAACCCTCACTCATCAAAGGCTCCCCGCTGGAAAGAACCAGCCTCACTTGACTTTGGAAACCGCTTTTCCAATTGCGCGGCAAGTTGCAGCATGGCGTCGCGATTGTCCAGGCGACGCTCAACCTTGACACCAAGCCACAGCGATTCCGCATTGGCGAGTTCGCTGTTATTCAGGCGCCGCACATAGAACTGAGCCCGGACAAAGTCCCCTCGCTGATACAGCAAGGCCGCCAGGTTATAGGCTGTAATAGGGTTACCAGCATCGAATTCATATGACTTCACCAAACTGGCTTCAGCATCTGCCCGAAAGCCAGCCCTGACCTGACACAAGCCCTGGGCTCTGAATGTCTTGGCGCGTTCCCCATACTGAGGGTTGGCAAGCGCCTGTGTAAAAAGCTGCAGCGATTCAGGATACCTAGCTTGTTGGCACAACAACCAACCGAGGTTGTGCATGACGTTCGAATCCCGGGGATTGAGACTCAGCACTTTCCGGAAGCTCTCTTCGGCAAATCGAAAATCATTGAGCCGCATGTAGATCAGACCGCGCAAGTTGTAGGCCTCGGCATAGGTGGGATCTGCCGTAATGGATTGCTTCAGCTCATCAAGGGCGATCGTCGTTTGCCCCTGCTCAAAATATCCAACGGCCAACTCCAATCTGATACGGGCGCGTTTGCGCGCCTCAGGTTCATCGGAGTCGGTCACCATTTCTATTCTGTCACCTCCGGACCCATGCTCAGCCGATCGGGATGCACATCCTGAAATCCCTGTCACCGCTACAAGGATCAAAAAAGCGCCAAGCAATCCCTGCCGGTCCTGCAACCATCCTGTCACATCCATGTTCATGTCTCCTTGACTTGCTTGCTTGGTGCTGCTACAGGCTTCAGCATGATTGTTCGCTGGCGCGCCATTCGCTCACCAACGCCAGTACGATCCATGACGTCACCGGCCAATTGACCACACGCCGCATCGATATCGTCACCCCGTGTTTTTCGTATTGTCGTGACGATACCAGCATCGCTCAAAACCTTGGCGAAAATCTGGATTTTTTCCGTAGCTGACCGGTGCAAACCGGATTCCGGGAAAGGATTGAATGGAATCAGGTTGAACTTGCACCAGACACCCCCACGCGAATGGCGGCGAACAAGCTCGACCAGCTCCCGCGCATGCTCTGGCTGGTCGTTCACGCCATCCAACATGCAATACTCAAAAGTAACAAAGTCACGCGGTGCATGGGCCAAGTACCGGTTACAGGCATCCATCAGCTCAGCAATCGGGTACTTACGGTTCAGAGGAACCAGATTGTCGCGTAAGGCGTCGTTTGGCGCGTGCAGGGAAACCGCCAAGGCGACAGGACAATCCTGCGCCAGACGGTCAATCATGGGGACCACACCCGAAGTTGAAACCGTGACGCGCCGGCGGGACATGCCGTAGCCATGATCGTCCAGCATGACGCGCAATGCAGGAACCAGCTCAGCATAGTTTTGCAAGGGCTCACCCATCCCCATCATCACCACATTGGAGATGACGCGTTCGTCACGTTGCAGGTGTTTTCGCAAAAAGTGCTCGGCAAACCAAAGCTGCGCCACGATCTCACCCGTTGTCAGGTTTCGACTGAAGCCCTGGTGCCCTGTGGAACAGAAACGACAACCAACAGCACAACCCGCTTGCGATGAGATGCAAAGAGTGCCGCGATCTTCCTCTGGAATGAAAACTGCTTCAACCGCGTTTCCACCGCCCACATCAAACAGCCATTTGATGGTGCCGTCTGCAGAAATGTGCTGAGAAATGACATCCAGCGCCTTCACATGCGCCACATTCTTGAGTTTCTCTCGCAAGGACTTTGCAAGATCACTCATGTCATCAAAACTGGAGGCGCCCTTTTGGTGAATCCAGCGAAAAAGCTGAACAGCACGAAAGCGCTTCTCACCCAGCCGCTCACAAAAAGCAGTCAAACCCTCGAGATCGAAATCAAGCAGATTGGCGGTCATCGCTTCGGCGCGGCGCCGGGCTGCCCCAAGCGCACTACAGCCCCATTGAGGGGCAGCAAAACGCAGTGGGGCGTGTGGGCCATGTGTTAGCGGGAATACACGTTCATGCCGGCAAAGAAGAAGCTGATTTCCGCAGCAGCGGTCTCAGCAGCATCAGAGCCATGCACGGCATTGGCATCAATGCTATCGGCGAAGTCAGCACGGATGGTACCGGCCGCAGCCTTTTTCGGATCCGTCGCACCCATGAGGTCGCGATTCTTCAAAATGGCGTTCTCACCTTCCAGTGCTTGAATCATGACGGGGCCAGAGATCATGAAGCCCACGAGATCCTTGAAAAAAGGACGCTCTTTGTGAACGGCGTAAAAAGCCTCGGCCTCGCCACGCGACAGATGCACCATCTTGGAGGCAACCACTTTCAGACCAGCTGCTTCGAAGCGGGCGTAGATTTGGCCAATCACGTTTTTGGCAACTGCATCGGGCTTGATGATGGAGAGAGTACGTTCGATAGTCATGAGTTTTTCCTGAGCTTGAAGAATTAATTTCCACCCACTGGGCAAAGCTTTGTATTTTAACCTGCGTAGGAAGGAAATTGGGGGCGATAGAAAAATACCGGTGCACGCGCCTTAGCGCCCTCGCCCACCGCGCCGCTGACCGCCTCCACCCGAGGAGCCGCCACCGCGCCGTTGACCCTGATCCTGGCGCTGCCGCGTGAAGCTGTCGGCGCCGATGTAGCCAAAGGCCGTTTTCATGGGGTCTGGTTGATTTCCACCGGCTTGCCGATCACCTTGCTCACCCCGATTCTTGCGACCTTGTCCTGAGCCCGCAGAAAATCCCTGCCCGGAATCTCTTGCACCACCGCCTGCCGGAGCGCTACGCTGACCACTGCCCGAACTTCGGGGACCGCTCCCGCGCCTGCTGCGGGAGCGATTTTGCCCGGCCGCATCCTTGTCGGAGGCATCACGGCGTGGTGCATCCGGCCTTGCATCATCTCCGCCTTCACGGGAATTTCGCGTACCTGCAGCCTGCATCAATGCGCGAATATCGCCTTCATCCATCTCCATCCACGCACCACGCTTGAGACCACGGGGCAGCATCATGGCACCGTAGCGAATGCGGATCAGACGACTTACCGCATGACCCACAGCCTCAAACATCCGACGGACCTCCCGATTTCGCCCTTCAGATATGGTCACCCGATACCAGCAATTTGAGCCTTCTCCGCCACCTTCTTCCAGCGAACCAAACTGGGCAACGCCGTCATCGAGCTTGACACCCTCCAGCAATCTTTGCTTTTCGTCCTTGCTCAGCGCACCAAGAACCCGCACAGCATATTCGCGCTCCAACCCAAAACGCGGATGCATCAAATTGTTCGCCAACTCGCCGGAACTGGTGAATAGCAGTAATCCCTCCGTATTCAGGTCAAGACGTCCAACTGATTGCCATTTGCCCTGATATAACTTTGGCAGCCTGCGAAATACCGTGGGACGATTCTGCGGGTCATCATGCGTCACAACTTCGCCAACCGGCTTGTGGTAGGCAATGACGCGTGCTGGTGGTGCGTCAATCCGAAACCTGATCGGCTTGCCATTGACTTTCACGTGGTCGCCGAATTGAATGCGCTGTCCGATGTGGGCCGGCTCGTTGTTAACCGTGATCCGGCCTTCCATGATCAGTTGCTCCATCTCCAGACGCGATCCCATGCCCGCCTGAGCAAGAACCTTGTGCAACTTGGGGGTTTCAGCCATGGGCGCCAGCACCCGTTTGAGCGGAGCCGTGTCGGCGCTTTCCTCATCCACATCGAACTGACCAGAAACCACGTCATCAAACCGGATTCCCGCCATGGCGGATTCCTGCCGCTGGTCGCGTGCTGGCGGCATCCGTGGCGTCACGTCAGGTTTTGATTCTTCGCTTCCGATCAACTCTGCCCGGGCCTCAACCATTTCATTGCCGACCTGGCTGCCGTCCTGCTGAGCAGGCTCGGCGGACATCGGGTCCGGCGAACCGGGATTGTTTTCGTTCATGGTTGGGTTCCCGTCAAGAAAAATAAATCATCACCAGAATTGCCATCACCGGTAGCTTCGACTGGTGCCGAGACTTCACTCTCGCTGTCGTTGTTCGTTATGAGCGCCTGGGCACTATCCGCATCGGCCTGATAGGTCAACTCACTGGCATTCAGAGCGTCCATGACCTCAATCTGTTGCGCTGGCGTTTCCAGCAGAGGCAACTGATCCAAAGACTCCAGCCCCAAATCATCCAGGAAATGCTTGGTGGTCGCGAACAGTGCCGGTCGCCCTATTGCTTCCCGGTGTCCAATCACCTCAACCCAGCCCCGATCTTCCAATTGCTTGAGCAGAAGCGAATTTACCGTCACACCCCGTATGTCCTCTATGTCACCCCGCGTCACGGGCTGTCGGTAGGCAATGATGGCCAGGGTCTCCAGGGTCGCGCGGGTATAGCGAGGCGGCTTCTCGGGATGCAGCCGGTCCAGGTATTCCCTCATTTCTGGTCGGCTCTGAAAACGCCAGCCGGTTGCCACGCAGACCAACTCAACCCCGCGCTGCGCCCAATCCAGCTGAAGCTCCTGCAACATGAGCTTGATCGTGTCCAAGCCCAAGCCGTCGTCAAACAGCGCACGCAGTTCGCGCACCTGCAAGGGTTGCTGGGAGCAAATCAAGGCGGTTTCTAGTACGCGCTTGGCATCCGCCGTATTCATGGTCATGCGGTTCCGGGAAGGGCACCATCACGGTGCAAAATCAGTACGATTCGTTGGGGCGCAGCAGGCGGATTGAAAAATTCGCAGTGCGTACCCTGACTGTATGTCAGGGTGCTGGTTTTTACGCCATAGTTGTTTCATTGTAACTGAGACCCCACTCAGCCAGCGCATGACTCAAATCATCGGGCAATGGCGCCCGAAAAACCATGGACTGCCCCGTCACCGGGTGCATCAGGGCTAGACGATAAGCATGCAGAGCCTGTCGCTGCATGCCGGCGGCATTGCTGCCGCCATACAGCGCATCGGCCACAAGCGGGTGGCCAATCCACGCCATATGAACTCGAATTTGATGAGTTCGGCCAGTGTGCAGGGTGCAACGAACCAGGCAGCCGTGGTCGCAGCTTTGAAGAAGCTCAATATCCGTTCTTGCGAGTTTCCCCGGATTTTTGTCCATGTCCACTACAGCCATTCGCAGCCGGTTTCTTGGATCCCGGCCTATGGGCTCACTGACTTCACGAACGCCCTTGCCGACCCACGGGTGATGGGCAAGCGCAACATACTGACGACCAACCTGGCGAGCGGCGATAGATCGAACCAAGGCATCCATCACGGGTCGTGTGCGAGCCACCACCATCAAACCACTGGTGTCTTTGTCCAGGCGATGAACAATTCCGGCACGCGGCAGGTTCACTGCCTGCGGGTCATGAGCCAACAAGCCATTTAGCAAAGTGCCGCTCCAGTTGCCCGGGGCGGGATGAACGACCAGGCCAACGGGCTTGTTGAGCACCATGAGATACTCATCTTCATAGATCAGGGACAGCGGCATGATCTCCGGCTTGAACGCCTGGCTCTGCGGCGTGGGTCGCAGTTCAACGCTACCGACATCCGCCGCCTTGATACGCGCCGAAGGTTTTCGCACCACCCGGCCGTTGACCTTTACCCCCTCCAGGTCAATCAATTGCTGCAAATAACTGCGGGAAAACTCCGGGACCAAGGCGACCAGCGCCTGGTCAAGCCGCATGCCATGCTGGGTCTCGCTGAAAACAAGGTCGCGCAACTCCAGCTCCGGCCCCGTATCGGCCCGGTCGTCCAGATCTTCGCTATCAAGACCACTCGATATAATCAACTCGGAATTTTTCAAGAAAGTTGTCCCTCATGCTTCGAGCCAAATTATCGGTTGTCTGCGCCTGGGCACTAACAGGCGCAGCTTTGCTGTTGACCGGGTGTTCATCCATCACCGAAGACAAGACTACGGCATGGAGCCCCAACAAGATCTACGCGGAAGCCAAGGATGAGTTGAGCGCTGGCGGTTACGACAAGGCCGTCACTCTGCTGGAAAAGCTTGAAGGTCGTGCCGCTGGCACACCGCTGGCACAGCAGGCACAGCTTGACAAGGCATACGCCCAGTACAAGGCTGGCGAGGCAGCGCAGGCCATTGCAACGCTGGACAGATTCATCAAACTGCACCCGGCCAGTCCTGCACTGGACTACGCCCTGTACCTCAAAGGCATCATCAACTTCAATGATGACCTAGGCATGTTCTCGTTTATCACTCGCCAGGATCTGGCGGAACGGGACCAGAAGGCCGCCAAGGAGTCCTTTGAATCGTTCAAGGAGTTGGTGACCCGCTTTCCGGCATCCCGCTATACACCGGACGCGACACTGCGCATGAACTACATTGTCAACTCGCTGGCGCAATACGAGGTTCATGTGGCACGTTATTACTACAGCCGGGGCGCCTACGTGGCAGCGATCAACCGGGCTCAGATCGCGGTGTCGGACTACCAAGGGGTTCCCGCCATTGAAGAGGCGCTGTTTATCGTGATGCAATCGTATGATGCGCTGGGAATGGCACAGTTGCGCGACGATGCCAAACGGGTACTGACAAAAAACTTTCCTCAGACCGAGTACCTGACACGCGGCTTCAAAACAACGTCGGATCCGTGGTGGAAGGTCTGGTAAGGGCGTCGAGTGCCTCGTTCCATTCTTCTTTCGAGTTTATTTTTCGCATCGGCGGCATGGCCGCAATCAGTTTGCGCCCGTAGCCCATAAGGGCCAGTCGCGTATCACAGACAACCAAAATGCCGCGATCGGTTTCGCGTCGAATCAACCGGCCGGAGCCTTGCTTGAGTGCGATGGCAGCTTCGGCCATGAAATAGTCTTTAAAGACACTGCGTCCCATCGCTTCCAGGCGCTTGGCCCGCGCCTCTACCAAAGGATCGTTGGGTGGCGGAAACGGCAGCTTGTCGATCACAAGCAGTTGAAGCGCATCGCCGGCCACATCCACACCTTCCCAAAAGGAGGCTGATGCAACCAGTATGCAGCCAGCCTGACCACCAAACCCACCCTGGCGAAATCGATCCATCAGTTCACGCTTTGGCTTTTGACCCTGCACAAGGATTTCAAGAGAATGGGTATCCGTCAAATGCCGTTTCAATGCTTCGCTGATGGTGTTCAGGGCACGTAGCGTGGTGGTCAAAACCAGTGTTCGGCCACCAATGACCGTGGCCGCACCCGCAACAAATTCTGCGACTTGCTCGCTATGCCCGGGATCACTTGGCCTGGGCAAATGTTGCGGTACATAGAAGGCGGCTTGACGTGCATAGTCAAAGGGGCTGCCAACCCTCAAGACTTCTGCCGCCTCCAGGCCACAAGGTTCGGTAAACCAGCGGAGCTGACTGTCATCACCCAGGGTTGCGGAGGTGAACACCCATGACTTCCTGGAGCCATCTTCCTTCATGGGCTGAAGCAGGCGGGCCTGAACCGTTTGCGCAATATCCAGCGGAGACTCGACCAGCCTGAGTTGCGTTCCAACGTCCAGCCAGCGCACCGAATCAACATTGCAGGCGCTCGAAAACAAATCAAGTCCATTGATGAAAGCATGGCAGCGTTCACCCAGCCGCGCCAGGTCAGGGTCCACTTCGCCGAGACCGTCCAGCGCGGCCACTGCACAGGCGCACGCCTGGCGAAGTGCGCCCAAGGCATCGCTCCAGGCAGCCGGATTGATTTGCTCGGGTGCAAGCTCCACCCAGCGCAACTTGGTGCCGGGATAAACCTGTCCCACAACCATACGCAAGTCTCGCGCAGCGTGTTCGATGTTCGAGGCCATCTGCTGCCAATCGGCGAATCCACGAGCATGCTGCAAGCCACCCGCCAGCAGGTCGCGGGCAAAATCCAGCAACTGGCCAGTCGTCATTTGCCGCCCCAGAAGCTGGACGCCAGTTTCATTCAGTTGATGGGCCTCGTCAAAGACAACGGTCTGAACAGAGGGAAGCAATTCGGCCATTCCCGATTCACGAACCGCCAAATCGGCAAAAAACAGGTGGTGATTGACCACCACCACATCGGCGGCCAAAGCCGCGCGGCGGGCTTGGTTGACATGGCAAACGCGAAACTGGGGACATTGCGCACCCAGGCAGTTCTCCCGGGAAGACGTTACAAGCGCCATCACAGGCGAGCGCTCATCGAGTCCCGGCATCTCTGCAAGATCACCCGTTTGGGTCTGCTGCGCCCATGACTCGATTTTGGCCAAAGCGTGCCAATGGGAACGCTCGGGAGAACTTGTGTTGTGCCGCGCCAGCCCCAAACGGTGCTGGCACAAATAACTGCTCCGGCCTTTGAGCAAGGCGGTTCGCACCGGCAAGCCCAAAACCTTGATCAGCAAGGGAAGGTCACGCCCAAACAGCTGGTCCTGCAAAGTTTTTGTTGCCGTTGAAATCAGCGCCCGTGTGCCGCTCAGCAGAACAGGGACAAGGTACGAAAACGTCTTGCCGATTCCGGTTCCGGCCTCCACCACCAGCGCGCCCCCATCATCGATCGTGCGAGCAATCGCCACAGCCATCTCCGTTTGCCCATCCCGGGGCACGAATTCATCGAGCGTGCGCGACAACAGACCGCCATCTGCGAAGGTCTCGCGAACGTGGTGCTGCAAACTCATTCGTCAGGCTGGCTCGTCGGGCGTGAGGGTTCGTTCAATTCGTGCAATTTCGTCGCGCAGGCCGAGCCGCCTCTTTTTCAGGCGCCGCATCAACAGCTCGTCTATCGGACTCACGTGGGCAGCACGATCAATCATGGCGTCGAGGTCGCCATGCTCCATGCGCAACTCAATCAATCGACGTTCGGGAGAGTGAAGGTTGGAATCCAAGGCGTCCGTAAGGGAAAGTAAGCAAATCAATCAAGCTGGATTGATTCATCAGTTGGCTCGATAATACGACTTTCGAATACCTACCTTGAGGTCTTGACTTTTCAAGCTGTCCAACATGTCCAAAGGCTACCGACTCACCGCATCTACCGGCATTCACAAAGGTGACCGGGACTACCAGCAAGACCAGGTCATATTGTTGAACCACTCGCGTGTCAGCGGATGCATTCTGGCTGTGCTGGCAGACGGCATGGGAGGCCGAAGTGGCGGACGCAAGGCGTCGGATCAGGTGATGATGACTGCCAAGCAACTGTTTGAACGGTACGCCCCCGAAACCGATGATGCCGCTGCGACGCTGATGCAACTGGTCCAGGAAGCTCACATCGTCATCAAACTGACGGCCGTCTCGTCCGAAGAAGAGCCGCACAGCACAGTGGCTGCGTTTTTGATCAATCCCGGTGGTGATTGCTACTGGGCTCACGCGGGCGATTCACGGATCTATCACTATCACGGCAACAAGTTCATCAAGCGCACCATGGACCATTCCTATGTGCAGACGCTCGTAGCCCGTGGCGAGATCACCGAAGAACAGGCCAATGTGCATCCGCAGTCCAATATTCTGATGGGATGCCTGGGCACGGAAAGTGACCCTCCGGTCGACATCCATTTTGTCCCCAAGCTGCGTGCGGGCGACGTTCTGATGGCCTGCAGCGATGGCGTCTGGCACTACTTCACCAATGCGGAGCTTGGCTCTGTTCTCTCAACCCTGTCCGCGCGGGAAGCGACGGAATTCTTGATTGAGAAAGCCAGATCACGGGGTCATGGCGGTGGGGACAATTTGTCCTTGGTGATCGTGAAACTGGAGCCTCTGGGGTCCTAGCCGGCTGTTACGGAGCGCTTGGCAGCGGCTTTGACGTTGAACCGCTTTTCTCACGGAGGCTCTTTTCCTTGCTGGCCTTGCGCTCTTGTGCTTCTTGGACCTTGCGGGTGTATTGCTCCTGCTCTTTCGTGATCTCCTGGGCGCTGCGGCCCGGCTCCGACGCCTTGGGCTCACGCCGGACAGCGCCCTGAGCTGCCTTGGCATTCGCGTCAGCAGCTTTCTGCTTGGCGCGTTCTGTGCGTTCTTTCTGGGCCTGCAGCGCCTCCAAACGGTTTGTAGCGCCCTCCTCGCTTTGTTGCGCAGCCGCCTTTTCTGCGATTCGTTCCAGTTGAGCCTGCGCTTTCTGCTTACGCTGCGCATCGTTGAGCAAAATATCCTGTTGGCGCAGTTCGACCATCACTTTGCTTCGTCTGACCCGCACGCCACGCAAACAATCCGTGACGGCAAACCTGGCATAGCAGGCCGCCTCTTCCTGTTCGAAACGCGCCTCCTCACGCATCCGTTCAGCCTGGATGCGGCTGCGCTCGCCTTCAATATCAAGGCCTCCCACGACAGCGGGTGCGACTGGTTGCGCAAGGGTCCATCCCGTGACAAAGATCAAGCTCAACGCCAGGAAGTATCTTTTCATGTCAAACGCGTATCAACAACACGCCGCTCCAAATTCAAAAACTCGCTCGATTGCATTTCATTCAAACGGGAAATCGTGCGGGGAAACTCATGAGCCAAAGGCCCATCGGTGTACAACGCTTCCGGTTGTACGGCGGCCGACATGATCAGCTTGACACGGCGGTCGTACAGCACGTCGATCAACCAGGTAAAACGACGCGCTTCCGATGCCATGCGCACCGGCATATGAGGCACATCACTCAGGAGCACCGTATGAAACTGCGTCGCAATTTCCAGGTAGTCATTCTGGGAACGCGGCCCCCCACAAAGCGACTTGAAGTCAAACCACACGAGGCCACCAGCTTTGCGACGCGCCCGAATCTCGCGGGACTCGATGTGCAAAACCGGGTCTTCATCCTGGGTTTCTGCCAATCTCTCAAACGCATCGCGCATGGCTGCATCGGCCTCGGCCCCCAGCGGCACGTGGTAGAGCTTGAGCTGCTCCAGCGTGCGACGGCGGTAGTCGGTACCGTTGTCTACGTTGATGACTTCCAGCTTCTCGTTGAGCAGTGCAATGGCGGGCAGAATGCGGTCACGATGCAAGCCGTTGGGATACAACTCGTCAGGCTTGAAGTTGGAGGTGGTCACCAAGCCAACACCGTTGTCAAACAACGCCGCCAACAGACGATGCAGGATCATGGCGTCGGTGATGTCAGCCACATGAAACTCGTCAAAGCAAATCAGCCGGTATTTTTTGGCGATGCGTTTGCCGAGTTCGTCAAGTGGATTCACCACGCCTTTGAGACCGGCCAGTTCACGGTGCACTTCGCGCATGAACTCATGAAAATGAAGCCGTGTCTTGCGCTTGAGCGGAACTGCGTTGTAAAAGCAGTCCATGAGAAAGCTCTTGCCCCGCCCCACCCCGCCGTACATGTAAACACCACGCGGAATGTCAGGCCGGTTGATCAGCTTTTTCAGGGCATTGGAACGCTTGCCCTTGAAAGCCGCCCACTCGTCAGCACACCGCTCCAAGGCAGCGACGGCACGCAGCTGCGCTGGATCGGCGCTGTAGCCCCGGGATGCCAGCTCGGCTTCGTAGGCCTGTTTGACACTCAAGAAACCACCTCAAAATTGCTATGTAATAAATAGCTGATAGCGCTTATTCCATGAAGGCTAGAGGCCATTTTTATACATAAAACAATCAGAAATTCAAGGTCCGTTTGTCCACGGCCAAGGCGGCTTCCTTGGTGGCTTCACTCAAGGATGGATGGGCATGGCAGATGCGGGCGATGTCCTCGCTGCTGGCCCTGAATTCCATGGCTACCACGCACTCGGCAATCAATTCGCTGGCCATCGGGCCCACGATGTGCACCCCGAGGATTTCGTCCGTTGTGGCGTCCGCCAGCATTTTGACCATGCCTGTGGTATCACCCAAGGCCCGGGCACGACCATTGGCCAGAAACGGGAAGGTACCGGCCTTGTAGGCACGCCCTGCGGCCTTGAGTTGCTGTTCGGTCTGCCCGACCCAGGCAATTTCGGGGCTGGTGTAGATCACCCAGGGGATGGTGTTGAAATTGACATGGCCATGCTGACCCGCCATGCGCTCGGCCACCGCCACACCCTCTTCCTCAGCCTTGTGGGCCAGCATCGGGCCACGCACCACATCGCCGACCGCCCATACGCCGGGCAAGCTGGCGCGACACTGCTCGTCCACCACAATCGCGCCACGCTCGTCGAGCTTGAGGCCCACCGCTTCGGTGTTCAAGCCGATGGTGTTGGGCACACGCCCGATCGACACGATCAACTTGTCGACGTCGAGGCTCTGGGCCTCGCCCTTGGCATTGGTCCACGCGACATTCACGCCCTTCTTGCTGGTCTTGATCTCGCCGACCTTGACGCCCAACTCAATCTTCAAGCCTTGCTTGACGAAAGCCTTATGCGCTTCCTTGGCGATCTGTTCGTCCACCGCACCCAGGAATGTGGGCAAGCCTTCCAGAATGGTGACCTCGGATCCCAGACGGCGCCAAACCGAGCCCATCTCCAGTCCGATAACGCCAGAGCCAATCAGTCCCAGCTTTTTCGGTACGGCGCCGATACGCAGCGCGCCGTCGTTGGACAGGACCATGTCTTCGTCAAACGGTGTACCCGGTAGCGCACGGGCATTGGAGCCGGTTGCCACGACCACTTGTTTGCCTGTCAGGACTTCTTCAGCCGCGCCCGCCACCTTGATCTCGTAGCCGCCATCGACCGCTTTGACAAAGGAACCGCGTCCGTGAAAAAAGGCGACCTTGTTTTTCTTGAACAGGTACTGGATACCGTCGTTGTTCTGCTTGACCACGGTGTCCTTGCGGCCCACCATCTTGGC
Source organism: Rhodoferax sp. (assembly GCF_018780565.1). Classification (GTDB taxonomy): domain Bacteria; phylum Pseudomonadota; class Gammaproteobacteria; order Burkholderiales; family Burkholderiaceae_C; genus Rhodoferax. The sequence continues at coordinate 605,698 of NZ_JADMJN010000005.1, forward strand.
CACGTCCAGGCTCAGGCCGGACACGGCGATGCCATGGTCGGCAAAGTGATGACTGGCATGGTCAAAATGCTCGGACGACTGCAACAGTGCCTTGCTTGGGATGCAACCCACATTGGTACAAGTGCCACCCAAGGCGGGGCCGCCCTTGGCGTTTTTCCACTCGTCGATGCAGGCAACGCTCATGCCGAGTTGCGCAGCACGAATGGCCGCGATATAGCCACCAGGACCGCCACCGATGACGATCACGTCGAATTGTTTATTCATGATGTTTGTCAGTTGAGGGCGAAACACCATTGGAGGGTGTTTCGCCCTGCAAGGTTACTTAGATATCAAACAGCAGGCGAGCTGGATCTTCCAGCGCCTCTTTCATGGCGACCAAACCGAGCACAGCCTCTCGGCCGTCAATGATGCGGTGGTCGTAGCTCATGGCAAAGTAGTTCATGGGACGCACCACCACCACACCGTTTTCGACCATGGCGCGATCCTTTGTGGCGTGCACACCGAGAATGGCGCTTTGCGGAGGGTTGATGATGGGCGTCGACATCATCGAGCCAAACGTACCGCCATTGCTGATGGAGAAGGTGCCGCCAGTCATGTCTTCAATACCCAGCTTGCCTTCCTTGGCCTTCTGACCAAACTCTGCAATCTTCTTCTCGATGTCGGCAAAGCTCATCTGGTCGGCATTGCGCAAAATCGGCACGACCAGACCACGCGGGGAGCCCACTGCGATACCGATGTCGAAGTAGCCGTGGTACACGATGTCATTGCCGTCCACGGATGCATTCAGGACCGGGAACTTCTTCAGGGCATGCACTGCGGCCTTGACGAAGAAGCTCATGAAGCCCAGTTTGACGCCATGTTCCTTCTCAAAACGCTCTTGCATGCGCTTGCGCATGTCCATGACCGGCGCCATGTTGATTTCATTGAACGTGGTCAGAATCGCATTGGTGGACTGGGACTGCAGCAGACGCTCCGCAACCCGGGCGCGCAGGCGACTCATGGGTACGCGCTGCTCGGGGCGACCGCTCAAGGTGTCACCCACATTCGTGCGCGGTGCCGCCACTTGAGGCAGGAAAGTGGTGGGGCCCCCCGTAGGTATGGCCGAAGACACTACTGATTTAGCAGCAACTGCGGTTGTTGCACCGGAAGCTACAGCCGCCAGCACATCACCCTTGGTAACGCGTCCGTCCTTGCCGGTACCGGCAACAGAACCAGTGGCGACATTGTTGTCGGCCATCAGTTTGGCCGCAGCGGGCATGGCCACGCCAGCCATGGATGCTGTGGCCGCGGCAGGCGTCGCAGCCACCGCAGCGGCGACGGCAGCCACAGGTGCTGTCGCACTCGCTTTGCCTTCGGTATCGATCCGTGCAATCAACTGCTCCGCGGTCACCGTGGCACCGTCCGGCACCACCAGTTCGGCCAGGATACCGGCGGCAGGAGCCGGTACTTCCATCACGACCTTGTCGGTTTCAATTTCGATCAGGATTTCATCGATGGCGATTGCATCGCCGACTTTCTTTTTCCATTGCAACATGGTGGCTTCCGCCACGGATTCAGACAGTTGCGGAACTTTGACTTCTACGATAGCCATATCAATTCTTTCGGTAATGGGGTTCTAAGCGCTGATTCGCGAATGCTTACTTGGTCAGGACAAAGCCTTTGAGCTTGGCAAACGCGCCTTCAACCAGCGCTTTTTGTTGCTCCTGATGCAGATGCGAGTAGCCAACCGCCGGTGAGGCGGATGCCGCACGACCGGAATAGCCCAGTTTCTGCCCTTCACTCATGTTTTCATGGATGTAGTGCTGCACGAAGAACCAGGCACCCTGGTTCTGCGGCTCGTCCTGGCACCACACGATATCTACCGCATTGGGGTATTTCTTCAGTTCGCTGGCGAACGCCTTGTGCGGGAAGGGATACAACTGTTCCACGCGAATGATCGCCGTGTCGTTGCTGCCGTTTTCCTCGCGCTTTTTGACCAGATCGTAGTAGACCTTGCCCGAACACGCAATCACGCGCTTGACCTTGTCAGCCTTGAGTTCCTTGTTCTCCGGAATGACCGTTTGGAAACCGCCCTTGGTGAACTCGGACAGCGGGGACGCCGCATCCTTGGCGCGCAACAATGACTTGGGCGTCATGATGATGAGCGGCTTGCGCAGGTTGCGCACCATCTGGCGGCGCAAAATATGGAAGATCTGGCTGGCGGTGGTGGGTTGCACCACCTGCATGTTGGTATCCGCGCTCAGCTGCATGAAGCGCTCCAGCCGTGCCGAACTGTGCTCCGGCCCCTGGCCTTCGTAGCCATGCGGCAGCATCAGCGTGATGCCATTGACACGGCCCCACTTGACTTCACCCGAGGCGATGAACTGGTCGATGACCACCTGGGCTCCATTGGCAAAGTCGCCAAACTGGGCTTCCCAGATCACCAGGGTGTTCGGATCGTTGGATGCGTACCCGTATTCGAAGGCCAGCACGGCCTCTTCGGACAGGATGGAGTCGATGACGACGAACGGCGCCTGGCCTTCGGCCACATTTTGCAGCGGGGTGTAGGTTCCCTCGTCGAACTTCTCGCGGTTCTGATCGTGAATCACGGCATGACGGTGCGTGAAGGTACCGCGTCCGCAATCCTCGCCGCTCAGGCGCACGGGATAGCCGCTGGCAACCAATGACGCGAACGCCATGTGTTCACCCATGCCCCAATCCACGGGGATTTCACCACGTCCCATTGCGGCGCGATCGGCGTAGACCTTTTTCACCAACTGGTGTGGCGCGATGGTGTCGGGCAAAGTCGTGAGCTTGGCCGACAGACGCTTCCACTCAGCCATGGGGATAGCCGTGTCGCCGGCATCCGTCCACTTCTTGCTCAGGTAAGGCATCCAGTCCACGGCGTACTTGCTCTTGAAGTTCGTCAGGACCGGATCGAAGGTGTTCTTGCCTGCATCCAGCGCCGCGCGGGTGGCCTTGACCATGTCGTCGCCCAGCGTGGCGCCGAAACCTTGCGCCGCCAGTTTGTCCGCATACAGCTTGCGCGTACCGGGGTGCTGGGCAATCTTCTTGTACATCAGCGGCTGGGTCAGTGCTGGCGTGTCCTGTTCGTTGTGTCCCAGCTTACGGAAGCAGATGATGTCAACCACCACGTCTTTCTGGAACTCCATGCGGTATTCCAGCGCAATCTGGGTGGCCAGCACCACGGCTTCCGGGTCGTCTCCGTTGACGTGCAGCACCGGTGCCTCGATCATCTTGACCACATCCGAGCAATAGAGCGTGGAGCGGCTGTCGCGCGGATCACTGGTGGTGAAACCGATCTGGTTGTTGATGACGATGTGAACTGTGCCGCCCGTGGAGTAACCACGGGTCTCGGCCAAAGCCAATGTCTCCATGACCACGCCCTGGCCGGCAAAAGCCGCGTCACCATGGACCAGTACAGGCAACACCTGCTTGCCTTTGGGGTCCGCGCGACGGTCCATGCGGGCGCGCACCGAGCCTTCAACGACCGGATTCACAATCTCAAGGTGCGAGGGGTTGAAGGCCAGCGTCAAATGCACCGGTCCGCCGGGGGTGGACACGTCCGAACTGAAACCCTGGTGGTATTTAACGTCGCCGCTTGGCAGATCTTCCGGTGCAGTGTGGTCAAACTCGGCAAACAGGTCCGCCGGCATTTTGCCCAGCGAGTTGACCAGCACGTTCAGGCGTCCCCGATGGGCCATACCGATCACGATTTCCTGGAGTCCGATGGCGCCACCACCCTGAATCAGCTCATCCATCGCGGCGATGAAGCTCTCGCCGCCTTCCAGCGAGAAGCGCTTCTGTCCCACATACTTGGTGTGCAGGAAGCGCTCCAGGCCTTCGGCTGCGGTCAGGCGATCCAGAATGTGACGCTTCTTCTCGGCTGTGAAATTGGGCTTGCTGCGGATCGCTTCCAGCTTTTGTTGCCACCAGCGCTTCTGGTTCTGATCGGTCATGTACATGTACTCTGCACCGATCGAACCGCAATAGGTTTCGCGCAAGGAGTTCTGGAGCTCACGCAAGCTCATCGACTCGCGGCCAAAGAAGGTATTGCTGATGTTGAAAACGGTTTCCTGGTCCGCATCCGTAAAGCCGTAGAAAGACGGCTCCAGCTCAGGAATCTTGGCACGTTCGGTGCGCTTCAAGGGGTCCAGATCGGCCCAGCGCGCACCCACATTGCGGTAGGCTGCGATCAACTGCTGTACCGCGGTGCGCTTGCGACCCATTTCGGAGTCGGCGCCAGTGGCCATCACGACTTTGGTACCGCCCTGCTTGGCGCGCTCGGCAAACGCGTTGATCACCGGAAGATGGGGAACGTCCTTGGCGCTGCTGCCATCGACTGCGGGCACGTGCTGCAAGGCATCAAAGTAGTCACGCCAGGTATCGGGCACGCTGCCCGGGTTGGCGAGGTAGTTTTCGTACATCTCTTCGACGTACGGGGCATTGCCACCAAACAAATAGGTATTGTTTTGATAGGCTTGGTACACCGACGAAGTTGTCGATGAAGTCGAAGCCGCCCCTTGGGACGTTGTCTCACTCATATTCCGCTGACCTCCGTTCCCCTTCAGGGAACATTAGCTGGTTAAAGCTTATTAAATTAACCTTCCGCGACACGGCTGAACCGTTTGGCGGATGCGACTGTGGCATGGGAAGGGCCTAGTAACGAACGCGATTGTGCCATCAAACCGGCACAAAGAAAATAGTACAGACGTGTTGTCAGGGACTACACCGCCATCAAATCCCTGATTTGCTGCAACGCGGCCGGGTCATCCATGGTGGTCAGATCGCCGGGATCACGCCCTTCGCACACCGCCTGAACGGCCCGGCGCAGGAGCTTGCCGCTGCGGGTCTTGGGCAAGACCGTGACGAAGCGCACGCGAGCCGGGCGGGCTACCGCGCCCAAGTCTTTGTCCACCAGCTTCATCACCTCGCCCTCGAGCTTGAGGCGTGCCGCATCATCCACCAGCAGACTGGCATCCTTCACCACGGCAAAGGCCATGGCCACCTGGCCCTTGAGCTGGTCCGCTACGCCCACCACCGCCACTTCGGAAATGTTGGGATGGGCAGAAATGCTCTCTTCGATCTCGCGGGTACCCAGGCGATGCCCGGCCACATTGATCACGTCATCGGTACGACCCAGGATGAAGAAGTAGCCATCGGCATCGCGGATGCCCCAGTCAAACGTGCTGTAAACCATTTTGCCCGGCACGCTGGACCAGTAGGTTTTGACGAAGCGCTCGTCATCCTGCCATACCGTCTGCATGCAGCCCGGAGGTAGCGGACCTTCAATGGCGACCACGCCCTTCTGGTTCGGCTCGGTCAACTCAGCACCGGTCTGGTCATCCAGCAGCTTGACGTTGTAACCATAGACGGCCTTGCCCGGCGAGCCGAACTTGGTGGACGCCTGCTCCACACCATTGCACAGGGAGAGAATCGGCCAGCCGGTCTCGGTCTGCCAGTAGTTATCAATGATAGGCTTGCCCAGACCCTGGCTGATCCACTGCGCCGTGGGTTCGTCCAGAGGTTCACCCGCCAGAAACAGGGCGCGCAGGCTGGAGAGATCGTATTTGCTGAGCAGCGCCGGGTCCTGCTTCTTCAAAACGCGCACCGCCGTGGGCGCACTGAACATCACGGTGACCTTGTATTTTTCCACCAGACTCCACCAGATGCCGCCATCTGGACGTGTAGGCAGCCCCTCGTACATGATGGTGGCCATACCGGCAATCAGCGGGCCGTAGACGATGTAACTGTGTCCTACCACCCAGCCAATGTCGCTGGTGGAGAAATAGGTTTCACCCGCGTTGCCACAGTAAATGTGCTTCATGCTGGCCGCCAGCGCCACGGCGTAGCCGCCGGTGTCACGCTGCACACCTTTGGGCTTGCCCGTGGTGCCGCTGGTGTACAACGTGTAACTGGGGTGGGTGGCATCCACCCATTCACACTCCACCACGGTATTGAAGTGCTTTTGCCGCAAGCCCCCCCACAAATGGTCACGTTCAGCTACTAAATTCATAGCAACCAAACCACGATCGACCAACAACACTTTTTCGGGTTTGTGGCTGGAGAGGGAAATGGCCTCGTCCAGCAAGGGTTTGTAAGCCACCGCCTTGCCGCCACGGGAACCCGCATCAGCACTGATCACCAGTCTGGGCGATGCGTCCTCAATACGCGAGGCCAACGAACCCGATGCAAAACCACCAAACACCACTGTGTGAATGGCACCGATGCGGGCACAAGCCAGCATGGCGAACGCCGCTTCGGCAATCATCGGCATGTAAATCAATACCCGGTCGCCCTTTTGCACGCCGAGATCCTTGATCGTGGCTGCCATGCGTTGCACTTCGGCGTGCAACTCGCGGAATGAGTAGACCGTTTCCTGATTGGTCTCAGTAGAGACAAAAATCAGCGCCGCCTGGTCAGGTCGATCTTTGAGATGCCGGTCGACAGCGTTATGGCAAAGATTGGTCGTTCCGCCAACGAACCACTTGGCAAAGGGCGGATTGCTGTAGTCACAGATTTGCTGGGGCGGTGTTTTCCAGTCGACCAGCTGGGCCTGCTCAGCCCAGAAGGCGTCACGCTCAGTGAGGGAGCGGCGGTGGAAATCTGCGTAACTTGTCATTATTTGTCTCCAGTCGGGTCAGTAAACTGAATTCATAATTATGAGCAGACAGCTTGCAACAGCCTGACTCGCAGCAATGGCGAGCTCCAAGCGCCGCACGCGCCCCTATTTAATCAGCGCCTGCATCGCCTTGAACGAAGGATGCTCAGCCGTGCGCACCCACTCAAAAGCCACCATTTCGGTAGTCACCAATTCAGCACCGGCACCGGCAAGCCGGTCAAAAGCGGCATCGCGATTGCGCTCGGTCCGGGAACCGCAGGCGTCCGTCACCACCCAGACATCAAACTCGTCCTCCAACAGGTCGAGCGCGGTTTGCAGCAGGCAAATATGGGCTTCGCAACCAGCGATGACGATCATGTTGCGCTCTGCCGGGTTGTTGGCTGGCTTCTGCAAATGCTTGGGCAGACTGCGGGCATTGCCCGCCGGGGGCTTGGCTGGAGGGCGAAGCCATTCACCCAAACCCTCTTCTACACCGCTGAAATGCATCTTGCTCAACGTCTGAGCGCACAACGCCTTGATATCGCCCAGGTTCTCACCCAGTTTGGAGGGGTTTTGCTCGGTGCCCCACGCAGGCACAGCCAGCAAACGGGCCAGCTGGCCCAAGCGCACGGCATTGGCGCCAACGAGAGCACCGTCATAAATTGCGGGCATCAGGCGGGTCTGGTAGTCCACCAGGACAAGTTGTGATTCTGCGGCATCTAGCAACATGGCAAGCTTTCTGAGAAGTTGAGCGTTTTGCGGTAATTCCCCATTAAACCGCAGGTGCGAAGGCCCATTGGGCGAGGCAGGCTACGCGAACAAATCCACTTGGGTTGACCCCGTAGCCGCATCTTCATCGGCGGGTAGGGATCCACCGGCTGCACTGTAGCGACTCAGGAGCTGTTCCAGATAGACCTGGAACATGGACTCCGGAGATTGCCCCAGCAGGGTCGGACTCCCGGCAGGCAATAGCAATACCCCCATGCCATGGGCGAACAAAGCCGCAGATTCCCGGGCCGCCTGCGTCGCGTTCAGTCCCATCTCCAACAAAGCGGCCTCGCCCGGACGCAGAGCGTCGCGCAGGCGTTCATCAAGGGGCAGCTTGATTTCAGCCGGCAAACCGCGCGCTTTCATCCCGCGTATCAGGTAAAAAGTCAAATCCAGATCGCGCGGGTTATGGGCAAAAAAACCAAACCAGGCCAACGATTTGGCCAGCAAGGTTTTTTCAGGCTTGTTCTTGACAATCCGCACCTTTGCCACGTCAACATGAAGCCGTTCAAGCGACTCGGCCAGCAAGGCGCCATAAATGGACTCCTTGCTGTCGAAGTAGGAATAAATGGCGCCAGGCGTATAGCCGGCCCGCTTGGCGATTTCGCGGATGTTCGCCCCTTGCATACCAGATTCGTCAAAAACAGTGCGCGCGGCATCCAGCACCAAGGCACGTCGGGCCTCGATCATGGTTTGCTGACGCTGGTGCTTGGCAGTCATTGATCGATGATAGTTTAAATATTTAACTAAAATTTTTTAAATTAAATAATAAACTATTAAATAAACAATGTTTAAATTTTTGATTTAAAGACAACCAAATGTTCTATTAGATGAAAATTTGACGAATCATCTCTGATTCAGTGCCTCATCGCAGACCTAGTCTCAGTTCAGGTCCCAATTTTCACCACCACCCTGCCCCGCACTTTCCCGGCCATCAGGTCATGAGCCTTGGCAATGGCATCTTCCAGTGAGACCTCTTCAACCATCGATTCAAGCAAGACTGGATCCAGATCACGAGCCAAACGGTCCCAGGCACGTTGCCGCTTGGCCAGCGGGGCCATGACGGAATCGATGCCAGCCAAGGTCACGCCACGAAGAATGAATGGCATCACGGTGGTGGGCAAATCCATACCTTGCGCCAGTCCACAAGCTGCCACCACACCACCGTAACGAGTCTGGGCCAAAGCATTGGCCAGCGTATGTGAACCGACAGCATCCACCACACCGGCCCAACGCTCCTTCTGGAACGGCTTGCCAGCGCTGGCAAGTGTGGCGCGATCAATGATGCTCTCGGCACCCAAGGACTTGAGATACGCCTCTTCGCTCGCCTTGCCGGTCGCAGCAACCACCTTGTAGCCCAATTTCCCAAGTAACGCGATCGAGATGCTGCCAACCCCACCGGTGGCACCTGTCACCAGAATTTCGCCAGCATCCGGCTTGACGCCATGATCCTCCAAAGCCATGACACACATCATGGCGGTGTAGCCAGCCGTGCCAATGGCCATGGCCTGACGCGGTGTAAATGCAGGGGGCAACTTAACCAGCCAATCGCCTTTGAGCCTTGCCTTTTCGCTCAGACAACCCCAATGGGTCTCGCCCACCCCCCAGCCGTTGTGAATAAAGGCATCGCCCACCTTCCAGTCGGGATGACTGGACTCAAGCACCGTACCGGCGCCGTCAATCCCGGCCACCATGGGCCAGTTGCGCACGACAGGCCCCTTATTGGCAATGGCCAATCCATCCTTGTAATTCAGCGTTGAATAGGCCACGGCAACGGTCACATCCCCCTGGGGCAAACGGGATTCATCCACCGCGGAAACCGAGGCCGTGAAGCCGCTTGAGTTATCCAATAGCAATGCATTAAACATAGGAAACCTCTAAAAATTTATAAAAATCAACTGGTTACAACATTAACTTAGAAAAAACTTTAACTTGACAGCCGGCTTAGGCACCCAGTATCCTACCCTCCATGCGAATTTACGCGATCCTTTTCACCCTCCTGCTGGCCAGCGGTGCACATGCTGCGCCTGCTGTGACGGGCGATGACATGGACCGTTTTTTGTCTGACAAAGGTCTGCTGACTCGCGTCGAACAGGTTCGCCAGACGATTAACCACAAGGCTTCCGAACTGGTGGTAACCGCCATGGGCTTTCTTGGCGTACCCTACCGGCGCGGTGGAAACACGGTGGAAACCGGCTTTGACTGCAGCGGCTTTGTGCGTGCCATGTATGAGCAAACGGTGGGTCTGATTCTTCCTCGCAAAGCGGAACAGCAGGCTGCAGCCACTGAAAAAATCGAGCGCACTGACCTGCAGCCCGGTGACTTGGTGTTCTTCAACACCATGCGGCGGGCATTCAGCCATGTTGGCATTTATGTGGGTGAAGGAAAATTCATCCATTCTCCCAAGCCAGGCGCTGAAGTCCGCGTCGAAGACATGGGCGTGTCTTACTGGAGTCGCCGTTTTGATGGCGCCCGCCGCGTTACGGCCACCCAACCAGCAGGGCAAACGGCCCAAACCCAGGCACAGGGCGATCAAACGCCGCGCTGAATCCCGCCCAGGACCTGCCCGTGTGACACTTGGCACAATGGCGGCAGGCAAAGTCAAGCCAGTACCTGCTGGCGTCTATTGCCGCGATGGGACTTCGATGAACGATCAAATTGCCAAGATACTGGCCCAAATGGCGGCGCTTGAAAGCGACCTGCGCACTGCCGTACAGGAACAGGAAAGCAAAATGTTCTTCCAGATCAAAGGGAAACGGGTGGAATTCGAGTCATCGGTAAAAGCGGCACACCGCAAACTCAAGAAGAATTTCTTCCGCTGGCTGGTAACCAATCGCCCGCAAAACCTGATTACCGGGCCCATCATTTACGGCATGATCTTTCCGCTGGTGATGCTGGATCTGTGTGTCAGCTTCTACCAGTGGGCCTGCTTTCCGATCTACGGTGTAACCAAGGTGCGTCGCGCCGACTACATCGTGTTTGACCGGCACCATCTCGGTTATCTCAACTTTATCGAAAAATTTCACTGCACCTACTGCGAATACGGCAACGGACTCATGAGCTACATGGCCGAGATTCTGGCGCGTACCGAACAATACTTCTGCCCCATCAAACACGCACACAAGATTCTGGGCACCCACGCCCGCTACAACCGCTTTCTGGATTACGGTGACGCAGCAGACTACGAAGCCAAGCTGGAGGAATTTCGCCTGGCACTGGGCAAGGAAAAATAAGCCCATGTCACGCCTGGCTTCACCCACCAAAGAGCAGATTGCAGAACTTGAACCTTTGAAACGGCTCGGGCTGGACAGCATCATTGTCGTCACGACACGTCAGCAAGCAGAACAGGCATTTCAGGCACTCGATACCCATGCGGTGCTGGGGTTTGACACCGAGTCCAAACCGACTTTTGTCAAAACCGAAGTCTCGCAAGGGCCGCACGTCGTTCAGTTTTCCACGCTGGATATGGCCTATGTCTTTCAATTGCATGATCCGGGCTGCTGTGAGATCGTCTCCAGGCTTCTGGTATCGGAGCGAACCGCCAAGGTAGGTTTCGGCCTGGCTGGAGATCACACCCAAATCCTGCGTACCCTCGGCGTGCGTCCCCGGAACGTCCTGGACCTGAATGTTGTCTTCAGGGAGAAAGGCTACGTGAAAGAGCTCGGCGTCAAAAGCGCTGTCGCCGTGGTGTTCAACCGGCGCTTTTTGAAATCAAAAAAAGCCACCACCTCCAACTGGGCCAATCGGCAGTTGTCTGAAAGACAGATTATTTACTCTGCCAACGATGCCTGGGCGGCCATCAAGGTCTTCCATGGGCTTGGTTTGCACATGGGGTCGTCGACTCGTCTTTGAAATCGGTGTTATTCAGGTTTCACGAGCCGGCCAGAAGAACCGCAGGGGTTCGTGGCGCAAGCGCTTGCGGATTGCCTGGTACAGCGTGCTGCGCTCAACCTCGGTCACATTGTGCGCACGCAATGCGACGCGAAACGCCAGCCCAAAACTCACCAACACGTTCAAGGCCCCTATAAAGGGCAGGCACGCCACGGCCCACCACAACGCAGGCGCAGACACCACATTCCAGCCCAAAGCTGCACATGCCATACCCAACTGGCCGGCGGACAGGGTGACGTGGCGCACATCAAGCCCGACACCCAGAAAGCCAAAAATCGAAGGCACAAGACCAAGCATCAGGCCCAAGGAAATATTGGCTGCCAAACCTGAAATATTGTTACGCAAAAAGAACGCCCACCGATCGGCGCGCGCGTCACCCAGCCATGAAGTAATGGCCGGGTTGTAGCGCAGTGCCGAATCCAGCCGATGCAGCACAAACCAGTTTTCCACCCAGCCCGCCAGAATGGAGCTGGAAAACAGCAACACACCCGTAAAGGCAGCGAAAAGTACCGATGGCCCCAGCAGGGTAATCGAGTGGAGCACGTAGTCCGCCGTCGCGGGCGTGATGAGCGTGCTGCCAAAGATCAGGCTCCACGCGATCGACAAGGCAACGGCCACCGGAAATACCAGCACCACATTGCCCAGCACTGCAGCCACCTGCGAGCGCACAAGGTGGGTTAACTCGTCCACAAAGCTCTCTACCGCATGGGGTGCCGACATGTCCTTGAGTTTGGCTGCCATGGCAGGTGCTGTCATGGCCGGCTGTTTGGTTGCCACGGTGTAGTGCAGCAACTGAATCAGCACGAAGCTGGCGGCATACACCACCCCGGCCCAGAAACCGTACCAGAAAGCGCTCAGCCCCAATGCCATCACGCCGAACTTGAGTGCGGTGGTGAAGGCCATGACGCACCCTCCCCCTGCCGATTGCCGCAGCATGGCTTTGTATTCGGTCCAGTTGCGGGTAATGTAGTGCTCGCCGGTTTCCGAGTTGCGCTCTGCGACTTTGGCCGCCAGCAGCGAAGAGTTGGCGTTGATCAGCGCCCTAATGCTGCGCTGCTCTTGCCCCACCAGAGCCAAGTGGGCCAGCAGGCGTGCCGTGTACGGGTAACCTGGATCCTGCAACAGGCAGTCCATCAACGCGCGAATACGCAACACCCGCTGGCGCAACTGCCGCAGTCGAAACACAAGGTCCACCGAAATGCCGTGCGCATCCAGATGGGTATATACCGATGCGGCAGCCTGGCGGCATGCATCAAGCTGTGCCTTGAAGTGCTGGACCGCTTCGGCCAGCCCCTTGTCTGCCAACCAGGCGTCGCGCACGGCATCCCAATTAGAGGCCAGGGTGTGAAACGGACTGGCATCCTGCGCGGGCGTACTCATACGCAAGCGAACCTCAGGAGAAAACCCGATCGCGCGAACCTGGCTGGTGCAAAAGGTGATGGCTTCCATCAAGGTGTACTGCCAGTGGCTGATTCCGGGGGTAGGACCCGCGAGCGCGGGTGCCCAAAGCAGTTTTCCCATGCGCTCCAATGTCTGCGTCGACAGGGCCCCCAGCCACTGGGCGTCAAACTCGGTGCGCAGCAACTGCGCAAACAACTCACCCGCATCGCCTGTTTCTGGCGACGCTGGCAGCAGCTTGTTGTGCAATCGATCCACCAACTCGCTAACAAAAGCGCTGCGCGAAGCAAAACCGTAGTCGGACAGCAGCGTGCTCCCATCCAGCGTGTCGAGCAGGCGATGCCACCAGACCTGTACCCGCTTGGTCTGTTCAGGACGCGCGTGCAGTACATCCAGTAACAAGTCGACACGCGCTACGGCTGCGGTAACGGACATGGCGTCCCCCCGGATCCAGCGCACCAGTGCCATCAGCCAAAGATGGCGATGGACCCGATCAGCCTCGGGGTCGAGGCGATCGAGCAGAACAGACAAGTCAGGAGTCATTACCATGCGCGGATACTATCCCGAAAACCTCGGGGACCGCGCGGAAGACTCAGCGCTGCGACTCGATAGACAGGACCGTATAAACCCCATTGATCTTGTCAGCAGTAAAACTGACTTTGTCGCCAGCCTTGACTTTGTCCAGAAGTTCAGGCGTCTTGACCTGAAACACCATGCTCATTGGCGGCATGTCAAGGTTCTTGATCTCGCCATGCTTGAGGGTAATCTTGCCGGTCTCCCGGTCCACTTTTCTGACTTCGGCTTCAGTCGCGGGCAGCACAGCCTGAGCAAAAACGAGGGACGTCATAAGCGTCGGAAAAAGAAGTGCTAAACGTTTCATGGGATATCCTTTGAGGCACCTTTCAGGCGCGGTGGTAGCTGTGATAAACACGGGTGCTGCCATTGCGGGCAATGAGCAACACGTCATAGGGATCTTTGCGCCCGCCGTACACGGGATCATCCATGCCGGGTGAACCCACTGGCATGCCAGGCACCGCCAGACCAATAGCCTGGGGCTGCTCTTTCAGCAGACGGTGGATCTCGCGGGCTGGCACATGGCCTTCGATGGCATAGCCACCAACCATCGCGGTATGACAGGACCCGAGTTTTTCGGGGATCATCAACCGGCTTCTGGCTGCGGCATTGCCGCTCTCATGAACCTTGACGTCGAAGCCATTTGCTTTCACATGAGCTATCCAGTCCTTGCAACACCCGCAACTGGGGTCCTTCCAGACTTCGATCTGGGGCCTTGTTTGCGCCATCAGCGGAGCGGACACGAGTGCGGCGAGGGTTTGAACAAAAATTCTTCTTTGCATAGCTTTCTCCTTGGGTGTCTTGAAATTTCGGCCTCACGGCACCACAGCCGTCACGCGGATCTTGCCAACCATGCCGGCCTGATAGTGACCGGCAATGAGGCAGGCAAAGTCAAACTCGCCAGTGCGGTTGAAAGTCCAGACCAGTCCACCGGTTTTGCCTGATGCCACGTGCGCCATGTAGGGCTCGTCGTGCTCCATGGTGGGGAACTTCAGCATCATTGCAGCGTGTTGATCAAGCTCCTTGCGCGTGCCGATGACGAGTTCGTGCAGCATCTTGCCTTTGTTGCGAATGACAAAACGCACGGTCTCGCCCTGCTTGAAGGACAACAGACTGGGCGTGAAGCGCATGTTGTCGTCCATGCTCAGGGTCACCGTGCGCTTGACCGATAGTTCATCCCCTGCGATGCCCCAATCTTTTTGTTCCGGGCTGACCGTCCGTGCATGCACACCCTCTCCATGAGCCTGGGCACAAGTACTGACACCGACCACCAGCGATACAAGAAAAATGCGGTAGATGTTGTTCATTTTGTTCATTTCAATCAGTGCCCGGAATGACCTGCAGGCTTGCGAATCCGGACCTCGGTCGCGGGGCCGGGCGGTAGCGTCGACAGGTTTGGTTTTTCAGCCCCGGGGCGAGCAGGCTCGGGCAGTGCACCCGTCCATTCATAGGCCTGGGTGCCTGTCGGTTGCTTGTACCAACCCGGGTCCTTGTAATCACCCGGCCGTTGGTCCTTACGCACCTTGAGTACGCTGAACATGCCGCCCATCTCCAGGCTGCCGTAGGGGCCGGTACCGGTCATCATGGGCGCCGTGTTCTCCGGGATCTCCATTTCCATATCGCCCATATCAGCCATGCCGCGCTCACCCATGACCATATAGTCGGGTACGGCCTTTTGCAGCTTCTTGATCAGGCCGCGGTGGTCCACGCCAATCATGGTGGGCACGTCGTGGCCCATCGCATTCATGGTGTGGTGGCTCTTGTGGCAATGAAAGGCCCAGTCACCCTCCTCGTCTGCCATGAATTCGATCTGCCGCATCTGTCCCACCGCCACATCGGTAGTGACTTCCGGCCAGCGCGCGGCCATAGGCCTTGGTCCGCCGTCGCCCCCCGTGACGACGAATTCATGGCCGTGCAGGTGGATGGGGTGGTTCGTCATGGTGAGATTGCCCATTCTGATGCGCACCTTGTCGCCCTTGCGTACGTTGAGCGTATCAATACCGGGAAACACCCGGCTGTTCCAGGACCAGAGGTTGAACTCGGTCATGGTCATGATCTTCGGTGTCATGCTGCCGGGATCGATGTCGTAGGCGTTGAGCAGGAACACAAAGTCTCGGTCCACCTCGTCGATCAACGGATGCCTGGCTTTGGGGTGCGTAATCCAGAAGCCCATCATGCCCATCGCCATCTGGGTCATCTCGTCGGCATGGGGGTGGTACATGAAGGTGCCGGGACGCCGCGCAATGAACTCATAGACAAAAGTCTTGCCAACCTCAATCGCCGGCTGGGTCAAGCCCGAGACACCGTCCATCCCATTGGGCAAGCGCTGGCCGTGCCAGTGCACGCTGGTGCGCTCGGGCAGCTTGTTGGTGACGAAAATGCGCACGCGATCACCCTCCACCACCTCAATCGTAGGGCCTGGGCTTTGCCCGTTGTAGCCCCACATATTGGCATTGAAGCCAGGTGCCATCTCGCGCACCACGGGTTCAGCCACCAGGTGAAATTCCTTCACCCCATGCTTCATGCGCCAGGGCAGCGTCCAGCCGTTGAGCGTGACCACGGGCTTGTAGGGCCGGCCTGTTGAGGGTGCCAGCGGCGGCATGGTGTCAGGCCTGGCCTGCAGGACCGGTTCAGGCAATGCGGCCATGGCCACGCGGCTGACGGCGCTGGCAGCCACGGCAGTAGCAGTCGCGGCAGCAGCGCCGGCAAAAAAATGTCTGCGGTTTTGGTTGATGCTCATCTCAATGTCCTTTGGCTTCGCTGCCGCTGCTTGAAGCATTGGCGGAAGTCGCACCCATCAAACCAGCAGATGTGCCGGTGAGTGTGGTTTGCAGGTCGGTGTCTGCCAGCCAGAAATCGCGCTGGGCCTCAATGCTGGCGTTGACTGCGGCGATGCTGGTGCGGGTATCGGCCAGCAGCTCAAACACGCTGGCAAGCATCCCGTTGTAGCGCAAAAGCAGCTCGTTGTTGATGAACTTGCGCAAGGGCACCACCTCGTCGCGATAATGCCGGGCCAGGTCATATGCGGTGCGCCATGCGTGGTAGCTCTCTCGGGCCTCGGACCTCGCCTTGACGGCTGTCTCCTGCACACGCGCTACCGATTGCAGGTAAAGGCTTTGAGCCCTGGCATTGCTGGCACCACCCCAATCGAAAATTGGCAAGGGTAGCTCCAGCCCCCAGCCGCGTTTGCTGTCCTGGCCACCTGTTGCGTTGTCAAAGGTGGTGTTGCGGGCGTATTTGACATCCAGCGCATTGATGAAACCCGTGCTGCGGGTCAATCCCATCGATTCAGCGACGTACCCGGCTTGCGCCACGCTGGCACGCACATCCAGGCGCTGACGCAAAGCTGTGGCCTCGATATCGGACAGATCGGATGCGGTTTTGGGTAATTCAGGCAGGCGCTCGGCCAGCGTGAACTGCGTCTGAGCCCCCCACAGGCCCATCAGGCGTATGAGCTTTTCACGTGCCGCGAAAGCATGGTTGCGGGCTTTGGCCAGTTGTGCGGTGGCATCGGCCACCAGCGTCTGCTCGCGCGCCTGGTTCAACTTGCTCCAGTTGCCCACGCGTGCCAGGCGTCGGGCCAGTTCGCCACTTGCCTCGGCGGCCTCTTTGGCGTCTGCCATGTAACTGGCCGACTGCTGGGCCGCCACCGCGTTGATCCAGGCCTTGCGGGTGTCGGCAGCAAGCGCCACAAGCTCCTGCGCCGCCTGCAGCTTGGCGATTTCGTGTTGCTGGCCCTGGTATTTGGCGCGCCACGGCAGTGTGAGCAAGCCCATGACATTGAAGCTGATGCCTCGTTCGATCTCCACCTTGTCGCCTTCGACGAAACGAGCAATCGAAAAATGAGGATTGGGCAGCGTTCCGGCGCGCACACGGTCCGCATCACTGATGCCCAGAGCGGCCATGGACGCGTGGATACCGGGGTTGTTCAAGAGTGCAATGCGCACGGCCGACTCGGCAGTCAAGGGTGTGGCCAGCAGCTTGGCGACGGCTTCGCGGCTTGCTGGGCTGTCAGCCATGCCGACCGGTGCACTGACACCGCCGGTTCTGCCCGCAATCAAGTCGGCCATGTCGGCCTGGTTGCCATCGGGCGACAGGCTGGCGCAGCCAGTGAGCGCCACCAGAACGAAAGCACCCAGCGTCAAGGTTTGAAATGGAAACATGACGGCGCTCAATGTTTGTGCGCGTCAGGCGCCTGGGGTTTGGATGCATCGGGCGCTTGTTGCTGCTCCCATTTCAGAATATCCGGGTGACCACGCGTGAAACGCCCTACCTCTGCATTGGCACGCTTCCAGTCATCACGGGCAGGCTCTACCCCGGAGGGCCTGTCTGAAAAGGTCGACCGATAAGGCACGGTCGGAACGGGCGCAGCAGGATCGCTGGCCGACCCGCCAGCCCCCCCCTGCGCCGCCGCAGCACTCGCCCCCACGGACAAGGCCATCACCTTGAAATAGAAACCAATATCCACAAAAAACTCCTGATTGACCAATGAAGCGATCACGAAAACGGTACGGATCGGGCATCACACGCGGGGCAGCGCCCGCGCCAAATGGCAAGTACAGGCCCAATACGGGCCTGCAACTCAGGAAATGGGTGGTTTTTGGCCCAGCGCCGCCATGGCACTGGCAAATTGGGCCGACGGCGCATGCGGCAGCGCCAGGGGAATGGCGACACAAGCCGTGTCAACGAACAGGGGCGACAAACCCACTGCATGGCAGGCCGCGCAGAAGCCGCAGGAACCGCCATGTCCAGTGCCATCCTGGCCCACGGATTCAAAAGCCTGGTCCGCGACGTGATCAACGCAATGGGACCCTGTAGCTATCATTTCGGAAGCAATCTGTGTAGACTGCAATTTGGCCGATGCCATGGTCGTGGCCATGGCATCCCCCACCCAACCGCGAAGCAGCAGCAGGAGGATCATGAAAATGAACAAAGGGCGACGCATAGATGAATGATAAGGCGCGGCCAGGAAAGTTCAATAGGAATGCTCCTGAAACGAATTGGCAATTGATTGAACCCAACGAAAATGGAATACCCGGGCATTTCCTTCAGTGAATCAGATGGGTTCGTGTTTCTGCGATCCGAGCCGATTGCGGCCCGGGCATCGCTTGATGCGACAGTATTGAATGACCTGCTGGTGCAAGCCGGCTTTGGCGACTGTCAAATTGACGACGCAGCAATTGCCAGTGCTGCCATCAGCTGCAACGAACAAAGAGTCCCCTTCGTTGTTCAAGTGGCCCAGCGGCTTGGTGCCGAAGTCCAGGTCGAGATAACCGAAGACGAGATGACGGCGAGCGTCAGTTGTACGCCCTCGCAAAGTGGCGCACCCGCTACCGTGGACGATGTGATGCAGGCGTTGGCCGAGGCTGGGGTGGTGTTCGGCATAGACCCGGCAGCCGTGCGGCAGGCCTGTGACCAACGCAGTGGCGAGCCCACGCCCGTGGCTCAGGGTGTGCCGCCCCAGGATGGAACGGATACGATTTTTGAGGAAAGCAATCCACAAACAGTGGACCGCGCGCCCCAACTCGATGAGGAGGGCCTGATCGACTACCGGGAGCATGGCAGCATCGCGGTGGTTCATTCTGGCGAACTGTTGATGCGCCGCATTCCCGCAAGCCCCGGCATCCAGGGACAAACCGTGCGGGGCACGATCCTGCCGCCCCGCCCCGGGCACGACGAGCCCTTTGCCGCGCAATTGCAAGGCACGGAGCTGGCCAAAGAAGACCCCAATCTGTTGCAGGCTGCCATCACCGGGCAGCCGATACGGGTCCATTGCGGCGTCATGGTCGAGCCCGTTTTGCGGGTGCCTGAAGTCAACATGGCAAGCGGCAACATCCACTATGACGGCACCGTGCAGGTAGATGGCGACGTTACCCAGGGGATGAAGATCCAGGCCAGCGGAGACATTGTGGTGAATGGCACGGTCGACGGGGGATTGCTCGAAGCCGGTGGCAATATTCGGGTGACTGCCGGCATCATTGCCCACGCCAGCCTGCGTGCGGGTGGATCGGTGAGCGCGCGTTTTGCGGAAGGTGCCCGCATTTTTGCAGGCACTGTCATCGCACTGGAAGACATGGCCCTGGAATGCGAGTTGCAGTCACTCAATCAGATCATCGTGGGGGCAAGCTCACCACAGCGCGGGCGCCTGACAGGCGGGACCGCCATTGCCATGATGCTGATCCGCACGCCCATCCTGGGCTCCGAGAAAGGCAGTGTGACCAAGGTCGTGATGGGCGTCAATCCGGAACTGGAGGCCAAATACCAGACCTTGCAGTTGCGCATTGACAAAGAGAAGGCGGCGCAAGAGGCGCTGGAAAAGCTGGCGAAGCAATTGAGCAGCACGGGTGACCCCAAAGGCATGCTGGAACGAGTCAACGCATCCCTGAAACACGCCATCCAAATATGGGGGCGATCTTTGGCCGAACGCAATGAACTTGATCAGCAATTCGCGCTGGCGCGCAAGGCCAGAGTTGAGCTGAGCATTGGCGTGCAAGGGGCTGTGGATTTGTCTTTTGGCAAGCTCACTGCCCGGCTGCGCAAGGAGTTTGGTGCGGGGGCATTTTTCGTGAACTCGGAAGGCCACATTGTGTCTGCGGATGTGTCGGGGTTTGCCGTACCGGTAAGTTAGCTTGCGGCCATCGTCTGATTCCCCGACCCGGACACGCTAGAGATCACTGGAGTTCGTCTTGTTCAAGACAGACTTAAGCCAATTGATTGCCTCGTCCTCATCCTCGAATACAGCAATGGGAATGCCCGCCTGTGTGTAGCCTCCGTCCAGAAAACACTGCAGATGGCGGCGAGCCATCAACTTTGCCCCTTCCACGCAAGGTGCAAGCACCAAGGCGGTGGCAGACGGATGGTGAGCGTTCTCAATATTTTTCCTGACATTGGCAGTGACCGCTGCCAATGCTTCATGAGAAGCCATTGCGCTTTCCCGGAAAACAATGACGTCCCCCCACTTGCCACGTGCAATAAATTCCTCAAATCGATCAACCTCCGTGTTCGCCACGGCGTTGACCAGCTCGACGTTGAACGGGCCAATAACTTCGCTGATCAAGATATTGCCTTGACTGGAAAACTCGACCCGCCCATGGGGACGAAACTTCTGGGGTGCAACTGAATTCGTGGTGAATTTTTGCTTGGTAGGCATGCACAATCTTAAAACACAAATACGAGGTGGATGGTATTTGGGGCTTTCGACGAACGGTACCCTCTTCCCGATTCGTCATGCTTGCGAAGTTAACCGCGATTGAACGAAAGTTTCCAACTCTGCCGCAGGCAGGGGGCGACTGTACAGATACCCCTGATAGGTTTGGCATCCCTGCCCCGACAGAAAGTCGCGCTGTTCGATGGTCTCCACGCCTTCGGCGATGACCGTCAAACCCAGGCTTTCGGCCAGAACGATGACCATTTTCGAGATGGCAGCATCGTTGGGGTCAAGCAGAATGTCCCGCACAAAGCTCTGGTCAATCTTCAATTGATCCAGCGGCAGACGCTTGAGGTATGACAGCGAGGAATACCCCATACCAAAGTCGTCCAGCGAAAAGCCCACACCAATATGCCTGAGCCACATCATCCGGGCAATGACATCTTCCACGTCGGTGACCAGCATGCCCTCGGTGAGCTCCAGCTTCAGGCGATGGGGATTGGCACCGGTGCGCGCCAGGGTCGCCAACACCTGGTCAACGAATTCAGGCTGATGGAATTGTCGGGGGCTGACGTTTACCGCCATGGTCAGATGGGCCATCACGGGCTGCGTAGCCCAGGCCGCCAACTGGATACATGCCGTTTCCAGAACCCATTGACCCAGAGGAAGAATCAGACCGGTTGACTCCGCCAGCGGAATGAAATCCGCAGGCGACACCGGGCCACGCTGCGGGTGCTGCCAGCGCACCAGCGCCTCGACCCCCGTGGATTCCGCACGGTCGTTGATCTGCGGCTGGTACACCAGGCGAAACTGATTGCTCTCCAGGGCTTCGCGCAGGTCCTTTTCGAGGTTGGCGCGCTCTGCGATCGCCTGTTGCATGCTGGGGTCAAAGAAACGGAAGGTGTTGCGCCCGGCGGCCTTGGCCTGGTACATCGCCATGTCGGCACGTTTCAAGGGCTCCTCAATACCTTCCTGCAGGTGCCCGAACAGGGTGATGCCGATGCTAGACGTGCTGAGGTGGCTATAGGTGTCCAGCTGGTGCGGCTGGGTCAGCACATCGAGAATTTTCTCGGCAACAATGCGCGCCTGGTTGGTGGCTTCCTCGGTGTCTTCGCTGAGTTCCTCCAGCATCACCACAAACTCATCTCCTCCAAGCCGGGCCACCGTGTCGCCCTGGCGCAGGCAACCTGACAGGCGTTGAGCCACTTGCTGCAACAGCATGTCCCCCATGAAGTGGCCATGGGTGTCGTTGAGCACCTTGAAGTTGTCCAGGTCCACGAACAGGAGCGCGCCCTTACGCTGGTGGCGCGACCATACCGCCATGGCATGGGCCAGCCTATCCATCAACAGTCTTCGATTGGGCAAGCCGGTCAACACATCGAAAAACGCCAAACTCTGGATCAGGGACTCTGATTCCTTGCGCTCGGTGATGTCCTGGGCAATGCCGACCGCATATTGCGGCTCACCATGAACACCACGCTGCACATCGGACTTGAGGCGAACCCAGCGGACCGTATCACCCACCACAACGCGCTGCTCAATATCAAACCCCTGCCCCTGATGTGCGCCTTGCAGCGCCCGCTCCAGTTGGGCCTGGTCCTCCGGATAGATGCATTCAAGCATGGACACACGGGCCTCCGGCTGCGTCTGGGTCATGCCGAAAATCCGCTGGCTCTCAGCAGACAGTGTGAACTCACCAGTGGCCAGATCCATGACCCAGCTGCCAACCCTGGCAACTGCCTGGGCCTGCTGCAACTGCAGCCGGCTTTCTTCGAGGTGCTGGGTACGCACCGTGAGACTCTGTCCAAGACTTCTGAGCTCCGTCAGTCCCGCCTGGTAGGACTTCACAACCACCCGGACCAGCAGCAAGGCCAGCAGACACACCGTGATTTGGATCACGCCGAACATGGCGGGTGCCGGGGTCACGCTCACGCGAAAAAGGCCGGTGGTTTCCCCCACGGCCAACAGCAGAATCACCACAATCGTTGCCAAGGTAATGCGCGCTGCCATACGCCCACCGATCAGCAGCCCGATGGCCAGAATGATGACAGGGTAGGCATAAATGATGGGCGTACGCAAACTGCCGCTGGCCATGACCACGCCGGTGGCAACCAGCCATACACCATAGGTCACAACCTGCAAGGCGCGCAGGACGTTACCGCGTTGCACCTGCACCCATACAACAGCCATCACCACAGCCAGTGCAACCGCGCCCAATACCCGTGCACTCTGCCCTGGGGCAAACAGGTACAGACTGATCAGGAACATGGCAACTGCCACCATCACCAGTACGACCAATAGTTTCATGTAGGGCACTGATGACTCCCAGACGCCAACGTCAACAACCCGATCGTCGCGTTGGGTATCACCCTGCGTTTTGTTCAAAACTTGTTGTCTCCCATGGTGATTTGTCATTGTTCTAAGGTACAGAGGTGAGCTTGGCCACACTCAGTGCCAGCCACTTGGTCCCGTGGCGGGGAAAATTGATCTGCGCCCGTGCATCGTCGCCAGTGCCTTCAAGCGCCAGCAATGATGGATAGGAAATTCAACCATATCAGGTCAAGTATGGCATGGGTTGGGCGTGTCAAAACGCCGACCGAATAGCGGTGCCGGTGCGTGCGCGGCGGTGGCACCAGGGATGCGCAGCACATGGCTCGCGCGCAAAACGCGGGATAGGGAGCAAGGTGGTCACAGATCTGACATACCCACTCGTTAACCTATTTGGGTTCTGTTTCGCTTGCGAATTTATCGCACCCATTACCAAGAAAGTCACCCATGAAGAAAAATTTTCTGGCCGTTGCCGTTGCAATTGCCTTGAGCCCTGTGGCGGCTTCAGCCCAAACTTTTTCTGGCTTGAGCAAAGCCTGGACCTACAACCACAGCCTGTCGGGGTTTGCCGGCCAAACTGCGGAGATTGTCGCGTTTGACAACATCACCAACTCTCTTTGGGTTGCCGGCTTGGCGGGTGTGGACATCCTCAATGCCACCAACGGCAGCTTCATTGGGCACATTAACACCACCAGTTTTGGCTCCATCAACAGTGTGGCCATTCACAATGGCGTGGCGGCTTTTGCCATTGAAGCGCCCACCAAAACCAATGCAGGCATGGTTCAGTTTTATGACACGGCCACCCGCACCTTGAGTGCAGGCAACAATAACGTGGTAGTTGGGGCCTTGCCCGACATGCTGACCTTCACCCCCAACGGTAGCAAGCTGTTGGTAGCGAATGAAGGAACACCATCGACCTACGGCACACGCATTGGCACGACTTTGCCCGCCACATTCAACACCCCTGCGGTGGA
This sequence comes from Rhodoferax sp., assembly GCF_018780565.1. GTDB lineage: Bacteria > Pseudomonadota > Gammaproteobacteria > Burkholderiales > Burkholderiaceae_C > Rhodoferax. Next base: position 629,378 of record NZ_JADMJN010000005.1, read on the forward strand.
CCCAGTGGGTAGCGTCAGCATTCTCGACATGAACACCCGCACGGTCGTGGCCACCCCCACCTTCCAGGGAGCAACGCAAACCGGCAGCAACATTCGCACGAACACGGGCATGAATTTTGAGCCGGAATACATTGCCGTGAGCAAAGACGGCTCCAAAGCGTTTGTGAGTCTGCAAGAAGCCAATGCCATGGGGGTATTGAATCTGAATACCAATACGACAGAAAAAGTCATTGGCCTGGGACTCAAGAATTTCAACACGGTGGGTAACGAGATTGACCCGAAAACCGGCGGCACGATCAGCTTTAACACCTACGCAGCCAAAGGCCTGTACATGCCCGATGGCATGGCAAGCTACGAGTCCGGTGGGCGTACCCTGATCGTCATGGCCAACGAAGGCGACTTTCGGGAAGACGACGCCGACCGGTTGACCGCCAGCGCCTCCAATATTGGCGCAAGCGGTGACCTGATTGGCCTGCGCGTTTCCAATGCTGACTCCAGTGCGGGCAACCTGATTACAGCCGGTGCACGGTCTTTCTCCATTCGTGATACCGACGGAAATATGGTGTTTGACAGTGGTTCGACTTTGGACCGCGAAGCAGCAGCCCGCGGTATTTACGACGACGGCCGCAGCCGTGACAAAGGGGTCGAGCCCGAGGGCGTGGAACTGATGGTGATCGGCGGAAAAACCTTTGCCTTTGTCGGGCTGGAGCGCACCACCAAGGGAGCCGTGGCCATATTCGATATCACAACTCCTGAAAACGCCAGCTTCGTTGACATGATAGTGACCGACGGCGATCTGGCACCCGAAGGCCTGAAGGGTTTTGAGATGGGTGGTAAGCACTACCTCGCCATCGCCAACGAAACATCCAACACCACCAGTTTGTACGCACTGGCTCCGGTACCCGAACCAGAAAGCTACGCCATGCTGCTGGCAGGGCTGGGCCTGCTGGGCTTTACGACGCGTCGCAAGGCAAAGTAGGCTAGGAAGGGGCTACTTGCGTGCCGGCGGCACATCCGTGCAACTACCGTGCGCAATCTCCGCCGCCATGCCAATGCTCTCGCCCAGCGTAGGGTGTGGGTGAATCGTCTTGCCGATGTCTACCGCGTCAGCACCCATCTCGATCGCCAGCGCAATCTCGCCGATCATGTCGCCCGCGTGGGTGCCGACGATGCCGCCGCCCAGAATCTTGCCGTGGCCGTGCGCCTCGGGGCTGTCGTCAAACAGCAGCTTGGTGACGCCTTCGTCGCGCCCATTGGCAATGGCACGGCCCGATGCGGTCCAGGGGAACAGGCCCTTCTTGATCTTGATGCCTTGCGCCTTGGCCTGGTCTTCGGTGAGGCCGACCCAGGCCACTTCGGGGTCGGTATAGGCCACACTGGGGATGACGCGGGCGTTGAAGGCAGCGGCTGCCAGTTCCTTGTTGCCCTGCAGTTCACCGGCAATCACTTCGGCTGCCACATGCGCCTCGTGCACCGCCTTGTGCGCCAGCATGGGCTGGCCGACGATGTCACCGATGGCGAAGATGTGCGGCACGTTGGTACGCATCTGGATGTCGACGTTGATGAAGCCGCGGTCTGTAACGGCCACGCCGGCTTTGTCGGCGGCGATCTTCTTGCCGTTGGGCGTGCGGCCCACGGCTTGCAATACCAGGTCGTAAACCTGCGGGGCGGGGGCCGCAACGCTTGCGTTGCTTCCCGCCTCGCCCTCTTCCGCCGGTGCAAAGGTCACTTCAATACCTTCAGGCGTGGCCTTGGCACCCACCGTCTTGGTCTTGAGCATGATGTTGTCGAAACGCTTGGCGTTCATCTTCTGCCAGATCTTGACCAGGTCGCGGTCAGCGCCCTGCATCAGGCCGTCCAGCATTTCCACCACGTCCAGACGGGCGCCCAAGGTGCTGTAGACCGTGCCCATCTCCAGGCCGATGATGCCGCCGCCCAATATCAGCATGCGCTTGGGCACTTCCTTCAGTGCCAAGGCACCGGTGGAGTCAACCACGCGTGGGTCTTCGGGCATGAAGGGCAGGCGCACGGCCTGGCTGCCTGCGGCGATGATGGCGTTCTTGAAACCGATCACTTTCTTGGTGCCGGTCTTCTCTTGCGAGGTACCGGTGGTCTCTTCGACTTCGACGTGGTTGGCGCCGACGAAGGCGCCGTAACCACGCACGATGGTGACCTTGCGCATCTTGGCCATGGCGGCCAATCCGCCGGTGAGCTTGCCGATGACCTTTTCTTTATGGCCACGCAACTTGTCGATATCCAGCGTCATGGTGCCGTAGTCCACACCAAGGGCCGACAGGTGGCTCACTTCGTCCATCACGGCAGCCACATGCAGCAGCGCCTTGCTCGGAATACAACCCACGTTGAGGCAGACGCCGCCCAGTTGTGCGTAGCGCTCTACCAGAATGACTTTCAGGCCGAGGTCGGCAGCACGGAACGCCGCTGAATAGCCACCGGGCCCGGCACCCAGCACCAGCAGGTCGCAATCAAGATCGACGGTACCGGCGTAGCTGGATCCCGTAGGTACAGGATTTGCCGCTTGCACGGACGCGATCTCGTTTGCTACTGTTTTAATAGCTACCTGGGCATTATTAACGGGGGCCTGAGGCTGATTTGGCCAACCACCTTCAGCGACAGACGATTCCAGCACCATCAGCAGGGACCCCTCCTTCACCTTGTCGCCCAGCTTGACCTTGAGTTCCTTCACCACACCGCCGTGCGAGCTGGGGATTTCCATGGAGGCCTTGTCGCTCTCCACGGTGATCAGGCTCTGCTCAGGCTTGACCGTGTCACCCGGTTTGACCAACAACTCGATGACAGTCACTTCGGCGAAGTCGCCGATGTCGGGTACCTTGATGTCTAGGGATGCCATATCGTGTGTCTCTCTTATTTCTTCTTCAACTTGACGGTGAACACCTCAATCGGTCCAGCCGAGTTCTTGTCGAACTCACACCCGGCATTCACGCCGATGCTGGCCAATTCGCGGGCGGTTTTGGCATGACCCCAGGCTGCGTGCATGGCGCCCAGCGCAAAGCTGCGGCCCGAGCCAATCCCCCAGAACTCATTGAACTCAAACACTTCGCGGTAGCTGTACAAACCATAGATGCCGCTGGCATTGGCAATCAGCACGCTGAACTGGCTGGACTCATAGGGGTCGTTGTCATCTTCCTTGGTCTGCAGGAAAAAGGTTTCTTTCAGCAAGGGGTGCAGCTTGGTGAAGGTGTCAAACACTTCGTCCTTGCTGCCAAGCTTGAGCTCTTCCTTGGGCAAGGCCATCATGGCTTTGCGCAACACCGGAAAATGCGCCACCGTGCCCGCAATGCCCACATAGCTCACACCTGTAGGCGTATCCACCTTGAACAGCTTGCTGTTGGGCTCATAACGGTGACCCAGACGCGTGTCACCAAACGTGACCAGCGTGTCCGCCGCAATCGCCACCTGGCCGGCCTTCTTGACCACGACCACCGTCGTCATAGCAGCACCCGGCGGAAGTCACCCAGAATCTGGCCCAGGTAAACGTTAAAGCGGGCCGCAGACGCACCATCAATCACGCGGTGGTCCCAGCTCAAGCTCAGCGGCAGCATCAGGCGCGGCTGGAAAACCTTGCCGTCCCACACCGGCTCCATGGTGGATTTGCAGACCCCCAGAATCGCCACCTCGGGCGCATTGATGATCGGCGTGAAGTAGCGCCCCCCAATGCCACCCAGGCTGGAAATCGTGAAGCAGGCGCCAGACATTTCAGCCGGGCTGAGCTTGCCTTCGCGCGCTTTTCTGGCCAGGTCGCTCATCTCCTGCGAGATCTGCATGATGCCTTTCTTGTCGGCGTCCTTGATAACCGGCACCATCAGGCCATTGGGCGTGTCGGCCGCAAAGCCGATGTGAAAGTACTGCTTCAGAACAAGCTGGTCGCCATCAATGCTGGCATTGAAATCCGGGAATTTTTGGAGCGCAGCCACACAGGCCTTGATCAGGAAGGCCAGCATGGTGACCTTGACCCCGGATTTCTCGTTCTCTTTGTTGGTGGCCAAGCGGAAGGCCTCCAGATCGGTGATATCGGCATCGTCATGGTTGGTCACGTGCGGAATCATGACCCAGTTGCGATGCAGGTTGGCACCACTGATCTTCTTGATGCGCGACATGTCCTTGCGCTCCACCGGACCAAACTTGGCGAAGTCCACCTTCGGCCAGGGAATCAGGCCCAAGCCGGCACCATCACCACCCGATGCAGACCCGGCACTCTTGATCTGTGCGGCTGCCGCCACCGTTTGCACCGCGCCACTCATCACGGAACGGGTAAAGGCCTGGACGTCGGCATCGGTGATGCGGCCTTTCAAGCCGCTGCCTTTGACCTCGTTCAAGGGCACACCCAGTTCACGCGCAAATTTGCGCACTGACGGCGAGGCATGCGGCAGGTTGAACTGCGGCGCCGTCGGGTTGTGTGCCGGCACAGACAGCGTGGCAGTCGTTGCATTGACGCTGGACGCTACAGAAACAGTAGCTGAAACAGCATGTTCCACGCTGGCTAAAGGCTGTTTTTCTTGTGAAACAGGTGCCGCTGGCGCTGACACTGGCGTTGGTGCGGTGGCACCAGCCACATCGGCCACTTCAAGCATCAGCACCAGTGAACCTTCCTTCACCTTGTCACCCAGGGCGACCCGAAGCTCCCGCACGACACCGGCATGACTGGATGGAATCTCCATCGAAGCCTTGTCCGACTCGACCGTGATCAGGGACTGGTCGGCCTGCACGGTGTCACCCGGCTTGACCATCAACTCGATCACCGTGACTTCAGCGAAGTCGCCGATATCCGGTACTTTGATTTCTACTAAAGACATACTGTCTCCTTGTTCTTGTTGTCAGGCTGCATGCCGGGTCAGGCGTAAAGCGGATTGACCTTGTCGGTCTGGATGCCATATTTGGCGATCGCTTCCAGCACTTTGGCCACTGGCACTGTGCCCTCTTCGCTCAAAGCCTTGAGGGCTGCCACGACGATGTAGTGGCGATTGACTTCGAAGTGCTCGCGCAGCTTGCTGCGGAAATCGCTGCGGCCAAAGCCATCGGTACCCAGCACCTTGTAGGTCCGGCCCTTCGGAATGAAGGAGCGAATCTGCTCGGCGTAGGCCTTCATGTAGTCGGTGCTGGCCACCACGGGGCCCGTGTGTTTTTCCAGTTGCTGTCCAACGAAGGCGACGCGTTGTTCGCCACCCGGGTGCAACAGGTTGAAGCGTTCGCAGTCCTGGCCGTCGCGGGCCAGCTCGTTGAAGCTGGGGCAGCTCCAGACGTTGGCGGCCACGCCCCAGTCTTTCTCCAGCAACTCCTGCGCGGCAATGGATTCGCGCAGAATGGTGCCGGAGCCCAGCAGTTGCACGCGCGGCGTCAGCTTAGGCCCTTCCTTGCACAGGTACATGCCCTTGATGATCTGCTCCTCGGTACCAGGCGTGAGGCCGGGCATGGGGTAGTTTTCATTGAGCAAGGTGATGTAGTAGTACACGTTGTCCTGCTTTTCCACCATGCGCTTGAGGCCGTGGTGCAGGATGACGCCGACTTCGTGCGCAAAGGTCGGGTCGTAGCTGATGCAGTTCGGAATCGTGCCGGCCATGATGTGGCTGTGACCATCCTCGTGTTGCAGGCCTTCGCCATTGAGCGTGGTACGCCCCGACGTGCCGCCCAGCAGGAAACCACGCGCCTGCATGTCGCCCGCCGCCCAGGCCAGATCGCCTATGCGCTGGAAGCCGAACATCGAGTAGTACACATAGAACGGCACCATGATGCGGT
>NZ_JADMJN010000007.1 GCF_018780565.1 Rhodoferax sp.
CGCTGCGGGTGTAGTTCAATGGCAGAACGGCAGCTTCCCAAGCTTCATACGAGGGTTCGATTCCCTTCACCCGCTCCAACATTCCCGCTCTTAGACAGCACACCCTAGGTTTTGCGCCGGAATTAAGGTGCCGCTACTAGGTCGAATCAGGAGAATCCCACTCATGACTCGATTGATGCACTTCGTGCAAGCTGCGGTCACCCAATTTTTTCACTTCAAAGGGAATCACCATGACATCCAGGAACCTCTCCACCGTCACCACCAACGTTATCGAGTCTTATGGCAATACAGCCAAGAATGTGATCAACGCGTACCGCACCGGCGGCGAGCGCATGGTGGGTTTCGTTGATCAGCGCTGGGAACTCGCTGTTGGCAAGTCGTCCGCACGCCTGAGTGCCGAAGTTCGCGCCAACGCCCTGTCCGCTCAGAAGAAACTCAGCGGTTTCTACAGCAAGGGCATTTCCGCCACAACCGACGGTGCTGATGCCGTGGTGGGCAAGGTCGTTGAGTTGGCTGAAAAAGGCGTGACCCAGGTCGCTGCAAACGCCAGCCGCTTCGAGAAAGCAACCGGCGTAACGGCGCTGCATACCCTCGCTACGGCAGCCATTCCGGCCGCAGAAGCTGTCAGCAAGGTCGCCGACAAGATCGAAAAGCAGTCGAGCCTGCTGGTCCGCCGCGTTGCCGGTCAGCCCGCCAAAGCCAAGGCGCCTGTCGCCAAGCCTGCTGCAAAAGCAAAAACCGCACGCGCCAAGAAAGCGGCATGAACTGAAAATCGCTCGTTGCATTGACTTGAGGGTGCTGGTAGCTGAAGCTGCCAGCACCCTTTTTCTTTGGCGATATGATCGGTCGTCGATTCACCCAAGCCCGGTTTCCTTGCGGCATGAAAAAAAGTATTCAAGTCCCTGCATTGACCGCTGCCCCCGGCGCATCAACGGCGGAACTCCCGTTTGTATTTACGGCTGAGGGGCACAAATCGCTCTATTTCACACTGGACCAGTTGCAAAGCCGCATGTGCAGCCAGCGGCCCACACATCTGGATGTCGATTACACGCGCACCATGATGGGCTTCTTGATGTTCAACCGGGAACCGGCCCACATCGCCATGATTGGCCTTGGCGGCGGCTCCCTGCTCAAGTTTTGCTATCGCCATCTTCCCGCCACGCAACTGACCGTCGTTGAAATCAACCCCCATGTCATCGCACTGCGAGCGGAATTTCAAGTACCTGATGATCCGGACCGGATCAGTGTCCACTGTGCGGATGGTGCTGATTTCGTGAGGCAAATAACATCACAAATACAGCCCCGCTTTGACGTGATCCTGGTGGATGGTTTCGACTGTCAAGGACAAGCAGCCAGCTTGTGTTCCCAAGATTTCTACGAAGACTGCTACCTGGCTCTCTCGCCCCGAGGAATCATGGTCGCCAACTTGCACCACGATCATCCCGAGCATGCGACGTTCACAGATCGCATCAGGAATGCCTTTGAGGGCAACCTCATGGAGATTGCATCCAAAGAAAAAAGCAACAGCATTCTTTTCGCGTGCAAGGGCCCACGCATCTCAGTGAATGAGCTGCGGGATAAAGACAGCCTGGCGCATTTTGACCAGGAAGTACGTGATCAACTCCAAAAAGAGTTTTCGCGTATTTCCTGGCTCATGAACTAGCCGCTTCAGTGCAGTTGCACGCCAGTCTTGGCCTGCAGTTCTTCCCGCGTCACACCAGGCGCCATCTCCACCACCTTGAGACCGTGCGGCGTAATATCCAGCACCGCCAGATCGGTGATGATGCGGTCCACCACACCAACCCCCGTGAGAGGCAGCGTGCAGGTCGGCAATATCTTCAGGTCGAAGGTGCCGTCTTTCTTCTTCGCGACATGCTCCATGAGGACCACCACGCTCTTGACGCCGCCTACCAGGTCCATCGCGCCGCCCATGCCCTTGACCATCTTGCCCGGAATCATCCAGTTGGCCAGATCGCCCTTTTCACTCACCTGCATGGCACCCAGAATACTCAGGTTGATCTTGCCGCCCCGAATCATGGCAAAGCTGTCGTGGCTGCCGAAAATGGACGAGCCCGGGATCGTCGTCACGGTCTGCTTGCCCGCGTTGATCAGGTCCGCATCGACTTCATCTTCGGTCGGAAACGGTCCGATACCCAGCATGCCGTTCTCGCTTTGCAGCCACACCTCGATGTCCGGATTGACGAAATTCGCCACCAGGGTTGGCAAACCAATGCCCAGGTTGACGTAGAAGCCATCTTGCAGTTCTTGCGCGGCCTTGGCCGCCATTTGGTCGTGTGTCCAGGCCATGATCAGACTCCTGCTTTCTCGGTGATGGTTCTTTTCTCGATGCGCTTCTCGGGCGTCGCGTTGAGCACGATCCGGTGCACGTAAATACCTGGCAAATGCACTGCGTCAGGATCAAATGTGCCCACCTCCACGATTTCCTCCACTTCGACCACCGTGATCTTGCCGGCCATCGCCACCGCCGGATTGAAGTTGCGCGCGGTACGCCGGAAAATCAGGTTGCCGCTCTTGTCCGCCTTCCAGGCCTTCACCAGCGACACATCCGGCACCAGAGCATGCTCCATCACATAAACGTGACCGTCAAATTCCCGGGTTTCCTTGCCTTCGGCCACGAGTGTGCCCACGCCCGTACGGGTATAAAACGCCGGGATGCCCGCACCCCCCGCGCGCAGCTTCTCGGCCAACGTACCCTGTGGCGTGAACTCCAGTTGAAGTTCACCGGCCAGGTATTGCCGCTCGAACTCCTTGTTTTCGCCCACATAACTGGAAATCATTTTCTTGATCTGACGGGTTTCGAGCAGCTTGCCCAACCCGAAGCCATCCACACCCGCATTGTTGGAAATAACGGTCAGGTCTTTGACGGCGCTGTCGCGCAAGGCGTCGATCAGGGCCTCAGGAATACCGCACAGGCCAAAACCGCCAACGGCCATCAGCAAACCATCCCGGGCAACGCCTTCCAAAGCTTTCGCTGCGCTTGGGTAAATTTTGTTCACTTCATTTTCTCCTTCAAAGAAACAATTCACCAACGATAATACTTAAACGACTACGTAGTTTTTCGTAAAGTACAAACCCTAACAGTTGACAGCCAACGACACCATGGACATTGATTACCGCCTCGCATTCGAGCAGGCTCCCGTGGGGTTGGTCCTCTCCCGCAATCGCGCTATTGTGGACTGCAACCGCCACCTGTGCGAAATGTTCGGTGCCTCACGTGAATTGCTGGTGGGCCAGTCCTTCCAGGTGCTCTATCCCAGCGCGCTTGAGTTTGAGCGCACCGGCACACGTATCGCACCCTTTCTGAACCGCAACGGCACCTACGCGGACGACCGCATCATGAAACGCGCCAGCGGCGAGACTTTTTGGTGTCACGTGACCGGTCGGGCACTCAACCAGAGCGCGCCTCACGAAGCTGGCATCTGGACTTTTGAAGACCTGAGCTCCCGTCGCCCGGTCAAGGCCGAATTGACAGCGCGGGAACGCGAGGTTGCCGCGCACCTGATGGATGGCCTGACAAGCAAGGAAATCGGCAAGGTGCTGACCATCAGCCACCGAACGGTCGAGATCTACCGCGCCCGTCTGATGCGAAAGTACAAAGCCTCCAATACCGGCGACCTTGTGCACCGGCTGATGGCAGGCTGAAGCCGCAGAAGCCATCAATCTGTTAAAAGAACCGATTACCCCATTTACACCTGTACCGAACCCGATGCCCAATTCAAAATCTGCGACAAGCACCGATGCCGCTGCCCCTGCCCTGCCCACCATCCACTGGACAGAAGCCGGTGAAGATTGCAGCGCACTCTGGCGTTCTGAACGCGGTGCTCCGCCACCCAAAAAAGTAGTCCTCGCCGACGACACCACCACGGCAGACACGGCCTACCGATTGGCCTGCGAGGGCACAGCGCTGCTCTGGCGCGGCGATTTTCACAACGCCCGTCAGTTGCTCAAGGCACTGGCGCGGCGTGCTGACAATGTACCGGCACGCAAGCGGAAAAAGGCAAGCCAGGAAGTGCCGATTGCGGACGCATTTCACCTGCATCGCCTGGCTCAGTCACAAAGGGCACGCATGCTGGGCATGTTGCTGATCCCCTTCAATGCCGACTTCAGTATTCCGCTGCGCCGCGCCCCTGACGTTCAAGCCGCGTGTGCGGCAGCGTGGGGCCCCGTAGACACGGCCGCAGGCGCTTCAGTCGCATCACTTCGCGAATTGCTGGGCATCACCAGCGCGCACGAATGGCGCAGGGTAGGCGTTGAAATCCCGGCACTGGGCGAAGGCCCGAACAACCGCATTCACCCGCATTACGGCGTGTTTTCACCCGTGCGGGGGGAATACATCCATCTGGTCGCCACCGCGCACTTGCCCAAACCCCCTTCCGGCCAGACCTCGCTGGTGGCATTCGACATCGGCACCGGCACGGGTGTGCTGGCCGCCGTGCTCGCCCACCGCGGTGTCCAGCAAGTGATCGCCACCGATCAGGACCCACGCGCGCTGGCCTGTGCGCGAGACAACCTGGCCCGCTTGGGCCTGGAAGACCAAGTGCAGGTGGCGCAGGTTGATCTGTTTCCCGAGGGTCGCGCATCGCTCATCGTGTGCAATCCACCCTGGTTGCCGGCGCGGCCCAGTTCCCCGATTGAACGCGCGGTTTACGATGAGGGTGGCCGCATGCTGCTTGGCTTTCTCAAGGGCCTGAGCACCCATCTGGCTCCCAAAGGGGAAGGCTGGCTTATCTTGTCCAACCTCGCCGAGCACCTGGGCTTGCGCACACGTGACGAACTGTTGGCGGCATTTGAGGCAAACGGTTTGAGGGTAGTAAGCCGAATCGATGCCAAGCCGCAGCACCCCAAAGCCTCTGAGGCTGGTGATGCATTGCACGAAGCCCGCTCGCGTGAGGTCACTTCGCTGTGGCGACTGGCGGCCGTTTAATCAGCCAACCGCCCCACTCACATCGATGGAACAGGTTCGCATAGACAAGTGGTTGTGGGCTGCGCGCTTCTACAAGACGCGCTCTCTCGCCACCGGGGAGATCGTCAAGGGACGCATTCTGGCCAACGCACAAATTGCCAAGCCGTCCCGCGAAGTCAAGGTAGGAGATACCTTCGAAATTCGCCAGGGTCCCGTGGTACGCACCGTCATCGTGATGGGCATCAGCCAATTGCGCGGCCCCGCAAGCGTTGCACAACAGCTGTATACCGAAACACCTGAAAGCATCCAGAAGCGGGAACATGCCGCCGAGCAGCGAAAATTAGGGACGGAGCCGGCGCAGGCCATGGAACACGGACGCCCCACCAAACGCGACAGGCGTCACCTCGAAAAGACGTGGGACAACCGGTGGAGTGCATCGATTGACCCGTGAGTGGCCGAAAACCCCACGAATTTCAGAATATTGCAAATATCCCCCGACCCAGCCATACTGCGGTCGATCCCAGTCCAAAAGAGGCAACATGGAAAAAAAGGATGAATTCGTTGGTTTTCCCGACCTGATTCACGAAGCGGAGGAAGCCGCCACCCGGCCGATGCCTTTGCATGAATTTCCCCGACAAGTTCGCATCGATCACGAAATGGCCCTCATCAACCGTCAGCACGAGCGTATTGCCAAGGCCATCTCGGTATTCTGGGGTCACCGTGACTGCGTCGAATACCTGCAAAACCTGATTCTTAGCGGCGGCGATGGCATTGGCAGGGCACGGATCGGATTCAAACCCGAAATTCTGGCTGCGTTGATCAACCTGACCAATTTGCACGAAGTGCAGCAAAAATAGGCCTCACTTTACAGCGGACCAACCCCAAAGCGGCGGCTCTAATGACCCAGATCCTGCCCTGATGGCGCGTTGGTGGCTGACGCCTTCGCCTTGATACGCCCGCCACCACCGTAATTGACGACCCACGGGGTTGATGTGCTCTGCTCGATCGGCTTGGCTTTGGTGAACAACGCATGCCAAAAAAATCCACCCTGGAACGCAATCACTTCAAACAGCAGGTAGCTTTGCGAACTCGACGAAAGCCACAAGTTATAGGTTGGGTAAAACACAATTGGTGACACCAGAAGAGGCAGCACGATGCGCTCCACTTGCACCGACTCCAAGCCTTTGCCCAGATTGAACAAGTCCCAGTAGTAGTTGGAAAACATGCCCATGACCATCCAGCAGGTCAGATGCCACACAAACACGATACCGTGGTTACGCGCCAGCATGCCAATCCATAGCGGGGAGTTCTCAGTCGAGTTCACGATCAGTACCAAAAAGGTACCCGTGGTGAAGAACACCACAAAGTAGATGAACATTAGAATTTTGAGTGCTCTGGACATGGTTTCCTCGTGTATTTGTGCGGGCTATCTTACCCGCTGCACTGCAGGCCCCGCCCTTGTCCGGCGCCCAAAACAAAATGCCGACAGGACTGACTAGACGAGATTGCGCTGCAGGAGCGCGTGCAATCGTTCCCAATGTCGTTCCGCGCCGGCCTTCTGGTACATGCCCTGTCGCAGCGGAAAAACGAAACCATGCTGGGTATCGGCATAGGTTTCGATCCGGTAGCGCAGGCGGGTGGTCCGCAGGTGGGCATCCAGTGCAGCGATCATCTCGCTGGGCGCCCAGACGTCGGTTTGCGCGCAGCCCACATAAACCTCCCCCTGAATGCGATCCACTGTGCGGTGCGGCGAGTCAGCCTCTTCGGTACATAAATGCACGCCATGAAAGGAGGCCACGGCCGCAATTCTGTCCGGGTGTTGCGCCCCGGCCCAAAACACAAACGGACCACTCATGCAATAGCCGACCACCCCTGCCTTGCCGGCCTTCGCGGCCGGGTCCTGGTCCACAAACGCCAGCAGCGCTGCGGTGTCGGTCAGGATTTTGGGCTTGTTCAAAGAGCCCATGTGCTCGAACATGAGCTTGCGGGCTTCGTCGCCGGTGCCCATTCGGAAATCACGATCACGCCGGTAATAGAGGTTCGGCAGGATCACGTAATACCCCGCACTACCGAGCCGGCGCGCCATATCGTGCAACTCTTCGCGCTTGCCCGGCGCATCCATATAGAAAATAACCACCGGGTGTGGCCCACCTTCCTCGGGATGTGTGATGAAGGTGTTCATGAGGCCATCAGGCGTGGTGATATCGATTTCGCGATCAATCATTGACGACTCCAGTTATTGCTGCACAAGAATGACACTTGAATGGACAGGCTCCGCGTACAGCGCAGCCACATCGTTGGCGCGAATTTCGATGGCGCGCCGCTGGTTGATGGAACGCTTGTCGGTAATTTCACCGGCTTGCGGAGATGGTGGCGTTGCAAGAACCAGCAACCGTGCAATGCGCGCGCTGCTGCCTTGGCGAGCTTCGTTGAACACCGAAAGTTTCTCTGCGAGCGCCTCACGCGCGGTGTCGCTGTTGGTCACATTGAGCCAAACCAATGCACCCAGCCAGGGTCGGTCCGGTGCGCAGATGACCGCGTCGGCAACATAGGGCTGCAGGGCTTCAACCAAATCGCGGCGAATGATGCTGGCCTGCACCCAGGTACCGGATAGCAGCTTGAAGTCCTCGGCAATGCGACCGGCAAACGCCAATCCGTCGATCGGCCGATCTGCATCCATCCAGCGCACGGCATCACCCGTTTTGAAATAGCCTTCCTCGTCGAATGCCGCAGCGCTCAATTCCGGTGCGCGGTAGTAACAGGGCATCACCTGCGGGCCTTTGATGCGTAACTCCATCCGGTCGTCGGACGGAACCAGCTTCAAAGTAACACCTGGCTGGGGCAAGCCGACCAGCCCGGTACGTTCAACGTTCCAATACACAGCAACGCCGGTTGCTGAAGTCTCTGTCATGCCCCAGCCGGTGCCAAACGGCAGCCGCTCGCCCAGCGCCTGCGTGGCCACCCGCTGCATGCGCTCCCACAGGGGCTGGGGTAACAGTGCACCGCCGTAGGACAGGCCCCGCATATTTTTGAAGAACTTGTCCCGAAGGTCCGCGTCTCGCTCCAGCGCCTCGGCCAGCATCGCATAGGCTGCGGGCACACATCCAAAGCTGGTCGGCGAGATTTCACGAAGATTTTCAATAGTGGCCTGGAACTCTCCCGGCAAGGGCCTTCCGTTGTCAATGTACAAAGTGCCAGCAAGCGCCAGCACGCCATTGAACTGCGAATTGCCCCCAAAAGTGTGATGCCACGGCAGCCAGTCCACGATGGTGTGCGTGCGCTCAGGATTGAACGGCTCGCTGATCTGGCGAATCATTTGCACCGCAGCCACCAGATTGCCATGCGTGTTGACCGCCCCCTTGGGTCGGCCAGTCGAACCCGAGGTCAGCAGTATTTTGGCGATGGTGTCAGGCTTGATTTCCTTGCGCCGCGCCAATACCTGTGCTTCGTTGAACTCACCCAGACACGCGCTCAGATCAAGCCCGCCCCAAATATGCCGGCCGGGCTTTTGCGAAAAGGCAAGTGCCGCGCCATAGCGTGTAGCATCCGTCGCAAAAACCAACCCGGGTTCAATGAGATCAAGCGCATAGGCCAGACGCGACATGTCACTGCTGAGAGAAAACGTGGGTGACACCGGCACAGCTGCTGCACCGGCGCGCAATGCGCCCAGCGTCAGAAGCGCATGTTGAATGCTGTTTTCCGAAAGAATCATCACCGGTGGGCCACCCGGGCCGAATTCATGGGCGATCAACCACGCGGCGATCGCGCCGCTATCGCGCCACGCATCCCGGTAACTCAGACGGCACCACTGACCGTCGGCGTCACGCTCCGCCAAAAAAGTGCTGTCCGGACGCAATTGCGTGGCCTGCTCCAGATAATCAACGAGCGAGGGAAAACCGTCCTGGTACGCAATGCCGCAGGCCAGGTACACCGTACCGTCGCTCGCTTCGCGCAAATCAATGCTCGCCTCGGGCCGATCAAGCGTTCGCATGGGGATTTCACTCAAGGGGCTGCGGGACGGGGAACTGGACATGGACGTACTCGCGTTGGAATGCTTGGTTGAACTGTCTCCTGCGGCAAATCATGTCTCACCGAAGGCCTCACCTCAAAGGGGTGCTTGTTGCAACAGATAGTAAAGCCGCTCATCCAGCAAGAAAGCGGCCACGCCCGAGAATTCTGTCGCAGCCGGGACAGACTCTGGATCATGGTCAGTCCAGTTCTGATCCTGAAAATGAAAAAACCCCAAGCAATGACTTGCTTGGGGTTCTCATTTGGCGGAAACGGAGGGATTCGAACCCTCGATGAGGCTCTACACCCCATACTCCCTTAGCAGGGGAGCACCTTCGGCCACTCGGTCACGTTTCCTGAACAGGCCGCATTATCTCACGACTCTGCGGTGTTTTTTCAAGCTGGTGGCTGGTCCAGATCAAAAGCCTTGTGCAAAGCTCGCACCGCCAGCTCCATGTACTTTTCGTCAATCACCACAGAGGTCTTGATTTCGGAAGTGGAAATCATCTGGATGTTGATGCCCTCTTCGCTCAACACGCGGAACATCTTGCTGGCAACGCCCACATGGCTGCGCATGCCGATACCGACGATGGACACCTTGCAGATCTTGGTATCGCCAACCACCTCTTGCGCACCCAGGCTGGGAAGTACTTTGTCACGCAGCAAATCCACGGTCTTGGCGTAGTCACCACGATTGACCGTGAAGCTGAAGTCGGTCTTGCCGTCTTTGCTGATGTTCTGGATGATCACATCCACTTCGATATTGGCATCGGCTACCGCACCCAGAATCTGGTATGCAATGCCAGGCTTGTCGGGCACACCCAACACGGAGATTTTGGCTTCATCGCGGTTGAATGCAATGCCGGAAACAATGGCTTGCTCCATGTGTTCGTCTTCCTCAAAAGTAATCAGGGTGCCGGAAGCGGCTTCCTCGTTGATATCAATGTCCCACGGTGTAAAGCTGCTCAGGACGCGCAGCTTCACCTTGTATTTGCCCGCAAACTCCACCGAGCGGATCTGCAGCACTTTGGAGCCCATGGAGGCCATCTCCAGCATTTCCTCAAAGCTCACCGTTTTCAGGCGACGCGCTTCGGGAACGACACGCGGGTCGGTGGTGTAGACACCATCCACATCGGTGTAGATCAGGCACTCTTCAGCCTTCATGGCAGCCGCTACTGCGACGGCGGAAGTGTCCGATCCGCCGCGCCCCAGCGTGGTGATGTTGCCCAACTCATCCAGACCTTGAAAGCCGGTCACGATAACCACCTTGCCAGCATTCAGATCAGTGCGCACGCGCGCGTCATCAATCGACTCGATGCGGGCCTTGGTGTAAGCGCTGTTGGTGCGAATCGGCACTTGCCAGCCGGCGTAACTCACCGACTCCATGCCTTCAGCCTGCAAGGCAATCGCCAGCAAAGCGCTGGAGGCCTGCTCGCCCGTGGCGGCCAGCATGTCCAGCTCGCGGCTGTAGGCATCCGTAGCTTTGCTTGGGGCCAACTCCTTGGCCAGACCCAGCAAACGGTTGGTTTCCCCGCTCATGGCGGAGGGCACGACCACCATCTGGTGGCCAGCGCGCGCCCATTTGGCGACGCGTTTGGCGACATTGCGGATGCGCTCGGTAGAGCCCATCGAGGTGCCGCCGTATTTATGAACGATCAATGCCATTGGAAAAATTTTTTAGAGCAAAACCTAGGGATTGTACCAATGCAGCACAGAGCCCTGGCGTTCCACAAAGCCATTCCCCACCTTGATGCGAATCTGGTGCCCCCGGGTGGTGCAGGCAGCGATTTGGTCCAGCAGCTCCGCCAGTTGTGCAGCACTGGGCACCGCGCCATAGGTTTGATGAAGCCAATAGCGCAGCACATTGGCCTGCCGGGCGCGCGTCAGCCGATGAATTTGAGCAATCAGCGGTGGGACACCAATCAGCGCCAAATCTTGCTCAGCCACATCCAGCAACACTTCTTGCGCCTGTGCCGCATGGGCGGCGCTTCGCGCAAACGTGTCGCGAAAATGCGGGAAAGTGGCTTCCAATGCAGGCAGCAATTGCGCGCGAATTCGATTGCGGGTGAACTGCTCGTTGGCATTGGTCGGATCGTCAATCCAGACCTCGCCACGGGACACCAACCAGGCGCGGATGTCGGATGCCCGCACACGCAGCAAGGGCCGGTGGTAGTAGAGCCCCGCACGGGTCCACTTGGCTGGCATGGCGCTCAAACCCGGCAAACCCGCTCCGCGACTCAGCGCCAACAGCAGCGTCTCCACCTGATCATCGGCGTGTTGTGCAATTGCTACATTTCTAATAGCTAGATGTTGATATTCTTCGCTGGACAGAGCCTCAAAAGCCTTGTACCGGGCGCGGCGCGCCGCATCTTCCGGACTTTGACCTGACGTGTGGCGGGCATCCACCCGTTTCACGATCAGTGGTACCTGATGCTGAAGACAAAACGCGCGGCAATGGTGCTCAAAGTCGTCTGCGGCGGCCTGCAAGCCATGGTGAATATGAACCGCATGGACCAGCCCGGGCCACTTTTGTGCGCAGGCCAGCAGCAAGGCGGTTGAATCTGCGCCACCGCTGTAAGCCACCGCCAACGGCAACGCAGGCGAAAACGCAGCAACAGCCTCGGACAGCGTGGCAGTCACACGCTACTTGGCCGCCTTGGTATCGGTAAAACGGCCATAACTCTGCAAGCGGTCGTAGCGACGATCAAGCAACTCTTTCACCTTGAGGTCGCTCACCTGGCGGAAGGCGTCGTTCAAGGCGCGCTTGAGGAAAGCCGCCATCTGTTTATGGTCGCGGTGCGCACCGCCCACGGGCTCGTTGACGATCTTGTCAATCACGCCGAGCGCCTTCAGGCGGTGCGACGTGATGCCCAGCGCATCAGCAGCTTCCTGCGCCTTCTCGGAGGTTTTCCAGAGAATGGAGGCGCAGCCTTCCGGGCTGATGACTGAATAGATCGAATACTGAAGCATCAACACCTGATCCGCAATGGAGATCGCCAGGGCGCCGCCCGAACCGCCTTCGCCGATGATGGTGGTGATGATCGGGACCTCGAGCTGCGCCATCTCAAAGATGTTGCGCCCGATCGCTTCCGACTGGCCACGCTCCTCGGCGTCAATGCCCGGGTAAGCGCCTGGCGTATCCACAAACGTGAAAACTGGCAGCTTGAA
Source organism: Rhodoferax sp. (assembly GCF_018780565.1). Taxonomy (GTDB): domain Bacteria; phylum Pseudomonadota; class Gammaproteobacteria; order Burkholderiales; family Burkholderiaceae_C; genus Rhodoferax. Next base: position 12,101 of record NZ_JADMJN010000007.1, read on the forward strand.
CTTTTCAGCCGTCTTCATCAGGCGTAAGGCCTTGCGATAGCCCTCGGGCTTGCTCATGCCGAAGTTGCGCAAGCCGCGTTCTTTGGTGTCACGTCCTTTTTGCTGGCCCAGGACCATGCAGGGCGTTCCATTGAAACGGGCCAGACCGCCCACAATGCTGAGGTCATCGGCGAAGTGCCGGTCACCGTGCAGCTCAACAAAATGAGTGAAGATTTCGTTGATGTAATCCAGCGTGTAAGGACGCTCGGCATGGCGGGCAATCTTGGTGATTTGCCACGGCGTCAGGTCACTGTAGATGTCTTTGGTCAGTTGCTGGCTCTTTTTGGCCAACTGGTCGATTTCAGCGGAAATGTCGACGGCAGACTCGGTCTGCACATAACGCAACTCTTCGATTTTGTTTTCGAGTTCGGCAATGGGATTCTCGAAATCGAGAAAAATTTTCTTGGCCACAGACGTTCCTCTTCAGGTTTCGGAACAGAACCTGGCGCCACGGCGCGGGGTTCTGTCCCTCAAAGTTTCAGTATTCCACCGGTAGCGGATCCAACGAGCGCCAAATATACCAAGTTGCCACGCTGCAATACGGCGCCCATGCAGCGGCAACTTCCCGGGCATCACTACGGCTGACCACGTCACCCGAGAAATAGCTCTTGCTGATGCCATTGATCAGTCCCACATCATCCAGCGGCAGTACATTGGGACGCATCAGGTGAAAGATCAAAAACATCTCTGCGGTCCAGCGACCGATGCCGCGGATCGCGATCAACTCGGCGATGATAGCCTCATCGTCCATCTCCTCCCAAGCCTTGACGTGCACCGCACCATTGTCAAAGTGCAAGGCCAGATCGACCAGGTACTCGACCTTGCGTGCGCTCAGACCGGCCGCCCGCATGTCATCCACCTTGAGCTTCAATACGTTGGCCGCCGTGATCTTTTTAGGAAGAAGCGCAAACCGGTCCCACACCGTCTGCGCAGCTTTCACCGAAATCTGCTGTCCCACAATGCTGCGGGCCAGGGTAACGAAAGCGTCTCCGCGGGTTTGCAGGCAAGCATCGCCAAACTGGGGGATCAGCCGCTTCATCACGCGGTCTTTTTTCATCAGGTGCTTGCAGGCTTCCTCCCAGTAAGAGGGTGTGGCGAGTACCGGAGCTATCTTTTTAGTAGCTGCCATGGCCTGATTCCCGATGACTGGAGGTAAAAATGATCCACATTGACATCACTGCGCCACTTCCCATGTCGTGCCAGCCGCAGAGTCTTTCAGCACAATGCCCTTGGCAAGCAGATCTTGGCGAATGCGGTCCGCCTGCGCAAAATCCCTGGCCGCCTTCGCAGCGGCCCGTTGTGCAATCAGCGTGGCCACAGTCGCTTCATCGAGTGTTGCGCCAGCCTGCAAAAACAGCTTGGGGTCGCCTTGAAGCAAGCCAATACATGCCCCCAAGGCCTTGAGCAAGCCCGCCAGTTCGGCCGAACCCGTCTTGTTGACTTCTGTTGCCAACTCAAACAGCACGGACACGGCCTCAGGCGTGCCAAAGTCTTCATCCATCGCCGCCTTGAACCGTGCGGCAAAGGGCTCGGTCCACTCGATGATGACCGGCGCAGGTGTCACCAGATCAAGCGCTGTATACAAACGCTTGAGGGAGTTGCGGGCGTCTTCCAGATGCGCATCGCTGTGATTCAGGGCGCTGCGGTAGTGCGCCCGAATGATGAAAAAGCGCGTGGTTTCGGCATCGAAGCGGGCCAGGATGTCGCGAATCGTGAAAAAATTGCCCAGACTTTTGGACATTTTTTCATTGTCCCGGGTCACAAAACCGTTGTGCATCCAAATGCTGGCCAGGGGCTTGCCAGTGGCCCCCTCACTCTGGGCAATTTCGTTCTCGTGGTGCGGAAACTGCAGATCGGCTCCACCACCGTGAATGTCAAAACTCTCGCCCAGCATCTGGCAACTCATGGCCGAGCACTCAATGTGCCAGCCCGGACGACCCCGGCCGTAAGCACTGTCCCACTGAGCATCGGCGGGCTCGTCGGGCTTGGCCGTTTTCCAGAGCACGAAATCCAGCGGGTCCTGCTTGCCGTCCAGCACGGCAACCCGCTCGCCTGCGCGCAATTCATCGAGTGATTTGCCGCTGAGCTTGCCATAGCCCTGGAACTTGCGCACCGCGTAATTCACATCGCCATTCGGCGACTGGTAGGCCAATCCTTTGTCCGACAGTTTGGAGATCAGCTGCAGCATTTGCGGAACAAATTCTGTGGCCCGGGGTTCAAAGGTGGGGCGTTCAATGCCCAGCGCGTCGGCATCCTGGTGCAAGGCATCAACCATGCGATCGGTAAGGGAACGGATGGACTCCCGGTTTTCCAGGGAACGCTTGATGATCTTGTCGTCAATGTCTGTCACGTTACGCACATAAGTCACCCGCAGTCCGCTGGCCTTGAGCCAACGCTGCACCACATCAAAGGCGACCATCGAGCGCGCATGGCCCAAGTGGCACAGATCGTAAACAGTCATGCCACAGACGTACATGCGGACGTGACCTGGCTCCAGAGGTGACAAAGGCTCAAGGGCACGCGACAGCGTGTTGTAAATGCGCAGACTCATGGATATTTAACGGGACTTCGAACGAACTTCAGCCGAGTGGAGACCTCGGCGGGCAATGCAAATGGGCGGGTAATTATGAGAGGGCTGAAAAGAACCCCCTCGGCTACAATCCAGCGCAGTATATAGCCCTGCCTTACAGTCACCTGAGGCAGGCCCTTATGGTGTATGCATTAAAAGGCTCCATGAAGCACGTCCGCTCTTCCGTTTTGACCTCTCTTCGCCTGCTCACACTGGCGACAATCTGCTTCACAAGCGCAGCCCAGGCCGATGAATATGCTGATGTCAGTCAACTGCTGCGGGCCGGCAAGCTGACCGAAGCCTTGATCAATGCCGACATCTATCTGGCCGCCAAGCCGCGCGATCCGCAGATGCGATTTCTCAAGGGCGTGATTCAGCGCGATGCCGGCAAGATTCCCGATGCCATCACAACCTTCACCAAGCTCACCGAAGACTATCCCGAGCTGCCCGAGCCCTACAACAACCTGGCCGTGCTGTACGCCGGCCAGAGCCAGTACGACAAGGCGCGCACAGCGCTGGAAATGGCGATTCGCACCAACCCCAGCTACGCCACGGCGCATGAGAACCTGGGTGATGTGTACGCCAAACTCGCCAGCCAGGCCTATAACAAGGCACTGCAACTGGACAGCACCAACACAGCCGTTCAACCCAAGCTGGCCCTGATTCGCGAGCTGTTCAACCCCAACCTCAAGGGCGTGCGTCCAGCGATGCCCATGGCGCCGACGGCAGCGCCCCCCGTTGCATTGGCAAAGCCGCCTCTGGCACCAGCACCCGCCCCAGCAGTGGCGCGACCACCCGCGGCAACTGCACCAGCGCCCGTCGTGGCAGTACCTGCTGCAGCCGCTCCAGTTGCGCCCCCTGTCGCCGTCGCCAGCCCGGCCGCTGCGCCAGCACCCGCCGCCGCAGTGCCAGTGGTCAAGCCACCGGTCAGTGACAGTGCAGCCAAGGACGCCGAAGCCGCATTGCGTGCCTGGGCCAAAGCCTGGGCCGCCAAAGATGTCTCGGCCTACCTGGGTGCCTATGGCAAAGAATTCACACCTCCTGGCAAACAATCCCGTAGCGCATGGGAAATGGAGCGTCGCAAACGCATTACCGGCAAATCCAGCATCAGCGTGAAACTGGAAAACCTGAGCGTGACCATCAACGGCAACAAGGCGGTTATCAAATTCCGGCAGGATTACCGGGCCGATGCGCTGTCGGTATCGAGTCGCAAGACCATCGACATGGTCAAAACCGGCGAACGCTGGCTGATCGTTCGGGAATCCACGGGAAGCTGATGATCGCCTGGCGAACCTATCGGACAATGCCGACTTGCGGTAAGGACAAGCGCGAACGCTTGGCATTTTGATGATGAAAACGCTCATTCTTGCCTTGATTGCTGCCACTGCATTCACGCTGACATCGTCAGCGTATGCCACCGATGTCAAAAAGGGCAAGGCCAAAGCAGCACCTGCCAGCCCCAAAAGCGTCGCCGAACCGGGCCCGGCAGAAGCACGACTGATCGAGGTTTACCAGTTGATCTCAAAAGCGCATGGCCGCGAAGCGCTGCTGAAAGCCGAGCAGCTGGTAAGAGACTATCCCCATTTTCAGTTGGCCCAATTGGTCTATGGTGACTTGCTGGCCTCAAGAATGCGACCCGTTCGAACTTTAGGGGATGTGCCGGAGCCACTTATCAAAGCTGCGACACCTGCATTGAATGAACTGCGGGAAGAGTCGCAAGTACGGCTCAAGGCACTGCGTGAACGTCCGCCGCCAGGGCTTATCCCCTCACAATTTTTAACCCTGTCACCCCGTAACAAACACGCCATTGCCGTCGATGCCTCGCGCTCGCGCCTGTACCTGTTTGAGAACCGTCCGACTGGACTGGCCCTGGTCGCGGACTACTACATCTCGATCGGGAAGTCCGGGCTGGAAAAGAACATTGAGGGTGATTTGCGCACCCCGCTGGGGGTTTACTTCATCACCAGCAATCTTGACCCCAAGTCGCTGAGAGACTTCTATGGCTCAGGTGCGCTGCCCATCAACTATCCCAACGTGCTTGACAGCAAACGCGGCAAAACAGGCCGTGGCATCTGGCTGCACGGAACGCCATCCGACCAGTTTTCACGTCCGCCGCTGGCCACAGATGGCTGTGTTGTCCTGGCCAACCCTGACTTGGCCCAGATCATTCGCACGATCGAGATTCGCACCACACCGGTTGTCATTTCCCAACGGTTGCAATGGATCACGCCCAAAGCTGCCCATTCAGACAACAAGCCCTTTGAAGACGCTTTGACGGCATGGCAAAGCGCCAAGTCCAGCGGCAACATGGACCGCTTGCTGAATTTCTACACACCGGATTTCAACAGCTACGGCAAGACGCTGACAGAGTGGACACCGGCCCTGCGCAGCGAAATGGACAAGGTACGCGGACGCGCCATCCAGCTCAAGGACCTGTCCTTGCTGCGCTGGACAGACAGCGCCGATACCATGGTCGTCACCTTTGGCGAGGTTACCGACGGCACACGCACCGGCCCGACCAAGCGCCAGTACTGGATTCGCCAGGGCAGCCAATGGAAAATATTTTTTGAAGGAGTCATTGGATGAAGTCTGGATTTTTTTCGACTCTGACCCGCACGCTGATTGCGTCAGTAGCTATGTTTTCAATAGCAAACGGTGTCTTGGCGGAAGTTGCTCCGCGGGTAAAATTCACCACCACCGCCGGCGACTTTGTCGTTGAGGTCTATCCCGATAAAGCACCCAAAACGGTTGAAAATTTCCTGCAGTACGTGAAAGACAAACACTACGACGGCACCATCTTTCACCGTGTGATCGAGAACTTCATGGTTCAAGGTGGCGGCTTTGATGCCAGCTATGCCGAGAAAAAGACGCGCCCCCCCGTGGTGCACGAAGGCCGTGAAGCGCTGGTCAAGGGCGGTCCGAAAAACGTAGTGGGCACGCTGGCCATGGCCCGCACCAGCGACCCACAATCTGCAACGGCGCAGTTTTTCATCAACGTCAAGGACAATGCTTTTCTGGACCCCACGCTGATCCCGCCAGGCGACCCGGTGCCCAAGTTCGAATACCAGGGACGTGTCTATGAAAACACGCCCCGCACGAATCTGCTGAACGCACCGCAACTGTTTGGCTACACCGTATTTGGCAAAGTGGTCAGTGGCATGGAGGTGGTGCAAAAAATCAAGTCCAGCCCTACCGGCGCAGGGGGTCCCTTTTCTTCCGACGTTCCCAAAACACCGATTCTTATCAACTCTGCAACCCTGGTGAAATAAATCATGAGCAATCCCAAAGTCGAACTCCACGTTGCCAACTACGGCGTCATCACCATTGAACTCGATCAGGATAAGGCCCCAAAATCAGTGGCCAACTTCTTGAGCTACGTGAACAAGGGCCATTACAACAACACCATTTTCCACCGCGTCATTCCCGGTTTCATGGTTCAGGGTGGCGGCATGGAGCCCGGCATGAAGGAAAAAAAGGGCGACAAGCCCATCGACAACGAAGCCAACAATGGCTTGAAGAATCAGATGTACACCGTCGCCATGGCCCGTACCGGTGATCCACATTCGGCTACTGCGCAGTTTTTCATCAACGTGGCGGACAACGGTTTTCTCAACCACACGGCCATTTCGGCTCAGGGCTGGGGCTATGCCGTGTTCGGCAAAGTGGTCTCTGGAACCGAGGTGGTGGACAAGATCAAGGCCGTGAAGACCAGCCGCAAGGGCTACCACGACGACGTGCCGGTTGAAGACGTGATCATCGAAAAGGCCGTGGCACTCTGACATGGCAGGCTTAACCCCAAGGCTGAAGGCACAGTCATCTGTGCCGCCCTGGGGTGAGATTCAAGCGCCCGACCATTGGCGCTGTGTTGATTTCATCTCCGACCTGCATCTTCAGGCCTCGGAACCTGTCACTTTTGATGCGTGGCGCACTTATATGCAGTCCACACGGGCCGATGCCATGTTCATTCTGGGTGACCTGTTTGAAGTTTGGGTGGGGGATGACATCGTTGCCGCATCGGCAGACGACCTTGACCCTTCGGTGAGCTTTGAAAACCAATGTGCGCAGGTTCTCCAATCAGCTGCCGATCGACTCGACATTTTTTTCATGCATGGCAACCGGGACTTTTTGCTCGGACCCGCGTTCGCCGGGAACTGTCGCATGACCCTTCTGGAGGATCCCACGCGGCTGGACTTCGGCGGGCACCGCTGGCTACTCTCTCACGGTGATGCCTTGTGCCTGGCAGACACCGACTACATGCAGTTTCGCGCGCAGGTTCGCAGCGCGCAGTGGCAACAGGACTTTCTCGGCAAGCCACTGACGGAACGCCGCACAATTGCACTGGGGCTGCGCCAGCAAAGCGAAACCCGCAAGCGTAGCGGCACCGTCTATGCTGATCTGGACCCGCAAGCCAGTTGTGAATGGTTACAAGCAGCTCAAGCTCAAACCCTGATCCATGGTCACACCCACAAGCCGGGTCAACATGATCTGGGAAATGGACAGACTCGAATCGTTCTGAGCGATTGGGACACAGCAGCGATACCGCCGCGCGCCGAAGTCGTGCGTCTTACGCGACAGCCAACTCACACAGTCAGAGAAGCCATGGTACAGCGCATACCCGCGACCCAGGCCAGGCTCTGACGCCGACGCAAGATCAGAGACTGACCTCGTCGATCTGACCGGGGTCCAGGAATTGTTCCGCGTAGCGCTGGTAAATTCCTTTTTTCAGGAAAATATCAAACAGATCCGGATCGATATGACCAATGGCCTTGAAGTTTTTCATGATGCCCACGGCTTGCGATAACTTCATGCCGGGCTTGTAGGGTCGGTCGGATGCCGTCAAAGCCTCGAAAATATCGGCGATGCCCATGACCCGGGCTTGCACGGACATCTGGTCCCGCGTCAAACCCTTGGGATAGCCCTTGCCATCCATCCGCTCATGATGGCCACCGGCATACTCTGGCACATTCTTGAGATGCTTGGGCCAGGGCAACTGCTCCAGCATTTTGATGGTCGCCACAATGTGGTGGTTGATGGTGTCGCGCTCGGACAGGGTCAGCGTGCCGGCCCGAATGGTCAGGTTTTCAATCTCATTGGCCGTGAGAAATTCGGTTTCCACACCGTCAACATTACGCCAGAGCCGCTGACTGCCAATCTGGCGTACGCGCTCCAGGGCACTCTCACTCATGGCTTCCCCGCCGATATTGGCGGCGCGAACAAATTCCCGATCGGCGTCAAGTGACTCGATGGCCGCCTGGCCTGCTGCAAACAGTTCGGCTTCTGCCTGCGGATTCACACAGGGACGCAAAGCAAGTTGCTGGCGCAGGGCGTGGAGTTCGGCATCGCGCTTGAGCACCTCGGTGCGGGTATCGATCAGATGCACGCGGTCAAACAAGGTCTGCAACTTGGTGGCCTTGTCCACCACATGAACCGGCGTCGTGATTTTGCCGCAATCGTGCAGCAAGCCGGCGATCTTGAGTTCATACCGGTCCCGGTCGTCCATGGTGAACGAGGCCAGCGGTCCTTCCGTCGTTTCAGCAACCGCTTCTGCCAACAGCATGGTGAGCGTGGGAACGCGCTGGCAATGGCCGCCGGTGTAGTGGGATTTTTCGTCAATGGCCAGGTTGATCAGATTGATGAAGGACTCAAACAACTCCTCCAACTGCGTCATCAGCAGGCGGTTGCTCAGCGCAATGGCAGCTTGCGAGGCCAACGACTCTGCCAGACTTTGATCGGCCATGGAGAACGAAACCACGTCCTGGCTATCGGGCGCCTGTGCATTGATGAGTTGAAGCACACCAATCACCTCGCCTTCGTGATTCTTCATCGGCACCGCCAGAAATGACTTCGAGCGGTAACCTGTGCGTTCATCGAAATGACGTGTGCCGGAAAAATCGAAATTGGGCTCGGTGTAGGCGTCTGCTATGTTGACGGTCTCCACATGAATGGCCGCATACGCCGCCACCAGCGAGTCGTTGGGTGCGCCGGTCTCATCACACAAGGGTAGATTGGGAAAGCTGATAGGACTGCCGGAGGTCCCGCCCATGGCGATATCCAGCGAATCGGTCCGCAAAATCTCGAATCGGAGGGTCTGACCATCCTCCATCATCCGGTACAGCGTACCTCCATCCGCATTCGTGATGGTCTTGGCCGCCAGCAGAATCCGCTCAAGAAGACGCGTGATGTCACGCTCTTTGGAGAGCGAGGCACCGATGTCATTGAGTTGCTCAAGGCGTTTGAGCAGGCCGTCAACAGAGTCCATCTTCGCCCCCTTTCCGTTTATGGCTTCAGCAACACCTTCAGCACCGTTTGCAGCCGGCGTGCAAGACCGGCATCAAAGCCACTGCTCAGCACCGTGGCAACATCCTGGCCCCACGTTTGAACCGGTGCCGGATCATTCCGTTTGGTCAACAACTGCAACTGCAAGGCGCGTCGGGCATTCAGGTGCTCGGCTGGCGTTGGCACTTCAGAAGCCATTTCCAGACGCAACTGGGCAACACTGGCATCCCCCGCTGGTGCTTGAGTGAGGGCCTTGATCCAGGCGCTGCGGGTGGCCGCTGCCACGCGATTGCCCAACTCCTGCGCCGAAGGCACCTGGGCGGTATCGCGATGTTCCCATGCGGCCAGCAGATGGGTCAATGCCTCGCCATGCGCTTGCGCGGCAAGTTTTCGCAGTGCCATCTGAGCATGCTCCATGGCGTCACGCTGAGCACGAAACGCCGTGTCACCCAAGCGCGGGGCCTCGGTGCGCGCACCATAAGCCTCATCACGGCTATCCCGGCGTGGGCCTCTGTCGTCAGGTCGGCCGGCAAACCGCGCGTCACGTGGACCGCGGGCGCTGTCGCGTACACCCTCCCTGCCCGCATCTTTGCGGTCGCCAAACTTCGGCCCACGCCCCATAGGCGCAGGCTCTGCCTTCTTCATGCCTGGACGATCGTCGCCACGCATGGCCACCACGGGCCGCGGGGCGGGCTTGGGTGGCGCCACCGGCGCTACAGCCTCGGTTGGTTCAGCGGATTCAGCCGACTCTTGGGCCGTATCCGCCTCAAGCGCACTGACAGCAGGCACTTCCGCTACAGATTGCGTAGCATCAAAAGCAGATTTAACGAGGAACTCGGAGGCATCCTTGTCTTTTTCTGCGTCCTGCACGGCCGCCTTGGCTTGGGCCTGACCGCGCAAGGCTGCTTCCAGTGCCTGCATGGCGGCACGAATACCCTGGGCATCGCCTGCTGCGTTGGCGGCTTCCAACGCCTTGGCAGCATCCAGCACCACACGGTCGCGCTCGCCCAAGGCAGCGTTGGCCTTTTCACGCTCTGCGGTCTTGCGATTGAAGGCGTCATCAATAGGTTTGCGAAATGCATCCCACAGCTTTTGTTCCTGGCGGCGCTCGATGGGCACGGCATGCGCCTCCGCCTGCCAGCGTTGCTGAAGAGACTTGACCGCATCAATGCGCAGCATGGGCTCGGCACCCAAGGCCTTTGCTTCTTCAATCATGGCCTGGCGCGCTGACAGGCTGAGCTTTTGCAGAGCTTCCAGCGGCGCGGCGGCCGCGTTGATAGCGGCTTTCCACAATGGCTGCAACTCGGCAAAGGCCTTTTCACCCACATGGCCACCTTCGCGCCAGCGATCCCCAAACTGATGCAAGATGCGATTGAAGCCCTTCCAGTCATCGTCCAGCGCCACGGGGTTGGCTGCAGCCCAAGCCTTGACCTCTTCGATCAGTGCCAAACGCTGTGCACGGTGCTCAGCCGACTCTGCCTTGACCTTTTCCAGCCAGACCTCCACCACTTTGTGGGCTTCATTGCAGGCATCGTCAAAGCGTTTCCACAAAGCGTGATTGGGGGCGCCACCCTGGTCGATCTGCTTCCATTGTTCGCGCAGGGTACGCAGGATTTCCTGCACTTTGCGCCCACCGATGGCTTGCCCCTCGGGGCGATTCAGCAGGCCTTCAGCCTTGCTCACCAACTCTTCACGCAGTTGGTCGGCGCGCCAGCGCTGCCAACCCTCCAACTCGCCAGCTGCAGCCAGTGCCGCATGCGCCTGATTCTCAAGCTTGTCGTCAATGATCTTGCCGAATTCCTTCAACGCGTTGCGTAGCGCCGCTGCTGCACCGGCACTGGCTTTCCCATGACCTTCAGCAATTTCCTGCTCCAGCTTTGATAGCGATTCACGGACTACCTTCAGGGCTTTGGCCTTGATTTCAGGATCAATAGAAGGTTTTTTCGGCTTTGCTGCGGCCTCAACCGGCACGCCACGCGCCACACGCAGTTCATCCGCCCACACCGGCACTGGCGGCAAAGGGGCTGCGGCATCGGCGGCAGCGGCAGCAGCTTGCGCCACAGCGGCACTGAAGGCATCCCACACGACCAGCAACTGAGCGCGGGAGGCATCCAGCAAAGGGGGGAAACGGGCATCCACACTGGCCCAGTTGGTGTCACTCAAAAGTGCCGTGGCCTGCGCCTGCCAGTGATTGACATCAATCTGCAAGGCCTCGGAAACGGCCTGCGCATCACGCCAGGACTTGGTGGACAGAACCTCAATGCGCTGTGCCAGCAACACGGCCGCTTCGCGCTGCACCTGCACCCGATGCTGCAGGTCTTCGATAACTTTCACGCGGTCACTGAGCTGTCCCTTGAGGGTAGCCAGCGGCTCTTTGCTCAGGGGTGCGCCGGCCTTGGCAGCATCGCGCTGCCATGCCATCGCATCGGCGATGTTGAGCTTGGCCGCAGCGAGCAAAGCCTGCGCCTTGTCAGCCCACTCCTGCGCAATAGACTCCTGCCCCCTGCTGCGCTTGATCTCATCGAGCTTTTCGCGCAGCAATTTGGCAGCGCCTTTGTCTTTGCCGCTAAGTTCCTTGAACACGGCTTGTATTTGCTCTGCGCTGGGCGCGCTTGCCAGCCAGTCACGGATGCGCGAAGTGCGCTCACCCGACGTGTGTGCAGAAAAAGCCCCACCCGTCAGCGCGTCCAGCGGGTGGATTTCGTTTGTTTTGGCTGGGGGTTTTGTCACTTCGAGGGCTTCAGCAGTTTTAGAGGGGGCAGAAAAAGAGAACATGAATCGCACACACAAGGAGAAGAATCCCTGCCGGATTGCGGTCAGGGTCGAAGCGCTATTTTCGCCGGTATTTACCGGCCCGGCAAAAAGTCTGTCCGAGGCTCTATGGGGTGCTCAAACTCAGTTCCGCGCGCACAGGCCCATTTTGCCTCAGGTGGCATCACTGCCAGATGAAATCCTGCAGCACGCGCCATCGCAGTCTCTATATATGTACCCCAAATGAGAAAGCCCGGTCGGTTGGCTCCAAGCCAGGCCGCCGGGCTCGACGGCTGACACAAGGTCAATGCCGTCTGGGCTTGCACAGTGGGAGGGTAAAGTCCCAAAGTGCCAGGGGGCAAAAGATTGCCTCCAAAAATTGCCGGGGCCGCTTTATCACTGCTACCCAGAGGTAGGGACTGGCTACTGCCGACTTGCCGCCTGTGATGTGACAGGCGTTTTCAGTCTAGGCACGCTTCACGAAGAATTCAAATTGAAATTTCAATCGCAAACACCTCATTGATTGTGAAACTGGAAAACGCGGACAAAGAAAGACTTGGGCTGCGCCCTGATTTCAGTTGGTTTTATCTATTTATTGAATCATTTATAGAATAACAAACCTATTTCATATTGTTGACTTGATATATCAAGTCAACCTAGAATCCGCCCATCCCGACGAAAGTCTAGGGATAACCCGAACCCGCTGCCGAACCCGGCATATTCAAATCACTGCACAACAAGCGAAAGAACCCGCAGGATATTGATAGCGTACCAACCCAAACGAGGGCCGAGGGTGTTGAGCTGAAACCAGTGCAACACTCAAGCCCGCGCGAACGAAGGAAGAGCTATGACAGCGTCTAGAAAATTCACCCAGGGCCTGCGAACATTCGCATCAGATATCGCCCAGGGCTTCTTTGAAATCACACATAACGGTTTTGCCCTTGTTGGGCTGGCTGTCATTTTTGCAGTCATCACTTTGACCGCCCGTCCCGAACTGCGTCAGATCGGAGAGATCAAGCTCATTACCTGGCTGCAAACCCGACAAGTCGCCGTCACAGGCATGGAAACGGAAATTGACGCCATCGACCGCGCCACAGCAACCAATCCACAGGAGTTGCCGAAACAGCAGGCGGCAGTTGCCTACTGGCTGAGCAAGAAATACCGCGTTGCGCCCGAACCGGTTAGCGCATTGGTGGCTGAAGCCTATGAGATCGGTATCCGTACCAAGCTTGATCCAACGCTGATTCTGGCAGTCATGGCCGTGGAATCAGGTTTCAACCCGTTCGCCCAGAGTCCCGTGGGTGCTCAGGGCTTGATGCAGGTGATGACCAAGATTCACAGCGACAAGTACGAAAACTTTGGCGGCAAACTGGCTGCCTTTGATCCTTTGACCAATCTGCGGGTCGGCGTCAAGGTGTTGCAGGAATGCATCCAACGGGCGGGCTCCACCGAAGGCGGGCTGAGGTTCTATGTTGGTGCTGCCAATATTGAAGACGACGGTGGTTACGCAGGCAAGGTCATGGCCGAGCACTCCCGCTTGAAAATGGTGGCCAGCGGCCGGGCTGTGCCGCTGACCGCACCGCAGACGATTCCGGTGCTGGCGCCAGCCAAACCCGACGACAGCGCTGACAAAGTTGCGGCCCTGTTCAGTTCCTGATTTAGCAAGCCTGGCACATGCCAGGGCTTGTCAGTTAAACTCGGGGGGTACGCGACTGGCGATAGGCGCTTGACCTTTGCAGGTATAAGACGCTGACGTGGGACAACCACTGGGAAGCGTACCGCATTGCCACATCGGCAACTGTGTTCAGCCGTTCGCCTGGGCAGCCCTGGTTTCACCCGACGTGACTCACAGGCCCATCGTCTTTAAGGACTGCCATGTACAACCGTAACATTCTCATTGAGCAAACCGACCCCGAGATTTTTGCCGCAATCCAGGCTGAAAACGCTCGCCAGGAACACCACATCGAGCTGATCGCCAGCGAAAACTACGCCTCGCCCGCCGTCATGGCCGCGCAAGGCTCGCAACTCACCAACAAATACGCCGAGGGTTACCCCGGCAAACGCTACTACGGTGGCTGCGAATACGTGGACATTGCCGAGCAACTGGCGATCGACCGCGTCAAACAGATCTTTGGCGCCGATTGCGCCAACGTGCAACCACATTGCGGTGCCTCGGCCAATGAAGCCGTTTTCCTTGCCTTCCTGAAGCCCGGCGACACCATCATGGGCATGAGCCTGGCCGAAGGCGGCCACTTGACCCACGGCATGGCTCTGAACATGAGCGGCAAGTGGTTCAACGTGGTGTCCTACGGCCTCAACGCCAAGGAAGAAATCGACTACGACGCAATGGAGAAGAAGGCCCATGAAACCAAGCCAAAACTCATTATTGCCGGCGCCAGTGCTTATTCTCTTGCTATCGATTTTGAGCGCTTTGCCAAAGTGGCCAAAGCCGTCGGCGCCATCTTCATGGTGGACATGGCCCACTACGCCGGCCTGATCGCAGCCGGCCTGTACCCTAACCCCGTGCCTTATGCCGACGTGGTGACCTCCACCACCCACAAGAGCCTGCGTGGCCCACGTGGCGGCATTATTCTGATGAAGGCCCAGCACGAGAAAGCCATCAACAGCGCCATCTTCCCCGGACTGCAAGGCGGCCCGCTGATGCACGTGATTGCAGCTAAAGCCGTGGCCTTCAAGGAAGCTTTAACGCCTGAATTCAAGGTCTATCAAAAGCAGGTACTGACCAACGCTCGCATTGTTGCTGAAACGCTGGTGTCGCGCGGTCTGCGTATCGTGAGCGGCCGCACTGAAAGCCATGTGATGCTGGTCGATCTGCGCGCCAAGGGCATTACCGGCAAGGAAGCGGAGGCAGTATTAGGTGCGGCCCACATGACCATCAACAAAAATGCCATCCCCAACGACCCCGAAAAACCAATGGTCACCAGCGGCGTGCGCATCGGCACCCCCGCCCTGACCACCCGTGGTTTCAAGGATGAAGAAGCCCGTATCACTGCCAATTTGATAGCGGACGTGCTGGACAATCCAAGGGACACTGCCAATATCGATGCTGTACGGGCCAAGGTCAACGCGTTGACCGCACGTTTCCCGGTCTACCGTTAAGCACCAAGCTGATGAAATGCCCCTTCTGCAGTCATTCCGACACCCAAGTGGTGGAAACACGAATTTCTGAAGACGGGGATTTCATCCGCCGCAGGCGGCAATGCGCTTCATGCGAAAAGCGCTTCACCACCTACGAACGCCCGGATGTGAACTTTCCGGCCATCGTCAAAAAAGATGGCCGACGCATTGAGTACGAGCGAGCCAAATTGCTGGCCTCCATGAACCTGGCGCTACGCAAGCGCCCGGTCAGCATCGAACAAATCGACGCTGCGGTAGAACGCATGGAAGAAAAACTGCTCAACCTGGGCCTGCGGGAAGTGCCCTCCACCCGCATTGGCGAACTGGTCATGCGCGAACTCAAGAAGCTCGACAAAGTAGCCTATGTGCGCTTCGCCAGCGTTTATCGCAGCTTTGAAGACATTGATGAGTTCAAGACCTTGGTGGATGAGGTGAGGCGGTAAAACTCGTCATTGAGACACAGGGCTAGACTCGGAGCCGCCAAGCGGTCAAATCTGCTTGACAGACGGCGCGTAGAAAATAGTTTTTTTTCGGTCAAGAAACTATCATTGCGATTATGAGACATCAAAACCGAGTCGACACATATGCAGCCAGCGCAACTTATGCTTTGCGTGCTCATAATTCATTCAGAAGGTCTGCTGGTTTTTCGCTAATTGAGGTGCTAATCTCAATCGTTGTACTTTCATTTGGTTTGTTAGGGATGGTTGGCATGCAGGCTGCCGCACTGCAATCCAATCGGGAAGCCAGGTTGCAATCATCTGCGGTCGTACTCGCACGAGAATTGGCAGAGCTAATGCGTGGCAACAAAGCGATTGGCATTCTTGCAACAGGCAATCCATATCTAGGAGACTTCAACACGCCGTTGGTTGCTGCCACTCCTTCCTACTGCCTTAACGTGGCACCTGCTACCCCTCTTTGCACCAATGCTACCGATATAGCCAATGCGCAAATGACCGAATGGCTTGCCCGTGTTGATGCTGAACTTCCTGGTGCTCATGTCAAGACTTGCTTTGATTCAGCACCATTTGATTCAAATGGCCTACCGATATGGACTTGCAACAATACTGGCGGCGTAGTTGTCGTCAAGATTGGTTGGACGCGCGGCTCCACGGACAGATCAAAGTCTGGCACGGCCGCCTTTGAAAGAGCTATCCGCCCGTCAGTAATTTTTTCAGTAACCGCCGGAATGACATAATGATGCAAGCAAGCCCCTATTGGTCGTGCGGTATGCCGCGCGGCTTTTTCGACGGCACAACTCGAAGAGCATATTCAAGCGGGTTGACATTGGTCGAATTGCTTGTTGCTCTCGTCATTAGCATGTTGATTGCTTTGGCAGCAATATCCGCTTTGACGGTGACGAGACAAGGTTTTAATACGGTTGATGCCGCATCTCAACTTCGAGACAACAGTCGTTTTGCAGCTGATGTCATTCAACGTCTTATTGTACAAAGCGGTTATAAAGATTCACAGTTCACTGGTGCTTCAGGGTCTTCCGCCTTAGTCGCTGTGGCTGGCCTTGGAACTAATCCAGACCCCAACATTACAGGATTTAATAACGCATTAATCGATGCAACAGACCCGCTGAATGCATCCACAACGCGCACTGCTGGCATTGATGGCTTTGGCAGTGATATTTTGATCTTGCGGTATCAAGGTGTAGAGACATTTCCTGGTTCAGGAGTTTCGGACGGATCTATGATTGATTGCGCAGGAAATCCGGCCACTGCCGTCCCGACCAATCGATATGATCGAATGGTCAGCATACTCCATGTGGCGGTGAGCCAAGGAGAACCTTCATTGATGTGCTCTTACTCGGCGACGGGTGCAGCACCCTTTACTACTCAACCGATCGTTCGCGGTGTGGAAAACTTCCAAGTGCTCTATGGCATGGACGATGTGACGCCCAACGTAGCCCCCCCACCTCTTTCTGCGGCATCCGCCGATGCCTATTTGAATAAAGCGCCCAACCGCTTTCTCCGTTCAGATCAATTGACGGTTGCAGGAAATGCCGTCGGCACCAATGCCAACTGGCGACTCGTCCGCAGCGTACGTATCGGATTGATTCTCAGAGGACCATTGAATTCACAACAAGAAAAAGTTTCGCAGACTTTCTATCCTTTTGGTATTGGAAAGTCTTCTGCATCCGGGACGCAAGGCTCCGCGTTGTCGAACACTGCCACGTTGGATCCAGGCACAGCGTTCACCCCCACCACAATTGATGGTCGATTGCGAATGGTCCATACTTTTACGGTGCAGCTTCGGAATCAACAAAATCTTTGATCTTATGGATACGTCCAAAATGCATTCTCGGACCTCAAACTCCCGACGCCGTTGGCAGCAAAATGGTGCTTCGTTGATTATGGTCATGCTGATTCTGGTGGTGGTATCGCTACTTGGCATCGGCGGAGCACAAATCGCCATCATGAGTGAACGCGGCGCCCGAAGTGATCGCGATCAGCAGGTTGCGTGGCAGGCTGCAGAAGCGGCTCTGAGCGATGCCGAATTTGATCTATTCGATGCCACCGGCACCCGAAGGGCTGCAGTACCATTTGATGGGAAAACGCCCTTCACCACTGTTAGCGGTTGCGGCACATCTGGGACATCAATTGGATTATGCGCTTTAAATTTGACGGGTCATCCAGCTTGGTTGGATGCCGACTACACAGATACCAGCACCAACGCCCCAACGACACAATTTGGAACATTCACTAACCGCACCTTTGCTGCGGGCGGCGCGGGCGTACAGCCTGCCCGTGCACCACGCTACGTCATGGAAATGCTTGTAGATCCGACAAGCGGTGACAAATCAAATCCAGACTATTTGTACCGCGTGACTGCGGTAGGGTTTGGACCCCGCGTCGACATTCAAGTGATGATGCAAATCCTTTACCGAATTTAAATTCAGGACTGATGTTATGAACACCAACAGATTTTCATTGTCGTCCATCATCGGCTCAATCGCCATGCTCAGTGAGTCAGCCCGTAAGCTCTCCGGTCATTCAAAACTACGGTGGTTGCGCCAACGGTGGGTTCCGTGGATGATCGTACCAGTAGTCGCCGTGGTTTCATTCGTAGCGATCAGCGCCAGCACCCCCCCCACCATTCCCGCCATCGCTCTTTCAGCTGACCCACTTTATGCCGCAACAGCTGGCGATAAACCTGCGTTGACGCTGGCACTGTCCGTTGAGTTTCCTACTGTAGGGGCTCAATACGTAAATGTACCTAACACGACCAGTGACAACTCATACAGCAATACGAAGGAATATCTGGGTTATTACGATGCAGAAAGTTGCTATACATATAACAACACCCCAACCGAGACACCCGTCGCACCGCTAACCGCGCCAGACTACAAACGGTTTGACCGTTCTGGCCCGGCCATAGCATTGGCTGTACCGAGTGTGACGCAACCTACCATGACAAGCCGAATGTGTGCCAATGCATTCAGCGGCAACTTTTTAAACTGGGCGTCCAGTTCGGCAATCGACATGCTGCGGCTGGCGTTGACTGGCGGGGATCGCTATATTGATACACCGTCATTGACCATTCTGCAGCGTGCCGTCATACCGGATGGCAACCCCATCTGCATGTGGAACAGCACCAATTTCCCTGCAAAGCAATTACTGAGAAGTGGCGGCACATCAGGTACACCCTACTTTGGCGCCGTACCCACGTCAATGCAGACAGGTGCAGGCACCAACGATATCTGGGTGGGCAACACGCTCAACAAAATTTTCTTTGGCACAGCCTCTGGTGGCGGATGCGGCAATACCAGCAGCTACACACTGGGCGCCGGTAGCGGCGCTCAAATCGGGCCAATTGTGTATTCGACAAACAGCCTGCCAGGTGGTGCCACCAATTGTGCCGCCGAAGGTGCCCAATGTAGCTTTACGGGAGTCCGGGAGGTTTGGTATGGCGCCAACTCTGGCGGCACCAAGAAATGGTACGTCGCGCCAGCTTCCAACGGAGTCTCATGCTCAAACAGCGTATTTGGCGATCCTTGGAGCGGAACAGCGAAGAACTGTTACATATCTACGTATTCTGGCCCATGGACACCTACAGTTTCGACAAGCCTTAACTCTGATGGATTCTTCTACTCCCGCGTTCAGGTGTGCAACACCTCGTCTGGCGTGTTGCAAGACGCTCGCGACTACGGTTTGTGCAAAAAATACCCCAATGGCAATTACAAACCTACCGGGGCTATTCAAAAATACAGCGACCAATTGCGATTGGCGGCCTTCGGCTACCTGATGGATCAAACTGCAAGCTATAGCAGTGGTCGCTACGGCGGGGTATTGCGTGCGCCAATGAAATACGTGGGAAATAAAACCTTTGACATCAATGGT
The DNA here is from genome assembly GCF_018780565.1 of Rhodoferax sp. Taxonomy (GTDB): domain Bacteria; phylum Pseudomonadota; class Gammaproteobacteria; order Burkholderiales; family Burkholderiaceae_C; genus Rhodoferax. The sequence continues at coordinate 31,220 of NZ_JADMJN010000007.1, forward strand.
GTAGACAACACGCCCGGCACGGGGAACCCGAATAAGGAGTGGGATGACAGCACGGGGGTGTTTGTCGTTAATCCCGAAAATGACGCAACTTACGGCAAAAGCGGCGTAACCACATATGTCAATCAATTCGGCCGAACCGGTCCCACCCCGGGTTTGTACAAGAAGTACGATCCTGTCGGCGAACTGCACTACGAAGCTCTGCGATATTTGCAAGGCTTACAGCCAAGCACCGATGCAGTCAGTAGTATCACGGCTGCCATGTACGACGGCTTCCCAGTGTCAACGACGTGGACCGATCCCTACGGGGGAGGAAGATCGAGTACCGGTGACTATTCCTGCCTCAAGAGCAACATCGTTGTTATTGGCGACGTCAACACTCATGACGGCAATAGATTGCCAACGGCAAGTGCTGCCAACAATATCCCCGACATCAATTACTGGCGAGGTATCGTAAAAGACTTCGAGAAAAATAACACTACCACCTATACCGATGGTCAAGGCGTCTCGCGAACCACGGGCAACCCGAACGGAGCAAATAGCAGTGTTCCCAGCGCCACTGATCGCAGCCAAATCATGGGCTCAGCTTACTGGGCACACACGCATGACATTCGGGGTACAGGGTGGACCGGCTCGCCCAGCCAGCAGCGCCCAGGCTTGCGTGTCAAGACCTTCACTTTCGACGTCAATGAGTACGGTCAGCAAAGCTTACTCTCGACGCGAAGCACTTCCAATCAGTTCTTTATGGCAGCCAAGTATGGTGGCTTTGAAACTGACCTCTCAAACACCGGCACAAATCCAGCCGGAGCGACACCCGCAAATAATCCATGGAACACTTGGGGCAATCCGTTCAAGCACGACGACAACACGGTTAACAAGTATGTTTGGGAAGATACAGATTCAACTCGAGCGGGTGAGGCCAACACTTACTTTTTGCAAAGCGACGCACGTGGCGTACTAAAAGCCTTCGACGACATCTTCTCTAGGGCATCAACCCAAGCATCAAGTATTGCTGGCGCTGCGGCACAATCAAAAAATGTGACCCAGTCTGGAAGCACCATCTACCAAGGTACTTTCGACACAAGCGACTGGAGCGGCGACCTATTGGCCATTCCGGTCAATGTCAGCGTGACAAATGCAGTGACTCTGGGTCCAAAAACTTGGTCTGCAGATGCCAAACTCATAGCGCTGCCCACGCCGGCAACGACACGCAACATTGTTGTGGGCAAAGTATCTGTGGCTGCAGGCTCGGACGCTGGCACCGCATTCACATGGACGGCTATTGAGACTAGCCTGCAAGCGGCATTAAATAAGCCGGCCCCAGCATCCGCCAGCGACGGACTCGGACAAGACCGATTGAACTACTTGCGTGGAGATCGATCAAAAGAAGGCAATCCGTTCCGTAGGCGTACGCATTTGCTGGGTGACATCATCAATTCAGGTGTTGTGTACTCGGGCTCCCCAACGAGGAGCATTACTGGCTCCAGCACTTATGCGGCCTTTGCGGCCACGCCATCCATTGCGAACAGAACACCGGCAGTTTTTGTGGGGGCCAATGATGGCATGCTTCATGCCTTTGATGCCACAAATGGCAATGAACTGTTTGGCTATATCCCAAGTTGGTTGGGACCAAAATTATCAGCCTTGACCAGCAGTACTTACCTGACAGCCCATCAAAGCTTTATGGATGGCACGCCAACGGTAGCAGAAGCTCAGGTGGGGTCCGCTGGAACCTCTGCCGATTGGAAAACGGTGCTGATTTCGGGCACAGGAGGAGGCGGTCAGGGTGTTTTTGCTCTTGACGTGAGTATCCCGGCGACGTTCAGTGCTTCCAATGTGATGTGGGAATTTACCCATACAGACGATCCTGACATGGGAAACGTAATCGGTCGACCGCAAATATTGAAGCTTAGGACCAGTGCGCCAGGAGCAACAACACCGATCTACAAGTGGTTTGCGGTCGTAGGAAGTGGCGTGAACAACTATGTAGCTGATAGCGCAGGCCTCTTTGGCAGTGGTTACCCCGCGTTATTTATCCTGGATCTTAGTAAGCCAGCAGGTACAGCATGGACGCTGGGAACCAATTACTACAAGGTATCCTTGCCCGTGAATGGGGATTTAAATTACCTTACGAGTTACCTTGCAACCGGAGGTACATCACTTACGGCCACGAAGGCAACAGGTTTGATCAATTTCAAAGCGGCGCTTGGGGCGGCCCGCGAGGTGACCGAAATTTTCATGGGGGATTTACATGGAAACTTATGGAAACTTGATTTCACTTCGGTCGGAATTGCAGATTGGAATATGAACAAGCTTTCAGCTTTCAATAAGGGGACGGCGGGCGCCCCAGTTCCATACCCCATGTACATTGCAAAAGATGCAGCGTCAAACACACAGCCCATTTCTATGGCTCCAACCATTGCTTTTGGTCCAATTCCAAACACCAGCTATGTCATGTTTGGAACCGGAAAATATCTCGAAATATCGGACAAAACTTCGACTTCACAGCAATCTATGTACATGATTTACGACAACAACACAACCTCAGCAGATAGCAGTCCGGCTGGCGCAAGTGCTATCAGTGGCAGGGGAAGATTGCAAGCAGGAACAGTAGGAGCGACATCTGTCACGATACCTGCATTTAGTCTAGGCCGTCCGCTTACGAATGGTGATTTGACACAACGATCTGGATGGTATTTCGATTACATTGCGTCAAAGGAACGACAGATCTTCAATGCGAGCGTGCTAGGGGACTCAATCACTTTTGCCAGCCTGATTCCCGGTACGCCGGCTACAAGTGGTACTTGCTCCGCTGCACCCGGCTCAGGGTATGTATACACATTGAACTTGGCGGGAGGGAGTGGCACTAGAACGATATCAACCGGTGGTCTTGTCGGTGAGTTACTGCCTTTGGAGATTACCTCCGCAACGACATATTCAGCCACGGACAATGCAGGACAAAGAATAAAGACTATCACAACGACGACTTTTGAATCATCAACTACCGGCGTGAAGGTGGGAACCACCACGACTCGGGTAGTTAGAACTGGTCGACTAAGCTGGCGTGAGGTTCACAATTATTTAGATCGGAAAAATGCGCCATGAAAAAACTAAGGAATCGTGGATTCACTTTGATTGAGTTGATGATTGTGGTAGGCATTGTCGCCATCCTCGCCAGTGTTGCCTATCCTTCTTATATGGACTCCATTCGCAAAGGAAAGCGCGCGGAGGGACGAGCAGCATTGACAGAACTCATGCAGCAGCAAGAGCGCTACATGACTCAAAACAACTGCTACGTGGGTTTCACTACGGCAACCAGCGGTGTCGCTACAGCGACTTCTCCTGGAACTGCATGCGGGGGTGTAACCCCTGCAACTGTGCCTTTTAAAACGTTCTCCGGTGACACGCTGGCGAAGGCGGCCTATTTGCTTGCCGCAGATGCATGCCCCGGTGCGACCATTGCTGACTGTGTACGTGTGTCCGCTACGCCAGTCACCAGCGACCCTGAGGCAGGAACATTGCAAATCCTCAGCAGTGGTACAAAGACTTGCAGTGGCGGAAGCAAACCTTCCGTGTGTTGGCAATGATTAAATGTAGAGCCCCCGAACGGGGATTCACCCTCATTGAATTGATGGTCACCATGGCGCTGGTCGCTGCTTTAATGGCGGTCGCGATCCCCAGTTTCAAAGCATTTCAGCGCAATTCTGAACTGTCATCCTTTACCAACACACTGCTGGCGGGCATCAATGCTGCTCGAAGCGAGGCCATGAAACGCGGTATGTATGCCATGGTGGTTCCAAACGATGGTGTCAACTGGAACAGTGGTTGGCAAGTATTTGTCGACAAAGATCGATCGCAAAATTATCTTGCTGCCAACGACATTTCTGTTCTGAAGACCGATACTCCGCCAAGCTATTTGACTATCTCCGGCAACGGAACGGCAACGGGCGCAACGCCCTACATCATGTTTGACGCCTCTGGATACTCAAAAACAAAAACCGGAGGATTTGGTGCCCTCACTTTCACGATTGCTAGGAACGACGTCACAGCCAATGAGCAAAATGAGCAAACACGGCGGGCTGTCATTTCCAGTACCGGCCGAGTACGAATCTGTAAACCATCTACAGATAGCACTTGCACAACTTCTGCAACTCAGTAATTTGAAGATTTGTTTGATTTTCCATCCCAACAAGATCTAACCGTTCCGATAGCACTAACGCTGGCGGCAGCTCACTCTTCCATTCGTGTCGCAAATCCAAATCCGCGAGTGGGCTGTGTAATTGCAGATGTCAACGGTGTCCTGCTGGGACAAGGCTTTACGCAAAAGACCGGGGGGCCACACGCCGAAATCATGGCATTACGAAATGCTGCTGATTTGAACCATTCAGTGGTCGGAGCCACTGCCTATGTCACCCTGGAGCCTTGCTCCCACCACGGCCGTACCGGACCGTGCTGTGATGCGCTGACTGCCGCGGGCATCAAAAAGGTCGTGGCGTCTATTGCCGATCCAAATCCATTGGTTTCTGGCCAAGGCTTTGATCGCTTGCGTGCAGCAGGGATTGAAGTCGTGGTCGGACCAGGCGCCGCCGAGTCACGCGAGCTGAACATCGGTTTTTTCAGCAGAATGATCCGCAAGACGCCCTGGGTACGGATGAAAATTGCGGCATCCCTGGACGGCAAGACCGCTCTGAACAATGGTGTCAGCCAATGGATCACCTCTGAGGAAGCCCGTACCGATGGCCATGCCTGGCGCGCACGGGCCTGCGCGGTTCTGACTGGCATAGGCACCGTGCTGGAAGACGACCCCCGCCTGGACGTGCGGCTGGTGGATACACCGCGCCAACCGCATTTGGTGGTGGTAGACAGCCGACTTCAAACACCTCTTGATGCCCGTCTTTTCCAGCCGGAGCGGAAAATCTACATCTATGCAGCGATACCGGATGAGGCAAAAAGGGAAGCACTGGAGAAGCGCGGCGCCACCGTGATCTACCTGCCAGGCAAGCAAATCGACACAAAAGACAAGGTCGATTTAGACGCCATGCTGCAAGACCTTGGTGCCCGTGAGATCAACGAACTGCATGTGGAAGCCGGTCACAAGCTCAACGGCTCCCTGATTCGGGAGGGCCTTGTGGACGAATTCCTGGTCTATCTGGCGCCTAAACTGATTGGATCAGGCTGCGATATGGCCAATTTTGGCCCATTGACTGAACTCTCCCAGGCTGTTCCTCTGGAGTTCAAATCGACCGACATGCTGGGACCTGACCTGCGCATCGTGGCCCGCATTCCGGGGCGTGACCAGTTCTAAATGACAAGTATTTCAGCGTTCTGCCAACGCTGAGGCCAATCCCTGCGAAAATACCCGGATGTTTACCGGAATCATCACCGGCGTAGGGCGCATCGTCGCCGTTCACGCCTTAGGCAGCTCTTCTACGCATGGCAAGCGCCTCACTATGGAGTGCCCGCCTGCTTACCTTGACGACGTGGGCTTGGGCGACAGCATTGCGCTGAATGGTGCTTGCATGACTGTCACCACCTTGGACCCTGCGCAGCGCCAGTTCACCGTGGATATTTCCGCCGAATCGCTGGATAAAACGGCTGGTTTGACGCAAATGGGCTCGATCAACCTGGAAAAGGCCTTGCGTGCGCATGATCGCCTGGGTGGTCACATTGTGTCTGGCCATGTCGATGGTATCGGCACCGTGCAGTATTTCGAGCAGGTAGGCGAGAGCTGGGAATTGCGGGTGCTGGCGCCGCTGATGCTGGCCAAATACCTGGCTTACAAAGGCTCGATTACCATCAATGGCGTCAGCCTGACGGTCAACCGGATTCAAGATAGTGCCTCTGGCTGCGAGATGAGCATCAACCTGATTCCCCATACCGTGGAAAACACGGCGCTTGGCACGCTCAAAGCCGGATCGCAGGTGAATCTGGAAATCGATTTGATCGCGCGCTATGTTGAAAGAATGCTCAGCGCGGATCCACAACACACCAGGCCCGCTGCGATTTGACGCGGCGATCCAACCCCATCCTCATACATCCTGAAAGACTCTCTCATGACCGCTCTCACCCCTGTGGCCATTTCCCCGGTTGAAGACATTGTGGCCGACATGCGCGCTGGGCGCATCGTTATTTTGGTCGATGAGGAAGACCGCGAAAACGAAGGCGATCTGGTGCTGGCCGCTGACCACGTTACCGCAGATGCCATCAACTTCATGGCGCGCTTTGGTCGTGGGCTGATCTGCCTGACGCTGACCCGCGAACGTTGCGAGCGTCTGCAGTTACCACCGATGACTGTCCGCAACGGGGACAAAAAAGGTACAGCCTTCACCGTTTCCATTGAAGCTGCCGAAGGCGTGACGACCGGCATTTCGGCAGCCGATCGGGCTCGCACCGTGCAAGCTGCGGTAGCCAAAAATGCAGTGGCTGACGATCTGGTGCAACCCGGTCATATCTTCCCCCTCCAGGCGGTCGAAGGCGGCGTGCTGATGCGGGCTGGTCACACCGAAGCCGGCTGTGACCTGGCAACGATGGCGGGCTGTTCCCCCGCCTCCGTCATCTGCGAAATCATGAAGGACGACGGCACCATGGCGCGCCTGCCGGACCTGCAGTTGTTCGCCGCAGAGCATGGCCTCAAGATTGGCACGATTGCCGATCTGATTGAGCACCGCAGTCGGGTTGAATCCCTGGTTGAAAAGCTGGGCACCCGTACACTCAACACTGCGTTCGGGGAATTTACCGTTCATGCCTTCAAGGACAAGCCAGCACAAGGCGTGCATCTGGCGCTGGTCAAAGGCCAGTGGAGCCCAGCTGACACGGTTGCCGCCCGCGTGCATGAGCCGCTTTCGGTTCTGGATGCATTGGAAGTCGGCCGCGCCATGCACTCCTGGAGTCTGGATGCCAGCCTGGCGCGCGTAGCTAAAGAAGGCAAAGGCGTTGTGGTCTTGCTAAATTGCGGCGAGAGTGCCGAGCAGCTGCTGGCGCAGTTTGACGGCACTGCCCGCGCCAGCCATGGTCCCGAGCGCGGACGTATGGACTTGCGAACTTATGGCATCGGTGCCCAAATCCTGCGTGAATGCGGCGTCCACAAAATGAATCTCATGGGCAATCCGCGCCGCATGCCGAGCATGACGGGCTATGGGCTGGAAATCGCCGGGTACATCACCAAATAACATCAAGAAGGACTACCTATGTTTGGCGCAGAAAAGGGAACTCTGGATTCCGCACACAACCTCATGAATGGCAGGAAACTGACCATCGGCATTGTCCAGGCGCGTTTCAATGAGCCCATCACCAACGCTTTGGCCGAGGCATGCAAGGCGGAGCTGATCGCACTTGGTGTGCCTGAAAAGCACATTGACCTGGTGCTGGTACCAGGCGCACTGGAGGTGCCTGTGGCTTTGGGAGCCATGGCTGCCAAATTGAAATACGACGCACTGGTGGCCCTGGGCTGCATTATTCGGGGCGAGACCTACCACTTTGAATTGGTTGCCAACGAATCCGGCGCTGGCGTGAGCCGGGTTTCCCTGGATTACCAGCTACCTATCGCCAATGCCATTCTCACCACCGAAAATTTGGAACAGGCAATCGCGCGGAAAACTGAAAAGGGCCGCGATGCTGCCCGCGTCGCCGTTGAAATGGCCAATCTCCTGGAAGAAATCTGATGACCGACCTGACACCAAAAGCACCGGGTAGCCGGCCACCCCGCCAGTCGCGGACCGGGCTGACCAGCACCGGAGCTCGTAAGGCCGGTAGCAAATCAGACCGTTCGCGCTCGCGCGAGTTTGCGCTGCAGGCCCTGTACCAGAAACTGGTTGGCAAGAACGAGGTCTCTGACATTGACATTTTCACCCGCGATCTGGCCGGGTTCTCGAAATCCGACTCGGTGCACTTCGACACGCTGCTTCATGGCTGCACCGAAGAGGCGGCTGAACTTGACGCACTGATCACCCCGCTTCTGGACCGCAAGCTGGCGGAAATTTCGCCTATTGAACATGGTGTGATGTGGATTGGCGCCTACGAGCTCAAGCACTGTCTGGACGTACCATGGCGCGTGGTGCTCAATGAATGCGTCGAGCTGGCCAAGGAGTTTGGCGGTACCGATGGGCACAAGTATGTCAACGCAGTGCTCAATGGCCTCGCACCGAGCCTGCGCCAGGCTGAAGTGAACGCCGATCGGGGTCAAGCCCGGTCATGAGAGTGTCTGGCCGTGCCCAGCGCATCGAGCCTTTCTATGTGATGGAGGTTGCCAAGGCGGCATCCGTTTTGGCTCGTGAGTTCGCGAATACGGCATCGCCCATGCTCTTCCTGAACATTGGCGAACCGGACTTCACTGCCCCCCCCTTGGTCCAGGAAGCTGCCATCAAGGCTGTGCACGAGGGCGCCACGCAGTACACACAGGCCACCGGCCTGCAGCCACTGCGCGAGCGCATCAGCGATTGGTATGCGCAGCGCTTCAAGGTGCAGGTGCCTGCCAGCCGTATTGTGGTTACCGCAGGGGCCTCGGCCGCCCTGCAACTGGCCTGCCTGGCACTGATTGAGTCGGGCGATGAGATTCTCATGCCCGATCCCAGCTATCCCTGCAATCGACATTTTGTCAGTGCAGCCGACGGCAAGGCGGTGTTGATCCCCACCACGGCCACCGAGCGATTCCAGCTCAGTGCCGACAAGGTACAGTCGGCCTGGGGTGACAAGACCCGTGGGGTTTTGCTGGCCTCACCCTCTAACCCCACCGGTACATCCATTCACCCGGACGAACTGCGCCGGATTCACTCGACGGTGAGCGACAGGGGCGGCATTACGCTGGTGGATGAAATCTACCTGGGCTTGAGTTACGACCCCCAATTTGGCCAGACAGCGCTGGCGCTGGATGAGAACATCATCAGCATCAACAGCTTCAGCAAATACTTCAACATGACCGGCTGGCGTCTGGGCTGGATGGTGGTGCCAGAGCGCCTGGTGCCGGTCATCGAACGGCTGGCGCAAAACCTGTTTATCTGCCCCAGCACTGTTTCCCAATACGCCGCCCTCGCCTGCTTTGAAGCCCAGAGCATCGCCGAATACGAAGGCCGACGTGCCGAATTCAAGACCCGGCGGGACTACTTCATTCCTGCGCTCAACGCCCTGGGCCTGAACGTTCCGGTGATGCCCGATGGCGCTTTTTATGCGTGGGCTGACTGCTCTGCGGCCTGTCAAAAGCTCAAGGTCAAAGACAGTTGGGATCTCTCCTTTGAGATCATGAAGCGCGCCCATGTCGCCGTCACGCCAGGGCGCGACTTTGGCGTGGCTGACACCGCCAACTTCATTCGCTTTTCCACCGCCAGCGCCATGCCGCAATTGCAGCTGGCGATCGAACGATTAAAAACCCTGTTGTCATGACCCAAACCCCGGCCAACGAAAATCAATTTACCTGGCCTGTGCGGGTGTACTGGGAAGACACCGATGCGGGTGGCATCGTGTTCTACGCGAACTACCTGAAATTTTTCGAACGCGCCCGCACCGAATGGCTGCGCTCACTGGGCATCGAACAGCGCCTGCTGCGAGAAAACACCGGCGGCATGTTCGTGGTGAGTGACACACAGGTACGCTACCACCAGCCGGCACGGCTGGACGACGAACTTTTTGTTACAGCATGGCCGCTTGAGACGGGTCGCGCATCATTGACAATACGCCAACAGGCACTGCTCAAACGCCCATCGGGAAATATCCTGCTGTGCGAGGGCAGCATCCGGGTTGGTTGGGTCAATGGCCTTACCTACAAGCCTGCACGAATTCCGCAATCCATTCTGGAAGTCCTCACATGAGCCAAGACCTGTCGATCCTCCATCTGGTACTCAACGCCAGTGTGGTCGTGCAATTGGTGATGCTGCTGCTGGTGGTCATCTCCGTTGCCAGTTGGGCGGCTATTTTCCGCAAACTGTTTTCGCTCAACAAGGTGAAAACACTGAACGAAGACTTCGAGCGCGAATTCTGGTCCGGTACCAGCCTCAATGACCTGTTTGCCGCCGCCGCCAAAAACGCCCGCGACTCCGGTCCGATGGAACGCATTTTCGCCAGCGGCATGCGCGAATACCAGAAACTGCGCGAAAAACGCATCGTGGACCCCGGCACCCTGATGGACGGCGCACGCCGCGCTATGCGAGCCAGCTTCCAGCGCGAAATGGACGTGGTGGAAACCAATCTCTCTTTCCTGGCCTCGGTCGGCTCGGTCTCGCCTTATGTGGGCTTGTTTGGCACCGTGTGGGGCATCATGCACGCCTTCACCGGGTTGGCCTCGCTGCAGCAAGTGACTCTGGCCACAGTCGCCCCTGGCATTGCCGAGGCCCTGGTGGCCACTGCGATTGGCCTGTTTGCTGCCATACCCGCCGTGGTGGCCTACAACCGCTTTGCCAGGGATATCGACCGCATTGCCATCAAACTCGAAACCTTTATTGAAGAGTTTTCCAACATCCTGCAGCGCAACGTTGGCGCGCAGTCGGCCTCCGGCCGCTAGACGAGGAGTCTGAGCATGCCCTCTATGGTCAGCCGCGGACGCGGACGCCGCACCATCAATGAAATCAACATGGTGCCTTTCATCGACGTGATGCTGGTGCTGTTGATCATCTTCATGGTGACGGCGCCACTGATCACGCCCAGCGTGATCGATTTGCCCAGCGTGGGCAAAGCCGCCAAGCAGCCCGATCAGGTGATCCAGATCGTCATTGGCAAGGATGAATCGATTGCAATGAAGCTGCAGGAAAAATCGACGGCACTGCCGCTGAAAGAACTCGCCAGCACTGTCAAAAAAGCCCAAAGCGGTGCGACCAACCCGGCGGTGGTCATCAGCGCAGACAAAAACATCAAGTACGAAACTGTGGTCAAGGTCATGGACACCTTGCAGCGCGCTGGCGTGCAGCGCGTGGGACTGTCCGTGCAACTGGCCAACTAGACGCCAGACATGCACGCCGCGACCGATCGCCTGGAGTTCGCACCACCACCCATACCGGGCATGCTCCGGGCGCTTGGGCTGGCGATTCTGGCCCATGCCTTTTTGCTGGCTGCGCTGACTTGGGGCGTGAGCTGGAAGCGTGAAACCCTCACACTTGGCGCCGAAGCCGAGTTGTGGTCCGCCGTGCCCCAGCAAGCCGCGCCCAAATTGATAGAAGCTCCGCCAGAACCCCAGGAAACGCGCGAAAAGCCTGTAGCAGCATCCCCAGCCCTGCCACCCCTCCTACCCACAGTGCCCGATGCCGATATCGCGCTGGAACGCGAGAAGTTGCGACTGAAAAAAGAAAAACAGCAAGAACTGGAAAACCAGCGTCTGGCGAAAACCAGGTTGGAGAAGCAAAAGCAGGAACGGCTCTTGCAGGAGAAAAAAACGGCCGAAGAAAAGAAAAAAGCCGCACAAGACAATAAACGCAAGGAGGCTCTGCAGGCTCAGCAGGACGCCAAAAAGCTCGAAGCCCAGCGCCAGGAAAACATCAAACGCATGACCGGACTTGCCGGTGCCACGGGTGCGGCAACATCCACAGGCACAGCACTGAAGTCGTCAGGACCGTCGACAAGCTACGCGGGTCGCATCCGTGCCCGCATCAAACCCAACATTGTGTTCGCAGACGACATCACCGGGAACCCGACAGCGGAAGTAGAAGTGCGCACGGCACCCGATGGCACCATCGTGGGTCGCAAGCTGCTCAAGCCCAGCGGCCTCAAAGCCTGGGACGATGCCGTGCTGAAAGCCGTTGACAAAACCGAGGTGCTGCCGCGCGATACCGATGGCCGCGTGCCGCCTACGCTGGTCATCAGTTTCCGGCCGAAAGACTAGGCGGGGGATTTGCCTCTCATCAAGCGAAATCATTTTGCTATATTTTTAATAGCTAACAAGTCATTATCGACCAAGGCTATCAGCCATTTTTATTCGTAAATGATCGCCGCCTGCCCCTGATCTGCCTGTACCCGCCAGCCTGCCAGCGCTTCATTGCTGGGAAAGAATTTAGCACCCTCCCCCAGTTGCAATTCAGCCGAGGCTGCGCCGGTTTCGCCTTGACGCGATACCGCCAAGCGCACCCCCAGGCCGCGAATCAGATCGCCCTGCTCCGTGCTCTCCCGGCGGGCCGGATATTCCTTGATCATGCGCGCCACATCCGGCGCACGGCCATTCACCGCCACGCGCAGGTATTTTCCAAACCGGCAGCGCGCCTGGTCCAGGTCCCATATCTGCGTCACCGTCAATTGCACACCGCCAGAGAACCGGTCCGGCTGCACCTTGCCCATGACAATCACCAGCTCATCATCCTTGAGTAAATTGCGGTGCGCATTGATCAAGGCCTCATCGGCACGCGCATCGATCATCCCGGATTTATCGTCCAGCTTGAACAATGCCAGCTTGCCGCGCTGCCCGTTGATGACCCGAAAATCGGTGATGATGCCCGCCAGCAGTTGCGGTTCGCGCGTGTCGATCAGGTCTTCAATCTGGCGCTTGGCAAAGCGGCGCACCTCCAGCGCGACCTCGTCGAACAAATGGCCCGACAGATAGAAGCCCACAGCGGTTTTCTCGTAGGTCAGACGCTCCTTGATGCCCCAGGGCATGGTCTCCACCAAGTCGGGCTCCTGCGTGCTGGAGCCATGATCGTCGTCGCCACCCATGTCAAACAGACCGCCCTGGTTGGCGTTCGCCAGGGCTGCAGCGCCAAAGTCAAATGCCATATCCACTGAGGCCAGCAGGGAGGCGCGGTTGAGCTGGATCGTGTCGAACGCACCGGCCTTGATCAGGGCCTCGACCGTGCGTTTGTTGATGCGGCTGCGGTCGACGCGGGCGCAGAAATCAAACAGGCTCTTAAACGGGCCGATCACATCGGCGTTGGGTCCCACGCCCCGACCTTCGCGTGCGGCCACGATCGCTTCGATAGCCTGCTGGCCGGTGCCCTTGATGGCGCTCAGGCCATAGCGAATCATCGTGTCAGAGATGGGTTCAAAGCGGTGCACGCCGCGGTTCACATTGGGCGGCTCAAACGTCAGCCCCATCTTCAAGGCATCTTCAAACAGGACTTTGAGCTTGTCGGTGTCGTCCATTTCCACCGTCATGTTGGCGCAAAAGAACTCTGCCGTGTAGTGCACCTTGAGCCAGCCCGTGTGGTACGCCAGCAATGAGTAAGCAGCGGCATGCGACTTGTTGAAGCCATAGCCTGCAAACTTCTCCATCAAGTCGAAAATCTCGTCGGCCTTGGCCTCGTCGATGTTGTTCTTGGCCGCACCGTCGCGAAAGATCTGGCGATGCTTGGCCATCTCGTCCGCGTCTTTTTTACCCATGGCACGGCGCAGCATGTCGGCGCCGCCGAGCGAGTAGCCGCCCAGAATCTGCGCCGTCTGCATCACCTGCTCCTGGTAGACCATGATGCCGTAGGTCTCACTCAGCATATTGGCCACCAGCGGGTGCGGGTACTCCACCACCTCGCGCCCGTGCTTGCGCGCCACAAAGCTGGGAATCAGGTCCATCGGGCCCGGGCGGTACAAGGCGTTCAACGCGATCAGGTCTTCCAGCCGCGTAGGCTTGGCGTCTTTCAGCATGCCCTGCATGCCGCGACTTTCAAACTGGAACACAGCTTCGGTCTTGCCTTCGGAAAACAGACGGTAGACCGCTGCGTCGTCCAGCGGCAGGTTCTCGAACGCAAAGTTTTCCTGACCCTTGTGGCGCTTGATGATGAATTCGCGCGCAATCTCCAGGATGGTGAGCGTGGCCAGGCCCAAGAAGTCGAACTTCACCAGACCAATGGCTTCCACGTCGTTCTTGTCGTACTGGCTCACCGCTGAGTCGCTGCCGGGCTGCTGGTACAGCGGGCAAAAGTCGGTCAGCTTGCCCGGTGCAATCAGCACACCACCGGCGTGCATGCCGACGTTGCGGGTCATGCCCTCCAACTTGCGGGCCAACTCCAGCAGGAGCTTGACGTCTTCTTCCTTTTCCTCGCGCTCAGCCAGAATCGGCTCATCCGTGGCGTACACGGTCTTGTCGTCCTTCTTGCGGTCAGCGGGTGGCAATTGCAGGCTGACCGCGACACCTGGCTTGTTGGGAATGAGCTTGCTGATGCCATCGCAAAAGGTGTAGCTCATGTCCAGCACCCGGCCCACGTCGCGCACTGCGGCTCTGGCGGCCATGGTGCCGAAGGTGACGATCTGGCTGACGGCGTTTTTGCCGTATTTGTCTTTCACATAGTCGATCACCAGATTGCGGTTGGTCTGGCAAAAGTCGATGTCAAAGTCGGGCATGGATACCCGCTCAGGATTCAGGAAACGCTCAAACAGCAGGTTGTATTGCAACGGGTCCAGGTCGGTGATCTTCATCACGTAGGCCACCAGCGATCCGGCGCCAGAACCCCGGCCCGGCCCCACCGGACAGCCGTTGTTCTTGGCCCAGTTGATGAAGTCGCCCACGATCAAAAAGTAACCGGGAAAGCCCATCTTCAGGATGGTCGCGATCTCGAATTCAAGCCGCTCCACATAGCGCGGCATCTCCGCCTCGCGCTTGGCCACATCGGGGTACAGGTGCGTCATGCGCTCCTTCAGACCTTCGTGCGAGGCGTAGCGAAAGTAGTCCTCGGGGCTCATGCGCTGGCCGTTGACCAGCGGCGTGGGAAAGTCTGGCAGTTGCGGCTTGCCCAGCACCAGGGTCAGGTTGCAGCGCTTGGCAATTTCGACCGTGTTGGCCACAGCAGAGGGCACATCAGCAAACAGCGCCTGCATTTGCGCGGCCGACTTGAAATACTGCTCGCGTGTGAACTTGCGCACCCGGCGCTGGTTGCCCAAAATTTCACCCTCGGCAATGCAGACGCGTGCCTCATGGGCCTCAAAATCGTCCGGCAGGGTGAACTGCACCGGATGCGTGGCCACCACCGGCAACCCGGCACGGGCCGCCAACTGCACAGCGGCAGCCACATGCGCGTCGTCGTCCACACGCCCGGCGCGCTGCAGTTCCAGATAGAAGCGGTGCACAAAAATACTGCCCAATTGCATCGCCACATCCAGCGCACGGGCTTCATCACCCTGCACCAGTGCCTGACCCACGGGCCCGGCCTGGGCGCCCGACAAGGCAATCAGGCCCTCATTCAACTCCTTGAGCCAAGCCAGCTTGACGCTGGCCTGCGCCTTGCCGGCGTTTTGCGTCCAGGCGCGTGCCAGCAATTCGGACAGATTCAGGTAGCCCTGCTTGTTTTGCACCAGCACCACCATGCGCGACAAGGCCGCCTCGTCCTTGCCCAGGCCTTCCAGCCAGATTTCCGCGCCGATCAGGGGTTTGACGCCGCGCTTGCGCCCTTCCTTGTAAAACTTGATGGCGGCAAACAGGTTGCTGAGGTCGGTGATCGCCAGCGCAGGCTGTTTGTCGGCCGCAGCGGCCTTGACAATCTCGTCAATGCGGTTGGTGCCGTCTACGACGGAGAATTCGGTGTGGAGACGCAGGTGAACAAACATAGTCGGTCATTGTAGTTTTCCGCGCCTCTTAAAATGGGAGGGTGAACACCACTCTGAACATCTCTGCCTACAAATTCGTCCCCCTGCCCGATGCCGCCGCGCTCAGGGAAGTATTGCTGGCACGGGCGCTGGACTTGCAGCTCAAAGGCACCATTTTGCTGGCCGAAGAGGGCATCAACCTGTTCCTGGCCGGCCCTGGCGACGCTGTGCGCGGTTTTGTAACGCAATTGCACACCGATCCCCGCTTTGCGGACATTTCACCCAAGGAAAGCTGGTCCGACCATCAGCCATTCAAGAAAATGCTGGTCAAGGTCAAGCGTGAAATCATCCGCATGGACCACCCGGCGATTCGCCCCGCCAACGGGCGCGCACCCGCCGTGTCGCCCGCCACGGTCAAACGCTGGCTTGATGCAGGTCATGACGACGAGGGTCGTCCGGTAGTGACGCTGGATACCCGCAATGACTTTGAAGTGGACGCCGGCACCTTTGAAGGTGCGATTGATTGGCGTATCCAGAAATTCACCCAGTTTCCCCAGGCCTTGCTGGACCACAAGACAGACCTTCAGGACAAGACCGTGGTGAGTTTTTGTACGGGCGGCATCCGTTGCGAGAAGGCTGCGATTTTCATGCGCGAAGCGGGACTGGAGCATGTGTACCAACTCGAAGGCGGCATCCTCAAATATTTTGAAGAAACCGGTGGCACCCACTACCAGGGCGGTTGCTTTGTGTTTGACGAGCGTCGGGCGGTAGGTGCGGACCTGTCCGTCATTGCCTCATAGCCATCTGATGAGTCCCTCGGGACGATTGTCATATGAACGTGGTAAGTTCGGGGTTCGGAGGACAACATGGGTCATCACCCACCAACTCTTGCGCCCCAAAACTCATCCCCGCAACAGATCACTCGGCGTCTGGTGCTGGGTACCCTGTTGACTGCATCCTGGTCCGGTTGGCTGGGCGGCTGCGATCGTCGCGAGCCCCTGCGCATTGCCGGTCACCCCTGGCCCGGTTACGAACCCCTTTTTTTTGCGCAATCCCAGGGGAAATTGCCACCAGAACTGGTCATTCAGGAGATGCCTTCTATCAAGGCATCGATCGACGCTCTCAAGGAGGGCCGCGCAGACGGTGCCATGCTGACACTGGACGAAGCACTGGCGCTGCAGGTCAATGGGATGGCGCTCACCGTTGTGCTCGTTTTTGACGTTTCCAAAGGTGCTGACGTGCTTCTGGCACGCCCTGGCGTGACGAAACTGGAGCAACTGCGGGGCAAAGTGATCGGCATGGAATCCAGTGCGCTGGGTGAACTGATGCTGGCGATGATTTTGGAAAATGCTGGCCTCACACGTTCGGACGTCACACCCAAATTCATCGACTTCACGGAGCAGGAAGCCGCCTGGGCGGGCTCCAATGTGGATGCGCTCATCACCTATGAACCTGTGGCGGGGCGTTTGGCGGCCAAATCGGCGCACCGCCTGCTGAGTACCCGCCAGTTGCCCGACACCATTTTTGACGTACTTGCCATCAGGACCGAAGTGGCCCAGAAACATGGCGATACCCTGCGAAAAGCGCTGCGCGCACACTTCGCGGCGCTGGAAGAGTTGCGGCGCAACCCCTGGGACACGGCTTACCGCATGGCGCCGCACCTGGGCATCCCGGCGGAAGAACTGATCGACTCCCTGCGCGGCCTGGAGTTGCCCGACATCGTGGCCAATCGCAGCTACCTGGCCCCGAAAAAGGGCCATATGGCTACCGTAACGCCCCGCCTGTCGCGCATCATGCAGGCGGCGGGCATTCTGACTGCGCCAGCGCAGGCAGATACGCTTTTCAGCGACGCCTACCTGCCCGGAGACGCCTCTTCATGAAACAAACCCTGCGCTGCCTACTGCTCCTGCTGGCATGGCTGAGCGGGCAGGCACTGGCCACCGAAACCGTCACTTTCGGTATTTTGTCGTTTCGCCCCAAGGCCCAGGCGCAGGCCCAATGGAAACCTCTTGAAAGCTACCTGAATACGTCAGTCTCGGGGCACAGCTTCAAAATTCAGATCTTTGATTTCGATGGTCTGCAGGAAGCCATCCGCCAACAGTCGATCGACTTCGTAATCACCCAGCCCGCCGAATACGTGCGCATGACGCACCAGAATGGTCTCTCCTCCCCATTGGCCACCCTTATCAATATGGAGCAAGGAAAACCGGTTCGCGTGTTTGGCGGCGTCATCCTGACCCGAAGCAAGCAAACAGACATCAACACCCTGCAAGACCTGCAGGGCAAACGCGTCGCCACAGCCTCGACCACGGGGTTCGGCGCCTACCAGGCCCAGGCCTACACCCTGAGCAAGGCCCATGTGGATATAGGTCCCCTGTTGCAAACCGGCTTGCCGCAGGACCTGGCCGTGGAAGCATTGCTTGCCGGCAAAGCCGACGTCGCCTTTGTGCGCTCAGGCCTTATTGAGGCATTGGCAAGCGAGGGCAAGCTCGATATTTCACAAGTCAAGGTTGTGAACCGTCAAAATTTGCCGGGCTACCCATTCGCCGCATCCACCGCGCTTTACCCGGAGTGGCCGGTGGTCGCCATGTCTCACATTCCTGAAGAGTTGGCGGTTCGTGTGGCTGGCGCCTTGCTGTCGCTGCCCCATGGTGGCGCAGTGGCGCAAAGTCTGAAAATTCACGGCTTCACCATCCCGGCTGAATACGAACCGGTGCGCAGCATGATGCGCGAGCTGAAGGTCCCGCCATTTGACGTCCAGGCGCGTGTCTCGCCGGAGGAAATCTGGCAGCAATACCGCCTGCTGATCGTGATACTGGTGGGGGCCGTGACGGCGGTACTGGCACTGGCCATCTACAGCACCATGCTGGGCCGTCGCCTGTCATCCATTGCCGATGCCATGGTCGAAGGTCTGTACGTGGTTACCGCCTCGGGCCGGATTACCTACGTGAATCGCGCAGCGCAACGTCTTCTGGGTTATCAGCGAGAACAATTGCTGGGGCAATCCATTCGAAAATTTTCCCGCAATGGCGAGCATGACCTGCCCGTACGCACCGGGGAAACTACTTTTGTGACCCGTAGTGGCAAGGTACTTCCTGTGGAGGTGAGTGCCCAGTCCGTTTTCAAACGCGGTCAACTGGTGCAGACCGTGGCGGTATTTGGTGACATCTCCGAGCGCAAGGCCCAGACCGAACACATCTACCGACTGGCTTTTTACGACCGCCTGACTGGACTGCCCAACCGACGACTGCTGACCGAGAGAATTGACAAAGCCATGGCTGCAGGGCCCGTCACCGGTCAGCAATGTGCCATCCTGATGATGGATCTGGACCACTTCAAGCAACTCAACGACACACTGGGGCACAAAGTGGGGGACGCCCTGCTGGTTGCTGTCGCCCAGCGCCTGCAAAGCCTGTTTGGCGATCAACGCACCATCGCCCGTCCCGGTGGCGATGAGTTCGTGGTGATGCTGGAACTCGTGGCGGTCGACACCCGTCGCGCCGCAGAAGCGGCCATTGAACATGCAGAAAAGCTGGTGGCGCTGTTTCATGCGCCATTCGACATCGAAGACCAGCTTCATCACATCACCACCAGCGTTGGCGTCGTCCTGTGCAATGAACAGCAGCTGGCAGCCGACGAGTTGCTCAAACGCGCCGACATTGCCATGTACCAGGCCAAGGCTGCAGGGCGCAACACCTTCCGGCTATTCGACGCCGCGATGGCCTCGCGCCTGACGGAGCGTGCCGCCCTGGAAGCAGAATTTCGCCAGGCACTGGAGCTCAAACAGCTCATGCTGCACTACCAGGTCCAGGTTGACATCGATGGCAAGGCACGGGGAGTCGAAGCACTGGTGCGATGGCAGCACCCTGTGCGCGGTCTGGTGGCGCCCGGCCTGTTCATTCCCATGGCCGAGGAGACCGGTCTCATATTGCCCATGGGCCAATGGGTGCTGGAGGAGGCCTGCCAGCAGATTGCCGACTGGCAAGCGCGCAGTGACATGGACCCGCTGCTGGTAGCCGTCAACGTCAGCGCGCACCAGATTTTTCAGCCCGACTTTGTCGACCGGGTACGCACCGCGCTTCAAAACAGCGGTGCCAAACCGAGCTTGCTGCAACTCGAACTGACCGAAAGTGTACTGGCCAGAAACATGGAGGACATCATCCTCAAAATGCGCCAGCTCACGGCCTTGGGCGTCACCTTTTCGCTTGATGATTTCGGAACCGGCTACTCGTCCCTGGCCTACCTGAAGCGATTGCCTTTGCAGCAACTCAAGATCGATGCCTCGTTCGTGCGAGACATCCTGACCGATGCCAATGACGCGGCCATCACGCGCACCGTCATCGCGCTGGGACAGAGCCTGGGATTGGAAGTTATCGCCGAGGGTGTGGAACGCTCCGAACAGGGCGAGTTGCTGCGCCAGCAAGGTTGCCCCATGTTCCAGGGCTATCTGTTTGGGCGCCCGGTACCTGCAGATGCGCTGGAGGCGCAGCTGCAGGCTAAGGTTTAGCCGCGAAACTTCACAGCGACTTCGGCCACGCGCTTGCCAAACAGGCGGGCTGTTTCCAGATCGCCAGGCAACATTTCTGCTGGCGAGGAATCTGATGGAGACTGCGCCATGGCACCGCTGGACGAGCCCACAAAATTGATGTCGTTGCGCTGGGCCGCCTTGCTGTTGCTGGGCATCATGCCCGTGCCGACCCAAATGCCGCCATGCTGCATACCCAGAGTGAACAAATAGTGCAGTGTGGACAGCTTGTCGCCGTTCATGGTGGCGCTGTTGGTGAAACCGGCAAACACCTTGTCTTTCCAGGCCTGGCTGAACCAGGGTTTGCTGGTCGCGTCAGCAAATTTCTTGAACTGCCAGCTCACGGTGCCCATGTAGGTGGGTGAACCCATGATGATGGCGTCTGCGGCGTTGAGCGTGTTCCAGCCCGCCTCCGACACATTGCCTTCAGCATCGATCGCCACCAGTTCGGCACCCGCGCCGTCCGCCACGGATTGCGCCATGCGCAGGGTGTGACCATAACCCGAGTGAAAAACCACTGCTACTTTTGCCATTTTGCTTACTCCTGAAATAAAGGGAAAAATTGATGAACTATCAAGCACCGAGGTCAAACACCAGCACCTCGGCATCCTTGCCGTGAGTCAACCGCAATTGGCTCTCGTTTTCGATCAGCGCCGCATCGCCTGCAGCCAGGACGGCGCCATTGACCTCCAGTGAGCCACGCACCAAATGCACGTAGCGCTTGCGAGCCGGGTTCAGCGCCAAGTCGACTTTCTGCTCACCATCGAGCAGACCCGCATACAGGCGGGCATCCGCATGGATGGTGACAGAGCCCTGCGCACCATCTGGCGAAGCAACCAGACGCAAGGTGCCGCGTTTTTCAGCATCGGCAAAGGTCTTTTGTTCGTAGCTCGGGGTGATGCCCGTCACATTGGGCTCAATCCAGATTTGAAGCAGGTGGGTGGTCTCGTTGGGCGCATGGTTGAATTCGCTGTGCTGCACACCAGTGCCCGCGCTCATGCGCTGCACATCGCCCGGCGGGATCGACTTGACGTTGCCCATGCTGTCCTTGTGCGCCAGTGAGCCGTTCACCACGTAGGTGATGATTTCCATGTCGCGGTGACCATGGGTGCCAAAGCCTTTGCCTGCCGCAATCCAGTCCTCGTTGATCACGCGCAAGTTGGCAAAACCCATGTGCTGCGGGTCGTAATAGCCCGCAAACGAAAAGCTGTGAAATGACTTGAGCCAGCCGTGGTCGGCATAGCCGCGTTCTTGGGATCGACGTAATGTCAGCATGGTCCTGCTCCTTGGTGCAAGCTGTTGATGGGTTCAACTGTACGCCCGCCAATGGCTATGGCAGTCCATCCGGTTTGATGGCATCATTCAAATTGTTTGAATCAAAGGAACATTAAAGTGCAAACTTCACGCGATGTTTTGACGCCGGACGCCTTTGCCATGCTGCAGGCGATTGCCACCGCAGGCAGCTTTGCCGCCGCTGCGCGCGAACTCGGTGTGGTGCCCAGCGCCCTGACCTACCGGGTACGCCAGATCGAAGATGCACTGGATGTGCTGCTGTACGACCGCAGTTCGCGTCAGGCCCGGTTGACCGAAGCGGGTGCCGAGCTGCTGCGCGAAGGTACTCGCCTTCTGGAGGAAATCGATGCTGTGGCCAACCGGGTCAAGCGCGTGGCCACCGGCTGGGAGCCGCAACTCACGATTGCGGTGGACAGCATCATCGCCAAAGCCACCGTGATGGAACTGTGTGAGAGCTTCTTCGCGCTCAACCCACCCACCCGCATCAAGCTACGCGACGAAACCCTGTCCGGCACGCTGGAAGCCCTGACCTCGGGTCAGGCCGATCTGGCGCTGGGCGTTGCAGATTCCACCACGGTTGCCGGCATCCATGGCAAGCCGCTGGGCGATGTGAGCTTTGTTTACGCTGTGGCGCCCCATCATCCTCTGTCCAACGCCCCCGAGCCGCTCAAGGACGATGTGATACGCCAGCATCGCGCGGTGGCCGTGGCCGACACCATTGCCCGCGGCGCCGGAATGACCTTTGGCTTGCTGGGTGGCCAGGATGTGTTCACCGTCGCCACCATGCAGGCCAAGCTCGACGCGCAGTTGCGCGGACTGGGCAGCGGTTTCGTACCGGAATGCATGGCACGCGCCTACATCGATACCGGCCGCCTGGTGGTCAAGAAGGTGGACCGACCGCAGCGCATTGTGCGTGTCAACTATGCGTGGCGCAGCGCCACCAAAGCAGGCCAGGGACGTGCGCTGCAATGGTGGTTGACACAGCTCACAAGTCCCGCCACCCGGGCCGCTTTGCTGGAGCGACACCAAGGCGTGTAAAGTGCAAGCTATACAACAACCATTGGAGATACCGTTCATGACCAAATCCAAACCCAAAAACATCGCCATCATCGGTGCTGGCATGGCCGGCGTCGCATGCGCCCGCACCCTGGTGCAAGCAGGCCACAAGGTCACGGTGTTCGAAAAAAGTGCGGGCATTGGCGGGCGCATGGCCACACGCAGCACCTCCTTTGGCACCTTTGATCACGGGGCGCAATATTTCACCGTGCGCGACCCCCGATTTGTCCGCGCACTGGCCACGACACCGGACTTGTGCAAACCCTGGAGCGCCAACACGGTGCGCGTGCTCGACGAGTTGGGCCGCGTGGCCGCCGCCGGTTTGCCCGGCAAGGATGCCCATTGGGTACCCACTCCCGGCATGAGTGCACTGGCCAGCCGCTGGGCGCTGCCACTGATGGAACAGCACAACGTGGAACTGGAAACCCGCGTCACGCATCTACAGCGCGACGCCTTGAATGGCCATCAGTGGCAATTGCGCACCGAAGGCCCTGCCGGCAGCACCCATGTGTTTTCCGGCTTCGATGCCGTGCTGCTGGCCATTCCCGCCGAACCCGCACGTTTGCTGCTGAACACATCGCAACACGCAGACCCATTGGCCACGCAACTCGACCGCGTGGAGACAGCGCCCTGCTGGACGCTTTTGCTGGCCTTTCCGCAAGCCATGCAGCCCGGCCTGACCACACTGGGCCCCCAGTGGAATGCCGCGCGCAGCACCCACCACCGCATTGCCTGGCTGGCCCGCGAATCCTCCAAGCCCGGACGCAACGCCATTGAGCGCTGGACCGTGCAGGGTAGCGCCGCGTGGTCGCAGGAGCATTTGGAAGACGACCCCATGCGTGTGCAAGCCAAGCTGCTCAAGGCGTTCTCCGAAGTGACCGGCATCCGCGCCACGCCAGCGTTTGTGGACACCCAACGCTGGCGCTACGCCAAGACCACGCAGCCGCTGGGTAAATCCCACCTGTGGGATGCCAGCACCGGCCTGGGCGTTTGCGGCGACTGGTGCCTGGGGCACCGGGTAGAAAACGCTTTTGTCTCCGGCCTGGAGCTCGCGCTGTCGGTTGCCTGACGGCATGCAAAGCGCGGGGACCACTTACACCGGTAGGTTTGCCCCCTCTCCCACCGGGCCGCTGCACGCTGGCTCGCTGGTCGCGGCGCTGGCCAGCTGGCTGGACGCACGCGCCCATGGCGGCCGCTGGCTTGTGCGCATGGAAGATGTGGACACGCCGCGCTGTGTGCCTGGCATGGAACAGGTCATCCTGAAACAACTTGCCGACTGCGGCCTGACCCCCGACGAGCCACCCGTGTGGCAATCGCAGCGCACCGGGCTCTACCAGCAGGCGCTGGACCAGCTGGTAGCGCGGGGACTGGCCTACGCCTGTGCCTGCTCGCGCAAAGACATCGAAGCCGCTTTGGCGCGACTGGGTCGAACCACTGTACGCCACGGCGAACTGGTGTACCCCGGCACCTGCCGCACCGGCTTGCAGGGCCGCCAGGGGCGTGCGTGGCGACTGCGCACCGACGTTTCAGCATCGTTCGGGGCGAATCCCGCCGTCTCTCCCGCCTCAACAGCTATTGATTCAATAGCATCAAAAGGCGATCTGATTCATTGGGTCGATCGCCGGCTGGGGCCACAGCAGCAGGATGTTCAGGCCGAGGTTGGCGACTTTGTCCTGAAGCGCGCAGATGGCCTCTTTGCCTACCAGCTGGCGGTGGTGGTGGACGATGCGGCACAGGGCATCACCGATGTGGTGCGCGGCGAAGATCTGGTGGACAACACGGCGCGGCAAATCCTGCTGCAGCAGTGCCTGGGCCTGCCCACCCCGCGCTACCTGCATACGCCGCTGGTGTTGGGGGCGAATGGGGAAAAGCTCTCGAAACAGAGTGGTGCGCAAGCCCTGGATACAACAGATCCACTGGCAGCGCTGAATGCGGCGGCTGGCGTGCTGGGATTGCCTGAGCGCACCGGGGGGATGGGGGAGGTGCTCGGAAAGTGGGTCGGCGATTGGGGCCTTTCCCCCACCCATGCCCCCTGCCCCTCTCTACAATCCTGTCCGTGAACGAAACAAACCCAACCGACCCCACCCTTCCCGTAACCACCGAGGGTACCCGCCGGCCGCGCATCCGGGGCAGCATGCCTGAGGGCGTGGCCTATCCCAAGGAAATCAAGAGCTTTGTGCGACGCGCTGGCCGTACCACCACGGGCCAGGCCAAAGCCTTTGAAGACCTGGGCCCCAGGTTTCTCTTGCCCTACCAGCCCAATGCTATTGATTTTGTAGCTGCCTATGAAAATTCCACGCAGGCCAGCGGTCAAAATGACGCACAAAGCCGCCCGATCATCCTGGAAATCGGTTTTGGCATGGGCGAAGCCACGGCCCACATTGCGGGCGTGATGCCGGAAAAAAACTTCCTGTGTTGCGAGGTGCATGAGCCCGGTGTCGGCGCGCTGCTCAAGCGCATTGGTGAGCAGAACCTGAGCAACATCCGCATCGTGGCCCATGACGCCGTGGATGTCATTGACAACATGCTGCCGCTGCAAAGCCTGGATGGCGTGCACATCTTCTTTCCCGACCCCTGGCACAAGAAAAAGCACAACAAGCGCCGCCTGATCCAGAGCGCCCTGATTGCCAAGCTCGCGGCACGCCTGAAGGTGGGCGGCTACATCCATTGCGCCACCGACTGGCAGCCCTACGCCGAGCAGATTCTGGAAGTGCTCAGCCAGGAGCCGCTGCTCAGGAACACCGCCACAACCAGCCACCCCGAACTGGCCGGCTACGCGCCCAAGCCGCATTACCGGCCGCTGACCAAGTTCGAGAACCGGGGCATCAAACTCGGGCACGGTGTGTGGGACCTGGTGTTTGAAAGAATCTAGGCCCGCCTTGTCCGGCGCTTCTTTTGTACCACCTACCCGCAACGGCGTGGGGCCCAGTTGCATCGGACTGCCTGCGGGGGCATGGCCCACCACCCTGGATTTTCTGGCCGAGCGCTTCCCCGCCATCGGCCGCGCAGTCTGGCAACAGCGCATGGACCACGGCGATGTGATCGACGAACACGGCGAGCAACTCACGCCCCACAGCGCCTACCAGGGCCACAAGCGGGTTTACTACTACCGCACTGTGCAGGCCGAGCCCCGCATCCCGTTTGACGAGGTGATCCTGCACCAGGATGAGCATCTCATCGTTGTCGATAAACCTCATTTTCTGCCGGTAGTGCCCTCCGGCGGCTATCTGAACGAGACCGTGCTGGTGCGGCTCAAGCAAAAGTTGGGCATCGACACCCTTGTGCCAATCCACCGCATTGACCGCGACACGGCGGGCCTGGTGATGTTTTCGGTGCAGCCCCAAAATCGCGCCGCCTACAACGCCCTGTTCAGCCAGCGTGCCGTCAAAAAGACCTACGAAGCCGTCGCACCGTGGCGAGATGATCTGGCCCTGCCCCTGACCCGTGAGAGCCGCATGGAGGAAGCAGGCCACTTCATGCTGCAGCACGAGGTCAGCGGCCCGCCCAATGCGGTCACCCACATTGATGTGCTGGAGGTGCTCGGCCCACTGGCCCGCTATGCCCTGAGCCCCGTCACCGGCAAGCGCCACCAACTGCGCGTGCACATGGCCGCACTGGGCCTGCCGCTGCTGGGCGATGGCCTGTACCCCATCCTCACGCCGCAGGGCCAAATAGACTACGAACACCCGCTGCAACTGCTGGCCAAATCTGTGGAGTTCCTGGACCCGGTGACTGGCGAACAGCGGCGATTTGAAAGTCGGCTTGTGCTGCAGGGCCTGGCGCAGTAGGGTTGGCGACAGACAGCACAACCTGCACTGCCTAGAATCGCGGCGGGCCAGCCTGCCAACCCACCCACATTCAAAGTTAATGGAGCCAACCATGCCACAAGCCTTCGACACCACCCTGGAACTCAAAGACGGCGCATTGTCCGGCCCGTGGCGCATGCCGCGTCAGATGCTGGCAGAGCAAAGCTACGACAGCCATGCCTCGATTCATGACGATGCCACTGCACAAAAGCTCGGCTTCAAGGGCGGCACCATCGAAGGCCCGACCCACTTCAGCCAGTTTGTACCCTTGTGCGTAGGCCTGTGGGGTACGCGATGGCTGGAGCAAGGCTGCATCTCCGCCCACTACCGCAACCCCTGCTACGAAGGCGAAAAAGTGCGCGCCTTCGTTGCCACACCCGCCGAAGGCGCAACGCAAACCACAATCTGGATGCAGCGCGACGATGGCACGGAAATACTGCGCGGCACCGCATCCATTGGTGAAGGCAACGCGCCATCGGCGCTGGCGCAACGCCTGACTGAGCTTGCACCGCTGGAAAAAGCGGTCATCCTGCGCGACATCAAAGTGGGAATGCGCACCAGACGCATTGCCGTGCGCATGGACATGAACCAGAAAATGGGCGACCTGTACCCGTTCTCGCTGGCCGACAAACTCAAGGTGATCACCGAACCGTCACCCTGGTACACCGAGACAGGCGCACAAACCGCGCCCTGGAAACGGCCCGCCATTCCCCTTGAGATGATCAGCGTGCTCTGCGGCTATGCCAAATCGGCCGACCCGCTGCCGGTGCGCGGACCCGCCGTGGGCCTGTTCGCCGACCAGGAGATTCGCCTGATCAAGGGCCCCTTGTTTGCCAACGAGCCCTATGAGCTGGACACTGAAGTGGTGTTTCTGAGCGGCAGCCGCCGTACCGAAAGCATGTGGCTGCGCACCCAGGTCTATGCGCCCGGTGGCCAGGAGGTTTTGGCCAGCATGCTGCTGAACGTGGCCAGCTTGAAAGACTCGTATGCAAACTATGCCGGGGAAGAAAAAACGTTGTATGGTGCAGGGGCTGGAAAATAGATTTATCCCCGGGTCGGCGACCACCGATTGCGGGTATTCCACTAGGGGATTTTTGCGCCTCATGGCGGACACTGCAATTGGCAGGGAGTTTGACTCAAAATTTGGATGCCTTCGATGCATAAAACGTGCGCCCCCATAACTCGCTGAAAACACGGATCACACTGGGGTCGCTGGGCATATTCCTGGTCAGCCTCTGGTCCCTGGAGTTGTATACAAGCCAGCTTCTGCGCCGCGATATGGAGCGCTTGTTGAGCCACCAGATGATGTCAGTGGCGTCATCCGTCGCCACGCAGATCGATAAGGATCTGAGTTATCGCTCTGGTGGACTGAGAAATCTCGCCAAGGCACTGGGGCGAGCCATGACGGGAAATTCCGTGACACCGCAGACCGTCATAGAGGAGCGTCCGCTATTTCAGGATCTCTTCAACGACGGCATCGTCGTCCTGGATCTCGACGGCAAGGTCATCGCGTCGGTTCCCGCTTCGGCGGGTCGACTGGGCGAAAACCACATGGTCAAAGAAAGTGTTGCTGCCACGCTCAAAACCGGTGCATTGACATTTGGGCGCGCGACAAAAGGGAGACCGCCATCGGGTCCAACTTTTGACATTACAGTCCCGGTTCTGGATTCGCAAGGCAAGCTCGTGGGAGCCGTATCCGGATTGACCGATCTTGGCAAACCTGGCTTTCTGGACCATGTGACCTATGGCCGTTATGGCAATTCCGGCAACTTCGGGCTGGTCGCGCCGCAGTATCGGCAAATCATCACCTCCTCTGATAGCCGCCGACGCCTGGAAATACTTCCCGAGCGTGGCGTTCACGCTGTTCTGGATCGTCGGCTGGAGGGCTACGAGGGTATCGAGAAATTTGTCAACATTGCAGGAGATGAGGTAATTGGGCTCGCCAAAAAAATCCCTGTTGCGGGATGGATACTCATCCTGTCCCTGCCGACGGCGGAAGCCTTCGTCCCACTGAACGATCTGCTCACACGAACCTGGGCTGCCACGGCGATTCTTACTTTGGTGGTCGGCTGTCTGATCTGGTTCAATCTGAAACGTCAACTGTCTCCCTTGGTCAGCGCTGCCAACCTGTTGAGCGATTGGTCAAAGAAAAGGCAGCCCTTGCTGCCCTTGCCAATCACAAATGACGATGAAATCGGTGAACTGGTCACTGGCTTCAATGGCGTATTGAAAACCCTGGCGGAAAGAGAAGAGGCCTTGCAGCAAGCCAACGCGTCCTTGCAGACCTCGCTGCGGGATAAGGAAGCCTTGCTGAAGGAAGTACACCACCGGGTCAAAAACAACTTGCAGGTGATCACAAGTTTGCTCCGATTGGAGAGAGGGCGTAGCGACAACGCCTCAGCCCAAGCCGTACTTCAGGCGATGCAGGACCGGGTTCGCTCGATGGCCCTATTGCACGAATCCATCTACCGGGCCGGTACTTTCGCATCCATTGATCTGGGAAGCTACCTCAGTGAGGTCGCCACCCAGACATTCTCAACCTTGCTCGCATCGCCAGCATCCATTCAACTTCGTCTGGAACTGGGATCCGTACAGGTCGGGCTTGATCAAGCTACACCTTGCGGATTGCTGGTGAGCGAACTACTATCCAATGCGCTGAAGCACGGATTCCCGGATGAGCGCACTGGAGAAGTGTGGCTGACTCTGAAGCCAATGGACGCGAGCAAGCATTGGCGTTTGAGCGTCACCGACAATGGCGTGGGCTTGCCTGAGGACTTCGAGTCAAAGCGTCAGGAATCCCTGGGACTTCAACTGGTTTCCAGTCTGGCGACCCAGATGGGTGGCGTTCTGAGCATTGACCAAGGCTCTACCTTCGCGATCGAGTTCGAGATCAAGCCGCCAAGCGGAAAAATCACGCCGGATTAGTTTAGCGGCAACCATGGGGCAGTCATCGTGAATCTTCAAAGCCAAAACAACACAACGAGGACTCCACCCAGAATTCTTGTGATTGAAGACGAAGCGATAGTCGCTATGGACATCGCCATGCAACTACGAAAAATGGGTTGCATCCCGGTAGGCATTGCCGCGAGTGGCGAGCAGGCGATCGAGATGTCCGCACGCCTGCAGCCTGATCTGACCCTGATGGACATCCATCTGGCTAGCGCGATGGATGGCATCACAGCGGCACAAACAATGCGAACCCAATGCAACGT
The DNA here is from genome assembly GCF_018780565.1 of Rhodoferax sp. Lineage (GTDB taxonomy): Bacteria > Pseudomonadota > Gammaproteobacteria > Burkholderiales > Burkholderiaceae_C > Rhodoferax. The sequence goes on from NZ_JADMJN010000007.1 coordinate 60,526, forward strand.
ACCCGTGATATTTCTGAGTGCTTTCGTGGCCGAAGAAAAAAGCAGGGCCCGCGCCAGCCAGTCTGCCCCCCTGGGCTATTTGAACAAGCCATTTTCCGAATATGAACTTCAGACAGTGATTGACGCTGCACTGAAATATCTGCGCCCCTAGTTCTTCATCCCTGACACAGCCGAACCCGGCGCTATCGTCATCGACTTCGCTCGCGTTTGATCAACTGCGCTAGAGCATGCCCCAGCTGGGCGAACGCGTGAGCGCCACGCCCACGATGTAACCCACACTGAACAGCGCCGCGACAAAGTACACCAGCTTTTGTGATGCGGGTGTGCTCTTGCCCAGGGCCTTCATGCCCAGCAGAATATAAGCCAGCAGAGCCAGTACCTTGGCGGTCAGCCAGGCATTCACGAAAGGATACTGGCCAATGCGCCACGCCATCCAGACTGCGGAGCTGAGCAGCACTGTGTCGATCACATGCGGAGCCACGCGCAGCAAGCGCGACTGGCGCCAGGCTTGTGCAAACAGTTCCAATGAACCGCGCAAAATAAACAGGCTGATGCTGAGCACCACACAACCTACGTGCAGCAACTTCACCAAATAGTAGTCCACGCAGATTCCTTCCATCCGGCGCCGCCGGGCTCAGCCGTCCTTGCCATCCAGGCGGGTACTGATCAACCAGGGCGTAAAAATCCACAAGTAGATCAGAAATGCGGCACTCCATGCCAGCGCCGCACCAAGCAATGACACCAGCAGCAGCCCTGGCGACACCAAGGGCAGCAACACACGAAGCGCCGCCGCCAGCATGACCAGCCCGTACGCCGCCACCTCGGCCCGGGAGACCTTCAGGGGCCTGCCCGTATGGCCGCGCGCCGTACGCGTGAGCATGCCAATGATCAGGCCACCCGTGGCGCCAACAGCCAGGGCATGCACGCCGGCAGAAACAGGTACCAGACCCGTCTGCGCCAGCGCCAGCAGCGCAAGTCCAACCGGAAGCCAGGCGTAAGACGCATGCAGCACCCACAGAATGGGGCGATCGCGCGTGATCAGGGGGCGCCAGCCCAGCAAACGCTTGACCTGCAGACCAGCCGCCAGAGCCAGCACCATCAGACCCCACACACCGGCCGGTGCAAACACCCACAGCGCCAGCCCCAGGCCGGTGAGACCCAATGAGGCACGCTCGACCCAGGCGATGGCAGGCAGCTTCAGGCCCGGCGTGGCGCTCATGGTGAAGGCAGGAATAACGCGCCCGGCCATCACGCACTCAATCATCACGATCAGGGCCAGCCCGGCGTACAGAGCCGTCATGGCGGGAACATCCAGCACACCCATCACAGCGAGATGAAAGCCCAGATTGGCGGCAGCGAGCAAGGCCAGAATGAGCGCCAAGGGCAGGTTGCGATGATTGCGTGAGCGCAGCAGTATGTTCACCAGAACCCCGGCCACCAATGGCAACAATGCCATGTCCAGCACCGCATAGACCGCGTACGGCCCCACCACCGACGTCACTCGCGCAGCCAGCCACAACAGCGCCAGCGCACCCAACGCGGGGCCGCGTGGTGTGGCCAACCCGGTCCAGGCTTTCCCGGCCGTCATCAAAAATCCGACGATGATGGCCACGGCGAAGCCGAACAGCATTTCATGCGCATGCCAGAGCATGGGTGCGGCCTTCGGCGGTGCCAGTTGCACCCAGCCGAGAAACATGGCGACCCAGAGCGGCACAATGAGTGCGGCCAGCAAGGCCCCGCCGATATAAAAAGGCCGAAAACCCAGTCGCAGCAAAGGCATGCCCTTGGACATCTGTGCAGCGGCCTTGACTTCGGAAAAGATGGGCAGCGAATCAGGCTTCATTTCAAAGTGACGTTTTTCACATCAGAAATTTTTAATAGATTCATTTTACATGCATCTTAAAATACAACCAATTGAAAATCCTTCCGACATTACACTGGATCGACCTGCCAATGACCGCTAACGTACACATGGACACGCCCTGATGAGATTGACGGACTACACCGACTACACCTTGCGAGTCTTGATGTTTTGTGCGCTGCACCCGCAGCGTTCGATCACCATTGCCGAGTTGGCGCAGAGCCACGCGATCTCCAAAAACCACCTGATGAAGATCGTCAACGACCTGGCGCGCCAGGGTTTGCTGCAAACCACGCGCGGGCGCGGTGGCGGCCTGCGTCTGCTGAAAAATGCCGCAGAGATCCGTATCGGTGATGTAGTGCGTCAATCAGAGACCGATTTCAGGATGGTGGAATGCTTTGACGCCAGCCTGAATGTCTGCACGCTCACCAACAATTGCCAGTTGCAGCAAGTTTTCAGAACCGCCCTGCAAAGCTACCTGGCCGAACTCGACAAGGTGACCCTGGCGGACATCACACGCCCCTTGGCCGCGAGCCGTCGGCCCCGGATCAGCATGGTGCCGGTCAGCGAGATCAAGCGCCCCGTGTCAATCAGGCTGTCCCCCGCCAAGCCTAAAGGGCGCAAGACCTGAACCCGGCAAAAATGTCATCGCGGTGCGGCAGGTAATAGTTGCGGTATTTGGGGTTGTGCATGCGGGCACGGGTCGCAAACGATGCCCCACGCAGCACCTTGTGGGTGCCGAACCACGGCGCTGAATAGTCGCGATAAGGGTCGGCGGTGAACCCGGGATAGCCCCGAAACGTGGTGCCAGTCCACTCCCACACCTCACCCCACCGGAAACCACGACGCGCGGCGCTGTGCGCGGCCACTTCCCACTCCACCTCGGCAGGCAAACGCCGGCCAGCCCAGCGGCACCATGCATCAGCCTCCCACCAGCTGACGTGCGTCACGGGCTGCCCCCCCAGCATGCGCATGGCGGTGCCAAAGCGGGTCTGCAAGACAGCCCCGCTGGCCACACCGATCTGATCGACATAACGCGGGCCGCGGCGGCCCTCGCCCGATGCTTTTTCCTGCAACCATTGCCAACCCTCGGGTTGCCAGAGTTCCGGGCGGTCATAGCCACCATCGTCCACGAACTCGACATACTGCGCCCAGCTGACAGCTTGCGCATCGATCTCGAACTCAGGCACCGACACTTCATGCAACGGGCACTCATTGTCAAAAGCGAAACCGGGTTGAGCAGCGTCCAGACCCAAGGACCATCGCGTACCGGGCACCACCAGCGGAGCGCGCGCGGCGGTCGGACCGCTCATCGGCAGCTGCAAGGGCAATCCAAGGGTTTGCGCCATGTAAATCAGGGCTTCGCCATGCATGTCTTCATGAAACAGCGCGAGCCTGAAAAAGTACAGCGCATCATCTTCGTCGGGGGTTTTCTCCAGCAATTCAAGCGTGGATTCAAGGGTTTCGAGCAGGTAGTGGCGTATGCCGGCCACATCGGGCAGGCTCAAGGCCCAGCGGCTGTCATGCGGCACCTCGCCCGAATGCCACCAGCGGTCAGCCTGCAGTTCGATCGATGCCAGCCGGCTTGCCGAGGAATCGCAATGCCGCCCAAGCTGGCGCTGCAGGTTGCGACCGATCCAGTATTCCTGAAACCAGCCAATGTGCCCCAGTTCCCACAAGGGTGGATTGAGTTCCGGCAACAAGGGCACCGCAAAGTCGTCGGACGCGAGCGCCGTTTCGTACTGACCCAGCAAGTGCAGGGTATGGTTGCGCGCGTCCATCAGCGCCAGCGAGAGAACGTCTCGGCCAGCCTGACGCATATCGGGGGAATCAATGGAAATGGTTGGTTTTTTGAGCATGGTGTTTGGCTTGGATTATTGCCGCAGCCCAACAGAGGCGCGATATCGCTTGCAGCAAGGGCATCAGTGTTTACCCTAGGCCAAAATGCAGGATCGTCAGGTTTTTCTCAGTCGCGAGGCGTTACGCTCAGACTTTAACGGACGGATCTGCCGCTGCACATTTTTTTGAGCTTGCGACAAGATGCCGCCATGTATTTTTTTGACCGATGGAGACAACATGAGCTTCCTTTTATCACTGTCCAGACGGATAGACCAATTCAGTGAATGGATCGGGCGCTGGGTCGCCTGGCTGGTGCTGGCGGCCGTTTTGATAAGCACGGGCAACGCCATTTCGCGCAAGGCGTTTGACATGAGTTCCAACGCGTTTCTGGAGATTCAGTGGTATCTGTTCGCCGCCGTTTTTCTGCTGGCATCGGGCTACACCATGATGCGCCAGGAGCACGTGAAAATTGACGTGATATCGGGCCGTTTTTCCAAGCGCACCCAGATCTGGCTCGACGTCGTGGGTATCTGCCTGTTCCTGTTCCCATTCATTATTTTGGTCATCAAGCTGGCCATGCCGCTGGTCATCAATGCCTATGTCACACAAGAGGTGTCGTCCAACGCCGGTGGTCTGATCCGCTGGCCGGTGTTCGCACTGCTGCCGATCGGGCTGGCGCTGTTGGGCATGCAAGGCGTCTCCGAACTGATCAAGCGCATCGCTTTTCTGAAGGGCCTGATTCCTGATCCGACCAAAAAGCAGGGTGCCAAGACATCAGAGGAAGAGCTGGCCGAGTTTCTCTTGAATAAAGAAGTCGCTGCGCGTGAAGCCGCCTTGCTAGGAGCCAAGAAATGACCGAATTCCTCATCGCCAATATGGCGCCGATCATGTTCGGCTCACTGGTTTTGTTCCTGCTGTTTGGTTATGCGGTGGCCTTCTCGCTGGCTGCCTGCGGGCTGTTCTTTGGGTTTGTAGGTGTTGAACTGGGCATGATCCAGCCCGCCTTTCTGCAGAGCCTGCCCTTGCGCATGTTTGGCATCATGCAGAACGACACCTTGCTGGCCATTCCGTTCTTTACTTTCATGGGCCTGATCCTGGAGCGCTCGGGCATGGCCGAAGACTTGCTCGACACCATTGGCCAGTTGTTTGGTCCGATCCGCGGTGGCCTGGCTTACGCGGTGATTCTGGTGGGCGCGATGCTGGCGGCCACCACCGGGGTGGTCGCCGCATCGGTGATTTCCATGGGTTTGATTTCGCTGCCCATCATGTTGCGCTACGGCTATGACCGCCGCGTGGCTGGGGGGGTGATTGCGGCATCGGGAACTCTGGCGCAAATCATTCCGCCGTCCCTGGTCCTGATCATTTTGGCGGACCAGCTCGGCAAAAGCGTGGGCGATCTGTACAAGGGCGCTTTCATTCCTGGCTTTGTACTGACGGGGCTGTATGTTGGCTATATCCTGTTGATCAGTTTCATCCGGCCGCAATGGGTGCCGGCACTGCCCGCGGAAGCACGCACGATTCGCGAAGACGACGGCACCGCCGGTCTGCGCTCGCTTGGCGTGTTGATGGTTTTGTCCGTGATCGCCGCCGTTGGCTTTGCCAAATGGCGCCCTGAAACCACACCGCTGGATGAGCTGATCGTGACCTCCATGTGCGTGGGCGTGGGCGTGGCATTCTTTGCATCCGTCATCAACAAGGTCACCAAACTCGGGCTGCTGTCCCGCATGGCAGAACGCGTGACCTTCGTACTGATCCCGCCGCTGGCGCTGATTTTCCTGGTGCTGGGAACCATTTTCCTCGGCATTGCAACCCCCACCGAAGGCGGCGCCATGGGCGCAGTGGGTGCCTTGATCATGGCACTGGCGCGCCGTCGTATCGACATGAAGTTGATTCGCCAGGCGATGGACTCCACCATGAAGCTGTCATGCTTTGTGCTGTTCATTCTGGTGGGCGCCACGGTGTTCAGTCTGGCATTCCAGGGCGTGGACGGACCGAAGTGGGTGGAGCACCTGCTCTCCGGCCTGCCCGGCGGTCAGCTTGGCTTTCTGATTGTGGTCAACATCCTGGTATTCCTGCTGGCCTTCTTTCTGGACTTCTTTGAGCTGGCCTTCATCATCATTCCCCTGATCGGACCGGTGGCCGAAAAGCTTGGCATTGACCTGGTCTGGTTCGGTGTGCTGCTGGCCGTGAACATGCAGACGTCGTTCATGCACCCGCCGTTTGGCTTCGCCCTGTTCTATCTGCGCAGTGTGGCCCCAAGTGAAGACTACACCGACAAGGTCACGAAGAAGCCTATCAAGAAGGTGACGATCGAGCAGATTTACTGGGGTGCCGTGCCCTTCGTGATCATTCAGATCATCATGGTGGGCCTGATCATCGCCTTCCCGGGATTGGTCTCCAGCGGGCTGGACAAGGAGGCGACGATCGATGGAGACAAGGCACTGGTCCAGATGCAGACGGAGGACCAGGCCAAGGAGGCAGCCCAGGACACCACCACCATACCAGCCGCTGAAGCGTCGTCGGCGCCCGGCGCACCTGAAAATGCCGAGGGTCCGGCCAAAGATGCCGACGCCAATGACGATGCCATGAAAGGTCTGCTGGACTCCATGAAATCGGAACAGGAAAAGAAGCCCTGACCCCGGCTACTTCAGTCAACCCCAACAAAAAACCCCGCAACAGCGGGGTTTTTTGTTGCCAGCGAACTGGTCAGACAGGCATCACAGTTTCTGGGACTGCATGAAGTTGTCGATACTGGCTTCCGTGAAGCGGAACCAAAGATTGGCATCGCGACGGAAGGTCGAATAATCAGCGTAGATCTTCTTCCACGCAGGATTGGAAGCGCTGAGGTCAGCGTAAACTTGTTGCGAAGACTTGAACGCTGCCACCATGACGTCTTTCGGGAACTGGCGGAACTTGGTGCCCTGGCTGGCCAGGGTCTTGAGCGCAATGGGGTTTTTGTAGTCGTACTTGGCCTGCATATCGGTATGCGCGTAGGACGCAGCCGCCTCTACGATAGCTTTGTACTCGGCCGACAAACCGTCATACGCCTTTTGATTGACATACAGCGACAACTGTGGGCCCACTTCCCACCATCCTGGGTAGTAGTAGAACGGCGCCACCTTGTTGAAGCCCAGCTTCAGGTCATCGTACGGACCCACCCACTCGGCCGCATCGATCGTGCCTTTTTCCAGGGCTTGGTAAATCTCGCCACCAGGAATGTTTTGCGGTACCACGCCCAAAGGAGCGATAACCTTGCCGCCGAAACCACCTACGCGGAATTTAAGACCTTTGAGGTCTTTGACCGACTTGATTTCCTTGCGGTACCAGCCGCCCATCTGCGCCCCGGTATTGCCCATGGGGAAGTTCACGATGCCTACATTGGCATAAAACTCGCGCGTGAGCTTCAAGCCATTGCCTTCGTACATCCACGCTGTCATCTGACGGCTGTTCAGGCCGAAAGGAATGGCGCAGTCCAGGGCGTAAGTGGGGTCTTTGCCGAAGAAGTAGTAAGGGGCCGTATTGGCCATTTCGACTGTTCCATTGGAGACGCCATCCAGCACACCGAAGGCAGGCATCAATTCACCAGCCGCATGGGTCGTGATGACGAACTTGCCGCCCGACATATCGCTCACTTTCTTGGCGAACACATCACAAACACCAAACAGCGTGTCCAGTGACTTCGGGAAACTGGAGGCGATGCGCCAGCGAATGGCAGCTTGCGCATGGACGGCGGGTGCAACACCGGCCGCCAACACGCCAGCAATGCCGGCATTTTTAATAAGGGAACGTCGATCCATTTGGGTCACTCCTGGAGTTGTTGATTGAACATCTCGTCATGCGGGTAGGCACGACGATGACTGATAAGAGTCATCAAGGATTGTAGGAACATGCGCGACACCCGGCGCAGGGGTTTTCCCTTGCCGAGACTGACACGAAGCTGTCAGCACACCCTCAGGCGACGGCTTTGAGCGTTGGGCGATCAGACGCCAGCAGCGTCGAAAATCGCTTGATGACAGCGGCCTGAATACCGGCTGCATCCAGGCCTTGCAGGGCCAGCAATTTGGTGGGGTCACCATGCTCAATGAACTCATCGCGCAGACCCAGCTGCAACACCGGCCGCTCCAGCCCTGCAGCATTCAGCGCCTCCAGCACAGCACTCCCTGCGCCACCCATGAGCGCGCCCTCTTCAACCGTTACCAAGCCTTCGTGTGCATTGGCTATGCTGAGCAACAACTCTGTATCCAGCGGCTTGGCCCAGCGCATGTTGACCACAGTGGCATTGATCGCCTTGGCCGCCTCCAGGGCGGGGTACAACAGCGTGCCAAAAGCCAGTATCGCAACGCCTTTGCCCTGTCGCTTCACTTCGCCCTTGCCGAACGGCAATGCCGCCAGGCTGGACTGGACCGCCACACCGGCACCGGCGCCACGTGGGTAGCGCACGGCCACCGGGTGATCCTGCTCGAAAGCACTGCACAGCAGCTGGCGGCATTCGTTTTCATCAGCCGGGCAAGCCACGCTGACATTGGGAATGCAACGCAGGTAGGGGATGTCATAAGCACCGGCATGAGTGGCACCATCAGCCCCCACCAGACCGGCCCGATCCAGCGCAAACACCACCGGCAGGTTTTGAATGGCGACGTCGTGAATCAACTGGTCATAGGCCCGCTGCAGGAAGGTGGAGTAAATCGCCACCACCGGCTTCAGACCCTCACAGGCCAGGCCAGCGGCAAAGGTCACCGCGTGTTGCTCGGCAATCCCCACATCGAAGTAACGATCCGGGAAACGCTTTTCAAATTCCACCATGCCCGAGCCTTCGCGCATCGCGGGCGTGATCCCCACCAGCCGGGGATCGTGGGCCGCCATGTCACAAAGCCAATCGCCAAAGACCTGGGTGAAGGTTTGCTTGGAAGGCGTGCTGGGCTTTTGCAGACCGACCTTGGGGTCGAACTTGCCGGGGCCATGGTAGGCCACCGGGTCGGCTTCGGCCAGTTTGTAACCCTGCCCTTTTTTCGTCACCACATGCAGGAACTGCGGTCCCTTGAGGTGCTTGATATTTTCCAGCGTCGGGATCAATGAATCCAGGTCGTGGCCGTCAATCGGGCCCACATAGTTGAAGCCGAACTTCTCGAACAGGGTGGCAGGCACCACCATGCCTTTGGCATGCTCTTCTATGCGCTTGGCCAGCTCAAACAGGGGCGGCGCGCCTTTGAGCACGGTCTTGCCGACATTCTTGGCCGCAGCGTAAAACTGGCCGCTCATGAGCTGGGCCAGGTAACGATTGAGCGCGCCCACCGGCGGGCTGATGCTCATGTCGTTGTCGTTCAGAATGACCAGCAGATTGCAATCGGCAACGCCCGCGTTGTTGAGCGCCTCAAAGGCCATGCCGGCGGTCAGGGCGCCATCGCCAATAATCGCAACCGCATGCCGCTCCTGCCCCTTGATCTTGGCTGCCAGCGCCATGCCCAGGGCGGCCGAAATGGACGTGCTGGAGTGGGCCGTGCCAAAGGTGTCGTGCGCACTCTCGGTGCGCTGGGGGAAGCCACTCAAGCCACCATGCTGGCGCAGCGAGGACATGCGGTCGCGCCGTCCGGTCAGGATCTTGTGCGGATAGGTCTGGTGGCCCACATCCCATACCAGACGATCTTCCGGCGTGTTGAAGACATAGTGCAAGGCCACCGTGAGTTCCACCGTGCCCAGGTTGGAGCTCAGGTGCCCCCCAGTCTTCGAGACGCTGTCAAGCACGTAGGCCCGCAGTTCGTCCGCCAGCACGCTGAGCTGGGCGCGTGGCAACAGCCGCAGGTCGGCGGGATCATTGATGGTCTGCAGCAACGGATACAACTTGTTTGACATATGCTATATTTTATGTAGCTATAAGCTCTTATTTTACAAGGGCCAATAGCCTATTTCCCTAATACCTTCAGATCGGAGCAGCTCACTTCAACTGCAACGATTCACCACCATGTTGGCCAGCCCCTGCAGTGCCCGGGTGTCGGGCAAGCCACTCTGCGCCAAAGCGGCCAGGGCCTGCGCCAGCAACTCCTGCGCATGGGCAGCGGATCGCTCCAGCCCCAACACCGACACATAGGTGGGTTTGTCCTGGGTGGCATCCTTGCCTGCCGTTTTGCCCAGCGTGGCCGAGTCGGCGGTCACGTCCAGAATATCGTCCACCACCTGAAACGCCAGCCCGATGGCGGCGCCATAGCGGTCCAGGCCCGACAAGGCCATCTCCGAAGCATCGCCACAGGCCGCCCCCATCATCACACTGGCCTGCAGCAAGGCACCGGTCTTGAGACGGTGCATATCCCGCAACTGGCTCTCAGTGAGGGCCACGCCCACGCTGGCGAGGTCAATCGCCTGCCCGCCTGCCATGCCGCCGCTGCCTGCTGCCCGCGCCAGCAGCCGGCAAAGACGGGCTTGCCGTTCGCCGGATATCCCGGCGTCGTCAGGCGTCAGGAGTTCAAAAGCCAGGGCTTGCAGGGCATCGCCCGCCAGCAGCGCACTGGCCTCGCCAAATTTGACATGAACGGTCGATTTGCCCCGTCGCAGCACGTCATTGTCCATGCACGGCATGTCATCATGAACCAGGGAATAGGCATGGATCAATTCCACGGCGCATGCGGCGCGCACAGCTGCCTGGCGTTGGTCTTCACCGGTCGAACCCGGGGGCGGCCCCACCGCTTCCCAGGCCGCCATCACCAGCAGCGGACGCAGCCGCTTGCCGCCGTCCAACACTGCATAGCGCATGGCTTCAACCAGTTCAGCCGGGGCGCCATGGTCTACGCCAGCGGGTGCGTCGGCGGTAACCCAGCGCTCCAGCGCACGCTCAACGGTGTTGAGATGTCCGGCGCTCCAGGCGGCCAGGTCGAATGCCGTCGCGACTTTCACTCGGGTGTCCATGATTTGAGTACGCCTTGGTCGAGAACCTTGATTTGGGATTCCACGGCTTCGAGCCGGTCCCGGCAAAATTTGAGCAATTCAGCCCCGCGCTGGTAGCCAGTGAGCAACTGGTCCAGAGGCATATCGCCTGACTCCAGTCGGGCAACCAGCTGCTCAAGCTCTTCCAGAGCGGTTTCGTAGCTTGCCGGGGCAGAGGGTGCGGGACGGGAGGCTGAAGCCATAGGTCGGGAAATTCCGTGGATCAAAAGAGGGGATTTTAGGCGCTGGGGTGCTCCAAGTGAACAAGGGGCCGGGGAAACACCCGGGCAACGGCTCAAAATACCCCAAATTGAGCTTTCGCATGACCCAAGGGGGGCGACAGGTACAATCCAGCCTTCTTGCATCGGCCCAGGCCGGTTCCCTTTTTACCGCGCATTGGCGCATCTCCCTGTGGGGAGTCTTTAGGTCAGGTCCCCCATGTCTGATTTAAGTCTTCAACTGCAGCAGGCCACCGGCCAACTACCAGTTTCAAGCTATTTCGACGAAGCGCTTTACCAGCGCGAACTGAAAAACATTTTCCAGAGTGGGCCCCGCTACGTGGGGCACCGCTTGAGTGTGCCCCAGGTGGGCGACTATGCCACCCTGCCTCAAGAGGCACAGGGACGTGCGCTCGTGCACACATCAAACGGTATCGAGTTGATCTCGAATGTGTGCCGCCATCGCCAGGCACTCATGCTGCAGGGACGCGGCTCGGTCAACACCACCCAGGCGGGCACTGCAGCCGGCAACATCGTGTGCCCGCTGCACCGCTGGACCTACAGCGGCAGCGGCCCCCAGCCGGCAGGCACCCTGCTGGGCGCACCTCATTTCCCCCAGGACCCCTGCCTGAACCTGAACAACTACAAGCTGCGTGAGTGGAACGGCCTGCTGTTTGAGGACAATGGCCGTGACATCCACGCCGACCTGGCCGGCATGGGCCCGCGGGCCGATCTGGATTTCACCGGTTTTGTGCTCGACAAGGTCGAAATGCACGAGTGCAACTACAACTGGAAAACCTTCATCGAGGTCTACCTGGAGGACTACCACGTGGGCCCCTTCCACCCGGGCCTGGGCGGTTTTGTGACCTGCGACGACCTGCGCTGGGAATTCAAGGAAAACTATTCGGTGCAAACCGTGGGCGTGGCCCGGCAAACCGGACAGGCCGGCACCCCGGTCTACCAGCGCTGGCAGGATGCGCTGCGCGGCTACCGCAAGGGCGAGCCGCCGAAGTACGGCGCGATCTGGCTGACCTACTACCCGCACATCATGGTCGAGTGGTATCCACATGTGCTGACGGTCTCCACGCTGCACCCCATGGGCGTGAACAAGACCATGAACATGGTCGAGTTCTATTACCCCGAAGAAATCGCAGCCTTCGAGCGGGAGTTTGTTGAAGCGCAACAGGCCGCCTACATGGAAACCTGCATTGAGGACGATGAGATTGGTGAGCGCATGGACGCCGGTCGCCGCGCCCTGCTGACCCGCGGCGACAACGAAGTCGGTCCGTACCAAAGTCCCATGGAAGACGGCATGCAGCACTTTCACGACTGGTATCGCCGCCAAGTCCAGATCTGAAGCCCATGCAGGCCTTGTGGATGGTTCTGGGGGCTTTCTTCTTTGCTACCATGGCGGTGGGCATCAAGATTGCCTCAGGCAGTTTCAACACCTTCGAACTGGTGTTTTATCGCGGTGTGGTGAGCGTGATCTTCATGTCCGTGGTGCTGCGCACGCGCCACATCTCCATTCGCAGCCCCGTTCCCCTGATGCACGCCTGGCGCAGCCTGATTGGCGTGTCGTCCCTGGGGGCCTGGTTTTATGCCATTGCCCATTTGCCCTTGGCCACGGCCATGACGCTGAATTACATGAGCGGGGTCTGGGTGGCAGCCTTTATCGTGGGTGGCGCGGTGATGTACGGCAAAGCAGAACGCCAGGGGCCCCTGATGGCCACGGTGCTGGCGGGCTTTGCCGGCGTGGTGATGATGCTGCGCCCCACACTGGAGCAAAACCAGTTGTTTGCCGGACTCATCGGGCTGCTCTCAGGTCTGGGTGCGGCACTGGCCTACATGCAGGTCACGGCCTTGGGCAAAGCAGGTGAGCCCGAAGGGCGCACGGTGTTTTACTTCTCGGTAGGCTCGGCACTGGCTGGCCTGGTCGGCATCAGCTTCACGGGGCTGACGCCCTGGTCCACGGTGCACTGGCAGGCGGCTGTCTGGCTGATCCCGATCGGTGTGCTGGCGTCTCTGGGCCAATGGTGCATGACGCGGGCCTACAGCCGTGGCTCCACCCTGCTGGTGGCGAATTTGCAGTACTCCGGCATCGTGTTTGCGGCCTTCTACAGTCTGGTGCTGTTTGGCGACCAGATTGCGCTGTTGGGATGGGCCGGCATGGCCTTGATCGTGGCCAGCGGTCTGGCCGCCACCGTGCTGCGCACCCGAACCATCCCCAATACGCCAGCCGAAGAACACTGAAAGGAAACGCCAGCGATGTACACCACCCTGATATCCGCCCGGCAGCTCCAGGATTTGCAGAAAAGCGGCAAGCCCTGCATGGTCTTTGACTGTAGTTTTGAGCTGATGCAAGCCGGCGCTGGCGACCTGCAATACCAGCAGGCCCACATCCCAGGCGCCGTGCGGGCTGACCTGGATCGGCACCTGAGCGCAAATCCAACGGCACCCGATGCCGCATCGGGCGGTCGGCATCCCCTGCCCTCGCGCGAGACCTTTGCCGCCTGGCTGGGCAGCGTCGGGTTCACCCCTGCCATGCAGGCCGTGGTGTACGACCGTCAGGGCGCCAACTATTGCGGACGGTTGTGGTGGATGCTCAAGTGGGTGGGCCACGAAGCGGTCGCGGTGCTGGATGGTGGACTGCAGGCGTGGCAGTCGCATGGCGGCAGCACGGAGAGCGTCCGGGATATCAGCACACCAGCCATCAATGCGGCCGTCAGATACCCGCTGGCCCCCGAAAAAGCCTTGCTGATTGCTACTAAAGAAGTAGCAGACAGGCTCACTCAGGCACAACAGACCTTGATCGACGCGCGGGGTGCGCCACGCTTCAGAGGCGAAGTCGAGCCGCTGGACCCCGTGGCAGGGCATATCCCTGGTGCACTGAACCGGCCATTCACCCAAAACCTGGATGCGCAGGGCAAGTTCAAGCCGGCCGCCGAGTTGCGCGCCGAATTTGAGGCCTTGCTGGCCGGGCATGACCCCGCAACCGTGGTGCACCATTGCGGCAGCGGCGTGAGCGCCGTGCCCAACCTGCTCGCCATGGAAATCGCCGGTTTGGGGCGCACGGCCCTGTATGCCGGAAGCTGGAGCGAGTGGTGCAGCGACCCGCAAAGACCGGTGGCGAAAGGCTGACGCGATCAGGCGCTCTGGTCTCCAACGCTTGGACAAGCGTAGCACTCCAGACTAAACTGCATGAACCCCGGCGATTCAAAAAATCATGCAAGAAAACATCATGGAGGCAAACCGTCCCGGAGACAGCCTGGCGGGGCCCGAGCGCTGGCGCAAAGCGTTGCGGGACGGGAGTCTGATTGTTTTCATTGTGCTGATTGGCCTGTCGGGCACCTGGCTGACTTACCGCGCGATTGAAACCAACAACACCCTGCAGCGCCAGGAGCGGCTCAATGCGGTCAGTCAATCGGTGTTCGAAGCATTTGATCTGGAAACGACCCGCGCCGTCGAGGCAGTGCGCAGTGCAGCGCTCATGGTGGCATCGCAACAGACCCTGACACGGCGCGAATTCGAAAGCTATGGAACCGGCGTACTCGCGCACTCGCCCAAGTTAAGCGCCCTGCAATGGCAACCCTTGATCACGGCCGCCGAGCTGGCCAGGTTCGAAGCCACTGCCCAGGCGGATGGCCTTGCGGGCTACCGTGTTTTCGAGACAGTCGGTGGCAAATTGGTCCCTGCCAGCGCCCGTGCACTGCACGTTCCCATTCTGTTTTCGGCGCCCGAGAAGTCCTCCGCACTGGGTTTTGACCTCGCATCAGAGCCGGACCGGATGACTTCGCGCTTGCGGGCGCGTGACACCGGCCAGCCCATCGCCTCGGAAACCTACAAATGGACGGGCCGTGGTGATGAAGGTGGCCGTGCGCTGGCATTTTCCGTCTCTGCGCCGGTCTTCGATCCCGATCGCCCGCCGTCCAACCTGGCAGAGCGCCGTGAACGGCTCAAGGGCTATGTCAGCGGGGAAATCAACGTTACCGTTTTGCTGGAGGAAGCGGCTTTTCGTGCTGCCGCGACCAAGCTCGACGTAGTGGTCTTTGATCTGGGCGCGGAGCCGAGAAAGATCATCTATGCACTGCGTGAGGAAGATGGCAAGCGGCCTGCCAAAAGCCAGGTCTTTTTCGAACCCAACGAACGCGATACATCGTTGACCGTCAGCATTGCAACCCGCCCCTGGCAAATCGTGCTGCGGCCCCAGGCGGCCTTCCACGACGGTGATGCGCGCAAGACCGGCATGGCCGTGCTGGCGGGCGGTACTGCCGCCACGCTGTTGCTGGCCTTTGCGGTGTACATGACACAACGACGCCAATGGATCATTGAAGACGCCCAGGCCAGCCTGAAACTCAGTGAGCAGGCGTTGCAGGCGGAAAGACTGCGACTGAGCAATATCCTGGAGGGGACCGGCGCTGGCACGATGGAGCTGAACCTGCAAACCGGCGAAATATACGCCAACGACCGCATGTTTTCCATGCTGGGCTACACCCGTGAGGAGATGCATCCCTTCACACTGAAATCATGGCGAGACCTGAACCATCCTGACGAAGTGCTGCCACTGACCGACTACCTGACGCGTTTGCGTCATGGTGAAACCGAGGTCATTGACATGGAGTCGCGACGGCGGCACAAGGACGGCCATTGGGTCTGGGTGTTGACGCGGGGCCGCGTGTTCTCGCATACCGCCGACGGCAAGCCGCAATGGATCGCCGGCACCGTCCAGGACATCAGTGCAAGCAAGCAGGCCGAAGAACAAATCATTGAGTTCAACAACACCCTGGAACAGCGTGTCCAGGAGCGCAGCGCAGAGCTCGAAACCACCCTTGCCACGCTGCACCAATCCCAGGAGGAGCTGGCGCGCAGTGAAGCCAATGCCACGCTGAGTACTTTGGCGGCCAGCGTGTCGCATGAGCTCAGCACACCGATGGGCAACAGCCTCATGACGGCCAGCACACTGGTGGAGCAAAGCCGGAGTTTTCAGAGGCTGGTTGACGCCAACCAGCTCAAGCGCTCGGAACTGACTGCATTTTTGAATACCGTGCACGAAGGCAATGACCTGATGCTGCGCAACCTGCAACGGGCCGTCGAATTGCTGAAGAATTTCCGGCAAGTGGCCAATGACCAGGCCAGCGAGCGGCGCCGCAGCTTCGACCTGGCCACTGCAGTACAGGAAGTGCTTGGCACGCTGGCGCCCAGCCTGAAGAACAGTCCCCACCATGTGGTGGTGGACATTGCACAGGGCATTGCCATGGACAGCTATCCCGGCCCCCTGGGACAGATCGTGATCAACCTCATCAACAATGCCTACCTGCACGCCTTTGAAGGCCAGACCGGCGGTGTCTTCACCATCAGCGCCCGCCTGGCAGAAGATCGGGTGCGCATGAGCTTTTCGGACAATGGCACGGGGATGTCCGAGGAAACCCAGTCACATCTTTTCCAGCCGTTTTTCAGTACCAAGACCGATCACGGCGGCACCGGACTGGGCCTGACCATCGTGGCCAACCTGGTGGGCAAGACACTTGGCGGCACGCTCCAGGTGCAGTCCACAGTCGGCGTGGGCACCACGATCAGCATCAACCTGCCCTTGGTCGCGCCGACACCGCAAGCCTGAAGCAGCCGCTGTGTACCTGCGGCTTCAGCGCCCGTGGGCTACGCCACTCACCCAGGTCACGAGGCCGATACCCACAAGAAGCCAGACAATTTGAGCCGCTGTTTCCCGCGCCGTGAGGCGCTTTTGCAATTGGGGAATCAGATCGGCCAGTGCCACATACACAAAACTGCTGGAAGCCACCACCAGAAAATAAGGCAGGTAGTCATGCAGGCGATCAACCAGCCAGAAGCCCAGCAAGCCACCCAGCGCCGTCACAGCCCCGGCCATCGACACCTTGACCAGCGCCACATGCTTGCCGCCAGCACCGGTACGCAACACCATCAGGTCGCCCATGTGGTGCGGCACCTCGTGGGCCAGCACCGCCAGCGAAGCAATGGCACCCAGGCGCATGTCAGCCATGAAGGCCGAGGCGATCAGCACCCCGTCGCCAAAGCAGTGCACGCTGTCGCCGGTCAGCACGGCCCAGGTTCCGGCTTTGGGCGCATGGTTGTGACCATGCGCATGGCCGTGATCGTGATCGTGGACCTGATCGTGCGCCGACTCATGATGATGCTCGTGCCCGTGATGCCACAGTTCAGCCTTGTCGAGCAGGAAGAAAAAGATCAACCCCATCAGCAAGGTCACAAACAAATCGTGGGCACCGGCCTGGCTCTCAAAAGCTTCGGGCAGCAAATGCATGAAGGCTGTGGCCAGCAGCGCACCGGCGGCCAGGCTCAGCATGTGCTGGGTGTAACGCGCCAGCGCACCGAAGCTCAAAGCCGCGGCCAGCCAGACACTGCCGATACCGGCGGCCAGGGTTCCCAGAATAATTGCTACCAAAACCATCGCTTAAAACGCTTTATAAATAAGGGGCTGATGTCATTTCCATGAGCAACACCCGGATTTTCAGGCCAGTCGGCTGTCTGCTCTCAAGGCCATCTTATCAACCGTGTCAAGCAGGGCATGGTGCCGACTTGATGCATTCCGGAGAATTTGCATATTTCTTGTTGCAAAACGCGTGACGGACATCGTGGACTGAAAGGATAATCACGCACCCATGAGTTCCTCGCGCTCCTTCAAAAAGATCCCCTGGCTGGCTTTGCTGGCCCTCACCGCCGCCGCAGGGGCATGGTGGTGGGCCAGCCAGGCAGCACCCGGTGCGGCGCTGACCGGACCCGCCTTGCTTGGCATGATGGGGGCGTTCGGCGCGCTGGCTGTTTCCCTGCGGCTGTCGCGCGGAGTCGTTCGCAGTCGCCAGGCGCTGCGGCGCGCGCAGCGGTACAAGCACTATTTTGCCTTGCAGCGAGGCAAGTTGTCCGAGGCCAAACTGGACGCGCTCAAGGCCCGCCTGGTGCTGGCGTCGACTCTTGACACGATGGAAGTGGGCGTCGAAATCTGGGACGATCAGGACCGCCTGATGCTGTACAACAACAAGATCAACCGGATGCGGGCCAACTTTCTGGCGCAGGAGAACATCGGCCAGTCCTTTGAAACACTGGTGCGCGCCAACATGCAGCGCCAGTTGATCACCGCCGCCATTGGACGCGAAGAAGAATGGCTGGCAGAGCGTCTGGCGTCCCGTGGCAAGCACAAGGAGCCCTTGCTGCAGGAGCTGGAAGGCAATCAGTGGATCCACACCTACGAAACCAGAACGCCCGAAGGCTATCTGGTCGTGGCCCGCGTCGACGTCACCAAGCTCGTCCGCAAGGGCAAGCTGCTGGAAGCGGATAACCACGAGTTGGCCCATCAGTCAGCCACCGATGACCTGACCGGTCTGGCCAACCGCAGGCGTTTTGACGAGGCACTGGCCACCGAATGGCAACGTGCAGCCCGAAGCGGCGCTCCGCTGAGCCTGATGATGGTTGATATCGATCATTTCAAAAAATTCAATGATCACTACGGTCACCTGGCAGGCGACGAATGCCTGCGCCAGGTAGCGGCCATTTTGAACGGAAGTGTGCGCCGCGCTGGCGAGTTGGTGGCGCGCTTCGGCGGGGAAGAGTTCGTGATCCTGTTGCCCGGCGCAGACGTGGCCCATGCGTGTGAAACGGCCCAGCAGTGCATGGCGCGCATCGCCAAAGCCGCCATTCCCCATGCAGCCTCGTCCACCGCAGCCCATGTGACTTTCAGCATGGGCATCGCCTGTACCTCGGGCGACACCTCGCAAAGCCTGACCGACCTGCTCAACGCGGCCGATGCCGCCATGTACCGGGCCAAGTCCAGTGGGCGGGCACACTTCGAAGTCGCCGACCAGGCCGACTGGGAGATCGACCGCGACACCCCCCGCAGCCGCCCCGTACCACTGAGCTGAGGTGTGCTGTGAAAGTGGCTGAGCCTCGCGCTTGCGGGCTTGTCAGTGTGCTTCGTCCCAGTTCGACCCAACCCCTACCTCGGCCAGCAGGGGCACCTTGAGATGCGCCACGCCCGCCATCAGGCGCGGCACCTCATGGCGAACCCAGTTGATCTCTGACTCAGGGACTTCAAACACCAGTTCATCGTGCACCTGCATGATGATTTTGGTGCCCCGCTTCTCCTCATCCAGCACCTGCTGCACCTTGACCATGCTGAGTTTGATCAGATCCGCCGCCGTACCCTGCATGGGCGCATTGATGGCGGCGCGCTCGGCACCGCTGCGCCGTGGACCGTTGGGAGAATTGATCTCCGGCAGGTACAAGCGCCGGCCGAACACGGTTTCCACATACCCCTTGGCCTTGGCCGACTGGCGGGTCTGGTCCATGTACTGCTTCACCCCGGGATAACGCTCGAAGTAGCGCTCGATGTAGTTTTTGGCCGCCGTGTTGTCGATGCTCAAGGCTCGCGCCAGGCCATAGGCACTCATGCCGTAAATCAGGCCGAAGTTGATGACCTTGGCATAACGACGCTGCTCACTCGTGACCTGATCCGTGCGCACACCAAAAATTTCGGCAGCCGTGGCCCGGTGTACGTCCATATTGTCATGAAACGCCAGCAACAAAGCCGCGTCGCCGCTGATGTGCGCCATGATGCGCAACTCAATCTGGCTGTAATCGGCGCTGGCAATCACGCACCCCGCAGGCGCCACAAAAGCCTCGCGCACACGACGCCCCTCGACGGTTCGCACCGGGATGTTTTGCAGATTGGGCTCGTTGCTGGACAGGCGCCCGGTCACGGCCACCGCCTGCGCGTAATGCGTGTGCACGCGCCCGGTGCGCGGATGCGCCAGTTGGGCCAGCTTGTCGGTGTAGGTGCCCTTGAGCTTGGACAGACCACGATGCTCCAGAATCTTGGCCGGTAGCGGGTAGTCTTCGGCCAGTTTTTCCAGCACTTCCTCGTCCGTGCTCGGCGCGCCCGTGGCGGTCTTCTTGACCACCGGCAAACCGAGCTTGGTGAAGAAAATCTCGCCGATCTGCTTCGGGCTGCTCAGGTTGAAGATCTGTCCGGCAAGCTCATGCGCTTCTGTTTCCAGTTGCATAATGCGCTGCCCAAGCTCGTGGCTTTGCGCTGCCAGAGTCGGTGCGTCAATCAGGACGCCATTGCGCTCGATGCGGTACAGCGCCTCGCTGCTGGCAATTTCCAGCTCGTAGATGAAGCGCAATTTGTCGTCTGCCTGCAGCCGCGGCCACAAAACTCGGTGCACATCCAGGGTCTGGTCCGAGTCCTCGCAGGAATACTCGGCGGCCTTGGCAATGTCCACCTGGTCAAAGCAGATCTGGTGCGCACCCTTGCCGCACAAATCCTCAAAACTGATGCCGCTGCGCCCCAGATGGCGTTCAGCCAGGCTGGCCAATCCATGCGGCTTGTGCACTTCCAGCACATAGCTTTGCAGCATGGTGTCATGGGCGTAGCCCTGCACCTCAATGCCGTGGTTGGCGAACACATGGCGGTCGTACTTGATGTGCTGGCCCAGCTTCTTTTTGCTCGCGTCTTCCAGCCAGGGTTTGAGCCGCGCCAGCACCTCGTCTCGGGGCAGTTGGGCCGGGGCATCCGGGTAGGTGTGGGCCAATGGAATGTAGGCCGCCTCGCCCGGCGTTACGCTGAAACTCACACCCACGATCTCGGCACGCATCTCGTCCAGCGAAGTCGTCTCGGTGTCCACCGCCACAAGTTCAGCCGATTCAATGCGTGCCAGCCAGACATCCAACGCCTCCCAGGTCAGGAGGGTGTCGTAGGCCAGCGTGCTCACACCCGAGGTGCCCGCCACACCGGGTTCATCGGGCTCATCGAACAGACCCGGCTCGCGGTTTAACTTGCTTGAAGAGGAAGCGCCTGAACCCGCCTGCTTGCGCGGCGTGGCGCCCGCCTGAGGTGTAGCACCCGGCACGGTGGCCTCACCGCCCAGTGCCCGGGCCAAGCCCTTGAACCCGTATTTGTCGTAAAAAGTGATCAAGGCCTTGGTATCTTCTACCCCGGTAGCTATTGAATCCATAGCAGGCAAATCGGGTACCCAACCATTCAAATCGCAATCGGTTTTGATGGTCAACAACTGCCGGCCGGTGGGCAGCCAGTCCAGCGTCTTTCTCAGGTTTTCGCCCACCACGCCCTTGATGGCATCGGCATGGGCCACCACGGCTTCCAGTGAGCCGTATTCCTGCAACCATTTGGCCGCCGTTTTGGGGCCGACCTTGGGCACGCCGGGCACATTGTCAATGGCATCGCCCACCAGCGTTTGATAATCCACCATCAGGTGCGGCGGCACGCCAAATTCTTCTTCCACGCCGGCCAGGTCACGCACACGGCCATTCATGGTGTCGATGATGATGATGTGGGAATTGACCAGCTGCGCCAGGTCTTTGTCACCACTGCTCACCACCACCTCAATGCCCTGGCGCGCTGCGGTCACGGCCAGGGTGCCAATCACGTCGTCAGCCTCGACACCGGGTACGTCCAGCACCTTCCAGCCCATCAGGCGCACGACCTCATGGATCGGCTCGATCTGCAGGCGCAGGTCATCGGGCATGGGCGACCGGTGGCCCTTGTACTCGGGGTAGATCGCATCCCGAAATGTGGGGCCCTTGGCATCAAAAACACAGGCGGCGTAGTCGGCCTTGACGTCTTTGCGCAGCTTTTGCAGCATGTTGATCATGCCCCGGATCGCGCCGGTAGGGGGGCTGGCAGGGTCGCCAGGCACGGCGCGCAAGTCCGGCATGGCATGAAAAGCGCGGTACAAATAGCTGGAGCCGTCCACCAATAACAGGGTTTTGGGCGTGGGTTTGGAGTCATTCATGCGCCCATTTTGCCTGCGCCCGCAATGACAGCGGTGGTTCTACAATCAGACCATGCGTGCCTCCCTCCTTCTCCCCCCTGCCCTTTCTCTTTTCCTGGCCTGCGCCAGCGTCTGCCAGGCCCAGCCGGCAAACACGGTGCCAGCCGCTGCCACCCTGCCACAAGCGTCCCCGACCGGCGCCAGCAACGCGGTGGAGAAGCGCACCGAGCGAATTCGCGTTGAAGACGCAGGCTCCCGTATCGACGAGGTGCGTGTGGGTGGTGAAACCCGGAGCATCAACGTTCAACCCAAGGGTGGCATGCCCGCTTACCAGATTCAGCCCGCCAATGGCGAGCGCACCTGGAAAATCGTGGGTTTCTGATTCATGGCGGTATACACAGAAGTCTCGGCTGACGAGGCCAGCGCGTTCCTTCGACAACTCAAGCTCGGCGAACTCACCGCCATGCAAGGCTGCGCCGGCGGCATTGAGAACACCAACTACTTTGTCACCACCGAGGCAAACGGAGAAACCCGCGAGTACGTGCTGACGCTGTTTGAGCGACTCACCTTCCAGCAATTGCCGTTTTATCTGCGGTTGATGAAACACCTGGCCTTTCACGGTCTGCCGGTGCCAGACCCCGCAGCCAACCGCGATGGTGACCTGGTGTTTGACCTCAAGGGCAAACCGGCATCCGTGGTCAACCGCTTGCGCGGCAAAAGCGAACTTAAGCCCACTGCCGCTCACTGTGCCGCCGTAGGCGCCGCGCTGGCCAAGATGCACCTGGCCGGGCGCGACTTCTCCATGTCGCAGCCCAATCTTCGGGGCCTGGGCTGGTGGAACGAAACCGTGCCCGTGGTACTGCCCCACTTGACCACCGACCAGGCCGCCCTGATCAAAAGTGAGCTGGCCTACCAAAACCATATCGCGGCTTCATCGGCCTATGCGGCCCTGCCGCGTGGACCCATTCACGCCGACCTGTTCCGGGACAACGTGCTGTTTGAAAATCTGGATGCAGGTCCAGAACTCACGGGCTTCTTTGATTTCTATTTTGCAGGCGTGGACACTTGGCTGTTTGACGTTGCCGTGTGCCTGAACGACTGGTGCATTGACCTGGCCACAGGCACACACGACGCCGAACGGGCCCACAGCTTCATCGCGGCCTATGAACTGGTGCGCCCATTCACCACGGCAGAGCGCGCCATGCTGCCGGCCATGCTGCGCGCCGGCGCCCTGCGTTTCTGGATTTCGCGTCTGTGGGATTTTCACCTGCCACGCGCAGCCAGCATGCTGCAGGCCCATGACCCGGGCCATTTCGAGCGTGTGCTGCGTGATCGGGTGACCCATGCTGCCGCTTTGAGCCCCACGGCAATCCCCGCATGAAATTGAACCTTGTCCCTGCGCGCACCGGTATGGTGTGGGTCAAACTGGGCATCAAAACATTCTTCCGTCAGCCTCTGGCGCTGGCGGGCCTGTTCTTCATGTTCATGGCCATCATGACCATTGCAAGTCAAATCCCCTACATCGGTTTTGTGCTGGCCATGATGCTGCTTCCGGCCTCCACACTGGGCCTGATGGCCGCCACCCGCGAGGCGGCAGACGGGCGCTTTCCCATGCCGGTGATCCTGCTGGCGGCCTTTCGCGCCGGGCGCGCGCAAGCCCGCGCCATGCTGATTTTGGGCGCCCTGTATGCGGCAGGTTTCCTCTGTGCCATGGGCATCTCCTATCTGGTCGATGGAGGCGGATTCGCCCGCGTCTACCTCGGTGGCGCTGCGCCGACGCCCGCCATGATGATGGAGCCCGCCTTTCAGACGGCCATGTGGATTTTCATTGGCCTGCACCTGCCCTTGTCGTTGCTGTTCTGGCATGCGCCAGCGCTGCTGCACTGGCATGGTTTGCCACCCGTCAAAAGCCTGTTTTTCAGCATCGTGGCCTGCCTGCGCAACTTCTGGGCCTATGTGATTTTCGGCTTGACCTGGGTGCTGGTGCTGACGCTGGTCATCGCCACCATCACCATCACGGCCGCATTGCTGGGCAAGCCCGGCATTTCGGGCGATATCCTGTTTCCGATACTGCTCCTGATGGCGGCCATGTTTTTCACTTCGCTTTACTTCACATTTCGCGACACCTTTGACGCACAGGAAGGACCCACTCCATGACCCAGCACAGCCTGCAAGGCCGCACAGAAGACGAAATTTTGTGGTTTCAGCGTCGCAGTTTTCTGCAGGCTGCAGCCGCCTGGACCGCCATGGGTGGCATCGGTGCGGTGCAGGCCCAGGGCCGCAGCAACATTGTGGAACTGGTAGGCGACGCCCTGGTCAACGGCATGCGCCTGCGGCCTCAGCAAACGATCCAGACCGGGGATGAAATCGTCACGGGTCCCAACTCGAACCTGATCTTCGTACTGGGCAATTCGTCTTTTCAGGTGCGGCAAAATTCACGCCTGAGCGTGGAGCGCGGCGCCACCCTGAATGCGGTCAGCCTGTTGCGCCTGCTCACCGGCGCCGTGGTCAGCGTCTGGGGCAAGGGCACCAGCCGCCAGATCGTCACCCCCACCCTCACCGCCGGGATTCGCGGCACGGGCGTGTACACCGAGATTTTTGCCAAGGAAAACAACCGCAGCTATTTCTGCAACTGCTACGGCACTGTGGACCTCAGCGCAGACAACTCACGTGAAATCGTCAAGGCGGACTACCACACTGCGTTCTGGAGTGATCCCGCAGCCAGGGACGGGCGCTCATTGATCCCGGCCAAGGCCATCAACCACAGTGACGAAGAACTGGAATTCCTGGCCCGCCTGGTCGACCAGCGCACCGCCTGGCAGATCGCCGGCAAAAAAGGAAGCAAGGAAATGAAAACCTATCCGGCCCAGGGCTAGGTTGAGGGGCTGCCGATGATCACGGCAGCGGCGTCAACTTCGCCACACTCAGTGCCAGCCACTTGACGCCATGGCGGGGAAAGTTGATCTGGGCGCGTGCATCGTCGCCCGTGCCCTCCAGCGTCTGCACCGTGCCTTCACCAAACTTGGCATGAAATACTTTCATGCCCGAACGCAAGCCATGGGAAGGTGCCGCTTTCTGAGCAGGCACCGGCGCCGCCGCATACTTCGAATAATCAGTGCCAAATGAGCCGCTTCCCCTGGTGGGATATGCACTACCAGCTCCCGAATTCGTAGCAAATCCAGAGCCAAACCCCTGATTTCTCGGGGTGATCCACTTCAAGGCACTTTCCGGCAGCTCCTCGAAAAACCGGCTCTTCAGGTTGTAGCGCGTCTGCCCGTGCAGCATGCGGGTTTGTGAATGGCTCAGGTACAGGCGCTTGCGCGCGCGGGTGATGGCGACGTACATCAGGCGCCGCTCTTCTTCCAGGCCATCCCGGTCGTTCATCGAGTTCTCGTGCGGGAACAAGCCCTCCTCCATGCCGGTGATGAAGACGCAGTCAAACTCCAGGCCTTTGCTGGAATGCACGGTCATGAGCTGGATTGCGTCCTGCCCGGCCTGGGCCTGGTTGTCTCCCGCCTCCAAAGCCGCATGCGACAGGAAGGCCGCCAGCGGGGACAGGGTTTCGCCAGTCTCGGCATCCGGCGCCAGCTCTTCAGGCGGCAATTGGTTGAGGTCCAGCCCTTGCGATGCCGGTGAATGCGTCAGGGCGCGACCCTGTTCATCCACGGGCGGCATGGACGCATCACGCCCGAAGTTCTCCAGAGAGACGAAACTCTCTGCCGCGTTCACCAGTTCTTCCAGATTCTCCACCCGGTCCGCGCCTTCGCGGTCGGCTTTGTAGTGCGCAATCAAGCCGCTGTGCGCCAACACCCTCTCGACGATTTCGCGCAAGGTCATGCCTTGTGTCTGCTCGCGCAATACATCGATGCCTGCCAGAAAGGCGCCAATGTTGGTGCCCGCCTTGCCACCGAGGCCGCTCACCGCATCGCTGAGCGCGCAACCGGCGGCACGGGCCACGTCCTGCAGCTGCTCCAGGCTGCGCATGCCAATGCCGCGCGGCGGAAAATTCACAGCGCGCAGAAAACTCGTGTCGTCACGCGGGTTCTCCAGCAAACGCAAATAAGCCAGCGCATTCTTGATTTCAGCACGCTCGAAGAAGCGCAATCCACCATAGACCTTGTAGGGCAAGCCGGCATTGAACAGCGCCGTCTCGATCACCCGGCTTTGCGCATTGCTGCGGTACAGCACGGCAATCTCCTTGCGCTCGACATCTTCACGCACCAGTTGGCGCATTTCATCCACCATCCACTGCGCCTCGGCAAAGTCGCTGGTGGCCTCGAACACGCGCACCGGTTCGCCCGGGCCTTGCGTCGTGCGCAGGTTCTTGCCCAGCCGCTTGCTGTTGTGGCTGATGAGTTCGTTGGCCGAGTCCAGGATGTTGCTGCCGCTGCGGTAGTTTTCCTCCAGCTTGATCTGGTGGCGCACCTTGAACTCGCTGACAAAGTCGGCCATGTTGCCAACCCGTGCGCCACGAAAGGCGTAGATGCTCTGGTCATCGTCGCCCACCGCCAGCACACAGCCGGTTGGCTCGAACCGCGACGCATCATCGACTGAACCGTGCGCACCGGTACCGGCCAGCATCTTGATCCAGGCGTACTGCAATTTGTTGGTGTCCTGGAACTCGTCAATCAGGATATGGCGAAAACGCCGCTGGTAGTGCTCGCGGATCGGGTCGTTGTCGCGCAGCACCTCATAGCTGCGCAGCATCAACTCGCCAAAGTCAACCACACCCTCGCGCTGACACTGGTCTTCGTAGAGCTGGTAAATCTCGACCTTCTTGCGCGTTTCTTCATCGCGCACCTCGACCATATTGGGGCGCAAGCCGTCTTCCTTGCAACCGCCGATAAACCACTGCATCTGCTTCGGGGGGTAGCGCTCATCATCCAGATTGAACTGCTTGTACAAGCGCTTGATCGCGGAGAGCTGGTCCTGTGTGTCCAGGATCTGAAAACTTTGTGGCAGGTTGGCGAGCTTGAAATGCGCGCGCAAAAACCGGTTGCACAGACCGTGAAAAGTACCAATCCACATGCCACGCACATTGATGGGCAGCATGCTGGACAGGCGCGTCATCATTTCCTTGGCCGCCTTGTTGGTGAAGGTCACCGCCAGGATGCCGCCGGGCGAGACCTGTCCGGTCTGTAGCAGCCATGCAATGCGGGTGGTCAGCACCCGGGTTTTACCCGAGCCAGCCCCGGCCAGAATCAGCGCATGCTCGGCCGGCAGGGTGACGGCCGCGCGCTGCTCCGGGTTCAAGTTGTGCAATAAAGGGGAATCCGGAGCGCCTGATGGTGAATTTTCTGAGAACATGCGCCCATTGTAGAAAGCCTCAGGTCTTCCCGGTCTCCTGCTCACGCAGACGAAAGCGCTGGATTTTCCCGGTTGCGGTCTTCGGCAGTTCGCCCACGAACTCGACAAAGCGCGGGTATTTGTAGGGCGCCAGACGATCTTTCACAAAGGCCTTGACTTCATCCTCGGTCAACAACTGCCCCGGCTTGAGCACCACGAAGGCCTTGGTTTTGAGCAAGCCATCAACGTCCTGCTTGCCGATGACCGCGCATTCCAGCACCGCAGGATGCTGCACCAGCGTGGATTCCACTTCAAAAGGCGACACGTAAATGCCGCTGACCTTGAGCATGTCGTCGTTGCGCCCGGCATAGGTGTAGTAACCATCGCTGTCACGGGTGTACTTGTCACCGCTTTTGGTCCAGGCACCCTGGAAGGTATCACGGGTCTTTTCGCGGTTGTTCCAGTACATCAGCGCGGCGCTGGGGCCCTTGATGTAGAGGTCGCCAATTTCGTTGTCAGCCACCTGGCGGCCGCTCTCGTCACGCAACTCCACTTCGTAGCCCGGCACGGGCTTGCCGGTGGTGCCATAGCGCACATCGCCCGGACGGTTGGACAGGAACACATGCAGCATTTCAGTGGAGCCAATGCCGTCGATGACTTCACAGCCGAAATGTGCGGTCCAGCGCTGCGCAATCTCGCCTGGCAAGGCTTCGCCCGCCGAAGAGCACAAACGCAATGCCACATCGCCACGCGCAGGCAAATCCGGCGCAGCCAGCATGCCACCGTAGCCGGTCGGCGCGCCATAAAACACGGTGGGCTTAAGCGTGGTCAGACGCTTGAACACGGCTTGCGGCGTGGGCCGCTCGGCCATCAACACCACTGTGGCGCCCACGCTCAAGGGAAAGCTCAAGGCATTGCCCAGCCCGTAAGCAAAAAACAGCTTGGCCGCCGAAAACACGGTATCGGACTCGCGCAACTCCAGCACGCCTTTGCCGTACAGCTCCGCCGTCCAGTACAGATTGCCCTGGGTGTGCACCGTGCCCTTGGGCTTACCGGTGGACCCGGACGAATACAGCCAGAAAGCGGCCTCGTCCGCCAGCGTGGCGGCCGGCAGCTTCATGGGTTCTGCCTTCAACAAGGTCTCGAAATCCACCGCGCCAGCCGGCAGTGCGCCGCTGGGCCGTGACACCACAACCGTCTTGATCTCGTTTGACACCTGGCTCATGGCGGCCTGCAAGCTCGGCACCAGCGCCTGCGACACCACCGCGCCCTGGGCCCGGCTGTTGTCCAGCATGTAGGCATAGTCGTCGACAGTCAGTAAGGTATTCAGCGCCACCGGCACCACCCCCGCATACAAGGCCCCCAGAAAGGCAACTACCCAGTCGCTGCTGTCGTGCATCAGCAGCAGAAGCCGATCTTCGCGCCGCAAGCCTTGCGCGATCAAGCCGGCGGCAAAGCTGCGAATGCGCCCGGCCAATTCGCCATAGCTCACACGGCCAAGGTCATCGATCAATGCCGTTTTGGCGCTGCGCCCCACATTGAGGGCGATGAGGTGCTGCGCAAAGTTGAACTGGACAGGCGGCGGATTCACAGAAGCGTGCATGGTTAAGATTCCTTCGATTGACTGCAGGCGGTCGTACTTCAGAGCACCAGGCGCTGGCCGCTGGCAACGATCTGCTCCAACGCTGCCGTACTGGCCTGAATGGCACTGCGGCGGTGGTAGAAGTTGAGGGCACGCATGCCACCCAGCTCTTCACCGCCACCGGCGCGCCCCGGGCCACCGTGCAGCGACATCGGCATCACATTGCCGTGACCCGAATGCAATGCTGCCACATCCGGCGAAATGGCGTGCACCCGGCCATGAGAAGAGGCCAGTTCCAGCGCGGCATTCGCCATGAAGCCCGGGTCTTCACTGTAAAGCGAGCTCACCAGCGATCCCTCGCCCCGGCGGATCAGGCTCAGTGCGTCTTCCAGCGTGTCATACGGCATGAGTGTGGACACGGGGCCAAACACCTCCACCGCGTGCAACACACGGGCCTCTGCCGGGCGGCGCGTGCCCAGCAGTGTGGGCCCGACACAGGCCGCAATGGCCGGGTCGGCATCGACCAGCGCGTGGGTGGCGCCATCGTGCAGCACGTCTGCTTCAGCACGCAATTGCGCCAAGCCAGCCCGTACCGCAGCGAGTTGTTCACCACTGACCAAGGACCCCATGCGCACACTCTCGTTGCGCGGATTGCCCACCGAAACTCCGGCCAGCTTGGCGCTGATGGCCTGGGCTGCAGCGTCATACAAATGGGCCGGCACAAAGATGCGGCGAATGGCCGTGCACTTTTGACCGGACTTGACCGTCATCTCACGCACCACCTCACCCACCAGCAGCTTGAAGGCCTCGGATTCGACCGTTGCCGCCGGGTCCAGCAAAGCCGAATTCAAGCTGTCGGCTTCGATGTTGACGCGCACCGAACGCTGGCTGACTGCAGGGTGGCTGCGGATCACCGCAGCGGTCTCGGCAGAGCCGGTAAAGGACACCACGTCAAAGGGCTGCAGTGCATCCATCAAGCCTGCGGACGAACCACACACGACCGACAAGGCACCGGGTGGCAGCACACCCGCGTCAATCACATCCTGCACCATGCGCTGGGTCAGCCAGGCCGTTGCAGTGGCGGGCTTCACGATCACGGGCACGCCAGACAAAAGGGCTGGTGCAGCTTTCTCCCACAAGCCCCAGGACGGGAAATTGAAAGCATTGATGAACAGCGCCACACCGCGCGTCGGCACCATCACATGCTGGGATTGAAAGGTCGGGTCCTTGGCCATGCGGGTAGGCTCGCCATCGATCAGCACACGCGCATCACCCAGTGCATCGCCCTGTTTGGCATAGAACCCCAATGTGAAGATGGCGCCGTCGATGTCTACCCCTGAATCCTTGCGGGTAGTGCCGGAGTTGGCCGTGGCAATGTCGTAATAGGCGTCACGGTGCGTCTGCAGCACCTTGGAAATGGCCCCCAGCATGACCGCGCGCTCCCGGTAAGTCATGGCGCGCAGAGCACGCCCCCCCTGTTCGCGGGCAAAAGTGAACCCCTCATTCAAATCCAGCCCCGCGCTGGATACACGAACCAGTTCCGTGCCAAGCACCGGGTCAAACAGGGGGGTGCCTGAGCCCTGAGCCGTTTGCCAGCGACCGGCGACGTAGTTGGGGAGCAGGAGAGTTGAGGAGGTCATAAAAACGGATGTCCTGTTGAAAATGAGAAAAATTCAGCTTGCAAGCTGCTCACTTGCCTGTATAAATGCATTATTGTGCGTGTGCACGATAATATGCATTAAAGTGCATGTCAAGCCATATTTTCTAATTTCCGGGCGTGTTCCCGGCCATCAACAGACATGGAGATCCAGTTCATGGGTACGGATTTGACGAATGAGCCGCTGATGCCGGTTGTCGCTGCGCCAGCGGAACCTGCGGAGGAGGTTCGCAGCCCATTCCTGGTGGCGTTGGGCGAGCGCGTGCGTCTGCTGCGCGCCCGCCAGGGCATGACACGCAAGGCGGTCGCCCAAGCCGCCGAAGTATCGGAGCGGCACTTGGCCAACCTGGAATACGGCACCGGCAACGCATCCATTCTGGTGCTGCTGCAAGTGGCGCAGGCCCTGCACTGCTCGCTGGCAGAAATGCTGGGAGATATCAGCACCTCGTCCCCGGAATGGCTGCTGATCCGGGAACTGCTGGAACATCGCAGCGAGGCCGACCTGCATCGCGCCCGCATCACCCTGAGCGAGATGTTCGGAGCCGCCGGAAGCGACCACGCGCGCATGTCGCGCATTGCGCTGATTGGCCTGCGTGGCGCCGGCAAATCCACCCTGGGTCAGCGCCTGGCCGACGATCTGGGCTGGCCCTTCATTGAGCTCAGCCGTGAGATTGAGAAATTTGCCGGCTGCGGCATCAGTGAAATTCACAACCTCTATGGCGCCCATGCCTACCGCCGCTACGAACGGCGGGCTCTGGAAGAAGCGATCCAGATTTACCCCGAAGTCGTGATTGCCACCCCCGGCGGCCTGGTGTCGGATTCGGCCAACTTCAACCTGATGTTGGCTCACTGCTACACCATATGGCTGCAGGCCGATCCGGCCGACCACATGGCCCGCGTCACCGCCCAGGGCGACCTGCGTCCCATGGCCGCCAGCCGGGAGGCCATGGAAGACCTCAAACGGATTCTGGAGGGCCGCTCGGCCTTCTACTCCAAAGCGGATCTGAGCTTCGACACCAGCAAACACCCGCTGGATGAAAGCTTTACCGCCCTGCGTGACCGTGTTCGTGGAGATCTGGCCCTGCCCTTGTAAGTAATCGGGGATTGGGGGAAAAGAGGAAATCCAGAACATGCACAAAAATGCATTTGACGAAACTCCAATTCATGCAATATAATTCATACAACATGCACTGAAGTGCATTGGCTTGAACCTTTTACTTTCGATCCCTTCGATTTCCCCGCACAGGAGCAGACATGAGCACTATGACCACTGTGGACTACCAGACGAACCCGTCGCAGTACAAACACTTGAAACTGGCTTTCGACGGGGAGATTGCCACCCTGTCCATCGACATATCCGAAGACGGCGGCATCCGCCCGGGCTACAAGCTCAAGCTCAACTCCTACGACCTGGGTGTGGACATCGAGTTGTACGACGCGCTCAACCGCATCCGCTTTGAGCACCCCGAAGTGCGCACCGTGGTGGTGACCAGCCTGAAAGACCGCATCTTCTGCTCGGGCGCCAACATCTTCATGCTGGGGCTCTCCAGCCATGCCTGGAAAGTGAACTTCTGCAAATTCACCAACGAAACGCGCAACGGCATTGAAGACTCCAGCCGCCACTCGGGTCTGAAGTTCGTCGCGGCACTCAACGGCGCCTGTGCCGGTGGTGGCTACGAGCTGGCGCTGGCCTGTGACGACATCGTGCTGGTGGACGACCGCTCTTCCACCGTGTCCCTGCCCGAAGTGCCACTGCTGGGCGTGCTGCCAGGCACCGGTGGCCTGACCCGCGTGACCGACAAGCGCCACGTGCGCCATGACCTGGCCGATATTTTCTGCACTACCTCTGAAGGCGTGCGCGGCCAGCGCGCCGTGGATTGGCGTCTGGTGGACGCGATTGCCAAACCCCAGCAATTTGCCCAGGTGGTACGCGAACGCGCTATAGCGCTGGCAAACCAAAGCGACCGCCCGGCCAACGCCAAGGGCGTGGCGCTGCCCGCTCTGAAGCGCATGGTGGACGCCGACCGGTTGGCCTACGACCATGTGGTGGTGGACATCGACCGTGCCAAACGCACGGCCACTTTCACGGTGAAGGCGCCAGAAGGTGCGCAGCCCACCGATATCGCCGCCATCGAGGCCGCAGGCGCTGCCTGGTGGCCGCTGCAGATGGCACGTGAACTCGACGATGCGATCCTGAACATGCGCACCAACGAACTGGACACCGGCACCTGGGTGCTCAAGACCGCGGGCGATCCCCAGGCCGTGCTGGCTGCCGACGCCACCCTGCTGGCCCACAAAGACCACTGGCTGGTACGCGAGACCATCGGCCTGCTGCGCCGCACGCTGGCGCGACTGGACGTATCTTCACGCAGCCTGATTACCCTGATCGAACCCGGCTCCTGCTTTGTCGGCACGCTAGCAGAGTTGGCCTTCTGCGCCGACCGTACCTATATGCTGACACTGCCCGATGAGCCCGAGCGCGCGCCGGTGCTGACGCTCAATGAATTCAACTTCGGCTTCTATCCGATGGTGAACGACCAGTCCCGCCTGGCACGCCGCTTTTACGAAGAAACCGCGCCCATGGAAGCGGCACGCCGCGCTGCCGGCACGGCACTCGATGCCGACGCAGCCGAGGCGCTCGGTCTGGTAACCGCCGCGCTGGACGACATCGACTGGGCCGACGAAATTCGCCTGGTGCTGGAGTCCCGCGCCGCCATGTCGCCTGACGCCCTGACCGGACTGGAAGCCAACCTGCGCTTTGCGCAAAAAGAAAACATGGCGACCCGCATCTTCGGCCGTCTGACGGCATGGCAAAACTGGATCTTCAACCGCCCCAACGCGGTGGGAGAAAAAGGCGCGCTCAAGGTCTATGGCAAGGGCGAGAAAGCCGCCTTTGACATGAACCGCGTTTGAACTGAAATCGTTGTGCTGCAGGTTTCCCGGTGGGGCCTGTGGCAACCAAAATAGTTATTCCACCGCGGATTTGAACCTGGAGACCATCTCATGTCTGGCATCAACTACAGCGAAAAAATTCCCAATAACGTCAACCTGTCGGAAGACCGCACGCTGCAACGCGCGCTGGAACACTGGCAGCCCAACTACCTGAACTGGTGGAAAGACATGGGCCCGGAGGGTTCACAAAATTTCGATGTCTACCTGCGCACCGCCGTCAGTGTCGATCCACAAGGCTGGGCCCAGTTCGGCCACGTGAAGATGCCTGATTACCGCTGGGGCATTTTTCTCAATCCTGGCCAGCAGGACCGAAAAATCCATTTTGGCGACCACATGGGCGAAGCCGCCTGGCAGGATGTGCCCGGCGAACACCGCGCCAACCTGCGCCGCATCATCGTCACGCAGGGCGACACCGAGCCGGCATCGGTCGAGCAGCAGCGCCATCTGGGCCTGACCTGCCCCAGCCAGTACGACCTGCGCAACCTGTTCCAGGTGAACGTGGAAGAAGGCCGCCATCTTTGGGCCATGGTCTACCTGCTGCACAAATACTTCGGTCGTGACGGCCGCGAAGAAGCCGAAGGCCTGCTGGAGCGCAACAGCGGCAGCGCGGACAACCCCCGCATCCTGCAAGCCTTCAACGAGAAGACGCCTGACTGGCTGAGCTTCTTCATGTTCACCTACTTCACCGACCGCGACGGCAAGTTCCAGCTGTGCGCGCTGGCCGAATCCAGTTTCGACCCGCTGGCCCGCACCACCAAGTTCATGCTGACGGAAGAAGCCCACCACATGTTCGTGGGCGAGTCCGGTGTGGGCCGCGTGATCGCCCGCACCTGCGAAATGATGAACCAGCTCAAAACCGATGACGTGGGCAAGCTGCGCGCCGCCGGGGTGATCGATCTGCCCACGCTGCAGCGCTACATCAACTTCCACTTCAGCGTCACCATCGACCTGTTCGGTGCCGACCAGTCCAGCAATGCAGCCGCTTTCTACAGCTCCGGCCTCAAAGGCCGCTACGAAGAAGGCAAGCGCGTTGACGACCATGTGCTCAAGGGCCAAACCTACAAAGTGCTTGACGTGCAAAACGGGCAACTGGTCGAGAAGGAGGTGCCCATGCTCAATGCCCTGAATGAAGTGCTGCGCGACGACTACATCAAGGACTCAATTGGTGGCGTGGACCGCTGGAACCGCCTGATTGAAAAAGCCGGTATCCCGATGCGCCTGACCGTGCCGCACAAGGCCTTTCACCGCCAGATCGGTACGCTGGCTGGCGTCAAGGTATCGCCCGATGGCCGCGTCGTGAGCGACGCCGAGTGGAATGCCCGCGTCAATGAATGGCTGCCATCGGCCGATGACCGGGCTTATGTTGGCTCGCTGATGGGCCGTGTGGTGGAGCCAGGCAAATTTGCCAACTGGATTGCCCCTCCTGTGATGGGTATTAATCGCCAGCCCATAGACTTCGACTACGTTCGATTTAACTGATCTGGAATTTCCATGGACATGGCCACCGACCTTGCAATCATCAAACAGCATTTGATCGACCCCGAAATCTGTATTCGCTGCAACACCTGCGAATCGATTTGCCCGGTCGGTGCGATCACGCACGATTCACGCAACTACGTGGTCAAGGCCGACGTCTGCAACCTGTGCATGGACTGCATCGCCCCCTGCCCGACCGGGTCGATCGACAACTGGCGCATAGTGCCCCGCACCAGCGCCTATGCCATCGAAGACCAGTTGAAGTGGGACGAGCTGCCAGCCGAGTTGTCGGCGGACCAGTTCGCCGCCTTGGGCGTGACCCCGGACGAACTGGCCCAGCCCACCCCGGCTGCACCGCCACTGTCAGATGTGACCGGTGAAACCCCGTTCAACTCGGCGGCCTATGGCGCTACGCTGCCCCCGTGGTCGGCTGCGCACCCCTACACCAATCTCTATGATCCCAAGGCACCCACCACGGCTACGGTGGTGGGCAACTTCCAGGTGAACGAGGCCGGTACCGCCAACGAAACGCACCACATCGTGCTGGACTTTGGGAGCATGCCCTTCCCGGTTCTCGAAGGCCAGTCGATTGGCATCATCCCGCCGGGCACAGACGCTGCAGGCAAGCCGCACCATGCAAGGCAATATTCGATCGCCAGCCCACGCAATGGCGAACGCCCCGGCTACAACAACCTGTCGCTCACCGTCAAGCGCGTCAATGAAGACCACCAGGGACAAGCCGTCAAGGGCGTGTGCTCGAACTACCTGTGCGACCTCAAAGTAGGTGACGTGGTGCAGGTCATCGGGCCCTTTGGCAGCAGCTTCCTGATGCCGAACCACCCGCGCTCCAGCATCGTGATGATCTGCACCGGCACCGGCAGCGCACCCATGCGCGCCATGACCGAATGGCGACGCCGCCTGCGCGCATCGGGCAAGTTCGAGGGCGGCAAGCTGATGCTATTTTTTGGTGCCCGCACCCAGCAGGAGTTGCCGTACTTCGGTCCCCTGCAAAAACTGCCCAAGGATTTCATCGACATCAACTTCGCTTTTTCGCGCACACCGGGTGCACCGAAACGCTATGTGCAAGATTTGCTGCGCGAACGCGCTGCCGATCTGATCGAACTGCTGCAAGACGCCAACACCGGCATCTATGTCTGCGGCCTCAAGAGCATGGAAGAAGGCGTGGTGATGGCGCTGCGCGACGTGGCGCAACAGGCCGGCCTGAATTGGGACACGCTGGGCGCCACGCTCAAGCGTGAAGGTCGCCTGCATCTGGAAACCTACTGAGGCGCAGCGCCACCAACCCTGTATCCTGTTGCTTTTGGGAGCGATGATGGAAATTGCAGTGCTGGGCATCGGTCTGATGGGTTTCCCTATGGCGCGTCGGCTGTGCGAAGCGGGCCATTCAGTCCACGCCTGGAGCCGCACACACCACAAGGCAAGCCGACTCGCCCCCTACGGCGCCACCATCCACGCGCAAGCCGCCGATAGCGTACGCAACGCTGACATCGTCATTCTGTTGCTGCCCAACGGCGCTGTCGTCAGCGAAGTCCTCTTGACGCTCGGCGTTGCCCAGGCATTGAAGCCGGATGGGCTGGTCATCGACATGTCATCTATCCAGCCCAGCGAGGCGCGCGACCATGCAGCCCGATTAAGCGAGCTGGGCCGAGCCCATCTGGACGCACCGGTGTCGGGTGGAACGGTGGGTGCGGAGCAAGGCACCCTGGCCATCATGGTGGGCGGGAAATCAGCTGATTTTGAACGTGCCCAAGCCGTGTTCCAGGTATTCGGCCGGGCCACGCATGTGGGACCACACGGCACGGGGCAACTCGCCAAACTTGCCAACCAGATGATTGTGGGCGTCACCATCGGCGCCGTGGCCGAGGCTTTGCTGATGTGCGAAAAAGGCGGCGCCAGCATGGCCAAAGTCAAAGAAGCCATATCCGGCGGCTTTGCCGACAGCCGCATCCTCCAGATTCACGGTCAACGCATGGTGGAGCGCAACTTCACGCAACACGGACGCATGTCCGTGCAACTCAATGACCTGCGCAATGCACTCTCCACCGCCGATGAAATCGGCTTTGATGCGCCGGTCACCAAACTGTTTGAAAAGCTGTACAGCGAAAGCATCGAACACGGCCTGACCGACCTGGACCACGCCGGACTTTTTATCGAACTGGCAAGCCGCAACGGAATGAGTTGAGCCCACGAATCTGATAAGATCGAAAGCTTCGCCGAAGCGGCAGATTGGACCCCTCCGATGCTTCCTCTTCATGGCAAATTCTCAAAAGTGGGTTCTTAGCTCAGTTGGTAGAGCAGCGGACTCTTAATCCGTAGGTCGACAGTTCGAATCTGTCAGGACCCACCACTTTCTTCATTGGTAAACAGGCTGTCATGGTCTGTCTCCCTCTGCTTCAAGCGTAGCCATAGCGTACCTCGAAGTGCATTATCGAGCCGACTGGCAGCAACTTGCAAGCCCTCCGGCGCAACATGCGCGTATCGCTCAACCATCGAGAGCGTCTTCCATCCTCCCAAACGTTGCAGCTCATGCGTCGGTGTGCCCGCCTGACGGTGCCAAGTGGCAAACGTATGCCGTAGGTCATGCCAGCGGAAATTATCGATCCCAGCGCGTATCAGGGCCTCCCGCCATGCCTTGGTGGACACCTGCGTGACTGGCTTTCCCCTGAACGTGAAAACGTGCGTGGGATGCTCTCCAACTTTCCTTTTGAGCACCTCCACGGCTGCCTCATTCAATGGCACCGGGTGTGCTTTTCCATTCTTGTACTTTTCCGATGGGATGACGGCATGCAGCAACTCAAGGTTTATCTCTGACCATTCCAGTTGGCTCACGTTGGCCTGACGCAATCCGGTTGCGACTGAAAAAAGGGCCATGTCCGCTAGATGGGGCGGAAGTTCGGATAGCAGCTTCGAGAACTCGTCAGGCGTGAGCGAACGAATACGACCGTCCTTCTCTCGGAACAGGGAGACCTTCGGCACCCGGTCAACCCACTCCCATTCGTAGCAGGCCTTACGAAGTACCGTGCGGATGACAGCCAGGTATCGATTGGCCGTGCTTTGGGTTGCGATCTTGGCGCGTGTAGCTTTGATCTGATCAATCAAGGTGCGATCGATTTCGTCAAGGTACTTGCCGCCCAAGACCGAATCCAGCCAACGCAAGATGGATTTGTCACGGTCATGGGTTCGCTTATGGGCCGACTCGTCAAGGAACTTCAAAACGGCCTCCTCCCACGTCCTGCGAGGTTTGGCGCCGAGCTTGCCTTGCTCCCAACGTTCGGCCTTCAGCCGGTCATGGAACTCGGTAGCTTTACGCTTTTCGGCAGTCCCAGTGCTGACCTGTAACGGGCCAGATTCGCCACGGATGGGCGAAAGCTTGACCCACCAATAGGATGAGTCTTTTCTTCTGTAGAGCGACATTCAGTTCTTTCCTGAGTACCGGCTACAGACACACGCGAGAGCGATTGTGCCACCAGATACTCAACTAACAAAGATTCGACAAAGACCCAAGCCCTGCCCACCCTGCAACCCGGGATCACGCCAGTCCGAGCGCGAGTCATCAGGGTTTGCGGGTGGATGTGCAGCAGCTGGGCAGCTTCACGTGCATCGAGGACGCGGGTGGTCATGGCGCGCCCGCCATATTTGTGAAGCGATCTATCGCGGAATACGGCCCATCAGCCCATCGTTCAGGTAGTGGCCCATTGGGATACAGGCGCATTCCGGCAGGGTGGAAAACTCGTCGGTACATGGCTTCAAGAACTTCGCCCGTTTCACGCACCACACGACGACCCGCGATGGTTTGGAGTTGTCCGACTCCAAAGCGCTGTTTGCACCATGAAGGGAGATTGAGCCAAGAGCAGATGCCTCGGGCTTGTTGGGTAAGTCCGCCGAATCCATGAAGGCGTGCTCCTTTGGGAAACTTGTGAAAAGGGGAAATCTTGGACAGGTACTTCATCAAGTACCCCACGGCGTTTTTGGCAATGACTCGCTGGGTCATGCCGTGCGGCCACCAGCCCTGCTTGTCAAACTTTGGAAGTTGAATGCGCTTGGGTAGCCAGATCGCCAGGTGATAGTGCAGAGCACCGCGCTTTTGCAGCTCTGCCACCCAGACATAGCGAAAGGGAACACCCCGCTTTTTGCACCACTTGCGAACGGCCTTTAGGCATCGAGAGATATGGCCCGGTTGCCAGTCACCGACACCCCGGTATGTCAGGGTGCAGAACCAGACGTTTTCGCGAAAGCCTTTAGGCGAAGCAAATTGATGAAGGTGACCACAGGCCCAGACGGTACGGCGCAGCCTGCCGACTCGTCGTTCTTGAACAACGTCATGTTGAAAACTGACTTCCAGAAACGCGGGGTCAGTTGTTTTAGATGGGACAAGCCCTGCGGCTTCGCCGCCAGCCGCAAGCCCGCTAGCGCATGGCCATGCGGCAGTCGACGAAGAATTGCTGAAGGATGAACCCACGGCGTCACACTTTCAAAAGTGGTGAACGCCGCACGGACTGCACACGTCCACCAGGTTGGTGAAGGTGTAGGGCGCAGTCGGGTTAAGTTGGGGGCCCTGTTATGTCTTTCAGTGACTACTTGCTGAAAGGTGCCCGGGCAATCTTGGGCTAAATGTATGTATGCCTACATCGGGCACTTTACATGCTGACCGAGTATCTTGTCAAGAAGGTAAGGGTACCCCCCCATTCGGGGCAAGTGGGACAGCCAGGAAGTCGCTTAGTATGCTCGGTTGTATTGACAGCCCCCCGTGTTGCTTGGACGGGGGTGAAGCTCGGGGTAAGACTCTTTTACGACATTCCGACTTTAACTACCATCAGGCTTCGTCAATGAATTATGTACGTCGGTCAGTTTAGGTGTGCGAAAGTCAGGGCATGGAAAAAATTATTGAAAACCGACAAATAGTCATTCGAAACAAGGTCCTCACGCTCGCAAATGTGCGAGCAGTGGC
The DNA here is from genome assembly GCF_018780565.1 of Rhodoferax sp. GTDB lineage: Bacteria > Pseudomonadota > Gammaproteobacteria > Burkholderiales > Burkholderiaceae_C > Rhodoferax. The sequence goes on from NZ_JADMJN010000007.1 coordinate 100,056, forward strand.
AAAGGCCGTTGCAGTTCAACTCGAAAGCATTCCCCCTGAGGATAGAAATAAAGCCGAACTGACCTTCGTAGCTCGATGCGACGATGGTTCGTCGTTTCAGAGTGAGGATATCGACATCTTTGCCGAGGACTCGGTAATTGCGCAGAAGCGTGTGACCCATGTCACTGTGACGTACTCCTTCTACCCAAACAAGGCTCGAGTGGAAGTTGCTCTTCGGCACGGGGATATGGACGGAACGATAACGGTCAGCGGCCGAAGTCGCATCTGGGTTGCAGGCACACTAGAAACGTTAGCTGGCCTCTTCAAAAGCTTCCCGCCGCAAGACAATCCATATTTGAAGCATTCAAGCGTTATTAACTTCGCCCTTACTATGGGCATTGGTTCGATCATTTTTCTCTTAATCACCTTGCTCCCGACCACCCCGCCCAAGGAAGAGGACGCTCTAAAGTTCGCTTGGTTTGTCAGCACATTGAGGGAATTTCCTGTGCTTCACTATGTAATCAAGTACGCGTTGACTTGGCTTGTGGGCTGGCCTGGGAGATCGATAGTCACTGACCGTTTCAAGCAGCTTTGGCCGTCCATAGAACTACAGATTGGCCCCGAGCACCTGTTGACTGAGAAACTCCGTCGAAAATTGCTCGGCACAGCATTCGTACTTGGAGTTGTACCTTTGTCGTTAACAGTTTTATACGACATCTTGAAGGCATTAACCGGGCATTAAAGCAGTCTGATCGCCACGTGTCTTTAGACGTTCACGGGAAAATCTCGATTTCTCAGTTCTCAGTTCTCAGTTCTCAGTTCTCAGTTCTCAGTTCTCAGATTCGACAATAGTGGGGAGCCAATATTACGAGCGTCGAGTAACGAGCGATCCACTTGACCGAACGACCCGCCGCACCGCCCTCCCCCGCTCGCTCCGCATCACGGGGGCAAGTGCCGATGCGTTAGCGGCTCGGCACGCTGTGGCTCTCGGAGAAGGACAAAGACTGTTTATCAAGGCGCGATGGGAATGCGGTAGTACGCCACCATTGCACCCGCGACCACGGCCAACTCAGTGCCGTCGATGTGTCACCATGGGGGCCACAGCCCCCATACCCCCATTCTTGGCGGCTTCTGCGGCATGGGTTGCTTGTCCCAAGCGCTCGAGGTAGCGCACTATCACAGGATCCCAACCATGCTCATCAACAGAGCGTTGAGCAATATCAATCAGCCAGGCGCAAGTCGAGATGGTGCGGTCCATGGAATCGTCCGAGTTGTGGTCATTCATAACGTAGCTCTTTCGTAGCTTCTGACAGCTGTTTGAGGCTACGCATGGCACCCGGTTACGTGGTGCGTGTGTCTGTAAGCCGTGGGCAGGACGTTGAAAACAGGGTGCTTCCTGCTCTCTTAATCCGTAGGTCGACAGTTCGAATCTGTCAGGACCCACCACTAGTGGACCTGGCCATCGCTTAACGCACTATTGACGCAAGGTCGCCCCGACAGAGCTTTGGTTGACCCGCATGAAAGTTGGACGTTAGCAGTGCGGCGTGGCCAGCCGAGCAGGTAATGAGCCCCACTCAATCCTTGAAGCTCACCCCCAAGGTACTCAGCTTTTTTGCATATGAATCCCTGCGCTTTTTCGCGCTCGTGGCAATTGAAGGCGAAGTGACGCCATCAGCTTGGAACTGAGCTCTGCGCGGGTTCATGAACATCGGATGTGGATCAAAAAGTGCACAGCACATTCAGAAACGCAATCAGGTCCTAAGGGTATGTTCAAGTCGCTGCGCCACCAAGCGCACCAGGGCGCGCGCGTTGGCACCTGCGGTGTGTACGGGCAAGGTCAGGGCTTGTACGCAGTCGCCCTCCGCAATGGGCAAGTGCCAATCGGGCAGTAGATTGTGCAAACGCCCGGCCGCTACGTCCTCCTGCACGCAAAAGTCGGGGGCCAACACAACCCCCTGGCCGAGACGCGCCAGCGGGACCAAGGCTTCGAGGCTGTCGGCGCTGATGTGAGGCTGCAGCTCCACGGTCTCGCGGGCGGGGCCGCTGCGGCTGTGCCACTGCAGCAGCCAGCTTTGCGCACCGCCCTCCAGCATGAGCAAAGGCCATTGCTGCAAGGCCTGCGGACCCTGCAGGAGTGATTGCGCGCTGCCATACGCACCAATGCGATAGCGCAGCACCGGCTGGGCCACACAGTCCTCAGGGGGCTTGCGGGTAATGCGAAAGGCCACATCCACCCCCTCGCGCACCAGGTCGACCCGGCGCTCGGTGAACATCAACTCCATGGCCACGCCCGGATGGGTGCGACCAAACTCGGCCAGCAAAGGCAACAACACGCTGTAACCGAAGGCACGCATGCTGGTGATGCGCAAGCGCCCCTGCAGGGCATCCCCCTCCTTTCGCAGCGCCATGCGTGCCGCATTAGCGGCTTCGTGCACAACCTGGGCCCGCGCAGCCAGCGCGCGCCCGGCCTCGGTCAACCCCAGGGAGCGGGTGGTGCGCGCCAGCAGCGTCTGGCCGACGATCTGTTCCATGGCAGCCACGCGGCGGCTGACGGCCGCACGCGTCAGCCCCAACTGGCGCGCTGCGCGTGAAAAGCTGCCGGCCGCGACCACACGGGCAAACAACTCCAGCGCGTTGGCATCCAAGGCCGCGTTCTCGCGATGGCGGTGCAGCCGGGTTGCTGACAAGGCAATCGCGTCTTTTGGTGAGTTCATGTAAACAGTGTGGTGAAAATAGTTAGTCTATTCAAAAAATTAGTACAAATCTACCATGCAGCTTCATGAACCACCTGTTTGGAGACACTATGTCCTCTGCCTTGTCCGCCGCTGCCCCCACTGCCACGTATGTGAGGACTACATTGGAATCTCCCGACCAAGCGCACCTGCATGCCCATCTGCCATTCCAGGACGAACCCTCTCCGCAGGACGCCGAGGTAAGCATGGCCGCTGTGCAATTTGCCGCCACGGATGGTCACCCTCTGCACGGGCACTGGTTTGTGCCGCAGCACCGCCCCGCCCACGCGGTGGCAGTCATGGCGCCCGCCACCGGTGTGCCGCAGCGCTACTACCACGCCTTTGCCCGCTGGCTGGCCGCACGTGGCTATGCCGTGCTGTGCTTTGACTACCGCGGAATGGGCGCACGCAGCGCCAGTGGGCGCACCGGCATGCGCGAGTGGGTGCGCCACGACCTCTCGGGGGCCTTGGCCTGTGCGAAGGCCCGAAGCACCCGAAGCGACCCTCACTTGCCCGTGCTGTGGGTCGGGCACTCCTTGGGTGGCAATGGATTGCCGCTGGTACAGGGGCTTGAGCACATCAACGCTGTCATTACCCTGGGTTCCCAGTTCGGGTACTGGAAACTGTGGCCACGCGGATGGCACCGCCAGGTGACCCGTGTGTTTTATGGGCGCTGGGTCCCGCTGTGTGTGCGTCTTACCGGCAAGCTGCCGGGCTGGGCGCTGGGCGGTGGCGAGGCGCTGCCCGGGGCCGCCGCCATGGACTGGTCTCGATGGGGCATGTCGCCGGGATACTTTCGCGATGACCCGGCGTGCGACGGTTGGTACCAGCCCGACCAATTTCAGGGTCACATGCAACTGTGGAGCATTGACGACGACAAAACTTTTGGTCCGGTGGATGCGGTGGACGCACTGGCAGCGTGCTTTGGTCAGAGCGGGGGCCAAGTCGAGCGCTTGCACCTGCACCCGCGCGCGGTAGGGCGCAAAGCAGTAGGACATTTTGGTGTGTTCCAACGCGTGGCGGAAGCGGAAATTTGGCCCCTGCTGTTAAAGCACATTGAGGCCAAGGTGCCACTCTTGCACCCTGCGGTGGGCGTTACTTCCTAGCCAATACGTGCCGTTTTATCAGGGGGCCAACACCCGGATTTGAAGCAAACGCGCGGCCTCAGTCCCCGCCTCACTGCTGTAGCTGCCGCTTGGTACACCGCTTCCGCTGGATGCGATCGTGATCCATTGGCCCAAGGGCGCACTGACCGTCGTGACAGTCTCAGTGCGCGACTGCTTGGGTAGGTCTGCGCCAACGCGCTCATCCACACTGGCTGAGCGTACTTCGACTTCCACCGTGACAGGCTGCTTGCCGCCGGGCCATCGCGGCTTGACGGTGATGCTTTGCCCCGCATCCATCCAGGTCACGGCATTCGTCACGCCGCCGCTTCGGTTGCTGGCAGACACCCCGGGGGCTGACAGCGAAGCGCTCTGCGCTTCAACGCTGCGCACCCATTGCATCGGCATGGCCTGCTCCACACGCAAGCTGGCCTTTTCACCATTGCGGACACGAACCCGTTGCGGCGTCAAAAGCGGCTGACCCGGTTGTGTGCTGACGGTAAGCCCTGCGCTGGCTTCGGCCACTTGCCGCAATTCAACCGTCAGGTCACGCTTGGGAACTTGTGCCAGCACAGGCAGCGCACAAAGCACCCACATAGCCAATCCAGGCAACAGCAACTTTGCGCGAAGCAATGGGAGTATCAGGTGCAGCATGCCGTTCATTATGAAGGGGGAATTCCTGTTTGCAAAAAAAAACAGCCTGGCAAACCAGGCTGTTTCGATCACTCAAATAGACCACCCGCATCAGCGGGCTTAGCTATCAAGCCGTGCGTGCAGGACGTTTTTTGGCGTCGCGTGGCACAAACACTTTGCCGCCGTTACCGGGCTTCACGCCCATCGGTTTGCCAAAAGCTGGCTTACGGGCACCAAAGTCACCACGGGGTGCAGCAGCACCGTCATTGCGGGCACCGGCAAAGCGGTCGTTGAAACCACCCTTGCGCTCATAGCTGAAACCTTCTCGGGCACCGCCACCTGCGCTGCGATCGTCGCGCTGGCCAAATCCGGAATTGCTATTATTTTGATAGCCACCTCCAAACGATTCACGAGGAGCTCCGGCATTTCTATCAGCGAAACCACCACGATTGCCAGCAAAACCGCCCGAACGGCCACCGCCACCAAAGTTGCGCTCACGGGAGTGACCATCGTTGCCGCCGCGGCCACCCGAATTGGGACGCGAGTCAGGGAAACGCTGCTGCGGCTCCAGTCCAGGAATGGTCTCGCCCTTGAACTGCTGGCGGCTATGGAATTCGATGTCCATGATGCGGCGACGATCGCGGAACTCGGCAAAGGTCACGGCAATGCCGTCACGTCCGGCACGTCCGGTACGGCCAATGCGGTGGGTATAGTCTTCTGCCTTCATGGGCAAGCCGAAATTGAACACGTGTGTCACAGTGGGTACGTCAATACCGCGCGCTGCCACATCGGTCGCCACCAAAATTTGCACCTGACCTTGACGCAGCGCCATCAAACGACGGTTACGCACGCCCTGGCTCAAGGCACCATGCAATGCCACAGCGGAGAAGCCGTCTTGTTGCAGGTCATTGGCCAAGCCATCGCACTCGATTTGCGTGCTGGCAAAAACGATCGCCTGGTTGATGGTGGTGTCGCGCAGCCAGTGGTCCAGCAATTTACGCTTGTGCTGTGCGTTGTCGGCCCAGAACAGCTTTTGACTGATATTGGCGTGCTTTTCTTGCGGTGAGTCGATTTGCAGTTTTTGCGGTTCGCGCATCACGCGTGAAGCCAGTTGCTGAATGCGCGGTGCGAAAGTAGCACTGAACATCATGGTTTGCTTGCGCTGGATGGTCAGCTGGTTGATTTCAGCCAGGTCATCGGAGAAGCCCAGGTCCAGCATGCGGTCGGCTTCGTCAACCACCAGGAATTGCACTTGGTCCAGCTTGATTTGCATGGAGCGCTGCAGATCAAGCAGACGACCCGGTGTGGCCACCACGAGGTTGGCATTTTGCAGCTTGGCAATTTGCAACTGGTAAGGCATGCCGCCAACGATGTTGGCAACCCGCAAACCGCGGCAGTGTTGCACCAGATCGATGGCGTCGTGGGCAACTTGCTGGGCCAGTTCGCGTGTCGGGCACACGATCAGGGCACCCGGTGTGGCGGGCGCGAAATGACGCGGATTGGTCGGATCCTTGCGCTTGGCTCGCTTGGGAGGCGCCTCGCCCTTGGCAGCGGCGTCAGCAACAGCTTGCTCGAAATCAGCGCGCTCTTTGGCTTCGGCTTGCGCTTGCTGAGTCAGCAAGGTGTGCAACACGGGCAACAGAAAAGCGGCCGTCTTGCCACTGCCGGTCTGGCTGGAAACCATCAAATCGATAAAGCGGGCCGCCTTGTCGTCAGCGCCATGGCCTTGCATGGCCAGGGGAATGGTTTTCTGCTGCACCGTAGTGGGCTGGGTAAAACCCAGGTCTTTCACGGCCTGGATCAACTCGGGAGCGAGGCCCAGAGTTACAAAGCCATTGGGGACTTCTGCGATGGCTTCAGCAGCTTGAACAGCCTCGACGGCGTCAACAGGCTGGGCAACGGTTTGCGTCGCCACGGTTGTGTCATTGGAAAAATTTTCGACAAGCGATGTTTCGCCCGTCGCTTGGATAGCGTCAGTCATGAATTTACTCACACGCGAGCGCCGCAGGGTCTGCGACTGCTCCGTCAATGGTTAAAAAACATCAACCATCAAACGGAACCTGCTCTGACTCACGAGGAGTTCAATCAGCGCTGGGGGCCCTTCTTAAGCAATGCCGCGGATGCGATACACGCTTTGGACCCAGTGAATGAAGGGAGATGTACAAATATGCACTGCTGTTTGCAGCGCAGCCTTGGATTATGGCACAGATTCGGGTTTCTACCTAATCCCCCAGCTTTAAAAAATGTTTCCGGTAGTGCTCCAGCTCGTCAATGGACTCGTGAACGTCGGCCAGGGCCGTGTGACGCTGCTGCTTTTTGAACGAGTTGTAGACCTCAGGGCGCCAACGCTTGGACAACTCCTTGAGCGTGCTCACGTCCAGGTTGCGGTAGTGAAAAAACGCTTCCAGCTTGGGCATGTACTTCACCAAAAACCGTCGGTCCTGCCCGATGCTATTGCCGCACATGGGGGAGCTGTTTTTGGGCACGTACTGGTTGAGAAAGGCGATCAATTGTTCCTCGGCCTGGGCCTCCGACAGCGTGGATGCCTTGACCTTGTCAATGAGACCATTTTTGCCATGGGTGCCTTTGTTCCAGGCGTCCATCTTGTCCAGCTGCTCGTTGCTTTGGTGGATGACGAGCACAGGACCCTCGACCCGGGATTCGAGCTTGGGTCCGGTGACGATGACCGCGATTTCGATGATGCGCTCCCGCTCAGGGTCAAGACCCGTCATTTCACAGTCGAGCCAGACAAGGTTTTGATCGGATTTGGCCAGCGCTGCGCTCGTCGTGGGGGTGTTGATAGGATCCATGCGCTCAATTGTCGCTGATGGCCTAAACTCGGGCGCCATGGCTGATTCACTTTTCCCTCTTCCCCCCGCATTGATGCTGACATTGATCTTTGCATTCACGTTGCTGGCGAGTCTGGTGCTGAAATTCTGGCTCAGCTCGCGCCAGATCCGGCATGTGGCACAACACCGCGACCAGGTACCACCTGCCTTTGCAGGCACCGTGTCGCTGGCCGCTCATCAGAAGGCCGCCGACTACACCATCACCAAAGCCCGCCTGGGCTTGCTGGACATGGCTCTGGGTGGCGCGGTCCTGCTGGGCTGGACACTGCTGGGCGGCCTGTCGGCGCTCAACCTCGCGCTGCTCGACTGGCTTGGTGGCGGCATGGTTCAGCAAGTGGCGCTGCTTGCGGCCTTTGTGCTGATCAGCGGCCTGATCGACATGCCCCTGACGCTGTACCAGACCTTCGTGATTGAAGAGCGCTTCGGCTTCAACAAAATGACCTTCAAGCTCTGGCTGGCAGACCTGATCAAGTCCAGCCTGGTGGGTGCGGTCATTGGCTTGCCCATCGTGGCGCTGATTTTGTGGATGATGGGCGCCGCCGGCACGGTGTGGTGGTTGTGGGCATGGGGCGTCTGGATGGGTTTGAATTTGCTTCTGCTCACGATCTACCCAACCTTCATCGCGCCGCTGTTCAACAAGTTTGCGCCGCTGGAAGACGAAACCCTCAAGGCGCGCGTCACAGCCCTGATGCAGCGCTGCGGCTTCGCCGCCAAGGGCTTGTTTGTGATGGATGGCAGCAAGCGCAGTGCGCATGCCAACGCCTACTTCACCGGTTTTGGCGCTGCTAAACGCGTTGTGTTTTACGACACGCTGTTATCCAAGCTCTCGGCAGGCGAAGTGGACGCCGTGCTGGCCCACGAACTGGGGCACTTCAAGCACAAGCACATCATCAAGCGCATCGTTTCGCAGTTTGCCTTGAGCCTGCTGGGGTTTGCCTTGCTGGGCTGGCTCGCTACCCAGGTCTGGTTCTACACCGGACTGGGAGTACAGCCCAACCTGAAGGCGCCCAATGACGCCCTGGCGCTGCTCCTGTTCATGCTGGCCATTCCGGTGTTCAGCTTCTTCATTGCACCGGTAATGGCGCAGTTCTCGCGCAAACACGAGTTTGAAGCCGATGCCTATGCCATCGCCCAAACCAGCGGCAAGGATCTCTCCACCGCACTGCTCAAGCTCTACGAAGACAATGCATCAACACTGACACCTGATCCGGTGTACGTGAAGTTCTACTACTCGCATCCACCAGCCTCCGAGCGCCTGGCAAAGATGGTGGCCTGACCCCGCAACTTGTCACCTCGATACCGCCGCCATGCCCTCCATGCTCAAGAAAAAAGACTGGTCAACCCTCACCCGACGTGCGCTGACAGCTACAGAAGTTGTAGCGAATTTAGCCAAGCTGGAAAGCTGGAGGCTGAACGGCGATGGGGCTGCGGTCGCCATCGAGAAAACCTTCACCTTTGCCAACTACTTCGAGACCATGTCCTTCGTCAATGCGGTGGCCTTCATCGCGCACGCGCAGGACCATCATCCTGACCTGTCAGTGCATTTCAGCCGCTGCGTCGTGCGTTTCAATACCCATGATCTGGGGGGCATTTCCATGACTGATTTTGACTGCGCGGCGCAGATTGATGCCTTGCTGGCGTGACAATCACTGATCTATGACGAGCCATCCATGACACAGGCCACACTCCATCGCGGCCTGATCGTCGCCAACCACGGCCGCCACTTTCTGGTGGAAACACCGCAGGGGCAGCGTCTGATCTGCCATTCACGTGGCAAGAAAAGCACGGGGGTCGTGGGTGATCGGGTCCTGTGGCAGGCATCGCAAGACGAGGGCACGATCGAAAAAATAGAAGAGCGCCGTAATCTTTTTTACCGTCAGGACGAAGTTCGGACCAAATCGTTTGCCGCCAATCTGGACCAGATCCTGATCCTGATCGCAGCCGAGCCCGAGTTCTCCAGCAGCCAGCTGTCACGTGCGCTGATTGCGGCAGAGGCCGAGCACATCACGCCCATCATTGCACTCAACAAGAGCGATCTGGTCGAGCCCTTTGCCCGTGCCTGGGAGTGGCTGCGACCTTACCGGCAGATGCACTACGGCGTGCTGCCGCTGTCCCTCAAGGCTTCCGGCGATGTCGATCGTGCGGAACTCACCAAGCTGCTGCACGGCAAGACGACACTGGTACTGGGGCCTTCCGGGGCAGGCAAAAGCACACTGATCAATCTGCTGGCGCCTGGCGCACTGGCGCAGACCGGCGAGATTTCGCAGGCGCTCAATTCGGGCAAGCACACCACCACCAGCACCACCTGGTATTGGGTCGACGCGGACAAGACCACGGCCTTGATCGATTCGCCGGGATTCCAGGAGTTTGGTTTGAACCACATTGATCCGGCGCAACTGGCGGCTTATATGCCGGACCTCAAACCTCACGTGGCCAACTGCAGGTTCTACAACTGCAGCCATCTGCATGAACCCGGCTGCGGTGTCATTGCTGCCGTAAAACCAGACGGCAGTCCCGATGGAATAAGCGCCAATCGCTATAAGATTTATGGCGATTTGTATGCCGAGCTAAGCCAGATCAGAAAGTACTGAGCCCAGTGCCTGCAGCAACTCATCGCATTGCGCCGGCGTGCCGATGCTGATGCGCAGGTACTGTTCAATGCGGGGCTGTTTGAAATGCCGCACCAGCACGCCCTGCGCGCGCAGACCTGCCGCCATACCGGCGGCATCATGGTTCGGATGCCGCGCAAAAACAAAATTGGCTTGCGAGGGCAGCACGACGAAGCCCAGGTCTTCCAGAGCCAGCACCAAGCCTTCCCGGCTGCTCATCACGGCCTGGCGCGTCTGCTCGAAGTAGGCTTGATCTTCAAAAGCAGCGACGCCACCGACGATCGCCAACCGGTCCAGAGGATAGGAATTGAAGCTGTTCTTGACCCGCTCCAGCGCGTCGATCAGGTGCGCCTGTCCACAGGCGAAGCCGACGCGCAGACCCGCCAGCGAGCGCGACTTAGACAGGGTGTGGACCACCAGTAGGTTGGGGTACCGGGCAATCAGGGGAATCGCGCTTTCGCCGCCAAAGTCCACATAGGCCTCATCCACCAGAACCACGCGTTGGGGGTGCAAGCGCAGCAGTTGCTCTATCTCTGAAAGTGCCAAGCCGATGCCGGTAGGTGCATTGGGGTTGGCAATGACCACCCCGGCCACCGAACTCCCGTCCTGGCGTGCATAGCCTGCAACATCGAGTTGCATCCCAGGCGTCAGGGGAACCGTTTCCACCGGAATGCCATAGAGGCCGCAGTACACCTTGTAGAAGCTGTAGCTGATGTCTGGCATCAGCAAGGGGCAACCGTGCTGGAAAAAAGCAAAAAAGGCATGGGCCAGCACCTCATCGGAGCCATTGCCCAGAAACACATGCTTTGGCGCCAATCCATGGTGCCCTGCGATGGCCTCGCGCAGTGCGGTCGACTCAGGGTCCGGGTAAAGCTGCAAACCCTGCTGCGCCGCTGCCTGAATGGCCGCAACGACCCGCGGCGATGGCGGATAAGGATTCTCGTTGGTGTTGAGCTTGACCAGCCGGTCCAGCTTGGGCTGCTCACCGGGCACATACGGCACCAGGCGGCTCACCACGGGGCTGCAAAACGAGGATTTCAAAAGAGGATTTACTTCCATTTTGATGGCAGATCACTTAGGAACTGCGGTGGCCAAGCGTGTATTAATTGAAGGATTTAGCCGAGCAGACGCGCCAGGGTCAACAGCGCCAGCAACACCATCCACATCACCACGGTGCGCCAGACCAGGCCCACGATGACCGCCAGATGCGCCAACTCCGGCGTCTGCCCTGGTAGCGCGTCCCCAGGCATGTCAGCCGGGGATGGGGGCATTGCGGGCGTACCGTCGGCGTTGAAAGCCGATGCGCTCGCAGCGCGCCCACCCAAGCGGATATTCACGGCACCAGACGTTGCAGCCAACACAATGCCATCGTTGTCCCCCGTTGAACGCGGCTCATGGTTGCGCCAGCCATCTATCGCTTCCTCAAAACTGCCAACAACGGCAAAGCTGATGGCCGTGATACGGGCAGGCAACCAGTCAATCATCGCCCACGCGTCCATCGCAGTTGTCTGCAGCGCTTCACTCACGGGCTGATGATGCGTCTTGCTCTTGTGCTGCCAGTAACGGGCCACGAATTCACTCAGCCTGTACAGAACCGCGCCAGCAGGACCGAAACCGAAGGCGGCCAGCACCGAGAACCAGGCAAGTACACCAAACACATGGCGATGGGCCGACAGCACGGAATGCTCAATCACGTGACGCAATATTTCGCTACGAGGCAACTCACTTGCGTCGATCTGCTTCCAGGTGGCGAGCAGTTCGCGGGCACGCTCCTCGTCTCCGTCAGCCAGAGCATCCCGGATTTGCGTGAAATGGAAACTGAACTGGCGAAAACCCAGCGTGGCGTAGAGCACGGCCACACTCCATACGACCGACCCCGGCCAGCCTAGCAAGGCATCCAGCCCCCAATAAATCAGAAGCGACGCCAGCGTGGGCCCGCCCACCGCAAATCCCCAGGCCAACCAGCCATGAAATGATTTGCCAGCGTCGAAATTGCGGGTACTCCAGCGCACCCAGGCGCGCAAACTTGCGTGAACCGGGTTGCCTCGACCCAGGGGACGAGCCTGCTCCAGCAGCAGGGCAAAAAGCACAGAGATAAAGCTCATGCGACCATCATACCGGCACGCTCCCTCAGGCAGAAAGAAGGCGATAGAAGTTGCGCAGCATGCCGGCCGTGGCGCCCCAGATAAAGCGCTGTGTCGTCTGGCCGTTCATCTGCTCAAGATAGGGCATGGAAAACCACTCCCTGCGCGCGCCTTCCCACTCGAAAGCATGGCGCTGATGGTGTGCAGGATTCATCAAGAATGCCAGCGGCACCTCGAAGATATCTGCCACTTCGTTGGCATTCGGGGTCAGCTTGAAGCCAGTCTCCACCAGAGCCACGACTGGCGTGATGATGAACGCAGAGCCTGTGATGTAGTGCGGCATGTGGCCCAACACCTGGACGAATGCAGGATCGAGTCCGATCTCCTCCTGTGCCTCGCGCAGGGCGGTGGCCGAAGCGTCCGCATCTTCTTCATCGGCTTTCCCCCCGGGAAAAGCAATCTGCCCCGAGTGGGTCGACAGGTGCATGGTCCGCTCGGTCAGTAAAACCGTGGGCTGCTCACGCATCACAATCGGCAACAGAACCGAGGCATGAATGGGCTGACGCTCCGAAAACGTTTTTTCGGCCACCAACTCGGGCGTCCACACAGGCGGTGAAATGAAACGCTGCCGCAGAGCCGCCGGCTGCAAGACATGGTGCGCCACAGCCGGCAGATGGGCGTCAACGCCTGCTACGGGAATCTGGCGCGGATCAAAATAGGGCAACTTGGACACGGCAGCTTTGGCTGGTTGGAAAATAAAAAAGCCGCCACAAGCATAAGCTGGGGCGGCCTTTTGGGAAACAGCTTTCGTTATACGTTGGCTGTTTTCTTGGCTGGCAGTTTTTCCTTGATACGAGCCGACTTGCCGCTGCGATCACGCAGGTAGTACAGCTTGGCACGACGCACATCACCACGACGCTTGACTTCAATGCTGGCGATCAGTGGGCTGTAAGTCTGGAACGTGCGCTCGACACCTTCACCGCTGGAGATCTTGCGAACGATAAAGCCGCTGTTCAGGCCACGATTGCGCTTGGCAATCACAACACCTTCATAAGCCTGCAGACGCTTGCGTGTGCCTTCAACGACGTTGACGCTCACAACAACGGTATCGCCAGGAGCGAATTCGGGAATGGTTTTCCCGAGACGAGCAATTTCTTCCTGCTCAAGGGTTTGGATCAGATTCATGATTTCCTCAAATGATCTTGGCAACACCTGCGTCGGGATTGACGCTAAAAGTTTGGCTGTCAAACAGCAAAACGGCCGGCCAGAGGATCGGTAAGCCTTAGATTATAACCTGATCTTGTCCAGGACCACTTCATCCTGGGCCGTGAGACGCCCATCCCGCCGTGCCTGGTCAATCAGTTCAGGGCGCAGACGGGCCGTGATGGCAAGCCGCTGCTCGCGCCGCCAACGTTCAATCTGGGCATGGTGACCCGATAGCAGCACGTCAGGCACGGCTCTGCCCGCCCAGTTTTCGGGTCGCGTGTAATGCGGGCAATCGAGCAATCCATCAAGCGCGGGATTGAAGCTATCCTGCTGGTGGCTGTCGGCCGTATTCAAAACCCCTGGTTGAAGTCGGGCGACCGAGTCCAGCAAAGCCATGGCTGCAATTTCGCCACCGGACAACACAAAGTCCCCCAGGCTGATCTGCTCGGTCACGTATTCGTCAACGAAACGCTGGTCAATACCCTCGTAGCGACCACAAATCAGGACCGCACCCGCACTATCTGCCCAACGCGAAACCATGGCGTGATTGAGCGGCTTTCCTGCAGGCGAAAAGAGAACCACCGGTGCGGCGTCTGCGCGCTGCGACTGAATGCTTTGCAGGCAATGACTCAGAGGATCGGCCAACATGACCATGCCGGGGCCACCACCGAAGGGGCGATCATCGACCCGCTTGTAATTGCCCTCGGCAAAATCACGTGGATTGGACAAGTGGACATCGACCTGTCCCGACTCATAGGCACGCCGGGTGATGCCACTGCTCAGCAGCGGCGCAAACAACTCGGGAAAAAGCGTGACAACATCAAAGCGCATAAGGTCGCGCTCAAAAATCGGGTTGCCAGTCCACCAGAATGCGCCGGGCCGTCAAATCAACGTCATCGATGTAGACCGATACAAAAGGAATCATGCGCTCCAGCGTCTTGCCATCCTGCTCGCAGTCCATCACCAGCACGGTTTGCGCGCCGGTCGATAGCAATTCCTTGACCTTGCCCAGCGCCACGCCTTCGCGATTGACAACATCCAGACCGATCAAGTCGACCCAGTAGTACTCGTCTTTCTCGGCTGTTGGAAAACTGGAACGGGAAACGAAAATGCGAGCCCCACGCAAGGCTTCTGCCGCATTGCGATCATTGACATCGCGTGCACTGGCCACAACCGTCCCGGAATGGTCTTTGGCTTCGGTGATGGCCAGCTTGGCCACCCCGGAAAAGGTCTTTGCACCCTTTTCAGCTGGCAGCAAGAACCAGCGCCTCGAAGAAAAAAGCGCCTCGGGATCGGCGCTGTAGGGCAGGACTTTGAACCAACCCTTGATGCCCCAGGCATCAGCGATGCGCCCAACTTCGATAGCATCCGCCGGCAATTCGGCGGCTTCGAGGCCGGGCAACATCACAGTGACATCAGGCCGCTTTTTTGGCAGCTTGATTGATCAGGCGTTCCACGGTGGGGGAAGCTTGCGCACCCACGCTTTTCCAGTAAGTCAGGCGATCCTGCGCAATGCGGATGCTTTCTTCATTGGCAGTTGCGATCGGATTGTAAAAACCGATGCGCTCAATGAAGCGACCGTCGCGGCGGGTACGCTTGTCAGCAACAACAATATTGAAAAACGGGCGTGCTTTTGCACCGCCACGGGCGAGTCGAATGACGACCATGATTTATCCTTTGGGCGGCAGAATTTTATTTCTGCCTTTTGATCAGCACTTAATTCAGCGTTTGAGACACGCAACTGGCCACCCGGCCAGCGACACACTAAATAGCTCTCCATTATACCGTTTCCTGCTTCCGAACCTGCCACTTTTCAGGGATCGGTGCTTTTTGTCCTCCAGCGCACCTGCGCGAGCGGGCAATAATGGACACCTATGAAAAATAAAACTGTCGCCGCCTGGCTGGCCTTTCTTGGCGGTCCCCTGGGACTGCATCGCTTCTATCTGTGCGGCATGGGTGACATGTTGGGCTGGCTCCTGCCGCTGCCCACTGCGCTTGGCTTGTACGGCATTGAACGGGTGCAACAAAATGGGGTGGACGATCAATGGAGCTGGATACTGATTCCGTTGCTTGGCTTTACCATGGCCGGCTGTGCGTTGAATGCGATTGTCTACGGCCTGATGACACCCGAAAAATGGAATGCCCGCTTCAATCCATCAATACCAACGGATGCGGCACCGGGTCGCACGAACTGGGCCACCATCGGGGCCATCGTATTGGCACTGCTGCTGGGCACCACGGTGTTGATGAGCAGCATTGTGTTCAGCTTCCAGCGCTACTTCGAGTACCAGATTGAAGAGGCGCGCAAGATTTCCCAATGAAGCCACTTGCTTGGTCGCATCAGAAAATCTGCAAACTCACCCAATAGGAAATCGCTGCCACGAATGCACTGGCTGGAATCGTGAAGACCCAGGCCCAGACGATATTGCCCGCCACGCCCCAACGCACTGCGCTGGCGCGTTTCACCGACCCCACGCCGACGATGGCACCCGTGATGGTATGGGTTGTCGACACGGGAATACCGAGTGCTGTAGCCGTGAACAAGGTGATCGCCCCGCCGGTTTCAGCACAAAACCCGCCTACTGGTTTGAGCTTGGTAATCTTTTGCCCCATGGTGCGAACAATGCGCCAGCCACCAAACATAGTGCCAGCACCAATGGCCATGTAACAACTGACGACGGCCCAAGTGGGAGGCGCTTTGTCGCCGGTTGAGGCATAGCCCGTGGCAATCAGAAGCATCCAAATAATGCCGATGGTTTTTTGAGCATCGTTGCCACCGTGGCCTAGACTATAGGCGCCCGCTGAGACCAATTGCAAACGGCGAAACCATTTGTCCACGCGCATGGGGCGACTGCGACGAAAAACCCAGGCCACCAGCACCATCATCACTGAGCCGAGCAGAAAACCCAACAACGGTGAAATGAAAATGAAGGCCACCGTTTTGAGAATCCCTGCCGACAACAGTACGCCAGCACCAGCCTTGGCAATGACCGCCCCCACGATACCGCCGATCAAGGCATGGGACGAACTGCTGGGTATGCCGTAGTACCAGGTAATGAAATTCCAGGTAATTGCGCCGATCAGCGCACCAAACACCACATGGGTATCCACGATGCCGGGCTGTACGATCCCCTTGCCCACGGTGGCAGCCACTGTGTAGTTGAACACCAGGATCGCGATGACATTGAAGAACGCCGCAAAAAGAACGGCCTGTCCCGGCTTGAGAACACCCGTAGACACCACCGTCGCAATTGAGTTGGCGGCGTCATGAAACCCGTTCATGAAGTCGAACAGAATGGCGAGTACGACTAACAACACCACCACCCACAGGGCCGTTTGTACGGTTTCCATCGTGCAGGCTCCGAATCAGGAATTCTCGAGGATGATGCCCTCGATGACGTTGGCGACGTCTTCACACTTGTCGGTGATGGTCTCCAACAACTCGTAAATCGCCTTGAGCTTGATGACCTCCCGCACATCGGGCTCCTCCCGAAACAGCTTGCTCATGGCGCTGCGCATCACGCGATCAGCGTCGGACTCAAGCTGATCGATCTCTTCACAGGTTTTAAGGGCTGCCGCCGCCGTCGCAGGATCGGCAATCTTCGCCAGCATGCCCACCGCATCGCGGACCCGCTCGCAACACTTCACGCTCAAATCCGTCAGGCGGGTAATGTCTTCCGTCATGTGATGCACGTCGTACAGGGCCATGGTCTCAGCCGAATCCTGGATCAGGTCCGCAATATCGTCCATGGTGTTGATCAGCGAGTGAATTTGTTCGCGATCGATCGGCGTGATGAAGGTCAGGTGAATCGACTTGTTGACTTCATGTGTCACCCGATCAGCTGCGCGCTCGGCGCTGTCCACATCTTCATTGTATTTTTGACGCAGAACGGGATCGCTGTAGTTGGCAACCAGTTTGGAAAACGCTTGTGCCGCTTCGACGATACGGTCCGCGTGTTGGTTGAACATTTCAAAATAGTTGCTTTCGCGCGGCAACAGTTTTCCAAAAAACATGGTCGACTCCTCAAGAGAACATGTCAAATAAATGACGGCATCGGGACTGCCGGCAGTTTAACCGCCCGCCCCACAGACAAAGGCCAGCGAATTCAGGCACCGCGAAAAATAAAATAGACCGCACCCACCATGCACAAGGCCGCCCACAAATAATCCAGCTTGAAGGGTTCCTTCAAATAGAACATGGCGAATGGAACGAACACGGCAAGCGTGATGACCTCCTGCATGATTTTGAGCTGTCCCACACTGAATCCGGCTTGCTGATAACCAATGCGATTGGCGGGCACCTGCAGCCCATATTCGAACAAGGCAATGCCCCAACTCACAAGCGCTGCAAGGTACCAGGGCGCCGTGGCCAAATTCTTCAAATGGCCATACCAGGCCATCGTCATGAAGACGTTGCTGCAAATCAGCAACAGGACCGTTTGCAGTGACAGGGGGATGGATTGGAGCATGTTCATGCAGCCGTTTCTCCGGCATCGTTGATTTCAAGCTGGCTAAAAAAAACCCCGCAACCGGAATCGCGGGGTTCTTGACTCACAGCGGGCCCAGCCAAGACCGGGCCTCGCGCGCTGGCCTGCTAGGCGGCTTCGCCTTGCTTGACACGCGCTGCGGCATCCGTGTAGTCCTTCACCTTGTCAAAGTTCAGGTACTGGTAAATTTTGTCGCTGGCGGCCGTCAGCACGCCCATGTCCGCCATGTACTCTGCCTTGCTGGGGATACGCCCCAGCTTGGAGCAGATGGCAGCCAGTTCGGCGCTACCCAAGTACACATTGCTGTTCTTGCCCAGACGGTTCGGGAAGTTCCGGGTGGATGTGGAGAACACGGTTGCGCCCTCTTTCACCTGCGCCTGGTTGCCCATGCACAAGCTGCAACCGGGCATTTCCATGCGCGCACCGGCAGAGCCCAAAACGCCATAGTGACCTTCTTCGGTCAACTGCTTGGCATCCATCTTGGTCGGCGGCGCCATCCACAGTTTCACCGGGATATCGCGCTTGTTTTCCAGCAGCTTGGACGCTGCGCGGAAGTGGCCAATGTTGGTCATGCAGGAACCAATGAACACTTCGTCGATCTTGGCACCGGCCACGTCGGCCAGTGTTTTCACATCGTCCGGGTCGTTCGGGCAGGCCACAATCGGCTCATGGATGTCGGCCAGGTCAATCTCGATCACAGCCGCGTATTCAGCGTCCGCATCGCCCTTGAGCAACTGGGGATCGGCCAGCCAGGCTTCCATGGCCTTGATACGGCGGTTGATGGTGCGCACATCCGAGTAACCCTCGGCAATCATCCACTTCAGCATCGTGATGTTGCTGTTGATGTACTCCTGAATCGGCTCTTTGTTCAGATGCACGGTGCAACCACCGGCACTGCGCTCGGCAGAAGCGTCGCTCAACTCAAAGGCCTGCTCAACCTTCAGGTCTGGCAATCCTTCAATTTCCAGAATGCGGCCGGAGAAAATGTTCTTCTTGCCCTGCTTGGCCACAGTCAGCAGACCGGCCTTGATGGCGTACAGCGGAATGGCATTGACCAGATCGCGCAAGGTGATACCAGGCTGCATCTTGCCTTTGAAACGCACCAACACGCTCTCAGGCATGTCCAAAGGCATGACACCCGTCGCCGCACCAAAAGCGACCAGACCGGAACCTGCGGGGAAACTGATACCGATGGGGAAGCGCGTATGGCTGTCGCCGCCCGTACCCACGGTGTCAGGCAGCAGCATGCGGTTCAACCAGCTGTGAATGATGCCGTCACCCGGACGCAAGGGAATGCCGCCGCGCGTGCTGATGAAGTCAGGCAGCTCGTGGTGCATTTTCACGTCCACCGGCTTCGGATAGGCCGCTGTGTGACAGAACGACTGCATCACCAGGTCGGCACTAAAACCCAGGCACGCCAGATCCTTCAGTTCGTCGCGGGTCATCGGGCCGGTGGTGTCTTGAGAACCCACGCTGGTCATCTTGGGTTCGCAATACGTACCGGGGCGAACGCCCTGCTGGTTGCCGGCAACCAATGGCAAACCACATGCGCGACCCACCATTTTTTGCGCCAGTGTGAAACCTTTTTTCGTATCCACAGGATTCTGCGGCAAACGGAACAACGTGCTCACGGGCAGACCCAGCGCTTCGCGCGCCTTGGCGGTCAAACCGCGGCCAATAATCAAGGGAATACGGCCACCCGCACGCACCTCATCAAACAGCACATCGCTCTTGACTTTGAACTCGGCAATGGTCTGGCCGTCTTTCAATGCTTTGCCTTCATAGGGACGCAGTTCCACCACGTCGCCCATGTTCATCTTGCTCACGTCCAGTTCGATGGGCAGGGCGCCGGAGTCTTCCATGGTGTTGTAGAAGATCGGAGCGATCTTGCCACCCAGGCATACACCGCCAAAGCGCTTGTTGGGCACAAACGGAATGTCCTCGCCCGTGAACCACAGCACCGAGTTGGTGGCTGACTTGCGCGAAGAACCGGTACCGACCACGTCACCGACGTAGGCCACCAGATTGCCCTTGGCCCGCAGACCTTCGAGGAATTTCACAGGACCACGCTTGCCATCTTCTTCAGGAACGACGCCAGGACGTGCATTCTTGTGCATGGCCAATGCGTGCATCGGGATATCAGGACGGCTGAAAGCGTCAGGCGCGGGTGACAGGTCATCCGTGTTGATCTCGCCTTCCACTTTGAAAACAGTGAGTGTGATCGACTTCGGCACTTCGGGACGCGAGGTAAACCACTCGGCGTCGGCCCAGCTTTGCAGCACGGCTTTGGCTTGCGCGTTGCCTTTTTCGGCCTTTTCCTGGACATCATGAAACTGATCGAACATCAGCAGGGTCTTTTTGAGTCCGTTGGCTGCGACCTGCGCAACCGGGCCGTCAGCGTCAAGCAAATCAACCAGGGGGCTGATGTTGTAACCACCCAGCATGGTGCCAAGCAACTCTGTTGCCTTCTCACGCGAGATCAGCGAGCATTTTTCGGTGCCATGGGCCACAGCAGCCAGATAAGACGCCTTGACCTTGGCCGCATCGTCCACGCCCGCCGGAACGCGGTGGGTGATCAAGTCGACCAGCGTCGCCTCTTCCCCTTGGGGTGGATTCTTCAGCAGTTCGATCAACTCACCCGTCTGCTTGGCAGACAAAGGCAAGGGGGGGATGCCAAGAGCGGCGCGCTCGGCGACGTGGGCACGGTAGGTTTGTAACATGGTCAACTCCTTCTTAATCAACAAAATGGTTTCAGCCCTCGTCAAAAGGACTTAATTAGCTATCTATTTAATAGCGACCTCAGTAGGTGCATCAAGCACGCTGGGTGGCGGATTCCTGCTCAACGCCAACGCGGTGATGGCCTGATCCGGGCTCACGCAGGCATCAGCCAGGCGCTTGCCCAGCTTCTGGTTCATCAGCATGGACTTGTTGGCAAGCTGCAGCCAGACTGCGCCGGCCTGACGATCTTCCAGACGGATAGCGCCAGTTGTGGTTTCAACCGGAACCATGCGGTATTTTTGATTGGCGATATGAACATCGAAATGACCCGGTGCTTTGGCGTCTGCTTTCACAGTCACAAAGGCACCCAGTTCGCAGGGCAACCGTCCCTGGTGCACGCGCTGGGCAATGGCAAGCTCGGCCGGCGTCTGCGCCAGCAAGCTGAAAGACACGGCAGAAAAGAAAACAGATACCAGCAGCTTTTTCATCGTTCGCATCCTTAGTGAGTGGATTGGGTCAAGAATCACGCCGAAAAATAGGCCCGGACCTCGTCAGGAAGACGTCGTCCGGTTTGATGCGCCCGCTCCAGCACATGCCAAAAGTAGCGGTAACTGGCGCGATCGTGCAATTTTCCATCATAAGAGATGGGGGCCCAATCGGCCTGCCCCGCCCGCACCATGATATTCGCTGCCAGGTCAATTTCAGAAGCTGCCGGTGCGAAAGCCTCCAGAATCGGCCTGATCTGGGCCGGGTGAATGCTCCACATGCGGGTATAGCCCAAGCTGCGCGAAGCCCGCGTGGCAGCCTGTTGCACGGCAATCGCATCACTGATCTCAGTCACCACACAGTGGGCAGGCACCTTGCCGTGTGCATGGCATGCCGAGGCAATCTCCAGCTTGGCACGAACGACAAGCGGGTGGCTGAACTGATCCGGTCGATCGGCATCCTGACCTGCATGCATGCCCATCGCACTGGAAGGAATCGCACCACCATGGCTCGAAACGAAATCCATCAAGCCGAAGCTCAAGGACTGCACCCTGGGATGCGCCGCAATGTCAAAAGCACGGTGCACCGCCGCGGGCGACTCGATCAGCACATGCAGGGGCAAGGCATCCTTTCGCCCGGACCTGGCAGCCGCCTGATCCACCAGATGCACCGCGCGCTCAACGTCGGCAACCGTTTCCACCTTGGGAATCATCACATGGCACAGTGCAGCTGCCGCACCACCCACAATGATGTCCAGATCCTGCTCGAACGCCGGGTGATCCACGGCATGGACCCGCGCCGCAACCCGGGACACAACACCGGATGCTACATTATGAATAGCAGCATGCGCTTGATTGGCGAGGGCCACCACCATATTTGCATGGTCAAACTCACCGCCAACGGGCGCGCCATCCTCGCAGTCCAGCGTGACATCGAACACGCAGGCGCCAAACTCCTGCGACATTTCTGCCTGCAGAGCCAGACTCTTGATCATCCGGGCCTCCACGCCGCTGTAATGATCACACACCGGCAAAAAAGCCGATGCCGCCTGTGCGCCCAGGAGAACATCGCGGGGGTGTTGCCCCCCCGCGTTTGCCATGGCATGCGCTACGCCGCCAGCCGAAGAGGCTGTGCCTGCTTGGGACGACCCAGCGCTGCGCACGACTTGGCTTGACTTACAGCAGATGGGCGACGCCGGCTTGCTCGTCCTGCAATTCCTTCAAGGTCTTGTTGATGCATTCCTGGCTGAACGCATCGATCGGCAGATCCTGAACCACCTTGTATTCGCCGCCTTCGCAGGTCACGGCAAAACCGAACATGGTGTCCTTGGGGATACCGTACTGGCCATCCGAGGGGATACCCATGGTGACCCACTTGCCGTTGGTGCCCAGGGCCCAGTCGCGCATGTGGTCGATAGCGGCGTTGGCCGCGGATGCAGCGGACGACACGCCACGGGCAGCGATGATGGCTGCGCCACGTTTGCCGACGGTGGGCAGGAACACGTTGGCGTTCCAGTCCTGGTCATTGATCATGTCCTTGACGCTTTGGCCCTTGATGGTGGCGAAGCGGTAGTCAGCGTACATGGTGGGCGAGTGGTTGCCCCACACGGTCATTTTTTCGATGTCCGCCACGGCCTTGCCGGTCTTGTCGGCCAACTGGCTCAAGGCGCGGTTGTGGTCCAGGCGCAGCATGGCGGTGAAATTCTTGCGTGGCAGATCAGGCGCGCTCTTCATGGCGATGTAGGCATTGGTGTTGGCAGGGTTGCCGACCACCAGCACCTTGACATTGCGGCTGGCCACGGCGTTGAGCGCCTTGCCCTGCGCAGTAAAGATCTCGGCATTAACCGCCAACAACTCGGCACGTTCCATGCCGGGGCCACGGGGACGCGAACCGATCAACAAGGCGTAGTCCACGTCCTTGAATGCAGTCAAGGGGTCGCTGTGCGCTTCAATGCCCACCAGCAGGGGGAAGGCGCAATCCTGCAATTCCATGATCACGCCTTGCAGGGCTTGCTGGGCCTTTTCAACGGGTACTTCCAGCAGGCTCAGCACCACAGGCTGATCTTTGCCCAACATTTCGCCAGAGGCGATGCGAAACAGAATGGCATATCCAATTTGACCAGCTGCGCCAGTAACGGCAACGCGGACAGGCTTTTTGCTCATGGTAAGAACTCCAGAAGTGTTGTGAAACGAGTACTGGTGGATGCCCAAACGGGTTGCCTGAGCCCCACAGAATGCGCGCCGAGTTTACTCTGGAAAACCCTGAGTCGTCAATTTGTCTTATGTCTTATATAAGATATGATTGCGCATGGCCCCAACACTTGTGTGGGATCGAGCACTCATGCAGCAACTACCATTTTCTTCAGCCGAAAACGCCTCTGCAAGCACCGACGCCGGTTCTTTTGCTGCGGCGCCCACGACGCCTGCGTTCAGCCCCCTGTACCAGCAGATCAAGGGCCTGATGCTGAACAGCCTGCGTCTGGGCGAATGGAAGCCGGGTGAGGCCATCCCCAGCGAGATGGAGCTTGCCGCACGTTTTCGCGTTAGCCAGGGCACGGTGCGCAAGGCCATTGACGAGCTGGCCGCCGAAAACCTGCTGGTGCGCCGCCAGGGCAAAGGGACTTTTGTAGCCACCCATGCCGAGCAGCATGTGCAGTACCGCTTTCTGAAGCTGATTCCCGACAACGGCGACATCAACAGCGAAGGTCCGGCTCAGCGCCAGATCATTGACTGCAAACGCCTGCGCGCCTCGGCCGATGTGGCGCGCGCACTGGCGCTGCGAACCGGCGACCCCGTGTTACAGGTCCGCCGCGTCCTGTCCTTTGCCGACAAACCCACCATTCTGGAAGACCTCTGGTTGCCGGGCGGTCCGTTCAAAGGCCTGACTGCCGAGCGCCTGAGCAACTACCACGGCCCCATGTATGCCCTGTTTGAAACCGAATTCGGTGTCCGCATGGTCCGGGCTGAGGAGAAAATTCGGGCCCTGCTTCCGGATCCAGTGCAAAGTTCGCTATTAAAAATAGAGCAAAATACACCGCTTTTAAGCGTCGAGCGTATTGCTTACACCTACAACGATGCGCCCATGGAGTTGCGTCGCGGCCTTTACTTGACCGACACCCATTACTACCGAAACGAGTTAAGCTAAAACCCATCCACCCACCGGACGCAAAACCAAGAAGTTGATTTAATTTTGAATCTTTTGTGTCAACTTGCTGCAGTGCAATAGAATTTTGCCCTGGCAGCCTTGCAAAATTACAAAGCAGTTACATCCACGAAAGCCTACCCATGACCGAGCTTGTTACCCCCTCCCGAAAAAAGCGGCCTGAGTTTCGCAACATCAACGCCTTCAAAGATCTGCCCGGCTACCGCTGGCCGCTTGCGGCCCTGGTGTCCGGCATGCACCGCGCCAGCGGCCTGATCATGTTTCTCTTGCTGCCCTTCATCATCTGGATGTTTGATAGCTCACTCTCTTCAGAAATTTCCTTTGGAAAATTCAAGGCTGCGTTCAACGTGGGCATGCTGGGACTGCCCGGTGCGATCTGGAAACTGGTCGCTCTGGCCTTGATCTGGGCCTACCTGCACCATTTCATTGCAGGTATCCGCCACCTGTGGATGGACACCCATCACCATGCCGTCAGCAAAGAGTTCGGCAAGTCATCAGCAGTGGTGACGCTCGTTTTGAGCATCGGCCTGACGATCATTCTGGGCGCCAAGCTGTTTGGCCTTTATTAATCATTCTTTCGGACCAGGAAACAAATCATGTCTGTCAACTACGGTTCCAAGCGCCTTGTTGTAGGTGCACATTACGGTCTGCGTGACTGGCTCGGCCAGCGCGTCACCGCCACGCTGATGGCTCTCTTTACGGTGCTGGTGCTGGCACAAGTCATTTTCAGCAAGGGCCCCGTCGGCTACGACCAGTGGGCCGGCATTTTTTCCCCCCAGTGGATGAAGGCCCTGACCTTCGCGGTCATCGTTGCCCTGCTGTACCACGTGTGGGTTGGCATGCGGGAAATCTGGATGGACTACATCCCGGCCGCATGGATGCGCCTTTGCCTGCAGTCATTCACCCTGGTCTGGCTGGTCGCCTGCGCTGGTTGGGCCATTCAAGTTCTGTGGCGCATCTAAAGCACCATCCAACAAGACTTTTTCAAGCCAATTTCAGTCCACTACGGCTACCGACACACCCAAATAATCATGACCGCAACATCCAAACTCCCCAAGCGCAAATTTGACGTTGTTATCGTCGGTGCCGGTGGCTCCGGCATGCGCGCTTCACTGCAACTGGCCCGCGCCGGCCTGAACGTGGCTGTGCTTTCCAAAGTGTTCCCGACCCGCTCCCACACCGTTGCAGCGCAAGGCGGCATTGGTGCCTCCCTGGGCAACATGTCGGAAGACAACTGGCACTATCACTTCTATGACACCGTCAAGGGTTCCGACTGGCTCGGCGACCAGGACGCGATTGAGTACATGTGCCGTGAAGCGCCCAAGGTCGTGTACGACCTGGAGCACATGGGCATGCCGTTTGACCGCAACCCGGACGGCACGATTTACCAGCGGCCCTTCGGTGGCCATACCGCCAACTACGGCGAAAAACCAGTGCAACGCGCTTGCGCTGCGGCCGACCGTACTGGCCACGCCATGTTGCACACGCTGTACCAGCAAAACGTCAAGGAAAAAACCAGCTTTTTCGTCGAATGGCTGGCAATGGACCTGATCCGTGACGCCGATGGCGATGTGGTGGGCGTGACGGCACTGGAAATGGAAACCGGTGACGTGCATATCTTTGAAGCCAAAACTACCCTGCTGGCTACAGGCGGAGCCGGTCGCATCTTTGCCGCATCGACCAATGCGTTTATCAACACCGGTGACGGTTTGGGCATGGCTGCGCGCGCGGGCATTCCGCTGGAAGACATGGAATTCTGGCAATTCCACCCCACCGGCGTGCACGGCGCTGGCGTGCTGCTGACCGAAGGTTGCCGTGGCGAAGGCGCGATTCTGCGCAACTGCAATGGCGAGCGCTTCATGGAGCGGTACGCTCCGGCGTACAAGGATCTGGCTCCACGTGACTATGTGTCGCGCTGTATGGACCAGGAAATCAAGGAAGGTCGCGGCTGCGGTCCCAACAAGGACTACATCAATCTCGACATGACCCACCTGGGCGCCGACACCATCATGAAACGTCTGCCCTCGGTGTTCGAAATCGGGCACAACTTCGCCAACGTTGACATCACCAAAGAGCCGATCCCTGTCGTGCCCACCATCCACTACCAGATGGGCGGAATTCCAACCAATATCCATGGTCAGGTGGTGACGCAGAACGCCGACAACAAGAGCGAGGTCGTCAACGGCCTGTACGCTGTGGGCGAGTGCTCCTGCGTCAGCGTGCACGGTGCCAACCGCCTGGGCACCAACTCGCTGCTCGACCTGCTGGTGTTCGGTCGCGCCGCTGGCAACCACATCGTCGAATTCAACAAGGTCAATGCCGTGCACAAGCCCTTGCCGGCCGACGCCGCTGATGCAACGCTGGCGCGCATTGCCCGCCTGGACAACGCCACCAGCGGCGAGTATGCCCAGGACGTGGCCGATGACATCCGCAAAACCATGCAACAGCATGCGGGTGTGTTCCGGACCCAGGCCAGCATGGATGAAGGCGTGCAAAAAATCGCAGCCCTGCGTGAACGCGTCAAGTCGATCAACCTGAAGGACAAATCCAAGATCTTCAATACCGCCCGTATTGAAGCGCTGGAAGTGGAAAACCTGATCGAAGCTGCCCAGGCGACCATCGTGTCCGCAGCTGCCCGCCATGAAAGTCGCGGCGCGCATACAGTCAATGATTACGCCGACAGCCCCCAGTACCCGAACGGCCGTAACGACAACGAATGGCACAAGCACACGCTGTGGCACCGCGAAGGCAACCGCCTGTCCTACAAGCCAGTGCAAATGAAGCCACTGACAGTGGACTCTGTGCCGCTTACCGTGCGCAGCTTCTAAATCATTGTTATTGCCAAGCGAACAAGACCAGCGAGAACACCCCATGTCAAAACGCACATTCCAGATTTACCGTTACGACCCCGATACCGACGCCAAGCCTTACATGCAGACCATCGAGGTTGAACTCGACGGTACCGAGCGCATGCTGCTGGACGCACTGATGAAGCTCAAGGCCGTCGATCCAACCATTTCCTTTCGCCGCTCGTGCCGCGAGGGTGTATGCGGCTCGGATGCCATGAACATCAACGGCAAGAATGGTCTGGCATGCCTGACCAACATGCGTACCCTGCCAGGCACCATTGTGTTGAAGCCCCTGCCGGGCCTGCCCGTGGTGCGCGACCTGATCGTTGACATGACGCAGTTCTTCAAGCAGTACAACTCGATCAAGCCCTACCTGATCAACGACAACGTTCCGCCCGAGAAGGAGCGTCTGCAAAGCCCCGAGGAGCGCGATGAGCTCAACGGCTTGTATGAATGTATTTTGTGCGCGAGCTGCTCGACTTCCTGCCCCAGCTTCTGGTGGAATCCTGACAAGTTCGTCGGCCCTGCCGGTCTGCTGCAGGCATACCGCTTCCTGGCCGACAGCCGCGACGAAGCCACCGGCGAGCGCCTGGACAATCTGGAAGACCCCTACCGCCTGTTCCGCTGCCACACCATCATGAACTGCGTTGATGTATGCCCGAAAGGCTTGAATCCAACCAAGGCGATTGGCAAGATCAAGGAAATGATGGTCCTGCGCACGGTCTAGCCAGTTACCGGAACACGCCCTGTGGAAAATGCCGAAGAACTGATTGACGAGCGAAGCTTGAGCCGACTGAAGTGGCGCTGTCGCCGCGGACTGCTTGAGAACGATATTTTCATCGAACGGTTCTTCAAACGTTTTGAATCAAGCCTGACCGTCCGGCAGTCGCACAACCTGGCTGCCCTGATGGAGTTGAGCGACAACGACCTGCTGGATCTGCATTTGGCACGAAAGTCGCTTGCCCAAGTTGACGCCAGTCTGGATCACGATGGCGTGCACGAAGTTTTGAGTATGTTGAGAGAAACCCGCTGAAAGGTAAAAAATGAAATTAGCTGACAACAAAGCCACCCTGTCGTTCAGTAACGGCAGCCCCAGCGTCGACTTGCCGGTCTATCATGGCAATGTCGGCCCGGACGTCGTAGACATCCGCAAGCTGTATGCCCAAACTGGCATGTTTACCTACGATCCGGGCTTTTTGTCTACGGCGTCGTGCCAATCGGCCATCACCTATATCGATGGCGACAAAGGCGAGTTGTTGTACCGCGGCTATCCGATCGAGCAGTTGGCAACCAACTGTGACTTCATGGAAACCTGCCACCTGTTGCTGTACGGCAACCTGCCCGATGTGGCAGCCAAGGCGGCCTTCACCAAGCGCGTGAGCAATCACACCATGGTGAACGAGCAGATGCAGTTCTTCCTGCGTGGTTTCCGCCGCGACGCGCATCCCATGGCCATCATGACCGGCCTGGTGGGTGCCCTGTCTGCCTTCTATCACGACAGCACTGACATCAACAACCCGGAGCACCGTGAAATCGCTGCGATCCGCCTGATTGCCAAGATGCCCACCCTGGTCGCCATGGCCTACAAGTACAGTGTCGGCCAGCCCTTCATGTACCCCAAGAACAACCTGAGCTACGCCGGCAACTTCATGCACATGATGTTCGCCACCCCATGCGAAGAGTATGTGGTCAACCCCGTGATCGAACGCGCCCTGGACCGCATCTTTGTGTTGCACGCGGATCACGAACAAAACGCATCCACCTCCACCGTGCGCCTGTGCGGCAGTTCCGGCACCAACCCGTTTGCAGCCATTGCAGCCGGTGTGGCCTGCCTGTGGGGCCCCGCACACGGTGGCGCCAATGAGGCCTGCCTGAACATGCTCGAAGACATCCAGAGAATGGGCGGCATCTCCAAAGTCGGTCAGTTCATGGAGCAGGTCAAGGACAAGAATTCCAGCGTCAAGCTGATGGGTTTTGGACACCGCGTTTACAAAAACTACGACCCGCGCGCCAAGCTCATGCAGGAAACCTGCAAAGAGGTCCTCACCGCACTGGGCCTGGAAAACGACCCCTTGTTCAAGCTGGCAATGGCCCTGGAAAAAATTGCGCTGGAAGACGAGTACTTTGTGTCGCGCAAGCTCTACCCCAACGTCGACTTCTACTCTGGCATCGTGCAGCGCGCCATCGGCATTCCGGTCAGCCTGTTCACGGCGATTTTTGCGCTGGCCCGCACTGTGGGCTGGATTGCCCAACTCAATGAAATGATTGGCGATCCCGAGTACAAGATTGGCCGTCCGCGTCAGTTGTTCACCGGTTCGGTGCGCCGCGAGGTTCAGCCGATTTCCAAACGCTGAAATAGCTTTCACTGAAGCGCCCGCCGGATGGCAACACCGGCGGGCGTTTTGTTTGGAAAGACCCCGTTTCGTCAGGCCGCATAAAATCACGGATTGCCAAGGAAAAACCACATGGGACGCACCCTCTACGACAAGCTCTGGGACGAACACGTCGTCCACACGGAAGAAGACGGCACAGCCATCCTGTACATCGACCGCCATCTGGTGCACGAGGTCACCAGTCCGCAGGCGTTTGAAGGGCTGCGCCAGGCCAATCGCAAGGTATGGCGCATCAGCTCCATCGTTGCCACCGCCGACCACAATACGCCCACCACCGGCTGGGAACTGGGCTACGACGGCATCACCGACCCCACCAGCAAAGAACAGGTCGTCACCCTTGACACCAATATGCGGGAATTTGGTTCCGCTGCATACTTCCCATTTCTCTCAAAGCGCCAGGGTATCGTGCACGTCATCGGACCGGAGAATGGCGCGACGCTGCCCGGCATGACGGTGGTATGCGGTGACTCACATACCTCTACCCATGGCGCATTTGGCGCCCTGGCGCATGGTATTGGCACGAGCGAGGTGGAACATGTCATGGCCACGCAAACCCTGCTGGCCAAAAAAGCAAAAAACATGCTGGTTCGGGTAAATGGCACCCTGTCGCGCGGATGCAGTGGCAAGGACATCGTTCTGGCCATCATCGGCAGGATCGGCACCGCTGGCGGCACAGGCTACACCATTGAATTTGGCGGCACCGCCATTCGTGCCTTGAGCATGGAAGGTCGCATGACCGTCTGCAACATGGCGATTGAAGCCGGTGCCCGGGCCGGTTTGGTCGCGGTGGACGAAAAAACCATTGACTATGTCAAAGGGCGGCCCTTGGCACCAGGCCATAGCGCAATCAGCGGTGATGCAGCCGCGGTTGAATGGGATCACGCCGTCGCTTATTGGAAAACTCTGCACTCCGATGCCGATGCCCACTTCGATGCGGTGGTGGAAC
The DNA here is from genome assembly GCF_018780565.1 of Rhodoferax sp. Classification (GTDB taxonomy): domain Bacteria; phylum Pseudomonadota; class Gammaproteobacteria; order Burkholderiales; family Burkholderiaceae_C; genus Rhodoferax. Next base: position 130,292 of record NZ_JADMJN010000007.1, read on the forward strand.
TCGATGCCAGCCAGATCGTGCCGCAAGTCACTTGGGGCACCTCCCCGGAAATGGTTTTGGGCATTGACAGCCGCGTGCCCGATCCCGACAAGGAAAAAGATCCCAACAAACGCAGTGCCATCGAACGTGCACTGGTCTACATGGGTCTGGAGCCTGGCAAGGCGCTCAACGATCTGTATGTCGACAAAATCTTCATCGGCTCCTGCACCAACAGCCGCATCGAAGACATGCGTGAAGCGGCGGCGCTGGTGAAGAAGCTGGGTCAAAAAGTGGCCAAGAGCGTCAAGTTGGCCATGGTGGTGCCCGGCTCAGGTCTGGTCAAGGAGCAGGCCGAACGCGAAGGATTGCACGAGATTTTCAAGGCTGCTGGCTTCGAATGGCGCGAGCCCGGATGCTCGATGTGCCTGGCCATGAACGCCGACCGTCTGGAACCGGGCGAGCGTTGCGCTTCCACCAGCAATCGCAATTTTGAAGGACGCCAGGGCGCCGGCGGACGCACGCACTTGGTCAGCCCAGCCATGGCCGCAGCCGCAGCCATTCACGGCCACTTTGTGGACGTCAGGAAATTTGTCTGAACCGGTTATCAAGGAATAAACCATGAAAACATTTGCCGCACTGATCGCCATGTCACTCGTTTTTGTCTTGTCCGGCTGCAACACGGTCAAGGGCGTGGGCCAGGACCTGCAAAAAGCTGGCGAAAAGATTGAAGACGTGGCCAAAAAGAAGTAATCACGCACCATGCAAAAATTTACCCTGCACAAGGGGCTTGTGGCCCCGATGGACCGTGAGAACGTCGACACCGATGCGATCATTCCCAAGCAATTCCTGAAATCGATCCGCAAAACCGGTTTTGGCCAGAATCTGTTTGACGAATGGCGCTACCTGGACGCCGGCTTCCCTGGTCAGGACCCCACCAGCCGCAAGCCCAATCCGGACTTTGTGCTGAACCAGCCACGTTACCAGGGTGCGTCTATCCTGTTGGCACGCAAGAACTTTGGCTGCGGTTCGTCACGCGAACACGCGCCGTGGGCGCTGGACCAGTACGGATTCCGGGCCATTCTTGCCCCAAGCTATGCTGATATCTTCTTCAACAACAGCTTCAAGAATGGCTTGTTGCCCATCGTGTTGACGGAGGCCCAGGTGAGTCAGCTGTTCAATGAAGCAGCGGCATTCCCCGGCTATTCATTGACCATCGACCTGGAACGACAAGTCGTCGTCAAGCCCGATGGCACCGAGTTGCCCTTTGAGGTTCAGGCTTTTCGCAAGTACTGCCTGCTCAACGGTCTGGACGACATCGGCCTGACGCTGCGTCACGCTGACAAGATCAAGGCTTTCGAAGCCCAACGGCTTGCACAAAAACCGTGGCTTGCCCACACGTTGCTTGCTTAAGCAGCTCTACATTCAATAGCAAAAGCTCATCATGAAAATTGCAGTATTGCCAGGCGATGGCATTGGTACGGAGATCGTGGCCGAGGCCGTCAAGGTGCTCAACGCTCTCGACTTGAAGTTCGAGATGGAAACCGCGCTGGTTGGCGGTGCCGCCTACGAAGCCTACGGGCACCCGCTTCCAGAGGCGACCCTCAAGCTGGCTCAAGAAGCCGATGCCGTGTTGTTTGGCGCCGTGGGCGACTGGAAATACGACAAGCTTGAGCGCCCGCTTCGTCCCGAGCAGGCCATTCTGGGTTTGCGCAAGAATCTGGGGCTGTTTGCAAACTTCCGTCCAGCCATCTGCTACGAGCAACTGGTAGGCGCATCCAGCCTGAAGCCCGAACTGATCGCGGGGCTGGATATCCTGATCATTCGTGAACTGACAGGTGACATCTATTTCGGCCAGCCACGCGGTCGTCGCATCGCCACCGATGGACACTTCCCCGGAGCCGAGGAAGCCTTTGACACCATGCGCTATTCGCGCCCCGAGATTGAGCGTATTGCCCATGTGGCTTTCCAGGCCGCCCGCAAACGCAGCAAGCGAGTGACCAGCGTGGACAAAGCCAACGTGCTCGAGACTTTCCAGTTTTGGAAAGATGTGGTGACCGAAGTCGGCCAGCAATACCCCGATGTCGAACTCGACCATATGTATGTGGACAACGCCGCCATGCAGCTGGTTCGTGCGCCCAAGAAGTTTGACGTTGTTGTCACAGGCAATATGTTTGGCGACATCCTGAGCGATGAGGCGGCCATGTTGACCGGCTCCATTGGCATGCTGCCATCAGCGTCCCTGAATTCCAGCAACCAGGGGCTTTACGAGCCCAGCCACGGCAGCGCACCGGACATCGCGGGCAAAGGCATCGCCAATCCCCTGGCGACGATCCTGAGCGCGGCCATGATGCTGCGCTTCAGCTTGAACCAGGAAGCGGCGGCCCAGCGCATTGAAGACGCGGTGAAGGCCGTCCTGGCGCAGGGGCTGCGTACGGCCGATATCTTCAGCGAAGGCACGACCCGCGTCAGCACGGCCGAAATGGGCGCGGCGGTTCTCAAGGCCCTGAAATAGTTTCGCTTACAATTAAAAGATGCAACGCTACCCGCTCAGTCACCATCGGGAAATCACGCTTTCAATGAGCGCGGTTCCGGGTGGGAGCGTGTCGATCTTCGCTGCAAGTACCAAAACGACAACCATTAAAGGCTGACACAGCCCGGTTCGTCGCGCCCACCGGCCAGACGAGCCGGGCAGATGAAATCCTTGTATTTCGAATATCTGAAAGGGCAATATGATGAAAATTGGCAATCTGGTAGGTCTGGTGGGCTGGCGCGGCATGGTGGGTTCCGTGTTGATGGATCGTATGCAGTCCGAAGGCGACTTTGACCTGATCGAACCGGTCTTCTTCTCCACCTCCAATGCAGGCGGCAAAGCCCCTGCGCAGGCAAAGAACGAGACAAGCCTCAAGGATGCTTTTGACATTGACGCCCTCAAGAAGTGCGACATCATCATCAGCGCACAAGGTGGCGACTACACCACCGAAGTCTTCCCGAAACTACGCAGCGCTGGCTGGACCGGTCACTGGATTGATGCGGCTTCCACACTGAGGATGAATGACGATGCCGTCATCATTCTGGACCCTGTCAACATGCCAGTGATCAAGAATGCATTGGCCAAGGGTGGGAACAACTGGATTGGCGGCAATTGCACCGTCAGTTGCATGCTGATGGGCGTCGGCGCACTGTATAAGGCCGGATTGGTCGAATGGATGACCAGCATGACCTACCAGGCGGCGTCGGGTGGCGGCGCGCAGCACATGCGCGAATTGCTGACCCAGTACGGGACGCTCAATGCCGAGGTCAAGGGCCTGCTGGACGATCCCAAGTCAGCCATCCTGGAGATCGACCGCAAGGTTTTGCTGAAGCAACAATCCCTTAGCAGTGCAGAAACCGCCAATTTCGGCGTCCCCTTGGGCGGTAGCCTGATCCCCTGGATCGACAAGGACCTGGGCAACGGCATGTCCCGCGAAGAATGGAAGGGCGGCGCAGAAACCAACAAAATTCTAGGTCAAGGCGCAGCCTTCGGAACAGCAGAAACCCCTGTCGACGGCTTTTGCGTGCGCATTGGCGCCATGCGCTGCCATAGCCAGGCGCTGACCTTCAAACTCAAAAAAGATGTTCCCACTGCCGACATCGAAGCCATGATCGCTGCGGATAACGCATGGGTCAAAGTGGTGCCCAATACCCGCGAAGCCAGCATCCATGACCTGACCCCGGTGGCCGTGACGGGCACATTGGGCATCCCTGTGGGCCGGATCCGAAAGCTCGCCATGGGCCCGGAATACGTGGGTGCTTTCACGATTGGCGACCAGCTCTTATGGGGAGCTGCCGAGCCCCTGCGACGCATGTTGCGCGTTTTATTGGCAGCCTGAACCAGCTCTCAAACCAATCGACCGACCCAGAGTTGCGATATCGCGACGCTTGGTCGGTCGTTGTCGTTTGACAACAAAGAAACTGCTCTAACAAGTCTTGTTCCAGCCCGTTACAAAGTTAAAAGCTTTCTTAGCTTGTCAGCCTAACACATTGATGTTAAGGTACTTTTTACGTTTTGAGTATCAAGGCATTTGCTCGCATAATGAGACACTTTTCAAAAGCAGCCCGAACATCGGAGTCCACAAATTGATTGCTAAATCACATCGCTGGCAAAAAACCGCCATGGCGGCTGCCGCCGCGGCGGTTTTCGGCCTATGGGGAACGAATGCTGCAGCACTTTCTCTTGGCCGCATCACTGTGCAATCCGCTCTGGGCGAACCATTGCGAGCAGAAATTGACGTTCCAGATATCAATGCCGAAGAGGCCAACTCACTGAAGGCAGCAGTCGCTTTGCCAGAAGCCTTCAAGGCAGCAGGCCTGGAATACAACGCAGCCATGTCGGGTCTGCAAGCGACCCTGCAAAGACGTCCCGATGGCCGTGCCTATATACGTTTGAGCAGCGACCGGGCCATCAATGATCCCTTTGTAGACATGATCATTGAAGCCAGCTGGTCTTCCGGTCGCATTGTGCGTGACTACACCATGCTGTTTGACCCACCCAGTTTGCGTCAACCAGCACCGGCTGCTCCCACCAGCGCGCAGATTCCCTCTACGTCAGCAGTCAGCAGCAAAGCCGTGTCGGCCGCAACGCCAGGGCCTGCGTCAAAAGCCGCCCCCGTTGCCGAGCCGCGCAGAGCACCCGCCAAAGCGACCGTCAGCCCAGCCGTGGCCAAGACCTCTGTAGCCACAGGGGCCGAACAAGTCACCGTAAAGTCTGGTGACACCGCCAGCAAAATTGCAGCGGCCAACAAGCCATCCAGCGTATCCCTCGACCAGATGCTGGTGGCCTTGCTGCGCGCCAACCCGGATGCCTTTGTGGCCGGGAACATCAACCGCGTCAGGGCCGGTGCTGTGATGAACGTGCCAACGGCGGAACAAGCCGGGGCAACACCCGCTGCGGAAGCCACCCAGATCATTGTTGCGCAAAGCAAGGACTTCAACGATTTCCGCAGAAAGCTTGCGGGAAGTGCGCCCAGCGCTCAGGTGACAGCAACCGACCGCAGAGCCAGTGGCAGTGTGCAGGCCAACGTTGAGGACAAAAAGCCGACGACCACCGCGCCCGACAAGCTCACATTGTCCAAAGGGGCTGTTCAAGGAAAACCTGCCGAGGATCAGCTCGCCAAGGAACGCAGTGCCAAGGACGCAAGCACCCGGACCGCCGAGATTTCCAAAAACATCAGCGACCTCAGCAAACTCGGCGCGGCCTCTAGTGCGGTTGCGCCAGCGACTGCCACGCCAGTCCCTGCAACACCGTCAGTGCCAGTCACTGCGGCAACCCCAGCTGCCTCGGCCCCCGTGGCGCCGCCCGTTACGGCCAGCGTGGCACCAGCCGCTACAGCCAGTGCGGCTGCGCCCGCGCCAAAGCCTGCCGCATCAGCGCCAGCCAAACGTCCAGTCGTGGTTCCTGTGGTAACACCTGAACCCAGCATGGTCGATGAGTTGATCGACAACCCCCTCGTACCCGCCGGTGCCGTTGGTCTGGTTGCACTTCTGGCAGGCTTTGGGTTTTACCGGATGCGCCAGCGCAAGAACGCCACCCAGGTAGACAGCTCATTCCTGGAAAGCCGCTTGCAGCCTGACTCCTTTTTTGGTGCCAGCGGTGGACAGAGTGTCGACACCACTGACAGCAATGGTGCCACTGGCTCTTCCATGGTCTATTCACCCAGCCAACTCGACGCTGCGGACGATGTAGACCCCGTGGCCGAAGCCGACGTTTACCTGGCCTATGGCCGCGATATGCAGGCCGAAGAAATTCTGAATGAAGCCCTGCGCACCAACCCCGGACGTGTCGCTATCTATCAAAAGCTGTTGGACATTTTTGGCAAGCGACGCGATGCCAAATCCTTTGAACGGGTTGCCGCACAAGCCTTCAAAATCACAGGTGGCGACGGTCCTGAGTGGCAGCGCATGTCCGAGTTGGGCCTGAGCATTGATCCAACCAACCCTTTGTACCAGCCCGGTGGACAACCGAGTCAGGCTGATGACACACCGTCGCGTCCGGCGCCCCTTGACTATCTCAGCACACTGTCCACTGGCGCAGAATCGCCGGAAACGCCGCAAGCCGCTGCCGTGTCGGCTGGGGCGTCTACGGATCTTGACTTGGATCTGGACTTCTCACTGGACGAAGAGCCCGCAAGCGTTATCAGCGAGGCAAGCGCCAGCAGCAATGAACCCACGGTGAGCCTGCAAGCTGCAGCACCGACGGCAACGGATCTGGATCTCGACTTTGGAAGCACCACGGAAGCCTTTGAAGCACCGGCTGTGGCTGCCAATTCCGTCGAATTCACCTTGCCCGATCTGGAAATCCCAAGCAGTGACCTGAGTCTGCCATCGTCCGACAACGATGATTTCAAGCAGCAGGCGGCCACCAGCTTTGGCGCCACCAGCCCGGCACCTTTGACCGACTCCAAACCTGATGAAACCCCCGCAGGTCCAGATCTGGGCATGCTGGAGTTTGACCTGGGTTCCCTGTCGCTTGATCTGGAGGAGCCCCCAGAGGCTGACTCCACTTCCGGACCCAGTGCCAATGAAGACCCTCTTGCCACCAAGCTGGCCCTGGCCGAGGAATTCAGTGCAATTGGTGACGATGACGGCGCACGCGCCCTGATTGAAGAAGTCATCTCGGAAGCAACGGGTGATATGAAAATCAAGGCGCAACGCGCCCTGAGCAATCTTTGATCGGCTCGCTGCCCGACGGCGGCAATGACAGTGGTATGAACTTGCCGTGAGGTTGGCACTCGGAATCAGCTACAACGGGCAGGCTTACCAGGGCTGGCAGAGCCAGTTATCCGGTCAGACGGTTCAAGACCGCCTGGAAGCCGCCTTGGGCAAGTTCACGGCACACAAGGTATCAACCCTGTGTGCCGGCCGGACCGATGCCGGCGTTCACGGCCTGATGCAGGTTGTCCATTTTGATACCCCCCTGGAGCGTACCCTTTCTTCCTGGGTACGGGGGCCCAATTCATTTTTGCCGCGTGACATTGCAGTGGAATGGGCGCAGTCCGTACCAGACGAATTCCATTGCCGCGCCAGCGCCCTGTCGCGCCGTTATGCTTACATATTGCTGGAGTCAGCCGTGCGCCCCAGTATCGATGCTGGCCGCGTAGGCTGGGCATTTCGTCCACTGGACATGGATCAGATACAGCAGGCAGCCGCGCATTTGCTCGGAGAACACGATTTCACCTCATTTCGTGCTTCTGCCTGCCAAGCCTTGTCACCGGTCAAAACGCTACAACGCATTGAAATTTCGCGCCGCGGCGCCTACTGGCGATTCGAATTTGAGGCCAGCGCTTTCCTGCACCACATGATCCGCAACATCATGGGCTGCCTGATTGCGGTGGGGCAAGGGAAACAGCCACCAGACTGGATCAAGGACGTACTGCTGGCCCGGAATCGGGACGCCGCTGCACCGACGTTTTCCCCCGACGGCCTGTATTTTCTGGGTCCGCGCTACGCCTCGCACTGGGGCTTGCCCGATCGAACACCTGCGTATGATGGCTTGCCATGAACTCTGACCGCCTGTTTGCCCTGCGCACCCGCATCAAGATCTGCGGCCTTACCCGTGAGGCAGACGTTGACGCCGCGGTAGCCGCCGGGGCTGATGCCATCGGTTTTGTGCTTTATGACAAGAGCCCGCGCTATGTGTCACCCCAACGGGCGGCCGAACTGGCGCGGCGACTGCCGCCATTTGTCACGCCCGTGCTCCTGTTCGTCAACGAGGATGCTACCAAAATAATAGCTGCTTGCGAAGGTATTGCGGGGGCTACCGTCCAATTTCATGGTGAAGAAACACCAGCGCAATGTCTGAACGCAACACAACAGGGTGCGCGTCCTTTTCTGCGCGCAGCGCGCATTCCGATGGGCGAAGCCGGTGCTCAGTTCGATCTCGTAAAATACGCTCAAGATTTTTCACAGGCCCAGGCCATTTTGCTCGACGCGCATGTCGACGGGTATGGTGGTGGCGGGCAAACATTCAATTGGTCACTTCTGCCTCCAAACGTCAACGCTCACCTCGTCTTGAGTGGTGGACTGAACGCTGCCAACGTGACAGATGGCATCTTGCAGGTACGGCCGCGGTGTAAAACCCTGGCCGTTGATGTGAGCTCGGGGGTGGAGATGTCCGGTCCAGGAAACAAGGGCATCAAGGACCCCGAAAAGATCAACAGGTTTGTCGCCGCGGTGCGCGCTGCAGACAAACAACTTGTAGAAATGTCCCATGTTCCAATATCAACAACCTGACCCGACAGGCCACTTCGGGATTTATGGCGGAAGTTTCGTCTCGGAGACGCTGACGCACGCCATCAACGAACTCAAGGCTGCCTACGCCAAGTACCAGCATGACCCGGCATTCATCGCGGAGTTCAACTACGAACTGGCTCACTTCGTGGGTCGCCCCTCGCCGATTTACCACGCAGATCGCATGAGCCGCGAACAGGGTGGTGCACAGATTTTCCTCAAACGCGAAGACCTGAACCACACCGGCGCGCACAAGATCAACAACACCATCGGACAGGCCATGCTGGCCAAGCGCATGGGCAAACCACGCGTGATTGCCGAGACCGGCGCCGGCCAGCACGGGGTGGCCACGGCCACCATCTGCGCGCGTTACGGACTGGAATGCGTGGTGTACATGGGCAGCGAAGACGTCAAACGTCAAAGCCCCAACGTGTACCGTATGCATCTGCTCGGTGCCACGGTGGTGCCGGTCGAAAGCGGCAGCAGGACACTGAAGGACGCACTCAACGAAGCCATGCGCGATTGGGTGGCCAATGTGGACAACACGTTCTACATCATCGGCACGGTGGCGGGACCACACCCCTACCCCATGATGGTGCGTGATTTTCAGAGCGTTATCGGCACAGAGTGCCTGGTGCAGATGCCTGAAATGCTGCAGCGCCAGGGTTGCAAAAGCACACAGCCCGATGCGGTGGTGGCCTGTGTCGGTGGTGGTAGCAACGCCATGGGTATTTTTCACCCCTACATTCCGCATGAAAACACGCGCCTGATTGGCGTGGAGGCGGCGGGCGAAGGCATGGACACCGGCAGGCATTCCGCCTCCATCCAGCTCGGCAGCCCCGGCGTTTTGCACGGCAACCGCACCTATGTGCTACAGGACGACAACGGCCAGGTCACGGAGACCCACAGCATCAGTGCCGGGCTGGACTACCCCGGCGTTGGCCCCGAGCATGCATTCCTGCATGACATCGGCCGGGCTGAATACGTAGGCATTACGGACAAGGAAGCACTGGCAGCCTTTCACTACCTGTGCCGCACTGAAGGCATCATTCCCGCGCTGGAATCCAGCCACGCCGTCGCCTATGCAATGAAGCTGGCAAAAACCATGCGCCCGGATCAGTCGATCCTGGTCAATCTGTCGGGTCGCGGCGACAAGGACATCGGCACAGTCGCCGATTTGAGCCATGCAGATTTTTACTGCCGCCCCAGTTGCAAAGGCCAATCCGTGAAAGGAGGAGACACCTCCTCCCTGGGCGCCGTGGAACAGATCGTGCAGGTGGTCAAATGAGCCGCATTGCAAGCACTTTTGCCAAGCTGAAAACGCAGGGTCGCAAGGCGCTTATTCCCTATGTGACCGCTGGTTTCCCGTTTGCCGACATCACCCCTGCCCTGATGCACGCGATGGTGGCGGGCGGTGCCGACGTGATCGAGCTGGGTGTTCCCTTTTCCGACCCCAGCGCAGACGGTCCTGTGATTCAAAAAGCCGGCGACAAAGCTCTGGCCCAGGGCGTTGGCATGATGCAGGTGCTGGACATGGTGCGCAGCTTTCGCACCCAGGACGCGACCACCCCGGTGGTGCTGATGGGCTATGCCAACCCGGTGGAACGCTACGACCAGAAGCACAAGCGCAACGATGGCCAAAGCGCTTTCGTGGCGGATGCCGCTGCAGCTGGCGTCGATGGCGTGCTGATCGTCGACTACCCGCCCGAAGAATGCGAGGACTTTGCCGCCGAACTGAAAAGCCACGGCCTGGACCTGATCTTCTTGCTGGCCCCCACCAGCACCGATGAACGCATGCAACAAGTGGCTCGCGTGGCCAGTGGTTATGTCTACTATGTCTCGCTCAAGGGCGTGACCGGCGCGGGTACGCTGAACACCGCGGCGGTCGAGGCCATGCTGCCACGCATTCGCCGGCATGTGAGCGTGCCGGTGGGCGTAGGTTTCGGCATTCGTGACGCCGCCACCGCCCGCGCTATCGGCAATGTGGCCGATGCAGTGGTCATTGGCAGCAAAATCATTCAGCTGATTGATGAACAACCCCGCGACCAGGTGGCCCCGGTGGCCGAAAATTTCCTACGCGAAATCCGCACGGCACTGGATTCATAATCCAGTCCTGCCCTCCACATACCAAGGTGAACCTATGAGTTGGCTCGAAAAACTGCTCCCCCCCAAAATTCAGCAAACCAACCCGGCTGACCGGCGCAGCGTGCCGGAAGGTCTGTGGATCAAATGCCCCAGTTGCGAGGCGGTGCTGTATAAAACCGACCTGGAGCAAAACCAGAACGTCTGCCCCACCTGCAGCCACCACCATCGCATTGGCGCACGTGCCCGGCTGAACGTGTTTCTGGACAACGAAGGCCGGTTCGAGATCGGGCAGGAAGTGCTGCCCGTGGATGCGCTCAAGTTCAAAGACAGCCGCAAGTACCCCGAGCGCCTGAAGGAAGCCCTGGAAAACACCGGCGAGACTGACGCGCTGGTCGTTATGGGTGGCGCCGTGCACGGCATCGGCGTGGTAGCCGCGTGCTTTGAATTCGAATTCATGGGTGGCAGCATGGGCTCAGTGGTGGGCGAGCGCTTCGTGCGCGGGGTGCACACCGCCATTGAACAAAAAGTGCCGTTTGTCTGCTTCACTTCCACCGGCGGCGCGCGCATGCAGGAAGGCCTGCTCAGCCTGATGCAGATGGCCAAGACCAATGCATCCCTCACCCGCCTGGCGAAAAAAGGTCTGCCCTACATCAGCGTACTCACCGACCCCACCATGGGAGGCGTCAGTGCGGGATTCGCATTTTTGGGCGACGTGGTGATTGCCGAGCCCAAGGCCCTGATTGGCTTTGCCGGCCCACGCGTGATCGAGTCAACGGTGCGCGTGACCTTGCCCGAAGGCTTCCAGCGTGCCGAGTTCCTGCAAACCAAAGGCGCCATCGACTTCATTTGCGACCGCCGGGAACTGCGCAAAACCATCGCCAATAGCCTGGCGATGCTGCAACGCCAACCTGCCGACGCCGTGAACTGAACCCGATTCAGTTCAGGTCACCAGCAGGGCCAGTCCCTGCAGGTGACCCAATGCGATGGACGCGATCTGCAGCAGCACCAGCAACACCAGCGGCGACAAATCAACACCGCCCACCAGTGGGATGAGGCGACGGATCGGCGTCAGGGGTGGCGCGCACAAGCGCCCGATCACATCCGACATGACGGAGTGGGTCTGTACCCAGGACAGCACGGCATAAACGATCACGAGACCCGTGAGCCCCGAGATAGCCAGCCGCACCAAGCCAAACGCAGCCAGAATCGGCACAGCAAACAGGCCGCCGTCGGCGCCTGCAAGCAGCCACAACAATCCGAATTGAGCCAGTTGCAACAAATAGGCAGCGATCAGGCTGGCCATATCCCATCGCCCCAGAGCCGGCACCACGCGACGCAGCGGCAACACCAGCCAGTCGGTCAGGGCAAAGACAAAACGCCCCAGGGGATTACCCGAGCGGGAGGACATCGGAATCCGCTGGTACTGCATGTAAAGCCGCAACAGGCAGGCCCCGCCAAGCACACCGGCAAGGACCTCAAGCAAAAGGGAAATGATTTGGTAGAGCATAGGATTGGGGCGTAAATCTCACCGCATCATAGCGAGTGGGCCCGGGCCACTTAAAATCTACCCTTTCAGCCCCAAAATGGCTGTCCTCTGCCCTCCCCTTCGCTGCTCTTATTACTGCGCATCCCATGTCTGAACACACCACATCTCCCGCTCCCCAGGACGAAAACCAGCTGATTCTTGAGCGGCGCGAAAAACTCAAGGCCATTCGCCAACAACAAGCCGAGGGCAAGGGCGTTGCATTCCCCAACGATTTCAAACCCGCCGACCATGCGGTCGACCTGTTTGCTGCCCATGCCGGCCAGACACCCGAAGGCTTGATCGAACAAGGCAGTGTGGCCAAGGTTGCTGGTCGCATGATGCTCAAGCGCGTTATGGGCAAGGCCAGCTTTGCCACCCTGCAGGACAGCACCGGGCGCATCCAGATCTACATCAAGGGTGAGGACATCGGCGAAGAGTTGTACGCCAGCTTCAAGCACTGGGATTTGGGCGACATCGTTGCCGCCGAAGGCAAGGTCTTCAAGACCAAGACCGGCGAACTCTCCATCCATGCCACCCGCGTGCGCCTGCTGACCAAAAGCCTGCGCCCGATGCCCGACAAGTTCCACGGCATGAACGACCAGGAAGTGAAGTACCGCCAGCGCTACGTCGACCTGATGACCGACGAAGACGCCCGCAAACGCTTCACGGCGCGCAGCAGGGCCGTCAGCGGCATCCGTGAATTCATGGTGGCGCACAACTTCCTTGAAGTCGAAACGCCCATGTTGCACCCGATTCCCGGTGGCGCCAATGCCAAACCGTTCACAACACACCACAACGCGCTGGATCAGCAAATGTTCCTGCGCATTGCGCCGGAGTTGTACCTCAAGCGTCTGATTGTGGGTGGCTTTGATCGCGTGTTCGAAATCAACCGCAGCTTCCGCAACGAGGGCATTTCAGTGCGTCACAACCCCGAGTTCACCATGATGGAGTTCTACGCAGCGTACTGGGACTACCAGGACCTGATGACCTTCACCGAAGCCCTGATTCGCGATGCAGCCATGAAGGCGGTCGGCACACTGGAGCTGACCTACGGCGGCAAGGCAGTCGACCTGACACAGCCCTTTGAGCGCCTGACGATCCATGAAGCCATCTGCAAATACACCGAAGCCGGCCAGCCCCTGGACAATGGCGCAGGCCTGAAAGTGGACGACGGCGCCTGGCTCATCAACGCCCTGCGCAAGCTTGGCCTGTCAGAAGGCAAGAACAAGCTGTCCACCCGCTCGCTGGCCAGTCTGCAGGTTATGTACTTTGAAGAGACCGTGGAAGAGCAACTGTGGCAACCCACTTTCATCTGTGAGCACCCGGTTGAAATCTCGCCCCTGGCCCGGGCCAGTGACCACAAGCCGGGCGTGACCGAGCGCTTTGAGCTGTACATCACCGGCCGCGAGTTCGGCAATGGCTTCAGCGAACTGAACGATGCCGAAGAACAGGCCGCGCGCTTTCACGCCCAAGTGGCCGCCAAAGACGAGGGCGACGACGAAGCCATGTACTACGACCACGACTTCATTCGCGCCCTGGAATACGGCATGCCGCCCACCGGTGGCTGCGGCGTGGGTCTGGACCGGCTGATGATGCTGCTGACCGACAGCAGCAGCATTCGCGACGTGATCCTGTTTCCGGCCCTGCGTCGGGAAATTTAAAAAAAATTGGCCTCCAGCCTGCGTATCTGATTCATAGTAAGCTATGAATTCAATAGCATCCAAACCATTGAAGTACTTGCAGGGCTACGCACCTGACACACTGGCGCAGGTAGAGAAGCTTGTTGCCAGTGATCGCCTGGGCGAGTGGTTACTGGACAAATACCCCAGCAGCCACAGTGTTCGCACCGACAAGGCTTTGTACGACTATGTGCAGGAGCTCAGACAATCCTATTTGCGCGGCGCCGATCCACTGAGCAAAGTCGCCTTTGACAGCAAGCTGCACGTGGTCCAGCACGCTCTGGGCACGCACACCACCATCTCACGCGTGCAGGGCAACAAGCTCAAATCAAAGCGCGAAATCCGTATTGCCACCCTGTTCAAGGAAGTTCCACCCGAGTTTCTGAGAATGATCACGGTGCATGAGTTGGCCCACATCAAGGAGCGGGCCCACGACAAGCCCTTCTACAAGCTCTGCACCTACATGGAACCCGACTACCACCAATTGGAGTTTGAGGTGCGCATGTACCTGACCCACATTGAGACGTCCGGTACGCGTCTCTGGGGACAGCCAGGACCGGATGCGGTCTAGCCAACAGCTTGCGCCAGCAAACACCTACAACTGCAGAGAAATCTTATTCCTGTAGTATTCACCGGATACTCGTACTGAAGGGGTTTTCAGGTGAGCAAATCATCCGTCGAAAAATCCGTGGCCACGACTGAACCGCATCATTCATTGGACAACCGTCCAGTCGATGGACTGCTCAAGGACCTGGTCGCTCGCTTTGATCCCCAATTCCGGTACACATTCGTCAACATGGCGGTGGAACAGGCAACCGGACGATCAGCTCAGGAGTTTATTGGCAAAACAAACCAGGAAATGGGCATGCCCGCTGAACTGGTTGCGCTGTGGCACCGCAAGTTGAGTGACGTTTTCGAATCCGGAAAGCCGGCAGAGCTGGAATTTGATTTCCCCTCGCCAGACGGACCCAGGCATTTTGTTTCCCGTCTCACAGCAGAATTCTCACGAGAAGGAAACGTCACGTCCGTTGTCTCGGTGGCACAGGATGTGACGGAGGTAACCCGAATTCGTGAAAAAATTCAAAAGCTTGAAATGCTGCTGGAACAAGTCAGGGTTCGGGAACTGCAGGTTAGCAACACACTGGGCGCTGTGACGGCGGTGGAACATTTCCGAGCGATTGTTGAGTCTTCGGACGATGCCATCATCAGCAAGACACTGGATGGCATCGTCACCAGTTGGAACCCGGGCGCTCAGGCGGTCTTTGGCTATTCCGAGCCGGAGATGCTGGGCAAGCCCATGTTGATGCTTTTTCCGCCCGACAAAAGCGACGAGGAGCGCTTTATTCTCGAGAAGATTATGGAGGGCGAAAAGGTTGACCATTTTGAAACTACCCGGGTTCGAAAGGATGGGCAGCATATCAATGTCTCCGTCACTATTTCCCCCATCCGCGACGTCAGTGGGCGAATCATCGGCGCCTCCAAAATTGCCCGCGACATCACCCGGCGGCAACAACTGGAAATAGCCTCGCGTGAGTTCGAAGCCATTGTCCAATCCACTGACGATGCCATCATCGGGAAATCCCTGAAAGGGATCATTACAAGCTGGAACCGCGGCGCGGAACGCATGTTTGGCTATGCTGAGGCGGAGATGATCGGGCAACCCATTCTTCGCCTGCTTCCTAGTGATCGGGAAGGCGAGGAGTCGATCATTCTGGAGAAGATCAAAAGCGGGAGCATCGTTGATCACTTTGAAACCATCAGAATATGCAAGGATGGGCGGGCCATCGATGTCTCAGTGACGATCTCTCCGATCAGAAACATGGCTGGTGAGCTGGTGGGCGCCTCCAAGATAGCCCGCGACATCAGCGCTCAGAAATTCGCCATCAGGCAACTTCGGCTCACGGCCAGCGTTTTTACCAACACCAGTGAAGGCATTCTGATTACAGACCGGACCGGGACCATCGTGGAAGTCAATGAAGCGTTTTCCCGGATTACGGGGTATAGCAGGGACGAGGTTACCGGACAAAACCCTCGCATGTTTCGCTCCAGCCGGCAAGGACCAGAAGTGCTCCAGTCCATTCGAAAATCCTTGTTGAAATCTGGCGGCTGGAAGGGTGAACTGTGGAGCCGCCGAAAAAATGGCGAGGCCTACTCGGCCTGGCTCACGGTCAGCCGGGTGAACGGCAGCTCTGGACGGGTTCGAAATTATGTGGCCCTTTTTTCTGATGTCACGGTGCTGAAGCAGCAGCAGGAAGAGCTTGAGCATGGTGCACATTTTGACCCCCTCACCGATTTGCCCAACAGGCTCCTCCTGTCCGACCGTTTGAACCAGTCCATGACAATGTGTCAGCGACACCATCAAAGTCTGGCCGTGCTCTATCTGGATCTGGATGGCTTCAAGGCCATCAATGACCAGTTTGGCCATGAAGTGGGGGACGAATTGTTGATTGCGGTATCCAAACGCATGAAACTTGCCCTGCGGGATGTCGACACTTTGGCGCGCATTGGCGGGGATGAGTTTGTCGCGGTATTGGCCGACGTTGGCAGTATTCAAGCCTGCACCCATTTGGCCACGAGGGTTTTGACCGCCTGCGCTGAACCCGTGCGCATCCAGGGCAATGATTTGAAGGTGACCGCGAGCATTGGCATCACCATGTACCCCCAGGACAATGCTGAAGCGGACCAACTGATGCGTCACGCAGATCAGGCCATGTACGAAGCGAAACAGAGCGGGAAGAATAAATTCCATATATTCGATTCGGCGCAGGATGCAGAAGTCAAGAATCGCAGCATGCAGCAGGACCTCATTGCGCAGGGACTCTCCCGCCAGGAGTTCGTTTTGCACTACCAGCCCAAGGTCAACATGCGCACAGGGGCCGTCGTAGGTGTGGAGGCCCTCATTAGGTGGCAGCACCCCGACAGGGGACTCCTGGCACCAGGCGCATTTTTGCCTGCTATTGAAAAGCATCCCTTGATCGAGGTATTGGGATCCTGGGTTCTGGAGACTGCGCTCAAACAGATGAGCACCTGGAAATCGCAAGGACTGGTGCTGTCGGTGAGCGTCAATATTGCAGCCCGACAACTGCAGCAGGAAAGCTTCGCACGACATTTGTCGGAACTGCTGTCGAACTTTCCCACCGTCGATGCCCATTGCCTTGAACTGGAAATCCTTGAGACCAGCGCGCTGAACGATATCGGCTCGACCTCAACCATCATGCAGGAATGCCACCGCCTCGGCGTGCGCTTCGCGATTGACGATTTTGGAACCGGATACTCGTCATTGACCTACCTTAGACACCTCCCCGTGGAAACCTTGAAAATTGATCAAAGTTTCATCCGGGACATGCTGAGCGACCAAAACGACCTGTCAATCGTCAAGGGCGTCATTGGTTTGGCAACCGCATTTCAAAGGGAGGTGATTGCAGAAGGCGTGGAAACGGTCGCCCATGGGAAAAAACTCCTCGAGCTGGGATGCCACCTGGCTCAGGGGTACGAGATAGCCCGGCCTATGCCAGAAAATCAAATCCTCAACTGGTGTGCGACTTGGGCACCACCCGAAGAATGGACGCTGACTCGCGAATCAGGCGAGAACCTGGCCCGGAAATGAGATTGCGAAGCGTCGTTTGAGAGAAATGGCGGTTTTTCACGGCTCACATTGGCACTTTGGTCCTCTGCAGCAGACTGCAAAATTAGCTGTCCGCCAAAAATCCACTCACCCACGCCCCAAAAGCCATGTTGCTTAGTGTGTCGACAGGATCGGCGGACATTCTTCTTGAAAAGAATCTCGAAAAGCAAAAAGCCCTTGTAAATCATTGACTTACAAGGGCTTCAATACTTGGCGGAGTGGACGGGACTCGAACCCGCGACCCCCGGCGTGACAGACAGTAAATTATCAAAAATGCACCGACTTAGTGCAACCATTTGAGACGCTGTGAAACTCAACAATAATCTTCAAATAATTGATTTATAAAGACTTATTTATCAAATAGCGTCTCAAATGATCTAAGTCTGTTTTTTTCAAGCGCATGCAAAGTGTTCCCACGCTGTTCCCACGGAAGCGTTTTTTGGGGTATTCTGTTCCCATTACGCCGGGGGTAGCGGGTTAGCCAAACCCATGGGAACAGTGCCCACCCAAGCCCCCTTCGAACAATCTTCGCCAGGAGGCCTGAAATGGCACTGCACCAGTTGACCGATCGAGCAGTCAAGACCGCCAAACCAACGGACAAGGAACGACTGATCGCCGATGGCGGCGGTCTGTTCCTTCGCGTACTCCCCACCGGCTTCAAGTCGTGGCTGCTGGTGTACAGCTTTGATGGAAAGCGCAGCAAGCTCGCCCTTGGCAGCGCAACGGACGTGTCGCTCGCAGTTGTACGGGATACCGCTGCCCAGGAGCGCGCCCGCATTGCTGCTGGCGCTGATCCCCGCGTCGCCCTCATGGAGCGCGAGGCAGAGCAGACTGCACAGCGCGAAGCCCTCATTGCGGCGGAGACCCTGCGCAAGCGGGAAGCTGCCACACTGCAGGACATGTTCGACGCCTGGATTTCCAACGGGGTGCAACGCGCCGATGACAACGCGGAATTGCGCCGTACCTTCGAAAAAGACATCCTGCCAAAACTCGGCAAGCAGCCTGTACGCAGCATCACCGACACCGAACTGCGTGACGCGTTGCGCAAGGTTGGTCGACTTCGCAAACGCGGCCGCACGGCGGAGCGCATGCTGATCGAAGTGCGACAGATGTACCGCTGGGCCATCAAACGGCAACCTTGGAAGGCGCTGCTAACGGAAGGGAATCCGGCCGAACTGGTAGAGACCAAGCAGGTGGTTCCCACGGGGTACGAGCCCGTCATCCGCGAGCGCATCTTGCAGCCCGCCGAAATTCGCGAACTGCGTAGCATCTTTGCCGCAATGCAGGAGCAATACGATGCAGCTGACAACCGACGCAGCGCCGACCGCCCGCTGCAACGCGAAACGCAACTGGCTCTCTGGCTATGCCTAGGCACCGCATGCCGCATCGGCGAACTGATGATGGCTCGCTGGGAACACGTCGACCTCGACGCGGGCACCTGGTTCGTGCCACGTGAGAACACCAAAACACGCGTGGATTGGCAGGTCTACCTGTCGGACTTCGCGCTGCGCCATTTCAAGGCCCTGCACGAGATTACCGGCACAGGCGACGACAAAGGTGAATGGTGCTTCCCCGCCCGCCACCAAAAAGGGCACATTAACGTGAAGACCGTGTCCAAGCAGGTCGGCGACCGACAAATGCGGTTCAAGAATCGCAAGCCGCTCAAGAACCGACGCAATGACGACACACTGGTTCTTTCCAATGGGGGGAACGGCGAATGGACGCCGCACGATCTGCGCCGCACGGCAGCCACGATGATGCAGGCGCTGGGCGTGAGCCTGGACGTCATCGACCGATGCCAGAACCACGTGATGCCCGGCAGCAAAGTCCGTCGGCATTACATGCACCACGACTACGCTGAGGAGAAGCGCGACGCTTGGGGCAAACTGGGTGAGCGCATCAATGCGCTTCTGGCCGAGACCTGATTACCACCGCCAAGTCGTGCGAGCCCTGCCCTCGCAGCCAATTTGGACGGCTGCGTCTTGGTTCCAGCAATCTTGTCATCGGATCGATCAGGTGCCCGGTATCCACCAGGGTCGTCAATCCAGGCTTGGAGCGCCTTCGGCGTCCAGCCGCAGGCCCGTCCCCCCAAGTGCACGGGCGCCGGAAAAATACCGTCGGCAATGCGACGGTACACGGTCGCCCGGCTCAAAGCCGTGATGCGCATTACGTCGGCAATGCGGAAGAACGCAGGCGCGGCGGTCATGGCCTTTGCGGCGTCAATGCCGGACCTCTCGCCCCCTCCGGAATCGTTGGTAGACATGCAGAGCCCTCCTGAGAACATCAAGCCTGCAGCTTGCCATGGCGCACTTTGGATCACCACCTGTCCTGGCGTATTTCAGCGCAACGCCATGTCATCAGAAGGCCCGCGTAGAAAGAATCCGTCGCAGGAGTGGGCGAACCAGGCGGCATGCGACTTGGCGGCGCCAGGACTGTGGTGTTCCCAAATTTGGCATCACATTACCAAGATGTGCTCGTGAATTCGCCGCAGCAGGTCCTCAAACGGCGGCTGTCCTTGATAGTAAAGAGCCGCAGTCTTTGCGTATTCGGCTGCAAACAGTTGGCGCTTTTCGGCATCCTCCAAACGAAAAGCGGCGTTGCGCGCAATCGCAAGTTCATCACCGGAACGGAACCGTTGCTTTTTCCGCTCCTCGTACCCTGGCTGTCCGAGAAACGCCTGCACCTCGGGCATATCGAGAAGGCAGAAAACGTCATAGTAGTGGCGAAGGAAGTTCTTTGGGAAGGTATCGGACTCCGTCAAGCGCCGGTACTTCGTGGAAATGGTCTGCAGCTTTTCCACGAAGGTGTGCGTGGGTGCGTAGCACGCGACATTCAGCGCCCGGTTGTCGACGATCTTGACCCCACTCCCAATCGCTGCGTCATAGGCCCATGACGAGATTGTCACCGCTTGATTCGGTGCGGTGTCATCGAAGCCCAGCTCCAGCAGGATTCCGGTTTTGACTCCGCCCAACGCCTTGTTGACGGTCGGATAGCTCAGGCTGATGCCTGCGCTGCGCAGTTTTTCGTCGTCGAACGCGGTGTCTCTCTCGCTGCTTTTGATGCCTGGAATCTTGATTTCTTCCGCAAGCCAGTCGTAGAACACCCGCCGTGACTCCACATGTGCTGGCTTGTCATGGTTGCGACCTGTCTTGACCGGCATCCCCTCGGGTGGCTCGATCCTGATATCGATGTCCTCGGAAAACCGGTGGATGACGCCAAAGCCTTTCGAGAGTGACGTGCCACCCTTCAACTCAAAGCGGAAGCCTTGCGCCTGCAAGCCCCACAGACAGTGCATGATCCAGTAATCCTTTTCGACAAGCACAGGATCAATGCCCCGCTGGTCTGCGACCACGGCGATAAGTTGACCGAAGTCCCTGCGGTCGTGCAGGAAGTCAGGCATCTAGCCAACCTGCCAAGCGCTTTTTCGTCGCCACCGTGCCGTAGCTTTCGACAGCGCGTTGCAGTCGCTGGCGATCAAACGACGCTGCCCTACCCCTGCCACGAGCCAGAACTTCGGCCTTGTCTTCCGCCAACTCCCCGACGTTGTTCAGTGCATCGACGAACAGGAACTCAGGCGTGAGCTTCTTCGGGAAGCGTGGCTTCATGCGAAAGTCGAACTGCCGATTGCCGAGCTTGAACACACCGTGCCGCTTGTGGTTGTAAACCAAGGTGCGGTTGTAGAGCTGCGTGGTACCGAGGCCCGCCGAGTTGTACGCCGAAGGCGAGAACACCAAGAAGTCCTTGTCGCGCAAAAATGCCGCGACAAGCTCACCGTCGTCCGGCGGCAAGGCCCCGAAAGTCGAATTGCGCGGCGCGTAGTACAGCCCCGGTGCCAACTTGGTCAATTGCCCCCCATCAACCAACTCCCGAAGGTGGCGGTCTACGGCTTTTGAGAATGGCAGCAGATCTTCACGCCTATAAACACGCCCGGCGCGCAGTGCTCCCGCGAGTTGCGCCTTAGCGCCTCGATCAGGTTCAGCAGAGAATACGGCCGCATCAGTCATGACAGTTTTTTAATTGAAATTTCATGCATTCTAACGGATTGAGACTGAAACACAATGCACCTAAAACCCAAGAAACCCAGGCAATATTTAAATATTCCATAATTTCGGCATTGACTTTTTTAATTCCATTTTGATAGAATTCAGCTAAACCACCCCGGAGCACACACCTTGGCCAGACTAAACGTACAAAGCGAACGCGTACAACGCCTCATCGACGAGCGCGTGGTTCCGCTCTTCTTTGCCTA
This sequence comes from Rhodoferax sp., assembly GCF_018780565.1. GTDB lineage: Bacteria > Pseudomonadota > Gammaproteobacteria > Burkholderiales > Burkholderiaceae_C > Rhodoferax. The sequence continues at coordinate 151,699 of NZ_JADMJN010000007.1, forward strand.
CGGAAGCATTGCTGCCTTGACCAAGGCGCTCAATGCCGCGCTTCAAACCGCTGGTATTGCGGGCACACTACATCCCAATCGTCTCCACACCCTGCTGTCCAACGACTTGTCGAGGGGAGTAAACGATGCCACCATCGAGCTGACAGAACAAGCCGCAGAGTTTGCGCTGACCCAAGATGGATCAATCCTGAAGCGCGCCTCCAAAGCAATGGAGGATTTGCAACGCGAGGCTTCTCGGTTGCATTTGTTCGCTGGTGCCACAGGAAATGAAGCAGGGGAACGTATGGGCCTCCCAGCCGCCGTGGCAATAAGACTGCTGCCTGGCAACACTGAAACACCGCCCCTCCGTGGCTCGACAGCTATGTCAGCCGAAGAAATTCCGGATCACCGGCAACTGCCGCCTGACTGGAGCTACCAAGACACGGCCGTAGCCCGCTGTATAGAAGCTTTTGGCAAGCGACCCAACGGTCGAATTGGGTTGATTCTGCCAACCGGCGCAGGCAAAACACGAACTGCATTGCGCATCGTGTTGACAATGCTTGAGAAGTCCCGCGATCCGAAAGCCCCGGTTTACTGGGTCACTCACCGGCGCAACCTACGCGAGCAGGCCTACCGAGAACTGCAGAAACTCATCGCGGAAGGACATGAACAAATCACCGCTGAACGACTAACCGAACTCGCCAATCGAATCAAGTTCGTGATGGTTGGAAATCTGACACCCCTGCTTGAAGGGGCTGCCGTCAAACCTACGTTAATCGTAGTCGATGAGGCCCATCACGCTGCGGCCCCTTCATACGGGCCTGTGTTTGCAAATCCATGGAGCGCCCCAGTTCTACTGCTGACTGCTACGCCAAACCGCAGTGACAGTCTGCCAATCGGCATCGACGAAATCGCTTTTACCATCACCTATCGTGAACTGGCCGAACGACGAGCAGTACTTACACCAAAATTCCTTGACCTGCCTGTCGAGAATTTTGATTGGTCGTCTGAAGCGGTCGATGACCTGGCTGACTACATCATTGATCGCACCACCTCAGAATTCACCAAGGTGCTGGTACTCGCACCTCGTGTCGACCGTGTGGAAGAGTTCTACCGCGCGCTTATGGATCGCTTGCCAGACGATCATCCATTGGAGGTCGAAGACCTCGGCTACGTGCACGGCACAGGTAATTCCTTGAGCGTTGGCAACGAGGATTTTCTTGCTCGCTTCAGCAACAAACCACGTGCCATACTCGTCTCAGCACAACTCCTGCTTGAAGGATTCGACGATCCCGGCATCAACACTGTGGTGTTGACCTATCCGTCGACCAGCGTAATCCGCCTCATGCAAGCAGCGGGCCGCTGCGTTCGCTACGCACCAGACAAGCGAGCGGCATATGTGGTGCAAGCACGGAATGACAGCCTCGCATATCACTTCGATCAGCGATGGCTATATCAGGAGATCGACGACTTTCTTCGTCCTCAACTAAAAGACATTGAGTACGGCAGCGCTGTCATCCTTAAAGAAGCCGTGACCGCTCTGATGCACGATCACAACGTCGATACGGGCGTCATTCAACGCCTACTCTATCGCCTCGATGCGATCGCGCCCGGCGAAACATGCCGCTTGTTCCTCTATGGTCTCCCCTATTTCGGAGCCAAAGACAGTTTTGATCGTGACGCACGATGGGGTGCCACGCTCGAAACACCTGAAACATCGATGATGTTGCGCACCCTCTTCAATGGCTTCTGTGCACTCGGTGCGGACCTATCCGATCCATCCGACTACCTTGTACGTCATGGTGCCACGCATGGCGTCGCGAGAAATGTAGCTACTGGAAGCCAGTGGCTAGAGATGATGGGGCTCCTCACAGCAAGCTACTTCGCTAAGCGTGAAGTGCATGGCCCGGCGTCAATCGATACTACGGAGAGTCGCCCGTACCGTCCGAATGGTGCCACGACATGGCTGAAGTACGTATCACTCACCTTCCGACCGGCCGTGCCAGCCGCTCTCTCAGCATTCCTCGGCGATTGCCACAACGCCGCTCAAATTGAAGCGCTATACCTTACGCGACCGGCAGACCATGCAGCGGTCGTAAAGGTGCCGTTACCCCTCGGCGGTTCGGAGGCATTTTTGCTCGACGATGCAGGGAAGGTCGAATTGGACATAGCAACCTCGTTATTGCGAACGAAACTGACCGAAGTAGCGCCACAAGATCAGTTTGGTGCTCTCGCCGCCTTCATGGCAGGAGCGCCATATCGGGCCTTACCAATGCGGCTGCTATTACGAACAGAGTTTCTGGTGGGTACCGCTGATCGAGCACAGCGAGTCCTGACTCTGCTTGAACCAATGATTCACGAACCGAAAGAAGTCACCCATGATTAAAAAAATGACCCCAATCAGCGAACTCAGCGACGCAACCAACGTCTCTTTCGACAAAATCCATCTGGACCCAAACAATCCACGCATAGCACCGGAGAATCCTCCCGGCTACAACGAGCCGGACCTGCTATTCACCGACGACCTTCAAGGTGCGCTTGAGGCACGAGTCCGTGCCGTCTACAACGTCGCGGACCTGGAAGAGTCCATTCTCGCGCACGGCTGGGTTCCCATCGACTCGATCATTGTTTGGGAACACCCCAAGAGGCCGGGGCACTACGTTGTCGTGGAGGGAAATACCCGGACAGTCGCACTGCGCTCACTTCGTGGCGAGCGAATGGAGCGCGAACGCAAGAAGCTCGAAAAGTTGAAGAAGTCCCCTTCGGGGTTCGAAGAAGATTTGCGTGTACAGCAAGAAACAGTAGACAGACTTGAGGAAATTACAAAACAGACCGATATGTTGCGGGTGTTCCCTGTTGCTGCAAAGTCAGTTGAGGAACTGCAATCGGTCTTGCCTCGTTTACTCGGCGTTCGCCACATCAGTCATGCACAGGAATGGAAGCCTTACGCAACCAACCTCTATATTCTTTCCCTCTACGAGCGTCTATTCCGGGATCGGCACGGCAAGAAAGTAGCTCTTCGTCTTGAAGATGACTTGGTTAACCACGTCGCATCAATGGTATCCCTTCGGATACCACAAACCCGGAGAAATATCCAAGCCGCTTCCGCCTTCACGCACTTCAAACGTGATTTCGATGACCGTGTTCCCGAAGGGGAGCCGTTAACCAAAGAAGATCACTACTTCTTCGAGATCATCTTCGAAAAGCCTTTTCTGCGAGATCAGTTCAAAGTCAAGCAAGACTCCTTACGCCTTCCCAAAGAGTCTGAGGAAGTCTTATTCAATTGGTCATTTGCAAAGCCGCGAAATGGCAAGGGCGATGACAACGAGAACATCTTCTACAAAGCCGAAAGTCTCCGCCTCTGGAATGACATGGCGAGGTACGACGCTAAGTCCCAAACCAACTTTGCCAAGCAACTGGACGTCGAGGCCCCTGAGACAGCTCGACCAATCCGAGTGACCGAGGCCGAATTCTTGCAGCACAAAACTCAGCGCACACCAATTGATGTTCTGACTTCACTTCTGAAAGCGCTGCATGAACTCAAGGTCGACACACTTATCTCCCAACAGGAGCATCTGGCGCCAATTCTTGATTCAGCTTCGCAACTAATCGGCAGGTATCAACGAATGATGAAAGCGGTTGCGGAGTAACTGAAAATACCATATCCGACGGAATACATATTTGCAAGATTCGACTATTGCACCGAAGTTGAAAGAAAGTAAGCGGCATGCTGCTCAGTGGTACGCGCTTCACGGATGGGTATAACCCGACGAGCGGCACTCAACGGCCTCCGATCAAACCGACATGTCATCACAAGAGAGCACAGTCAATATGACAATCATCGAAGCGATCAAGACAGTAATGCTTGAGGCGAAGCAGCCTCTCACTGCACGCGAGGCCTATGCTGCGATTGTCGCAAAGTCGCTGTATGTCTTTCACGCAAAGGATCCGCAGCATGTCGTGTTAATGCAGATTCGCCGACATTGTTTCGGCATCGATTTTCCAAGTGCGTCGTCCACGAAGCACTTCGAGCTCAATGGCGATAATCGCTTCTTTCCGTTACCCGTAGAATGCCGTACAAAGCGAGTGACACGAAACAGATCGGGCTCCAAAGTGGCGACCACGGTCGAAGCAGAAGTCGAACCCGTAAACTCTCTAACCAGTGTCGAGAAGGGTCTATGGATACTCCATAGCCAGTACTTGGACATATTCCGGAAACACATGCTGAGTGAGTTAAAAAAACTCACTCCATCCGGCTTTGAAGAGTTCTCCCGCGACCTGCTAGCCGCATACGGCTTTGAAGATACTCGTGTAACCAGAGTTTCGCGCGATGGCGGAATTGATGGGCACGGGAAGCTCAAAGTCGGCCTTGCGCATCTGAACGTCGCATTTCAATGTAAAAAATGGGGCAAAGGAAACATCCAACGCCCGGAGATAGATAAATTTCGCGGAGCTAGTCAAGGCGCATACGAACAGGGAATTTTCTTTACGACGACGTCGTTCTCTGAGGGTGCCATTGCTGCGTCTATACAGCGAGGAGCAATACCAATCATCCTCATCGATGGAAATGCCATCGTGAATCTTATGGTTGAACGAAAATTTCGCGTTGAATCCAATGTAATGGAAATTCCCGCCTTCGCACTTTGAATTCGCACCGTAGATAAATATGAAACTACTGAAATTTCAACCGATCACAACTGGGGAGTTGCTGTTCCAATTTATTTTACGAGAACTTTATCAAACGCGCAGTTTGATCGAAATTCAAAGCTTGAGTATTTTGGCAATTGGGGGGCGTACAGACTTCTTCGCTGAATACTTTCTTGGTATCAGCGCAATGAACACTCTAACGCGGTGTATCAAGAAGTCAGAGCGGGTACGAAGCATGGAAGACGAAGCTTATCGCCACCCTCTCATGGTCTCCTATATTCAGCAATCACTCGGAATGGCCAGACAGGGAGATGATGTAATTGATCAACTCGCCAGACTATCGTTGCAAGCGGCAGCTGACTCGAAGCGACCCATCAAGGACTCCGTAAAGAAGACGATACGGAACGGTCTGAATGAGCTGCCCTGTTACCTCTGCGGTGGAATGTGTCAACGCAATGCTGACGATGAAAAAGAGGGGCTCGAGTACGAACATATCTGGCCCTCCAGTTTCGGTGGCAATAGTGTCATAGATAACTTATTGCCTGCTTGCTGGGCATGTAACAAGGCAAAAGACGACATGCTTCTATGGCACACGGGACATCTATTTTCATTCGTCCTTAAACCAGATCCCTCGCAGGAGGAGCTTAAATCGATCTCTAGAAGGGAGAAGATTGCGAATCATCTGCGGAGGATATTTGACAAGGCATGTGAGGATCGGATATCCCTAAAGACCGCCTCCACTATTGTCGGCCCTGCGGATATGAGTGCAATCTACGCGATTGACCCGACTGATGCGATAGATTTTCAAAACTTTGAATTTAGGTGATCTCAATGGAATACCCCTGCATAGCATTCTCACAGCGTCCCAATGACGCAACAGCACCCAAATTTTGCATTTTTCAAGCTCCTGCCGGAGAAATTCAAAGCTGGACAACAATCCCAACGCTCTCCCCTGAAGATTCTGGCGGGGTACAGAGAGCAAAAAATGATTTCAAAGTCAAGTCTATCTTCAAGTTTCTACAGGAGGATGCGAGAAACACCATTCCGACGGCAATAGTAATTACTCTCGCGGCAGGAGCCTATCAATTGGATATCCCTGCGGGGTCAACGGGTGCGGGCAAGATCATTCTCGATCCTGCCAACAAGGCTTCCGCATTTGTGGTGGACGGACAGCATCGACTTTATGGTTTGAATTTGTTTAACGCAGCCACCGCCGTACCCATCGTTGCAATCCTGGATGCAACGAACGAGGAAAAGGCGTTTCAATTTATTGTCATTAACAATAAGGTTTCAAAGGTTGCGACTGACCATATTCGAGCGCTTTCAATCAATTTCACCGACCCCGGCGGCAATCAGGATCTAGAAAATAGACTAAGATCCGCCCGATTGTCATTGAGCCGCAACGTGGGGTACGTCGGATTGGCAGATGAAACCGCTGATAGCCCATTTATGGGGATGGTTGCCCTCCCGGGCAAACCAGCCGCTGAAATTAGAGTAGTTGTACCGGCTGCAATTGAATCCGGCATCGCGTATATTCAATCTAAGAAGTTTCGTCAGCTTGCGGACGATGAGTCCTCTTACGAATTTTTCATGGCCATATGGTCTACCATAAAATCGTCATGGCCGAATGCGTTTTCGAAGGATAGCAAACTGCTAAGTAAAGTTGGTTTGGCAACAATGACACGTTACGTCACTGACGCTATTGATTTTCTTGCTACATACAGTGATCAGCAAGTTAATATTTCCAACGCAGACGACGTATCCAAAGCCGTGGAGCGTATTCTTTCATTGCAAAGCGCTGACTTCTGGTTATGCGAATGGACAATGGCAATCTCCGACACTAAGGGTGTCCGAGACGAGATCGAAAGCGCATTGAAAAGTATCCAACAAAACATGCGCGACAAGGAGTCTTGGTCCAGCGAGGTCCGCCTCGTCAAATCAAAAGGGGGAGGCATTTAGACGAAGCGCTGGTTCAGCCGTGCACTAACCATCAACCTACTCGTGCGCGATCACATAGCATATTAGTTGCTGGCAACTCCGAGGGATTCCGCCATTTCAACAAGTAAGTCGTTTTCACGCCTGCTCACAAGGTACGACAGCCCTCTGTGCACGTGCAGCACAAAGGTCAGCCGTACAGCCTCTTCGGTGACCCGTTTTCCTTCAGAAAGCAGACGAACAACCAGAAGATTGTGATACAGCGCGTCCTGGCCGCCCGTCAACGTGCGCCAGTCGATTTCGATACCACCTCCAAAGCTGAAATTTTCCTCGGGAGGAACCGATGGGTTCGCAAGAGAGATGCACAAGGCGTGGCGACAGATCGCATTATTGTGCTCAATACCCGTTCTGCGTTTGAGGGTGGCCAACTGGTTCCGAGCGGCTGCGTTTAGTTTTATACGTTCCATCATGCCACCTCACTCGGTAATAAAGTATGGATCGACGTGCGCCCAGTCGCGTCGTCAAAGTCGAGTGTGTATTCAGCATTCGTAAATGGCTTGAGCGCCTCATACGCCAGGCCATCGACTTCCTGATCCGTTGACAGGACCACGACCTGATGCGACACGGTCGCAAAAAATCGTTTGATAAGTGCAGACCGATGTTGCTGATCAAGGCGCGCCAGGGGGGTATCGACAACCACTGGAAAGCGACCTTTCCGCTCCTTGATCAATGCGCTGAGCACAGCGATCGCAAGCAATTGCCGCTCACCGGCAGACAGTCGGTCCATCGGGAGTTCCTGGTGTTTGCCATCCTCTATGGAAACCCGGTAAGTAATTGGATCAACCAGCACCTTCGCTACCAGGTTGCGTTTGCGTAGAAGATTTCGAAACTCGGTGGTAATCATTTCTGACAGCCACTGGGCCTTGGATGCCAACAATCGATCCTTGAATACCATTAAAGTTCTTCTCGCGCGACTCGACGCATCTAAGCTCTTTGACTCCAATGAATGATCTCGGAACTCTGTGCCCAGCCGCTCCTGCGCGGCGTTCAATCTCACGCGCACATGAGTGAGGTGGCTCTGCACCTCTTCTACACGCTGGGTAATACTGGCCAAAAGGGACTCAGAGGAGGATGCTGATTTCGAACGGTCCTGCAAAGCCTTGAGGATTCCCCCGATCTGTTCTTCCGCCGGAATCTGCCCGATGTGCTGCTCCGCCCGATCCAGCTCGGCCTGCGTCTTCTGCAACACGTCGAGTTCATTGCGCAAGCGCAGCTTGCCGTCCTGCAGTTGCCGCTCGATGTCCTTTGGTGCTGCATCTTGCAGCGGAGCACTCCCTGCAGGCCGAACGGCGTTGTAGGCCCGCAAATCGTCGGAAAGCGCCTTACGAACGACCTCTATTGCTGATTTCGAGACCGAAGCATTCAGCGCTGAAACTACACGCTGATCCCGTTTTTTTAACTCCAGACCCAGAAGTTTCGAGTTGCGCACGTGTTGATCCTGATCCCAGGCGCTACGGTACTGCAGCCAAAGCTTGGGGAGCCATGCGATTGGAAGTACTGGATCAGACATTGCTTCGGCCAGGCTGACACGCGCCGCTTCCGCGTCGCGTTTGCTTGCTACGACGATATTGCGAATGCTCGCCGCCTGTTCGTAAGCAGCAAGTCCCCGGCGCTGTGCATCAGCAGTGAACTTATCAAGTATCACTTGCGCATGCTCGGCGACGTTTTTTGCGGCGGCCTGTTCCTGGGTCAGCATCTGGAGCTTGTCTTCCAGCTCCTTGACTTGCGCTTCCCAGGAGCTCACATTGGCACGTGCTTCCTCAAACTCCGATGAAGTATTCTTATTCTTCAGCGCAGCGCGACGCTCAAGCGCTTTTAGATCATTCCCGAGTGATTCGATACCGCCAATGCCGAGAAATACTTCCGTTGCCCTCTTGAGCAATTCAGGCAGACGCTCTGGGTTCGCCAAGGCCTCAATTTTCTCGCCATCGAATAGAAAAAGCTGGACCAGTTCGGCAGGAAGGATGGATTCAATGAATTCCTCCCACGACTGTGAGAACTCCAGGTCTTTGCTGCCGCCTTCGTAGATCGTCAGCTCTTCCCGCAAATCATCAACTTTCCGGTGCCACTCGCGCCGCACGATGAGTTGGCGGCGCGAGCCCCCGATTTCAACGGTCACGCCGATTTCAACTACCGCGTTGCCGATGGCATCCTTACGGTGCAAACCGAGCAGCAACTGCTCATATTCGGACCGACGCGAACCGCTGAGGGCTCTATGGCCGTACAAGCCAATCTGCAAAGCAGTCAACAGCGTCGTCTTGCCACTACCGTTAAGCGCTTTGACAAGAATGACTGGGCGGGCACCGCTTATGTTCAGATTGAGGATTTGCCGCTCGCGAAAGGGGCCGAGGTTCTCAATCGAGATATCTGATATTGTTATTTTTGCCATGAATCAAGCAATTGATGCGTTCGCGTCCGAAGCGTCTCCGTCAGGCTCCTTGGAAGAAGTGGAGAGCGCAAATTCGAGAGCTTCGCTCTCGTTACGGAATGCATAGCGGTGAAGGACTTCTTCCAGTCGATCCAGGTGTTTGGATCGTTTGTGTGATTCGATGGTCTGAAATTGCACAGCCAGAAGACTTCTAGTCAGTTTGTAAAGCTCGCTGGAAGCTTCGGGATCAACCTCTTCGGCCACACTTTCCAATAGGTTCAAATCCGTGGTGTCAAGAGGCGCCTGTTCAAGTTCCTTGCCCGGGTAGCTAACGTCAAAGACTTCGGTGTAGATCCGCGGTACGAGATCTTCTATTTCGCCCTTATCTTCAACCCAAAGACGACGAATCTCGTCCAGCTCTTCAATGGAAATCAGTTCTATCAACTGCGTCCCTTGCTTCTGGTCAGCGTTACGAACAACCCGTTGTGTCAACAAAAGTTCGCGGAGCAATTTGGCCCGATGTTCCTGCGTATACGGACCATGCACAAGGTCACCATGAAAAACGGTTAGCTTGCCGTTCATGCGACGAAAATCCCGCACCGAACGATCCTCGATAGCCAAGTGCTTGTTGCGAAAGTCCAGAATGGGCTGCATCCACTGCTTCTGCTCGTCGTTCTGGATCATGGCTTGCATGGACTTGTCTTGCGACACCATGGTACAGACGTAGCACCCGAAGCGACTATCGCCGCAACTTGGGGTGGATGTGTCAACAACGATCGGGCATTCCGCATCAGGTGTCGCACCACGGTAGATGCTGAACAGTTCTTGGTTGTCAATACCCCAAGGGTTGACCTGTGTGACCAGGTACTCCCAAACATCGTCGCTAGACCAGCTTTCGATGGGTGGATAGACCCAGACACGAGAAAGACGGGGGTCCTTGTTTTTACTTAGACGAGCGCGCGTGCTTTCCTTGTACTGATCCATCACTTTGTCCCGCACCTGGCTCTCGCCCCGACGCTGGCCCAACACTAAGATCGCCTCGCCGTTGTTCTCGGACAGCTCTTGGATAAACTTCGTCGAAGCGCTAATTTTTAGACGATCAGTGCACCACCGGAACTTGGGTCGTGGTGCCGGATAGCCCCTACCGATTAAATTGACCCAAAACCGGTTTTCTACTGATGGCGTGAGCCGGTGCGCAGTGATGGGTAGCCCCTGCTGCTTCGCGGAAATGCCGATCCGCAGCAAGGATGTCTCGACCCATGCCGCAATGACCGGATTCTCCACCAGCGTATCCGTGCTGATTACATGAACGGGCTTGACGCGTTGCTCCGGGGAAAGCGATGCAATAGCTGTCCACAGCAATTGCAATGACGCTGTCGAATCTTTACCACCGCTGTAACCAACGATCCAGGGGATTGTGTCGGACAGATACAGATCTCGTATCTCATCCACGATTTGTTCAAAGGGGGTGCTCATATTCGTTTTCGTTCAGTGCTCCGTCGAGGGCCACGTGCAGACGCCCAAGCGGCTTCGGCTGTACTCTCTTCAGGCGTTAGTTTGAGACCCAAGACGCGCTTAATCTCGTTGCACGTCAATGTGATGTTTTGGCCTGACTTGGCCATGCCCCCGCCAACCATGGCCCGACCTTCCCATGTGGCCGCGTTCTTTCGCGACCAATCCACATTTCGAAGGCGTTTGAGACGTTTCGTACGTTCTGCCTCTGGCAACAAATACAAAGCGCGTCCAGCACGCCCCATAGCTTGGAGCACGATGGCATGCGAATGAATGAAATCCCTTCGAAGCTCACCCGAGGTCATCTTCGACTGACGCACGTAAGTCCATTCTGGAATTTGATCTCCGACGGATTCCCAGAACTCCAGACATTTCTTACTGGCGGCTTGGAAGTCTTCCAGCTCCTTCTCGGTCAACAGCTCCGACGTTGCGAAATTGACGGCACTCAAAGTGAAAAGTTTGCGCGAACGCGGGGACAACGACGAACGCTCTGTTTCAATCAGATTCTTGAATACTGACGATGTGAGGCTCAGATGTCGCGCAAGACTCGCGGCGGCACTTCGATGGTCATAGAGAACGCCCAATGAGGCGGATGGCTTGACAGCGTAACGATTGAGGTCAGCAAACATCTGCTGGCAGCGCTCCAACCCACGGTCTAAGAAAAATACGACAGCTATCGTTTCCTCACCCAGTTCAGGCGCTGTCTCCAACGCATGAACGATCGCTGCCCGACGGTGCTGTCCGTCGTTAACAATGAACTTCGCGTCCATGGACACCGTCAACGCACCCATGCGAAAATTAGCCGGACCATCGGCACCCACAGGGTCGAAGCTGATTGTGCCATCTATGGAAACGGTAATGGCCGAGAAAGTGTAGCTGGCCTTGTTTTCGATGATGTAGCGAGCGATGTCCGGGACGCGCGCTTTGTTCAACGTCCGTTGGGCGCGCAACTCCGGCACCAGTTCTTCTTCGTCGAAGGAGAACAGGCGCGGCAACAGGCGAAGCGGGCACATGGAGACGTAATATTCACGCCCCGCTTGCACCCCACGAATCGCCGGAAATACATAAGAAAAAGTTTCAGACATTGATAGGGAAGTCTATCATGTTTGTATGGTGATACACAAACGTACGCTATCACAACCAGCACATGATCCAACTGCGCACGGAAGGTGACCAAGAGCACCTCTTAAACCGTGCAAATTACTCTCAGCGATCTCGGTCCCCAGCTCAACCAATATCCATAACTTCCATGCATCGCCCCCCCGGCTCGCGGGCGTTGCCCCGCATCTCACGCCGAGTAGCGGCCATCCGACTTTGATTACTGGCACCGTCAACAGCTTGCTTCCCAGGGTTGGTAAGTCCAGTGTTACGGTTGGACAAGTCGGCTGTCTTCAGGCTTAGCCGCCCGCCCCCGAGCGCAATCGCGACGCCTTAGCTTTCAGCGCATTGAAGCCCCGATCCCGCAGGATGAACAACTCCAGCATATGCGGGATCAGCGCAACGGCGTCGACCGGTTCGCCGTAGGTCTGTGTATGCAGCGCAGCATAGCGCTCCAGATCAATCTTCAATGTGGTGGTCAGCGCAATGGTCAGTTTTACAGTCTCGGTCTTCGGCAGTGGCCCCAGCCGCAATTTGTCGACAGGCGCGTTCATTGCGACGCCCCCCTCACAAAGAACAACGGCTGATAAGGCCGCAAAATCAGATCCTTGCTCACCATCACCCGCATCGGAAACCCAGGCCGAATCGTCAGCGTCGGCTGAATGCTCATATTCCGTTTTGTGATCTCCTGACCAACCTGATTCACCGTGTCCTGCGCGCCCTGGCGCACGGCAATGACCACCTTGCCATCAGTTCCGCTGCGGTCCGGTGCCGCCAGTTCAGCGCCGACACCAAGCAACGTCGACAGCGCTGCGCCCGCAAGAATCCGGTCCCAGTGCCAATCAACACCATCCTCCAGCCCGGCATAACCCGCCGGATCAATGCCCGGCAAGCGGTCAAGCGCAATCGACGAGGTGTCGGGCAGGATCAACCGCGTCCACACCAGCAACACCCGCCGCTGCCCGAATGACACCTGACTGTCATAACGCCCAATCAATCTTGACCCCTGCGGAATCAGCAGATAACGCCCCGTGGCCGTGTCGTAGACCGCCTCCGTCACATTGGCGATGACCTGCCCCGGCAGGTCAGAGTTGATGCCCGTCACCAGCGCAGCTGGAATGACCGTGCCCGCCATCACCTGGTAAGGCGAGACCGGCATCTGCAGGCTGGCCGGATTGCGCGTAGCCGTGTCACCCGCATTCGCAACAAAGGCTGCCTTCTGCTCCTGCCGGTTCTGCGCGGCAGTCGGGTCGGCCTGCTGTGTCGTGGCAGTCGTCGACCCCATCGGATTGAACGGCTGATTGCCCGACATCGATGCGGACGGACTGCCAGCCGCAGCTGAAGTCACAGCCGTTGCCGCCTTCGCGCCATTCCCACTGCTGCGGAAGAACACCGTAGAGCGCGCCGCGTCCTCCGCATCACGCAGCTGCGTCAAACGATCCGCATGTGCTGGATCGTTGTACGCCGCCGATACGTTCGCCTGGCGCTGCCGTTCTGCGCTGAGGATGGCCGGCCCCAGATCACCCGGCAACGGTTCCCCCAAGACAGGTATGGCGGGTTTGACAGGCACCGGTATCTTCGAATAATCCTTGGGCAACTGGTCCAGACTCTCGGCCCGTGAGACGCGGTCCACGTTGTACAACTCGGCTGCCGGGTTGCGTTCACGCTTATGCGACTGCAGCGACCACAAAGTACCTCCAAGCACGGCGGCGGCCAGCATGCCCGCGCCAAGCGCCAGCATGCGTCGGTTCAACCGGACCACTGGACGCGGCGGCGCACGCAAGGTCATGGTGTCTGGATCAACCTTCGGCGGCACCGGCGTGTCAGCCTGCGGTGTGGCGGGCGTACTCATGCTCAGTTCCTCCGTGCCGCACTGGCAACCCCATCGGTGCGCTCAATACGCACCATCTGAGCATTGTCTGCGCCGAGTCGCAGTTCGGCAGCACCAAACAGCCGATCCACCACGTAATACGGTGAACGGAAACGGTAGTTCACCAACTGTCCATCACCCTGCGACCCAATCACGAACAGTGGCGGCAACTCGCCCTGCGCGATGCCAGTGGGAAACTGAATGTACACCCGCTGCCCGTCATCAAAGGCCCGCAGCGGCTTCCACGGCGGACTGTCGCCCGTGATGGCATAGCGAAACTTGATCTGCTCCAGCGACAGGCCGGAATCTACCGACGTGGCCGCTTGAGCCTGCTGCGCCTGCTTCTGCAAGGCCAGCATCCGGTCCTTCGGGTAGTCCCAGGACACTGAAGCCATCCAGGCCTGCGGCGTTGAGGACAGCTCCAGCAGGTACATGCGCCTGTTCGTAGTGATGACCAGATTGGTCTTCAAACCGGTACGCGTGGGTTTCACGAGAACGGTCACGCGCAAATTGGCCCCTGAGCCACTGACCGTATCACCAACCACCCAGCGCACCGTATCTCCAGCCGAAACGGTCACGAGTTCCTCGCCCTCCTGCAGCGCGACGACAGTAACCCGGCCCGGGCTTGTGTAGACCTGGTACAGCGCGCCATCGGCGTAGGGCCACACCTGGATGGCATTGACGTAGCCCTCCCGGCTGGGTGCCACGCGCGCTTCCAGATTGGCGCGTGCGACACGGACTTTTTCATCGATGGATTCCGGTGCGACCTTCGCCTCAGCTTCTATTGAGAGCGACTTCAACTGTGCAGGTAGCGCCAGCGGTTCAGACAGCGTCACCACTTCGATAGGCTTGGGTGCGTCCGGCAGCAGTTGCGCGGCAACGGGCTCATCCAGCGTGATGACGGGCGGCGGCTTGCCGTGCGTGGCGCAGCCGGTGATAGTCGCCAAGGTGACGACCATCACCAACGGCAAAGCGCAAATACGAATTCGTGTCTTCATGGTTTTACTCCTTGTGTCGCTTCGAGTTCACGGCTCCAGGACAGGCCGTTGACATAAATGCCTAGTGGATTGCGGCGCAAGCGCTCTTCCGTGCGGGGCGGTTGCAGCACCACCGATACCACCGCTGTCCAGCGCTCGGTGCCCGAGGGCGCACCATTCGCATAACTGCGCTCGATCCAGCGCATCTGGAACGAAGAATCACTGGCCCGAACCACGCTGGTCACTTCCACCGAGACAGAGTTCTGCCCGATGCGGGCAAACGGATCATTGGCTCGCGCGTAATCGTTCAGCGTCGCCGCACCCTTGTCCGTGGTGTATTCATAGGCTTCGAGCCAGTTCTGTCGCACCACGATGGGATCGATCGACAGCGAGCGCACGTCGGTGACAAAGCGCGCCAGGTGATAGGCAATCTGCGCATCATTCGGTTTGTACGGCGTGGCCGCTTCGCCGACTGCACGCACCTGCCCCGCGCTGTCCACCTCGACAACATAGGGTGTCACGATGGACTGTGCGGAGCGCCAGACCAGTCCACCGGCCATCAGCAAAGCCAGGCTCAAGCAACCGAAAGCCATTAGCCGCCAATTCTTGGCCTGCACGCGGGCGCTACCGATGCGGTTGTCCCAGACTTGCGCTGCAGCCTGATACGGGGTGACGGGCTCGGGCGTGTCCGAGTAGCGCACCTGGGGTCGTTTGAATAGCATTTAGATCTCCTCAATGATTGGAGTCGTCGCGCAGGCTCGGACTGGCACCACCCCCGCCGTGGTCACCAGAGCGCAGGGTGTGGGCAGCGGTAGATATCCCGTGTGAGAGCCGCTGGTTGCGTTGCAGGCGTTTCGCCCACGCCGGAGCGGGAGGTGGCGTGTCTGGCGTCGTTGCATTCGCGGCAGTGCTGGCACCCGCGGCTGATACTGGCTCAGCCTCCCCGGCTACCGCCGATGCAACGCGATCCTTGACGGCCTTGGCCCCAGCCGCGACGCGCTGGCCGACGGCGCTCGCACCCGTCTTCGCCACATTGGCCAGACCCGCACCCGCAGCGCGCACACCACTGCCGCCTGATGCGGCGGCACCTGCCTGGTAGGCTGACTTCGCACCACTGGCCATCGTGCTTGCGGAGCGAGTGGCACTGGCGCCACCGCCAATGGCAGCACGTGCCGCACCCGGCACCATGCGGGCACCAGCGGCTACGGCCGCACCGCCTGAGGCAATCGCCGCACCACCTGCCACGACCAGACCCGCGGCACCGAGCGCGGTTCCCGCCGCCGCACCTGCGCCCAACTGCGGCGCGCCCGATACCAATCCGGTCGCAATGCCAGGACCAAAAATACCCAAACCCAGCAGCGTGAGTGAAGCCAGCATGATGACCAACGCATGGTCAATCGAAGGTTCCGTTCCTGGTGGTGTCTGGAACTCCGCAAACAAGCCCGAGCCGATGCCAACGATCACGGCCAGCACCAGCACCTTGATCCCCGACGACACCACGTTGCCCAGCACCCGCTCGGCCAGAAACGCAGTCTTGTTCCACAAGGCAAAAGGCACTAGCACAAAACCCGCCAGCGTCGTCAGCTTGAACTCGATCAGCGTCACAAACAGCTGAACCGCCAGCACGAAGAAACTCACAATCACCACCAACCAGGCCAGGAACAGCACGGTGATGACATCCAGGTTGGCGAACACTTCTGGAAAACCCGTCAGGTCGCTGATCTGCACCATAATGGGCCGTCCCGCATCCACGCCGGCTTGCGCCAGCCGTCCCGGCTGCAGCAACTGCGCCTGGGTCATCGACGAACCAGACGCCACCAGTCCAAGTCCTGCAAAGGAACGGAACAGGATGCCTGCCAGATTGTTGAAGTTGCCGATGATGAAAGCAAAGGCGCCGACATACAGCACCTTCTTGACCAGCTTGGCGATCACGTCGTCGCCACCCCCACTGGCATGGCTCATAGCCCAGAACAGACCGGCGAGCGTCATGTCAATTCCGACCAGCGTGGCAGTCAGAAACGCCACCTCGCCATGCAGCAGGCCAAAACCGGAATCGATGTAGCGTGAGAAGACGTCCAGAAAACGGTCGATGACCGACAGATCGTTCATGACGGTTCACTCTTGGCTCTGGCCGGTGGCGTCGGTGACGGCACGGGATCGCTTGCATACGGCGACTTGCCACCGCCCATGAAGCGACGCCGCGTGGCCTCGGACACCGCAGCGCAGACGGCATCCCCCACCTTGGCATGGTCGGCCTTGCATTGGGCTCGAAGTGCTTTCAGGCGCTCAGGATTCGCAACCAGTGATTCAACCGTGTCGGTCGGTGCCGATTTTCCACAAGCCGCCATCAGCGATACCGACAACGCAAGCGCAATGATCAGAAGCTGCTTCATGGTGGTCCTTTTAGTTGCTGTAAAAGTTGACCGTGTACGGGGTGTAAGGCGTGCCCTCCCCCTGGAAGCGCCGACGCACCTCTCGCGCGCGCTCCTGCACCGCCACCTGCCGCGCCTGCTCCAGGGCGGTGGCACGGTCCTGCGTGATCTGGAGCTGCTGCGCCTGGATGGTTTGGCGCGACTGCAGGGCCAGCAGCTGGTTGGTTGCCTGCATGGCCTGCAAAGCACCGACGGCGGACTGGCTGCGGTTCACCAGGTCCGTCAGGGTTTGCTCGTCGGATGCAAAGTTCTGCACCGCCTGTGACTGCACCTTGGTGGCGGTACGCAGCGCTTCCAGCGAATTGCGCCAGCGTTGGCGCGCGTCCAGCGCCATCTGACTGCCGGAGGTGGACGCGGAATATGCATTGGGGTAGAGCCGGGTAAATTCCGATTCCATCTGCGACACATTGAAAGCCAGGCCCTGAGCCTGCCCGATCAGCTGGTTCGTCGCGGCCAAGGCGGCACGCAGTTGGGCCAACGCACTGAAGTTCAAGCCCGTCAGGTTCTTGGCCTGATTCATCAGCATCTGCGCCTCGTTCTGCAACTGCCGGATCTGGTTGTTGATCTGCTCCAGGGTATGGGCGGCCGTCATGATGTTTTGCACCAGGTTCGTCGGATCAAACACGATGTCGCCAACGCCAAAAAGCGCGTGTGCCGGCGGTGCGATGCCGAGGGCGAGCGCGCCGGCGGCAGCCAGGGCAGCCATGCGGGGTTTGAGGAAAGATGTGCGGTTCATGGCGATTTCTCCTGCGTGGTTGAGGAAGGGGACGGAAACGACGGGATCAGGTCCGCGGCCCAATCGAGGCCGCAATGGCGCAGCCAGGCGGTGGCAAAGTCCGCAGGTGACCCCGAGGCCGCTACGGCATTGCACACAGCATCCATGGCGCGCTGGTCCTCGGGCTTGGCAGCAGCGGCAAACGCCAGGGACACCGGTCCAAGTCCCAATTCAAAGACCCGGTTTCCGAGCCGTGACTGGTAGTAGTAATCCCGTTTGGGCTGCGCCTGCGCGACGATGTCGATCTGCCGGCTGTTGAGTCCGAAGCCTTCGTAGATGACCCTGATCTGCGGTTCGGTTGCTTGCGAATTCGGCAGGAAGATGCGGCTCGCGCAACTCTCGATGATGGCCGGGGCTATTGCCGAGTCCTTGATGTCCGCCAGCGATTGCGTGGCAAAGATCACCGACACATTCTTCTTGCGCAAGGTCTTCAACCACTGGCGGATGCGGGATGCAAACACCGGGTCGTCCAGAAACAACCAGGCCTCATCCAGAATCAACAGCGTCGGCGCCCCGTCGAAGCGTTCTTCGAAACGCGCAAACAGGTAACCCAGAACCGCCAGCATCGCTGCCTTGCTGTGCATCAGCTCTTCCATCTCAAAGCCCTGGACGTCGGCGGAACCCAGGCGGTCTGAATCCGCATCCAGCAGCTTGCCGTGGGCGCCACCCAGCACATAGGGCTGCAGGGCTTGGCGCAAGGCGTTGGACTGCAGCAGTACCGACAGGCCAGTCATGGTGCGCTGGTTGACCGGCGCACTGGCCAGACTGTTCAAAGCCGACCAGACTGCGTCCTTCTCGGCCGGGCCGACGGGGACGCCTTCGTGAATCAAACGCCCTGCGATCCATTGCGTCGCCCAGGCGCGGTAGCCATCCTGGTCGATACGCGCCAGCGGCTGGAAGGCAATAGAACCCTCTGCGCCACCATCGTTACCCAGGTCGTAGTGCTCCCCGCCCAGTCCGAGGATAGTCGCGCGAATCGAGCGCCCCATATCAAAGGCCAGAATGCGCGAACCTGGATAGCGGCGGAACTGCATGGCCAAAGTCGCCAGCAGCACCGACTTGCCCATGCCAATGGGGCCCACCACCAGCGTATTGCCCACGTCGCCGATGTGCGTGACCAGCCGGAACGGTGTCGCGCCGTCGGTGCGCGTCACGATCAGCGGCGGCCCGTCCAGGTGCGCATTGCGCTCCTGCCCAGCCCACACAGCGGACACCGGCATCATGTGTGCCAGGTTCAAGGTCGAGACGATGGGCTGGCGCACGTTGGCATAGGCATGTCCCGGAATCGACGACAGCCAGGCATCCACTGCATTCAAAGTCTCGGGGATCGTCACGAAACCCCGGCTCTGGATGGTGCGCTCCAACGCACGCAGCTTCTCGTCGGCGGCGGTAGCATGCGCGTCCAGTACCGTGACCGTCGCCGTAACGTAGCCGAACGACACCTGGTCGCTCCCCAGTTCCTGCAGGGCCGCATCGGCATCGCTCGCCTTGTTCGACGCGTCGGAATCGACCAGCGGGCTCTCCTGTTGGAAGACGGTCTCGCGCAACAACGCCACGATATTCTTGCGCTTGGCAAACCACTGACGCCGCAAGCGGCCCAGTTCGCGTTCGGCTTCGGCCTTGTCCAGACACAGGAAGCGCGTGCTCCAACGGTAGGCAAAGCCCAGCCGGTTCAAGTCATCCAGAAGGCCGGGCCAGGTCGAGGTCGGAAAGCCGCGCACCGACAGCACACGCAGGTGCTGATTCCCAAGGATGGGCGCAAGCCCGCCGCTCAAAGGCTCGTCCGCCAACAACGCATCAAGATGCATCGGAACCTGGGGCACAGCCACCGGATGCCGGCGCGTGGACACACAGCCATGCAGGTAGGTCAGTGTCTGGCCATCGTCCAGCCAAGTGATCTCTGGCATCATCCCTTCGAGCAGACCAAAGAAGCGTTCCGTTTCCGACACGAAGCCTTCCAGTCGCTCCCGCCAATCCACGCCTTCGACCTTGGTGTTCTCGTACAGCAGCTTGGCGGCACGCGCCTGAGACTCCTCAGGTGGCAGGTACAGCAGTGTCAGGTGGTAAGCGCTCTCAAAGTGGCTATCGACCTCTTCAAAAGCCGCCCGGCGCTCTTCATCCACCAGCCAGGACAGCGGCTCCGGGAAAGAGGACTCGGGATAGTCAGCCGCTTCGCGCCGCTCAGCCTCGACAAACAGCGCCCAGCCCGACCCCAACCGACGCAACGCATTGTTCAAACGCGCCGACGTGGCCACCAGTTCGCCCTGCGTCGCGCTGTCCAGGTCCGGCCCCCTGAAACACGCCGTGCGCTGGAACGAACCATCCTTGTTCAACACGACACCCGGTGCGACCAGTCCGGCCCAAGGCAACCAGTCGGCCAGCAAGGTCGGGCGCTTGCGGTATTCAGCGAGGTGCATCATGCTGTGTTCTCCATGGCTTGCCTCACACGTCCAGCAGCACGCGGTGCTTGATGTGCCGCGCAAAGACCTGCATGAACTGCGGGTCCAGACGCGCACCCCAAACCGCCAACAAATGGCCGATGATCCACAGCGCGATCCCCGGCAGCCAGAGCTGCAACCCGAGGCCCACCGCAGCGGCCAGCGTGCCGTTGGCAATCGCCACGGTGCGCGGCGCACCACCCAGCAGGATGGGTTCGGTCAGGGACCGGTGCAGCGGAATCTCAAAACCACTGACAAAGCCCGGCGCGTTTGGAGTGGCAGCGTTCATGCCAGCACCGCTCCACCCGAGAAGCTGAAGAAGGTCAGGAAGAACGACGATGCCGCAAACGCAATCGACAGCCCGAACACAATCTGCACCAGTTTCCGAAAACCCCCGCTGCTGTCGCCAAACGCCAGCGTCAAGCCCGTGGTAATGATGATGATCACCGCCACGATGCGCGCCACCGGTCCCTGGACCGATTCGAGGATGGACTGCAATGGGGCCTCCCACGGCATGTTCGAGCCGGCCGCAAAGGCAGGCAGAGTAACTGCGAGCAATAGCGCACCGATGGCGGCGGCCTGGAAGACTGGTTTTACGGAAATGCGTGAAGTCGTCATGACGGTTCTCCGGTGGTTGGTAAGTTGGTGGTGGAAGAAATAGAGGGAAAAGAAGGCATCAGATCGGTACTGAGCTGGTAGCCGTGGCTGTCTAAGCCGATGACCCGTGCAATCTCCTGCACGCGCCGATACCGGCCACGCCCAGCGATGAAGACGATGACATTGACGGCTTCGGCAATCAGCGCGCGGGGCACCGTGACGGAGACTTCCTGGATCAGTTGCTCCAATCGGACCAGGGCACCGTGAGCCGAACCGGCGTGCACGGTGGCAATGCCACCCGGATGGCCGGTACCCCAGATCTTGATCAGGTCCAGCGCCTCGCCACCCCGCACCTCGCCGACCACCACGCGGTCGGGACGCAGCCGCAACGTGGCGCGCACCAGGTCAGCCATGGTGCTGACACCCGGCTCGGTGCGCATGCAGACATGGTCATCGGATCGGCACTGCAATTCGATCGTGTCTTCGAGGATCATGACCCGGTCGCCGGTATCGGCGATCTCGTCCAGCAGTGCATTGGCCAGCGTGGTCTTGCCGGTGCTGGTGCCACCACATACAACGATGTTGAGCCGCTCGCGCACGGCGGCACGGAGAAACCCCGCCTGCGCCTCGGTCAGAATGCCGTCGGCCACATAGTGGTTCAGCGTCATGATGCGCAGCGCCCGCTTGCGGATGGCAAACGAGGGTGCGCGCACCACCGGTGGCAACACCCCCAGGAAGCGCTCCCCAGTCTCGGGCAATTCGGCCGACAGGATGGGAGAGCCGGCATTCACCTCGGCCCGCACGTGCGCCGCCACCAGGCGGATGATCCGCTCTGCCACGGCTGGTGGCAGTGTCGTCCCGGTCGGGGCTCGGCCTGAACCCAGGCGATCCAGCCACAGGGTGCCATCGGGGTTCAGCAGCACTTCCACGACTTCCGGGTCTTCCAGCGCTGCGGCGATCTCCGGCCCCATGGCCGTGCGCAGCATACGAATGCGACGCTCCAGGGAGACGGCGGCGCTGCCACCGTCCTCCCCGTCCTTATCAGGCTTGCGAATCATTGCTTATCTCCCCTTCCTTGTGTTCCGGTGTGGCGGCCTGCGAAGTCGGGTCATCTGGCGCGACCTCTTCATGGACTTCGCGGACCAGACTGCGCCCGCGCTGGATGTGGCGGGCAAGCTGTTCGACAAACTGGGCATACCGGGCTCGCCCCTGCGCACGGACGGCATCCTGCTGGCCTTCGGGCACGGGCAGCGAGACCGTCAAGAAATAGCGGATGTAAAGCGCCATCGTTTCAATCAGGATCGACTGATCACGCTCCAGCCGGTCGAACTGGCGCGAGAGGCGGTCCAGTCGTTTACCCATGGCCGCCTCGCGCTGGTCGGCCGCATCGGGTGAGAGGAACGAAGCCAGGGCCGCCGCAATCACTGCAGACTTCGACACGCCCTTGTGCGCAGCGAGCTGGTCCAGCCGCTTGGCATGATCGGGCTCGATGAAGATATTGAGACGGGTCCGGCTCATAGCGCAATTCCGTCATCGGGGTCCAATGCTGCCAGTCGCGCATTGCGCTGCATTCTCTGGTCGGCATCCCCAATGTCCTGCCTACCTCGCTTCATGCTCTGCGGCTGCAGCGGCATGTCGTCCTCGTCGTCGAGCACCAGCAGGTCGTCGATGTCCATCAAGGGCTGGGCATCCAACGCAAGGTCCAATTCAGGCTTGAGTTGATGACCTCCCTCGTCGGCAAAGCCACCTGACGGGTTTGCGGTCAAGGCCTCAGACATTGCAGGAATCGCCAATCCACTCCAGTCGTCCGACCGCGCAGTAGGTTTGTCTGCATACCCGTCCAGCGCCAGCACCGGCGGTGCCAGCATCCGCCCCATGAAATTCCGGTCCTGGTAGTAGCGCAGTTTCGCGGCCTTGATGGGTGGGTGACCCGACACCATCACGACTTCCTCATCTGGTGGCAGCTGCATCACTTCGCCGGGTGTCAGCAAGGGGCGCGCAGTCTCCTGCCGCGAGACCATCAGGTGACCCAGCCACGGGGCCAGCCGGTGCCCAGCGTAGTTGCGCTGCGCCCGCAGCTCGGTCGCAGTGCCCAGGGCTTCGGAGATCCGCTTGGCTGTGCGTTCGTCATTGGTCGCGAACGCAATGCGCACGTGGCAGTTGTCCAGGATCGAATGGTTTTGGCCGTAGGCCTTGTCGATCTGGTTCAGGGACTGTGCGATCAGGAAGGCGCGCAGGCCATAACCAGCCATGAAGGCCAGCGCGGACTCGAAAAAGTCCAAACGCCCCAGCGCCGGGAATTCGTCCAGCATTAACAGCAGCTTGTGTTTCCGGGCAATGCCGTCCGACCCATCCAGGGATTCCGTCAGCCGCCGACCGATCTGGTTCAGGATCAAGCGGATCAATGGCTTGGTACGACTGATGTCGGAGGGCGGCACCACCAGGTATAGCGACACCGGGTGCTTAGCCGAGATCAGGTCCGCGATGCGCCAGTCGCAGCGCGAGGTGACTTCGGCCACCGTAGGGTCGCGGTACAAACCCAGGAAACTCATCGCGGTGGAGAGAACACCGGAGCGTTCGTTGTCGCTCTTGTTGAGCACTTCGCGGGCTGCTGAGGCAACGACAGGATGGGTGACATCGCCCAGGTGTCGCGTGGTCATCATCCGGTGCAGCGTGATCTCGAACGGGTTGGCTGGATCGGACAGGAAATTGGCAACGCCGCGCAGGGTTTTATCGTCACTGGCGTAGAGCACGTGCAGGATGGCACCGACCAGCAGGGCATGCGACGTCTTCTCCCAGTGGTTGCGCCGCTCCAGCGCGCCTTCGGGGTCTACCAGGATGTCGGCAATGTTCTGCACGTCGCGCACCTCGTGCATGCCACGCCGGACTTCGAGCAGCGGGTTGTAAGCTGCCGAGCCTGCATCGGTGGGGTTGAACAGCAGGCAGTGGGAGAAGCGCGAGCGCCAGCCAGCGGTCAAGGTCCAGTTCTCGCCCTTGATGTCATGGATGACGGCTGAACCGGGCCAGGACAAGAGCGTTGGCACCACCAGCCCAACACCCTTGCCTGAACGGGTGGGTGCGAAAGCCATCACATGCTCTGGGCCTTCGTGACGAAGGTAGTCACCTTCATTGGTCCGCAACCGACCGAGAAACACGCCGACCGGTTGGGTCAGGCCCGCCGCACGAACCTCTTCAGGATCTGCCCATCGTGCTGAACCGTAGGTTGTGACGCGTTTTGCAAGACGTGAGCGCCAGACGGCCATCGTGATGGCGGCACCGGTTGCGATCAGTCCGCTGGATGCCGCGATGGTGCCACCGCGCAGAAACACATCGGGCGCATAGGCATCATAGAAGTACCACCACTCGAACAGCTTCCACGGCTTATAGATCGGCCAACCGGAAATTTGAAACCACGCAGGCCCGAGTCGCCCTTGGTAGTCAAACTCGCTTGCAGTCCACTGTGTCGCTCCCCATACACCGCCCAAGGCGATGCAGAGCACGACAATGATCTGACCAAATAAGATACCGTTCACCGCCTTAGACATGAAGAGACATCTCCTTTTCAGTTGCATTCCATTGCGTGATCTCCATGTGAAGAACACATGCAAGAGTCTGGAACTGAACCGTCATGCAACACACTCATCGTGGCGTAGCGCAGCGAATACTGGCAGGGACTGGATACCTTATCCCGATATATCTTGGACGTTCACACCGTCACAAGGTGCAGCAATCGAGAGGTTTCCGCCCTCCCTATACGATGCCGTTGAGGCCACTCCGCATGGCACCTGTTTGAAGTGCCAAGACAATCAATGAAAAGTTGTGGCGCAAGGGAGAAGTCCTCGCATCGACAGGGCGCTGTGAAATGTGCCAGAGTCCGTCCTTGCATACCAGAACGGTTTGCTGAGCGATACGAAGCTCCATTTGGTCTTGTCATCCCCCATCCAGCTCATCTGCCAGACATCGCCATCAACCTGTTTTGGCACGCCAAGTTCAACCGCGATCCCGCCAACATGTGGATTCGACAGCTCTTTGTAGAACTCTTTGCCGATAGCGATGGCGATGGCAAGCGATCATCGCCACGTGCTGCACGAAACCAATGAAGTGCAAGTGAGCGGGGCCCCATAGGCACCTCATCTATTCACAACCATGATTCTGCTCATCACTTGCAATGCGTTTACATCTAAGCGGAACGTCTAAAGAATCGTTCACAATCCACAAAGTGTGAATTGGGGTAGCGCCCCCAAGAACTGTCGAAAACATTCTTCTATCATCATGAGTTCTACCTCCGAGCACGCGGTAACAGTTTTGATTTATCGACAGGTCAAACAAGGCTGTGAGGCCGAGTTTGACTGTGTAATGGATCAAATTATTGTCGTTTCGGCATTGTTTAGGGGGCATCTGGATCGGCGCGTTGCCAGTCGAGAACTTCTGCAACCCTTTGGGGTGCGGACCTCAATCATCAAATCCCTAAAGTTGGGATGCCATTATTTTTTCCAAACTTGCATATTAATTTACTAGAAGACGTGTAGCAGGCGAAAATTAAAACGCGAATCCTCTTTCAATCCGTTAGCAACGCTTATATCTTTTCCGTAAGAGAACAGCAATTGGTTGCGTTGATCAACGAAGGTCGAAACTGTAAACATCGTCTTAGTCGTATTTATTTGATCATTCTGATTCACTCCATTGATAGAGGTTTCCCCCCCGATGGAATGAGATAAGCCGAGAGCCAATTTCGTTTCCGGAGTCCACTGATAGCTCAAATATCCTTGAACTTGATAGAGTAGATTTTGATTAAGTGATGTGTCAGCATTCTTTTCGAAGTACATAACATCCCCGGCAAGTTCAATGTCAAATGCATTGCCAATACCATGCATGTAGCCGAGTTGAAGGTCGTACCTAGTACGGTTTTCACCTACGTTCAAAGCCCTATTCTTATCATAGGAGCCGGTCGGAAGGAAGATGTAGGGAGCCACCGCAAATGACTCCCGATCAGCCTTATTGTCGATCAACCACACCGGAGCAACCAAAATCAAATCACCGCTTCCAGAGGCACTTCCCATAGATGACAAATTCCCATCACTTTTCAGTTGGGCATATGGCAGAAGCACCTCCAGAGCTGCGGGATGACCAGCAAATGATGTCCAGTGGACATAACGCAAGATTTCCACATCCGATTGCAGTTGCGCATTGTTGACGGCGGCATTAGAAGTGGTCCGACAAATTTGAACAGTAGGATAAGTGGAAATCCAAGCGATTTT
>NZ_JADMJN010000012.1 GCF_018780565.1 Rhodoferax sp.
ATGCGCTGGAAGCCGAACATCGAGTAGTACACATAGAACGGCACCATGATGCGGTTGTTGGTGCTGTAGCTGGTGGCGGCTGCAATCCAGCTGCTCATGCCACCGGCTTCATTGATACCTTCCTGCAGGATCTGACCCTTGGTGTCTTCCTTGTAGTACATCACCTGGTCTTTATCGACCGGCGTGTACTTCTGGCCTTCGGGGTTGTAAATACCAATTTGGCGGAACAAGCCCTCCATGCCAAAGGTACGCGCCTCGTCGACCAATATCGGCACCACCCGCGGGCCCAGCGCCTGATCGCGCAGCAAGGTCGTCAAAAAGCGCACATAGGCCTGCGTGGTCGAGATTTCGCGGCCTTCGGCCGTGGGCTCGATCACCGACTTGAAGGTCTCCAGCGAAGGCACGGTAAAGTGCTCGTCGGCCTTGGTACGGCGGTGCGGCAGATAGCCGCCCAAGGCCTCACGTCGCTCGTGCAGGTAGCGCATCTCAGGCGTGTCATCGGCCGGCTTGTAGAACGGGATGTCAGCTATCTGGCTGTCCGGCACCGGGATGTTGAAACGGTCGCGAAAGATCTTGATGTCTTCATCGGTCAGCTTCTTGGTTTGGTGCACATTGTTCTTGCCTTCACCGCTCTTGCCCATGCCAAAACCCTTGACGGTCTTGATCAGCAGCACAGTGGGCTGGCCTTCGTGTTTGACGGCAGCGGCATACGCGGCGTAGACCTTCTTCGGATCGTGGCCGCCCCGGCGCAAGGCCCAGATCTCGTCGTCACTCATGTGCGCCACCATCTCCAGTGTGCGCGGGTCACGGCCAAAGAAATGCTTGCGCACATAAGCGCCATCGTTCGCCTTGAACGCCTGGTAGTCGCCGTCCAGCGTGTCCATCATCAGCTTCTTCAAGGCACCATCCTTGTCGCGCGCCAACAGGGGGTCCCAGTCGCTGCCCCACAGCAGCTTGATGACGTTCCAGCCCGCGCCGCGGAACTCGCCCTCCAGCTCCTGCACGATCTTGCCATTGCCGCGCACCGGTCCGTCCAGGCGCTGCAGGTTGCAGTTGATGACAAAAATCAGGTTGTCCAGCTTCTCACGTGCAGCCAGGCCGATGGCGCCCAGGGATTCGACCTCGTCCATCTCGCCGTCACCGCAGAACACCCAGACCTTGCGGTTGGCGGTGTCGGCAATGCCACGGGCGTGCAGGTACTTCAAAAAGCGCGCCTGGTAGATCGCCATCAATGGGCCCAAGCCCATCGACACTGTGGGGAACTGCCAGAACTCGGGCATCAGCTTGGGATGCGGATAGCTGGACAGGCCCTTGCCGTCCACTTCCTGGCGGAAATTAAGCAGCTGCTCTTCGGTCAAACGACCTTCCAGATAGGCGCGGGCGTACACACCGGGGGACACGTGACCCTGGATGTACAGGCAATCACCACCATGCTTCTCACTCTCGGCATGCCAGAAGTGATTGAAACCGGCACCAAACATATGCGCCAGCGAGGCAAAGGAACCAATGTGGCCGCCCAGGTCGCCACCGTCGACGGGATGGTGGCGGTTGGCTTTGACCACCATGGCCATCGCGTTCCATCGCATGTAGGCGCGCAGGCGCTCCTCGATCTCGATGTTGCCGGGGCAATGCGCTTCCTGGTCGGGTTCGATGGTGTTGACATAGCCGGTGTTGGCAGAGAACGGCATGTCGATGCTGCTTTGGCGCGCATGCTCCAGCAACTGTTCCAGCAGGAAATGGGCTCGCTCCGGGCCTTCGCTCTGAATCACTGCGGACAAGGCGTCCATCCATTCGCGGGTTTCCTGACTGTCCGCGTCATGCGCGGCCGAGCCGAATAGATTTTCGGGAACTGCTGACATGCTGATCTCCTTGGTTTTGGCTAATTTAGTGCAGTGCGCCTATTTTTACATAATTATTTTCAAATTCCAAATAGTGCTATTTGATTTCATAATGCGATACATGAATAGCAAGGCATTACCCGTTGCGACAGCCTCACGGCGATGCGTCCCCTACACTTCACACCATGCCTGTGACGCGTTCAATTTCATTCCCCAATCCGATGCATCTCCCACCAGTGACACGTTTGCGAGGCTGGTGGCGGCGGCTCACGCCAAGCCGCCAGGATCGCTTCGCTGTCCTGGCGCCGCTGGCAGCCGTTTTTCTTTTTTTGGCAGCCATCGTTGCGGTCTTCGGCTATTTGCGCCTCGAAGAAATTGACAGGGAACAGGAAGCCGTCAAACGCGATGTCGAATACACCCAGCAGCGCCTGCGTCTGCGCTTGCTGGAACGGCAGGAACAACTGATGCGTGTTGCCCGCGAAATATCCAACCGCGAGCTTGATCCTGACGACTTCCTGGCCCGGGCAGAAGGCATGATCAACCAATACCCTGAGCTTCAGGGTCTCACCTGGATTGATGACCGGCGCCGTATCAAAGCGCACTTCAGCACCGCCAGCCTGTCGCCCAATCAGCTCCGAAGCGTCGGGACCACGCTCAAGGCCGGGGATACCGAGAACACCTACAACCTGACCAGGGAACTGCAGCAACCCATTTACGCGCAACGCGCCGCGGCACCCGACACCCAGGCCGTGCTGCAATTGCATATTCCTTTGAGCGAACGCGTGCGATTTTCCGGTGTTCTGCTGGCCGAGTACTCCGTCGATGGACTGTTTCGCTATGGCGTGCCCGCCGAGGTTTCGGCGCGGTATGCGGTCTCTTTCCACGATGCCAACGGTGGCCTGCTTGCCGGCATCAGCATCCCGCCACGCAACCCCGCCACCAGCCTGCTGCCGTGGGCCAGCCCCGCCAACATCTACGAAGTACCTGTATCCCCGGTTGGCAACGGCCTGGTGATCCGGGCCCAAGCCTACCGAACCTCCCTGGGTGTGATCGGCAGTGGCCTGTTCTGGCTGGTGATCACACTCAGTGTCATGACGGCCTGGATGCTGATCGCCAATTGGCGCCATACCCGCCGGCGCATGCAGGCGCAGCAAGCGCTGGTGTCGGAAACAAGCTTTCGTCGCGCCATGGAAAACTCCATGCTGACCGGCATGCGGGCGCTTGACCTGCAGGGCCGCATCACCTACGTCAACGCCGCTTTTTGCCAGATGACAGGCTGGAACGAGTCCGACCTGGTAGGGCGAACTGCGCCCTTCCCCTATTGGCCCGACGCAGACCGCGCGGCGCTGAAGTCCGGTCTGGAAGATGAACTGGCGGGCAAGACCACGGCCGGTGGCATACAGGTTCGGGTCAAGCGCCGCGATGGCACACTCTTCGACGCCCGTTTGTATGTATCGCCGCTGATCGACGCCCGAGGCACCCAAACCGGCTGGATGACCTCGATGACCGACATCACCGAGCCCAACCGGATCCGTGAACAACTGTCTGCATCCCATGAACGCTTCACCACCGTGCTGGAAGCGCTGGACGCCTCCATATCAGTGGCGCCACTGGGTAGCGACGAGTTGCTGTTTGCCAACAAGCTTTACCGGCTGTGGTTCGGCACCCTGGCGGGCGGCCACCTGCAACTGGGGGCTCAGGCCGGCGTGCCCACCACCACGCCGAGTGATGAATCCCTGGATGACGTCGACGCATTCGCCGGCATGCCCACCACGATGTTGCCCGAGCGGGAAGCAGAAAGTGCGGAAGTCTATCTCGACGAATTGGGCAAATGGCTGGAAGTACGCACGCGGTACCTGAGCTGGGTCGATGGCCGCCTGGCGCAAATGGTCATCGCCACCGACATCACGGCCCGCCGGCTGGCCGAAGAGCAATCTGCAGCCCAGACCGAGCGCGCCCAGACCGCCAGCCGCTTGATCACCATGGGCGAGATGGCATCCAGCGTGGCGCATGAATTGAACCAGCCGCTCACGGCCATCAACAACTACTGCAACGGCATGGTGTCGCGCATCAAGGCCCAACAAATCAGCGAAGAAGACTTGCTGGGCGCGCTGGAAAAAACGGCCAAACAGGCGCAGCGGGCGGGACAGATCATCCAGCGCATCCGCTCCTTTGTGAAGCGCAGCGAGCCCAATCGCTCCCTGTCCGAAATCGCCGGCATGGTGGACGAAGCGGTGGAACTGGTGGACATCGAATTGCGTCGCCGCAATGTGCGACTCACACACTATGTGGCGCCACGCATGCCGTCCCTGCTGGTAGACCCGATCCTGATCGAGCAGGTGCTGGTCAACCTGCTCAGAAATGCCGCCGAATCGGTTGATGCAGCCCAACGCCCCACGCCGCAACGCAGTGTCAAATTGCGGGTAGCACCTGCCCAGGTGGACGGCAAGCCGGTGATTGAATTCACTGTCATGGACTCTGGCAAGGGTCTTGCCCCTGAAGTGCTGGCCAGACTGTATGAAGCGTTCTACTCCACCAAGGCCGATGGCATGGGCATCGGCCTGAGCCTTTGCCGCTCGATCGTGGAATCGCATCTGGGTCGAATGAAAGCCGAGAACCTCTACAATGGCGCCGAGGTCACAGGGTGCTGTTTCTCCTTCTGGATTCCGATTGCGGAGTCCCAGCCGCCGAAGGCGCAGCTTCGACACAAACAACCAAGGACGCCAGGTTAAATCCCGGTTAAAGCATGAGTTTGATTCCGAAAAAAGGCACCGTTTATGTGGTGGACGACGATGAAGCGGTCCGCGATTCGCTTCAGTGGCTGCTGGAGGGCAAAGATTACCGCGTACGCTGTTTTGAGTCAGCGGAGTCATTCTTGAGCCGCTACGACTCGCGCGAGGTAGCTTGTCTGATCGTGGACATCCGCATGGGCGGCATGACTGGCCTTGAGCTGCAAAACCGGCTGATTGAAAGCCGCTCCCCCCTGCCCATCGTCTTCATCACCGGCCACGGTGATGTGCCCATGGCCGTAGACACCATGAAAAAAGGGGCCATGGATTTCATCCAGAAGCCCTTCAAGGAAGATCAGTTGGTGCCGCTGGTTGAGCGCATGCTGGACCACGCCAAAGGCTCCTTTGCCGAACACCAGAGTGCCGCCAGCCGTGGCGCACTGATGGCGCGCCTGACCCTGCGCGAATCACAGGTGCTGGAACGCATCGTGGCTGGACGTCTGAACAAGCAGATCGCCGACGACCTGGGAATCAGCATCAAGACGGTGGAGGCGCACCGCGCCAACATCATGGAAAAACTGAACGCCAACACGGTGGCCGATCTCCTGAAAATTGCTTTGGGACAAGTCGCCGGAAAAGTTTGAAGCTATTTAATTCATAGCTACCAGCGCCCGCCCAAAAAGGACCAGCGGGCGTTTTCATTTATGGAGTTGCTTTTATGACAAATCAGAAATTCGGCCAAATCATTGATGGCCTCGCCCTTTCGGCACGGCTGCGTTCCGAAGTGGCCGCACGGGCCCTGGCCCTCAAGGCACGCGGCACCACACCTGGACTCGCCGTAATTCTGGTGGGCGACGATCCGGCCAGCGCCGTCTATGTGCGCAACAAGGTCAAGGCCTGCGCAGATACCGGCGTGCATTCGGTTTTCGAGAAATACGAAGCGACCCTGACCGAAGACGTACTGCTGGCCCGCATCGCCGCCCTCAACATCGACCCGACCATCCACGGCATTCTGGTGCAGATGCCCTTGCCCAGGCACATCAATCCGCACAAGGTCATAGAAGCCATCTCCGCCACCAAGGATGTGGATGGCTACGCCACCCTGAGCGCGGGAGAGCTGATGACCGGCCAGGACGGCTTTCGGCCCTGCACGCCTTATGGCTGCATGAAGCTGATTGAGAGCACCGGTTTCGACTTGCGCGGCAAGCACGCGGTGGTCATCGGTCGCAGCAACACCGTGGGCAAGCCCATGGCGCTGTTGCTGTTGCAGGCGAATGCCACCGTCACGGTCTGCCACAGCGCCACTGTTGACATGGGTCACTTCACCCGGCAGGCCGACGTTATCGTGGCTGCAGTCGGCAAGCGCAACGTACTCACCGCAGACATGGTCAAACCCGGTGCGATTGTGATTGACGTCGGCATGAACCGAAACGACGACGGCAAGCTGTGTGGTGACGTCGATTTCGCTGGCGTCAAGGAAGTGGCCTCGCACATCACCCCGGTGCCCGGCGGCGTAGGCCCCATGACCATCACCATGTTGCTGGTCAACACCCTTGAAGCTGCAGAACGCGCCGCCAAATAAGGTCTCATGAACAATCCCCTGCTCTCCTTCGACGATCTGCCACTGTTTGACCAGATCAAACCCGAACATGTGGCGCCAGCCATTGATCAACTGCTGACTGACGCCAACACGGCACTGGAAACAGTCACGGCGCAGGCGTATCCCGCGCAATGGAGCGAGATTGCCCGTGTGCTGGATGTTTCCACCGAGAAGCTGGGGCGCGCGTGGGGCGCGGTGAGCCATCTCAACAGCGTGGCCGACACACCCGAACTGCGGGCCGCCTACAACGAAGCACTGCCCAAAATCACCGAGTTCTTCACGCGTCTGGGCGCCGACGAACGCCTCTACGCCAAATACAAGGCCATTGATCCCTCCACGCTCAACCCGGAGCAGCGCCAGGCCCACAAGAATGCCATTCGCAACTTCGTGCTGGGTGGTGCCGAATTGGTCGGTGCGGATCGGGATCGATTTGCCGCCATTCAGGAACGCCAGGCCGAACTGAGCCAGAAGTTCAGCGAAAACGCGCTGGATGCGACCGATGCCTTTGCCTACTATGCCAAGACCGATGAGCTTGAAGGCGTGCCTGAGGACGTGAAGCAGGCCGCACTTGCCGCGGCCAAGGCGGACGACAAAGAAGGCTTCAAGCTCACGCTCAAAATGCCCTGTTATCTGCCAGTGATGCAGTTCGCCAATAGCAGCGCGCTTCGCGAGCGCCTCTACCGGGCCTACGTCACCCGGGCATCAGACCAGGCAGATGAGTCAACCCGCAAATTCGACAACTCTCCGCTGATTGCAGAAATGCTGGCATTGCGGCTGGAAGAGGCCCGACTGCTGGGTTACCAAAACTTTGGCGAACTCTCGGTCGTTCCCAAAATGGCTGATTCGCCACAGGAGGTCATCACCTTCCTGCGCGATCTCTCCGCCAAAGCGCGCCCCTTTGCCGAAAAAGACCTGGCCGACCTGCGCGAGTTTGCAGCGCAGCAGCTGAACCTGACCCATCCGCAAGCCTGGGATTGGCCTTTCGTCAGCGAAAAACTGAAGGAAGCGCGCTACGCCTTCAGCGAACAGGAAGTCAAACAATATTTCACCGTGCCCAAGGTGCTTGCAGGCTTGTTCAAAATAGTGGAGACGCTGTTTGACGTCAACATCCGCAAGGACACCGCTCCCGTCTGGCATCCAGGCGTCGAGTTCTACCGCATTGAGCGCGCAGGCCAGCTGGTGGGACAGTTCTACCTCGACCCATCGGCACGCAAAGGCAAGCGCGGCGGCGCCTGGATGGACGATGTGCGCACCCGCTGGCTGCGCCCCGACAAGCACCAGCTTCAAACGCCGGTGGCCCACTTGGTGTGCAACTTTGCCGACGGCGTGGACGGCAAGCCCGCCCTTTTGACGCATGACGATGTCACGACACTGTTCCACGAATTCGGGCATGGCTTGCATCACCTGCTGTCTCAGGTCAATGAGCGCGATGTCTCTGGCATTAGCGGCGTCGAGTGGGACGCGGTAGAACTGCCCAGCCAGTTCATGGAGAATTTCTGCTGGGAATGGGACGTCCTGCGCCACATGACATCTCACGTCGAAACGGGCGCACCGCTGCCGCGTGAATTGTTTGACAAGATGCTGGCCGCCAAGAACTTCCAGAGTGGCATGCAGACCCTGCGCCAGATCGAGTTCTCACTGTTTGACATGCTGCTGCACACCGCCCACGACCCTGCGCAGGATCTGATGCCGCTGCTGGCGCAGGTTCGCCAGGAAGTGGCGGTACTCCAGCCACCGGAGTGGAGCCGCACGGCGCACACCTTCAGTCACATATTTGCCGGAGGTTACGCCGCCGGTTATTACAGCTACAAATGGGCCGAAGTGCTGAGCGCCGATGCCTATGCCGCTTTTGAAGAAACCGTGGGTAAAGACGGGTTGCCAAATGTCGAAACAGGTAGAAAATACAGGCAGGCCATCCTGGAAGCCGGCGGAAGTCGGCCCGCCATTGAATCATTCAAGGCATTCCGGGGCCGTGCGCCCAATTTGGACGCCTTGTTGCGGCATCAAGGCATGACAGGCCAAAAGTGAAGGTACACACCATGAACAAGGTCATTTTGAAATTCATCCCCGCTTTCGGAGCCATGGGAGCGGCGGTTTTTTCGGCCTCATTGCTGCTGTCATTTTCCGCTCAGGCCCAGACCATCTACAAAGTGGTTGGAGCCGACGGCAAAATCAGCTTTTCCGACAAACCACCTGCCGCATCGGCCAACGCGACAGCGCTCGGCGCCGGTGGCAAGGCTATTGGCGGCGGTGGCACGCTTCCCTTCGAACTGCGCCAGGCGGCCGGCAAGTACCCGGTAACGCTTTACAGCGCTAACAACTGCGGCCCCTGTGGCTCAGGCCGCGCGCTGCTCACCAGCCGCGGTGTTCCCTTCACCGAAAAAACCGTCACAACCGCTGAAGACAGCGAAGCCCTGCAGCGCATCAGCGGGGACAATTCCCTGCCCTTTTTGACCATCGGCAGCCAGCAGATTCGGGGCTTTGCGGATTCTGAATGGACGCAGTACCTGGACGCTGCCGGTTACCCGAAATCCTCGGTTCTGCCGCCCAGCTACCGAAACCCGGCAGCCGCGCCGCTGGTTGAACTGCAAAAAGCAGAACCGGTCGCCAAAACAGATGACGCCAAAGCACCGCGTGCACCGGCGCCGGTCAGCCAGCCGCCGGCGGAAAACTCGTCCAATCCAGCCGGCATCAAGTTCTAAACCGTCGGGTCAAAACGTCAGGGTTTTAACGCCGCTGGCGGTGCCCAGCAGGCAGACCTGAGCCTTCTGAAAGGCAAACACACCCACGGTCACCACACCGGGCCACTGACTCACCTGCGATTCAAAAGCCAGCGGGTCGCTGATCTGCAAACCGGTCACATCAACCAGAATCTGACCATTGTCAGTTACCAGGGGTTGCCCGTCTTTCAGACGAATCCGTGCTTGCCCCCCCATGGCTGCAAACTGCCGGATCACCTGCTGAGCCGCCATGGGAATGACTTCCACTGGCAGGGGATACTTGCCCAGCATCGGAACCAGCTTGGATTCATCGGCAATGCAGACAAACTTTCGCGACAGCGCTGCGACAATCTTTTCACGCGTCAGCGCCGCACCGCCGCCTTTTACCATGTTGCCCTGGCCGTCAATCTCGTCGGCGCCGTCAATGTAGACCGACAACTCGGCCACATCGTTCGAATCAAATACCGGAATGCCCAGGGCTTTCAGACGCTCGGTACTGGCAACAGAGCTTGAGACAGCGCCCTTGATCTGGTCCTTCATGCTGGCCAGCGCGTCGATGAACTTGTTCACCGTGGAGCCGGTGCCGACACCCACGATCTCGCCGGGCACCACATAGTGGAGCGCGGCCTGCCCGACCAGGGTTTTGAGGTCATCTTGCGAAAGCGTCGCACTGGATTGGGGATTTGAGTTGGACATCTGGGAAAATCGGGTGAGTTGTGAAAATTTTGTACAAAACTTTGCGCGGTAACGCTGCTGGATTTCATTTAAGTGCGGGTGAGACCATGAAAAACTGACTGAATGAATGACTTTTCAATAATATTCATTGGGCACAGAAGGTATTCCACGGAGCACTTCTTAAAAATGTAAGTAAGTTAGTCAGTAAGCAGATGAAATCAAAGCGCTTACAGACATATTGACTTAAATTTAACTCTACAAAACGGTTCAGTTGTACAAGACGACAGTGTTTGTCACGTCTTCCAATTCGGATACATTGAAGTGTAATGGCTCGTGGTCGAGGCAGAGTGGACACCCGCACCGGCTCGACAAAACGCGGAGACACTCAATATGGAGAGCCACTTCATAAACTCCCATCAGCTGACCACGCTACCGTCCCTGATTCGCATGATTGACTGACGGCTTGTACGGTACACCCTCGCTAGAGCAGCAACAGAATCGCCAGTGTCTAACCTCTTCAATACCTCCCCAGCTTGAGCTTTTGTCAGACTTGAAGGCCTGCCTAGGGTCTTGCCCTGTGATACCGCACGCGATAGTCCAGCTTGAGTGCGCTCAATTAGTAAATCTCGTTCAAATTCAGCGACGGCGGCGATGACCCCCATAGTCAGCTTCCCAGCCGGACTGGTAAGGTCAGTACCTCCGAGCGAGAGGCAGTGCACCCGTACGCCCATGCCTTCAAGGGCTTCCACCGTTGCGCGCACGTCCATAGCATTTCTGCCAAGCCTATCCAGCTTTGTGACCACCAACACATCCCCCGACTCAAGTTTGTTGATGAGTTGGCCAAACCCTTTGCGTTCCCTAGCTGCTACCGACCCCGATATAGTTTCAACGATGGTGCGCTGCGAGGTGATACTGAACCCGGCTCCCGCGATCTCCTGGATTTGGTTGTCGGTTGTCTGATCGGACGTTGAGACCCGGCAGTATGCGAAGACACGAGACACTACAAGACTCCAAGAAAGTGTACGAATTGGATGTCCGTATTATCCGCTATGTACGAAAGTTTGTTAAGCTATTTTTCGTACATCCCTGTTGCGCGGGTCCGTTTTCGGACGATTTAGTACAGGGTTGGATGCCCGCAAAAGGCCCATAGCGGACATCCGTCGGTCTCGAAAGCAGTCATTAACCCGGTGCATTCTCAAGTCAAGTTCACGCTCTTCCGGTCGGCCATGAATGACTTCTTACTGGAAACCCAATGGCAGCTTTTTTTCTGGATGCGTTTAAAGGAATGGGTCGGCGTACTTACGAAGTTGTGTTTCGGACGCTTTCGGGTTTGACTGAAGGTCAGCAATAAGTTTTAGGGTTTCCTTTTTCACGGCATTCCTATTCTTCTTTAGAACAGCGTCATTCGGATCAAGCCCCATTTCATTTACCCATTCCAAAAACGTCCTTTCATCCCACGTCAGAACGTCTTGCAAAGCTTCAATTACTTGTGAAGTATTCAGTACAGCATGGTCGTTCATAACGGGTGCGGTGACACCTATAACATAGGGCATGAACACAGCGCTGTATCGTTCCTGAATGCATTTCAAGCGATACATGCTTTTGTAAAAAGTTCGCAAAGCAAGTTTGGGATTTTCCGCTTTGTTGATCCAATATGACGCCAACATCAAAGAGCCCGGCTCCGCTGTGTCCTCACCTCCCAGCAGTTCAATAGCAGCTTCCAGACCCACAGCCGAGTCCTTACTGAGGAGTCGCGATGTAAGGTAGTCCTTTGGAGTCAAATTTTTCAGCCCGATTGGACACTTAAGCGCTTCTCCTCCTTGCAGCTCTGAGCCATTTATTTGCGGTTGAGGCGCTCCGAACGTGAGCCCCTTGCCAATATCCACTTTGTCCAGTCTTGCTGCATTTTCAAGAAAAACAAAGCCGATGTTTGCGCGACGGCCTGATAGAGGAAGCACGGAGAAGTTAATTGACTGAACTTGTGTGCGGGGTTGACCGGGCTCCGCTGTTTCAAAGACGCTCTGATGCAAACTCATTGGACTAACTCGTGTTTCTGTCCACAAGCTGTATATCTGCACTCTCTGTGCTGCGATTTCCAGCTTCCCCTTACCTGAAGCGTCGACTAGTCGGCGCCGGAACCGCAACTCACCCCCCACGAGATTCTCTTTTTCATATTTTGCGGTAACGATTACATCGACGCCACGACCAATATCGAAAATACAACTCGCTGCTTCGCCAGCGCTGGTATTTAAAGACTCCTGTGCCAGACACGGTAGGACGCCTACGAACTGGATGAATAGGCTTAAACCGAGAGTGCACGAGAATGATTTAATTGACATTGTGAATGACCGCAAAATAGAAAGGTTGTAGGCCTGATTCTGCACTGCTCTTCAGGACTGAAAACCCCAAATTTGAAGATGTTGCGCAATGTCGGCTCCCGCCGCTCAGGAGCCGGACGGTCAGGACAAACCATTTGCGGACTCGAACGGCTGCTTTTTGATCTTTGGCTGCAATCGAATGACCGCTTTGTTAAATCCTCAGCACGCGCAGTAACCCCAATTTTCGGCCATGAACGACAGATATCGGGAGTTCTGCCTTGATAACGGTCACTTGGATATTCCTTCCGTTTTGACCAGACTTGAACTCCCTCATCGTCAAAGGAGTTCATCATGGAAAATGATCACGATTGCACACACAAGTCCCCTTGGAACAAGGGGAAAATTGTCGGTCAAAAGGCACCGCTGAAGCTCAAAGATATTTGGGCGATCCGGGTTCGACTCCAACTCAATCACAGGACAAGAGAGCTTGCTCTGTTTGATTTGGGACTCGACAGCAAGCTCCGGGCGTGCGATTTGGTAAACCTGCGGGTCAAAGACATTTGCCACGGTGATCGCGTCTCCACCCGCGCCATCGTCATGCAAAAAAAGACGTCAATGCCAGTTCAGTTTGAAATCACGTCGCCTACGCGCGATGCGGTTGATGCCTGGATCAAGGTATCCGCACTGACATCAGAGGACTACCTCTTTCCCAGTCGTATTCATAAATCGCAGCATCTGGGCACCAGGCAGTACGCCCGCATTGTTGACGGTTGGGTCAAGGAAATCGGCCTGGATCCCTCCCTCTATGGAACGCATTCCATGCGGCGGACCAAGGCCACTTTGATCTACCGCAGATCCAAAAACCTGCGTGCAGTGCAGCTGCTGCTTGGTCACACCAAAATCGAAAGCACCGTGAGGTATCTTGGCATCGAAGTAGAAGATGCCCTGGAGATCGCCGAGCAGACCGAGATTTGACTGAAGGTTGCGGGCTAAGTTGATGCCTAATATTTGACCGCTACACAGCGGTCATTCGCGACCGGCAGCAGCAGGCCCGGACTTGCCGCGGCAGTCGACCCAAAACTGAAGTACAGACTCTCGAACTCATCGCCACAAAGCGGTCATCCGATTGAAGGGATGTGCCAACTAGGCAGGTGACTGGATTGCGGCGCTTGCTTTCCTTCACCAATGCCCGCAATACGAAAGTCAAATTGCGACTATTCGATTGCCGATCAGGCATCATTGGCGGCGGACGATCCTCAACGAGGCTTCCAGATCAAGTTCATGGTGGCCCGTTGAGGTATGTCACGGCCTGACCGTGCGCGGGGCGTCATCGGCCAGCACGCGATTGCGGCCCTCGGCCTTGGCCCGGTAGAGCGCCGCATCGGCGCGCGCGAGCACGCTGCGTGGATCGGCCTGCGTGCCAGCCGATTCGGCCACCCCGATGCTGACCGACAGCGGCACCGTCACCCCGGCAAGCACCAATGGCCTCGCGGCGATTCCCTCGCGCAGCCGCTCGGCCACCGGAAGCGCCTGTGCCAAATGCAGGCCCGGCAGCAGAAACAGGAACTCCTCGCCGCCGTAGCGCCCGAGAAGGTCGACGTTGCGTAGCTCGCCATGCAGCAACGCCGCGACATGCTTGAGCGCGTGGTCGCCCATAGCGTGCCCGTGCCGGTCGTTGATGACCTTGAAATGGTCGAGATCGAGCATCATCAGCGTGAACACCTGGTCGCTACGCTGGCTGCGCTGCATCTGTGCATCGAGCGCCTCTTCGATTGCACGTCGGTTGAGGAGCCCTGTAAGGCCGTCACGCCGCGCAAGCCGACGCAGTCCCGTGACCAGCCGTGCCACGACCAGCGCGAGCAGAGTCGCATGCAGGCAGAGGACGAGCACAAGAAAACTCAAGGCCGCGCCGACGTTGAGCGAACTGTTGGTCGTCATCTCTGCCAGCACCGACTCGGGCGACAGCGCGGCGCGCAGCGCCCGGCTCAGGTAC
The DNA here is from genome assembly GCF_018780565.1 of Rhodoferax sp. Classification (GTDB taxonomy): domain Bacteria; phylum Pseudomonadota; class Gammaproteobacteria; order Burkholderiales; family Burkholderiaceae_C; genus Rhodoferax. The sequence continues at coordinate 13,874 of NZ_JADMJN010000012.1, forward strand.
GCAGCGCCTCCGAGCAGCACCGGCAGCGCCAGCAGCACCGGCCAGCGCAGCCGCAACTCGTCGCGCCCATGCGCGCGCAGGTCGACTGCGGTGCCGAAGTAGAGCCACGCAAGTACGCCGAAGTTGACCATCGGCTGCAGTTGACGGTACGTCGACGGCCCGGTGAGTCGGTCCGTCACCACCACCAGCAGCAGCAGCGCCAGCGGCATTTGCCACCTCGGCGGCTTGCCGATGTAGATTCGGATGCCGCGCTGCAGCATGATTACGCCAAGCACTCCGCAGAAGACTCCCAACAGCGGTGGCGACTGCAGCTGCAGCTGCAGCTGCATCGACAGCACGACCCAGGTGGTGGCGCTCAATCCCGACCACGCAGCCCAGTGCGCCGCGGCGCGGCGAGCATCGGGCACCGCCCAGGCCGCGAGCGCCCAGACCAGGCTCGCAACGGCCTGGATCACAGCCAACATCAGGAACGACACCTCGGTGGCCGACAGCGACAACAGCATTACAGATGGGAATCAAACCGCATGGGAAGAATTATGGCAGGCCCTGGGCCTGTCTGAGCAGCGCCAAGGTCTGGACATTGAACCGCTGTTACGGGTGATTGGCGGCGCTCTCCAAAGGCAACGCGCCGGCGACATGGCTGTCAAATTGAGCGTCAGATCACGAGACAGCTGTAGACCCGGGTTGCAGCGCACGGCTGACATTTGCGACAGTCAGCTTACGGGTAGTCCTATGTATGACCGGTCAGGAGTCGTTCGTATACTTCGCGTACGCCGCGATTGCGGGTGCTCACGACAGTCGGCTTTAGGGCAGTCCATTACGATCCCAGATAGAAGCACTTCGTGAGCTTCGGCATCGTGCCGAGGCTGTGTAAAAACGGACGAGCGCCGCTGATGGTGACGCTCGGCGGCAGAAACGGACATGAATCTCCAACTCAGCATCGCTGAACTCATCCAGTGGTCATACATGCGAATGTGACTGATTTGCCTGGAATTTATGCAAGCAACCCATAAAAAGCGAGTGGGCAATGCCCCGCTGTGCTCAACCCTGCATCGCCTCAATCGCGCCAGCTATACCGAAGATGCTGATGAATCGCTTTAGGTTATATGCAAGTATGTGCAGGCTCATTTCGGTACTCACCCGCTCAATCCGGCGGGTCTGGAAGTGCGTGGAGCCCATCCAGTGCTTCAACGTTCCGAAGACATGCTCAATCGTTCGCCTTCGAATGGACATGGCTTCAGGGTTGTGGTCGAGTCGATGCTGTACATCCTCTAAAACGCTCTCATGTTCCCAACGCGAGATGCGGCGGTAATCGCTCGGTGTGCATTTTGTTTTGATGGCGCACTGAGTGCACGCGCTGCTCCAGTAGCGTCGTATCTGTAAACCTGACTCTTCTCTAGTGAATCTGTATATCGCACGTTGCCCGGCAGGGCAGCGGTATTCGTCGTCTTTGGCGATGTACACAAAGTCAGCTTTATCAAAGCGACCTTCAGCCTTGGCGTTTGAGGTATTGGGCTTGGGGACTATCACGTCTATACCGACCTGATGGCATTTGTGAATCTCTTCCCCTTTGAAATAGCCACGGTCCGCGATAACAGTGAGTTCTTCTTTACCCATGCAACTGCGGGCCTTGAGAGCCATGTTTGCAAGTTGCGCGCGGTCGCTGCCTATGTTGGTGACTTCATGGGCAACGATCAGGTGGTTCTTGGTGTCCACAGCAGCTTGCATGTTGTATCCCACCACACCAGTGCCTTTCCCTGTGGTGGCCATGGAGCGTGAGTCGGGGTCTGTCATGGATATCTGCTGGTCAGGTTCATTGGGCAGTTGTACCTCTTGCAGCCTGAGTTCCTTCAACCGGCTGCGCATGCTGGCGATCTTCTGCTGCAAGCGGGGAATCCTGGCAGCGGCGACATCGGGCTCTTGGCGGTCTGCGGTATCCAGCGCGGTGAGGTACTTTGCGATGTTGGCCTCCACCAGCTCCAGGCGCGCCCGCAGCTTCCCCTTGGTGAGATTCTTATCCTGACTATTGACCGCCTTGAACTTGCTGCCATCAATGGCCACGACCGCCTGCGAGAACAGATTCAGCTGGCGGCACAGGACAATGAACTGGCTGCAAACATTGCGAATAGCCTTGCCGTTGTCTTTGCGGAAGTTGGCAATGGTCTTGAAGTCCGGTGTAAGGCGACCAGCAAGCCACATCAGCTCCATGTTGCGTTGCGCTTCACGTTCCAGGCGTCTGCTGGATTGGACCCGGTTGAGATAGCCGTAGATATAGATCTTGAGCAGCAGCGAGGGGTGGTAAGCAGGTCGCCCTGTAGCCTGGGGCAGAACACTCTCAAATCCTAGGCTTGCTAAATCGAGTTCACCCACGAAGGCGTCAATGACTCGAACCGGATTGTCCTCATCAACGAAATCGTCCAGACATTCCGGCAGCAAAATACTTTGCGCCCGATCCTGACCTTCGATGAATCGCTTCATAACGCAATCCCCTGCAGTACGAATGGCTCAGTCTAAAACAATTCAGCGTTTTTACACAGCCTCTGCCCAAAGGAGTCAGCCACAATTCAATGAACAGTGCCCAGTTATCGGGCTGTGTTCACACTGCCAGTCGTTCTAGATCAACGGGATGTCATGTCGACATTCGGCCAAAATTTTCGTCAGGTCAGGCGCTAATGCAGAAGTCCCTGCTACTGACAGGCTAGAACGTAGCGCATTGGCAACGATCACGGACCGTGACTGTGATCCGCAGTCGCAATGACAAACCGGAAAAAATCAGCACTTTTGAAATTTCTGTTTCCCGTGAGCTCTATCCATTAAGATTGCTTCAACTGGATCGTACTAGACGGCTAGCACATCGCATGAGAACTTGCGACAAGCCGCGAACTGATTAATTTGAGACTATAAAGCCAATGGCCATTCAAAAAAGCATCGTTCGTCGGTATCTGATTTTGTCGGTACTCGCGTCCACGTTGCCTGTGATGTCCATTGGGCTGCTATACGACCGATTCACCAGCAACGCGCTCGAACAGTTGCTTGGCGAAAAAATATCGACGCATCTCACGGCAACAGCCAACCGGCTCGGTGCCTATGTCGAGGCCCGTCGCTACCAGGTTGAAACGCTGGCCAATTATCCGGGAATCGCGGGATTTGCAGTTGCCGGCAAGGGCAATGAGACCAATGAAGTGGCCGCATTGCTGCAACTTGAATCCGACCTTCCAGACCTTTACGGCATCCTCTTCTTCGATACCGACAGTCGTTTGCAGCGTGCGGTGCCTGGTCAGGCCGCGTCTGGTCCGCCCTACTGGGCGGACCGCCCATTCGACATCGCACAACTGCCAATAACGAGACTCGGCGAGACCGAAATTGTTGGCCCAAAACCCGCCGCCGACGGCGATTCCGGGTGGCTGCTGGTGCGTCATCCGCTATACGAAAAACAGGCCAATCAGATCACTGGCTACATCGCACTGCATATGCGTCTTGGCTCGCTCACGGAACAACTTGGCGGGACGGCGATGGTAGGTACCTTGCAACCTCTATTGCGCACGCCCGGTGGCGACATCAATTACGTCGGCCACTCGGCGAAGGTGTTGGGCAAGGTCCTTTCCGGCCCTGAGATTCTGCCCGGCTGGCGGCCGCTGCTCGAGGTCGAGTCCGGGGGCTTGCTAAAGGCTTTTGCGATTGAGAGGATGGCTTTGCTATTGGCTGTGCTGGTCAGCGCAGCGCTGATTGTGTTTCTGTTTTTTCGCCTGTCCAAACTTTTGCGCAGGCGTATTGGCCTGCTTCTGAGCGGAGCCCAAGCGATTTCATCAGGACAACTCGATCACCGGGTACCCGAGTTCGGAAACGATGAAATTGCAACCGTTTCGCATGCGTTTAACGCCATGTCGGGCAAGCTCGCCGAGTATCTTGAGCGTGCAGTTCGGGTTGAGAAACTCGCTGTGCTCGGGGAATTTGCGACCGGTATCGCGCATGAGATCCGCAACCCGCTGGCGGCGATCAAGACCAGTGTTCAGGCGCTCGCTCGGCGTGAGCAGGATCCCAAGCGTATCCAGTTGCTGACTGCAGTGGAGGGTGAGATCGATCGACTGGCGCGGGTGGTCAGCGACCTGCTGGATTTTGGTCGACCGCGTCCACCACTTCCTGGTGCGGTACCGGTGCGTGATTTGTTCCGTCGGATATCTGAAATCATTGAGCCTGAGCTATTGGGGCGAGGCTTGCATTTCAGCTGTCAGGGCAATCCTGACCTGGTGTTGTGGGTCGATTCGGACCATCTGCAGCAGATCATTCTCAATTTGGCCCTGAACGCCGTCCAGGCGACTCCGAACGGTGGTGCTGTGGTGTTGCGCGCCTATGAAACTGCCGGGAAAGGGGCAATCGAGGTCAGCGACACCGGCTGTGGCATTCCGGCCGAACTCATTGAGCGCGTCGGAGACCCCTTCTTCACCACCAAGACCAAGGGCGTCGGCCTTGGCCTTAGTATTTCGCGTCAGTTGTGTGAATTCAACGGCGGCACAATGACACTTGACAGCACACCCGGACACGGTACCGTTGTGAGTCTCCTATTCCCCCTTGACCAGCCCATCCATCATGCCGACTATTCTGATCATTGACGACGAGGCCAGCCTCATCAGTTCACTCACCTTCGCCCTTGAGGAAGAGGGCTATAAGGTTCACGGCGCGCAAACCGGGCAGTCCGGGCTACAGGCAGTTGCCGATCTGCAGCCGGATCTGGTGCTGCTCGACTTGCGCCTTCCGGACAAGACCGGACTTGAGGTTCTGGAGGCAATGCCCCGCGAGGGCGACTCACCGCAGGTGATCATGATCTCTGCACACGGCGACACGCGGGCGGCGGTGAAGGCCGTAAAAATGGGTGCGGCCGATTACTTGACCAAACCTTTTGATCTTGACGACCTGTTGCATACCATCAGCGTCACGCTGGAGCGCGGTCGCATGGTCAACGAGATTGAATTTCATCGACGCACCGCGCTTCGCCGTGGCGGGCTGGTTGGGGAGAGTGACGCCATATGCGATCTGGCGGCACTCATCGCACGCGTGGCTGCCAGCAGCGCAGCCCGTATTCTGATACTCGGGGAGTCCGGTACTGGCAAGGCACTGGTGGCCAAGGCGATACACGTTGGCAGTGCCCGGCAAGCGGGGCCATTTATCGAAATTAATTGTGCGTCGCTCCCGGAACAGTTGATTGAGGCGGAACTTTTTGGTGCCGAAAAAGGCGCGTACACCGGCGCCCACCAGCGTCGGGTTGGCTTGGTTGCCCTCGCTGACAAAGGGACGCTTTTTCTCGATGAAATCGGAGAGATGCCGCTCACCCTACAGGCGAAATTGCTGCATTTTTTGGAAAATGGTTTGTACCGTGCCATTGGTTCGACACGCTCTATGCACGGCGACGTTCGTGTGGTGGCGGCAACCAATCGGGACTTGGCCGCAGAAGTTGCCGCCGGGCGATTTCGCGAAGACCTGTACTACCGCATCAATGTCATTTGCCTGAAAATTCCAGCATTGCGCAGCCGCGGCAACGATGTTGTGCATCTGGCCAAACACTTCGCAGGCCTGTACGCCCAGGAGGAAGGTGTACTCCCGATTAGCCTCAGCGCACCAGTGCTGGATCGGCTGGCAGCCTACCGCTGGCCGGGCAACGTGCGTGAACTGAAAAACCTGATTGAACGCCTGACCATCCTGTTTCCTGGACGCAACATCGGATTTGCGGAACTGCCGCCGGAAATGGGTGAATCGGGTCAAACCATACCGGGCATCACAAGTGCCGCAACGGATGCTGCGCCGGTTCAGCCGCCAGGACAAGCGTCTATCAGCGACACATTGGCGGTAGCTGAGCGCGAACTACTCATTTGCGCGCTGCGCGAATGTGCTGGCCACAAGGGTCAGGCGGCAGATCGCCTGGGCATTTCCCGGCACGCCTTCAAGCGGCGTCTGCAGCGACTCGCTATCGAGTAATTGATTTACCACGACAAACCGCAGCAGCCGGAGAATAAATGTTCACACTGTTTGGCATCGTCATATGTCTATTTAGCAGGCTGCGTTCAATCCGGCATGGCGGGTTGGTGCTTGCTAGCGCGCTGCTGGCCTGGCCGTTCACCAGCCAGGCCCGTATTGAGTTTGGTGCTTCAGTGCAAACTGCCGATGCCACAGTGGGCTGTCTGTTTCCGCTTGCCGGGAGGGCCGCCATATATGGCCGCGACAGCATTGCAGGCATGAAGCTGGCTCTTGCCGACCTGGCGGCGGGGGTGCCGCCAGGCACTGCACCCAAGCTCCGTATCCTGGTGGAGGATGATCGCTCGAAGGCATCCGTCGCGACCCGTATTGCCGAGGATTTCATTTCCCGCGATAAGGCCCGCTTTCTTTGCGGCGTCGTCAGTTCCGGCGTCGCGCAAGCTGTCAGCAGGGTATCGCGCGAACGAAAAGTCATCATGATCGGCACTGACCACGCATCTTCCCGATTGAGCATCGAGGATTTCCATCGCCACTATTTCCGGGTCTCAAACGACACCTACACCTCAATGGCGGCAGGCGCTCGATACCTGGCTGATCTGCAAAAAAAGAACAAGTGGCGGCGCTTGGCCTTTATCGGACCTGATTACGACTATGGTCATATCTCGTGGCGAGACCTGGAAGATGCACTGACCGGTGCTGGGGTTGGTTACGACATGGTTGGTCATTTTTGGCCACGCCTGTATGAGCCCGATTACACGGTATACATTGCCTCGTTACTGGCGGTGAAACCGGACGTTGTGGTCACTGCGCTGTGGGGCGGCGATTTCATCGCTTTTCTCAAGCAGGCGGTGGCTGCTGGCTTGCTGGAAAAAACCAGACTGGCCAACTTTGACACCGGTGGCAATTACGATGTGTTGGTCTCCCTGGAAGATCAGTTTCCGACCGGACTGATCCTCTCGGCGCGACACCACAACAACTGGCCCGAGACGCAGCGCAACCGCAAGTTCGTGAACGATTTCTATCGTCTTGAAGGTCGGTTTCCCACTTATGCCGCCGAAGGTGCCTATGCAGGCATCATCGCTATCGGCCGTGCCATGCGCCTGGCCGGGCGCAAGGCTGGCAATGAACAACTGATCCGCGCGTTGGAGGGCTTGCACATGACACTGCCCGAGGACCCGGACGGTCATGTCTCCCACATTGATGCGCAAACCCATCAGATTGCGCAGGCTCAGGCGATTGGTGAAGTGGTGCCCAACAGCGACTTCCCACCGGCCAAGTTCATGCTTGGGCGGTGGACGGTCTATCGCGCTGAGGACTTGCAGTTGCCCCTGGATCTCATTCGCTCTCGCCGAGTCCGTGCCCGTGCCCATGGTGAGAGCAACTATTCCAGCCCCGGCACAAAACCCGATCTCTGGCAGGCATCCGGTAAAGCCAGGTAAAGGGTTGACGTCTTGGACTTGTTGTTGGCATTTGGATTGAGCGTATTGCGCTCAACCCAGGGTGGTGTTGCACATCTTTGAGCGGTTTTCGCTCACGCAGCGGCTCTTTGCGAGTCTGATATCGGTGCTCGGTGACAAGCCAAATACTGGTTCTCCCCGGTGTGGTGACGGACCTCGGGTTTTCATGAACCATGTGGCACACCTCTTGCGATATCTGTCCAAGGTGGGGTATGCGTGAACGACTCAAGCAAGCGATCCCCATCTCCAAATAATGACCAACCAGGAGACATCCATGAAAACCAAATCTACAGCTTCCAATGGCAGCTTTCGACTGACCGCTACTGCTGGCGTTATTGCGCTTGCGGCATGCATGGCGACTTCTGCCAATGCCGCCGACAACGGCAAATACCGCATTGGCGTGGTGACCTTCCTCTCGGGGGCTGCCGCTGGCCCATTCGGCGTGCCAGCGGCGAACGCGGCCAAGCTCACTGTTGAGGCCCTGAACAACAGCAAGGTGCCCGCCCCTTATGGCAAGAAAGGCATCAACGGCCTTGAAATCGAAATGATTCTGCTGGACGAAGCCGGCGGCGCCACCAAGCAATCCGAAGAATTCCGCAATCTGGTCCAGCGCCAAAAAGTCGATGCAGTCATCGGCTACATTTCGTCCGGCGACTGCCTGGCCATTGCCCCGGCTGCAGAAGAACTGGGTGTGCCGACCATCTTCTTTGATTGCGGCACCTCGAAGGTCTTCGAGACCGTCAAGAATCCGAAATACCTGTTCCGCACCGGCCTTGACGCTGTCGTTGACAACGTCGCAGCAGCCCGCTACGTCGCGGAAACGCGGCCCAACATCAAGACTATCGCCAGCATTCAGCAAAACTATGCCTGGGGCCAGGAGTCGTGGGCAGACTTTGCGCTTGCTTTTGCGCGGCTCAAGCCCGAAGCCAAAGTGGTGTCCGAGCAGTGGCCCAAGCTTGGTCAAGGGCAATATGGCGCTGAAATATCGGCTCTTTCAGTCAGTAACCCGGAACTCATTCATTCCAGCTTCTGGGGTGGCGACATGGAGGCACTGATGTTGCAGGGTGGCGCACGCGGCCTGTTTGACAAGAAGACGGTCGTTTTGACCGCTGGCGAAACCGGCATGGGATCGTTCAAGAACCAAGTCGCAAACGGCACCATCATCGGTGGCCGCGGTCCCTTTGGTGCGTTCTCCCCCAAGAACGCCCTCAACGACTGGTTCCGCCCCGCCTTTACCACCGAGTTCAAGGATGCTCCCACCTACCCTGCATACAAGATGATCCAGGCCATCCTTGGTCTCAAGGCCGCCGCAGAGAAGACGGCAAAAGCCGGCGTCATGCCCACAGCCGACCAGATCGTCCAGGGCTTGACTGGGCTAACCTTTGAGGCACCGAGTGGCACCGTCAACATGGCTCGCGCCAAAGGTCACCAGGCCGTTCAGGGTGTCTCATTTGGTGAGTACCAGTTCGATGCCAAGACTGGCAAGGCAAGCGTTTCGAACGTCAAGAGTTACGCGGGCGATTGCCTGATGCCACCTGACGGCACCAGCCCGGCCGACTGGATCAAGGCCGGCTTCCCTGGTGCCAAGTGCAACTAAGCATCAGTATCTGTTGAACCTTACCCATAGACAAAGGCGCGGCTTTCGGCCGCACCTTTGTCTGGAAATCTTATGAGCACACTGCTGGCAATCCTCTTCGACGGGGCGATTTACGCGTCCTGGCTGTTTCTTGTTGCGGCCGGGATGACCATCATCTACGGCGTCATGCGCGTTCTCAACATGGCACACGGCAGCTTCTACGCTATCGGTGCCTACTCGGCCGCCTCGCTGGTGAGCTGGTACTTCTCCGGCGAACCCGGTAACCCCTACTGGAGCCTGCTGATACTGCCTGCTTGCGCCCTGGTAGTCGGCGCGATTGTTGGCCTGGCGATTGAGCAGGGTCTGCTGCGCTTTCTTCATGGCCGTGATGAGATCTTGATGGTGATCGTCACCTACGCACTGTTGTTAATCCTTGAAGATGCCACCAAATTGATCTGGGGCGTCAATCCCTATTTCGCCTACCAGCCCTACAAGTTGCTGGGACAGACCGCTGTCGGCGACTTCCTGCGCTTTGCCAACTATGACCTGGCATTAATCGCAGTCGCCATTTTGGTTGGCCTTGTTGCTTGGGCCGCAATCAATAAGACCAACAAAGGGCGCTTGCTGCGTGCCGTCATTCATGATCGTGAAATCGCCATTGCAATGGGTGTCAACGTCAACGCGATGTTTGCTGCCACTTTTGCCATTGGTGCCATTCTTGGCGCGCTGGCTGGTGCGCTCACAGCGCCCGCGATTTCGGTTTCGCCGGGCATTGGCGTCGAAGTCATCGTGCTGGCTTTCGCGGTCATTGTGGTCGGGGGTCTGGGTAGTATTGGTGGGGCTGCCGCTGGCGCTGTGCTGGTCGGCCTGTCACGCTCCTTTGCCGTCCATATCGCACCGGAGATTGAACTATTTGTCATCTACGGCGTGATGTTTCTGGTGCTGGCCATCCGTCCGCAAGGGCTGTTTGGCCAAACCCTGGTCAGAAAGATCTGAATATGTCGCTACGCAAACTCTCATCCTCTGCGACTGTGCCCGCGCTATTGCTGGCAGGCGCAGTGTTCGCCGCTGGAGCGTGGGTGATGCCCGCCTGGCTGGCTTTCCTGCTCACCCTGGCCTTGTCCAAGGCGCTGGTCGTTCTGGGTGTCGTCATCCAGATGCGCGCCGGGTTGGTCTCCTTTGGTCAGGCACTGTTCTATTGCATTGGCGGCTATGGGGTCGGTCTCGCCTCACAGTATCTAGGCGTCAACGATGCTTTTGCCCTGCTGGCAGTGGGCACCGTTTCGGCTATCTTGCTGGCCTTGGCCTGCGGCTGGCTGCTGACGCGCTACCGGGAAATTTTTTACGCCATGCTGACGCTGGCGCTGTCGATGATTCTCTACGGTGTGCTGGTCAAATCCTCCGCGCTTGGTTCCACCGATGGTTTCAACGTGGCCCCGCCCAGCTTCCTGGGCTGGGTGCCGCAAGGTGATGCCAGGAAACAGGCCTTGTACCTGCTCGCGGTCCTGGTTGCCACCGTTGCTGCACTGGGCTTTCACCGCTTTATGGTCTCCAGCCTGGGCCGCGTCACCGAGGCGGTGCGCGAGAACGAGATTCGTGTCGAATACCTCGGACTTTCACCGCAGCGCGTCCTGTTTGTCAACTACGTGGTCGCCGCTGGCGTCTCAGCATTGGGCGGCGGGCTGACAGCCCTGGCCAGCGGACACATTGACCCCGACATGGCGTTCTGGACGACCTCTGGCGAATTTGTCTTCATTGCCATTCTGGGCGGCACCGGCCATGTGGCGGCCCCCTTCATTGGCGCCATCGTGTTCTCGGTGATCCGGACCTTCGCTATTCAAGAGGCCCCCAATACCTGGCAAATGACCCTGGGCTTTATTTTGCTGGCGCTCATCCTGTTCCTGCCCAAAGGCCTGTGGAGTCTGGTGGCACGTGACAAGAAGCCGGGGGTGGCAGTATGACTTCCATTCTCGAAACTCGGGGCCTGACCCGGACCTTCGGCGCCGTGGTTGCAGCCAAGGACCTCAACGTTCACATCGGTCAAGGTGAAATCGTCGGGGTTATTGGCTCCAACGGTGCAGGCAAAACCACGTTCATCAATATGGTCACCGGCTACCTGCCACCCAGCAGCGGAGACATTCTGTTCGATGGTCAATCAGTCATCGGGCGTCAGCCACGCGACATCACCCGGCTTGGCATGGCACGCTCGTTTCAGGTGGCGCAACTGTTCCCCAAGCTGACAGTGCTGGAAAACGCGCTGGTCTCTTTGGTTGCAGCCGAGGGATCACAACCATCAATGTGGCTCCCACTTGAAACCCCGGAAAGACGGGAGCGGGCCGATGCGATCTTTGCCGAGTTCGGTGTCAGCCGCTACCGTGACGCCCTCGTCAGTACCGTGCCGCAAGGCGTGCGCAAACTGGTGGATATCGCCATGGCGCTGGTCAGCCAGCCGCGCCTGCTGCTACTGGATGAACCCACCAGCGGCGTCAGCGTGGAAGAAAAATTCGCCCTGATGGATACGGTCATGGCCGTCGTGCGTCAACATGGCGTTACGGTGCTTTTCGTCGAGCACGACATGGAAATCGTGGCCCGCTACGTGACCCGCATCATGGCTTTCTACAGCGGAGAGATCATCGCCGACGGCCCACCGCGAAGCGTCCTGGGTGATGCACGGGTGCAGGAACTCGTGATTGGTCATCATCTGGATGTTAGTGCTGCGCTGGGAGAATCTGCATGAACGCCGCCCTTGAAATTCAATCATTGAACGTCGCTATTGACCGTATCCCGATCTTGCGCGATGTCTGTCTGGAGGTGCCCGCTGGCAAGATGGTCGGCCTCATCGGTCGCAATGGTGCGGGCAAGACCACGCTGATGCGGGCCATCATGGGATTGATGCCGGTCAAGGCTGAGCGCCTTATGTCTGCGGGTATGGACCTGCAGCAACTCAAACCCTTCCAACTGGCCAGGCGCGGTATCAGCTACATGCCGGAAGACCGTCGCCTGATCCCGTCTTTAACGGTGGAGGAGAACATCTTGTTGCCAGCCTGGGCCAACAGCATCCGGGAAGCCAAGGAGCGATTGGAGTGGATATATGGCTTGATGCCGGAAGTCGCCGATTTCCGCGATCGACGCGCCCTGCAACTCTCCGGCGGACAGCAAAAGCTGGTCGCTTTGGCCCGCGCACTGATGCCTGGTCATAACCTACTGCTGCTGGATGAGCCGTTTGAAGGTGTCGCACCGGTGCTGTCACAGCGTTTGACGGAAGTTATTGCAAACCTGCGCAAAGACGGTCTTTCCGTCATCCTTTCGGAATCCGATGACGTCCACAGCGCCAAGTTGGTTGACCTGGTCTACCGCATCGAGCGCGGCGTTGTCACCGCCCGCTGAACCCAATCCATTAGTTCGAAAGGATTTTTCATGCCCCAGTTTTCTTTTGAAACCGCGCCCAAGATCATTTGCGAGCAGGGCGGCGCAGATCGTCTAGGCGAGATTGCCCGGAGTTTGGGCATTACACGGCTGTTTCTGGTGACCGATGTCGGCCTGATCAAGGCCAATCTCATCGACGGCGCGCTCGCTTCGCTGGCGGCCGCCGGCATTGCTTGCACCGTATTTTCTGACGTGCTGGCCGATCCGCCGGAAGTCAGCGTCCAGGCCGCTGTCGATGCGGCCTCAGCTGCAGGCGTGGACGGTGTGGTGGGCTTTGGCGGCGGCAGTTCGCTCGATACTGCCAAGCTGGTCGCCCTGCTGGACCGCACGCCCCAGGCCTTGCCCGATATCTACGGCATCGGACTGGCCCGTGGGCCGCGCCTGCCGCTGATTCAAGTGCCAACGACAGCGGGTACGGGGTCGGAAGTGACCCCGATATCGATTCTGACCACGCCTAGTCATGAAAAAAAGGGCGTGGTGTCGCCGCTGCTCTACCCCGATGTGGCGCTGCTCGACAGCCGCCTGACCTTGGGCCTGCCGCCGGCCATCACTGCCATGACCGGGGTGGACGCCATGGTGCATGCGATTGAAGCGTTCACCACCCGCCTGAAGAAAAACCCGTTGTCCGACGCGTTGGCCATCAAGGCGCTGCAGTTGCTCTATGCCAACCTTCCGATGGCTGTCAGTGATGGCAGAAACCCGGACGTGCGCGAAAACATGCTGCTGGGTTCTTTATTTGCCGGCATGGCCTTCGCCAACGCGCCGGTCGGTGCGGTACATGCGCTGGCCTATCCGCTGGGTGGCCACTACGGCCTGCCGCATGGCCTGACCAATTCACTGGTGCTGGGCCCCGTACTCGCATTTAACCTGCCGGTAGCGCAGGCGCTCTATGCCGAATTGGGGCGCGCCATTTTGCCGGCACAGGTCGGGGCTGATGACACGCAGGCTGCGACTGCCTTCGTCGCTGCCATCCGCGAGAGAGTGGCCGCCATGCCTTATGCCCAGACTCTGCGCGACGCCGGTGTCAAGGAAGCAGATTTGCCCCTGCTGGCTGAGGATGCCATGAAGGTGCAGCGCTTGCTGGTGAACAACCCGCGTGACGTCACTCTTGCTGACGCGCTGGCGATTTATCAGGCTGCTTTTTGAATGGCGTGTTGGGGGCGCGTTGGTTCGCCGCACCATTGAACGCGATAGGTAAGCCAACATCAACAGCAATTCAATTATTAGGAGATAGCATGAAGTCAAGCAAGCTGAAGTTTTACAAACGCTGGGCGGCGGGTGCCGTTCTGGCCTCGTTGCTGGCTGCGCCGGTGGCTGCGCAGCAACTCTACGTTTTTTCGTCGGGTTCTTTGGGCGGCTTTGCCAAAGCGGCCTTTCAGGCCGGTGCCACCGGAACGGTTGACTGGTGTCCGGTTGGTTTCTACGTTTTCAAGCATCCAAATGGCAATGTGCTGTTTGATACCGGCATCAACGACAAGGTGATCGCCGACGGCGAGGGTTGGTTGGGCCCACTGCACAAAGGCTTTGGTGTGAAGATGAACAAGGATGATGCCATTCCTGTGCAATTGGCGAAGATTGGCCTGACGCCCAAGGACATCAAGTATGTGGTGACCAGCCACATGCACTTTGATCATGCCGGTAACCTGGGCATGTTCCCTAATGCCACCCATATCGCGCAAGAAGAGGAGTTCAAGGCAGCCCTGTTTCCTGACCATCCGTTTCAGGCGTTCTACATGGCGGGTGACTTTGCAGGCATGAAGCAACAAAACACGATCATGCTCAATGGTGACCTTGACCTTTTTAGCGACGGCACTTTCCGCGTCTTGAAAGGTACGGGTCACACCAAAGGCAGCCAGTTCGCAGTGGTTAAACTGCCAAAAACAGGTTCGGTGATCCTGACGGGTGATGCGGTTTATCTGAAAGAAAATCTGGACAAGAACATTCTCCCCCCCCTGGGTGGTGCGACCAATCAGATTGAGGGCTACAAGACTTACCAGCGCATCCGGCACATCCGCGACTCAGAGAATGCAAAAATATTCTTCGCTCATGATCCTGATGCCTACAAGGTGACCAAGCAGGCGCCAGAGTTCTACAACTGATCTTCCACTCAACACCCATGGCTTCATGAATGCAGTCATGGGTTCCTTCTTGTTTGTCTATGAACTCAACTTCAACACCTGCTGTCGCTGTTCGTGGTGTGACCAAGCGCTACGGTGCGGTGGCAGCACTGACAGGTATTGACCTCGACATCAAGCAGGGGGAAATTGTCTGCCTGCTGGGACCCAACGGCTCCGGCAAGACCACCTTGATTCGGCTACTGACCGGTTTTTTGAACCCGGATGACGGTGTGCTTCAAGTGGCGGGTTTCGACGTCCAACAGCAGCCGATGCAGGCGCGCCAATGCATCGGTTATGCGCCCGAGTCGGCACCCATGTACCGTCATATGCGGGTCGGTGAGTTTCTCGCCTTTATGGCCCGCTTGCGCCAGGTACCTGCGCACAAAGTGCACCAGGCGGTGGATCGCGTGGCTGAACAACTGGAACTGACTGACAAGTTGCAGGCTCCTGTGCCTACTTTGTCGCGCGGCTACCGGCAAAGGGTATGCATCGCGCAAGCCCTGTTGCATGAGCCCCAATTGCTGATTCTTGATGAGCCGAGCAATGGGCTCGATCCCCGTCAAATTATTGAGATGCGGCATTTGATTCGGTCCTTGGCCAAGAAACATACCGTTTTGATGAGCTCACACATCCTGAGCGAAGTGGCGAAAACCGCGGATCGGGTGGTGGTGTTGATGGCCGGGAAGCTCAAGGGCGAGCGCCCTGTCAGCCCCGAGGATACTGATTTAGAGGACTGGTTCCTCTCGCTGGCGTGACGGGCTGACACATATGAATGCATTCCTTGTTTTGACCAGAAAAGAGATGGGCGCAGCGCTGCTGTCACCGATTGCCTACATCGTAGCGGCGGTATTTTTGCTGGTACTGGGCTACACCTTCAGCCTGACCCTCTTTGCCACCAAAGTGGCGAATCTGCAGTACATTTTTCGCCAAATTTACGTGCTGTCGATCCTGCTCGTCCCGGTGCTGACCATGCGCGCTTTTGCCGAAGAGCGACACAACGACACGCTGGAACTGCTGCTGACCGCGCCCATCGCGGAAGTGTGGATTGTGTTGTCCAAGTTCGTCGCCCTGATGGCGGTAATTTTGTCAATCTATGCCTTATCGGGCCTGTACGCACTGATCCTGGGCTGGTTGGGGGAGCCAGATTGGGGGCCAATCCTTGCGGGCTACGGAACGCTTGTGTTGTTGGGCAGTCTGCTGGTGTCGGTTGGCATTCTCGCCTCAACCCTGACTGAGAATCAGGTGGTCTCAGCCGCCTTGTCAATGGGCGTCTTCCTCATGCTTTGGTTTGCCGACTCGGTGGCCCCATTGCTGCCTGGTTCGCTTGAGCCCCTGGCACTGAACCTGTCATTGATCGGGCACTTCAAACCCCTGGTCTCTGGCTCTATTTTTCTGTCCGATGCTATGTACTTTGTCAGTGGCACCATGGTGACGCTCTGGTTAGCCAGCCGACGCCTGGCAGACAGGTGATCTCCATGCCCCTACTCACTAATTTTCTTGTCATCGTGGCACTTTGCGTGCTGTTCGCAGCCGGCCTGCGCACTCCGCTGGGCCACCGGCGCTGGCGCATCGCCGTGCAGCTGCTGGGCGCCTTGCTTGCATTCGGGGTGGTGGTGCTGGCCAATGTGGTGTCGTACCGCAACGATCAGCACTTCGACATCACGATCGAGGAGGCTTTCACGCCTGCAGCCGAGACCTTGCAGGTTCTGCACAGTTTGAAACAAGACGTGGAACTGATCTATTTTTACCAGGCGCAGAATCCTGCCGGCCGGGCCGCCAAACAAATGGTGGAGATCATGGGCAAGGTGACGCCGCACCTGAAAGTGCGCACCATTGATCCTGATCAGCAACCGGCGCAGGCCAACCAGTATGGGATGCGCATGTACAACGTGGCGCTGATGATGGCCGAGGGCCGACGTATTGAGGTGGTCACCACCGAGGACCGTGAGATGGCCATGGGAATGCTGCGCCTGCTGCGCAGCGACAAACGGCCAGTGTGTTTTCTTAGCGGACACGGTGAATACGATATTGACAATTTCGAGTATCACACGCACTTTGAGGCTGCAGGTGGTCACGCCCACGACGCTGCCGGGCAGGGTCTCGTCGATATGACACAGCATGGCATAGGTCGGCTGCGTCGGGCCCTCGACAAATTGGGTTATGAAGTGCGTAAACTGTCGCTGGCAACCGGCCAGTCGGGTGCCGGTGAGGGCGTGCCGACCGACTGTGCCGCGCTGGTGGAAGCGAATCCGCGGACTGCTCTTTCACCGCCTGAGGTGGCTGTGTTGGCGGGCTACATGGCAGGCGGCGGCAATCTGTTGCTGCTGCTGGAGCCGGACTACGCGTTGGGTGATGAACTGGCGGCATTACTGGCGCAGGCGGGTGTTCGGGTCGGTGACGGGGTCGTGAGTGACCCGCTCAGTCACTACTTCACGGATGATCAGATGGTTGCGGTCGAAAAATATGCAAGTCACCCGAGTACTGGCGGTCTGGCGCTAAGTTTCTTTCCGGGAGTTCGGCCTTTGCAGGCGGTGGCTGCTGAGGGTGTCAAGTCCAGCGTGTTGTTTGCGAGCAGCGCACAAGCCACGCTAACCACGCGTGACTCTTCTCTTCGCCTGGATGCCTCCGCGCGGGTGCCCGGCACGCGTGCGCTGGCGATTGTCAGTGAAGGTCAGTTGGCGGGTACTGGCAAACCCTTTCGCATGGCCGTGGTGGGTGATGCCGACTTTGCCAGCAATTCGTTTTACCCATACTTGGCGAATGCTGATTTGGTGTTGGGCCTCACTGCATGGTTGCGTGGCGAACCGCGCGGCCCGGCGATCAAACCGCCGGTGGAGGTACTGCCAACGGTGGTCATGACGGGCTCACAGATGCAGATCATCTTCCTGTTGTGTGTGCTGGTGCTGCCAGGCTTGTGTGGGCTGGCAGGTTTGGCAGTATGGTGGCGGCGTCGACAATGAAGCGCATGGTTTGGGCTCTGGTGTCGGTGGCGGCCTTGGCGCTGCTGGTCTTTCTGGCATTGCACGGCCCGGATCGCCGTCAGTTGCTGGTCGAACATCAGGCCGAAGGCACGATGCAACATCTGACCACCGACAGCGTGAACAACGTACGCATCACCTCAGGCTCTTTTACGGGCAGTTTTTCGCGGGGCCCGCATGGTCAATGGTCGCAGACCGGCGCTACCGTTGACGCGACCACCGCAGCGAACGCCAGCGCAGCCATTGAAGCTGGGCTCCGACTACTGCACAACACGGTGCCTGAGCGCAGCTTTGAGACCGAGGCAGCCGAGTTCGGTTTGTCAGCACCGGTATTACAGGTGACAGTAAAAGCAGTCGGCGATCAGACCTTTGAAGCGATATTCGGGGCCACTAACCCGATTGGCCTTGCGCGTTACGTGCGTATCCGCAGTGCCGGGCTGACGACAGTTCACCTGATGCCCTCATACATGGTAGATGCCTGGACGCCGGCCCTGCCGGGTACCGCACGATGAGTAGCGCGCTGTGGGGCAGGTTCCAACTGCTGGTCCGCCTGAGCCTGCTGCTGGGGCTGGGGCTGCTCTGGCTGCCGGCACAGGCTCACACCAGCAGCACTGGCCTGGCGGGTTTGGAATTCCAAGGCGACGAAGCACGTTACCAGCTGACGCTGGCACCAGCCGAGATTGGTGACGCGGCCATGGTCGTCCAGCGAGGCGCAGCAGGTGATGTGCTTGCCGCACAGCAGGTGGCTGCGCTTGTGCAAGCGCACCTGATGCTGAGCGTCAATGACCAGCCCTGCCGCATCAAACGCACTCGGTTGCAGGCCTTGCAGCGCGGTGATGACCGAGTGGCTGTGCTGCTCGACTGGCAGTGTGCACAGCCGCCAGGTGTGCTGGTGCTGCGCGACACACTGAGCAGTGTCTTCGGCGAACATTACAGCAGCATCGCCAGCATCAGCCGGTTGGGCGGGTCGACAACTCAGGCCGAGAACAGCGCCGATGCCGCCGCCCGTACCCGCCAGGAGCACATCCTCGACCGCGAACACGCACAGGTGCGGATCGACTTCGGCCAGCCCCCGCCAGGCGGCTTGGGTGGCTTCCTGTGGTTGGGCTTGCAACACATCCTGAGCGGTCTGGACCACCTGCTTTTCCTGGCTGCGCTTTTGCTGGGCAGCCGGAACTTGCGCACGCTGCTGATCACGGTGACTGCGTTCACGGCGGCGCACAGTGTAAGTCTGGCAGTGGCGGCGCTCGGTTGGGTGCATGTCACTGGCAACTGGGTCGAACCGACCATCGCCGCCTCCATCATCTGGGTCGCGCTGGAAAACCTCCGGTCTCGCCAAGTGACCCTACGCCGGCATCTGTTGACCTTCACCTTCGGTTTGGTGCATGGCCTGGCTTTTGCCGAAGCGCTGACCGAGCTCCATCTGGGCGGCTGGCCGTTGGCGCGTGCGCTGTTGGGTTTCAACCTAGGCGTTGAGGCGGGGCAGGCACTGGTGGTGCTCCTGCTGGCGCCAATGTTGACGTGGATGGCACGGCAAAATGTCGGATCACGCATGGTGCGCCTGATGTCGGTCGGCATCGCTGGCATGGGAACGGTATGGCTGATTCAGAGATTGCAGCTGGCTTGACCGTTTCGAGACATCCAAACAAGGATCCAGGCGCACTGCGAGGCTCAACTCTGAGGTCACTCCCCAGGCCCCATTTCACACTAACTCAAGGAAAAAAATCATGCAACTTAAAGACCCGTCGCTTCTAAAAAATTTGGCCTTCATTGATGGCGTATGGGTCGGTGCCGATGACGGTGCAGCCCATGCCATCCGCAACCCGTCCACAGGGCTCGAAATCGCCCGAGTGCCCGATCTTGGCGCTGTCGAGACCGAGCGCGCGATTGCCGCCGCTGCTGCTGCACTGCCAGCCTGGAGTGCCAAGACCGCCAAAGAACGCGCCACCCTCCTGCGCCGCTGGCATGATTTGATTTTGGCCAACCAGGAAGACCTGGCCATACTGATGACCATGGAGCAGGGTAAACCGCTGACGGAGTCTCGCGGCGAAGTCGCATACGGTGCCTCGTTCATTGAATGGTTTGCGGAGGAGGGCAAGCGTGTCTATGGCGAGGTGATTCCGGCCCCCACTACCGACAAGCGTTTGGTTGTGATCAAGCAACCCGTTGGGGTGACAGCAGCCATCACACCATGGAATTTCCCTATCGCCATGATCACCCGCAAGGTCGCGCCTGCCCTGGCTGCTGGATGTACTTCGGTAGTCAAGCCAGCCGAGGCGACGCCACTGTCCGCCCTGGCGCTGGCGGAACTGGCGACGCGTGCCGGCATACCCCGAGGTGTATTGAACATTGTGACGACCGCGCGTCCGGCTGTGGTGGGCCAGGTGCTGACCGCCAGCCCGGTTGTCAGAAAGCTCTCGTTCACCGGATCGACCCCGGTTGGCAAGCGCCTGATGGCACAGTGTGCGAGCACCGTCAAGCGCTTGTCGCTGGAACTGGGTGGCAACGCTCCCTTCATCGTCTTCGATGACGCCGATCTCGACGCAGCGGTGCGCGGTGCAATGGCCTCCAAATACCGCAATGCCGGCCAGACTTGTGTCTGCACCAATCGTCTGCTGGTCCAGGATGGCGTGTACGACGCCTTTGCCGCCAAGCTGGTGGAAGCCGTGAACGCATTGAAGGTCGATGACGGTCTTGAGCCCGGCACCCAGATCGGCCCCTTGATCAACGAGGCGGCTGTGGTCAAGGTCGAAGTGCTGGTAGCCGACGCTGTCGCCAAAGGTGCCAAGGTGCTGCTGGGTGGCAGTCGTCACGGTCGCGGTGGTAATTTTTACGCACCGACCGTACTCGCTGATGTCACGCCTGCCATGAATGTGGCTCAGGAAGAGATATTCGGCCCGGTGGCGCCCATGTTTCGCTTCAAGACAGATGACGAAGCCGTGCAGATGGCCAATGACACCTGTTACGGGCTAGCCTCCTATTTTTACTCCCGCGATATTGGCCGCGTCTGGCGCATCGCGGAGCGGCTTGAATACGGCATGGTCGGGATCAATGAGGGGCTTATCTCCAATGAGGTCGCGCCTTTTGGTGGCGTCAAGGAATCCGGCATCGGCCGCGAAGGCTCGCAACATGGGATTGACGAGTATCTGGAACTCAAATACCTTTGCTTCGGCGGTCTTTAGGGAGGACTGGTTTCGCCCCTGCTTTCTATCCGGGCAATGTATCGATGCCGGTACCCTGGCGTACGCGACCCCGCGTGTGCCAACCCGGTTAAGCCCCAGAGATGATGGTGTTGGAAGTTTTCAGGGCATACCGCCTGGGCATGGACTTACCGTTGGGTTTGGGGGCCAATGTCAACAATTTGGATGGAATGCCGCCAATTGAGCGACCGAGTCAGTAAACCTCGACGGTGAGGTTCTTCTGCTACCCGAAAGCTGCCAGCCGGGAGCACCTGCTGTTGGCTCATGGCAGTCGGAGCAATTGACAAAAGCGTGGCCCGTCTGCCGACATTCCAGCGCGTAGACGAACGACTGGTTTAGAGCGGGTAGAACGAAAAGTCGTACGCCCGAAACCAGCCCATGGCGGGTGCTCACGTTAACGAATTGCTCGCTACAAAGTTGCCCGTCGATCCCCGGTTGCCGATGACCGGTTAGGAGGAGGCAGATCGCAAACGGCTATGACTGGTTAGGGCCTGTAAGAGTCGCCCATGAGCGCCGTCCAATCGCGGTTGCTGGTCGGGTTTGGACCGGAACAGTGGCCTGGTCTCCACTGGAATAGGTGGCTGGGTTTGGATTGGAATCGGTGGCCGGTTTCAGTGGAATACGCACGCGACACCGCCACACCGTTTACCTATGCGCATGCCGGCGGGTGTTGATGCGGTGGCGCTAACGCAGGCCTGATATACCCGGTGGCTCGCCCTTAGCCACCACAGACGACCGCTGACCGGTCCGTAAACCGTTGCAATTCAGCCTCCAGAAAGCCACCGGCGTCCGATACCCGCTCCCGCTGCACAAGAGCCGGTCTAGCAGTGAATAATTCACACCGGCGAACGACTTCATTATTTTCTTTGGCTCGGCAATTCAGAAAGCTCCCTCGATACCTGTCTGAGAAGTGCATCAACCGCTCTGTCATCTTTGTCAACCATGTACGAAAGTGCCAGCAGGGTTAGTGGATGTATGTCCAAAACCTCAGCGAGCTCGTCCACTTTCTTGAGTGTTGGGATTTTCAGTCCGCGTTCCAAGGAACTGACGTACGTTCGGCTTGAAGCAAGACTAAACGCTTCCTGACTGAGCCCCCGGGCACTGCGAGCTATCTTCAGGGCTTCGGAAAAATTGTTTTGATGGTGTTTGGCACGAGACATTTGTGCCGATTAGCTGACAATGACGCCTATAGAGCTACAATCAATAGGACTCATTTTCACTACCATGTTCATTACAAACAACGCTTCCAGATCACCTGTTTCTAACCTTTTGGGTGACCCTGCTGCCCACTACTGGGGGGCCGCAGAACTGGCCTTGTGTCGCCCTTGGTTCCTCGTGACGTTCCTCCATACTGAGTCAATTGATGGCGAGGATGCATTTTCAAGAACTCGAACTATGCTTCTATCCAATGTGGAGGATGTTGAAAGCATGGCTCAACAGGAGACGGGTGGGTCACTACAGTTTGAGTCCGTTCAAGTCATCACCCCTGGCCATCTCAATGGCACGGGAGGTTGGAAAATGGAGCCTCTCGACTCAGTCTGGACAGCTGAGGAGCCTTCAGTCGCCGGGCAAGTCGTGGAAATCTATGAAACGAAGGCTGGTGTGAAGTACGCTGTTTCTATGCTCGGAACTCCTGTTGATGAACTTCGAAAAGAGACCCTTTGGCTTCGGTTCCCCGTTCTGGAAGAGAATCACGGCTGCCTTTCGCAATAGCGTTCTGACAAGAATCTGTGCTCCCGCGACCTCAGTGACGATGCCCAACACAGTACTCACCAACGGTGACAGCATCAGCATCTCCATCGCACGCAGATGAATGGCGGTTCAAAAACAGGCTTTCAGCCTGACGATCAAGCAACGCTGCGCCAGATGCTCAAGGACCTGGCATGACGATGCCTCACGAACGTACCCGGGCCGTGCGATACGGTTGGGAATATTTGATCGAGCTGCAAGAGTCTGGAAATATTACCGAAGATCAGAGACATCAGATTGAAAGCATCCTGCGGCATTACCCTTCAGGCGGTGAAATCAAGTTTTCGGCGCTGGATTGCGTTGACACAGAAGGGCCATGCGGTCCCAAAATGTCGCCCGAGCATGCACCCATCAGTTCACGCTCGCCGCTGACGCCAGAATTTGTGGAAAGAGGTACGACGACACCGTCAGAGAGAACTCGCGCATTGCTGTTGGCAGATCAATTGTTCAAAGAACTTCTGTCGGCGCCAAACCTCACGCCGGATCAGAAGAGACAAATTCCATACGTCCTGCGCCATTTTCCCGATCGCCACGAAATCAAGCACTGGGCACAAATGGATGCCTGGATGAAGTCACAAAATCCAAACTTCAAGCCATGGCTTGCCCCGGAATCCATGCCATGAAAATTCTCATTTACTCTGATTTTCCTCTCGCGTACTACGGCTTTGAGCTTGACACGGAGGCACTGGCGCTTGATGGACAGTGTCTTCTCGACCTCCTTACGACCGCACCCGGCATTGAAGCTGTCCAGATCTTGCGCGCGCGCATGGAATGGGGGATGTATACGTGAATAGGATTGAAGCGAGTCGGCAATCCGCCGGAATATCAGTTTGGCTGGCTGGAGAGCGAATTCGAGAACTTGGAATTCGCCCCCCTGGTTTTCAACTATTGCATGCCGGTGGCGGTTGGAGAGAGCAATGACCAAAAGACCCATCATCGTCCTGGACGCCGACGGCGTTCTATTGAACTATCACGAGGCATATCGCCACCTTTGGCTCAAGGCCTTTGGCGTCCTGCCAGAACTGGCGGATCCGCAGGCATATTTCCCGTATGACCGCTGGAAAGTGCCACGGCTCGACTCTGCTGATCGGGACCATTTGCGCGCCTGCCAGGACGAGACATTCTGGGAGACATTGCCTGCAATGGATGGAGCGCTGGACGCTGCAATGAATCTTCATGTCTCAGGGTTTGAGTTGATCTGTGTGTCAGCTCTACCATTGAAGTTTGAAGCCGCCAGACTGAAGAATATCCGTGACCTTGGTTTCCCAATCGAGCGAGTCTATGCGACCCCGGTGACCCCGGACAATGAGTCGAACCGAAGCGTGAAAGCCGGTGCACTGGCGCAAATTCTCCCAGTTGCGTTCGTGGATGACTACGCGCCCTATTTGCGCGGTGTACCGACTAGCGTTCACGCCGCCCTCATCATGCGCCAACCCAATGGGAGTCCCAACGTCGGCGAGGATCTGGCGCTGGCTCACTCGAAACACGAAGATCTTTCAGGCTTTGCCCGCTGGTGGCTCAATCGAAAGGATTGACCGTGAAATCAAATGAACTGCTAAAGCGTTGGAGCTTCCCTTTATGCAGAACCTCGGTCATCAGGGTCGAGATTTCCAATGATGGGGTGGACTGTTACCAAAATGCCCTGTGCAATAAGCCTGGCCTCGACCGATTCAAGCGCAACGGAAAGAGCAGGATTCTGTTGCAACGCGGCACGCCCGAAACCGCATTCAGTAGCAATCTCCGAACGGTTTAGCTTGCCTGCGCGAAGGTAGTCGTCCCAATCAGTAGCGTTGTCTCGATCAGCCACCCAAGCATTGAAACGGTCAACCGCCTGAGCCGCACGTTCGGCATTACTAGTTTTTCGATCTGCCTGGTTCTGATCGTCGATCAACATCTGTAGGTTCACTTCTTACCCCCGGTTCGCTGACGGTCGATCACTGGGGGTGGCAGGTTGAGTTGGTCCAGGGTGAGCTTGCCAACAACAGTTGCGTTATATAGCCAGATTGCGAACTGCTCGTTTAGCTTTTCATTCAGCAGTTTGACCTCACGAATTTCGGCATCTTTGGACGCCAGCCGATGTGCCGCAGCGGCCAAACTGCTGGGAAGAGCGGTCCTAGGGGGCGGATCGCCCTTGAGGCCTGATTTTCGGGCGCTAAAGGCCTCCTGTACGGCCGCGTGTGCGCTTAGGCCTTGGCGTCCAGGGCGGTATCCAAGAATCAGCTCCGACTCGTCGCAGACGGCATCCCAAGTCATTTTTTCATCGCTCCAGTTACGGATGATGCTGACTATCCCTTGCACGTCAGCCGGGCGGATATGCTTGTTACGCGCCATCAGTCACCTTTCCGTCAATGGTGTCAGCTTGGTCTAACGATGAAAAGGGCCTTCCAGGATGAAAAGTGATCGTTTTAATGCCGGGCTCCTCCTGTTTTATGGCTTCCAGCATCTCTTGAATCACATCTTTTGGCAGGGTATTGTTTTCAAGCGCCGTCATCGCGACATTGCGTAACACCCTGTGCAAATAGATTTGACTATTAGCTCCCGAAATCTTGATTCGCGCTCCGTCTTCAGTTTTACTGCTTTGGAGTATCTCAACCAGCTGTTGAAGCTTTGCATGCCACTTGGTCTGGTGGTCGAGCCACTCTTCGGCGCCCCAGTCACCTTCCTCAATCTGGGCATTTGCTTTTTCAATCTCGGTTGCAACCCGACTCATAAGCCCTTGGATGCGATCTAACTTTTCCCTGTCATCCTGCCCGTTACCCTTGATGCATACGTGTTCGCTACATGCCAAGCAGTTGGCAAACCCTTCGCAGGGGCTCAGTGCATAGTCATGCTCGCAGCGTCCCCAAAGAGTATTGATGTTCGTCAACTTTGGCTGCACGTCCAGATCATGGAGCGATGCCGGTTTGCGGCTGTCAACCTGCCAATGACCATAAGTTTCGATGCTGCCCGTCGCCTTAGGTTCTAACGAATAAGGATTGACCTTGACAATCACAACATGACCATGTTCATTGGCCAAAATCCCCTTGTCCCGATCAACGCGCTCCTGCTCGGTCATCCCGTTATAGACTTCATTTTGAGCCAAATCTATGCGGCCAGACCACCATGCAATTTCCTCCTCCGTCATCTTCCCACGTTGCCCCTCAGTATTGAGTAGGTGCCGGATTTGGTGCGACCGCAACTGAAGGGGCTCCCCATCGTCACCCTTATAGCCATGCCGGTCAAAAATGCTAGTGGTTGTGGCAAAGGATTTGCCGACCTCCCTGCCATACGTTTTCAGATTTGGCATCCAAAGTTTGACCGGACTAGTGCCACTTCGGGGCGCCAACTGGTTGACTTGCATGCAAAACAAAGCTTGGCTGAACTTCAGACCACCTTTTACTCCCTTGGCAGCCTCTTTGCGGCTGACGTACGGGAAGTACGGATGGTCCTTCTTATGCTGCGGCAAGATATGGTCACGCCAAAGCTCTTGAAGAGTGTGGGTGCAATTTTTTGCAGAAAGGCCGTAACTGTGTAAGGACGACCGATCCTGTACGTACCCCATTGCGTTGCAAACCTGTTCCCACGTTAGAGGTTCTTCATCGCCAACGTCGGGACAGGCTGGGTGACGATAGAAATGGTTACAGGTCTTTGGATCCTCTAGCCATCGGGCCAGTTTGCGAGCATCCTCGGTCATTGCCTTGAGCCTACCTATGGCCCGCTCTGCAACAGGCACTATGCCTTCCCAAACCCACTTGGTGTAACGCCCGAAACCTTTGCTCCCATTCCAAAGCAAGCCCATTTGATCTTTACCAAATTTATCGGTGGCTTTGAAGTCGAGATTAAGAGGTAGGAGGTGAACCTCGTCGCCGCCGCGGCTCGGGGCACTTAGCAAAAGAGCTGTGACGGAAGTCGTGTAAATGTCCCTTTGGTGATCAGGATTGTCGGTTTCGAGTCGGTGATTGGAAACTTCTGAAAGTGCCCGCAAAGCCTGTTGGTCCGGCAGCTTTTCTGCACGCGCCTTATCACCTGCCGTGCCGACTGCATAGCCCATTTTTCTCACATCGGAAATTGGCGAAGTCCAGTACCTGACAACGGTTGGGATAATCTTCTTCTTTACCAACAAATCGGCGATGGACTGCAGATTGATCCCGGTTTGGTAAGCTGTACGTTCGCTAAAGTACTTGCGACTGAACGTCACAGCTTGGTTTAGTGCACGGTGGTCAACCAATATTGGGTTTGCACACCCATGAACTTCCAGCAACGCCATCTCCAGCACTCGCAAACAACGAAGTCGATTGATATGTCCATTCATGGACTCATTGGGGTTGTGTGAATGGCGTTCGCGCACGTATGCCTTTGCGAAGTCAATGAAGGTGGCATCAAGCATCAGTTCCGCCGCAACAGGCTTGCCAATCAAACCCCTTACAACTCCCTGCTTTGCAAAAGTTCCCACGTTCTCCCATCGCCATGCGGCCCATGGGAGATTGGCCCCCAGCACAATCAAATCATTCTTAGCGAAGCGAATGTATTCAGCCAGGTTAGCCTCCGCTTCCAATTGATTCTTGGGGATGAGCGAAGTCAACTTGTCGTAGGCCTCATCGCGAGTCAAAGGTTGTTGGCTGTCGTCCACTTTTAGTAAGCCCCATCGTTTGAATTGTTGGATTTCGTGAGTTCCTGCCGACGTGCCTCGCAACGTTGGATCACATTGATGACGGCGACAATGGTGGGATCGGCATTTTTGGTGACTGCATGGTCTACACCAAGAGCATCCTCCCTTTCCTTGCGCTCATTCAGTAACTCTTGGAGAACGTCTAAGTGTGGCCCCTCCAACCATGGCTGGAAGCTGGGGCAAACGTAGCAGCACCGAGGAATACGATCGCCCAAACCACAATTTTTTCTTGTGCCACAGGATGCCGCACCATTGCCTTTGAAATGAATTCGACTCGTTTTTGGATCGGTACCACCAACGGCATCTTCTTCACGATCAACAACCTTTCCGCGAAACAGTTGGGCAAGCCCTTGCATGGTAGGGGACATGGCCATAGCCCTGTTGGCAGGAATTGCATGCTCTGGAAGGTTGTCGATGTAGATGCCTGCAGATATCAAATTTGAATGGTCCAACAACCATCCGATGACATTCCGCCCCAGTCCCTCCCGTGCCAGGTCAGTGCCTTTGGAATATCTAAGGCGGTAGGCATTCATGTTCAAAGGTGTTCCGTTGCGGGAGTGAGTGCCAGCCTTTTCAACTGCCTCCTTCAAAGTTCTGGTAATCGCCATGCTGTATTGGTGCCACAAGGAACCAGCTGCTGCTTTACGCAACTCAGCCATCGCCGCGCCGTGTGCCCCAGCCTCCAATTGCGTTTCAAGTTTCCCCAGTGTCGCGATCACACGGGACCACATCGGGAACAATGGCATCTGTGCATGAAGTTCCATGAAATCCTGAGATTGCAAGTTCCATCCATGCTTCTCCAACAGCCTTGAAAATTCCAAACCGACCATTTGGCGCTGAAGTTTGAAGATGGCGAAGAATTCAGGAGTCCAATCGATCGACCGGAATTCAGTTCGAAACTTGCCACCTTGCTTACAACGCGGCACATGGGTCAACAATACTGGTTTGCCGTTTCTGATCACACTCGTATCGTCGACATCCTTGCATTTGAAGGCAGCTGATTGCACTGGGCGTCGGCCTGTGGCGATGTGAAAGATCGCGATGCTAAACGAAGGCAGGCCCAACTCCGAGGTCTCGTAAGCCGCTGCGATATCACGAGACAGCATGTGTAACTCTGTGGGCTCTAGCGGCCCCTCCTCTGGGTCGTTGGAGCGCACTGCACGGCCCGTCTCCGGGGCCTTAAGCTTCATGGCTTTGAGTTCGTCGATTACGTCCGTATCGACGCCCGGAAGCCGGAGATTGTTCCATGATTTCAGAAACGGACGAAGGTTCTGCAGCTTTCTTTCATCGCCGAATTCATTGCAGATCTTGACGCGATAGTTTTGAAGATCAACACTCCGCCATTCGGGCACCCTTTGCCTAGGGTACATAGTCCTAGCAAAGTGTAAAAGGCTATCGCCCAGACTTATGCACGTGCCATCGGCTTTGTTTCGTGCTTTATGCGCCAGCGTCTGCCTCATTCCGTGATGAAGCGAAACGTCGTACAGGGCCAGAACTTCATTGACATAGATTGACCGGTGGTTGGACAATTGCCACGAATCTGCGTAGACGTCGAAATCAATGCCTTCCTTGCTGGTTTCTATCTGTCTCTGGAAGGTCCCACCAGGACTCTGATGATCGGCAATCGAGCCCAGTGAAAACTCGTCATTCATTGTGGTCTGACTTCACTGTGGTGCCTGCGTCAACTTGCATGACCTTTAAGAGCTTTTGCTGAATATCAAGCCCTGTTTCACGGCCTGCTTCTGCAGTGTGACGCTCGTTGTATTTTTCTGCCATTTTTGACAGGGGTGACCAACCGTTTGCGCGGGCCCTGACTTTTGTTTCCTGATCGAAGTTACGCTCGCCTTTGCTGCTATCAAAGGTTTGACTCATCTGGTAATTGAAGTTGTGCCGCAAGAGGTGTGGATGCAAGTTCTTTAACGAAGGATCCGCTCTTTTGATAGTTCGAAAAACCTCATACAACGCTCCCACCGTCATCGCCTTTCCTTGGGTTGGGCCCGCTTTGTGGTTCACAAATAGGTATGGGGTCTTGTTTGCACCCGGCACTTCGCGCCTATACGTCATGTAATCCAGAATGAGTTTGGTCAACTCCGGATCAATTGCCAGCGTGTGTTCACGGGTTTTGACCTTGGGTTGAACGATGCGGGTGTCCTCCTTCGCGTCGGGCCTTCGAATGATGTCTAACTGATTCTTTTGAGGCTTAATGTCGCCCCTTTGAATATTCAAAACCTCCCCCCGGCGTTTGCCGAGACAGCGAAGAAGTTGAATCAGAAGATAATTCCGTTTCCTCGTTCCCATATCTTCACCAAAAATATTCCTTGGTGATTCCGGTAGAACCAAGTCAATTAACTTAGCGTCATTCGTTTCGGACCAAGTAGTTTCATCTGGGCTACCTTTTAGGACCTTTACAGTGGGGCGTAATTCACGAATGTTCCTATACATCCCATCAATCTCTGCGGCCTGTTCTGTGGAGATAAAAGAACCACCCCAATAGATGGCCAACCACTTTAAGTAGCTCGCCATCTCAGTCATTCGGCTGTAAGCAGTTAATCCAGCGACCGTACGGACTGGAGGCCTGTAGCCTTTCTTGCCCTCGTTCACGTTTGACACTTTCCCGGATGTTTCTTCGGCTAGCCCCAAATGGACCTGAGCGGCCCGAAGAATGAGTTGACATTCCATGGGGTCAAGGTATTGCCTCCTTTTGAATCGCTCGTCGAGGTCAACTCCGTGGGACTCAAAATGCAACAATAGAACGTGAATTGAATTGAGGGAGGCCTGCATGGCAGACAAAGAAAGGCCACGATTTCTCAAATTCAGAAAGACATACAGGAGACTGGCTTGGTGTGGCAGTTGTGTCTGCTGGTTCAGCAGATGACAAAACCTTTCTCCTGTAGCCCACCTGTAAGTGACGAGTTTGTATTTTGTCGACATGGAACCTTTGTTAGCTACACATCTACAATCTATCATATAAATGAAATCTCGCAATTCTCTTAGCTACACATTTTTTGCAATTCTGATGCAATTACTAAGAGCAATCGCCTTTTAGCGACACTTCAACCCTCAACTCAACCTCAATTATCCGATGTCTCTCGTCCCCTATGCCCTTGCCCGCCCGTTTTTATTTAGCCTGGATCCGGAAACCGCCCACGAACTGACCCTGCACGCCCTGGCAGGCGTTCAGGGCACCCCCCTGCAACTGGCTTATTGTTCCGCTCGCATCGACGACCCCATCGAACTGGCCGGGCTGAAGTTTCCCAACCGGGTGGGTCTGGCAGCCGGTCTGGACAAGAACGCCCGCTGCATTGATGGTCTGGGCGCGATGGGTTTCGGTTTTGTGGAGGTGGGCACCGTTACGCCCCTGGCGCAAAGTGGCAACCCGAAACCCCGCATGTTTCGCCTGCCCAAAGCCCAGGCACTGATCAACCGCCTGGGGTTCAACAACGAAGGACTGGACGCCTTCATGGCCAACGTCAAGCGCTCGGGCTTGTACCGGCAGCGCCAGGCTGACGGTACGGGTAAAGCCCGGCCCATGCTGCTCGGATTGAACATCGGCAAAAACGCTGCGACCCCCATTGAGCGTGCTACCGACGACTACCTGATCTGCCTGGACGGGGTCTACCCCTATGCCGACTATGTGACCATCAACATCTCAAGCCCCAACACCAAAAACCTGCGCGCCCTGCAGAGCGACGAAGCACTGGACAACTTGCTGGGCGCACTGGCGCAACGCCGTGAGGAACTGAGCAGGAAGCACGGCCAGCGCAAGCCTCTTTTCGTCAAGATCGCCCCGGATCTGGACGAGGCACAGGTCTCCGTGATTGCGGCCACACTCAAGCGTCATGGCATGGATGGCGTCGTCGCGACCAACACCACCTTGAGCCGCGACGCGGTTCAAGGCATGCCGCATGGAGAAGAGGCAGGTGGCCTGTCCGGCGCACCGGTGCTGGCCATGAGCAATCGGGTGATTTCGCAGCTTCGCAGTGCACTGGGTAAGAGCTTTCCCATTATTGGCGTGGGCGGCATCATGAGCGCCGAAGATGCAGTGAGCAAGATCACGGCAGGGGCCGATGTGGTCCAGATCTACACCGGCTTGATTTACCAGGGCCCCAATCTGGTTCGCGATGCCGCGCAGGCCATCAAAAAGATGCGCAGGTCAGCCTAAGCCCGCTACCAGTTCCCCAATCGCCAGTGAGCTGGTCAGCCCTGGCGATTCGATACCAAACAGGTTCACCAGCCCAGCCACACCATGGTCTGCGGGGCCTTGAATCAGGAAGTCGGCTGCAGCTTCATCGGGCGCATGTATTTTGGGTCGGATACCCGCATAGCCGGGAATCAGCGCATCGTCCTTCAACCCGGGCCAGTACTTTCGCACCTCGTGGTAAAACGCATTGCCACGGGCCGGATCCACCTCCAGGTCATCTGGCGAATTTACCCATTGCACGTCGGGCCCGAACTTGGCCTGCCCGCCCAGGTCCAGCGTGAGATGCACCCCCAAACCGGCGGCTTGCGGCACGGGATAAATCAAATGACTAAACGGCGCGCGACTTGAAAGGGTGAAGTAATTCCCCTTGGCGAAATGAGCGTGCGGCACATGGCTTGGGTCCAGCCCCTCGAAACGTCGCGCCAGCGCCGGGGCCCGCAGTCCGGCGGCATTCACCACGAACTTCGCCTCCAGCCTGGTGCCGTCATCCGCTATCAAATAAATAGCATTTGAAACAATTTCCGCAAAGGCCAGCCCCGAATTTAGCACCACCATGCCACCGGCATTCTCCACATCACCCTGCAGCGCCAACATCAAACCATGGCTATCCACAATGCCCGTGCTGGGCGAGAAAACCGCAGCTTCGCAGTTCAATTCAGGCTCCATCGCCCGGGCCTGTGCCCCGGTCAGCATCTGCAGATCGTGAACACCGTTGGCGTGCGCCCGATCCACAATACCCTGCAACTGCGCAACTTGTTCTTGTGCCGTAGCCACAATCAGCTTGCCACAACGCTGGTGACCAATGCCCCGCTCGGCACAGTAGTCATACAGCAGGGCTTTACCCCGTACACACAGGCGCGCCTTCAGGGAGGCGGCGGTGTAGTAGATGCCGGCATGAATCACCTCGCTATTGCGCGAACTGGTGCCCGTGCCAATGGCCGGCGCTGCCTCCAATACCATGACCTCACGCCCCTGGAGCGCCAGCGCGCGTGCCACCGCCAGTCCAACGACACCGGCACCGATGACCACGCACTCGATTTGATCCATGTCTTTTTTAAATCCGCTGAAAATGCATCAGAGCTTGCGCGGATCCATGGTCAGCAATTGACTTACCAGCGCGCGCAGGCTGGCCTGCAAGGGAGCAAACCCTTCGCTGATCTCCAGCGTCTGCTCATCCATGTACAAGCGGCGATTGATTTCCACCTGGATGCTGTGCCGATGCCGCGTCGGATCACTGTGGCGACGCACCAGTTCGACCCCTTTGTACGGATGGTTGTAGGACACGCTGTATCCCCGGGCGCGAAGATGCTCGCAAATTTCAAGCGACAGGAGGCTGGATGCAGTGCTTGCATCGCGGTCGCCAATCACAAAATCGGCATGCACCTCACCCGGAAATTCGGTAGCGTGGCTGGATGCCACTGCCGGCATGGAATGACAGTTCAAATGAATACAGTAGCCATGCCGAGCATGAGCCGTCTCTATGGCTGCGCCAACTGCCTCATGATAGGGGCGCCAGCAATTGTCAATACGTGAACGGACTTCCATCACGGACAAGGGGCGGTCATAAATGGGAATGCCATCGTCCGTCAAACGCCAGATCAATCCCTTACCCAGTCGAACCTTGGACATGGCCGAAGGATCCGTCTCAACCGGGTCAGGCCAGGTGTCATTCAGGAGGCTTGTATCGATCTCCGTGATATTGCGGTTGACATCCAGATAGCTCCGCGGGAATTTCGCTTCGATCCAGGTTGCACCCAGAGCCGGTGCAAAGTCATAAAGCTTTTCAACGTGCGTATCTTCGGCACGCCGCAAACTGGCGTAGTCACAAGCAAAGCCGAAGTCAGCCGGGTACGCCGTGCCGCTATGGGGCGAGTCGAGCACCAATGCCGACGTCCCCTCAAGATATGCGACAAATGGATGCTTGGAAATATCAGGACCTCGGCAACATCACCAGATCGTTCATTCTGGCACCGCCGCCTGAAGATTCGGCCAGCCTGAACTCTGACACCACATGCGCCAGGCGCTGAGCCTGCTCGCGCAGACTTTCAGCCGCTGCGGCCGATTGCTCCACCAGAGCCGCATTTTGCTGGGTCATCTGATCGAGCTCCATCACAGCGGTGTTGACCTGCGAGATGTCAGTGCTTTGTTCGGAGGAAGCTGCTGTAATTTCGCCAATGATGTCCGACACACGCTGCACTGAGTTGACGATCTCGGTCATGGTCTTCCCGGCGTCGGCGACCAGGCGCGAACCAGAATCCACTTTTTCCACCGAAACGCCAATCAGGTTTTTGATCTCTTTCGCCGCCTCCGCCGAGCGTCCTGCCAGACTACGCACCTCACTGGCGACCACGGCAAAGCCGCGCCCCTGCTCACCGGCACGAGCGGCTTCAACGGCGGCGTTCAAGGCCAGAATGTTGGTCTGAAACGCAATGCCGTCAATCACACCAATAATGTCCGAAATTTTCCGTGCACTGGTGTTGATTTCCTCCATGGTGGAGACAACCTGTGACACCACCGCTCCGCCACGAAGCGCCACTTCACTCGCAGATGCAGCAAGCTGATTCGCCTGGCGCGCTGCGTCGGCAGATTGACGAACGGTACCGGTCAATTGATCCGTGGACGCTGCCGCGCGCTGCAAATTGCTTGCGGTCTGCTCAGTCCGGTTGGCAAGATCCTGGTTACCGGTGGCGATCTCGGCACTGGCAAGGCGAATCGACTCGGCTGAATCGCGCACGGTGGACATGGTCTGATTCAACTGCCCCGTCATGGAGCCAAGTGCTCGCATCAGATCACCGACTTCATCTGCTCGATCACTCACGACTTCCAGGTTCAGGTTTCCACTCGCCACCTCATTGGCAAGGCTGCCGGCACGGGTCAATTCAGCGACCACTTTGCGCAACATCAGCCACGACAAATAAACCGCTACCGCGGCAGCCAACAGACCCACCACAGACAAAATGATATTGGTCGTACGTGCCCGGCTTTGAGATGCAGCAATCGACGCATCCGAATCTGCCTCGGTGCGCGCCACAATCACACCCATGGCTTTGGCGACCGACGAGAAAGTGACGTCCGCAGCTTGCATGGACGTGATACCGGTAGTGGGGTCTCCAGCAGCAATCTCGATTGAAGAGTCGGCCTGCCCGGCATATTTGTCGATCTGTTTGCTCAGGTCAGCAACAACAGTTTTCAACTCGGCATCGGCTCCGACGGCAGTCACAGCACCAACGACTCGCTTGACCCCATCCAGCTGCTTGGCCACATCGGCTCGAATCGCTTTGACTTTGGCCTCATCCATTGAACCGATGATGGAAACAGTACGGTACACATTGGTATGCACGTTCGCCAACTGCTGCTGTGCCGACCCAATGGTTTTGAAATCTTCAAGACCCGCCTTGGAACTCGCCAAGCCCTTGCTGGCCTCCTGACTCATCAACACTGCGTTGATCTGCCCCGAAACCAAAACCACAATCGCCGTCAAAAGGGGCGCGGTCAACAATTTCATTCCCAACTTCATACTATCTCCTGAAGGAGACCCGACGCTGTACCGGGCCATCCGTTGTTTTCGCACATGATACCTGCCAGTTT
This sequence comes from Rhodoferax sp., assembly GCF_018780565.1. Classification (GTDB taxonomy): domain Bacteria; phylum Pseudomonadota; class Gammaproteobacteria; order Burkholderiales; family Burkholderiaceae_C; genus Rhodoferax. The sequence goes on from NZ_JADMJN010000012.1 coordinate 48,781, forward strand.
GTGGTTTTCGATCTAGTATTTGCCCTCCCCCGCCGAAATTTAACAACGTACTTATCATGACCGACCTTGCCATCGAAAACATCCGCATCGACGCTGAAATTGGAGACGGTGTGCTGTTCACCACCGATGTCCATGGCGTGTCACTCAGGTTCTTTGTCAGTCGGCAAACACTGGGGGATCTTGAGCGGTCATTCCTCGCAGACAACCACGACATGCTGGCTTCGTTTGAGCGTCAGAGAGACAAAGTGAAGCGCGCCGTCTTGACTACGCTCAAATTCGGTACGAGCCACAACATTACGTTTTTGCAGGCCGATTTTTTCCACTGACAACTGGGCATGACCCCTTGGCTGGATAAATGCGGGCAACAAAAAAGGACTTGGCATGACTGCCAAGTCCTTGATATGCACACGATAAAGTGGTGGGCGGTGGAGGCTTCGAACCTCCGACCCCAGCAGTGTGAATGCTGTGCTCTACCCCTGAGCTAACCGCCCTGAATTCGTTTCAGGAAAGCCTTGGATTATGCCACATATTTTAGACAGCCAAACGCCAGATCGTCTTGCCACCGCTTGCTTTGTCAATTTGGCCGAGAACATCCTCATGACCAGCGACTTCCTGCTCATTGGCAGCGAGTACCGGCAATTCAATACGCGCCAGATCCACTTGCACCATGCGCGGACCCGTATTTTCAGTCGATGCCATGTCGATCAGCAACGCATCCTGTCCACGAGTCAGGTTGATGTACACATCAGCCAGGAGTTCCGCGTCCAGCAAAGCACCGTGCAGAACCCGCCCTGAGTTGTCGACGCCCAGCCTGTCACACAATGCGTTCAATGAGTTACGTTTGCCCGGAAACATCTCCTTGGCCATTACCAGCGTATCGGTCACGCTGGCAACGAATTCCTTGAACAGGGGACGGCCGACCAACTCCAGTTCCTTGTTCAGAAATCCCACGTCAAATGCGGCGTTGTGGATGATGATCTCCGCGCCCTGCAAATACTCCAGCAGATCATCGACGACCGCCCCAAACTTCGGCTTGTCCTTCAGGAACTCGGTGGTGATACCGTGCACCTTGAGCGCCTCTTCATGACTATCCCGCCCCGGGTTAAGGTAAATGTGCTTGTTGTTACCCGTCAATTTTCGGTTGACCAGCTCGACGCAGCCTATTTCAATAATGCGGTCGCCGTTATCAGCGGACAAACCCGTGGTTTCGGTATCTAGAAAAATTTGACGCATGGAAAGACTGGCCAGACTTAATGAGTTTCCTTGGCATGGTTGATGGAGTACTTGGGTATCTCCACCACCACATCTTTTTGTGCCAAGAATGCCTGACAGCTCAAGCGGGAGTTGGGTTCCAGGCCCCAGGCGCGGTCCAGCATATCTTCCTCGTTTTCATCGGGTTCGTTGAGCGAGGCAAAACCCTCACGCACAATGACGTGGCAAGTCGTGCAGGCGCAACTCATGTCGCACGCATGCTCGATATTGATATGGTTGTCCAGCATGGCCTCGCAAATCGAGGTGCCTGCAGGCGCCGAGATCTCGGCGCCTTGCGGACAGTATTCGGGGTGCGGCAAAATTTTGATAATTGGCATGTTTTCTATTTCACCGGTTTCAAACCGTCTCGATGTTTTTTCCGGCCAGCGCCTTTTGAATGCCCCGATTCATCCGCATGGCTGCGAACGCTTCGGTACCTTTGGCCAAGTCCTGCGTGGCCGCCTCAATCAAGACTGGATCGTCCAAGGACAACGAACTGCGCACAGCAGCCATCAGAGCATCAATGTCGGCCCGATCGGCATCTGACAGCAAATCGCCGTCTGCGGCCAGCGCACTGGCAGTTGCCAACAGCATTCGGTCGCCATCCACGCGGGCTTCAACCAGCGCGCGGGCTTTCATATCGGCCTCGGCCGTCGTGAAGCTGTCCTGCAGCATCTTGGCAATCTGGTCATCCGCCAGGCCATAGGACGGCTTGACATCAATACTCGCCGCCACGCCACTGATCTGCTCCTTGGCGCTGACGCTCAGCAGTCCGTCTGCGTCCACTGTGAAGGTGACCCGGATGCGCGCGGCACCGGCCGCCATCGGCGGAATGCCACGCAGCTCGAACCGCGCCAGACTGCGACAGTCGGCGACCAGATCACGTTCACCTTGCACCACATGCAAAGCCAGAGCGGTCTGACCATCCTTGTAGGTGGTGAAGTCCTGCGCTTTGGCCGTGGGAATAGTCTCATTGCGTGGCACGATTCGCTCCACCAGACCGCCCATGGTCTCAATCCCCAGGGAAAGCGGAATCACATCCAGGAGCAGCAAATCGCCGGCGGTGTTGTTTCCCGCAAGCTGGTTGGCCTGAATCGCGGCCCCCAGAGCCACGACCTCGTCAGGGTTCAGATTATTCAGCGGCTCACGGCCAAATAAGGTCGCAACTGCTTTTTGTATTTGCGGCATACGGGTGGAGCCGCCCACCATGACCACCCCTTTGACCTCACTCGCCGAGAGCTTGGCATCACGCAGCGCCTTGCGCACAGCGGTCATGGTACGGGCCGTCAAAGCGCTGGTCAGCTCTTCAAACCGTTCCAGAGTGACATCCAATGTAACTTCAGCCCCGGCAATAGCAGCGCTGAATGCTATTGAATTTATAGCAGACAGAGCCTCTTTGCAGGCGCGTGCCGCAACCTTCACCGCAGCTTTGTCGCTGGCCGTACAAAGCTCAACGCCGCCCTGTGCCAGCACCCAATCGGCCAGCGCGTGGTCATAGTCGTCGCCACCCAGGGCCGAGTCGCCACCGGTCGCGACCACTTCAAAGACGCCTTGCGTCAGACGCAGAATAGAGATATCAAACGTCCCGCCGCCCAGGTCGTAAATGGCGTAGGTGCCCTCACTGGCGTTGTCCAACCCGTAGGCAATGGCGGCTGCAGTCGGCTCATTGATCAGCCGCAACACATTCAAGCCAGCCAGTTGCGCAGCGTCTTTGGTTGCCTGTCGCTGGGCGTCATCAAAATAAGCTGGCACGGTAATCACCGCCCCATAGAGATCGTCACCAAAGGTGTCTTCGGCGCGGTAGCGCAAAGTGGCCAGAATATCGGCACTGACTTCCACCGGGGACTTCTCGCCGTGTACCGTTTGAAGCCCCAGCATGCCAGGATGCTCCACGAAACGGTAGGGCAGCTTGTCGTGGCCACGCACATCTTTGACGCTGCGTCCCATGAAACGCTTGACCGAAGCAATCGTGTTCTCCGGATCCAGTGCCAGGGATGCCTGTGCATCAAAGCCGATCTGGCGACCGCCGCCGGCCAAATAGCGCACCACAGAGGGCAAAATGACGCGCCCTTGGTCGTCGGGCAAACATTCAGCCACGCCATGGCGCACTGAAGCGACCAAGGAATGCGTCGTGCCCAGATCAATACCGACGGCAATACGCCGTTCATGGGGATTGGGAGACTGGCCGGGTTCGGAAATTTGTAAAAGCGCCATATTAATTTTTCAGGTCGAGGCGCTATTGTCCCCTGTCTGCGGTGTCCATTCGGTCAAGGCGGGCTTCCACATCGCTGGCGAAACGCTCGATAAACATCAGCGTCCTGACCTGCTGCACAGCCGCTATGTAATCCTGTTGATCGTCCAGTAACTCTCCGAACCTGTGCAAAACCTCTTGCCGGGCTGCCATCACTTGTGCGGCGAGATCTTCCAGATCAGCCAGGCTGTCGGCCTCGTCCAGAGCCTCACGCCAGCTCATTTGCTGCATCAGGAATTCGGTTGGCATGGCCGTGTTGTTCTCGGCATTGACTGGCGCAGCATTCAACTCGCACAGATAAGCGGCGCGCCTGAGGGGGTCCTTCAAGCGCTGATAGGCTTCGTTGATACGCACTGACCACTGCATCGCCAAGCGCTGCGCTGCAGAACCCTGTGCTGCAAACTTGTCAGGATGCGCCTCACGCTGCAAATCTTTCCACCGGGCATCAATGACCGAACGGTCCTGCGCAAACCGGGCGACAAGACCGAACAATTCAAAATCACTGGACTGAAGATTCACACCCGAAACGACTCGCCGCAGCCACAGCGATCACGCTCTTTGGGATTGTTGAATTTGAAGCCTTCATTGAGTCCTTCGCGGACAAAATCAAGCTCGGTACCATCCAGATAAGCAAAACTTTTGGGCTCGATCAGCACCTTCACGCCATGGCCTTCAAAAACCATATCTTCGGGCCCGATTTCGTCCACATACTCAAGTTTGTAGGCCAGGCCTGAGCAGCCTGTGGTCTTGACACCCAGGCGCACACCCACCCCCTTGCCACGTTTGCTGAGGTAGCGGGTAACGTGCCGGGCAGCAGCTTCGGTCAGCGTAACAGCCATGTTATTGCGTCTGTGCTGCGTTATGTTTCTGCCGGTAGTCATTCACGGCCGCTTTGATGGCATCTTCAGCCAGGATAGAGCAATGAATCTTCACCGGCGGCAAGGCCAGTTCCTCAGCGATCTCGCTGTTCTTAAGAGCCGCCGCCTGGTCCAGCGTCTTGCCCTTCACCCATTCTGTTACCAGAGAAGACGAAGCAATGGCCGAGCCACAACCGTAGGTCTTGAACCGTGCATCTTCAATCACGCCGGTATCCGGGTTGACCTTGATCTGCAGCTTCATGACGTCACCGCAAGCCGGTGCTCCCACCATCCCCGTACCCACCGAGTCATCGCCCTTGTCAAAGGAGCCGACGTTGCGGGGGTTTTCATAGTGGTCAACAACTTTTTCAGAATATGCCATTTTGTGTACCTCTTAATGTTTAGTGCGCAGCCCACTGGATGGTGCTGATGTCAATGCCGTCTTTGTACATGTCCCACAACGGGCTCAATTCACGCAGTTTGGCCACATTGAGCTTGATGGTCTCAATGGCGTAATCAATATCGGCTTCCGTGGTGTAACGACCGATCGTCATGCGCAGACTGCTGTGCGCCAACTCATCGCTGCGACCCAGGGCGCGCAACACGTAACTGGGCTCCAGACTGGCCGATGTACAGGCCGAGCCACTGGACACGGCCAAGCCCTTGATACCCATCATCAAGGATTCACCCTCCACGTAATTGAAGCTCATATTCAGGTTGTGCGGCACGCGTTGTTCAAGATGGCCATTGATGAACACCTGCTCAACGTCTTTGAGACCCGCCAGCATCCGGTCATGCAGAGCACGAATTCGAACGTTTTCACCAGCCATCTCTGCCCGGGCAATCCGATAGGCCTCGCCCATGCCCACAATCTGGTGTGTTGGCAAGGTGCCCGATCGCATGCCGCGCTCGTGACCACCGCCATGCATTTGCGCCTCGATCCGCACACGCGGCTTGCGCCGAACGAACAAGCCTCCGACGCCTTTGGGCCCATAGGTCTTGTGGGAAGTCAGGCTCATCAGATCGACCGGCAACTTGCTCAGATCGATGTCTACACGTCCGGTGGCCTGCGCCGCATCGACGTGAAAAATGATTCCTTTTTCACGGCAAATTGCCCCGATGGCCGCAATGTCCTGGATCACGCCAATTTCATTGTTGACAAACATCACGCTGGCCAGAATGGTGTCAGGACGGATAGCGGCCTTGAAAACTGCCAGATCAATCAGTCCATCGGGCTGAACGTCCAGATAGCTGACATCAAAACCCTGACGCTCCAGCTCACGACACGTATCCAGCACGGCTTTGTGCTCGGTCTTGACGGTAATGATGTGCTTGCCTTTGGTCTTGTAAAAACCGGCTGCACCTTTGAGCGCCAGATTGATCGACTCGGTCGCACCCGATGTCCAGACGATTTCACGGGGGTCGGCACCGATCAGTGCAGCCACGTGTTCGCGGGCTTTTTCAACGGCTGCTTCAGCTTCCCAGCCCCAAGCGTGGCTGCGTGAAGCAGGATTGCCAAAATGCTGACGCAACCAGGGAATCATGGCATCCACGACGCGCTCATCGCACGGCGTGGTGGCGCTGTAATCCATGTAAATCGGGAAATGAGGTGTGGTGTCCATGTCAAATTCGCTGCTGGCGATACAAAAATCAGGTTTTGGAAAAAGCGTTGCCCAAGGCAAAAACCGAATTGGGCGCATTGATTCGAATCGGCTTGGAAATCGGCATGGCAGAGATAGCCCGCTTGACGCTGGGCTTGTCTTCAACCTGCAAGCCCTTGGCCAGCTGGTCATCCACCAGCTTTTGAAGCGTCACCGAATTCAAAAACTCCACCATTTTCACATTCAGCGCAGTCCAGAGGTCGTGGGTCATGCAACGCTCCCCCTCGCCCAGGCAATTCTCCTTGCCGCCGCAATGGGTCGCATCAATCGGCTCATCGACCGACGTGATGATGTCAGCCACGGTAATCTCCGCCGGATTGCGGGCCAGACTGTAACCTCCGCCGGGCCCCCGGGTGGACTCCACCAGTTCATGACGACGCAACTTGCCAAACAGTTGCTCAAGATAGGACAGGGAAATTTGCTGGCGTTGGCTGATGGCGGCCAAAGTGACCGGGCCGCCGCTCTGGCGCAAACCCAGATCAATCATCGCAGTGACCGCAAAACGGCCTTTGGTGGTGAGACGCATGGCAGACTCCTTCAGTCGTATTTAGTTGACCAACAACGTCAAGTATAGCAAAAACCCCAGTAATTTGCTCGGGTAAGCAGGCCGGGACCATCGGTTGACCCTAATTTTTATCAGGTGAAATGGCGGCAATATTGTCCGTGCCCGGTGCACCGAAGGCCTGTTGCTTCAGGATGCCCAATTGATCGCGAACCCGCGCCGCCTTCTCAAACTCCAGATTACGGGCGTGCTCCATCATCAATTTCTCCAGGCGCTTGATTTCGCGGGAGATATCCTTCTCGCTCATGTCCTCGACCTGCGCCCGCTGCATGGCGTCGCGCTCAAGCTTTTCCGCCTCTTTGCCGGCCTTTTCGCTGTAAACACCATCGATCAGGTCCTTGACCTGTTTGACGATGCTCCGTGGCGTGATGCCGTGCGCCAGGTTGTGGGCAATTTGCTTTTCGCGCCGCCGCTCGGTTTCGCCCATCGCCTTTTTCATCGATTCGGTAACCTTGTCGGCATACAAAATCGCCCGGCCATGCAAATTGCGGGCGGCGCGGCCAATGGTCTGGATCAGCGAGCGCTCGGAACGTAAGAAGCCTTCCTTGTCAGCGTCCAGAATGGCAACCAGCGACACCTCAGGGATGTCAAGCCCCTCCCGCAGCAGATTGATCCCGACCAACACGTCAAAAGTACCCAGGCGCAGGTCACGCAGAATTTCAACCCGCTCAACGGTGTCCACATCGCTGTGCAGGTAGCGTACCTTCACGCCGTTATCACTCAAATAGTCTGTCAGCTGCTCGGCCATGCGTTTGGTCAGCGTCGTGATCAATACCCGTTCGTGTTTTTCGACCCGGATGCGGATCTCCTGCAGCACGTCGTCCACCTGATGGGTGGCAGGACGCACCTCCACTTCAGGGTCCACCAGCCCGGTGGGACGCACCAGCTGCTCAACCACCTGACCCGCGTGGTCTTTCTCCCACTGGGCGGGCGTCGCAGACACAAAAATGGCCTGGCGCATCTTGGTCTCGAACTCTTCAAATTTAAGGGGGCGGTTGTCCAGCGCACTGGGCAGTCGGAAGCCGTATTCCACCAGCGTGGTCTTGCGCGAACGGTCGCCGTTGTACATGCCGCCAAATTGACCGATCAGCACGTGACTTTCGTCCAGAAACATCAGCGCGTCCTTGGGCAGGTAATCGGTCAAGGTTGCAGGCGGCTCACCGGGGGCCGCCCCGGACAGGTGCCGCGAGTAGTTTTCAATGCCTTTGCAATGCCCGACCTCGCTGAGCATCTCCAGATCGAACCGGGTGCGTTGCTCCAGCCGCTGCGCCTCCACCAGCTTGCCCTGGCTTACAAACTCCTTGACCCGGTCCGACAGCTCCAGCTTGATGGTTTCCACTGCCGTCAGCACTTGATCGCGCGGCGTCACGTAGTGGCTGCTGGGGTAGACGGTAAAACGGGGAATCCTTTGGCGAATACGGCCGGTCAGTGGGTCAAACAACTGCAGCGATTCAATCTCGTCATCAAACAGCTCGATGCGAATCGCCATCTCACTGTGCTCGGCCGGAAACACGTCAATGGTGTCGCCGCGCACACGGAACTTGCCGCGCGAAAAATCAGCGTCATTGCGCTGGTACTGCATGCGCACCAGTTGAGCAATCACATCGCGCTGGCCCATTTTGTCGCCCGTACGCAGCGTCATCACCATCTGGTGGTAAGCCTCAGGCTGTCCAATGCCGTAGATGGCCGAAACCGTTGCCACAATCACCACATCGCGTCGCTCCAAGAGGCTTTTGGTGCAGGAGAGGCGCATCTGTTCGATGTGTTCGTTGATGGCGGAGTCTTTCTCAATGAACAGGTCGCGCTGGGGCACATAGGCTTCTGGCTGGTAATAGTCGTAATAGCTGACGAAATACTCCACCGCATTTTTCGGGAAAAACTCGCGGAACTCGCTGTACAACTGGGCCGCCAGCGTTTTATTGGGTGCGAAAACAATGGCCGGCCGGCCCAGGCGCGCAATCACGTTGGCCATAGTGAAGGTTTTACCCGAGCCAGTGACGCCCAGCAGGGTCTGGAACACCTCGCCATCTTCCACACCCTCGACCAATTTATTGATGGCCTCGGGCTGGTCGCCCGCCGGAGGATAGGGCTGGTACAGCTCAAACGGAGAATCCGGGAAACTGACGAAATGCCCCGCTGCCGTGCTGGGCAAGGCTTCGTCCATGGCGCCAGCGGATGCGCCCTTTTCAGATTCAGGAACAACTTCAGAAACGTCTTGCATGGAAACCCGATCTCAGCCCGGTAAAATTCAGGGGAACCCAAAAGAATACGCCATTTCGGCCCTTGCGCGCCAGCGCTACCTGAGATTGCCTTCCCGGGAAGGCTGGATTGCACAGGAAATCCGGAATGAGTTTGCCCCTTAATTACTGTCAAAGGACCTTACATGTCTCTCTTTTCCGCTGTTGAAATGGCCCCCCGCGATCCCATTCTGGGTTTGAACGAGCAGTTCAATGCCGACACCAACCCGGCCAAAGTGAACCTGGGTGTCGGTGTCTATTTCGACGACAACGGCAAGCTGCCATTGCTTCAGTGCGTGCAAGCCGCCGAAAAAACCATGATGGAAAAGCCTGCTGCACGGGGCTACCTGCCGATCGACGGCATTGCTGCCTATGACGCTGCAGTCAAGGGGCTGGTGTTTGGCGCGGACAGCGAGCCCGTGAAATCCGGCCGCGTGGCCACGGTACAAGGCATTGGCGGCACCGGCGGCCTCAAGATCGGCGCTGATTTTCTGAAAAAACTCAACCCCAATGCCAAAGTTCTGATTTCCGACCCCAGCTGGGAAAACCACCGCGCCCTGTTCAATAGCGCCGGCTTCACGGTGGAAACCTACCGCTACTACGACGCTGCCAAGCGCGGCATCGACTTTGACGGCATGTTGGCTGATCTGAATGCCGCACCTGCGGGTACCATCATCCTGCTGCACGCTTGCTGCCACAACCCAACTGGTTATGACATCACAGCCGCACAATGGGACCAGGTTATCGCCGCCGTCAAGGCCCAAAACCTGGTGCCTTTCCTCGACATGGCCTACCAGGGCTTTGGCCATGGCATTGCCGAAGACGGTGCCGTCATTGGCAAGTTCGTCGCTGCCGGGCTGGATTTCTTCGTTTCCACCTCGTTCAGCAAGAGCTTCAGCCTGTACGGCGAGCGGGTGGGGGCTCTGTCGGTGCTGTGCGCTAACAAGGAAGAAGCCGATCGCGTACTGAGCCAGCTCAAGATCGTGATTCGCACCAACTACTCCAATCCGCCAACCCATGGCGGTGCCATCGTGGCGGCCGTTTTGAACAACCCCGAGTTGCGAGCCCTCTGGGAAAAGGAACTGGGCGAGATGCGTGTGCGCATCAAGGCCATGCGCCAGAAACTGGTGGACGGTCTCAAGGCTGCCGGCGTCAAGCAGGACATGAGCTTCATCACAAGCCAAATTGGCATGTTCAGCTACTCCGGCCTGTCCAAAGACCAGATGGTGCGCCTGCGCAACGAATTCGGCGTCTATGGCACAGACACTGGTCGCATGTGCGTGGCCGCGCTGAACAGCAAGAACATCGACTACGTCTGTGCATCGATTGCCAAGGTGGTCTGATCCAGATAGAAATATGCTCCTAGCCCTTTTAAAAAGGGCTTTGTTTGCTATACATTTTGTAGTATTTCAGCAATCCACCCCAGATGAAGTCACTCAACATCATTGGCGGCGGACGCGTCGGGCGCACCTTAGGACGGCTCTGGCATGACCGTGGCGCCTACCTGATTCAGGATGTTCTGACCAACTCTGCGGCGTCCGCCAGCGAAGCCATCGCATTCATCGGTGCCGGTCATGTTGCGGGCGCGCTGCAAACCCTGCGTGCGGCGGATGTGTGGATGCTGGCGGTGCCAGACCGGCAGATTGCGGCGGTGGCGTCCGGGCTGGCGCAGACCGCCAGTGCAAACCGGCCTTCCATCGCGTTCCATTGCAGCGGCGCGCTGGCATCGACAGAACTCCAACCCCTGCGCGACCTGGGCTGGCACGTGGCCAGCGCGCACTGCCTGCTGAGCTTCGCAAGTCCACAAGCTGCGTTGCAACAGTTTCCCGGCACCCCGTGTGCACTGGAAGGCGATGCTGCCGTTCTGGCCGAGCTGGAACCTTCTTTTCAAGCCATTGGCGCACGCTGCTTTGCCATATTGGCTGAACACAAATTGCTGTACCACGCGGGTGCTGTTTTTGCGACCAACTTCCTGCCCGTGCTGCAGTCACTTGCCAACCGGCTCTGGCAGGACAGCGGTGTGCCTCCCGAACTGGCGTTACAGCTCAATAAAAGCCTGCTTCAAAATGCGGTGGACAACATCCTTGCACTGGGGCCTGCAGGTGCACTGACCGGCCCAGCCGCCCGAGGCGACAAGGCATTGGTCGCACGCCAGGGCCAAGCGGTGGCCCAATGGAACATGGCCGCAGGCCAAGCTTACGCAGCGCTGAGCCAGCTGGCCGCCGAGATGGGTACCATCCCTCTCCCACCCTCTCCCGCCCCTGATATGTAAAAAGGGGTGATGCCTGAGCCCCTGCCCAGTTCATCACCCCGGAAATACCAGAACCGGTTAACGGTCAGGGCAGATAGTTCAAGGTCTCGGGCAAAGGCAGCGTCACAGGCACTTCAAAGAAGGGGCCAGCGCCGTCCGGGTCGATCACAGTTGCACCATTGCTGGCAAAGAAGGTGGCAATCTGCTGCTGTGCCCCAATGGCATAAGGCGCACCGACTGGATTGCTGATGTTGGTCAGGAAGGTGTGCGGGTTCTTGCCAACCCCGGCGTTGACCCCGTAAGCCAGATCATTGCGGAAGATAGTGGCGCGATCAGCCAGATCACCGGCGCGCAGGATGGCGCTGGTGGTCGGGTTGGGCACCGTCGCGTCACCCTTGGCGAACTGGAACAGTACGGGCTTCACGCCATTGCCTGGCAGCGGCTGCTTGCGGATATGCCGTGCATACGACACCGGGTTGCCTGACTGCTGAACCCATTCGTTGCGCTCCAGCACCTCGGTGATCGCCCATGCGCCTGGCACGGTATTGATCACTGCGGGCTGATTGCGCAGCGGCATGTTTTCGTTGAAGTTCAGGTTGAAAGGGACCGGCACTCCAGGCGTAGGCGCAACATTCAACAGCTGGGGCTGGCGCTGGGCCAGCGCCACAGCCGTCAGGAAGCGAAAGCCACCCAGACGCGCCACCTCGGTGATGGAGCCACCCGGCACATTGGGAACGCCCGCTTTGATCGCAGGTTCGACGCCCAGGAAAATCGTGCCGTAAATGCCACCAAAGGACTGGCCCGCATAGTAGATGCGCTGCGCGTTCAGGTCAGCCACGCCGTCGCCATCGACATCCATGCCCACTTGCACTTGACGCACCATTTGCATCAGGTCGATCACGGTCTGACGCAGGCCATCACGGCTGCTGATAATGCTGCGCGGCGCTGCTGCATTGACACCTTCGGTTGAATCAATGACGCCGTTGCCATCCTGGTCAATCCCGCGGCCACCCGCTGGCAACGACACCGGTGCACCACCGTTGCTGCGCAACACCGTCAGGTTACCCAATGGCCCGCCACCGTGCCCGACCACGTTGATGGCCAGGGTGGCAATGCCTTGCGATGCAAACACCGACGCCACCGTCCAGGGTGCACCGTACATGCTGTCCGTGAAGCCGTGACCAAAGATGGCCACAGGCCAGCCGCCCGCCGGCTTCGGACCTGCCGGCACATGCAGCTGGAACACCAGTTCCTTGCTGCTCTGCGGTTGCGGCTGGCCAGTCCAGGTAGGCGTCGCGGGAATGTACTTGTCCGCGGTCAGATACTCCGGAGAGCGGAACTTGCCATAAGCAATCTGGCCGACTGCGCCTGGCACCACACCCAGCGCGGGCGTCGGCAGGTAGCCGGTCGTGAAATTGGGGGCAGTCCCAGTGTGGCGGTTGAACTGGATACCCGCCACACTGGCCACAGGAAACACAGCGCGCACAGCCGCACCAGATTCTGTTCCGATCATGAAATCAGCCGCTGCGGGGGTGGAGCGTCGAATGCTGTGGCCAATCTTCTCCAGATCGGCGGTAATGGTCTGGGTGGTGAACAGACTGGCTGCAACGACCTGATGCCGGCCACCGTGACGGTGTCCGTGCAGACTATCGCGCAAATCGCGCGCATATTCGGCGGTGCCACGGCCCGTGCCGAAACCTTCCCCCTCATGGGACATTTTGATTTTCTTGCCATGGGTGTCACGTACGCCGTCGGTGATGACCACCATGTAGCGCGAATGCTGCGCCAGCAGCTCATCGCTCTCAAATGCCAGCGTCATCTTGGCCGGGTCCCACAGAATCTGATTGATGCCGACGCGCTGGCCCGCCCCGCGCAGGGTCTGGGTGTCGCCCAGGTTGACGAGGTAAATGGTCTGGCTGTTGACGGTGCTGACATCGATGGCGCCATTGAACGGCACCGTGATGCGTGGCTGGGTGGAAAAACCGTCCAGCGTGTTGATCACGTCAATATCAGCGCAATCGTTGGGACGAACCGCGCAGTCGGGCTTGGGCAGGTTGACGCGGCGAAAGGTCTTGTTCGACCAGTCACGGCTGCTGAAGCGGTCACTCGGGAATGGAGTGCCTGCAGGATCAGACAGATCGAAGCGGACGCTGACGCCATCGGCAAGCACAGCCAATGGAATCAGGACAAGGGAAACAGCCGCCACGAGCGGACGGACACGGTAAACGAACATGATTCTTTTCCTTTTGTGTTCCGATCTGAGACATATCGTTCGGAAGCTGCGTTTTTAGGGCATCCACATGCATCGCACATCCGGGTTAACCCCGCCGAGAATACGCCCCCCGCTTGATTTGAGTCACCAATGTGACTTAAGTCACGAACCCAAGCCCCCAACCCGGCCGGAGCACGACACCTACAATCGCCGTCCCGACCTGGAAAGCGCCTCAGCAACACCCATGAATGATCTCAATGCCGAATGGCGCAACCGCAGCCTGAAAGCCGTTTGGCACCCCTGCACACAAATGAAGTTGCATGGCACCGCCGAGCAGCCCCGGCACGCCCTCATACCCATCGTGCGCGCGCAAGGCGTGTGGCTGGAAGATGCGCAGGGGCAAAAGTTTCTGGACGGCATCAGCTCATGGTGGGTTAACCTGTTTGGCCACAACCATCCGCACATCCGGCAGGCGCTGGTCGACCAGCTTGACCGGCTGGACCATGTCATGCTGGCCGGCTTTACGCACCCACCTGTGGTGGAGTTGTCAGAACGATTGGCCGCACTGACCGGTCTGGGGCACGCCTTTTACGGTAGTGACGGAGCTTCGGCCACCGAAATTGCGCTGAAGATGAGTGCGCATTTCTGGCGCAATGCCGGACGTGCCGAAAAATGCAAATTTTTAGGTCTGCAAGGTGGCTACCACGGCGAAACCGTAGGCGCCCTGGCCGTCACTGACATACCGCTGTTTCGAACTGCTTATGCACCGCTGCTGCGGCTGGGAGCCACGGTTCCCAGCCCGGATGCGCGCAGGGCTGAGGGGTCGATAACACCGGCCATGGTCGCAGAAGAAGCCGCGGCTCAACTTGAAGCATGGCTGGACGAGCACCACCCTTGCACTGCCGCCATTATTCTGGAGCCCATGGTGCAGTGCGCCTCCGGCATGGTGATGTACCACCCGCTCTATTTGCAGCGCGTCAGGGATCTCTGCACGCGCTTTGAAGTGCATTTGGTTCTCGACGAAATCGCCGTTGGGTTTGGCCGCACCGGCACGATGTTTGCCCATCAGCAGGCCGGCATTCACCCCGACTTCATTTGCCTGTCCAAAGGGCTGACCGGCGGAACACTTCCCTTGTCTGCGGTGCTGACGACCGACGGCATTTACGAAGCGTTTTATGACGACGACGTAGCCCGGGGCTTTTTGCACTCACACAGCTACACAGGCAACCCCCTGGCATGCCGCGCAGCGCTGGCGACGCTGGATCTGTTCGAACAGACCGGCATTCTGGAAAAGAATGTTCAGACTTCCAAAAGGCTATGGACCCAGTTTGCACCGCTGTCGAATCATCCGCGCGCGCACCACGCCAGAAAACTGGGCATGATCTTCGCCTGGGACATTGAAACCAGCCTGCCGGATTTCGCCAAACGCTACGCCGCGCAGGCCCTGGCGCGAGGCGTCATCCTGCGCCCCATTGGGCATACGGTCTACGCCATGCCCCCTTATGTGATCAGTGATTCCGAGGGCAAGTTTCTGGCAGAAGCTGCATTCGCCGCGCTGGAGGCGACCCTGGCGCAAGAGTCGCATGCGCAAACCAGCCGGGTGGGCACGATCGATGGCGTCTGAAAAGGCTTGCATCTTTGTCACTGGCACCGACACGGGTGTGGGCAAAACGCTGATCAGTTCAGCGCTGCTTCTGACCTATCGCCGCCACTACCGCCGGGTCGTTGGCATGAAGCCGGTCGCGGCGGGTCTGGAACAGCGCAACGGTCAATGGGTCAGCGATGACGTGTTGGCCCTGGCGTCGGCTTCGAGCATTGCCGTGCCTGCGCAACTGGCCAATCCGGTCGCCCTCATCCATCCGCTCTCGCCCCACATTGCTGCGGACCTGGAGCGGCGCACTGTCACCGTCGCGCAGCTACTGGAAGCACAGCGAGAACTGGCCACGCTGTGCGACTTCATGGTCGTGGAGGGTTCCGGCGGCTGGCGTGTGCCGGTCAACCCGACGCAAACGCTCGCCGATTTCGCCGTGGCCCTGGGCGCGCCGGTCTTGCTGGTGGTGGGCATGCGCCTGGGCTGCCTGAACCATGCACTTCTGACGGCAGAGGCTATTCGCCGTGATGGACTCAAGCTCGTGGGTTGGGTTGCCAATGTGGTGACACCCGACATGCCCGCGCTTGCCGAAAACATCGACACCTTGCGCCACAGGTTGGGAGCCCCGCTGCTGGGTGTTGTGCCCTGGTCCGACACGCCCGCCCCACAGAACATTCATCTGGAACTCCCTACGATATGAGCGACAGTTGGCTGAGTGAATTTGCCCCCCGGCTGCGAGAGCTGGAAACACGCAACCTGCTCAGGCGACGGCGTGTTGTGGTCCCTGAAAACGACGCTTACCTCCAGGTCGACGGCGTATCTCTGCTGTCGTTTTGCAGCAATGACTACCTCGGATTGGCCAACGATCCGATTCTGCGTGACGCGGTTCACGCTGCGGTGGAGGTGTACGGCGTAGGGGCCGGTGCATCTCCCATGGTCAGTGGCTTCAGCGAGGCCAACCGTGCTCTTGAAATCGAACTGGCCCGCGCAGTTGGTCTGCCGCGCGCACTGTACTTCTATGCCGGTTACGCCACCAATGCCAGCGTCATACCCGCCCTGGTGGGTGCAGACGACGACCTCTTTTCAGACTCCCTGAACCACGCCTGCCTGATTGACGGTGCACGCCTCTCCAAAGCCCGTATCCACCGATACGAGCATGCCAATCTGGCTGCGCTGGAGGCATTGCTGGGCGCATCGACCGCCCACAGAAAACTGGTCGTCAGCGATGCGGTCTTCAGCATGGACGGCGACCTTGCTGACATCCCCGCCCTGCTGGCGCTTTGCCAGCAGTTCGATGCCCTGCTCATGCTGGACGACGCGCATGGCCTGGGAGTTTTGGGTCCGCAGGGGCGTGGCGCCCTGGCCGCCGCCAATCTGGTCGATGACCAGGCTTCCGATCGGATTCTCTACATGTCCACTCTGGGCAAAGCCCTGGGCGTGGCGGGTGCCTTTGTCGCAGGAAACGACACCCTGATTGAATGGCTGTTGCAGACCACACGGAGCTATACCTACGCTACCGCTGCACCGGCTTTGCTGGCGCAGGCGCTGCGAGCCAGTTTGACCTGCGTTCTGGGCCCGGAAGGAGATCGCCGTCGTGAGCACCTGCAAAGCCTCATCCGGCAGCTTCGCTCGGGACTGAGCCACGGTGCGCACCCGGCACTCGACGCCTGTGGCTGGACACTGATGCCCTCAACGACAGCCATACAGCCCCTGGTCATTGGCTCCAGCACACAAGCCCTGTTCCTGACCCAAAAACTGCGCGAGCGGGGGTTCTGGGTACCGGCGATTCGCCCGCCCACCGTGCCACAAGGCACCGATCGATTGCGGATCACGCTTTCTGCAGCCCACCAATCAAGCGATGTCGAGCGGCTTTTGAACGCCTTGTACGAACTGGCCGAAGAACAACTGTCAGCGACTCCGCGCTGATCAGGCCCAGATCACCGAGCGCATCGATATCGAGGCCGCCTGAAAGCCGGTATTGAAAAACTCCGGTGCTTGCGTGGCTTCCACAGCACCCGCCGCATAGAGCAGCGGCAGAAAATGCTCGTAGGTGGGATGTGCCTGCTGGGCGATGGCGCCGAGCTTCTGAAAATCCTGCAGCGCCGCCAACTTGCCCTCGCTCAGATAGCCGGCAATGGTGGTATCGAATTCATGCGCCCAGTCAAAGGCCTGATCCGCGGCGGCGCCGGGTTGCATGGTACGCAGGTTGTGAACGATGTTTCCGCTACCCACCACAAGCACCCCCTGCTCCCGCAGACCCTTGAGCTGTTGGCCCATCGCAAAATGCTCGGCAGGCGGGCGGCTGTAGTCCATGCTGAGCTGGATGACCGGAATATCTGCGGCAGGAAACATGGGCTTGAGCACGGACCATGCGCCATGGTCCAGCCCCCATTCGCTCATGTCCAGAGACAAGGCGGCCATGCTACCGGGCTGGTGCACCGCCCGTGCGATGTCCTGCGCCGCTTCCGGGAATCCAGGCGCAGGGTATTCCTGATCGAAAAGTGCTTTCGGAAAGCCACCAAAATCGTGAATGGTCCTGGGCTGCGCCATGCCGGTCAACCACCACCCTCGGCTCAACCAGTGCGCCGAGATGCAGAGAATCAGCTTCGGCCTTGGCCATTTGACGCCGAATTCGGCACCCAACGCCTGCCAGCTGCGGCGGTAGGCATTGTCTTCAATAGCGTTCATGGGGCTTCCATGACCCAGAAAAAGCACCGGCATTCTGGCCGTTTTGCCAAGCGATGGAAGTGAGCCCAGGGCGCTGACCTGTGAAATTTCGCTCATAGAGGCTCCAATAGATGCCAGAACACAGATTGCATCGGCTAGTCTGTCGTCAAACAGGCATGTTAAATCGTTTTCATATATAACTAAACACGGAGACGATCCGATGAGAGGCGAATCCTTTCGCCAACCTTGCGAAAAAGCAAGCAGGAAAGGGGAATATTGGTATTAACCCCCCAACCCAAAATCACTCAGAACTGTTATATTGCACTGCACCATTTCCAGAAAGTACATCATGCTTTATCAACTTTATGAATCCCAGCGTTCCTTGATGGAACCCTTTTCGGATCTGGCCCGGTTCGCCTCCAAGGCATTCAGCAACCCCTTGTCCATGCTGGGACAAAGTCCCTTTGCGCAAAGAATGTCTGCGGGATACGACCTGATGCACCGCTTAGGCAAGGACTACGAGAAGCCAGAATTTGGTTTGCGCACCATTGACGTGGACGGAATCGACATTGCGATCCACGAGCGCGTTGAACTAAACAAGCCTTTCTGCGAATTGCGTCGCTTCAAGCGCTTCAGCGATGATCCTGCCACCCTGGACAAGCTCAAGAACCAGCCTGCCGTCCTGATCGTGGCACCGCTGTCAGGTCACTACGCAACGCTGCTGCGCGACACGGTGAAAACCATGCTCAAGGACCACAAGGTCTATATCACCGACTGGAAAAATGCCCGTCTGGTGCCCATGTCGGATGGAGAATTCCATCTGGACGACTATGTGAACTACGTGCAGGAATTCATTCGCCACGTGCAAGGCATTTATGGCAATTGCCACGTGATGAGCGTCTGTCAACCCACCGTTCCAGTGCTGGCTGCCGTGTCGCTGATGGCCAGCCGGGGCGAAACCACGCCCTTGAGCATGACCATGATGGGTGGCCCCATCGATGCCCGCAAATCACCCACTGCGGTGAACAACCTGGCCATGAACAAGAGTTATGACTGGTTTGAGAACAACGTCATTTACCGGGTGCCAACCAACTTTGCGGGTGCCGGACGGCGGGTCTACCCAGGCTTCCTGCAGCATTCAGGCTTTGTGGCCATGAACCCCAGCAACCATGCCAAAAGCCATTACGACTACTTCAAAGACCTGATCAAAGGCGACGATGCAAGCACCGAGGCGCATCGCAAGTTTTACGACGAATACAACGCTGTGCTGGACATGGACGCAGACTATTACCTGGACACCATCAAGGTCGTTTTCCAGGATTTCAGCCTCGTCAATGGCACATGGGATGTCAAAGGGGTGGACGGCAAAATTGAACGAGTCCAGCCACAAGACATCACCACCACAGCACTGTTCTCCGTTGAAGGTGAGTTGGACGATATCTCAGGCTCAGGTCAGACCGAGGCCGTGCACGCCATTTGCAGCGGCGTCGTCGCCTCTGAACAAAAGCACCTGGAAGTGCCCGGCGCCGGCCACTACGGCATTTTCAGCGGCCGCCGCTGGCGCGAAGTGGTATACCCCGAGGTCAAATCCTTCATCCTCAAGCACCAGCCCGGCAGTAGCGTGGCGAAGACTGGGAAAGCGACATCAAAACCAGTTTCAGCCCTGGCCAAACGTACTTCAACAGCTACAAAAACAGTAGCTAAAAAGGTTGTTCGCAAGAAATAATGGCTGAATTGGCTGCCAGGATCCTTGCGGTCCTGCCCCAAACGCAGTGCACCCGCTGCGGCTACCCGGATTGCGCCGCCTATGCGCAGGCCATTGCGCAGGGGGAAGCCAACATCAACCAATGCCCGCCGGGTGGCAAGCAGGGCATTGAATGGCTGGCCGCCCTCACCGGCCAGCCTGTTGTGCCGCTGAACCCCGCCAATGGCGTGGAAAGCCCGCGCACCGTCGCCTTCATTGATGAAAACTGGTGCATTGGCTGTACCCTGTGCATCAAGGCTTGCCCTACCGATGCCATTGTGGGAAGCAACAAGTTGATGCACACCGTGATCGAGGAATACTGCACCGGGTGTGAGTTGTGTCTCCCGGTGTGCCCGGTCGACTGTATCGAGCTTGAAACCGTGACAGGTCCGGCAACCGGCTGGGCCGCATGGTCGCCGACATTGGCCAACCTGGCCCGTGATCGCTATACTTTTCATAGCTATCGACGCAACAGGGATGAGGGGGAGAATGCTAAACGGCTTGAAGAAAAGGCGCTGGAAAAACTGGCAGATCTGCCCCGCCACTCCAAACACACCGACCCGGCCGTGCTGGACAAAAAGCGGGCGGTGATTGAAGCCGCACTCCTGCGCGCACGGGCCAAACGTGACCCGAATCAGGGTGTCAGCTAGACGCGGCGCAGCCTGACAGGCTCGCCCTGACCTTCTCAGCGGACCGTGAACTGCTTGAGGCCGGCGTCCAGGCTGCCCAAGAGGCGCACCGTGGAATCCACGGTGACCACCCAATAGCGCTGATTTTCGTATTCTTCCTGCGTATGGTCGGCAAAAGACACGTGAGGACTGAACAGGCGTGCCCCGGTGCGACGCAGGTTGGAGATGCGAATTGTCCCTGGCTCATAGGCCTGCGCCTTCAGCCAGGCTTGGGCCTGCCTTCGGTTGGACACCATCTGGCGCTCATCAAGGCCCAGGGCAATCATTTCCAGAATCCATTGGTTGGAGTTCTGGAACCGGGTGTCAAACGGATGGGCGATCATGTTGTAGGCGGGGGCATGCAATACCCTGGCTCTGACAGGATTCAAGAAAGCATTGCGCAGCATGGCCTGGCGGGCCTGGCTGGGCACCACGACCAGCGCTTCGTACTCATACAGATCCACTTCGTAAAACTTCTCCAATGGCTGAAGCAATATCTCCGATTGGCTTTTGCCGCAGGGGTTCAGCAGATGAACCACTTGCCAGCGGTTGCGAACATGGTCACGCAAGGCCACGCCCATGTGGGTAAAGCGCTGATTGAACTCGCTCAGGTTGAGTCCGATTCGGGCCACAAAGGCCATTGAGGCACCGCTGCGCTCCAACTGCTCAAGCGTTTGCTCGCCCAGTTGCAATCCGCGCGCTAAGGCCTGCGGCGTTGGCGCAGCGCGCTCGCCGCAATCCTGACCTGCATAGGAGTGGCTGGCGCTGAAAACGCTCAGGAACAAGACCGCACATTGCACCAACCGGTGCCCCCAAGCCCCTGTTTTTGCAACCTTGCCGGCAATCATGAAGGCAACTCCCAGAGATTCGAATTTCCCGCACTGTCCTGCAAACGGATCGCCGGGCGATCTGCCTCAAATGCTGCACGGGTCGCAGGCCTCTCCCCTACCAACTGCCCGCTGCCTACATCGATCAGTTGGTGGGTGAATTGCCCCTGCCGCTGCATCTTCAACAACAACCAGCGGCCATTGGCAGAGAACTCCAGACCCAGTAGCGCGCTCATATCGTCGCCCGACCAGGCTGTGCGACGCAGCACACTGCCGCGCTCCAGATCAACCCAATGCAACTGCCTGCCAGACAGGGCCACCAGATACAAACCCTCGGGCGAAACCGCCATGCCCGACACCGGTGCTGCGCTGCCCAGATCCACCGTGCGAGGGTTTGGCAAACCCGCGAAGCGAAAATTGATCCGTCCATCCGCAAAACCTCTTGCGGTTGCACCGCCCGCGTGAGGCAGCGCCACTTCACTGGTGGGCGCCTGCGTCCCGGCCTGGATGCCGGGACGGGGCGTTGCCACCATCGATACCGACCCCTGTGATCTGGTGCGCGCCAGAGCAGCGAAGCGACCTTGCGGGTACTGCTCCAGGTAAGCCCGATAGTCGTTCGGATTGCGACTGTCCCTTACTGACTCCCAGAACGCCAATTCCAATGCCAGCTCGGCGGCCCGGCCGTCGCCCAGTGCAGCCTGCGCACCGGTCGACCCCACCGCCGCTTTGGCAAACGAAAAATCACGGTTCAAGGACGAGCTCTCCCAGGGCACCTGCTGGTTGTTGGACTCACGCACCACATCGACGCGAACGCGTTTGAACATCTGCTCCACCGCCAGACCCGGCGCTGCAATATGTTTCAACAGCGCCCCGGTGAACATCCCGTTGATGCCCTCCCCATCCTGCGCAACCGAGCCCGGTGCCGTGGCGAAAGAAATCAGCGTGCCCTGAGGCGCATCCACCGGCGCCAGCCCCACCTGGCTCAGTTTGAAGGAGCGGGCGAATGGATTGTTGCGACAGGCATCGAGAACCACCAGATTGACCCCGGTGCGGGCGGAGTCCATCTTGTCGAGCACCTCATTGAGATCAAGACTTCGGTACGGCACTTCGTCTTCCCGCGCAATGTCCACATCGACCGGCACCAGGTAATTGCGTCCCTTGACCTGCATGCCGTGGCCCGCAAAGTAAAACAGGCCCACATTGGCCCCCTTGAGTCGGTCGCCGAATTCCCGGATAACGACCGAAAACGCTTCGCGACTCAGGTTATGGCGTTCAATCACCTCGAAATCGAGCTTGCGCAAAGAACTGGCCACCGCGCGCGCATCGTTCTGCGGATTCTTGAGCGGACTGCTTCTGTAACTTGCATTGCCAACAACCAGGGCAACCCTGCGCTCGGTCGTGGCATTGGGCTGAGCCTGCACAACGGCAACCTGGCATAGCACCCACAGGCAAAAAAGCGCTGGTGAACAGCGCATCAGGAAGGCAGAAAAAATGCGGATCATGCCCCGATTGTGACAAACTATTCGGGGACTCAACGCGTCAAAAGGGCGCCCGCAACATCTGCCGGCCCGGCTGCATTCACAGCGGCATCAGCCAAGCGCCAGGTTTTTATACACACCACAGCCGATGACCAGATCGGGGTCCCCCGTCTGCTGCACATAGGACATTTTGGATTGAACCAGACCCGTGATCGGGTTGGCAATGTCGTATTCCACCCAGCCCGGCTCCGCGCTGGCCTGCCTGACAATGGAATCCAGCAAGCCAATGCCATCAACACCCGGAATATCCTGCACCCGAAGGCCCACTTTGGAGGGATTGCCGCCAAACGCCACATAGGCACCTTTTTTGTTGTCCAGTGCAAAGACATACATGTCGCGGTCATGAAAGCCCTGCGCGGGATCTGTGATGTCCCGCAAAAAAGCCTCCCGCGAGGCGCAGCGCCGGCGATGCGCCATGGCTCGCTCGACCAACTCAATAGCCTCTTCTGCCGAGCCCTGTTGAAGTTTGAAACTTGCAACAGACTCCACCAGTGTTGAAGCCCGGTGTTCCAGATTGGCGGCCTGCGCCACGGCCTGCTCGACCATCTGGGCGTTGCGCTGTGTGATTTCGTCAAGCTGGCGCACTGCAGTGGTAATCTCGGTCAAACCGGAACTTTGCTCCGCACTGGAACTCGAGATCTGCGACATGTTGGTTGCCACATCGCGAATACCGGACACGATTTGCGTGATGTTGCTGCCGGCAGCCCGGATCTTCTGGACGCTGGTCGCCACCTGTGACGACGAGGCGCCGATAAGTTGCCGAATTTCCTTGGCCGACTCGGCCGAACGCTGCGCCAGCGACCGGACCTCACTGGCCACAACAGCAAAACCGCGACCGGATTCGCCGGCACGCGCCGCCTCCACAGCGGCATTGAGCGCCAGGATATTGGTTTGAAAAGCCAGGCCGTCAATCACGCCCACAATCTCGTCCATGCGTTTGGCACTGCTTTGAATGGCTTCCACAGATGCGATTGCCTCGCCCATGGTGGCAGCGCCCTGATCGGCCACATCCCTGACCCCTGCCGCTTGACCATTGGCTTGTGCTGCCGTCTGCGCGTTGTCCTGCACCGTGGATGACAACTCCTCCACGCTGGCCGCCGTTTGCTCCAGATTGGCCGCCTGCTGTTCTGTGCGCTCAGACAACTCACGGTTTCCGCTGGTCAGGCTCTTGCCTGAATGCGCAACGAATGCCGCGTTGCTGCGCACATTGGCTACCATCCCTGAAATCGTTGCGCCCAGCCTGCTGGTCGACGCCACCAGATCTGCGATCTCATCCCGGCCGCCAGCGGTCAAATTCAAGCGCAAATCTCCCCGCACCATCTTGTCCATGGCCTGAGTCACCTGCTTCAAATCCTGAGAAAAGCTCTGGTACATGGCCAGCAGCAGATACGCGGCCAAAACCAGACACACGCCGCTCAACCATGCCACCGCTGCAGCACCGGATTGGATGCTATCCGCCACGGCAATCTGAATGAGCATGACCGCTGGCGGCAGCATCAAAACGACTGCCAGCAGCATCAACTTGGCCCGCAGCCGTATCCGGCGCATCAGCGATACGCCAGGAGAAAGCATGGTTGCGAAAATCGTCAAGCTGGTTCTCCCGTTTGTCTATATAAGTTCTGCTTTATACCTACCCGAGACCCACGATCAACTTACAAAACAAGCTTGGAAAACACTTCATTCTCAAGGGTTTACCCTAGATTAATACCCCTTGCAGAACTCATCCCAGCGCGTCATTCACCTGTTCATGGAACTCGGCCAGACTGACCGCGTTGCCGATCTCCCTTGGCAGGGCATCCCGAACCGAGAACACGCCCAGGATCTTGCCAGCCGCGGAGACAATTGGCAAATGACGGAACCCGCGCTCGATCATGATGAGCACCGCATTCGCCACAGTCATCTCGGGCGCCACGCAATGGGGATGGTGCGTCATCACCGCTGACACCTGTGTGGTTTGCGCATTCAAGGCCTTGGCCAGCACACGCGTCATCAGATCGCGCTCAGTCAGAATGCCCAACAGAATTCCTGCACTGTCGATGATCAACACGCTGCCGCAGTTGGCCTTGGTCATGACGCAGGCCGCATCCCAGACACTGGCATGGGGCGGCAAACTCAGCACATGGCGTTGCGACATGGATTGAGACACGGTTCGCTCAGACATGATTCACCCTCCTCTCGTCAAAATCAGCGCAATGACGCGTTGAGTTGGTCCAGCGCCCCAGCCCCCGGGCAGAGTTGCGCAACACCCAGGCTATTGAGCGGCGCATCGGTTGTATTCAAAGCCATGTGCAAATCCGTGGCCAGTGGATCGAGATACAGCAGCCCGGTCACCACCTCACCGCGTGCCTGGTGCGCATTCATGTAGCTCAGAGCGGCGTAGCGGTCCGTGGGGTCGTAGTCTGAATGCAGCTTGCGAAGGCGCAACAGGGAGCCGTCGTGTTGCTGCACCTCCACCACTTCGCCCGGCGCATAGTCGGTGGTGATTTCGTCGCGCGGGGTGATGAAATCAATGCGGCTGACCGCATCGTTGTGCTGACGCACATAGTCATAGCTTTTCGTGCTGCCACCGTGGTTATTGAAAGTCACGCAAGGGCTGATCACATCAATGAACGCGGCACCACCGTGCCCAATGGCGCCCTTGATGAGTGGCACCAACTGAGCCTTGTCGCCGGAGAAACTGCGTGCCACATAGGTTGCACCCAGCTGCAAGGCAATGCCCACGAGATCGACCGGGCTGTCGCTGTTAATCACGCCTTTTTTGCTCTTGGAGCCTCGATCAGCCGTTGCCGAGAACTGCCCTTTGGTCAGGCCATAGACACCGTTGTTCTCCACGATGTAGGCCATGCACACGCCCCGGCGCATGGCGTTGGCGAACTGACCCAGGCCAATCGAGGCCGAATCGCCATCACCCGACACACCCAGGTACAGCAGATCACGGTTCGCCAGATTGGCACCGGTGAGCACAGACGGCATGCGTCCATGCACTGTGTTGAAGCCGTGCGAGGCACCCAGAAAATAGTCCGGCGTTTTGGAGCTGCACCCAATGCCGGACAGCTTGGCCACACGGTGCGGCTCAATGTCCAGTTCCCAGCAGGCCTGAATGATCGCGGCCGAGATAGAGTCGTGCCCACAACCTGCGCACAGGGTGGAAATACGGCCCTCATAGTCACGCCGGGTGTAGCCCACCTTGTTGGTGGTGAGGGTCGGGTGATGCAGACCGGGCTTGGCAAGGTAAGTCATGCGATCTCCTTTTTCGGCGCGCTCAGGTTGGCCTCGGGCAGACCCAGGCGCAGGTTCTTCTCGATGAACTGGGTGATGAAGCGCGCGGTGATGGGTGTGCCGTCGTAATGCAGCACCTTGACGAGTTGCGACGGATCGATGGCAAGCTCATTCACCAGCAGGGAGTGCATCTGGGCATCCCGATTCTGTTCAACCACGAATACTTTGTCATGCCCTGCAATGAACTGGCTCACCGCTTCAGGAAACGGAAAAGCGCGCAGGCGCAAGGCGTCCAGGTCAATGCCCTGCGCCGTGAGCACATCCAGCGCTTCCTGCATGGCCGGACTCGTGGAGCCAAAGTAGATCACCCCCAGCGGGCCAGGCCGCGCTGCCTTGCGCAGCACCGGCTGCGGCACCAGATTGGCGGCCGTCTTGAACTTGGCGCAAAGGCGCTCCATGTTGTAGATGTAGTCCGGCCCGCGCTCGGAGTAACGGGCATAGGGATCACGGGTGGTGCCACGCGTGAAGAAGCTGCCTTTGGTGGGATGGGTGCCGGGCAAGGTGCGCCAGGGGATGCCGTCACCATCCACATCCTTGTAGCGGCCAAAGTCCTTGCCCGCCTCGAGCTCTTCCGCCGTCATCACCTTGCCGCGGTCGTAGGTGCGCGCATCGTCCCACACAAAGGGTTTGCACAGGCGCTGGTTCATGCCGATGTCCAGATCGGTCATCAGGAAAATCGGCGTCTGCAGGCGGTCCGCCAGATCAAGCGCCGCAGCGGCATGCTCAAAACATTCGTAGGGGTCTTCCGGGAACAGCAGCACGTGCTTGGTATCGCCATGCGAGGCATAGGCGCAGGAAATCAGATCTGACTGTTGGGTGCGCGTGGGCATGCCAGTGGACGGCCCGCCACGCTGCACGTTGATGATGGTCACCGGAATCTCGGCAAAGTAGGCTAGGCCGATGAACTCCGTCATCAGCGAAATGCCGGGGCCGGAGGTGGCCGTGAAAGCGCGTGCGCCGTTCCAGCCTGCGCCCACTACCATGCCGATGGAGGCCAGTTCATCTTCGGCCTGCACAATGGCATAGCGATGCTGACCGGTGGCGGGGTCCACGCGGTATTTATCGCAGTACTTTTGAAACGCCTCGGGTACGGATGATGACGGGGTGATCGGGTACCAGGCCGCCACCGTGGCACCGCCGTATACACAACCCAGGGCAGCAGCGCTGTTGCCATCGGTGAAGATCTGCTCGCCCACCTTGTCGGCACGACGTACCCGGATGCCCAGCGGCGCGCTCAGGTGCTGCTTGACATAGTCGCGCCCCAAGTGAAGCGCCCGCACATTGGAGTCGAGCAACAGTTCCTTGCCCTTGTACTGCTCGGCAAAAAGCTTCTCAAACACAGCGGCCTCGACGTCCAGCAAGACCGACAAGGCGCCCACATAAATGATATTTTTGAAAAGCTGGCGCTGCCGGGGGTCCACATAAGCGGCATTGCTGATTTCGGTCAGGGGCATGCCAATCACATGCACATCGGCTCGGAATTTCGACTCAGGAATGGGCCGCGTGCTGTCGTAAAACAGGTAGCCGCCCGATTCGATTTCGGCCACGTCCGCATCCCAGGTTTGCGGGTTCATGGCCACCATCATGTCCACGCCGCCGCGCCGGCCCTGGTAGCCCTTTTCGCACACCCGCGCCTCGTACCATGTGGGCATGCCCTGGATGTTGCTGGGGAAGATGTTGCGGGGGCTCACCGGCACCCCCATGCGCAAAATCGCCTTGGCAAAGAGCTCATTGGCCGACGCCGAGCCCGAGCCGTTGACGTTGGCAAACTTGATGACGAAATCGTTCACCGCTTCGATACGTTTCATGCAACCTCCGTTACACGGCCAAGGGTCTTGCCGTCTCGACATGGGGAACCCGCCTGGGTGGTATTGAGCAGGAACTTTTGCATGTCCCAGGCCCCGGTAGGGCAGCGCTCGGCACACAAGCCGCAGTGCAGGCACACGTCCTCATCCTTCACCATCACGTGGCCCGTCTTGAGCTCGCCCGACACATAGAGGTCCTGCCCCGTGTGCAGTGCCGGCGCCTTCAGGCGTGTGCGCAGATCCGCCTCTTCGCCATTGGTCGTGAAGGTGATGCAGTCCATCGGGCAAATATCGACACAGGCATCGCATTCGATACAGGTCTCGCGGGTGAACACCGTCTGCACGTCGCAGTTCAGGCAGCGGCTGGCTTCCTTGAAGGCGGTTGCCGCGTCAAAGCCCAGTTCCACTTCAACACGGATGCTGGCCAGCGCCACCTCGGCCTTGGCCCATGGCACCTTGAATCGCGCATCGCCCGATACATCGTTGTGGTAGCTCCATTCATGAATGCCCATTTTTTGCGACAGCAGATTCGTCCTGGGTGCAGGACGGCGGGCAGGATCTTCCCCGTGCAAAAACCGGTCAATCGACACAGCAGCCTCATGCCCATGTGCGACGGCGGTGATGATGTTCTTGGGTCCAAAGGCGGCATCCCCCCCAAAGAACACCCAGGGCACGGTGGATTGAAAAGTGTCCTTGCCCAGCACCGGCAAACCCCAGCGATCAAACTCGACGCCGCTGTCGCGCTCGATCCAGGGAAAGGCATTCTCCTGACCCACGGCCACCAGCACGGTGTCGCATTCAAAAAACACTTCAGGTGCGCCGGTAGGCACCAGACTGCGCCGCCCTTGCGCGTCATAAACTGCGGCCACCACGTCGAACTTCATACCAACAAGCTTGCCCTCGCGATGCTCAAAACTCTTGGGCACATGAAAGTTGATGATGGGGATGCCCTCGTGGACAGCATCCTCCTTCTCCCACGGCGAGGCTTTCATTTCCTCAAAGCCACTGCGCACGATGACCTTGACATCGGTTCCGCCCAGACGTCGCGCCGAGCGGCAGCAGTCCATGGCCGTGTTGCCACCGCCCAGGACGATGACGCGCTTTCCAACCTCCGTGATGTGCCCAAAGGAAACCGACGCCAGCCAGTCAATGCCGATATGGATATTCGCCGCCGACTCCTGGCGTCCGGGTAGCGCCAGGTCACGCCCCCGGGGTGCCCCGCA
Organism: Rhodoferax sp.; assembly: GCF_018780565.1. GTDB lineage: Bacteria > Pseudomonadota > Gammaproteobacteria > Burkholderiales > Burkholderiaceae_C > Rhodoferax. The sequence goes on from NZ_JADMJN010000012.1 coordinate 77,405, forward strand.
GCCAACGAACACAGCGTCAAAACCCTGCGCCATCAGCGCGGTCAATGACTCAATGCGCTGACCGCTTTTGAACTGAACGCCCAAATCGAGGATGTAGCCAGTCTCTTCATCGATCACCGACTCAGGCAGCCGAAAACGCGGAATTTGGGAACGGATAAAGCCGCCTGCGCGGGCTTCACTGTCAAATACGGTGACCTCGTAGCCCAGTGGCGCCAGATCGCGTGCGACGGTCAGTGAAGAGGGTCCGGCACCGACACAGGCAATTCGCTTGCCATTGGCGGGGGCTATGGACGGCATGCGTCCCTTGACATCGTCTTTCATGTCGGCCGCAACCCGCTTGAGACGACAAATAGCGACAGGCTCGGGGTGAGCCCCGTTGTTTTCCTCGACCCGGCTCCGTCGGCACGCCGGCTCACAGGGCCGGTCACAGGTGCGACCGAGAATGCCGGGGAAGACGTTGGACACCCAGTTGACCATGTAGGCATCGCTGTAGCGACCCTGCCCGATCAAACGAATGTATTCGGGGACTGGTGTGTGGGCCGGACAAGCCCATTGACAGTCGACGACCTTGTGGAAATACGCCGGATCGCTCAGGTTGGTAGGCTGCAAGTCTGTCTCCTTTACCCTTGCTGCACCGCAACAGCGGCAGTAGCGATGGAGGGGTAAAAAACAGTCTACGCCTGTTGCCCGGCAAAGGCTTCAGGTGAATCCCGTAGTGCTGCGCCCTGTTACAGGGAAACTTGACACAGCGCAAACCGGGAAAAACCTCGCTGCAAAAGCGTCAAGCCGGTGAGGCCGCCAGTTTGCCGAAGGCTGCAACAACGTCCACAGGGGCTTGCACCAACTCAATCAGAACCCCCTCGCCACTCACCGGAAACTCCTCGTTCGACTTGGGATGCAGAAAGCAGATGTCAAATCCGGCAGCGCCCTTGCGAATGCCGCCTGGCGCAAAGCGCACGCCCTGGGCTGTCAACCACGCCACCGCACGGGGCAAATCGTCAATCCACAGACCCACATGATTGAGCGGCGTGGTGTGCACCGCCGGCTTCTTGTCGGAATCCAGCGGTTGCATCAGATCGACCTCCACCTTGAACGGCCCGGTGCCGATGGCGCAGATGTCTTCATCCACGTTCTCCCGCTCACTGCGGAAAGTACCGGTAACTTCCAGGCCCAGCATCTCGACCCAGAGCTTTTGTAGCCGGGTTTTATCAGGGCCACCAATGGCGATTTGCTGGATACCGAGCACTTTGAATGGCCGGGTGTTTTTAGTGGCGTTCATGCACAGACCTCCCCGGTGTGGCAGGTACTGGCTGTATGCGCGGTTGGCTGCGACTTCAGGCCCAGCTTGCGCAGCAATTTCACGTCAGCATCGGCGTCCGGGTTCCCGGTGACCAGCAGTTTGTCGCCGTAAAAAATGGAATTGGCACCGGCCATGAAACACAAGGCCTGTACCGCCTCGCCCAACTGCTGGCGCCCGGCTGACAAGCGCACCCGGGCCTTGGGCATGGTGATTCGCGCGACGGCAATCACACGCACAAAGTCAAACGGATCAATCGGGTCGGAATCGGCCAAAGGCGTACCCGGCACGCGCACCAGGCTGTTGATGGGCACGGACTCGGGGTAAGGGGCCAGATTGGCCAGTTGGGCGATCAAGCCGGCACGATGCACCGGAGCCTCACCCATGCCCACAATCCCGCCGCAACACACACTGATGCCCGCACCGCGCACATTGGCCAGCGTGTCCAGGCGGTCCTGGTAAGTCCGCGTGTCCACCACGGCACCGTAGTACTCGGGGGCGGTATCTAAATTGTGGTTGTAGTAATCCAGACCCGCATCCTTGAGCTGCTGCGCCTGATGCGCCTCCAGCATGCCCAGCGTGGCACAGGTTTGCAGCCCCAGACTCTTGACGGCTTCGACCAGCTCGGCGACCTTTTCCACATCGCGATCCTTGGGCGCGCGCCAGGCAGCACCCATGCAAAAACGCGTGGCTCCGGCATCCTTGGCCGCCTGCGCAGCACGCACCACTTCACTCACCTCCATGAGCTTGCTGGCCTCAACACCTGTGTCGTACTCCGCAGCCTGCGGGCAATAGCCGCAGTTTTCAGGACAGCCGCCCGTCTTCACCGACAGCAGGGTCGCCAATTCAATGTCACCCTCAGGAAAATTCTGCCGGTGCACGGTTTGCGCCTCAAACAACAAGTCCATCAAAGGCCGCTCCAGCAACTCCTGCACGGCCTGCACCGACCAGGGGCCCGCAGCCGCGACTTTGGTTGGCCGGTGCAAGGCAATCGGTTGTGCCGCAACTTGCGCGGGCTCAGAATATTCAACAGTCATCAAGCAAACTCCACAATCATTTGGTCCACCGTCAGCGATTCGCCCTTGTTGGCCGCAATCGACTTCACAACCCCGTCCTGGGCCGCAAACAGCACATTTTCCATCTTCATCGCCTCAATCACGGCCACGCGTTCACCCGCCTGCACCTTCTGGCCCACTTGCACGGCCACTTCCACCAGCAAACCGGGCATGGGTGACAGCACATAGCGACTCATGTCGGGTGGTGCCTTGTAGGGCATCAGCGCATACAGCTCAGCTGCCCGTTTGGAGAGCACCAGCGCATCAATCTGGGTGCCATTGTGCGAAACACGGATCGTGAGCGGATTCTTGCCCGTCAAGCTGCCTCGCTCCACCTGCGCCGTGAAGGGCTCGCCGTTGCAGGTGCCGCTGATGCGAACTTCGCCCAGACGGTAATTGCTACAAATCTTGTAGCTATTGGCACCCACTCTGACCGAGCTGGAGCCGGTTTTTCCTTCAAAGTCCGTCACAGCCACGGGCGTGGTGGTGGTGTCACCCGCCTTGCCCATGGTCACCACCACAAAGTCTTCGCCCACCGCAATCTCGTGACCTTCCATCTGGCCACTGATGGCCGAGGCACGGTTGCGGTACTTGCGGTTGACAAAGGCCGCCAGTGCCACCAGCAGATCTGCATCGTCGTGCGGAACGTCTTCGGCGCGGAAACCCTGGGCGTAATTTTCGGCAATGAAGCCGGTGTTGAAGTCCCCGGCCACAAATCGGGGGTGGGCCAGCAAAGCCGCCTGAAACGGGATGTTGCTGCTCACGCCACGGATCACAAAGCCATTGAGGGCTTCGCGCATCTTCGCAATCGCGTCGAGCCGGTCTTTGCCGTGCACGATCAGCTTGGCAATCATCGAGTCGTAAAACATCGGAATTTCACCACCATCCTGCACACCCGTATCGACCCGCACGCCTTGCCATTTGGAGGTGTCAGAGGCAAACATGGTTTCTTGCGGCGGCTGGAAGCGCACCAGACGCCCGGTAGACGGCAGGAAATTGCGGAACGGATCTTCGGCATTGATACGGCACTCGATGGCCCAGCCTTCGCGCTTCACCTGCGCCTGCGTCAAAGGCAATTTCTCGCCTGCCGCCACGCGGATCATCAACTCAACCAGGTCCAGCCCGGTGATGCACTCGGTCACCGGATGCTCCACCTGCAGGCGGGTGTTCATCTCAAGGAAATAGAAGCTCTGGTCCTTGCCCACCACAAATTCCACCGTGCCGGCGCTCTGGTATTTCACTGCCTTGGCCAGTGCCACAGCCTGCTCGCCCATTGCTTTTCGGGTGGCATCGCTGATGAAGGGGGATGGCGCTTCCTCGATCACCTTCTGGTGGCGGCGTTGAATGGAGCATTCGCGCTCGTTCAAATAAATCACATTGCCGTGGCTGTCGCCCACCAGCTGGATTTCGATGTGGCGGGGCTCTTCGACAAATTTCTCGATGAACACCCGGTCATCACCAAAACTGTTGCGCGCCTCGTTGCGGCAGCTGGTAAAGCCCTCGAAAGCCTCCTTGTCGTTGAAGGCCACGCGCAAGCCCTTGCCGCCGCCGCCCGCGCTGGCCTTGATCATCACGGGGTAGCCAATGCCTTTGGCAATTTCAACTGCCTTCTCAGGTGTTTCTATCGCATCATTGACACCGGGGATGCAGTTCACACCCGCAGCGCCAGCCAGCTTTTTCGATTCAATCTTGTCGCCCATTGCCGCGATGGAATAGTGCTTGGGGCCGATGAAGACGATGCCTTCTTCTTCCACGCGCTTGGCAAAGCCGGCGTTCTCGCTTAAAAATCCGTAGCCCGGATGCACCGCCTGCGCACCGGTTTGCTTGCAGGCAGCGATGATTTTGTCGGCCACCAAATAGCTCTCGCGGCTTGGTGCCGGGCCGATGTTGACCGACTCATCGGCCAGCATCACATGGCGGGCATCACGGTCGGCATCGGAATACACCGCCACGGTTTTGATGCCCATTTTCTGGGCCGTCTTGATGACCCGACAAGCAATTTCGCCACGGTTGGCAATTAGGATTTTGGTAAACATGGATTTCCTCGTATCAAATATTTTTGCGAGCCAGTGGATTCGGCGTTGCTTCAGCAATCTTCACCAGGGTATTGCGGTCCACGTGATGAAAGAGCGCCTCCTGACCCAGAATTTTCAGCACCGTGTCTTCTTCGTAGGTCCAGTTGCCATCGTCATGCAGCGTCACTTTGATCACGAACTCAACCGTGTCAAATGCATGACTCAGGAAAGGCGCCGAGACAATGCCAAAGTGAACATCGCCCTTGACAGCGCGCAACTCAAACCCGCGTGCATCTGCCGTGGCCTGGCCCCCCGCCATCAGCGTCAAACCGCGAGGAATGCTCAAGGTGTGCATCACCGTTGCGGTGGCCGGCTCCCAGAGCCAGTATCCGACTTGCTCGTGATAGGTCTTGACCTGGTCCGGCTTGGTGACATGGGTGTGATAGCGCAAGCCATACAGCAGCTGCGGGCCATTGGTTTGCGGATCGATGGGCTGCAACTCCATCCGTTCCACGTAGGCCTGCTTCTTGGGGCCTTCTGCCTTGGGCTTCACATCAAGCCCGCGCACGCCCTGCCACACGCCAGCCAAGGCGCGCAGCGGACCCAGATTGCGCAAGGTGTCCACATCCACCGACCGGGGCTCGGTGTAGATGTCTTCTGAAGAGTTCTGCTGAACCATGGCTGTACTCAAAGCGGAATGTTGCCGTGCTTGCGCCACGGATTTTCCAGCTTCTTGTCACGCAGCATCACCAGCGAGCGGCAAATGCGCTTGCGGGTTTCGTGCGGCAGGATCACGTCGTCAATGAAGCCACGGGCACCGGCCACAAACGGGTTGGCGAAGCGGGCCTTGTATTCCGCTTCCTTGGCGGCCAGCTTGACCGGGTCGCCCTTGTCTTCGCGGAAGATGATCTCCACCGCGCCCTTGGCACCCATCACCGCAATTTCGGCGTTGGGCCAGGCAAAGTTGACGTCACCGCGCAGGTGCTTGGAGGCCATCACGTCGTAGGCGCCGCCGTAGGCTTTGCGGGTGATCACGGTGATCTTGGGCACGGTGCACTCGGCATAGGCATAGAGCAGCTTGGCGCCGTGCTTGATGATGCCGCCGTACTCCTGACTGGTACCAGGCATGAAGCCGGGCACATCCACAAAAGTCACCACCGGAATGTTGAACGCATCGCAGAAACGCACAAAGCGCGCGGCCTTGATGGAGCTCTTGATGTCCAGGCAACCAGCGAGCACCAGCGGCTGGTTTGCCACGATGCCCACGGTCTGGCCCTCCATGCGGCCAAAACCAATCAGGATGTTCTTGGCGTACTCGGGCTGCAACTCAAAAAAGTCGCCATCGTCCAGGGTCTTGACGATGAGTTCCTTCATGTCATACGGCTTGTTGGCGTTGTCGGGCACCAGGGTGTCAAGGCTCATGTCCATGCGGTCAGCCGGATCGCCGCTACGGCGCACGGGTGCTTTCTCGCGGTTGTTGAGCGGCAGGTAGTTGTAGAGCCGACGCAGCATCAACAGCGCTTCGACGTCGTTCTCAAAAGCCAGATCGGCCACGCCGCTCTTGGTGGTATGGGTGATGGCGCCACCCAGCTCTTCGGCCGTCACTTCTTCGTGCGTCACGGTCTTCACCACTTCCGGGCCGGTGACGAACATGTAAGAACTGTCCTTGACCATGAAGATGAAATCGGTCATGGCCGGGCTGTACACCGCGCCGCCAGCCGATGGCCCCATGATCATGCTGATCTGCGGCACCACACCACTGGCCATCACGTTGCGCTGGAACACGTCGGCATAGCCGCCCAGCGATGCCACGCCTTCCTGAATACGGGCACCGCCCGAATCGTTCAGACCAATCACCGGTGCGCCAACCTTCATGGCCTGGTCCATCACCTTGCAGATTTTCTCGGCATGCGCCTCGGAGAGCGCACCGCCGAACACGGTGAAGTCCTGACTGAAAACAAACACCAGGCGACCATTGATCATGCCGTAGCCCGTGACCACGCCATCGCCGGGAATCTTGTTTTCTTCCATGCCGAAATCGACACAACGGTGCTCGACAAACATGTCCCACTCTTCGAAAGTGCCTTCGTCCAGCAGCAGCTCCAGACGCTCGCGGGCTGTGAGCTTGCCTTTTTTGTGCTGCGCATCAATGCGCTTTTGGCCACCACCCAAGCGCGCGAGTTCGCGTTTGGCTTCGAGTTGTTCAAGTATGTCGTGCATGGTTTTCTCTCTTTGCGAAGTACTGATCGTCTTAAATAGTGATTGCTATTATTTCTATAGCTTATTGCGCTTGATTCATGTGGGCCAGCAGCAGATTTCGTGCTGCGGTGGAGGCCGCCACCCGGCCTTCCAGAACCGACTGGGTCAACTGCGGCAACATCTTTTGCACCGCAGGGTGCTGGCGGAATGCCTGTTTCAGTCCGGTATCAATGCGCTCCCACATCCAGGCCAGGGACTGCTGCTGCCGGCGCATGGCCAGCTTGCCGTTGGCCGTTTGCAGTGTCTTGAATTCGGTCACGGCAGCCCAGAAGGTATCGATGCCCTGCCCGTTCAAGGCACTGAGTTGCAGGGCTTTGGGGTGCCAGGTGGCCTCGTCATGGCTGCCAAACAAACCCAGCAATTGCATCGCGGATGTGATTTGCAGTTGTGCCCGCTGTGCCGCAATAGCGTCGATATCAGCCTTGTTGATCACCACCAGATCGGCCAATTCCATCACGCCCTTCTTGATCGCTTGCAGATCGTCGCCCGCATTGGGCAATTGCAGCAGCACAAACATATCGGTCATGTTGGCCACGGCGGTTTCGCTTTGGCCCACGCCAACCGTCTCGACCATCACGATGTCGTAGCCAGCAGCCTCGCACACCAGCATGGCCTCGCGCGTCTTCTCGGCTACGCCACCTAGCGTTCCGCTGCTGGGGCTGGGCCGAATATAAGCGCGCTCGTGCATGGAGAGCTTCTCCATGCGGGTCTTGTCACCGAGGATAGAGCCGCCGGACACCGTGCTGGAAGGGTCGATGGTCAGCACCGCCACGCGGTGGCCGCGCTCAATCAGGTACAGGCCCAGCGCTTCGATGAAGGTCGATTTGCCCACCCCCGGCACACCGCTGATACCCAGACGAAACGACTTGCCCGTGTGCGGCAACAAGGCCGTGAGCAAGTCATCCGCCTGCGCGCGGTGGTCAGCGCGGGTGGACTCCAGCAGCGTGATGGCTTTGGCGATAGCGCGGCGTTGCACGCTGCCCGTCGTATGCACGAGCAGGTCAACGGCTATCGGGCCTGGTTCCCGAGGCCGGCTTACACTGATTGTCTTCGTCGACATCATGGTCCTGAGTTGGGATCAACCCCCAATTCCTTCAGGCGATGGCCTTCTTGATTTGCTCCAGCACGTCCTTGGCGCTGGCAGGAATGGGGGTGCCGGGACCGTAAATCCCTTTGACCCCAGCTTCATACAGCATGTCGTAATCCTGACGCGGAATCACACCGCCGACAAACACGATGATGTCGTCTGCACCCTGCTTCTTCAGTTCCGCAATGATGGCCGGTACCAGCGTCTTGTGGCCTGCCGCGAGTGTTGATACGCCCACGGCATGGACGTCATTTTCAATCGCCTGGCGCGCGCATTCTTCAGGGGTCTGGAACAGGGGACCCATGTCCACGTCAAAACCGAGGTCGGCAAAGGCGGTGGCCACCACTTTGGCGCCACGGTCGTGGCCATCCTGGCCCAGTTTGGAAATCATCACCCGAGGGCGCCGTCCCTCTTGATCGGCAAAGTCGGCTATTTCCTTCTTGAGAGTTTCCCAGCCTTCGGCTGAGTCATAAGCTGCTGCATACACGCCGGCCACCTTTTGTGTGTCGGCGCGGTGGCGCCCGTAGACTGTTTCGAGAGCATCGCTCACCTCGCCCACTGTGGCGCGCAGGCGCATGGCTTTGATCACCAGGTCCAGCAGATTGCCGGTATTCGACTCTGCTGCAGAAGTGATAGCAGACAAAGCAGATTCCACAAGGGCCTTGTCACGTTTTTGTTTGATTATTTTCAGACGCTCGATCTGCCCGTCGCGCACCGCCACGTTGTCGATGTCGCGTGATTCAATCGCATCCTCGGTCTTGAGTTTGTACTTGTTGACACCAACGATCACATCTTTGCCGCTATCGATGCGCGCCTGCTTTTCGGCCGCTGCCGCTTCAATCTTCAATTTGGCCCAGCCGCTGTCCACGGCTTTGGTCATGCCGCCCATGGCTTCGACTTCTTCGATGATCTTCCATGCGGCGTCGGCCATGTCCTGGGTCAGCTTTTCCATCATGTAGGAGCCCGCCCAGGGGTCGATCACGTTGGTGATGTGGGTCTCTTCCTGGATGATGAGCTGGGTGTTGCGGGCGATGCGCGATGAAAACTCGGTGGGCAGCGCAATGGCTTCATCAAAGCTGTTGGTGTGCAGCGACTGCGTGCCGCCAAACACCGCAGCCATCGCCTCGATGGTGGTACGAACCACGTTGTTGTAGGGGTCCTGCTCCGTCAAACTCCAGCCACTGGTCTGGCAGTGTGTGCGCAGCATCAGGCTCTTGGGTGACTTGGCGTCAAAGCCCTTCATGATGCGACACCACAGCAGGCGCGCAGCGCGCATCTTGGCCACTTCCAGGTAGAAGTTCATGCCAATGGCCCAGAAGAAACTCAGGCGGCCGGCAAAGTCGTCCACATCCATGCCCTTGGCAATCGCCGTCTTGACGTACTCCTTGCCATCGGCCAGCGTGAAGGCCAATTCGAGTGCCTGGTTGGCACCGGCTTCCTGCATGTGATAGCCGCTGATGGAGATCGAGTTGAACTTCGGCATGTTTTTCGCCGTGTACTCGATGATGTCGCCGATGATGCGCATGCTGGGCGCAGGCGGGTATATGTAGGTGTTGCGCACCATAAACTCTTTCAGAATGTCGTTCTGAATCGTCCCGGAGAGCTTGTCCTGGCTCACCCCCTGCTCTTCCGCCGCCACCACGTAGCCGGCCAACACCGGCAGCACGGCGCCGTTCATCGTCATGGAGACGCTTACTTTGTCCAGCGGAATCTCGTTGAACAGGATCTTCATATCCTCCACCGAGTCAATCGCCACGCCGGCCTTGCCCACGTCACCGGTCACGCGCGGATGGTCGCTGTCGTAACCGCGGTGCGTCGCCAGATCGAACGCAACACTCACGCCCTGCCCGCCGGCGGCCAGCGCCTTGCGGTAAAACGCGTTGGATTCTTCCGCCGTGGAAAAACCCGCATACTGGCGAATCGTCCAGGGCCGCACCGCATACATGGTGGCTTGAGGACCGCGCAGGTAAGGCTCAAAACCCGGCAAGGTATTGGCGTAAGGCAGGTGCTGGGTGTCGGCGGCTGTGTAGAGCGGCTTGACCGTAATGCCGTCGGGTGTTTGCCAATTCAGAGCATCCACATTGCCACCAGGCGCTGACTTGGCAGCGGCTTTGGCCCACGCCTCCATGCTGGCTGTCTGAAATTCAGGATTGTTTTGGGTCATGACGGTGAGCCGTTCGCAATGAGTTTATCGAAATGTTCAGGCACAGAACAAGCCCCAGACCGGTTAAGCCCCAGACATGCTTCAGTGAAGTGCATGCAGATTTTACGTTATTTATAATTATTGATGCAAAATATTCTTTAAAGCTTACAATATCGATCATGTCAGCACTCTCTCTATCTCCCCGCGCACTGTATGAAGAGGTTGCGGAGCTCCTGCGCCAGCGAATCTTCAAACGCGAGTTGGAGCCCGGCAGCTGGATCGACGAACTGAAAATAGCCGAAGCCTACGGTATCAGTCGCACACCCCTGCGGGAAGCCTTGAAAGTGCTGGCCGCCGAAGGTTTGGTGACCATGAAGGTACGGCGCGGCGCCTATGTCACTGAAGTGTCAGAGCGCGATCTGTCCGACGTGTACCACCTGCTGAGCCTACTTGAGGCAGACGCAGCTGGCGTGGTAGCCAGCACCGCAACGGACGCACAAATCGAAGACCTGCAAGCTTTGCATAATGAACTGGAAGCGGCAGCCAAACCGGGCCAGCAGGATCGGGAACGCTTCTTCGAGATCAATGAGCGTTTTCACATGCGACTTCTGGAAATTGCCAACAACCGCTGGCGCGATCAGATGGTGGCTGACCTGCGCAAGGTCATGAAACTCAACCGCCATAACTCCCTGCTGAAGTCAGGCCGCATTGAAGAATCCCTGAATGAACACCGCGCCGTGATGGCCGCCATTTCTATGCGGGACGCGGCTGGCACCATGCAGCGGATGCAGGAACACTTCAAGAACGGGCTTGAAGCAGCCAACTGAACGCCACACCTTAGAAGGCATAAAAGGGACCGGTACCCAGCACAGATGACTGCCCCTGTATGCCCACAAATACCTTGCGCCCATAGAAAAAAGGCAAACCCCAGTCAAAAATGGATGCATCTCCAATGGGGCCGGCCAAAGCAGGCAGAACCGCATGAGGGTAGTTGCCAGCCAACGCAACGCCGTTATCCACGACGAAAGAGATCGGTACCGTTACAGCATTTGTCCCGACCAAGGTGGCAGACAGGTTGGTTGGCAAAAATGGACAGTAAAAGCCAACGGCCGGGTAGACACACAGAGGAATGGCGCCAGAATCAAAGAACAAGCCGTTCGATCCAGTATCAATGAAGCTGTTGCCGAGATTTTGTCCCGCAAACACGGAGCTGAAATAGCCGGAAGAATTGCTTGTAAGCACTGAACCCGGTACAAACTGGTTGTTCGCCTGTGTGCCGATGCCAAAAATCATCGACCCATTGAGGCTGGACGCAGTCGTCGAGGCTACGGCAGGCAGATCAATCAACACCCCGTTGTTGTCGGATGCAAACAGCGGAACGGGATTTTTCAACTGTTTGGCAATACTGGCCGTGGCACCTACGGTATTCCGATGCTGCGGTCAGTTGTAAACGTGCATCGCATCTACACATCAGATCAGTTCAATCCGTACGACCACGTTGCGCCACTGCGCATCGAACAGCCGTGGCGATCAGTCAGTGGCCATCACGTATTGATCGCGACCATGTGTCTTTCCGTACATCAGCGCATGATCGGCCCGAGTTATCACGCCGCTCAATTCTTCCCCCGGCCGCACCTTGGCCCACCCCATGGTCGCGGTTAACGCGATCACAATGCCATCGCCTGTTCGCAGTGGCTGATCGTGCATTGCATTTATCAGGCGCTGAGCAACAAAGGTAAACATCGGCCAATGGCGACGACCATCCGGGAATACCAACATGTTTCGGCGCCGTCCGTTAATGTGTTTAAGAGTTGGCAGACCTCGTCCGCAAGCGCATTTCGAACCGACCTCGGCGTAGTCTCCAAGTTCATAGCGCAGCAAAGGGGTGGCCAAGTTACTCAGATCCGTCACCACGACGCGGCCCGTCTCTCCAACCTGACATGCGCTCCCGTCATCGTGGAGCACTTCGACAATCAGATTCTCTGCCATGGTGTGATACAGACCTCCGACTGGGCACTGGATGGCAATGATGCCGAGTTCTTGCGAACTATAGGTGTCGACAATTTCAACGCCGAGCGTGCTCCGCACTTGCGCGCGGACATGGGGTGAAACGGTTTCGGAGATGGTCCGGACTTGACGCAAGCGCGGCAGGCGAATCGACCGGCGTTGCAACTCTTCGACCAATGCAGCAAGGTTGGTCGGATAGGTGAGCAGGTAACCGGGGTTGATTTGTTGCAACCAATGGCCCTGTTCGCTCACATCGGTAGCAATCGGCAAGGTGGCCGACGGGCCGCTAGAGGCCAGAAGACTGACTGGTACGCCCCAGCTGTTACGAAGGCTGGGTTTGGCTCCAGGGTGATCCGCACGAATGATCGCTAGCGGCAAAGAAAAGTCGCGCTTGAACCAGCGATGCTCCCGCAAAATGAAAGCATGCCAAAACAGCTGACTCATCGCCGTGCGCCGGATCGCAACGGGGATGCCGGACGATCCTGAGGTCCTGTTTTCTGAAAGAGGTAAATGCGATCGCGGGACGCCACTGGCAAACATTCGACTTCCGGCCGACTGCACGGCATGTCGCGTCAGTACTGGCAAGCGCTGCAACCCGGAAGGCATGGCCACCGTTTGCGGCGACGCGCCTGCCTGTGCCAAACATTCGCGCACGTAGTCAGAGTGATGCACTGCATGGTTGAGCAATGCATGAAGTTGCAAGCGCTGACGATCAGCGATGACATCAGGAGCCAACCACTGGCTTGATTCCAGTTGACTGGTAAGCGCCCAAAGCATCGCGGCTTGGGGATTGGGGATTGGGTATGTCTGGCCACAGCTGAGGCGAGTGTTGCTCATTCGACTTAACCGGGTCCACGGTCTCGCTTTCATTGTCGGTGTCAACATCGGCGTTCCGATCAGGGCGCACCATGGTCAATGCCACTCCAAATCGAGTAAATCATAGTGCGCATCGTCAAATGCATCGCCCATCCTAAAAAGCAGGCCGTGCAATTTCATACAGGCCGCAGCTGCGGACACCCGTGACAACACCTTTTGAACTTTGCCGACAAAAGCTCAGCGCGAAGCTGAGAAATCGTCTCAAAATCCGAACTATCCTTCATGAAGCAGCAGGGCAGTTGCTTGCCGTCCCAGGTAAAGAACCGCGTATGCGGCCGCTGCAGGTAAGGGCAGAAGGAGGATTGACTCCGCTGCAGTCCTGTTGTGCTGACGGTGTAGCGTTTTGCGTAATCTGCCTTGGGCGATAAAGGTTGAATAATGTGCCGACCGAATCCACGCGCTCGAACCCACGCCCGCAGTTCGTCCAAAGGTTGGCCCATATCCACCGTCATCACAGTCACTCGGCGGGCATCCATCACGCGCAGCAAGTCATCCAGCTGCCGCAATACCTTCGGCAGGTTGTGACGCCCAATTTCCTCCGCATGGCACTGATCGAGCGTATCCACTGATATGCCAAGGGTCGGAAAAAGTCCGGCCAATACAGCAAGGTCGAGTCGACTTCCGTTCAGAATGGAGTAGGGACGATGCCCCTTGTCGCGGACATAGCGGGCCATGTCTTCAAACAAAGGGGGCAAGCTGGGCTCACCTTCCCCTTGCAGGGAAACCGTCACCCGCTTCCCCGGGATGGCGTCCACGATCTGCGTGAACGCGTCCCACTCCATATCCTTTTGCGGCATGTCGCGACCTGCGCAATAAAAGCAGGAAAAATTGCAGCGGGTTGTGATTTCCAGTTGATAAAACACAGCCCGTTGCAAATCAGCCGACCATACGCGGCGCACCCGCACCAACCGTCAGGTTGGAATGCAGTGTCTGCGTTGCCGTCCCGAAGTTGGCATCCGACAGCACGCTGTTCGCGGCCACCATGCCCACGCCGCCCAGTCCCGTCGTCTGGCCATACAGATACGCCAAATCGCCACCCAGCGCGACCGAATCGCTGCCACTCAGATGCGCGTTCAACAAGGACCCCATCACCGCCCAGGCACCACCTGTGCGCAAGCTATAGGTTGCAGCATAGGCCACATCAAAATCTGCAACGATACGGGAGGCATCAAACTGTTCAACTTTGTTGTCCCGCAACACATCAATGCTGCCAGGGGCATAGACACCCGATGGCTCATTGAGCATCTGCATCGCCAGGGCCGGCCGCAGACTTGCACTCACCCCGTAGTAGTTCACCACGCGCAGACTGTCGGTCGACGTCGAGTTAAACAACATGTAGAGGTCGCTGCCACTGCGCTTGAACTTGATGTCTTCGTAACGGATGCCACCGCCCAAGCTGACCGTGATCTCTTGCGTGCCTTGGGTATACAGCACATCAGCGCCGTCGCCCTTGTTGAAGGCCACCACCGTCGTCGAGTCTGATGAAGAATAGAGTCTGTCGCTTCCCTTGCCCCCCGCCAATAGACCCCGATCCCATCCCACGCGCAATGTGTCGCCTCCAGAGCCACCGAAAAGGGCGTCAACTCCAGCACCCCCCTCCAGAGTGTCCGCGCCATCTTGACCCTCGAGAATATCGTTGCCGGCCCCACCGTAAAGACTGTCATTCCCACTGCTGGCGCTCAGAAGGTCGTTACCCTCCTTCCCATCAAGCACATTCGAACCCGTGTTGCCTACGATCCAATTGTCCAGCGCATTGCCCACGCCATTGATGTCGTAACATCCCGTGAGTTGCAAGGCTTCCACATTTTGCGACAGCGTGTAACTGACAGATGCGTTGACCTTGTCATAGCCCTGGTTCAGGTACTCCGTCACCACATCACCAGCATCACATCCACTGGCGCCCTGATCCACGTAGTAAACGTCATCGCCGTCACCACCGATCATGGTGTCAGAACCTTGTCGACCATCCAGAGAATCGTCACAGGCGGTACCAACCAGGCGATCGTCATAGCACCCTCCGACCAAGGTCAAGCCAACGCAACTGGTAACGGAAATTTGGAACACATCACTGGCCGATGCACCAAACCGGTCTATGGCCGTGATCCGCAAGGCCATGCTTTGACCGGCAACTTCCACTGGCGGCGTGCCGCTGATCACCAAACCATTGGGGTTGAAACTCAACCACGAAGGCAAGGCCTGTCCATTGTCGAGTGCCAAGGTGTAGCCAAGTACATCGTTGCGATCCACATCGGTGAACGTGTTGTCGGGCAGGTCCAGGGTGAACACCGTCTTGGCGCGAACGCTCAGATCAGCCACAGCCTGCTGCAGCACAGGCGCGTCGTTGGTGCCGGCAATCGAAATTACCAGATCCGCCTGGGCGCTGAGTGCGCCCGCACCAAGCCCGTCCGTCACCGTGTAGCGGAATGTGTCGGCGACCTGCTCACCTTGTCCCAAACTCTGAACCGCAAGGGTCGCATTGTTCAGTGTGTAGGTGTAGCTGCCATCGGCCAGCAGCACCAAACTGCCATATTGACCCTGGAAGGTACCGGCATTGGCCACAGACAGGCTGTCAGTGGCATCAGGATCGGAATCGTTCAACAAGACGTTGCCCGTAGATTGCAGCACGCCATCCTCTGCGACGGCGCCAGCGTCAGCACGCGCCACGGGGCCATCGTTTTCGCCAGTGATGTTGATGAGCACATTGGCGCTGGCGTTGGCAATGCCGTCGCTGACGGTGTAGGCAAACGACTCGGTCACTACTTGGCCCATCGCAAGCGCTTGCACGCTGGCGGCGTTTGCCAGGGTGTAGGTGTAGCTGCCATCGGCCAACAAATTGAGTTGGCCGTATTGCCCTGTGTAACTGCCCGGCGTCGTCACGACCAGCACCGTGTTGGCATCGACATCCGTGTCATTGCCCAGCACAGAGCCGACCACGCTAGGCTGGGTGTCTTCGAACACGGCCGATAAATCGTTCAGTGCAACAGGCCCATCGTTCGTCCCCGTGATGCCAATCGCGAGCTGGCTGGTGGCAGTCGCGACACCGTCGCTAGTGAGCACATTGAATGCATCCACTACCCGCTCGCCCTGATGCAGGGATTGCACCGCGTTACTCGCGTTGTTCAAGGTGTAGACGTAGGAGCCGTCTTGCTGCATCGCCAGTTGGCCATACACTCCTTGGAAGGTGCCAAAGTTCGTCACCGACAACGCATCTCCATCGACGTCGGTGTCGTTGGCCAAGGCGTTACCTGCAATTTGCACAATGCCGTCTTCAACCACTTCGCCACTGTCAGCACGCGCCACCGGGCCATCGTTTTCGCCAGTGATGTTGATGAGCACATTGGCGCTGGCGTTGGCAATACCGTCGCTGACGGTGTAGGCAAACGACTCGGTCACTACTTGGCCCATCGCCAGCGCCTGCAAGTTGGCGGCGTTTGCCAGGGTGTAGGTGTAGCTGCCATTGGCCAACAAATTGAGTTGGCCGTATTGACCCGTGTAACTACCCGGCGTCGTCACGACCAGCACTGTGTTGGCATCGACATCCGTGTCATTGCCCAGCACAGAGCCGACCACGCTCGGCTGGGTGTCTTCGAACACAGCCGATAGATCGTTCAGCGCAACAGGCCCATCGTTGGCGCCACTAACCTGTATCGTCAGACTCGACGTCACAGTGTTCGCGCCATCGGTCGTGAGAATGCTGAACGCATCCAATCGACTTTCACCCGAACCCAGACTTTGCACTGCCAGGCTGTCGTTGTTGAGCAGATAAACGTAGGCACCGTTGGACTGAAGTTCCAACTGTCCATAAATGCCTTGGATCGTTCCTGTGTTCTGCACCGACAACGCATCGCCGTCGACGTCCGTCGCCTGCCCCAGCACGTTTCCAACAACCTGAACCACACCATCTTCGCTCGCCTGCGCCGATTCAGCCACGACGACCGGGGCGTCATTGGTGCCTGTGACTGTGACCACCAATTGGGAATTGACCTGCTCGGTACCGTCAGTAGCAGTGTAGACAAAGGTATCGACAACCTGCGCACCAGCCTTGAGGTTCTGAATCTCAGCACTGTCGTTGTTCAGCGCATATTGGTAGGAGCCGTCCCGCGCCAGCGTCAAGGTACCCCACACGCCGACGAAGACGCCAGTAGTGTCCACTTGCAAAGTGTCAGTCGCATCTGCATCCGTGTCATTGGCCAGTACATTGCCGCTCGCAGTGAGCGTCGTATCTTCTGCCACATCCGCCGTGTCAGATGCCAATACCGGGACTGTGTTGCGAGTGGCAATATCCATCTTGAAGGTTTGACTCATCGCCATACCGCTGGAATCCCGCGCGAATACGGCAACGTCATATAAGCCTTGCGCACCTGTCGGAGGCACACCACTGAAGGTATGGGTGACAGGGTCGAATTGCAGCCAATCCGGCAATGGTTCACCATTCGGCTGTGCAACGCTCCACTCCAACGCATCGCCATCAGGGTCCAAGAAAGCATTCTCTGGCAATTCAAAGGTCAACCAATCTCCAACGCGACCGGATTGATCGTCCAGTGCCAGGGCAGCATCCGGCGCACGGTTGATGAAGTCAGCAAATGCCAGCAATGTGCCATCGCTCAACTCGAAGTTACCAATCGCATGGGTAGGAGCATTCACTCCGTCTGTCGATGCGACAAGGATGGAGTCACCAAATACACCGTAAGTCACTCTAAAGCCATTGCCTTCGCGCACCACCGCAATCGTGTCCGCAGAAATGCCTTCTCCAAAAGAGATAGTGTTGCTATCGGACGCATCAACGATGCTGTCCTGACCATCGCCCAGGTTGAAAACGTAATTGTCTTGGCCCGCACCGCCAGCGAGCAGATCGTCGCCAGTTCCACCGGTAAGCACATCGTCACCCGCTTCGGCGGACAGCTCGTCCTGACCCGCGTATCCGTAGAGTCGATCACTGTGGCTAGTGCCTTGCAACACGTCATCACCAAACTCATCGCCTTCCAGGACAAACACCTTGTCCAGCATCTCAGTCCACGTCAAAACCGTACCATCGTTAAACACAAAGTTTTCGATACCGTGAACGCTGTTGTCAGGGTCATTGCGATCAAAGCCGGAAATTTGGACCTGGTTGTTTTCATCAAAAACGATCAGGAAGCGTCCATCCGCTGGATTGGCCACATTTTCAATGAATCGAATCTTTCGCTCGATATCTTGCGGCGCAATACCTGGCCCGAACTTCAGTACATTGCCACCCGTCGCGTCAGCTAGGTCATTGATGCTGACAAACCCATCGCCCAACCGGTATTCATAGGAATCGTTACCTGAACCGCCTGCGAGGTCGTCACTGCCAGTGCTTGCCTCGATCACATCATCACCGGCGCCACCAGAAATATCGTCGTAGATCGCTGTGCCGCGAAGCAAATCACTGCCAGCCGTTCCATTGATGACAAAGCCGCGCTCCATCAAATCATCGAAGGACCACACTTCGCCATTCAATCCAAATTGGAAGAACTCAATGGTGTGTTCGCCATAAGGGTTAAGACGGTCAAAGTTGGTCAACGTGACGGACGTATTTTCGTCCAGCTGCACCACCATTTGCCCTTCAGTGTTGAGGGTGAGGTAGACGCTATGTGGGTCCGTGACTTGCGAAAATACCAGCGTGTTTTCTTGGCCCAAATCGGACAGATCGGTAATGGTGTCGTGACCTGATTGAGCTTCAATAACGTAGGTGTCGGCACCAGCACCACCTCGCATAAGGTCATTGCCCTCCAGGCCGTAAATCCAGTCATTGTCAGAGGTACCCACGAGTCGGTCGGCTTGTGGCGTGCCTTCGATACCCCGGGGCCGGTCCATCAACTGAGCCATACTGAGTGTGCTGCCATCTGAAAAAATCAGATCGCGAATAGATGCATCGGCAAGATTCATGCCATCCCAGCCCTCCAGCGTCACCGAGCTGACACCGTACCGGATGATGGTCTTACCATCCACCGTGTCCAAATACACGTTATCGCCGGTGATGGACGCGTCATTGAACACAATGACGTTTGCGTCATTGCTGTTGTCCACGATCACATCGTCTCCGCTGTAGCTATCGACCACATAGGCGTCATTGCCCGCACCGCCGATCAGGCGGTCATTGCCACCCAGGCCTTCCAGCCGATCAGCACCGATGCCCCCCCGCAATTCATCACGCAGCATGGTCCCGCCCAACTCGCCACTGCCATCGTCCGCCTTCGTGAGCAAGACATTCGACTGATCGTTGAACAAGTCCGCCAGGAGAACCGACGCTCCATTTTGGAAGACGAACTGATCAATCGACCGATTGCGAGTCGGCAGATACTCATTAAAACCAGCCATCACCACGGTGTCGCCCGCTTGCCCATTGGCGCCACCCACTGTGACCAACAGATTGTCGCCATCTTGCGAGAAGGTCAAATCATCAAGACCGATTCCCTCACCAAATATCAATTGATTGAAGTCGTTATTGCCGCCATCGCCCCCGTATCCGCCATAACCTCCATAGCCGCCATAGCCTCCATCTCCGCCGATCGCGGTCATGGCGACGGCGAAGCCTCCATAGCCTCCATATCCACCGCTTCCGGTGTCGCCGTAGCCATCGCCGCCGGAGCCCATGCCATCTTCAATGTACAAATGACCGTTGCCGCGGGCGTATGTATAGGTGTCGTCCCCGGCGCCCCCATAAGCTTTGTCATTGCCGGAGCCGGCATTGATCATATCGGCGCCGTCTCCTCCAATGAGCACATCGTTACCCGCACCGCCCAGGATCGCATCATTGCCTCCCTGGCCCGCCAAGTAATCGTCGCCATTGCCGCCATCCAGCGTGTCATTCCCTTCATCACCCATCACCATATCGTTGCCGTCGCCGGCCTGGATGGCATCGTCATACGGCGTGCCGAACAGAATGTTATTGCCTGACAAATCGGCATTGACTGCGAGATTGACCATCCCAAGCAAGTTGCCTGTTTGAGCATAGGCAATCGCGGCCTGTCCGCCATAAACCTGAACCGGCCCCACAACCTCCATTGCAGGCACCTGTGCAAAAACCGCCTGCCCAGCGCTATTGGGCTGGACATCGAACGCCTCCGCACCCAGGTGTGCATCCAGCGCGGACAAGTCAAACACCCGGACGCGCCCAACGGGATCCACAAATTGCAGTTTGTCAATGGCGCGGTTGCCCGGCGTAGACAGATCGGCCTGGAACCAGGACGTACGAACTTCGTCATCCTCACTATTGACAAAATGAATGACCAGGTCACCCTGTGCATTGATCAGGAACCGCAGGTCCTCGGGGGAAATGCCAACACCGAAACTCAGTACCGACTGGTGTGGCCCGCTACCGGAAATCGTGTCGACGCCATCGCCCATATTGAAGGCAATCGTGTTGGTCGCACCCCAGGTCGAGCCGTTGACGCTGTCATTGCCCAGACCGCCAGCCATCACGGCCCCCCCGCCATTGGCCGACAGGCTATCGTTGCCGGAACCGCCGGCCAACAATGCAGCCCTGCCATCCGTGGAAATCGAATCGTCGTTCCCGCGGCCATCAAAAAATATGCGATTACCGCTTCCGGCGTAAAGGTAGTCATCAGCCTGGCTTCCCGCCAATACCGCATCGTTCCCCGATACATAGGCATCGCCAACCGAGCCGCCATCCAGTCTGCTCATCAGATCCGCGTAGGACCAAGTTGTTCCATCTTCAAAACGCAGCACACTTTGTGCCTGCAGCGCAGACTCGAAGTCACTGCCATCAGGGATCTGCAACAGCAAGGCATCATTGCCACCAAGGCCGATGACCATTTGCCGCATGTACTCTGTACCGTTCCAAATCGCATTGCTGCCCATTTGAACTGTGATGTCTGACGGGTTGATGTTCTCACCCAGCACGAAAGTATCGCTGGCGCCCGGGGTCAGGGTCACCGTATCCAGTGCATCACGGCGATTGAACACGTAGGTATTGCTACCTTGGCCTCCTGCCAGATTGTCGCGACCAGAGCCGCCCACCAAGTAATCATCACCTGCGCCACCATTCAGGGTTTGCGAATCACCACCACCAAAAAGTCGGTCGTCACCAGCATCGCCATGCAAGGCGCCCAGTCCATACAAGGTGTCATTTCCGTCGCCGCCGTTCAAGGTGTCAGAGCCATCACCTCCATCCAGGAAGTCGTCGCCCGAACCACCCTGCAACTGATCGTTCCCCAATCCACCATACAAGCGGTCATTGTCGTCGCCGCCATCCAGCGTGTCGTCACCAGCGTTGCCAACCAATGTGTCTTCGCCACCAAAGCCGAAAATATTCGAAGCCTTGGCAGTGCCAATCAACAGGTCATCCCCAGTCGATCCGTAAACATCCTCCAGACCCGTACTGGCGTCCAGGTTCAAGATTTGCTGGTACGACAGGCTTATACCGCCCACATCAAAAGTTTCCACTGCCTGATAAACGTGGTTTTTGATGGTGATCTGATCTTGGGTGCCTGCAATGGCAATGACCAGATCATTTCCACTCTTGGAAACCTGCAGATCGGTGGCTACGATGCCGGCGCCAAATGCCAACCGATCGCTATTACCCCAGGAGTAACCTTCATCGATCGTGTCATGGCCATCGCCGAGATTGAAGACATACACCGTGTCTCCTCGGTCGCCCACAAGCAAGTCGTCCCCAGTGCCGCCCGCCAACACGGTCGTGCTGTAGCGGTAGATATCGCGAAGAGCGTCATTGCCATCAGTCCCTTGCGTGGCCAACTGCTGAATATCGTCCAGCGACCAGGAACTTCCATCAGAGAATTTAACCGCAGCGATATTCTGGATACCGTCGCCCCAGTAGCTCATCAAATTCTCGAAAGTGACTGAGTCAGCCGTGCCTTTGATGGAGAACACAATATGGGTGTCCACCCGGCGAACCAGCACATCGTCAGCCGTTACCCCCGGCTTGAAAGACAAAACGTTCTGTTCACCACGGTACGAATTGACGACCTTGTCGTTCCCATCACCGCGGCCGAACAAATACGTGTTGGTACCGGACCCGCCTTGGAACGTGTCTCGACCACCACGCCCGTCAAAAGTTTCGTTCGCGTCAAATCCAACAAACGTCTCCGCGCTATCGTCACCGATCAAACATTGCGCCAAGATGTCCTCTGGCGCCCACTGGGTGCCGTCAGCAAACTTGATTGCCCGCAGGCTGAAATTTGTGTTCTGTGGGTCTGTCCCGTTGGTCCAGTAAAAATTCTTCACCGTCAGCGTATCGGGTGAATTCTTAATGCTGATGGTGAGTGTGCTGCCAACGCGAGACAACTTCACGTCGTCAGGCGCAACGCCTTCTTTCATTTCAACCGTGTTGTTGCCTTGGGGGTCAATTGGCTGACCTTGGTAATAGCTGTTGTAGTAAGCCGCCCAAGACACATCGCGGTTGAGTACGTCCTGTCCATCGCCGCGACCGAAGCGAATGGTGTCGGTGCCCTCACCGGCATCCAAAATGTCATTGCCCGCACCGCCATCCAGGGTGTCGTTCCCGTCACCACCACTCAGCGTGTCATTGCCGTCTCCGCCGCTCAGCGTGTCGTTGCCTTGCAGCCCTGACAAAACGTCATCGCCTGCGCCGCCACCCATGATGTTGTTGCGCGCGTCACCGGCAAAGGTGTCGTTCGCATCAGTGCCCAACCATGCTGCATCTTTGATTTGATCAATCGTCCAGACCGTGGCATCTGCAAATTCAAAACGTTCAATGGCATTGGGGTTTAGCGGGCTGCCGCTGTACCACCAATAGTCTAGAGCTGAGAAATAGTTCTTGATGGTCACCTGGTCTGTGGTGTCACGGATGCGCACGACCAAATCGTCACCACGCTGAGCAAGAATCAAATCCTCCGGCGCAATGCCGGCTTTGAAGCGCAAGGTGTCCTGATTGACACCATAGTCCTGGTCCACGATAGTGTCCTGTCCGTCGCCGCGCCCAAACACATAGGTATCGCTATCGGAGTAAGCAGCAGCTTTGGGTTGCCAGGACGGCGTGACCGGGGCACCGGTATAGCGATCAGTGGTGACCCACTGAGCATCACCCCACAGCGTGTCATTGCCTGAGCCCCCCTCCATGACATCGGAACCATTGCGTCCAACGATGAGGTCGTCACCCGCCCCGCCCGACAGTCGGTCCGGCAGATCATTCAACTGCGTACCGATCAGTGTGTCATTTCCATCGGTGCCCAGGGGTAGCGTCTGGCGCACTGCTTCGTTCATGTCCCACTGCGTGCCGTCGGCAAACATAAAGTTCACCGGAGCTGCAAAAGTGCCATACCACCAAGCCGGGCTGTTGGAATAGGTAAGTGTCTCGCCGGTGGCGGTGATTGTGAACTGCACATTGTTGTAGTTCTCCGCTTGCAGCAAGCGCACCGTCACATCCTGTGGGTTGAGCCCACGCAGCACGACCGTATTGACCCCGTTGGCGTCGACATACTGGTCATTGACGCTGTCGTTACCCTGGCCGCGGCCCCAGAAATAAGTGTCATTGCCCCACTGGCCGTCCATGGAGTCATTGCCGGCACCGCCGACCAACTGGTCATTGCCTGCGCCCCCGTACAACACATCGTTGCCAGCACCGCCTATAAGCACGTCGTGACCGTCGCCACCTGCCAAGGTGTCATTGCCACCGCGACCCACCAATCCATCGGCACCACTACCGCCATTGAGCGCGGTATTGGTTGTGTATGCAATATCCCCCGCCATCCGAAACTGGATCGCCGTCAGGGCAATTTTTTGGGAAGTGCTCAGGTCGTTTGCACCCAGCAAATCTGCCAGTTGTGCGGCACCGTCCCAGCCAGAGCCCGATATGCCATCAGCGGCAAAGTGCATGAACTCTGCCAACGCTACTGCGGCATTGCCAGGGTCACTCAGCGCCCTGGCCGCCAACGTCGCATTCAGCGCATCAAATCCCAGACGCAAGCCCTTGTCGTCAATCACCAGTTCCACCTGGTCCAGCAGCGCTTTGCCTTCGGTCTGCACATACAAGCTTTGGTAGGTGCTGGCCTTGAGCGCGTCATACGCCTGCTGGAAAAACGGCAGACGCTGGCCTTCGATGCTCACGCTGTAGTAGGTGTAGCCCCGCCACGTACGGCTTACCGGGTCGTAATAGCTGGCGTTATTGGCGCGCACATAGCGCTCCAGCACCGGTTGGGCGTTGAAGCGCTCCAGAGTGCTGAGTTGCTGGTACAGCGCGGGGTTGCTCTGTGCAAAGTTGGCTATGGCCTGGCCAGGGCTGCTGACATACCAGTTCACCGCGTTGGCGGGAATGGGGTTGCGGGTTTTGGCATCGCCCATGGCGGAGGTAGCCGCCCAGTCGTTCACCACTTGCTCCAGCAGGGCTTGGCGCGCTTGGGTGGTAGTGGCAATTTTGAAGGAATTGAGCGTTTGCTCCAGCTTGGCCGATGCGCTGGTGCCCAGGCTCATGGCTTCGCGCAAATCGCGCACCAGGCCTGCGCCTTGCATTTGCGGGAGAGTGGCAGCGGATGCGCTTACCACCGGGTTGTCGGTGAATTCGCGGTAGAAGTTGTTGGTGGAAAAGTTGACGTTTTGCACCGTGTGGTCCACGCCGTCTTTGACGAAGGTGCTCTTGCCCTGCGCGTTGGGGGTGAGGTGGATGCCGGTGATACCTGCTTGCGCCAGGGTTTGGAGTTCTTCCGCCTGGCTGATGCCGTCTTGGTTGAGGTCGCGCCACACGCGTAGCTCTGCATAGGCGGTGTCGTTGGCGTCGATCACGCCGTCTGCATTGCTATCGAGTGCAGCAAGGGCGGTAAAGCCGTTAGCGGCTAGACCTCCACCGGGGAGTTGGGTTTGGTCGCCGAAGAGTTCGCGGCCACTGTCGATGGTGCCGTTGCCGTTCAAATCCCGCACCAGCATTGCGTCGTCGGCTGCTACCCATTGGGTGCCAGTCTTGATGCCATCGGCGTTGTGGTCGAAGAGGACTGATGAAGAGGATGCGGAGAGCTCTACGCCGTCGCCGTCTAGATCCAGGATCAGGGGGTCGCTGGGCCAGAACCAGTTCAAGCCGGCAGTAAAAGAGGTACGTACAACTATGCCAATGTCCCTTCCAATTAGAGGTATAGCGGCATTTGCATAATTCGCATAGTTGTAAGGTTGCTTCGCCAAGAATGCATCGCGCGCCGAGTCAGCCGCAGCATCCATTGGCTTCCAAGTACGCGGATCGTTTGCGTTCCAATCTGAGTTGCGTGGAATATTGACCACATCGCGAAGAAACTGGTTGTCTGCACGAATAATGTCACCCCAATACTCCTTCGCGTTACCCGTCTGCTTGAAAGCTTCTTCTGCATTGAAATAATCCGTATCATGCTGCTTAAAAAGTTCGTCCAACGCATCCTTGCCGGGACCCCATGTACTCGGATTTCCCGGTGGAGCGATTGATCCGTTAGTCCAACCTGGGCCACCATAATTTCCATAATAGGGAATTGCCATCACATTCTCCAAGTTTTGGGTTTAGGGAAGTTCAAAAAAAAATTTGTCACCAGCACAGCCATCCGCATTTATTGGCACGTATGCCAGTTTGTAGCCAATGTTTTTGCGGGGAGTTGGACGCGTAATCAGTGCCACTGCGTTTCCACTTCGCGATATGTCCATTTGTTCCAATCGATCTGGCAGTCCTTCGACTTTGCAGACTTTCCCATCGCGAGTTAGTTCCAGTTGGTGAGCGTAGTAACCATCCTTGTCAAAGGCCATCAACCTTGCGCAGGTTTTCCCGGTCCAATCGCATTGAAGGCGAGGCCCCCCACGCCGATCCTGCATATTGCCCAATCGCTCCAACATCGACAGGTCAGCACCTGACCTGAGCTCAGTAACATCAAGGAAATATTGCCTTGGATTCGAAGGTTGTCGATCGACATAACGCTCCTGCATCACAAATACCGCCTCATCCCGAATCAGGCTTGCACGTGAAAAGAATGCGTACACACGTGAGTTGATGGCATTGACTGTTCCATCTGGTTTACGCAACATCCATTTGTATGTAGACCACACCCGATTGCCGCCCGTGATGGGAGACCAGGAGTGACTTTTTACCTCTTCAACCTTGCTCATAAACACCAATGAGCCATTCATCAACGGCAAAATATTGGACATGGGAAGGGCCCGCGCAAGAATTTCTTGAGCTGCCGACTCGCCGTCACCAGCAATGTATTGCTGCCAGAGCGTAGTTGACTGAACGTTTGCCTGCTCAGTTTTTCCCGCCTGCAACGCCATCGTGGAGCGTTCAGATACGGTTGTAAACAACAGACTCTTGCCATCGGGTGAATAAGCAATGGAACTATCGGCCAGTTGACCCAAGGGCAGATGCAGTTTGCGAAAGCTCTGCTGAAGGGCTCCTTCAAACAATTCCCAGCCAGTGCTTTCTTGCCGTTTCGCAATGGCCACCCGATTGGCGTCTGGACTCAACGTCACCATGTACAGGATATTTGAGTTTTGGGCAGCAAGCAAATTTCCCATTAACAGTATTCCGGCCAGAGAAACCACCCTATGAAACGCACGGCCCAACCATTTACAAATGCGATTGAAATTCATGATCTCGCCCCAAGGTTGGCATCCAATCCGGAGCCCGGTGCTGTCACCCATTTGCCACATTGTCGATAGCTAATTTCGCACATTCCAACTGGGCTGAAGCCGATTCTTCCTCGCAAAACCCATTGCCTCCGCGCCTTACGCACGCGCACGCAGCGCAAAGCCCGCACCTCCGCATTGCCAAGATCGCTTTGCGCACGGCTAGCCAAAGTGGTGTTCAGCGCATCAAATCCCAGGCGCAAGCCCTTGTCGTCAATGACGAATTCCACCTGGTCCAGCAGCGCCTTGCCTTCAGTCTGCACATACAAGCTTTGGTAGGTGCTGGCCTTGAGCGCGTCATACGCCTGCTGGAAGAAAGGCAGGCGCTGGCCTTCGATGCTGACCGTATAGTTGGTGTAGCCCACCCAGCGGCCTTGGGCCGGGTTGTAGTAGGCAGCGCTGCTGGCGCGTACATAGCGCTCCAGCACCGCCTGGCCGTTGAAGCGCTCCAGGATGCTGAGCTGGGCATACAGCGCAGGCTGACTTGCTGCAAAAGCTGCAATGGCGGCGCCTGGGGTATTGCCATACCCGGGCGTGATGGTGATGGGGTTGCGCGCTTTGGCGTCTCCCATCGCGCTGGTTTGGGCCCAGGCGGACACCACGGCATCGGTCAGCGCTTGGCGGTCTTGCGTGGTGTTGGCAGCCTTGAAGGCGTCCACCGTGCTTTGCAGGGTTGCAGCCTGTGCAGTACCCAAACTCATGGCTTCGCGCATATCGCGCACCAGGCCTGCGCCTTGCATTTGCGGGAGGGTGGCAGCAGATTCGCTTACCACCGGGTTGTCGGTGAATTCGCGGTAGAAGTTGTTGCTGCCGAGATTGATGTTCTTGACCGTCTGGGTGGTACTGGTGGTCGTTGTGTTGCCACTGCCGTCGGTGCTGGTGACTGTCTTGGTGAAGCTGCTGATGCCTTGGGCGTTGGCGCCCAGGTTGATGGCGGTGACGCCAGCCTGTTCGAGGCTTTGCAGTTCATTGGCCTGGCTGATGCCGTCTTGGTTCAAGTCGCGCCAGATTTTGAGATCTGCGTAAGCGGCATCGTTGGCGTCGAATACGCCGTCGGCGTTGCTGTCTAAAGCAGCGAGGGCGGCAAAGCCGTTGGCTGCTAACTGGCCGCTGGGCAGTTGGGTTTGGTCGCCGAAGAGTTCCCTGCCTGAATCAATGGTTCCGTTGGCGTTGAGATCGCGCACCAGCATGCCGTCGTCGGCCCGGGCCCACTGGGTGCCGGTCTTGATGCCGTCGGCGTTATGGTCGAAGAGGACTGTGGTGGCGTTGGGGGTTAGTTCTACTCCGTCGCCGTCTAAATCCAAGACCAGGGGGTCGCGGGGCCAGGTCCAGTTGAGGCCACGGGTAAATAGATCGTTAATGTGGTCACACAAAAAAGATGCGGCATCCCCAGCCATATCACCTACAGCGCGGCCAAACGCTTCGGCGTAAGGCGCAATCCACTTTCCGAAATCGTCGTAAAGACCTTTCCCGAGGTAGGCCGCACCCGCTGCGCCAACGCCAGCGGCCACAACAAGTAACCACGCAGGCGCAGTAACACCCAGAGCAATCGCTCCAGCGGCCACAGCACCAGCCAACACCAATCCACCTACTTCGGCACCTATCATTTGTGCCAAATTTCCATAAAATCCGGGTGTATCTCCTTTGGCGAATGCATCAGCTAACTGAAGCGCATCGAACGCAGTCCCAATTTTCCCCGCAATATCTTTGCCACCAGCCTTCTCAAGTCGGTCATTCACCGTTGCAGTCAGTTGCTTAAAACGGTCTTCAGCAGAGATTGCGTCATTCGAAAGCGCTCTTGCTTTATCCATGTATTCTGCGGCAATTTTCTGCGCATACGCTTCGGCGACCGGTCCCTTGGTGGGAGTGTCATTGAGCCACTTGTTCGCCCGGTCAGCCATATCACGGTAGTTATCTGCAAACGCCTTAGCCGCCGCATCCAACTTTTTGCTGGGGTCAACTAGCCCAGCGTTTAAAAGATCTTGAAACTTTTGAAAACTAGTTTGGTAACCCTCCGCGGCATAGCCGCCAAACTCCAGGTAGCCCTTCCATATCGGACTATCTGGGAACAAACCACTGAGGTCGAATCCGGGGAAATCAGTATTGCAGGTCATTTTTTATTTCCATGTAGAAAAGTTTGTTGAATTAGTGCGCGAGTACCAGCAATAACACCCGCCATCGTTACGAGTAACAAAGGTGAATTCAGTGCTAACCATATAGACACAGTAAATGCGCCACCGCCAATAAAAGTTGGAATGATGTCTGCTCTACTCGGAACTTTCCCAGACGAAATGTTTGAGCTACCATAGTCCGCATATGCATTTAAGTAAACCAGCATGAGCAAGCCGACACCGCACAGAGTCAACAACTTGAGTGTTGCAATCTTCCCTCTTGAAATAACATCTTTTGTTGGTCTAAAACCGTCTGTAAAGCGGGCAGTCCACGCGATGCCCCAGGGAATAAAACCGCCCCACCAAATTAGCAAGAATACTTTTCCGGCAATAGGTTCTGGCGCTTTCGAAAACATGGTTCTGAACGCCCGAAAATTGTGATCAATGGGGATGAACACCTCTCGCACCCATTGGTACTCGTCAAACGTTATGAAGGAAATAACTAGCCCAGTGAGCACCTGAATCAGCATGAATATGAGAACCGCCCTACTAGGGAATTTTTTCTGTACCGCGAAGGTTTTTCGTTCCACATCTGTGTTCATTTGCCGACTCCGTATTGGCGGTTTGATCGTGAATTTGATTTGCAGCGAACGTATCCCGTAGGCCGTCGAACACAACGCGATTCCAGCGCCGCATTGGCCGGATTGTTCAGCGCCTTGACTGCAAAGGTGGCATTCAGCTCATCAAATCCCAGACGCAGGCCCTTGTCGTCAATGACAAGTTCCACCTGGTCCAGCAGCGATTTGCCTTCAGTCTGCACATACAAGCTTTGGTAGGTGCTGGCGTTGAGCGCGTCGCAGCGCGCCGGATTTAATGCCTCTGGCAATTTTTCACTGCTGGATTTAATAGCGGGTTTTGGAGCAGGAGCAACCTGCACGGAACAATCAAGAAATAGTGTTGCCAAGGAAATCCATGCGTTTCTCTTCATGCTGCTATCTCCAAGGGTAAATCGTTCATTGCACTGAGAAATCGCTCGACCATGAAGGGCTGCACCAGTGTTTTTAGTATTTGGGTGCGGGTGCCACAGCGGTAGCTTGCAGGGCGAATTTTGATACCAAATTGACCTCTAGCCAACGTAGAACATGTGCAAACAGCTATTGATTTCATAGCAGCATTCCGTTTAACTGATTTCACTTTCATTTCTCCCTCCCCGCTTCCTGCACCGCCTTGGACACCGGCGACAACAAATACTCCAGCACCGTGCGCCGGCCCTGATGAATCTCCGAGACGATTTGCATACCCGCTCCTACGTTAAGTCTTTGCCCATTCGGGCTGATGAGATGTTGTTGGTCCAGCTCAATGCGGGCCTTGTAGGTGGCGATCATGGAAGCCGGGTTGTCGGTGGCTGGAGCACCCGGCTGGCCATTGGGTTTGGCTTGCCCACTTTCCGTCGCATCGGCGCTGACGTAGATCACCTTGCCGGTCAGCAAGCCATATTTCTGAAACGGAAACGCCGCCAACTTGACCTGTGCCTTTTGCCCGGTCTGGATGAAGCCAATGTCTTCGTTCTTGATCGACACATCGGCAAACAATTTCTCGCCACTGGGCACCAGGGTCATGACCACGGCGCCGGGCTGTACCACTGCGCCCTCGGTGGTGGTGGCTACGTCTTTCACGGTACCGGCCTGGGGGGCGCGCAGCTCCATCAGGCCTTCGCGGTAGGTGCTCTTGTCCAGATTGGGGCGCAGTTGCTGGATGCGGGCACGCACCTCGGCCAGTTCCTTTTGGGCTTCGCTGGCGTAGCTGCTTTGCAGCTGGTTGATCTTTTTCTGCTGGGCTTCGATGGTGGCGCTCAGGGCCGCCACGGTGGCTTGTTGGGCGTCGAGGTCTTTTTGCTTTTCCAGCGCATCGCGCTGCTTCTCGGCGGAGGCGATGTTGCCCATAAAGCCTTCTTTTTCCAGATCGCGGTAGGCCTTGGCGGTTTTGTTGTAGATCGGCACGGTTTGCTGCAGCTTGGACTGGGTTTCCAGCGCACTCTTGCGTTCGCCCTCGGCCTTGCGCAGCAGGGCTTGCTCTTGATCGAGTGCATCGGCCAGGGCGCGACGCTTGGCCAGCCATTGACCTTGCACCTGGGCAAACAGCACGGGGTCGTCCCCCGCGCTGGGTGCCATGTTCCTTTGGCCCAACTCTGCCACCAGCCGGCGTTCTTGCATGAGCTGCGAGGCCAGGTCACCGGCGATGGTGGCTTTGTCGGCCCGGGCCAAGGTGGTGTCCAGTCGAGCCAGCACCTGCCCGGCCTGGACAACATCACCCTCTTGCACCAGGATCTGCTTGACCACCCCAGCCTCTGCCGGTTGCACAATCTTGACCAGGGTTTGGGGCACCAGCTTGCCTTCAGCCGTGGCCACGATGTCGAGCTTGCCCACTGCGGCCCACACCAGCAATATCAACACCAGGGCGCTGACGATCCACAGCACCATGCGCCCCACATGGGCGGGCTCTTCGTTTTGAATCAAGCTCAAGGGGTCGTTCCAACGCGAACGGGTGGGCAGCGCGGGCGGCGCGTCCACGGGCTGGCTTGGCTTGGCAGCCGTGGGCAGACTGATAACGGTCATGCGCTGGCCTTGCTGCTGTCGCGAGACGGGTCGCCGCTCAGACTGACCTGGTCCAGGCCATTGGCAGTCAACTGGTACAACACGTCCACCTTCAGGCCGCGTGGCAGGCCGTGGGTAATGAAGAGCATGGTGACCTTGCCGCGCAGGGCATTGATGGTTTTGGCGAACTGCTCGGCGGTGGGGGCGTCCAGCGCGCTGGTGGCCTCGTCAAACACCAGAATCTTGGGTCGCTTGAGCAGGGCACGGGCAATGGCAATGCGCTGGCGTTGCCCACCGGACAAACCGGCACCGCGTTCACCGATTTCGGTTTGGTAGCCGTCGGGCAAGGACTCGATGGTGCTGTTGACCTCGGCCATCTTGCAGGCGGTCACGATTTGCTCAAAGCTGGCCTGGGGGTTGGCCATTTGCAGGTTGTCCAGAATGGTGCCGGAGAACAGCGTGGTTTCTTGCGGCACCACGCCAAAGTGGCTGCGCAGCTCGTTGGCGGAGAGGTTGGCAATGTCCACGCCGTCAATGCGGATGCGACCCTCGGTGGGCTGGTAGAAGCCCTGCAGCATTTTGGCGAGGGTGCTTTTGCCGCTGCCGGAGGGGCCCATGATGGCGATGGTCTGGCCTGCATTGAGTTTGGCGCTGAGGTTTTGGTACAAAAAAGGCAACTTGTCGCTGTAGCGAAAGGCCAGGTTGTCCAGTTCGATGGCGCCGTGTCCGCTTTGCAGCCGCTTAGGGCTCAGGGTGTAGGGCTCAATGGGGGCGTTCATCAAATCACCCAGCCGGTCCACCGACAAAGAGGCTTGCTGGAACTGCTGCCACAGGCCCACCAGGCGCAGCATGGGCTGCGACACGCGGCTGGCGAACATCTGAAACGCGACCAGCATGCCGATGGTGAAGTCGGCGTTGTGCATGACCATCCAGGCGCCCACGCCCAGAATCAGCAGATTCATGATCTGCTCCATCATTTGCGCGAAGCTGTTGTAGGTATTGGCCAGCTGCTTGGTGGCAAAGCCGGAGGTGAGGTAGGTGGCCAGGTAGCCGCGGTAGCGACTGGCCAGCTGTGGCTCCAGTTGCAAGGACTTGACGGTTTCCATGCCGCCCACGTATTCGGTGACAAAGGCCTGGTTGCGCGCACCCATCTGAAACTGCTCTTGCAGGCGCTTTTGAAACAGCGGGGCCACCACAAAGCTGGCCATCGCAATGACCAACATGACGCCCAGCACAATCGCGCTCAAGGCTACGCTGTAGTACAGCATGATGGCCACGAAGATCAGCAGAAACGGAAAGTCCAGGATCAACGTAACTGCGGTACTGGCAATGAATTCGCGGATGGTCTCGACCCCATGCAGCCGGGCTGAGATCACCCCGGTGGGGCGGTGCTGGAAGTACAACGGGGGCAATTTGAACAAACGCTCAAACACGGCCGAGCCCAGCACGGCGTCCACCCGGTTGCCGGTGTGCAGCACCAGGTACTGGCGCAACCAACTCAGCACGGTGGTGAACACCACAAACACCATCATGCCGATCAGCACCACGACCAAGGTGCTTTGGGTGCGGTTGACAATGACCTTGTCAATGATGGTCTGGGTGAACAGCGGTGTAGCCAAGGCCAGCAACTGAATCACCAGCGAAGCCAGCAAGATTTCTTGCCAGAGCTTCTTGTGCTTCAGGAGTTCGGGCACGAACCAGCTGAAGCCAAAACGACGCCCCTGCACGCGCAGGATATCGCCGTCGGGGTCGGTGCCGTTTTGCACCTGGGTGGTGAGTCGTAAATAGGTGCCGTGGCTGCGTTCGGCCAGTTCCGACAGAGGCACTGCACGGGGTTCTTTGTCGCCGGGCTGCACCAGCAGAACCTTGTCAGCTTCTGCCCGCAGTATCAGTGCCGGGTGGAGTTCAGCATCGTCCTTCAGCCACACCAGAAGTGGAAACGATTCACGGCCAAGCTTGGTGGTTTTTAGTTTGCGGGACTGGGCGGTAATGCCCAATTCGGCGAGGGCAGCGGTCACGCTGGCGTTGTCGTGGGGGGCGGCAAATTGTTGCAATATCAGTTCGCGCTGATATGGCAATTGGAGCAAGCTGCAGCACGCCTCAATGACCCAGACAAAATCCGGCAGTGACACTGCGAAGTGCTTCAAATCGTTTTCCGGTGCGTTGCACCGGGCTCCCTAAACTTTTTTTGTTGCGGGAGTATAGGAGAATGTTTCTGTTACTAAATCACAGCTTTTGTGTTTTTCGCATTTTGCGACACGGCGCAGATCTTTGAAACAATTTGTATCGCAATCGCTTGCGGCTGGTGTCCTTGGTAAGTCTGAGAAAAACGCTGGGCGGCCTCGGCATACGAGGGTGTATGCAAGACCACATCCAGAGCTTGCCGAACACCTTGCGGCGTTTGCGGGTGAACTCCCGCGCCAAGTTTGACAACCTGGCGTGCAGTGAAGTACTGCTCCAATTGACGTATGTAGAACACCATCGGTTTGCCGGCCAGCAAACTGGCACTGACAAAACCAACACCGCCGTAGGTCAGTACTGCATCGCATTCCCGCAGCGCCTGGGCCAACAAAATTTGATCGTTGACAATCCAGACATTCGGCGCTCGCCATTGAGCCAACATGGCTTCTGTGCCGTCCCGCAGCGTGACGCAATAGGCATAGGGCGATGCGTGAATTTCCTCGCGCAAGAGATCCAGCGCCGGAATATCCGCATTGAGATACGCCAGCACCTTGAATGGATGCTCGCCGTCAGGCCAGCGCGGCGGATTGCCGACATCGCTCACAAAAAGGCTGCCAATGTATTCAACATCGGTGCGCGGGCCAAAGGCATCCAGCTCCGGGTAACTCATCATGAAGGTCTTGTCGGCAGCGAAAACTCCGCGCACGGTAGTGACCGGGCTGTTCGCAAAGACTTGGTTCACTGCCCCGATCACCCGCTCGTCGGCCCGCGCATCTGCAGCCGGCAAGCCGGTCCGAAAAACCATCGACGGGTGCACATCTGCCGGTAGCTCAAACGGCAAGGCCATCAGGACCGTCGGGATGCCAGCGGCACGGGCACACAGCAAAGACAAGGGTGCATAGGAGGCCACGACCACATCGGGTTGGCACAAGTCGTAGAGGCTGCGCCAGGCGGCAGCCATGCCGCTGAGGTGGACCCTGTTGGTGAAGCCAAAAACACTCAGAATATCGGCCATGGACTGCGGCTGAGGCCCATTGGCCGGGAAGAAGCGGTCAGGATGAAATGGTGCTTGCAGCACCGTAAATCCTTCCCTCTGAAGCAGTGCCCCGGCGCCACGGACATCGCGCAGAGCAAAGATAACCCGATGGCCTGCGCTCTGCAGTTCGCGGGCGATAGGCAGCAAAGGGAAGACATGCCCAAAGCCTTGGCCAATCTCCCAGGTGAACATGATGGTGAGGCTGGGCATCTTGGATCCTGTGTAGTTTGGGCCCGAAGTGTATCGAACCGGCGGCCAGGTTGAGATCGCGTTATGGCTCGTTACTCTCCCGTGCGAAACATCCGGGGAAAACTCACCGCCTGCTCCCGATTGCGAATGCGATAGCCCATGGCCGTTCGCCCGAGCGTGCCATCGCTCATCCCTGCCTCTTGCAAAAACCCGGCATCCAACATGCGTTTGCGAAATGCGCTCTTGTCCAAGGAACGCCCCAGCACCACTTCGTAAGTGCGCTGCAGCTGAGGTAGCGTAAAAGGTTCAGCCAACAGAAATGCTGGCAAGGATGTGTATTCAACCTTGCTGCGCAATCGCCCCATCGCTGCGGCCAGAATTTGCGCGTGATCGAATGCCAAACGTTTGCGTGACGCTTCGCCCACGGCAATCCACTGTGATTCGGTGGCACCCGCTGCTTCTTTAAACGTC
The DNA here is from genome assembly GCF_018780565.1 of Rhodoferax sp. Lineage (GTDB taxonomy): Bacteria > Pseudomonadota > Gammaproteobacteria > Burkholderiales > Burkholderiaceae_C > Rhodoferax. The sequence goes on from NZ_JADMJN010000012.1 coordinate 112,316, forward strand.
CCGTCCTTGGGTGCGTGAATCAGGGAAAAGTACGCGTGGGTCGCTGACCAGCCGCGCGGATCCCGCACTGCGTCGCCCCAACTGCCCAATTGCTCCAGATAGGGCGCTACCACGCCCGTCTTTTCTCTGAGCTTGCGCACTGCACAGTCCTGCAGCGAGCGATCCTTCGTAACATCCACAAAACCACCCGGGAGAGCCCAGCGCCCAGGAAAGGGATCCGAAGCATCCTGTGGTCGAAGTACCAAGAGCACTTTAAGCGCATCGTCCTGAACAGAAAATATCACTAGATCAACCGTTACCAACGGACGTTCAAACTCCGGTCTGCGAACTGATGCGCGAATTTCTTTCATGACAGTCCTTGACTTTGGTTGATATGGTTGTACTATACAACTTATACAAGGTTGTACTGTACAACCAATGAAAGGACTTCATCATGCTTGGCATCCAATTCATCAAAGCCCAACCCACCGTGCACCTGATGCAGTTCCGCAAGGGGCAAGTCGTGCGCGAAGGTGCCGGACTGTCGTTTTTCTATTACGCTCCCAATAGCACGCTGGTGGCTGTACCCGTGGCCAGCCAGGAAAGCGGTTTCATGCTCGAACTGGTGACGGCCGACTTCCAAAGCGTCACCGTTCAGGGACAAATCAGCTTTCGGGTCCGTGACCCCAAACGCACAGCCGCACTGATGGACTTCTCACTGGTGCCAACCGGCAAGGGTTATGCCTCGCAGGACCCGCAACGCTTAGCAGAACGGGTTGCCGTGCAGGCCAAGGTGATCGTGCAACAAGCGGTGCAGGCCCTTGAACTCAAAGCAGCCCTCAAGGCATCGGCGACGATTGCGCGGGCTGCCCAGCAGCAATTGGGCAGCCAGACCGAAATGGACGCCCTGGGTCTGGAAATTCTGGGGGTCTCCATCGTCGCCATCAAACCGGTACCAGACATCGCTCGGGCGCTGGAGGCCGAAGCCCGGGAGTCCAACCTCAAGGCTGCGGATGACGCCATCTACCTGCGTCGCATGGCATCTGTCCAGAACGAGCGCGCCATTCGCCAAAACGAACTCGACACAGAAATTGCCGTGGAGCAGAAGAAGCGCCAGATCCAGGAAACCCAAATGGAAGCCAAGGCCGCAGTCATACGCCGCCAGAACGAGCTGCGTGGCGAACAGATGGGCTCCGACATCGAGTTGGAACAACGCCGCAAGGAGTTGGTCGTAGGTCAAGCCGACAACATTCGACAGTTGGCCGAGGCCGAGGCTCACAAGGTCAGCAGCCTGATGCAGGCTTTGGACAAGGCGGATCCACGGGTTGTTCAGGCACTTGCCGCTGCCGGCATGCAGCCTGGACAGCTGATCGCACAGGCCTTTGGCAGCATCGCCGAGAAGGCAGAGCGCATTGGGCAACTCAATGTCTCGCCCGAGTTGCTCAATTCCCTGATGAATGCCGTACCGCAACTTCCCGGTGGCGCACGCAAAGGAGCAGCGTGAAGACCTCCAGTGATCCTGCCCGGGTCGGTGGCGTGGAGCGCAAGGTTGTGCTGGTGACCCGCCGAACCCGGCTTGAGGAGTTGGTGGTGCGGCACAACACGCTGGCACAGGCCAAGTTCTACGTCGAGCATCTGGGCGCAGACTTCGGTGACTATCTGGTCGAGAACGAAGCCTACGCTCGCAGTCTGCGCATCACAGTGCAGACATTGGAGGGCTGGGGCCGCTATCAGATGCTGGACCGGTCGATGCTGTCCAACTTCGTCTTCTCGCCCTCTGACATCGTGGTGGCGCTCGGCCAGGACGGGCTGGTGGCCAATACGATGAAGTACCTGGATGGTCAGCCACTGATTGGTCTGAATCCAGAACCCGGTCGCTGGGACGGCATCTTGCTGCCATTCGAACCCAAGGACCTCCCTCAGGTTTTACCCGAGGTGGCGCAAGATCGCAGAGCGGTCAAAGCCGTGACCATGGCACAAGCCCAGATGTCGGATGGACAGACCTTGCGTGCCGTCAACGATCTGTTCATCGGACCACGTAGCCATACGTCTGCCTTGTATGAATTGAGTTACGGCGATCAGTCTGAATTCCAATCGTCCTCCGGCTTGATCGTCTCCACCGGCTTGGGCTCTACGGCTTGGATCAAGAGCGTCGTGACCGGGTCGGTGGCTATTGCACGGTCAATGGGGATTATCGGATCGAAAGGCCAACCGTTCAATTACGAGCCGCTGCCCTGGGATACATCCACCCTGGAGTTTGCCGTGCGCGAGCCGTTTCCCAGTCGGGCCTCCCAGACCAATCTGGTTTACGGCCGCTTTGGACGCGAGGAACCGTTGCGCATCCGGTCCAGGATGCCCGACAGCGGGGTGATCTTCTCGGACGGCATCGAAGCGGACTACCTGCGCTTTACGGCCGGAATGGAAGCAACGATCTCGCTCTCGCCGGTACAGGGCAAGTTGGTCTGTTGATTGACGGATGGCTTGGGGAGAAGTTCTGATTTTGCGCCTTGATGCACTGAGGCATTCGACCTTGAATATTCAATAGGGCTAAGGTGTCATTTACCGCAGGAACCAATTCCGTGCCGCTTGACGCATTTGCGTTCCGAGCGGGAGGATGGGTTTTGAACTGGTATGCGAAAACGGAATTCTTCTACTCTCTTGTCTTTTAGCAAATGCGCTTTTGATATGCGAAAGTCGAATATCAAGTGCCATTCAAAGCTGGAAGCATATGTGTTCCGCGCTCAAAAGGACGTATAAGCGTTCCGATCCGGCACAGTTATGGGTCCGGTGACAAACTGGAAAGCGAAACACTGTTCAGTGTGGCCTGCCCGGAGGGGATCGAACCCCCGACCCACAGCTTAGAAGGCTGTTGCTCTATCCAACTGAGCTACGGGCAGAGATCGCGAGGAAAAAAGATATGGTCGGGGCGAAAGGATTCGAACCTTCGACCCTCTGGTCCCAAACCAGATGCGCTACCAGGCTGCGCTACGCCCCGACATTCGAGTATTGTAACGGGTCAAAAGGCCCATTCCCGAGCGCACCGCGGAATATACGTCGAATAATCGCACGGGATTCGGAAAATGCGAAGCCTGCGCGGCCATCCGTCGGATACAGTCTGCCGATGCCATCTCGACCTCCGCCACTTCCATGGCTTGACCCGGGCCAGGACTTTCCCTCGATCAGTCAGGCGTGGGGGCCAGACAGTCCCGCGCCGGGACTGCTGGCTGCAGGTGGTGCGCTTGACCTTGAAACCCTGCTGCACGCATACAGCCATGGCGTATTTCCCTGGTTCAGCGAAGGCCAGCCCGTCTTGTGGTGGAGTCCAGACCCCCGAATGGTGCTCGACGTCGCCCATTTCCGGATACACCCGTCATTCAAAAAGACCCTGCAGAAATTTCGCAAAACCACGGGCTGCGAGATTCGCATTGATTCCGCTTTTGAGCAAGTCATCCGCGCCTGCTCAAGCAGCCCCCGCGAAGGTCAATCCGGTACCTGGATCGTGCCCGAAATGGTGGCCGCCTATTGCGACTTGCACCAGGCCGGCTTTGCCCACAGCTTTGAGACCTGGATCAATGGCAAGCTCGTTGGCGGCTTGTACTGCGTCGCACGGGGTAAATCAGTTTTCGGCGAATCCATGTTCAGCCGCTCCAGCGACGCATCCAAAATTGCGCTTGCAGCTTTGGTCGCATTTTGCCGCCATCACAAGATCATGCAGATCGATTGTCAGCAAAACACCCAGCACTTGGCCTCCCTGGGTGCCAGTGAAATCTCCCGTGAACTTTTCCTGGAGCGAGTCACCAAAGGGCTTTCGCTGGAGCCCCCAATCTGGCGGTTTGACCCCCTATACTGGCAGGAACTATGGCCATAGCAGTCTCTGTACCAACGTGACGCACCTCAAGGACCTCCCACTGCAGGCGCTGCAGTTTTACGCTACTGCGCCGTATCCTTGCAGTTACCTGCCGGGACGCCAAGCCCGCTCCCAAGTGGCTACGCCCAGCCATTTGATCAACAACGCAACCTATTCCGAACTCGTCAACAAAGGCTTCAGGCGCAGTGGCATGTTCACCTACCGCCCCTATTGCGACGGATGCAGTGCCTGTACGCCCTTGAGGGTGCTTGCCAATGAATTTCAACCCGACAGAAGTCAACGGCGGGCATGGTCCCGTCATTCAAGCCTGCAAGCCCGCGTGTTGAAACTGGGGTTCGTCCAGGAACACTACAGCCTGTATCTCCGCTACCAAAATGGGCGTCATGCCGGCGGGGGCATGGATCAGGACAGTATTGATCAGTACACACAGTTTCTATTGCAGAGTCGGGTGAATTCGCGACTGATTGAGTTCAGAGAAACACTTGATGATGGTTCTCCCGGCGCGCTGAAGATGGTTTCGATACTTGACGTACTCGATAACGGAATATCGGCCGTCTATACCTTCTACGAACCAGAGTCGAACTGCAGTTACGGCACATACAGCATCATGTGGCAGCTGGAGCAAGCCAAGACACTCAACTTACCTTATGTTTACTTGGGCTACTGGATCAGGGAGAGTCAAAAAATGAATTACAAGGCCAAGTTTCAACCATCAGAACGCCTCAGCAACGGCGCCTGGACTCTGGACCAGCAGCTGAATTCAACAGCACAGTCCACAGCATTCTGATTGCACCACCATTCCGCTGGAAATTTCACCAGCTAAAATTGGATTGCGTCAATCAGGAGGACCCATGCGAAAAACAGATTCCAATATTCCAAGCACCCCAACCGTTCAGGTCATTGAGCGAATGTTTGCACTCATGGACGTTTTGGCATCACGCGAAGAGGCTATTTCTCTCAAGGAAATCAGCGCAAAAACCGGCCTGCACCCCTCAACCACGCATCGCATCTTGAATGATCTGGCTACTGGTCGCTTTGTAGACCGTCCCCAACCTGGCAGCTATCGACTGGGCATGCGCCTGCTGGAACTGGGAAATTTAGTCAAGGGTCGACTTAACGTTCGTGATGCCGCCATGATTCCCATGCGCGAACTGCACAAGCTGATCCAGCAACCGGTCAACCTGAGCATGCGTCAGGGTGATGAGATTGTTTATATCGAACGAGCTTTCAGTGAGCGATCAGGCATGCAGGTCGTAAGAGCCATCGGGGGGCGAGCCCCCTTGCACCTGACTTCCGTCGGTAAACTGTTCCTGGCTGCTGATGACCCACAAAGAGTGCGAGCCTACGCCGCACGCACAGGTCTGAGCGGTCATACAAAGAACAGTCTGACCCAATTGCCCGCACTGGAACGCGAACTGTCAAAAGTGCGGCAGTACGGAAATGCACACGACAACGAGGAACTGGAATTGGGCGTACGCTGCATGGCAGCCGGCATCTACGACGACCAGGGTGCCCTGGTTGCAGGCTTGTCGATCTCGGCCCCGGCAGGTCGATTGGAAGAGGAGTGGCTACCCAAGCTTCAAGCAACCGCTCGAGAAATTTCAACCACTCTGGGCTACAAGCCCGATGGAGCCCGTTGAAGTCGCAGAATCAATTGACCGCGGCTGACATCACAAACTTGTCACGTGCGGCGTTGGCAGCCAAAGGCACAGGGTTCACAGTTGCAGCAGGAATCGACTCAACCCAACGCCGAACGCGTTCGGCGTCTCCCAACCGACTCAGTTTGCCAGCCGAGTCGAGAAATACCATGATGAGCTTTCGGCCCGCCACTTTGGCCTGCATGACAAGGCACTGTCCTGCTTCAGAAATGTAGCCTGTCTTCTGCAATCCGATATCCCAAGACGGATTTTTTACCAGTCGATTGGTATTGTTGTATTGCAGAGTGCGCTTGCCAACCGCGACCTGATGACCTGGTGAGGTGGAAAGTTCACGCAAAGTCGGGTCACCGTAAGCCACATTGACCAATTTGGCCAGATCACGTGCACTGGACTGATTTTTGCTGGATAGCCCAGTGGGTTCCACGTAATTGGTGTCGTTCATGCCCAGCATGCGGGCCTTGGCATTCATCAGTCCCACAAAAACTGGCAATCCACCTGGGTAGCTACGGCCCAATGCATGTGCTGCACGGTTTTCGCTTGACATCAAAGCCAGATGCAGCAATTCGCCCCGGCTAAGCTCAGTACCGACCCTTAACCGCGATGAACTGCCTTTTTCAGTATCGACATCGTCCTGAGTGATCGCAATCACCTCATTCATGGGCAATTTAGCCTCACTCACGACCAAACCCGTCATGAGTTTGGTCAGCGAAGCTATAGGCAACACCGCCTGATCATTTTTCCTGAACAGTACTTCACTGGTGTCCTGATCAATGACCAGTGCCACACTGGATTTCAAATCCAGGGAATCATGTGCAGCATGCAACCCTGCAATTTGTCCAAACGACGGGGTTAAGGGCACGACAGAGGCCCGGATGACCGATTTGCGTTTTCCGGAAACAAATGTTTTGGAAACCTTGCGTTTCGCCATGACCGTCGACTTTGATGTCTTGGCTTGCTGACGCTTGCTCTCAGCAGCATTGGCATGCGAAAACGTGGCAGAGAAAACAAAAGCCGACAAACCAATGAAAAAGAGTATTCGGTTCAAAATATTTCCATCCACTGTTTGATGAAGACTAGACATGGATTTATCTCCGGAATTGTTTCTCAACAACCCGAGTTTATACAAAAAAGTCGCGCAATATCAAATACTTGCGCGACTTTCTTAACTAGAAATCAGCGAAATAAGTAATTACCCTAGCCCTGTGCCGCCACGCGGTCGGCTTTACTGTGCAATTTATTGAGTGCACTCAGATAAGCCTTGGCGGAAGCGACAACAATATCCGGGTCAGAGCCCACACCATTGACGACGCGACCACTGTTCTGCAGACGCACGGTGACTTCCCCCTGGCTCTCCGTAGAACCACTGATCGCGTTCACAGAATACAGCACCATCTCTGCACCACTGTGAACGTGAGCCTCAATAGCCTTCAGCGACGCATCAACCGGTCCATTTCCATCCGACGAAGATTTCACTTCCTTGCCACTGACCGTGAAAACAACGCTTGCTTGAGGGCGCTCACCGGTTTCACTGTGTTGCGACAGCGAGACAAAGGCATATTGCTCTTTTTCATGCGTGACGCTCTCCTCACTGACCAAGGCCAGGATGTCTTCGTCAAATATCTCGCTCTTGCGATCTGCCAATTCCTTGAATTTTGCGAACGCGGTATTGGTGTCGGCCTCGCTCTCCAGCTGAACTCCCAGTTCCTGCAAACGCTGCTTGAAAGCATTGCGTCCGCTGAGTTTTCCCAAAACAATTTTATTGGCCGTCCAGCCCACATCTTCAGCTCGCATGATCTCGTAGGTGTCACGCGCCTTGAGGACGCCATCCTGGTGAATACCGGAGGCATGGGCAAACGCATTTGCGCCAACCACTGCCTTGTTTGGCTGAACCACGAAACCTGTCGTCTGGCTAACCATGCGACTGGCGGCCAAAATGTGTTTGGTATCGATACCAAGATCCAGTCCAAAATAATCACGCCGTGTTTTAACCGCCATGACGACCTCTTCCAGACTGCAGTTACCTGCCCGTTCGCCCAGACCATTGATAGTGCATTCCACCTGACGGGCACCGCCGATCTTCACGCCAGCCAGCGAGTTGGCGACGGCCATGCCAAGATCATTGTGGCAATGAACAGACCAGATGGCCTTGTCTGAATTCGGGATGCGCTCGCGCAGGGTCTTGATGAAATTCCCGTAGAGCTCCGGCACTGCGTAACCCACCGTGTCAGGCACGTTGATCGTCGTTGCGCCTTCGGTGATCACGGCCTCGATGACACGACACAGAAAGTCGACATCGCTTCGATAGCCGTCTTCGGGGCTGAACTCCACATCGGCAACCAGATTGCGTGCAAACCGGACCGCAAGCTTGGCCTGCTCAAACACCTGATCAGGGGTCATGCGCAGTTTCTTTTCCATGTGCAATGCCGACGTTGCAATGAAGGTGTGAATTCGGGCGCTATTGGCTCCTTTGAGCGCCTCGGCAGCGCGCGAAATATCCCTGTCATTGGCACGTGACAGAGAACATATCGTGGAATCCTTGATTGCATTGGCAATCCCCTGTACCGCCTCAAAATCGCCGTTGGAACTCGCAGCAAAACCAGCTTCGATGACATCCACTTTCAGACGCTCCAATTGGCGCGCGATTCGCAATTTTTCATCCTTGGTCATGGACGCGCCCGGCGACTGCTCTCCATCACGCAAAGTCGTATCAAAAATAATCAGTTTGTCAGCCATGTGGTTTCTCCTGTGTTCCTGAAAATCCGCAATCGAAAAGTCGGTGCATAAAACAAAAAGCCCGTTGCGGACGCATACGGGCTTTGGGTTTCGGTGAACGCGTGCTCTACCGTCTCCGCCCGTTTGGCGATAGCAGTAGTGCTAGCGAAAAAATATTCATGCGTTCAATGTACCACAAGTTGGTGTGAAAGGTGGTCGCGACCAAATTCCTGCCTTAAGAAGCTATTTATGCAGGCCCCGCTCATCCGGCTCTTCCGTCGACGTACTGATGACACTGGTCTGAACGCCTTTGGCTTTGCGCCAAAAATAAATGACATAGCCGCTAAACCCATAGACCACGAAGACACCAAATACAACAATGGGGGGATCAATATTAATGACCGCAATGCCAAGCGCGAGCATCACGATGACTGCAAAGGGCACACTCTTTTTCATGTGGACATCTTTGAAGCTATAAAAAGGGACATTGGTGACCATGGTCAGTCCCGCATACAAAGCCAGCACAAAAGTTACCCATGGAATCGCAAGGCCCAATACTGTATCTGATCCCTTGATGCCCGACTCTGTCATCAACCAGATAAATCCGGCAATCAGGGACGCGGCAGCCGGAGAGGGAAGCCCCTGAAAATAGCGCTTGTCGACAACGCTTGTATTGACGTTAAAGCGGGCCAGTCGCAAAGCGGCACATGCGCAATAAACGAAAGCAGCAATCCAGCCCCATCGACCCAGCCCCTGGAGTGCCCAGACATAAGAAATAAGTGCGGGTGCGGCGCCAAACGACACCATGTCTGAGAGTGAGTCCATTTGCTCACCAAACGCGCTTTGCGTATTGGTCATACGGGCTACCCGGCCGTCAAGGCTGTCCAGCACCATCGCGCAAAAAACCCCCACAGCAGCAAGATCAAAGCGTCCATTGATGGCCATGACAATCGCATAAAAGCCCCCAAAAAGGGCCGCCAACGTAAACAGGTTGGGCAGTATGTATATGCCCTTGCGGCGCTTTCTAATCACTACAGCTTCACCATCGGCAAAGTCTGCTTCATTCCCGTCATGCATAGAATTGGCCTCCAATTCTCAATAGTAACAAAGGCCACCGAAGTGGCCTTTGTTACAAGGATCAAGTGACTCAGTTCTTGGTCTGGTCAACAAGCTTGTTCTTTTTGATCCAAGGCATCATCGCGCGAAGTTTCTCTCCAACCTGCTCAATTTGATGCTCAGACGTCAAACGACGGCGGCTCAGCAAGGTCGGCGCGCCGGCCTTGTTCTCCAAAATAAAGCTCTTGGCGTACTCACCCGTCTGGATGTCCTTCAGACACTGACGCATTGCGTCTTTTGTAGCGCTGGTGACGATCCTTGGACCCGTTACGTACTCGCCATACTCGGCATTATTGGAGATCGAGTAGTTCATGTTGGCGATACCGCCTTCATAAATCATGTCCACGATCAACTTAAGCTCGTGCAGGCATTCGAAATAGGCCATTTCGGGCGCGTAGCCCGCCTCAACCAAGGTCTCAAAACCAGCTTTGATCAATTCAACCGTTCCACCGCAGAGAACGGCCTGTTCGCCGAACAGATCGGTTTCAGTTTCTTCACGGAAGTTGGTTTCAATGATGCCAGCTTTGCCACCACCATTGGCCATGGCGTAACTCAAAGCCAGATCACGTGTACGACCCGACTTGTCCTGATGAATGGCGATCAGATGGGGAACACCGCCGCCCTGTGCGTAGGTTCCGCGTACGGTATGACCCGGTGCCTTGGGGGCGACCATCCAGACATCCAGATCTGCTCGTGGAGTCACCAAACCGTAGTGCACGTTGAAGCCGTGCGCAAAAACCAGCGATGCACCCTGCTTGATATGGGGCTCGATGTCATTGGTATAGACCGCTGCAATTTGTTCATCGGGCAGCAAAATCATGACCACATCAGCGGCTTTCACTGCGTCAGCGACTTCTGCCACTTTCAAACCAGCTTTTTCGACCTTGGGCCAGGAAGCTCCGCCCTTACGAAGACCCACGACCACTTTCACACCACTGTCGTTCAAATTCTGAGCGTGCGCATGGCCCTGGCTACCGTAGCCAATGATTGCAACCGTCTTACCTTTGATCAGACTCAGATCACAGTCTTTGTCGTAAAAAACTTTCATTCTTTTCTCCGTTGTAAAAAATTAAACTCTCAAAATACGTTCGCCACGACCGATGCCACTGGAACCGGTACGAACGGTTTCCAGAATTGCACCGCGCTCAATGGCTTCCAGAAACGCGTCATTTTTTGATTGGTCTCCGGTCAGCTCAATCGTGTAGCTTTTCTCGGTCACGTCGATGATGCGACCGCGGAAAATATCTGCAAGACGCTTCATTTCCTCGCGCTCCTTACCCACTGCGCGAACCTTCACCATCATGAGCTCACGCTCAATGTAGGCTCCTTCGGTCAGATCAACAACCTTCACAACTTCAATGAGTCGATTCAGATGTTTGGTGATCTGTTCGATGACATCGTCCGAACCTGTCGTCTGGATCGTCATACGGGACAGGCTAGGATCCTCTGTCGGTGCGACAGTCAGAGATTCGATGTTGTAGCCACGGGCCGAAAAAAGACCCACTACGCGCGAGAGCGCTCCGGGCTCATTTTCCAACAATACTGCAATGATATGTTTCATGGGATGCGATTCCTCTTTTCGCTGCCCTCCCCCCGGGGCGGTAACCACAGGGCTTGGCAAACAATAGATTCGTCAAAAGTTAGTTAAAGATCTTCCGAACCAAGCAGCATTTCGGTGATACCCATGCCAGCCTTCACCATGGGGAACACGTTCTCCGTGGGGTCGGTACGGAAATCCATGAATACTGTACGGTCCTTGAGCTTGCGGGCCTCGCGTAACGCGGGCTCAACGTCTTGCGGCTTTTCGATCAACATACCGACATGCCCGTAGGCTTCGGCCAGCTTGACAAAATTGGGCAAGGCATCCATGTAACTGTGACTGTAACGCCCCTCGTAATCGATCTCCTGCCATTGGCGGACCATGCCAAGATACCGGTTGTTAAGCGAAACAATCTTGATCGGCGTGTTGTACTGCAAACAGGTAGACAGCTCCTGAATGCACATCTGCACGGAACCCTCCCCGGTAATACAAAACACTTCACTGTCCGGTTTGGCGAGTTTGACGCCCATGGCATAGGGAATCCCCACCCCCATGGTGCCCAATCCACCCGAATTGATCCAGCGACGAGGCTGATCAAAGCGGTAGTACTGAGCCGCCCACATCTGGTGCTGACCAACATCAGAGGTGATGTAGGTTTCAGTATCCTTGGTCATGTTCCAGAGGGTTTCAACCACGTATTGGGGCTTGATCACGTCGCCTTTGCCGTGGTCAAATTTCAGGCAGTCCTTTTTGCGCCAGCCTTCAATGGTGTCCCACCAAGCGCCCAATGCATTGGCATCTGGCTTGACAGCACCTTCCTTGATCATGGCAATCATCTCGGACAACACATCTTTGACGTCGCCCACAATTGGAATGTCTACCTTGACCCGCTTGGAAATGCTCGACGGATCAATATCGATATGAATGATCTTGCGTTCATTTTGAGCGAAGTGTTTGGGATTGCCAATCACACGGTCATCGAAGCGCGCACCGACGGCCAAGAGCACATCGCAATTTTGCATGGCGTTGTTGGCTTCCACGGTGCCGTGCATACCCAGCATTCCCAGAAACTTGCGATCACTCGCCGGATACGCGCCCAATCCCATCAGGGTATTGGTGCAGGGGTAACCCAGCATGTCAACCAAGGTACGCAATTCCGCAGACGCGTTGCTCAGCAATACACCGCCACCGGTGTAAATGTAAGGCCGCTTGGCTGCCAGCAAAAGTTGCAGCGCCTTGCGAATCTGCCCACCATGGCCCTTGCGAACCGGGTTATAGGAGCGCATTTCCACCGACTCGGGGTAACCTTTGTACGGAACTTTCTTGAAAGATACATCCTTCGGAATATCCACCACAACCGGGCCTGGTCGACCGCTACGCGCGATGTGAAAAGCCTTCTTCATTGTTTCCGCAAGATCCCTGGCGTCCTTGACCAGGAAATTATGCTTCACGATGGGGCGGGTGATGCCGACTGTGTCGCACTCCTGAAAGGCATCCAGTCCAATTGCATGCGTTGGCACCTGGCCAGTAACAATGACCATGGGAATACTGTCCATATAGGCAGTGGCAATCCCGGTAATTGCATTGGTCACCCCTGGTCCTGACGTGACCAGAGCAACACCGACATCACCTGTCGCACGGGCATAGCCATCGGCGGCATGGACTGCAGCCTGCTCATGACGCACCAACACGTGCTGAATAGTGTCCTGCTTGTAAAAAGCGTCGTAGATATGAAGAACGGCACCACCGGGATAGCCCCAGATGTATTTGACGCCTTCAGCCTGCAGGGCTTTGACAAGAATTTCGGCACCTCGAAGCTCTTGGTCGCTCGACGCAGTACCGACAACCTTGGCTGAAGTTGCAGAACCTTGAGTTTTTGCTGCTGGTATTGCCGCTGTCGCAGAAGCAATTTCGGCTTTTGATATTTCCATGATGAACCTTTGTGAATTTCTCTGACGAAAAACCTTGGGTGCCCCTTCGCAAACACTTGTGGAGTCGCGTCGGAACTTAAGGTCAAAGCCATAAGCGCAGTGATTCTTGCGCCGGACCATGACCCGTTTGCCTTTTGATTTGCAATTGGCATTATCGCACTGCACAAATTGAAACACCAACGAAAAGTCAAAAATGACCGGCCAAGTGCCATAATTCGCCCGAAACAGCGCGCGATGTCGTGTCAAACACGTCAAAACGAGACAAATCAACTCACGGCCGCTCAGGCAAATTCTCTTGGCAACAGAACAAGAACTCTCTGATTTTCTGAAGAGCGTCGAAAAGCGCGCATTCAAGCGATCGGTTTACCACGTCCGAAACGAGGAGTCCGCACTGGACATCGTGCAAGACAGCATGATGAAATTGGCCGAACATTACGGTCATAAACCCGCATCAGAGCTGCCCATGCTGTTTCAACGCATACTGTCCAACTGCACCCTGGATTGGTTTCGGCGACAAAAAACACGGAATGCACTTTTTTCGAACATGAGTGATTTCGAGTCCGGTGGCGATGACGGGGAATTCGATATTTTGGAAACTTTGAATACCGAGAATCAATCAAATTTTGCAGAGAATGCCGAAAGTTCAACGCAACGGGCACAAACCTTGCATGAGATCGAAATTGAGATTCAGGAACTTCCAGCCCGTCAACGGGAAGCCTTCCTCATGCGTTATTGGGAAGAGTTGGACGTGGCAGAGACAGCCGCTGCCATGGGTTGCTCCGAAGGCAGTGTCAAAACACACTGTTCAAGGGCAGTTCAAGCTCTCAGTAAGGCCTTGAGAGCGAAGGGAATAACACTATGACAAATTCGCATCAATATCAGACTCAACTTGCAGAAGACCGTTTTGGCCTGCAGGTGACTGCGCGTTTGTCTGACGCCACGGACAAGCTGCCTTACGACATTTCAGAACGTCTGCGAGCAGCCAGGGCACAGGCACTGAGCAAACGAAAAGTTGCGGTTGCACAAACTGCCACCAGTTTGGCGTCCTCCGGCAGCGCTGCAACCCTAACCTTTGGAACTGAGCACCTGAGTTGGTGGGACCGTATTGCTGCCGCCATACCGCTTTTGGCTTTGGCAGCAGGATTGATCGCCATCAACATCATTCAGGATGACAATCGCGCCAATGAGCTGGCCGAAATTGACGCGGCCTTGTTGACCGATGACCTGCCACCTGCCGCATACACAGACCCCGGTTTTACACAATTTCTCAAACTGAACGCTGGCAAAAATCAGTAAGCAGGACTGGACAATGCTCACTAGCGCGATCGATCAGCATCATTCTCCGTTCATCACTCGTGCGTTCGCCGCCGGTGCGATTTTTTGCGTCCTGGCGGCTTTGAGCACATCAGCTTCATGTGCTTTGGCGCAAGGTGTGGCAGGAACGTCGCTGTTGCCCCAGCCATCCGTCACGTTGCCAAACTCTCACTCTTCGAAAGGCCATGTCCTGCGGGCAGCATCGACCAAACCAGCATGGCAAGATCTGACGCCATCCCAGCAGTTGTCACTCAAGCCATTGGCGGCAAACTGGAACCATTTGGGGGAGGATCACAAGCGGAAATGGATCGCCATCGCTGCGAACTACCCGTCTATGGCACCGATTGAGCAGGCCAAGTTACACAGTCGCATGAGCGAATGGGTGTCTCTGAGCCAACAACAGCGTGCGCAGGCACGATTGAATTTTGCTGAATCAAAGCAGCTTACCCCCAACCAGAAGGCCGCCACATGGCAAGCCTATCAGGCGCTCAGCCCCGAGGAAAAACAAAAACTGGCGACTTCAGCCAAACCCAAACCGATTGGCGCAGCGGCTGCGGTAAAACCTGTTCCGCCTCAAAAACTTGCCGTAGTGCCAGTGACCAGACAGTCCCCCAAGCAGGCACCAAGAGTGTCAGTTGCCAACCATGCTTTGAATCAGCATACCCTGCTCCCGCACCCACAGAGTCCGGTTGAGCCTGTACCCCTGCAAAAAAACTGAACACTGTAGGTGTTTGAACAAATGAATTCTGAAATGCAGACGCCTGGTCTTGCCCGTCGCATGGCCTGCTGGCTGTACGAAGGTCTACTGATGTTCGGCGTGGTTTTTATTGCAGGCTACCTGTTTGGGTCCTTGAGCCAGACCCGCAACGCGATGGACAATCGCAATGCACTTCAAGCCTTCCTTTTTGTCATCTTTGGCATTTATTTCGTTTGGTTATGGTCCAAAGGCCAGACCCTGGCCATGAAAACCTGGGATATCCGGGTCGTTGACCGGAACGGTCAGCCCATCACGCAGGCACGCGCCCTGCTTCGCTATGTAGTGAGCTGGCTCTGGTTTCTACCGCCCTTGGCTGGGGTAGCGCCGTTCAAACTAAGTGGGCCTGAATCGGTTGTCATCATTCTTGGCTGGGTAGCTGTATGGGCCATACTCAGCCGATTTCATCCGCAACAGCAGTTCTGGCACGATGCGATAGCGGGCACTCGACTGGTGTCGACACCTCGTTCGAAGTCATAGCACCCCTCCCATCTTCATGACTCCCGCTTTTTCTGTGTGCGTGTACTGCGGCTCCCGGCCTGGCCTGAATACTGAATTCGCCGAAGCCGCGCAGTTGGTGGGCACCTGGATTGGGCAACACTGTGGACAACTGGTGTACGGTGGCGGCAAGAGCGGATTGATGGGTTTGGTTGCGGCATCCGCCCTGCAGGCAGGCGCCAAGGTAGTCGGGGTCATACCCAAGGCGTTGGTAGAAAAAGAGTGGGCCAACCACGACTGCACTGAGCTGCACATTGTGGATACCATGCATGATCGCAAACGCATGATGGCAGAACATGCTGATGCCTTTTTGGCTCTGCCCGGCGGTATCGGCACGTTTGAAGAATTGTTTGAGGTCTGGACCTGGCGTCAGTTGGGCTACCATGACAAACCGGTGGGGCTTCTCAATACCGCCGGCTATTACGACCAGTTGCTGGGTTTTCTTGACCAATCAGTGAAACAACAATTCCTGGGAGATTGGCAGATGGACCTGATTCGTTCGGGCACCGATCCAGCGCCCTTGCTGCGGGAATTGGTGCAGGCGGCAGGTATTTCCCCTGCCGCCCGGCTCAACCAGATTTAGACAGCCGATTCGTCCTGCTCACCGGTACGAATGCGCACCACGCGCTCGACACTGGTGACAAAAATCTTGCCATCGCCAATTTTCCCCGTGTGGGCAGCTTTGACAATCGCATCGACACATCGATCCACATCATCGGTCTTTACAACCACTTCAACTTTCACCTTGGGCAGGAAGTCAACCACATACTCGGCACCGCGATAAAGCTCGGTATGGCCCTTCTGCCGGCCAAAACCCTTGACTTCGGTGACCGTGAGACCCGTAACGCCACATTCGGCAAGTGCTTCGCGCACTTCTTCGAGCTTGAATGGTTTGACAATGGCAGTGATCTGTTTCATATTTTTCCTTGTTGCTCCGTTGAAGGCAGGACCTTTGACTGCGCCACCGCGGTCTGCCCTGCCAGAATTAAACTGTCACGCGCGAAATTTGCTGGTAATAGGATAACGCCAATCCTTGCCAAAGCTGCGATGGGTTACACGAATCCCTACTGGCGCCTGGCGACGCTTGTATTCGTTGATCTTGATGAGACGCGTCACCTTTTCCACATCCGCGCGCGCAAAACCTGCTGCAATGATGTCTTCAATGCCCTGATCGTTCTCCATGTAGCGCTCCAGAATCGCATCCAGCACTTCATATTCGGGCAGGCTGTCCTGATCTTTCTGGTCAGGACGCAACTCCGCACTGGGCGGACGGGTGATGATGCGCTCTGGAATCGGTTGGGGGTGGGTGCCGTACGGGTCATTGGCATTGCGCCAGCGGGCAAGCCTGAACACCGTGGTTTTGGCCAAATCCTTGATCACAGCAAAACCACCTGCCATGTCCCCATACAGCGTGCAATAACCGGTAGCCATCTCGGATTTGTTACCCGTTGTCAAAACGATGCTGCCAAATTTATTGGACAGGGCCATGAGAAGCGTACCCCGGATTCGAGCCTGAATATTCTCCTCCGTGGTGTCCTCCGCCAAGCCCTTGAACTCTCCCGCCAGGGATGTCTTGAAGGCCTCAAACTCCGGCACGATGGATATCTCGTCATAACGCACACCCAACCGGGTGGCCATGTCACGGGCATCGATCCAACTGATGTCGGCGGTATAGGGCGAGGGCATCATGACGGTGCGAACACGGTCTTTGCCCAGGGCATCCACCGCCACTGCCAGGACCAGCGCCGAGTCAATGCCGCCAGAAAGACCCAAAATCACGCCTGGGAAACCGTTCTTTCCGATGTAGTCACGCACGCCCAGCACCAGCGCATCCCACAGGTCAGATTCAGGCGAACGCATTGGCGCCACATCCGCAGTCAGTTGCAGTGATGGTTGCGCAGCATGGGCCTGCACGGCGAACAGGCTTTCCTGGAAACTGGGAGCACGACCAGCCATGGTACCGTCGGCATTGAGGGCAAACGAATGCCCTTCAAACACCACTTCGTCCTGCCCGCCCACCAAATGCGCGTACACCAGCGGCAAACCACTGGCCAGTGCGCGGGCACGCATCATCTGCTCACGTTCATAACCCTTACCAACATGGAACGGTGAGGCATTGATGACAGCCAGCAGCTCGGCACCGGCGTCTCGTGTCAGTCGGGCAGGCTCTTCAAACCAGGCGTCTTCACAAATCAGCAAACCCACTTTGATTTTTTTACCCGCCTCGCCGGCCTCAAATACGCAAACATCCTGACCCGGCACAAAATAGCGCCGCTCGTCAAAGACCTGGTAATTTGGCAACTCCCGCTTGGCGTAGGTAGCCACCACTGCACCCTCGGACAACACGCTGGCCGCGTTGTAGCGACTTTGAATGGCCACAGAGCGAGTCCGGCTGTCACCGCCGGTTGGATGACCGACCACCACCGTCATATCCTTTAACCCGGCCAGCTCGCGGGCCACTGCTTTCACGGCATCATTGCAGGCAATGATGAAGGCAGGTCGGAGAAACAGGTCTTCGGCCGCATACCCACAGATAGAGAGTTCCGGCGTCAGCAAAAGCCGCGTACCGGCGGCATATGCCGAACGCGCCGCATCGATGATTTTTTTTGAATTGCCAGCCAAATCCCCAACCACAAAGTTGAGTTGAGCAACGGATATTTTGAGTGTCATGTCCCGCAGCAGGTTGAATAAATAATGAGAAATACGTGAAGAACGAGTCAAACGATTATGTCATCCGGGTCGTGGATTCTCCCAACGAGGTGAATGCGCACGAGTGGAACGAACTGCTGAGCTTGCAGACATCAGCCACGCCCTTCATGCGACATGAATACCTGGCCGCCCTGCATGCCAGCGGGAGTGCCGCGCCCGATACCGGCTGGACGCCCCACTTCATTCTCATGGAGAGAGATGGGGCCATGGTGGCCGCCTGTGTCCTCTATCTGAAAACCCACTCCTATGGGGAGTATGTGTTTGACTGGGCTTGGGCGAATGCCTATCAACAGCATGGCCTAAGCTACTACCCGAAGGCGATTGTGGCCTCCCCTTTTACGCCGGTGCCGGGAACGCGGTTAATGGCGCGCTCCGCCCTTGACCGTGCTGCGCTGGCCAAAGCGCTTGTTCAATGGTGCGAGGCAGAAGGTCTTTCCTCTCTTCACGTCTTATTCTCCTGTGAGGAAGACATTGAGGCCTGTACCGCTGCGGGGATGATGTTGCGCCACACGGTGCAGTTTCATTGGACGAACAGCGCCTCAAAACCTGGCACTGCATACCAAAATTTTGACGAGTTCCTGGCCACCCTGTCGCAGGACAAACGCAAGAAGATCCGCCAGGAGCGGCGCAAAGTCGCTGAAGCGGGCGTCACATTCCGCTGGTCACGCGGAACCGGGATTGCACCGCATGACTGGGACTTCTTCTACCGCTGCTATGAGCGCACCTACCTAGAGCACGGCAATCCACCTTATCTGAGCCGGGACTTCTTCCAGCGCATGGCGAACAACATGCCGGAAAATTGGTTGCTGTTTGTGGCAGAGCGTCAAGGACGACCTGTTGCTACCAGTTTAATAGCTATCAGCGAATATTCCACGCTGACCAATGGCGAAAAAGATGGCCCCAAAGTCAAGGCTGTTGCTTATGGACGCTATTGGGGAGCGCTGGAGCGGGTGGACTGCCTACATTTCGAAGCGTGCTACTACCAGCCATTGCAGTGGTGCATAGAACATGAATACCAGCGCTTTGAAGGAGGCGCCCAAGGCGAGCACAAAATGGCCCGGGCTCTGCTACCGGTGCGAACCACCAGTGCCCACTGGCTGGCCCATCCGGCATTTGCCAATGCAGTAGAAAAATTTCTGGAACGTGAGGATCAGGGAGTTGAACGCTATCTGGAAGAGCTGAATCAGCGAAGCCCCTTCAAGGCTCATTCGTAGACGTGAACCTGATCAAGACTGCAAGGCGCCAGCCACCATGCCCATTTCGGCGTTGCTCATCAACGCTTCCATGTTCATGACAATCAGCATGCGCTCGCCAAGGTTGGCCAAACCAGTGATGAAGCGGGAATCAATGGCAGTCTCAAACTGGGGAGCCGGCTTGATATTTTCGGTGGTCAAGGTCACGACATCGGACACCGCATCCACGACGGCGCCAATGACGGTACCGCGGACATTCAGGATAATGACCACGGTGAACTCGGTGTAGTCCACCTTGGAGATGTTGAGTTTCAGGCGAAGGTCGACGATGGGCACAATGACACCGCGCAAGTTCACCACACCTTTGATGAACGTGGGCGCATTGACCATGCGGGTAGGTTCTTCGTAAGAACGGATTTCCTGCACTCGCAAAATATCAATCGCGTACTCCTCCCCGCCCAGTCGCAGGGTCAGGTACTGACCGCCATGGGCAAGGCTTTGGGTAGCGTTGGCGCCATTTTGAAAGGCCTTCGGGGTGGTGTTCTGCATCGTTTCCATGACGTCGATTCCTATGCTGCGGGTGGCTCGGTTGGGACATGATACACGGCCATGACGAAACCCCCTAGCGCGACTGCCGAGGTCGCGTTACCCTCGGATCAGGAGATCAAATCATGGACACACTCAGCGGACTGGATGCCACTTTTCTCTACCTGGAGACGCCCGAGACGCCTATGCATATCGGGTCGTTTTGCCTCTATGAACTGCCACCGGGCTTCAAGGGAAGTTTTCACCGCGAGATACAAGCCCACATCGCACGGCGTTTGCATTTGGTACCGATTTTCAGCCGCAGGCTCGGTTTTATGCCGCTTGACCTGGGTCATCCGGTGTGGGTTCAGGTCGACAAGGTTGACCTGGACTTTCACATCCGGCGCGTCAAAGGCAAGACCTTGACGGTGCTTCAGGCGGAGGCCCTGTGTGCCGAACTGCACAGCCAACCGATGGACCGGCATCACCCGCTGTGGGAATTCCATGTGTTTAACCAGATCCAACGACCAGACGGCAGCACCTGCGCGGCGGTGTACTCAAAAATCCACCACGCCACACTGGACGGCAAAGGCGGCACCGTGCTGACCAATGCCATCATGGACATCAGCGCCAAGCCACGCGACGTACCACCGCCCGACAAGGCGCACGGAGAGCAACATGATCTCAGGATCGGCGAAATGCTGGGCGCCGTGTTCTCCAACTCGTTGGCCCAATACGTCAAACTGATCAAGGCGCTTCCTCACGCGGTCCAGGCCGTTGGCGGCACTGTGATGAAGCAGTCATTCAGCGGGTCAGGCACGCATAGACGGGCCAGATCTCCGATTCATTTCGCCCCGATGACGGATTTCAACGTCGCGGTCACCAACGAACGGGTTTTCGGGACGGCGCGCATGCCCTTTTCGGATTGCCATGCCATGGCGAAGGCCGTGGGTGGATCATTCAACGACATTGTGCTGTGGCTATGTGCCACGGCTTTGCGAAGCTACCTGGCCAGGCACGGCGGCATTCCGAAGAAGACGCTGCTGGCGGCCATGCCAATCAGTCTGCGGGAGGAAGGTAATAAGGACTTCAATACGCAAGCTTCCATGACCGTGGTGGAATTGGGAACCCACTTGGCCAACCCGGTGAAGCGCCTGAAGGCGATCATGACATCGACCGGCAAGGTCAAGACAGCGATCGTTGACCTCAAAGGCGTCCTGCCCACCGATTACCCCTCCCTGCTGGCGCCCTGGATCGTCGGGGGGGTGGCCAAGGCTGCATTCAAGACCTACAGCGCCACGGGCCTATCGCACCACTTGCCCATGCTGGCAAATTTGGTCATCAGCAACGTTCCGGGGCCGCAAGTGCCCTTGTACCTGGCTGGCGCCAAGATTCTGACCTTTCACCCCATGTCCATCGTGATTCACGGCATGGCGCTCAACATCACAATCCAGACCTACGCCGGCTCTGTGGATTTTGGTGTGATTGCCGACAAGACGGCTGTTCCGGAAGTACACGATTTGACTGTGGCATTGAACCAGGCATTTGACGAAGGTCGCCAACTGTGGGCGCAGGTGCCGGCATCCGCAACGCCCAAAGCGAAACCGCGCCAGATCCCGGTAAAAACCCTTGCAAAGCAAGTGAAAAAAGTCACCAAGGCGACCCAAACGAAGAGTCCAGGCTCTAAAGCACAGCCACCGACCAAGGCCCATGTGACAAAGGGTGCTACTGTCAAAACCGTAGCAACTAAAGTCAAAAAGGCTAACCCGGCCTGACACCTCCAACGACATGGCAAGCAAACAGCAGAGCGATATTCCCCTCCCTCATTCAGCGCCGAGCCCCTGGCTTATGGCCATGGAGTTTCGGGCGCCCTGGGAGATGAGTTCACTCATCCCGGCATGGCCTATTCTGCGCCGGGCCCCCGTGGGAGACGGTCACTCTGTCATTGTTTTTCCAGGGCTTTCAGCCAGCGACGGGTCCACCATGCCGCTGCGAAGCTTTCTTGGGAATTTGGGCTACGACGTTTCGGGCTGGAACCAGGGTTTCAACTTTGGCCCCCGCGCTGGCATCCTGCAAACGGCCAGACAACAAGTTCTTGACACCTACAAGGCCACAGGCAACAAGGTCAGCCTGATTGGCTGGAGCCTGGGCGGCATCTACGCCCGCGAGCTTGCCAAGGAGTTGCCAGACCACGTGCGGGCTGTGATCACCATGGGAACCCCATTTGCCGGGTCACATGAGAGCACCAATGCCTGGCGACTCTACGAACTGACCAGCGGACGCCCCATCCACCGCGAGGTGGAGCAATTTGATCTGCCCAAGGCGCCGCCGATGCCAACCACATCGATTTTTTCACGTACCGATGGCGTGGTTGCCTGGCCGGCCAGTATTCAGGCCCCCTGTCCGGTCAATCCACTGACCGAAAATCTGGAAGTCTTCGCGAGCCACATTGGCCTGGGATTGAATCCCGCAGCATGGTGGGCTGTAGCCGATCGACTTTCACAATCGGAAGGCCAATGGAAGCACTTTGAACGCAAACGCGGCATGCATGGTCTGATTTTTCCCGACCCAACCCGCTGACTCTCAAGCCTGCACAGCAAGAAGCGCCTGCGGTGTTACCACCGCAGGCGCTTCATTTTTAATAGCGAGAAACGACCCAAGGGTGCTGGCTAGCGGGTCAAATTATGCTTTTTTGGCAAGTTCTTTTTCGTAATTGACCATGCCGTCAAGGATTTCCTTCTTGGCCGACTCAGCATCTTCCCAACCAAGAATCTTGACCCACTTGCCTTCTTCCAGGTCCTTATAGTGCTCGAAGAAGTGGGCAATGGTTTTCAGACGCAATGGCTGCAAATCTTCCGGCTTTTCCCAGCGACTGTAGAGCGACAGGATCTTGTTGACCGGAACCGCCAGCACCTTGCCGTCTTCGCCCGCCTCGTCTTCCATCTTCAGGATACCGATGGCGCGGCAGGTCACCACCACACCGGGAATCAGGGGCACGGGGGTGATCACCAGCACATCAACCGGATCGCCATCGCCGCTGATGGTCTTGGGCACATAGCCGTAGTTGGTCGGGTAGTGCATGGCAGTACTCATGAAACGGTCCACGAAGATGGCGCCAGTGGCCTTATCTACCTCATATTTCACCGGATCAGCATTCATCGGGATCTCAATGATCACGTTAAAGGATTCAGGAACGTTCTTGCCGGGGGTCACATTGTCAAGGGACATGGTTGGTTCTTTGGATTGAGTTAAATCAGTAACAACTAAGGATTAACCCTGATTTTACTTACTCACCACTTGCTTCCGATTTAAACCGGCTTTTTTCACTGTAAAGTGCGCCGGTTGGCCAATCGTCTTCACCAATCCAAGGTTGGTGTTTCGCGGCGAGGAAGCAACGCAGCGGTGGTGCCGCTAGCGTTGCACCACTACTCAGCGAAACAACGTAGGAGACAAAAATGACAAACAACCCGGCGCTGATTCTGGCGCTCATTTGCGGCTTTATTGCCGTGGCTTACGGCTTTTGGGCTCGAAGCTGGATTCTTTCCCAGGATGCAGGCAATGCGCGGATGCAGGAAATTGCAGCCGCCATCCAAACAGGCGCTGCCGCCTATTTGGCCCGACAGTACAAAACCATTGCCGTCGTCGGCGTGGTGCTGACTGTTTTGATTTATTTCTTTCTTGATTCCATGAGTGCCGTCGGCTTCGTGGTTGGCGCGGTGCTTTCAGGCGCTTGCGGCTTCATTGGCATGAACGTCTCGGTTCGCGCCAATGTACGCACAGCCCAGGCAGCCACCAGGGGTATTGGCCCGGCTCTGGACGTCGCGTTTCGCGGCGGCGCCATCACCGGCATGCTGGTGGTTGGTCTGGGTCTTCTGGGTGTGACCGGTTTTTACTGGTTCCTGGTTGGCAATGGCAACCTGACGCCCGACAAAAACCTGGCCACGCTGCTGAACCCGCTGATCGGGTTCGCCTTTGGCTCCTCCCTCATCTCCATCTTCGCCCGTCTGGGTGGCGGCATCTTCACCAAAGGTGCGGACGTGGGTGCCGACTTGGTGGGCAAGGTCGAAGCCGGTATTCCTGAGGATGATCCTCGCAACCCCGCCGTGATTGCCGACAACGTGGGCGATAACGTCGGTGACTGCGCCGGCATGGCCGCTGACCTGTTTGAGACCTATGCGGTGACACTGATTGCCACCATGGTGCTCGGCGCCTTGCTGGTGACCGGTGCTGGCACCAGTGCCGTGGTGTATCCGCTGGCACTGGGCGCCGTGTCCATCGTGGCGTCGATCATTGGCTGCTTCTTCGTCAAGGCCTCTCCCGGCATGAAGAACGTGATGCCGGCGCTGTACAAGGGTCTGGCCGTGGCCGGTGTCCTGTCACTCATCGCGTTCTACTTCGTGACGCAGTGGCTGATCCCCGACAACGCCATCAAGACAAGCGGCAGCCAGATGGCCTTGTTTGGCGCCTGCGCCGTCGGTTTGGTGCTCACAGCCGCCCTGGTGTGGATCACCGAGTACTACACCGGCACGCAATACGCGCCGGTCAAACACATTGCTCAAGCCTCCACCACCGGCCACGGCACCAACATCATTGCCGGCCTGGGCGTTTCCATGCGGTCTACCGCCTGGCCCGTTATTTTTGTGTGCATCGCCATTGGTGTTGCATTCAAACTTGCCGGTCTGTATGGCATCGCCATTGCGGCGACCTCCATGCTGAGCATGGCCGGTATTGTGGTGGCGCTCGACGCTTACGGCCCGATCACCGACAACGCTGGCGGCATTGCCGAAATGGCCGAAATGCCCAAGAGCGTGCGTGACGTGACCGACCCGCTGGACGCCGTGGGCAACACCACCAAGGCCGTGACCAAAGGCTACGCCATCGGTTCCGCCGGTCTGGCCGCCTTGGTGCTGTTCGCCGACTACACGCACAAGCTCGAAGCCTACGGCAAGGTCATTACCTTTGACTTGAGCAACCCGATGGTCATCATCGGCCTGTTCATCGGTGGTTTGATTCCTTACCTGTTTGGCGCCATGGCCATGGAAGCCGTGGGTCGTGCCGCGGGTGCTGTGGTGGTTGAAGTGCGCCGCCAGTTCCGCGAGATCAAGGGCATCATGGAAGGTACGGCCAAGCCGGAATACGGCCGTGCCGTGGACATGCTGACTACGGCCGCCATCAAGGAAATGATGATCCCGTCGCTGCTGCCCGTGGTTGTGCCTATTCTGGTTGGTCTGGTACTCGGACCTGCGGCTTTGGGCGGCTTGCTGATGGGCACCATCATTACCGGTCTGTTCGTGGCGATCTCCATGTGCACCGGCGGCGGTGCCTGGGATAACGCCAAGAAATACATTGAAGACGGCCATCACGGCGGCAAGGGTTCCGAGACCCACAAGGCAGCCGTGACCGGCGACACCGTGGGCGACCCCTACAAGGACACTGCCGGTCCTGCCGTCAACCCGCTGATCAAGATCATCAACATCGTGGCGCTTCTGATTGTGCCGCTCATGATGAAGATTCACGGCGGGTAAGCTGCCTTGACGCAAAAAATCCCGCTTCGGCGGGATTTTTTTTGCTCCTTATTTGGTAGCTATAGGTCTAATATTGACGGAAGCCACGAGGAGAAATTGTTTAAAGATCTCGATCTTTCGCCGATTGAGCGCCGACCACCGCACGAATCAAGACACCGGTGGTGGTCGCGATGCTTTGTATGTCCTGAATACGGTCTTGCTCAATCAGCTGCAGCACCAATTCATTGACACCCCCCACCACGGCAACCGCCATGTCATTCGTCAATATCGAGCTACCCTCTGCGGCATTGATAACCTTGCACATGAAGTCAGCAATTTCCTGATTGACGCGACGGCGTGCCGCCAGACCTGTCGCGCCCAAGCCCAGGATTTCCACGAACAGGGTCCTCATCAATACCGGATGGCTGGCCAGGCAGCCCAGATAAGCCTCCATCGCCTGCTCGACCTGCGTCTGCCAGCCACGAGCCGGGTCAATGGACGAGCGCAGAACCTTCAATGCGTTGTGACTGGCTGACTCGTACAGCGCAATCAAACAGTCTGCTTTGGTGGCGAAATGCTCGTAAAAGGTACGGCGCGAGACACTGGCCTCACGGACGATGTCCGTGATCGTGATCGTGCCATAGCCCTTGGCGGCGACCGCTCGCGCCATCCCGTCAAACAATCGCTGGCGGTGCAATGTGGCTTCAACGGACAGGGGAAATGAGTCCATGGAGAATGAAAATTCCTGAAAAGGTACTTGACAGTACCACAAAGCGGGCGCATCATTCGATTTACTGGTACTAATCAGTACCAATTCAATACCAGGAGCCCAAATGACCGATCTCGTTGTACGCCGCCTCTTAGTTGACCTGGATTCTCCCGTCGCGCGCCACTGGTTTGGCGGCGATGCGTTCCGCACGGCCTTGTTCAACGCCCTGTCCATGAGTTTTCCGATTGGCGAACAGTTTTTCATCGACTCGGTTCGCGAAGGGCTCAAGACCCTGCCAGCCGATGAGCGGGATAAATACGCCAGCGAAGTTCAGGGCTTCATTGGGCAGGAAGCGACGCACCGTCGCATCCACAGCCTGTTCAATATCCAGATCGAGAAGCACAAGCTGGTCAACGACTGGGAACCGCGGGCACGGGCACGGCTCAAGATGCTGGAGGGTTTTCATCCACGCCACTGGCTGGCCATCACGGCGGCCACTGAACACTTCACCGCAGTTTTTGCCGACTGGATGCTCGCCAATCCGGATCTGTTCGACGGCAGCGAGGCTCGCCTCAAAACCATGTGGCTTTGGCACAGCGCAGAGGAGGCAGAGCACAAGTCCACGGCATTTGACTTGTTTCGTGCACTGGGTGGTACGGATGAATCGCGTATCAAATGGTTCAAGCGCATTACCTTCATCTTCATGTCCGACCTGCTGCGTCAAACCGTCAACAACTTGTACCGTGATGGCACATTGTGGCAATGGCGCACCTGGAAAAGTGCCGCCAGCTTTCTCTTTGGCAAGCGTGGAATGATTCGCCTTACCTACAAGCCTTGGCGCGCCTACAAGCAGCCCGATTTTCACCCCAACCACCTCAGCAGCGACCTGTCCCAGCATTGGCTGCAAAGCAACTCCGAGGCCTTTTCCGTAGTGGGTGCGAAGGTGCAAGCAGCAGCGTGATACCGCAACCCACGGGATCACCGACCACCATCGAAATCCCAAAGCCTGCAAGCCAGGCCGCCATGTACCTGAGAGCCCTGCTCTCCAGCGGCAAGCGCCCCGGTGCGGTGCACACGCTGCCCCGGCTGCGCTATGTGATGCCGAAGGCGATTCTGGCACCGGCACACATTGCCGCCTATGCCAAGCTCTGTGGATTCAGTGAAAGGCAGGGTGTCCCCATCACCTACCCGCAATTGCTGACATTTCCGCTGCTCATGGCATTCTTTGGCTCCGCACAGTGCCCCTGGCCTGCAATGGGAACGGTCCATCTGGACAACCGGATCAGCCAGCTGCAGGCCCTGAACCCCGGCGATGCGCTTCGCATTGAAGTCAGCACGGGGCAATTGATCGCCCACGAAAAAGGGCAAATCCTGACCCTGGATATGCAGCTCTTCCGCGCGGACGAGCTGGTTTGGGAGGCCACGCAAAGCCTCTTGCGTATCGGCATTCCAAACCCGATCGGGCCAGCCTATGTCAGCCGGCAAACCACCGATCCGGCATTGGCGCGCCAGGCAGACTTCGTCGCGCCCAGCGACACAGGCCGACGCTTCGGCTATATCTCGGGTGACCTGAACCCCATCCATGTTTCCGAACTATCGGCCAGACTCTTCGGATTTCGGCGGGCCATTGCGCATGGAATGTGGACCAAGGCACGGGCACTGGCCACATTGATGCCCCAGGACGCGGTTTCCCAGGCCGAAGTCTCGGCAGAATTCAAGACACCGCTGTTTCTGCCCGCAACCGCATCAACGTGGAGCGCCCCAGCCCCAATCGGGTCATCCCTGCGCGGCACGTGTTTCGAAGTCAGGGATGAAAAAGGTGAAAAACCCCATTTGCGGGGAAACTTCAGCTACTAGCAAAACATCCTGACGCAAACAAAGAAGCTTGATAAACGTCAATTCCAAAATGCCATTCGAGGCTAGCATCCAGCATGGTGGTATCGCAAGCGTGAAAGCTTTCGATCGCCGTTGTTGTTCAATCCAGCCAACCGGGTAGGCCTGTGGAATATTGCAAACTCACACGCGGTGGAATCTTGCTTTTGCTGGCATTGCTCATCAGCGGCTGCTCATCCATGCTGCCGCGCGTGCATACCAAATCCTCGCCGTTCAAGAGCTTTGACGAAGCACGCAATGCCATTGAAGGACTGACCCCCATGAAGAGCGATGTGGCCGTCTTGTCCAGGCTCGGGATTGATCCCGTGAAACAGCCCAACACCGTCATCCTGACGCACTCCGACATCGTGCGCCGATTTGTTCCAAGCGCCCTGCTCCAGCGCGCGGACCTGGACCCCGGTGTCATGGTGTGCCTGGAGGCACGCGACGCCTGTCGAGGCTGGGAAATCACGGCAGCCCGCATTGCAAAGGAACGAACCGGCAACTTCTTTGCCGACTTCACCAATTTTTCACGTCGCACCGAGACCACGGGTTGGCGATTCAACGCTCTGATCTTGCTGGTCAACGATGTGGTGGTCTACCGCGCCTGGGGCGGGCAACCCAACGTGAACGAACTGGAAGTCAATACCAACCCATTGGGCCCGCTGCAGGATATGGGGCCAGCCATCGTGACCAACTAGCAGTCGACCCTTGGCGATTCATTCCTGAAGATGCAAGGCAGTCAGGACAAGAGCGCAACAAATTGCCGCATAACCCGTAAACGTTTGGTTTTTTATACCAATATGAGCGCATCAAACCTTAAAATCCCAACTGTACGCAGCCGGCAGGAACAAGTCCATGTTCAATTTTTTTAAAAAAAGTCCTCCCAAGTCTGACTTCAAGCCAAGCCTTGCGAGCGTTTCGGCGACGCCGAGCAGCACACAGCAGCATGGCAACTCGCGTCGCGAACTGATTCGGGTGGTTTTGAAAGATACGCTGCGCCTGCACGGCATTCCTCTGGGCTGGCTGGCTTGTGAAGTGATCGTCATCCGCCGGGCATCCAATGCCGAAGAAGTTCACATCCAGTTGGTGATCACCAAATGGAATGAGCAACTGCTGCGCTATGCCCCAGCCTTGCAGCAACAGCTGCTGCTTGGGCTGGACCGATTTGATCCCTCGGTCGATCATTCCAGCTACGTTGTTTCATGGCGTTTTTCGTCCGATTGCGGATGTCCTTTTCCCATGATGCCGCCCCCCACGTTCTGGACCAAGAGCGCAGCCGCCGCGCCGGCTCCAGCAGAAGAACCCGTGTCGGTGCTTGATCGGCGTCACAGCCGGCGCCCGCCAAAGCCCACTGGGTCGACCGCCGCGACATCGCCCCCTGCGGATGACGGGGCCGGCGACTTCTCGCCCACACAAATCAGTCCCTTGCATTGATTGAACGGGGCGCCGACCGAATCAGCGGGAACACCCCTCAAACCAGGGCAGCGACCTCCGTCCTTGAGGTCCAGTCAATCGGGTCCTGCTGCAGGACCATGTCGATATCCAGGCCCAATGCCAGCGCAACGGTATCCGGGAAATTGTCAGTGAGGTCCTGGGCGTCATAGTTGGCTTCCCTGGCTCGGGCTCGCCACGCCGCCAGATGAAGAATGCCCGCCATCGGCTCGTAAACGTCATTCTCGAAAGGTGTGTTTTGATTCGCCAGCGCATCGACGATGGCTTGAGGAAACTGCCAGTTTCTGGCAAACCCAGCCCCTACATCCGCATAGCAATAACCCAATAATTTTCGCTCTGCCGAGGCGCGCTTCAGGGCGAGTGGAGGCACCTCCTGATCCAGTGACATCAGTTCTTTGTCTATCACCCTGTGCATGACCAATTCCCCTGTGGCATGAATCAATCCGGCGGTGAACGCCGCCGCCTGATTCTTCCTGATCATGCCAGCCAGCATGCGTGACAACTTGGCCGTGTTCAGGCTGAAACGCCAGAACTGATTCATATCGATGCCCTGGACAATGCGGAATGCTCCCGTGACGGCGGCGGCGGTGGCCAGCGATCGAACCTGGTCAAGCCCCATCAATGCCAAGGCCTCGGACACGCTGCTGATCTTGCTGGCAAATTGGAATTGCGCAGAATTGGCCAGGCGCAACAAGCGCGTCGTCAGGACCGGATCGGTGTTGAGCAACTGGCTGATCTTCCTCAGATCAGGCTCGGCTTGGTCAAGCTCATTGAGCAGCAAAGCAATGATTTTCGGGATACTCGGCAGCGCCTCATTGGAAGCAAGCAATTCTTCGAGAGTCATCAAAGGTAGCCCCTGTGGTTCGAATGGATCTGTGGCGGCCATTATCCGCCAGACCCGCCCCCTGAAAACGTGCCAAAATCAACCAGTCCTCCAGACGGCCTGACGACAGGTGCTTGTTGAAGCGGCCGTCATCCCAACGATCAAACCCAATCTTGTCCAATCCATGACTGAACGCCATACACCACGCATCGTGCCGCTGGTTGACCTGCGCTCGGCGTCACTGCGCCCTCCCGCTGAGGCGGCGTCAGCAAGCAGCCGCATCGCGGCCAATGGCCTGCTGTCCGACGCGCTGGGTCGCCCTTTGCGCGATTTGCGCATCAGCGTTACGGACCGCTGTAATTTCCGGTGCAATTACTGCATGCCCAAGGAAGTCTTCGACAAAGACTACGCCTACCTGCCACACGCCGACCTGCTCTCGTTCGAAGAAATCACGCGCGTTGCCAAGACCTTTGTGGCCCACGGCGTGCAAAAGATTCGCCTGACTGGCGGCGAGCCGCTGCTGCGCAAAAATATCGAGCTGCTGATCGAGCAGTTGGCGTCCCTGCGCACCGTTGAGGGCCGTCCATTGGACCTGACCCTTACCACCAACGGCTCACTGCTGGCGCGCAAGGCACGCGCGCTCAAGGCGGCGGGGCTGCAACGTGTCACCGTGAGCCTGGACGGGCTGGACGATGCAGTGTTTCGCAGCATGAACGATGTGGACTTTCCGGTAGCCGATGTGCTGGCGGGCATTGAAGCAGCGCGAGACGCCGGCTTGGGGCCCATCAAGATCAACATGGTGGTGAAGCGCGGTACCAATGAGCATGAGATACTGCCCATGGCACGCCGCTTCAAAGGCACGGGCATGGTGCTGCGTTTCATTGAATACATGGACGTGGGTGCAACCAACAGCTGGCGCATGAACGAAGTGTTGCCGTCGGCTGAAGTGGTCAAGCTGATTCATGCAGATTTGCCACTGGTTCAGCTTGAACCGTCCAATCCAGGTGAGACTGCCGAGCGCTGGGGCTATGCCGACGCGTCCGGAAATCATGACAAGGCTGCCGGTGAGATCGGCGTCATCAGCAGCGTGACGCAGGCTTTCTGTGGTGATTGCAACCGGGCTCGCCTGTCGACCGAGGGCAAGCTCTACCTGTGCCTGTTCGCCGCCCAGGGTTACGACCTTCGCTCACTGATCCGTGATGGCGCATCGGAGGCCGACCTGGCTTCCACCATTGGCCATATCTGGCAAGGTCGGGCAGATCGCTACTCCGAACTTCGCAGCGAAATGAAGCCCGATACCGGCACCGGCCTGCGTCGCGTTGAGATGAGCTACATCGGAGGCTAAACAGATGATCCCCCACTTGTCGCTTCTTCGCTTTAAATGGGTATGACGCTTGATGATTAGTCCCGATCAAATCACCGGTCTGATTCTGGCCGGTGGACGCGGCTCTCGCATGGGTGGAGTCGACAAGGGCTTGCAGAACTTCAACGGGCTGCCACTTGCGTTGCACACACTCACGCGCCTGCAGATCGGCGGGGGGGTGGGTCAGATCATGATCAACGCCAACCGCAACCTGGCGGCTTATGAGTCGTTTGGCGCCGCGGTCTGGCCCGATGGCTTGGCCGACTATGCCGGACCCCTGGCAGGCTTTCTGACGGGTCTTGAACGCTGTGAAACACCGTTTTTGGTGACCGTGCCGTGCGACACGCCCTTGCTACCGCTTGATCTGGTCCAGCGGCTGGCGCAGGCGCTGGAGGCCGAGGACGCCGACATCGCCATGGCGGCCGCACCCGAAGTCGGCAAAGATGGTCAGGTGCAGATTCGTACCCAACCAGTTTTTTGTCTGTTGCGCGTGGACTTGCTGGAAAGCCTGGTGAAATTCACCCAGGATGGAGGACGCAAGATTGACGCATGGACCGCCCTGCACAAAACCGCAATCGTGCCTTTTGATGCGCCTGGCGACGATCCGCGGGCGTTTTTCAACGCCAATACGCTGGCTGAATTGCGACAGCTCGAAAACACCTGACTATGAAAACGATTGCAGACATCGCCGCTGAACTGCAGGGCTATGACCCGCAGTCCTTGCCTGCCACGACCGTCAATTCATTCTTGTCACATCTGGTCGAGCCAGTCACAAGCCATGAAGAGGTTGACGTTTTTCATGCCCTCGGGCGTGTACTGTCTCATGACGTGATCTCGCCGATCAGCGTACCGCCCCATGACAATTCGGCGATGGACGGCTATGCATTTGATGGTGCTCAACTCACGAAAACAAACAAGCTGAACTTGCGGGTGGTCGGGACCGCTCTGGCAGGCAAGGCTTGGCAAGGCAAGACGGGGCCCGGCGAATGCGTGAAAATCATGACCGGCGCCATCATGCCTGCAGGTCTGGACACCGTCGTTCCGCAAGAGTTTGTGACCCGTCACACGGACCAGGCCCAGGCCGGCCCGTCCAGCGGGGCAGATGCCATTGCCATACCGCCGGGCCTGCTGCAAGCGGGCGACAATCGCCGCAAACTTGGCGAAGACGTGATGAAAGGCCGCCCTGCACTACAAAAAGGTGAGCTACTCACGCCCGCAGCGCTTGGACTACTGGCCAGTTTAGGTATCGAAAAGATATCGGTATGGCGCAAGCTTCGTGTGGCCTACTTTTCCACGGGTGACGAAATTCTGAGCCTGGGCGAGCCGCCACGTGAAGGTGCGGTTTACGACAGCAACCGGTACACCGTGTTCGGCCTGCTGACGCGCCTGGGTTGCGCGGTGATCGACATGGGCGTGGTGCGCGACGAGCCTGCACAGCTGGAAGCGGCATTCAACCGCGCGGCGGGCGAAGCGGACGCCATCATCACCAGCGGCGGCGTGAGCGTGGGCGAAGCCGACTTCACCAAGGCCATGATGCAAAAGCTCGGCGACGTTGCCTTCTGGAAGATTGCCATGCGTCCCGGACGCCCCATGGCTGTGGGACGCATCGGCAAATCAGTGCTCTTTGGCCTGCCCGGCAATCCGGTGGCCGTGATGGTGACTTTTCTGGCGTTTGTGCGCCCTGCCCTCCTGCAAATGATGGGCTGCAAGGCCAGACCCACGCCGTTGCTCAAGGCCCGCAGCCTGGAAGCCTTGCGCAAAAAACCGGGGCGCACCGAGTACCAGCGCGGCACGGTCACGACGGCGCCAGACGGCTCACTGCAAGTCAAGACCACAGGTAACCAGGGCTCAGGTGTCTTGAGTTCCATGGTGCAGGCTAACGGCCTGATCGTGCTGCATCACGACCAGGGCAACGTCGCCCCCGGTGATGAAATTGATGTGATGATGTTTGACGGCATCATTTGAAAACATGCTGGCTGTATGGCGACCATGCTTTGACGCAACCCGTGTGGATCAAACCGGCACTGAACGGGCTTTCGGTTTCTTGACGGCATAAACACCAGCGAGCAGGCCCGCCAGCAGCAACAAAATGGCCGGCAATACAAACTGCATCTCTTTCAAGGCAGGGTTCTGTGGCAGCCACTGGCTGACAAAGCCGATACGTGCAAAACTGCTCACAGCCAGCACTGCGAAAAAGCTGCCCATAAATTGACCTTCCGCTCCGCGCGTACCGAATACGGATGCCTGCTCCATCAAACCGGCAAAAGCAGCCGCCCAGCCAACCCCGGTCAACAGCTGCGCAAAAATGAGCATTTCCAGACTGCCGGCTTGAGCCGCTGTGTAGCTTCCAAATGCCGTCAGCCAGATTCCGCCAATTGCGGGCCAGAGCGCACCAAAGCGCTTGATGATCGCGCCAATGCCCAGCAACGCTGCAAAAAACCCGACCCAGAGCAAGGGCATCAGCCAGGGTACGTTTTCCCTGGTCGTGTGGGCCAAATACTGAGGTGCCGCATTCGCAAACGCGTGCAATTGAAAACCGATCGACGCAAGCGCCAGCACCAGCAACAGGGGTACGTAAGCCCCAAAAGAGATGGGTTGCGGCTGCTCGGCATTGAACTTGGGGAGCTCGCTGGCGGAAAAACGCAACAGCACAATGACGGCCACCAGCAAAGTCAATGCGGACACGGCAAACGGCAGGTAGGGGTCAGCACCTTTCAGCAGCAAACCAATGTACGGAGACAGTGCTGTCGCAAGCGCCATCCCGGCCGCATACCAGAACACCAGGCTGCGCTGTTGTGTCGCATTGGCGCGCTTGGCCAGGAGCACGAGGGTTGGCGCACGCACCACCGAAGCGCTGACCACCCAGATCGCAAGAACGCCAATCAGCACGGCAGGGGAAATGCGCCCCGACATCGGCAACAACAAAAAGGCGATAGCGGAAACGGTTGTCAGCACCAGCAGCATACGCGCCAGCTTGCGATAACCCTGGGCCATGCGATCCGCAACAACGCCGAATCCAATGTCCATCACCGCAAAAATGAACTGGTCTGCCATCAGCAACAAGGGAAGCCAGGTTGCAGCAAGGCCTGCTGATTTGACCAACTCCGGCAGGTAGAGCACATACACCGTCCAGCCCAGCGTGAAGAAGAATTGAACGCAGCCCAGCGTCAGACCAGCACCTATCTTGGACTCAAGTGCTGCATCGGCCATGGCACTTATCCCTCCCGCACCGGTTGCACCAAGTCTGGACCCTCTTTCTCAACCGTCTTGATAGGACCCGGCACCACCTTGCGCGCGAACAAGGTGTACATGGTGGGTACAACAAATATGGTGAGCAAAGTGCCCAGCGACATGCCACCCACGATCACCCAGCCAATCTGCATGCGACTCTCGGCCCCTGCGCCATGCGCCAACGCCAGTGGAATGGCACCGAGCACCATCGCACCCGTGGTCATCAGAATCGGGCGCAGGCGCTGGCTGGAGGCCTTGACCAGCGCTTGCGTCATTTCCATGCCCTGCTCACGCAGTTGGTTGGTGAACTCCACAATCAAAATGCCGTGCTTGGTGATCAAGCCCACCAAGGTGATCAGTCCGATCTGCGAATACACATTGAGCGAACCACCGGACCATTTGAGCGCCAGTAACGCACCGATCATCGACAGGGGCACAGAGAGCATGATCACCAGAGGATCAATAAAGCTCTCAAACTGCGCGGCGAGCACCAGAAAGATGAACAGCAGGGAGAGCGCAAACACAATTGCCAAAGAGCCCTGCGAGTTCTTGAATTCGCGCGAGGTGCCATTGAGATCGGTGCTGTAGCCCGGCTTGAGTACCTTGGCCGCAGTGCTGTCCAGGAAGTCAAGCGCCTGGCCCAGCGAGTAATCCGCAGACAGATTGGCCGTGATGGACACCGAGCGACGTTGACTGAAGTGATTGAGCTCACGCGGGGCCACGGATTCGCGCACCTTGATCAGCGATGCCAGTGGAATCATCGCGTCGTTGCGACCACGCACAAAAATCTTCTCGACATCATCCGGCGTATCCCGTCCGGACTGCGCCGTCTGCACAATCACGTCGTACTGATCGCCATCGCGTTTGTAGCGCGTGACTTGCCTGCCCCCCAGCATGGTTTCGATGGCGCGCGCCACCGTGTCTACACCAACCCCAAGATCGGCGGCTTTCTCGCGATCCACGTCAATTTTCAGTTCCGGCTTGTTCAGGCGAAGATCTATGTCGACACTGACAATGCCGGGATTCTTGGCAATTTCATCGGTGAACTGACGCGTGACGGCCGCGAGATTCTGGTAGCTGTCCGAGGTGACGATCACAAAATTGACCGGGCGCTCACGAAAGCCCTGACCCAGTGAAGGGGGCGTGAGCGGAAATGCATTGACGCCGGGCAAGGCCGCCAGTTTGGGCTGCAACTCGCGCGCCACATCCAGAACCGAGCGCGTACGCTTGTCCCAATCGATTGCCCGCAAAAACACATTCGCCTGCGAGACCGTCGGGTTACCCGAGGAGACAAAAATACGGTCGAACTCCTTGTAGGGTTGCCCGATTTTCTCTACTGCATTCACGTAGCGATCGGTATAGCCCAGCGTCGCACCGTCAGGTGCGGTAACCACCACCAACACCTGTCCACGATCTTCCAGCGGCGACAGTTCGCGCTTCATGGTGGGCAACACAAGGAAAATGGACACGGCACAGACCAGCATCACACCAATCACAATCCAGCGCGCATCCAGCAGGAAACGTTTGAGCACATGGCCCTTGCCCACCTGAACGCGCTGCCGGTCATAGCCCGTGGTAACCAGCCAATTCAAGGCAGACTGATAGCGAGCGGTGATGGCATTCAAAACCCGCTCCATGCCCCGGTCAAACCAGCTCGGCTTGGGATTGTGCTTGAGCAGTAGCGAGCACATCATCGGCGACAAGGTCAGGGCAATAAATCCCGATACAACCACGGCGCCCGCCAGAGCCAGCGCAAACTCGATAAACAAGCGCCCGGTTCGCCCAGGCGTGAAGGCCAGCGGCGCGTAAACGGCCGCCAGTGTCAGCGTCATCGCGACGACCGCGAACCCGACTTCCCGCACACCCTTGATGGACGCCGAGAAGGGGTCCAGCCCCTCCTCGATATGTCGAAAAATATTCTCCAGCACCACGATGGCATCATCCACCACCAAACCGATCGCCAGCACCAGCGCCAGCAGTGTCAAGGTATTGATGGTGAAACCCGCCAGTGCCATCAGCGCGAAGGTGCCGATCAAGGCAACAGGAATCGTGACCAGGGGAATGATCGAGGCCCGCAGGGTTCGAAGAAAGACGAATATCACCAGCGCCACCAAAACCACCGATTCCAGAATGGTTTGGAACACGCTCTTGATCGATTTTTCGATGAACACCGAGTTGTCATTGGCGATGTCGATCGTGACTCCCGGTGGCAGATCTGCCTGCAGTTTGGGGATCATCGCCCGCACGCCCTTGCTCAATTCCAGTGGATTGGCGGTTGCCTGACGAATCACACCGGCCGCGACCGCAACCCGGCCATTCAGGCGAGCACCGCTGCGCTCGTCGGCGGCGGCCTCTTCCACCCGGCCGATGTCACGAATGCGCACCGGAAAACCATTGGC
The DNA here is from genome assembly GCF_018780565.1 of Rhodoferax sp. GTDB lineage: Bacteria > Pseudomonadota > Gammaproteobacteria > Burkholderiales > Burkholderiaceae_C > Rhodoferax. Next base: position 149,469 of record NZ_JADMJN010000012.1, read on the forward strand.
ATTCTTGATGATGATGTCCGAGAATTGCGAGGGACGCCCCAGATCGGTCTGGGAGGTCACGCTGAATTCGCGTTGGGTCGACTCGATGCGGCCAGCCGGCAATTCGAGGTTGCTGCGGCGAATGGCGTCTTCCGCGTCCTGGGTCGTCAGTTTGTAAGCGGCCAGCTTGTCCGGATCCAGCCAGACACGCATGGCGTATTTCCGCTCCCCGAAGATGCGCACATCGGCAGCCCCTGTCACGGTTTGCAGACGGGGCTTGGCGATCCGGGTCACCAGATCGTTGATCTGCAATCCGCTCAGGGTGTCGCTGGAAAAAGCCAGCCAGATCACAGGAAAGGCGTCCGCTTCCACCTTGGCAATGACCGGTTCATCCACGGCCTGCGGCAAGCGATTGCGCACCCGGGAAGTGCGGTCGCGCACCTCGGCGGCGGCTGTATCGGCATCCTTCTCCAGACGAAAGCGCACTGAAATCTGGGTCTGCTCGGCACGGCTGATGGAGGTGATCACGTCCACCGCATCAATGCCGGCAATGGAATCCTCCAACGGTTTGGTGACCTGGGACTCCATCACCTCAGCCGAGGCCCCTGCGTACTTCACGCTGACCGTCACGACCGGCTCGTCGATCTTGGGGTACTCCCGCACCGAGAGTTTGGTAAGACTGACCGCGCCGATCAGCAATACCAACAACGACAGCACCGTGGCAAATACCGGCCGGCGAATGGAGACTTCAGCCAGTTGCATCAGGGTCTCCGGTCAAGACAGGGGTTCGAAGCTTGGAGCGGTTTGCTTGCCACAACGGCCTTGCTGGCAAGGGGTACGGGAGTTGCCATGGCTGACACCTGGGCCGCAGAGGCGGCAGCCTGAGGGGCCGGCGCCACAGCGGCACGGGGAAGCTCCAGCACCTTGACCTCGGTGCCATCACGCTGGATGCGCTGATGTCCCGCCGTGACCACGGTGTCACCCTCATCCAGTCCATCCAGGATTTCGACGCGGCCGGGGCGGCGGATACCCACCTTGACCTCGACACGCTGCGATACCCAGGCGTCAGCCGCAGGCCCGGGTTTGAGTCGGATCACATAGGCCTTACCGCCTTGCGGGATGATGGACTCTTCGGGAATGACTCTGGCCTTGTCGCGTTGACCAAAGACCGCGGTCACGCGTGCGAACATGCCCGGACGCAAGCGCAGTTGCCGGTTGTCAATACAGCCCCGTACGCCAACCGATCGACCGCTTGCGTCAATCAGGGGATCGACCGCCTGGATGGTGGCCAGGAACTTCGCCCCTGGCAAGGCATCGAGTTCAATGCTGGCAGTTTGCCCCTGCCTCACTTTGTCCTGGAACCGTTCAGGCAGGCGAAAGTCCACGAACACGGCATCAATGTCCTCGATGTTCACAATGTCGGCACCGTCTTTCAGGTAGTCACCCACATTGACGGTACGGATGCCCGTCATGCCGTCAAACGGTGCGACGATTTTCAGACGGGCCGCCGTGGCCTGTGACAGCGCCAGCTTGGCCTGCGCCACCTCCAGATTAGCCGCGCTCTCGTCCACCGAGCGCTGGCTGATGAAATTTTGCGCCACCAGGTCTTTGTTGCGCGCGTGGTTGGCCAGGGCGATTGAGAGTTCCGCCCGGCTTTGCTGCACTTGGGCCAGAGGCAGCTGGTCATCCAGTTGCACCAGCACCTGGCCTTTGCGTACCCGGTCCCCATCACGGAAATTGAGTTGCGTGATGCGTCCACTGACCTCGGGACGCACCACAACGCTTCGGCGGGAACGCAGGCTACCCACCGCCTGGGTGTCATCGATCAGCTTGGCGATCTCCACTTTGGCCACATCGACCGCCGCAGGCTTGCCGGGTGCGGAGGCCCCAGTGGGCCCACTGGCGGCAGACTGTGGCGCGCCGGCAGTTGCACTGCTACCAGGTGCCATCGCAGTCATGTGGGACTTGTTCTGATACCACCATGCCGCTCCCCCCGCCGCCGCAATGCCCACAACCGCCACCAGCGGATAAATCAGTTTCTTGGTCATGTATACGATGTTCTCAAGGAAAAGGTCGGGCGAATCCGACAAACCAGCACGGACAATTCAAACCGGTTGTCAATGTAGCAGCACCGGCGCCACCCTGCAGCGCCCAACAGGGTGACCTGACCCGTCAGAGTCCCACTTTACAGTTTCTTTACACGACGCCAAGCCATCTCAATGCTGGCGCAGCGCCTGCTCGACGCCCTTGTTGGCCAGCATGTCAGCATGCTCGTTGCCCGGATCGCCGTTATGCCCCCTGACCCAGCGCCAGTCAATCTTGTGCCCTGCCGTATTGACCAGCGCATCCAGACGCTGCCACAAGTCGACATTCTTCACGGGTTGCTTGGCGGCGGTTTTCCAACCCCTGGCCTTCCAGCCGGACAACCACTCGGTCATGCCCTTGAGCACGTACTGGCTGTCTACGTGCAGGATCACATGGCAGGGCCGCTTCAAGGCAGACAGCGCCTCGATCACCGCCATCATTTCCATGCGGTTGTTGGTGGTGCCCATCTCGCCGCCGAACAATTCCTTTTGGGTACCGCTTGATTTGAGCAGCGCCCCCCAACCGCCCGGGCCGGGGTTTCCCTTGCAGGCTCCATCGGTGTAAATCTCTATCGAATCCAATCAAAATCCCCTAATCTTTTGCGAAATTTGAGCCTGAAGCCCTCGTCAATGTTGAACTATTTGCTACTGAAACAGGAGCATTCGCCATCGAGCGCGATGATTTCCAGGCGGGACTGAGCAGCGTCATGCCACGCACCCGCTTGACCGCCACCAGAAAATACACTGCCCCAAAAATCGGCCACCAGCGATCCCCGGCGCGGTCCATCCACTGCAGGCGCTGCAACCACTTGTCGCTGGAGAAAGCGGGCCGGTAACAGCCAAAACGCGCCACTTCCACCTCAAAGCCGAGCAGACGAAGCCAGTCTCGCATCCGCCAGTAACCAATGAACTCCCCTGCTTCGGGCAAAAACATATGTCCAAAACCGAGCCGATGGTACAGGTGCGCGCGCCGCTGGCGTAAGCCCCACAGCGAAACCGGGTTCAGGCCACAAATCACCACGCGTCCTTCCGGCACCAAAACCCGCTCGACTTCCCGCAGGGTGGCATGCGGATCGCTTGCCAATTCCAGCGAATGCGGCAGCACCACCAAGTCCAGGCTGCCCGCCGGAAACGGCAGAGCCGCGAAATCGGTCACAATCGCCGCGCCAGGCGTCGCCACATCGGCAAGCAGCCAGCGATGCGGCATGCGGTTGGCAGCCAGTGCGTCCAGTTCGCCCAAACCCAGCTGCACGGCATGGAATCCAAAAATATCGGCGACGGCCAGATCGAGCTGGGCGCGCTCCCACGCCAGCAGATAACGGCCCGCCGGTGTCGCAAACCACGCCGGCGTACCTATAATTTGATTGTTCATGAAGCTCATTCCACTCAACGCCTTCGCTGACAACTACATCTGGTTGTTGCACGACACACATCAGGCCTTGGTGGTTGACCCAGGTGATGCACAACCCGTGCTGGCGGCCTTGCAGCATTCGGGCGTTCAACTGACGACCATTCTAGTCACGCACCATCACCCGGACCACACCGGTGGCGTAGAGGCCCTGCGTCAGGCTACGGGGGCCCAGGTTTTCGGCCCCATGCGAGAAACCATGCCCGAACCGCTGACCCGACTGGTGGGCGGCGATCAGGTTCAGTGCATGGGACTGACTTTCAAAGTGATGGATGTCCCTGGCCACACAGCCGGTCACATCGCCTACTTCTGTGACGACGTGGACGGTGCGCCTGTGCTGTTCTGCGGTGACACGCTGTTCAGCGGCGGCTGCGGCCGCCTGTTTGAGGGCAGCCCGGCCCAGATGCTGGCGTCCCTTGACACCCTGGCGGCATTGCCCGATGCCACGCGCGTTTGCTGCGCGCACGAATACACCCTGAGCAACCTGAAATTTGCCCGAGCAGTGGACCCTGACAACCAGGCGCTGGCGCACTACACGGCCCAAGCACAGGACTTGCGCGAACGCCAGCAACCCACCTTGCCTTCCACCATTCTGCGGGAGCGCGAGATCAACCCTTTTTTGCGTACGCGCCAAGCAGCTCTCATTGAAGCTGCCAAAAGCCATGACGCATCTGCCAGCGACGAGGTCAGCGTTTTTGCAGCCCTTCGTCAATGGAAAAACAAGTTCTGATGAAATTTATTATTCCCCTTGGCCTAAGCGCCTTGCTCTGGTTGACTGGCTGCGCCACAACCGGCATGGCACCTGAAACAGGCCCAAGTGCCAGCGCCTCTTCCGAATCCACCGCTTCGGCCTCACGCTCCGCAACGGGCAAAAGCTACCGCCCTGTCATACCAGGCGGTCCATTGCAGCCCATCACAACAAGCCAGGCGACATCACGAACCGTTGCCCAACTGGCCCCGCCCGCTGATCTGTGGGAACGCATTCGCCGAGGTTACGGCATGCCTGATCTGCAAAGTGATCTGGTCCATGATCGCGAACAGTGGTACAGCACCCGACCCGACTACATCCTGCGCATGACCGAGCGCTCCAGCAAATACCTTTTTCACATTGTTGAGGAACTGGAACGCCGCAACATGCCCACTGAGCTTGCGCTGCTCCCTTTTATCGAAAGTGCCTTCAATCCGCAGGCGGTGTCCACCGCCAAGGCGGCCGGCATGTGGCAGTTCATGCCCGCCACCGGCAAACACTTCGAACTGAAACAAAACGCTTTTCGCGATGACCGGCGAGATGTTCTGGCCTCGACCCGCGCAGCGCTGGACTATCTGCAAAGACTTCATGGCATGTTTGGCGATTGGCACCTCGCTCTGGCAGCCTACAACTGGGGCGAAGGCAGCGTGGGCCGCGCCATCGCCAAGAATCAGAAAGCGGGTCTGGGCACAACTTATACCGACCTCAACATGCCCATGGAGACCCGGCTTTACGTACCCAAGCTGCAGGCGGTCAAAAACATCGTGGGCAATCCGGACGCATTCAGCTCCCGCCTGCCCCTGATTGAAAACCATCCCTACTTCCAGACGGTGGACATCAAGCGCGACATTGATGTGGCGCTGGCCGCCAAACTGGCAGAGGTTCCGCTGGAAGACTTCAAGGCATTGAACCCGTCGGCCAGTCGTCCTGTGATCCTGGCGGCAGGCACACCCCAGATACTGCTGCCATGGGACAAGGCGGCCATCTTCCAGAGCAACCTTGAAGCCTATGGCGGGGGCCGACTGGCGAGCTGGACCGTCTGGCTCGCCCCAACCACCATGAAGCCCGCCGACGCGGCCAAGCGGGTGGGCATGAGCGAAGCCGAACTGCGCAGCATCAACAACATCCCGCCGCGTGTCGTGATCAAGGCCGGCTCCAGCCTGCTGGTGACACGCTCCAAACATCTTGAAACGGATGTCGGCGCGCATGCTGCCGACAACGGGCAACTGTCCCTGGCGCCGGATGCGATTTTGAAACGCACCGTGCTCAAAGCCGGCAAACAGGATTCCGTGGCGAGCCTGGCCAAGCGCTACCGGGTGAGCCCGGCCAGCGTGGCCGAATGGAACAAGGTGAGTGCTTCAGCCTCGTTCAGGGCTGGACAGCAGATCGTGCTGTTTTTACCGGTGCCAGCCAAAGCAGTGGCCAAGGGCAAACCAGCCCCGCGCCAGGCTCGCAAAGGTATTGCCAGGGCCACACGCGTTGCCAAGCGCTAGCCGCCTTGCGCTGCGGGCATCAGGTCTTACAGCTTTTCAGCTTCACCCTGGCGCGGTTGCCACTTCATCAGGCGCCGCTCCAAACGTCCCACGATCCCATCCAGGACCAGTGCGCAAGCCGTGAGCACCACAATGCCGGCGAACACGGTATTGACATCAAAGGTGCCTTCGGCCTGCAAAATCAGGTAGCCCACACCGCGTGCCGATCCCAGGTACTCGCCCACCACAGCCCCGACAAAAGCCAGACCCACCGAGGTGTGCAAGCTTGAAAAAACCCAGGCCGTGGCGCTGGGCAGGTACACGGTGCGAAGGAGTTGGCGCTGGTTGGCGCCCAACATGCGCGCGTTGGCCAGCACCACGGGACTCACCTCCTTGACGCCCTGGTAGACATTGAAGAACACAATGAAAAATACCAGCGTGACGGCAAGCGCCACTTTGCTCCAGATCCCCAAACCAAACCACAATGCAAAGATGGGCGCCAAAATGACCCGTGGCATGGAATTGGCGGCCTTGATGTAGGGCTCCAGGATGGCACTGGCCAGCGGCGACAGGGCCAGCCACAGACCGCACACCAGACCGAGCACGGTACCAATGCCAAAGGCCAGCACGGTTTCGAGCAAGGTCACACCCAAATGACTGTAGATATCGGCGCGACCCGGCAGACCATCCGGGAACAGCGAATTGCTTGCCATGTCAAAGGGCATGAACCAGGACCAGATGCGACCCACCACCTGCACCGGCTCACCCAAAAAAAATGCAATCTGCTGGTCACGCGAGGCCAGCTGCCACGCCAGCAGCACAATCACCAGAACGCCCGCCTGCCAGACCCGCAGATTCGTCTCTGAAGGTTGGAGCCATCGAAGAAGCTTCGTCAAGCTCATGCCGCCTTCAGGAGTTGCTGGGCATAGCCCTTGAGCACTTCGTCGCGCAATACATTCCAGATTTGCGTGTGCAGTTCGATGAAGCGGGGCTGGGCGCGCACCTCAGCGACATGACGTGGACGCGGCAAATCGATGACAAACTCGCCGATCGGGTGCGTGGCCGGTCCGGCAGACAGCACCACCACGCGGTCGCTCATGGCGATGGCCTCATCCAGGTCATGCGTAATAAACAGCACGGCCTTCCTCTTGGCCGCCCACAAGTCCAGCACCTCGTTTTCCATCAACTGGCGGGTCTGGATATCCAGCGCGCTGAAGGGTTCGTCCATCAGGATGATGTCCGGGTCCAGCGCCAGCACCTGTGCCAGGGCCGTGCGCTTGCGCATGCCACCGGAGAGTTGATGCGGATAATGATCGCCAAACGCACTCAGACCCACCCGTTGCAGCCACTCTTGCGCCTGCGCCCAAGCCTGTGCTTGCGGTACGCCACGGTATTGCAAACCCAGCATGACGTTGTCCAGCACGCTAAGCCATGGCATCAGGGCATCGGACTGAAACATGTAGCCCGCGCAGGTATTAATGCCTTGCAAGGGCTGACCAAATACACGCACTTCACCACCCGAAGGGGCCAGCAAACCTGCGCCGATATTGAGCAGTGTTGACTTGCCGCATCCCGTGGGACCAACGACCGAAACAAACTCGCCCGCCTTGATGCGCAGGGTCGTGTCCAGCACAGCGGTATAGCGCGCCCCCCCCGCATCACGCGCCTTGAAGACGCATGAAACACCAAGAAACTCGAGCGCGAAGTCAGTAGCGGTATCGGACATCCGTGCCTCAGGTCTTGAACCGCTCCTTGGCCTTCTTGACAAACTCGTTGGTGTAGGTTTTGGAAATATCGATCCGGTCGGCCTTGATCGTGGGGTCAAAACTGGCCAGCGCCCGCAAGGCGGTCCGCGGACCGTCATCCGCAAACATGCCGTCATTGGAAATGGCTTCACGCACCTTGTTGAAGGCCGCCAGGTACAAAGCCCGATCACCCAGAAGGTAGGACTCGGGTACCGTCTTGATGATGTCGCTGGGACCCGCCGTTTGCAGCCATTTCAAGCTGTGAACAATGGCGTGGGTCATGGCTTGCACGGTATTGGGATTTTTCTGTATGAACTCGGCCGGTGCGTACAGGCAACCTGCCGGCATGGGTCCCCCAAAAACATCCACCGTTCCTTTGAGCGTGCGCGTGTCGGCAATGATGCGGATCTCTCCCTTTTGTTCCAGCATGGTCATGACCGGATCGATATTGCTCATGGCATCAATCTGGCCGCTGCGGAACGCGGTCAAGGCCCCCGCCGCCGTGCCCACGCCGATGAAGCTCACATCGCCCGGTTTCAGCCCAGCGCGCGAAAGAATCAGATTGGCCACCATGTTGGTAGATGAACCAGGGGCCGAAACGCCGATTTTCTTGCCCTTGAGGTCAGTCACAGTCCGGTAATTCGGCATGGTTTTGGGGGAGATGCCCATCGATATCTGGGGCGCACGACCCTGCAGCACAAAAGCCTGGTATTTCTGCCCCTTGGACTGCAGATTGATGGTGTGCTCAAAGGCACCGGACACGACATCGGCCGAACCACCCACGACCGCCTGCAAAGCGCGCGAACCCCCGGCGAAATCACTGATTTCGACCTCCAGGCCTTCGGCCTTGAAATAGCCAAGCTGCTCCGCAATGGTCAGTGGCAGGTAATAAAAGGCGGCCTTGCCTCCTACGGCAATGGAAATCCGGGGCTTCTCCAGCCGCTGCTGGGCCCGCAGGGCAGGTGCGGCCAGGGAAGCAGCCGTCCATGCCACGGCGGAAACAAAGGTACGGCGATTGTGTTGACTGCTATTCATGGTGATACGTGATACATGGGCATGAGACTGAGCATAGTCAGCCACTCGAAATTGCGCATCGGGAACATCCCGAGCGGGTTTGTACTTAGGCAGCGAGACGGGGGGCGGCTGCGTTAGCGCCGATCCACCAGTGCGTGGGCGATAGTGCCCAGATCCACATACTCCAGTTCACTGCCCACAGGCACACCCCGGGCCAGGCGAGTCAGGCGCAGGCCCCGAGCCTTCAGCCCTTCACTGATGACATGGGCCGTAGCCTCACCCTCGGCCGTGAAATTGGTGGCGAGAATCACTTCGGCAACATGCCCGTCACAGGCACGCTCAAACAGTTTTTTAAGCCCAATATCCTTGGGACCGATGCCGTCCAGAGGACTGAGTTTGCCCATCAGCACGAAATACAGTCCCTTGTAGGCGCCGGTTCGCTCCACCGCAGACTGATCGGCGGGCGTCTCCACCACGCACAGCTTGGAGGCGTCGCGTTCGGGGTCAAGGCAGGTCGCACACACATCGGCTTGTGTGAAAGTATGGCAGCGCTCGCAATGCCGCACGGATTCGGCGGCAACCTGCAAGGCATGCGACAACTCCAGTGCACCCGGGCGATCATGTTGCAGCAAATGAAATGCCATGCGGGAAGCCGACTTGACGCCGACCCCCGGCAGACGGCGCAGCGCCTGAATCAGGACTTCAACGGAATTGGTATCAGCCACTCAGGGTCAGAACGGGAATTTCATGCCACCGGGCAGTCCGGGCATACCCGCCGTGAGCTTGCCCATTTTCTCGGCTGAAGTTTCTTCGGCCTTGCGCACAGCCGCATTGAATGCCGCCGCCACCAGGTCTTCCAGCATGTCCTTGTCCTCGGCCAGCAGGCTGGGGTCGATGGTGACCCGGCGCACGTCATGCTTGCAGGTCATGGTGACTTTGACGAGACCTGCGCCGGACTCGCCGGTGACTTCCACATTACCCAGCTCGTCCTGGGCCTTCTTCATGTTGTCCTGCATCGCCTGGGCCTGCTTCATAAGGCCGGCGAGTTGTCCTTTGTTGAACATGTGTATTCCTTGGTCTAAGTTGTGAATGAAGAGACTTTGAATCAGTCTGGGCAAGAGGGGCTGTATCAGCCCGGCTTGATGCTGCCGGGTACGATTTTCGCCCCAAAATCACGCATCATGGTCTGCACAAACGGATCGTCAAAAATGATTTTTTCGGCCGCCAGCTGCCGCTCGGCCGCCGCCGCCGCGTTGCGCCGGGCCGGGCTGTCGGTAACCCGTCCGATTTCCACCGCCAGGCGCACACCGTGGCCAGCGGCCTGCAAAGCAGTCACAAGGCGGTCACGGCTACCGGGCTGGTTGAGCGACTCGCGTTCCACCCGCAACAGCCATTGGTCGGTATCGCGCGCGATCAACTGCGACTGCAGCGCCAGTTCGCGCACCAGCGCCGTGATCGCCTCCCCGGCGATCAGCTGTTGCACCACCTGATGCCAGAACTCGCCTTCTTCGGTAGGAATCAACACAACCGCCGCAGACTGGCCGGCCACCACCTCGGTGCGCGAATCGGCCTGCACCCGCACCGGAATTGCCGCAATTTTGGAAGCATCCGATGCCGATTCCACGGGTGCTGCCGCCTCTTTTTTCTCAAGCCTTGGAGGCTGAGATGAGGCCATGGGCATGTTCACTACCGGAAGCTGCCGACCGGGTGGCGGTTTTGGCAACGGCTCCGGATTCGCTTCTATTTTGATAGCAATAGATGCATGTTCAACGAAGGCTTGAGCCACTTTAGGCTCCTGTTTCGGCTCATCTTCCCAAGGAGGCACCCGGGCCGGGCCTGCCGCAGGCGCAGACGGTACAGCCGTCACGGCCACCGGCGTGGTTTGCGCCGGGGGTGTGGGTCGGGCCAGCGGTCTGGGCGCCTCAATCAGAGTTTTTTTTTCAGCCAGTGGCTGATGCCCGCTGGCCGGTTTGAACGCCAGCAACCGCAGCAACACCATCGTCAGGGCCGCGTACTCGTCGGGCGCCAGACCCAGCTCGGCACGTCCGTGCAGGCAGATGCTGTAGAGCAGCTGCGTCTCGTCGGCCGGCATCATGGCAGCCAATCGCGCCATATCCGCAGCCTCCGGATCGGACTCATCGGTTTGCTCAACAGACGGCATGGCCTGCAACACTGCCATGCGCTGCAAAACCGTGCTCATTTCTTCCAGCGTGGACGCAGCACTCAGACCGTTCAGACGCAAGACCTCGGAGGTCTCAATCACTGTTTTGCCATCGCCCAGCGCCAGCGCCTCCAGGAGGCGAAACACATAGGAGCGGTCCACACTGCCCAGCATCTGGCGCACCGTGGCTTCCTCCAGTTGACCGGCTCCAAAGGCAATCGCCTGATCGGCCAGGCTCAAGGCATCGCGCATGGAACCACGCGCCGCACGGGCCAGCAGCCGCAGCGACTGCACATCGGCCTGTACATTTTCGGTTTGCAGCACTTTTTGCAGATGTTCGCGTATGGTCTCGGGCGCCATCGGACGCAGGTTGAACTGCAGACAACGCGAGAGCACGGTCACAGGAACCTTCTGCGGATCGGTGGTGGCAAGCACAAATTTCAGATAAGCGGGCGGCTCTTCCAGCGTCTTCAACATGGCGTTGAAGGCCGTGTTGGTGAGCATGTGCACCTCGTCGATCATGAACACCTTGAAGCGTCCCTGCACCGGCTTGTAAACCGCCTGCTCCAGCAGCGCCTGCACCTCGTCCACACCCCGGTTGGAAGCGGCGTCCAGCTCGGTGTAATCAACAAAACGACCTGAATCAATGTCGGTACAGGCCTGGCACACCCCACACGGCGTGGCGGTAATGCCGCCCTGCCCGTCAGGCCCCTGGCAATTCAGGGACTTGGCCAGGATGCGGGACACGGTGGTCTTGCCCACCCCACGGGTTCCGGTGAAAAGGTAGGCATGGTGCAGCCGTTGTGAACTCAGCGCATTGCTCAGGGCACGCACCACATGCTCCTGCCCCACCATTTCAGTGAAATTACGAGGGCGGTACTTGCGGGCGAGCACGAGATAGGACATGCAGGGATTCTAAGGCTGTCTGCCTGCGCGACCCGGCAGCGCCAATTGACAAAAAGCCTGTCGAGGTCGTTGAATTCGGTTCATAGTAGGCGTTCGCAAACCAACCCGAACCACCGAAACAAAGGACAAGCGATGGCAAGTTCGGCCAAACCCACCCCAAAGCCAAGCCCTAAGTCGGCGACAAAAAAAGTTGCCCAAGTGGCTGTCAAGACGGTCAAAACAGCCATACCCGCTGCCAAGTCAACTGCGGCATCAGCATCGGCCAAGGCCGAGCCTTCCCTGCGCTTTTACCATTCAAAAGCCCTGCGCGAAAAGACACACAGCGTGCTCTCGGCACTGGAGTCCAACCCAGACCACGCCCAGCACGGCGAAGCCATGGCCGATCTGGTGGCCGAGCTCACCGAAGCGGGCATGGACTATTACTTCATGAAACCACTCAAACTCGCCCAGGTCGGATTTGTGGGGGAGCAGTCCGCACGCTTGGGCATGTCCGGCGCGGTCAAGCTGATCAGCTCCGTCAGCCGGAATTACATTGTCCGCATGGACAAGACACAGCTTCTGGTGGTTGCCCGCTACATTCGGGAACTTGCCTGAGTGCATTTCCCGGGTTTAGCCACATGCAGATCGCCCGCTCTGGCCTTACAATATCGGCTGACGGGCCTTCCCGCATGGTAAAGCGGCCAACCGGGTCAGGTGGGGAACCAAGCAGCCCTAACTGTGGAGCCAGTGCCGGGGTCAAGGCTCGTCAACCTCATTTCTTCCTTCGTGCGGCTCGGAGAGTTCCCTCATTGAAGTCAATCACTGTTGCCCGCTGGTTTTTGGCCCTCATCGGGGGCTTCATCGCCACGGCGCAGGTCTTCGCACAGAACCCATCCGACCCAACCTTCCCCATTTTTTCCGTTACCGGAAACACCCCTGCATCGATTGAAGTTGGTTCCAAAATGGGGGTTCTGGTGGACAACGACAAGTCGCTGTCTCGCCAACAAGCCCTCCAACCAGGCCAAGCCTGGCAGACCATCACCCGTAAATCCCCCAATTTCGGGTTCACCGACCAGCCACACTGGTTTCGCTTCCAGATTGAAAATCAGGACGGGCAGGACGTCCAACGTTTCATCGAACTGCCAATTCCTTTCATCGACGATGTTCAGCTCTACCACTATGCGGGGGGCGTTCTCAAAACCAGCTACGCGTTGGGCGACGAAAAACCATTTGAACAACGCCCCGTCAAACATCAGAACTTCGTGATGCCGGTGAACCTTTCGCCAGGCACGAACCAGATTTACGTTCGACTGGCGTCTTCCGGCAGTGTAGAAGCGCCATTGCGAATCTGGGATCCAGTCAGGTTTCACGAAGCCAGTGATACCGAAAAGCTGCTTCAAGGCGGTGTGGCCGGGATTCTGCTGGTGATGATCGTCTATAACCTGTTTGTGTTCTTCTCCACCCGGGACATCAACTACGTCTACTACATTGCATTTGTGGCCAGCTACATGCTGTTTCACTTCACGCTGACCGGCTACACGTTTGCCTATCTCTGGCCCCATGCGATTCGCTGGAACAGCTTTGCGATATCAACCTTTATTGCCAGCTCGGCCGTCTTCACCTGTCTGTTTGCCAACAGCTTTCTGAAGTTGAAGCAGTTTTCACGACCCGCCCATTACGGTGTCAGCACGATGACGCTGGGAAGCGCCGTGCTGCTCATCGCCACCTTTTTTCTACCCTACAACCTGACGGTCCGCATCGGTGCGGCCATTGTCATGCCGGTGGCGATTACCGCACTGGTACTGGGCTACTGGCGCTGGTGGCGTGGCGCCAAATTCGCCCGCTTTTACTGTCTGGCCTGGACGGCGGTACTGGTCGGCATCAGTATTTTGAGTGCCAACAAGTTCGGCATGGTGCCGGCCAATGTGTGGACGGAAAACGCCTCCCAGATCGGGATTGTGATGCTGGTGGTCTTGCTGTCCATCACGCTGGCAGACCGCATCAATTCGGATCGATCCCTGCGCATTGGGGCCCAGGCGACCGCGCTGGCCCACGAACGCAGGGCACGCGCATCGCAGGAAGCCTTGATCAGGGGCAAAGAGGATGCCAACCGCAAGCTGGAGCAGCGCGTGAAGGCACGCACCACGGAGTTGAACAACACGCTGGATCAACTCAAGGTGGCCAACGACATGCTGCAGCTTTTGTCGCGTACCGATGGTCTGACCCAAATCGGCAACCGCGCTTTCTTTGATTCAGCGCTGAATGAAGAGCATCGGCGAGCCCTTCGCTCCCAAAACCCGCTGTCGCTGATTTTGTTTGATGTGGATCATTTCAAGGAAATCAACGACACCCATGGTCACCTCGGAGGCGATGCCTGCCTGCGCGCCCTGGCCAACCTCATCCGGCCCAGAATCAGCCGCGCGGGTGATGTCTTTGCGCGTTACGGCGGTGAAGAGTTTGTGGTGCTGCTTGCCAACAGCAAGCTGGAAAATTCGAGCGCGCTGGCCGAAACACTGCGCACTGAAATTGAAAATTTTCAAGTGGAATTTGAAGGAAAATCGATCCGTTTCACGGTCAGCTTTGGGGTCGCCGGTGGCGTACCGGACGCACGCACCAGCCCACAGGAATTCCTGGCTGCTGCAGATCGCATGCTGTACCAGGCCAAGCGCGACGGCAGAAACTGTGTCAAAAGTACATCGGTCGCGCTCTCAACCGCGCCGCAAACGGTGGTGTAAAACTGCGCTGCGGTCTCTCGCATCAGCTTTTTCGACGCGCCTTCCAGGCTCCAAACACAATCACCAGCCCGGGGATGAGGATCATGGCCCAGATGATCTTGTCCAGGTGCGCTTTGACGAACGGAAAGTTGCCAAAGAAGTAGCCAATGGTGATGATCCCCACCACCCACAATGCGCCGCCGGTCACATCGTAAAAAGTGAATTTGGCCCGGTTCATCTTGGCTACACCCGCCACAAATGGGGCAAAGGTGCGCAAAAACGGCATGAAACGTGCCGCCACCAGCGTGATGCCGCCATAGCGCTCATAAAAATCATGGGCCCGATCGAAAGCGGCTTTGTTGAAAAATCTGGAGTTCTCCCACTTGAAAACCCGCGGACCGAAATACCGGCCCACGGCGTAATTGGACTGGTTGCCCAGTATGGCAGCCGCCAGCAGCAAACTCACCGACATCGGGTAACTCATCAAGCCGACACCGCACATGGCACCCACCACAAACAGCAGGGAATCACCGGGAAGAAAGGGCATTACCACCACGCCGGTCTCGACGAAGATCACCAAAAACAGCAGGGCATAAACCCACATGCCGTAATTGCGTACAAAAGTCTCCAGGTATTTATCGACGTGGAGAATGAAGTCAAAGAGAAAGGTCACAAGTTCCATGGGGCTGGATTATCCCTGCACTCTAAAATATCCTTGTGAACGCAGTCCTTTCCCCTTCCCCCCGCCGTCCCATTCGCGAACTGCCCGACGAGTTGATCAGCCAGATTGCCGCCGGTGAGGTGGTGGAGCGCCCCGCCTCGGTGGTGCGCGAACTGGTGGACAACGCACTGGACGCTGGCGCCACGCAGATCACCGTGCGCCTGCTGGCCGGTGGTGTGCGCTTGATTTCGGTCGAGGATGATGGCGCCGGTATTCTGCGGGAAGAATTGCCGATTGCCCTCAAACGCCACGCCACCAGCAAAATCAGCAGCCTGCATGACCTGGAGTCGGTCAGCACCATGGGATTTCGTGGCGAGGCCCTCGCCGCTATAAACTCAATAGCAGACTGCGCAATCATGTCAAGAGCCAGCGGCCAATCGAATGCTTATTTTCTCGATGGACGCAGCGGCGAACTCAAACCCGTGGCGCGAAGCACCGGCACGACGGTGGAGGTGAAGGAACTGTTTTTCAGCACGCCGGCGCGGCGCAAGTTTCTCAAGACCGATGCAACGGAACTGGCGCATTGCATCGAGTCGGTGCGACGCCATGCGCTGGCGCGCCCGGATGTCGGCTTTGCGATCTGGCACGAAGGCAAGCTGGTGGAGCAATGGCGACGCTGCGAAACACAGGGCGGCGACCCGATGGTGGCGCTGGACCAGCGTCTGGCCGATGTGCTGGGCAGCGATTTTGTGGAGCGCTCGGTGCTGGTGGACTACCGCACCAGCAGCAAAAACCACCTTGAAACCGCCCCCATTGTGCGGGTTCGCGGTCGTGCCGGCATTCCGGACGCGGCCCGTTCGCGCGCCGACCAGCAGTTTTGCTATGTCAACGGCCGCTTTGTGCGCGACAAGGTGCTCACCCATGCCGGACGCAGCGCCTACGAAGATGTGCTGCATGGCCACCGTCAGCCGGTCTACGCGCTGTACATCGAGATTGACCCGACCCGGGTGGACGTCAACGTGCACCCTACCAAGATCGAAGTGCGTTTTCGCGACAGCCGCGAAGTGCACCAGGCGGTACGCCATGCGGTCGAAGATGCACTTGCTGCGCCGCGCGCCGGCGGTGCTGCCACCCCGCTGCTACCCACCGAGGCACCGACGCCCGCAGTCACAGCCCCCATGTACAGCGCGCAGCCCGCCATGAATTTCGCGGCGAAGCAAGACCACTGGGGGCACCGGGTCAGCGAGGTGGGGGCCTTGTGGCAAAAGAGCGCTTCCGCGCCAGCCTCGGTTGCGAGCACACCGCAAGCCTTGCCGTCCGGCAATTGGCCGCTGGGCAAAGCCTTGGCCCAGTTGCAGGGTGTTTACATACTGGCTGAGAATGCCCAGGGTCTTGTGATCGTGGACATGCATGCGGCGCACGAGCGGATCGTCTACGAGCGTCTGAAAAATCAGCTGTCATTGCAGGACATGGAAAGTGGCGCTGCGCCGGGCACGACCCTGCCCGGTCTGGCCAGCCAGCCCTTGCTGATTCCAGCCACGTTTGCCGCGACACCCTCGGAGGTGGCCACCGCAGAAGCCCACATCGAAACGCTGCGAACGCTGGGCCTGGAGATTACGCCTTTTTCCGCCAAGACCCTGGCGGTGCGCGCCGTCCCCACCACCCTGATACAGGGTGACGCTACCGAACTGGCCCGCAGCGTGCTGGCAGAGTTGGCCCAGCACGAAGCCAGCACCGTCATCCAGCGCGCACACAACGAACTGCTGGCCACCATGGCCTGTCACGGCGCGGTGCGCGCCAACCGGCGGCTGACGCTTGAAGAGATGAATGCGCTGCTACGTCAAATGGAAGAAACCGAGCGCTCGGACCAGTGCAACCACGGCCGGCCCACCTGGCGCCAGCTGGGCATGCGCGAACTCGACAATTTGTTCCTGCGCGGACGCTGATTCCAGGCCTACCGGGCTTGCTGTTCAGGGGCCACGAGCGGCAAGTGCACTTCAAACACAGTGCCAAGCCCGAGTTCGGATTGCACACGGATGGAGCCACCCAGGGTTTTCTGCACCAGGTTTTCTACGATGCCCATGCCCAAGCCGGAACCACCCTTGCCTTTTTTGGTGCTGAAGAAGGGCTCGAACATGCGGGTCAGGTTTTCAGGGGAAATACCCACGCCATTGTCGGAAAAATTCAGCCAGACTTCGTCATCGACAACATGGGCGCTGATGGTCAGCACACCGTCATTGCGGCCTTCAAAGGCGTGAATGTAGGCGTTGTTGATCAGGTTGATGGCCACCTGCCCCAATGCCCCGGGCAGACTGTCCATGGTGATACCAGAGGGGATATCGATGACAACCTTGTGCGGATGGCGTTTCAGGCTCGGTGCCAGGGTGTCGACGATTTCTCCCACCATGATCGCCAGATCAAACGAGCGCCGCTGCTCACTGGCGTGGTCATTGGCCACCTGCCTGAAATTCTTCAACAAATCGACGGCGCGCTGCAGGTTTCGCTGCATCAGGTCGTTGCCCTCATGCACGGTTTTGACAAAGTTCGTGAGGTCGGAGCGTTTGAGCTGGTTGGCCTCAATCGCTTTTTCAAACACTGTCCCTTGATCGCTCAGGGTGCCGGCCATCATCAGGCTGTTGCCCAGGGGCGTACTGAGTTCGTGCGAAACGCTGGCAATCAGGGTGCTCAAGGCAGCCTTGGTTTCACTGCGGGCCAGCTCGTCCTGAGAGCGGTGCAGCTTGTCCAGCGCAGCCTCCAACTCAGCCGTGCGTTCCCTGACCCGCATCTCCAGTGTGTCGTTCAACTCACGAATGCGATTTTCTGCGGCAACCTTCTCCGTCACGTCAAGCACCAAGGCAAAAAGTCCGGTCACTTGGCCGTGGTCGTATTCCGGCACCACTTCGACATCGACAATGCGCTTTTGCCCGGTCTGCGGGTCGCGGTTGATGCGGCGATAACTTCCCGCCTCGCCAGCCAGACAACTGTCCCATTTTTCCATCAAGGCAGCCCGCGCCTCCTCGGGAACGTAGTCGGCAATGTTGCGCCCCACGAGGTCTTCCGGTTTGGCGCCAAACAATTCACCGTAACGCTTGTTGCCAAAGCGAAGACGCGACTGCGCATCAAAGGAGGCCAGTGCAGCAGGCACGTTCTCCATGATCATCTCAAGGTCACGTTCGCGTTGCGCCAACGTTCGGGCTTTTTGGGCCATTTCCTGCGCCAGCGCCAGAGCGTGATCTCGCCCCGCGGCCAGACTGCGGTAAGCGACGGAAGTCAGCACACTGATGGCGATCAGGGTCCCCATCACCGTGGACCCCACAACCAGTACGCTGGCACGCGGACTGGGGTTGTAAAAGCCCAGCAGCTCGGCGGCACTCAGTCCAAGCATCAGGACAATCGTCGCGCCCGTGATTCCGATCAACCACCGGTCCCCCATGATCCAGCCGGTCAATACGAGCAGGAGGGCATAAATCAGGAGATTGGCGCTGTGCACGCCCGCGAACGACACGGTCAATGCCGAAGTCGCAATCCAGATGCCCACGATCAAGACCACGGCACCACGTCGCACCGAACGGCGCAGCTGAAAATAACTCAGCCCGATGATGGTCACAAAAATGGGGAAAAAAACGGCACGCGAAAGTGAGTAGCTGGCGCCAAAAACAAGCCCCAGAAAAGTCAACACACAAATCAGCAAAAGTGCCAGTTGCACGCCATACAGAAAACGTCGGTAGTTGACGTTTTCATCGGCCAAATCAGGTTCTCGGGGATGAATTTTCATTGAATTGGAATCTTGACAGGTAGTTTCGTTGACCTTGGCGGACAGGTCAAGATTCAAGGGTGATTGTCGCCGGTCTGATCTGCTACGCTTGACGCAATGCCCGCAACGACCGTACCCCCAACCACCGCGATGCAACCCGGCTTGATCGTCCTGATTCTGTCGCTGCTCCTGGGTCTGCAACCCATCACCACCGATTTGTACCTGCCGGCCCTGCCTGCGCTCACCGAGGGCTTTGGCGCGCACATGGGGCAAGCGCAGTTGACGCTGACGGCCTTGCTGCTGGCCTTTGGTCTCTCACAACTGATCTGGGGGCCCCTGTCGGACCGGTTTGGCCGACGCCCCATCCTGCTGATCGGCATGTCGGCTTATGTGCTGGCATCTGTCGGCAGCACCCTGGCCTCGACCATGGACATGCTGATTGTGTGGCGTACCGTGCAAGGCGCTGCCATGGGTGCCGGCGTGATGTGCGCCCGGGCCATCGTGCGTGACCTGTACAGTCCTGTTCAGGGTGCACGCGTCATGTCCAAGGGGCTCACAGGCCTGGGTGTCATTGCCTGCCTGAGTGCCCCATTGGGGGGCATGTTGTCAGATGTGTTTGGCTGGAGGGTGGCATTGCTGGCACTGGCCATCTTTGGCGCCATATGCCTCACCATGGTGGCCTGTCGCTTCAAGGAAACCGTGCCGCAAAAAAATCTGCTGGCCCTTCAACCCGCGACACTCCTGAACACCTGGCTTGGCATCCTGCGCAACCCCACGTTCTGGGCCTTCTCGGCGCTGTCCACCACCTCCTACGGGGGGTTGTTCACTTTTCTGGCATCGTCTTCCTTTGTGTTCATCAAGGTGCTGGGATTCAGCAAGACGCAGTACGGGCTGGTGATGTTTTCCTCGTCCCTGGCTTACATCACGGGCACGATCATCTGCCGACGCTTGCTGCCGCGTTTTGGCGTGCGTCGCTCGGTGGCCATCGCCGGAGCGTTCTCGCTGACGGGCGGCACCCTCATGGGTGGACTGGCACTGGCGGGCGTGCACACGGGCTGGGCCATCATGCTGCCGCTGTACCTGTTCATGCTGGGTCACGGCGTACACCAACCCTGCGGCCAGAGCGGCGCAGTGGGACCTTTCCCGCAAGCCGCAGGCGCGGCCTCCGCCATGAATGGCTTTTTGATGATGATTGCGGCCTTTGCCATGGGTGGCTGGCTGGGCACACACATGGACGGCACGGTTTTCCCGCTGGCCTTTGGCATCTGGTTCTGGAGCGTGCTGATTGCGCTGGCGGCGTGGACGCTGGTGCAACAGCATGGAAAAACCGGTGAACGTTAAAGCCCCGCTGCGCTACCTGGCACTGGCCGGTCCCACGGCCTCGGGCAAGACGGCTGCCGCCCTGGCCATTGCCAGCGAACATGACACCGAGATTGTCAGCGTGGACTCGGCCCTGGTCTACCGCGGCATGGACATCGGCACCGCCAAACCCACGCGCGCCGAACTGGCGGCTGTGCCGCACCACCTGATCGATATTCGCGACCCCCTGCAAGCCTACAGCGCGGCCGAGTTTGTGACAGACGCCACGGCCCTGATTGCCGACATCAACGCACGTGGCAAGCTGGCACTGCTGGTGGGTGGGACGATGCTTTACTTCAAGGCGCTGCTGCAAGGGCTGGACCCCATGCCCAAAGCCGACCCCGCTATCCGGGCCGCGCTGGAAGATGAAGCGCGCGAAAAAGGCTGGCCCGCCATGCACGCCGCCCTGGCCCTGGTGGACCCGGTGACGGCGGCACGCTTGAACCCGGCGGATTCGCAGCGCATCTCCCGGGCGCTGGAGGTGTTTCGGGCATCGGGCTTGCCGCTGTCGTCCTTTCATACTACAAAATCAATAGGTGACAAGGCATATTCCACGGGGGCCAGTGGCTTAAATGATGCTGAACCGGCGGGCATTGAGCGCATGCTGATCTCGCTGGAGCCGCTGGACCGCGCCTGGCTGCATCAGCGCATCGCCCAGCGCTTTGATGCCATGCTGGCCAGCGGTTTTCTGGACGAAGTGAAAGCCTTGCGTGCGCGCGGCGACCTGAACCCGGATTTGCCCTCCATGCGCTGTGTCGGCTACCGCCAGGCCTGGGAGGCACTGGAAGGTCAGTGGCCCATGTCCGAGTTGCGCGACAAAGGCATCTTTGCAACGCGCCAGCTCGCCAAACGGCAAATCACGTGGCTGCGCGCCATGCCCGAACGCCATGTCGTGGCCTGCGACCAGGCTGGCGCGCTGCAACAGGTGCTGGCGCTGGCGCAAACCTTTCAGAGCGCACGCCCATGAGCCTGATCGTCCGTGGGCTGGGCAAACACTATGGCGACGTGGCTGTGTTCAGCAACGTATCCCTGGAGGTGGCGCCCGGCGAATTCATCGCCATCGTGGGCGAATCGGGCGTAGGCAAATCCACCTTGCTGAACTGCATGGCCGGACTGGACAGCTGGGACAGCGGAACGGTGCACCTGCAGGGCGCCGATCTGGGGCAGCTTGATGATGACCAGCGCGCACAGCTTCGTCGCCGGCAGGTGGGCTTTGTGTTCCAGGCTTTTCATGTGTTGCCGCACCTGGATGTGGCGCAAAACGTGGGCCTGCCTTTGCTGCTGTTGGGTGAAGGCAAAGCCCCTGGCACCAATGCCCGCGTGCAGGCCATGCTGGATGCGGTGGGGCTGCATGGTCTGGGCGAGAGACTGCCCCAGCAACTCAGCGGAGGACAGCTGCAACGCGTCGCCATCGCGCGCGCCCTGGTTCACCGACCGGCCCTGCTGCTGGCCGACGAGCCCACCGGCAACCTCGACCCCGGCACCGCCACGCGGGTGCTCGATGCCCTGATCGGGCAGACCCGCGAGCACGGCGCCGCCCTGGTGCTGGTGACGCACTCTGAAGCCGCTGCGGCGCGGGCCGATCGCGTGCTGCATCTCAGCAGCACGGGAATACGCTAGCGCCCCTGGCACGGCCAAGGTTCAATCAATCCTCAGGCGCTGCGCACCGCCGCTGGCGCGCTTCTTGGGCAAGGTCAGTGTGAGCACCCCGTTGTCGTATTTGGCGTTGGCCTGGTCCTGGTCAATGTCCAGCGGCAGCTGAAAACTGCGCGACACCGCGCCAAAGTAGCGCTCACTGCGCAGCATTTTTTCGTTTTCACCCGTGCTGTCCTGCTGCTTCACCTCGGCGCGCAGGGTCACCACATTGCCATCCAGTGACACGTGAATGTCTTCTTTGCGCACACCCGGCACTTCGGCGTGCACGGTGTAGACCTTGTCAGTTTCCTTCACATCCACCTTGATCTGGGCCGGGCTTGGCAAGGAATCCCCGTGCAGGGGCTTGACGTAAAAACCAGGTGCGACATCCCGGAAAAAATCGTCCAGAAGACCGCCACGGCTGATCAATGAATTCATTTGCTCTCTCCTTTGAAAAAAAACGTCTGGGTTGCTTCCCACGGCACTATCGCCACAGGCCGGCTTTTCCAATGTAGAGATGGTGGCTACGGTTCTCAAGAGGCACATCACGGGAGTTTGATGCAGATCAACCGCGTGGCCTGGCCGTGTACGTCCACGCCCCCGACAGGGTCCGGGGGGCTCATCCAGCCCTTCCCTATACTGTCTTGTGCTCGCCCTTCTTCAAACCTTTTCCTGGCAAGAGTTGCGCCACCATCCCTGGCGCAACGCAGCGGCCATGGTGGCGGTGATGCTGGGTGTGGCGCTGGCTTTTTCGGTCCACCTGATCAACGCCTCGGCGCTGGATGAATTCTCCCAGGCGGTGCGCTCCGTCAATGGCCAGCCGGACGTGGAACTGCGCGGCATCCAGGGCCGCATTGACGAGGCCCTGTATCCACGCGTGGCCCGGCTGGCGCAAGTAGCCCTGGCTTCCCCGGTTCTGGAGATCAACACCTATGCGCAGGACGCCGCGGGGCAACGGGTGCTGCTGCGTGTACTGGGGGTGGACGCGCTGGTCATTGCCGCCCTTGCACCGGCCCTCATGCCGCAGCCGGCTGTGGGTGCTGAGCGCATGGCGATCTTCTTGCCCAACACTGTTTTTTTGAATGCCAGCGCTGCCCAGCGCCTGGGCAACACCGGCCTGCAATTGCAAAGCGCCCTCCAACTCAAGCCGGTGAAAGTGGCCGGCCGCGTCAGCGCCGCAGGCCCACCCCTGGCAGTGATGGACATCGGTGCGGCGCAGGACCTGTTTGACAAGCAGGGGCAGCTCTCACGCATTGACATTCGTCTGCACCCCGGGGTCGACCGGACCCGCTTTGTGCATGACCTGCAAAGCTCCCCCGACTGGCCCGCCCAAGTCCATGTGGCGCAACCCGGTGATGCACAAAGTCGAATCAGCAACCTGTCCCGGGCCTACCGTGTGAACCTCACCGTGCTGGCCCTGGTGGCCCTGTTCACCGGGGCGTTTCTGGTGTTCTCCGTTTTGTCCCTGAGCGTGGCCAGACGCGCCCAGCAATTCGCTCTGCTGGCGGTGCTGGGCCTGAGCGGGCGCGAGCGCCTGGCACTGGTTATGTGGGAGTCGCTGGCGTTAGGCCTGGTGGGCAGCCTGGCTGGTGTGGCCCTGGGCACAGGCTTGGCGGCGCTCGCCTTGCGGCTGCTCGGCGGCGATCTGGGGGGCGGCTTCTTCGCCGGCGTGGCACCCAGCCTGCAGTGGAGTGCGTGGGCCGCCGTCGCGTATGGGGTTCTGGGTGTGATGGCCGCCCTGGTGGGCGGCTGGTGGCCGGCACGGCAAGCGCAAGGCTTGCCGCCAGCGCAAACGCTCAAGGGACTGGGCGCAGGCCTCGTGACACGGCGAAGTCACTGGCTTGGTATTATTTTGATAGCGGCTGGCACCCTATTGGCGAGGGCTCCTGCCATTTTTGATATTCCCCTGGCAGCCTATGTATCGGTTGCCCTGCTGCTGCTGGGCGGCATCATCACCTTGCCCTGGCTGATTGCTCTGCTGCTGAATCAGCTGGCGCCGCAGGTGGCGCGCCACCCGCTGCCACTGCTTGCGGTGGAGCGTGCGCGCCGGGTCCGCGAAAGTGCCGCGGTGGCCATCAGCGGCGTGGTGGCATCGCTGAGCCTGGCCGTTGCCCTGACGGTGATGGTGGCCAGTTTCAGGGGCTCGGTGACCCAGTGGCTGGATGTGATCCTGCCCGCCGAGTTGTATGTGCGCACCGCCACGGCCAGCAGTGCTGGCGATGCGGCTTACTTCACACCAGAATTTGTACAAGCCGTGGCAAGGCTGGATGCCATCCAGAAAGTGACCGTGCAGCGCAGCAGCCAACTGCTGCTGGACGCCCACCGCCCAGCCGTCACACTGATCGCGCGCCCTCTGCCCGACCCGGCCAGGAACCTGCCGCTGGTCGGCCCGGCGCTGGCAGTGCCGGAAGGACGAATTGGCATCTACGTGAGCGAAGCGATGGTCGACCTGTATGGGGCACACCCTGGCCAGGACTTCACGCCACTATCGGCACATTTCAAGACTCTTTCCCCTGTCAATCAAACCTCAATAGCTACATTTTTCATAGCAGGCATATGGCGCGACTACGCACGCCAGTCGGGCGCCGTGGTCATGAACTTGAGCGACTTCCAGCGCCTGAGCGGCGACCAGAGGGCCAATGACCTGGCCCTCTGGCTGCGGGCCGATGCGGACCCGGCGTCCGTGCAGCAAGCCATTCGTGCAGTGGCTGGCGAAGGCTCCGGGGGACTGATCGAATTCGCCTCGGCGCGCGAGATACGGGCCATTTCCCTGAAGATCTTTGACCGCAGCTTTGCCGTGACCTACTGGCTGCAGGCCGTGGCCATCGCCATCGGTCTGTTTGGCGTGGCCGCAAGCTTCAGCGCCCAGGTACTGGCAAGGCGCAAGGAATTTGGACTGCTTGCCCACCTGGGACTGACGCGCCGGCAAATTCTCACTGTGGTGGCCCTGGAGGGCGCCGCCTGGACAACGCTGGGCGCCATGGCTGGCTTGGGGCTGGGGCTGGCCGTGTCGGTGGTGCTGGTGCATGTGGTGAACCCACAGAGCTTTCACTGGACCATGGATTTATTGCTGCCCTGGACGCGCCTGATTGCCTTGTGCCTGGCTGTGGTGGCAGCCGGTACCGTGACAGCCTGGCTCGCTGGACGCTCGGCAGCGGCCCGGGACGCAGTGCTGGCGGTCAAGGAAGACTGGTGAGAATCAGTTGTGCAGCGCCGCATCCGGGCCTGTGGCTTGAACGCGCAACTTTCGGATGAGGTCATCACACGCCAAGGCACCCTGCACGAAATCAAAAGCCGCCAGTGCCGCATCCAGCGCCTCAAGCTCGCC
>NZ_JADMJN010000009.1 GCF_018780565.1 Rhodoferax sp.
ACATCTGACGCAAAGATCGCACGCCGTCAAGTACGGTATTGGTCAGGCGCTTACGCCCTTCAAGCCTTTGGGGTAACCTGAACCATCGACTTTTTCATGGTGATGCAGGCAAACGTCCAGCACCATAGGGTCCACGTTGACACCTACCATCAACATTTTGTGCCCCTCGACCGGATGACTCTTGATGATGGCGAACTCGGCATCGGTGAGCTTTCCAGGCTTGTTCAGCACCTCCGCTGGCATGACTGCCTTGCCCAGATCATGCAGCAAGCCCGCCAGCCCTGCAGACCGCGTCTGAGCCTCATCCAGACCCAACTGCTTGGCCAGTGCCACCATCATGGCGCAAACCGCTACCGAATGCATGTAGGTGTAATCGTCCGCTGTTTTGAGACGTGCCAGACTGATGAGTGCACCGGGATTGCGGGAAACCGAGTCCGAAATTTCCTCGACCAGCAGCCTGGCCCCTCCGCCGTCCACGGCCTTTCCCATGCGGGCTTCTTCAAACATCGAAACCACCGCCTGTTTGCCGTGCAGGCAAATCTTGGCGGCGCGCTGAAGCTCCAGCGCAGCGGGAATTGGCGCAATCTGGCGCTGCCCATCTGACACCTGTTTCAGCTCAGCCTCGACCTGGGCCTCAGACTCCGCCTCGGACACTGCCGGGGCTCCCGCCGCAACATCCAATCCCTTATCAGAGTCGATCCAGACTTCCTTGATGCTGCTGGCCATCACGGCCTCAAGATCTTTAGGATTGGTCAGAACAAAACCAGTCCGCCAAAACGGATGCTCCATCCAGGAACCGCAAAACTCCTTGAGATGCATCCCCAAAGTGAGTTGCTGAACACTGATTCTTTTGAGCATTGGAAAACGATAGTTTTGGAAAGTATAGCCCTCATCGATCCCGCAAGGGAACACCGAGTTGCTTGAGATATGCTGCGACTTCCCGGCTGAGTACACCACCTGCTCGTGCCCTCTCCGCCCACTCAGCGGCACCCGTTGTATTGCCCTGCGCAGCCAGCGACACCGCTGCACCCAGCATCCAGCGAGGCTCATCCGGACGCAGTCTCAGCGCCATCAGATACGCCGAAGCGGACTCCTGATGACGCCCCAGACGTTGCGCGGCATTGCCTCGAATCGCCCAGACATCTGCAAAGCCAGTCAAAGCTGGCTCAAGACGCGTCAGCATTTCCAGCGCCGGACTCACACGCCCCTCGGCCAATTCCATTCGTGCCAATTCCCGCGC
Source organism: Rhodoferax sp. (assembly GCF_018780565.1). GTDB lineage: Bacteria > Pseudomonadota > Gammaproteobacteria > Burkholderiales > Burkholderiaceae_C > Rhodoferax. The sequence continues at coordinate 1,241 of NZ_JADMJN010000009.1, forward strand.
CAAAGCGGCTAGCACCGCATTGTTACCTGCGGACGGGGTCGCAAGATGAACCCGTTCGACAGCAGCCAGCGCCTCACGCAACAGTTCCAGCGCAGCCTCATGCGAACCAGCATTCCAAAGACTCTGGGCTTGTCCCAGAGCCTCCATAGCGGGCGATTGACGTACCGGATCTTGAGGAACGGCCGCCATTGCGGTGTTGGAAGGCAACACAACCGGCCGCTCGGTTGATGGCTTTTCCGGCACAGATCGCAGAGTCGTCACAGCAACTGGCCTGGCGGGAGGATCCAGGTTCGGTGCGCCCTTCAATTGAGCATCCATCTTCAATGACACATCAGCTGGCACGGCATTGGTTCCAACCACCCTGTCCACCTCTCGCCCATCGCGTGCAGTCGATGCTGCAGGTGCCGGCGCCGGCGCCGGCGCAACAAGCGTCACAGCAGCAGGACTGGCAACCATGGGCAATGGCGCGACCGACACGGTAGTGGCTTGAAACGACCGACTTTCCCCCAGGTGCCACCACCCGGCGGCACCACTACCCAAGAGAGCAATGCAAGCCAAGAGCACCACCACGGCACGCGAAGAGCGACGTGCAGCCTTGTGCGGCTCATTCACACTCGACGTGCCACGCACAATACCTGTGCGCGGCTCCCGATGCTGAACCGGCATGGTTCCAGCCGCTTGGCGGCTGTCCAGGTCACGCAACATTTTATTGATCACACTCACAGAACGCCTCCGGGTGGGTTATTCCCTAACTGTCTGGTCGAACTCCCCACCGCTTGCTCACGGCCCCACGGGCCTCGCCAGCGCCGCCACCACGGTTGGGGTGGGCGTACCCCCGGCGTGTCCTTGGCAGCGGCGCGAACATGCAGCACATTGACGCGGTGTTCGTTTTCACCGTAAGCGAGCATCAGACATTTGTGTGCCAGCACATTCACCAGACGCGGTACGCCACCACTAAAGTGAGCAATGGCACGCGCGGCATCGACTTCAAACACCTTGATATCGGTAGCATCGCTCAGCGCAGCCATGGTCAAACGATGCTCCAGATACGCGGGGACGCGGTGGCTCAGCATGGGTCCGAGATATTCGCTGAAAGTAATGCGCTGCAAAAGTTGGCGAATTTCAGGACGTGACAACTTTTCATCCAACTCGGGCTGGCCCAACAACACCAGTTGCAGCAACTTGCGCTTTTCCGTCTCCAGGTTGGAGAGCAATCGCAAGCTCTCCACCGTACGCACGGGAATAGCCTGTGCCTCGTCAATGCACACCACCACCGGTCGACCCTCCTGCGCATGGCGCAGCAGACAGTCCTGCAAGGCAGTGAGCAGCTTGTGGCGATTCACGGGGGTCTCCACCTGCACATCCAACTCGTGAACCAGCGCCATCAGCAAATCATCGGGTCCCATGTCGGGATTTGGAATGTAGGCAGTCACATATTCGCCCTGCAACATCTTGAGCAACTGGCGGCATAAGACAGTCTTGCCACAGCCAACCTCACCCACAATTTTCAGAAACCCTTCTCCACTGCGCAGTGCGACCAACAGCATATTGAGCGCCGCTTGTGCGCCTTCATGGGGGTAAAAAAAAGCAGTGTCTGGTGTGATCGAGAACGGCGCCTCACGCAGAGAGAAATGCCTCGAATACATCACTTCACAGGGCTTTTGGGCTTGCTGTCATCCACCGAGCCATCAATGCGGATCACGCGGGCCCGCGCTGCATCCATATCGTCCAGCGCCAACCGCGTACGCCGGGTCTGGGATTCCCAATCCTGCAGGGTGCGGATAATGGTTGGCTTGATCAGCACCACCACTTCCTTCTTGCGCCCGGTGTTGGCACGGTTGCCAAACAGTGAAGAAAAAATGGGAATATTGGATGAGCCAGGAAGCCCGGAAGCACTCCGACTGGACTCCATTTGCATCAACCCGCCAATCGCCACAATGCTGCCGTCCTGAATGCGTACCAGCGTGTCTGTTTCATTCACGCTACTGGACGCCAGGGGCAAGCGGTAATTGCCGATACTGCCCAAATCCACTTGTTTGTTTTTTTCCGTCACGGTTGTCACCGAGGGATGGACGTGCAAGGTCACGCTCGTGCCGTCATCGATCTGAGGCGTGACATCGAGCGAGATGCCCGAGAAAAACGGCGTCAAAGTGACTGTCGGCAACGTTGTGCTGCCGGCGAGGCTGTTGTTGCCGCTGGAGATCGTTCCGCCTGAAACATTGGTCACAAAAAATTCATCGGTACCGACTTTCAGTACAGCCTTCTGGTTGTTGAGCGTAGCCACACGTGGACTGGAAAGCGTCTGGACATCGCCTTGCGTCTCCAGGAAACCCAGCACTGCGGCAAAACGGCTCGTCGCCAGGGCCAGGCCAAACAAACCACCCCCTGTCGCAACCGAAGGCACCGGCACCGCGCCGGATATCACGGTGCTGCCGTTCTGAAGGAGAGAGTTGGTGGTTGAAACGCCACTGCCCAGCACGCCGGCAAGCACCGTGGATGAACCCTCGGTACCAAAAGCTGCCCAGTTCACACCACTCTGGTAGCCGTCGCGCAACTCCACCTCAACGATCTTGGCTTCCAGCATCACCTGCCGCTCAACGGCAATCTGCGCTGCTTTGAGAAACTTGTCCACCTGCCGCAGCTCATCGGGCATGGCTCGCACCGCCATGATGCCCGCCTGTGGGCTGGCAATGACACTGCGGCCTTCGCCGCTACCCACCAAGCCCCGCACAGCACCACTGAGCTCCGACCAGAAATCGGTTTTGGAGGTGGTCGATACGCGACTGTTCTCAGGCTGCTGGGCGGCATTGGATCGTGGAGTGGCCGTACCGGACGCCGTACCCCCGGAGGTGCTGGTTTGCAAAGCCGCACCGGATGCAACGCGCAATTCACTGCTACCCAAACGCTGAGAATTCGGGTAGTTGACGGTGAAGATTCGTGTCTGCAGTGTCGGCGCATAAATCGTGATGCGACGACCATCCATCTTGAAGTCGTAGCCATACACATCGCGAATAGCCTCCAGGGCTTCGGTCACGGTCACTCCACGAAGCGTCACGGACAACTTGCCGCCCACATCGGGGTGCATCAACATGCTGTAACGGGTGTCCGCCACAATTGCCAAAAATACCTCACGGGCCTGGGCATTGTTGACCAGTAAATCAATTTTGGGTTCTGGAAGCAAGGGCACTGTGGGCGGCGCTGGTTCGGCCAATGCCGCACTGATACGCGGTGGCACTGCGACCGGCTTTGAAGCCCTGTCTGGTGGCAACTCGGCGCGAATCGCTGCACTCACATCAGGTGTTCGCAGGGGCCGGTCCGACGCACAGCCTCCGAGCAAACCAACGCCCATCGCAAGACTCAGACCGGACACGGCAAACCACCGCGTCCGCACGGAGAATCCGGTCTGAGTGGCTTCAAAAATATCTGTCATGGTGTGGGCTTTTCGAATCATTGAGATAGACCGCTTGGTTGGACGCTGCTGCAAGGGGCAACCCGGGACGGTGATTTGGATGAGTTGGCAGCGCAGTCAGCCTTTGCCGCGTGACGCTCGATGCCGGGAAACTGGGCAACTTTGCGCAACACGCCATCTTCGCGCAACCAGACCTCGGTTTCGCTGATACGCTCAATGCGCGCCTGACCCAATTTTTGGCCCTGGGAGAAGAGCCGTGTTCCCACCACCAGGTACGGCCGCCCACCACGCACAATGATGCTCATGGCACCGGGCTCCGCACCCAGGACAACCGGACGCGTCGCTGGATCGACAAGGCCTGATTCCAGCGGGGGCAAAGTGGGGTCGCGCAAACTCTGTGCCGAGGCAGACCCGAACTGGGCCAGGCAGGAAAGACCAAGCCCCACAGCCAGCGTCAGAACCTTTTTCAATGCCATTGAATCGCCACGCATCATGGCTGCACTCCGATCAAAAACAACTGCAGCGTCAGCTCGGGAGGCAGTTTTTCGCTCTTCAGTTCCATGACGCCCCAACGCACATGGGGAAGTGAGTTTTCAAGAGTTTGAACATACCGCATCAACTCGGGATAAGGACCCGTGACAGTCAACTCCACACCCTGGCGTGTCATGCCAACGGGCAAGGCTACCGCACTGGCATCGCCTGCTTTCCCTGCTTTAGCCAACGCCGTTTCGGCGGGCAGTGTAGCGGTACGCACCAGCGTCAGCCCCTCATGACGGCGTAAAAAATGCGCCAGCGCTTGCGCCAAGGGCGTTGAATCAGCTGCAGCAGGCAACACATCCGTGATATTTTGGTTCATTGAGGCAATGCGGGCTTTCACTGTCATGATTTCCGCCCGTTGCACTTGCGCCCCATTCGCCGGCGAACCGATCGCCTTCAACTCGTCTCTTGCACGCTGCAATTCGGTACCCTGCTTGTGGAAACGTTGCGTCAACTGCTTGTGCGCCACTTGCGCGGGTGACAGCCACAAAACATCGGCCAGAGCGAACGACGCAGCAATCAGCGACAAAAACAGGAAAACGCGCTCACGCAGAGTCAAGGCATCAATGCGCGCTGCCAGCTTGGTCCACCAGGCTTTCATGGCTTGACTCCAGAACCGTTGGAAAGATTGGCCAACGCACTCACCAGACTGAAGGACCACATCGGCCGGGCCGCTGGTGTTGCAGCAGCAGACGACACTGCTGGCAGAGCAGGCACCGCTGCAACGCCCCCCACCTTGGCCATTGCCACGCTGGCATGCTCAACTTTGACGGTTGCCAATTTTTGCCCCATCAACAAAGGACTTGCCCCCAGCTTGCGAACCCAGTCATTCAGCGCTGCGGGCTCAAGGGTAAAACCACTGACATCCAGTTGATTCGCATCGGTCCTGACTCCGGTCACCCATACCTGTGCCGGAATGCTTTGCGCCACGAGCTGCAAGCGTGCCGAGTGCCCCCAACCAGGTCGAAACAAACCACGCTGCAACTCTTCATAGAGTTTTTCCCGCTGAATCAACTCCGCACGGCGTGCCTGAAGCTCTTGCATCACCGCCGATTCAGCCGGACCCAGGCCCGCCTTGCCCTGTCGTATGGCGGCTTGCAGACCTTCAAGCTCGGTTCCCTGCGTGGCCAGTGCTTTTTTAAAGCCTTCGCTTGCAGTGTTCAAACTCCATATCCAGTAAGCGCACAAGCCACCTCCCAAAACAACAAACACAGCCAGGGCCTGCACCATGTTTTGAGCCGAGAAGTAACGCTTTTGCGTCAACAGAATCGGGGTGCAGAGATTGATTTGCTGGGGCATGGTGGCAGTAAGCGTCGCGTGATCGTATTATGAATTCAGAGCTTGCGGTCTTCAGTCCGAAGCAACTCGCCCAGCAGAGGCAGACACATCGATTGCCCACCCTCGGTCATTCCATCAAAGCCGGGAAACATCGCATTGACGTTCATCGGCAAAACCGTCTGCCCCAACTGCCCGGTGAGCCAGTTGGCAAGCTCACCACTGCGCGAGCCCGCATACACACGCAACGTGTCCAATGGCATGCTCGACCAGGAGCGACTCCACACATCCAGGGAACGCTGCACCTCCACGACAAAGCGCTGCGCCTTGTCATCTTCCCCACCATAGCTGCCTGCACTCGATGCAGGCGTGATGGCACGGGTATCGGTGTAGTCGTTGCCGTACGAAACACCACCGACGTTGTAATCAGGTACGTATTCATCCACAGGGCTGTAGGCACTGGCCGCACTCCCTGAACCGGCAGACGCGTCGCTGCCAGGCCCCCAAGCGCCAGCCAAAAAGCCTTCCGGCAATTCAAAACGACGGGTGTAAAACAACTCCTCATTGGCGCTGATGGTCAGCACGGCCTGATGACCATCGACCAACACCAGGGCTGCGTTGGCGCGATCCGCATGACCCTCACTGTCGACCAATGCACTTTGCAGATTTCGCTGTGCAGTTTCCTGAATATCGATCACCGACACCGTCCACTGCATCGCACCGGCAAGATCAAGCGCCTCGCGCACCACTGCATTGGTGGCTGCCACCACAAAAAGCAATCCCGCGCCTTTTTGCTGACCATCCCCCACCCGCATCACGTCCAGCGTGACGTCGTCCACATGCGACTCCAGCATTTCCCGGATCTGATAGCGGGCAGCCGAGCGCAACTCTTCGGGTGCCACTGCCGGCGCGTCGATCTGGAGCACCTGGTATTGCTCGGGCCACAACATGACTCGGGTTTCATGCCCCTTCAGACCCAAATCCTGCAGCCGATGCACAAAGCCTTCCAAGCCGTCGGCACCCTGGCGTTCCACGCCTGATTTCAGCACTTCATGCACCCCATCGGAGCGTTTGCGCGCCAGAACATAGGCGAGCACCTGCCCAGACCAGGACACCACCAGTTGATCACCAGAGCCTTGACGCTTCCACGGCCAGCGCATGGTCAAAGATCCAAACAGAGTAGACAAGCGCAAATGCCGGACGGGGCTTTAGTCATGGATGGTATGTAGACAAAAATTCTTGCTCTCATTTTAGTAGCTAATGACGTCATCATGACATGCTTGCATATCAATAGTTTTCGCGCCGGTAAATCAGTGGACTTTTGTAGACACCGAATGTAGCCCGCGCCGATGGATCGCGATCATAGGCTGCTGCACCGCACCAATTTCCACTTAGATAGGGTTTCGCTGCAGACGTCGACGATCCCAACGGATTCACGGGGGTGGCTGTTGGACAGGTCACCGGTGCGCCCATGCTCCCCAAGTTAAGGATGAGGTCCAGGCTGCCGAGCAAGGTTGACGCGGGCGACGGCTTGGACAAAGTCACACTGCCCAGGCCTGCAGCAAAAGGCGCCACCGCCGTCACATGGGACAAGCCCATGTTGGTCGCGGTGATCCCGCCCTGGTAGTTGACGAGATTCACATTGGCCACACCCAGGCTGGTACAGGTATCGGCCGTATTGCGCACAAACGACGAACCGTTGTAATACTGCAGCTCCAATGGCATCGACAAATCCATGCGCTCCGAGCCATATGTATTGAACAAGCGAAGACGACCGCTACGCAGGTTGGTACTTCCCTCGACATGGCCTGTCGAGCTGACACTGTCGGTATCCGTTGCCCGCAAACCGATGCTGGCAGGCGCCGTCAGGGAACTGGCGAATTTGTAGCTGACGGTGTTGTTGCTGCCAACGCCGGCACTGAATGCCGTCGCAGCAATCGTGTTGTTGCTGAAGGTGCCACTGCCCCCATTGGCATCGCTCAGGGTCACCAGCTTGGCCCAAGTGGCGCCAGCGTAATTGGCGGTGATTGTTCCCCCCCTTGCCATGGCAGTAACCTCAGCCGTGAACGGCTGCCCCGAATACGTGAAGGTGCTGCACCCCTGCGTTACTTTGGTATCCAGGTAGGCTGGCTTGAACCGCCCCACAGCCGACTGGGTGCTGCTGGTATTGAGCGCAGAACCCAGGTAATTCGAACTCGTGGCGACCAGATCTACTGTCCCCACCTCTGCCCAGGTCAGATTGATGCTTGCCGCGCCATTGGCAAACCCGGCCAGGGTTTGACTGATGGCCGTGGCATTGCCCATTGCGGGAATCGGGTTGGATGAGGTCAAGCTCACCGTGGCCGCCGTCGTCTCCTGGCCAAAGTTGGGGGTCGGCGCCGGGGTTGAACAGGCGTTGTAGGCCGTTACCGTGACGTTGAAGGGGTCACCCGCTGTCAGCGGCGCCGTCGGAATAGCGCTGAACACAAAGGACTTGGGCGCCGCAATGAAACTATTGCCGCTGATCGCCACCAAAGACAAGCCTGCATCGCCTGTACCTGCACTGCCGGTGTAGCTGGGGTTCAGCATCACCTGACCCGCGTCAGGATAGCTGAAGTTGCTGATGGTGGCAGTACCTGTACCATCAAAATACAGCCCCCCCAGCGTACTGGGACTGCCGGAAGAGGTGGATAACGACGCCACCGCAGAGCTTGCGCCGCCGCTGCTGGTCACGTAATTCAGGGATGCCGTTTGGGTGCCCGTCGCGGGGTTGGTGTAACTCAAATAAAGCTTCACGTCCCGATTGACCCCTGCGAACGCAGGAATACAACTGGTACCGGTGGCACTGGATTTCACGGCCTGCAAGGTCATGATCTGGGGGCTGCAGGCATAGTGGTTGGCTGCATTCATCAGGAACCCCGAGCTGGCAAATGCCACCTCGCAGGCGGTAGTGGCATTGAAGGCCGATGTGGCAGCGTTGGTGCACTGCACCGTGGCATTGCTGGCACTTGAGGTGGAGCCACCCAGCGTGTCAGTGCGCGCCGTGGGCTCGCGCAGGTAAATGGTGGCGTTGTTGGAAAGAGTGACCGCACCTGAAATGGGCGATGCACACAAGGCATCCGAACACCACTGGGCGCCCGAAATCGGTGTTGGCGTGAAAGTGAAGCTGCCCCCCGTATATTGACTGGCCGGCACGCCATTGCACGAAGCGCTACCGGTGCAGGCAAGCACCGTCACGGCTTTGGGTGTGCAGTTGAGCGCAGCCCCGTTATGCACCAGTTCAATATGCTCCGGCCCGACAACACCACAATTTCTGGCGCGCGTACGCAGCACATCAAGATCGGTTTGCGACAGCACGCCTGAGTAGATCTGCACCTCGTCGATATTTCCGAGAAAGTGCCAGGAAGTTTGTCGCCCCTCGGAGGAAGCGGACGTTTCCCCCCCAATGGCAGCCAGACCCGTCCCGTCTGCCCAGGTACCAGCGAACGCCGAGCTGGTGGTCGCCAGCAAAGTACCGGCAGCGTTGTACACATACAGGGTGATGATCTTGCCCGTCGTATTGATCGACGCTGCAATGAAAAACCAGTTGTTGCTGGTAATGACCGCATCGGTATCCAGAGCAAACACGCCAGCGCCGGGGTTGGAGCCCTGCCCTGTCACCGCCCCCGAATTGGTGATGTTGCGATTAAAAAAGCGCAGTTTCCCCTGCCCCGTGCCATCTGCAAGGCTCAGTCCCCAACCATTGTCACCATCGTCACGGACCAAAATCCGCTGGTGCTGAGCCGTGGCATTGGTGGAGCGAATCCAGGCAGCAAACGTGAAACTCGAAGGCAGCGTTGGAATGCCGGAGAGCTCCACATAGCTGTAGGTGCGTGTTGGCGCGGTGGTGCGATCAAACTGACCATAGTTGCAGGTGTTTTGGCTGCCACTGGTGTAGGCCGGTGACCCTGAAGCCGTGGTCGCCACCGTCGACGAACCGGCCGCAATTCTGGCCCGCCCGTGGTACCCATTGCCACTGCTGTCTTTCACCTCACCCACCGTGCCGTTCCACAGCGATTCATCCATGTGCCAATCGGCCAGAGGGGCGTAGGCTTGTACCGTGGCCGAGGCAGTTGCGGCGGGCGTTCCCACGTTGGAGTTGATGGTGTTGGTCTTGGCGCCAGCGCTGCTGGCAGTAACAGTCAAGATAGCTGTTTTAGTGGTGTTTGCGGCCACAGCGCCTACGCTCCAGGTCACGACGCCGCCGGAATATGTGCAACTGCCGCTGGCTGTGGTGCAGGACACAAAGTTGAGTCCCGCCGCCGTCAGATCATCAGTAACCTGAACACCCGTGAGAGCTGATCCGCCCGCCCCATTTTGGGCATACAGCGTAAAGCTGAAATTCGTGTTGACAGGCACACTGGTGACACTTGCCACCTTCGACACAGCGAATGTGCTGCCCCCATCGTTGCTGCCACAGATGCTGTCCCCACCGGAGGCGGTTGCCTGGCCGCCCCAGGTACCCGTGCCATCCAGTGTTCGGTACCAGTCCTTGTTGCCGTTGATACCCCACGCAGCGTCGTACCGGCTACTGGGCAGCACCCCCTCGATGCCGGGGCATGCTGCAAAACTGGTGCCCACGGTGTAGAGCGTAGTGGCCGAGCCCAATCGCAAGACATCCACAATTTTTCCGTTTTCGGACAAAACAAAATTCAAATTGCTATTGGGATTGGATCCAGCGATCATGCCGCCCAAAGCACTGTCCGGAACCCTGACCCAAGCCGATTGCTGTCCACAGGAATTTTGGGCTGCCGTGGTGAAGGCGGTACCGAAATTTGCCGTGCTGGCGCTGACGGCGCCAGCACCCGTTTTCTTATACACATTGACGCTCCAGCCAGCGAACGTGCTGCTGGCCGCAACCACGCTGGGGTCCAGCACTTTGAGCTCCACTGAAGTGGTGCCGCTGGTCGGGTCATACACCTCATTGAAAACCACTTTACCCTGGTAGCTGGAGCAGGCCGCCTGCGCACTGGGAACTGCCAGCAAGCCGCACAGCAGGATGAACCATGGTGCAAGGTTTTCCCTGCTGGCCCGCAAAAAATGGTCAACCAGTTTTTCCATAGGTCTCGCGCTCACCTCTCCAGGGTCGCAGAAAGACTGCGCTCAACAAAGCCCACAGACCCCGCAGCACCGCTGGAACGGGCCACCGAGGTGAGCTGAAAAATATTCACGGGCTGCCCCGCGTCGGTGTAGGTCTGTAAGGTGCACGTCACGGTAACCGCAAAGGCATCCACGGCAAATGAAGTAGAGGCCACCGGGCATGTCGCCGTCACGCCTGCGATACCCCACTCCAGCCCGGCACGAGCCGCCCAGTAAGAACGGGAACCCAGAATATCCTGCGCCGAAGTCAGCTGCTGGGTATTCGAAAACGTGAGCATAAAACCGCCCAAAGCAGCCAACACCACCACCAGAAAGATGGCGGCAATGGCGGCAAAGCCCTGTTGAATGCTTCGGATGTGATTCATGGCGTGTTATTCACATGAACTTCGTGGTAAAGGTTCACAGACTCACCCTTTTCAGTGAAGGTGATCCCCAACTGCACCAGAGCATTGCGCTGCAAATCAGAGCCGTTGTAAACAAAATTGCAGGCAGCAATCTTGTTTGCCATCACGGTAGCCCCTGCCGTTGGACAGGTGCTGGAAGCGGTGTACGCGTAATTTGCATTGCGCAAAAGATTGCCACTGCCGTCACACATATAGGCAACAACTTTCTCATTGCCAGGAACAACATGAAAACGGTTGCTACCGGATGCGAGCGGAAATTTCTTGCTCGCGATGGTGATCACAGTTTCGGTGCCATTCACCACGCTGGACACCACCGACGTGTTGTCACCCGCGTAGGCGTCTGAGCCGGCAATGCCGAGGTTGTAAACAGCAATCAAGTCACCCGCCGCAATTTGCTGATCAGCCGCAAGAGTACCGTTATCTCCCAGCATATTGAACGTCGTGTCTGCTGCACTGAAATTCAGGCTGGTGTTATCACCCGCCACTGTTTCCTCGGCACGATACCGTCCTCCTGTTTTGGTGGGAATAAATTCGATGCACTGGCTGTTCAACTGACGAATGCTGTTAGGCAACGCCTTGCGAATGTCACGAGCCATGCGACGCACCGTGGTGTCGGCCACATCGGTGAGTGCCGCGCGGCGGGCACTGTCAAAGTAGGCATCGATCGGGCTTTTCATGAAGACCGCCACGATGCCTCCGATGACGCCCATGATGACGATAACCATGACCAACTCAATGAGCGTGAATCCGTGCTGGCGGAGCTTGCTATGCATGATCAGTAGTTCGCCCGGTAGCCGGACAGCGATATGCTTTCGCTGCCCCGACTCACTGTGACGGTAACTTTTTTCATGTTCACCCCGTTCAGAGGTGCCTCAGCCCCCACCGTGATGGCAATCGTGTAACCCGGCACTTGCAGCAACAAATCGGCAAACAGGACATTGATCTGGCTTGCACTCAAACCTTTGAAATCATCCACGTCGTCCATCACGTCCCGCGTGGATTCGCCCGAGGTGCCGTCCGGATCGACATAAGCTTTGAGCATGATTTCTTCCAGAATCGACTCCGCCGCCGCTGCCGCCTGCTTGCGCACCATCGGGTCCGCACTGGACTTGACCGTAGTGTTCATCACCGACAGGATTCCAGCCAACCCGGCACTGACCACCACGATGAAGATGATCAGTTCGATCAGGGTGAAACCCGCTTGATGTCGCTTACTCATGGACATAGCCCGTGTCGGCCTCCACCCTGATGCTGCGGCTATTGGCAATCGTGATGGTGATGGCTGCCGGCTGATTGGTGCTGCCCAAAGGCGTGAACTGAAAACCCGCAACGGACCCCGCCAACCCGGAGCCGCCTTTGGGTGTGGCTGGCAAAGTTGGCGAGGCGTCACAGGCACCATCGGGGGGCGAATTTGTATCCATGGTCAATGCCACCCCGTTGGCATTCAGGGACACACAAACAGTGCGACGCTGAGCGATAGCGGTCTTTTGGGCATAACGCAGCAAAGACAGGGTCTCGTCATGAAAGCCCCGTGCGCTGAAGTCGCCGGTGTTGAGAATGCGTGGCATTGCAAATACAGCGAGCACACCCAGCATGACGATGACCATGATCAACTCGATCAACGTAAAGCCGCGTACCCTACGGCACTCAGCCGATGTAACACTTGCAAAAATGTTTCGAGACATACCCATCAATGTGTTTCAAAACCATTTTCAAATATTGAAGACGCCACTCATGAAACGCCCTTCAGTGAAGGCAATAAATAGCGAAAAAGGCGGTGGGAAAATCCCTACCGCCTTCTACGAATGCCCATACGCCAATTGGTGCTTGATCTGTCAAGCAGCTATTAATTTCTAGCAGCGCGGCTCACAGAATACCAATAATGACCGAGTTTGCCGTTGCACCACCGTCTGTTTGCGTCACAACACATGTATTGTTGCCAGCTATCAACGCCGTTGTATTGTCCATCGAGAACCCGGCTGGAACGGCTGCACTTTGCAAAATGGCTACTGCAGCCGTTTGGCAGGTCAAACCTTGTGTGGCGGCACCTTTCGTTGTAGAAACACTCCGCGCCGCGTAGTTAACAGCGCTGGCAGAGTCAATTCCACCCGTAACGCCCTTTAGCGCAGCAGCCAGTGCCTCGCTCTTCAAATCCACAAATTTTGGCAGCGCCACCGCAGCCAGAACGCCCAAAATCACGATAACCATCACCAGTTCAATCAAAGTAAAACCGCGTTGCACTTGTCTCATGTTGTCCACCTTATAAAAATTAAATTGAATCCGTCTGAAAACTCATTCAGACCCCAACGTCGTCCGTTAATGCCTTTGTACATCAAATTCTAGTGCATCACTTTATTGTTGTACACGAAGTTTGAATGCTAAGTCCCTGAAATTATTCAAATATTTTTCACTTTCCTTCTATACAGGACAGTCAGATCCCGGGTCAATTCAATGCCTGGTCCTGCCAGACATAGGCTTCTTCTGCAAGCAACTGCAAAGGCCCTGACGTGCCACTCACACGGTACCAGGCGACGGTATTGCCACTGGGGCTGTCGAACCATTTCGGGTACAAGGGCACATAACCCACGCAGACGCAGTCCCTGTCAAACAACCAACTGCCGGGCGGCGCGGACGATGCACTGGCGCGGGAGATTTCACCACGGTAATTCGCAGGCAGTCGACCCAGCAATTCAAAGGGATTGCGTTGCGTCCCCACCACGGAGGGTCCTTGCCCCAAGGTGCTTTTTTGCAGATGCTCAAAAATCAGGGCCGTACGCAGCGCCCCCAGGGTGGACTGAACCGCCGCCAGCTCGCTCTGCCCTTGCACCACCTGCACCTTGCGAGCGAATACCAAGGCCAACACCAGAATGACCCCGGCCATCAGCGACCACTCCACCATGCGCGCACTCCAGAGCGACGCTTGCACAGGGGCTGACCGTTCCATGACCACGGCTAAGCGCCACCTTTGCCCATGGCCGCCTGCCCCATGTTCCACAGGGGCAGGAACACACCCAGGGCCAGCAGCAACACCAGCACGGCAATGACCGCCAGCAGAATGGGTTCAATGGCGGCCGACAAGCCCTTGATGCTGTAATCAGTCTCACGCTCGTACATATCGGCTATTTCGAACAGCAGCGAATCGAGTTCGCCGGTTTCTTCTCCGACCGAGATCATTTGAAGTACCACGGGGGTGAACACGCCGCTTGCAGCCGCACAGCGGGAAATGCTCTCGCCGCGCTCGATGCCATCGCGCATCTGCTCGATGCGACTGCCAATGAAGGCGTTGTCCACAGTTTGCGCCACCACGGTGAGGGCTTGCACCAAAGGCACCCCGCTTTGGCTCGACAAGGCGAAACTGCGCGCAAACCGTGCCAGCGTGGCCTTCAGGACAATATCGCCAACGATGGGCAACTTGAGTTTGCGGGCATCCCAGCGATAACGCCCCTCCGGCGTACGCAAATAGCCGCGCACCATCATGACCGCCCCCACAAGCACCATCAGCAACAAAGGCCACCAGGCCAGCATCCAGCTTGAAAATCCCAGCAAACCCCGAGTGATGAGCGGCAACTCTGCATTGAAGCCAGCGAAGACTTTGGCGAACACCGGAATGACAAAGATGTTGAGAATGACGATGGCAATGGCCATGGCGATCATCACAAAAATGGGATAGCGCATGGCCTGCTTGATACGCTCTCGCACATCGCGTTCAAACTCCATGTGCTCGTTCAGACGCAGAAAAACTTCAGTCAGCTTGCCGGTCATTTCCCCGACCCGCATCATGGAGATATAGAAGGCACCAAAAATATCCACGTGTCGCGCCATAGCCGCAGACAACTCGCGCCCCTGGTCCAGACTTGCGCGTATGTCTTTGAGCAAGTCCACCATCGCAGGCTTGGTGGCCGAGGCCTGAAGTCCGGCAAACGCCCGCAGAATAGGAACACCGGCTTTGTTGAGGGTGTACATCTGCCGGGAAAACACCAGAATGTCCTCCACCACCACGGGCTTGCGATTGAAACGGGTAAACCAGTTGTCGACACTGTCGACCTGCGCCGTGGCAACAGCCAGCGCAATGTGAACCGGTGCCACGCCAATCGACAGGAGCTGGTCGGCCACGCCGTTTTCGCTCAGGGCTTCAAGTTGTCCCTGCACCGCTTCGCCACGCGCATTGCGTCCACGCCAGTCAAAAACAGCCATCTGGGTTTATTCCTGTTCGTCCACATCGAAGCCAATGCGAAGCGCCTCAGCCAGCGAGGTTCGGCCCTGGCGTACAAGCTCCAGGGCATGGTGGGCCAGCGTATGGCCTTTCATGCGCTCACGCGCCAGGGTCATGAATGTAGCGGGATCAGAACGCGACGCAGCCTGGGTCAAAACGGCGTCCATTTCAAGCAATTCATAGACGCCCTGCCGTCCGGAATAACCGGTGCCATTGCAGGCAGAGCAACCGCGCCCACGCTTGGGTTGTATCGGCTCTCCGGCTTCGATCATGGTGGTGAGCCAGGACTGCTCCTGCGCGGTGGGCGCATGCGGTGCGGCACACTCCTGACAATTCAGACGCACCAGACGCTGGGCAATGACCGCCTGCAATGACGTTGCCACCATGAAAGGCGGCACCCCCATGTCCAGCAGGCGAAACGGCGTACTGATGGCATCCCGCGTGTGCAGGGTCGATAGCACCAGGTGCCCGGTAATCGCTGCCCGCAAGCCGATTTCAGCCGTTTCGGCGTCCCGCATTTCGCCAACCAGAATCACATCCGGGTCCTGGCGCAAACACGACCGCAACACGCGGGCAAAGGTCAGCTCGATCTTGTCGTTGACCTGGACCTGGGTAATGCCAGGCAGACGGTATTCCACCGGGTCTTCCACGGTAATGACCTTGAGTTCGGCCGCATTGATCTCAGCCAGGGCCGCGTACAGGGTGGTCGTCTTGCCGGAGCCCGTGGGACCCGTCACCAGCACCAGGCCGGCACTGCGATTCAATACCTCGCGAAAACGCTTGAGCATGGCATCGGGCATGCCAATGGTGTCCAGGCGCCGCATACCCGCCCCCTGATTGAGCAAACGCATCACCGCCGACTCGCCATACGTGGTGGGCAAGGTGGACAGGCGCACATCAATGGTGTTGTCTTTGAGACGCACACTGAAACGGCCGTCTTGCGGCAATCGCTTTTCGGAAATATCCAGACCGGCCATCAGCTTGAGACGCTGGGCCAATGCCCCGCCAATGCGCTTGTCGGCCTGCGTTTGCGTCTGCAAGACACCATCGACCCGCACCCGAATTTGCAGCCCAGCCTCCTGCGGCTCGATGTGCACATCCGAAGCGCCCACCTGCATGGCATCTTCAAACATGGACTGCAGCAACCGAACCACCGGCGCACCTTCCAGACCCACGGTTGCGGTCAACTCACCGAAGTCGACCGCGTCGCCCAGGTCTTTCTCCAGCGCCCGCGCCAAGCCGCTGATCTCCTCGGTACGGCGATAGAGCCGGTCAAAGGCCAGTGCCAGCTGACTCTCGGGCACGGCAGCAATGCCAATGTTGCGTTTGAGCAGCCGGGTTAACTCGTCATATGCAAACAAGTCCAGCGGATCAGCGAGGGCCACCAACAAAATATCGCCCTTGTCTTCCAGCACCAGCGCGCGAAATCGCCGGGCTGCAGACTCCGGCAAGAGCTTGACCACATCAGCGCGGAAAGGAAACGTCTTGAGATTGACAAAAGGAATGCGCAATTGCCGGGCCAAACCATTGGCCAGCAACTCTTCGGTAATCACACCGGATTCGATCAGCAGGCGACCTACTTTTTTGCCCGTTTGGCGCTGCAGTTCAAGAGTTTGCTGGAGCTGTTCCTGCGATATCAGCCGCTGCTGAACCAGGACGTCTCCGAGGCGCAGCTTCTCAGGCCGACCCGGTGCGGGGGAAGGGCCAGATGGGGCGGGAGAGACTGCTGCCGTATTCATGCGCCATTCCTTTAGCTAAAAACTTCAAAAATGATAGCACGCCACGCATGGATGACGAGGGGAAAGCCCGCAATTGACTCAGAAATGTCTGCAGCCACGCGGTTTGAAGCAAAGGATCAGTGCAAATGGCGCGGTTTGCGCCCTCCACCATGGCCCACGCCGCCATGGCCGCCACCCGAGCCACGTGGTGGCTTGCCGAGTTGCAGTGAGTTGACCAGATCGTCAAATCGCTGGCCAAACAATTTATCAATTTCGGCCACGACACCGCCGAGTTCGGCCCCGTCGAAATGCCGCTCCATCATGTTGACGACATCCTGCACCAGCAGGTCGCGCTGCACCTGCATGATGGCTGCGGGGTCCGGCCCCACAAAGAGCATGACGAAGTCGTCGCGCGACTCGGCGTCTGACTCTTCGTCTTCATCATCAAAATCGGCGTCGTAGAACGTGACCTCAATCGCAGCACCGGCCTGCGCCACTTCGTTGAGGTTCATACAGACCTCATCAAGCACCTGACGGAAATCGTCATCACCGGCGACGGTCCAGCACATCTGCAACATGTGATCCTGAGGATCGAACTTGATACCCGGCTCATCCTCATAGGAACTGCCGGCGGCGTCCGCCAAAGAGCGTGCACCGGCGTACTTCCACAAAGGCTTCAGGGCATCTTCAAGCTGCGCAAACACAACGTCTGCGCGCAGAGCCACTTGGCCATGGACATGGATCTCAAAAGGGGCGTTGTAACGTGGCATGGATGATGAGTGTAGTGGTGCCCGAGACCGGAATCGAACCGGTACGCCCGTTATTCACGAAGCGGCGGATTTTAAGTCCGATGTGTCTACCTATTTCACCACTCGGGCACGGCTGCCTATTGTGAAACAAAAAGGCCTCGTACAGTTCGACTGACGAGGCCTTCGTGACCAGAAATTAGCCGTATATCTCTGGAGGCGCGACCCAGAGTCGAACTGGGCTAGACGGATTTGCAATCCGTTGCATAACCGATTTGCTATCGCGCCAATTTTTTTGACAAAAAAGGGAAGCCTGAGCTTCCCTTTTGGAATCTGGAGCGGGAAAAGAGTCTCGAACTCTCGACCTCAACCTTGGCAAGGTTGCGCTCTACCAACTGAGCTATTCCCGCGTTTCAAGCCTCAAATTATAGCGCAAATTTCAGGCTCTTTGCAAGCCTTTGGAAAAAAGTTGCGCAGCAATTCAACTCAATGCTTGACCGAACCCGTCAACTCCGCCGCCGGTACGGCCACATCCGTCGCAGCCCCCGTCACCGGCTCGTCTTCAGGCAAGGACGTGGGCATTCTCTCCAGGGCGATTTCCAGCACCTTGTCAATCCAGCGCACCGGCACGATCTCCAGGCCGTTTTTCACATTCTCGGGAATGTCCTGCAAATCCTTGGCATTTTCTTCGGGAATCAGCACCGTCTTGATGCCGCCGCGCAATGCGGCCAGCAGCTTTTCCTTCAAACCGCCAATCGCAGTGACTTCCCCGCGCAGGGTGATCTCCCCCGTCATGGCGACATCACCGCGCACCGGAATGCCCGTCATGGCAGAGACAAAAGCGGTCGTCATGGCTGCACCCGCGCTGGGGCCATCCTTGGGCGTGGCGCCATCGGGTACGTGGATGTGAATATCCTTCTTCTCAAAGAATTCGTCCTTGATACCCAAGCGGCGCGAGCGACTGCGCACCACGGTACGGGCCGCTTCCACGGACTCTTTCATGACATCGCCCAAGGAGCCCGTGCGCGTGATCACGCCCTTGCCAGGCATCATGGCGGCTTCAATCGTCAGCAGGTCACCACCCACCTCGGTCCATGCCAAACCGACCACCTGACCCACCTGGTTTTGCTGTTCAGCACGGCCATAGGTGTACTTGCGCACGCCCAGAAAGTCGTTGAGGTTATCGGCATTGACCTTAACCTGCGGCACCATCTTCTTGAGCTGCAGGCCTTTGACCACTTTGCGGCAGATTTTGGAGAGCTCACGTTCCAGGGAACGAACACCGGCCTCACGGGTGTAGTAACGAACGATGTCCCGCACGGCATCTTCACCCACCAGCAACTCTTCTACCTTGACACCATTGTTGGCCAGTTGCTTGGGCAACAGGTACTTGAGTGCAATACTGGTCTTCTCGTCTTCGGTGTAACCCGACAGGCGAATGACTTCCATGCGGTCCAGCAAAGCCGGTGGAATATTCATGGAGTTCGAGGTGGCCACGAACATCACGTCGCTCAGGTCAAAGTCGACTTCGACATAGTGATCGCCAAACTTGTGGTTTTGCTCAGGATCCAAAACCTCCAGCAGCGCACTCGACGGATCACCCCGGAAGTCGGTTCCCAGCTTGTCAATTTCATCCAGCAAGAACAGCGGATTGCGCGTACCCACCTTGGACAGGCTTTGTAGAACCTTGCCAGGCATGGCACCAATGTAGGTGCGGCGATGGCCACGAATTTCTGCCTCGTCACGCATCCCGCCCAAGGCCATGCGCACGTACTTTCGCCCCGTCGCCTTGGCAATGGACTGGCCCAAGGAGGTCTTGCCTACACCGGGTGGACCCACCAGACACAGGATGGGAGCCTTGACTTTGTCGACACGCTGCTGCACCGCGAGATATTCCAGAATACGATCCTTGACCTTGTCAAGACCGTAGTGGTCCTCATTCAGCACCGCCTCAGCATTGCCCAGGTTGTGCTTGATCTTCGTCTTGCCAGCCCACGGCAGACCCGTAAGGACATCAATGTAATTGCGCACCACGGTCGCTTCGGCAGACATCGGTGACATGAGCTTCAGCTTTTTAAGCTCACCCTCGGCCTTCTTGAGCGCATCCTTCGGCATTTTTGCCGCTTTGATCTTTTTCTCGATCTCGTCGATGTCCGCGCCCTCTTCGCCTTCGCCCAACTCCTTCTGGATGGCTTTGACCTGCTCGTTGAGGTAAAAATCGCGCTGGTTTTTCTCCATCTGGCGTTTAACGCGACCGCGGATTTTCTTGTCCACGTTCAGGATATCTACCTCGCGCTCGATCTGTTCGAACAGATTCTCAAGACGGTCTTTAATCGAGGTGAGGTCCAGCACGGCCTGCTTGTTGTCGAGTTTCAGCGGCAAATGGGCAGCAATGGTGTCGGCCAGACGACCCGCATCGTCGATGCTGGAGATGGAAGTCAAAATCTCCGGGGGAATCTTTTTGTTGAGCTTCACGTACTGGTCAAACTGCTGCATGACGGCACGACGCAAAGCCTCAATCTCGCTGGTCTTTCCGCGGGGCTTGGATTCCGGCTCTGCAACCGACTCCACGGGCGTGACGTTGGCCGAGAAATGCAGTTCACCTTCTTCGATCTTGTTGACGCGTGCCCGCTGCTGGCCTTCAACCAGGACTTTCACCGTGCCATCCGGCAACTTCAGCATTTGCAGGATGGTGGAGACACAACCGACATCAAACATGTCGGATACCAGCGGATCATCCTTGGCGGCGGCTTTTTGTGCCACGAGCATGATGCGGCGCTCGGATTCCATCGCCGCTTCCAGCGCCTTGATGCTCTTGGGTCGACCCACAAAGAGCGGAATCACCATGTGCGGAAACACAACCACGTCCCGAAGCGGGAGCAATGGCAAATCAATAGGGGTAGCAGGTAGTGGGGTATGACCAGACATGGGGAAAACCTTTACGTTACCTGTTAAATATGGATCAGAAGTGCGGATTTTCAACCCGCAAACGATTATTGACCGGGTACGTGAACGTCAAATTTGAGTAATTGGCCACAAAGACGGCACAAATCAGGCCTTCTTGGCAGCCTCGCGGTATACCAGCAAGGGGGGTTTGTTTTCTTCGATGGTGGATTCATCCACAACAACCTTGTCCACGTTGGAAACGTTGGGCAACTCGTACATGGTGTCGATCAGGGACTGCTCCAGGATCGAGCGCAGGCCACGAGCCCCCGTCTTGCGTGCCAAGGCCTTCTTCGCAATGGCTTTCAGGGCCGAAGGCCGGATCTCCAGATCAACGCCCTCCATGGCCAGAAGCTTGGCGTATTGCTTGACGAGCGCGTTCTTGGGTTCCGTCAGAATCTGCACCAGCGCGTCTTCGCTCAACTCGGCCAGTGTTGCCACCACGGGCATGCGCCCCACCAGCTCGGGAATCAATCCGAACTTGATCAAATCCTCTGGCTCGACATCCTTGAAGACTTCGGTGAGACTGCGTTGCTCTTTGCTCTTGACCGAGGCGCCGAACCCGATTCCGGACGACGCGGTGCGGTTGTCAATGACTTTTTCGAGGCCGGAAAACGCACCGCCACAAATGAACAAGATGTTCGTGGTGTCCACCTGGACAAAATCCTGGTTCGGATGCTTGCGACCACCCTGCGGCGGTACGCTGGCCATGGTGCCTTCAATCAGCTTGAGCAGCGCCTGTTGCACACCCTCACCCGACACATCACGCGTGATGGAGGGGTTATCGGACTTGCGGGAAATCTTGTCAATTTCATCGATGTAAACAATGCCACGCTGGGCGCGTTCGACTTCGTAATTGCAGCTTTGCAAGAGCTTCAAGACGATGTTCTCAACATCTTCGCCGACATAGCCGGCTTCGGTCAGGGTGGTGGCGTCGGCCATCACAAAGGGCACATCCAGCATGCGTGCCAAAGTCTGGGCCAGCAAGGTCTTGCCAGAGCCGGTGGGGCCAATCAGCAAAATATTGCTTTTCGCCAGCTCGACATCGTCTTTCTTGGCTTTTTCCTTGTGCCGCAAGCGCTTATAGTGGTTGTACACGGCGACGGCCAGCGTGCGCTTGGCGGGTTCCTGACCAATGACATAGTTGTCCAGGTTGGCCTTGATTTCCGCAGGTGTTGGCAGCTCGCCATTGGGGTTGCGTGCCTCGGTGCTGGCAGGCAATTCGTCGCGAATGATCTCGTTGCAAAGGTCAATGCATTCGTCGCAGACGAACACCGACGGGCCGGCAATCAGTTTTTTGACTTCATGCTGGCTTTTGCCACAGAAAGAGCAATAGAGAGTCTTCTCGCCGGAAGTGCCTTTTTTTTCGGCCATGTGAACTATGCCCTTTTCGGAAAATTACCGAATGATACCCAATTAAAAACGGCGTCGTGCGCAGCAGAAAACCCGCCATCGCGACAACGCCGCCACGATTCACGCAACGCCATGAAGGCGCCGCGCATCGCTAATGTGTCATGCCCGCTTCGAAATGACCTGATCGATCAGACCATATTCCTTGCACTCTTCGGCGGACATGTAATAGTCGCGCTCGGTGTCGCGCTCAATACGCTCCAGCGGCTGGCCAGTACGCTCTGCAAGAATCTTGTTGAGCTGTTCACGCGTCTTGAGAATCTCGCGGGCCTGAATCTCGATCTCGGTGGCCTGCCCCTGACTGCCGCCCGAAGGCTGGTGAATCATCACTTTGGAGTTGGGCAGCGAGAACCGCTTGCCCTTGGCACCTGCTGCCAGCAAAAAAGCACCCATGCTGGCGGCCATGCCGGTACACAGCGTGGAAACCTCCGGTTTGATGAAATTCATGGTGTCATAGATCGCCATGCCCGCACTGACGGAACCGCCGGGTGAGTTGATGTAGAACGAAATGTCCTTGTCAGGATTTTCACTCTCCAGAAACAGCAACTGCGCCACGACGAGGTTGGCGACGTAATCGTTGACCGGCCCCACCAAAAAAATCACGCGCTCTTTGAGCAGACGCGAGTAGATGTCATAAGAGCGCTCACCGCGACCCGATTGCTCAATCACCATGGGCACCATGCCCAGGGCTTGTGTATCCATTGCACCAAATCGCACGTTCATGTTATCTCCTGGTATGCCGGTACTGTACCGAAAAATGTGAGCCACAAATGAAATGGGGCTACAGCGCCAGACTACAAGCCCGGCCCAAGCCCCATCCAAACCGCTTGACGCGGCATTTTCATCAGTTTTGAGCCATCAGTTCATCAAAGGAAATGCTCTTTTCGCTGATTTTGGCCTTGGACAGCACGAAGTCGGTCACATTGTTCTCAATCACCATTGCCTCGACTTCGGCCAGGCGGTTGTTGTCGCTGTAATACCAGCGCATCACGTCGGCGGGCTTTTCGTAGCTGGCAGCCAGCTCTTCAATATGCGCCTTGATTTGCTCGGTCTTGGCTTGCAGGGCGTTGGATCGGACCAGCTCAGCCACCACCAGGCCCAGGCGCACGCGGCGCTCGGCCTGAGGACGGAACACATCGTCAGGGATTGGGGCCTTGTCAGCATCCTTGACACCGCGCTGCTTGAGGTCCGCACGGGCACCTTCGAGCAGGCGGCTGATTTCCGCTTGCACGCTGGTGTTGGGCAGGTCGAGCTCGGCCTTGGCAACCAGCGCATCCATGACGGCGGCTTTGTTGCGAGCCAGCAGGCGGAACTTGACTTCGCGCTCCAGGTTCTTCTTGATGTCGGCGCGCAGGCCTTCGACCGTGGCTTCGGCAATGCCCAGCGACTTGGCCAGAGCTTCATTCACTTCGGGCAAATGGGCTGCTTCAACTTTCTTGAGCGTGACCATGAAGTCAGCGGTCTTGCCGGCGACATCCTTGCCATGGTATTCAGCGGGGAAGGCCAGCTGGAAAGTCTTGCTTTCGCCGGACTTCATGCCACGGGTTGCGTCTTCAAACTCCTTGAGCATCTGGCCATCGCCGAGGATGAACTGAAAGTCTTCGGCTTTGCCGCCTTCAAAGACTTCACCGTCGATCTTGCCTTCGAAATCAACTGTCACGCGGTCGCCGTCCTGTGCGGCGGCGTCCTGCGCGCGCTGTGCAAAGGTGCGACGCTGCTTGCGAAGAATGTCCAGGGTCTTGTCGATGGCGCTGTCATCCACCTCAGCTTTGACTTTTTCGACTTCGGCCGTAGCCAAATCGGCGATCTTGACTTCGGGGAAGACTTCGAAAATAGCGTCGAAAGCCATTTCGCCTTCAGGCGATGCTTCCTTTTCGGTGATACGTGGCTGGCCCGCCACGCGCAACTTGGCTTCGTTGGCAGCATTGGAAAACGCCTCACCCACCTTGTCGTTCATGACTTCGTAGTGAACCGAGTAGCCGTAACGCTGGGAAACCACGTTCATCGGCACTTTGCCTGGGCGAAAGCCATCCATTTTGGTGGTGCGTGCGATCTTTTTCAGACGCGCTTCAACTTCAGCCTGGATGACGCCGACGGGCAGTGTCAGTGTGATTTTGCGTTCCAGCTTTTCGAGAGTTTCAACAGTAACAGCCATGGTAATTCTCCTAAATATCAAACAAATGCATACAGCGTGTACCGCCATGCGGCTGCAAACTCTTCTGCAAATACGCTAACGTGGTGCGCGGGGGGGGACTCGAACCCCCACATCCTTGCGGACGTCAGGACCTAAACCTGGTGCGTCTACCAATTTCGCCACCCGCGCAAAAACAAAGGGGACGGTCTGCACGACCATCCCCGTGAAATAGGTCAACTTTCTATTTTAACCTGCTGCGACAGGCTCCCGCTTGACCCGGTACAAGGCGGCGTACATGGCAGGCAAGGCGAGAAGCGTCAGCACCGTCGCGACAATGAGCCCGCCCATGATCGCCACCGCCATGGGGCCCCAGAATACCGAGCGCGACAGGGGGATCATCGCCAGCACGGCAGCGGCAGCAGTCAGCACAATGGGACGCAAACGCCGCACGGTGGACTCCACAATGGCATCCCATGCGGGCACGCCACTGGCGCGGTCCTGCTCAATCTGGTCAATGAGGATGACCGAATTGCGCTGGATCATGCCCATCAAGGCAATCACGCCAAGCAAGGCTACAAAGCCAAAGGGACGATTCAGGAGCAACAAGGCACCTGCGACACCGGCAATACCCATAGGTCCCGTCAGGAATACCAGCATGGCCCGGCTGAAGCTATGCAACTGCAACATCAGCAAGGTAAAGGTAATGAACAGCATGATGGGAACCCCTGCGGCAATGGAGGCCGAGCCCTTGCTGCTCTCCTCCACGGCACCCGCCACCTGAATCCGGTAACCGGCATGGCCTTGTTGCAGCCATTTGGACTCCAGAGCACGAAGCGCTGGCGTCAGTTCGGCTGTCACAGTGGCGCCTTGAAGGCCTTCGACCACGTCACCCTGCACCGTGATGGCGTAGTCGCGGTTCTCGCGCCACAGCACACCGGGCTCCCAGGAGAAGGTCGGTTTGGCGATCTGCATCAGGGGAATGGTGCGTCCCGATGCAGTAGGCAGGTAGGCATTCGCGATGTCGGTGATGGCGTTGCGCTCGTCCAGTGGCTGACGCAACACAATGTCAATCAGCTTGTCGCCTTCGCGGAACTGGCCCACCGTGGTGCCGGCCAGGATCGTCTTGGAGGCTTGGGCAATCGACTGACTGGTGACACCCAGAGCACGCGCCTTGGATTGATCGACCTCCAGCCGCAAGACCTTGACGAACTCATTCCAGTTGTCATTGACGCCGCGCATGTTGGCGTTGGCCTGCAGGATGGCCTTGACCTCGTCGGCGCGTTCACGCAGGACCTTGGGCTCAGAACCCACCACACGAAACTGTACCGGATAAGGCACGGGTGGGCCATTGGGCAAGACCTTGACCCGACCCCGCACCTCCGGGAATTCCTGGGCCAGCAAGGCGGGCAATTTGATGCGCAGTGCCTCGCGCACCTTCAGATCCTGCGGCATCAGGATGAATTGGGACACGTTGGACTGCGGAAAAACCACATCCAGAGGCAAATAGAAGCGCGGCACGCCCGAGCCGACCCAGGTACTGACGGAGACCACACCCGCTTCATCCATCAAGCGCTTTTCGACGCGCTTGGTGGTGGCCTCGTTGGCAGCGAAAGAGGTACCTTCCGGAAACCAGACGTCCAGCAATATCTCGGGCCGGCTGGAGTCGGGGAAAAACTGCTGCTGCACCCGCCCCATGCCAACGATACCCAGGGCAAACGTGAGCAGCATCAGGCCGATGGTGGTCCAGCGGTATTCAACGCACCAGTTCACGGCCTTGCGAAAAGCCTTGTAGAAACCGCTGTCAAAACTTTCGTGGGGCGATTGGCCCGCCACTGCCAGATGGGCCGGGCGCTTGAGCAGCAGCGTGCCCAGATAGGGCACGAAGTACACGGACACCAGCCAGCTCAACACCAGCGCAAGAACCGTGACCGCGAAGATGGCAAAGGTGTACTCACCCGTCACCGACTTGGCGATGCCGATGGGCAAGAAACCTGCGGCTGTGATCAAAGTACCGGTCAGCATCGGCATGGCGGTGATTTCGTAGGCGAAGGTGGCGGCGCGAACCTTGTCGTAGCCCTCCTCCATCTTGCGCACCATCATTTCCACGGCAATGATGGCGTCATCCACCAGCAAACCCAGGGAAATGATGAGCGAACCCAGCGAAATTTTGTGCAAG
This sequence comes from Rhodoferax sp., assembly GCF_018780565.1. Taxonomy (GTDB): domain Bacteria; phylum Pseudomonadota; class Gammaproteobacteria; order Burkholderiales; family Burkholderiaceae_C; genus Rhodoferax. The sequence continues at coordinate 27,324 of NZ_JADMJN010000009.1, forward strand.
CCAATGCCCCAGTAGTACATGCCCAGAAAAGTCACCGCCAAAACCAGCGGAATGGTGATGCCCACCACCAGACCGGGACGCATGTCGATGTAATAGCGGTTGTAAAAACGCGTAACGCCGGGGCGGCGATGAAAGCCCAGGCTGACGAAGCTCACCACCAGCACGATGACAATCGCCTCAATCAGCACCTTCACAAATTCGTTCACCGACTTGGCCACCGCCACGGGTTGATCCTGAATCTGGGTCAGCTTGACGCCAACCGGCAGCGTGGCATCGATGCGCGTCGTTGCAACCTTGAGCGCTTTGCCCAATGCCAGAATGTCGCCGCCTTTGGCCATGGACACCCCCAGCGCAATGACTTGCTGTCCATGGTGTCGCACCTTGACCTGCGGCGGGTCCACATAGCCACGTTTGATATCGGCAATATCATCCAGGCGCAACTGATTGCCCGTGCTGCCGCGAATCGGCATGCTCTTGAGCTGGTCAATGGTTTCGAACTGGCCTCCTACCCGAACCTGCAAGACGTCCAACGGCGTTTGCATGGTGCCGGCGCCTTCCACCGCATTTTGTTGCCCCAGTTGTGCCAGCACCTGGTTCAAGTCCAGACCCAGCTGGGCCAGCCGCTTCTGGGAAATCTCGATGTAGAGCTTTTCGTCCTGCACGCCAAAGAGGTCCACCTTGTTGACATCCTGCACACGCAGCAACTCCTGGCGGACGCTGTCCGCCATGGTTTTCACTTCTTCGTTGGAGAAACCATCGGACTCCAGCGCGTAGATAACGCCATACACGTCGCCGAAATCATCATTGAAAAATGGCCCCAGCACACCGCCTGGAAGCGAGTAGCGCATGTCTCCGATCTTTTTCCGCACCGTGTACCAGATCGTGGGAACATCTGCCGCCTTGGAACTGTCCTTGAGCTGGAAGATGACCGTGGATTCGCCCGGCTTGGAGAAACTGCGGATCTTGTCGGCGTAGGGCACTTCCTGCAGCGTGCGCTCGATCTTGTCGGTGACCTGATCGGCCACCTGTTGCGCCGTGGCACCGGGCCACATGGTACGTATCACCATCACACGAAAGGCAAAAGGCGGATCTTCGTCCTGGCCCAACTGAAAATAGGCAGCGAAGCCGAGCGCCATCAGGACGACCAGCAGATAGCGGGTCAACGCTGGATGGTCAAGCGCCCACTTGGAAAGATTGAAGCCCGCTTTGGGTTGCAACTGGGTCATAGCAGGCTCACTTGGCAGCGGAAGCAGGGGCCTGGACGACAGTCCCAGTCGCTACAGAACCTGTAGCAGAAGACGCGGCCGTTGCGGGGGACACAGCCACTTTATCGCCTTCCTTTTCCTTGTAGATACTGACCTTTTGGCCCGGTGTCAATACATGCACACCGGCCGACACCACCAGCATGCCGGGTGTCAGTCCGGCCGATACCACCACATCGTTGCCATCTGCGGTGGCAATCTCCACCGGCTGCGACCGCACGGTCATGGTGGCAGGGTCCAGAACCCATACAGCAGAAGTCTTGCCATCCTGCTTGAAGGCACTGGTAGGCAGTTTGATGACGGCGACACCGCTGCGGGCAAAGGCCTGCGGTGATACATAAACAGTGGAGCCCAGGGGGGGCGCATCCTTGGGGTTGGCCACATCCAGCGACACCTTGACCTGGTAAGTCCGGGTCACCGGGTCTGCACTGGCGGCCACTTCGCGCACCATGCCCTTGAGGTTTTCGCCAGCGGACCAGGCCCGAACGTCAACGCCAGAGCCTTCCTTGATCATGGACACCCGGTCTTCGGGCACCGAGAAAACGATGTCGCGCGGGCCATCCTGCGCAATGCGAACCACCGGTGTTCCGGCGGCCACCACCTGCCCGCGTTCGGCCTCCACGGCCGTGACAACGCCGGACACATCGGCCAGCAAATTGGTGTAAGCCGCCTGATTGCGCTGACCGGAGAGCTGCGCTTGCGCCTGCTCAAGCTGGGCTTGGGCGGCATTGAGGGTGGCTTCGCGCCGCTCCACCTCGGCGCCACTGATGAAATTCTGGTCTTTCAGTTCCTTGAAACGCTTGTAGTCAGCGGCGGCCAGGTTGCGGTTGGTGGCGGCCTGTGCCACCTGGGCCTTGGCAGCCTCGGCTGCCAGCCTGAAATCCTGAGGGTCCAACTGGGCCAGCAACTGCCCCGCCTTGACCCGCTGCCCTACCTCGACCGGGCGCTGGGTGATCTTGCCGCCAACCCGAAATCCGAGACGGGACTCGACGCGGGCGCGCACTTCACCGGCAAACTCAGCGCCAGACTGCATACTCCCCATGCCCACCGTCAGCACCTTGACGGCGCGCACCGGCTCTTCCACCGGGGCGGGCTTGGAGCAGGCAACCAGGACAATCGCCGCTGCCAAGGGCAGAAAACGGACAGAAAATGACTTTTTATACATGACTGTTTTTATTTCCAAGAGCGCCGAACTCATTTAATGACCGAACGGTTAGTAATTTAAGTTAATTCTTCTTGCTTGTCAAACCATGAGCCCTGCCGTGACCAAACCCCTCGAAAGCGCCGCGCCGGTGAATCACTATGAGAACTTTCCTGTTGCCTCATGGTTGTGCCCGCCCCGCCTGCGCCCCGCCATCGCCGCTATTTACTGGTTTGCCCGCACCGCCGATGATCTGGCCGACGAGGGCGATGCTCCAGCGGCAATCCGTCTGGGCGATCTGGCTGCCTACCAGGCCGACCTGACGGCCATTGCCCAAGCCCATGCCCCCAGCGAGCGTTGGCCTCACGTTTTTGTGCCCCTCGGCCGCATTTTGCGCGATTTTCAGCTGCCAATCGTCCTTCTTGAGCAACTATTGCAGGCATTTGAGCAGGACGTCCGCTACACCGAATCGGGCCGCCGCTACCAGGACGACAGGGAGTTGCAGGACTATTGCCGCCTGTCTGCCAATCCGGTGGGGCGCCTGCTGTTGCATCTGTATGGCATCCATGACGATACCTCCCTGCAGCAAAGTGACCATATTTGCACCGCTCTCCAGCTCATTAATTTCTGGCAAGACATCAGTGTGGACGTACCCCGGGCTCGCTGGTACACCAGTGCGCAGACCATGCAACGCTTTGGGGTGCAGGATGCCGATTTACAAGTCGAAAGCGACTCGCCATATGCTGCACAATTAGTAGCACACTATGCAGCATCGGCGAGGGAAATGATGCTAAAAGGCGCCCCACTGGCGTGCCGCATTCCAGGCCGTGCCGGCTGGGAGTTGCGCCTGGTGGTGCAAGGCGGCCTGCGCATCCTGGACAAGATCGAAGCCATGGACTTTGCCACCTGGCGCACACGCCCCAAGATGGGCTGGCTGGACGCGCCGGTTCTGCTGTGGCGAGCCTGGCGCATGGGCTGATTGCCAGTACGCCACAGGCGTCATGCCTGCTGGATAAACTAGGCGCATCAACCCGAACCATTCATGACGCCACAAGACTACGTCCAGCAAAAAGCCGCCGCCTCGGGCAGCAGCTTTTATTACGCTTTTCTTTTCCTGCCCAAGCCCCGCCGCGCGGCAATTACGGCCTTCTATGCGTTTTGCCGCGAGGTGGATGACGTGGTGGACGATACGGTGGACGCTGGCGTGGCCGGCACCAAGCTGGCCTGGTGGCAATCCGAGGTGAGTCAATCATTTGCGGGTCAGCCCAGCCACCCCGTCATGAAAGCCCTCATGCCCCTGGCAGCGGATTACAGGATTGAACAGCGCCACCTGCAGGCGGTGATCGAAGGCTGCCAGATGGACCTGGCGCAGACCCGCTACCTCGACTACCCCGGCCTGCAGCGCTACTGCCATCTTGTTGCGGGCATTGTGGGTGAAGTTGCCGCCAACATTTTCGGCCAGACGCAGGCACAAACAACGCTTTATGCTCACAAGCTGGGGCAAGCCCTGCAACTCACCAACATCATCCGCGATGTGGGCGAGGACGCCTTGCGCGGGCGCATCTACCTGCCCGTCAACGAGTTGCAGCAGTTCGATGTGAAAGCCCACGAAATTCTGAAGCAAACCTATTCGGACCGTTTCACCGCACTCATGAAGTTTCAGGCGCAGCGTGCCCAGGGTCTTTATGACGAGGCTTTGGCACTGCTGCCCGCAGCGGATCGGCGGGCCCAGAAGCCGGGCCTGATGATGGCCAGCATCTACCGCGCCCTGCTCACCGAGATTGAGCGTGACAACTTCCAGGTACTCCACCAGCGTGTGAGCCTCACGCCCCTGCGCAAGCTTTGGCTGGCGTGGAAGGTGCAGGCCCTGGGTCGGATCTAGATGACTGCCACACCCAGATGAAGATCGCCATCATCGGTGCGGGCTGGGCCGGCATGGCTGCGGCTGTGGAGGCAACGCAAGCCGGTCATACCGCTATTGTTTTTGAAGCATCCCGCGCAATAGGCGGGAGGGCCAGGGCCTTGAATGGCACCTTGCCGGACGGAACCCCCGTGACCCTGGACAATGGTCAGCACATTCTGATTGGTGCCTATTCCGAAACGCTGCGTCTGATGGAGCGGGTGGGTGTTCAGGCAACAGACGCCTTGCTGCGCCTGCCGATGGCCCTGGTGTTTGCAGACGGAATGGGCTTGCGTTTTCCAGCCTGGCCAACACCGCTGGACGCGCTGGCCGGCATTGCCCGTGCACGCGGCTGGTCGGTAGCGGACAAATGGTCTTTGCTGCGCACGGCGACCGGCTGGCAAATGCAGGGCTTTCAGTGTGCTGCGAGCGCATCGGTGGCTGAGCTTTGCAGCACCTTGAGCCCGCGGGTGATGGCTGAACTGATTGAACCTCTGTGTGTATCGGCCCTCAACACGCCGGCACAACGCGCCAGTGCACAGGTCTTTTTGCGGGTGATGAAAGATGCGTTGTTTGGTATTCAGGGGGGCTCCAACCTGTTGCTGCCGCAGGTCAATCTCTCGGCGTTATTTCCCCAGGCCGCCAGCGACTGGCTAGGACAGCGTGGTGGTCAGGTACGCCTGGCCAGCAGGGTGGAGACCGTCACGCAGCAGGGCCAAGGGTGGCAGATTGAAAGCGAGCACTTTGACGCGGTAATTTTCGCCAATTCAGCGTCCGACGCAGCCCGGGTCCTTGAAAATACAGCGCAGTCAGCTACTGATTCAATAGCGGACAGCATTTGGCAATGGACCGCTTGCGCCAGCGCCTTGCAGTTTGAAGCCATCACCACGGTCTATGCCTGGGGCGCAGGTGCCACGCTACCCCACCCCATGCTGAGCTTGCGTAGCACCGCCTCTGCTCCGGCCCAGTTTGTGTTTGACCGCGGTCAGCTTGGCGGTCCACCAGGCCTGCTCGCGTTTGTGGTGAGCGCCAGCACCGGAGATCGCGAGGCGCTGCAGGCCCAGGTGCTGCTGCAGGCAGAACAGCAACTCGGTCTTGGACTACAGGCCGTGCAAACAATTGTGGAAAAGCGTGCCACCTTCGCCTGCACGCCCGACCTTCAACGGCCCGCCCAGTGCCTCGTGCCAGGGCTGATGGCCTGTGGCGACTACGTGAGCGGCCCCTACCCCGCAACCCTGGAAGGCGCGGTGCGTAGCGCTGTGGCCGTGATCCAGGCGCTGCGCGACGATGCAGCCCATCCGACCCCGAATGACACAGCCCACCGGGAATCCCGTCCATGAAAAAGGTTCTGAAAGCCATCGCCCTTCTGCTTGTGCTGGTGACGCTGGTGGCCCTGGCGGGCGCCACCTGGTACCTGCGCACCAAGCTGCCGCAACGCTCGGGCACGCTGTCAATGGCACAACTCAGCGCACCGGTCAGCGTGCGGTATGACGAGCGCGGCGTGCCGCACATCCGCGCTGAGAACGAACTGGACTTGTACCGTGCGCTGGGCTATGTGCATGCGCAGGACCGGCTGTTCCAGATGGAGATCATGCGGCGTCTGGCGCAGGGTGAGCTCGCTGAAATTCTGGGCCCCAAGCTGGTCGAGGTGGACCGCCTGTTCCGCACGCTGGGCCTTCGGGAGCATGCGCAAACCACCATCGCCAAAATGGACAAGGACAGCGCTCCAGCCAAGGCCCATGCGGCCTACCTGGACGGGATCAACCAATACCAGGCCACGCACCCTGCCCCCATGGAATTTGACCTGCTGGGCATTCCCAAGCGACCCTTCACGGCACAGGACACCGTGGCGCTGTCCGGCTACCTGGCATATAGCTTTGCGGCGGCGTTTCGCACCGAACCGGCCCTGACCCATGTGCGCGACAAGCTGGGGGCCGATTACCTGAAAGTGTTTGACCTTGAATGGAACCCGCAGGGCGTCATCAGTCCCGGCACCACGGCACTGAACGCGAAGGACTGGCACAAGCTCGATCAGCTGGCCCAGCTTGGCCGCGAGGCGCTGCGACTGGCCGGCCTGCCGCAATTGCAAGGCAGCAATGCCTGGGCCGTTGCGGGAAGCCGAACCGCCAGCGGCAAGCCACTGCTGGCGGGCGATCCACATATCGACTTTGCAGCGCCTTCGGTCTGGTACGAGGCGCATCTGTCCGCACCCGGCTTTGAACTGTACGGCCACCACCTGGCGCTGCACCCCACAGCCCTGCTGGGCCACAACCTGCAATTTGGCTGGAGCCTGACCATGTTCCAGAACGACGACCTGGACCTGATCGCCGAGAGGGTCAACCCCGCCAACCCCAATCAGGTCTGGTACCAGGGGCAATGGGTGGACATGCAAAGTCGCGAGGAAATCATCAAGGTCAAGGGCGCAGCACCGATCCAGCTGACACTGCGCCGCTCACCGCACGGACCGATCATCACCGATGCTTTTCCAGGCAGCTATGGCACCACACCCGTGGCCATGTGGTGGGCATTTCTGGAAACAGAAAACCCGGTGCTGGAAGCGTTTTACGAACTCAACCGCGCCGACACGCTGGAGAAGGCGCGCAACGCCCTGAGCAAGGTCCATGCGCCTGGCCTGAACGTGATGTGGGCCAACGCAGCGGGCAACATCGGCTGGTGGGCTGCCGGCAAACTGCCCATACGCCCGGACGGCGTCAACCCCGCATTCATTCTGGATGGCGGCACGGCTGAAGCGGACAAGCTGGGTTTTTACCGCTTCAGCGACAACCCGCAGGAAGAGAACCCCCAGCGCGGCTATATCGTCTCGGCCAACCATCAACCCAGGCCAAAAAGCGGCGTGCCGGTGCCAGGCTACTACAGCATGCCAGACCGCGTGCAGCGGCTGGACGAGCGCCTGCGCGATCCCAACACCTTGTGGAACCTGACCAACAGCCAGTCGCTCCAGCTTGACAGCCAGAACGCCTACGGCCCGCGCGTGCTCAAGCCTTTGATTCCGATCCTGCTGAGCCGGGTCAATGATCCGAAGGAGCGCCTGCTGCTGGAGAGTCTGGCCGCATGGAACGGCAACCATGACCTCTACAGCGTGACACCCACCGTGTTCAACCAGTTCCTGTACGAATTGGCCCGTGGCACCATGGCCGACAAAATGGGCGAAGCACAGTTCAACAACCTGCTGGGCACTTTCGCGCTGGACTATGCCCTGCCCCGGCTGGCCGCCGACGCCGCGTCACCCTGGTGGGACAACAAGAACACCCCCGCGGTGGAGACCCGCACCGACACGCTGGTGGCCGTATGGCGTGCCACCATCAACCACCTGCAAGCCACCATGGGCAAAGACCCTGCTGGCTGGGGCTGGGGCAAGGCCCACACGCTGACGCACGGACATCCTTTGGGCAGGCAAAAACCACTGGACCTGCTGTTCAACGTCGGGCCGTTTCCTGCACCGGGCGGGCGTGAAACACCCAACCACTTCTCTGGCTCCATCGGCCCCGCGCCCTGGGCGGTTCGCTTTGGTCCGTCAACTCGCAGGCTCATTGATTTTGCAGATCCGGCCAAGGCCCTGGGCATCAACCCGGTGGGCCAAAGCGGCGTGCTGTTTGATGCGCATTACCAGGACCAGGCCAAGGCCTTCATGGTGGGCGGCTATTTTCCGGCGCATCTGGCAGACGCAGATATCACGGCCCACACCCGCAGCACCCTGGTGCTTCGCCCCGCACCGCAGCGCTAGAAATCAGCGCCGGGCCGTCAGGCCTGCGGGGAATTGGCAGACCACAGGTCGCAAAGCTCGCTCAAAGTGGCGACTGTTTCGTGCGGATGCTGTTCATGCGTCCACAGGTGTTCGCTGCGGTTGACCCACACGGTTTGCATGCCGGCACTCAAAGCACCCAGCACATCCAGCGCGGCATCGTCGCCAATGTGCAACACCGCATCGGACGTGACGCCCGCCGCCATGGCCGCAGCATGAAAGATTCGCGGATCGGGCTTGCCCACGCCGAATTCGCGTGCATTCACCGCCGCTGTGAAAAATTCACCCAGACCAACCCGACCCACATCGGCATTGCCGTTGGACAGTGCCACGATCGGAAAGCGCGCCGCCAGAAACTCCAGCGCGGGGCGGGCATCGTCGAACAAGTCCACGCGCATGCGCTCGGCAAAAAAAACCTCAAAGGCGGGCTCTGCCAGGTCAGTGTCCTCGCTGGCATGGTGCAGCGCCAGGCGGATGGACTCGCGCCGAAGCGCACTCAAGTCGTGGCCGATGCCAGGCTGCGTGCGAACCACCTGCTCACGCACCGCATGGCGCGCCCGGGGGTCGGCAAAAACTGCAGCGGCGCCTGGCGCCTGCTGCCCCAGCCAGGTGGCCAGGGCCTTCTCCGCGCGCTCGATCGTGGGCCAAATGGGCCACAGCGTGTCGTCCAGATCGAGGGTTATTGCCCTGATTTTTGAAATATCCAGCATAGGTGCGGGAGAATACCGCATGACCCAATTTTCAAGCGGCAAGTTCGCCAAAGAACCCTCCTTCACCCATGGTCAGGTACCGCGCACCGCCGTGCTGTACTGCAACCTGGGCACGCCCGACACGCCCACACCAGCCGATGTGCGGCGCTTCCTGGCCAAGTTTCTGAGCGACCCGCGTGTGGTGGAAATCCCGCGCCTGCTGTGGCTGCTGATTCTGCACGGCATCATCCTGCGCGTGCGGCCCGCCAAGTCGGCCGCCAAGTACGCCAGCATCTGGACAAAAGAGGGCTCGCCGCTCAAGGTCTGGACCGAGAAGCAGGCCAAGCTGCTGCAAGGCTGGCTGGGCCAGCGCGGACACAGGGTGCAGGTGCGCTACGCCATGCGCTACGGCAGCACCTCCATCCCCTCCCAACTCGATGCACTGAAGGCAGAGGGCGTGACGCGCGTACTGATCCTGCCGGCCTACCCGCAATATTCGGCCACCACCACCGCCAGCCTTTTTGACGCGGTGTACGCCTGGGCCGGCAAGGTACGCAACCTGCCCGAGCTGCGCTTTGTGAACCGCTACCACGACGACCCCGGCTACATCAAGGCGCTGGCCCAAAGCATCAGCCTGTACTGGAAGGCCAACGGCCGCCCCGACCAGCTGGTGATGAGCTTTCATGGTGTGCCCGAGCGCACCTTGCATCTGGGCGACCCCTACCACTGCGAATGCCACAAGACCGCCCGCCTGCTGGCCGAAGAACTGGGCTTGGGCAAGGAGCAGTTCAAGGTGACGTTTCAATCCCGCCTGGGCCGCGCCAAATGGCTGGAGCCCTACACCGAACCCACACTGATCGCCATGGGCAAAGCGGGCGTGAAGCGCGTCGATGTGGTATGCCCCGGCTTCACCAGCGACTGCCTGGAAACGCTGGAAGAAATCGCCATGGAGGGCCGCGCAGCGTTCCTGACCGCGGGCGGCAAGGACTACCACTACATCCCCTGCCTGAACGATGACATCGGGTGGATCACGGCCCTGTGCGAGTTAACCCAGCGGCATCTGGCCGGCTGGCCTACCCAGGCCGATGCCGACCTGCAGGCCTTGGCAGCGTCCAGGACGGCGGCGCTGCAGTTGGGGGCGAAGCAATAGGCGGCACGTCGGCTGCAAACAGTTGATTGTCAGAGCAGGTCAACGCCAAACAGCCTGACCACGTAGGCAAAGACGGCGAAGCAAGCCAGGGTCAGAACCACGCATGCGGCCAAAGTCAACCAGAACCCCAAGCGTGGAAGCAACAGGGGGAAAACCAAAAACATGGGGAGCGTCGGCACAACGTACCAAAAGGTATACCAGGCGTAATTGGCAATTTTTGCCTCTGGCTGACCATCCACGTACAGCCAAACCAGTGTCAGGATTGCCACCAAGGGCAATGCGGCAATCAAACCGCCCAGCTTGTCGCTGCGCTTGGCAAATTCGGAGATGGCAACCACCAGACCGGCGGTCACGAGGTACTTTGTAATTAACCAGGTCATGGGCGAATGGTAGCGCTGCCAAGCGGCAACGGCAGCGTATCCCAAGCAGAATGTCGAGCTTTGCCCAAATGCGGGGTGTAAACTTTTCCAATCATGACCAGCAACAAGAGCATTGCCTTCTTTGACGAGCAGTTCAAACGTCAGTTGAGCGACGACGCCAACAAGTTGAATCCGTTTGAGGACCTTGCCCTGCCCTACCTGCGCGGCGAAGTACTTGACTTTGGCTGCGGCTTGGGAAATCTGGCATTCGCCGCGGCCCTGAGGGGCTGCCAGGTTCGCGCGATAGATGCCAGTCCTGCCGCCATCGAACACATCAAACTGCGGGCTGCGGCTGACAACCTGCAAATTTCAGCATCCGTTGCCGACTTGCGCGATTATTCGATCACAGGTGATTACGACTGCATTGTCTGTATAGGACTGCTCATGTTCTTTGACTGCACAAGCGCATTCAAGGTGCTGTCGCAGCTGCAGTCTCACGTTCGCCCCGGGGGCCTTGTCATCATCAATGTTCTCGTCGAGGGAACGACTTACATGGACATGTTCGATCCATCCAGTCACTGTCTCTTCGAGCCGTTTGAAATGCTGCGCCGGTTCAAAGGATGGGACATTGAGCATTCTGAGTTCACTGATTTCGAAGCGCCGCAAGCCACCTTGAAGCGCTTCTCGACCGTCATCGCCCGCAGGCCAGGCATTTAATCGACTCCAACGACAGCAATAGCCCGCAGCTATGGCTCATGCCTCGATTTTGCCTGGGCCAGGGCTGCGAAACAGGGTGCCAGAAGCGTGACAAGAAGGACGACAGGCCAGAGGTTTCCGTCTTTGAAGGTATACGCATCAAGTAGCTCGGCCCAGGACTTGTGCTGGACATAGCGCCCGAAGCTGAACTCGAAAGCCAGCGTCAGGCACAACCAGAAAACGCCAACAAGAAGGCCCTGCGATGCAGTGACGTTCTTCGTGAAACGCACAAAGGCGTGGGCCACAAGTGCCACAAGCAGAGAAAGCAGCACACCGCTCAGGACGAGGCCGCTGGCTCTGCCAAAGGAAGGAACCAGAACGGCTTCGCGCAAAGCTCCGTTGGCTACAGCGAGGACCAAGATGACTAACCAGGCCAAAAGCGATTTGAGTAACAGCACAGCTCTTCCTTGCGGCATCTATCGTGAATGCTGTCCGGCCCTAGGCAGTCTCCGACAAAAGCTGCGCCAACTCCCCCTCGGACATCAAAACCATGCCTTCGCTGTTGGCGAAACGGCGTGCCTGATCGGTGACCTGGCCCAGGCCAATGTAGATCAACTGATCGGCACCCAGCGCCTGCTTTTGCACCACAAGATCGCGCAGCGCATCCACGCCATGGGTCGCGGCTTTCCAGCGCTTGCAGCTCACCACCGTGACGCGTCCGCTTTTTTCCAACTGGAAGTCAGCGCCGGCCCCCTTCAGGCGCGTCACGGCAAATCCCTGGCGCTGAAAGGCCCGCTCCAGCTTGCCTGAAAAATCGGACCAGGACATGCCCGCTACGCGGCTAAGCAACTCCGCGACGCGGGCAGGATCGGGCGCATTGCGCTGACGCCAGGCGGCGATGACACCGATCACCAAAAACGGAAAGCCGCCCATCATCCCGACGGCCACATACTGCTTTGGCAGCAAAACGACTGACGCCAGGGAGAACGCAGCCATCAGTGCAAAGCTGATCCACCACGGTGAACGCAGCAGGATTGCGAATAACGATTTTTCGGACATCTTGAATTTCATGGCTTGCCTGTTGATCTGCGACTTTGCGCGATGACGAAGTGTACGCAGTGCCGGCACGCTAAGATGCCCTGCACCCAACACCCGGCCCATGTCGAGCATTTTGATTGAAGGATGGAGAAGCCAATGAACACCACACCGAGCAGTCTTTCCCGTCGCCCGGCGCGACGCTTCTGGGGTTGGGGTGCAGCAGACGCCACGCTGGATATCCAGGAACAGGCTGCGGTGAAATTCACGGTGGAGCAACTGGGCGGCAACTATGTGGCCCTGGCAGCGCCGGATGCATCCGAATACACCCTGCGCGCACCGCGTGTAGCGCCGCCGGCCGCGCTGGCCTCCAGCTTCTCGCAATCGCCGGTCGATCGACTCAACCATGCCTACGGCAAAAGCTACGCCGACTGCGCCCGCATGTGGCTGCGCAGCGTACCCAACCCGCCGGACTGGGTGGCTTACCCCGATGACGAACAAGCCGTCGTTGACGTTCTGGACTGGGCGGCACGGAGCAATGTCGCTGTGATTCCGTTTGGCGGAGGCACCAGCGTTTGCGGCGGTGTCGAGCCAGCGGTTGGCGATGGCTTTGCCGGAACGATTTCGCTGGACATGGAGCGACTGGGCCGGGTGCTGGAGATTGACAAGGTGAGCCGTGCCGCACGCATTCAGGCGGGCGCGTTCGGGCCGGACATTGAATCGCAACTGCGTGCGCACGATCTGACGCTGCGCCACTATCCGCAGAGCTTTGAGTTCTCTACCCTGGGCGGCTGGATTGCCACCCGCGCCGGCGGCCACTACGCCACGCAGCACACCCACATTGACGACTTTGTTGAGTCCACGCGCATGGTGACCCCCAACGGCGTGATGCAAACGCAGCGCCTGCCCGGTTCGGGGGCGGGCCCCGCGCCTGATCGGCTGGTGCTCGGCAGCGAGGGCACGCTGGGTGTCATCACCGAGGCCTGGATGCGCTTGCAGGACAAGCCGCGCTTTCGCGCCTCGGCCTCCATTCGCTTCACCGACTACTTCGCTGCAGCACGCTGTGTGCGGGCACTGGCGCAGTCGGGCCTGAATCCGAGCAACTGTCGTTTGCTGGACCCGATGGAAACCATTTTCTCCGGCGTGGGTGATGGCCGCTTTGCGGTGTTGGTGCTGGGCTTTGAGTCGGCCGACCACGCGCTGCCAACCTGGATGGCGCGCGCACTTGAGCTGGTGCACGATCATGGCGGTGAATACGACGCCAAGGCAGTGGAGCGCTCCATGGCATCCGAAGGCAGCGACGAGCATCGGCGCGGTGCGGCAGGCGTGTGGCGCAATGCCTTCATTCGCATGCCCTACTGGCGAGACCCGGCAGTAGGCCTGGGCATCATCATGGACACCTTCGAGACGGCCATCACCTGGGACCGGTTTGAGAGTTTTTACCGGCAGGTCAAGCAGGAGGTGGAGACAGTGATTCAACGCGCCACCGGACAGAAGACTGTTATTTCCTGTCGCATCACACACGCCTACCCGGATGGCGCAGCACCCTACTTCACCATCGCCACCAAGGGCTCGGCAACTGGCGATGTGGCCAGTGCGCTGGCGGCCTGGCGCGACATCAAGCTGGCGGCCAATGCGGCAGTGGTGGGGCATGGCGGCACGGTCACGCACCATCACGCGGTGGGGCGCGACCACCGTAGCGGCTACGACCGCGAAGTGCCCGTGCTGTTCCGCCAGATGCTGGCGGGGGCCAAGGCGGCGGTTGATCCGCGCGGCATCCTGAACCCCGGGGTGCTGTACAACACGAACAGCTCGCCACAAGGGCAAAGCGGCGTACTCGCGTGAGCGCTGGGCATACAGGGACGAAAAGAGCCCGATGCCACCGTATAACCTATCAATAATGCTATAGATTAAATAGCATTCTGATTCAGTTTGCGGCCTCAATGAACCCGCTCACCAGGTCCAGCTGCTCGGGCACATTCAGCGCAGGCGCATGGCCACAGCCCTTGATCTCCACCACGCTGGCAAGTCCGCCAGCGCCGGGGCCGCGGCGCATCATCTCGTCCGTGGTCTCGCGCAGCACCAGATCTGAATCGACCCCGCGCAGGCAAAACACGGGAATCGTGATTGCATCGTAGTGTTCCCAGATCAGGTAGTCATCCGGTTGACTGATGAACTGCTGCACCATGGCCGGGTCGTAATGCGGGGTGACGCGGCCATCGGGCAGGCGGCGGGTGGAAGTCTCGGTCAAACGCCGCCACTGCGCATCGGTCAGGGCACCGTAGGGTTTGTACACCTGGCGAAAGAAGGCCTCCAGCTCCCGCACCGTATGAAACGCTGGCGGGTTGCCGGCATAGGCGCGGATGCGCTCAATGGCGGCTTGCGCCAGTTGCGGTGCGTTGTCGTTCAGGGTCAGGCTCTGGATGCGCTGCTTCATGCCGGGGTACAACAGGCCGGCCGCGCACACGGTGCCAATTGCGCCTCCCATCGAAGTGCCCACCCAATGCGCTGTGTCAATCTGCAGCTGGTCAAACAAATCAACCGCAATCCGGGCATAAAACGCCAGGCAGTATTCCTGTTCAGGTCGTGCGCTCCATTGGCTCAGGCCGCGCCCGATGGTGTCGGGACAGATCACCCGGTAGCCGCGCGCACTCAGGTGCTCGGCCAGCTCATCCATGTCACGCCCGGTGCGGGCCAGGCCGTGCCAGGCGATCACGGTGCGCTCATGCTGCGCGCCCCACTCGGTGACATGAATTTCGTAGCCAGCGCAGGTGAGGTAGCGGGAAGAGCAAGTTGGATGGAGGCTCATGACTGGGCTCCTGCCGCACTGCTGGCGCGCAAGCGCCCGACAACACCGGTGGGAAAGTAATACACCGACAACACAAACAGCACCCCCAGCCAAAGCAACCAGCGGTCAGGCGAGAGCAAGGCCGACAGCCAGGGCAAGGAGGAAGCGGCTTCGCTGCCCAGACGCAACAGATCCTGCAGGTAACTTTGTGCCACCATGAAAAGCGCCGCCCCAATGGCCGCACCATAGATGGTGCCCATGCCGCCAATCACCACGATCAGCAACACATCCATCATGATCTCGAAGGACAGCGAGGTGTCCGGCCCGTTGTAACGCAGCCAGAGCGCCAGCATGGCACCAGCCAGGCAGGCAAACAATGCCGACAAAATAGCGGAGGTGGTGCGGTACACCACCACGCGGTAGCCAATCGCCTCGGCACGAAACTCGTTCTCGCGGATCGCCTGCAAGACGCGTCCGAACGGCGAATTCACGATGCGCAGCATGGCCAGCAGCAGGCCCAGGGCGCTGGCAAACAACACGTAGTAGCAGAGCAGGCGTCCGTCCAGCGAAACCCCCAGAAAAGGTTCTGCAGCGAATTCATGGCTGGGCGACAAAATCTCGGGCACCTTGAAGCTCAACCCGTCTTCACCACCGGTGATGTCCGAAAGCTGCGAAGCCAGGGTCAGGAAGGCAGAGGCGACCGCCAGCGTGATCATGGCAAAGAAGATGGCCCGCACGCGCAGCGAGAACAGCCCCACCAGCAAGGCCAGCACAAACGAGAGCGCCAGGGAAGACAGCAGCCCCACCGCCAGGGCCTCCCAGGTGGGGCCCAGGCGGGTGGTTGCCACCGCAATGCCGTAGGCGCCAATGCCAAAGAACATGGTGTGCGCAAAGCTGACGATGCCGGTATAACCCAGCAGCAAGTCAAAGCTGGCCACCAGCACAATGAACACCAGCACTTTGGCCGCCACATTCAGCGCCTTGACACCGGGAAAGATAAACGGTGCGCCGGCCAGTGCCACCAGCAGCAACACCAGCAAGACCGCCAGCACACGGCTGCGGGGAAAGTCATTGGAAAGAAGTCGTTGCAACATACATAAACCTCAAGAAAGCGACTCTTTAACCCGCCGGGGGTTGTTCATCGGTTAGCCACGGGATATACGCCCTGCGGACGCCAGAGCAGAATCATCACCATCAACAGGATGTTGGAAAACAAGGCCAGCTTGGGCAAGAGAAAGCCGGTGTAGTTCGCCATCAGGCCCACCAGCAGTGCGCCAATCAGGGCGCCGCCCGTGGAGCCCAGACCGCCGATGATGATCACGATGAAGATCAGCACATTCACCTGTGCGCCGATTTGCGGGGTCACGCTTTGCTGGTACAGCCCCCACATCACGCCACCCAGACCAGCCAGCGCGCTGCCCACCACGAACACGCCCACGAACAGGCGTTTGATGCGGTAACCCAGCGACTCCACCATCTCGCGGTCCTGCACGCCAGCGCGAATCAGCAAACCGATCTTGGTGCGGCTCAAGGTCCAGGCCAGGGCCGCAAACACCAGGCCGCCCACCACCATCGCCAGCAGCCGGTATTTTTCAATGGCGGCATCACCCAGCAACACCGCACCGCGCAGGGCCTCGGGCAAGGGCAAGGCAATCTGGGCAGGACCCCAGATCACCTTGATGAGTTCCTCGCCAATGATCATGCCGCCCATGGTGATCAGGATTTGCTTCAGGTGCTGGCCGTAGACCGGGCGCACAATGAAGCGCTCAAACGCCAGCCCAAGCGCACCCGCCACCAGCATGGCCACCAGCATGGCCGGGAACAGGGCCACCAGGTTGCGCCACAGCTCAGGCGATCCGGTCCAGTCGCCCATGAGGCCAAGCACCGTCGTGGCCACGAACGCACCCAGGGCAATGAAGACGCCATGGCCAAAGTTCAATACGTCCATCAGGCCAAACACCAGCGTGAGACCAGAGGCGATGATGAAGATGATCATGCCCATGGCCAAGCCGGCCACGGTGAGCGTCAGCCAGGTCGAGGGCGATCCGATGAAGGGAAACACCAGCAGTGCCAGCAGGGGCACCAGCGCCAGCGGCTTCCAGTCAAAGTCGATCTGTTTAAGCGATGATTTCATAGGGCCAGTCCCAGCAATGACTGTTGTAGTTGTTCGTCTGCGGCCAGCGCCTGCATGCTGCCCGCGTGCACCACGCGTCCGTTGTCCATGACCGCCACGTGGTCGCCCAGGCGTTTGGCAAAACTGAAGTTTTGCTCCACCAGCAAAATCGTGGTGCCGGTGGCCTTGAGCTGGGCGAAGGCGTCGATCATGTTGTTGATGATGGCGGGCGCCAGGCCCTTGCTGGGCTCATCCACGATCAGCAACTCACGCGGCTCCACAATGGCGCGGGCCACCGCAAGCATTTGCTTTTGCCCGCCCGAGAGCTTGCCTGCCGGGTAATTCCAGAACTTTTCCACCGCCGGAAACAGGGAAAAAATCCACTGCAGGCGGGCCTCGTCCATCTGGCCTGCATGCTTGGCCTGGCGCGCGGCCAGCAGCATGTTTTCCTTCACCGTGAGGTCTGAAAAAATGCCCATGTTCTCCGGCACGTAGGCAATGTTGAGGGAAGCGATCTCGGGCGTGCTCAAGGCGGTGATGGCACGCTGCCCGAAGCTCACCGAACCCTGGCTGGCATGCCACAAGCCCATGATGGTGCGCAGCGTGGTGGTTTTGCCGGCGCCATTGCGCCCCAGCAGCATGGTCAGTTGACCGCGCGGCACGGCAAGGTCCACACCATGCAGGATGTGATAGGCGCCAATGTGGGTGTGCACCCCTTCAAGTTTCAATAGCAGGTCGTTCATACGCCCTCCCCGGCATTGACTGGGGCGAGCCCCAGATAGGCCTCCTGCACCACGGGGGAGGCAATCACCGTGGCCGGGTCGCCATCGGCCACCAGAGCGCCGTTGTGCAGCACGATGATGCGGTCGGCCAACTCACGCACAACATCCATCTTGTGCTCCACCAACAGAATGGTCTTGCGCTTGTCGTCCTTGAGTTGGCGAATCAGGTTCAGGATCACGGGCGCTTCATCGGCACTCATGCCGGCGGTGGGCTCATCGAACATGAACACCTCTGACTCCAGTGCCATGAGCAGGGCCACTTCAAGCTTGCGCTGATCGCCATGCGGCAGACTGGCCACCGCCATGTGTCGCTTGTCCTTCATGGCCACGGCCTCCAGGACTTCTTCGGCGCGCCCGGTCAAGGCCTTGTGGTCGCTCCAGATGCTCCACAGGTTGAGGCCGCGAAAGTGCGAGCCAGCGCGCGTGGCCTGCACCGCCAGGCGCACGTTCTCCAGCACCGACAAGTTGGGAAACAGGTTGGTCAACTGGAACGCACGCCCCAGCCCGGCGCGCGTTCTGGCCGATGGGCTCAAGCCGGCCAGGCTCTGGCCGTTGAGAAACACGTCCCCCTCGGTGGCCTTGATCTGGCCCGAAATCAGGTTGAAGTACGTGGTCTTGCCCGCGCCATTGGGGCCGACGATGGCGGTCAGCGTGCCGGGCTGGAAAGCGCAGCTGACAGCATTCACCGCCACGTGGCCGCCAAAGCGGACCGTGAGTTCTTTGGTTTCAAGCATGTTTTAAAGCTCCCTTGGTGGTGGGAGCGGCGTAGCGAACAGTCGTCCATCAAGGCGCACTGCGCAAAGCCGCTATCGGCCTGCGCAGTCGCCGGGCTACCTCATCAATTAGCGCTTGTTGCGAATCGGAATATTCATCTCTTCAGGCTTGATCTCGCGCACGAGTTCAGGCACGCCCCAGGCAAAGGCCGGGTCGTTCTTGATCTTGAAGTGGTACATGCTTTGCATCGCCTGGTGATCTTCCTTGCGGAAGGTCATCTTGCCCTTGGGCGTATCAAAGCTCATGCCTTCCATGGTCTCGATCAGCTTGTTGGTGTTGGTGTCGCCCTTGGTTTTGTTGAGCGCGGTCACCACAGCCATGGCCGCCGAAAAACCACCAGCCGTGAAGAAATCTGGTGGCGCCTTGTACTGGCTGTAGTGGCGAGCCACCATGGCTTCGTTGATCGGGTTCTTCGGAATGCCGAAGTAGTAGTACAGCGCGCCTTCCATGCCGGGGAACTGCTTGTAAGCCACCATCGCGGGCAGGATGTTGCCACCGGTGGCCAGCTCGATGCCATAGCGCTTTTTCAGCTCGAGGTCAGCGATTTTACTAAAAGGTGTGGGGGCGCCAGACCAACCCACCGAGATGTACTTCTTGCCCGGCTGGTCCTTGAGCTTGTCCACAATGCGCTGCAAACCGGCGGTGAAGTCGGTGGTGCCCACGGGCAAATACTCTTCGTGGACGATCTTGGCGTGCTTGATGAATTCCTTGGCGGCCTTGACACCGTCGCGGCCGAAAGCATTGTCGTTGGCCAGCACGGCAACCACGTTGCCCGGTTTGTCAAACGCAGCCGCATTGGCGGCTGCATCCTGGCTGGAATTGCGGCCGGTGCGGAAGATGTACTTGTTCCACTTGTCACCGGTGATCGAATCGGCCACGGCGGGCTCTACCAGCAGGATTTTTTTGTATTCCTCGGCCACGGGCAACATCGCCAGCGCGACTGGCGAAGCGGTGGGGCCCACGGCCAGATCCACCTTGTCATCGCCGTAAGCAGCGGCCAGCAAGCTCTTGCCAATGTCGGGCTTGCCCTGGTCATCCTTCTCAATCACCACCAGCTTCTTGCCTGCGACCATCATGGTGCCGCCAGTGGCGTAGTCCAGGCCCATCATGAAACCGATCTGCGTCTGTTTGGCATAAGCCTCCAGCGGACCGGTCTTGCTGTAAATGTGGGCAATCTTGATTTCCTTGGACTGACCAAATGCCAGCGGGGCGGCCAAGGTGCAAGCGAGTGCGGTAGCAGCCAAAGTGGCCTGTGCGACCCAAGTGCGACGATGCATGTCTATCTCCTGTTGTGGTTATCAGATCAATGATTGATATTGCATCAAGCGTGCCAAACCGTAACCTCTTGATTTAATTGAGAAAAACTACACCATTGACTGAAAATGTCTAAATACCAGACAACTCAATATGACTAAATATTGAACAATATGTATTTTTATTGGGCATTATCATCAAGCCGTCCGTAGAGCGTGGCGCGGGAAATTCCCAACATTTTGGCGGCGGCAACCTTGTTGCCACGGCTGGCCTCCATGGCTGCAGCGATGGCCTGGCGCTCCAGCGCGGCCACCTGCTCAGCCAGCGGACGCAAGCTTGGCGCAGCGGCCATACCGGCCCCGCTGGATGTGGCTGCTGCGGGCGCCGGCGCCGGGTTGGCAATGCCGGCATCGCGCAACACAGCTTCCAGCTGCGAGGCACCGATGCGATGCGAATCACTGCGCATGGTGGCCTGCTCCAGCACGTTGCGCAGCTCGCGGATGTTGCCGCGCCACACCTGTGCCGAGAGCAGCGCCAGTGCCCCGGCGCTGAGCTCGGGCGGCTGTGCACCGCTGCGCAGCGCCATGTCCTCACCCAGCACCTCCACCAGCGCGGGAATGTCTTCGCGCCGCTCACGCAGGGGCGGCACCCTGATCGGCAACACATTGAGACGGTAAAACAAGTCTTCCCGAAAGTTGCCTTCGCGCACCAGACGGGCCAGATCGCGCGAGGTGGCGGCAATCACCCGGGCATCAAAAGGAATCAGCTTGTTGGAGCCCAGCGGCTCGATCTCGCCTTCCTGCAGCGCACGCAGCAGCTTGGACTGCAAGGCCAGCGGCATATCGCCGATCTCGTCCAGAAACAGCGTGCCGCCATCGGCCAGGCGGAACTTGCCATCACGCCCCTTGCGGTCGGCACCGGTATAAGCCCCCGGTGCAACCCCGAAAAATTCAGCCTCCAGCAGCGTGTCGGGCACGGCCGCAATGTTCAGGCTGATGAAGGGTTTGCTGTCCCGCGCGGATGAAGCATGGATGGCATGGGCCAGCAACTCCTTGCCCGTGCCGGTTTCCCCCAGCAAGAGCACCGGGCTGGACGATTGTGCGGCCCGGCGCGCTTGCCGCTTGACCTCTACCGCCGCGGCACTGGCTCCCACGAAACTGGCAAAGGTGTACTTGGACTGACGCTGGCCCTGCAACTGCCCACTGCGATGGCTGGCAAGTTCGCGCCGGGCATCGTCCAGATCACGCTGCAGCAAAGAAAACTTGCCAATCAGGGGCTGCAGGCTGGTCTCGGGATGGTCAAACAAGACGATACCCAAAGCGCCAATCACTTCCCCCTGGCTGTCGCGCAAGGGAATACGGCTCACCACAAAAGTGCCGGCCTGGTTGGTCAGCAGATCAATCAGTATCGGCTTGCCGGTCTCCAGCACATGGTGCATCTGGGTGTTTTGCACCACGCTGTCTACCGGGTGTCCCACAAAATCCTCCACCCGCTGGAAGCCCAGGGCCGGTAAAAAACGTTTGTACTGCTCATTGATCCAGACCACGCGGGCCTGCCGGTCCACCAGCATCATGCCTTCGCTGGCGTTGGCAAAAAGGTCAAACATGGAGCGCGCCGCAAGCTCCAGAATGCTCTGTGCATCGCGCGGTAATGAGTCAGTCTTGTCCATGCGCGGATGTTAACGCGCGACAACTACCCCGGGATGCGTACCGGCAGACTGGTGAAGCCCCTGACAAATGCGGAGCGAACGCGGGCCGGCTGGCCAACCACTTCAATCACGGGGAAGCGTCGCAGTATTTCTTCCCACAAAATTTTGAGCTGCAGCTCAGCAAGACGATTGCCAACGCAACGGTGAATACCAAAACCAAACGACAGATGCTGGCGCGGCTTGGCACGGTCGATGATGAAGCGGGTTGGCTCGGCAATCGCTGATTCATCTCGATTACCCGACAAGTACCACATGGCCAGCTTGTCGCCCTTCTTGATTTGCTTGCCGCCCAGCTCCGCATCGGCCGTGGCAGTGCGCCGCATATAGGCCAGCGGTGTTTGCCAGCGGATGATCTCGGGCACCATGCTGTCAATCAGCGCAGGGTTGGCCCGCAGCTTGGCCATTTCCTGGGGATGGTCATGCAAGGCCAGTAATCCCCCGGTCATCGAATTGCGTGTGGTGTCGTTGCCCCCCACAATCAGGAGGACCAGATTTCCCATGAACTCCAGGGGGCCCATGTTGCGGGTTTGCGCGCCATGCGCCAGCATCGACACCAGGTCGGTTCGCGGGGGTTCGTTGACGCGCTCATTCCACAGGCGTGTGAAATAGCCCAGCATTTTCTTCAGCTCTGCCATGCGCACCTCTGGTTCCGGCGCATCAGGATTGGTGAGCTTGTTGGACGTTGCCATGTCAGACCAGTGCGTCAGTAGCCGACGGTCTTCAAGTGGGAAATCGAACAAGGTCGCCAGCATGTAGGTGGTCAGTTCAATGGAGACCTTGTCGACCCAGTCGAAGGTCTCATTGCGCGGCAGGCTGTCAAGCACTTTGCATGTGCGCTCCCGAATCAGGTCGTGCCAGTTGTTCAAATTGGCCGGTGCGACGATGGTGCCTATCGCCTTGCGCTGCTCATCATGCTTGGGCGGGTCCATGGCAATGAACATCTGCAACTGCTGCTCACCCGGTGGAAAGTCCATCAATGTAATGCCGCCTCTGGACCAATCGGAGGAGAACACGGCGTGGTTGGTATCCACGGCCATGATGTCTTCGTAGCGCGTCACCGACCAATAGTCACCCATGCCGGGCACAGGGCTGTGCGAACGGTGCACCGGGTCTTCACGGCGCAAACGCTCAAACTTGTAGCCCACGGTATCGTCAACAAAGCCCTGTGTATCGGCAGGATCGATCTGATCCAGCGGCATGGCATCGATGCGCGCACGCGCCTGGGCAACGGAATCCGGGGTGACCACGGCACTCATGGCGTATCTCCTGGTTGACTAGCAAATGTGTAAGACACGACAGACTCAGTGCTGCCCTTCGGGAAGGTTGACCACGAGGCCATCCAGGGCATCGGTCAGCGTAATTTGGCACGCCAGCCTGGAGCTATCGCGCAATTCGGATGCGAAGTTGAGCATCTCATCTTCGGCGGGTGTGCGTGTGCCAACCCGCTCGGCCCACGCCGACCCGACAAACACATGACAGGTTGCGCAAGCACAATTGCCCCCACAATCTCCATCAATGCCGGTGACCCCGTTGTCAGTCGCCGCCCGCATCAGCGTTGTGCCGGCAGGCACTTCTACCGAATGGACTTTCCCATCAAACGCAATGAATGTGACAGTCGGCATGCGCTGAGCTCCCTGGTTGTAATGAGTTTGACAATCTATCGCAGCTCGGCCAATATGGCAACGGCATTAACCCGGCTGTGAAACTGGTTCATTTGCAACTGCACGGCCCCCACTACAAACCTGACGACCCGGAGTTCAATCTATGCAAAGCTATGACGTCGTCGAATGGGGCAAGCCACTGCAATTCGCCATGCGGGAGACTCCTGAGCCAGGGCCGTTTGAAATACGGCTTCGGCTGACTTACTGCGGCGTGTGTCACTCCGACGTGCACATTCGGCAAGGCTACTTCGACATGGGAGGCGGTGTCAAAAGCGTGCTGGCGGAGCGCGGCGTCAGGTTGCCAGTCACGCTGGGGCACGAACCCGTGGGAATCGTCGAGGCGGTCGGCTCCGAAGTTGCTGGTGTGCATGTTGGCAAAACCTATCTTGTCAATCCGTGGATCGGTTGCGGAAAATGCCCTGCTTGTCTAAGAGGTCAGGACAATCTTTGCCCCGCCATGGCGGCCATGGGAATGGCGCGACCGGGAGGCTTCGCCACCCATTTGATGGTGCCTCACGCACGGTATCTGGTAGACATTGAAGGCATCGATCCAGCGCAAGCTGCCATGCTGGCCTGCGCGGGTGTCACGGCCTATTCGGCCATCCAGAAAATAGGCCCTCCGCAAGCTGACCAGTGGGTGGCAGTGCTCGGTTGCGGCGGTCTGGGTCTGATTGCTATTGCCATCCTCAAGGCACTTGGACATCAGCACATCATTGCCTGCGATATCGATGACACCAAACTTGAAGCGGCGCAAGCCGCTGGCGTGCAGCATGTCCTGAACCTGAAGAAGCAGGGTCCAGCTCAGCTGTTGGAAATCTCGAAGGTCGGCTTGTACGCCATGATTGACTTTGTCGGCTCACCCGCCACCTCGGCCCTGGCCCTGCCGTCTCTGCAAAAAGGAGGGCGCTTTGTATCTGTTGGCCTGTTTGGTGGTGCTGCCACTGTACCTCTCGTTGCCCTGGCCATGCGTGAGATTTCATTGATGGGGTCAGCCGTGGGCTGCACCGCGCAAATACGGGAACTGGTTGAATTGGTACGCAGCGGTGTGCTCACTCTCCCGTCCGTGCAGACCCGCCCCCTGGCACAAGCGGAGCAAAGCCTGCAAGACCTGGAAGCCGGTCGCGTCATCGGGCGGATCGTGCTGGATACCGGCGGCGAACCAACGCCAGCGCCATCAGTGCCAGACCAGTCAGCGCAATAGCATCGGGCTCAGGAACGCTGAAAGGTGTCGTAGAAACGATAAAGGCAAATGGCAAAGGCGTAGCGGCGTTCTCCGGCGTGGTGAAGCCAATGCAGCCGCGATGGAGGATGTCACCAAATACGGCGTCGCAGGCCCCATCCTGCAAAGGACCCAGTCCACCCAACGGGAAGATGTTGACGAAATACGTGACTGGCGCATCGCCACCCAAACCATCGGTATCCCACTGGAAGGTCTGGTTCTGCAAAGGTGTGGTCAACACAAAAATATCATTGCACGGATTTCCCGCGGGACTTGTGGCCGGACAAGGCAAGGCATTCACTGTCTCCAGGAACCGGATATTCAGATTGATCGGCGTTGGGCCCGTGTTGGCCCCCGGCCCAGGCAAGGCGTTCAGAACCAGTTGGGAGTTGAGCGTGGCGCCTGTCATGGGACTGTCCGTGATGGCATTGTTGTCATGGGTGATGGTGCTGCCCGGCTGCGCATAGGCCAGGTTCAAGGGCAAACCATCCTGCTGAGTAGTGACCACGCCGGGAGCCGGATTGGCAATGGTCAGAGTGCTCTGTCCATTGCCAATGTCAGTCCCCCAACTCAACACCGTGGGCGTAACCGTGACACCCGGTGAGGCGGAGGTCCAAATACTGGTCGTCGTGTAGTTCCACTGGCTGACGATGGCGGCGTGGGCGGTGACCTGCAAGGCCAAACCAAACCCCAGGGCAAGAAACGCTCTTTTTGCAAGCTTCATGATTTTTACTCCTTTGCAGTTTCAGGCCCGCCCGTTCGCAAGCCAGGAGCAATCAGATATGCATAAGGCATGCCACATATATCCAGAGCATCAAATCACCACGTAAATCAAACACCTGCGCCATCACCTCCCTTATTTAGCGAGGGCGGGACACCGATCGTGTCAGAAGCACCGACAAAAGATGGGCGCCTTGAAGGTCAAACGGAGTTCATCGTCTTCGCTTTTCTGACTGCTCAGATTAGCCCCCTCAACATGGTTCACAACAGGCAAACCCGCATGGATATTGGCTTTGACGGGCCGCTGCTCGCTGTTGCGTGATCCACACGTCCGTCAATTTTTGATACTCCAGCAGGAAAATGCTGACGCTCAATGGCCGTCACAGAACTGAGACAGCCACCCTGCGCCGAGCGCAACTTCAAGCTGCGCCCTCCACCACTTCTGCAGCACTGCGAAACGCCTCCACCGCCGTGGGCACGCCACAGTACACGGTGGCGTGCAGCAGCACTTCCTGAATCTCGGCCACTGTCGCACCGTTGTTCAGGGCACCGCGCACATGGCCCTTGAGTTCGTTCTGCTTCCCCAAGGCCGTCAGCATGGCCACGGTGATCAAGCTGCGGGTTTTCAGGTCCAGCCCGGGGCGCTGCCACACATCGCCCCAGGCGTTGCGGGTGATGTGCTCCTGAATCGGTTTTGTGAAGTCGGTCATATTGCCCAGGGCCTTGGCCACAAAAGCTTCACCCATCACCTGCTTGCGTGTGGCCAGGCCTTTGTCGTACTGTGAATCCATGCTGTGTCGCTCCTGAAAAATTGCGGGTCGGAAAATGGGACAGGATAATGCCAGAAACCAACACGAGGAAACACCATGGCCCGCTACCCCCTTCCCGAACTCAAAGACTTGCCCGATGACATCCGCGCCAAGGTGCTGGAGGTGCAGGAAAAAGCCGGCTTCGTGCCCACCGTGTTTCTGGCGCTGGCGCGCCGACCGGCCGAATGGCGCGCCTTCTTTGCCTACCACGATGCGCTGATGCTTAAAGAGGACTCCGGTCTGAGCAAAGGCGACCGCGAGATGATCGTCACCACCACCAGCGCCGCCAACAAGTGCCTGTATTGCGTCGTGGCCCACGGCGCGATTCTGCGCATTTACGAGAAAAAGCCACTGGTCGCCGACCAGGTCTCGGTGAACTATCGCAAGGCCGACATCACACCGCGTCAAAAAGCCATGCTGGATTTCGCAATGAAGGTGTGCCTGAAGTCCGACGAGATTGGAGACGACGACTTCACCGCACTGCAGGCGCACGGCTTTACTGACGAAGACGCCTGGGACATTGCCGCCATCACCGCTTTCTTCGGTCTCTCCAACCGCATGGCCTCGTTCAGCAATATGTTGCCCAACCCGGAGTTTTACCTGATGGGACGTGTTGCCAAAGCCAAGTGATTCGCGCACTTGAAGCGGCAAACAATTTCAATTTAGGCAGCATCAATCCGGTGTCAACGTAAAAAACGTACGAGCGCAACAGGCCCATAGCGGACTTCGGTCGCGCTCCAAAACAGTCGTTACGTTGGCGCTGACGGGCACGCAACCCGTCCCGCGAAGCGGCAACCTGATGTTGTGTATCCGCGTGGGCCGACTCGTTAAGCGCCACGCTACTCATCGAGCGATTCAAGGAACATGGCACGATAGGCGCGCCAATGAAGATCGCAGACAACGAGCTCGTCAGTCCAGTCGGTGCCCCCAGTAGGTGGCCCAGCCACCAGTTCGCACTGGCTGCTAACAAATTTCAACCACGCTCGTTGGCTCTGCCTCAGTAACTCCTGCCGCTCAGGGCCAAGTCGCGTCAAGGCCTTCTTGTACGCGATATTCATGCGTTTATCTTGTCGCTGATTCTCTGCTCCAAGACACTGCCTCCTACCCGCTACTGATCCACCTTCGAGCGTAGCCAAACACTTTGTTAGGTTGGGCCCGATTCCCAAATCCGCCTCCGACTTTGTACCAGGAAGGTACCAGCCTCCTACACCCCGATCATCCGCAGCCAGCACTCCACTGCAAATGCAGACTAGCGCAATCAAAAGCAGATTTCTATGTTGCATGGGACTACACGATATACCGTTTAACAGTTTGAGTTAACCGGAATACGACAGAGTGACGTAGCCGGGCAAAATGAAATGACGCCCGGCGAAGGAACGCCGGAGTATGTCCGGTTAAACGAAGGGTTAGATTCAGTCGCCATCGAAGTAGATGCCGTCGATTTCTGGAGACTCGCGATTACCGGACGTCTTGAACCATCCAACCAAGCCAAAGTTCGTCCTAATAAGAAGGTATTGGTCATCGCTCAGAACGACAAAGAGACGCTCACCCTTCGGAATAAACGCGACGCTCTCCGTACCGTCTTTTGATGTCGTAATCGTGATGGCGACGTTCGCTCTTGACTCAAGGCCAACGAACTGGAATGGCTGCTTGACTTCTTCCAGCTTGCCATCCTGCACGGCAAACTTGCGCCGCTCCAGATGTAGCTTGTTTGTTCTGCCGATGGCGTAGATGAATCCGTTCCCAGGTAGCACAAGCTGATCGGCATCAATAGTCCCAATCGGCTTCGTGCTTGCCTCTTCGGCAAGCACGAACGCCGGATCGTTGCTTGCACCCGGATCAAAGTAAACGTAGTGACGAGTCTGGGATATTCGGTTCAACCGAGTTACCAGGACTCGGGTCATATCAATGCCATCAATGCCTTGTGTGTTGTACTTGGCGTCAAGCGGCTCGTTCAGCAACTTCGTTAGCAGAGGGTCAAAGGAGATCTGCTGCGGAATCTGGCTCACCCTGTCCTGAATTACGTGCGTTCGGAGGCCGGGGAAGGCCGGAAGACCTTGCTTGGCTGGTTGAGCGACGACGCATGTGCATAGCGCTGCCAATGTGACCGAGGCCAAGCTGCGAGCGGTAGTGATCATGTTGAATTTAACGTGATGTAGACCGTACGCCCTGAGGTGTATCCCAATACACCGCAGCGGAACTTGAGTGAGCACTTTCGTCGTAGCCCTTATGGGGCCTGCGTGCTTCTGAACTTGACATATTTATTCCCCCTGAATGACCCGAGAAACTCGGCAATTTTTTCACTCATTTTACGGAAAAGCCAAGACCTTCAAGCCACGCTGAAGGTGAGCTTTTTCAGTTGCCAGCGATCCGGATCGAACGACCGCTTGCGCCGCACACGCGACACCCGCCGCGCCCAATTCTCAATCGACATCTACGCCAGGCGGCTCGCAGGGTTTGGGGTATTGGTCCCCGCCGATTTCTGGGCATTTGACAGCATGAGGCGGGGGCCAATGCCCCAAACACCAAGTGATGGCTCAGCTCACCAGCGTCCGCATCCAGTCGGGCAGCGTCGTGGCTTTTTGCTTGGGAAAATCCACCCAGATGGTGGTGGCACCCCCCGCAGCGTAAATCACGCCGGGCTGGTCGGTGCGCTCCATCGTGCCCCAGCTTTCAAAAGTCGTGCGCCCCGGGTCGCTCACATACATCTTGACCCGCACATCACCGGGGTATTCGAGCTGCTTGTAAAAGTTGCAGAACGCGTTGACGATCACCGGTCCTTCGCCCTGCGGGTCTGGCTCGCAGCCGGCCGAACGCATCCAGTCAATCCGGCAGGTCTCCAGGTAACGAAAATAAATGGTGTTGTTGACATGGTTCATGGCGTCCATGTCACCCCAACGGATGGGAATAACCATCTCGTAGACCAGCTTCTTGATCTCGGGAATTTCGATCTTCATGTTCTCTTCCTTGAAAAATATTTTCGCTCGTTGCGCTGTTTCCGCACGCCTGCCGACCAGTGCCAAGGAGCCTGTGCAGAGGGAAATACCTCCATCACCAGCAAGGGCGCACCACAGCGGGTGAACACCGAACGACGCGCAGGCACGGCTCGCATCGCCATCGTCTCGCGCGCCGCCAGCTGCCAGGCCCGCATCACATTCCGATGCTCAGGGCCGGCAGGTTTGAACCGGGCAAACTCCAGCGGCGCGCGCACGATGCCGCGCCGCTTGAACAGCACATCCGCCAGAGGTCGTGTGCCCAGGCCCCGGATCGAGCGCCATGGTCCCTGTGATGCAGCATGGGGCGTCACGCTGCGCGCAAACACCACGGGTAAATGGTCCACGCGCAGCAGGACCTCGCGCACATAGCCCGAGCAGCGCCCCGGCAGGCCCAATGCGCGCGCCTCATCCGGACCCAGCCCCTGACGCCCTTGACTGAGCACCTGCACGGTGAAGGCGCGGCTTACACCAGCCAGCCGTGTACTGAGCGAACCTGTGGCCGCCACCCAGCGCCGCACTTGGCGCGGCTGAATCCTGTTCGTCGTCCACTGCATCAGCGGTGTGCCCTGATGGAAGCCAGGATACCCAGCGTGAACAACACGGCTGCGAGCAGCTGAAACGAACCCGGCCAGGCCCGATCCAGCAAGAATGAATACAGCAGGGCAAACAGGGTCTCGCTCACAATCAGCTGGCCGCACAGGCTGGCACTCAGGCGCTGGCTCGCCACGTTCCAAAAAATGGTCGCCACCCACGCTGACCCTATGCCAGTAGCTATGCAAATAATAGCTAAAGAGCCAATATTTTCAAGGGCCAGAAGCTCTTTTGCGCTTGAACCCGCGAGCAGCCACAACAGCAGCGCTCCGGCGCCGGTGGCAATGCCCAGCCAGTTGGCCCATTCGCTGGCGCTTACGTGCGGGTGGCGCTTAAGCCAGCGTGCGTTGAGCAGGCCAAAAGCAGTCCAGCTCACCATGGCCATCAGCGCATACGCCACGCCACGCCAAAAATGAACGCCACTGGGCTTGACCCGTCCGAACAGATCCGTACCCGTGGCAAACACCATGAGCGCCAGCCCTGCGGCCGTCAACAACAAGCCCGGCAACAAGGCCGACCATTTGAGCCCCAGCGGCTTGCCCAGCAACATCATCCAGATCGGAATGGTGCCGATGATCAGGCTGGGCACCTCGGTACCCGCATCGCGAATAGCCAGCGCCAGCAGCAGGTAGTAGCCGCTGAATCCCAGCAGACTCATCCCCACCGCGGTGCCTGCCTGGCGAGCCGTGGGAAGCTGGTGACTGGAGCGTGTGAACAGCATCGCCAGCGCCGCCGCCATGCCAAAACTCACGAAGCGGCCCGCCGTGAGATCCACCGAAGTCAGACCGGGCGTCATGCGGGGTGCCACAAAAACACCGCCCCACAGGGCACCAGCGGCCAGCCCCGCCAAAATGCCCTTCAACATGCGCGGTCAGGTACCAAAGCCATCGTCGGCGGAAATCACCGCACCATTGATGAAGTGGCTTTGATCCGCGCACAGCATCACCAGCAGGGCATCGAGATCCTTGGCCTGCCCGACCCGTTTGCGTGGCAACATCTCCATCAGCTTCTGGCCCTGCCTGGTCTGCCAGTGCTGGTGATTGATTTCGGTATCGATGTAGCCCGGGCAAATGGCGTTGACGTTGATGCCGTACTTGCCCCACTCCAGCGCCATGGCCTTGGTCATTTGCACCACGGCCGCCTTGCTCATGCAATACACACCGATTTGCGGCAACACACGCAGGCCCGCCATCGAGGCGATGTTGACGATGCGCCCCCCGGTGTAAGTGCCGGGCGCCGAGCCTTGGGCCCGGGCCAGCATGCGCTTGCCAACTTCCTGCGCCACAAAGAACGCGCCTTTGACATTGGTGTTGAACATGAAGTCGTAGTCTTCTTCCGTCACATCCTGAATTCGCTGCGTGGTACTGACACCGGAGTTGTTGATCAAAATGTCGATCGAGCCGACTTCGGTCTCGGCATGCGCGACGGCGGACTTGATCGAGTCGTGGTCGGTGACATCAAGCTCTGTCACGTGGGCGTCACCACCCTCGCCTTCGATCTGCGCGCGCAGGTCCTTGAGCTTGTCAACCCGGCGACTCGCCAGCACCACAGCGGCACCGGCGCGAGACAGTGTTTTGGCAAATTGCGCTCCCAGGCCACTGGAGGCGCCTGTGATAAACGCAACGCGGCCGGATAGATCGATGGTGTAGGCCATTTAGAGAGTCTCCACAAAACAAAAAGAACGACCGTCCGATTGTGCCAATTCACCGAATAAAATCAGCGCTGCAATCGCCAGCCATTGGCCGGGGTTTGAATACCCGCCACAACCCGATTATCAAGCGAGATACACCATGACAAACCAGGAAATTCTGGCCCAGTTCGGCCCCCGTGAAGCAATGGAATACGACGTTGTCGTCGTAGGCGGCGGCCCCGGCGGCTTGGCCACGGCCATCCGCATCAAGCAACTTTCCGCCAAAAGTGGCAAGGAGGTCTCGGTGGTCGTGCTGGAAAAAGGCTCTGAGCCTGGCGCACACATCCTGTCTGGCGCCATCATGGACCCGAAGGCCCTGACCGAACTCATCCCCAACTGGCGAGAACTCGGCGCCCCCTTGAACCAGCCCGTGACCGACGACGCCTGGACTTTCCTGGGCGAGAAGTCCTCCTTTCGCACGCCAAACTTTTTGCTGCCTGAATGCGCTCAAAACCACGGCAACTACATCGTCAGCCTGGGTGCAGTGACCCGCTGGATGGCCGAGCAGGCTGAAAGCCTGGGCGTGGAAATCTTCCCTGGCTTTGCCGCCGCGGAAGTGCTCTACAACGGCGACGGCTCGGTCAAGGGTGTTGCCACCGGCAACATGGGCGTGGGCAAAGACGGCGAACCCGGCGAGAACTTCCAGCTCGGCATGGAACTGCTGGGCAAATACACCGTGTTTGCCGAAGGCGCACGCGGCCACCTCGGCAAGCAGCTGATTGCCAAGTACAAGCTCGATGAAGGCAAAGACCCGCAAAGCTTTGGCATCGGCATCAAGGAACTCTGGGAAATTGATCCGTCCCGCCACACCCCGGGCTTTGTCATGCACACCGCTGGCTGGCCGATGGAGTCCGACACCTATGGCGGCGCTTTCCTGTACCACCTGGATGGCAACAAGGTTGCCCTGGGCTTCATCACCGGCTTGGGCTACTCAAACCCTTACCTCAGCCCGTTTGAAGAGTTCCAGCGCTGGAAAACCCATCCCAACATTCGCTACTACTTCGAGAACGACAAGGGCGAAGTTACTGCCAAACGTCTGTCCTACGGCGCCCGCGCCATCAACGCCAGTGGCCTGTCCTCGCTGCCCAAAACCGTGTTCCCCGGCGGCGCTCTGGTGGGCTGCAATGCAGGCTACC
Organism: Rhodoferax sp.; assembly: GCF_018780565.1. Taxonomy (GTDB): domain Bacteria; phylum Pseudomonadota; class Gammaproteobacteria; order Burkholderiales; family Burkholderiaceae_C; genus Rhodoferax. The sequence continues at coordinate 59,560 of NZ_JADMJN010000009.1, forward strand.
TGAACGTCAGCCGCATCAAAGGCAGCCACGCTGCCATCAAGACCGGCATGCTGGCCGCCGATGCGGCCTATGACGCCATCATTGCCGGCCGCCAGCATGATGAGCTCAGCGCCTACCCCGAGGCCTTTGAAGCAAGCTGGCTGCACACCGAACTCAACAAAGACCGCAACTTCAAGAACTGGTTCAAACACGGCCTGACCGTTGCTACGCTCATGAACGGGTTTGAGCAATTCGTTCTGCGCGGCCACATTCCCTGGACCCTGCGCCGCGACAAGCCGGACCACGCTTACCTCAAGCCCGCGGCTGAATGCAAACCCATCGTCTATCCCAAGCCCGATGGCAAGCTCACGTTTGACCGCTTGAGCAGCGTGTTCATCAGCAACACCAACCACGAAGAGCAGCAGCCGGCTCATTTGACGCTGAAGGATGCTTCGGTACCTGTCAGCATCAACCTGGCCAAGTACGCAGGTCCCGAGGCCCGCTACTGCCCGGCTGGCGTCTACGAGTTTGTGCCCGACACGGCCAAGGGAGGCGATGCCCAGCGCCTGCAGATCAACGCCCAGAACTGCGTGCACTGCAAAACCTGTGATATCAAGGACCCGACCCAAAATATCGTCTGGGTCACGCCGGAAGGTGGCGGCGGACCCAACTACGCGGGCATGTAAGCGCGCAATAGTAGAATCGAAACGTTCAGGAGAGAGCCTTCCCCGAGAAGGCCGCCGAAGGCGCAGGACTGCTGATTGCAGCAGTTTGAACGCTCAGGCAAAAGGACTGACAGGCGTTCACGGGTCGCACACCCCGTGAACGTTTCCCCACTGGAGAGAGGCTGCATTCAATGCAGTCCACCGAAGGAGCAAACCCGCATCGCCGGGTGAATCTCTCAGGTAAAGCGGACAGCGGGGGCAGCCCATGGCTTTGGCCATGGAATTCGACTTGCCCCTCCTGGATTCGCTGATGACCACCACGCCTGACAATCTTCTCAATACGCCGCTGAACGACCTGCATGTGTCGCTGGGCGCTCGCATGGTGCCCTTTGCGGGTTATTCCATGCCCGTGCAATACCCCAGCGGGCTGATGGCCGAGCACCACCACACACGCAAGGCCGCCGGCCTGTTTGACGTGTCTCACATGGGCCAGTTGCGCCTGATCGGGCCGGATGCCGCTGCGGCGTTTGAGAGCCTGATGCCGGTGGACGTGATCGACCTGCCCGTGGGCAAGCAGCGCTACGGCCTGCTGCTCAATGACGAAGGCGGCATCATCGACGACCTGATGTTCGTCAACCGCGATTACGCCCACGGTGGCGATATCTTTGTGATCGTGAACGGCGCCTGCAAGGTGGGTGACATTGCCCACATCCAGGCCCGGATCGGCACGCGCTGCCAGGTGATTCCCATGCCCGAGATGGCCTTGCTGGCCTTGCAGGGCCCCCAGGCCGTGACCGCGCTGCAACGCCTGTGCCCCGGCATCGACAAACTGGTGTTCATGACCGGCGGCAAGTTCAACATTGCCTGCGACAGCGCCGGGCCGCACCAGACCATCGAATGCTTTGTGACCCGCAGTGGCTACACCGGGGAGGACGGCTTCGAGATTTCGGTGCACGAGATGAAAGCCGAGGCGCTCGCACACGCCCTGCTGGCACAGCCCGAGGTCAAGCCCATCGGTTTGGGCGCACGCAATTCCCTGCGCCTGGAAGCTGGCCTGTGCCTGTATGGCAATGACATTGACACCAGCACCACGCCGGTCGAAGCGGGTTTGAACTGGGCGATGCAAAAGGTCCGCCGCGCGGGTGGTGCGCGGGTTGGTGGTTTTCCGGGTACTACAAAAATACTAGCGCAACTCGCAGGCGAAACGGGGGCTCTTGGCCGAAAACGTGTGGGACTGATGGCGCTGGAGCGCATCCCCGTGCGCGACCACACTGAACTGCAAGACCTGAACGGCAAACGCATTGGCGAAGTCACCAGCGGCCTGCTCGGCCCCACGATCGACAAGCCGGTGGCCATGGGCTATGTCACACCAGATTTCGCGGCATTGGGTTCACGCGTCAACGCCATCGTGCGCGGCAAGCCGGTGCCGATGGAAGTGGTTGCCATGCCCTTCGTACCCACCCGTTACTACCGCGGCTAAGTTGTCGCGGCTGATTTTTCGTTCTGTTTTATTGACCTCACATTTTTTTGGAGAAACCCATGACCATCAAATACACACCCGACCACGAATGGCTCAAAGTTGACGGCGACATCGCCATCGTTGGCATCACCCAGCATGCCCAGGACGCCCTGGGCGACGTGGTGTTCGTGGACCTGCCCGAAGTGGGCAAAACGTTTGCCGCCAAGGACATCGCGGGTGTGGTCGAGTCGGTGAAAGCCGCTGCCGACGTTTACATGCCCGTGACCGGTGAGGTGACCGAGGTGAACGAGGCCCTGCGCGCTGACCCGGCCCTGGCCAACTCCGATCCCATGGGCGCAGGCTGGTTCTTCAAGGTGAAGCTCGCCAACCCGGCCGAGCTGGATGCCCTGATGGACGAGACCAGCTACACCAGTTTTTCCGCCAACGCCTGAACCAGGGAATTTTCATGTTGATGCAATCCGCCAAACCCTTGAGCGAGTTGGAGAACGCCTCCGAATTTCTGGCCCGCCACATTGGCGTGGACGCCACCGATGAGGCATTGATGCTCAAAGTCGTGGGTTCCAGTTCGCGCCGTGAGTTGATCGACGGCATCGTGCCGCGCTCGATCGCGCGCACCAGCCGCATGGCCATCCCGGAAGCGGTCACCGAAGCGCAGGCGCTGGCAGAACTGAAAGCGATTGCATCCAAGAACCAGGTGTTCAGAAGCCATATCGGTCAAGGCTATTACGACACGCACACGCCGGGCGTGATTCTGCGCAATATCCTGGAAAACCCCGCCTGGTACACCGCTTACACGCCTTACCAGGCCGAGATCAGCCAGGGGCGCATGGAAGCGCTGGTGAACTTCCAGACCATGGTCACCGACCTCACCGGCATGCCTATGGCCAATGCCTCCATGCTGGACGAAGCCACGGCGGCGGCCGAAGCCATGACACTGGCCTTGCGCGTGGGCAAATCCAAATCCACCACTTTCTTTGTCGACAGCGAAGTCCTGCCGCAAACGCTGGAGGTGATCCAGACCCGAGCCCGCCCCCTGGGGCTGACGGTCAAGGTCTGCACGGGCGATGAAGCCTTGCACGAGGAAAGCTTTGGCGTGCTGCTGCAATACCCCGGCGTGAGCGGTGTGGTGCGCGACGACCGGCACTGGATCTCGCAGTACAAGACCCGTGGCGGCGTGGTCATCATGGCGGCCGATCTGCTGGCGCTCACGCTGCTGACACCACCCGGTGAGCTGGGTGCCGACATTGCCGTAGGCACCACCCAGCGCTTTGGAATGCCCCTGTGCAATGGCGGCCCGCATGCCGCCTACCTGGCCTGCCGCGACGAATTCAAACGCTCCATGCCCGGCCGTCTGGTAGGTGTGAGCGTGGACGTGCACGGCAACCCCACTTACCGCTTGGCGCTGCAGACGCGCGAGCAACACATTCGCCGTGAAAAAGCCACCTCCAACATCTGCACCGCGCAAGTCCTGCCCGCCGTGGTAGCCAGCATGTACGCGGTGTACCACGGCCCGCAGGGCCTCAAGCGCATCGCCCAGCGTGTGGCCTCGTTCACGGCCGTGCTGGCGCGTGGCCTGCAGGAAATGGGCTACAGCCTGGCCAACAGCACCGCGTTTGACACGCTCACCGTCAACACGGCTGGCGCTACAGATTTAATAGCTGAACGCGCACGTTCTGCGGGGGCCAACCTGCGTTTAGTCTCCAAAGAATGCCTCGGTATATCGCTGGACGAAACCACCACCCGCGAAGGCATTGAACAACTGTGGGCCTTCTTTGCCAAAGGCGGCCAGGTTCTGCCCAAAGTTGCCGCCAGCGAAAAAGGCATCGAACCACTCATCCCGGCTGAGCTGCGTCGCACCAGTGCCTACCTGGCGCATCCGGTGTTCAACACGCACCACTCCGAGACCGGCATGCTGCGCTACATCCGCCGCCTGAGCGACAAGGATCTGGCGCTGGACCGCAGCATGATCCCGTTGGGCAGCTGCACCATGAAGCTCAATGCCACCAGCGAGATGATTCCCATCACCTGGCCCGAGTTTGCTTCCCTGCACCCCTTTGCACCGCACGAGCAGTTGCAGGGCTACCGCGAGCTGGACGCACAACTGCGCACCTGGCTGTGCCAGGCCACGGGCTATGCCGGCATCAGCCTGCAACCCAATGCCGGCTCGCAAGGCGAGTACGCCGGGCTGCTGGTCATCAAGGCCTACCACGAGGCCCATGGCCAGGGCCACCGCAACATTTGCCTGATACCCTCCAGCGCCCACGGCACCAACCCCGCCAGCGCGCAAATGGTGGGCATGACGGTGGTGGTCACGGCCTGCGACGCGCAGGGCAACGTCGACCTGGCCGACCTCCAGGCCAAGTGCGAGCTGCACAGCAAGAACCTGGCGGCCGTGATGATCACCTACCCCAGCACCCATGGCGTGTTCGAAACCAGCGTCAAGGAACTCTGCGCCCTGGTGCATTCGCACGGCGGACGCGTTTACGTGGATGGCGCCAACATGAACGCGTTGGTGGGCGTAGCTGCTCCCGGTGAATTCGGCGGCGATGTGAGCCACCTGAACCTGCACAAGACCTTCTGCATTCCCCATGGCGGTGGCGGACCCGGCGTGGGACCGGTGTGCGTGGTGTCCGACCTGGTGCCCTACCTGCCCGGCCATGCCACCGGCGGCATTGCGTCCAAGGGCGTGGGCGCTGTATCTGCAGCCCCTCTGGGCAATGCAGCGGTGTTGCCGATCAGCTGGATGTACTGCCGCATGATGGGCCCGCAAGGCCTGCAAGCCGCCACCGAGGTGGCGATCCTGAGCGCCAACTACATCAGCGCGCGTCTCAAAAACCACTACCCCACCCTGTACGCCAGTGCCAACGGCCATGTCGCGCACGAGTGCATTCTGGATCTGCGGCCCTTGAAGGAAAGCAGTGGCGGCGCCAGCGGCATCTCGGCCGAAGACGTTGCCAAACGCCTGATGGACTACGGCTTTCATGCGCCCACACTGAGCTTTCCTGTGCCTGGCACGCTGATGGTGGAGCCCACCGAGAGCGAAACACTGGACGAGCTGGACCGCTTCATCAACGCCATGATCGCCATCCGCGAAGAGATTGGAAAAGTGGAGCGTGGTGAGTGGCCGCAGGACAACAACCCGCTCAAGCATGCGCCGCACACGGCCGCGTCGCTGATGGGTGAGGAATGGAATCGCCCCTACTCGCGCGAATTGGGCGGCTTTCCGCTGGCCACGCTGAAACAGGTCAAGTACTGGCCGCCCGTGGGTCGTGTGGACAACGTCTACGGCGACCGCAACCTGTTCTGCTCCTGCGTGCCGGTCAGCGACTACCAGTAGGAATTTATTTGCTTTTCGAAGCGGTCGCCAGATATGCTGCCGACTGCTTTTGAACAATATCCATCAAATTGCCTGCGACGAGATTGATATCGACCAGGTGAAGTCCCCAGTCATCCAGGGCTTTGCCATTGACCAGAATGTCGCCGGGAAAGTCATTGGGCCGTTGTGCCATGGACGCAGGCTGACTTGCCACCGACAGATACGATGCGCCCTCTGCATTGACACATTTCGCACTCAACAAACCGGGCAGCGCGGCAAAAGGTGTATCCGTCCTGGCAGCCATTGCCAGCCAATCTGCTTGGGCTGTACGCACCCCAAGCAGATTGCTCCTGATGGGCAGATAACTTTTGACTTCTGATCCACTGAGTGCTACCGGGTCGACACATGCCACATCCATCCCCGGAGTTTTGGTCCGGCCGAACCGTGTGTTGGCCGGGGGAGGCACTGTTGAGCGGAACGTGACGTACGAGATCACACACCCTGTTTGAGATGCCGTTTTGCACAGCGGCACTTTTTTGAAGGTTCCACCAATATCCTGACCACTGGGAACGTCCATATTGAATCCGGGCAACAAGGCTGATACCAGCAAGGACTGTGCTGGGGAACCTTCGATTTCCCTCTGCAGCAACTGTGCGAGCATGCGTGCCCCTTGTGAATGCCCGATCAACACAACACCGCGCCCCTGATTCTCAAACTTCAGATAGTGCCGCCACGCTGCAAGCACATCCGCATACCCCAGTCCCGGGTCGATCGGCATGGGGTTGCCCGACATCACGCTACGCAAACCGGCCAGGGTGACTTGTCGGTACATCGGTGCAAAGGGTCTGCATACCGAGGCGAACAAGGAAAACTGATGCTCAACGGCTCGCTTCTCGCCTGGACCAGGCACCCAGCCACTGTTGCCACCGGGGTCTTCCGAGATGGTTGGATAGACATAGAAACAGTCGACGGGGGCCAAGGGGTTGGGTTTCCAGGCCTCCACCGTACCCGTTCCGTTTTCCGAAAGCCGGGTGATGCCGTTGCCGCTGGCGCACAGGTCCTGTCGCCCCGGTTTGCACAGCCAGGCTTCTTCGGAGGTGTATGCCTCTGCAGCCGACCCCTGTGCGGCACACAGCGTAGCAAAACCCGGCACAGTCATCACAGCCAGAAGTGTTGCGCGCAAAAATTGGGACAGAGTTCGCATAACCAATTTCCATTCAGTTGAAAGTTGGAAATGTAGCTGCTGCTGCCGCACCTGCATTGATGCGAATCAATTTACGGCGAGCGCAAGCAGCAAAGTCCGGTTGGCAGAATCAGCGCAGTGATTCTTCCAGATCAATGTCCACCGTCAGCGCATTCGCCACTGCATCAAGCTGATCATTGAGCTCCGCCATATCCAGGGTTCGCGGTACCTGGATGCTGGCGACGGCTTCGAACATGGGCGCGCCGCTCATCGGCGCGCTGCTGATGGTGGTGTCCATTTCGCGCACATTGATGTGACGCGCCGCCAAGGCCATCGCCACCTCACGCACGATGCCGGGGCGGTCGTTGCCAATGATGCTCAGGCGCAGATTGCGGCAGTCCTCCTTGTCGGCGCCACGCGGCTCGGCTACCGCCACGACAATGGTCAAGTCCTTGCCCGAGAGCGCCGTCAAGGCGGCCCGCAAAGCGGGCTGCTGTGCTTCGCTCACGGCCACCTGAACGATGCCGGCAAACTGACCGGCCAACTCACTCATGCGGCTTTCCAGCCAGTTGCCGCCGTGCTTGCTCACAGTCTGCGCCAGTTGCTCCACCAGCCCCGGCTTGTCCGCGCCGACAAAGGTAAACACCATGGTTGTTGTCATGTCAAAACTCCTTGTAGGTCATTGGATGGGTGGAACACGGCGCTGCACGCAATTACTTGCGTGCCAGGTTTTCCATGGCCTTGGTGACTTCATTGCTGCCCTGGGCCGAGCCGCTTTGCGGCACTTGATCGCCCGTGCGATCCGTCACCTCGGCCAGACGCTCCGCCAGGCGCTCGGGTGTCTGCGCATCGTTGCCCAGCCAGACGCCCTGTGTCATGGTGATGTGCGCTGCCTCAAAGGTGCCGGCACCCGCCAACAATATGGTACGTGTCGGCGCATCCTGCGCGGCCAGCACCAGCATGGCGGGAACCACGGCTTCGGGCTTGAGCGCAGCCAGCACGGCCTCGGGCATCAGGCCCTCGGTCATGCGGGTCGCAGCCGTGGGGGCCAGGCAGTTGACGCGGATGTCGTTCTTGGCACCTTCCAGCGCCAGGGTTTGCATCAGCCCCACCAGCGCCATCTTGGCCGCGCCGTAGTTGGACTGACCGAAGTTGCCGTACAGACCGCTTGACGATGTGGTCATCACAATGCGGCCGTACTTCTGCTCGTTCATGAGGGCCCACACCGCCTTGGTGCAGTTCACGGCGCCCATCAGGTGTACGTCCACCACCAGTTCAAAGTCGGCCAGTTCCATCTTGGCAAAGCTCTTGTCACGCAAAATGCCGGCGTTGTTCACCAGAATGTCAACGCGACCCCAGGCGGCAACAGCCTGCTGCACCATGGCCTGCACCGCTGCAAAGTCCGTCACCGAGGCGCCATTGGCAATAGCCTCGCCACCCGCGGCCCTGATTTCAGCCACCACGGCTTCAGCCGCAGTTGCCGAGCCACCAGAGCCGTCGCGTGCGCCGCCCAGGTCGTTCACCAGCACCTTGGCACCGCGCGCTGCCAGCGCCAGAGCGTGTTCGCGGCCCAAACCGCCGCCAGCGCCGGTCACGATGGCCACACGGCCTTTGAAATCGATAGTCATGTTTTTTTCCTGAAATGTTGGAGACAAATTGAACGCCGATACTCTGATAGTCTCAGCCAGCCAACCCTGTACTTTAATTCACTGCGCAAGGCACCTCTGAAAGTCGACCATGGAACTGCATTCTGAAGTCATCACCACACCGCCACGCCCCGCCGCCACCGTGGTGATGCTGCGCAACAGCGCCCACGGCATGGAAGTTTTTCTGCTCAAGCGGCATGGCCTGTCCGATGTGCTGGGCGGAGCCTACGTGTTTCCCGGCGGGAAAGTGGACGCGGGCGACGCCCAGCTGGACATGGACACCCACATCGACCTACCCCTGGACACACTGCACGCCACCCTGAATGAGCCCGACATTGCCCCGCTGACCGCAGCCGGCCTCTATGTGGCGGCCTTGCGCGAGGCATTTGAAGAATCAGGCATTCTGTTTGCCCAGGGTGCCTCGGCCGAGCATGCAGCGCGGGCCACTGCGCTGCTGCGCGAAGGACATCAGTTTGACGAAATGCTGGCGCTGATGGGCCTGCGCCTGCAAACCAGCAGCGTGCTGCCCTGGTCGCGCTGGATCACACCCAAGATGTCGGCAGTGATGAACAAGCGCTTTGACACCCGCTTCTTTGTCTCGGCCGTGCCATCCGACCAGATTGCCCGCCACGACAACCATGAGGCCACCGAGAGCGTGTGGCTCTCCCCGCGCACCGCACTACAGCAGTACTGGGAAGGCCAGATCGAACTGGCGCCGCCGCAAATCATGAGCCTGGCGCATCTGGCACGCCACGGCAGTGTGAGCAGCGTGCTGGAGGCCGCACGCAGCCGCTTGCCTCCCGTGATTCAACCCGAGTCGTTCGAGCAGGAAGGCACCCGCGTCATCTGCTATCCGGGCGACGAGCGCCATTCGGTTCGCACACAAGCGCTGCCGGGCCCTACCCGGCTGATCTACCGCAATAAACGCTTTGAGCCGATGAGCGGCTTCGAGGGCTTGTTTGCCTGAAACGCCAGCGCATCAGCGAGCGGGGTGCAACACCTTGGCCACCGGGTTGTGGCGCAGCCGAAACGCATCCGGCAGGCCCGAGCCCAGCAGCGGACGCAGGTACAGCCGAAACGCATCGGTGACATCGCTGCCGTTGGCGGCAATAAATTCATCTTCCATCACCCGCGTCTTGCCGGCCACGGCGCTCAGCGGCAGCAGCTCGTAGTCCACTGAATAAAAGCCGGTGCGCTTGATTGCCACCGAGCCATCCTGCGTGCCCCACATCGCAAACTGCACCGCCTTCTCACCCACCTCACGCGCCTCGCGCTGGTCCACATCCGACACACAGCCGATGAAAGAGCGCTGCAGGTAGCCAAAGGTGTCACCCCGCACCCGCTTGATCTTGAGCTTGGACTTGATCTCTTCGCACAGCAAATCGGCCAGCGCACCATTGCCCGAGAGCTGCACATTGCCGTGGGCATCGTGCTCCAGGTCCTTGGCCAGCAGGGTCGCAATCGGCGCACCGGACGCATCGTGGATGCCCTCGGACACGGCAATCACACAGCGGCCATAGCGCTCGTAGGTCTGCTTCACATCGGCCAGAAACTGTTCCAGCACAAAGGTGCGCTCGGGCAGGTAAATCAGGTGCGGGCCATCGTCGGGAAATTTCTTGCCCAGGGCCGATGCCGCTGTCAGAAAGCCGGCATGGCGCCCCATCACCACCCCTACATACACACCCGGTAGCGCCGCATTGTCCAGGTTGGCCCCGGCAAAGGCCTGCGCCACAAAGCGCGCCGCCGATGGGAAGCCGGGCGTGTGGTCGTTGCCCACCAGATCGTTGTCAATCGTCTTCGGAATGTGCAGGCAGCGCAACGGGTAGCCGGCCTTGCGGGCCTCTTCGCTGACGATCAGCACCGTGTCGGACGAGTCGTTACCGCCGATATAGAAAAAGTGCTCGATCTGGTGCGCCTGCAGCACCTTGAAAATCTCCTGGCAATACGCCAGATCCGGCTTGTCGCGCGTGGAGCCCAGAGCCGATGACGGCGTGTTGGCCACCAGCTCCAGGTTGTGCCGCGTCTCCTGCGTGAGGTCCACAAAGTCTTCGTCCACAATGCCCCGCACCCCGTGGCGCGCGCCGTAGATGCGCTCAATCCCACTAAAACGACGCGCCTCAAGCGCCACACCCACCAACGACTGGTTGATCACGGCGGTGGGGCCACCGCCCTGGGCTACAAGTATTTTTCCGGATGGCATGAGGGCATTCCTTCAAGATTGGTATTCAGATTTTTAACTGTACGCCATTGGGCAAGCAAGCCCAAAGTCATCATTTGGTACAGAGTTCTACGTGCGATAACTTCGTTTTACCCACCTGACCCCAAAGCCGATTTGCGGGTTGCGCGCCAACAGGCATCAGGGTCTCTACTAAGTGGACATGACCTGGATCAGGATATGATCGGTTTATATTTATTACCGACCGGTCGGTAATAAATGTTTGTTTTGGATCAATACCCTGATAGTGCTGAATCGCTAGGCCACCCATGACTGAACCCAGCTTGAACCCCCAACAAATTGCCGAGGCTGTGGCCGTCGGCATGATGGCCAATGACCGGGCCTCGCGTGGGCTGGGCCTGAAGGTGACTCACATCGGCCCGGGCACGGCACAGCTTGAAATGACAGTGCGCGACGACATGCTCAACGGCTTTGACATTTGCCACGGCGGCTACATCACGCTGCTGGCAGACTCCACATTTGCGTTTGCCTGCAATTCCTATAACGAGCTGACCGTGGCCTCCTCGCTGGCGGTGGATTTCATCGCGCCGGGGCGCGGTGGCGATGTGCTGACCGCGCGCGCCACCGAGATCAGCCTGAGCGGGCGCACTGGCGTCTATGACGTGGAGGTGAGCAACCAGACCGGGGCGCGCATCGCCGTGTTCCGTGGCCGCTCCTACCGAATGAAGGGCAAGCCCGTGATCACCCTCCCAGCAGCTGCGAACTAAGCCCCGGACCCAAAGGACACACCATGCCAGTGAAGACTCCCGCACCAGGCGATCTGGAACCGATTGAGAGGGCCAGCAAGGACGAACTACAGGCGCTGCAGACCGAGCGCCTGAAGAAGACTTTGCAACACGCCTATGACAACGTGCCGCACTACCGCCAGGCCTTCGATGCCAAGGGCGTGCACCCCAGCGATCTCAAGACGCTGGCGGATCTGGTCAAGTTCCCCTTCACCACCAAACAGGACTTGCGGGCCAACTACCCGTTTGGCATGTTTGCCGTGCCCAAAAATCGGGTGGCCCGCATTCACGCCTCGTCCGGCACCACCGGCAAACCCACCGTGGTGGGCTACACCGCCAAGGACATCGACAACTGGGCCGATCTGGTGGCGCGCTCCATTCGCGCCGCTGGTGGACGCCCGGGTGACATGATTCACGTGGCCTACGGCTATGGCCTGTTTACCGGTGGCCTGGGTGCGCACTACGGCGCCGAGCGCGCGGGCTGCACGGTGATCCCGATGTCGGGTGGGCAAACCGAGAAGCAGGTGCAACTGATTCAGGACTTCAAGCCCGACATCATCATGGTCACACCCAGTTACATGCAGGTGGTGATTGAGGAATTTGTGCGGCAGGGGCTGGACCCCAAGGCCTCCAGCCTCAAGGTCGGCATCTTTGGTGCCGAGCCCTGGACCGAGGCCTTGCGCCGCGAGATCGAAACCAATGCCGGCCTGGACGCGGTGGATATTTATGGCCTGTCGGAAGTGATGGGGCCGGGCGTGGCCAGCGAGTGCATCGAGAGCAAGGATGGCCCGGTGATCTGGGAAGACCATTTTTACCCCGAAGTGATCGACCCCGAGACCGGTGAGGTGCTGCCCGATGGCGAAGAAGGCGAACTGGTTTTTACCTCCCTCACGAAAGAAGCGCTGCCGGTGATCCGCTACCGCACGCGTGACCTGACCCGGCTGCTGCCCCCCACTTCGCGCAGCATGCGCCGCATGGGCAAGATCGTGGGCCGCAGCGACGACATGCTGATCATCCGTGGCGTCAATGTATTCCCCACACAAATTGAAGAGATCGTGCTCAAGCACGGCCAGTTGTCAGGCCAGTACCAGCTGGTGGTAACACGGGACGACAGTCTGGATGCCGTGGCCGTGCGCTGCGAGCTATTGCCTTCCGCCACCGTCAGTGCGTCAGAAGCAGGCGACTGGGTGCGGGCACGCATCAAGGCCTTTGTGGGCATCAGCACCCAGGTCACGGTGGGTGCGCCGGACAGTATCGAGCGCACGCTGGTGGGCAAAGCCCGGCGCGTGGTTGACCTGCGCAAGAAGTAAGCAAGGCGATCCATCGCATCAACGTTTTCACAGGAGCTGCACATGTACACGCAATCAATGGACAACATGAGCCCGGAAGAACTCAAGGAACAGGCCGCTGCCAAACAGAAGCTGCGCAGCGCAGAAGACATGCAGGCCGAGGCGGCTTTTGAGGCGCGCATTGATGCAGGCGACTTCATCGAAGCCAAGGACTGGATGCCCGAGCATTACCGCAAGACGCTGGTGCGCCAGATCAGCCAGCACGCGCACTCCGAGATCGTGGGCATGCTGCCCGAGGGCAACTGGATCAGCCGCGCGCCCACACTCAAGCGCAAGGCGATTTTGCTGGCCAAGATACAGGACGAAGGCGGCCACGGCTTGTACCTGTACGCAGCCGCCGAGACCCTGGGCACCTCACGCGATCAGCTTCTGGACGCGCTGCACATCGGCCGCGCCAAATACAGCTCCATCTTCAACTACCCCACGCTGAACTGGGCCGACATGGGCATGATTGGCTGGCTGGTGGACGGTGCCGCCATCATGAACCAAGTGCCGCTGTGCCGCTGCTCCTTTGCGCCCTATGCGCGCGCCATGATTCGCATTTGCCGCGAAGAGTCTTTTCACCAGCGCCAAGGGTATGAAGCGCTGCTGACCATGATGAAGGGCACACAGGCCCAACGCGACATGGTGCAGGACTCGGTGAACCGCTGGTGGTGGCCGGCCCTGATGATGTTCGGCCCACCGGACGCCGAGTCGCCCAACAGTGCGCAATCCATGCGCTGGGGTATCAAGCGCATCAGCAATGACGAACTGCGCCAGAAGTTCATTGACGCCACGGTGGAGCAAGCCAAGGTGCTGGGTGTGACCCTGCCCGACCCGGCGCTGCGCTGGAATGAAGAACGCCAGCACTACGACGTGGGCCCCATCGACTGGACCGAATTCTGGCGTGTGGTGGGCGGCGACGGGCCGTGCAACCGCGAACGTCTCGCTGCCAGGGTAGACGCCTGGGAAGACGGCGCCTGGGTACGCGAAGCGGCCATGGCCCATGCCACCAAGCATGCCGTGCAAGCCAAAGCGGCTTGAGCCTTTCACTATTTCAAAAGGATTCAACATGAGCACCACCCATACAAGCACTGGCGAATGGCCCCTGTGGGAAGTTTTTGTTCGCAGCAAAGCGGGCCTGGACCACAAACATTGCGGCAGCCTGCACGCCAGCGACGCCACCATGGCCATCCAGTTGGCCCGCGACGTCTACACCCGCCGCCAGGAAGGCGTGAGCATCTGGGTAGTTCGCTCGGAGCAGATCGTGGCCTCCGACCCGGGCCAGAAAAGCAGCTTCTTCGACCCCATGGAAGACAAGGTGTATCGCCATCCCACCTTCTACGAGCTGCCCAAAGCCGTAGACCACATGTGATTGAGGGGAATCGTTTCATGCAAGCATCGATCGCGATCTCAAGCGCCCCGAACGTCCAGTATGTGCTGCGCCTGGCCGACAGCTGCCTGATCCTGGCGCAGCGTCTGGGCGAATGGTGCGGCCACGCCCCCGCGCTGGAAGAAGACATTGCGCTGACCAACATGGCGCTGGACCTGATTGGCCAATCACGCGCCCTGTTCACGCGGGCTGGCCAGCTGGAGGGCCAGGGCCGGGACGAAGACCAACTGGCTTTTCTGCGCGACGAGCGCGACTACCTCAACCTGACCCTGGTGGAGTTGCCCAATTCCCTGCGCGGTGCGCGCACCGGCCGGGGCGACTTTGCCTTCACGGTACTGCGCAATTTGGTGATGGCCACGCTACTGAAACAGCTGTGGCAGCGCCTGCTGAGCTCCAGCGATGCGGAGCTGGCAGCCATCGCGGGCAAGGCCCTCAAGGAATCGCGCTACCACCAGCAGCACGCGGCCGACTGGGTGGTGCGCCTGGGTGATGGCACCGAGGAGTCGAGCCGTCGCATGCAGGATGCGCTGAACCTGATGTGGCCCTATGTGGCGGAAATGTTCGAGAACGATGCCGTGGACGATGCAGCGGTCGCCAGCGGCCTGGGGCCACGCTGGGCCGATGTGCAGGAAGACTGGCTGAGCGAGGTGAACAGCGTTATGACCAGCGCTGGGCTGGCGATCCCTAAGCCCAGCGCTTTTCGCAGCACGGGCAAGATTGGCCGCCACAGCGAACACATGGGCTTCATTCTGGCCGAGATGCAACACCTGCAGCGCGCCTATCCGGGCGGTGTCTGGTGAGCGAAACCCCCGTCGCGCCAGCAACGGCATCGGCAGCGCGTCTGGCGCAAGCCTGGGCTGTGTTGCAAACCGTGCTCGACCCGGAAGTACCGGTGGTGTCGGTGTGCGAGTTGGGCATCGTGCGCGATGTGCAGTTGCAGGGCGACGGCGTGCATGTGGTGCTGACGCCCACTTATTCAGGCTGCCCAGCTACTGAGCTGATTGAATCGAACGTGGTGGCCGCGCTCGTGGCTGCCGGCTTGGGGCCAGTGAACGTGGCCTTGCAGCGTGCGCCCGCCTGGACCACCGACTGGATCAGTGCAGAAGGCAAGACCAAACTGCGCAACTACGGCATTGCCCCACCCGGGCCTGCAGGCCAGAACGAAGCCGTGGTGATGCAGTTCATGCCACGGCAAAAAGCCCCGGCGCTGGACTGCCCGCGCTGCGGCAGCAGCAACACCGAACGCCTATCGGCCTTCGGCTCCACCGCATGCAAGGCGCTGCACCGCTGCCTGGCCTGCAAAGAGCCGTTTGAGCATTTCAAGCCCCTATGAAACGAAAGACCTGGCCATGAGCACGCATTTTCATTCCCTGCGGGTCAAGCAGGTAGAAGCCGATACCGATGAGGCGGTCATTGTTTCTTTTGACGTCCCCGATACGTTGAAAGATCAATACCGCTTTACACAAGGTCAGCACCTGACCTTGCGCAGCCAGATCGGTGGCACGGAACAGCGCCGCTCCTACTCCATTTGCTCCGGCGTCGATGACGATGCCCTGCGCATCGGCGTGCGCAAGGTGCCTGGCGGGCTGGTGTCCAATTGGATCAATGAGCAACTGCACGCGGGTGACACGATTGACGTCTTGCCACCTGAAGGGCGCTTCTTTGTCCCGGTGGATGCACAGGCTGCTCGACACTACCTGGGCATTGCGGGCGGCAGCGGCATCACCCCCATTCTGTCGATCATGAAGACGGTGCTGGCGCGCGAGCCCTTGTCGCGCTTCACGCTGATCTATGGCAATCGCCGCCAGAAGTCCACCATGTTCAAGGAAGAAATCGAAGACCTCAAGAACCGCTACCTCACGCGGCTGGAGTTGCACCTGGTGTTCTCGCAGGAACTCATGGACACGCCCCTCAACAGTGGTCGCCTGAGCCAGCAGAAGCTTGCCGAATTCCTGGGCCCCGTGGTGCAACCCCAGCACATCGATCAGGTGTTTGTGTGTGGCCCCCACGGTTTCAACGACGAAGCGGATGCTGCCTTGCGCGCGGCAGGCATTGCCCAGGAGCGCATCCACATCGAGCGCTTTGGTGTGCCTGTCAACGTCGATGGCAAGGCGCCGGTGCAGACGGTGTTGGCCGGTGATGCGCCCCAAGCCAAGGTGCTGATCATTCGCGATGGTCTGAGCCGTGAAATTGATTTCCGGACCGACCAGGGCAATATCCTGGACGCCGCCGCACAGGCGGGACTGGAAGTGCCCTACTCCTGCAAATCGGGTGTGTGTTGCACCTGCCGGGCCAAGCTGATCGAAGGCAAGGTGCGCATGGAGCGCAACTTTGCATTGGAAGCGCACGAGGTGGCAGCAGGCTATGTATTGACCTGCCAGTCCCATCCGCTGACCGAGCGCGTGGTCATTTCCTTTGACGAACGCTGAAGAGGTCAAGAAACGATGGCACGCGGACGCGCCCCCGGTTATGACACCCAGCGAGAAGACATTCTGGCGCGGGCGGCCGAGCTGTTTGCCACCCAGGGCTACCCCGGCACTTCCATGAACGAGGTGGCTAAAGCCTGCGGTGTATCCAAGCCCGCGCTGTACCACTATGTGCGCGACAAATCGCAGCTGCTGGCAGAAATCGCCACCAGCCACGTGACACGCCTGCAGACGGTGGTGAATGAAGTCACCGCATTGCAACTAAAACCCGAAGCCTGCCTGCGCCAGCTGATTGAGCGCTTCGTCGAGGAATACGCCGGAGCACGCCACGCACACCGGGTCTTGACCGAGGACGTGAAGTTTCTCGATCCTCAGGACCAGACCCGGGTCTTGTCGGTGCAGCGCAAAGTGGTCACGGCCTTTGCCCAGGCCGTAGCCCAGGCGCGGCCCGAGCTGGTGGAGGCCAGCCTGAACAAGCCACTGGCCATGCTGCTGTTCGGCATGATGAACTGGATGTTTACCTGGCTGCAGCCTGCGGGTAAGCTATCGCACGCCGAGATGGCCCCCGTCGTGGCCGACTTGTTTCTGGGTGGACTGGGTGCCGTGCGGCTTGACCCGGTATCACCGCCCCCAACCCGCCGCACGCGACCTGCTACCAAAACTTTATCAACAGGAGACAAAAAATGAGCTTCAAGAAAACCTTAACCCTGGTCGCCGCACTGGTGGCCGCCATGGTGGCCCATGCCGATATCAACATCGGCGTCACCGTATCAGCCACAGGCCCCGCCGCCTCACTGGGCATTCCGGAAAAGAACACCATTTCGTTGATGCCGACCAGCATTGGCGGCCAAAAGGTCAACTACATCGTGCTCGACGATGCATCGGACACCACCGCCGCCGTGACCAACACGCGCAAGTTGATCAACGAGCATAAAGTGGATGTGTTGCTGGGCTCCACCATCACACCCAACTCACTGGCCATGATCGACATTGCCGCCGAGTCGCAGACACCCATGGTGTCGATGGCCGCGTCGGCCCGCATTGTGGAACCCCAGGATGCCAAGAAGCGCTGGGTCTTCAAGACACCGCAAAACGACATCATGATGTCACTGGCGATCGTTGCCCACATGGCCGGCAATGGCGTGAAAACCGTCGGTTTCATCGGTTTTTCTGACGCGTACGGCGAAGGCTGGCACCAAGAGTTCAGCAAGATTGCCGCGCTGAAGAATATTCAGATCGTTGCCAATGAGCGCTACAACCGCACCGACACCTCGGTCACAGGCCAAGTGCTCAAAATCGTTTCCGCCAAGCCCGATGCAGTGCTGATTGCAGGCTCGGGCACCCCTGCAGTGCTGCCGCAGCGCGCACTCAAGGAGCGCGGCTACAACGGCAAGTTCTACCAGACCCATGGCGTCGCCAACAATGACTTCCTGCGCGTGGGCGGCAAGGACGTGGAAGGCACCTTCCTGCCTGCCGGCCCGGTCCTGGTAGCCGCGCAACTGCCAGCGAATCATCCGCTCAAGAAATCTGCTCAAGCCTACATCAGCAAGTATGAGGCTGCCTATGGTGCTGGCTCGGTCTCGACCTTTGGCGCACATGCCTGGGATGCTGGCAAGCTGATGGAAGCCGCTGCAACGGCAGCACTCAAGAAGGCCAAGCCTGGCACAGTGGAATTCCGCGTTGCACTGCGTGATGCCCTGGAATCGGTCAAGGAGCTGGCTGGCGCGCATGGTGTCTTCAACATGTCGGCTACCGACCACCTGGGCCTGGACCAGCGCGCACGCGTGATGGTCAAGATTGAAGGTGGCACCTGGAAGTACCAGCCCTGATGGACCTGCAAATCGCCCTGTTGCTGGCTCAGGACGGCATCGTTAACGGTGCCGTCTATGCCCTGATGGCGCTGGCCCTGGTGCTGGTATTTTCTGTCACCCGGGTCATCTTCATCCCGCAGGGCGAATTTGTCGCTTTTGGCGCATTGACCATGGCCACGCTGCAAGCCGGGCGCGCACCCGGCACCCTGTGGCTGTTGCTGGCTCTGGCGGCGCTCACGCTGCTGGTGGAAGCTGTGCGCCACCAACGCGGCATTGCCGTGGACTGGAAGTCGACCGCCGTATGGGCTGTCGTGCTGCCGGCCTTGGCCGCCCTCACAACCCTGGTCCTGGCGCCCGCCTCATTGATGGGCCAGGCCTTCGCTACTTTGCTGGTCATTACCCCTTTGGGCCCCCTGCTGTACCGCATGGCCTACCGGCCTCTGGCGCATGCCACAGTGCTGACGCTGCTGATCGTGTCAGTCGCCCTGCATGGTGTACTGGTCGGTCTGGGCCTGCTTTTTTTTGGTGCCGAGGGTTCACGCACACCCGCATTTTCCGAGCTTCGCCTGGATCTGGGCGGCATTCCGGTCAGCGGTCAGTCGCTCGTGGTGATGGGGGTCGCCAGCGTGCTGGTGACCTTGATGTTCCTGTTCTTTGAGCGGTCCATCGTCGGCAAGGCGCTGCGCGCCACCGCCATGAACCGGGTGGGCGCCCGCTTGATGGGCATCCCCACTGAACTGTCAGGCGACCTGAGCTTTGCACTGGCCGCGTTGATTGGCGGGGTGTCAGGGCTGTTGATCGCACCACTGACCACCGTGTATTACGACACCGGTTTTCTGATCGGTCTCAAAGGCTTTGTCGCCGCCATCATTGGCGGCCTGGCCAGCTACCCGCTGGCGCTTGCCGGCGCCTTGCTGGTGGGGCTGCTGGAATCCTTTTCATCATTTTGGGCCAGTGCCTTCAAGGAAGTCATCGTGTTTACCCTGATCATTCCCGTGCTGTGGTGGCGTTCGCTCAACAGCCGCCATGTCGAGGACGAAGAATGACCCGGCGCCATCTGACAATTGTGGCCGTGGTGCTGCTGCTTGGCGCCTGGGGCTTTCTTCCTGAGTTCACCATCACCATGCTGAACTACATCGGCCTGTATGCGCTGGTGGCGCTGGGTCTGGTGTTGCTCACGGGTGTGGGGGGCATGACCTCCTTTGGCCAGGCGGCGTTCGTTGGCCTGGGCGCTTATGCCACCGCCTGGTTCTGCACGGCGCCCGCCGGCGCAGCGCTGGCAGGGCTGGCACCGGGTTCTGCCTTGCTGCCCTGGATCGGCTTGGTCGTGGGGCTTGTATTGAGCGCTGCAGTCGCCTGGTTTCTGGGTTCAGTCACGCTCAGACTGTCTGGCCACTACCTGCCTTTGGGTACCATCGCCTGGGGCCTGAGTCTGTACTTCCTGTTTGGCAATCTCGAATTTTTGGGCGGCCACACCGGCATGGCGGGTCTGCCCGCGCTGTCCGTAGGGGGGGTGACCTTGAGCTCGGTGCGCGAGCTTGGCCTGGTGACCTGGACTGTGCTGCTTTTAACTCTGTGGGCCTTGAGCAATCTGCTGGATTCGCGCGAGGGGCGTGCCATACGCTCGCTGAAAACAGGCCGCGTCATGGCCGAAAGCATGGGTGTGGATACGGCCCGTTACCGCATCAAGGTGTTTGTCCTGGCCGCCCTGCTGGCCAGTCTGTCGGGCTGGATGTACGCGCACCTGCAGCGCTTCGTTAATCCCACGCCATTCAACCTCAGCATTGGTATTGAATACCTGTTCATGGCCGTCGTGGGCGGCGCAGGCCACTTGTGGGGCGCCGTGTTGGGTGCCGCCATCATCACCCTGATGAAGCAGTACCTGCAAGACATTCTTCCCAGTCTGCTGGGTGCCAGCGGCAACTTCGAAGTGGTGGTGTTTGGCCTGCTCATGCTGTTGGTCTTGCAACGTTTCTCCGACGGTCTGTGGCCCAGTCTGGCGCTGCGGGTCAACCGCTACCTCAAACCTTCGCCTGCCGCCACGAGTCAGGCGGTGCGCAGTCTGGCCGAACGCACGCTCCCCGAAAAAGGCAGTGTGGTCCTTGCGGCAAGCGCTGTCAGCAAGAAATTCGGAGGCCTGCTGGCCAACAACAATGTGAATCTGGATGTCCGCGCCGGGGAAGTGCACGCCCTGATTGGGCCCAACGGAGCGGGGAAAAGCACTTTTTTCAACATGATCTCGGGCGTTGACGACCCCAGTTCCGGCGAAGTGAAGTTATTGGGCAAGGGCATGAACGGACAGCCATCGCGCGCCTTTGCAGCCGGCGGCTTGGGGCGCACGTTCCAGCATGTTCGATTGCTGGGCACGCGCAGTGTTCTGGACAACGTTGCCCTGGGCGCACATCAACGCGGCCACCGTGGTTGGCTCGCCTCCATGCTGAGACTGGACCGCGCCGAGGAGGCCGCCCTGATGGCCGAGGCTCGCAGGCAGATTGAACGCTGCGGTCTGGGTGCGCATTTGCACGAAGCGGCAGGCTCACTGGCGCTTGGGCAGCAACGTGTGGTGGAAATTGCCCGCGCGCTGGCCGGGCAACCCAGCGTGTTGTTGCTGGACGAGCCGGCTGCGGGTCTGCGCCATCTGGAGAAGCAGGCATTAGCCAAGCTACTGACGCAGCTGCGCGCAGAAGGGTTGGCCATTCTCGTGGTCGAACACGACATGGAGTTTGTGATGAATATTGCCGACCGCATCACGGTGCTGGAGTTTGGCCAGGTCATCGCCCATGGGTCGCCTGCCGTGGTGCAGGCCGATCCGGCCGTGCTCGCGGCCTACCTGGGTGGTGCAGAAGGAGCATTGACACCATGACGCACCCGGTACTTCAACTCAAAGGCGTCAGTGTTTGCTACGGCGTGGTCGAGGCGGTGCACCAGGTCGATCTGGTCGTGCAGCCGGGCGAGATCGTGACCGTCATCGGACCCAATGGCGCCGGAAAATCAACCCTGCTCTGCGCCGCGATGGGCTTGCTGCCAAGCACCGGTGAAGTGTGGCTCAACGGAAACCTGATTCGCCGCCCGACCGTGGAAGCACTGGTGGCCTGCGGTGTAGGCCTGGTGCCTGAAAAGCGCGAACTGTTTGGCGAAATGTCGGTGGAAGACAACCTGTTGATGGGTGGCTTTTCACGCTGGCGCAAAGGGCTGCGGGACCAGGCCGAGTGCAAAGACGAAGTGTTTGGCATCTTCCCGCGCCTTCAGGAACGTCGCGCCCAACTTGCGTCTACCCTGTCGGGTGGAGAGCGACAAATGCTGGCCATTGGGCGGGCGCTGATGGCCAGGCCCAAATTGCTGATGCTGGACGAACCATCCTTGGGATTGGCGCCGCTGATCGTGCGCGAAGTGCTTCAGGTGGTGGCCTCGCTGCGCGCACGCGGTGTCTCCGTCCTGTTGGTGGAGCAGAATGCGCGCGCGGCGCTTGCGGTTGCGGACCGCGCCTATGTGCTGGAGATGGGTAGCGTGGCACTCAGCGGGGAGTCCAGCGCTCTGGCCAATGATCCTCGCATCATTGAAACCTACCTTGGCATGGGTGGACAAAAAGCCAACGCACGCTGATCAAGTTGGGCGGCCAGCCACTGATCAATAGGCGCTGCGTCATTGATGGTCCGCAATGCCATGTAGGCCAGTTCCGCCTCGGGATAGCGGCGCCGCAGGAAGTTCAACCATTGCTTGAGCCGCCCCGCTCGCTGACGCCGCTCCAGCCGAGCACACACCAACTGCCAAAAATCGGCAATCAGGGGTAGCAAGGTCTGCCAACCCACTGGCGGGCGGCTTTCCACCCCCCCTTTGGCGGCATGAATGGCCCATGCCAGCCCCGGGTCGGTAACCATACCGCGGCCCAGCATCAGCATGTCACAACCCGAGGCCTCGCGGCAGCGCAGCGCATCCTGCACATTCCATATCTCGCCATTGGCCACCACCGGGATGCGCACTGCGGCGCGGATGTCGGCGATACGTTCCCAGTAGGCCGGGGGTCGGTAGGCATCCGCCTTGGTGCGGGCATGCACCACCAGTTCATTGGCACCTCCGGCTTCAATGGCCAGCGCACATTCGACTGCACGCGAGTCATCATGGAAGCCCAGACGCATCTTGGCTGAGACCGGCATATGCGCTGGCACGGCGCGGCGCACCGCAGACACGATGGCTGTCAGCAACTCGGGATCTTCCAGCAAAGCGGCCCCGCCACCATGACGGTTCACCACCTTGGCCGGGCAACCAAAATTGAGATCGATGCCGGCAGGCCCCAAGGCCGCCAAGACGGCTGCATTTTCGGCGAGACAAACCGGATCGGAGCCCAGCAACTGGGCTCGCACGGGCACACCGGAAAACGTCCGCCCCCCCGTCAGCAATTCGGGAACGATTCGAACGAAGGCCCGATCAGGCAGCAGTGTGTTGGTGACGCGGATGAACTCGGACACACAGCGCTCCACACCGCCGACGCGGGTCAGGATGTCGCGCAGCACGAAGTCCAGCAAGCCCTCCATGGGCGCGAGAAGAATAGTCATGGCGTTCAGAAAATCAGGTTCAAATCAGGCGAACATGACTTGGGTCAATATGGCGTACATCCACGGGTATAAGCTGTGTTTTTTGTTACTTGAAGAAAGAAATCCATGTCGCACTATCACGCAGTTGTCTGGCTCGATCATTCTGAAGCGCACGTCATGCATATCGCACCGGATGATGTGGAGAAATCAATCGTTCACCCTGCCCGGCCGCATGCGCATTTGCACGCCAAAAGCGGTGCGGTGGGCTCCGGTCGTCAGGCTGAAGACAAAACCTATTATCACGCCGTTGTCGAAGCCCTCAAGGGCGCGCAAGAGATTCTGGTCGTCGGTCCGGCCCAAGCCAAACTGCACTTGATCAAGCACATCCATGCACACGACCATGGCCTGGCGGACAAAGTGGTGGGGGTGGAAACCATCGGCCACCCCAGCGATGCGCAAATTGTTGCCTATGCACGCAAGTATTTCGTGGCCAAAGACCGGATGCTGGCACAACCCTGACCAAGGCCCGGATTCAACCGGGCGACTTCTGCACCACCAGATCAGCCAGCATCACGCTTGATTCATCCAGACGGGCCGCAAGGATGCTGGCAATGTTGCGGTAAATGATGTGCGCACTTTCGGGGTTTGAATCCACAAGCTCCCGGTAGAACCGCATGGTGACCACATCATCGACGGCACGCACGGTTGCGGATCGCAGATGGTTGCCTACCAGCGCCATCTCGCCAAAACAGTTTCCAGCGCTAAGTCGGGCGAGTTCAGCCTTTTTCCCATTGCTGACTTTTTCAACAACGACTTCACCGGCAATCAGGACAAAAAACGAATCGCCAATATCGCGCTCGTTGAACACCACCTCTCCTGCCTTGACCGGAAAATACTCGGCAACGGCAAGTGTGCTCATCAGGCATTCGGGCGTCATGCCGCTGAAAATCGGAACCTTCTGCTTGATTTTTTGAAGAATTGCCGGGTCCAGCTTGAGGGTCGGCGTACGGTCAATCACTTCTGCCCGAACGTTTTCGGCATGAATCTGGACAATGGCGGGGTCAACCTTCATGGACGTGAATGTTACACGGCTCAAATTTCCAGATCAAAAACGAATCAATTGCTTACACATTTGATCGCCCCGGCATATGATGCCGGCATGCGCGATCAACTCACGGAAGAGCTCGATTCACCGGCCGTACTGGATGTGGAAGCGTCCGGCTTTGGTCGCCACAGCTATCCGATTGAAGTGGGTTTCGTGCTGCCGAACGGTCACTCATTCTGCAGCCTGATCTTCCCCGAACCGGAATGGACACACTGGGATCCGAAGGCTGAAACAATTCACCACATTTCCCGCGATCTGCTTCTGCAACGAGGGCGACCTGTCGTCGAAGTGGCACGCCTGCTCAACGCGCAGTTGATGGGGCAAACCGTTTATTCTGATGGCTGGGCTAACGACTACAGCTGGCTGGGCGCCCTGTTTGACGTCGCCGGCATGTCGCCAGGCTTCAAACTGGAAAATCTGCGTGCATTGCTGCGCGAAGACGAGGCCGACCACTGGCACGAAGTGAAAGCCACCGTGGCAAGTGAGCGGGGACCGCAGCGCCATCGTGCCAGCGCTGATGCACGGCTCCTGCAACTGACGCTGCAACGAATACGCGTCAGTAACAAATCCAGCTGAGCGGCGCGTCGAAGGGCTACAAGCTCCCTGAAAACAGCCGCCGGATCAGCAGATCCTTGAAGCTGTGCGCATCGGCCAGTCCAAGTCGCTCCAGATAGGCTTGAGGCGCTTCTTTCCCCTCCCACAAACTCTTGACGGCCATCGTGAGCAATTCCGAAGGATGGTTGCCTGCGTGTTTCATCTTCTTCATCGCGCGAACCATGTGCAACTCCTCATCCGTCAGGTCGGTGCCAAAAGGGAAGTCGGGCAACAGTCCCGCTTCAGCCCAGGGATGCAGCTTGGCTTCCAGTGCTTCGGGTAAATTTTGCCGATAACACTGGGGCACCTCGTAGCCGGCCTCCAGCTTTCCATGCGCCTTAGCCTGCTTGACCAACTCGTCCTGAAAGCGTGAGTCCGCAATCGCGATCAGGCGCTTCACCACGTCGCCATCAGACTGGCCGCGCAACTCCGCGATGCCGTATTCAGTAACCACCACATCCCGCAAGTGACGCGGAATGGTGGTGTGGCCATAGTTCCAGACAATGCTGCTCTTGAGACCATCCTTGTTGTCGTGCGTCGCACGCAGCATCATGATCAAGCGCGCATCAGGCAGCGCATGCGACATGGCCACAAAGTTGTATTGCCCACCCACGCCACTGACGACCTGGCCCGACTCCAGCGCATCGCTGGCTGCAGCGCCCAGCAGAGTGACCACCATGGTGGTGTTCATGAACCGCGCCTTGCGGCGTTGCGCGCGTTTGAGCTCGCCTTCGCCATAGAGCTGATTGATGAAGTCGATGCGGGTCATGTCGATCTTCGCCAGCTCCTGAGGTGGCAAGGTGCGCAAGCGCTCGTAAAAATCACGCGGTCCCAGGAAGAAGCCGCCGGTCATGAAGATGCCTTCGGTCAAACGCGACCCCAGCATGGTGCTGCTGACACACTCAAAGCAGGCGTCATCGAGCAGATTGGTGCCGCAGCGCTTGCCTTCAAACTCCAGTTGCTCGCCGTTGAGCTTCACCTCCGCACGCAGAATGCCAAAGCGCTGCAAAAACGCCAGATCATCCGCACCCAGCGGCGAACGAATTCGCCCGGCATCGAGCAGCGCCCGCAATGTATCCGGCGTGACGGTTTCGTCCCTGATGCGACCGTCGTTAAGCATCTGCTGCAGCACCGTGTCGCGGAACACCTCACGACGGATGATGCCCGCCTCAATGAGCTTGAGAAAGGCATTGACGAACATCTCCGAACATCCGTACAAGCCGACGTCAAAACGACCCAGCTCCCGCCCCATCAGACCCTCCGGGCATAGCGATTCAAGAATGCGCTGGTATTCCGCGCTGTGGCGATCCCGCACGATCAATGCCTGCCCGATCGCATCGCCCAGCGAGCCAATACCGATCTGAAGCGTTCCGCCGTCAAGCACCAGGCTGGATGCATGCAGACCAATGGCATAGTCGGCCGCACTGACCTTGTTGTTGGGTGGTGCGAAGACCGCATGGGTCGCGGCAGGATCCGTGACCACGACGTCGAAAAAGCCCGGTGTGACCTCGGCACCGTTGGGCATGAAAGGCATTTCACGGTTGATGACCCCGATGGCCATCAGGGGCTGCCCCTTTGCACGCATTTTGTCGACCACCTCAAAGGTTACATCGGGATTGCTCGACAGGCTCAGACGCATGCCATCGGCGCCGTCCTTGGCCGCAACCGCCTGCGCAATGACGTTCATGCCCTGAAGCGCCATGTCGCGGGCGACAAAGGTGTAGTTGGTGGAGATATAGCCCAGCTGCGCTGCCTCGTTGCCCAGGTAATCGCCCGTCTTCATGAAAAATTCGCGCACTTCAATATTGGACGGAAGCCCGCCCGCGCGGGAATCTTTCACGTATTCGAGGTCAGGGTAATTGGCGAATACCCGCTCAACCAGAGGCTCCAGGAAATGTCGTTCAAGTTCACTATGACCCACCGGTTTTTCCAGCGACAAGGCGGTCACAATGCGCAGCTTTCTCGCAGGATTGCCTTTGATCCGGCGGTACAACGCGTTGACGAAAGGATTGGGCTTGCCGACGCCCAATGGAATACCCAGAACAATATCGCCGGGGATCTTGTCAAGCACATGATCAACAGCGGCATCCACGGAATCTATGTACAACGGATCAACCAAGACGATCTCCTTCAAATCATTGGACCAAGTATGGCCAGCCGCGTCATCGGCGTTCTTGATCCAGGACAAGGTTTGAATGCGTTTTATACTTTGCGCGGTGGGCGATTGCGCCTCTCAGCACGCAGGGAGCATTTCATGACAATGAACATCAATATCGATCTGGGCTACGAGTTTGAAGTCAAGGCAAGCGTCAAGGAAGTTTTCGATGTTCTTGCTGACGTGCCCACTTCAGCCAGTTACTTCCCCAATGTTGAACAACTGGTCGACCTGGGCGGCGGGGCCTACCGCTGGGAGATGGCCAAAATTGGCATTGCCCAGATTCATCTGCAAACGATCTACGCCTCAAAATACACATCGAACAGGGCCAAGGGCACCGTGGTGTGGACGCCCATCAAGGGGGAAGGCAACGCGCTGGTGTCTGGCAGCTGGAAGATCACTGACAAGAAAACATCCACGCACATCGTGCTGAAAATCAGCGGCGAACTGACGATTCCCCTGCCCAGCCTGATGAAGCTGGTGATTGCCCCGGTGGTCGAGGCCGAGTTCGAAAAAATGATTGAACAATACATCGCCAACCTGAGCAAGCGCTTTGGCGGCGAGGTTTAAATCTGTAACCTTTAAGCAGCAGGTGCAGCAGAGTAGCCGTACAAGCGCTCCGGCGGCAAACGGGCCAGCATGGCCTTGTCTGTCGCACTACCCACAATCGCAAACCCGGGTTGAGCCGTGTCGTGCCGCAGGGTCCGCGCCACAGGGCGGCCGTCAGTATCGGTGATAGAGGCCACAATGGGTGCCCGTGCATTGGCGGTTCGTTGAACCACAAGACCCAGTTCACCCGAGGCAAGCTTGACAAAGTCCCCGGGTGGGTAAATCCCCAATTCCTTGATGATGGCCGTGGAAATGGGACCACCATTGTCTTCCCGGTACAGCTGCCGGATCGCCTCTTGCGGTGACAGTGCCGTTCGCAAGACGCGGGGACTGATTTTTGCCATGAATACATCGGCGACGCGCAAGGCCACGCCGATCTCGCCGATGTCTTTGCAGCTGAGTGGATACCCCGTGCCATCGGCGCGCTCGTGGTGTTGTGCAACAGCAGCCAGCCAGTCTGGATCTTTCACCCCTACTTTTTGAAGCAGCTCGACCGCCGACACAGGATGCTGCTGAATAAGCGCCCGCTGCTTCTCCTTCATGGGGTCCTCTTGCCCGGCCATTTGGCCCTGCAGTTCCAGGATGGTCATGTTCATGGTGAGCGCAGCCTTGACAAGACTCATCATGTAGACCGTGGACCATTTCAGGTGCCTGGACATCAGTATGCAGAGCACCGCCGTAAACACCGCGTGCGTGTAGCCATAGTAGAAGTTCTTGGCATTGTCCTGGCGCACACTGCGGTAAATGGCAATGTCCGGATTCAGGTCAACCAGTTCCACAATGTGCAACGCGAACTGATCGATGCTTTCTGGAAAATCGGGCTGCTGTGCAACGTGCGTCATGAGCTTGACGAGACGGTCCGTTGTCTGATCCCAGAGGCCAAATACGTTCGCGGCAGCCCCCATGGTCTTGGCAGGATCTGCAACGGACACCATGGTTGCCTTCGTACCCGCTGCCTTGACCTCCTCAATGTCCACGAATGCACCGCGCTCAAGCAATGCTTCAAGCTGTTGCTCGCTTTCGACAATATGGCCCTTGGACAGCAGCAACAGGCTGTGCTCATCCCGCACATTCCATGGCAAGGCAATGCCGAGCTGCACTTTAGAACGAGGAAGCCTCAGCAGTTTCACAATCCGGGTCTCCCGCAAGTGGCCACGCGAAAACGCGCACTATCACGACAGCATACACCTGACGGATACCAGAAAGCTATATTTTCAATAGCTATCCATACATATTCCACGAGGGCTGGAGCAGGTATTTCCTGCTAAATAGATGCCTTCAGGCGTTTAAACCATGTGACGCCCAGCAGAACCACCGCGCCAGCCAAAACGCCCGCAACGGCATCCAGTATCAAGGGGATACCCCATTGCATGGCCAGTCCCTGGCCCTGGCTTACATGTTCGATCCAGGCATGCGCAATGGGGATACCGTGCGTCAATATGCCACCGCCCACCAAAAACATGGCCACAGTTCCGGCAATGGAAAGCCCCTTCATCAGATAAGGCGCGGCACCAAGAATGCTTCGCCCCATGCCCCGCTGCAGCGTGGCTACCATGGTGCCGCCGGATTTTCGGCTGAGGTAGAGGCCACCATCATCCAGTTTGACAATACCGGCCACCAGACCATAGACACCCACGGTCATCAGTACGGCGATGCCACTGAGGACCGTCACCTGGGTCGACAGGGAGTTGGTCTGAACAGTCCCCAGGGTGATGGCGATGATCTCCGCCGACAAAATGAAATCCGTGCGCACGGCACCCTTGATTTTTTCTTGCTCCAATGCAACGAGATCGACGGATGGATCGACCAGCGCTTTCACAAGTTGCGCGTGGTGCGCCTGATCTTCGACACCGCTGTGCAAGAACTTGTGGGCCAGTTTTTCAAATCCCTCAAAGCACAAAAAGGCCCCGCCCACCATGAGAAGTGGTGTCACCGCCCACGGAACAAATGCACTGATGGCAAGAGCGGCAGGAACCAATATGGCCTTATTGACAAACGAGCCCTTGCACACGGCCCAGACCACCGGCAATTCGCGGTCCGCGTTGACACCAGCAACTTGTTGCGCATTCAGGGCCAGGTCATCGCCCAGGACGCCGGCCGTCTTCTTGGCCGCCACTTTGGTCAGAAGCGCCACATCGTCCAAGAGGGTCGCAATATCGTCAATCAGCGCAAGCAAGCTACTGGCCATGGGTTGAAATATCCTCAGGTTGAATGGAATTGGGAAAGAACAGATTGTCGCCGCAGCGCGTGAACGAGATCGGCCACCCGGGTTTCAAATTTAACGTCACCTAGGGTCAGCACTATTGTGAGGCAGCGGGTCCCCATCAACAATCCGGATTCGCCACACCACATTTCACAGGAAACAACCATGACCGCCCCGATCTCCGTATCCCCGAGCGACCTGCCACTGCAATGTCTTTATCGCTGGGAGCGCGAGCGCGGCAATCAGGTCTATCTCACGCAGCCCACAGGTGGCGGGGCTGTGCAGGACATTACCTGGAGCGAGGCAGCGGATCAGGTTCGACGGATGGCGAGTTGGCTTCAGGCCCAGGGGTGGCCAGCGGGTAGCCGCGTTGCCATCATCGGCAAGAACAGCGCCCACTGGATTCTGGCCGACCTCGCCATTTTGATGGCGGGCTACGTGTCCGTCCCGATCTACCCCACATTCAATGGCGAAGCATTGTCTTACGTCCTGGCGCACAGCGAAGCTCGCGCCTGTTTTGTTGGCAAGATGGACGACATCTCCAATTTGAGGACAGGCATTCCAGTCGGCATGCCCTTGATTGCCTTGCCTCTGGCGCCTCCCATAGAGGGGCGACTGTGGAGCGACCTCATCGCTCAAAACTTGCCCATGAAGGGATCTCCCGCACCGGAAGGAGAGTCGATCTGCACCATCATTTACACCTCGGGCACCACCGGCAAGCCCAAAGGTGTGGTGCACAGCTTCAATGCCATGGCATGGGGCGTCTCCAGCGCCACCAAGCGCGTGCAAATGAGCAGCGCCGATCGATTCATCTCCTACCTGCCGCTGGCCCATGTGGCCGAACGGATGCTGGTGGAGCAGGCGTCTCTTCGCTATGGCAGCCGGATCTTTTTTGCTGAAGCGCTGGATACCTTTGTTCAAGATCTACAGCGCGCGCGACCCACCATATTTTTTTCGGTCCCTCGTTTGTGGGTCAAATTCCAGCAGGGCGTGCATGCCAAGATGCCTGCCGAGAAACTCAAGAAGCTGTTGGCTCTTCCGCTTATCGGACGCCTGGTGGGGCGCAAAGTCCTCAAGGGACTCGGGCTGGACAAATGCCAGATCGCAGCGGGAGGTGCCGCACCCATGCCAGCCGACGTGCTGCAGTGGTACCGCAGCCTCGGGCTGGATTTGATAGAGGTCTATGGCATGACCGAAAACTGCGGCGTCTCGCATGCCACCTTGCCGGGCTCGCGCAAAACCGGCACGGTTGGCCTGCCCTACGAAGGCGTGGAGCAACGCATTGATCCTGAAACAGGAGAAATCCAGATGCGCTGCCCAGCGTTGATGAAGGCCTATTACAAAGAGCCGGAGCAAACCGCCGCCACCATGACGGCCGACGGCTGGCTGCGTACCGGCGACAAAGGCAAGATTGACCAGGACGGCTACCTCAGCATCACCGGTCGGGTTAAAGACATTTTCAAGACCAGCAAAGGCAAATACGTGGCGCCAGCGCCGATCGAAGACCTGCTCGTGATGCACTCGGACATCGAGGCCTGCCTGGTAACCGGTGCCAACCTGGTGCAACCCATGGGGCTGGTCATGCTGTCGGCCGACGCCATGACCCGAAGCGCAAGCGCCGAAGGACGATCAGCCCTGACCGAATCGCTCTCACGTCACCTGAAAACCATGAACGAGCGACTGGAACCTCATGAGCGCCTGGATTTGATTGCTGTGGTCATCACGCCCTGGACGCCGGAAAACGGTTTTGTGACACCAACGCTCAAGGTCAAACGCCCGCGTATCGAAGAAGCCTATGCTGCCCAGTACGACGTCTGGCTTACACAGAAGGAGTCAGTCGTATGGGCGCGCACCTGAGATCAACCCAGCTGCAGAAACTCCACCCAGTTGCCATCCGGATCTTCCACGATGGCGATCTTGACACCGGGACGCAATTCGCGCTCTTTCATCACGACCTTGTGTCCCTTGTCGGCACACAGCTGAACCATCTCGGCAAGGTTGCTCACGGTGATGGTCCAGTAGCGGTAGCCGGTTGCGGCCTGGATGCCACCGGGAACGCCTTGCGCAGGCACCTGGTCAAGCACCACGAGTTTGATCATGCTCTCACCGCACAGCATTTGGTGCATGACGCCGCTGCCACCGGGCATGGGCATCTCACGCAGGTATTTGAAACCCAGCACATCCCGGTAAAACGGCAGCATGGCCGCCCCGTTGGTGGTCACAATACCCAAGTCAATGGACTGTTTGCTCAATTGCACACTCATGCTTGTTTCCTCTGTTGATTGAAAGGATTCAACCGTAACACGAGCGGAAAACAGAACGTGTCGCCTTGTCTACAAGGCCAGAAATTCAAAGGAGACTTTCAGTGCAGGCATCCGACCCTGGTCGCCAAGTGGCGGACCACACATTTGTCATCGTGGGTACCGGCTTTGGCGGATTGGGAATGGCCATCCATCTCAAGAAGCAAGGCATCAACAACTTTGTCATTTTGGAGAGAGCCCGAGATGTCGGCGGTGTGTGGCGCGACAACTGCTACCCAGGTGCTGCGTGCGACGTGCCTTCGCACCTCTACTCCTTCTCATTTGAACCCAATCCAAACTGGTCACACACCTACGCGCGGCAAGACGAAATCCACGCCTACTTGCAGCACTGCGCCGCCAAATACGATGTGATGCGCCACATCTGCTTCGGTGCGGAGGTCCAAGAGGCAGAGTTCGACGAACAGGCCAACCGCTGGAATCTGAGCTTGACCAACGGTACCCAACTCAGCACCGTCTTTTTAATCACTGCCACGGGACAACTCAGCCGACCTGTCATCCCGCAAATACCGGGACAAGCCGAATTCAAGGGCACATCTTTCCATTCCGCGCGTTGGGATGGGAGTCTCAGCGTTGAAGGAAAACGCGTTGCCGTGATTGGCACCGGCGCATCCGCAACGCAATTTGTGCCGGTACTCGCGGGACAAGCAAAACACCTCACGGTATTTCAGCGATCGCCCAGTTACATGATTGCCCGCCGGGATCGACAGATACCGCAGTGGGAAAAGTCGCTCTTCCAGACGTTCCCGTGGACCATGCGCTTGAAGCGACTTGCCATCTATGCGAAATTTGAATCCCGCGGGTTGGCCATAGCGAGAGTCAAGTCACTCATGAAGCTGGCCATCGGCATTCCTTTTCGCAGAATGCTCAAAGCGCAGGTGCCCGATGCTGGTCTTCGCGAGAAATTGACTCCTCAATACCAAATCGGGTGCAAGAGGATTCTCTTGTCGGATGATTACCTCGCTACCTACGCCAGGCCCAACGTCAGCCTCATAACCAATGGCATTCGACGAATCACGGAGACCGGCATTGAAACCGATGACGGTCAGCAACACCCTGCTGATGTTCTTGTCTATGGAACTGGCTTTGCGGCGACGGAGTTTTTGTCGCCCATGAAAATGGTGGGCCTCAAGGGGCTGGACCTCAACCGTGCCTGGGCAAACGGTGCCCAGGCCTATCTCGGCCTCACCCTGCCGGGTTTCCCCAATTTCTTCATGCTGTATGGACCCAATACCAATTTGGGCCACAACTCTATCGTCATCATGCTGGAGGGCCAGGTGGAGCTTGTGATGCGCCTTGTCAAGGCCATGCAAAATGCCAAAGCCCAGCGGGTTGAAGTTGACCAGAGCACTTTCACAAGGTTCAACCAGCGCATCCAGGAGCGCCTGGCCCACACCGTCTGGAATGGCTGCAAGAGTTGGTACGTGGATGCTGATGGACACAGCAGCGCGAACTGGCCTGGATTTACCCTGACCTACCGCTGGCTCACGCGGTACTCAAGTCTTGGTGCCTATAAATTCACGCAAACCGTGGGGAAGCCCAATTGACCTTATCCACGAAAACGATTGCCCCACCATCCAATCTGCTGGAACGGTTTCAGGCGGCTTTTTTGCGGGGTTTTCTCCGGGTCAGTTTCCGTACGCTGATTGGCCCGCCATTGGGTATCGGGTTTCAGCGTCTATGGGTTGAAGTGCTGGCTGTTTTGATGCCCGGCGTAAGGGGTACGCAAAAAACCCAGAAGCTTGTCGGTGGGTGTCCGGTCGAAATCGTCACGCCCAGGTTGTTGAAAAATCGGGGTGCCATTCTTTGTCTGCATGGCGGTGCGTTTTGCCTGGGGAATTCGCGAACGCATCGTGCAATCACCACGCGATTGGCGGTTTACGCCTCCATGCAAGTCTGGGTGCCAAATTACCGGCTGGCACCCGAACATCCATATCCTGCGGCACTGAATGATGCGCTGGCCTGCTATCAGGACATGCTGAAATCCGGCTACAGCGCGAGCCAGATCGTAGTCGCCGGTGATTCTGCGGGAGGGGCTTTGGCCATCGCGCTGGCGATGCGTTTGCGCACAATGCGTGAAAGCCAGCCGGCAGCGCTTCTGCTCATGTCGCCGGTCACCGATGGAACGCTTTCAGGTCCAACCCTGAGAACCCATCTGCAACTCGATCCCATGATCCGTCGCGGTTGGCTGAAGCAGGGTATTCATTGGTACGCTGCTGCAGGCGCTGTGGAGCACCAACCATTGCAAAACGACCTGAGCGGATTACCGCCCATGCTGATTCAAGTAGGCGATCGCGAACTGCTGCTGTCAGACTCCACAAGATTGGCTGAACACGCGTCCCAATGCGGAGTCCCGTGTCAATTGGAAATTTATGCACAGCGCTGGCATGTGTTTCAACTCCAGGCATTTTTTCTGCAGTCATCAAGAGCGGCCTTGAAGGCTTTGGCCAGATTTGCACAAGAAAAAAGCCGCTAGGTTGTATATTCCTAGCGGCTTTTGTCATGCGGTATGGTGGAGCTGGGGGGATTTGAACCCCCGTCCGCAAGCCTTGTTCGGGCAGATCTACATGTTTAGTGGTCTGATTTGAGTCTCGCCACCTGTGTCGCGCAGCCACACGCTACACAGGACGCCAGCACCCTATTTTCTTGCCCCGGGTTAAGGTACCCAGCCCGGAGCCAGCCGATGAAATTATCTTTACAGCCGGGAGCCCTTAACTTGCGCTAAAGACCCCTTGCCCAGCCCATCGGCCTGCTGTTGTAAAGCTCACTGGCAATTAAGCAGCGAGTGCGAAACGTTCGTCGTTTGCAGTTAGTTTGTTTGAATCAGTTTTACGAGCACATTCAGCTCGACATGCACCACACCGCGTCCGAACCCACGTCGAAACCAATGCAGCCCCAAGAGTTCTATTTTAGGTCTTTGCCAGCAATTGCAATAGGGCCCCAGGAAAATTAATGGTGGCGTGCGCGCCCCACCGGGACGGATCAGCTTTTTCACCAAGATACCCATAAGTGGCAGCAACCGTTCCCATGCCGGCCGCAAGGCCGGCGACGATGTCGCGCTCGTCGTCTCCCACATACAAACAACGTGCCGGCTCAACACCCAACTGCCTGGCTGCTTCCAGCAGTGGCTCCGGGTGGGGTTTGGCGTGGGCCGTGGTGTCACCACTTACCACGGTACGCGCCGACATAAACAAGGGCATCGCGCGTGTCAATGGATCGGTAAAACGGGCCGATTTATTGGTCACAACCCCCCAAGGCAAACCCTGCGCCGTCAAATTGTCGAGCAGTTCCGGCACCCCCTCAAAAGCATAAGTCCTTTGTGTCAGACATTGCTCATAATTTGTGAAGAACTCTTCCCGCAGAGCAGGAAAATCAGCGTGCTCGGGGGTCAGACCCAGAGCCACACCAATCATCCCACGGGCACCGGCCCCCGCCATCGATCGATAGTCAAGCAATGGCAACGGTGGCAATCCCCGGTCCACCCGCATTTTGTCGGCGGCAGCGCCAAGATCTGGCGCGCTGTCAATCAGGGTACCGTCCAGATCGAACAGCACGGCATGGATGTCGGCAAACATCCCCGGATGTGCCGTCACAGGCGCTCCCCAGCAGCCTTTTGGGTGGCAAAAAGATAGTTAACACTCGTGTCCGAGCTTAACCAATAGCGCTGGGTCAAGGGGTTGTGCTCCATGCCTCGTGTATGACGCAAATCAAGATTGGCGGAACGACAGTAGCTTGCCAACTCACTGGGGCGGATCATCTTGGCGTATTCATGAGTTCCGCGGGGTAGCAGATTCAGCAGATACTCGGCACCAACGATAGCAAACAGGAAGGATTTGGGGCTGCGATTTAACGTAGAAAAAAACACCCAACCGCCGGGCTTGACCAATGCGGCGCAGGCACGCACCACCGAAGCTGGGTCTGGCACGTGCTCCAGCATTTCCATGCATGTGACCACATCAAAACTGCCGGCCTGCTGCTCGGCCAGTGCTTCGGCACTGATTTCGCGGTACTGCAGATTGGGGGTTTCAGCCTCCAGCGCATGAAGTTGCGCCACCCGGAGAGCTTTGGATGCCAGATCGATCCCCGTGACCTGCCCGCCTTCGCGCGCCATTGCGT
Organism: Rhodoferax sp.; assembly: GCF_018780565.1. Classification (GTDB taxonomy): domain Bacteria; phylum Pseudomonadota; class Gammaproteobacteria; order Burkholderiales; family Burkholderiaceae_C; genus Rhodoferax. Next base: position 95,380 of record NZ_JADMJN010000009.1, read on the forward strand.
CCGCCAGAATACCGCCTCCGCAACCCACATCAAGAATCTGGAGCCCCTTCAGGGGGCACAGGCTGTTGATCCACTCCAACCGCAAGGGGTTGATTTCATGAAGTGAGCGAAACTCACCATCCTTGTCCCACCAACGGTGCGCGAGGTCAGAAAACTTGGCCAGTTCGGCCGGGTCAGCATTCAATGTTGAAGTCATGAGGGGATTATCTGCAAAATACAGAGCACATTCTTGATTTGCAGTCTGGATAGGACACCTGAAAATGCAAAAACCCCGCCGTAGCGGGGTTTTCATTCAAGCGGCTCCGAAGAATCCGCTTTCAGGTCAGGCAGCAATTATTTGTTGCTACGTGTACCAACCACTTCGATTTCGACGCGGCGGTTTTTAGCTTGACCTTCTTTGGTCTTGTTATCAGCAACGGGCTGCTTCTCGCCCTTGCCTTCTGTGTAAACACGGTTTTTCTCAATGCCTTTGGACACCAGGAAAGCCTTGACTGCCTCGGCACGAGCCACAGACAGCTTCTGGTTGTAAGCATCGCTACCGACGGAGTCAGTGTGACCCACAGCAATGATGACTTCCAGGTTGATGGCCTTGACTTTACCAACCAAGTCTTCCAGCTTGGCTTTACCTTCTGGCTTGAGCACAGACTTGTTGAAGTCGAAGAATGCATCAGCGGCGTAGGTCACCTTGGTAGCTGCAGGAGGTGGGGGAGGCGCAGCAGGTTTTGCAGCAGCGGGAGCCGGAGCAGCCTTAGGAGTAGCAGCAGCTGGGGCAGGAGCAGCAGCCTTAGGGGCAACAATAGCGCCATCGCAGCCAGGAGCGGCAGTTGCCGGCGTCCAGTTGGCATCGCGCCAGCAGAGTTCGCTGGTACCGTTTTTCCAGGCTGTGCCATCAGCATTGCGCCAGTTGTCCACCGACTGTGCGCCAGCGGCGGTTGCGAGTGCTGCGGTAGCAATCAGCATTGCCACTTTATTCAATTTCTTCATGGTTCTCCTCTTGGGAAAAAGTCCGCAGCAGCGCTGCGTATATTTACAGGACGCTCTAAATGCCTATCACCTAAAACGTTAAGTCCATTGTGCCACAGCCGCAATCCTCCTTGGGCATCAAGCAGGGCTCAGGACACTTCAAGTCAAAAAGCTGTGAAGAAACGTATCTGAGCGTTGCGGAGAAGCTACAAAACAGGGGTATTGGCCGCCGCTTAGAATCGGGGGTTGCCTCTGCCCTAGCCACAAGTTCACGACCTCCCCATGACCCAGTTCGCCAAAGAAACCCTGCCCATCAGTCTTGAAGAGGAAATGCGCCGGAGCTACCTCGACTACGCGATGAGCGTGATCGTCGGCCGCGCCCTGCCCGATGCGCGAGACGGCCTGAAGCCGGTGCATCGGCGTGTGCTGTTTGCCATGCACGAGCTCAACAACGACTGGAACCGGCCGTACAAAAAGTCTGCCCGTATCGTTGGTGACGTCATTGGTAAATACCACCCTCACGGAGACCAGTCGGTCTACGACACCATCGTTCGTATGGCCCAGGATTTTTCCATGCGCCACATGCTGGTGGATGGTCAGGGAAATTTCGGCTCCGTAGACGGCGACAACGCAGCGGCAATGCGTTACACCGAGATCCGCCTGTCAAAAATAGCTCACGAATTGCTGGCTGACCTGGACAAGGAAACGGTTGACTTCGGGCCCAATTACGACGGTTCAGAAAAAGAGCCGTTGGTGATGCCGACCCGGCTGCCTAACTTGCTGGTGAACGGTTCGGGCGGTATCGCCGTGGGTATGGCGACCAATATCCCGCCACACAACCTGAACGAAGTGGTCGATGCCTGCCTGCATCTGCTGCGCAACCCCGAAGCATCGATTGACGAATTGATGGAGATCGTGCCGGCCCCAGACTTCCCGACGGCCGGCATTATTTACGGCATCAATGGCGTCAAGGACGGTTACCGCACAGGTCGTGGCAAAGTGGTGATGCGTGCCAAGTGCCACTTCGAAGACATCGACAAAGGTCAACGCCAATCCATCATCGTTGACGAGTTGCCCTATCAGGTCAATAAAAAGACCCTGCAGGAACGCATGGCCGAACTGGTTCATGAGAAGAAGATCGAAGGCATCAGCCACATCCAGGACGAGTCCGACAAGTCCGGCATGCGCCTCGTGATCGAACTCAAGCGTGGCGAAGTACCCGAGGTAGTGCTCAACAACCTGTACAAGCAGACGCAGTTGCAGGACACCTTCGGCATGAACATGGTGGCGCTGGTCAACGGCCAGCCCAAGCTGTGCAACCTCAAGGACCTGATTGAAGTCTTTCTGCAGCACCGGCGTGAAGTGGTCACCCGTCGCACAGTGTTTAACCTGCGCAAGGCACGCGAGCGCGGTCATGTGCTGGAAGGGCTGGCGGTGGCGCTGGCGAACATCGATGACTTCATCGCCATCATCCGCAATGCACCTACGCCACCTGTTGCCAAGGTCGAGTTGATGACCCGTCCCTGGGACAGCAAGCTGGTACGCGAAATGCTCACCCGCACCCGTGCTGATGGTGGAACGGTCAACGCAGACGACTACCGTCCCGACGGCCTTGAGAAAATGTATGGCATGGGCAGTGACGGCCTGTACCGCCTATCCGACACCCAAGCCCAGGAAATTTTGCAGATGCGCCTGCAACGCCTGACCGGCCTGGAGCAGGACAAGATCGTTGCAGAATACAAAGAAGTGATGGCCGAGATCGACGACCTGCTCGACATCCTGGCTCGACCGGAGCGCGTGTCGACCATCATCAGCGAAGAACTCACCGTCATCAAGACCGAATTCGGTCAGACCAAACTGGGCGCACGTCGTAGTTTGGTGGAGCACAGTTCGTTCGACCTCAGCACCGAAGATCTGATCACTCCGACCGACATGGTGGTTACGCTGTCGCACAGTGGCTACATCAAGAGCCAACCGCTGAGTGAATACCGGGCGCAAAAGCGCGGTGGTCGGGGCAAGCAGGCTACGGCCACCAAAGAAGACGATTGGGTTGATCAGCTTTTCATTGCCAACACACACGATTACATCCTGTGCTTCAGCAACCGGGGCCGCCTTTACTGGCTCAAGGTATGGGAAGTGCCTCAGGGTTCGCGTGGTTCGCGCGGACGGCCCATCGTCAACATGTTCCCATTGGCCGAAGGTGAAAAGATCACTGTGGTGTTGCCGCTTACTGGCGAAAAGCGCACCTTCCCTGCGGACCAGTATGTCTTCATGGCAACCAGCATGGGCACCGTCAAGAAGACGGCTTTGGACGAATTCAGCAACCCGCGCAAGGCTGGCATCATTGCCGTTGATCTTGACGAAGGCGATTTCCTGATTGGCGCATCACTCACCGATGGCAAACACGACGTGATGCTGTTCAGCGACGGCGGCAAGGCCGTTCGCTTTGATGAAAACGACGTGCGACCCATGGGTCGTCAGGCGCGCGGTGTACGCGGCATGATGCTGGAAGACGGCCAGAGCGTGATTGCCATGCTGGTGGCTGAAGACGAACAGCAAAGTGTTTTGACGGCGACGCAAAACGGCTACGGCAAACGCACCAGCATCACGGAATACACCCGTCACGGACGCGGCACCAAAGGCATGATTGCCATCACCCAGTCTGAGCGAAATGGCAAAGTCGTTGCCGCTACGCTGGTGCATGCGGACGATGAAATCATGTTGATCACGGACAAGGGTGTGCTGGTACGCACCCGTGTCAGCGAGATCCGGGAACTTGGTCGAGCCACACAGGGCGTCACCCTGATCGGCCTGGACGAAGGCTCGCAGCTTAGCGGTCTTCAGCGTATTGTCGAAAATGACGCCAACCCGGTTGACGACGACACGACAGGTGAAGGCGACACCGACTCCACGACTTGATCCAACACATGGCTAAGACCCTTTCCGAATTGCGCATTCAAATCGATGCGCTCGATCTGGAGTTGCTGACCCTTCTGAACCAGAGAGCTTCCCTGGCACACGAGGTCGGAGAAATCAAACGGGTGGACGGCTCCCCGGTGTTCCGGCCGGACCGCGAGGCCCAGGTAATCAGCCAGCTTCAATCCAGGAACCCGGGTCCCCTCAAAGGCTCCCATGTTGCCGTCATCTGGCGTGAAATCATGTCGGCATGCCGGGCGCTGGAGGCAGCACAGCGGGTCGCATTTCTGGGCCCGGCGGGCACCTTCAGTGAGCAGGCTGCACTGCAGTACTTCGGCTCCAGCATTCAGCGGGTTCCGTGCATCAGCCTCGATGAAGTATTCCGGGCCACGGCCGCAGGCAGTGCTGAGTTTGGTGTGATTCCGGTCGAAAATTCCACTGAAGGCGTGATTTCACGCTCGCTGGATCTGCTGTTGAACTCGCCCTTGCATATCGTGGGCGAAACGAGTTTTCTGGTGCGTCACAACCTGCTTCGGCTCAGCCCCTCGCTCGAGGGCATTGAGGTGGTTATTGCGCACCCCCAGGCACTTGCACAGTGTCAGGATTGGCTGACAACACACCTGCCTAATGCTGAACGGCGTGCGGCTTCCAGCAATGCCGAAGGTGCACGCCTGGCGGCCACCAACCCGGCTTGGGCGGCCATCGCCAGCGAGCGTGCAGGCAGCGAATTTGGTTTGCATGTGGCCTCACATGCCATTCAGGACGACGCCTTCAACCGCACCCGGTTTGCGGTGGTTTGCCTGCCGCAGACCCTGCCCGCACCCGAGGCCTCGGGGCAAGACTGTGTGAGCCTGATTGTGTCCGTACCCAACAAACCCGGTGCGGTGCATGACCTGCTGATGCCACTCAAAACCCATGGCGTCTCCATGACCCGGTTTGAGTCGCGCCCTGCCCGTTCGGGGCAGTGGGAGTATTACTTCTACATCGACATTCAGGGACATCCCTCGCAACCCAATGTCGCATCCGCGCTCAAAGATCTTCAGAAACTTTGCGCTTTCTACAAAGTGCTTGGCACCTATCCTGTGAGTGAATGATGACCCTAACGCGAAGGAAGCAGGATGTTTGAACAACTTGGACTTATCGGCTGCGGTCTGATGGGCGGCTCATTCGCCCTGGCGCTCAAGCGTGCCGGACTGGTCAAGCGGGTTGTCGGCTACAGCAAATCGCCATCCACCACAGAGCGTGCGCGCCTGATGGGCGTCATTGACGTGGAAGCGCCTTCTGCCTTGCTGGCCGTGTCTGGCGCTGACATTGTCCTGATTGCGGTACCCGTGGCGGCTACTGAGGCAACCTTCAAGGCGATCAAGCACCTGGTGACACCCCAGATGCTGGTGATGGACGTTGGATCTACCAAGCGTGAAGTGATCGATGCCGGGCGACGGGCGTTGCGCGAGCAAATCGGGTCCTTCGTGCCAGCTCACCCCATCGCGGGTCGGGAAGTATCAGGGGTCGAGCATGCTGACCCGGATCTGTACAGCGGCAGACAAGTGATCCTTACGCCGATTGAACGCACGCTCACCAATCAGCTGCAAAAGGCTGTCGATGTCTGGACTGCCATCGGTTGCCGCGTTGTCAAAATGTCGCCCGAGTCTCATGACGCCGCCTTTGCAGCGGTCAGCCACCTGCCCCACCTGATTTCATTTGCGCTGATGAACGCGATCTCGGGCCAACCGCAAGGCAAGGATTATTTGTCTTTGGCAGGCCCCGGTTTTCGTGACTTCACCCGCATTGCAGCCAGTGACGCCAAGGTCTGGCGCGACATCATGGTTTCCAACCGCGAAGAACTGCTTGCGCAGTTAAAAATCTTTCAACGCAATCTCCAGGCTCTGGAACTGATGATCGACAGTGGCAACAGCGAAGCCCTTGAAGGCCTGATTGAGCAGGCCAGCCTCACCCGTGCCAACTGGAGCATGTCCAAAAATCAGAAGTAATGTTTTCAACCGCGTTTCTTGACATTCCGCCGCTCAACAGCGCGAGTGGGACCATCGTACTTCCCGGCTCCAAAAGCATTTCCAATCGTGTGTTGTTGATGTCCGCGCTGAGCGAGGGCACGACCATCTTGCACGATCTGCTGGACTCTGACGACACCCGGGTCATGCTGGATGCCTTGCAACAACTCGGTTGTGGCGTGCGTCTCAACCGCACCACTGTCGAGATTGATGGTCTGGGCGGCAAACTGGTCAACAACAAGGTCGACCTTTTCATGGGCAACGCCGGCACAGCCATACGCCCGCTCACCGCTGCGCTGGCCGTGATGGGGGGTGACTTTAAATTGCACGGCGTTCCCCGGATGCACGAGCGCCCCATTGGCGACCTGGTGGATGCCTTGCGACAACTCGGCTGTGAGATCGATTACCTGGGTCAGGAGGGCTACCCCCCCCTGCGAATTGGACAGCCACGACTTTCGATGAACGCTCCGATTCGTGTGCGGGGCGATGTATCCAGTCAGTTCCTGACCGCCTTGTTGATGTCCCTGCCATTGGTCGCACAACAAGACATCGTCATTGAAGTCGTGGGCGAACTGATCTCCCGACCGTACATTGAAATCACGCTCAATCTGCTGGCCCGCTTTGGCATTCAGGTTCGACGCGACGCCTGGCGCCAGTTTACGATCCCGGCCGGCAGTCGGTTCAAGTCGCCGGGTGACCTGCATGTGGAGGCGGACGCTTCATCTGCTAGCTATTTTATAGCACTTGGTGCATTGGCGACGAGGGGAAGCGGCCAAAATAGCATCAAAATTGAAGGTCTGGGCCTTGATTCCATCCAGGGAGACATCCGCTTCATTGAAGCGGCTCAATTGATGGGCGCACAAGTGCGCGGTGGCCCCAACTGGCTTGAAGTTTCACGCGGAGCGCCGGGCCAAGGATGGCCGCTCAAAGCCATTGATCTGGATTGCAACCATATCCCCGATGCCGCCATGACGCTGGCCATCATGGCCCTGTATGCCGATGGCACGACCACGCTGCGCAACATTGCGAGCTGGCGAGTCAAGGAAACCGACCGCCTGGCAGCCATGGCGATCGAATTGCGCAAGCTGGGCGCCACGGTAGAGGAAGGCAAGGACTACATTCGCGTCACCCCGCCCGCCTCCCCCGCCGGCTGGAAATCCGCCAGTATCCACACCTACGACGACCACCGCATGGCGATGTGTTTTTCTCTCGCCGCCTTCAACCCCGCTGGACTTCCCGTGCGCATTGAAGACCCCAAGTGCGTGGCCAAGACCTTTCCCGACTACTTCGAAGCGCTGTTTTCACTGGCGCAAACCCCGAGGGACAGCATTCCGGTCATTTGCGTAGACGGTCCGACCGCATCGGGCAAAGGCACGCTGGCGGCCGTGCTGGCCAGGCAGCTGGGCTACCACTTCCTCGATTCCGGCTCGCTCTACCGCATCACCGCCCTGGCCGCCCTGCGGACCGGCCTGCAGCTCGATGCCTTGCATGAGCAGACCATTGCAGACATGGTTCAGCGCCTGAACATCCGCTTTTCCCAGGACCGGGTGATGCTGGACGGCACCGACGTCAGTGATGCCATTCGCACCGAAGAGGCCGGAATGAACGCCTCCAAGGTGTCGGTACTGCCCAAGGTGCGACTGGCCCTGATTGACCTGCAGCACAGTTTTCGCCAACTGCCAGGCCTGGTCGCCGACGGACGGGACATGGGAACGGTCATTTTTCCTGACGCCAGACTCAAGGTGTTTTTGACCGCCAGTGCCGAACGGCGCGCGGAAAGACGCTATAAACAATTGATTTCAAAGGGAATTTCAGCTACACTCCCATCTCTTCGCGCAGATCTGGAAGCGCGCGATGCCCGGGATTCTTCCCGCAGCGTCGCACCTCTCAAGCCTGCAGAAGATGCCCGGTTGCTGGACAACTCGGATTTGACGGTTGAAAAATCGGTCGATCTGGTGTTGAACTGGTGGCAGGGCAAACAGCCTTTCAGTCCAATCTGAAAGACTGACCGGTCCACCCCAGTCTTCTCGCGCAGCACATTGCGCACTGCTGGAGTGGTTCAACAAACTAACCCGCGGGTAAAACCGCAAATTAACCTGCGGTTCACGCCGCATCCAAAAATGTCAGAATCTTTTGCCGCCCTGTTTGAAGAGTCCCTGCAACGCACCGAAATGCGTCCGGGCGAAGTTATCACTGCTGAAGTGGTTCGCATCGAGCACAGCTTTGTGGTTGTCAACGCTGGCCTCAAATCCGAAGCCTACGTGCCGCTCGAAGAATTCAAGAGTGACAAGGGCGAAATCGAAGTCCAGGTTGGCGACTTCGTGTCAGTGGCCATTGGCTCCATCGAAAACGGCTACGGCGACACCATCCTGTCGCGCGACACAGCCAAGCGTCTTGCTTCCTGGATGAGCCTGGAAAAAGCGCTGGAAACCGGCGAATTCGTTACCGGCACCACCAGCGGTAAGGTCAAGGGCGGCTTGACCGTTCTGGTCAATGGCATCCGCGCGTTCCTGCCCGGCTCACTGGTTGATACACGCCCCACCAAAGACTTGTCTCCGTACGAGAACAAGACCATGGAATTCAAGGTCATCAAGCTCGATCGCAAGCGCAACAACGTCGTGCTGTCACGCCGCGCCGTGGTGGAAGCATCGATGGGCGAAGAACGCGCCAAGCTGATGCAGACCCTGAAAGAAGGCTCTGTGGTGCACGGTGTGGTCAAGAACATCACCGAATACGGTGCATTCGTGGACCTGGGCGGTATCGACGGCCTGCTGCACATCACCGACATGGCATGGCGCCGTGTCCGTCACCCGTCCGAAGTGGTGACCGCTGGTCAGGAAATCACCGCCAAGATCCTCAAGTTCGACACCGAGAAAAACCGCGTGTCCCTGGGTCTGAAGCAAATGGGTGATGATCCCTGGATGGGCGTCAACCGCCGTTACCCCCAAGGTACCCGCATGTTCGGCAAGATCACCAACATCGCCGACTACGGCGCGTTTGTGGAACTCGAGCCAGGCATCGAAGGCTTGGTCCACGTGTCCGAAATGGACTGGACCAACAAGAACGTTGCACCTTCCAAGATCGTTGCCCTGGGTGACGAAGTCGAAGTCATGGTTCTGGAAATCGACGAAGACAAGCGTCGCATCTCCCTGGGCATGAAGCAGTGCAAGGCCAACCCATGGCAAGAGTTCGCCCAGAACACCAAGCGCGGCGACCGCGTCAAGGGTCCGATCAAGTCGATCACCGACTTCGGCGTGTTCGTCGGTCTGGCTGCTGGCATCGACGGCCTGGTGCACCTGTCCGACCTGTCCTGGAATGAGCCCGGCGAAACCGCTGTGCGCGAATACAAAAAGGGTCAGGAAGTCGAGGCATTGGTCTTGGCTGTGGACGTGGACCGCGAACGCATCTCCCTGGGTATCAAGCAGTTGGACTCCGACCCGTTCACCACCTTTGCGTCGATCAACGACAAAGGTCAGGTTGTTACCGGCAAGGTCAAGACCGTGGATGCCAAGGGCGCCGAGATCGATCTGGGCGACGACATCATTGGCTACCTGCGCGCCAGCGAAATCTCCCGCGACCGCGTGGAAGATGCCCGCAACGTGCTCAAGGAAGGTGACGAAGTTACCGCTGTGGTGGTCAATGTGGATCGCAAGACCCGCAACATCCAGTTGTCCATCAAAGCCAAGGACGCCGCCGATCAAAACGAAGCCATGTCCACTTTGAGCCAACAATCCGCCCGCGAAAATGCTGGTACCACCAGCCTGGGCGCTTTGCTGCGCGCCAAGCTGGACAACAACAACTAAAGTCTGTTGTTGATCTGAACGAACGACCGGTGGCCTGTGCAGGTACCGGTCGTTTTTTTGTCGCTCAATACTGAACCTCATGACCCGCTCTGACCTCGTTGAAGAATTGGCCAACCGTTTTAGCCAGCTAACCCATCGCGATGCTGAATTTGCTGTCAAGGCCATTCTTGACGCAATGAATGACGCTCTCGTGCGGGGGCACCGGATTGAAATCCGGGGTTTTGGCAGTTTCTCCATCAACCGCAGACCGCCCCGTATGGGACGCAATCCGCGCAGTGGCGAAAGTGTGGCTATTCCCGAAAAGCGTGTGCCGCATTTCAAACCAGGCAAAGCCTTGCGCGAAGCAGTGGATCAACGCACTGCGGAAATGCAGGCCAAAGTCAAGACCACGGTCTGATATGGTGCAAGGAGCGCGGAGCTAGTACTGCGCAACGTTAGAATCAACCCGTCACTGGGGAGATCAATGAAACACCTCATGTGGCTGCTTAAGTGGATACTTAAAGCAGCCATTTTTTTTACCCTGTTTGCCTTTGCGCTGAACAATCAGCAGGACACCACTGTGCATTTTTTCTTTGGTACGCAGTGGCGTGGGCCGCAGGTTTTGGTGGTCTTGACCGTTTTCACGGTTGGCGTGTTCATTGGCGTTTTGGGCATGGTGCCACGCTGGTGGAAACATCGCCGCGTCGCCACCCGGGTACAACAATCGACTTCGCCTGCTGTCGACTCGCGCAAACTGCAAGTCACACCGCCACCGCATGGACTTTGACCTGAGCTGGATATTGCTGGGTTTGCCCCTGGCGTTTGTACTTGGCTGGCTGGCCTCACGGCTTGATCTGCGCCAACTCCGCATTGAAAACCATCAGGCGCCAAAAGCCTACTTCATGGGTTTGAACTTCCTGCTCAATGAACAACAGGATCAGGCGATCGACGCGTTTATCGAAGCGGTACAAAACGACCCCGATACATCAGAGTTGCACTTTGCGCTGGGCAATCTGTTTCGTCGACGGGGCGAGTACGAGCGGGCCGTGCGGGTACATGAGCACCTGCTCTCGCGTGGCGACCTGAATCAAGCCGATCGCCAACGGGCGCAGCATGCACTGGCACTGGACTACCTCAAAGCTGGCCTGCTCGATCGGGCCGAAAATGCGTTGCTCAAGCTCGAAGGAACGCCTTTTGAGGCGCAGGCACGACTGGCGCTGCTGGCCAACTACGAACGCAGCCGGGACTGGAGCCAGGCCGCTCAGATCGCACAAAAACTGGAACGCTCCAACCAGGGAAGTTTCAGTGGCCGGAGAGCCCACTACCTGTGCGAGCAGGCGGCCACTCATCTCACTCAGCACGAACCCGAAAACGCCCGAGCATTGCTACAGGATGCGATAGAAACCGCGCCCCACGCACCGCGACCCCGCATTGATCTTGCCAGGTTGTTAGGCAATGAAGGCAACCCTCTGGGCGCCTATGAGGCCCTTCAGAAATGTATCGAATTTGCGCCCACTGCCATTCCCCTGATTGCGGGACCACTGGCTGGCTTTGCAATCGCCTGCGGCCGCTCACTTGAGGCCCTGACATTGCTCAAGGGCAATTACGAACTCACACCCTCACTGGACGTCCTGGATGCCATTGTGGTGCTGGAGGCTTCCACAGAAGGTCCCTCACCTACGGCGCGTGACTGGTATGTGCGTCATCTGGAGCGAGAGCCTTCGCTGGTGGCGGCCGCCAAATGGATCGCGGGTGAGAAACTGGAACACGAGCAGTTCCATCCCCAGGTTCAACGCGCACTCGACCATGCGGTCAAGCCGCTAACCCGCTATCGCTGCGCCGCCTGCGGGTTTGAGGCCAAGCAACATTTTTGGCAATGTCCCGGCTGCCAGGCGTGGGACAGTTACCCGAGTAGACGGGTGGAAGAACTATGACGGACAACTTTGAAGCCATGACCATCTCCAGAGAAAAACTTTCCAGCGCCCGCGTGCTCGTGGTCGGAGACGTGATGCTGGACCGCTATTGGTACGGTGCAGTGGATCGCATCTCACCGGAAGCACCTGTGCCGATTGTGCGTATTACCCGCGAAGAAGAACGCAATGGTGGCGCAGCCAACGTGGCTTACAACGTGTTGACGCTGGGCGCCCAGTCTTCACTGCTCACCGTGGTCGGTGACGATGAAGCCAGCCACAAACTGGAGGCGCTGGTGGCCAGAACCGGAATACGCACCTACTTTGGCCGCGACCCTGAACTGAAGACCACTGTGAAGCTGCGCGTGATTGGCCGTCAGCAACAATTGCTGCGGGTTGATTTCGAGAACACCCCCAAAACCGAGGTACTGGCCTCGCAAACCGCCGAGTTTGCCAACCTGCTGCCACAGCAGGATGCCATCCTGTTTTCCGACTATGGCAAAGGCGGCTTGGCCCATGTGAGCGACATGATTGCCCGCGCACGTGCCGCAGGCAAGCCCATTCTGATTGACCCCAAGGGCACAGACTATTCCCGTTATAAGAATGCCAGCCTTATCACGCCCAACCGTGCCGAATTGCAGCAGGTTATCGGGCCATGGCTTGATGAATCCGACTTGCAAACCAAAGCCCACAACCTGCGCGAGCAACTGGGGCTGGACGCCGTGCTGTTGACTCGTAGCGAAGAAGGCATGACCCTGTTCGATGGCCAGGGACAACTGCACGTCAGTGCCCAGGCCCGCGAAGTATTTGACGTTACCGGTGCGGGCGATACCGTCATCGCCACCATGGCAGCACTTGTGGCGGCCGGCGTGAGCATGCGGGACGCGCTGCCCCTGGCCAACCGGGCCGGCGGACTGGTGGTTGGCAAATTCGGCACCGCCACCGTTTCTTATGAGGAGTTGTTTGCATGACCCGAATCGTCGTTACCGGTGCAGCCGGTTTTATTGGCAGCAACATCGTCAAGGGACTGAACGCACGCGGCATCACCGACATCATCGCGGTGGATGACCTGACACAGGGCGACAAGTTTCGCAACCTGGCTGATCTGAAGATCTCGGACTATGTCGATGCAAGCAGCTTCTATGACATGTTCGCCCACGGCGCCTTCGGTCAGATCGAGGCCGTCTTCCATGAAGGCGCCTGCAGCGACACCATGGAGGCGAACGGCAAGTTCATGATGGACAACAACTACACCTTGTCCTGCGGCTTGTTCCATGCGTGCCAGAAACGCGGGGCACGGCTTCTTTATGCCTCCAGCGCCGCCACGTATGGCGGCTCGGATTCGTTCAGGGAAGATCCCGCATTCGAGCGCCCACTGAATGTCTATGGCTACTCGAAGCTGCTGTTCGACCAACGTATGCGTCGTGAGTGCGGCATTGATTTTCAGCGCTCCGTCGCCGGTAAAACGGGCCAGGTGGTGGGCTTTCGCTACTTCAACGTCTACGGGCCACGCGAGCAGCACAAAGGGCGCATGGCCAGCGTTGCGTTTCATCAGTTCAACCAGCTGGCCATCGACAAGAAGGTGAAGCTATTTGGTGAATACGGGGGTTACAAGCCGGGTGCGCAAATGCGCGATTTCGTCTTCATTGACGATGTGGTGGCAGTCAATCTCTGGTTCTTTGATCACCCGGGTCAATCCGGGATTTTCAACCTGGGAACCGGCAGGGCGCAACCATTCAACGACGTAGCCAGTTCAGTGGTCAATGCCATGCGGGGTCTTGAAGGAGCAGCTGCACTGTCCCAGGAAGTCATGGTAGCGGCAGGCCTGATCGAGTACATCCCGTTTCCGGACGCCCTGCGCGGCAAGTACCAGTGTTACACCCAGGCTGATTTGAGCGCCCTGCGCGCGGCAGGCTGCAACCATCAATTTGCAGATGTGCAAACCGGCGTGTCGCAATACGTCAAGTGGATGGCAGAGCAGGCCTGAACATCGCAATTGGGTGGGAAATCCGGAATTGTCTGCGCGGACGTCAACGTATCGCACCTGAACCTCGTTGTGTGGGTGGCCTCATCCATCAATGGTGCCAAAGGTTTTTGTGTAAGTAGTTTTTTAACCATCAGGAGTTGATTCATGTTGAAGAAAATTCTGGCCCTTGTGGCCATGTTGTACGCCGCAGCCTGCTTTGCCGCCGTGGATGTGAACAAGGCAACTGCTGCCGAACTGGACGGCATCAAAGGCATCGGCCCTGGCATCTCCACCAAGATTCTTGATGAGCGCAAGAAAGGCAACTTCAAGGACTGGAACGATTTCATCGAGCGCGTCAAAGGCGTGGGTGAAGGCAATGCAGCCAAATTCTCCGCTGAGGGCCTGACTGTCGGTGGCACCACTTTCAAGGGTGCTGCAGCACCAGCCGCCAAGAAGGATGAGAAGCCCACCGCGGCAAAGTCTGAAGAGAAGAAAGCCGATGCCAAGCCCGCTGCAGCCGCGACGCCCGCTACACCAGCCACGCCTGCTGCGCCTGCCGTGAAGGAAGAGAAGAAAGATGCAAAGGCTGAAGCCAAGGCCAAGAAAGAGGCGGAAAAGAAAGCCAAGGCTGAAGAAAAACAGAAGAAGGCTGACGAAGCCAAAGCAAAGAAAGAAGCTGCCAAAAAAGCGAAGGATGAGAAAAAAGACACCAAGAAGGACGCCAAAGCTGAAGCTGCCAAACCAGCTGCCAGCGCTGCCAAAAAGTAAATCTAATCCGAGAATCAAAAAAACCCGCTACGGCGGGTTTTTTTATGGGTGGTGACGACGCCCTGTCTATTGAAGTGCCATCAGTCCGGTGGCCTTGCATTCGTACATCGCCTGATCCGCGACGTTGAGCAGGTCATTCATGTCGGCACCATCCTCCGGGTACAAGGCCAAGCCTACACTGGCACCCGTGGTCACCACAATGCCCGAATCCAGGCTGATGGAATCCGACAGGGTATCAAAGAGCTTCTCGCTGATGTGGGCGAGTTCCTGCGGATTTTCGATGGATTCAATGATCAACACAAACTCATCGCCCCCCAACCGGGCAACGGTATCGGAAGCCCTCACCGCGCCAACCAGTCGCCGAGCCATAGTGATCAACACAGTATCTCCCACCGCGTGGCCAAACCTGTCGTTGACAGTTTTGAAATCATTCAGGTCAATCATGAGCAGCGCAAAGGATTTGCCACTGCGTTTGGCACGCTCCACCGCAAAGTGGAAGCGGTCGGCCAGCAAGATGCGATTGGCCAGGCCGGTCAAACCATCATGATGCGCCTGTGCCTTCAACAGTTTCTCCCTAGCTTGCAGGTTGGCAATTTCACTGTGGATCGCGCCCAGTTCCCTACGTGTGGACCGCAGGCAGGAACCCAGTACAAGGCAGACGGCGGTCAGCAACATGGTGCCCATGGCCATCATGACGGCCATCACGGGCTCGGCCAGAACATGGTCAATCCAGAAGTACACCCCCACACCCAAACCCAGCACCAGCGCGACATTGACAGTCAGCCAGTAGGGTCGAGATGGATTCTTGTATCTTGGGTGGTCCCCAAGCGCCGACATAGCCTTCTCCTAGTCCAGATAAGTTGACAAGCAGTCCCCAAGCGGCTGTTTCACACCGGGCGAACAGCTGCAATCCGTCGAATCATGGCAAGCCCTTGCCGCAGACACTAGGCTGCTAGTAGCAAGGCTGCGGGGATTGTAAAGGCCGCTTTGTCGTCGAAAATGTTTTTATTTGGGCCCATCTTTGTGAGAAAAATCACAGATCTGGCATGGACGGACTGCGCTGACGGCAGTCGGGCTGGAGAGAAGGAAGATGGGTTAACGTTTGCTGGCGTCAGAAGGCTCGTCACCACTTTTGACGCTAGGTGCGGCTGAGCCACTGGAGGAAATAGCCAAAGCACCAAAGATGACCACTGCGACCACCAGGAAATTCAAAACAACCAGCATAACGTTCTCCAAACATCAAGTTCATTGAGGGCGTTGCGGTTATCGCATCTACCCCAGCGCAACGTGAGAAGGATAGTAATCAGAGATGGGTTTGTGCGGTAAATCTGCGAACGGGTTTGTGTGACAAATTCCCGCTATCCCCCGAATCCGCCGCCACCCGGGGTCCATATCTCAAAGACATCGCCTGGTTGCATCTCGGTTTGGCCGATGTGCCCCAGTTCTTCCTGCCTTCCATCCGCGCGCAGCACCCGGTTGATGCCCACCTGCCCCGGCTGTCCACCGGCCATGCCAAAAGCGCCATGCAGGCGGCCATTGGAGAGGATGCTGGCGGTCATGGGTTCCAGAAATTTCACGCGTCGGACACCACCATTGCCGCCGTGCCAGTGGCCCGCGCCCCCTGAGCCAGCGCGGATTTCATAACTTTCCAGGCGCACCGGGAAACGGAACTCAAAAACTTCCGGATCGGTCAGGCGTGAATTGGTCATGTGGGTCTGCACCAGGTCTGTGCCGTCAAAGCCATCGCCTGCGCCCGAACCACCCGAGATGGTCTCGTAGTACTGGTAATGGGCGTTGCCGAAGGTGAAGTTGTTCATGGTGCACTGGCTGGCCGC
The DNA here is from genome assembly GCF_018780565.1 of Rhodoferax sp. Classification (GTDB taxonomy): domain Bacteria; phylum Pseudomonadota; class Gammaproteobacteria; order Burkholderiales; family Burkholderiaceae_C; genus Rhodoferax. The sequence goes on from NZ_JADMJN010000009.1 coordinate 111,529, forward strand.
CATCACGCCCAGCGCGCCATACAGCGCATTGGTGATGCAGCTGGAGGTTTCCACGTTGCCCGCCACCACCGAGGCCGGTGGATTCGGGTTCAGCATGGAACCCGCCGGGATGATGACCTGCAGCGGCTTGAGGCAACCCGCGTTGAGCGGGATGTCGTCATCGACCAGTGTGCGAAACACATACAGCACCGCCGCCATGCACACGGCGGTTGGCGCGTTGAAATTGTTGGTCTGCTGCGGCGAGGTGCCCGTGAAGTCAATCACCGCGCTGCGTGCTGCGGCATTCACCCTGACGGCCACGCTGATCTGCGCGCCATTGTCCAGCGGCAGCGTGAAGGCACCATCCTTCAGGCGCGTGATGACGCGGCGCACCGACTCTTCGGCATTGTCCTGCACATGGCGCATATAGGCCTGCACCACATCCAGGCCAAAGTGCGCCACCATCTTGCGCAACTCCTGCACACCTTTTTCATTGGCTGCAATCTGCGCCTTGAGATCGGCCATGTTTTGCTGCGGATTGCGCGAAGGGTACTCACCGCTTTTGAGCAGCGCGACCATTTCGGCTTCGCGCAATACACCGCGCGCCACCAGCTTGAAGTTGTTGATCTGCACGCCCTCCTCCTCAATCCGGGTGGAGAACGGCGGCATGGAGCCTGGCGTGGTGCCCCCCACATCGGCATGGTGACCACGGGAACCGACATAGAACATCGCCCCTGCGGGCGCGCTCAGGGTCTGCGCGTCGAGGTACACCGGCGTGATGACCGTGATGTCGGGCAAATGGGTGCCGCCGTGGTAGGGGTCATTGAGCACGTACACATCGCCGGGCTGCATGGTGGCAGCGTTCTCGCGCACCACGGTCTTGATGCTCTCACCCATGGAACCCAGGTGCACCGGCATGTGAGGCGCATTGGCAATCAGGTTACCCGCCGCATCGAACAGCGCGCAGCTGAAGTCCAGCCGCTCCTTGATGTTGACCGAGTAAGCGGTGTTCTGCAGCTGCAAACCCATCTGTTCCGCAATGTTCATGAACAGGTTGTTGAACACCTCCAGCAACACCGGGTCCACGCTGGTGCCAACTGCGAATTTGATAGCACGAGGAATCCGTCTGACGAGGGCCAGGTGGTCATAAACCGTCACACTGGCTTCCCAGCCCGGCTCCACCACCGTGGTGGCGTTTTTCTCGGCGATGATGGCCGGGCCGGGAATGAGGTCGCCCGGCTGCAGGTCTTCGCGGGCTACCAGTGCAGCTTGCACCCACTGGCCGCCCGAATACATGCGCACCATTTCGCGTACAGCGCCACTGGCTTGCAGGTCGCGCGGCATGTGCAGGGTATGGCGAGGCTCGGCCGGGGCATCGCCCGCAATCACAGCCTCTACCGATACCGCCTCCACAATCAGGGCCTTGCCCTGCATCAGGAAGGCAAATCGCTGCTTGTAGACGGCCTCAAAACCGGCCTCGATCTGTGCCACAACATCCAGCGCTGCGCCCCGGTTACTTGGAAAACGCACCATCAGCGCCGCATCACTGCCCTCGTAGCGCAGATGGACGCGCAGATGCGTGGTGATGACACCGGCACTGACCTGCTGGCGCGTCAACTCTTCTTCAGCCGCTTTCGCCAGGCTATCGAGTTGGGCCGAGATGCGAGAAATGGCATCGGACCTGAGTTTGAGCTCCACCGCCTGCTCGCGGATCACGCTCTGGTCGGCCAGCCCCATGCCGTAGGCGGAGAGAACACCGGCCAGCGGGTGCACAAACACCCGCGTCATGCCCAGCGCATCGGCCACAAGGCAGGCATGCTGCCCGCCCGCGCCGCCAAAGCATTGCAGGGTGTAGCGCGTGACGTCATAGCCCCGTGCCACCGAAATCTTCTTGATCGCATTGGCCATCTGCTGCACGGCGATGTCAATGAAACCTTCCGCCACTTCCTCTGCCGCACGGCCGGTCTGGCTGGCGAGCTCGCCGAACTTGGCCTGCACCACCTCCAGACTCAGCGCCTCATCCGCACCGGGGCCAAACACTTTGGGAAAGTAACGCGGCTGGATTTTTCCCAGCATCACATTGGCATCGGTCACGGCCAGCGGACCACCACGGCGGTAACTGGCAGGCCCGGGGTTGGCGCCGGCGCTCTGCGGCCCAACGCGAAAGCGGGAGCCGTCAAACGCCAGAAGCGAGCCGCCGCCTGCGGCCACGGTGTGGATGCTCATCATCGGCGCCCGCATGCGCACACCGGCTACCTGGGTTTCGAACTCGCGCTCGAACTCGCCGGCGTAATGCGACACGTCGGTGGAGGTACCGCCCATGTCAAAACCAATCACCTTGTCGATACCGGCAATCGCCGCCGTGCGGGCCATACCCACAATGCCACCGGCCGGGCCGCTCAAAATAGCGTCCTTGCCCTGAAATACGTGCGCATCGGTCAAGCCACCGCTGGATTGCATGAAAAACAGTTTCACACCTGGCATCTCCAGCGCCACTTGCTCGACATAGCGCCGCAAAATCGGCGACAGATAGGCATCGACCACCGTAGTGTCGCCCCGGCTGACGAACTTCATCATGGGGCTGGTTTCGTGCGAAGTGCTGATCTGCGTGAAACCCACTTCAGCGGCGATGCGTTTGGCGGCCAGCTCATGCGCGGTGTAGCGGTACCCGTGCATGAAGACAATAGCAACACTGCGCAGCCCTCGTGCATATTGATTAAGAAGCTCCTCTTTCAATAGCAATTCATTGAGCGACTGAATTACATCACCATGCGCACCCACACGCTCCTGCGCCTCCACCACGGCGCTGTACAGCAACTCGGGCAGCTGGATGTGGCGGTCAAAAATACGTGGACGGTTTTGATAGGCAATGCGCAAGGCGTCGCGGAATCCACGCGTGGTCACCAACAGCGTCGGCTCACCCTTGCGCTCCAGCAGGGCATTGGTAGCCACCGTGGTGCCCATCTTCACGCAAGCCACCTGCTCCGGGGTTACGGGCTGGTTTGCCTTCAGACCCAGCAGATGGCGTATGCCAGCCACGGCCGCGTCTTTGTATTGTTCGGGGTTTTCGCTCAGCAGCTTGTGCGTGACCAGGCTGCCGTCCGGGCGCTTGCCCACCACATCGGTGAATGTGCCGCCCCGGTCAATCCAGAACTGCCAACGGCGAGGATGCAATGCAGTCATACAGATAGCTCCAATGTGCAAGGAATGCGATGCCTCAAGCCAGGGACACCACAGAACCGGCTTTGCCGGGCTGTCGGTGTCGCCCCCTTGAGGGGGAGGCGGCGCCAGCCGCTTCGGGGGTGTTTCATAAAGACGCAGCCGAACGGGCGGCCTGGTCGTAAATGCCTGACAGCAGGCGCAGCAGACGGGCCAGCTCGCCAATATCGCGGTTCAGCGCGTCATCGGCGTTCAGGGCGTTGATCAGGCAGGACTCGCGGATCTCGCGGTAGCGCGCCACATACTGGCGGCCCAGCTCGGTGGAGGCGTAAGTCACCTCTTTGCCATTCTTGCGCGATGCCACCACGCCAATGTTTTGCAGCTTCTTGAGCGCGTAATTGATAAGGTGGGTGTCTTCCACATTCATGATGAAGCAGATGTCGGCTAGCCGCTTGTCTCGGGCGCGGTGTGTCACATGATGCAGCACCAGCACGTCCAGGGGTGTCAAATCTTTGAGGCCGGCAGCACTCATGCAGTGCGCGATCCAGCGGTGAAAAGCGTTGCCGGCCACGATCAGGCCGAACTCGAACTCGCTCATCTCGGCGCTGCGCGGTGACACCAGGTGCGCCGACGACACGATGGGCGGCGCCTCGGGAGGCTGTGCCGCGTCCGGTGACTTGGCTGGAGACTTTTTGCTCATGAACTGACCCCCGATTGGCATCCAGATTGAATGAAGCGGATTGTAGGTAGTTAGACAACAAATTATCAACAATTTGTTGACATTTAGGGTAAACACCGATCATGAGGCGCACAATCGGCCTTACATTCAAGCATCAATCTTGCCTTTCAACACCACTGGAGCTCTCATGAAACGACGTCTGTTTGCATTGACCACTACCGCAACTGCGCTGGGCTTGGCGCTGGGCGCCGCTACCGTCTCAGCCCAAACCAAATGGGATCTGCCAGCCGCCTACCCGGCGAGCAACTTCCACACCGAGAACATCACCCAATTCGCCAAAGACGTGGACGCAGCCACGGGCGGCAAGCTCAAGATCACGGTGCACGCCAACGCGTCACTGTTCAAGGCGCCCGAAATCAAGCGCGCGGTCCAGGGCGGACAAGCCCAGATCGGTGAAATCCTGTTGGTGAATTTTGAAAACGAAAATCCGATTTTTGGCGCTGATGGAATTCCCTTCCTGGCCTCCAGTTTTGCAGACAGCAAAAAGCTCTACGCCGCCCAGAAACCGGTACTGGAAAAAATATTGGGCGCACAGGGCATGAAGCTCCTGTATGCCGTGGCATGGCCACCGCAGGGCCTGTACGTCAAGAAGGAAATCACATCCGTAGCAGACATGCGTGGCGTGAAATGGCGCGCCTACAGTCCGGCCACCGCCAAGATGGCAGAGTTGATGGGTGCCCAGCCCGTCACCATACAGGCGGCCGAAGTCAGCCAAGCCTTTGCCACTGGCGTGGTGGAAAGCATGATGAGCTCAGGCGCCACTGGCTACGACAGCAAGATTTATGAATCGGTGAAGTACTGGTACGACACCAAAGCCTGGTTGCCAAAGAACGCGGTCATCGTCAACCTGAAGGCCTTCAATGCCCTCGACGCTGCAACTCAGACAGCCCTGGTGAAAGCAGCGGGCGAAGCCGAAACACGCGGGTGGAAATCCAGCGATGAAAAGAACGAGTGGTACAAGGCCGAGCTCAGCAAGAAAGGCATGAAAATCATGCAGCCATCGCCCAAGCTGACTGCGGACATGAAACAGGTGGGCGGCATCATGCTGGCTGACTGGGAGAAAAAGGCCGGCCCTGACGGACAGGCCGTGATCAGCGCCTACCGCAAAAAGTAAGTGAGCAAGCCCACCATGTTGCGAACAGGCCTGAACAAGCTGTATGACGCTGCGGCCTGGGCTGCGGCCCTCATGATGGTCGGCACGCTGCTGATGGTGGTGCTGGGTATGCTGGACCGCTACGTGCCTTTGAGCTTTCGTGGCACGGACATGTATGCCGGTTACTGCATGGCAGCAGCCGGCTTTCTGGCCCTGGCGCATACGCTCAAGAAGAATGAACACATCCGGGTCACGCTACTGCTCAATGCCGTATCAACAGGGGCCAAAAAGGGCCTGGAGTTGTGGAGCCTGAGCGCAGCCGTTCTGCTGTCGGGCCTGTTCTGCTTTTACAGCATGAAGCTGGCCTACCAGTCCTGGGATTTCAACGACATCTCTACCGGCAACGATGCCACACCGCTTTGGATTCCCCAAATCGGCATGGCTCTGGGCACTCTGGTTTTGCTGATCGCTTTCGTGGATGAACTGGTGCTGGAACTTCTTGGCCAGCGCGTCACCAGCGACAGCGACGAAGCCTTGCACAACGAATAGCACTGCGCGCATAACAACAAGGATTCCCATGAGTGAACTCGGTATTACCGCGCTGCTGATCGCCTCGCTGTTCCTGATCCTGGGCAGCGGCGTCTGGATCGGGCTCACGCTCACCGGCGTGGCCTGGATTGCCATGGAGCTGTTCTCCAGCCGGCCGGCCGGGGACGCCATGGCCGTCACCATCTGGGGCTCGTCTTCGAGCTGGACACTGACCGCCCTGCCCCTGTTCATCTGGATGGGCGAGATTTTGTTTCGCACCAAGCTGAGTGAGAGCATGTTCAAAGGCCTGGCGCCGTGGGTCAACTGGTTGCCAGGGCGCCTGCTGCACACCAATGTGATTGGCTGCACCATCTTTGCCGCCGTATCAGGCTCAAGCGCCGCCACCTGCGCCACCATTGGCAAAATGACCTTGCCGGAGCTGACCAAGCGCGGCTACCCGCAAGACCAGATCATCGGCTCGCTCGCCGGTGCCGGCACGCTGGGCCTGTTGATCCCGCCCTCCATCATCATGATCGTGTATGGCGTCACCGCCGAGGTATCAATCTCGCAACTGTTCGTGGCCGGCGTGTTGCCGGGCCTGATACTGGCGTCGCTGTTCAGCGGCTACATCATCGTCTGGTCGCTGCTCAATCCGGGCAGGATTCCACCCGCCACCGAGCATTTCACCTTTGTTCAAAGGCTTTATGAGTCACGTCACCTGATCCCGGTGGTGGGGTTGATCGGCGCGGTGCTGGGCAGCATCTATGCCGGTATCGCCACTGCCACCGAGGCTGCCGCCGTGGGTGTGATCGGCTCGTTTGTGCTGTCCGCCCTGCAAGGGTCGCTCAACCGCGCCACTTTCAAGGACGCCCTGATGGGTGCCACGCGGCTGTATTGCATGATCGCGCTGATTCTGGCCGGGGCCTCCTTCCTGACGCTCAGCATGGGCTACATCGGCCTGCCGCGCCATTTGGCCGAATACGTGACCTCGCTGGGCCTGAGCCCTTTCCTGTTGGTGCTGGTGCTGACAGTCTTCTACGTGGTGCTGGGCTGCTTCCTGGACGGCATCTCGATGGTGGTGCTGACCATGGGCGTGATCCTGCCCACGGTGCAGGCCGCACACATTGACCTGATCTGGTTTGGTATTTTCATTGTGATCGTGGTCGAGATGGCGCAAATCACACCGCCCGTAGGCTTCAACCTGTTTGTGCTGCAAGGCATGACCAAAAAAGAAATTACCTACATTGCCCGCGTCACCCTGCCATTTTTCTTTTTGATGGGCGCCATGGTGCTGGCGCTGTGGTTCTTCCCGCAAATCGCCACCTGGCTGCCAGGCAAGATGTAGCCGGGCGCCACCGCCTTTATGATGGTGGCACCATGATCTCTGTACTTGCAATATGCATTGGCGCCAGCATCGGCGCACTGGCGCGCTGGGGCCTGGGGCTTTGGCTCAGCCCCGGTGCGCTCATTCCCCTGGGCACGCTCGCTGCCAACCTGATTGGCGGTTACCTGATTGGCATATGCGTCGCCGTATTCCAGGCGCTGCCGAATCTGGATCCAGTCTGGCGTCTGGCGCTGGTTACAGGCTTTCTAGGGGCTCTTACAACCTTCTCCAGCTTCTCAGCCGAGGTGGTCGGCATGCTGGGGCAGCAACGCTATGCACTGGCCCTGGGCACTGCCGCCATGCACTTGTTTGGCTCACTGTTGCTGACGGTGGCAGGCATCAAGAGTGCCATGTTTTTTATAGCTAGCCACGCTTGATTCATAAGGGCTAGCGGTCTTTTTTATCCATAACCGACTCAATACCCGCGATCCACCCTGCTATCGAGCGTGTCACGAATTTTTTCGAGCCGGTCGCGCCACGCACGTCGCTCATCCGGTGGCAAGCCCTGCAAAACCAAAAATTTGGCCAAGACGGGGTCGTCCTCAGTCCAATAGTCATCCCGCACCCCGATCTCCAGTTCCGCCCCCAGGGCCGTGATGGTGGCGCCGCGCAAGGTCGTGTGAATGGTGCGCTTGTTGGCGTGCAGGGTAATGCGCCCATCGTCACAGAAGTCAATGAACCAGACCACCCGGCCCTTGTCATCGGTACTGACGTCGCTGAAACTCCCACTGAAGCCGGCCGCCTTGCGCCACATTTCAATCTGCACGGCCATGTCGACAGGTTCGCCGTCGCCCTGCGCCGCCAACTGCTTTGCCAGCGCGGCTTTGGCCGCCTCTTCTTCTTTGCGCACTTCCTCCGCGTGATCCTGCTGCAAACGAGTGGTGATTTTCTCTGCCCAGATATCTACGCGGTTGGCAAAACTCTGAAAACCTGCCGCCACCGGCACCGGCACCTGATCAATGGTCAGCACGGACACATGGCCGCCGGTCCGTTTGTTCACGGTGTTGGTCAATTCATCGGACGCAGTGAAGGTGATGGTGCAAAACCCGGTTGGAACTGGCGCGCTTTGCCCCTCGGCCTTGACAGATCCACGCGCCACGTCAATCTGCAACCCCGCCGCAGGCAAAGTTGCATCCAGCGGCCCATGCTGCATCTTTTGCGCTCCACCAGCCAACGGCGTGCGGGCCAATTGACAGGCTTCGGCATGCACCTTGATCTGCTTGGCAGACTGCTGCATCTCGACGAAAAATCCATTCGCCTCAAACCGGAGACACCCCGGCAATTCCACCACCCGGGTTCGAAGCAGCCGCGCTTGTTGCTCCTGGTACACGTACCACGCAACGCCGAACGCGGCGACAACGCCCAAGATCAGGAATAAGGTTTGACTTTCCATGGGTCTGCAGCCTTTCAAAAGCTGTGATTATTCAACCATTTTCGAACGCGCCGTCATTGTTTTTACAACGATGCAGCCATCAACTAAACACGCCCCCATACTCCTTGCGCAAATCCGCCTTCTGCACCTTGCCGGTTCCGCCGACTGGCAGCGCGTCCAGGAACACCACATCGTCCGGCACCCACCACTTGGCGACGCGCTCGGTAAGGAAGGCCAGAATTTCTTCGCGCTCAACCGTTTGGCCCGGTTTGCGCACAATGAACAGCAGGGGACGCTCGTCCCATTTGGGATGCTTGACACCGATAACGGCGGCGTTGGCCACGGCGGGGTGGCCCATGGCGGCGTTTTCCAGATCGATGGAGCTGATCCATTCACCGCCGGTCTTGATGACGTCTTTGGCCCGGTCCCGGATCTGCATGATGCCTGAAGGCTCGATGGTGGCAATGTCGCCGGTGGGAAACCAGCCATCCACCAGCGGTGAACTTTCACCCTTGTAGTAGCCGGTCAGAATCCAGTGCCCGCGCACCATCAGCTCACCTTGCGCGACACCATCGCGCGGCAAGGTGGCGCCGTTCTCGTCCACGATCTTGATCTCGATGCCATAGACCGACTTGCCTTGTTTGGCGATGATGGCATGCTGCTCAGCGGCGGGCAAATTCATTTGCGTGGCGCTGATGCATCCGATGGTGGCAACAGCGGTGGTTTCGGTCATACCCCAGCCATGGCGGACTTCCACGTCGTAGTTGTCGGCAAACTTGGAGATCAGCGCAGCGGGCATGGCCGAACCGCCCACACCGGTGCGGCGCATGGTGGAGAAGCGCAAGCCGTTTTGCTCCACGTGCTGCAGCAAGGACAGCCAAATGGTGGGCACACCGGCGCTGACGGTTACCTTCTCGGCCTCCATCAGTTCATACAGGCTCGCACCGTCCAGACGGGGCCCTGGCAGAACCAGCTTGGCGCCACTCATGGGCGCCGCGTAGGGCAGGCACCAGGCGTTGATGTGGAACATGGGCACCACGGGCAGAATCGTTTCCTTGGGCGACAGCGACACGGAACCGGGCATGGAAGCTGACATGGCGCTCAGGACGATAGCCCGCTGTGAATACAGCACACCCTTGGGGTTGCCGGTGGTACCTGAGGTGTAGCACAGGGCTGCACCGCTACGCTCGTCAAACTGGGGCCAGACAAATTGCTCGCTATGCGGGGCAATGAGGTCTTCATAGCACAGCACATTGGCCACGCCCTCGATGACGGGCATGTTGGCAGCCTCGCTCATGCAGATCCAGGCATTGACCTTGGGGCAGTGCGCAGCCACAGCCTTGACCAGCGGGGCAAAGGTGCTGTCAAACAAAACCACACTGTCTTCGGCATGGTTGATGATGTAGATCAGTTGCTGTGGGTGCAACCGGGGGTTGCAGGTGTGCATGACCATGCCGCTACCCGACACGGCGTAGTAGGCCTCCAGGTGGCGGTGGTTGTTCCAGGCAATGGAGCCTACGGCCTTGCCGGGCTCCAGGCCCAGCTGCTTGAGCGCATTGGCCAGCTTGCGGGCACGGGCTGCGCACTGGGCGTAGGTGTAGCGGAAAAGCGGGCCGTGGGTCTCGCGGGAAACGACTTCAACATCGCCGAACTGGGCAGCGCCATGTTCGATGACATCAGAAACAAGAAGGGGGCGGTCCATCATGAGGCCGGGTTGCAGCATAGGAAAAAAGTCTCCGAACTAAAGGTTGAAAATGAAATAGAAAATTGGACGGGGCGCGTGAAATCAGCCGCCACCACGGTGCATATAGAGATCAAAACGCTTCATGAACAGGTAGCGCTGGGCGTCGTCCAGACCTTTGAAGCGAAAACTTACCAAGAGACGCGGGATGCTGGCCAGGGCAATGATCCGGGGCGCGGCAATTTGCCAACTCAGGGCCAGTTGCCCGGCACCGATTTGAACAGTGACCGCCTGTGCCACCAATTGATGGGGATGGTCGCCAATGGCGTTGGGCAGCCAGCGAAGCCACTCACGCTCGGTGCAACCCATTTCACGGTCAAAGTTGTCAGCGTAGAAGGCTTGCATTCAGCCGCCCGCAATCGGAGGCCAGATGGCCAGCACGTCGCCCTCCACCAAGGTCTGGGTCAAACGCTTTTCAGGTTCGACGTATTTGCCGTTGACCAGCACCAGATGCACCAGCTTCGGGGGCAAGCCATAGGGCGCAATGATCTGGCTGATGCTGGCATCCGGTGCAATGTCAAGCTCCAGCACGTTGGTGTAACGTGCTTCGGCTGGCAAATAGTCCGTAAGAGAGGCAAACAGCTTGAAAGTAATCTTCATTCGCGGCGAATTTTACCGCCGACGCGCGTCCTGGGCGCCAGACCAGTTACTTTGACCCTGGGCACTCGCAAGATAAGCATCCATCAATTTGGTCGGGTCGTTCTTCAGGATATCCTTCCAGGCACCCAGCTTGACCTGACCTTCGACCAGGCCGCGCATCACGCCCACGTGCTCGGTCCAGCCCACGCTGTTGCAGCCCACGAGCACATCTTCCTTGAACTGCAGGCTCAGGTGCCGACCGGCGGGTACGTCGGTGAGCTCCACATGCTCGCCACCAGGGACGCCCTGCCAGTCACCAAAGCTGGTCGAGATCAAGCCCAGTGTGTCCAGCACGTTGATTTGCGTAACCCCTTTGAGCTCGGCAGTCGGCGCCGCGCCACGCGCAAAGGCCACCATGTTCAGCGCCGCCACTCGGGCCTGTTCGGCGGCGTTGGGCTGGATCGCGCTGACGATGGTTTTGCCACTGACCTTGTCAAAAGCCTCGCAGCAGTCACCTGCGGCATAGATGCCGGGCACATTGGTTTGCAGGTGCTCGTCGGTCAGCACGCCCAGCAGGCAGGTGATGCCGGAGTTCTCCAGAAAACCAATGGCAGGCTTGACGCCGGCGGCACTGATCACCAGATCGGCGGCCACATGCTGGCCGTTGCTCAGGCGCACATCCAAAGGTGCACCTGCATGGATCGTCTCGACCCGGGTGCCTGTGAACACCTGCACGCCCTTGGCTTCGCACCAGTCGCGAATCATGCCGCCGGCGGTAGGCCCCATCATGCGCGGTACCATGCGGTCGCCCATCTCAACCACGCTCAGATGCACTCCGCGTGCCGCCAGTGCTTCCATGATGATGCAGCCAATGAAACCGGCACCCAGTTGCAGCACGCGCGCGCCCTTGGTGGCCAGCGCCATGATGGCGCGAGCATCTTCGAGGGTCCAGCAGGAATGCACCCCGGCCGTGTCAATGCCCGGAATTGGCGGGCGCACCGGACGCGAGCCGGTGGCGATCAGCAGCGTGTCAAATGCGATTGAATCGCCCTTGTCAAGTGCTATTTTTTTTGCAGCCAAATCAACCCGTTTGACCAGGGCCTGAACCACATTGACCTGCAAATCCGGGAAGTGCGACGGGCTCTTGCGCAAATAGGTGCCGCGCTCGTCCACGTTGCCGATCAGCAGGTAGGGAATCGCCATGCGGGAGTATGGCGGCTCGCGCTCATCGCTCACGATGGTGATGGTGTCACGCGGTGCGTGTTTACGAATGGTTTCAGCGGCGATAACGCCGGCAGGGCCGGCACCGAGGATGACGTGATGGGTCATGTTGATTTCTCCAAAAAGAAAAGCGGCCACCGGGGACCGCTAGTTCATTGTTTGCGCAGACTGCCGCTGGCGCTTACAGCCCCAGACGGGTCTTGGTGGCCGCGGTGGGGCGGCCTTCCGTGTCCCAGCCGCGCGCTGCGTAGTACTTGGGCATCATCTCGGCCAGCATGTTGACCTTGCCTTTGGAGGGGCCGGTTTTGCAGGCTTCGGTGAGCAGCCGCTTGGGTAGGCTGTCGTCCTTGGCGGTAAAGCCGGCGCGGTTGTTGAATTCGCGCTCCATGTTCCACACGCGCTCACCGATTTTTTCCAGCTCCTCGGTGGTGTACTGGTCGCCACAAGCTGCCGAAATCTGCGGCGCCAGGTCGGCCAGGCCCCAGGCAAAGGTGGTGAACACGCACAGGCCGGACGAGTCAAACGCCGCAGTAGCATCCTGGAAGGCCTTGACCAGTTCGGGCTTGCCTTCGTGTTCGATCGGATCGGTCTTGACCGGAATGCCCAGTACTTCAGAAGCAATGGTGTAACCACGCAGATGGCAACCGCCCCGGTTGCTGGTAGCGTAGGCCAGGCCAATGCCCTGGATGGCGCGGCCGTCATAGGCCGGAAACTCCTGACCCTTGCTGGTCATGCTCAGGTCGGGTTGTCCATATTTGGCTGTCAGGCGCTTGGAGCCCTGACCGATTTCTTTGCCAAAGCCACGGCTGTAAATGGTTTCTTCCGTCAAAAACGCGAGTGCTTCGGCCGAGCCAAAAGGGGCTTCGATGCCAATCTGCTCCTTGGTCAGCACGCCCATTTCGTACATTTCCATGACTGCGCCCACGGTGGCGCCAAAGCTGATGGGATCAATGCCTTCTTCGTTGCACAGCATGGTGGCATATTGCAACGCCTCCAGGTCTTTGACGCCGTTGGCCGCACCCAGTGCCCAGGCCGCTTCATACTCCAAGCCACCCGATGCGCCCCAGTATTGCGGCTTGTTGGCCACGGTGAAATGGCTCTCGTCCATCTTGCTGATGCGACCGCACGCAATGGTGCAGCCAAAACAGGCCTGGTTGGTCACCAACTGCTTCTTGCCATCGGTCTTGCGCGGCGTGGCCATGGCTTCGGCCGAGATGTCCTTGGCGCTTTCAAACGCGTTGTCGCGGTGGTTACGGGTGGGCAAGGCGCCCATCTCGTTGATGACGTTCATCAGCACTTGAGTGCCATAGGCGGGCAGACCCTGGCCGGTCACGGCGTTCTCGGCAAGGATCTTCTTCTTCTCGGCAATCGCCTTCATGAAAGCCTTGGGATTGTGAATGTTGCCCACGCCCTTGGTGCCGCGCACCGCAATCGCCTTGAGGTTCTTGCTGCCCATGACGGTGCCCACACCGGAGCGCCCGGCGGCGCGGTGCAAGTCGTTGACCACGCTGGCGTACAGCACGCCGTTCTCGCCGGCCTTGCCGATGCTGGAAACACGCGTCAAAGGGTCCTGCAGGCTCTTCTTGAGCATCTCTTCGGTTTGCCACACGCTCTTGCCCCACAGGTGGGCTGCGTCGCGCAACTCCGCGATATCGTCATTGACGTAGAGGTACACCGGTTTGGGACTCTTGCCTTCAAAAATCACCATGTCCCAGCCCGCCATCTTGAACTCGGCGCCCCAGTAGCCGCCCGAATTGGAGCAGGCGATGGTGCCAGTCAGCGGGCTCTTGGTGATCACCGTGTAGCGGCCACCGGTGGAAGCCATGGTGCCGGTCAGCGGGCCGGTTGACCAGATGATCTTGTTGGCCGGCGACAGTGCGTCAACCTTGGCATCGACCTCTTCCACCAGGTATTTGGAGCCCAGGCCACGCGAGCCGAGGTAGGCGCGCGCCCAATCCATATTGAGCGGCTCGGACTTGACGGTTCCTGCGGTCAAGTCAACGCGAAGAATTTTTCCTGCCCATGACATGATGATTCTCCTTAAACAGCGGTAGGTTGGTTGCCGAGCTTGTCTGCCCACTGGGCCATCTTGCCCAGGCCGGTCCAGTTGGCGTCGATGAAGGTGATGGCACCGGTAGGGCAGGCCTCGGCACAGGCCGGCTCGCCGCCGCACAGGTCGCACTTTTGCACCTTGCCGGTTTCCTGCACGTAGTTGATGGTGCCAAACGGACAGGCAATGGTGCAGACCTTGCAGCCGACGCAGGTGGAATCGTTCACCACCTTGGCGCCGGTGAGCTTGTCCACGGTAATGGCCTCCACCGGGCAGGCATGCAGGCACCAGGCCTCATCGCACTGGGTGCAGGTGTAAGGCACTTTCTTGCCGGTATGGTGAAAATCAAATACCTTGATACGGGATTTGGCGGTGGCGAAGGTGCCGTAGTTTTCGAAAGAACAGGCCATTTCGCACTGCAGGCAGCCGGTGCACTTGTCTGGGTTGATATGCAACACTTTTTGCATGTTTCTCTCCTGGTGGTAGCGGCAAGCAACCTATGCAATGCCTTGCCTATGAAATTGAATACATAGGCATTGTTGAACTTCCAGAGAGCAGCGCGCCTAGGGTTATCCCTAGTCAGGTATTCAACAGGGTCGGAAATTCTCAAATTGAAACACTGGGCAAAACCAGTGCTTGTGTACGAGAATTGCCGGAATCGTGAAACCGGCAAAGTGCAGACCATGAGACAGATCCCATCCAATTCGCTTGCGACCAGTCAAGCCCCACGGCTGGCCAGCATTGAGCACGCCCGTCGCGCCGTCATGCAAGACCACGTGGCACTGCCTGCGGGCTGGGTTGCCCCGTGGGTTGAGCGCTCATGGCAGCGTTGCATGAGCCTGGGGCTGCATCCGCAGGACGCGGTTGCGTTCGAGATGCTGTCTGTGCAACAGATGCGCCGCACGCATGATGCCAATCAACGCCTGGTTCAGACAGCCAAGCCAATTCTGGAAGGCTTGGGGCGCGCCATTGTGAACACGCGCTACTTTGCCATCCTCACCAACACCGATGGCGTGGTGGTGGACGTGAGCGGCGCCATCGACCGCTCCGACCCGAGGGCCAACCTCATCACACGCATCGGCACCGACCTGTCGGAAAGCAGCGTGGGCACCACGGCGATTGGCACCGCGCTTTCAGAACTACAGCCCGTGTGGCTGCACCGGGGCGAACACTTTTTTTCCAGCACCGCGCATTACAGCTGCGCGGGGGCTCCCCTTTTTGGCCCGGATGGCGCGTGCGTGGGCATGCTGGACCTGACCGGCATTGACGCAGTGGAGCGCCCGGAACTGAAGCATCTGGTCACGCAATCCGCCTGCAAGATTGAAAACGCCCTGGTGCTGGCGCAAGCGCACAGTCTGGTCGTGCGCCTGAACTGGCCAGGCAACGCCTTGGGCAGCGAGGCCGACGGCATTATTTGCCTGGATGCAGACGGCTGGATCACCGGAGCCAACCAGATTGCACGGCAGATGGTGCCCAACATGGCTGCGCCCGGACAGCAAAATGTGCATGTGAGCGAAGTGTTCGGCATCCCCTATCAGATGCTGTTTGATGCCGTGCGCCGTAGCGAGACCGTGCTTGAAATTCCGCTTTGGACCGGTCTGCGCCTGCAGGCAATGCCGATCGAGCGTTCGCGCGAAGAATTCGCGGTTCACGCCGACCCGCGCGCTAGCAACAGCTTGCCGCTGAAAGACATCGAAACCGCCCTGATTCGCAAGGCCGTCGACCAGGCCCGGGGCAATGTGGCCGAGGCTGCCCGCACACTGGGCATCAGCCGCGCCACGGTGTACCGCAAGCTGGGACAACAACGGCCGTCTACAAATTGAAGCGGCCGGCCGGCGGTTTGGCCACCATCAGACCAGGGCCAAAACCACGGCATTTTCATCAACGCAAGCCGTGACCTTGGCTCCAACACGCAGGCGATTCGGATGGTCGGTGAACCCGACCACTTGCAGGTCGCCGGGCAAGGTCATCACGACTTCATCACGCAGGGTGCCACGCGACAGGCGGGCGACACGGCCAGACAGCCGATTGACGTGCTCGCGCGCTAGCACCTGACCCGCGCAGACTCTCACCGCCGTGGCCTTGCACAGCACGAGCGCGGCCAGCCCAGGCTGCAAGGCCAGAAGCTCAGCGCTCTCGCGCGTGATGGAGGAAGCGATTTCAACGGCGCCTGGCAGGCACATGACAACGCGCACCATTGGGTCCCCGGGCGCCTGCGCCTGAAGCTGAGTGACAACACACGGCAAATGATTGCGCATGCTGGTGCGCAAGCCCGCACCCGCCAGGGCCTCTGCCGCCCCACCGCTGAAGCGGGCCAGCACATCACGGCGGGCGCTATCCATCTGGCGCGCAGCATCGAGAAGCTGCTCACCCGCCGCGGTCAGGCGCGCACCGCCACCGCCGGCTCCGCCGACGGCCCGATCCACCAGTGCCACGCCGGCCAGGTTGGTCAGGGTGTCCACCGCCTGCCACGCGGCCTTGTAGCTCACCCCGGAGTCACGCGCGGCTTGCGAAATGGAGCCGCTTTGCCCCACGAGACGCAGAATCTCAATGCGCTTGTCTGCGGGCGCATGGCCCAGCGCACCGGCATAGGAAACAGTCAGAGGGCTGATTTTTTTCATGGAGAGATTGTGCGCTGGGCAGACTGCCCTGCTCCACCTGTTGGCACAAGGTCATCAGGCCCGGTGCTACACTTTCGTTATTCAATTTTAGAATAACGAAATGAACCATGAAACCCGTGCCTCCCCAAGCTAGCATGGCGTTGCTGGCGTTTGTCATGTCGGGCAGCCTGCAGGCCGGAGAAGTCCATGTGGCCGTGGCCGCCAACTTTGCCTCGCCCCTGAAGGCGCTGGCTGCCGATTTTGAAAAAAACACGGGCCACAGGATGGTGCTGTCCGCTGGGGCCTCGGGCAAGCTGTACGCCCAGATCAAAAGCGGTGCTCCGTTTGATGTATTTCTGGCAGCTGACGACGAAACACCCAACCGGTTGGAAAAGGAAGGCGACGCCGTGGCGGGCTCGCGCTTCACCTACGCCACCGGCAAGCTGGTGCTGTGGTCGGCCAGGTCCGGCACCGTGGACGCCCAGGGCGAGGTGTTGAAAAGCGGAAACTTCAAACACCTGGGGCTGGCCGCGCCGAAGCTGGCACCCTATGGCGCAGCGGCCATGCAAACCCTGACTCACCTCCGGCTCATGGACCGGCTGCAGGCACGCCTGGTACAAGGCGAAAGCATTGGCCAGACCTACAGTTTTGTCGCCAGCGGCAATGCCGAGCTGGGTTTTGTGGCCCTCTCCCAAGTCTCTGAAAACGGCAAGATCACCAAAGGTTCGGGCTGGATCGTGCCGGCCCATCTGTACAGCCCGCTGCGCCAGGACGCGGTCATGCTCGTGCGGGGCAGCCGCAACCCTGCCGCCAGTGCCCTGCTGGCATTTTTGAAAACCGGGAAGACCAGGACAGTGATACGCTCCTTCGGCTATGAAACTGAATAAGTGCTTGACGTAATGCCCGGGGTCTATTGGGACGCGGTCGCGCTCACCCTCAAACTCGCCGGCATCACGACGCTGCTGTTGCTGTTGCTCGGCACGCCGCTGGCCTGGTGGCTGGCGCGCACACGCTCCTGGCTCAAGGGGCCGGTCGGTGCGCTGGTGGCCTTGCCCATCGTCTTGCCGCCCACGGTGATCGGGTTCTACCTGCTGGTCGCCATGGGGCCGCAGGGGCCGGTGGGGCAACTCACCCAATCTCTGGGCCTGGGTCTGCTGCCATTCACGTTTGCCGGCCTGGTCGTGGGCTCGGTATTTTATTCGCTGCCCTTTGTAGTGCAACCGCTGCAGAATGCCTTTGAAGCCATCGGCGAGCGCCCACTGGAGGCCGCGGCCACTCTGCGCGCTTCGCCAATGGATACCTTTTTCAGCGTCATCTTGCCCCTGGCCCGGCCCGGTTACCTCACCGCCGCGGTGATGGGCTTTGCACACACCGTCGGCGAATTCGGTGTGGTGCTGATGATTGGCGGCAACATCCCGGACAAAACCCGTGTCGTGTCTGTTCAGATTTACGACCACGTGGAAGCTCTGGAATACACGCAGGCGCACTGGCTGGCTGCAGGCATGGTGCTGTTCTCGTTTGCAGTGCTGCTGGTGCTTTACATCTTCAACCCCACCGGGCGGCGCAAATGGGGTCCTGACCGATGAGCGCCTCGTCCACCAAGCGGATCCGCGCGCGATTCCAGCTCAACTACCCCGGCTTTGAATTGGATGTTGACCTCGACCTGGCAGGCCGCGGCATCACCGCCCTGTTCGGGCCTTCGGGTTCGGGTAAGACCAGCTGCCTGCGCACCATTGCCGGGCTGGAGCGCAGCATGCAAGGCGTCATGGCCTATGTGGCCGTGAATGATGAAGTCTGGCAGGACGATGCCAAGGGCGTGTTTGTGCCCGTGCACCAGCGCGCACTGGGCTATGTGTTTCAGGATGCCAATCTGTTCACTCACCTCAGCGTCGCTCAAAATCTGGCCTATGGCAGGACGCGCATCCCGCCAGCACTGCGCCGCGTCTCGCTGGATCAAGCCGTTGCCCTGCTGGGCATTGGCCACTTGATGGACCGCCAACCCGGCACGCTGTCGGGTGGTGAACGCCAGCGCGTGGCCATTGCCCGCGCCCTGGCCACCAGCCCACGCATATTGCTGATGGACGAACCGTTGGCTGCCCTGGACGCCCCGCGCAAAGCCGAGGTGCTGCCCTATCTGGCAAAACTTCACCATGAACTTGACATACCCGTGCTGTATGTGAGCCACGCGCTGGATGAAGTGGCGCGCCTGGCGGACCATCTCGTGTTGCTGAACGAGGGACATGTGACGGCCAGTGGCCCAACGGGTGAGTTGCTGACGCGTCTGGATCTGTCGATCGCGCATGGCGATGCGGCAGGCGCCGTGCTCAGCGCCACCGTGTGGAGCCACGACGCAGCCGACCATCTCACGACAGCCCGCTTTGCGGGTGGGACGATAACAGTGCCCGAGCAAAATGCCGCCATTGGTTCACCGCTTCGCATCCGCGTGCAGGCACGCGACGTCAGCCTGACACTGGAACGGCAAAGCGGCACCAGCATCCTTAACATCATTGCCGCCACCGTCACCGCCCTGTCACCCGACAGTCCCGGCCAAGTCATGGTGGCGCTGGATGCATGTGGCTGCCCCTTGCTGGCCCGCGTGACCACCCGATCGGCCAAGGCGCTGGCACTGACCCCGGGTCTGACGCTGTATGCGCAGATCAAGGGCGTAGCGATTCTGGGATAGTGCCGCAAGACCTGACCGTCACAGACGGCTGCACATGGATAATGAGATGGTCATGAACATCATTCCTGCCAGCGCAAGTTCCATTACCGAAGTAGCAGGCCTTGAAGTCGGCCATTTCACCGACAGCCGCCGCCCCACGGGCTGCACCGTCATCATTGCGCGCGACGGTGCGGTGGCGGGCGTGGATGTGCGCGGCGCAGCACCCGGCACACGCGAAACAGACCTCTTGCATCCCTCCAATCTGGTGGACCGGGTACACGCCATTACCCTGGCGGGTGGCAGCGCCTGGGGGCTGGATGCGGCCAGCGGCGTGATGCGCTGGCTGGAAGAAAACCAGATCGGATTGCCGGTGGGCTTTGGCCTGGTACCCATCGTGCCCGCGGCCGTGCTGTTTGATTTGCCGGTGGGTGATGCCAGCATCCGACCCGATGCCCGCGCCGGCTATGAAGCCTGCCTGGCAGCGAGCCGCGCAGCGCCCGCCGAAGGCAATGTGGGTGCTGGCGCTGGCGCACTGGTGGGCAAACTCTTTGGACTGCAGCGGGCCATGAAAGGCGGTATCGGCAGCGCATCGATCACTGTGGACGGCATTACGGTGGGCGCAATCATCGCCTGCAACGCAGTAGGCGACGTCGTCGATCCGGCCACAGGCCTGCCGCTGGCAGGCGCCCGAACGCCCGATGGCAAATCACTTTTGAACATTCGCGATGCCATTCTGACGGGTGAGGCACCCCAAACGATACTGGCCGGCACCAACACCACCATCGGCGTGATTGCCACCGATGCCATTCTGACCAAGACCCAGGCACACCGTCTGGCCCAGGTGGCCCATGACGGACTGGCTCGCAGCATCAACCCGGTGCATACCATGTCCGATGGCGACACCCTGTTTGCAATGGGAACCGGCAAGGCCGGCAAGAGCGCAGGGATGATGCTGCTCAGCGTTCTGGCCGCCGAGGTGTGCGCTCGTGCTGTGGTGCGGGCCATACGGGCCGCCAGGGGCATCAGCGAGAGTGGCATGCATTGGCCTGCCGCTGTCGAACTGCACCCACAGGCCAAGCCCTGACAGTTCGCACCATGCCCAAGACGATCCGCCATGCCTTGCTGTCGATTCGGGACCTACTGACATCGGCGGGGCCATTCATCCTGCTTGCCATAGTCCTGCTGGCTCTGGCCTACTGGTGGCTGGACCCGACGCCACCGAAGCGCGTCACGCTGGCCACCGGGCCTGCGCAGAGCGCCTATGCCGAATTCGGCAAACGCTACGCCAAGGCCATGGCAGCCTACGGCATTGAAGTGCAACTTGTGCCAAGCGAGGGGGCGGCCCAAAATCTTGAATGGCTCACGCAGGGCAAGGTCGATCTGGGCTTTGTGCAAGGCGGCAGCGGTGCACTGGATGTCAGCCAGACTGGCTTGCTCGCCCTGGGCAGTTTGTTCGTCGAACCAGTGTGGCTGTTTTACCGCGTGGACGCTGCACGCACGGTGACGAAAGATTCAACACTGCACACCCTGTCCGAGTTGAAGGGCCTGCGCATGAATGTCGGCACCGTTGGCAGCGGCGTACCCAGCCTGATTCGCAAACTGTTCGATGCCAATCAGCTGGACGAACGCAGCGTCACTTTGTCCCAACTGGAGCAGACCCCGGCGACTGTGGCATTCCTGAATGGTGAACTGGATGTGCTGGTGTTCGCCTCGGCACCGGAATCACTCATGGTCCAGATGCTGCTGCAAACCCCGGGGGTGAAGTTGATGGCCTTTGCGCAGAGTGAAGCCTACTCGCGCCGGCTACCCTTTCTGACGCCAGTGACCCTGCCCCGCGGCGTTGTGAACCTGGCCAAAGACATCCCCGAACAGAATGTGCGGCTGGTAGCCCCCACCACCACCCTGATCGCCCGCCGCGGCGTGCATCCAGCCATCATGCAGTTGTTCTCCCAGTCATCCCTGACATTGCACAGCACGGCGGGCTGGTTCAACCACGCGCATGAATATCCCAATGCGGCCAACACGGAATTTCCTCTTTCGGCGGAAGCAGAACGCACCATTCGCAACGGCATACCGCTGCTGCAACGCTACTTGCCTTTTTCGTACGCCAACCTGATGGAACGCATGTGGCTGGCGCTGGGCATCATCATTGCGGTGTTGTTGCCGCTCAGCCGCATCGTGCCGCCGCTTTACGAGTTCAAGATCCGCTCAAGGGTATTCCGCTGGTATGCGCGTTTGCGTGAAATTGAAGAGCGTGCCGAAAACCAAACAAATTCATCGGAAGAATTGATTGCAGAACTCAACAGGCTTGAGACCCGCGTAGGAAAAATTACGGTGCCTCTGTCTTATGCGGATGAACTCTACGCACTACGCAACCACATCGAACTGGTGCGCAACAGGATTCTCAGGTCTTGACGTCCATGCTGTTGAGAATGGCGGTTTGCACCACCGCATCGAGGGCACCGTCCACCACGGGTTGACCGGAAACGATGCGCATGCTGCCCGCAGCAAGCAGCTTGTCGCGGGAGCGCCGCGTCATGGACTGCGTACTGCCGTAGGCACTGGTAAACAAAAACAGGGTTCCATGCGGACTGGCCCATGAGAGCTGTGTTCGAACCCACGCACCCTTGACCAGCATTTCCACCCATGACCCCAGTGGCAAGGAAAACTCAACGGAGGTGGAATCCATCGAAACAGCTAGCTGCTCAGGTTCGCCCGGTGTATGAGCCTCATGCAATGCCGCATTGGCAACGGGCAGCGGCAACACCTGCGACATGGCCTGGGCCACATCCATGAATCCAGAAGCTTTGGCCTCCGCTGGCGCCACCCAGGGCTCAGCATCCTCCAGCAAACTCAGGCTCAAACCATCAGGCTGCGCTGGCGACTCCACTTTGACGGGCGCCCGGAATGCCAACTGGTGCTGCTTCATCAACAAATCGAAGAATGCACTGGTCTTGACTGGTGGATAGTCGATGAGTTCAAGCCCCTCACGCAATTTGCCCAACAACTTGGGGACCAAGCGGGTCAACTTCCCGATATCCCGGCGGGTCAGCTCAGGTTGAGCACTCCACATCAGCGCCAGAGACAGTTCCCGATATTGACCAGGATCCTCCGACTGCGCCTTGTCCCCGATACGTGCATGGGCCATCACCTGTGCCCACGGTCCGCACAGAAAATCACGTACGCCTTCAGGCACTTTCAGGGCCTCGGGTTGCGCCTGAATTTCCCTGGCGATCTTCTCGGCCAGGACATTGCGCGCCTCGACGTGTTGCAAGGCTTTCACCGCTTTTTCCAACTGCGCGGAAGGGGCGCGTGCATCCCACCCGTGAATTAATTCATTGAGGACCTTCTCAAACGGCTGCGCATCCTCTATCGACATGTCCGGCAAAGGGGCGGCCACCAGATGCAAAAGATTCAAAAAGTCTGCAAACCCGCGCGTGGCAACCGATTCATAGGCCAGGCTGCGATGCGTGATTTCCTGCAGCAAACATCTGGCCGGGTGCTGCTTGTCGCTGAAGAATCGAGGGTCCACCAGAGCCAGCCGCAACAACGCTGGTTCAAGATTCTTCACCACATCCCTTATCGGTTCGAGCAGCCGCGAGTCGCGGGCAATGTTCTCCACCATCAGCGCGACCACTTCCAGGCTGAGCGCCTGCCCCACACCGCTGGCACCACGGCGCAACTCAGCGCGCACAGACTGCGGAGATCCGTCACTTGCGACACCGCCCCCACCGGCCAGGTTGCGCCGCTGGCCGATGCGCTCCATCACGCGATCGACCTGATCCATCTCCTGAAGCGCTTCCAGAGCAGCCGGCACCGTGGCATCAAAATCGGTAGCAGACGGTAGCGTTTTGTCGCCTGATTCAAATTCACGTGAAAACTGGGCAGAAAATGATTTGACGCCGGCATTCACCGGCCCCTGGTCCAACTCACCGGTCAACAATCGGCGCAGCTTGTCCAGTGTCAGAATAGTTTCATTCTGGACCGATAGAGAGTCGCCAGGCAGGGAGGTTGCGGAGCCGGATCGCGGACCGGCAGCAGCACTGAGGCCACCGCCTCCACCATGGGTGCGGACCACCGCATAACCGGTAGCCGCGACGCCCTTGCTCTGCAAGCGCTGCGACAGTGTCTGATACAGCTCACTCAGCTCTTTGCCCAGCGCGGCACTCATGTAGTGCAGCCAGTCCATTTGAATCGGCGAGGGTACCGGCGCTTGCGCCAACACGCTACGCAGCGCACGAATGAAAACTTCCGGTCGCAAGGGGTTGCGCTCGGGTTGCACGGCTTTCAAGCCAAGCGTGGCACAAATATAGGTATTAAGTTCAGCCAGCGAAGCCTCAGCTGCCAGCATGGCCGATTGCTGGGCGCGCGCCAACACCACACTTTCATGAACCTGGTCTGAATCCATCAACTCGAGTTGATCGAAATGCAGACTGGCCAGCGCCACTGTCACCGCGACGCCTTCTGGCAAGGTCTGCTTGAAAGCCGCTGTCAGCGCTGCGGGGTAGAGCCCGTTAAGCTGGACCGCATGGCTATCCAGCAGCTTGAGAGAGAGCTCCGCCTGGCCCCGCTCAACCAAGCCACGCACCTGCTTGGCACGCTCCCTGAGAGACAAGCGCGCTGCCGCCAGCACTTTGCCCATCATGGACTCGCCGGCTTGGGCCGCCTGCTCCAACGTGGCCTGGTAGAGAGCCGTGTACTGATGCTCCCTGCCAGCCGATTGCGTGTTCATGGCTGTTGCGCGACCGGTTTACTTCAAGGCCTTGAAACGCATGCGCTTGGGTTTGGCACCTTCCTCACCCAGGCGCTTCTTCTTGTCAGCCTCGTATTCCTGGTAATTGCCGTCAAAGAAGGTCCATTGACTGTCGCCTTCGCAGGCCAGAATGTGGGTTGCAATGCGGTCGAGGAACCAGCGATCATGGCTGATCACCATGAGCGAACCGGCGAATTCCAGCAAGGCGTCCTCCAGGGCGCGCAGAGTTTCCACGTCCAAATCGTTGGATGGTTCGTCCAGCATCAGCACGTTGCCGCCAGCGATCAAGGTCTTGGCCAGATGCAGACGCCCGCGCTCACCGCCCGACAGCGTACCGACACGCTTTTGCTGGTCCGCACCGTTGAAGTTAAACCGTCCGCAATAGGCACGACTGGCCATCTGAAACTTGCCCACATTCAGAATATCGAGTCCACCGGACACGTCTTCCCAAACCGTTTTGTCGTTCGACAAATCATCCCGGTTCTGGTCAACAAACGCCATCTTGACGGTGGAGCCAATCTTGACCTCACCGCTGTCAGGCTTCTGTTGGCCCGAAATCATGCGGAACAAGGTTGATTTGCCCGCGCCGTTGGGGCCGATGATGCCGACAATGGCACCAGCCGGAACTTTGAAACTCAGGTTGTCAATCAAGACGCGGTCGCCAAATGACTTGGTGACGTTGACGAACTCAATCACTTCATTGCCCAGGCGCTCGGCCACAGGAATGAAAATCTCGTTGGTTTCGTTGCGCTTTTGATACTCGAAGTCTGACAACTCTTCAAAACGGGCCAGACGCGCCTTGCTCTTGGCTTGACGTGCCTTGGGGTTCTGACGCGACCACTCAAGTTCTTTCTTCAAAGCCTTGGCGCGTGATTCCTCGCCCTTTTGTTCCTGGACCAGACGCTCCTGCTTCTGTTGCAGCCAGTCGCTGTAATTGCCTTTGTAGGGAATGCCGGAGCCGCGGTCCAGTTCAAGAATCCACTCGGCAGCGTTGTCCAGGAAGTAGCGATCGTGGGTAATGGCCACCACGGTGCCTGGGTAGCGCTGCAGAAACTGCTCCAGCCAGTCCACCGACTCGGCATCCAGGTGATTGGTGGGCTCATCGAGCAGCAACATGTCGGGCTTGGAGAGCAACAAGCGACACAGGGCCACCCGGCGCTTTTCACCACCAGATAACAGACCGACCTTGGCATCCCAGGGAGGCAGGCGCAAGGCGTCAGCGGCGATCTCAAGCTGATGCTCTGAATCGGTACCAGCGCTGCCAATGATGGCTTCCATCTTGGCCTGCTCTTCGGCGAGCGCGTCGAAGTCGGCATCTTCTTCGGCATAGGCGGCGTAAATCTCTTCCAGGCGGGCTTTGGCCTTGAACACGTCGCCCATGCCCGCTTCCACGCTTTCGCGCACGGTTTGATCCGGATCAAGCTGGGGCTCCTGGGGCAGGTAGCCGATGTTCAGACCAGCCATGGGCACGGCCTCGCCTTCGAACTCCTTGTCGACACCGGCCATGATTTTGAGCAGGGTCGACTTGCCGGAACCATTGGTACCGAGCACGCCAATCTTGGCGCCGGGGAAGAAACTGAGTGAAATGTCTTTGAGAATGAAACGCTTCGGCGGCACGATCTTGCCGAGTCGGTTCATGGAAAATACGTATTGAGCCATTGGTGTTGCGAGGTATTTCGAGGTGTAAATACCACATTATCGACGCACGGCCGATCTTTCACCCACCGGAGCCCAAGAATCAGGGCTTCTCTTCCAGTTTCTCCACGTCATTTTGCAGGGCAGTTTGTGCCACCGCATCAAGCGCATTGTCCACAAGATGCCCATCCGACAGGAAGCGAATGGCACCCTGCATCCTCAAGCGCTCCATCGTCCGCCGGGACATCGAGTGAGCCAGGCCACCGCGAGAAATAAACATGAACAGGGTTCGGTGCGGACTAACCCAGGTCAGTTGCGCACGCAGCCAGACACCCTCCACGATCAACTCAACCCATACGCCGGTATGGAGGTCCCCCACAGACCACGGACGCTGATCCGCGTCAGCATCCTCACCTGCCAGGGGTTGCGCATCTTCCGGCAGATAACCGGATTCCTGCGCCTCATCATCGCCCATCCAGAATCCTGTGGCATCCGTCAAATCAAGTGCGCCAAGCTCTTCTTCTGTTTCAGCAACCTCCTGTGGCAACTGTGCAGCGGGCTGCGCAGGAGCTTGCTGGCGCGGCCCTTCAAACACTTTTTCATGCAAGGAGATCAAGGCATCAAAAAACACCGGTATGCGTTCCTCTGGATATTGAATGCTCTGCAAACCCTGACGCAGCTTGATCAACAGATTCGGCACCAGTTGCACAAGCCGGGCGCGATTACGCCGGGCCAGGCGAAGTTGAACACTCCAGAGCAACTCATCGACTAACGCCAGATAGCCATCCGGGTCAGCACTGCCATCGACACAGGCCAGTTGCGATTCCGCCACCACCTGCGCCCAGGGACCACGCAGGAAGCTTGCCACCAGATCTGGAATATCCTTGTTTTTCTGGCGTTCGTGAAAATCATCGGCCAGGCGCTGCGCCAACAGGTTTCTTTGTTCGGCATGCAACAGGGCGCGAGCGGCTTCCTCTTGCTGCTGGCGTTGCGCCGACTCACCGGAGGTCCAACCCTCTTCGAGTTCGCCCAAAACCGCTGCAAATGCGGGCGCATCAGCAGCCCCCTTCGTCAAAATACCGACCGCATCTGAAATCGATCTGAGGTAAGGAAAAAAACCTTCGTCACTCTCGCTGGCATAGGCCAGGCTGCGATGCGTGATCCGATCCAGAAATCGACGGGCCGGATGTTGTCGTTCGCTGAAAAACCGCGGATCGGCACGGGACAACGCAAGAAGCACCGGCTCCAGGGTTTGAATCAGTTCGCGGACCTTGAGCAGCAAACGCTCGTCCTGCATCAGGTTGTCCAGCATCATGCGGACAACCTCTTCGCCCAATTGCTTACCCAGCTGTTTGCCTTGGGTTTGTTCGCGCTCAACCTGCCGACCACCTGAATCGATCGGCATGTCCGACTCGGCCGCCACGCTGGCGCGCTGAGCCAGTCGCCGCATCATGGGTTCGACCAGTTGCATGTCTTCCAATGCCACGAAGGAGGCCGGCACCGTATGCGAAAAATTCGGCAAGCCGCCCATCACGCTGCCCAGCTCCCCCGTCAACAAACGTCGAAGCTTGTCCAGTGTCACCAGCGTGCGAGACACCGAGCTTTGCGCTTCTTTGCCATGTCCTGCCTTCGCACTCACGAGTGGACTGCCCACCGGTGTTGCAGGCTCGACACCTTGCGAGCGCAACCAGTCGCAAATTTCGCGGTACAGCTGACGCAGACTCACCCCAAGCAAACCGGCGGCAGGTGTGATCAGAGCGGCCCTCGCCCGCTCATCGGGCAAATGCTGCACCAGACATGCCTGCAAGGCCCGAACAAAGACATCGGGCTTCAGGGGGTTCAGTTGAGACTGCACCGTGATCCAGCCAAGCAAACCACTGATCAGGGCATTCAAGGACGGCAGTACGTCATCCACCCCACGGAAGACCTCTTGCTGCGCCAAGGCAAATTCGATGTTCGCATCAATCTGCCTGGTATCCAGGAGCTGCAAATCCTCAAAACGAACTTGAGGCTGCTCTGCGAAATCATGAGATCCACTGCTATAGACTGCAGTACGCAATTCGCTCAAAAAAGTGCGCTTTACCGCAGCAGACTGGCTGCAGAAAAATTCAATGGCAGTTTTGCTGGCCGCTGAGTGATGACCGAATGTGCCTTTGCCCTTGGTTTTGACAGTCGAGGCTAGCAGTCCCTCCAGCACATCGGTCATCAGGGTATCCGCCTGCAGCAGCACAATTTCGATGCAATCGTGCAGTGATGGACGAACGCCAGACCGGTCATCCGCAACACCGATGCGTCGAAGCATAAATTTCTTCATCAAGCGCTTTTCCCCGTTACAAATACGACTCGCCCGGCGCCATTCTCCCAGTTGCGGGCGGCTCTGAACAGCCCCGTTAACAGATTGTTGCGAACCGGCGCTTTGTGGCATCGCTGACACGCTTTTTGACGTCCCTCAAGACACAATCGCCAGACCATGCGACAATCGGACCATATTACGGCGCTTCAGTTGCCCGTGATGCCAGCAACTTGCTGGGAACAATGCCCAGCGCAGACGTTCCACTTTTAACCCATCTGCCTTTGACTGAATCCGTGCATCACGCACAGAGCAGGCTGATGCCATAGCGCCCAGGATAGGCGCCACACTATGAACTTTGAAGAACTAAATCTGGCCCCGGCCATTGTCAAGGCCGTGCTCGAGCAGGGTTACGAGACCCCCACAGCCATTCAGGCCCAAGCCATTCCGGCCGTCCTCGCAGGGCATGATCTGCTCGGCGGTGCACAAACCGGCACCGGCAAGACAGCCGCCTTCGTGCTGCCCATGCTGCACAAACTTAGCGCAGGAGAAGCCCCCCGCAACAAATTCGGCGGCATTGGCATTCGTGCCCTGGTGCTGACGCCAACCCGTGAATTGGCGGCGCAGGTCGAGGAGTCTGTGCAAACCTACGGCAAATACCTCGAACTGTCCTCCACAGTGATTTTTGGCGGCGTTGGCATGAACCCCCAAATCAGCCGCGTCAAAAAAGGCGTGGACATTCTGGTGGCCACGCCGGGGCGTCTGCTGGACCTGCTGCAGCAAGGCGTACTGGATCTGGGCCAGGTGCAAATCCTGGTGCTCGACGAGGCTGACCGCATGCTGGACATGGGCTTCATCCATGACGTGAAAAAAGTGCTGGCCGTGGTGCCCAAAGACAAGCAGAGCCTGCTGTTTTCGGCCACCTTCAGTGACGAGATCCGCGACCTGGCTGCCACCTTGCTGAAAAATCCGCAAAGCATTCAAGTCACCCCACGAAACACCACGGTGCAGCGCATCACGCAGCTGATTCACCCGGTAGGTCGTGGCAAGAAAAAGGCTTTGCTGGCGCACATCATCCAGGAACACAACTGGAGCCAGGTGCTGGTATTCACCCGCACCAAGTTTGGCGCCAACAACGTGGCTGAGTTTTTGACCAAGAACGGTATCAATGCCATGGCACTGCACGGCAACAAGAGCCAGGCTGCCCGTACCCAGGCACTAAGCGGCTTCAAGAGCGGCGACATTAGGGCATTGGTGGCGACCGATATCGCCGCGCGCGGCATTGACATCGATGACCTGCCGCATGTGGTGAACTATGAAATACCCAATGTGTGCGAAGACTACGTACACCGCATTGGCCGTACCGGTCGCGCCGGCGCAGACGGCACAGCCGTGAACCTGGTGTGCCTGGATGAAGAAGGCTTCATGCAGGACATCGAACGCTTCACCAAACAAAATATCCCGGTCCAGATCGTGGAAGGCTTTATGCCCGAACCCGGCGAAAAAGCGGAGCCCATCGCCATGGGTCGCCAGACGATCTGGGGCGGCGCAGGCAAACCACCAAGCCGTGACGTCATGCAGGCAGCTGCCAAGGCAGCCCGCACCGAAATGCTGACACGGGTACGCGAAAGCAAAGGCGAACGTGGTGCACCGGCAGGCGGCGGACGTGGCGGTAATGGCGGTGGCAATGGTGGCGGACATCGCGGTGGCGGCAGCGGTCAACGCAGCCATAACCCAGCGGGTGATCAGGCCGCGCGCGGCCCAGGTCAGGGTCAAGGCCAACGGCCTGCACAAGGACGCGGCGGCAACGGGGGTGGCAATGGCGGCGGCTACGGCGGCTATGGTGGTGGCAATCCACCCGCAAGGCCAGCCCAGGGTCAACCCGATCCCATGCGCACCAGTGTGGACATGATGGCTGAGCGTGGCGCTCGCCGCGGCGGTGGTGGTTTTGGCGGCGGAAACCGCAACGGAGGTTCTTATGGTGGTTCGGGCGGCCGCTCAGGCGGCGGAACGGGTGGCTTTGGTGGCGGGGGCAACGGGTCTCGTGGGCCGGGAGGTTCTCGCGGCTCTTTTAACCGATAAACGTTACACGGCGGTTCACTGCGTGGGCCGCCGGTCGTTGCCGGTCAAGCATCCCAAACTGGTCAGTCATGTGGTGGATCTTTCCACCCTGACGACATTGCCGGGCATCGATCACATTGACGACGTCTATATCGCGCTGGGTACCACCATCAAGGTGGCGGGCAGCCAACAGGCTTTTCGTGCTGTCGATTTTGATGCGGTACTGGCTGTCGCGCGTGCGGCCAAAGCCGCCGGTGCGACCCGGCTGGGCGTCATCAGCGCCATGGGCGCCAGCGCAAACTCTGCCCTTTTTTACAACCGCGTCAAAGGCGAGATGGAAGATGCTGTGACCCAATTGGGCTACGAGGCCCTGGTCATTGCCCGGCCATCGATGTTGGCCGGTGACCGGGCTGCACTCCATCAAGCGCCTCGGCCCGGTGAAAAAATGGGGTTGTTCGCAATGATGACGCTGTTCAAACCCCTGATTCCAGCGAACTACCAGGCCATCACGGCAAAACAGGTCGCCCACGCATTACTGAAATCCGTGGCTGACCTTGAGGGAGGAAAGCGCATTCTGCTGTCCGGGGAGATGCAGTCGGTTGCGTAAACCGGCAGCGATTCCATAGCGTTGCGCGTGGCACGCAAGGACCAAGCGCCGCCCCGCCAATCAAGCGAATTGCGCGTCGTGCAAATCGCTCAGCACAAACATGGCGGTGACGACCTCGCGTTTGAAGCCAACACGACTTTGACCCATGCCATCCCCACCGTTCATGATGAGTTGGCGGATGAAGTCACCAAACTCACGATGTCCCCATGAAGACTGGATCACATCATGGATCCGTTTGTAGTCCCGCTCGATGACCTTCAAGGCCTCGGGCAGGCGGCGCTCCACCGGCATTTCATGCAAGGGCATGGGCTGGGTCAGAGTGTCCATTTCTTCATCGCCAAGCAGGCCAAATTGAGTTTCACTGTATGTTTTCATCACGTATCCAATTCAATGCGGTGAATGTAAGACAGCTCGCAGCGAACTGGCCAAGCGACCCCATGAAACAGAAACGCAAACCGTGAAATAGTTTGCTGAAGCTCCCGAATTCAGGCCCTCGCCGGTAACCTGGCCTCCCGGATAGGCAAATGAATCAAGGCTGCACCTATGGCCAGCAGGATATCGATGTACCAGACCCAGTCGTAGTTGCCCGTCGCCTCAAACACCTTGCCACCCAGCCAGGCACCCAGGAAGCCACCCAACTGGTGGGTCAGCATCACGATGCCGAACAAGGTAGCCATATTGCTTACTCCAAAAAATTTCGCCACAAGCCCGGCCGTTGGCGGCACGGTGGACAAGAAGGTCAGACCCATGACAGCAGCAAACACCAGCATGACCACGCCGGTCTTGGGTGCCAGCAAAAACACCAGCACGGCGAACGCCCGTACAGCGTAAACCAGTGACAGCAGCGACTTCATGCGCCAGCGCCCCACAGCCCAGCCCATGGCAATGCTGCCCACGATATTGAACAGCCCCAGCATGGCCAGCGACCAGGCGCCAAACTGCACCGGCAAGCCACAGGCAGCGATCACACCTGGCAAATGAGTGGCCAGAAAAGCAACGTGAAAGCCGCAGACGAAAAAGCCAGCGGCCAGCATCAGGTAGCTCGGGTTGCGCAGTGCATGCCGGATGGCGTCCATCGTCCGCTGCGGTTGGTGGCCCACCGGCGCCGGCTGAGCAGGGCTGCCCCTGAGCAAAAATGCCGCAGGCAGGGCCAGCAGCACGATCACACCCATCACCTGCATGGCACTGGCCCAGCCCAGACCCACCATCAGCGCACCCGCAATCGGCGCCATCAGAAACTGGCCAAACGATCCACCCGCGTTGACAATACCGGTGGCCAGGCCGCGCTTGTCAGCAGGAATCATGCGCGTGGTGGTGGCCATCAGGACCGCCGGTCCGGCCATGCCGGCACCGCCAGCCGCCAGCACGCCAATGGCGAAGATCAAGCCTGCGGTACTGGTCATCCAGGGTGTGATGAAGGTGCCCAGTGCCACAAGGAAAATGCCCACAAAAAGCACGCGCCCGGCACCCACCTTGTCTGCCATGGCACCTGCAAATGGTTGCGTCAAACCCCACCAGAGCTGGCCAAAAGCAAAGGCCAGACTGATATTGCCAACACCCAGCCCGGTGGATGTGTTCAGAGAGCTTAAGAACAGACCCATGGTCTGGCGCGTGCCCATGGTCAGCGCAAAAGTGCCCGCAGCAGCCAGCAGCACCAGCCACACCGCTACTTGACGATGCGAGGATGAATCAGCCTTACTCATCTTTTGACTCCGTTGTGGACTCCGACAGAAGCGCCAGCGACTGGTCGATCAGGGCGTGCAGGGCCAGCATGTGCGGCATACCCAACAGGTGATTGAGGGTAGTTTGCGCGATTTTCCAATGGCGCTGGGCTTCCTGGCGTTTTTCGCGGCCGGCATCTGTGGCCGTGATCAGGCGACTGCGCCCATCCGCACCCTCTGCCAGCTGGACCCATCCTGCAGCGACCAGCGGCTTGAGGTTGCGTGTGAGCGTGGAGGCATCCATTTTGATGGCCTGCGCCAGATCCCCGGGCCGGATTGGCCCCATCTTGACGACGTACGACAGCAGCGAGTACTGTGTGATTTTCAATCCGGAATGGGCAAGTTCGGCGTCGTAATGCTGGGTGATACGACGCGTCAGCTGGCGCAGCTTCAAGTTGGTACAGCCCTGTAATTTGGGTTCCGGAACTGTCTGCGGGATAAGCGTGTTGGCATTCATGCTTCATATTGTAGCTACAATTGTTGCATATGCAAATTAATTGATGACAGGAACCTATCATGACCTCAACCAACCACCTTGAAGCCTGGCTTGCCCAGGAACAATCCATCCGCGCAGCAATGGATGCCGGTCCCGGACCTGGCGTGGCCCGCCCTGACCAGATCGCCGGCAAAACCGGGCTGGAACTGATGCAGGCCATGTTGCGGGGCGAGATACCCTACCCTCACATTGCGCAGACCATGGATTTCCTGATAGTGGAAGCCGGGCTGGGCCACGCCGTATTCCAGGGCACGCCTGGCGTTGCCCACTTGAATCCGATGGGCAGCGTACATGGTGGCTGGTTTGCCACCATGCTCGATTCCGCACTGGGCTGCGCCGTCCACACCCGCATGAAGCCCGGCCAGGGCTACACCACGGCGGAATTGAGTGTGAACATTGTGCGAGCCCTGACACCCAAGGTGACCCGTGTGCGGGCCGAAGGCAAGGTCATTCATTGTGGACGGCAGCTCGCCACCGCAGATGCACGTCTGGTGGGTCCAGACGGCACGCTGTATGCGCATGCCACCACCACCTGCCTGGTGTTTGAAATTCCGCCACAATCAACGACATGAGATTCCTTCACACCATGCTGCGCGTTGGCAACCTTCAACGCTCGATTGACTTCTACACCAAGGTGCTGGGCATGAAGCTGCTGCGCACCTCCGAAAATCCGGATTACAAGTATTCGCTGGCTTTCATCGGCTACGGCAACAACCCGGAACACGCCGAGATTGAGCTCACCTACAACTGGGGTGTGGAGTCCTACGACATCGGCACGGCCTACGGCCATGTGGCGCTGGGTGTGCCCGATGTCTACGCCGCGTGCGAAAAAATCAAGGCGTCCGGCGGCAACGTCACACGCGAGGCGGGTCCCGTGAAAGGTGGCACCACCGTGATTGCCTTTGTCACCGACCCGGATGGCTACAAGATCGAATTGATACAACGCGCGGAATCGGGCGCTGGCACGGGCTTGCGCTGACAGCCACTATTATTTTCATAGCTGGCAGCGCATGTAGATAGAAGGCTACAAGGCTATTTCTTTAACATTTGGGTGTCGCGGGCAAGTTGTGTCACGCGCGCCCAGTCACCCAGCACCAGGGCGTCGCCAGGCACCAGCCAGGAACCGCCCACGCAGACCACGTTGGGCAAAGCCAAGAATTCCGGTGCATTGCTCAGGGTCACTCCACCCGTAGGACAAAACTTCACGTCAAAGAATGGCCCACTCCAGGCTTTGAGCATGGCGGGACCTCCTGCCTGCATGGCAGGAAAAAATTTCAACTCGGTGAAGCCATCCTCCAGCGCCATCATGATCTCGCTGCCGGTGGCCACACCAGGCAGCAAGGGCATACCAGCATCACGGCATGCCTGCCCCACGGCAAAGGTGTAGCCAGGACTGACCGCAAAGCGGGCGCCCGCCATGGCTGCCGCCTGTGCATCCGCCTGGGTGCGCACGGTGCCGGCACCCACCATGGCCTCGGGCACGTCCTTGGCAATGGCCTCAATGCAGGCCAGGGCCTGCGGCGTTCGCAAGGTCACCTCCAGCATGCGGATGCCGCCGGCCAGCAGAGCCCGCGCCATGGGTACGGCATGCGCCACATCATTCAAAACAATCACGGGAATGACCGGCGCGTCCTGCATCACCTGCAGGGCGGTCAGTGGGGTGCGAGTAGACATGGGATCTCCAAATTCAAAAAGCGGCAGCGGCGTCTTCAGGACCCGCCATCACAACCAGGTGCAGGCGCCCTCTTCGGCAGCCCATGCATTGCGGCGGAAGTTGGCAAACAACTCGCGGCCCATGCCGATACCGTTGGCTGCGCGCAGCTCTTCCGGCATCGTTGCAACCGGGCGGGCAGCCCATGCTGCATCGCTCACCAGCACTTGCAGGGCTCCTGCATTCGCGTCCAGGCGGATGACATCACCATCACGCAACCTGGCCAAAGGTCCGCCTGCCGCAGCTTCGGGCGAGACGTGGATGGCGGCGGGCACTTTGCCAGAAGCACCACTCATGCGTCCGTCGGTCACCAAGGCCACCCGAAAGCCCTTGCCCTGCAGCACGGCCAGCGGCGGCGTCAGCTTGTGCAGCTCGGGCATGCCATTGGCTTGCGGGCCTTGCCAACGCACTACGCAAATGATGTCACGGTTGAGCTCGTCGGCGGCAAATGCCTGCTGCAAGGCATCCTGCGAATCAAACACCCGGCAAGGCGCTTCAATCACATGCCTGTCATCTGGCACCGCCGACACCTTGATCACACTGCGTCCCAGATTGCCTTGCAGCAGTTTGAGACCCCCATGCGGACTGAATGGCGCACTGACGGGACGCACCACGGTATCGTCCTTGCTGGCACCGGCATCCACCCATTGCAGTGGGCCATGGCTTGCGTCGGGTTGAGAGACGGGAATACCGGTGTATTCACGCAGACCGCCGGCGCGAACGGTCAGCACATCGACATGCATGAAACCGGCATCCAGCAATTCACGGATCACAAAGCCAGGACCTCCAGCGGCCTGGAACTGGTTCACATCAGCGCTGCCATTGGGGTACACGCGGGTCAGCAAGGGCACCACTTCGGACAGCGCCGAGAAGTCATCCCAATCGATCACAATACCGGCCGCACGCGCTACCGCCACCCAATGAATCAGGTGGTTGGTCGATCCACCTGTGGCCAGCAAAGCCACCATCGCATTGACGATGCAGCGTTCATCAACCACCTGCCCGATAGGTGCAAAGCGCCTGGCGTGGGTGATTTCCAAAACCGTGCGCACCGCCTCGCACGTCAAGGCCTCACGCATGCTGGCGCCAGGATTGATGAAGGCCGTACCCGGCACATGCAGGCCCATGGCCTCCAGCAGCATTTGGTTGCTGTTGGCGGTGCCGTAAAACGTGCAGGTACCCTCCCCGTGATAGGCCCTGGATTCTGCCTCCAGCAATTCGGCCCGCCCCACCAGCCCTTGCGCAGCCTTCTCACGCACTTTGGCTTTTTCGTTGTTCGACAGGCCCGAGGTCATGGGACCCGCGGGCACGAACACCGTCGGCAAATGCCCGAAATGCAGGGCACCAATCAGGAGCCCGGGCACGATCTTGTCGCACACGCCCAGCATCAACGCCGCATCGAACACATCGTGGCTCAATGAAACGGCCGTGGCCATCGCAATCACGTCGCGTGAAAACAGGCTGAGCTCCATGCCGGCAGTGCCTTGTGTCACCCCGTCGCACATGGCCGGAACACCACCAGCAACCTGCGCAGTAGCACCCAGACGGCGTGCCTCGGTCTTGATGATGTCAGGGTAGTGCTGCAACGGCGCATGGGCCGACAGCATGTCGTTGTAAGCGGTCACTATGCCGATGTTGGGTGCACGCTGCGCCACAACGCGCAACTTGTCGTTGCCTGGCAGCGCGGCAAAGGCATGCGCCACATTGGCACAACCCAGCCGCTGGGCACCGGGCTGGCGCCGGGCTGCAAGCGCGAGCTGATCCAGGTAAGTACCGCGCGTGATTCGACTGCGCTCGCGAATACGCGATGTGACTGCCTCAACAACTGAATGGAGTTTCATGAAAATTCGGTAACAAAATTACAAGCACAATGGTACTCCTGAACCTGGGGCAACAGACGGGTCGCGCGTTACCAGATGGTTACGAAAACCCAGGCCGGCGGTGGGAAGAAATCAACATCCAGCTTGTCAGATGTATTCACTTGCCCTACATTCAATGCCACCATTCCCCAACAAAAACGAGGTGCAAAAATGATTCGACTCATCACGCCTATTACCGCTGCCGCACTGCTGGCTGCATGCGCAGCAGGCCCTTCCGGCCCGGTAGCGTCGGCCCAGTTGGCGGCGACCAAAGGCAATGCGACAAGCGGTCAGGTGCAATTTTCCCAGAAGGGTGACAAAGTACTCGTCACTGGCGAAGTCCGGGGGCTCAAGCCCAATGCAGAGCACGGTTTTCACGTCCATGACAAAGGCGATTGCTCCAGCGGTGACGGCATGAGCACCGGTGGTCATTTCAATCCCGACGGCAAAGCACACGGAGCCCATCATCAAGCCGAGCACCACGTCGGCGACCTGCCCAGCCTGAAAGCCGATGCGGCAGGCGTTGCCCGCTTCAGCTTTGAATTGGACACCTTGTCGGTAGGCAGCGGCAAGGCGGATGTGGTGGGTCGCGGCCTGATCGTGCACCGTGACCCGGACGACTACAAAACGCAGCCCACCGGAAATTCAGGCCCGCGCCTTGCGTGTGGCGTCATCACCAGGGGTTAAGGCCTGGCGCGCGGCTCAAGCGCCGCGCAGCAACTGCTCTGCACGCTGCAGATCGTCAACCGTGTCGATATCGGTAATGCAGCCGATGTCGTCCACCGGCCATTCAGTCGCTCCGTGCGCTTTGACGACGGACGCGGCACCTGAACTCCCCTGCAAATGCATGAGTTCGACGGCACAACAGGCCTGAAAACCAACGGGGTGCCCGCGATGCCCCCCGCACACGGGCACAACGACCTCATGCAACGTCAGGGCTGCTGCGATGGCGAGCAGCGTTTCGCTTTGAATCAAGGGCAAATCAGCAGGAAGAATCAGCCAGCCAGTAGCACCTGAAGTCGCTCGCACTGCCGCAGCGATGGAGTCGCCCATGCCGGGGTGACCAGCGTCTTCCAGATGCCAGGGCAAGCCGCTGGCTTGCACGGCGTCCAGCGTATGTTGCAAGACCGTTTTACCAGCCAGCAATGCCTGCAGTTTGTGGGTCGTGCCGCCTGAAGCGATGAACCGTTCACCGCGCCCGGAGGCCAGAACAATGACCGTAGGCAAACTCAAGTCAGCGCACAACCTTCGGTGGTGGCCACGGTTCCCATCACTGCGTTCTTGACCTGAACCATCTCGGCGACGATGGACACCGCAATCTCCGCCGGTGTCTTGGCACCCAGCGCCAGACCCACGGGGCCGTGCAAACGCGACAGCTCTTCGGCAGTAAGGTCAAAGTGCTCGGCCAGACGCTTCTTGCGAGTGTCCTGGTTACGCCGCGAGCCCAGGGCACCCACATAAAATGCATTGGAGTGGAGGGCTTCAAGCAAGGCCATGTCATCCAACTTGGGATCGTGCGTCAGGGCAACGATGGCCGTGTGAGCGTCGGGCACCAGTTCACGCACCACGTCATCGGGCATGCCCTCAACGCGTCGCACACCGCCAAGACCATTTGCCAGCGTGGCCGCATATTCTTCACGCGGATCACACACCAGCACTTCAAAATCGAGCATGGACGCCATTTGCGCCACGGCCTGTGACAGCTGGCCGGCACCAATCAGCAAAAGGCGCCATTTCGGGCCAAACACGGTCGTGAGCGTGGAGCCGTCAAACTGCATGGTTTGACCGCGAACCGCATCTGACAGCTGCACCACACCCGTAGACAGGGTCAAGGTGCGAGACACCAATTGATGAGCGGCTGTTCGGGCGAGCAGCTGAGCCACCCAACTCGTATCCGTCAGGGGTTCCTGCACCAGGCGCAAGGTGCCACCGCAGGGCAGGCCAAAACGTGTGGCCTCTTCCTTGCTGACGCCGTAGGCAATCATGCTGGGCTTGGCGCCCTCCGGGGCGGCGCCCGTCGTTTTGAAAGCAGCTTTGGTGCGGGCGATCAGATCGTCTTCCACACAGCCACCGGACACAGAACCACTCACCACGCCATCATCGCGCACGGCCAACAAAGCCCCTGGAGGGCGCGGCGCACTGCCCCAGGTTTCCACTACCGTAACCAGCGTGACAGCGTGGCCGGCATTGCGCCAGGCCAGAACATCACTTAATACTCTGAGATCAAGACTTTCCATTCACTCACCTGTATTCATGCGGCGCCCTTTCCCACATCGGGAAAGGGCGCTCTGACCGCTTCTTAAGCCTGCTTGATGGCTTGCGCCGTCAAGGGCAGTTTGCGCACGCGTTTGCCGGTGAGCGTCGCCACCGCGTTAGCGATGGCCGGCACCACCAAAGCCGTTGCAGGTTCGCCAATACCGCCAGGCTTCTCAGTGCTGGAAACCAGCACGATATCGATCACGGGCGACTCGTTCATGCGCACAATGGGATAGTTGTTGTAGTTGGTCTGCTGTACAACACCTTTTTCCAGGGTGATCTCCTGCATCAGTGCCGACGACATGCCAAACACGATGCTACCCTGGATTTGCGCCTCAACCGTATCCGGATTGACCATGCGACCCAGATCGGCGGCAACGGTCACACGGTGCACGACAACCTCGCCATCTTTCAGGGAGACTTCGGCAACTTGCGCCATGTAGGTGTCATATCCCTCCATCAAGGCAATACCGCGCGCACGACCGGCTGGCAAGGCCTTGCCCCAACCCGATTTTTCCGCAGCCAGCTTGAGCACATTGGCAAAACGCGGCTTGTTCTTCAACAGGCCCATGCGGTACTGGTAGGGGTCCTTGCCTGCAGCCAATGCCAACTCATCCATGAAGCTTTCGTTGGCGAAGGCATTCATGTTGTGACTGACAGAACGCCAGTAACCCACACGCATGCCGGTATCGTGAATCACGAGGTCGTGCTGTGTATTGGGAATCTCATAACCTGCCACGGCGGCTTCCGCCATGAAGGGGTCAAAAGTGTCTTTTGGCAGGCCAAAGGCACGCTGGGTAACGGACTGCGAAGTGACCTTGAAATGCAAGGCGACCGGATTGCCCTGCGCATCCAGGCCTGCCTGCAACTGATTCAGACCCAGGGGACGGTAGAAGTCATGGGTCATGTCGTCTTCACGCGACCACAGCAGTTTCACCGGCTTGCCAACTGCTTTGGAAATCTGCGCTGCCTGCACAATGAAATCCAGCTCCAGACGACGACCAAAACCGCCGCCGAGGAAGGTGGTTTTCAGCGTCACGTCTTCCGGCTTGAGTCCCAAAGTGGCAGCCACGGCACCGTGCGCACCCTGCTGGAACTGGGTAGGCCCGACCAGCAGACACTTGCCATCCTTGACGCTGGCGGTGAAATTCATCGGCTCCAGCGGTGCATGCGCCTGCATCGGAGAGATGTATTCCGCCGTGACGGTTTTTGCAGCACCTTTCATGGCATCGGCCAGATTGCCCACGGGCTTGCCGATGGGCAAGACCTTGCCACTCGCTGCAGCAGCGCGCGTGGTAGCCAGAACCACGTTGTGATCCAGTGCAGCGCCAGCACCTTCGTCCCACTGAACCGTCAGGGCTTTGCGAGCCTTCTGGGCTTGCCAGTAGCTGCTGGCCACCACGGCCACACCGTCATTGACCTGTACCACGTCGATCACGCCGGGCATGCCCTTGACCTTGGAGGCGTCAAAGCTCTTGACCTTGCCACCAATCACCGGGCACTGCTCGATGCTCGCGTAGACCATGCCTGGCATGACCACGTCGATACCGAACTCCGCCTTGCCGTTGACCTTGGAAGGTGTATCCAGGCGCTTGACGCGCTTGCCGACAATCTTGAAGTCCTTGGGGTCTTTCAGCGCCACTTTTTCAGGCACTGGCAGCTTGGCTGCGGCTTCGGCCAACTGGCCATAGGTGGCCTTCTTGCCGCCGGCACCAAGCACCATACCGTTTTCGGCTTTGAGGGTGGAACGATCCACTTTCCACTTGTCAGCGGCTGCGCTGATCAGCATCTCGCGCACCTGGGCGCCGCCGATGCGCAGCTTCTCCCAGCCATCACGCACTGAGGTGGAGCCGCCCGTGATTTGCGCGCCCAGCAAGGCATTGACGTAGACCGCGCCAGGAGGCGCAATGTCTACCTTGATCTGGTTGATATCAACATTGAGTTCCTCGGCGATCAACATCGGCATGGAGGTGTAGACCCCCTGCCCCATCTCGGAACGTGCCGAAATGAGGGTGATTGTGTTGTCGTCTGCAATGTGAACCCAGGCATTGGGTGTGTACACGGTGCCTGCTGCCAGCGCTTCAATTTTGGCGCCGGGCAAAACAAGACCCACCATCAAGCCGGAAGTAGCAACAGCGGAGGTTTTGAGAAAGGTGCGACGTGAAGTTGTCATTTTTTATCTCCTCAGGCTTTACGCATGGTGGAAGCTGCATCCTTGATGGCAGCCTTGATACGCGGGTAGGTACCGCAGCGGCAGATATTGCCACTCATGGCCTTATCGATATCGGAATCGCTGGGGTTCTTGTTGGTGGCCAACAGGGCTGCAGCGCTCATGAGCTGGCCAGACTGGCAATAGCCGCACTGGGGCACATCGTGCTTGATCCAGGCCGCTTGCAGGGGATGCGAATTGTCTTTTGACAGACTTTCAACAGTGGCCACTTTTTTGCCGGAAATGGTGGACAACGGTGTCTGGCAGGAGCGAACCGGCTTGCCGTCCACGTGCACGGTACAGGCGCCGCACAATGCTGCACCGCAACCAAATTTGGTGCCAGTCAGGCCCAGCTCATCGCGAATCACCCACAACAGTGGGGTATCCGTCTCGGCATTGGCGGAAACCGCCTTGCCATTGATTTGAAAGTTAACGCTCATCGTTGTGTCTCCTGTTGGTTTGAGCATTTAAGCCCGGTTCTTTTTGCGCACCCGTTAGGCTAGATCAAAGCCGGCTGCGCGATACTCGGGTATGCCCTAGGCCAAAAGCCTTTTTTGCAAATTGAGACACTTTTTCGAACCTACCTGTCAAATCAGCGACACTTTTTCCGGATCCAGGACCTGCCTATACTGAGCCATGACCTCTATCGCCAATCTCCGAAAAAGCTACGAACGCGCCGAACTCAGCGAAGACGCCTCGCAAGCCACCCCTTTGCTGCAATTCGACCAATGGCTGAAGGAAGCCATTGCGTCCGAGGTACCGGAACCCAACGCCATGACCGTGGCAACCGTGGCCAGCAACCTGCGCCCCAGCACCCGGGTGGTGTTGATCAAAGGCTATGACGAACGCGGCATTACATGGTTTACCAACTACGACAGCCGCAAGGGCCAGGAACTGGCTGGCAACCCTTATGCGGCCCTGCAGTTTCACTGGGTTGAGCTGGAACGGGTGGTACGCATTGAAGGACTGGTGGAAAAAGTCAGCGAGCAGGAGAGTGACGAATACTTCAACAGCCGGCCGCTCGATTCACGGATTGGCGCCTGGGCGTCGCCGCAAAGCCAGGTCATCTCCAGCCGGGACGTGCTGGTGGCCAACGCCGCCAAATACGGGGCACAGTTCTTGTTGCGACCGCCGCGCCCGCCGCATTGGGGTGGCTACCGCCTCAAGCCCGACAACTGGCAATTCTGGCAGGGCCGAAAAAGCCGATTGCATGACCGCCTGCGCTATACCCTGAGCCCGGTGGAAAGCGACGAGCCCGAGTGGATTCGGGAACGCCTGGCGCCCTGAACGCCTTCAGATCCGGCTGACCAGCGCCATCACCACCGACACCGTGATCAGCGCCAGACCGGTGGACACCGCCACGCTGGCGGTCACCAGGTCTTCGGCGACCTCGTAGCGCTGCGAAAACAGAAACACATTGGCACCAATCGGCAGCGAAGCGGCCACGATCATCACCGTCAGTGGCAGGCCGCTCAAACCCATCGACCAGCTCAAGGCAGCCACCACCGAAGGAAACACCAGGTTCTTGATCAGACTCAGCCCCAAGGCCGCCTTCAGATGCTGGCCAACCCGGACGTTGGTCAGCGTGACCCCCACCAGCACCAGCGCCAAGGGACCAAAGGCATTGCCCAGCAGTTGCATGGGC
The DNA here is from genome assembly GCF_018780565.1 of Rhodoferax sp. Classification (GTDB taxonomy): domain Bacteria; phylum Pseudomonadota; class Gammaproteobacteria; order Burkholderiales; family Burkholderiaceae_C; genus Rhodoferax. The sequence goes on from NZ_JADMJN010000009.1 coordinate 153,879, forward strand.
CGATCCAGCACAGCGGGAATCTGCAGGCCAGTCTGCGCAAACAACAGACCGGCAATGATGGGCAGAGGCACCGGGTGAATGATGCCGTTGCGCACCGCACCCAGCACGGTCAGCATCATGTGCCGCCCACCACCCGCGCCGGATGCGGCCTCTTCCCGCGCCACTGCCAGCTCCAGCGTCACCGTGGCCAGGGTCAGCAGCACCAACGCGTGCAGGGATATCAGGGTGAAAAGCGTCACCAGACCAGCCTCGCCATAGGCCAGCCCAACCAGGGGAATACCAATGGCCACCGTATTGCTGAAAGTTGCCGCCAGCGCCAGCACCGCCGCCCGGCGCGTGGCCCCCTGCCAGACCAGCAGTGCACCGAAAATCAGCATGGCGGCCACGAAATACATGGCCACCGGCTTGAAGTTGAGTTGCTCAACATGCACCGAGCTCATGGTGCGAAACAGCAGTGCAGGCGTGAGCACCATGAACACCAGATTCGACAGATCTTTTGTGGCCTCAGCCCTTATCCAACCTGCACGACCAGCTACAAATCCAATAGCAATGAGCAACACCACCGGCAGCAGGGACGAAAAAACGGGACTATTCATGCGAATGTATTGAAGACGAAAAAAATCGCTCCAGCGCTTCTACCGGGGCCGGACGGCCAAAATAATAGCCTTGGAAGTGATGACAGCCTTCTCGCTCCAGAAACTCGTATTGAGCCCTGCTTTCCACGCCTTCGGCCATAACCGTCATGCCCAGCCGCTGCCCCAAAGTCACGATGACACTGGCAATCGCCGCGTCTTTCGGGTTGCTCAGGGCCTCGTGCAAAAACGACTGGTCAATCTTGAGCTGGTCCAGCGGCAAACGTTTGAGATAGCTGAGGGAGGAATAGCCGGTACCGAAATCGTCCAGCGAAAAACCGACGCCCTGCGCCTTGAGCGCCATCATCTTGGCAATGATGTCTTCCACATCTTTCACCAGCAGGCTTTCCGTAAGTTCGAGCTTGAGCCTTGCGGCGGGTGCCCCGGTAAGCTCCAGCGTTGCCAGCACATCCTGCACGAAATCGGCCCGGTGAAACTGGATGGCGCTGACATTGACCGCCAGCGTCAAATGCGCAGTGTGCGACTGGTCGGCCCAGGCCTTGAGCTGGCGACAGGCTGCCTCCAGCACCCACTGACCCAAAGGCAGTATCAGCCGGGTGTCCTCGGCCAGGGGGATGAAATCCGCCGGGTGCACCATGCCACGTCGTGGATGCTGCCAGCGCACCAACGCTTCCACACCGGTCAGGCGTCCCTGCACGTCCACCTGCGGCTGGTAGTAGAGCAGGAACTGCTTTTCCTGCAGTCCCAGGCGCAAGTCGGCTTCAAGCCCTGCCCGTGCGCTCATGGCTGCCTGCATGTCCGGATCAAAAAAACGCAGTGTGTTGCGTCCGCCATCCTTGGCCTGGTAAAGGGCCAGATCGGCGCGCTTGAGCAGGTCGTCCACCGACTGCGAAGCTTCATTGAACATGGCCACCCCCAGGCTGGCGCTGCTGTGGTGTGTCAACTGGCTGAACTGGTAGGGCTGACGCAATGCCAGCAGTATCTTTTCGCCCACTGATTCGGCCTTGGCCGCCGCCTCGGTCAGGTTTTCACTCAAATCCAGCAGCATGACCACGAATTCATCACCACCCAAGCGGGCCACCGTATCGCCGTCACGAACGCAGGCTTTCAGCCGCACGGCCACCTGCCGCAAAAGCACATCGCCCTGGTCGTGCCCCAGCGTGTCATTCAGGTTCTTGAAATGATCCAGATCTATGAACAACAAGGCCCCGGCGCCATGGCTTCGCGCACATCCGGCCAGCGCCTGCTTGAGCCGGTCGGTGAGCAAACGCCGGTTGGGCAAGTTGGTCAACGGGTCGTAAAACGCCAGTTGCTGGATTTCAGCCTCGGCGGCCTTGCGCTTGGTGATGTCTGCAAAGATGCCCACGTAGTGGGTGACCTCGCCCTGGCCCGCCCGCACCGCTGTCACAGTCAGCCATTCGGGGTAAATCTCGCCGTTCTTGCGCCGGTTCCACATCTCACCCTGCCAGGTTCCGGCTTGCCGAATGCGGGTCCACATGGCTTTGTAAAAGGAATCGTCCTGGCGCCCGGAACGCAACAGGTTCATGCTTTGCCCCAGAGCCTCGGCGGCGCTGTAGCCCGTGATGGCGGAAAAGCTTTGGTTGACCCGCAGGATCACACCATCACAATCCGTGATCACCATCCCCTCATCCGACTCAAACGCCACGGCAGCAATGCGCAGGTGTTCCTCAACCCGCTTTCGATCGGTGATGTCACGCACATGGGCACAAAAGAAATGCGTGCCGTTCTGAATCAAAGCCGCAATGGTCAACTCAATGGGGAATTCGGAGCCATCTGAGCGCATACCCAGCACCTCGACCCTCTGGCCGATGATGGTGGGCTTGGCCGTCCTCATGTAGCGTCGCATGCCTTGACGATGGGCCTCGCGGTGCACCGGCGGCACAATCAGTTCGGCAACCTCGCATCGCATGGCCTGGTCACGCGAGTAGCCAAACATGCGCTCTGCCTGCCGGTTCCAGTCCGTCACCTGGCCCGCCTCATCCATGTTGATAACAGCATCCAGCGCCGCGTCCAGATTCAATTGAGCGCGTTCCAGACTGTCCTTCAGGACTGCAACCGTGGAAAGCAGTTCCTCCCGGAGGTGTGGCGTGGTGGCGGGATCCATGGTCATGTGCTTGTATTTTCACAGACATTGCTGGCCCGGCACTCAAACTTGACTGAGCTCAAGGGTCTCAGGGATACTTCCCGAATGAAACTTATTGATGACGCTGCAGCGGCCTACATGGTCCTGCACGATCTGCGCACCACCCATACCCGTAGGGTCCGAGTGATGGTCATTGCCAGTAGTGCGCTTCTGATCCTGATTGGATTGGGCTATGGCGTTTTCTTTGCATTTCAGAGTGAATGGTTGATTGCTGCCGCCGAAGGTATCCTGATGCTCGCCGGTATCGTGGCCACCCTGCTGGTCAGCCGGCAGCATCTGCGCGCGGCATCGATATGGCTGGCCAGCATTCTTTTTGTGGTGATTGTCAGCATGGCGAGCTTCATGGACTTGCCCAGTGCCGACATACCCCGATCGGCGCATCATTTTCTGATTCCCCTGGCGGTGGCGACCTACCTGATGCTGAAGAATGAAAACAACTGGCTCAAGCATGGCTTCCCGGTGGCCTGCCTGATAGTCACCGTATTTTTTGCCGGGACCGATTTCGGCATGTCGACCCGGTATGCCGTGCCCGATAGCGTACGCGCCGGCGGCACCTGGGTGAACAACTTTGCGGCCATGGGAATTTTGTATTTGCTGGTGCACATCTTTGTGGGCGACATCAACCGCATGGAGAGCTATCTGCACAGCGCCAACAACCGCTTTGTGACCATGGTGAGCGGCATGTTCCCCAAGGTGATCGCCGAGCGCCTGCTCGCCAGTGGCGAAACCTTCGCCGAACGCCATGCCAACTGCTCGGTGCTGTTTGCCGATATCGTGGGCTTCACCGGCATCACCGAGCGCATGAGCGCCGAGGCGCTGGTCAAGATGCTCTCGGAAATCTTCTCCCGCTTTGACCGCTGCGTGGAGCAAAGCGGCCTGACCAAAATCAAGACCATTGGCGATGCCTACATGGTGGCCGCCGGTGTGCCGGAGTCCAACCCCGACCACGCCCGCGTGCTGGTGGCGTTGGCGCAGGAGATGCTGGCCGTGGCGCACGACTTCGAGGGCATTGACCTGCGCATCGGCATCGCCTCGGGCGAGCTGGTGGCCGGGGTCATCGGCCAGTCGCGCCAGGTGTTTGATGTCTGGGGCGATGTGGTCAACGTGGCCTCACGCATGGAGTCGCACGGCCTGCCCGGGCGCATCCAGCTCTCGGAGTCCAGCCATGCGCTGACCAAAGACCATTTTGATTTTGAGCTGCGCAGCGGCATCACCATCAAAGGCAAGAACGGCACACACAATGTGTACCTGTTGTGCCCCGCGTAATGCCATGACCACCCGACGCCTGACACCATGATTTCAACCGCCCAGGAACAACAAAGATTTCTGATCGCCCGTGATCTGGACGTCACCTACATGCGGCGTGTGCGCGTGATGGTGTTCGCATGCAGCGGTTTGCTGATCTTCTTCGGCACGGTCTTCGGGATTTTCTTCGCCCTTCGCGCGGAGTTTGCCCTGATTGCCGTGAATGTCCTGTTTGTGGTGCTGGGATTGACCCTGAGTGTTCTGGTGCGTGCCGGGCGGCTACGAGTCGCGACCATTGGACTGGTCATCAGCCTGCTGCTGATCTTCCTGTTCAACGCGATCATCATTGACATTCCCACGGGACAAATGGCGCGCTCCATGCACTACTACTTTCCAGCGCTGGCCTTGGGCTCTTACTTTGTTCTGAAAAATGAGCCGCCGTGGCTGCACCATGGCATCCCCTTGATCTGCATAGCCGCTTTCGTGTGGCTGGCCAGCAGCAAGGGCGGCATCATCACGCCCTACCTGCTGCCCGACAGCCAGCGGCCACCGGTCTGGACGGTGTGCACTCTCGGGCTAGGCATTCTGTATTTTTTGCTGCATATCTTTGTGGGCGACATCAACCGCATGGAGAGCTATCTGCACAGCGCCAACAACCGCTTTGTGACCATGGTGAGCGGCATGTTCCCCAAGGTGATCGCCGAGCGCCTGCTCGCCAGTGGCGAAACCTTCGCCGAACGCCATGCCAACTGCTCGGTGCTGTTTGCCGATATCGTGGGCTTCACCGGCATCACCGAGCGCATGAGCGCCGAGGCGCTGGTCAAGATGCTCTCGGAAATCTTCTCCCGCTTTGACCGCTGCGTGGAGCAAAGCGGCCTGACCAAAATCAAGACCATTGGCGATGCCTACATGGTGGCCGCCGGTGTGCCGGAGTCCAACCCCGACCACGCCCGCGTGCTGGTGGCGTTGGCGCAGGAGATGCTGGCCGTGGCGCACGACTTCGAGGGCATTGACCTGCGCATCGGCATCGCCTCGGGCGAGCTGGTGGCCGGGGTCATCGGCCAGTCGCGCCAGGTGTTTGATGTCTGGGGCGATGTGGTCAACGTGGCCTCACGCATGGAGTCGCACGGCCTGCCCGGGCGCATCCAGCTCTCGGAGTCCAGCCATGCGCTGACCAAAGACCATTTTGATTTTGAGCTGCGCAGCGGCATCACCATCAAAGGCAAGAACGGCACACACAATGTGTACCTGCTGCGGGTCTGAGGATGTCGCCAGGTCTAGAAGCTCACCTGCAGCCCCGCTTTGACACTGCGCCCCGGTAGCGGCGCCTTGCCTGCGGCAGTTTGGGTCAGGATGGACGTGGCGGAGTAGGCCAGCGTGTCGCTCAGGTTGTCAAGCCTGGCAAACCACAGCATGTTCACAGCACCCTCCTTGACACGGTAGGCCACCAAGGCGTTCCACAGGGTGTAGGCCCTGGTGCTCAGCTGCCCTGCGGGCACATCGGTTTGTGCGGCTGCGTGGCTTGCGCCCAGGCGCGCACTCCAGGGACCGTTCGCCCACAAAAGCGTGGCACCCAGGCGCGCTGGCGCAATGCGCGGCAAGGGCTGCCCGGTTCGGGCATTTGCCGCATGCACAAGATCGCCGCGCAGCTCCAGGTCCAACGTGCGCGCGCCGTCCAGCAGTCGCACGCTGGCGCTGGCCTCCAGGCCGGAAAAGCGGGCCTGTACTGCGGTGTAGGCGTATTCAGGCAACAGGGATGCAACACAACCGGATTCAACCGATGTGCCGTCGCCGCAATCGGTCACCCCCGCCCCGCCTGCGCCATTGCCCTGTGTGTCGCGCTGAAAGCCCGTTGCTTCCTGCGAGATGTAATTGTTGAAGTGATTCACAAACGCGCCGATGGCAAATCGGTGGGCACCACGCTGCCAGTTCACCCCCACATCCAGATTGGTGGACTGCTCTGGCGCCAGATGGGCATTGCCAAGTTCATAGGCGTGGGTGGCCAGATGAGGGCCATCGGCAAACAGCTCATAGTCTTTGGGTGCCCGCTGCGTGTAAGCCAGGTTGGACGTGAGCTGCCAGCCCGGCGCCGTGTTCCACAAGGCACCCAGGGCATAGCTCGAGGGTGAAAAGCTGCGGCTTGCCGGCGTGAACCGGGCCACAGTGGGGTTGCCCGTGGATGCCACATTGACCGACTCCATTCGCGCACCCGCGCTCAGGCGGCCCCAGCCGGTCGCCAGTTCCTCATGAATAAACAAAGCAGTCTGGCGCGTCTGGCTGTAGGGGGCAAAAGCTTCGTCGCCATCGGCCGAAAAGCGCGTGCTATCGGCCTGCAGGCCCATCAGGCCCTCCAGCGCCCCCCAACGGGCATGGCGGGCTTCAAGTCGCAAAGCATTGCCACTGTTTCTGAACAAAGTGCCCGCGGTGGCACCCTCGAATTCAGTGTGCTGGTACACGCTGCGCCCCAACTGCCCTTTCACGCTCTGGAACGGGCCACTGAGGCCGCGCACTTCGCCTTCCAGAGCAAGGCGATCTGATTGCATGCCAATCGTCACAGCGTCTTCCGCCACGGTGCCGTAATCACTGCGAAAGCCGCTGAGCGAAGCACCCAGATAGCCCTGCGCAAAGAACACCGAAGCGCCCAAGGCCGCACCCCGTGTGTCGCTGGCCGAGTTACATATTTTCCGACCCAGAGCGGCTGCGCCCGACCTGGTGCAAGCCAGCGAAACAGGCACCGACACATCCCCCGTGTTGCGATTGAACGCGTCAAGGTGCAAGGCATACCGGTCAGTGCCCGCTTCCAGCAAAAAACCGGCTGACTTCTCGGCGTTGCCACTGGCCAGGCCAAAATCCGCCTTGCCGCCCACGCCACCCTGGGCGTCAAACAGGGCTTCGCGCGGGATGCGGTTGTCGATCACATTGACCACACCCCCCACGGCGCTGCCGCCGTACTGCAGTGCGCCGGGGCCGCGCAGCACTTCAATGCGCTCGATACTCAGGGGATCTGTAGTACCGGCATGGTCGTAGCTCAGGCTGGAGGCATCCACCATGGCGCCACCGTTGCTCAGAATGCGAATGCGGTCTCCATCCAGACCGCGAATGACCGGGCGACTCGCATTGGGACCAAAGTAGGTACTGCTGATGCCGGGTGTGCCGTCCAGCGTTTCACCCAGCGTGGATTTGGAGCGAAATAGCAGCTCGCCCCCCGAATACTGTGAGGCGGGAGCTATCAAATCAGTAGCGCCCAGCGGATTCCCGGTAATGGTGACCGGTGCCAGCGTGGCAGCCGGCGGCGATTGGGCGAGCACAGTCGCAGCAGACAGAGAACCCATGGACATAAGGGCGAGCGAGAATTTTTTCATGAGATTGCTTCGTTGAATCGAACAGACGCAAGCGCCCGCCGACAACCAGGTCGGCAGCAGTCACTTGCACACGGGAGAGGGATTCAGCGAAACGAAGGTGGGCCACGCGCCTGGAACAGCGCATGCCAGCGGGCCACAGCCAGGCCCGCAAGAACAGAAAAAACAGAAGCTTGCAGCACCAGCGGCAGAACCACCACGGGCACGCCCGGCATGGCGTCCAGGTGACTGGCCTGATCAAACAAACGGCAGTCCGATTCCGCTTGATGGCCCCCAAACAATCGGCCGATCAGACTATCGGCCTTGTGGGTGTCGATCGCAGGCGGGATCGCCATCACCGCTGAGGTGACGGTCCCATTCGTGGGGCCATGCACCGTGCCGTGAAGAAGACCCAGGGTTTGGTTGAACAGCAAAACGAGCACGAGCAGACCCATCTGGACGCCGGCCCAGGGTTGGCTCCAACGGTTTTGCAGCATCAGCCCGGAAGTTTGACTACTTCACACCCACCGCGTCGGTGATGCGGTAGTAGAGACCGTAGGGGTCATCGTTCAGGACGGCGAATTTTCCCTCCACGGTCACGGGTTCCAAAGAGTATTTGACCGGGGTCCTGGTCTTGACCTCGACCATGCTCTCAGGACCGCCGGGCACGCAAAACGAGCAGGTCAGCGGCACCGAACTGAGCAAGAAATGCTTTTGTTTCTCGCCCGGATCCAGTGGCATCATGAAGCCCTGAATGCGCTGGGTTTTGTCGTTCAGGGCCTGCACCGCAGCGGGGAACGCGGGTAGCAGACGGGTTTTCACCGCCTTGGTCTTGACCTCGGTCAGCACGGACCAGGGCACCACATCGGCACGATCCGGCAGGGGCGCAAAGGGGCTGTTCGGGCTGTGCACGCCCGGACCCGTGCCGGCGGGAAGACCTCCCGCAATCGGCGAACTCAGCTGGGCCTGGGCAGCAAACGCCAGCGCGGCCAGCAAAAAAGCTGAAAATTTAATGTTCATGTTTCATTCCACAAGACTTGCCTATGGCCAGACCCTTGCAGGCAGCCTGAAGTTCCCTGGCACACACATCTTCTTTTTTGCCCGACTCCAGACATTTGGCGGCGGCCTCGTGCGCGGCAGCCATGGCGCGGTGACGGGCAATATCGGCCTTCGTTTCCTTGTCGCCATGGGTTTCAGCTGCTATGCAAACAGTAGCAGAGAGGGCCATGGATACGATGGCCAGAATCATTTTTTTCATCTATTCACCTTGAGTTCAAAAGTTGGCCGGCGTCAACCCGGTAGGCACTGAAAGCGGGCAACAACGCCGCCAAACCCGCCACCAGTACCGCCGCACCGGGAATCCAGGCCTCAGCCGGCACCCAGACCCAGGCAGTCACGGGCAGTGACTTTTCTGCCTGCAGCATCCAGCCTACCAGACCTGTCAAGAGGTGGCCGCCCAGCAAGCCAAGGGCTGAGGCCAGCAAGGCCAGCCACAGCGCCTCGCACAGGAGCAGCCCCGCCACCTTGACCGGGCTGGCACCCAGCATGCGCAGCATGGCCAGATCAGCCCGGCGCTCGCGCACTGCATTCCACAAGGCAATGAAGACACTCAGACCGGCCGTCAGCAAAAGCACCACGCCAAAGCCGCGCAGCACGTCGGTACCCACGCCCAGCATGCGCAACAGCCGCGTCACCTCCACCG
>NZ_JADMJN010000011.1 GCF_018780565.1 Rhodoferax sp.
CCCTCGTATGAAGCTTGGGAAGCTGCCGTTCTGCCATTGAACTACACCCGCAGCGCTAAAAATTATAGGAGCCGCCCCCGGGGAGGATGCCCTTCACCCAGGGCGGTTGAAACGCTCAAGGGCGTATGTAGGCCCAACCTTCTTTTTGCCGTTGCATGAGTTGAACAACACCGGCGGGCACATAGCCAATGCCGGCATGCATGTCGTCCTTGCCCAGCTTCTGGTTTTTCATGGTGTTTTCGCAGGCCACCATTTTCATACCGGCTTTGGTCGCTTCGGTGACGCGATTGCCGGTGGTGGCGTCAGCCTTGAGCATGCCAATGCCGGGGCCATAGGCGACGATCTCAATATCGACCTTGTCGGCGCCCAATTCGTCTTGCACGTTCTTGGCGTTGTTCAGGGCAAGGTTCCATTTGGCAGCATCGCCATCGCTGACCTGAAAGACGACTTTGGCCTTGGCGGGCGCAGCGGTCTGCGCCATTGTTCCCAAAGCGAGGGTGGCGCTCAGCGCCCATACGGTGGTTCGGATGAAGGCTTTGCGGTTCATTTCTGAATGTCTCCAATGCAAAGGTATTTGATCTCTACATAGTCGTCCATGCCATGGTGCGAGCCCTCGCGGCCCAAGCCCGACTGCTTGACACCGCCGAATGGCACGTGCTCGGTTGCCAGTATGCCGACGTTGATGCCCACCATGCCGTATTCCAGCGCTTCGCCTACACGGTAGATGCGGCCGATGTCACGGCTGTAGAAGTAGCTGGCCAGGCCGAACTCGGTATTGTTCGCCGCGTCAACGGCTTCCTGTTCGGTTTTGAAACGGAACACCGGTGCAAAGGGACCAAAGGTTTCTTCTTTGGCGCAGATCATGTCGGCAGTGGCGTCTGCAATCACGGTGGGTTCGAAAAACTGGCCCGGCAGTCGCTTTCCGCCTGCCACGATGCGTCCACCCTTGGCGACCGCGTCATCGACATGGCGTTGCACTTTGACGAGCGCAGCTTCTTCGATCAGCGGGCCCTGCGTGACGCCCTCTTCAAAGCCGTTGCCAACCTTCGTGGTCTTGACCTTGGCTGCGAACTTCTGCACGAACTCGTCATAGACGCCTTCTTGCACGTAGATCCGGTTGGAGCAAACGCAGGTCTGGCCTGCATTGCGGTACTTGCTGGCAAAAGCGCCTTCTACCGCGCTGTCGATGTCCGCATCGTCAAACACGATGAAGGGGGCATTGCCACCCAGTTCAAGAGACATCTTCTTCACGGTGGGCGCGCTTTGAGCCATCAGGATGCGGCCTACTTCAGTGCTGCCGGTGAAACTGATGTGTCGCACCACATCGCTTGCGCAGATGACCTTGCCCACGGCAATCGAGTTGTCGGCATCAGCCGTGATCATGTTGAGCACGCCTGCTGGAATGCCGGCGCGAATGGCCAACTCTGCGGCCGCCAGGGCCGTCAGCGGCGTCAATTCGGCAGGCTTGATGATGACCGGGCAGCCTGCGGCGAGTGCGGGGGCAACCTTGCGGGTGATCATGGCCAGCGGGAAATTCCAGGGCGTGATGGCGGCGCACACGCCGATCGGCTGCTTGATCACCATCAGACGGCGGTTGTTGTCAAACTGGGGGAGTGTTTCACCATTGACGCGCTTGGCTTCTTCGGCAAACCATTCCACGAAGCTGGCGCCATAGGCGACTTCGCCCTTGGCTTCGGCAAAAGGCTTGCCCTGTTCGGCGGTCATGATGCGCCCCAGGTCTTCCTGGTTGGCCATCAGCAAGTCAAACCATTTGCGCAGGATGGTGCTGCGTTCCTTGGCGGTCTTGTTACGCCAGGCGGGCCATGCCGCATTGGCGGCGGCGATGGCTTTCTCTGCATCGGCGGGCCCCAGGTTGGCCACGTCAGCCAGCTTTTGGCCGGTGGCCGGGTCCAGCACATCAAAGCGGCTGGCGCCAGACAGCCATTGGCCGTTGACCAGTGCATCGGTCTTGAACAGGGTGGGGTCTTTCAGCAGGGAAAGGGGTGATGTGTTGTCAATGCCTGCAGTTTTTACATTCATTCAAAGTGCTCCTAGGGATCTCAAGATTGTGCCTTAACTGCCAGTCAGGGCTTGTTCAAGGATTTCCAGAGCCTCGTTGAAAATGGGCTGTTCAATCGTCAGCGGGAAGAGAAAACGCAACACGTTGCCATCCACGCCGCAGGACAACAGAATCAGGCCCCGCTCCAGTGCGCGGGCCTGCACTTTTTTGGTGAAGTCCGCATCCGGGTTGCCTTCTGCATTGCGGAATTCGGCGGCGACCATGGCGCCCCAGCCCCGAATGTCGGCGATCTGGGGCACACGGCCTTGAAGGGCCGTCAAGTGTGCCTTGAGCTGATTGCCAAGTTGTGCGCCTCGGGCAGGCAGGTTTTCTTCTGCCATGACCTCAATCACTGCATGGGCTGCGGCAACTGCCAGCGGGCTACCCGCATAGGTACCGCCCAAGCCGCCGGGGGCTGGTGCATCCATGAGTTCGGCACGCCCTGTCACTGCGGAAAGGGTAAGACCACCGGCCAACGATTTGGCAATCGTCATGAGGTCAGGCGTGATGCCATCGTCTGCGAAATGGTCCATGGCAAACATCTTGCCTGTGCGTCCAAAGCCGGTTTGAATTTCGTCAGCGATGAGAACAATGCCGTGTTCGTCGCAGAGTTGGCGCAACCATTTCGCCGCCTCACGATGGAGGGTGTTGAAGCCACCTTCACCCTGGATCGGTTCAAAAATAATGGCGGCCACCCGCGATGGTTCCAGGTCACATTTGAAGAGCTGGTAGATGGCCCGTTTGGCGTCGGCAAGAGAGGTCTCATCTGAAGGGAAGGGGACGTGATAGACCTCAGGGGCAAAAGGACCGAATCCCGCCTTGTACGGCTGTACTTTGCCAGTCAGCGAGACGGCGAACAGGCTTCGGCCGTGAAATCCGCCACCAAATGCGATAACGCCGCTGCGCTTGGTGGCATAGCGCGCAATCTTGATCGCATTTTCAACCGCCTCGGCGCCGGTCGAGAACAAGGCCGTCTTCTTGGCATGGGTGCCAGGGGTCAACTGGTTCAACTTCTCGGCAAGCGCGATATAGCTTTCGTACGGCACAACCTGGTAGCAGGTGTGGGTGAATCTTTCCAGCTGAGCCTGGATGGCGGCAACGACCTTCGGGTGGCGATGCCCCGTATTGAGGACGGCAATACCGCCCGCAAAGTCGATGTAGCGACGGCCCTCGACATCCCACAGCTCGGCGTTGGTGGCGCGATCTGCGAAGAAGGTGCCCATCACGCCCACGCCCCGTGGCGTCGCGGCCGCCTTGCGGGCCATCAGGGATTCATTCAAGGAGTGTTTCATAGTCATATTTCCTTTACAGCTTGATCATCACGTGGCGTGCCACGGTGTAGTCTTCCAGCGCATACATCGACATGTCCTTGCCGTAGCCGGAGGACTTCAGACCACCATGCGGCATTTCGTTGACGAGCATGAAATGCGTGTTGACCCAGGTGCATCCGTACTGAAGTTGCTTGGCAACGCGCATGGCGCGACCCACATCCTGCGTCCAAACGCTGGAGGCGAGGCCGTATTCGGAGTCGTTGGCCCAGCCGACGACCTGCTCGGCATCCGTGAACCGGGTGACGGACACCACCGGGCCAAATACTTCGCGCTGCACGATTTCGTCGTCCTGGCGAGCGCCAGCGATGACGGTGGGCTCGAAGAAAAAGCCGGGACCCTGGCGCAGCTTGCCACCTGTGGTGACCTCCATGTGGCCGGCCATTTGAGCGCGCTCGACAAAGCTGGCCACGCGGTTGCGCTGGCGGTCGGAGATCAATGGTCCAAGTTCGACGCCTTCTTCATCCTGTGTACCCATCTTGATGGTGGAGACGGCTGAAGTGAGCTCGGCGACGAGTCGCTCGTAGATTTTGGGGCCTGCGTAGATCCGGCAGGCCGCCGTGCAGTCCTGTCCCGCGTTGTAGTAGCCAAACGTCCGCACGCCCGCAACCACTTCCTCGAGGTTGGCATCATCAAAGACAATCACCGGCGCCTTGCCGCCCAGTTCGAGATGGGTGCGTTTGAGCGTCGTGGAGGCCGCCTGAAGAATCTTGCGCCCCGTGGCAACATCCCCGGTCACTGACACCATGCGAACATGAGGGTGCTCGACCAGGGGCTCGCCTACGCTGACGCCCCGGCCGCACACGACGTTGAGAACGCCTTTGGGCAGGATTTCTGCGGCCAGCCGGGCGAACAGCAAGGCCGTCAACGGTGTCTGCTCGCTGGGTTTGAGGACCACGGTATTGCCGGCGGCGAGAGCCGGTGCGGTTTTCCAGGCGGCCATCATCAGCGGATAGTTCCAGGGCGCAATCGACGCGACAACGCCAATGGGGTCGCGCCGGATCATGCTGGTGTGACCACTGAGGTACTCGCCAGCGATGGAGCCGGTCATGCAACGTGTGGCGCCGGCGAAATAGCGAAAACAGTCGGCAATCGCGGGAATCTCATCGCCCAGGGCACGGGCATAAGGTTTGCCGCAGTTGAGCGATTCGAGCCGCGCAAACTGCTCGGCATGCGATTCAATGGCATCGGCCAGCTTGAGCAGCAATCCGGAGCGCTCTGCGGGCGTGGTTTGCGACCACGTTGCATAAGCCCGATTCGCCGCTGAGACGGCACGATTCACCTGCTCGTGCGAAGCCTCCGGGACCAGGCACAGTACTTCGCCGGTTGCGGGATTGAGAATGGGTTCCTCGGGGCCTTCGCCCCTGACCAATTGCTGGTCAATCAGAAGTTCTACGGGAAACTGTTGGCTGATTTCGGTGGTGTGTCCCATGGACTTGGCTCCTTGTGGCGGGTCGGTATAAAGTTGGATTGGCAGGCTCAGCGACTGTGACTGTCCTCGTCGGAGCGAGTCAGCCAGTACGCAGCAATGATGGGAATGAATGTCAGTGCGATCATGATGACTGCCACAACATTGGTAACAGGCCGCTGGCGGGGTCGGATCAGTTCCTGAAACATCCAGATGGGAAGGGTGGTCTGCTGCCCGGCGGTGAACGTGGTCACGATCACTTCGTCAAAGCTCAGAGCAAAAGCCAGCAGTCCCCCGGCCAGCAGGGCCGAGCCGAGTTGTGGCAAAAGCACGTAGCGGAAAGTCTGGAATGCATTGGCGCCCAGGTCCATGGAGGCCTCCAGCAGGGACGGACTGATGCGGCGCAACCTCGCAACGACATTGTTGTAAACCACGACGACACAAAATGTGGCGTGGCCGATCACGATGGTCCAGAAACTGAACGGGATATCCATCGCGTGATAGGCCGAACGCAGCGAGATGCCGGTAATGACCCCGGGCAATGCAATGGGCAGGATCAACAGCAGGTTGATGGCCTCACGCCCAAAAAACTGGGTTCGTGCCAATGCGCCTGCAGCCAGTGTGCCAAGTACCATGGCAAGGCCGGTGGCCCAGAGGGCGACCTGAAAAGACAGCTTCATTGCATCCCAGACATCCTGGCGTCCCAAGGCCACGGCAAACCACTGGGTGGTCAGGCCCGGTGGGGGGAAGACATAGCTCTTGTCCTCGCTGCTGAACGCATACAGGACGATGAGCGCCAGAGGAATATGCAGAAACAGGACGCCTGACCAGACGGCCAGCTTCAGGCCCACGGACGCGCCGCGAACTGGACGGGACACTTTTTGGGTGGAATCAGATTGCATCGAAAGCTCCCTTGCGTTTGGCGAGCCACAGATAGATGCCAATGATGATGATGGGAACTATCGAGAACGCGGCGGCAAATGGCAGGTTGCCCGCTACGCCCTGCTGGCGGTAGACGACCTGCCCGATGTAGAGCGTGGAATTGCCAATGACCTGGGGAATGATGTAGTCCCCCAGCGTCAGGGAAAAGGAAAAGATGGACCCCGCGGCGATGCCTGGCATGGCCAGAGGAAGGATGACCTTGCGGAAGGTCTGTGACGGCGTTGCGCCCAGGTCGCTCGATGCCTCCAGATAGGAGCCAGGGATGCGCTCAATGGCGGCCTGAATCGGCAGGATCATGAAGGGCAGCCACATGTACACAAATACG
Organism: Rhodoferax sp.; assembly: GCF_018780565.1. Taxonomy (GTDB): domain Bacteria; phylum Pseudomonadota; class Gammaproteobacteria; order Burkholderiales; family Burkholderiaceae_C; genus Rhodoferax. Next base: position 6,063 of record NZ_JADMJN010000011.1, read on the forward strand.
ATGAATGTTCCCAGCGGTGAAAAGCTCATGGAGCTGCCGCCGACCACCGGCATGGACAGCAAGCCGTCCAGCAGCCATTGCAGATGCAGACTGCTCAACACCCAGGAAATGGCCCCTTCTTTGGCCAGCAGAAGTTTCCAGGCATAGAGGCGGACGAGGTAGCTGGACCAGAGTGGCAGCATGACCGCTACATAGAGCAGCGCCTTTTGCGAGCCGCGAGCATGGCGCGCCATGTAAAAGGCAATCGGGAATCCGATGATTGAACAGGCCAGCGTGACCAGAATTGCCATCACCGTGCTGCGCAGGGCGACGTCCAGATTGGTCGGTGTGAAAATCTCAATGAAGTTGCCGAGGCCGACTTCACGCACCACTTGACCGGTGAAGTCATCCAGTCTGAAAAAGCTGTTTGCCAGCAGGCTGAACAATGAGCCCAGGTAGACAACGCCAAACCAGAGAAGCGGTGGCGTGAGCAACAGGGCGAGCAGCAATCCGCGTCGTGTGTACAGGAGTGTCGACAGGCGGTTGAGCACGCCCGTGTGGGGGCTGAACGAGCTGTGATCCGGTTTCATGGTGCGACGCTATCCCGGTCTTCGATCGGATGGATCGCGGCATCATCCCAGTGAAGATGGGCCACATCGCCCACGCTGGGGGCCTGCGGTGCCGAATGCACCGCCAGGTCGGCCAGCAGTGACTCGGCACCATTCGGCCGCTGCACGGTAACGCGCCAGAAGGAGCCGAAAAACTGAACTTCCTGGACCCGTCCTTCCACACGGGCAATGGACTCTGTCGGTGTTTGGGTGCCGAGTTCAAGCCGGATATGTTCAGGCCGGATCATGATGGTTGAAGCGTTGCCGAACACCTTGGCATCCGCGCCGTGCAACACGTTCGCCGTGCCAACAAATTCGGCAACGAATCGGGTGCTGGGCCGGTTGTACAGCTCGGAGGGTGTGGCAATTTGCTCCAGTCGGCCTTTGTTGAAGACGCCGATCCGGTCGCTCATCGACAGCGCTTCGTGCTGGTCGTGGGTCACGAAGATGAAGGTAATGCCCAGCTTGCGCTGAAGGGCTTTGAGTTCGCTTTGCATTTGTTCGCGCAGCTTCAAGTCCAGTGCGCCCAGTGGCTCATCCAGCAGCAATACCTTGGGTTCACTGATCAGGGCGCGCGCCAGGGCGACCCGCTGGCGTTGTCCACCGGACAACTGCACGGGTTTGCGATGTGCGACCTCGGGCAACTGCACTGTCTCCAGCAGGGCGAGCGCGCGCCGATCACGGGTGCTGCGGTCCACGCCGCGCACCATCAGGCTGTAGGCCACGTTGTCCAGGATGGTCATGTGCGGAAACAGGGCGTAGTCCTGAAACACCGTGTTCACAGGGCGTGAGTAGGGTGGTAGCTGACTCACATCGGCACCGTGAATACTGATGCTGCCGCTGGTGGGCAGGGTGAAGCCACCGATCATCCGCAGGCAGGTTGTTTTGCCCGAGCCGGAGGGGCCCAGCAGGGTGAAGAATTCGCCGGATTGAACATCCAGGCTGACACGGTCCACTGCGTGTACGGATTTTCCCGAAGAGCGAAATACGCACGATACCTCGCGCAAGCTAACAGCCGCAGTCATGAGATGCAGACCTTTTCAAGTAGTCAATAAACTGGATGGTGTACCGTGGATCAGGCCAGTGCCTGATTCACGGTACTGTCTCAAACTTGCAGGCTCACGTGGCGTACGCGAGCCTGTCAGGCTTTAGCGGCCGCCCAGGACGGCGATGTAGTCAGAGGCCCACTTGTGGTAGGGGACACATTGGTTGTTTTGCGTCTTGCACTGGGTGGTAGGTGTTTTCCAGAAGGAAATGCGCTCGAAGTCCTTGTAGCCCTGACGGTCACAACCTGTATCGCCCAGCAACTTGTTGCCCTTGCATGCGGCAGGAACGGCAGGGACCGAGCCAAACCAGGCCGACAGATCACCCTGCAGCTTGGGGTTGAGCGAGTGCTCCATCCACATGTATGCGCAGTTGGGGTTCTTGGCTTCAGCATGCATCATGGTGGAGTCAGCCCAGCCGGACGCGCCCTCGACGGGGACAACGGTTGCAATCGGCGCTTTCTTGGAACCCAGGATATTGGCCTGGAATTGCCAGCTGCCCGATGCCACTACACCTTCGTTGGTGAAGTCGTCGATCTGCACAAAGGCATCGTGCCAGTATTTGCCCACGATCTTGCGCTGGCCGCGCAGCAGGTCCAGGGCGGCCTTGTACTGGGCTTCATTGAGCTCGTAAGGATCCTTGATGCCCAGTGCCGGGTTTTTCTTCATCAGGTACAGGGCAGCGTCGGCGATGTAGATCGGGCCGTCAAAGGCCTGAACGCGACCCTTGTTGCTCTTGCCATCCGGCAAGGTCTGCTCTTCAAACACTACGCTCCAACTGGTGGGCTTCTTGTCGCCAAATACCTTGGTGTTGTACATCAGCACATTCCAGCCCCACTGGTAGGGGACGCCATAGTGTGTGTTGTTCTCAAAATGCCAGGGTGACTTTTGCAGGCGCGGGTCAACGTTTTTGTAGCTGGGGATCAGGCTGACATTGATGGGTTGAACCTTTTTGCCGCGGATCAGGCGGGTGCTGGCGTCGCCGGATGCTGTCACCAGGTCAAATCCGCCCTCGTTCATCAGTGCCACCATCTCGTCCGAGGTGCCTGCGGTCTTGACGTTGACCTTGCAGCCGGTGGCCTTTTCAAAGCCGGTCACCCAGTCAAAATTTTTATCGGTTGCGCCGCGCTCGATGTAGCCAGCCCAGGCGACGATATCCACCTGGCCTTCACCTTTGCCAAGTTTTTGCAGGGGCTGCTGGGCCAAGCCGGCGCTGCCGATCGCCATGACACCCATTGCCACCGCTGCATATTTCAGGAATTTCATAGAGGTACTCCGTTCGGTTTGTTCGATTTCCAGCTGGGCTGGGCCTTTTGCCAGATGCCAAAAGCAGAGGAAATGTAGTCTTGACACCAAGGTCTGTGAAGTTCAATATTCGAAGCCCTTCCTATCTGAATAATAGATAGGAAGGGTAAACCCGAATATTTTTGCGATATCCACGTCCTCGGCTCTGGTCATGCAACGTCACATCACACTCAAGCAATTCCGCTATTTCCTGGCGGTTTCCGAAACGGCCTCCGTTGCTGGCGCGGCCCGAATGATCAACATCGCACAGTCGGCGGTCACCAAGAGTATTCAGGAGCTGGAAGAATCCCTGGGTGTGTTCTTGTTTGAACGTAACTCCAGGGGTATGGTGCTCACGCAGGAAGGGCACCGGTTTCAGGCCAGTGCGCGCAAAGTCATTGCGGCCGTCGCGGAAGCCGGTCAGCTGGCGCGTGGCAAGGTTGAGACCCTGACCGGCAACCTCACGATCGGGGTGACGAGCCTGGTGGCGGGCTATTATCTTGCCGACCTTTTTGCCCGCTTCCAGCGCTCCCATCCTTCGGTCAATATTTCGGTGGTTGAGGATTCGCCCCAGTTTCTGGAGCATTTGCTGATCAATGGCGAGGTGGATCTGGCAATCATGGTGTCCAACGCCCTGGGTGATCCGCAGGCGCTGGTGGTCGAGGAGCTGACCAGTTCACCGAATCGGGTCTGGATGGCCTCCAGCCATGCCCTGGCTGAGCGGCAGGAGTTGACGCTGGCCGAGTGTGCGGCACATCCCCAGGTGGTGCTGGAGGCAGATCGTGTGGAGGGGGTGCTCAGCGCCGTGTGGTCCCGCTATGGTTTGCATCCGCAAGTATTGATGCGAACCTCTTCCCTGGAGGCGGTGCGTTCACTGGTCGGCATTGGTGCGGGCATCACGATCCTGCCGGATTTTCTGTACCGGCCCTGGACCCTGGATGCAGACCATATCGATGTGCGCAGTTTGCGCGATGCAGTGCCCAGTATCAATGTCGGCCTGGTCTGGCGACGTGGCTCTCGAAGTCGCGTGGTGGTCACGGAATTCATCGAGCTGGCGCGGGAGCAGTCCCGCAGCAACCGCATCCGGTAGATTGATGAAATCTATAATTGGCGCCATGAGCTTATCCACCCCTGCCGCCCCCCTTTTCAGCGTCGCCGCCATTCGCAAGGTATTCCTCGATTTTTTTGAGTCCAAGGGTCACACCGTGGTCCAGTCCAGTCCTCTGGTGCCGGGCAACGATCCCACCCTGATGTTCACCAACTCGGGCATGGTGCAGTTCAAGGACGTGTTTTTGGGCACCGACAAGCGCTCCTATGTGCGGGCGGCATCGGTACAGGCTTGCCTGCGCGCTGGTGGCAAGCACAATGACCTGGAAAACGTGGGCTACACCGCGCGCCATCACACCTTCTTCGAAATGCTGGGCAACTGGAGCTTTGGCGATTACTTCAAGCGCGATTCGCTCAAATGGGGTTGGGAGCTGTTGACTCAGGTCTACAAGTTGCCCCCTGAGAAACTGCTGGTCACCGTTTATAAGGACGATGATGAGGCTTATGACATCTGGCACAAGGAAATCGGCCTGCCCGCAGACCGTATCGTGCGCATCGGCGACAACAAGGGCAAGAAGTACGCGTCTGACAACTTCTGGATGATGGCCGACACCGGCCCGTGCGGCCCGTGCTCCGAGATTTTTTACGACCATGGCGCCCATATTCCTGGTGGTCCACCCGGAAGCCCGGACGAAGACGGTGACCGCTTCATCGAAATCTGGAACCACGTGTTCATGCAGTTTGACATGCAGCCCGATGGCAGCCTGGTCAAACTGCCAGCACCCTGCGTGGACACCGGCATGGGCCTTGAGCGCCTGGCGGCCATTCTGCAGCACGTGCACAGCAATTATGAAATCGACATCTTTGACGCGCTGATCAAGGCGGCGGCACGGGAAACGGGTTGTGCCGACTTGAACAACAAGAGCCTGCGCGTGATTGCCGACCACATCCGCGCTACCGCCTTCCTGGTAAGCGACGGCGTGACCCCCAGCAATGAAGGGCGCGGCTATGTGCAGCGCCGCATCATCCGCCGCGCCATTCGCCATGGCTACAAGCTGGACAAGAAGACGCCGTTCTTTCACAAGCTGGTGCCCGATCTGGTGGCCCTGATGGGTGACGCGTATCCGAAGCTGAAGTCTGAAGAGAAGCGGATCACCGAGGTTCTGAAAGCGGAAGAAGAGCGCTTCTTCGAGACACTGGAAAACGGCATGCAGATTCTGGATGCGGCGCTCGAAGGCGGTGTCCGGGTCTTGCCGGGCGAGGTGGCCTTCAAGCTGCACGACACCTTTGGCTTTCCGCTGGACTTGTCGGCCGACGTGTGCCGCGAGCGTGACCTGAGTGTGGACGAGGCCGGTTTCCAGGCCGCCATGGAAAAGCAAAAAGCCCAGGGCCGGGCTGCAGGCAAATTCAAGATGGACCGTGCGCTGGAATACAGCGGTGACGGCAATGACTTTGTCGGCTACGACAGCCTCACGCAGACTACCAAAGTTGTAGCACTGTATGCAGATGGTGTGCAGGCTACCGAACTGAAAGCCGGTCAATCGGGAGTGCTTGTCCTGGATACGACACCTTTCTATAGCGAGAGTGGTGGCCAGGTGGGTGATGCGGGCGCCATCTTCTGCGACAGTGCGATGTTTGAAGTTGGCGATACCCAAAAAATCAAGGCCGATGTGTTTGGCCACCACGGCACCCTGAAAACTGGCGTGCTCAAGGTGGGCGATACGGTGACGGCCCACGTGGACGCAAGCCTGCGCGCCGCCACAGAGCGCAACCACAGCGTGACCCACTTGATGCACAAAGCCCTGCGCGAAGTGCTGGGTGAACATGTGCAGCAAAAAGGCAGTCTGGTCAATGCCGAGCGCACCCGGTTTGACTTTGCCCACAACGCGCCAGTTACCGACTTGCAAATTCGCGACATCGAAGCCCGCGTCAACGCTGAAATTCTCAGCAATGCCGCCACCCAGGCGCGCGTGATGGACATTGAGTCGGCCCAGGCAACGGGCGCCATGATGCTGTTTGGCGAAAAGTACGGTGAGACGGTGCGGGTGCTCGACATCGGCGCCAGCCGCGAGCTCTGCGGTGGTACCCACGTGCAGCGCACCGGTGACATCGGGCTGTTCAAGGTGGTCGCTGAAAGCGGTGTGGCGTCTGGTGTGCGTCGTATCGAAGCCATCACCGGTCAGAACGCATTGGCTTACCTGCAAGACCTGGAAGACAAGGTGACTCAGGTAGCCGGAGCGCTCAAGGCGCCCGTCGTGGAGATCAATGACCGTTTGAGTCAGGTGCTGGACCATACCCGCGCACTGGAGAAAGAAATTGCCGCTCTCAAGGGCAAGCTGGCCTCTGCTCAGGGTGATGAGCTGGTGACCCAGGCGACGGAAGTGAAGGGCGTCAAGGTACTGGCGGCCAGGCTCGAAGGGGCGGATACCAAGACCCTGCGCGACACCATGGACAAGCTCAAGGACAAGCTGAAGACGGCCGTGATCGTGTTGGCCACCGTCGAGGGCGACAAGGTGCAAATTGCCGTAGGCGTCACACCCGACACCACCGGCAAGGTCAAGGCGGGTGAACTGGTCAATTTCATTGCGGCTCAAGTGGGTGGCAAAGGCGGTGGCAAGGCCGACATGGCCATGGCCGGGGGCACGGAACCGGCCAAACTGGCTGCTGCGCTCAGCGGTGTGCTGGCCTGGGTCTCTGCCAAGCTTTGATTTTCGCTATTTAAAAGATAGCGTGCTGTGCTTGTTTTGAAGGGCTGGAGGCTAAATTGGTACTGAAGCCGGCACGCGCCTTCGCCACCCTGTTGGCGGCATGTGCAGCTTTCACCATCTGCCCCCCGGCAGCGGCCCAGGGTTTTCAAGTCATTCCCTGGAGTGATCGCAAACCGGTTTCATTGCCGCTCGGGCCGGATCTGAATGGTCACGTCTGGCGGCTGGCCGATTTGCGCGGCAAAGCGGTGTTGATCAACTTCTGGGCCAGCTGGTGCGAGCCATGTCGTGCCGAAATGCCATCGCTGCAGTCGCTGGCGCAATTTTATGGCCCTGACAAACTGGTCGTGCTGGCGGTGAATTTCAAGGAATCGGCAACGATTGTCCAACGCTATGCCCAGCGTACTGATCTGCAGTTGCCGCTGTTGCTGGACCCCGATGGGAGCCAGGCTCGTCGGTGGGGTGCGAATGTATTCCCGTCCACTGTCCTGATCGGGGCCGATGGGCGCGTGCATGGCGTGGTGCGTGGTGAACTGGACTGGTTGGGCAGGGACGCTGCCAAACTGGTGTCGCCCCTGATGGCGCCGGCCGGTGCGGCCGCCAGGCCAAGCGAAAAAGCGGGCGTCCAGCGATAATTGCCCGGATGAGCCGGGCCTGCCCGTGTTCATCCAAGTCAATTCGGGGTACCTTGACATACGCCGATTGAACTTCCTTTTACCTTTCCGGAGTTCTTTTCATGACCACCGTTCACGCTCATGCGCGCCGAAGTTTTTTAAAAAATACGGCTGCCGCCGTTGTCTCCACTGCGCTGCCTGCTATCAATTTTGCGCAAACGGCCACGCCCGCCGAACGCCAGTTCAGCCCGCAACCCGGTAACTGGCGCACGTTCGAGGTGAGCACACGGGTTGACATCATCAAGCCGCAGGGCAGCACCCGCGTCTGGTTGCCGGTACCCGCCGTCAACACCGAATGGCAAAAATCAATGGAAAACCGCTTTGCCAGCAATGGCCGGGCCGAGTTGATGGACGACAAGCCAAGTGGCGCCCGCATGCTCTATGTCGAGTTTGCCGAGAACGAGGCAGCGCCCTTTGTTGAGCTGACCAGCCAGATCCAGACCCAAAACCGCGCCGTGAACTGGGCACAAAAGCAGGATGTCGTTGCGGACGCTGCCACCGTTCAGCAATGGACCCGTCCCACCAGTCTGCTGCCCACCGATGGCATCGTGCGCAAGACCGCGCAGGAAGCTGCACAGGGCGCCAGCACCGATATTGAAAAGGCCCAGAAAATCTACGACTGGATTGTGGCCAACACCTTCCGCGAACCCAAGGTGCGCGGTTGTGGCGAGGGTGATATCAAGACCATGCTCGAAACCGGCAATCTGGGCGGCAAGTGCGCTGACCTGAATGCGCTGTTCGTCGGCATGTGCCGCTCGCTGGGCATACCTGCCCGTGACGTGTATGGTCTGCGTGTGGCGCCTAGTGCCTTTGGGTACCGCGAGCTGGGTGGCAACCCGGTCAGCCTCAAGGGCGCGCAGCATTGCCGTGCCGAGGTTTTCCTCAAAGGTTACGGCTGGGTCGGCATGGACCCCGCCGATGTTGCCAAGGTCATGCGCATGGAGACTCCGCAGTGGATCAAGTCACCCAAAGACCCGATCGTGGCACCGGTGAACAAGGCCTTGTTTGGCAGCTGGGAAGGCAACTGGATGGCCTACAACACGGCCCATGATTTGAGCCTGCCCAACACCAAAGGTCCCAAACTTGGCTTTTTCATGTACCCCACCGCCGAGAATTCGGGGGGGCGACTGGACTCCTATGCGCCGGATGATTTCAAGTACCAGATCACGGCCAAGGAAATCAAGGCATAGGGTCATTGTCACCATTCGACCGGACTGACGCAACTCGGCATTTTGCTCAGGACCGGTTGAGGGCAGTCTCCTCACAGGAGACCCGATTTCGCCCACCTTGCTTCGCCTTGTAGAGTTGAACGTCGGCCTCGTTGAGGAGGTCTTCCAGATGACTGTGCTGGCGGCGCTCGGCCACACCGAAGCTGGCTGTCAGCACGATGGTTTCGTGCTCGGTGGGCAGGCCTTGGGCTTCGATCGACTGGCGCAGGCGTTCAGCGAACGAACGAGCCTGTTCGAGGCTGGTTTCAGGCAGCAAGAGCATGAATTCTTCACCGCCCCAACGCGCCAGGATGTCGCCATCTCTGCAGGCGAGAGCCAACTGTCTGGCGATGGCCACCAGGGCGTGGTCGCCCGTTTCGTGTCCGTATTGATCATTGACCCGTTTGAAATGGTCAATGTCCAGCATGATCACCGTCAAGGGGCGCTCATTGCGTACTGCGGTGCTCCAGATCGGTCCGGTTCGCTCCAGAAAGGCCCGGCGGTTGTGCAGCCCCGTCAAGGGGTCTATGCCTGCCAACTGGGTGGCTCGCAGGCTGGCCAGCTGGTATTGCCGCATCTGGTGGGTCAACGCGAGCGCCAGAAGCGTGGCCTCGACGACGATGCCCACCTCCACCGCGTGATAACTCACGGGTGTGAATGGCAACCATCCCCATGCAGCCAGGGTGGTTGTGATCGTGCCGACCATGCCGCACAAGGCCGCCGCCAAAAAATAGCGTCCTGCGACCCGGCCGTGGCGAACGGTGAGTATGCCCAAGCCCGCCATGCCCAGGGTGAACAAGGACAGGAAGCTGAAGGCCAGCAGGGCTGCGCCTTCGCGGTAACCCGTGGCGATGCACAAGCCCATCAGACCCAAGCCCAACCAGATACTTTGTCTCACGGTGCGCAGCACCCGGGGCGCATGTTCCCCCAGAGCCAGGAAGCGGCTGGCAAAGATCAAGCCGCTGGAGCCAAACAGCACCATCAGCACCAGGATCACATACTGTTGAATCCAGGGTTGCCCCGACCACAGCCAGGCGTTGCCATGTCCTGTGTAGGCCATATTGAGGAGGACGAGAATGGCCAGGTACAGCGAATAGTACAGGTAGCTGCGCTCCCTCAGCCCGGCGAACAGCATGCTGTTGTAGGCGAACAGGGCAAACAGAAAGCCGTACAGGAATCCATAACCGTAATGGACAAAGCGCTCGTTGGCAACGGCCTTCGTGGCGGGTGTCAACTCAAGGGGCAGCACCAGAACGTCATTCGTCTGGACCCGCAGATAGAGTTCGCTGCGCCCCGGTGCAAACTGGGGGTCGAAAGTGAAGCCTACGCCCGGCGTGAGGCCGTAGGGGTAGGGGTTTTCATCGCCTGTTTGCCAGTGGCTGCTGACCTGATTGTTGTGAACGACGAACACGTCGATCTGGTCGATCCAGGCGGTTCCTGCCACCAGCCGAAACGCCAGCGCGGTGGTGCCGGGGTTGAACACCTCCAGATGCACCCAGACCGGACGGGAGCCGATTCCGTAATTCAGCACCGGCCGGTCTCCCTGACGGAAACGGCCTTCGCGCAGTTGGGCCCGGGCTTCCTCCAGCGTCAGTTGGCGCCCATCCTCCACCAGCATGCGGGCGTGCTCGCCGAGGGATCCTTGCGGGAGATTGGTGAGTTGCAGGGTTTGCGCCTGTGCCAGCCCCGAGGCCACTGCCAGCAGAACCGCCCACAGCAGCTTGCGCCACCAGCCAGAATGCCTGCCCAGGCTCCACAAGCCCGTGACAGGCGCAGCGACGAGGCGAAAGGCGTGGATTGATTGGATTGCGCTGGCGGGTTGCATGTCGAGCTATTTGTTCCAGGCAGATGGTAGAGATGATAGTCTTGCGGTGCGCCTGCCGGGGGTTGATTTTCTCGCTCAAATGTGCGGGCTGGCGTTGGTGTAAACCCTTTCTTTTTGCTGCCGGAAATTCCACCAGGGCAGTACGCCGCGCATGGACAGCACCTGGCCGCTTTGCGTGGGCGCATAACCAGGAATACGGGCCACTTCGTCCTGCCAGGCAGGCGTTTGCAGCAGTTGCAGCAAAGCCTGGATGCCGGGCTGCACCAGAGCGGACTTGAGACACACGAGGTGATAGCGTTCCTGTGCCAGCGGCACAAAATCAAGCCCCGCCCGGTTGGCTGCTACCTCGATACCCAGCCCGGCGTCGGCCTGCCCTGCGGCCACTGCGTGGGCCACGGCGGCATGTGAAGGCTCAGTATGTGAATAGCCTTCAATGTCCCGGCCTGTCAAACCCGCCTGCGCGAGCAGTTCGTCCAGCACCACCCGGGTACCCGTTCCCAGCGCACGATTGGCAAAGCGGGCGCGGTGCGTGGCGATGTCGCTCAGGGTGCCCAGCCGAAGAGGGTTGCCTTTGGCCACCATCAGGCCTTGCGTGCGCAGGGCAAATCCAATGATCTTGTGCTGGCCCGGTTGCAGCAGGCTCTTGTAGGTGCGCTCCGTCAGCGTATCGGGACCCGTGCCCTGCAGGGTATGAAAACCGGCCATGACGCAGCGCCCCTCGTTAAGCGCGCGAATGGCATCCACGCTGCCGGTGAAGCGGATGTCCAGATGAAGCTGCCCGTCGCCATGTGCTTGCTGCAGCGCGTGCTCCCGCAGGGCGCTCAGGGCGTCATCGTGGCTGGCATACAGCGTCACCACGTGGGCGGTATCGTCAAAGGCCACGGCAAAACTGCGCTCCAGCTCGGCACGCAGCGCATCGATCTGCGGTGCCAACCGGGCCTGCGCCTGGCGCTCGGCCCACATCAGCTTGGAGCCAAACTCGGTCAGGCGTGCCGACTGGCCTTTTTCCCACACCACCAGTTCGTTACCGAGTTCGGCTTCCCAGCGCTTGAGTTCGCCCCAGACATGGCGGTACGACAGACCCAGCGCGCGCGCACCGGCAGAGATGGAGCCTTGGGTGCTCACCGCCTGCAGCAAGTCGATCAGCGGGTTGCGCACCAGTGCCGGGCTGCTGTCACGCGAGAGGGTGTAGTGGAATTGGAGCCTATGCACAGCGTTTCATATCGCAGGTAATTAAGTCGATGGCTACGATACCCCAAGTTATGACTTCATTCACTGACAGCGCGGCTACAGCGCTGCAACTTATCGCTTCCCTGGATCCTGGTCTGCTCGCCATCGTGGGCCGCTCTCTGTCCGTCAGTGCCACGGCCTGCGCCATCGCCTGCGTGCTCGGGCTGGCCTTTGGGGCCTGGCTGGGCGTAGCCCGTTTTGCTGGCCGCGCCGCTTTGCTGACTGTGCTGAACACCTTTCTGGCCGTGCCCTCGGTCGTGGTGGGCCTGGTGGTTTACCTGCTGTTATCGCGCTCCGGGCCATTGGGCTTTTTGGGATGGCTGTTTACCTTCAAGGCGATGGTGCTGGCGCAGGCCATTCTGGTGCTGCCGGTGGTCACTGCGCTCACGCGCCAGGCGGTGGAGGACGCGGAAGGCACTCACGGCGAGCAACTGCGTTCACTCGGGGCCAAACCCTTTGTGCGCAGCCTGTTGCTGGCCTGGGACGAACGCTATGCACTGTTGACGGTGATGATTGCCTCGTTTGGCCGTGCCGTATCGGAAGTGGGCGCTGTGATGATCGTTGGCGGCAATATCGAGGGTTTTACCCGCGTCATGACGACTGCCATTGCGCTGGAGACGAGCAAGGGCGATTTGCCTCTGGCGCTGGGATTGGGTTTGATTTTGCTTGGCGTGGTGCTTTTTCTCAATGTGATGATTTCTCTGGTGCGCCGCTGGCGTGAGCGCCAGGAAGTGCGTGGCAGCCGCGAGGTGCCAGCGCCGGTGCTGGAGATCAGCACATGAAGCCGGTGTTTCGACTGAACGCGGCAAGCGTACATTTTGGCCGCCCGGCAACGGCCGTACGCGCACTCTCGGACGTGACACTGAACATCCAGCCTGGCGAACGCGTGGCGCTGGTCGGGGCCAACGGCTGTGGCAAGAGCACCCTGCTGCGTCTGCTGCACGGGCTGACAGCGCCCACCGCGGGGCATGTTCAGTGTGCGCCCGAGGTGCGCCAGGCCATGCTGTTTCAACGTCCGCATTTGTTGCGCATGCCGGTGCAAAGCAATATTGCCCTTGGCCTGTGGCTGCGCGGCACGCCCTGGCGCGAGGCCAAGGTGCTGGCTCTGGCGGCCTTGGCGCGCGTCGGCCTGCCGGAGCTGGCTGCGCGCAATGCGCGCAAGCTGTCCGGTGGGCAACAGCAGCGCGTGGCGCTGGCACGGGCCTGGGCCACACGCCCCGAGGTGCTGCTGCTGGACGAACCCACGGCCAGTCTGGACCCGCATGCCAAACGCGAAGTTGAATTGCTGATTGAAGAGTTTGCCAACGCGGGCGCCCAGGTCACGCTGGTTTTTGCCAGCCACAACTTGGGGCAGGTCAAGCGTCTGGCAAGCCGTGTGATCTATCTGGAGCAGGGGCGGGTGCTGGCCGATTTACCGGTGGAAGATTTTTTCGGAGGGGACCTCCTGCAGTTGCAGTACCCGGCCGCCCATTTGTTTGTCAAAGGAGAACTCGTGTGATGAGATTTTTGGAGATTTTCAGGCCCCTGGCCCTCGTGAAATATGCAACATTTGCTGCTATTTTGATAGCAAATGCTGATGTTCAGGCGCAGTCCGTCGTCATGGCTTCCACCACCTCCACCGAGCAGTCCGGTCTGTTCAGTCACTTGTTGCCGGAGTTTAAAAAAGCCAGCGGGCTGGACGTGAAGGTGGTGGCACTGGGCACCGGGCAGGCGCTTGACATGGGGCGACGGGGCGATGCCGATGTGTTGTTCGTGCACGATCAGGCGGCCGAAGAAAAAATCGTGGCCGATGGCTTTGCCATCAAACGCTTCCCCGTGATGTACAACGACTTTGTGCTGATTGGCCCCGCCGCCGACCCTGCCAAAGCCCGGGGCAAAGACATTGTGGAAGCCCTCAAGAAATTGTCGGCAACCAGTGCCAGCTTTATTTCGCGCGGCGACAAGAGCGGCACGCACGCAGCCGAGTTGCGTTACTGGAAGGTGGCAGGCGCGCAGGACAGCAAAGGCAGTGGCTACAAGGAGTGCGGTTGTGGCATGGGCCCTGCGCTCAACATCGCGTCCAGCAGCGGTGCCTATGTGCTGGCCGATCGCGGGACCTGGCTCAGTTTCAAGAACCGCGGCGATTTGACCGTGCTGGTGGAAGGGGACACCAAGCTCTTTAACCAGTACGGCGTGATGGTGGTGAACCCAGCGAAGCACCCGCATGTGAAAGCGGCCGATGCGCAGAAGTTTGTTGACTGGGTCGTGTCCGCACGCGGACAGGAGGCGATTGCCAGCTACAAGATTGGCGGTGAACAGTTGTTCTTTCCGAATGCCAAGCCTTGAGAGGCTGTGTGGACGTGGCTTGAGTTTTATTTTTCGGGCGGCTGGTGGTGGCAGGGTTTGGGGCACTGGCCCCCGCCTCATACTGTCAAATGCCCAGAAATCGGCGGGGACCAATGCCCCAAACCCTGCGGGCCACCTGGCGTAGATGTCGACTGAAAATTGAGCGCGGCAGGTGCCGCCTATGCGGCGAGAGCGGTCTGTCAACCAACGCTCTCAACTGCAAGAAATTGCTTATTGGGGTCTAGAATTGCTCGAAGACAGTCTGCGGGGTTTGTCGGATTTTTTATACCTGTATAAATCTCAGGCAAAACCACCGCAAGCAAGGCTGCAAGCCATTCTTAGGAGGAAATGATGTCCAGATTATCCCGCAGCGCCCAGAATATCCTGCAAGTTTTGCGGTCTAAATTACGGTCGATCGACGTATAGAACAGTGGCGCTAGCACACATACTGGGTATTTATACAGCGACGATTTTCTGGTAGCGTGCGTAGCTGCGACACAGCGCACGGACAAAAGCGAGCTTTTGACACGGACGAAGTGACACAGCTACGTAGGCTGTTGACCAAAAAAGGGACGGTTTTGAATAGGCAGAATACGCGCCAAGAGGTGTTGCGATCCGCGACAGACCGAGTCAACCGTACGGACACCCGCTACGCGTGTGCCGCACATTTTCGACGTTATCCATGACCAAGCTCAACGCATCTTCAACTCCGCCATCGCGATTCGTGGTGGTCGGTGCGTGGGTTGGCGGATTCGCTGCTGCAGGCGGCTTGGTCGCGATGATCCTCATTGCCCTCGACAAGGTCAGTGGCGGGCATGGCCTCGACACATATCGAACCAAGTGGATGGTTGAAGACAATTGGATCGGCTTTCTTGTCTTTGTCGTCGTGACCATCGGGCGGCAATAATCGGGTGGTTTCAGCGGCGGCGCGAGCAGCGCGAAATTCAACAGCTTGAAACCAAGTATTCAGCGGGGCATCATGGATAACAGGTTAATCGATTGGACCACCAACGGCGGCCAATGGCACCGCCATTCTTCGGTCAGCAGTGCGCCGTTGCCGTCCAATCATCGCCAACGTTAGACCTCATGAAAGTCCCCGCGCTCCGGATCGAAGTCAACGGCGAGTTGGTCGCAGTCGCCGGTGCTCCAGACCTTTCCATGCTTTCGGGCCAAGTGGCGTTCGGCGCCGCCGGTCCCAATAGCATCATCGATACATCCAGCATCGTGTTCAACGTCATGGGCCTGGCACTCAACGGGACGCAGCCCCGACAGCTCACGTGGGCGAATGGGCTTGAACTAAAAGTCGGTGACAGAGTGACTTTTGAGATCGTCGAGGTGTCCGACCCTAGTCCCCCTGGAAAAGTGTTGGCGACACCGTCGTCAGCAGAACTCGCGCGGGAAGCGGCGAAGCAAAAGCGTGGTGGATCACAATGACACTGAGGTCTAACGGGTCGGCCCACGCGGACACACAACATCAAGTTGTCGCTTCGCGACGTGTGTTGCGTGCCGGTGGCCTCCAACGTTAAACATGGCCCACGCCGCTCCCACGTTCCCGTTCTTCGTATCTACTGAGGAGCGCGCTCTCAGCTCCGAAGAGCAGGAAGTTCTCGCGGTTCTCATTGACCGGGAGGCGTTCGAGCTGGCCTCCTCGGCGAGGCCTCTGCGTGTGGTTGGGCGTTGTGGCTGCGGCCAATGTCCCACAGTGTTCTTTCAACCTCCTCGCGTCGGGGAGAACGAACGCGAAGTCTGTTCGTACTCTGGAAAGGACGCGAGCGGAGGAATTGTTGGGGTGCTGCTGTGGGAAAAGGGCGGATGTCCGTCGCAGCTTGAGTTCTACTCTGTCGACGGTCACGACCCCTGGTCACTCCCGCTGCCTAGCACTCTGGAGCGCTTCTGAAGGCCATGTTTAACATGTCAATCGACACGGACCCACAACAGCAGGAGGCGGCTTCGCCGCAAGTTTTGGTGGTCCGGTCATCTTTACGTTGGGTGTCTCAATGAACGACTCCTCCGCTGTTCTCGCAATTGAGCTTGGCCCTGAGTGGGATGACGGTCTACTCTCAAAGCTTCGCATTGCGGTTACGCAAGCCGGAGGAACGATGAAAGAACTTTCGTGGGGTGTTGGCGGCTCTCAAGAAGTGACCACATATCAAATTCAACTCCCAGGTGGGTCAATTGAGGTCAAAGCGGAAACATACATGGGGCTTGTTATTCGAGGTCCCTCTGTGCTTGTCCAACAATTGGCTGCTGCAGCAAAGGCTTCAACCAACTAATCCACCTTGGTTCCCTTCCATGCTTATGTCGTTGTCCCGCTCGTTGGCTATACCTCTATCCGTAAAGACGCCCAACCCTGCGGTCGACCCCGTTCGCTTCGCTCTCTGGACGCTGCGCGATGAAGCTGCACAGCGCCGGTCACCTTGAACGTTAAATTGCACTCATGGTTGTAGATGCCATCAAGGTCTTGGGGTTGCTGTTTAGCGGACCCATTTTTGCGTTTGTCGTGTTGGCCGTGGGTTGCGCTGCACCTTGGCAATTGCTAGGCGTCTGGTGTGGACACAACGCGGTGCTTTCACTTGTTGTCTTATCGGTAGCTGGTTGGCTTGTAGCCGCTGTGGCTGTAGCAGTCATCGCGGGACGAAGGAGAACCAAATGAATTTTTTCAAAATGAACGCATTTGCAACTGTGCGTATTTGGGCGTGTAGTTCATCCGCGCCATGTGGGCACGCAAGCAATTTAACGGGTCGGCCCAGCGGCGACGGCCTGCGGCCTCGCCTGGCCTAAAACGTTAGCCAGCATATGTCCTTGCCATCGCTCTCACACATGGGGATTGGTCTGGCCCTTTCGGTCAGTCTTCACGTTGCTGCAGCAATCCCTCGACTGGTTGAGAAGAAAACAACCGCTTCAGGCCCCACCATCATTGCTTTTGCACCGTCTGAGGTTGAAGGACAAATGGATGATGGGTCAATTGAAGGCGTCGCACATACGCAGTACGCGATGCAAGACACGGCCAAATGCCTGAGCCCTAAGAAAGTCACGTTTCAATTCTGGTTCGCGGATCGCTTGGTAGTCCGCAGTGGAAACAAGACCACGACATTTGAAGTTGGGAAGTTGGGGCAAGGTTTTGGGGCAATCCTTATCGAGCCTGGCCGCCCGCCTAAGGTCGTGTACAGCACGGATGGCCCCTCCACCTTGCAGTTTCTATTGCCACAAGCTGCGTTCGAGCTTTGGCACGCCAAAGGATGTAAAGATGGCGGCTAACAGGTTCGTGGATTGGGCCCACAACGGCAGGAAGCGCTTCTGCCATTCTTCACAACTGAGTGCGCCGTTTCGGTCCATTTGAGACCAACGTTAGGCAACGATGCGAAGACAAGCCTTCTTTCTCGGTGCGATGTTTGTTGGTGCACTTGTGAACGCTCAGCCCGTTCTCAATCCTGTCGGTTCCGGCATAGGCCAGATTTCTATAGGCATGAACAGGTCGACGTTGGAAACAATACTGGGTCAGAAGCTGGAGATCCAATTTGCTGGAAATCGCAGAGGTGGTGTCACCATCTCTGAGCCATCAGCGCTTGCAACTCTGAGAGCCGAGAAGCTCTATGGGAGCGAGGTTGAAGGCATCGATTTGTTCTTCGTTGAAGACAAGGGCGAGCTTTCTCTGGAGATGTTTTCTATCGCCGTGCCATGTGACGCAGTTTCGGCGCTTCGCGTGCGTTTGTCTCAGCAAGCGAAGGCTGGCGCCGTCAGCGCATATGCTTGGGGCGCTGAAGCAAAGCCGGCATGCCGAGTGTGGATGCGGCATGCATAAATTCATTGCAAGAGCAGCCGCTTTGCCCAATCGGGTAGGCAGCGGCTTCTAACCGTCACCCCCCAAACCACCCACCGTGCGGATCCGCAGTGGGCGGTTTGGCGCATTTTGAATGACTGCAATCTGGAAATCTGTATGACCGGTATGGGCCTGCTAGAGGCGAGCCGTTTTCTCCGGACCGCTCACTCAAAATTTAACGTCAGCTTTGAATCGAAACCTAGACCTGGCACGCGGCGATAGCAGCCCTTAGAGGGCGTGGCCCCGTGGGCTATAGTGCTCCGCAACATATCCCAATACATATTCGTTAGGTTTGCGTATGGTGCGTCTTGTAATCATGACGATGGCTCTTGCCGCTGCGTTGCTTTGCCTAGTGACTATGGACTTAGCATGCTTGCTAGTCGCCTGTCGAACTGCACCGCGTTTTGAGTGGAACTTGTCTGACCTTTGGTGGAGTCGAGGCACGGTTCAATTGTTAAGCGAGTTTGCACTGCTTGTCGTTATCCCTCTCTCGATTTTGGCCAGGAAACACATCGAGAGGCCCTTAACGGCCGCTGTAATTGTTGGCTTTGCAAGTAGTGCGCTATCCACAGCGTATGCGTGGCATGCAGAGGGGGCAAGGTCTGAGTTGAAGATCTTTCACTATGCTTTCCCCTACTTAGTGGCCTGGAGCGTGTACGCATATTGCGTTATCCGTGCGTGGCCCAAAACCATTTTAACTTTCCACCCACTTCGCTGGTGCCTAGGTACATTCGCATGCTTCTTTTTCTTTATGTGGGTCAGCGCACCTCGTGGGGGCAACACGCCAATCCCCGTGGACTTTTTTGCAGTGGCTGAAGAGACCGTGCTTCTGATTCTGGTGCTTTTCCCTGTGTGGCTACCCGCGCCGCTGGGAACCAAATGGCCGACCTGGTCAAAAAGGATCGGGGCGCTCATGTTTGTGTTTGCAGTGATCTACCCTTTATCGGTCATATTCATGGTTGATTTTCGTTCTGAGGCCAATGCTTGGCTACTTTCCGCAGCGTCTGTACTGGTGGGTATTGCCCACGTAACTCTTCGTTCCAGTGGAATGCCTGTGGCCACCACTGAGCTCCGAGCTTAAAACTGCGCTTTCAGTGACCGCTTCGGAGCGGAGCGAAAGTCGGCTTTGGGCCTTCAAGCGCCGGTCAACCTTCTCGAAAGCTGTCGCCCGAAATTGAACATCCGCTCTGAATGGCTACGTACTTCGCTTCTGCAGCGGGATCTGTGTTGGCCGACTCAGGATGGCGTGGCGCTCAGCGCAGTGAGGTCAAGGAGGAGCCCAAAGGGCGGGAGACACGAACGGAGTTGAGTGCCACGCCGTCCTGAGTCCAGAAGTGTTCAAGTCTCAACAAGTCTGAAAACCGGTTTTGGAATGACTGCAACGGACTTATCGCGTGCTCAAGCAATGTCGAAGCTATTCAATCCTTTGCCGCGGCGTAAAGATCGAATAATTGCCATTGGCCTGCGCGACCAGAACTTCGCCCGAGTAAACGCGTGATTGCAGATGAGCCACTGTTTTGCCTCTGTTCACAATCTCCGTGGTGCAAGTGATGAGGCCAGAGACCACCGGCTTGAAGTAGCTGATGCTTATTTCCACAGTGGCGCAGATTTCGCCTGAGGCCAGCGTGGGGTACAGTGCGGCGCCCATGCCGGTGTCGGCCAGCGCGTAGACCACCGCGCCGTGCACCACCCGGTGCGGATTCAAATGGTGTTCGGCGATTGTCAGTGAGCATTTGCTGAAGCCTCTCGACTGTTTTTCAAAGCTCAGGCCAATCAGGTCTGAAAATGGGTGATGCATGGGGCTACACCACCAGTTTCAGGCCGCCGTCAACCACAAAGATTTGTCCGGTGGCGTAGCGTGTTCTCAGCAGGCCCAGCGTGGCTTCCACGCAGTCGTCGGGCGTGGCTGAGCGTTTGAGTGGTGCCATGGCCTTGACGCCTTCGTGCTGCGCCTGCCAGTCCTTGGTCCAGGGGGTGGCCACCAGGCCGGGGGCAACGGCATTCACGCGCACGGGCCCACATGATTTGGCCAGCAGCAGCGTCATGTGATTGAGCGCGGCCTTGCTCATGGAATAGGCAATGGAGCTGCCCACGGGGCGCACACCTGCGATGGAGGTGATGTTGACCACATTGCCGTCGTCGCTTTGCTTGAGGTAGGGCATGGCCGCCTTGGTGAGCATCCAGGTTCCTTTGACGTTGACCTCAAAGGTGCGGCTGAAGATGTCGTCGGTGAGGGCCTCCAGATCGTGGTGCGGTATGGCGGTGGTCCATCCCGCGTTGTTCACCAGAATGTCGAGCTTGCCAAAGCGCTGGAGGGTGGCTGCCAGCAGGTGTTCGCCCGAGGCTTTGTCGCTGATGTCGGCTTGCACATACAGGGCGTTGTCACCCAACTCTTTGGCGATGTTCTGTCCGGCCTCCACCGAGGACGCGGAGTTGATGACCACCGAGGCACCCAGCCCGCTGAGGCGCCGGGCAATGGCCTCGCCAATGCCGCTTGAGGAGCCTGTGACGATGGCAACTTTGCCTGAAAATTCTTTCATTGCTGTCTCCTTGTTGAATGTGCGTATTCTGGTGAATCGGCATGGTCCCCAGTGTCCCAGAATTTTGGGCCGGATGGGTCTTGGGGTTTGCGCAAGTTTCATGTGCAAATCCTGTGCCTTGTCGAGGGCCATGGCGTCCCGGCGGCGACAGCAGGCGTCATCCGGTGTATCTTGCCTCCCGTATCCTGTGCTACCGCAAAATTTCCCCCTTACTCATCACCTCACACTGAGAAAGCATTGCCATATGGACCAGTCTTCAAGTTCCGTGACGCCCAAGGTTAAATCGGAACCTCGCGCTCACTATCGTTTCTGGCCCAAGCGGGTGCCGCACGCGATCACGCTCCCGGAGACCTCCTTGTGGGACAACCTGGAGACCAGTGCCCGGCGCTATCCCAAGCATGCGGCGCTGGTCTTTTTTGGACGCGTTTACAGCTATGCCGAGGTGCTACAAAAAGCGGAGCGGCTGGCCGCCTGTTTGCATGGGCTGGGGGTTCAAAAGGGTGACCGGGTGGTGCTGAGCATGCAAAACTGCCCGCAGCTCGTGATTGCGCACTTTGCAATTCTGCGTGCCAACGCGGTGGTGGTGCCGGTCAACCCCATGAACCGCGCCGAAGAGCTCAAGCATTACATCTCGGACCCCGATGCCAAGGTGGCCATCACCACGGCCGATCTCGCGGCCGAGCTGGCCCGTGCCAGTGATGCGCTGGCGCCTGAAATCCGCTTGAAACACATGGTGGTGACGCACTTCACCGATGCATTTGACGCCAACATCTCCGGCGACGATGCTCCGCCCGCCGCATGGACCGAGTGGCTGCTGACGCGTCATGCGCTGCCCGCCCTGCAGGGCGGACAATTGCACAGCTGGGATGACGCGTTAAGCGTGAGCTCTGCGGCACCCGTATTGACCGTTGGCCCGACCGATCTGGCCATCCTGCCCTACACCAGTGGCACTACCGGGCTTCCCAAGGGTTGCATGCATGCCCATTCCAGCATCATGCACAACGCCATTGCCGGTGGTCTATGGGGCAATGGCTCGGCTGAAAACGTGGTTCTCACCGTGGTGCCCATGTTCCACATCACGGGCATGGTCAGTCTGATGCATACCAGCATCCGGGGTGCTGCCACGCTGGTCATCATGCCGCGCTGGGACCGCGAGCTGGCCGGGCGGCTCATCTCGCGCTGGCAGGTGACGCACTGGACCAACATTCCCACCATGGTGATTGACCTGCTGGGCAGTCCTAACTTTGCGCAGTTCGACCTGTCCAGTCTGGTCTACATTGGCGGCGGCGGGGCCGCCATGCCGCAGGCCGTGGCGCAGCGCCTGCTTGAGCAATACGGCTTGCGTTACGTAGAGGGCTACGGCTTGACCGAAACCGCAGCACCTTCGCACAGCAATCCGCCGGATGATCCCAAGCAGCAATGTCTGGGCATTCCGTTCATGAGCACCGATGCGCGGGTCATCGATCCTGAAACCCGGCAGGAAATGCCCCTGGGTGAGCAGGGCGAAATCATCATCCACGGCCCCGAAGTTTTCCAGGGCTACTGGAAGCGGCCCGATGCCACGGCCGAGGTGTTCATCGAGTTGGAGGGCAAGCGCTTTTTCCGCTCGGGGGATTTGGGCCATGTGGATGCGGACGGCTATTTCTTCCTGACTGACCGGCTCAAGCGCATGATCAATGCATCCGGTTTCAAGGTCTGGCCGGCCGAGGTGGAAGCGCTGATGTTCAAACACCCGGCGGTGCAGGAGGCTTGCATCATTTCCACCAAGGACAGTTACCGTGGTGAGTCGGTGAAGGCCGTGATCGTGTTGCGGCAGTCGCACAAGGGTGCGGTGACCGAACAGGACATCATCGGCTGGTGCCGTGACAATATGGCGGTCTACAAGGTGCCACGTACGGTACAGTTTGTGGATGCCTTGCCCAAGAGCGGAAGCGGCAAGGTGATGTGGCGTACTTTGCAAGAGGCAGAGAGCGCCTGATAGCCTTTTTCAGGAGATCGATGTGTTTGAAACTTCTATTGCGGGCAGTCTGCCCAAACCGGCCTGGCTTTCTGAAACGCAAAAACTCTGGCCACAATGGAAGGCGCAGGGCGCCGAATTGCAGCAAGCCAAGGCCGACGCCACGCTCTTGTGGATCAAGGCGCAGGAGGATGCCGGGCTGGACATCGTTGGCGACGGCGAGCAGTCCCGCCAGCATTTTGTGCACGGCTTTCTGGAGCAGGTCGAGGGCATCGACTTCGAGCACAAGGTCACCATGGGCATTCGCAATGGCCGTTACGACGCCCAGGTGCCGCAGGTGATTGCGCCACTCAGGCTCAAAGGCCGTGTTCATGCGTTTGAGGCCCAGCTGGCACGCGCTCACACGAAAAAGAAGCTGAAGTTCACCTTGCCTGGCCCCATGACCATTGTGGATACCGTGGCGGACCGCTTTTATGGCAACAAGGTCGACATGGCGATGGCCTTTGCCGATCTGCTCAACCAGGAGGCGCTTGCCTTGCAGGCCGATGGCGTGGACATCATCCAGTTTGATGAGCCGGCCTTCAATGTGTACCTCAAGGAAGCTGCCGACTGGGGTGTCAAGGCGCTGGAGCGTGCTGCGCGGGGGCTGACCTGCACCACCGCCGTGCACATTTGCTACGGCTACGGCATCAAAGCCAATCTGGACTGGAAAGAAACCCTGGGGCAGGAATGGCGCCAGTACGAGGCCATCTTTCCGGCACTGGCCAAAAGCAGCATCCAGCAAGTGAGCCTGGAGTGCTATCACTCGCATGTGCCGCCAGATCTGATGAAGCTCCTTGAAGGCAAAGACGTGATGGTGGGGGTGATTGACGTGGCCAGCGACGAGGTGGAAACACCTGAGCAGGTGGCCGATACCATTGGCAAGGCCTTGCAGTTTGTGGCAAAAAACAGGTTATTTCCCTGTACCAATTGCGGACTGGCCCCCATGAGCCGCGAGCTTGCGGTGAAGAAACTGGAGGCCTTGGCAGCAGGGGCTGCGTTGGCTCGGCAACGTTATGGCGCAACAGGAGCATCCGCATGAGTCGCAAACCGCTACACACAGCTTCGACAGCAAGCTTTTTGCCCACTGCGGCACCGCAAGATGCTGGTTTGTGTCCAGAGCGCACGGCCCGGCTGATGCAGGTCCTGCAGTCGGAGGTGGATCGTCAGCGCTTGCCCGGCGCCGTCGCACTGATTGCGCGGCACGGAAAGCTGGCCTTGTTTGAAAGCCTGGGTGCACGCGATCCGGCCGCGGGCGCCCCGATGGCACGGGACGCTATTTTCCGCATTTATTCGATGACCAAGCCGATCGTCTCGGTGGCGGCCCTGATGCTGATGGAGCAGGGCAAGCTGCTGCTCAACGATCCTGTTGCTAAGTACCTGCCCGAGTACGGTGCCCAAAAGGTGGCCATGCTGGTGGATGGCAAGGTGCAATTGCAGGATGTGCGCCAGCCAGCGACGGTGCAGGATTTGTTGCGTCACACCGCGGGCCTGACCTATGAATTCATGGGCAATTCCCCTGTGCAGCGGCAATATGCGCAAACCCGCATCGGCTCACGCGATCGCACCAATGCCGAGTTCTCGCATGAATTGGCCGCCTTGCCTCTGATGTTCGAGCCTGGCACGGCTTGGGAGTACGGTCGTGCCACGGACGTATTGGGGCGGCTGGTTGAGGTGGTCAGCGGCCAGGCGCTGGGCGCTTACCTGCAGGAACATATCTTCAAGCCCCTGGGCATGACGGACACCGGATTTTCCGTGCCTGAATCTGACTTTGACCGTATTGCCGAGCCCTTTGCCCGCGACCCCGAGGGCGGCCTGCAGATGCGTGTGATTGATGTGCGGGAAAACGCCGCGATGGAGTCGGGTGGTGGTGGTCTGGTTTCCACGACCATGGATTACGCGCGCTTTCTGCAGTTCATGTTGAACAAGGGCGAGCTCCATGGTGTGCGTCTGCTGGGCTCCAGATCGGTGGCCTTCATGACGGCGGATCATCTGGGCACTATTCCGGTGAACGCGGGTGCGTCGACTGCGTTGCTGCCACCTGGCCATGGTTTCGGCCTTGGCTTTGCGGTACGCAAAGACCTGGGCGTGGCGGCGGTGCCAGGGTCGGTGGGTATGTATTTCTGGAGTGGCATGGCGGGTACGACCTTCTTTGTCGACCCCGCTGAGGATATGTTTGCCATTCTGATGCTGCAAGCCCCGAACCAGCGCGAGTACTACCGCATGCTGTTCCGGGATCTGGTCTACGCCACGCTGGCAGACTGAAAGGACAATAAAAAAGCCGGTAGCCCTTGTTTTATAAGGACTGCCGGCTATTTATTTAATAGCAAATTGCTGTTCAGTCTTCGGCAACCTGCAGTACGAGCTTGCCAAAATTCTCACCGGTGAAGAGCTTGATCAGGGCCTCGGGGAACGTGTCCAGGCCTTTCACCACGTCTTCCTTGCTCTTCATGCGGCCGTCTTTCAGGTAGCCTGCCATTTCAGCCACGGCCAGGTGGTAGCGGTCAGCGTAGTCAAACACCACAATGCCTTCCATGCGGGCGCGATTGACCAGCAGGCTCAGGTAATTCTTGGGTCCTTGAATCGGCGTTGTGTTGTTGTACTGGCTGATGGCGCCACAGATGATGATGCGTGCACCGCGCGTGATTTTGGCCAGCACGTCGTCCAGAATCTCGCCGCCTACGTTGTCGAAGTAGATGTCCACGCCTTTGGGGCAATGTTCTTTCAAACCGGCGCGTACCGCACCGGGTCCGGCCTTGTAGTCGATGCAGGCGTCAAAGCCCAGTTCTTTCACCACCCACTCGCACTTGGCGGCACCGCCCGCAATACCCACGACGCGGCAACCCTTGATCTTGGCGATCTGGCCCACGGTCTGGCCGACTGCGCCTGCCGCACCGGACACCACCACGGTCTCCCCCGCTTTGGGCTGACCGACGTCCATCAGGCCGAAATAGCCGGTCATGCCCGGCATGCCCAGAACGTTGAGCCATTGGGTCAGGCTGCCCACTTTGAGGTCGATCTTGACCAGTCCGTTGCGCTTGAAGTCGGCCTCGGCCAGGGTCAGATACTCCTGAACGCCAAAGGTGGCGGAGACATGGTCACCCACGGCATACTTTGAATTTTTGGAAGCAATGACCTTGCCCACGCCGCCAGCACGCATGACTTCGCCAATGCCCACGGGTGGAATGTAGCTCTTGCCTTCATTCATCCAGCCGCGCATGGCCGGGTCCAGTGAAAGTGCCAGCGTTTTGAGCAGCACGCCGCCCTCGGGTGTCTCGGGCACGGCTTCGCTGGCGCTCTGCCAGTTGGCGCGGGTAGGGATGCCAACGGGGCGGGCTGCCAGACGAATCTGGTGGTTGGTCAGGGTGGCTACGGTAGACATGGAAAACTCCAGAATGAAAAACTGGGCAATCCTAGCGCGAAGCCCATCGGGCCGGGGTAGCGAAAGCGACAGTCGCTAGAGGGTCATGTAGCGGCCAGCCCGGTGGTTGGTCGCCAGCGTCTGGTTCATCACGACAGCACCCAGCACAGACAGTGCCACATGCTGCCAATCCACCAGGGCAAGTGAGCACAGCACAATGCCGCAGTCAAAAGCCATTTGAATCCGGCCGGCGCGCCAGCCAAAATGCTCCTGCAGGTACAGGGCCAGCACATTGAAGCCCCCCAGGCTGGCCCGGTGGCGAAACAGCATGAGCATGCCGGCACCCATCAGCAAGCCCCCCATGACGGCAGCAAAGGGTGCCCAAAGGGTCTGAAAACCGATCAACCGGGGCAATAAGTTGACAAACAGCGAAAGCAGGCCAATGGCCACAAATGTTTTCAGAGTGAAGGCCTTCCCCATGCGTTTCCATGCCAGGCCGTAAAACGGCAGATTGACCAGAAAGAAGACCAGGCCAAAGTTCCAGCCGGTGGCGTAGTGAATCAGGAATGCAATGCCGGCAGTTCCGCCCGTCAGCAGGCCGGTATGGCCAAACATGACAACCCCCAAGGCCACAAACAGGGTGCCCGTGATGAGCGCCTGGACATCCTCGTAGGGACGATGGCGCAGCGAAGCACCCGCCGATTCCGGCACGGTGTCAGGCGCTGAGGTGCGCCGCTGTCTGCGTGCTTTCGTCGTTCGCCGGACTGGAGCAGGTTGCACCACCACAACCGTGAATCGCCTCCTGTGGCAGTGCCTGGGGTGCGTGCACGATGCCGGTGGCTGCGTCATAGCCGACGTTGCGCAAGTGCAGTGCCAGCGCTGCATCCATGCTTTGCGCATGCTGCGGAAACCAGATGCCAAGCTCATAAGCCATTTGGCGCACCACGCCCAGGTCGCCGGCCCGGCCTCGTTTGTCACCTTCGCGCATCACTTGCAAGATCACATCGTGTTGTGTCGTGTGGCAGTTGGAAGACGAAAAATGGGTGTCCTTCATCCATTGATCTTCGCGGCCAAAATGATCGTCCGTATGAGCGATCAAGGTCTCCCATGCTTCCAGCAGCAGTTCGTCCGGTGCGTTGACCACGATGGCCAGCAAATCGACAAACTCACGGTGAGTGTCGTCCATGAAGGGCAAATCGAGTGCGAGTGAATCAGACCATTGCAAGGTGGACATACTGAGATTTCCTGAGAAGTTTTGGCGAGCATACGGGAATCGATTTTTGACAGTTTGACCAAGGTCATAAAATCAGGCAAATCACCTCAAGCCCATGACTGTATCGTTTTCCCCCACCACTATAGCCGCGCCGGCTGACATTGGCGCAGCTTTGCGAAAGCAGGGCTATGCCGTACTGGATGCGCAAACCGTCAGCGCGCAAAGTGGATGCTCTGCGCAAGATCTCCTGGCTTTGCGGCCCCAGTGGGAGGACCTTCCCCCCGATTTGTATCTCAAGGATGGTGGGCGTTACCGTCGGCGTCGGCACTCCTGCTTTGTCGTACAGGATGACCAGGTGACACAGGCGCCTCATCGGGCGCATTGGCAGCCTCTGGAGTACAACGCCTTGCACGGTGGCATGCAGCGCCTGTTTGAGCCAATGCCGCCTGAAATGCTGGCGCAAGCCGTATGGCGGCAATTGCTGGTGTGGCTGGGGCGCCTGTGCTCGGAGCTAAAGGGTGTGCAACCCTGGTTTGTGGAGGCCCATCAGTTCCGGATTGACACCACGGACGGCATTGGGCGTCCGACGCCGGAGGGGGCCCATCGCGACGGTGTTGACCTGGTCGCCGTGTTCCTTGTGGACCGCGAGGGAATCAAGGGTGGTGAGACCCGTGTATTTGATGCCGCTGGACCCAATGGTCAGCGCTTTACATTGACCCAGCCCTGGTCGGTTTTGTTGCTGGACGATGCGCGTGTCATTCATGAGTCCACGCCCATTCAACCCATCACGCACGGCGGACACCGCGATACGCTGGTCGTGACGCTTCGCGCAGAGGGGTTCCAGGGAGAACCCTTCGCTTGATATGGGTCAAAGGGGCATAGTCCAGCAGGTCAGAAACTCAAGCTTATTTCATTTCACCCCAAGGAAAACTCATCATGTTCAAGCACATACTCGTTCCCGTAGATGGTTCATCGACCTCGCAGCTGGCCGTGGAGAAAGCTGTGGGTTTGGCGAAGGCCTTCGGTAGTCGCGTCACGGCGATCTTCGTGATTGATCCTTATCCATTCACCGGTGTGGGGACGGACTTTGCCTACGGGCAGGCCGAGTATCTCAATGCCGCGACGGCGGAAGCCAATGCGGCCATCGCAGCGGCAAAGGCCATGATCGAGAAGGCGGGCGTCACAGTGGATACCGCCGTGATCGAAGCGCACGCCGCCTGGCGCGGTGTGGTTCAGGCGGCAGAGTCTGCGCAGGCGGATCTGATCGTCATGGGCTCACACGGTCGCAGCGGCCTGGAGAAGCTGGTGCTTGGCAGTGTGACCCAAGCCGTTCTGTCGCACACCCATTTGCCTGTGCTGGTGGTGCGCGACTGAACCTCCTGCTCAGCAGCTTTTAGCCGCATTGCCCCACATAACCACAGGCAGTGCAGAAGTCACAACCATCCTTATGGATGACGGTCGGATTGCCACACTCGGGGCAGACTTTTCCTGCCATGGTGGTGGACACCGCGTGATTTTTAGGGGCGTCGAGAACGCCCATCTCGCGCAAGGGGAAACCTTCTTCGTCCAGCACACCGAGCATGGCGTAGCGGTGAATGATCAGGCGTGCGATATAGGCCACGGTGGAGGGCCACGTTTGCTGGCGACGTTCTCCATGCGGCAGGCCCGGCACAAAGGCCATGAAGTGGCCCAGAGGCTCGGCATAGTTGAGCAGCTTGCGCAATTTCATGCCAATCCACGCTGGATCAATGACCCGCATGTCGAGTGACAGCAAGCGGGCCAATCCATCCAGCGCCCGGGGATAGTTTCCCGAGAACCCCACGGCACAAGGTCTGGCAACGATCGCACCATCGGGGCTGGGCAGGTTGACCTCTTTGAGTGTGACCGTGAAGGCTTCGCCAGTTGCAGGGTTGTCGACGTCAACTGACCATGCCAGCGTGCCAGACGGCCCGGTCTGCGGCTCGCCACGGCTGAACATGGCATCGATCACAGGGGTGGGCACCAGCGCATCTTTGCCGGGCAGGGCTTTGAGCTGGTCGCAACGCCAGCGAATCACTGCCGCTGTAGCGGCTACAACACCTGGAAACAGACGATGCTCACCGTGCGGAGGAAATGGCATTTCGAAGGAATGCTCTTCGGCCACGGTGGCCAGCGCGTCCAGTTTCAATTGCAGCCAGGCCGGATCGTTGGCGCGAAGGTCCATCGACAAGGTTTTCGCCAGGGCGCCCAAGCCTCGCGGCTGGTCCGTGCCATTGACCCAGACTTCGAAGGGTTTGGGTGCTCCGCCTTCCTCGGGCGCCAGTTCGCCGACGAACAATGCGAAATCACCAAATGGGTGGTGCACCATGAAGGTCCATGCCGGGTTGCCTGCGGGCAACTCAGGTCGACTCGGCCAGCGCAAGGACGACAGCACGGGAGCGGGCAGGCGCTCCAGCGCGAGGCGCTGATTGGCGCCGTCGATCTGCAGGGGCGTGGCGGTGGCGGGCGAGGAGGTGGGCGTCACACTCAACACGGAGCCCAGTACCGAGTTGGGCCGGTAGGTGGCCAGCCCCTTCAGACCCGATTGCCAGGCTTCCATGTACAGGTGCTGGAAGTCGGCGTAGGGATAGTCAGCGGGCACGTTGACTGTTTTGGAGATGGCGGTGTCGATGAAGGGCGCTACCGCTGCCACCATGGATTCATGGGCCTGTGCGCTCATTTCCAGCGCAGTCACGAAAGCTGATGTGAGTGCTTTTTCCGTGCCGTGCAGATGACGGTAAAGACGCCACGCGTGATCTTCCACGGCGTATTCCTTGAAGCTACCATCCACCATGCGTTTCTTGCGGGTGTAGCTCCAGCTGAAGGCGGGTTCGATACCGTTGCTGGCGTTATCGGCGAAGGCCAGGCTGATGGTGCCGGTAGGCGCAATGGACAAGAGATGTGAATTGCGCAGACCATGGGCCCGTACGCGCTCTTTCAGTCCGGCCGGCAAACGCGATGCAAAGGTCTGACCACTGAGGTAGAGGTCGGCATTGAACAGGGGAAATGCGCCGCGCTCACGCGCCAGTTCCACCGAGGCATCGTAGGCCGTGTCTCGCATCAATTCGGAGATCTGCCGGGCCATGTCCCGAGCCTCTTGTGTGTCGTAGCGCAAATTCAGCATCACCAGGGCATCGCCCAGTCCGGTGAAGCCCAAACCCACGCGGCGCTTGCTGCGCGCCTCTTCCTGCTGCTGTGGCAGCGGCCAGACGGTCACGTCCAGCACGTTGTCGAGCATGCGTGTGGCGACGCGGGCCACATCGGCAAATCCGGCCCGGTCAAATCGTGCGGTTTCTTCAAACGGATTTTCAATGAATCGTGTCAGGTCGATAGAGCCGAGGCAACAGCAGCCGTAAGGGGGAAGGGGTTGCTCCGCACAAGGGTTGGTGCTGGCAATGGTTTCGCAGTAGGACAGGTTGTTGTCCCGGTTGATATGGTCCAGGAACAGCACACCGGGTTCTGCGTGGTCGTAGGTAGAGCGCATGATCTGGTCCCACAACTCGCGTGCCTGCAATTTGCGGTAAACCCACAAGCCCGTGTCCTGCTCTTGATAGGCGCCAGCCGACTTTTGCGCCACACCGGGTTCGGCTCGATGGATCAGTGCGAACTCGCCGTTCTTTTGCACCGCTTCCATGAAGGCGTCACTGACACCCACAGATATATTGAAGTTCTTCAAGTCCCCCGTATCCTTGGCGTGGATGAATTCCTCAATGTCCGGATGATCACAGCGCAGGACGCCCATTTGCGCGCCACGGCGGGCACCAGCGGATTCAACTGTTTCGCACGAGCGATCGAATACCCGCATGTAGCTCACTGGCCCCGAGGCGCTGCTCTGCGTACTTCCGACCCATGCGCCGCGAGGCCGAATGCGCGAGAAGTCATAGCCCACACCACCGCCACGGCGCATGGTTTCTGCAGCCTCGGTCAGGGCCGTGTAGATGCCAGGATGGCCATCTTCGACATGGGCGATAGAGTCACCGACCGGTTGCACAAAGCAGTTGATCAGCGTGGCCGCCAAGTCGGTGCCTGCCGCAGACTGGATACGTCCGGCCGGTAGGAACCCGTTTTGAAGGGCCTGCAGAAACTGGGTCTCCCAATGCTTTTGATGTTCGGGGGACTCAACTTTGGCCAGGGCATGTGCTACACGCTGGTTGACGTCAAAGATGCTCTGCTCGGTGCCTTTGCTGTACTTTTCAAGAAGCACCTCCATGCTGATTTGCTGCGGCGACAATGCAAGAGCTTGTTTTTCCCGATGGGGGGTTTTTTGCGACATATCTGGTTTCCTCAAAATTCGATGGAATACTAGAGCCCCGCTTTGTGAAGTTCATTGATTTGAAACAAGCTTGTCACGATCAATTTAATCCGGACGATACTGTCTGCGTTCCTCCTTGCTGAAGGCAGGAACTGTTTTTTTGGAAGAGGATGCTGAACCATGGATATCTCAAGTTTTGATGATTTGCTGAATGCTGCCCGACAGCAAGCGCAGCCACAACGTTTGCTTTTTGTTTTTGCCAATGCCGATTTGCCGGAAGACAGCACACCAGCACAGCGTGAACGTTTTCTGGCCGGCGAGGGCGGCGCCCTGGTCCCGGTCATGTGCGTGGACAAGACGCCGCAGGAGCTGCTGAGTTTTGCCGATCTGGTGGAGGAATCGCGCGAGTTTGGACAAGACTGGACTATTGTCTTTGCCGCGGCCTTGTCCGGCAGTGCAGGACAGGCGCCCAGCAGTGAAAGCGCTGAAAAGCCTTTGCAGCGCATGGTCGAATCCATCAAGGCGGGCAGCTTGGGAACCTTCATTCCATTTGACCGGCAGGGGCAGCCGGTCATGCTCGCTTAGACCGTCAATAGATCGACTTTCATATTTCTCTACCTTCTCAACAATGTCTTGATATTTTTGATTTAAGTTAAGGACGAGGCCTAAAGGTCGGGCGGACAATGAATTTGCTCGAATCGAATTGTTGCAGCCTTCGGCGAGCCCTGATTGCCACCCGCGTGGTGGTTTGGCTGCTCGGTACAACGGAGTAAGAAACATGAAAGTCCCACGTCTTTCCAGTGTTGCGGCGGTACTGCTGACAAGCCTGGCAATCGCTGCGTTAGCGCAAGATAAGAAGGGTGTCACGCAACCTGAAATGAATTACCAGGCCGGCACCTCTCCTTTGGCCAGTGAACCTATGGTGCAAAGCACCAATCCGAAGGCGCCGCCGATGACGCAGGCTGAGTTTGATGCGGCTCGCAAGATTTACTTCGAGCGCTGCGCGGGTTGCCATGGTGTGTTGCGCAAAGGCGCTACAGGCAAGCCTTTGACGCCGGACATCACAGTGGGCAAAGGTACGGATTACCTGAAAATCTTCATTGCCTACGGCTCTCCGGCCGGCATGCCCAACTGGCAGACCTCGGGTGAAATGACTGAAAAAGAAGTGGATCTGATGGCCCGCTACATCCAGCATGAGCCTCCGACTCCACCCGAGTTCGGCATGGCGCAGATGAAGTCCACATGGAAGGTCATCGTGCCCCCGGCCCAGCGGCCAACGAAGAAGATGAACAGCTACAACATCGAGAACATCTTCTCGACCACGCTGCGTGATACCGGTGAAGTCGCGTTGATTGACGGTGACACCAAGAAGATCATCAATATTGTCAAAACAGGCTATGCGGTGCACATCTCCCGGACATCCGCTTCGGGGCGCTATTTGTTTGTGATTGGACGCGATGCCAAGATCAACATGATTGACCTTTGGATGCCTACCCCCGACAACGTGGCTGAAGTTCGCATTGGCCTTGAGGCCCGCTCCGTGGACACCAGCAAATACAAAGGCAAGGAAGGTGACTTCACCGACAAGCTGGCGATTGCCGGTGCCTACTGGCCACCCCAGTACGTGATCATGAAGGGCGATACGCTGGAACCCCTGAAGATCGTTTCCACACGCGGCATGGTGGTGGGCACGCAGGAATACCATCCGGAGCCCCGGGTGGCATCGATCGTTGCATCTCACTTCAAGCCTGAGTTTGTGGTCAACGTCAAGGAGACCGGCAAGACCCTGATGGTGGATTACAGCAACATTGATGCGCTGAAGGTCACTGAAATCGGCTCGGCGCCTTTCCTGCATGACGGCGGATGGGATTCGACCAAGCGCTATTTCATGGTGGCGGCCAACAACAGCAACAAGATCTCGGTGATTGATGCCAAGGAAGGCAAATTGGCCGCGCTGGTCGAAGTTGGCAAGATTCCGCACCCGGGCCGTGGCGCGAACTTCATTCATCCGAAGTTTGGCCCCGTATGGGCAACAGGTCACCTTGGCGATGAGACTATTTCCCTGATCGGCACTGACCCCGTCAAGCACAAGGCACAGGCCTTCAAGGTGGTGGCCACGCTCAAAGGTCAGGGCGGTGGTGCGCTGTTCATCAAGAGCCATCCAAAGAGCCAGCATCTGTATTCAGACACGCCGTTGAATCCTGATGCCGCACTGTCGCAGTCTGTGGCCGTGTATGACATCAAAAATCTTGAGAAAGGTTACGTGGTGCTGCCCATTGCCAAATGGGCTGACCTCAATGACGACGGTGCCAAACGGGTTGTTCAACCCGAGTACAACAAGGCAGGTAACGAAGTCTGGTTCTCGGTGTGGTCCGCTAAAAACAAACAGAGTGCCATGGTTGTCGTGGACGACAAGACGCTCAAGCTCAAGGCTGTCATCAAGGATCCGCGTCTGATTACCCCGACCGGTCACTTCAATGTGCACAACACCCAGCACGATGTGTATTGATCGCAGCCACGGATGACGTTGATGGTCGAGCCGCTTTGGCGGTCGCGAGAGCCGCCGTATTCTCTCGGATGCGGTGGCTTTTTTGCGGTTGACCTGGATGGGTCGCCGAGGTTTTCTAAATTGATCGGAGTTGATTTTATGAAATACGTTCTTTCTCTGTCTGCTCTTTTTCTGGCCTTTGGGGCCCAGGCGGCAACGCCTGAAGAAGCCATGAACAAGGCCGGTTGTATGGCTTGCCACGCCAAAGACAAAAAGATGGTGGGCCCGGCATTCAAGGACATTGCGGCCAAGTACAAAGGCCAGGATGCGGTTGCCAAATTGATGGAGAAAGTCCGCAAGGGCGGCTCCGGCACTTTTGGCCCAGTGCCCATGGCACCCAATGGCGTTGACAAAATCACTGACGCCGATTTGAAGGCGGCGGTTGAGTCGATTTTGAAGTCTTGAGGCGGGGAGCAGCAGATTGAGAAATCTGTTGCTCGCCTTTTGTCTATTGGCATTCGGCGCCATGGGGTGGGCGGTGGATGCCCGTGAGTCAAAACTCACGCCTGTCCTGTCACCTGATGGGCATCAGGTATGGATGGTGGACTCCGATCGCTTCGCCATCGCCCATCGCATGGCCTCTCCTTTTGAGTTGGCGGGTGAGTTCCAGTTCTCGCCGGATGGTCGCTACGTGTATGCAGCTTCCCCCCAGGGGTGGATCGTCAAGTTCGATCTCTGGAGTTTTTCTGTTGTGGCAACGGCCAGGATCGGATTGGGTGTGCCCAACCTTGCCGTCTCGGGTGATGGCAGCTGGGTGATGGCGACCGGTGCCGAAACGCCTGCTTTGAGCCTTCTGGATGCAAGCTTGCGGCTGGTCAGATCCTATGATGTTCGTGCTGCAGATGGGAAGCAGACTTCACGGATCGCAACGCTACATGTTGCACCAGCGCGAAAGAGTTTTTTCGTGGCGTTGAAAGATAGCCCTGAAATCTGGGAAATTTCGTACGACCGAAACGCTGAACCGATTTATGAAGGCTTGGTGCATGATTACCGGATGGGTGAGGCCATTCCCAAGCCGGGATTTTTGGGCGTCAAGCGAACGATTCTGGACGAGTCGCTGGAAGATATCTTTTTTTTCGTTGACGGTCGCCATGCCCTGGGCAGGGCCCGCTCTAATGTGGCTGGGAGTTCGCAACTGCATGTGATCAATCTCGATATCCGTCGCCGGATTTCGCTTGTGGCACTGCCGGGTCTAGCAAGCCCTGGTTCTGCCGTTTCCTTTGCACAGGCGGGAACTGCGATGCTCGCCATTCCCGATCGCCAGGCCGGTTTGGTCAATGTCGTCGAAGTGAAAAGCTGGAAGTTTCTGAAGACTATTGAAACGGTGGCGCGAGGCATTGTTTTGCGCAGCCATGAGAACGCCGATCATCTCTGGATAGCGTCGCGACAAGTAGCGCCGGACCACGCCGGACTGATCCTGATTGACAAGAAGACACTGGCGGTAGTCGCGCCCGTGTCAGAACTTCAATATCCTTTGATGCGGATTGCATTTACCCGAGATGGACAACGCGTCCTGGCTAGCCAACAGGACATCACGGCTCCCTGGATGGTTTATCAAACCCGAACCTTGGTGGAGCTTGGCCGCGTGCCGATGGATGCATCACCCGAAGGCGTGCGTTGACGCACGAGGCTGGAGTTCAAAACTCCGCAACAAGTGACATGTTCAAGTGTCTACCCGGCTGTGTGTAGGCATCCATCACGGGCAACAGTGGTGCGACGGGGTTGGATGCCAGTCCCTGTACGTCGGACCAGTGCCAGTACTTCTGATCGGTGAGGTTGACGATGGCGAAGTTCAGTCGGAGATCCTTGCGAATTCGCCATTGGCCACTCAAATCAAAAGTCGTGGAGGACGGCGTCGTGAATTGCAGCTGCGTGCTGGACTTGGGTATGAAGACGCTATCGAGTTCTGTCAGCGTTTTTTCCGCGTGATGCTTCACATCCAGACGCAAATCCCATGAGCTTGTCTCGAATTTCACGCCTGCTGTCAGCTTGGCGGGTTCGATGTAATTCAGGGGAAGTCCATTGCTGTCGTTGGTGCCACGTGTTTTTCCGTAGCTGAATGGTGAACTCAGTTTGCCAGCCGCAAACGTACCCCAAGCCATGCTCCCTTTCATTTCAAAACCACTGATGCTTGCCTTGTCGATGTTGACCGTTTGAAAAAGCGTTGGATTGGCCACGGAAGCAGCCAGTCCGTTCGCTGTTCCCAGGTCTTTTTTATCGACGATCAAGTTGCTGTAAGTCGCTCTGAAGACGGCCATATCCAGTGTCATTCGATCCGTACGCGCGCGCAACCCAAATTCAAAGTTGCGACTTTCCTCCGGCTTTAAGTCCGGGTTGGGCAGTAGTCTGGCAGTGGAGACCTCCAGGGCACTGTTGACTTGTTGCCCCTCCGGCGCCCTGAAACCGCTGGCGTAGTTGCCATAGACGGAAAATTCGGGTGTGGCGCGAAGCAAGACTCCCAGTTTGGGCGAGACCGCCGAGCCAGACAGTGACTTGCCCGCAGCGCTGGCTATGCCTGGAAAATATCCATCCTGGCTCAGTACATCCAGCGAAAACTGATCGAAGCGGACGCCAGGAACAATGCTCCATTGATCGCTGATCAATTCACCCTGGATGTAAATGGCCTGGCTGGTGTCACGCGTGTCGGGAAAATACCTTTTTGGCACAAACGGTGTCAATGGTGCAGGATCGCTGCCATCTGCAAAGCTGGAAATATCGACGCTTGCATAGTCGAACCCATAGGTCAGTTTTTGAGACCACGTGGGTGAAAAACGCATCGACTTCTCGGCCTGGACGTTGCCTTGCCAGGCGCGTTCCTGGTAAGAGGTTTTACGTACTCGGGTGCCATCATTTGCAAAAGCTGTCTTCAGCACTGTTTGACCGTTGTCTTGCGAGGAAGCATCCTGCCAGCTGACCGCGGTCTTCACGCTGTCAGCCATCGGCATGTTCAAGCGGTACAGGGCATCCCAGGTTATGCGGCTCCGATCCATGGTTTTCACGGAGCTCTCCCCCAGTATGGCTGCCGCAGGTGCTGCTGCCTTCTGGGCGGCCGTCAAGGCCGCATAGCCCAAGGGAATGGCCACGGGTGTCTTGACACGACTTGACAGCAGATCCACGTCTGTTTTTGTTTGCACATGTTCCACCGTCAATACATGGCGCTGTGCCGCGGTGGGCCGAAACACCAGTTTGGCGAGCAATGAATCGCCACCGTTCGATTGGGGATTGGGAGTGGTCCGGTCTACGTTTGCGCTATCGTTTTCGCCCTTGTTGCCCAATGCGCTGCTGCGACTTTGGGTGCCGGTGATGGACCACTCGGCGTTGTCACCGGCGCGAGCTGCCACGGTCGCACCCACGGTGGCGCCCTGGTCGTCGCCGCTGTAGTTCATCCAGGCTTTTCCACCAAAGGCTTTGGCCGTTCCATCGGATCGTGTCAGGAAATCAGCCGGCTCCAGGGTGATGAAATTCACCATACCAGCCAATCCATCCGATCCGTACAGCACGGACGTGGGGCCATGTACCACCTCAATGCGCTTCAGCAGTCCGATGGAGACGGAGTCGCGGCCGAACGCATTGCTGCCATTGATGTAGCTTCGCGGAAGTCGCACGCCGTCGATCAGCATGACCACACGATTGCCACCTTGACCACGGATATTGAAACCCGCATTGCCATCTGCACCAACCGGATTGCCCCTGCCGGTCACACTGAAACGGGCCGGTGCGCGCTTGACGGACACATTGGGCAGGTACTTGGCCGCATCCCGGATATCGCCGATCTGCCCATCCTCGATTTCCGTGGCGTTGATGACGTCCATCGAGATGGGCAAATCGTCCAGGTACTGCTCGCTGCGCGAACCACTGATCACGACCTCCTTCAGCGAGCCTGTGCTTGTCGTTGAAACGGTTTGTGCATGCGCACTGAGGGGTGTGCTTAACGACAGACCGACCAGCCAGGCGAGCTGGTTCAAAGCGATTGTTTTTGAAGAATTCAGCATCACAGACCTATGGATATATTCATCGGGGCAGTTGTATGGGGCTCAGCCCGGACGGCCGTCCGGGCGAGGTCGACCAAACCAGCGCCCATAGCGAATGGACCACGCGACGGTGGCGCTCGTCCAGAATGAGATTGCCAATAGCGCCAGTGGCGTACTGCCCGCTGGCCAAATGGCTGCGACGACGCGCAAAACCACCGCAGTTTGCAATATCCAGTACAAGACCCAGGCTGTCTGGTCCGCCGCGACGGTGCGGCCACCATGACCACTGCTAACGCGTGTCGTCATCGCGAACATGGTGGCGCCAAGGTAGCCCATGGTCATCGCGTGAAGCGGCGCCAATCCCAAAGACAGTTCGCCATCTGTCAATGCCATCAGGGCGTGCGATAGTGCGCTCAGGGCAAAGGCTATCCCTAGCCAAATAAAACCACCGTGCAGCATCGCGAGCAGTCGTATTTTCAGGCTTTGCACCAAGCCCCAGCGAACGGCCAGCCAGAGCAACAGAATTGACATGGGCAACTCGAATACAACCTGGCTCCAGCGCAGCATGGCAGGCCAGTGCCACCACCTTGCATCGGCCGCATTCATCAAGGCCTCCAGCCACATCATGCTCACCATGACCCATAGCAGCCACAGGGGTTGCCAGACATCCAGAACCGGAACTGCACTGGCGCCGAAAAAGGGAATCATTCGGTGCGAAACCACGACAAACACGGTTGCCACAAAGCCCCATAGGCCGAGTTGTGTGACGGCTCGCAGCAGTGATTCGGAATGGGTGAAGAGGGCCCCGCTCGCGATCCACAACGCGAGCGCGCCGACCGCGCAGGCGAATGCCACGGCACGGACATGAACCCGATCCGACACGCGGCTGTGCCGCACCATGGAGCGAAACATCAGGCACAAGCCAGTCCATCCGGTCGCGACGAGTGAAAGTCCCGTACCAGCCAGCGTGGCGTGGGTGTGGAAACCTATTAGCACAATGATCCAGCCGCCCAGCATCAGCCCAATGGTCGGCAGGAGGCTGCGCGCCGCTACGGCCGGCAAGGCCATCCACTTGGGCCCCGCCGTGAAAAGGAAGCCTGCGAAAAACAAGGGCATGAACCCCATGCTCATCAGCAAACCGTGGGTCGCCGAAGGCGCTATCGACCATGTGAGTGTCATGTTCAAAGTTCGGCTGGCCAAGACGATGCCCCACCAGATCGAACTCGTCATCAGCATCAATCCCGCCGCGAAAAATGCCAGGCGATGGGGTGCGGCCAATAGCCAGATCCATCTCCATCTCGCACTTTCATCCGGGAGGCTTGCTGCTGTTCCAGGCGTTGTCATGACCCAATCTTCGTACGTGAGCCCTAAGCCCGATGCATCGAGCTTAGGGTCCGGCACAGAGAAAGAAAATGACTTAGGTCAAGCGCGGCTGAATTAGTGCCGACGGCCAGTCAGCAACGGTCAATGCGAACCGTAGGCTGCGAGTCGTTGCACGTCAAGGATACGAATCTCGCGTTTGTCGATTTCGATCAGATTCTCGGCTTCCAGCTCATGCAGCACGCGGGAAAAGTATTCAGGGGTGAGGGAGAGACGCGAGGCAATCGTGGCCTTGCTGACTGGCAAGGAGACGGTGACGATGCCATTGTTGCCTGCAACTTCTCCCTGAACATCGCGCAGCAGGTAGCCAATGAGCCGTTGCATGCCACTGTGCAAGGCATAGCCTTCCACGTCCCGCACCAGCCCATGCAATCGGCGAGAAATGCCGGCAAGCATGTGCATGGAAAATTTTGGATCCCGTTCGATTTCCCCGAAGACGGCTTGTTTGCTGACGCACAGCAGCAGGGTATCGGCAAGCGCCTGCGCGTTCAGAATGCAGGGCATGCTCAGGAACATCATCGCTTCGGCAAAGCTGTGACCAGGACCGACCAGTTCGATGACCTTTTCCTGGCCGGCCGGAGAGGCAACGTAAAGCTTGACCTGGCCCAGTACCACGACGTGAAAGGCCTCGCATGGCTCACCGACCCGAAACACCATGTCGCCACGTGTCAACCGCCGCAACTGACAGCCCTGGGCAACACGGTCGCGTTCAAGTTGTGACAGATCGCTGAATAGAGGCAGCACCGACAGGTAGCGCTGCATATCGAATTGTTCGACATCCATTTTGATTGTTCTCTGCGTGGGCCAAGGGAGGGTGGCGGCCCAATTGTAGTGGCCGAGTCAGGGACACGCGTCAGGTTGGACCTTGTCTGCTGTCTTCGCACTCCACCGGCGAGATGGTGCAGATCACGATCTGCTTTTACGGGGGAGGGGCGGGCAGAAACGCATCGGAAAAACAGGCGTCGCCATCGAGTCCGTGCGCAAAAAATGCGGGTATGGCGGACTCCACCATTTTGACGGAGCCGCAAACATAGACCTCGTGACCCTGGAGACTGGGGAAGTCTTGCAGCATGGCTTCATGGACCATTCCCTTGCGTCCCGACCACATGTCCTGTGGCATGGCTTCGGAAAGAACCGGTACGAAGTGGAAGTTGGAGTGCTCGCGCGCCCATTGTTGGGCCAGATCGAGCAGATAAAGCTCACGGCGTGTTCGCACGCCCCAATACAGCCACATCTGCCGCTTGATGTCCCGGTGGAAGGCGTCCTCAACAATGCTTTTGATGGGGGCGAATCCGGTGGCGCCAGCCACAAAGAGAATAGGCCGGGTACTTTCGTGAAGGACAAAACTACCCAGTGGCCCCTCAAATTGAAGTGTGTCGCCAACCCGGAGTTCCGTGAACACATAGGTGGTGAACCGCCCATGGGGTATCCACCGGACGTGCAGTTCTATGTGTTCCTTTTCATGCGGCGGATTGGCAAACGAAAAAGCACGTCGCTGACCATCTTCGAGCAGCACATTGATGTACTGCCCTGCTGCAAAGTCAATTTTCACGCCTTCCGGCAGCGACAGCGTCAAGCGAACGAGATCCGGGCTCAGGCGGTCGATATGTTCTACCCGTCCTGCATAGTGCTTCACGGGATGCAAGGGGGTGATGGTGCTGCGCTCCACTGCAATTTCGAGATCGGACAGGGCTGTGGCGCAGCACATCAGCGTTTTGCCTTGTTCACGCATGGGGTCCGGCAGCGCGCTGCGTTGATACGGGCCGTGGTCTACCTGACCGTGGACCACGCTGCAAACGCACACCCCGCAGCCGCCATTGCGGCACTCATATGGCAATGCGATGCCGTGGCGCAGGCCGGCATCAAGCAGCGTTTCGCCCAAGCGCACACTTACCGGTGTGGGCTCGCCCACGATGACCATCTGAAAGTCTGCGTGTTTGCGCTTGTCCAGGTGCAGCGGCAGCCAGGGTAACGCCGCGATGAGGGAGCTGCCGCCAAGCATCAGTGCCCATATCTGCCCCAGCGGCCACAGGTAAAACAAGGGGAAAAGAGAAAGGTAGAACCAATCGAATTGCAGATGGGTCACCGCGACACCCAGATCTGCAGCCCCGCCCTGACTCAGGGCTGGCTTTGCCAGGGATAGAACAAGCAAGGTCAGCAGCAGACTCACAACGATGGGCTGCGGCGGAGTAGTGCTGGCTTTGGGAACTCGCTGTACGTGAATCCACATGACCAGCAGCACCAGCAGGGAAATTCCAATGTGCATGAAAGCCAGGAGTGAAAAGAATCGATCATTGACGCTGCTGGCGTAGATGAAATTGCGCATCAGGGTGCCGCCAAAGCTGGGCAGCCAGTCGATCCACTCAAAGGTGGCGACGATCACGAACTGTGCCATCTGGTCCCACGGCAGCATGTAGCCGTTGATGCCTGTGACATACACCAGCCATATCAAGGCCACGCCGGTGAGCCACG
Source organism: Rhodoferax sp. (assembly GCF_018780565.1). Taxonomy (GTDB): domain Bacteria; phylum Pseudomonadota; class Gammaproteobacteria; order Burkholderiales; family Burkholderiaceae_C; genus Rhodoferax. The sequence continues at coordinate 47,562 of NZ_JADMJN010000011.1, forward strand.
AAAACCAGCGAAATCCACGGAAGCGGTTGAACGCGAAATAGCGCAGCATGTGCAGCAACATCGTCAGGACAAATGCGTCGGAGGCGTACCGGTGCATGCTGCGCAGAATGCCACCGGCGAACCATTGCCGGTGCGTAAGGGATTCAACCGACGCGTAGGCATCTGCCACCCCGGTTTCAAAGAACGCGTAAAGGTAAAGACCAGAGGCCGCGATGAGCCAGAAAAGGAAGAAGCTGATGGCCCCCAAGTGATACAGGGGATTGAGTTTGTCGCCAAAGGCCTTGTTGAACAGGGCTTCGACGCGCATGAACAGCCATTGCAGAGCGCCCTGCAAAGATCGAATCATGACGAAGCGACTCCTGTGGCTGCTGGCAGCTTGCGTCGCTTGAGGGCTCCAATCACAATCACCACAAACACCAGGCCGCCGATGATGGCCACCAGGCCACCCAGACCCATCAGCCCCATTCCGGCCTTCTCGGCCACAGTCTGCAACACCTGATCGGTCCCGGCAACTTTGCGTTGCACGCCGTAGCCACCGGACCAGACCAGGCCGATGATGTGCATCAACTGGCCTGCCCCATACAGATAGGGTTGAGCGATTGCCCACTTGCCTCGAACGGCACTGTAGCCGAGTTGCGGTAGCAGGTGGTAAACCAAACCCATGAATGCCAGCGTGACCCCCACAATGCAGCCATGGTAGTGGGCCGGTATCTTGACGTTGTTTCCACTGATCAACGCGCCGATCACGCCACCCGCTGCAAACAACAGCATGGACGAAATGAGCGCGGCCCGCAGTGGACGGGCGGTTTCATCGGTCTGCACGGTGCCATGCAAGCCAAACCACAAGGAGAGTGCAATAGGTGCAATGGCAATTCCGCCGCCCAGGCGCATGGCCCAGGTGTGCAGGTTGCGATGTTCTACCGTTGCCACGTCGTATGCCAGATAGGCATAGGGTGTCACAAAAACACTGGCCAAGGCCAGTGCAAACATCAGTATCGTTAGCCGTGGCGATAGCAGGATGCGGGCACCGCATGCACTGCCAAGCCATAGCCAGGCGACCAGCATCAGGAGTGTCCAGGTGAATTGCAGGGCATGCCCGCCGCCCCAAAAAAGTATCTCGTAATAAGCCTTGCCACCCAGAGATTGCGGAAGCACGGCGAATGACCACCCAAATGCTAGCAGCGCGATGGCTGTCGCTACGGCGCTGGCGTTGGTACCGAAGCGCAGGGCCTTGGCGCCATCGATCAGGAGCCCGACTTTCGGCGCACAGACCAGGGCTCGCAGTACCAACACCCCAACAGCCAAGCCGAAGACAAGCAAGCCGGTGATGAAGAGGTGGCTGTCCAGCACCGGTATGTAGTTGGCCATGATGGGCTCGCCCGGAGTGATGAAAGCGGCCATCGACATGATGGCCGCGCCCGAACCCGCCAAGCCCAGCGCAATCCAGCCCCAGGCAAGCCCTGCGCGTGCGCCATTGATGGTCCACAGCAGGCCGGCAATGGCGATAAACCATACGAGAACGGACAAGTCGACATGGACAACGAGCGCTATCCGAAAGAAATCTGCACCCGGAAAGATCTGGTTCACGCCGGGCGTTCGCGCCAGGACCAGAAGCACAGAAAATATGCCGGAACCCATGAGCGCGAGCAAGCCCAACCATAGCCAGCCCCGAGCCAAGGCGCGACGCGCATCCAGCGGAACCGGAATTGCGAAGGCGTTGCCGGCACTCGAATGAGACGGGGATGCCGCGAGTGGGAATGTTGCCCGGGAATCATGCATGCTGGTATTCATTGCAGAGTGATCCCTCCTTTTTCGGAATCAAAGTCGATGACCAGGATTTGCGCGGGCTCCAGCGTGATGGCGGCTTCGCGGACATGGACGAACCCGTCCTTTCGCGCATCATCATTGAGCCTGACGGCGACTCGATGGGTACCGGCAGGCACCGTCAGCCGGTGGTAAACCGCAGAGGCCCCGTCTTTTGATAGTCCGGAGGGGATTGCGACATGACGGTAGGCTGCCACGCCGTCCACGTCGAGCTCCACCTTGACGGGGCTGCGCTCTCGTGGGCAGCGGGTCGGCGCCCGCATATTGGGTGGAAGACTTGCAAGTTCGGCCGCACTGGCCTGGCGACACTCCGATACGGGCTTGCCGTGATGGCTGAAGCTCAGCTTGATGATGGCGTGATTCGGTGCAAGCGCTACATAGGATGGCCAGCGCGAGAACACGCCGATCACTGTTGCGAACAGCAAATACAAGAGGACTTGCCCCAACACCACCTTTGGCTTCATTTTCAAGCAGGCTCCGCAACGTGAAATGGGCCTGGGATGATCTCAGTTCGCGCCCGAAGAACACGCAGTCCCTCCTTCAATGTGGCTTCGTCGCCCGAATCTGCCCAGACCATCTCGAAGCGAGACCGTGGAACGGCAGTGCGCAAATGGGGTTCGCGTTGCCCAAGCAGGCGCTGCTCAGTCCACTGCTGACCGAGGCGAAATTCACATCCATCATGGCTGCAGCCGGCGACCAGGACGCCGGCGGCGCCGTCACGCAATGCATACTCAACGAAGGAGGGCGGCAGCATTCCGATGCATGGCAGGCTGAAGGCAGCTACGCCATGTTCGCGCAAGCTATTGACGGATGCACCATGATCACAACCGAATGCAACAATCTTTGGCTGGGTCTGGAGGCGCCCGAGTTGTGTTCGCAGTTCATGGCGGAGATGATTGATGGGCGAGCTGGGCAGGTCAATTCCTGTGACGAGCGCCGCCACACTGCGAAACGGGGTCGATGAGGGGCAGGCGCCAACACAAATTCCGCAACTGGCACACAGGTCCGCATCGACCTGCGCCATCTGCCGCGCCAAGCCTCGGTTGGGGTGCGGCACCATCGTCACGGCGGCGTAGGGGCAGTCATCGAAGCAGCGTCGGCATCCATTGCAGTTTTCAGGATCCACCTTGGCAATCGGGGCCACGTGTGTCTGCGGCCAAAGCGGCAACAACAAGAGGATAAGCAGCACAACTGTGAGTGTGCCCCATACGAAGCCGGGCGACGTGATGTACATCATGGGATGGATGAAGAGCAGAAACCAGTCCATCGCAAGGATCGTGGGCATTCGTGAGAGGTCTGCTGCCGGATGACTTAGAACCGGCGCGACGATTGCCAGTAGGATCATGGTTGTCAACGTCCCTGCAGAGAGTGCACGAGGGGGGAATACCTTGGCAAGACTGATGCGTTGGATGTGAAACCACGAGCCGAACAACATCAGTAATGGAAGCCCGAGGTGAATGAATACAAACAAGGAAAATAGACGATCGCTTACCGCCGATGTGCTCAGGAAATTTCTTGTCAATGGGGATGCAAATAGAGGTAGGCTGTCAAGCCATTCCGCTGTCGCTTGCGCCGAGAATTGTCCCAGCTGATCCCAATTCAGCCAGAATCCACCGACGCCGCACGCGAAGCCAAACAGCAGCAGGGGAACCCCGGTTAACCACGAGAAGCGTCGAAAGCCCTGGAAGTGGCCCAGTACCCACTCGCGAATCAGGTGAGCCACCATGACGATCAGAAATGCGTCTGCCGAATAGCGATGCAGGCTGCGCAACAAGCCGCCCAAGTACCATTGTTCCCGCGAAATTGCATCAATCGAACGGTAGGCGCCGGTCGCAGAGGTGTCCAGCACCGCGTAGAGATAGATGCCCGTGACGGCGATCATCCAGAAGAATAGGAAGCCGAGGGAACCCAGGTGGCGCAGCGGATTCAGCGCCGATCCGAACCTTGAAGCAAGTCCATGATCAGGCCGTTGCTTGGATTCCTGCATACGAATCACAATGGGGACTGCACGGTCGGAGCTGGCTTTGTCGGAGATTGCCAGCGGGCTCTTCGTCGGGATATCCATTCGGAAGCGAAGAACCAGATCATGGCCAGGAAGAATGTCAGGCCTCCTGCGATTTCGAGAATAAGACCATAGTCATACCGGTAGCCGCCAGTGGTTGGGTCATACACCGTGCAAATGATGCGTACCCGCTCAACCAAGTCCGAAAGGCGCGAGGCTTGCACCAGCGGCGCACCCCGCAGCAGCTGGCGCAAGGGTTCTCCGAGTTTCTCCGGGGTAAGAAGGTCGCCGTAAACCTGCGTGTAGATTCGGCCCTGTGCATCGAGTAGGGTGACTTTGAGAACATGATCAATGCCTGCTGCAGTGGATTCGTAACTGAAACCGAAGTCACGCGTCAAGGGCTCCACGATGGATCCGTGTGGACTGAGAAACTCCCAGTTGGCGGCGTTGATCGAATGCTGCGCAGCGAAGGCCCGCAGTGCCTGTGGCGAATCGAAGGGCTGGTTGAATCCGATGCTCACCACATTGAACTGGTCCGGCCCAACGATTTTCTGTAAGGTTTGCACAGCCTCATGCAGGGAACGCGTCGTGGTGGGGCATACCTGAAAGCAACCTGTGTAGATGAAGCTGACGAGCAGCGGCTTGCCGAGGTAATTTGAAAGTCGGACCGGGCGCCCCTGACGATCAAGAAACGTGTAATTCGCGGGCGCACCTCCTATGGCCGCCTGGCTGACGCGCAATGCGTCAGCCTGATCGAACTTGCCTGCTTCGTTCACTGCCAATGCCGTGTTCATCGCACTGGCAAGGAGCAGCAACAACATCACCGTGCGCTTCAACCATCCTCTGGGGGGAAGCGGCCCATCGCAAGCCCGTTGTCGCCACATCAGGTATCTACCGGATCACGCCATCGATACTTGCTGCGGCAAGAAGAACGGCGAGTTGAACCAGCGAGGCGAAGAAGGACCCCAACGCTGTTGTGCGATTTGGCGCGCGAGCGAGACGCCACGCCTTGTACAGGAAATAAATGCCGCCAACCGCTGCACCCGCTATGTAAACGGGACCCGCACCAAACCAGGCGGGCAGCAATGACGCTGTCACGAGCGCAATGGTGCTGGCAAAAACCACCACGGCTGCGCGTTGTGGACCGACGACGACCGGAAGCATGGGAACGGCAGCCGCTGCATAGTCGGACTGGTTTGCAATCGCCAGACTCCAAAAATGCGGCGGTGTCCATAAGAACAACGTCAGGGCGAGCAGCAGTGGAAGCGGACCGGGAATCGGATCAATGGCAGCGGCACCTGCCAAAACGGCGAAGCTGCCTGCCAGACCCCCAACCACGATGTTGAGCCAGGTGCGACGCTTTAGCCAAACGGTGTACACGACGGCATAAAAAAATGCACCAAGGAAGACGAAGAGCGCCGACATGGCATTGATAACTGTCCAAGTGGCCACTACCGAGCCCGCCAGCAGTGCGCAGATGATCCACAACCACATGGGTGTGTGCGCCAGCTTGCCTGTAACGAATGCCCGGGTTCGCGTGCGGGCCATCAAACGGTCACTGTCGTACTCGTAGTACTGGTTGAAGGCGCCTGCACTGGCAGAGGAGAGAAACACGGAGCCCGCAAGAACAAGCCACTGTGTGACACTCAACGACGCACCGGGTGTGACGGCCAATCCCGCGAGCGCAGTGATCATGATCATCACGCCGATGCGCAGTTTGAACACACCGAGTACGTCGCGCACGCGGCTGGCGAATGTGTCTTCAGCGTGAACGAGTACCGTACTCATGGCCATGCCCTAGCTCAGTCCCCACACCTGGGAGAGGTACTTCCAGTTAATGAAGTAGTACAACACAAAGGCTACTAAAAACACCATTGCCAATGTGAATGTACCTGGTGCGGCGAATCCCGCCGAGCCATAAGTTTGCACCGCCGGAGCCAATGGTGTGGGAGGAATTGGTGTTGGCTTGGCGCTTTGCTTGCCCTGATCCAGTGGCTTCCCCCAAAGCAGCGAACCGACCGTCACGTAAATGTAGATTGCGCCGCCAGCGATAGCCGCTATGCCTGCGATGCCGACCAGGCCCATCATCAGGTAAGCCGCTCCTGGCCATTCATAGGCCAGCGCTGCGCCGTTGAAGGCCATGTCCCAGTGCCGGCGGGAGACGCCCAGGGTACCCGCGCCCATCATCACGAGGCAGAAAAAGTACATGGAAAGACCGAATAAATAGGGCTGAATCTTGGCCAGCCCGGGGGCAATCATTTCACGCTTGAACAGCACAGGAATCAGGAAGTAGGTCAACGCCATGAATGACAGTGTGGTCCCTACAACAACCGTCGCATGGAAGTGTCCTGGCACATAGATCGTGTTGTGAATGATCATGTTGAGCTGTTCGGTGCCCATCATGACGCCGGATATTCCACCGAGAAAACCAAAGCCGATCAGGGAAATGAAGACGCCAGAGAAAACGGGATTGTCCCAAGGCGCTTTGCGCAGCCATTCAAACAAGCCGTTGTTATAGCCTTTTTGCCGCTGCGCTACTTCAATGGCGCCCGGAATGGTCAACCCGTGGATCATGGATGCAAGCACTGCAAAATACATGAAGTAGCTGGTGTTAACGACTTTCCATGCGGTGCTGACACCGGGGTCGGCCAGCAGATGGTGTGCGCTGGCAAGCTGCAGAAAAAGAATGTAGAGAAGAAAAGCGCCACGACTCACCCGTTCTGACATGGGCTTGGCGTTGAATGCGATGGCCGCAACGGCATACCAGATGGAAATATGGGCCGCAACGTTGATCTGTTGGGACGAGTGACCAAATGCCCACCAGATGGTGCGGTATATCAGTGGATCAACTTGCTTCACAAGCCCGACAGACATCAGGAAGGTCGGAATAAGAATGATCGCACCTGATGTGATTGTGAACACGGCAATGATGCAAGCAACGATGGCGCCAAAAGTCACCAGGGGCACTGAGCCTTGGTATGTCTTGTCCCGCTTGGCAATGACCAATGTACCCAAAAACACAAAGCAGGCAATCAGTGCACCAACCGCAAACAGGATAAGACCCAGATAGAACGATGGCGCAGCCATCATGGGTACGTAGGACGTCATCATGACGCTGGAGCCACCCTGAAAAACCGCCACGTTGTTCATGATGGCACCGATCAGCATCAGTGCAAAAGCGAGCCATGCAAAGCGCGGCGTCGCGAGGCGGCACCGCAGGAGTGTCGAAGAACAAAAGTAGAGAACGGCGACTTCAAAAAATATGATCCAGAAGATCAGCATGTCGATACCGTGTGCGGTGAGAACCTGGTAAAAGGTATCGGCCTCCAGCCAGTGCACCGCAGGCCAGCGGGTCAGAACGACGCCTATGGCCAATATGCCACCGATCAGCAGAAAGACCACCGCCACGACAGCGTTGGCCAGCATGAGCTTCTCGGCCTGTGCTTCAAATTGAAGACCTGAACGTGGGCAGGTCCGGTATGTTGTTGTGTTGGACATGTTGCTTCCCTCTATTTCACGTAGATGCGACCGACCATCGTATGATGGTTGATTCCACAATATTCGTTGCAAACGACAGAGTACGTGCCGGACTGATTCGGAGTCACGGTAACGACATGCTCATAACCCGGAACGATTTGAATATTGATGTTGGCCGGCTGCAGTGAAAATCCGTGGTTGTAGTCGACCGAGGTCAGGTGAAGACGGTAGGTCTTGCCCTTCTCGAATTCGATGATGGGCCAGAAATTCCACAGTCGGGCGACCAGATAGACATCGCTTCCTGCCGGTGGTGCGACCACTGGAATCTTGGCGTCGGTTTCTGTGCGGATGGTGTATTTGTCAACGACGGCCTGGGCCTTTTGTGTGAACAGCTCAGGTGTTGTCTTGTATGTTTCGGTCGAGAGATTCTGCTTTCCATAGATATGCCAGCCCACCATCATGGCAAACATGATGAGGCACCAGACCAAAGCTATGACAATCCAGGTTCCCTCAACGCGGTCCAGAGGATGTTTCCACCAGAGACGCTCTGCCGGGGGGAGTATGGCGCTCATATTGATGTCCTTCTTGTGCAGGTTTTAGAGAGGCTTGCCCGTATACCGGTCGTTACTTGGCGAGGGGCACTGTCAGGATGTCAATCACCCCCCAGAGCGTGTACACGATCATTGGAATCATCACGCCTAGAAATAGCAAAAGAAACGGGTTGTCCAGCAGCTTTTGCATCCATGGAACGGGTTCGTTGTCAGTGTTGTTGTCGCTCATTTTGTGACCTCACGGAATATCACTAGGATGTGGATGGGGGTTGCATTCGACGAAGGAAAGTATGCTTCTGCACATGATGGGAAGTACTTGATCCAGTGCAAGAAAATGAACAAAAGAACAGATGCAGATCAAGGAAATTGTTTGTGCCATGGCCATCCGGGTCGACAATGACAATCTCTAACGGTGCTGCTGCCAGTGCCAAACAAATGCCTTTGAACACATGACTTCTGAAGATTCCCGTCTTGCTCTGCTACAACGATTGGCGCTGTGGAGCGCGCTCCTGGTCATCATGATTGTGGGTATCAGTGCATTCATTCGCCTGTCGGGTGTCGGACTCGGTTGTTCACCCTGGCCTCAATGTTATGGACAGGTTTCGCATGCAGAGCAGCGCGGCGTTTTGCAGACAGCCGATGCGGAGGTGAAGCAGTCCATCACCCTGGCGCGACTGGCTCATCGGGTTTTCGCGGTTTTGTTGCTGCCTTTGATACTGGTTCTCGTGATCGCCGGATTCACCATGAAGCCCAGACCATGGGGCGAGCGCTGGGTGGCGCTCCTGGCGCTGTGTTTGGTGCTGTTTCTGGCGGTCCTTGGGCGCTGGACCGCAGGGGTTCGTGTGCCTGCCGTGGCATTGGGAAACCTGCTCGGTGGCTTCCTGCTGTTTGGACTTTGCTGGCGAATGGCTGCCATCGGACGGGCTGGGGCAAATAACCCTTCGCTGTCACCTCGAACATGCTTTGGGCGGTACATCGCGGTTGCTATTTTGTTGTTGCAAATCGGGCTTGGCGGTTTGGTCAGCAGCAGCCTGGCCGGTCTGAGTTGTCCTGAACTATCGGTTTGCACCGTAGCAAAACCTGTGCACTGGGATACCTTGAATCTGCTGCGTGAACCAAATTTTGATGCCAGTCTTGCGCCGGTCAATGCCGATGGGGCACTGGCACACGCATTGCATCGATGGGTTGCAGCACTGGCGGTTTTGACGGTATCGGTTGTGGCAATTGCGCTCCTGCGCCAGGGGCGCCGCCGAGAGGGCCTCACCCTTCTTTTCCTGCTGCTTGCCCAACTGGCGCTAGGCCTGGGGCTGGTTGCTGCAGGGCTTCCCTTGGCGATTGCAGTGGCGCACAACATCGTTGCGGCGCTGCTGCTGGCAAATTTGCTGAGCGTGGATTGATTGGCGGTGGCGCGTAGTGTGTAGCGTGGGGAGACGGCTATCCGCGCTCAGACCGTCTTTGCATTTGGCTTGGTGGCAGTGAATGCATAGCTCTCGTCAATCTCATTGAACAAGGGACTGGCAATCGAATCCTCGATATCCTGGTATGGACCCGTACCGCTGTGTGAGGCCGTGGAGGCAGGGACAAACTCGCCGCTTTTGACATCGAACACATGCACTTCACCGTCCTCAATGACGTAGTGCCAGCCGTGCAGAGAAATTTTCTTGGCTTCAACCTGCTCACGTACCATGGGGTAACCCATCAGACGTTCCAGTTGCAGGACGACGGCGCGCTGTTCTGTGCGACGCAAGGCCTCTGCTGACACCTGCACAGGCAGGGTTGCTTCGCGCCCCAGTTCCAGCCACGCTTTAAGGTTTTGTGCCTGTGGCGCGACCTCTTCGTAGAGCGCCCGGATGCCACCGCAGTGGCTGTGACCACAAACCACAATACGGGATACCTTGAGATTCAATACGGCGAATTCAATGGCCGCGGAGGTCCCGTGATAGCCTGCCGATCCATCGTAGGGTGGCACGAATGCGCCAACGTTGCGCACAATGAACAATTCCCCCGGTCCGGTGCCCGTCAGAAGATAGGGCACCAGACGTGAGTCGGAGCAACCAATGAACAGGATCGTCGGATGTTGTCCGTCCTTCACCAGCGTTTGAAACTGCTCCTGTACTCCGGGGAACGTGTGATCATGGAACCGGCGCAGTCGCTCCAGCAGTTCATCAGGCACAAAAACTCCCTGTCAACGGCATCACTTACTGGACCAAAGGCGTGTCAGACGCTTCGAGATCAACACCTTCGACGCGAGCTTCTCCTGCCAGAAGTTGCAGGTACTGCCGCAAGGCTGTTACATAGGTCTTTTGCCGCAGCGACATGGCTACGGCTCCACGTACCGCATCAAACGTTTGTTCCTGCCCGACTTCCCGTTCCAGAACTTCAACCACATGCAAGCCAAAGCGACTATGAACAAGGCGCGGAAGAACCCCCACTTCGACGTGTCCGAACAATTCTTTGGCGAACTCTGGCGCACAGTCTGATGCGACAAGCCATCCCAGGTGGCCGCCTTCGGCGCCACTGGGGCAGTTGGACATGGTTCCCGCAGCCTTGGCAAAGGTGTCTTCAGCGTTCTTGCCGTCATGGCACCGCACGTCAAGCAGTGTGGTCTCTGCTCGATTGCGCAGTGCGACAACGTCAACGCCTTGAGTGACGGCAAACAGAATGTGGCGCACGTTGACCCGTTCACCCGTGCTGTAAGTGGCTTGGTGTGCCGCATGGTGGCGCCGGCATGCTTCCTCCGAGGGCTCGGGAATGGCCAGACTTTGCTCCAGCAGGACTTCGATGGCACTGCTGGCGTTTTCGCTGAGCACGCCGTCAGTTGCCGATGCATCATCGGCCGACAGCAGGCCTTTGGCGATGGCCGCTTGGCGCAGCAACTCCGAACATGCGCGCTGGCGCAGTTCGTCGGCTGACAGTGTTTCGTCCGCTGTATGCAATGCCACACCATTGATCGTGGCAATTTGGCTTTGTTCGATTGTTGCTGCTTGCATGATCGATCCTTTAAACGCCAGCGCCTGGGCGACGCGGCTGGTTATGTCCTGCCGGCACATTCAAACGACGGGCGCGCACTACCTGGTAGGGGCGCACCAGATAGGCTGCGGCACCAAAACCACTCCAGACGTGAACCAGGCGTGTGAACGGGAAGATGAAGAAAATGCTCATTCCCAGGAACATGTGCATTTTGAAAATCCAGCCCGCTTCTGCCAGCAGTTCTGGTGCGCCGGTGCGGAAGGTCACAATGCGCTGAGCCCATTCGGCCAGCTTCATCATCATGCTTCCGTCCAGATGCTGTGCCGACATCGGGATCGTTGCCAGCCCCAACGCCAGTTGCAGCCACAGGAGGACCAACAACACGATGTCGCTGGTTTTCGAGTTGATGCGAATGCGAGGCTCGAACAGGCGCCGATGCAGCAGGATCGTGACGCCGATAAAGCCCAACAGGCCGGCGATGCCACCACTGACCATGGCCACCACTTGCTTGGCGCCTGCGCCAATGAAGTGCTCATAGACGAAGTGGGGTGTCAGCATTCCGAAGAAGTGGCCGAAGAACAAAAACAGCACGCCCACATGGAACAGGTTGCTGCCAATGCGCAGCTGCCCGGCCTTGAGCAATTGGGATGAATCGCTCTTCCAGGTGTACTGGTCCCGGTCAAACCGGATCAGGCTGCCCAGGAAAAAGACGGTGAGGCAGATGTAAGGGTACAAACCAAAGAGGAAATTGTCGAGTGCGTTCATAGCGTTGCTCCAGCGGCAGAGGGTGCCTTTTTGACAAAGTGAATAGGTTGGGCCTGGTCGGGTTTGCCTTGGCCTTTGGTAGAGCAGCCGTCAAACACCACAGGCTCCTCCCACGCTGTGTCCAGCGGCTCGTCAGCCACGACCTTGACTGCATGGGCTGGCTCACCAGCAATTTCCAGCAGGGCGCCCAGTACGCTGGCGTAGGCGCTGTTGCGCTGCTGCAAGGCATTGAAGATGGCGTTGAAGATGTGGGCCATCTCGCCCAAGAATGCACGGGCTTCCTTGGGTGGCTGGGTGGAGACAAATTGCAGCACTACGGGCAGGTAATCCGGCATCTCGTCCGGGCCCAGATACAGGCCGGCCTTTTCGTAGGTCTGCGCCAGGTCGATCATGGCAGGGCCCCGGTCACGCGAATCGCCATGCACATGCTCAAACAGATGCAGCGAGGTCGCACGGCCACGGTCGAAGATTTCGACGTACTGGGCTTCAATCGCCAGTGCGTCTTTGCCTTGCAGCGCTGTGAACAGTGCATCCAGCTCTGCCAGGCGCGCGGCCGGTACAGCCTTTTCAGCCATCAGTGCCTGGCGCATTTCTTCCAGGTGATTGCGCAATTCAGCGTCCGGATAGGACAGCAGGTGCGCAAAGACTTTCAGGGTGGTGGATGCTGAACTTGGTTTGGAGAATGACAACATTTAAACCTCCGCCTTGATGGGAATGGTGCGGCGCTTGGATCCGCCAAACAGGCTGGCTTCACTTTCACCGTCGGAGCAACCGTTGCCAAACGAGAAGCCGCAGCCGCCACGCATGTCAAAAGTATTTTCTGCGTATTCCCTGTGCGTGCTGGGGATGACAAAGCGGTCTTCGTAATTGGCAATCGCCATCACGTGGTACATCTCTTCCACGTCGGCCTGGGTCATTTGCACCTGGTCCAGGGCAGCGGTGTTGATGCGGCCGTCGACATGCTTTTCGCGCTGATAGGCGCGCATGGCCAGCATGCGTTCCAGGGCACGTTCCACCGGTTGGGTGTCACCGGCGGTGAGCAAATTGGCCAAATACTTGACTGGAATGCGCAACTGCTTGACATCGGGGATTTCGCCGTTCACGCCAATGTGGCCCGCGTTGGCCGCCGCGCTGATAGGCGAGAGCGGTGGCACATACCAGACCATGGGCAGCGTGCGGTACTCGGGGTGCAGGGGCAGGGCAACTTTCCAGTCCACCGCCATTTTGTACACCGGGCTCTTGCGGGCCGCTTCCATCCATTTGTCGGGGATGCCGTCGATACGGGCCTGCTCGATCACCTTGGGATCATTGGGGTCCATGAAGATGTCCAACTGCGCCTGGTACAGGTCACGGTCATGCTCCACGCTGGCGGCTTCCTGGATGCGGTCCGCATCATAGAGCAGTACGCCAAGGTAGCGGATTCGACCAACGCAGGTCTCGGAACAGACCGTGGGTTGACCGGCTTCAATGCGTGGGTAGCAGAAGATACATTTCTCGGCCTTGCCGGATTTCCAGTTGTAATAGATTTTCTTGTAAGGGCAACCACTGACGCACATGCGCCAGCCGCGGCATTTGTCCTGGTCGATCAGCACAATGCCGTCTTCCTCACGCTTGTAGATGGAGCCTGAGGGGCAAGATGCGACGCAGGCCGGGTTCAGGCAGTGTTCGCACAGCCGCGGCAGGTACATCATGAAAGTGTTTTCGAACTGCCCGTAAATATCCTTTTGGATATCGTCGAAGTTCTTGTCTTTGCTGCGCTTGGAGAACTCGCCGCCCAGAATTTCTTCCCAGTTCGGACCCCATACGATCTTCTCCATCCGCTTGCCGGTGATCAGGCTGCGCGGACGTGCGGTGGGTGCAGCCTTCGACTCGGGTGCACTTTGCAGGTGCGCATAGTCGAAGGTGAAAGGCTCGTAATAGTCGTCAATCTCGGGCAGGTTGGGGTTGGCGAAGATGCGCATGAGCAGCTTCCACTTGGCGCCTTGGCGCGGCTCGATCTTGCCGTCCGCCTTGCGAATCCAGCCGCCGTTCCACTTGTCCTGGTTTTCCCACTCTTTGGGGTAGCCAATGCCGGGCTTGGTTTCCACGTTGTTGAACCAGGCGTATTCCATGCCGGGTCGGTTGGTCCAGACGTTTTTGCAGGTGACGGAGCAAGTATGGCAACCAATGCACTTGTCCAGATTGAGCACCATGCCGATTTGTGCGCGAATTTTCATTGTGTTCTCCTTAGGCGTGGGCGGCAGTTGATGATTCGGCGGCGCCGGATTCTTCGTCCAGCCAATCCACCTTGCTCATCTTGCGAACCACCACAAACTCGTCGCGGTTGGTGCCGATGGTTCCGTAGTAATTGAAGCCGTAGCTGAACTGGGCGTAGCCGCCAATCATGTGGGTAGGCTTGAGCACAATACGGGTCACCGAGTTGTGGATGCCGCCGCGCATGCCGGTGATTTCCGAACCGGGGGTGTTGATGATCTTCTCTTGCGAGTGGTACATCAGCGTCATGCCTGGATTGACCCGCTGGCTGACCACTGCGCGGGCCGCAATCGCTCCGTTGATGTTGAAGACTTCGATCCAGTCGTTGTCTTCAATGCCGGCACTCTTGGCATCCGTTTCGCTGAGCCAGACCACGCTACCACCACGGTTCAGCGTGAGCATCATCAGGTTGTCACTGTAGGTCGAGTGGATGCCCCACTTCTGGTGTGGCGTGATGAAGTTCAGCGCAATTTCCTTGTGGCCATTGGGCTTGATGTTCTGAATGCCGTGGGTGGTCTTCAGGTCCACTGGTGGACGGTAGCTGGTGAAGCCTTCACCAAACGCCGTCATCCAGGGGTGGTCCATGTAGAACTGCTGACGCCCGGTGAGGGTGCGCCATGGGATCATCTCATGCACATTGGTGTAGCCGGCGTTGTAGGACACAGTCTCCGACTCAATACCACTCCAGGTGGGCGAGCTGATGATCTTGCGCGGTTGTGCCTGAATGTCGCGGAAGCGGATTTTTTCATCTTCACGGTACAGCGCCAAGTGGGTGTGGTCCAGACCGGTTTGTTTGCCCAGAGCCTTCCACGCCTTCACGGCTACATGGCCGTTGGTCTCGGGGGCGAGTTGCAGCACGACTTCGCAGGCGTCAATGTCGGTGTCAATCTTGGGCATGCCGCAGGTGACGCCAGCATCGGTTACCAGACCATTGAGCTGGCCGAGCTGGGTCACTTCGATCTTGGTATCCCAGTTGATGCCCTTGCCGCCGTTGCCTGCCTTGTTCATCAAGGGTCCAAGTGCGGTGAAACGTTTGTACACGTTGGGGTAGTCGCGCTCTACCACTGTCATATTGGGTGCGGTCTTGCCGGGAATGAGATCAATCTCACCGCGTTTCCAGTCTTGCACGCCAAAAGGCTGTGCCAGCTCGGACGGGGAGTCATGCATCAGGGGTGTGAGCACCATCTCGCGCTCTACGCCCAGATGTCCTACGCAAATTTCGCTGAACTTCTTGGCGAAGCCCTTGTAGATGTCCCAGTCGCTGCGTGACTGCCATGCAGGATCCACCGCTGTACTGAGCGGGTGAATAAACGGGTGCATGTCGCTGGTGTTGAGGTCGTTCTTCTCATACCAGGTGGCGGTAGGAAGGACGATGTCAGAGTACAGACAGGTGGTGCTCATGCGGAAGTCGAGTGTGACGAGCAGGTCAAGCTTGCCCTCTGGGGCCTTGTCATGCCAGACCACTTCGGTCGGTTTGGCTTCGTCCTTGCCCATGTCCTTGCCTTGCACGCCATTGCTGGTGCCCAAGAGGTGCTTCAGGAAATACTCGTGGCCTTTGCCACTTGATCCCAGAATATTGGAGCGCCATACAAACATGTTGCGCGGCCAGTTGTTGGGGTGGTCCGGATCTTCGCAGCTCATTTTCAGTGAGCCGTCTTTCAGACCTTTGACCGTATAGTCCTTGGGGTCCATGCCCGCAGCAACGGCGTCGCGCACCACCTGCATCGGGTTGGTCTTGAGTTGCGGTGCGGAGGGCAGCCAGCCCATGCGCTCGGCGCGTACGTTGTAGTCGATCATGCTGCCGCCATAGAGCTTCTTGTCGGCCAGCGGAGAGAGTACTTCTTCCATGCCCAGCTTTTCGTAGCGCCACTGGTCGGTGTGGGCGTAAAAGAAGCTGGTGGAATTCATCTGCCGGGGCGGACGAATCCAGTCCAGCGCAAAGGCCAGCGCGGTCCAGCCGGTCTGGGGCCGTAGTTTCTCCTGACCCACATAGTGCGCCCATCCGCCACCGCTTTGGCCGATGCAGCCGCACATCATGAGCATGTTGATGACGCCACGGTAGTTCATATCGGCGTGGTACCAGTGGTTCATGGCCGCACCGATGATGACCATGGACTTGCCATGGGTCTTGTCGGCGTTTTCCGCAAACTGGCGCGCCACCGTAATCAGCTGCTCACGCGGGGTGCCGGTAATACGCTCTTGCCATGCGGGTGTGTAGGGCGTATCGTCATTGAAGTCTTTGGCGGCCATCTCACCCGGGATGCCGCGTGCCACACCGTAGTTGGCTACCTGCAAATCGAACACGGTGGCCACCAGGGCCTCGCGCTTGTCGCCTTCTTTGCCGAGCGAGATGCGCTGCACCGGCACTGTGCGAACCAGCACGTTGTCAGCCCCGTCGCCGGTGGCGTTGTTGGGGAAGTGTTCGCTGACGATGCCACCGAAGTAGGGGAAACCCACTTTGGCCGTCTCACTGCTGGGATTTTCTCCTTCCATGACGGAGAGCTTGAGCTTGACATCGTTGCCGTGGCGAGCTTCTTTGGATTGAAGATTCCACTGGCCCTCATCGGCCCGACCGTCTGCACCCCAGCGGAAACCGATCGCGCCGTTGGGCAGCACTACCTTGCCGTTGTCGTCAAACGCCACGGTTTTCCACTCGGGATTGTTGGCCTGGCCCAGTTTGCCGTTGAAATCGGAGGCGCGCACATAGCGGTCTGGCACCATCACAGTCGTGCCGTTGGGCAGGGTTTGCTCCTTGAGCATCACCAGCATGGGCATGTCAGTGTAGCGGCGTACGTAGTCGTCAAAGTAGGCGCTGCGGGCTTTGCCACCGTCGGGAAAGTAAAACTCCTTCAAAATCACATGGCCCATGGCCATGGCCACGGCAGCGTCGGTGCCTTGCTTGGGTTTCATCCAGATGTCGGAGAGCTTGGCAACCTCAGAGTAGTCGGGGGTGACGGCGACTGTCTTGGTGCCTTTGTAGCGCACTTCGGTGAAGAAATGGGCGTCTGGCGTGCGGGTCTGGGGCACATTGGAGCCCCAGGCAATGATGAAACTGGAGTTGTACCAGTCAGCCGATTCGGGCACATCGGTTTGCTCGCCCCAAATTTGCGGGCTGGATGGGGGAAGGTCGCAATACCAGTCGTAGAAGCTCATGCATACGCCGCCAATCAGGCTCAGGTAGCGACTGCCGGCCGCGTAAGACACCATGGACATGGCGGGGATGGGCGAGAAGCCGATGATGCGGTCTGCGCCATGCTTCTTGATGGTGTGGACATTGGCCGCCGCAATCATCTCATTGACTTCGTCCCAGCTGGAGCGCACAAATCCGCCCAAACCGCGCACGCTTTGGTATTCCTTGCGTTTTGCATCGGATTGAGCGATGGATGCCCAGGCATCTACCGGGTCATTGGAGAGACGGGCTTCACGCCACAGCTTGAGCAGGCGACCGCGCACCAAGGGGTACTTGACACGGTTGGCACTGTACAAATACCAGCTGTAGCTGGCTCCGCGGGCACAGCCGCGTGGCTCGTGGTTCGGCATGTCCCAACGGGTACGCGGGTAGTCTGTCTGCTGGGTTTCCCAGGTGACGATGCCACCTTTGACGTAGATCTTCCACGAGCAGGAGCCCGTACAGTTCACGCCGTGGGTGGAGCGAACGATTTTGTCATGTGCCCAACGGTCGCGGTAGGCGTCTTCCCAAGTGCGGTCTTCACCGTTGGTGACGCCGTGGTCGCCCGAAAACGACTCTTTGGGTTGGGAGAAATAGCTGAGTCGGTCAAGAAAGTGGCTCATAGAGTACCTCGATTGAAATGTTGGAAGCCGTGGGTCGCTTGCTTAGGGATTTTTGATTTCGGAACCGGCGCGCAGGTAAAACCACCAGTTAAGTACCAGGCAAACGGCATAGAAAACGGCGAAGCCGTACATGGCGTTTTGTGGGGTACCCGCCTTGATCTGGGTACCAATCACCACCGGGGCGATGAAGGCGCCGTAGGCGGCAATGGCCGAAGTCCAACCCAACACCGGGCCAGCCTGAGTCCGGTCAAAAATGAAGCCAATGCTGCGGAAGGTCGAGCCGTTGCCGATGCCGCTGGCAGTGAACAAGACCACGAACAAAGCCATGAAGGTCACAAAGTATTGTTCGGGTTGGGCCGAGTTGTAGGCCAGCAGCATCACGTAGCCAACGGCACCGGATGCCACCACCATCACGGCGGAGATGACCTGTGTGACGATGGAGCCGCCAACTTTGTCGGAGATCCAGCCGCCGATCGGGCGCACTGCGGCGCCGACGAAGGGGCCAATCCAGGCATAGGTCAAAGCGGAGGGGGCGTGTGGGTTCTTCAGCGCGTGTGACACGACGCCAGTGACAGGGTCGATCACATGCTGAAAGCCGAAGATGACGGTGATGGCCAGAGGCAAAGCCATCGCGAAGCCAATGAAGGAACCGAAGGTCACGATGTAAAGCGCTGTCATCGACCAGGTGTGCTTGTTCTTGAAAATTTCAAACTGCTTGGCGACGTTTTCTTTCATGGTGCCGAAGGCTGCCAGACGCATGATCAGCAAGGCGCTGACGATGTCCAGCGGAATTGCCACCCACATGCTGATCAGACCCAAACCGGTAGGCGCGGGCAGGTACAGATACAAGCCGAAAATGGCGGGTATGAATGCCAGTGTGTACAGGTACGTGACTTTGGCGAACGCAACAAGCGGGTTGCCGGTGTCGGGAGAAACGGTTTTCAGGTTGTTCATGCCGAACCAGCACAGGATCGACAAGGGAACCAGCGACAACACCCAGGCGAAACCGGCATTTTGAATCCAGGTGGGGGTGCCTGCTGCAATCTTGCCAAAGATCCAGCCGCTGTCTTTGATCAGTTTGGTCGATTCGCCACCGAGGTCGCCGAAAAGACTCATCGTCATCACCAGCGGAATCACGATTTGCATGGTGGTGACTCCGAAATTGCCCAAGCCCGCATTCAGGCCCAGCGCCGTACCTTGCAGTCGCTTGGGAAAGAAGGTGTTGATGTTGGACATGGAACTGGCAAAGTTACCGCCACCTACGCCGGACCACAGTGCCATCAACTGAAATACCCAGAGGGGCCACTCCGGATGTTGAAGCGCAATGCCGGTGCCGATGGCCGGCGCCAGCAGCATGGCGGTTGTCAGGAAGATGGTGTTGCGCCCACCCGCCAGACGAATCAGGAATGAGGCCGGAATGCGCATGGTGGCACCCGAGATACCGGCAATGGCGGTCAGGGTGAACAGCTCGGCTTGTGTGAACGGAAAACCCAAATTCAGCATTTGCACCGTGATGATCCCCCACATGCCCCACACGGCAAAGCCGCATAGCAAGGCAGGTACGGAAATCCAGAGGTTGCGGTAGGCGATCTTCTTGCCGGTGGACTCCCAGAACGCGTTGTCCTCGGGACGCCAGTCGGCGATGTCAGCGCCCGATTGCTTGTTGTTTGTCATTGTGTTCTTTCAAAAAGTAAGATCAGTTCTGCAGGCTGAAAGGCGTCGCGTTTTTACCCATGAGTTCGCTACGGCGTACTTCAGTCCAGTACATCCAGATGAGCGACACCCAGACCACGCCATACATCAACATGAATGCGCTGGAACGAATGCCGGTGAGGTCCATGAGCGCGCCGAACATGATGGGCAGAACGAAACCGCCCATGCCACCCGCCAGACCGACGATGCCGCTGATGGTCCCGATGTTCGTAGGGTAGTCATCGCTGATGTATTTGAAAACACTGGCCTTGCCGAAAGCGAAGGCAATGCCCAGTATGAACATCAATGCGGTGAAGGCATACACATTGAGACCAATGTGGAAGGTCTTGGGTCCTGTAACCGTGGTAATGGTGAAATCAGTCTGGGGGTAGCTCAGCAGGAACAGGCAAATCCAGCTGACCCACAGGACCCACCAGGTCACGCTGTGGGCGCCCCATTTGTCCGACATCCAGCCACCCACGGCGCGCAAGACACCGCCCGGCAGGGAAAAGCAGGCCGCCAGCAAGGCGGCGGCGCGGATATCCAGGCCGAATTCGCCGACGTAGTACTGGACCATCCACAACGAGAGGGCGACATAGCCACCGAACACGATGCTGTAGTACTGGCAGTATTTCAGCACTTTGGGATCTTTGAGCGATTTGAGTTGATCGCTGAACTTGACGTTGCTCGGTACAAGGTGTGTCGGGTCACTGTGGCTGAAGAACCAGAACAGAACCACGGTTCCCAGCATGATCGCTGCGTACACCTGCGGCACCATGGCCCAGCCGAATGCGACAACCAGTGCAGGTGCAACGAACTTGTTGACCGCAGCGCCCGAGTTGCCAGCGCCGTACACCCCCATGGCGAAGCCTTGCTGATTCTTGGGAAACCAACGTGCGACGTAGGGCGTTCCAACGGAAAACGATCCCCCTGCCAGTCCCACAAAAAGACCGATGACCAGAAAGTGCCAGTACACAGTGGCATAACTCATCATCCAGATGGCTGGCACGGTCAACGCCATCAAAACGGCCATGACGATGCGACCACCGTATTTGTCTGTCCAGATGCCCAGTGGCACCCGGATCAGGGAACCCGTCAGGACGGGCGTAGCCGTCAGCAGTCCGAATTCTGTTGCATTGAGACCGAGTGCCTTTTTGATGGGGATGCCAATCACCCCAAACATCATCCAGACCATGAAACACACCGTGAATGCCAGTGTGCTGACAATAAGCACGGAAAGTGCTTGCCCTTTTTTTGTCATGTCAAAAACTCCTTTTTTGCATGACCTGACTTTAGGCGGGCGAGGCCTATCGCGGCATCCCTCTGAAGGAGCGGCAGGCGGAGTAAATGGAACTACTTCCCCGCACTTCCGGTAGTTCTGAAGAACTAGTGCGAGTTGACTATACAGTTTTCTTGATTTAAATCAAAGCAAGCCGTGCTCGGTTGCGATGACGGCTGCATGGACCCGGGAGCTCACATCGAGCTTGCGCAGTACGTGTTGTACGTGGATTTTGACGGTGGTTTCGGCAATGCCATGCTCGCGGGCAATTTCCTTGTTGCTGGCGCCACGCACGATGCCGCGAAGAATATCGAGCTCGCGGGGTGAAAGACTGGCAATCGACGCCTCAGATGCCGAGGCAGGGTGGGCTGGGTTCGCCGAGACTCTCACCGCAATCCCGTTCGCGGTGGACGGGTTGCCTCCTGTTGCCCCACGGTAGGCGGCTACGAGCTTGCTCATCATCTCCGGTGCAATAACGCTGTCGCCAGCGGCGGCACGCTGGATGGCTGCGGTCAACGCATCACCTTCGATGGTCTTCAGAAGGTAGCCCGCAGCGCCGCCACGCAATGCCGCAGCCAGGTCGTTCTCATCTTCGCTCACTGTCAGCATCAGAATTCGGGTGTGCGGCGCAGCCTCCATCAGCGCCGGCAAAGCATCCACGCCATTGACACCTGGCAGATGGTTGTCCAGCAGGATCACATCGGGTTGCAGCTCCTGCGCTTTGCGTTGCGCCTGCCCGGCGTCTGCCGCATCCCCAATGACCTGCAACCGGGGGTCACGCGTCAGAAGCGCAGTCAGGCCACGCCGGAACAGCGTGTGGTCGTCGACAACCAGGATGCGAATGGGGGCTCGATCTGCGGTTGACATAGGCGTGCTTATGCTCCAACAGTGATGCTAGGCTCACGTACCTGTGCCGAGCCCGCAGGCATGGGATGGGCGTGAAGCGGCAAGGTCAAAATAACGGAGCTGCCACGACCCGGCGTGGAAATGACGTCCAGGTCCGCACCGATGCGTTGGGCGCGCTCGGTCATGATCCGCAGGCCCACGTGGGTTTCGTCGAGCTGATCGTTGTCGGCGTTGAATCCGACGCCATCATCACGCACCTCGAAGCGCCATGCAGGCTGTTGCTGAACCTCCAGCCAGACTTGGGATGCGCGGGCATGTTTTCGGACGTTGGACAAAGCTTCCTGAACAATGTGCAGCACTTGAATCTGCAGGTCGGGTGACAGGGGCATGCCTTGTCCTTGCATCGTCAAGGATGTTTTCATGCCGCTTTGATGTTCAAATTTCCGCAGCGTGGTGGCCAGCGCTGGCTCAATATCTTCGGTGTTGGTGCGGGTGCGAAAGTGCAGCAGAAGTTCCCGCACGTCGCCGTAGCTTTCCCGTACACCCGCATCGATTTCTTCCAGCACCTGTTTGATTTCCACCGAGTCACCGGCCTGCAGTGCGTCTCGCATCAGTTGCACCTGGATTTTCAGGAACGCCAACGACTGGGCAATGGAGTCGTGCAACTCGCGTGCCAGCAGGTGTCGCTCCTGCGAAACGGCCGCTTCTCTTTCGAGCGCGTTGAGTCGAAGGTTCTCCATGGCACCAGCCAGGTGGCTGGCAAGTGCCTCAAGCAGCGAGCGCTCGGCGGGGGAGGGGTTGACGCGGGCGTGAAAAAACAAGTCCACCTCGCCCATCAGCCTGTCGTGCAGACGCACGGGGATGTTGACCACCGTTTCAAAACCGGCCTTCGCGCAGTGCTGCGGCGCTGTCGTTGCCATGGAGCGAATGGGAATCACACGCAGGCCCTGCTCGACAGTCGAGGTGCCGCAATGACAGTCTCCCTTGTCAATGCAGAGCTCGGCATCGACCATGGAGCTCGGTAAACCCTGGGCCGCCAGCATCAGGTAACGTTGGTTGGTTTGATCTGACCAACGCAAGGCGACGCCATCTGCGTGGGCAATACGGGTGATGCTTGTCGCAAAGCCTTTCGCCAACTCGTCCAGAGAAGTGGCCTTGGTAACCAGGGCAGTTACTTCGTAAAGGCTTTCCAGACGTTCGTGTTTTTCCTCAAGCTGGGCAGTTTTTTCGACTACCTTTCGCTCGAGCAAGCGGTACATCGACTGCAAGTGTTCGGCCATGCCATTGAATCCATCGGCGAGTGTGCCAAATTCATCGCTGGTAACGCGCTCCACACGTGCACCAAAATCACCCGCCTCGATTTTTTCTATGGCCTGCTTCAGCTGCCCGACAGGTTCCAGAACGAAAAGATAACCTGTGTAGAGCAATACCGCAGCACCGAGGATGGCCATGGCCAGCATGGTCATTTGCAGCAAATGCAGCATGGCCGTCCAGTGCGCCATGTGCGCTTCGATGCTGGTTACCAAGGCATCAATGTGCGACGCGAATGCAACGGTCTGAGCCCGCAGGTTGCGTGGGTTCTCCGTTCGGGAGTCAATCCAGCTTGATCGGAAGGCTTTCCAGTCGACTTCGACCATGGCGAATCGTGAGCGCACGGTATCGTCCCATGGGACAAACAATGGGCGCTCCGGGTCACCGCTGCGCAGCACAGACAGACTCTCGTCAAACTCCTTGACCTGTTCGGTCAAGGCAGCGCTCTCGCCGGTGCCAATTGAAAGGGCCATCCGGTAGGACTGCATTCGCATCCGGCCCGCCTCGTTGACCGCTGCAGCGCCGCCATCAAGCTGCCACGATACCCACAAGGTTGCTGCGGTTGAGAGCAATGCCAGCAGCAGGAAGGGCGCACCCACCAGAGCCAGTTTGGCACCCAGGCTCCAATGCTTGTGATGCGTCATGGCCTGGCTCCGGCATTCATGAAGATCAGGACACGCGTTCGAAAATGGCGGCGATACCCTGACCGCCACCGATGCACATGGTGACCAGTGCGTAGCGACCACCAATGCGCTCCAGTTCGTACAGTGCTTTGACCGTGATCAGTGCACCGGTTGCTCCAATGGGGTGACCCAGAGAAATGCCGGAGCCATTGGGGTTGACCTTGGCGGGATCCAATCCCAGATCGCGGGTGACAGCGCAAGCCTGCGCGGCAAAGGCTTCATTGGCTTCAATGACGTCCAGGTCATTCACGGTCAGGCCGGCCTTTTTCAATGCCATCTGGGTGGCAGGCACCGGTCCAATGCCCATGTATTTGGGGTCCACACCGGCGTGGGCATAGGCCACCAGCCGGGCCATGGGCTTGAGCCCCCGCTTTTCTGCGGCGCTGCGCTCCATCAGGACAACTGCTGCAGCGGCGTCATTGATGCCGGACGCATTGCCTGCTGTGACCGTACCGTTCTCCTTGGCAAACACAGGTTTGAGCTTGGCCAGGTCTTCCATGGCGCAGTTGGGGCGGAAATGCTCGTCGACTTCGTAGGCCACATCCCCTTTTTTGCTCTTGAGCATGACGGGCATGATCTGGCTCTTGAAATGGCCAGCCTGGGTGGCGCGTTGCGCGCGGTTATGGCTCTCGACGGCCAGTTTGTCCTGATCTTCGCGGGTAATGCCCCATTTGGCCGCGATGTTCTCGGCTGTCACACCCATGTGGATGGTGTGAAAAGGGTCGTGCAGTGCCCCCATCATCATGTCGACCATTTTGGTGTCACCCATGCGGGCACCCCAGCGCATATTCAGGCTCGCAAAGGGAGCGCGGCTCATGTTTTCTGCGCCACCACCAATGGCAACGTCGGTGTCACCCAGCAAGATGGACTGACTGGCCGAGACAATAGCTTGCAGGCCCGAACCGCACAACCGGTTGACATTGAAGGCGGGCGTGCCTTCCGCGCAGCCGCCGTTGATGGCGGCAACGCGTGACAGGTACATGTCTTTGGGCTCGGTGTTGACGACGTGGCCAAACACCACATGCCCGACGTCGGCGCCCTGGACATTGGCGCGCTTGAGCGATTCACGGACCACTTGTGCAGCCAATTCGGTCGGGGCAATATCCTTCAAGCTACCGCCAAAGGTACCAATTGCAGTGCGCACAGCACTGACCACAACAACTTCACGGCTCATGGGGGTCTCCTGAAATGAGAAAAGGGTAAAAAATGTTCACAGCCGGCGTCCGGATGGACGCTGACGGTCAGTTGCTGATTTTATTGGAATCCGGATTTCGGTTCATTTTGCGCTTCTTGTCTGTCACAGCCTCGGGCTTCATCCGAATGGCTCAGTCGCGGATGTCGGCAATTGGATCGTGGCCAAAATCCGGGCGCTTCAAATATGCCAGTATCTGGGTTGCCGCATCGGCTGGCGACGTGAGTCGGCCGCTCGACTTGAGGTCGACAAAGTTTTTTCGATCCGGAAAAGCCGACGCGTCCGCATTGCGAAGCTGCACTTGCATGTCGGTGTCGATCACACCGGGCGCCAGTGAGCAGACTTTGGCGCCGTTGGGGTTGAGTGCCTCATCCAGTGCCATGCACCGCGTGAAATGGTCCATGCCTGCCTTGGCGGCGCAATAACCCGACTGTGAAGCCAGTGGCCGGCGCCCCAGCCCCGATGAAATATTGAGTATTTTTCGGGGTATGTTCCATGCCTGCGTTGCATGCAGAAACGCGGCACTGAGCAACAGCGGGGCTTCCAGGCCCACCCGCAGCGCGCGCGCCAGATCGACCGGGTCCGAGTCGCTCAGCGGTGCGACTTTGGGGATGACGCCTGCGTTATTGATCAATGTCGCACTTGCAAAGGAACCAGTCTTGCGACTTTGGAGCCACTGCGTCAGCATGGCTGCGGTTTCAACGCTGTGTTCCAGGTCCATGGGCCATTGCTCCAGCTTGCTGCCCAGCTTTTCTGACAGGGAGGTGAGTGCCCCATTGGTGTTGCGCGAAATGCAAAGCAGAAAGTTGTCGCTGCAGAGTAGCTGCTCCGCCATGGCGAGCCCCATGCCACGGGATGCGCCGGTCAAGATGAAGAGGTGTTGGCTCATGATGAAGTGCTCGCGATGTTGTCAAAAGGGTTCAGGGCTGGCAAAGCGCATGGATTGCGCGCTTGCCGGATGGGGGAGTTCAAGTGAACATGCATGCAGCAGCAAGCGGCCTGCCATGGCCTGAACGCGC
Source organism: Rhodoferax sp. (assembly GCF_018780565.1). Classification (GTDB taxonomy): domain Bacteria; phylum Pseudomonadota; class Gammaproteobacteria; order Burkholderiales; family Burkholderiaceae_C; genus Rhodoferax. The sequence continues at coordinate 73,218 of NZ_JADMJN010000011.1, forward strand.
GGGTTGCCGTAGAGCGCATCCCCGACGATAGCGTGCCCCAGTGCCAGCAGATGCACCCGCAACTGGTGGGATCGGCCCGTCACGGGTTCCAATTCAACGCGGGTGGTGTCGGTATGGCCGTCGTGCGACAGAACACGCCAGCGGGTCATGCTCGGGCTGCCGCGTTGCTGATCGATGATGCGAAGAGGGCGGTTGGGCCAGTCCACGATGATGGGCAGGTCAATCAGGCCCCAGGGTTGCGGTGGTGATGGCAGATGCCCGTCAACGATGGCGATGTAGCGTTTGTTGACGGTGCGACTGGCAAAGGCATGATTCAGTGCGCGTTGGGCGATGGCGCCGCGGGCCATAACCAGCAAGCCGGAAGTTGCCATGTCGAGCCGATGCACCACCAGGGCATCGGGGTACAGTTGCTGTGCCCGCACACTCAGACAGTCTTGCTTGTCTGCGCCGCGTCCGGGCACCGAGAGCAGGCCGGACGGCTTGTCCAGCACCAGCATGGACGCGTCGGCGTAAAGCACTGCAATATCAGCAGTTGGCATCGTTGACCTGAATCAGCCGCTGCACGGTTTCAACCAGTTCGTCAACATCATTGGGCTTGTGGATCAGTGCATGCGCGCCTTCGGCCAAGGCGCTGGCTTCGATTTCAGGGGTCACATAGCCGGAAGCCAATGCCACGGGGAGTTCGGGGCGGATCAATCGGGCTTCCTTCAAGAGGTCCAAGCCGCAGTACCCAGGCATGTTGTAGTCGGTTACCAGCAGGTCAAAGTCCTTTGGATTTGCGCGCAAGGCTTCGGCCGCCAAACGCGGATCTGTGAAAGTGCTGACCGCAAAACCCTTGCGGGTAAGTGCACGATCGACCAGAAAGACCAGCGCTTCGTCATCGTCGACATACATGACGTGTTTCCCCATTCCCTGGACCGCCTTGGGTTTGGGAGGCTCGACCATCACCGGTACTGCTGCAGCGTTGGCCACCGGAAAATACAGGGTGAACAAACTGCCGCTGTCGGTTGTGCTCTGTACGTCTACCGTGCCCAGGTGGGTGCGCATGATGCCGTGCACGACAGCCAGACCCAGTCCCGTTCCCTGACCAACGGGTTTGGTGGTGAAGAAGGGTTCAAAAATGCGCTGCAAGGTATCCGGGTCGATTCCGCTACCCGTGTCTCGTACCGCCAAACTGACGTGGGGGCCTCTTGCGCCACCCCGGCGCTCGGCCTGCGGTGCTTCATTGTGGAGCTTGTAGCCAAGTTCAATGTTCACCGAGCCACGCTTTGCGCCAATGGCCTGTATGGCGTTGGTACACAGATTGAGCAGCGCCTGTTCAACCTGTGTGGCATCGGCAAGGACTGCCGGTGTCTCCGGGTCGATGGTGACCTGCATTTCCACGGTGGGTGGCAAAGCCACTTTCAACAAGCGGACGGTTTCCTGCACAACATCGGCCAATTGGATCGGGACTCGCTTGGGCGACTCGTTTCGACTGAATGTGAGAATTTGCCGAACGAGATCGCGTGCCCTGCGGCCCGCCTTGTCGATCTCGTTGAGACTGATCAGGGCGGGGGATGCTTTCCCTGCATCCTGCTTGGCGAGTTCGACGTTGCCAAGAATTGCGCCAATGATGTTGTTGAAGTCGTGAGCAATGCCGCCGGCCATGGTGCCCACGGCCTGCATCTTGTGGGATTCCCGTAATTGGGACTCCAGCATGTTGCGATGCGCCTCGATCTTTTTCCGCGCGGTGAGGTCACGGGCAAAAATGGTTGTTGTGTCGCCATCCGGGTGGCGCTCAAAAGACACGCTGGCTTCAATGGCGATGCTCTTGCCCGCCGAAGTGAGTCCTGTCAATTCGCCCAGCTGGGCATGTGTGGTGAACTGGGCGTAGCTCAGTGTTTGAACCACATCCGGCAGAAAGCGTGAGAGCGGACATCCGAGTGCCTGTAGGGTAGGACACTGAAACAGCGCTGCTGCCGTCGGGTTGAAGATGGTGATGAGATGATGCTGGTCAACGCAAACAATCGCGTCGAGTGAAGAATTGATGATGGAAGCCAGCCGGTCTTTGCTCTGCTGTAACTCTTCATTGCGCTCCTGCAAAGCCGCGGCGCTGGCCTGCAAGGCTTGCCGTTCAGTCAGCAAGGGTCCCTGGTCAATGATGGCGCAGATGAAATGCGCCAACTCGTCTTGCGAGTTCTCAATCCGCGCGATGTGCAGGTCTCCCGTAAAGACACCACTGGATCCACAAGAAAAAATGACTTCGCTGGTTTCACTGGTCCCCGTATCTTTGGCACTGGAGAAGGCCTGTGCCACTTTATCGACATGGTCATCGCTGACCAGGGGCAACAAGAAGTTGAGCGGAGGATCATGTTCCAGGGGGCGGAAAAGCCGCAAAGCCATGGCATTGCTTTCCAGCACCAGACCATTTTCGTCCACCACCATCAGCGCCAGAGGGACATTGGAAAACAGGGTCAAAAACCGTTCCGAGGCGCCTTCCGCCGCGGATTGGCTGTAGCGCAAGGCCTGATTCTGTATTTCCAACTCGGCTTGGTAGTTGCGCAGGTCTTCCACCATCTGGGGGAGCGAATACCCCTCCGCAAGAATATCCTGCCGGCTGGTACCCGTGCCAAGCCGACCCGTTCGTGCCGAAGGCGACAGGCGGGCCTTTTTGCCCCTGGTAAGACTGCTTTTCGGTGCCATTGTTTCTGCGGTTTACCTCAAGCAGATTGAATCACTTGCCCGATTCTGCCCGGGTCGATCAGCCGCGACTCGGCGCGTTCTTCAGTTTGCCCCGTACCGGTACCACCGTCGTGATGGTAGGGCGTACGGCGTCCGGGGACACGGGTTTGGGCGGCGCAGTGTCCTTTTTCGGTTTCTTGACCATCTTGTTGCTTTGCTGACCTTTTGCCATTTCCTGCTCCTGGGTTAAGTGCCCCGCTATTCGAATTGAAGCTGGGGCATTTGATTATCCTCGCACATTGGTGGAGTTGCATCCAGAGTCTTCGCCCCTACGTGGTCGACCAGAGTCAGGGTGACTAGGGTTGGGTCCGCGCTCGATTGACGTCGAGCTCGGTGATCTTGGGTGCATGGTTGCCCCAGGAACTGCGGACGTAGGTTAGGAGAGTTGCCAGATCCGGATCGCTCAATTGCAGCACAAAGGGCGGCATTCCATAGGGGCGAGGGTTGCCCGCTGTGGCTGGGGCAAAGCCACCGTGTAAAACGATCTGGACCAGGTTGGACGGGTTGGCCATTGTGACGGTTCGGTTGTTGCGCAGGGGTGGGTAGGCGTCGCGGACGCCGTCTCCCTGGTTGCCGTGACATTGGGCGCAATGATTTTCGTACAGCTTGGCCCCTTTGCCGGGCACAGCCGTGCTGGTTCCGGCTGGACCGGTCCGTGCTTCTGTGGACGCTGGACTTGAACGCAAATCTGCTGCCGTTGGAGCCAAGGACTTCAGAAAGACCGACATGGCCATCAAGTCGTTTGCCGACATGAATTGTGTGCTGTTCAGAACAACTTCAGCCATGGGGCCGTTGGCCAAGCCGTGGGATGAGGTTCCCGTCTTGAGGAGCGCGACGATGTCTTGCGATGTCCAATCTGCCACGCCCGCCTCAAGACCGGACTTCAGCGATGGTGCATACCAGTTTTGCATCGGGAGCATGCCGCCATCCAGATCAAGTTTTTCCTGGCTGGCACCGAGCGTGTTTCGAGGGGTGTGGCAGGCGCCGCAATGCCCCAGACCGTTCACCAGATAGGCGCCACGGTTCCAGTCGGCGGTTTGACTTGCATTGGCCCGGTAAACGCCGGGCGAAAAATAGATCGCACGCCAGACGGCCAGCGCAGCTTGCGTGCTGTACGGCCAGCGCAATGCATGGACGGCGTTGGCTTGCTTGGTGGGGGCAACAGTTTTCAGATAGGCGTAAAGGGCGTCCGAGTCTGCCCGTGTGATCTGGGTGAAGCTGGTGTACGGGAACGCCGGATAAAGCAAACGCCCATCTCGGGAGCGGCCGTTATGCATGGCCTCCCAGAACTCGCTAGACGACCATGCGCCTATGCCAGTTGTTTTGTCAGAAGTCAGGTTGCTGGAAAAAACGGTACCAAACGGCGTGGCGATGCCGCGTCCACCGCCGTAAGGCGGACCGCCGGGCACGGTATGGCACGCCTGGCAATTACCAGCCCGGGCCAGATAGGCACCTTGTGTGACCAGGTCCGATGCTGGCCCGGACGGGCTTGCCACAATGGGCCCGCTTGCAATTGGCAGATCGACGCTGCCACAGCTGATTCGCTGGGCATTCAAGCGTAGGGGGGGCAGGGCTGATAGGGGCTTGGCATTCGCCGGTACCGGCTGAGACGCCAGCCAATGGGCCACAGAGGCTACGTCCTGGTCGCTCAGCTGATCCGCAATGTGTGCCATGCAATCCGGGGCTGCAGCACGACGCTGGCGCGTCTGCCATCCACCGAGCTGTGCATTCAGGTAATCCCGCGGCAGGCCCAGCAGGCCCGGAATATTCGGGGCCACACCTGTCAATGCCTCGCCATGGCACTGAACGCAGGCGGGTATCTTCTTGACAGTATCGCCCTGCGTCACCAGTATCCGGCCACGCGCCAGTACCTGTTGCGCTGCCGTGGTGGGCTCCGGCGCAGGGTAGGGCAAATCCAGCATGGAAAAATATTGGGCAATTTCCATCAGGTAGGCGTCTGAAAGCGGCTCAACCAGACTGGCCATCAGGCCGTAATGACGCCTGCCATCCCGAAAATTGAGCAGCTGGTTGTAAAGATAGCCCGCAGGCTTTCCCGCCAGTCGCGGGTAGTAGCCATCAGGGCCTGCACGCCCCTGCTTGCCGTGACAGGCTGTGCAGGCCAGCGTGCGTTGAGCCATGGAGTCCTCGAACGCAGGGGGGGATGCCGCGTGAAGGCTTGGCCAGGCAAACAAACCGAGAATCAGGGCAATCGAGAAAAGGCGACGCATGGGGGGTGGATGCTAAGTGGCAAGAATCGCTCATTTTCCCAGAAAATTGGCGAAAAATGATCTGTAGCCCACGTAAATAAAGCATATTTAGCTATTAAATTTATAGCTTATTAGATCTTGAATAGGATCGTGCAACGCGGTTCCGGCTGCGGTGCTCGACCAATTGAGGCGACAATCCAACTCCAATTTTTATTATTCGCTTGGTACGCCAGGCTATCTTCATGTCCAGTATGTCCAATTTTGAGGTTCGGCCCGCAACTCTGCGCGATGCCAAAGTCATTGCCGAAATTTATGCGAGCTCAAGCCAGGCCGCTTTCAAGGCTCTTTTTCCAGGTGAGCAATTGCCTGCCGTTTCCGCCGACAAAGGCGTCGCCTATTGGCGTGATGCGATTGAATACGCCGAGCCCCAGGTTCACGTGGCCGTTGACGGGGATCAAATTGTGGGCTTCGTGGGTTTCGACCGTTCGCGCGACAAGGGAACCCCCAACACCATGGGCGAAATATGGGCGATTTATGCGGCAAGCTCCCACTGGGGCAAGGGTGTTGGCCTGGCATTGTGGGATGCCGCCCGTGAAGGCTTGATCGAGGAAGGCTGCACCAATGTGACCCTGTGGATCCCTTTGGGCAACGAGAGGGCTCTGCGCTTCCATGATCTGGCAGGTTTCAAACGCGAAATGACCAGCATCAAGACTGTCCCGGTGGGCTCAGTCAAGATCGAGGAAATCCGGCTGAAACGGGCCTTGAACTGACCTTGCGGCTGCGCGGTCAGGTGCGCCGCACCACCGCGCTGCCAATGGAGTAACCGGCGCCGAAGGAGCAGATCACGCCTACTTCGCCGCTCTTGATGTCGTCGTGGTGGCGGTGAAACGCAATGATGGATCCGGCCGATGCCGTGTTGGCAAACTCGTCCAGAATGACCGGTGCATCGTCCGATGTCGGGTCACGGCCCAGCAGCTTGCGGCCAATGAACTGGTTCATCGACAAATTTGCCTGGTGCAACCAGTAGCGACGAACGTCGGCAGGGGCAAAACCATGTTCGGCGAGGTGCTTGCTGATATGTTCAGCGGCCATCGGACAAACTTCCTTGAAGACTTTGCGTCCTTCCTGGTAGAAGAGTTGATCCCGGTCTTGCGGATTGCGGTCTTCGCTGCGCGACATATAACCGGCATTGTTGCGAATGCTGTTGGAGAAGGTCGTGAGCAGACGTGTTCCAAGGATTTCAAAGGCACCAGCAGGTGCCGTCTCAAGGCGTTCAATCAGTATGGCGGTACATACATCGCCAAAGATGAAATGGCAGTCCCGGTCTTTCCAGGCCAGGTGAGGTGAGGTGATTTCAGGATCCACAACGAGAACGGCCCGCGCGGAACCGGTCTTGACGGCGTTGACGGCCATTTCAATCGCGAATGTGGCGGAGGAGCAGGCCACGTTCATGTCGAATCCAAAGCCGTTGATACCCAGTGCAGTTTGAATTTCTACCGCCATCGCCGGGTAGGCGCGTTGCATGTTGGCGGCGGCGCAGATGACTCCATCGATATCGGCGGGCTCCTTGCCCGCCCGCGCCAGCGCATCGCGCGCTGCCGCGACGCCAATTTCGGCCATCAGGGATATTTCGGAGTCGGGTCTGGCCCTCAGGCGCGGGTACATCCGTTTCGGGTCCAGCACGCCGGATTTCTCCATGACGTAGCGACGCTTGATGCCCGATGCCTTTTCGATGAACTCGACGCTGGACGGTGGCACGGCTTGCCGCGTACCTGCTGCAATGGCGTCGGCATTGGCGGCGTTTTCCTGTTCGGCGAAAACATTGAATGCGGCTACCAGTTCTTCGTTGGTAATGACGTCAGGCGGTATATAGAGTCCGGTGCTACTGATGGCGACACGATGCATAACGGTGGTCTCGAAAAAAAATGTGGATCGGGGCGTTCCAGCAAGACCGTGATTATCAACGGAGTTGCCAGGCTTGAAAGATCATCCTGAATTGGCGAATAGTCCAACCAGCAGTGCGGGCTCATTGGAGTTCGACCATGAATGCACTGCGGATATCTGCTACGCCTGCACTGGGGTCCGGGAGAGCGGTTTCATTGGCTTTGTGGCGGAACACCCGGATGGGCTGGAAATCTCCGGTAAACCGAGGCAATTTCCTCTGGATGGTTGAGGATCAGTTCCACCAGCCGGGGTTCGAAATGTTTGCCACTTTCCGTGCGCAGATGGTCCAGGCTCTCTTTGAGAGACCACGGTGTTTTGTAGCAACTGGGGCTTACCAGGGAGTCCAACACATCTGCCACCGCTGTCAGTCGCGCAGCGAGACTGATGTTTTCACCGGTCAGGCCTTGCGGATAGCCACTGCCGTCCCACCGCTCGTGGTGTTCCAGGGCCACCGTTGCAGCCAGTTGATGGATGGTGGTCTTCGACTTGGACAGAATATCAAAACCCAGTTGGGAATGGGTTTTCATGACGGTCAATTCCGGCGCATCGAGCTTGGCGGGCTTGCTCAAGACTTGTTCTGGTATGCGGATCTTGCCGGCATCATGCAATGTCGCTGCTTGCCGGATGATTTCGACTTCGTGCTCCGGCATGCTCAGCCACTGGGCCATCAGGGCAGCGATTTCGCCAACTCGGCGACCATGGTCGCTGGAATCATTGAAGCGCCGCTCAATGGCCTCGCCAAGGATGGAGATGGTCGCCTGCTGGGTGGCTTCAATCTCCTCGCGCAAAAGGAGATGATCGTAAGTGATGGCAACGTTGGAGGCGAATAGCTCGAGCAATTCGCGGGCACTGTCGGAAATCGGCTCGAAAAACTGCATGTAAATCATGCTTTCGCTGCCGCTCTTTGTCAGGTAATAGCCCACGTAATGGCGCTCACCACAGTGACTGGTCTTTTCCGCAAGTGAGCGGTCCAGTGCCTGACGAACGTCGGGTGGCAGTCGGCTAAGGTCCTTGGTCTGCAGCAGTCCTGAAAACCCATCGGTGGCAGCCAGAATCATGATGCGCCCATTCGATGAGCAGGCGGTGAAGGCTGTCGTACGGCTTGCGCAGAGTCCCTGGCCATTGAGGTTCAGCAGGTAATGGACCTGTTCGAGAACGGCAGACGCAAAGGTTTCAAGGCTTTGTGAATCACATACCCGGGTAATCGCCTCCACCGAACGGCGCAGGCCGAGGCGGGCGCGCTCAATCCGCATCAGGTCACGATAGCCGCGCAGACCGGAATAGAAGACAGTGATGAGCTTGCGCCGTGTGAGTTCTGTTTTTTCCTTGTAGTCGTTGATGTCGTAGTCCCGGATCACCTGCTCTTCAGGTGCCTGCCCAGCCTGTCCGGTTCTCAGCACAATACGCACATTGAGGTTGCCAAGATCTTCACGGATATAGCGGGCCAGATCCAGCCCGGCCAGATCGGTTTCCATCACGACGTCCAGCAATATCAGTGCAATATCGTTTCGACCGGCCAGCAGAACCTTGGCCTCTGCTGCGCTGTAACAGTCCAGGAATTGAACGGGCCGACCATCCATTTCAAAATCGGCCATGACCAGCTTGGTGACGTCATGCACGCCTCTTTCGTCATCAACGATAAGGACTTGCCAGGGGGCTGCGTCTTCGGGGTTGACAGGGCTGCTGGGCTCATCACTAAAAACCAGGTCGTCTGACATCTTAAGCGGTCTCTCTCTTTGTCGAGATTGGATAATTTATCAGCACAGTCTAAAGTATCGGAAGGGGCAAAACAAGCCTGCAGGGATCGAATTGTGGCCCGGGCAGCGCTTTGCGATACTCTGGGTATGCAGTTGCAAGATATTCTTTATTCTCAAGGCTTTGGCACACGACGTGTCTGCGCCGGCTTGATCCAGCAAGGGCTGGTCCAGGTCTACCCATCTCCCGAGGCTCTGGAGCCTGTCAAGTGTATGCAGTCTGCTACTGAATTTGTAGCTGATGGACTGCGATTGAGGGTGCAGGGCGTTGACTGGCCCTACCATGAAAAAGCCTATGTGATGCTGCACAAACCCGTTGCAACAGAGTGTTCACAGAAGCCATCGACCTACCCCAGTATTTACACTTTGCTCCCGTCGCCACTGCGACAGCGACCCCAAAAAGGGGCGGTTCAAGGCGTGCAGGCAGTCGGACGGCTGGATCAGGACACCACAGGATTGTTGCTGCTCACCGATGACGGCAAATTCATTCATCGGATGAGCTCACCACGGCACCATGTGCCCAAGGTGTATGAGGTCACAGTCAAGCATCCGCTGGACGATACTCAGGTCAACAGGTTGCTGGCCGGCGTGGTCCTTGATGATGATCCCAAGCCAGTGCGGGCCGCAGCATGCGAGGCCATCTCAAGCCATCATTTGCGCTTGACTCTGACCGAGGGCAAATACCATCAAGTCAAGCGCATGGTGGCAGCCGTCAGCAACCGGGTGGAGGCTTTGCACCGGTCCCGGATCGGAGGCCTGCGATTGCCCGACGATCTCCTGCCGGGGCAGTGGCGCTGGCTGAGCCAGGCGGATCTGGCCAGTATCTCTGCCTGACGTCTGTCGGCGTGCGGTGGTACTCACCTGGCGTCCATCAGAAAGTCGGCAATGGCCTGTGTGGTCAGCGTGGCTTGCTCTCGGTGCGGTGAGTGCGCACATTGGGGCAGTATCAGGCGAGTGATTTGGCTTGCCGGCAACGCAATTTGCTCAATTTGAGCCAATGTTCCATACGGATCATCCTCACCCTGGATGGCCAGAACGGAGGCTTTGATGTGGGTGCACTGTTGACGGATATCGAAGGCGCGAAAGCCTGGACTGAGCCATATGTCGTTCCATTGCCAGAAGGCGCAGTCTACGTTCGCATGGTAGCGGGTCAGGCGCTGACGCAGGTCCCCGGACTCGAAGCTGATGCGCGCCTGGTCAATGGCTTGAACCGAGACATCTTCCACGATCACGTGTGGCGCTATCGCAATACAGGCAGAAACTGGATGACGGCTGGCGTAGAGCAGGGCGATGGTGCCGCCGTCGGAGTGGCCCACCAGCACCGGTTTCTCAATCGACAGCGCATGAAGCAGGGCAGGCAGGACGGTCCATGCTTCCTTGTGCATGTAGTCGGGCTGAAGCTGCCCGCCACCGCGAACATCCGGCACCGCGTCGGACTGGCCATAGCCCTGGCGTGAGTACACCCACCCCTCCCGTCCGGTGGCTTGACAAAGTGCTTGCGGCCAATCACGCCACATGGCGACCGAGCCCAGACCTTCATGCAGGAACACAAGCGGTGCCCGGTCTTTTTGCTCCGACGTGGCGCCAATGCGCAGCACCTCCAGTTTGACGCCGTTGATTTCAATCAAGTTCATGGCGCTATGGTACGAGATGGTGCACCAGGGAAAGCAGTGGATGCCCGCTACACTTGGCGCTTAACCCTAAAAGTGATTTGTTGTGACGTTTTTTGTTCGTTCCTCTGGTCGATTTGTGGCCTCTTTGTCCGCTGCTTTGACTCTGTGTTCACTTTTTCTGGCGCCCTTGGCTGCCCATGCTCAGTCCAACCCGGTCTTTGTGCTGAACTCGCTGGAGGCCAGCGTCAGTGTGATTGATCCGGTGACCTGGAAAGAAGTCAAGCGAATTCCCACCGGCAAGGAGCCGCATCACTTGTACCTCACGCCGGATGAAAAGTCCCTCATCATTGCCAATGCATTGAGCGACTCCTTGTTGTTCGTGGATCCGAAAACAGCCGAAGTACAGCGCACAGTGCGCGGCATCCTCGATCCCTACCAGCTGCGGTTTTCGCCCGATATGAAATGGTTCGTGACGGCTGCCAATCGACTGAACCATGTCGATATCTACCACTGGGATGGCACCGCGATGACACTGGCCAAGCGCATTGCCACCGGCAAGACTCCCAGCCATGTCTGGATTGACAGCAAGAGCAGCACGGTCTACGCCACCATGCAGGACAGTGACGAACTCGTGGCGATCGATCTGCTTACGCAGGCTCTGAAATGGCGTAGCAAGACCGGTGCCATGCCGGCGGACGTGTTTGGTACACCCGATGACAAGTTTCTTCTGATCGGCTTGACGGGCGGCGAAGGCGTGGAGGTGTATGACGTGACGGGCCGTGAGCCGCGACTGGTTCAAATGCTCAAGACCGGGAAGGGTGCGCACGCCTTTCGTGGCGCCGGCGACAAACGTCATGTGTTTGTGAGCAACCGGGTAGCCGACACCATCAGCAAGATTGACTATCAGACCATGACGGTGGTGGAAAGCTATCCGGCACCGAGCGGACCGGATTGCATGGACCTGTCTGCCGACGGTCGTTATATCTACGTGGCTTCACGCTGGGCCAAAAAGCTCACGGTAATTGACACTCGCACGCGTCAGGTGGTGCGTCAGGTGAAGGTTGGAAAGTCTCCCCATGGCGTCTGGACACTGGATCATGCGGCCCGCCAGTAAGTTCGCAGGACGATTCCGGTTTGCTATAGTTTTAATAGCGTCTTGCGCTTATTCCACGCTGGGAATGGCCCAGAAATCTTGTGAAAATCCGTTGTACTTGACCTTTGATACAGGCCATATGGATGTGGCACCGCTGGTGGCCGAGGTACTGAAACGGCAAGATGTCAAGGTCACTTTTTTTGCAGCCAACGAACGTACCAAGACCGGCGACGGCAGTCTGGGCAACCACTGGGCTCCCTGGTGGAAAGCGCGTGCTGCCGAGGGACATGAATTCGCCTCCCACACCTATGACCATGTCTATTGGCGCGGTGATATGCCCGGTGTCCAGCCACGGTTTCGCGTGCAGCCCTCGTCGGGCGCTTTGGAGGGGCGCGAGTTCACTTGGGATGCCAAAAAATACTGTGAACAGATCGCTTACGCCAATGAGCGTCTGTACGACTTCACCGGAAAAAAGCCTTTGCCTCTGTTTCGCGCGCCAGGAGGCAAGACCTCACCGCGTCTACTGGCAGCGGCCAAGGCCTGCGGGTTCGAGCACGTGGGTTGGTCCGCGGCAGGTTTTTTGGGGGACGAGCTGCCTAGCGAAAAATTCAGCAATGAAGCACTGTTGAAGAAGGCCTTGCGGGATATCAGGAAGGGCGACATTCTCATGGCTCATTTGGGTATCTGGTCGCGCAAGGAGCCCTGGGCGCCGACTGTTCTGGAGCCCTTGATCATGGGGCTCAAGGACAAGGGGTTTTGTTTTGCAACGCTTCGTGAGCATCCTGCTTACGCCGCGTGGCTCAAGGCAGCGGGTCAATAGTCCTGACAGGGTGGGGGCTTGTAGCGAATGGAGTTTTTAACAAACGCTTTTTCCAACGCCCAGCAGGGCTTGTTCGAGTCCTTGATCCAGCCCGCGATGTTTGCGCTGGGCATGGGGAACCTGCTGGCCGATGGCTATGACGCCACCGGCTGGTTGCTGGTGGGTTTGATCCAGTTGCTGATTCTGGCTGCCGTCATTGGACCCCTGCAGCGCTGGCGGCCAGTTGAGCTTGTGACCGATCATGCGACGGTGCGTGTCGACATGGTGTACACACTGATCCATCGACTTGGCTTGTTTCGCCTGGTTCTGTTTTTTTCGCTCACTCCTTTGTTTGACGAGCTGTTTGGAACCTTGCGGGTGGCCGGGTTCAGCACTCTGCAACTTGATGCCATGTGGCCGGGGGTAAGCGATCGGCCGCTGGTCAGCCTAGTGCTTTACTTGCTCGTCATTGATTTTCTGGACTACTGGATTCACCGGGGCCAGCATCAGTTTGGCTGGTGGTGGAAGTTGCATTCGCTGCACCACGCCCAGCGCCAGATGACGATGTGGAGCGACAACCGCAACCATTTGCTCGATGATGTCCTTCGTGACGTGATTGTGATTGTGGTGGCGCAACTCATCGGTATTGCGCCCAGCCAGTTTGTGGCCATCGTCGCATTCACGCAGTTGAGCGAAAGTTTTCAGCATGCGAATGTGCGTATCTGGTTTGGCCGGATCGGGGAGCGCTTGTGGATCAGTCCGCGTTTTCACCGGCTGCATCACAGCATCGGAATTGGCCATGAGTCGGGTGGCCGGCATACCTTGGGGGGACGCAACTTTGGTGTGTTGCTGCCTTGGTGGGACATGATGTTTGGCACCGCCAATTTTGATCTGCGTTTCGATCCCACCGGCGTGCGCGATCAGGTGGAACAGGGGCGTGACTACGGTCGGGGATTTTGGGCCCAGCAGTGGCTCGGGCTCAAGCGTCTGGCGGGGCGTGCTTGAGGCTTGAAGGTCTGAAATCCGACGGTCGCCGTCCGCTCCAGCGCTTGAAGGCCTGACGAAAATTGGCTGCGTCGGAGAACCCCAAGGCGGCCGCCACGTCGTCGGTATTGATCCGCGTGGTGCTCAGAAAGTCGACCGCAAGTCGGTGACGCACACTGTCCAGGAGTTGCTGGTACGAAGTGTTTTCTGCCATTAGTTTTCGACGCAGGGTGCGCGAGCTGATGCCCAGGTTGTGCGCCAGCCATTCAATATCCGGAAATCGCCCCGGCCGCTCCAGCAACATTGCGCACACGATGCTGGCCGTGCCTGCAGTGGGCTGTAGATCTGCCAGCAGGCGATCACAGGTTTCACGAATCAGGCTCGCCGGTATCGGATGGCTGATCGCGATGGGTTGCTCGAGCCATTTCGCGTCAAAAGAGATGTCACTCAGAGGGGCCTCAAATTGCACGGGGCAGCCGAGCAGGGTTTCGTAGATGCCCGCATGCGTTGGCGCGGGATAAGCAGCCCGGATCTCGATGGGATGGATGTCGGGGCCCATCACGTCGCGGTGCAGTGAAAGCTGGGTGCCGAACTGAATCTCGCAGGCCAGGCGGAATAACTGATTGCGCTCGCCCAGCCCGTGCAGATCCGAAAATGACCAGCAGAGATGGCTGCTGTATTCCCGGGCTTGCAGGCCCAGCAAAGGCGTGGCGAGAGCCCGGTAGCGCATGGCAAGCTGAATGGCTTCGCGCGGCGTTGGGCAAGAGAGCAGGGCATAGCCGTACAGCCCAAAGTGGTTCATTCGCAGTCGCAGTCCGGCGCGCAAGGCGAACGCCGGGTCGCTGGAGAGTTGTGCACAGCGCTCCAGCACCGTCAGCAACTGTCGCGTGGATACCCGAAAACCGGGGTCTGACATCTGTGCCGCGCTGATGCCTGTGGAGGCCAGTACCTGGTTGGCAGAGATTCCCTCGCTGCGCAACGTTGCTACCAGGGCGGTAATTTTCTGCGGCAAGTCGACGGGTCTGTCCATGCGTTCAAGTCGTTCGTGGTGGGGCGAGATGTCCGAATTTAACCTCCAAATAGTACAGCGGATGTTTCACAATCGCCAGCACAACAAGCAGCAGGAGACGCGACATGCCGATCGATCAGGTCCAACTCAACTTCAATCCACAAGCACTTCTTGCACTGAATTTCGTGCTGGCCTTCGTGATGTTCGGCGTGGCGCTGGACCTGAAAATCGCCGACTTCAAAGCGGCGCTGAAGACGCCCAAGGCACTGCTGATTGGCATGGTCAGCCATCACATCCTGTTCCCGGCGCTGACCTTTCTTTTTATTCTGGCGATCAAACCCCATCCCTCGATTGGTCTGGGTATGTTGTTGGTGTCATCCTGCCCGGCGGGTCATATTTCCAACTTCTTTACTTACCGAGCCCACGGCAATGCCGCCTTGTCGGTGTCCATCAGTACCTTGTCCACGCTCGGCGCGCTGGTCATGACCCCTATCAATGTGTCGTTTTGGGGCAGTTTGGATCCCGGCATGAAAGCAATCCTGAAGGACTTCTCGCTGGACCCTTTGCGCATGCTGGTGGAAGTGGCGATTTTGCTGGGACTGCCCTTGTTTCTGGGGCTGTTCATCTCGCATCGCTGGCCAGCACTGGCCGCGCGTGCGCTCAAGCCGATGCGTGTTTTTTCCCTGGTGGTCTTTGGCGTATTCGTGACGGGTGCGTTGCTTGCAAACTGGAAATTTTTCCTGGAATACGGCCAGTTTGTGGTGGGTGTGGTGCTGCTGCACAACGCGGGCGCCCTGGCGCTGGGCTATGGCTTTTCGAAGGCCGCAGGTCTGGCGGAGCGTGATTGCCGTGCGGTGTCGTTTGAGACCGGCATCCAGAACTCGGGCCTGGGTCTGGTCCTGATTTTCAATTTCTTTGGCGGGCTGGGTGGCATGGCCATTGTCACAGCCTGGTGGGGCGTCTGGCACATATTTGCCGGAATGGCACTGTCCACGTTCTGGATGAAACGAAACCCCGGCGTGTCCCAAACCAGCGCTGAGGTGAAATCATGAGCGGCCAGTCTGTTTTGGTGACGGGTGCGGGCGGCTATCTGGGGCGCCAGGTCATTGCCGGATTGGCCGGGTTGCGCGATGCCGGTGTCATCGCCAATGTCGTGGCACTGGATGTCCGGCCTGTGGATGCGGCCCAACGTCTGCCCGGCGTGGTCTACGCCACCAGCGACATTCGCGAGCCCGGACTGGAGGCCTTGCTGCATGAGCACGGCATCAGCACCGTGGTTCACCTCGCGTCCATCGTCACCCCTGGTAAAAACAGCGATCGCGGGTTTGAGTACAGCGTGGACGTTGGCGGCACACAGCGTGTGCTTGACGCCTGTTTGGCCAGTGCGGTGTCACACCTCATTGTGTCCAGCAGCGGCGCCGCCTACGGGTATCACGCCGACAACGCGCCATGGCTGCGCGAGACCGATCCGATTCGTGGCAACCAGGTGTTTGCCTATTCGTGGCACAAGCGGCTGGTTGAGGAGATGCTGGCGAAGGCCCGGCTGGATCACCCTGAACTCAAGCAGACGATCTTTCGCATTGGCACCATCCTGGGTGACTCGGTCCGCAACCAGATTACCGATCTGTTTGAGAAGCCAAGGCTGATTGGCATTGCAGGGTCTGACAGTCCATTTGTCTTTATCTGGGATCAGGATGTGGTGGGTGCCATCCTGATGGCCGCTGAAACGGGCAAGGAAGGGATTTACAACGTGGCGGGCGATGGCGCACTCACACTGCATGAGATTGCAGGGCGCATGGGCAAGCGTGTGGTGGCCTTGCCGGCCCCGGTGGTGAGAAGTGCTCTTTGGGTGTTGAAGAAGCTGGGACTCACGCAGTACGGCCCCGAACAGATTGACTTTTTACGCTACCGGCCAGTGCTGGATAACAAGTGCCTGAAAAACCAGTTTGGCTACACGCCGCGCATGTCGTCCTCGCAAGTTTTTGATTTCTATCGCAACGCACGCAACAAACGTGGGTGATCACCCAAGCCGCGGAGTCCCAGCATGATTGTTTTCAATTCTTCCTTTCTTCGTCTCGCCCTCCTTGCCGCATGGCTGGGTTCGACCATGGCGGGTGCGGTCACGCTCACCCTCACTGGCAGCGATGGCAAGCCCTTGCCTACGGTGATGGTGACCCAGACGCTGACTCAGGCGGCGAAAGCGGACGATTCCGATGGGGGCTACGCCAGACCCGGCACACCGCAGCGGTCCGACGTGCAGGTGACGCGGTTTACCGACCAGTGGGGGCGTGTGGAGCTGGCGGATCGTGGTGCCGAGGTGAAATACCGGTTTCGCAAGCCAGGCTTTCAGGATCGCAGCCTCACTGTGCCTGCAGGGCTAAGAACGGCAGCAATTGCAATGACGGTCGAGACCGACCCGGTCAAGCTCAATGCCGCCAAGCCGTCCAATGCCTGGCTGGGCGCGCTGGACGTGGGAAGCGTTGCGGACAGAAAGCAGTTTGCATTGCAGTGCGGGTTCTGTCATCAGCAAGGGTCGGAGCCCATGCGGCGTGAGCGGTCCGAGGTCGAGTGGAAAGAGGCCATTGATCGCATGGTTCGCTACGGCTCGCGCCTGCCCACTGATCTGCAAAAGAGTCTACCGGCCAGACTGGAGAGCAGTTGGCGCGAGCTGCGCCAGAATCCGGCCAAGGTGCCGGAAAGTACACCCTGGGCAGCCGCACTGTCGCAGGCCACGATTCAGGAATGGCCGTTGGGCGATGCCATGTCGCAGTTGCATGACATGCTGCTGGCCCGCAATGGTCTGCTGTATCTGGCCGACAACATCCAGGACCGGATCTATGAGATTCAACCGTCCACCGGTGCCTATACGGTTTACAAGATTCCCCACTTGCCGGGCGATGCGCCGGGCGGCCTTTTGGCAGCCCGACTCAAAACCTTTCCGCGCCATGACAGTACCTCCAATGCGCACTCGCTGGCCGAATCGCCGCGTGACGGGCATATCTTCATCACACCCTCGGCCCAGCGCCGGCTGGTGGAGTTCAATCCAGATACCAAAGCCTTCACCCTGCACAGCATGGAGGAGGGTTTTTACCCGCACACGATCCGGGTGGATGCCCAGGACCGTGTCTGGTTCACGCTGGCCTTGAGCAATCAGGTGGCCATGTTTGACCGCAGTGCCCAAAAATTCACCCTCTACGATTTGCCAGCACGTGGCCTGAAGGAGCGGCTGATCACGCGCTACATCGGCACCTTGTTCAAACTCATGAGCTGGGGCTTGCCCTTGTCCAGCTGGTTGCCGATTGACCGGGAGTCCAGCGGTACGCCCTTGCCGTATGGGATCGACATTACGCCGGATGGCAGGGTGTGGTTCGCCCGCTTGCACACCGACGAGATCGGCTACATCAATCCGAACACGGGCAAGGTCACCATGATCGCCACCCCCTTCAAGGGACCGCGCCGCTTGCGCACAGATCAGGAAGGCAATCTGTGGATCGTGGCATTTGCAGAATCCAGACTGGCGCGCTACACCCCATCCAGTGGCAAGTTTGATTTGTTTGATTTGCCAGTCCGTCCCCTGGGAAGCGACACGCCTTATTCACTGAATGTGGACAAGAAGCGCCAGGTGGTCTGGGTCAATGGGAACCAGTCCGATATGCTGCATGCCCTGGATGTGGGAACACTCAGCTGGCGCAGCTATCCCTTGCCGCACCGCGTCAGCTTCACGCGTGATATTGAAGTGGCAGCCGATGGATCGGTCTACACATCGAATGCGAATTTTCCGAGCTGGCATACGGAAAATGCCGAGCCTACCCTGATGCGGGTGATGCCCAAGTGAGCGCCGGCCAAACGGGAATTCGCCCCCCGCAATTGATCCTGTTCTTCACTTCCTGCCTGCTTTCCTTCACCGGCGGGCACATGGTGAACTATTCGGTCATCATTTACGCTCAGGAAGTGCTGGGTTCCGATGTGCTGTCGGGTCTGGGGTTTGCCTTGTGCTTTGGTCCGCCACTGGTCCTGGGCTGGTACGCGGGTGTTTTGTGTGACCGACTCGCACCCACTCGAATCATTCATGTCGGGCAGTTTTCCCTGCTGGCTTCCGCCGTGGTACTGGCATTGGGGCATTGGCTGGTTGAGGGACCCGCGTTGCGTGTCGCTTCCGTTTTGGCTGCAGCGTTGATGGCTGGCGTGGGCTGGTCGTTTGTAGCGCCTGCGCGCATGACCGCGCTGGCGCAAATTGTGACACCTCAGAAGCTGCCGCGGGCGGCCCTGGTGCTGAATCTGCTGGTCATGACCGGCTTTGGTCTGGGACCCATGGCAATCTCCGTGCTGCGCATTGCAGGTGGCTGGCCCACGGTGTTTCTGGTGATGGCTGTTTTGTTTGTCCTGTCTTCCCTGTGTCTGCTTGCGGTTCCATCGGCGGCCAGTCACAAGCCGCATCGGCCTGTGCTTGATGAAGTGTTTGAGGGTTTGCGGGCTGTGTACGCGTCACCGCTGCTATCCCAGTTGCTGTTGGCGGCCATCTTCGGCTACCTGATGATGGGCCCTATGCAGGTGATGTTGCCCAAGTTTGCTCGTCAGGTGCTGGCCTTGCCGGAGTTTGCCCGTGGGGCATTTTTGGGTGCGCTGGCCCCTGCTCTGATTGTTGGCGGCGTGCTGGCCATGCTGGTGGCGCGGCGCCTGGCCAATGGACCTGCGATTTTCGCTGCTACCTTGTTCGCCGGTCTGTGCTTTGGCGCGATTGGTCTGACGCAAAGTCCGTCCCTGGCCACATTTTTCCTGGTGCTGGCGGGTACATCGGGTGGCATGGGGATCAGCCTGATTGTGGCGAGCATTCAGGCACAGGCCCAGGACAGCGTGCGGGGCCGCGTGCTGGCCATGTACACCATCATTTCACAGGTTGTGCCTGCGGCATCCGGGTTGGTGTCTGGCGTGCTGGTCTACTGGATGGGCGCGGCCCAGGCCATTGCAGTGACCGGCGTTGCCATTGCCACGCTGGCGCTGGTGAACGCCGGGTGGATGCATGCCCTGCGACGCTACCGCGGTGTGGCTGCGGCACAATCAGGCCATGAACCTGCTCCTTGACTCTTTCTGGCGTGCGGTCGCCTACTGCTTGCGGCCGCGTGTCATCGCATTGTCCTTCCTGCCCCTGATTCTGATGGTGGCCATGGCGCTGGGGCTGGGGTATTTCTACTGGGAAAGTGCATTGGACTGGGTACGCGGTGCACTGGAGGCCTCCACCGTCGTCAACAGTGTGTGGGAATGGCTGCAGAGTGTTGGCGCGGGCAGCCTGAAAATGGTGTTGGCGCCCCTTATCGTGATTTTTGCGATAACGCCGGTTATTGTGGTGCTATCGCTGCTGATGGTGGCCATTCTGATGACGCCAGCCCTGACCTCGCTGGTGGCTGAGCGGCGTTTCCCCCAGTTGGAACGCAAACGCGGCGGTTCTCTGGCAGCCAGCCTGCTGTGGTCCCTGGGATCGACCCTCCTGGCCTTGATTGCCATATTCATTTCAATTCCACTGTGGCTCATACCCCCTTTGATTCTGGTGCTGCCGCCCCTGATCTGGGGTTGGCTCACCTACCGTGTCATGGCGTTTGATGCCCTGGCTGAACATGCCAGTGCGCAGGAACGGCGGGAGATTTTCAAAAGGCATCGGGGGTGGTTGCTGGGTATTGGTGTCTTTTCCGGCTACCTGGGGGCGGCGCCCAGCCTGATATGGGCTTCTGGGGCCATGCTGGTGGCCATGGCGCCCATCCTGGTGCCGCTGGCAATATGGATCTACACGCTGGTATTTGCGTTTTCTTCACTGTGGTTCGCGCACTATTGCCTGGCCGCCCTGCAGGCGTTGCGGGCGGAGACATCCCCGGTCGTCCCCATGCCGGCGGAGCCGATTTCCGCAGAAGCGGTAGCATTGGCGAATGACACACATCCAGACATCCACAAGCCCGGTTAATGCAGCCCCCCGTTTCGGTCTGATCATCGTCGGGGATGAAATTTTGTCGGGCAAACGCGCCGACAAGCACATGCCCAAAGTGATCGAGTTACTCAACGCGCGTGGTCTGCAGCTTGATTACGCCGACTATGTGGGTGACTCGCGGGACCGAATCACGGCCACCTTGAAGCGGGCCTTCGCCTCGGGCGATATCGTTTTTTCCTGTGGCGGCATTGGCGCCACACCGGACGACCATACGCGGCAATGTGCCGGCCTGGCTTTGGGGCGGGACTTGGCCTTGCATCCCGAGGCTGAAGCCCTGATTCGCCAGCGCATGCAGGAATTGGCCAGGGAGATGGGGCAGGTCTACGAGGCAGACCGGCCCGACAATATTCACAGGCTGAACATGGGCATGTTTCCGACCGGGGCACAGATTGTTCCCAATCCGTTCAACAAAATCCCGGGCTTTACCTGTGGCACGGTTCATTTTGTGCCGGGCTTTCCGGTTATGGCCTGGCCCATGATCGAATGGGTGCTGGATACGCTCTACCCACACCTGCACCGCACTTCTGCCTGGATCGAACAATCCGTGATTGTGTTTGGTGCCATGGAGGCGGCGCTGACACCTTTGATGGAGGAGCTTGAGCGCAGCCACGAGGGTGTGAAGGTTTTCAGCCTGCCCAGTGTGGATCACCCGCAATATGGTCGCCATATCGAACTGGGCGTCAAAGGGGCGCCGAATGTGGTGGCGCAAGCCTATCCTGCCCTCTTGGCAGGCCTTCAAGGCTTTGATGTCAAGCTAGGCCCTGAATTGGTGCGAAAATAGTTGCACAGTTTCGGTGCAAATTTAATTGGCACTATTTTGGTGCTCAAATTTTCTTGCTCGGTCAGTCATGTTCCTGCCTGTCATGGCCTCATGCAGCCCAATCTCAGGGCAAAATACGGAGTTAGGCGGATTTTGCCAGTCGTTGCGGTTGGCACAAAAACTGCATTCGCCGATATGTAACTTTTCAACAACGATCCAACCAGGAGTATTTGATGGCCAAGACCGTCGCAGACGTGATGAAGATGGTGAAGGAAAACGAAGTCAAGTTTGTCGACTTCCGCTTCACCGATACCCGTGGCAAAGAGCAGCACGTGACTGTGCCCGTTTCCCACTTTGATGAAGACAAGTTCACATCGGGCCATGCGTTTGACGGCTCATCCATCGCTGGTTGGAAGGGCATTGAAGCCTCGGACATGCAGCTGATGCCCGATCCCAACACCGCCAACATCGATCCTTTCTTTGAAGAAACCACGATGTTCATGAGCTGCGACGTGGTTGAACCTGCTGACGGCAAAGCCTACGATCGCGACCCGCGCTCCATCGCCAAACGCGCAGAAGCCTACCTCAAGGCCTCCGGCATGGGCGATACAGCCTTCTTCGGTCCCGAGCCAGAATTCTTCATTTTTGATGACGTGCGCTGGAACACCGACATGTCCGGTACCTTCTTCAAGATCGACGAGGGCGAAGCACCCTGGAATTCGGGCAAGAAGATGGATGGCGGCAACAAAGGCCACCGTCCCACGGTCAAGGGCGGCTATTTTCCAGTTCCTCCCGTTGACAGCACGCAAGACATGCGCGCTGAAATGTCCCTGATTCTTGAATCCCTGGGCATTCCGGTTGAAGTGTTCCACCACGAAGTGGCTGGCGCTGGTCAGAACGAAATCGGTACCCGTTTCAGCACGCTGGTAGAGCGCGCCGACTGGACACAGACACTCAAGTATGTGGTTCAAAACGTGGCCCATGCCTATGGCAAGACGGCTACTTTCATGCCCAAACCCATCGTTGGCGACAACGGCTCCGGCATGCACGTGCACCAGTCCATCTGGAAAGACGGGAAAAACCTGTTTGCTGGTGACGGCTATGCAGGCTTGTCTGATTTCGCCCTGTACTACGTGGGCGGCATCATCAAGCACGCTCGTGCCCTGAATGCCATCACCAATCCCGGCACCAACAGCTACAAGCGCCTGGTTCCTGGTTACGAAGCGCCTGTGAAATTGGCTTATTCCGCCAAGAACCGTTCTGCCTCCATTCGTATTCCTTTTGTGGCGAACCCCAAGGCACGCCGCATTGAGGCACGTTTCCCGGATCCATTGATGAACCCCTACCTGGGCTTTGCTGCCTTGATGATGGCCGGTCTCGATGGCGTGGAAAACAAGATTCATCCCGGTGAAGCAGCGACCAAGGATCTCTACCATCTGCCTCCTGAGGAAGATGCATTGATCCCGACCGTTTGCCATAGCCTGGATCAGGCGCTGGACTGCCTCAACGCAGACCGTAGCTTCCTGACCAAGGGCGGCGTGTTCACGGACGCCATGCTGGATGCCTACATTGAATTGAAAATGGGCGAAGTCACACGCTTGCGTATGGCCACTCACCCCATCGAATTCGATATGTACTATTCTCTGTAATTCGTTACAGTTTGTGGCAAAAAAGGACGGCAATGCCCGTCCTTTTTTTATTGGATAAGTCTTGAAATTATTGAACAAGCGTGCAATTGGCGCATACTGGTAACTTGATCCGTTTCATCGTGGGTATGTGGAAATCGTATGAAATATGCTTTATTGATACCGTTGGCTGCTACTTTGTTTGTAGCAACCAGTTATTCGCAGGAACGCATTTACCGGTGCGGCAACGAATACACCAATACCGTTTCCGAAGCGCAGGCGAAAAACTGCAAACTGGTGTCGGGTGGCAACGTCACTGTGGTGCCGGCGCCCAAGCCCAGCGCTGGCCGAACTGCGGCAGCAACCCAGCCTGGACAGCGTGTTGACGCGGGTGACCAGAAGTCGCGCGACTCCGATGCGCGCCAGATTCTGGAGTCCGAGCTCAAAAAGGCAGAGGCGCGTCAGGCCGAGTTGCTCAAGGAATACAACAATGGCGAGCCCGAGAAGCAGGGTGGCGAGGCGCGCAACCACCAGAAGTATCTGGACCGCGTTGCCGAGCTCAAGGCCAGCATTGCGCGAAATGAAAGTGATATTGCCGGCATTCGCCGTGAACTCGGACGTGCGCCGGCAGCGTCTGCGGCAAAATAGGCGACTTGAAAAAGTCCAATCAACCCACAAGCCCCTCACCCGCTGTTTCGGCGGCTGTGCGTTTTCAATCCTTTGACTTGCTGGCGACACTGGTCGCTGTGGTGCAGAGCGACGGCGCGGTGTTGTTTGCCAATGCTGCACTGGAAGATGCACTGGGCATTTCGCGCCGGGCCATTGTGGGGTCTCAATTTCCCGACAGTTTTACCGAACCAGGTCATCTGCAAAAGGCACTCCAGGGTGCAGGCGGCAATGAATTCGCGGCCCTGCGGTACGACGCCTGGCTCAAGCGCCTGAATCACGATGCGCTGCCCGTGCATGTGATCGTGACGCAAACGGAGAGGCTTGATGAAATCATTGTGGAGTTGTTGCCCTTGGAGCAGCAGGCCCGCCAGGACCGTGAAGAGCGCTTGGCAGAGCAGGCCCAGACCAACAAGGAGCTGATTCGCAATCTGGCCCATGAAATCAAGAATCCGCTGGGTGGCATCCGTGGGGCGGCCCAGCTGCTTGAGATGGAAATTGAATCCCGCGAACTGAAAGAGTACACACAAGTCATCATCCATGAGGCCGATCGCCTGCAAACCTTGGTGGACCGCTTGCTGGCACCCCACAGGCGGCCTCACCTGGTTGGTGATGTGAATGTTCATGAAGTGTGCGAGCGGGTGCGCTCCTTGATACTGGCCGAGTTTCCCAAGGGCCTCAAAGTGGTGCGTGACTATGACATTTCGATCCCCGAGTTCCGGGGCGACCGCGAGCAGCTCATCCAGACGGTACTCAATATTGCCCACAATGCCTGCCAGGCACTGACAGAACAGATCGCCGACGGTGATGCATGCCTGACTTTTCGCACGCGAATCGCACGGCAGACCACATTTGGCAAGCAACGCTACCGGTTGGCACTGGAATTGCATGTCATTGACAACGGGCCTGGTGTACCAGACTCGATCAAGGACCGAATTTTCTATCCGCTGGTGTCAGGGCGTGAAGGGGGTTCGGGGCTGGGGCTGACATTGGCACAAACCTTTGTGCAGCAGCACCACGGTTTGATCGAATGTGACAGCGTCCCGGGCCACACGGATTTCAAGATATTGATTCCGCTACCTTAACAAATGACCTGAGGTGACAACAAGATATGAAGCCGATTTGGATCGTAGATGATGACCAGTCCATCCGCTTCGTACTGGAGAAGGCGCTGTTGCGTGAAAACCTGCCCACCCGCAGTTTTACCAATCCGCGTGATGTGTTGACTGCACTGGAGGTTGCGAACGACGAAAACGGCCCGCAAATACTGGTCAGTGATATCCGCATGCCGGGGGGATCGGGTCTGGATTTGCTGGAGAAGGTCAAAGCCAAATACCCGGGTTTGCCGGTGATCATCATGACCGCGTATTCCGACCTGGACAGCGCAGTGTCGGCGTTTCAGGGC
The DNA here is from genome assembly GCF_018780565.1 of Rhodoferax sp. GTDB lineage: Bacteria > Pseudomonadota > Gammaproteobacteria > Burkholderiales > Burkholderiaceae_C > Rhodoferax. The sequence goes on from NZ_JADMJN010000011.1 coordinate 97,775, forward strand.
GGTGCATTCGAATACCTCCCCAAACCCTTTGATTTGCCCAAGGCGGTCGAGCTCATTCGCCGTGCCGTCGAAGAAAGTCAGCGCGAGGAGGTGGCGGAAGAGCGCATGACCGATACGCCGGAGATGCTGGGCCAGGCGCCCGCGATGCAGGACGTGTTTCGTGCCATTGGCCGTTTGAGCCAGAGCAATGTCACGGTCATGATCACTGGCGAGTCGGGTTCAGGCAAGGAGTTGGTTGCTCGTGCCTTGCACAAGCATTCACCACGTGCCAACGGCCCCTTTGTGGCCATCAATACTGCGGCGATTCCCAAAGACTTGCTGGAGTCAGAGCTTTTCGGCCATGAACGCGGGGCCTTCACCGGTGCGCAAAGCATGCGCCGGGGCCGCTTTGAGCAGGCAGATGGTGGCACGCTGTTTCTCGATGAAATTGGCGACATGCCGTTTGACCTGCAGACCCGCCTGTTGCGTGTGCTCAGCGATGGTCACTTCTATCGGGTTGGTGGTCACAGCGCGGTGAAAACGAATGTGCGTGTGATTGCCGCCACGCATCAGAACCTGGAGCAACGTGTCAAGGACGGTGCGTTCCGCGAGGATTTGTTTCACCGGCTCAACGTCATCCGCCTGCGTTTGCCAGCGCTGCGTGAGCGCAAGGAAGACGTGCCGATGCTGACGCGCCACTTTCTTCAGCAAAGCGCCAAGCAGTTGGGTGTGGAGCCGAAAAGAATTTCGGACGCCGCATTGTCCTGGTTGGGTAATTTTGGTTTTCCCGGAAATGTGCGGCAATTGGAGAACATCTGCCACTGGGTGACGGTGATGGCTCCTACCCAGGTAATCGAGCCGAAGGATTTGCCACCCGAGGTGGGTGTCACCACCAAGGATTCGGGCGGAACCAGCGCTGCGTCGCTTGCATCTGAGGATGTGGTGACACCACCGGCCTCTCTGGAGCCCGGCTTTTCTGCGGTGGATCAGGCCGTTGCACCCGTGGTGCCGATTGCGCTTGCCCCATTCAGCGATAGCGGCTGGGAGTTGGGTCTGGAGGCCGACGCCATCGCTTTGCTGGCGACGGGTCGCACCGATGTGTGGGATGAATTGACGCGCCGGTTTGAGTCGCGTCTGATTCTCACCGCTTTAGCGGCTACCCGTGGCCGACGTATTGAGGCAGCTCAAAAGCTAGGCATTGGTCGTAACACCATTACACGCAAGATCCAGGAACTGGGCCTTGAGTAAGTGCGCTCAGGCACCTAGTCGTTGGCAAGCTCCACGATGACCGGTGCGTGATCGCTGGGGCGTTCATTCTTGCGCGGAGCCTTGTCGATCACGCAGCTTTTCACCAGAGGCTTCAATGTGTTGCTGACCAGAATGTGGTCAATGCGAAGTCCGCGGTTGCGCGGAAAAGCAAAGTTGCGGTAGTCCCACCAGGAGTAGCTTTTCTCTGCTTGCGGGAACAGGCGGTAGGCGTCGTGCAGACCCAGCGCAATGAGCGCGCGCAGGTGATAGCGCTCCTCTTCGGTGCAGTGAATCGTGTCTTTCAGACCCACCGGGTCCCACACGTCGGCGTCATCGAAGGTGATGTTGTAGTCGCCCAAAAGCACCAGCTTGGGGTTCCTGGCGAGTTCTTCGCGAAGCCATTCCCGCAATCCCTTTAGCCAACTCATCTTGTATTCAAACTTGTCGCTGCCGGGCTCCTGGCCATTTGGAAAATAACCGCCAATGACCCGTACATCACCCACGGTGGCGCTGATGAGGCGGGCCATGTCATCCGAGAAGCCGGGGATATTGCGGACGACATCCGTCGCGGGTGAACGGGACAAGAGGGCGACGCCGTTATAGGTTTTTTGTCCGAAGCATTGGGCGTGGTAGCCTGCCTGTGTGAAGGCGTCAAATGGGAACTTGTCGTCCGTCATTTTCAGCTCCTGCAGTACCAGCACTTCCACCGGGTTGGCAGTAAGCCAGGCCAGCACTTGCGGCAGGCGCACGGTAAGGGAGTTCACGTTCCAGGTGGCAATTCTCATATCGCAATTACACTTTCAGCAGCTTTTCCAGGTGGGCACGGCCATCGGGGCTGGCCATCAGGACCAGGGCGGCACCGGCTTTGACCATATGTTCATCGGCAGGATTGAATACCCACTTGCCATGCTCATGGGTCGCCATGAGAATATATTCTTTTGACTTTGGAACCAGTTCACTCACTGCAGTGGGTGGAAAGTTGGGAGGCAAAATCACTTCTTCCACGCGCAGCCCCTCATCGCTGCGAAGCATCTGGTCCATGAAGTTGACGGCATGCGGACGCACCATGGCAGAGACAATGCGCATGCCGCCCGTGAAGTCTGGCGAAACGATTTCATCGGCCCCGGCCCGGTGTGCTTTTTTGGCGTTACGGATATCGTGCAGGCGGGCCACCACACGCGACTGGGGATGGAGCAGCTTGACGGACATGGAAATCACCAGGTTGTGGCTGTCGTCCCCGGTGACCGCAAACACGCCGGCTGCACCCATCACCCCTGCCGTACGCAGCGCATCATCGTCAGCCGCATCTTCGTGAAGGTGGAGCGTTTCGGGGTGATGCTCCAGCCATCGGTCCAGTGCCTGGCGATTGCTTTCGATGACGACCAGGTTGCGCTTGGTCTTGATCAGTTCATTTGCCACGTTGGTGCCGACCCGACCAATGCCACACACGATGTAGTGACCGGACAGCTTTGCAATTTCTTTTTCCATACGTTTCTTTCTCAGCGCGACATTGAGATCCGATTCGAGCAACAGGGCAACAAAAGTAGAAAACATGTAGCTCATCGTGCCGATGCCAATCACGGCAATGAACACGGTGAACAGGCGCCCCATCGGATGGGTGCTCAAGTCAACGGTTTCGCCATAGCCAATGGTGGCCACGGTGATGAATGTCATGTAGAAGCTGTCGATCCAGGTCGCCGAAGGCCGACCGAGATACATGTAGCCCAAGGTGCCAGTCAGATGAACGAGCAGCAAGAGGCCGGCACCATAGCGCAGCCCGGAAAAGCGCGTGCCCTGCAGGACCTTTTTCACAGAATGCCTTTTAACACTATGGCGCTGCGAACTGTTCGCCCGTCAAATATGCAAGGCTGCCAATATGCCAACGACTACGCCCAGACCACCCGCACCAAACATGGCGTATTCCAGCCATTTCTTTTTTGTCAACAAAGCAATAGCGGCCAGCGCAATGCAGACCTGCAGCACCGTGGTCGCTTGCGCCCAGCGGTGGTGCTGGTGCATTTGCTCGTCGCTTTTTTTGTCCCATTGTGTGGCGTCGGCCTCCAGCTTGTCCGCAATCACTTTAATGTCGTTCTTTTCCTTCTCGTAGCGGTCGATCTTGGCCTGGTACTTGACCTTCTCCTCCTCCCGCGCCGTGAGGTCGCGCGACACTTCGGCCAGCGACTGTTTGGTGCTCTTTGACTGGAAGTAGTTCCACTGGTTGGAGGCTTCCGTTTTCTTGATGGCCGCGTTGTTCTTGTACAGGCCGGCATTGGCCTGGGTCGCTCCACCCATGTAGCCAAAGATGGCGCCCACCGTGGCGATGATGGCGGTGAACATGGCAATCTGATTGATCATGCCGCCGCCCCCGTGGTCACCTCCGTGGCCGCCCGTTTGGGCGTGTTCCAGTTCGTGGTCGTGCGGGCCGTGCACGTGAAATCCGTGTCCTGACATGCTTAGTTTCCTTGGGTCAATGGAAGGGGTTGTGGGTTGCGCAAGCTTACGAAAGTAAAGCGCAAGCCTTGTGACGAGGTGTGGGTTTCGCGGGCGGTTTCCACCCACTGCGGGCCGAATTGTGGCGCAAATGCGTCGCCGTCGAAGTCGGCGTCGATCTCGGTCACCTCCGCCGTGTGCGCGTAGGGCAGGGCATGGGCATACATCTCGGCGCCGCCGATGATCCAGACGTGTTCGGATTGCTCGCAAAACGATAGCGCTTCACGCAGTCCCGACGAAGGCTTAGCTCCGGTTTCGCTCCAATTTTTCTGGCGGGTGACGACCACGTTGGTGCGTCCCGGCAGAGGGCGGAACCTGGGCGGCAGCGAATCCCAGGTCCTTCGGCCCATTATGACCGGGCAACCCATGGTCAGACGTTTGAAGTGCGCCAAGTCTTCTGGCAGGTGCCAGGGCAGTGCATTGTTCTTCCCGATGACGCCGTTGCGGGCCTTGGCGAAGATGATGTGCAACTGCATGCCGCCCCCTACACCGCCACCGGCGCCTTGATGGCGGGGTGGCATTCGTAGCCCAGCACCTCAAAATCTTCGTACTGGTAGTCGAAGATGGTGTCGGGCTTGCGCTTGATGTGGAGCGCGGGGTAGGCGTAGGGGGTGCGGCTGAGCTGCAGTGCCACCTGTTCTTTGTGGTTGCTGTAAATGTGGCAGTCGCCACCGGTCCAGATGAAATCGCCCACATCCAGGTCGCACTGTTGCGCCACCATGTGGGTCAGTAGCGCATAGCTGGCGATGTTGAAGGGCACGCCCAAAAAGATGTCGGCGCTGCGCTGGTACAGCTGGCAACTCAGTTTGCCTTTGCCGCCCGCCACCTCGGACGGTGCGACGTAAAACTGAAAGAAAGCATGGCAGGGCATCAGCGCCATCTTGTTCAGCTCGGCCACGTTCCAGGCGCTGACGATGATGCGGCGCGAATCGGGGTTGGTCTTGAGCGTTTGGATCACCTCGGCAATCTGGTCGATATGGCCGCCGTCCGGCGTGGGCCAGCTGCGCCACTGCACGCCATAGACCGGGCCCAGGTCACCGTCAGACTTGGCCCATTCGTCCCAGATGCTCACACCGCGTTCCTTGAGCCAGTTGTTGTTGCTCGATCCGGTCAGAAACCACAGCAGCTCCTGGATGATGGAGCGCAAGTGCACCTTCTTGGTGGTGACCAGCGGAAAGCCTTCATTCAGGTCAAAACGCATCTGGTAGCCAAAGACACTCTTTGTACCGGTGCCGGTGCGATCACCTTTGGCCACGCCCGTGGTGTCCACGTGGCGCATGAAGTCTTCGTATTGCTGTCGCACGGGATGGGGGGAGCTTGGCTGGGACATTGTGAGTGATACTCAGGATAGGATTCGTGAAGTCATTTTAAGCGGCCGAAGCGCCTCAGACCCGCACCACCCGTCCCGGGTTCATGAGGTTCTGCGGATCGAGCGCGCGCTTGATGGCCCGCATCAAATCCAGTGCTACGGGTGACTTGTAGTGCTCCAGCTTGTCCACTTTGAGGCTACCCACGCCATGTTCGGCCGAGATGGAGCCATTGAAGGCGGCCACCGAGTCAAACACCAGGGTGTTGACCTCTTCTTCGTGCTCCTGCAAAAAGATCGCCGCATCCATACCCTCTGGTGCTTGCACGTTGTAGTGCAGATTGCCGTCACCCAAGTGGCCAAAGTTGACCAGCCGCACGCCGGGGATGGCCTGCTGCAGCAAGGCATCGGTGGCGCGCACGAAATTAGGAATGCTGGACACCGGAATCGAGATGTCGTGCTTGATGTTCAAGCCCTCTTGCGCCTGCGCCAGGGGAATGCTTTCGCGGATATGCCAAAGCTGCTTGGCCTGTGACAGGTTTTCGGCCACCACGGCATCGGTGACGCAACCCTGGTCCAGCGCAGTTTCCAGCAGGCGCTCAAACTGGGTGCGGGCATCGGCCTCGGACGCATGGCCGGAGTTTTCCAGCAACACGCAAAACGGTGTGTCCAGATGCAGCGGCACCAGCAGCTGTGCAAAGTGCTTGGCCACCAGACTGAGCGCAAACTGGCCCATCACTTCAAAACCGGTGAGGCCTGCGCCCAGGTGCCGGTGGGCCAGCCCCAGCAGGCTGACCGCATCTTCCAGCGTGGGCACGGCAGCCCAGGCGGTCAATTGCGCCGTGGGCAGGGGGTAGAGCTTCAGGGTGGCGGCGGTGATGATGCCCAATGTGCCCTCCGACCCAATGTAGAGGTTACGCAGGTCGTAGCCCGTGTTGTCCTTGCGCAGCCCGGTCAGGCCTTGCCAGACCTCACCCTGGGCGGTGACCACTTCCAGCCCCAGGCACAGGTCGCGCGTGTTGCCGTAGCGCACCACCTGCGTGCCACCGGCATTGGTGGCCAGGTTGCCGCCGATGGTGCAGGTGCCTTCAGCCGCCAGGCTCAAGGGAAAGAGCAGATCGGCTTCTTCGGCGCGTTCCTGCAGGTTTTGCAGAATGCAGCCAGCCTCAACCGTCATGGTCATGTTGTCACTGTCCAGGTTGCGCACGGCATTCAGGCGTTGCAGGCTCAGCACGATTTGCCGCCCCGACAGGTCGGGTGTGCCACCCACCACCAAGCCGGTGTTGCCGCCTTGGGGCACCAGACTGACGCCACTGGCCGGGTTGGCCGTGCAAAATGCCGCGCAGGCTTTCACAATCTGCGCGACTTCTTCGGTGGAGGCGGGCCGCAGCACCGCCAGCGCCTTGCCGTGTGAGCGTTTGCGCCAGTCCTGTTCCCAGGCCGTCAGGTCGCCGTCGGTGTAGACGTGCGCGGCACCGACGATGTGGCGCAATTCGTTCAGCAGGCTTTGCATGGCGTCAACCTTTCTCGGTAACAGGGGCTGCAGCTTTGAGGCGCAGGCGAACGTGCAGGGCGCAAGCCACGAACAAGGTGAGGCACAGCACCACCTCGATCATGGCCAGGTAGTTGCTCGGCGCCTTGTCGCTGTAAGCGCGTACCACCCCTTCGGTAAAGTAAAGCCACACCAGCAGGCTTACCCAGCGGTAGGTGTACATGCGGTTTTTCAGCAAGCCGGCCAGCGGAATGCACAGAGGCAGCACTTTGAAGGCCAGCAAGAAGCCGCCCGGACGGATCGGAGCCAGGTAAAGTTCCCAGGCCAGGCCCAAAACGATGAGCCCGAGCAGGCTGCCCACGGCCAGAATACGGGTGGCCAGGACAGAGGGGGCGGGGGTGTTGTTTTCTGTAATCATTGGAGTGGCATCATAGCGGCCATGAGCTTGCCTTTCCCTCCGCCTCTTACTCCTGAATCCGCGCCCGGGCCGACCCTGGCGCAGCGCCTGGATGCCCTGCTGCAAAGTCTGTCGACATTTCCCTGGCGCAGCACGGCCCTCACCCTGCGCGAACGCTTCCGGGAAGACCGTCTGGGCCTGACCGCCAGCAGCCTGACTTTCACCACCACCATTGCCCTGGTTCCCTTGATCACGGTGGCGCTGGCTGTTTTCACGGCCTTTCCCATGTTCGCCAAATTTCAGGTTGTTTTGCAGAAGTGGCTGCTGGAGAGCCTGATTCCCGACAACATTGCGCGCCAGGTCATGGGTTACCTCACCCAGTTTGCCGGCCAGGCCAGCAAGCTGGGCTTTGCCGGGGTGGCGATTTTGTTCACCACGGCGCTGGCCTTGATCTTCACCATCGACCGCACCCTCAATGGCATCTGGCGCGTGCGCAAGCCGCGACCTTTTGGGCAACGGGTGCTGGTGTACTGGGCGGCGGTTACGTTGGGGCCCTTGCTGCTGGGGATCAGCTTGACGCTGACTTCCTACGCGGTGTCAGCCTCCAAAGGCGTGGTAAATGTGATGCCCGGCGGCGTGCAACTGCTGCTCGATACCTTGCAGTTCTTCCTGATGGCCAGCGGCATGGCCGCGATGTACCACTATGTACCCAACACCCAGGTGAAATGGGGGCACGCCTGGGTTGGCGGTCTGTTTGTGTCGTCTGGCTTTGAGGTGGCCAAGAAATTGCTGGCGCTTTATCTGGGCAAGGTGCCCACTTATTCGGTTTTGTACGGTGCCTTTGCCACCGTGCCCATTTTGCTCATCTGGATCTACGTGGCCTGGGTGATTGTGTTGCTCGGCGCTGTGATCACGGCCTATTTGCCCAGTCTGCTCTCGGGTTTGTCGCGCCGTGTCCGGTCGCCTGGCTTGCAGTTTCAGCTGGCGCTTGAAGCCTTGCAGCAGCTTGACCGCATCCGCCTGACCAGGGACAAGGGGCTGACGATCGCGCAAATGTCGGTGCTGCTGCGCGTGGATGCACTGCAGCTGGAGCCTGTCCTGGAAACCCTGTGCGAGTTGGACTGGATTGGTCTGCTTCAGGAAGAACGGGCCGATGAAAGCGCCCGCTACGTTTTGTTGGCAAATCCCGATACAACCCTGCTGGCGCCGCTGCTTGACGCGTTGCTGCTGCGTCAGGGTGAAACCACCGAAAATTTATGGAAAAACGGCCTCTGGCCCTCGTTGTTATTGCGTCAGGCGCTATAAATTCAGGAGTATTGGCGCGTATCACGCCGTGGCGAAGGGCGCAGCCAGAAAGCCCCGAAAGCGTGCCCGTCCGCCGCGCACCGGCGCCGCGGTGAGGCGGTAGGCGGGAAAGCGCTGCAGAAAGCGTCCGATGGCGATGCGCCCCTCCAGACGCGCCAGGCTCAGGCCTGCACACTGGTGAATGCCGAAGCCGAAGGCCAGGTGCTTGTTGTTGCTGCGCTCCAGATTGAGAATGTCCGCTTGCTCAAACTGCGCCGGGTCCCGGTTGGCGGCGCCAATGCACAGCGTGACCAAGGCACCTTCTGGCAGGTCCAGCCCCGCGATCTGACAAGCCCTGAGCGCACGCCGGTTGCCCAGCTGGTTGGACGACTCAAAGCGCAAAAATTCGTCCACGGCGAGGGTCAAACCCGTCTCTGGCCCTCGTGGATCATCTGCGCCTTGCTCCAGTTTTGAGAGCAGTTGAGTGCGTTGCCGGGGCCATTCCCGCAGGGTCACCAGCGCATTGCCGATCAGGTTGGTGGTGGTTTCGTGCCCGGCGTTGAGAATGAAAATGCAGTTTTGCAGCAGTTCGACTTCACTCAAAGTCTCGCCCGCTCCTGTGCCGTCAGCCGCGCGGGTGTTCTCGCCCTGAATCAGGCGCGTCAGCACGTCATGTTCGGGGTTGCCGGGGCGGCGTCGCCGCTCGGCCACCAGATCCTTGAGGTAGGCCAGCATGTCCAGCACGGCCTGGTTGCCCAGGGCTTCCTGTGCGGGCGTCAGCACCGGTTCCAGTGCCCCCAGAATGGCCAGCGACCAGGCGCGCAGCGGCCCTCGGTCGGCCAGGGGAACGCCCAGCAGATTGCCAATGATCTCCACCGGAATGGCCGAGGCAAAGTCCTCGATCAGGTCGCCGCCGCCTTTGACTTCTATGTCGCCCAGCAAGCGGTCCACCAGTGTGATCAGCCCCGGTTCCATGTCGGCGATGGCGCGACGGGTGAGGGCGCCCATGATGAGCTTGCGCACCCGTGTGTGCAACGGCGGGTCATTGAAAACCAGGCTGTTGGTGTGGTGTTCGAACAGCGGCGTGTGTGCCACCTCAGGCGAGTAAGGCGCGTGGTTGTATTTGGGTGAAAACTCCACCTTCTTGTCGGAGCTGAAATTCTGGGCGTCGCGGTACACCGCCACCAGATCGGCGTAGCGGGTCAGGAAATACGAGCCATCGGGCATGCGCCGTACCGGCTCACCGGCTTGCAACGCGGCGTACACCGGGTAGGGGTTGGCGTAAAAGTCGGCGGGCAGGGCACGCAGGTCAAACGAGGCTGCGATCTCCTGTGCCCGCTCGGTGGACATGGCGGGCGTCAGGCCCCATACATTTGCAGCAGACGTGCTCACGGCTTGAGAAACCCGGTCAGCGCTGTGAGCATGGGCTCGGGTGTTTCGCTCATCTGGTGATGCCCGCCGGGCAGGTAAACCACTTGGCCGTTGCGTGCCTTCTGGACCAGGACCTGTGCTGCCTTGGGCGGAGTCATCTGATCCACGCTGCCCAATACAAAGAGCACGGGACATTGCACCTGCTCCATCGCCGCCTCGCCATGGGTGTAGCTGTCACAGGCCTTGAACCCTGCATGGAAGAGATTGACGCGCGGGTTGCTGGCCAGCACGCGGCGCCCCAAAGCCATGGAGGCGCCGTAGACCCAGGTGCCGGGCCCCATGGACGAGGGTGGTGGCGCCAGGGTGGCGCGCGAAAACACGTTGACCATCTCCAGCGCCTTCATCGGCTCATTCAGGGATGCATCCAGCAGGGCCGGAGACACTTTCATGGGCGAGGCCGTGCCGACGAGCACCAACTGGCTGATCCGTTGCGGCGCACGGGCGGCGGTCTCCAGGGCGATCAGGGAGCCAAAGCTGTGGCCTACCAGCGCGGCCTTTTGCAGGCCGGCTGCATCCATCAGCGCGACGATGAAATCGGCGGCGTCTTCCACGGTTGCCGGTGGGTCACCAGCGCTACGGCAATGCCCGGGCAGGTCCAGAGCCAGCACGTTCCAGCCGTGATGGGCCAGATAACGGGTCTGCAAAATCCAGACGCTGTGGTCGTTCAGCACGCCGTGGATGAAGATGACCGTGGGCTTGGCGGCATCGAAGGGTTTGCCGCCGGTGTAGCAGTAGGTGGCGTGGCCATTGACATGCAAGTTCATACTGCTTTCTCCGCCACTTTGAGTGCCCGTTTCAGGTCCTCGATCAGGTCGTCCGGGTCTTCCAGGCCAATGCTCAGTCGGATCGTGCCCTGGGTGATGCCACCCGCAGCCAGTGCCTCATCGCTCATACGGAAATGAGTGGTGCTGGCGGGGTGAATCACCAGGCTGCGGCAATCGCCCACATTGGCCAGGTGACTGAAAATCTTGAGAGTTTCGACAAACTTCTTGCCCTGCTCGCGGCTGCCTTTGAGGTCGAAGCTGAATACCGAGCCGGCACCGCGGGGCAGCAGCTTTTGCGCCAGTGCGTGGCTTGGGTGGGTTTCCAGCAGGGGATGGCCCACACGCGACACAAACGCCTGGCTGGCCAGAAATTCCACGACCTTTTGGGTGTTGCTCATGTGGCGCTCCATGCGCAGAGACAGGGTCTCAATCCCCTGCAAGATCAACCATGCCGAGTGAGGACTCATGCAGGCGCCAAAGTCGCGCAGGCCTTCACGCCGGGCCCGCAGCAGGAAGGCGCCCACGGTGGACTCCTCGCTGAACACCATGTTGTGAAAGCCGGCATAGGGCGTGGTGAGTTCGGGGAATTTGCCGGATTTGTCCCAGTCAAAGTTGCCGCCGTCCACCACAATGCCGCCAATCACCGTGCCATGGCCGCTCAGGAACTTGGTGGCCGAGTGATAGACCAGATCGGCCCCGTGGTCGAAGGGCTTGATCAGCCAGGGCGATGTGAGGGTGGAGTCCACCAGCAGCGGCACACCGGCCTCGTGGGCTATGGAGGAGACCGTGGCAATGTCCAGCACATCCAGTCCGGGGTTGCCCACGGTTTCGCCGAAAAACAGTTTGGTGTTGGGACGCACGGCGGCACGCCAGCCATCGATGTCGCCGGGTTTGACAAAGGTCGTCTCGATCCCGAAGCGACGCATGGTGTAGTGCAGCAGGTTTTGCGACCCGCCATACAGCGCGGTGGACGCCACAATGTGCGCGCCCGCGCCCATCAGCGTGGCCACACTCAGGTGCAACGCCGCCTGACCGCTGGCCGTGGTGATGGCGCCAATGCCGCCTTCCAGAGCCGACACCCGTTGTTCCAGGACGGCGTTGGTCGGGTTGCTGATGCGGGAATACACATGCCCCGCGCGCTCCAGGTTGAACAGCGACGCGGCGTGGTCGCTGGACTCGAATACGAAGGAGGTGGTGAGGTGAATCGGCACAGCGCGTGCACCGGTGGCTGGATCGGGCGCGGCACCCGCGTGCAAGGCCAGTGTGTCGAAGCCGGGGTCTGAGTAGCCGGGCATGGAGTTCCTTCAGGTTAAGAGGCAGACCTTCGGTTCTGTCCTCTTGGGGGCGGGATAGACGGCAATATCTATGTCTTATTGTGGGCTATTATTCTCCTCACAACAGGACAATAAGCAGCCAAGAGGGGAAATATGAAAGTAAGCGATATTTTGCGAGTCAAGGGCAGTACCCTTTACACCGCCACGCCGGACGAGCCATTGGCGCGGGCGCTGGATTTGATGGCAGAAAAGGACATTGGCTCGCTGGTGGTGATGGAGCATGGCGATCTGGTCGGCATGCTGACGTTTCGGGAGGTGATCCAGACGCTGGTGAAAAACGGCGGCACCATTGGCTCCACCGTGGTTCGCACGGCGATGGACGATGCCCCCCTGACCTGCACCATGGAGACTGAAATCGACGAAATTCGTCGCATGATGCTGGACCGCCATGCCCGCTATATGCCGGTGATGGACAGCCGAATGCTGATGGGCGTGATCAGTTTTTACGACGTAGCCAAGACCGTTGTCGACAGCCAGAATTTCGAAAACAAGATGCTCAAGGCCTATATCCAGGACTGGCCGGAGCAGGACGGAACCCCGACCCGGAACTGAGGTGTCTTGCGCTCTGGGATAATCACCCACCATGAGCGGCAACACCTTCGGAAATCTATTCGCAGTCACCAATTTTGGTGAATCCCACGGCCCGGCTATTGGCTGTGTCATCGACGGCTGCCCACCGGGCATGGTCTTGAGCGAGGCCGATATCCAGCCCGATCTGGATCGCCGTCGCCCCGGCACCTCCAAATTTGTCACCCAGCGCAATGAGCCGGATGCAGTTGAAATCCTGTCCGGCGTCTATGAGGGAAAGACCACCGGTACGCCGATTTGCCTGTTGATCAAAAACACGGACCAGCGCAGCAAGGATTACGGCAACATCCTGGAGTCGTTTCGTCCGGGCCATGCCGACTACACCTATTTTCAAAAATACGGTATCCGTGATCCCCGGGGTGGCGGTCGTTCGTCGGCTCGCCTGACGGCGCCCATGGTGGCAGCCGGTGCCGTGGCCAAGAAATGGCTTTTTGAGCGCTATGGCACGGTGTTTCGCGGCTGCATGACGCAGATTGGCGAACAAATGATTGGATTTGAGTCCTGGGACTTTGTGCCCCAAAACCCGTTTTTTGCGCCAGTGGCGGATGTCTCCGCACTGGAAGCCTATATGGAGGCCCTACGCAAGGCGGGGGATTCATGCGGGGCTCGCCTGCGGGTCTCGGCATCCCATGTGCCGGTGGGGCTGGGTGAGCCCTTGTTTGACAAGATGGACTCCGACATTGCCTATGCCATGATGGGTATCAACGCCGTCAAGGGCGTGGAAATCGGCGCCGGCTTTGCCAGCGTGACACAACGCGGCACCACCCATGGCGATTCACTCTCGCCCCAGGGTTTCAGGTCCAACAATGCAGGCGGTGTTCTGGGTGGCATCAGCACGGGCCAGGACCTGGAGGTGTCGATTGCCATCAAGCCCACCAGTTCCATCATCACGCCGCGCGAATCGATTGACACGGCGGGAAATGCCACCGAGGTCATCACCAAGGGGCGGCACGATCCCTGTGTGGGCATTCGCGCCACGCCGATCGCCGAGGCCATGCTGGCGCTGGTGGTGATGGAGCATGCATTGCGCGACCGGGCACAGTGCGGCGACGTGGCGGTCAGCCTGAAGCCCATCAAAGCATCGGTTTGACAGCCTTCAGGGTTTGGCGTCTACGGCATCCAGCCACTTCTGCCAGGGATTGAAGCCGGTGACCAGTGCACTGGCCAGCAGCACCAGCGCACCACCGGCATAAATGCCGGTGCTGAGCTGCTCCCCCAGGAACAGGTGTCCCCAGGTCACCCCAAACACCGGGATCATGAAGGTGGGGCTCATGGCAGCCACTGGCGACACGTGCACCATGAGGCGAATGTGCAGCCAGTAAGCCAGCCCGGACGTCACAACGCCCATCACGGCCACCGCCGCCAGGGCAACAGGGGTGAAATTGGCTTGCGGCCAGCTCCAGACCGCACCTGGCAGCAGCATCACAAGCGACACAGCATGAATACCCGCCGCAATCTCCAGGGGTTGCATGCGGGAGATGGCGCGCTTCATCAGCGGGGTCGAAATGCCATAGCAGGCCGATGCCACGGTGCAGGTGAGCGCCGCCAGAATGACGGGCCGGGTGGGGTGAATCGGTCCCAAGCCGACGATCAAGGCCACGCCAACCAGCCCGCAGATACAGCCAATGATTTTGCGCAGCGTCAGGGTGTCCTCCTTCATCCATGCTGCGGCAAATATGCCGAACACGACCGCCGTGCAGTTGAGCAGGGCACTGTAGCCGGCCGGCAGTTGTAGCGCCGCCCAGGCAAACAGCAAGAACGGAAACGCAACGGACAGGGCGCCGAGCAAGGCCAGTTCACGCCAGTGCCCGATGGGCCAGCGGTGGCGCATGACGCGCATCAGGACAGCCAGGGTCAGCGTTGCCACGCCAATGCGCAGAGCCGCCAGCACATTCGGTCCCAGCAAGGGACTGGCAATGCGGATCAGCATGAAAGAGGCACCCCAAAGGGCGGACAGCGCAACGAGCTGTGCAAAGTATTTGGTTTTCACGGAGGTCTTATTGTGCTTCAAGCAAGGGTTTCCCCGGGTCCCCTTGGCGTCTGCGGGTGCTGAAGCAAAACATCAGGGTTGTTGGGCTTGATCAACAGGCACCCGGTGGAGAGCACCGATAATCGGGCGAGGGCGGCACAAGCGCTGTCCTCCAACTGATTATTGGAACGTCTGTATGAAAACTGCCTTGATTCTGAATGGCCCCAACCTGAACCTGCTGGGAACGCGTGAACCGGCGGTGTATGGCGCTCAAACGTTGGCCGATGTGGAAGTTCTTTGCGCGCAGGCTTGCGCCACCCACGGTTTCGCACTGGATTTTCGCCAGAGCAACCACGAAGGCCAGTTGGTGGACTGGTTGCATGAGGCTGGGCGGCTGCAAACGGCCGGTACCCTGGCGGGTGTTGTCCTGAATGCGGGGGCCTACACGCACACCTCGGTGGCGCTGCATGACGCCATCAAAGGCACAGGCATCACCCTGGTTGAGTTGCACATCTCCAACGTGTTTGCCCGTGAGGATTTTCGCCATCACTCCTTCATTTCTGCGGCTGCCAGGTCTGTGATGTGCGGATTCGGCGTGGCTGGTTATGCCCTGGCCATCGCCGGTCTGGCGGGCATGCAAACAGGTTTCTGACATGGCTTTGAGAACTCCAGAACTTTTGGCCCCGGCCGGCTCGCTCACGATGCTGGAAACGGCCATGGCTTTCGGCGCAACTGCGGTGTATGCCGGTCAACCGCGCTATTCGCTGCGCGTGCGCAACAACGACTTTGGCAATATCGATGTGTTGAAACAGGGCGTGGATCGAGCCCATGCGCTGGGCAACAAGTTCTATCTGGTGTCCAATATTTTCCCGCATGACAACAAGATCAAGAGCTATGTGCAGAACATGGCGCCTGTCATTGCGCTCAAGCCGGATGCGATGATCATGTCCGATCCTGGCCTCATCATGATGGTGCGCGAGACTTGGCCCGAAATGGAAATTCACCTCTCGGTGCAGGCCAATACCGTCAATTCAGCGGCCGTGCGCTTCTGGAAAAGCGCGGGTGTCAGTCGCGTCATTCTGTCGCGTGAACTTTCGCTGGACCAGGTGGCGCAGATTCGCCAGGAATGCCCGGACACCGAGCTTGAAGTGTTCGTGCATGGTGCGTTGTGCATTGCCTATTCGGGCCGCTGCCTGCTGTCGGGTTATTTCAATCACCGCGACGCCAACCAGGGCAGTTGTACGAACTCGTGCCGCTGGGATTACAAGACCCAAGCTGGTGTGGTCGATGCGTCGGGAGACATTCTGGCGCCCCAGGCGGCGGCGCAGAGGGAGCGCGCCGAGGTCTATGTGATGGAGGAAAGCCAGCGCCCGGGTAGTTACATGCCGATTGAAGAGGACGAGCACGGCACCTACGTGATGAACTCCAAAGACCTGCGCGCCATCGAACACGTGAAGCGACTGGTTGAAATTGGCGTCGATTCGCTCAAGATCGAGGGGCGGACCAAGAGCCCCTATTACGTGGCCCGAACTGCGCAAACCTATCGGCAGGCCATTGATGACGCCGTGGCGGGTCGAGAGTTGGACCCCGCTTTGCTGGGCCAGCTCGAAGGCCTGGCGAACCGGGGCTACACCTCGGGATTTTTTCAGCGTCACACCCCGGAGTCCACCCAGAATTACCTGCGCGGCTATTCCGAGTCGGGACGCAGCTTGTATGTGGGTGATGTGGTGTCCTTTGACGCAGTGCGTGGCCTGGCGCAGGTTGCAGTGAAGAATCGCTTTGCTTCGGACGATCTGCTGGAAATCATCCACCCCACTGGAAATCACGATTTTCGGGTGGGGCGCATTGAGAACGCGCAAGGCGAGTCTGTGACTGTGGCGCCGGGCAGTGGCCATACGGTCTGGCTGGCGCTACCTGCCCATGCGGTGGGCGCTTTTGTAGCGCGGTACGTGGCGGAGTCTGAACTGCGCAGCCCAGCCGTTCCTGCCTCGGCCTGATCGAACGGCGAAGCGGATTTGTCATGGTCGAATCCGCTTCTTTGCCCTTGTTGAACATCAGCGAAGCTGAGGTCGAGATCACGGCCATCAGGGCGCAAGGGGCGGGTGGGCAAAATGTCAACAAGGTGTCCAGCGCGATACACCTGCGCTTTGACATCCCCGCTTCATCCCTGCCCGAGGATGTCAAAGAGCGCCTGCTGGCACTGCATGACAGCCGTATCAGCAAGGCTGGCGTACTGGCTATCAAGGCGCAACAGCACCGTACGCAGGAGATGAATCGGCTCGATGCTTTTTTGCGATTGCATGAGTTGGTGAACAGCGTTGCCTTGCCACCCAGGATCAGGCGTCCAACCAAGCCCAGCTATGCTTCAAGGCAAAGACTTCGGACCGCGAAAAGTCAGCGCTCAGAAACCAAAGCCCTGCGGGGGCGGGTCAAGGAATAGTCTTCCTCCGGTAGACCGCTATTTCATTTTGTCCATGCCGGACATGTGCTCTTCCATCAATTTCATGTGTTCTTCCATGAGCTTTTGCCGCTCTGCCGGGTCTTTGGATTGCTTGATGCGAGCCATCTGATCCTTCATCTTTTGCATGCGCTCGCCCATGGCGTGCATGCCTCCCTTGCTGACAGTGCTTGTTTCCGTACTGGCCCGATGGGCTGAATGATCGACGGGTGGTATGTTTGCACACCCCCATAACGACAAGACTGTGGCGACAAGCAGTGTGGACAGGCGAATGTTCATAAAAATACCCTTTCGTTTGCGTAACCCATTGGATACCTGCGGGCGTAATTCAAATTGATCGATATCAAGAGTGTGCATTGAATGCACAATACTGGATCTTGTTTGAATCAATTCCAGTCCATATGACCTGTGCCCTGGCGCCCCAGCTCCTGGAGTGACGAGATCCATCATCCTCGATAAGTGATAAATGACGAAAATTTGGCAAATTGTTGTTGTTGCGTGGCTGCTCGCATGGGCTGGCCCTGGGTTGACCATGTCGGTGGTTTTCATCAATCCCGGCAAATCGGATGAGGCCTATTGGGTAACCGCGGCCCGCGCCATGGAGGCCTCGGCGCGCAGTCTTGACATGCAACTGGAAGTCATGTACGCAGAGCGCGATCACCCGCGCCAGGTGGTTTTTGCGCAGCAACTGGCGCAACGGCCCAAGGCCCAACGCCCCGACTATGTGATCATGTCCAATGACTACGGGGTTGGCAACGAGCTTGTTCGCATTCTGGATGGTGCAGGTATCAAGACTTTTTTTGCGTTCAGTTCCATCGATGATCCCAAAGAGCGTGAGCAGACCGGCGGACCACGCGAGCGCTTCAAAGGCTGGCTGGGGTCGCTTGAGCCCCGGGCCGAGGAGGCCGGGTATCTGACAGCCCGCGCCTTGATCGAGCGGGGGCGCAAGGATGGGGCACGTTCATCGGATGGCAAGCTGCACCTGATTGCATTGGCAGGGGATCGTTCAACGCCGTCCTCCATCCTGCGCACCGCCGGAATGCACCGTGCGGTGGCAGAGGTCCCGGACGTGGTCCTTGATCAGGAGGTGTTTGCCAGCTGGAACCGTGACAAGGCTGCTGAGCAGAGTACTTGGCTATTTGAGCGTTATCCATCGGCACGGCTGGTTTGGGCCGGCAATGACTTGATGGCCTTTGGCGCCATGCAAAGCTGGGAAAAACGAGGCGGTAAACCTGGACACGATGCCTGGTTCAGCGGAATCAATACTTCCAGCGAGGCCATGCAAGCGGTGCAGACGGGACGCCTGGCTGCGTTGGCCGGGGGGCATTTCATTGCAGGTGCCTGGGCACTGGTGCTGTTGTACGACTATCACCATGGCCGGGATTTTTTGAGCGAGGGCCTGGAAATGAAGCAGTCCATGTTCATGCTGTTTGCACCCCATGAGGCGGCCCGCTTCCAGTCCCGGTTTGGCGATTTGAAGTTTGACCAGGTGAACTTCCGGCGTTTCAGCAAGGTGCTCAATCCGAATTTGAAACGGTATGACTTCAACTTTCGTCAGTTGATGCGATAGATCCAGGATGCCGAGATGAACATGGAGCCGATTCGGCCGATAACCAGCACATTGATACGACGCACCTTGGGTTGGGCGTTGTTGTGCGCACTTGTCATTGGCAGTTTGCAGGCATGGCTGACTTACGAAAGTGTCCAAAGCAGTTTCAAGAGGGCTGTGCGCGATGTGGCCGATACACACGTACCGCTGCTGTCGCTTGCAGTGTGGGACATCGAACCCAGGACCATTCAGCGGCAAATCAACCTGGTGCTGGAGAGTCCGCATATTGGTTATGTCATGCTGAAAGTCAGTACGGGTCAGGTGTTTGAAGGAGCGAAATCTGCAGACCGGGCGCGCGCCACGCCGTTCATTTTCAACATTCCACCGCCCAATCGCACAGAAGGCTCGTTGGGAACCCTGGAGTTGGTGGCTGATATGCAGGCGCTTTATCGCGAAGTCTTGCACAGCGTCGCTCTGGTCCTGCTGCAGTGTCTGGTCCTGACGGCACTTGTGCTGGGCATGGTGGTAACCATCCTGCGCCGGGATCTGGAGCGGCCGATGCGCAGACTGGCCGACTTTGTGACCAGTTTGAAGGCAGACAACCTGACGGTGCCTTTGAAGCTGGGGCGGGCGCCCGGTCACGCCTATGATGAAATTGACTTGGTGGTTGATGGATTCAAGACCTTGCAAGCAAGCATTCATCGGCATATTTCGACGCTGGACGCCGAAGTGCTGGAGCGTACGCGCCAGCTGGAGGCCGCGCTGGCCTCGCTCAAAACCATGTCCGCACTGGATCCTTTGACAGGTTGTTTCAACCGTATGCTGTTCAATGAACGCTTTCCGGGCGAAATGAACCGCGCGCAGCGTTACGGTCATCCTTTGTCCATCATCTTTTGCGACGCGGACGCCTTCAAGTCCATCAACGATGGGCACGGTCATTTGGTGGGGGACCGGGTGCTCTCCATGCTCGGCGCTTGTCTGCAGAAGGAATTGCGCACGGACATCGATTGGGTCGCACGTTTTGGCGGAGAAGAATTTGTCGTCGTTTTACCTGAAACGCCGCTGCAGGCTGCACTGGACATTGCCGAGCGATTGCGTCGCGACGTGGCGCAGCGGATCCGGCTGACTCTGCACGACGACTTCGAACTCAGCGTGACGGCCAGTTTCGGTGTCGCTCAATGGCAATCCGAGGAACCCATGGAATTGCTGCTGCAAAGAGCCGATGAATGGCTTTATGCAGCGAAAAAGAACGGGAGAAATCAGGTGCAACCGGTTCGCCAGTGATCATTTGGATGGCTCCGGTCTCAGCTATGGTTCGGTGTGTGACGGGTCAGGTACACCGACGAAGTGGCGGTGGCGGTCAGGTCTCCGTTGTCATTGAACAGTTCAGCCCGCAGATAGCCGACCGTTTTTCCAAGCTTCACGATGGAGCCTACTGCTGTGTGCTTGCCGGCGCGGCTGGGCCTTAAAAAGCTGACATTGATGTCGATGGAAGACGGGTTGGTGCGAAATTTTTCGGCTGCGATGGTCACATGGGCCATGGCCGCGTCGAGCATCGCGGTCACATAGCCCCCTTGCACGATATTGACGGAGTGACAGCAGTTCAGTCCGGGTTCAAATTGCATGGAGAGCTGGTTTTTTTCCGGAAGATACTCCACAACCTTGCCATTGAGTGTCTCCACGCACGCAGGTCTTTGCTGGTTGAGCAATGCAATGATTTCGTCAATGGTCATGGGTATCCTGTCAGGGTTGATCGGTTGTCGGACAGTTTATCTGGATAAGCTCATCCTCGCGCCTTAGGGGATGGGTTCTTGATAGCGATGACTCATAATGGCTCAAGCTGTCCGGTGGTCCAGTCGCCATGTGGGGCTTTCCACGGAGTGTCCTCCATGAAATTGTTGTCACAAGTTTTCGTCATTGCCCGGATCGAGGCCCGGTTCTATGCGCATTACCCGAAGCTGTTTCTTGCCACGGCGGCCGTGGCCTTGATACCCGCCCTCTACGTCGTCATCTATCTTTCCAGTATGTGGGATCCTGCGGCCCATACGGGCGCTTTGCCGGTGGGCGTGGTGAATTTGGACCGGGACGTTGAGTATCGGGAGCACACATTCAACGTGGGCAGGGAAATTGCATCCCGCCTGAAAGCCAGAAAAGCGTTTGGTTACCGTGACTATACCGACGAGCAGGCTGCGCGTGAACTGGTTCGGCAAGGCCGGCTTGCCTTTGTCTTGGTTATTCCCCACGACTTCAGCTCCAATGCGCTTCCGGGTGTGGAGGCTGGTGGCGGGCGTTTGGTGGTTTACACCTCGGAAGGCAATAGTTACCAGAGCGCAGGTCTGGCCCGAAGATTTGCGGAAGACCTTGGGCATGAAGTGAACAAGAGCCTGAATGAGCGGCGATGGGCTTTGGTGCTCTCCAGTGCGTTGGGGTCTGAGCGCAATATTGACCGCTTGCGCGATGGCGTGGATCAATTGCGCACAGGTGCCAAGGCGTTGGCAGTGGGTGCAAACAAAACTGCCGCAGGCGCTGATTCCCTGAGTCATGGAATGGGCAGGCTCGATGAAGGGGTGCAGGAGTTGACTTCCGGGGTCAAGGAGCTGGGTGCCGGACTTCGAACCATGGATGCGCGTCGACCCTCCAACGCTGAAGTGAATCAGGTCAAGCAAGGGGCCGACGCGCTGGGGTCTGGACAGCTTGAACTGGGCCGTGGCCTGGCAGAACTCCAGACCGGTGTCTACCGCCTTCGGGATGGTGTAACGTCCTTTCGCACCGAGGCCGCGAGCAGCGTGCTGGTTGCTGCGCGAATCACCGAGGGTCTGGATCAATTCGCAGACGGTGTCTCTCAGCTGGACTCGGGTTTGCAGGCTGCAACGGGCGCCCAGCGGAAATTAACGGAAGGTGCCGATCGATTAAGTGCCGGCGTTGGTGTGCTGACTGCTGGTGTGAATGGGCTGGGCGCGGGCATCCATACGGCGGTGACAAAATTGCCCGCTGACAGTCAGCTCGATGAGTTGAGCACAGGGGCACAAAGCCTGGCGGGCGGATCGAAATCGCTGTCTGAGGGGGTCAGGGAAGTGAAGGCAGGCGCACAACACCTGGCCTCTGGCATTGATCTTCTTGTGGGGTCGCTGCCGGTGACGATGCAGAAAATGGATGGCAGTGCGGAGGGGTTGGCGAATTCTGTGCTGCCAACAGTTGAGGTGACGGCAGCTGTTCAGAACAATGGCAGTGGCTTTGCGCCCAACATTATTCCGGGCGCGCTGTGGCTGGGTGCCGGCATTGCGGCATTCTTGATTCATGTGCGGGTGCTGCCCCGACAGGCGATGTATTTCTCGCGTCCGGCGCAGATGCTGGGCAAGATACTCATTCCGTCGGCAGTCGTTCTTGTTCAATCTTTGCTGGTGATGGTCTCGGTCTTGCTGATATTGAAAATTCCTGTGACCAGTCCACTGGCTCTGGCAATGACGCTGGGCGTTGCATCGGTAACTTTCCTGGTGATCGTCTTTGCGCTGACTCGGGCCTTTGGCGATGCGGGCAAAGGACTCGCCATGATGTTCCTGGCGGTCCAACTGTCCTCCTCAGGGGGGATACTGCCGGTTGAACTCAGCGGTGGCGTCTTTATGGACATCAGCCCGTGGTTGCCATTGACTTGGGTGGTGCGGGGCATCAAGGCCAGTATGTTTGGCGCCTATGACGGTGCGTGGCAATACCCACTGTTGCTTGTCGGTTTGGCTGGCATGGCTGCGGCCACCATGGCCTGCACCGTCGGGTATTGGCGCTTCGTCAAACAGGCAGCCATTCGCCCTGCAGTGGACTTTTAGGGTGCTGTCCGGGGGCTGCATTAGGTAAGACCCTGATGGCGTGCGGGACAGAAGGTTTCATAATGTTTTCACACCGGGCCTTGTGGTGTCAGTGATCAAAACCAATGGAGACCCGAATGACTCATTCTTGCTTTTCCCGCATGACGCGTTTCGCCGGATTGACGGTATTGGCTGCGGCCGTCCAGACAGTCTCCGCCCAGGCGCCAGCGAAGGTTCTGGACGCGCAGGCCAGCGATCCTGTTACCCTGGGCTGGATGATGGGCTCGCCGCCGCCACCCGACAAGCTGGTTCAGTTCGCCAACGGCAGCTTCTACTCATTTCCGCGGTTCCGCTGGACATTTTCAAACAGCCGTCAGTTTGGTCCGACAACGAGCGTTTCACGGGGTACGACACCGATGAGTGTGTTGCCCCGAGCCGAGCGTACTGACATTGATGGCCTTTCGTTTCAGGTGATGGGCAGCAGCAATACCATGACCTGGGCGCAGTCATTGGGGGCCAATTACACCGACGGTATCGTGGTGCTGCACAAAGGGCGCATTGTTTACGAACGCTACTTTGGCGTGCTGAAGCCGGAAGGGCAGCATATTGCGCAATCCGTGACCAAATCTTTCTTTGGCACGATTGGGGCCATGCTGATCGCGGAAGGCACACTGGACGAAAATGCACCTGTTTCCCGGTATGTCGCGGAACTCAAAGACACCGGCTTTGGCAACGCCACCGTGCGGCAGGTACTGGACATGACCACGGGCATCAAATATTCGGAGAACTATGCCGATCCCAAAGCGGAAGTCTGGGACCACGTGCGAGCTGGCGGCGTTCTCCCTCGTCCTCCTGGTTATGCCGGACCAAAGACTTTCTATGAATTCCTGCAAACAGTTCAGGCCGAAGGTGAGCATGGCCAGGCATTTGCTTACAAAACGGTCAATTCCGACGCTCTGGGGTGGATCATTCGCCGCGTAACCGGCAAGTCCATCGGTGAGAATTTGCAGGAGCGTATCTGGGGTAAGTTGGGCGCCGAGCAGGATGCCTATTTCTCGGTTGACTCCGTTGGAAATGAGTTTGCAGGCGGAGGCATGAATGCCGGCTTGCGTGACATGGCCCGCTTTGGGGAAATGATGCGGCTTGAAGGCCGCTACAACGGACAGCAAATTGTCCCCAAGAGCGTCATCATGGACATCACCAAAGGGGGCAACAGGGCGAACTTCGCCAAGGCTGGCTACAAGACCATTCCTGACTGGAGCTATCGCAATATGTGGTGGGTATCACACAATGAGCATGGCGCTTACGCCGCGCGTGGCATCCATGGACAGACCATTTACGTGGACCCCAAGGCGGAAATGGTGATTGCGCGGTATGCCTCGCACCCGATGGCTGCCAATGCGTACATGGACCCGACGTCATTGCCAGCGTACCATGCGTTGGCGAAGCATTTGATGAATTAGGTCGGTGCGGACGAGCGAGCAAGTGCTTGATGAGGATGCAGAGGTTTTGAGATATTGCAAGCGGGCACAGCATGAGGTCTTGTGAAGGCCAGTTTTTTTGGCTTAGACAGCTATGAACACGGCTTTCGTCGTGATGACGTTGTTGTCTGCACTGTTCCTCTACCTGCATCAGCTTGGTGAGACCAGGCGCTCGGCACCCGGTGCTTGGGCTCTGGCATACGGCTTTGCGGCCCTGCCTTTTCTGGGGCAACTGCTGGATATACCGGCAATCGGCCGGTCGGAAATTTTCACTGCCTGGATGATGTTTGCCTTTGCGGCAGGGATCTGGCTGGGTGGGCGTATCTTCAATGGCCAGACGGTTAACACCAGACTGCTGCCTGCCGTGGTGGTCGTGCTGATGGTTTGGGGATTTTCCTGGCAGACCCTGGATCTGCCCTTGTCTGCAGGGGTCATGCCGCTTCACGGCACTGCTGCGGCCTTGATGCTGCTGGCTGCGTACAGCTTTTGGCAAGGCCGTCGAAACCACTCGCACTCCTGGTGCGGGGTGATTGTGGCGTTGATGCTGGCGCGTGCTGTGCCGTTGCTTGTCTTGCCTTCGCTTGGCGCATCCAGTCCGCTGCTTGTCCAATTCTCGCTTGCTGCAAGCTGGCTGGATTTGGCTCTTGGCATGTCGCTGGTGGTAACTTATTTTCTGAACCTGATGGCGCAGGAACGGCGGGTGTACGAGGCGGAGCAAGCACGCGATGCCATCAATGACGTGAACGTCCGACGTGAAGTGGAGCTTGTCCGGCACAAAACGGATATGGCGTTACGTGAACGTGATGAACGTCTGGCAGCCATTTTTGACCTGATGCCGGAGGCCGTGACCATCAGTCGAGTGAGCGACGGTTTCTATGTTGAAGTCAATCGAAGCTGGAGCCAGATGTTTGGGTTTGATCTTCAGGAGGCGATGGGGCGATCTTCGTTCGACCTGAATTTCTGGGTTGATACGCAGGAGCGGCAGAATTTGGTTGATGCTCTGCAACGTGATCGTGAAGTGCGTGGTTTTGAAGTCCACGTGCGCTGCAAAGACGGTACGGTGTTGCTTGTCGCCGGATACTGCAGCATTTTTGAATCGGGTGGTGAAAGATACCTGCTTGCCTTGATGCACGACATTACGCAGGAGCGAGAGCGCGAGTCGACGCGTGTGGCGATGGAAGCCACCATGCGCGAAAGAGAGCAGCAACTGAGTTCAATCCTGGATGCGATGGCCGAGGGTGTTGTGCTGCGGGACCGCTCGGGACGCGTCATCGTCAGCAATGCGGCTGCAGCAGAAATCTATGGTGTGCCACCGGGCGACATGCAATTGGCCCCTGACTTGATCGATACCGAATTCTTGCGTGAAGACGGCAACCGGTTCGGACGTGGCGAGCTTCCTGCGGTGCAGGTATTCACGAGGGGAGAGCCAGTCAAGGACACAGTGATGGGTGTGATTCGCCGGGATGGAGCGGTCCGCTGGACGCTGGTGAATGCAGTTCCAATTTTGGGTCCTGACGCTCGGAACGTCGTCGCAGTAGTTTCGACGCTGACAGACATCACCCGCATGAAGGAAATCGAGACCCGTTTGCGTGATCGCGACGCCTTTCAGACACGGGTTTTCCAGCTGGTTCCCGATACGCTGACCATTACAAGAATGGCGGATGGGCGCTACGTCGATGTCAATCGCAACTGGGAGACGCTGACTGGATACACCCCTGCGCAGACGATTGGTCGGACTTCGCTGGAACTGGGTGTCTGGGGCAGTCCCGAACAGCGGGCGCATTGGATTGAGGCGATTCACCGCGATGGTGAGTTGCGCGACTTTGAGGCAACGTTGCGCAACCGGCATGGTGAGCTTCTGGACTGTCGGCTTTCCGGCAGCAAATTTGAGGCAGGGGGGGAGGATTTTCTGCTGTTCTCCATCAAAAACGTCATGCAGGAAAAGGCCGCAGAGGCAGCCCGCCTTCGTGCGGAATCATTGTTGCGCGACAGTGAGTTCAAATTTTCCTCGGTGTTCCAGTTGTCACCGGTGCCGCTTGGATTGACACATGTGGAAAGCGGAAAATTTGTCGAGGTCAATGATGCCTGGCTTTTGCAGTTCGGTTTCGACCGCGACGACGTGATCGGAAGGACCTCGGCAGAACTGAAGGTGTGGGTCGACCTGGGTGATCGCCAGAGAATGATGGATGAAATGAGGCGCCGCCAGGCCGTGGATCGGCTTGAGATCCAGGGACGGCGCCGCGATGGTCAGATCATGAATTGCCTTCTGTCTGGGCGGACTCTTGTTTTCAATGACGAAAGAATGTTCATCTTCGCGCCGGTTGATGTGACACGCCAGCGGGAAATTGAACGTGAAATCCGTGAGATCAACCATGAGTTGGAAGAGCGCGTCCGCTTGCGTACCCTCAAGCTGGAGCAGGCCAATGGTGAACTTGCGGCGACCCTGGAATCGCTCAGCCGGGCTCAAAACGAATTGGTCCGGTCAGAAAAGATGGCTGCACTGGGCTCTCTGGTTGCGGGTGTGGCGCATGAGCTGAATACGCCGATCGGCAACAGCGTGACTGTCGCCAGTACCCTGCATGACCAGACGCGGGAATTGCTGCAGGACATTGCACAGGGCACTTTGAAGCGTTCAAGACTGGACACCTATTTGAACAACGCCGCGACAGGATCGGATTTGCTCTTGCGTTCTTTGGGTGTGGCACGAGACCTGGTGAGTAGTTTCAAACAAGTCGCGGTGGATCAATCCAGCAACCAGCGCAGGCGTTTTGATCTCCGACATGTGATGGATGATCTGGTGGTCACGCTGGGGCCGATGTTCAAGAAAACTCGTTTCAGGCTGGATCTGGACCTCGCGCCAGGCATTGAGCTGAACAGTTACCCCGGTCCGCTAGGCCAAGTGGTGACCAATCTGATTTCCAATGCGCTGTCGCACGCGTTTGACGGTCGTGATGAAGGCGTGATGTGCATAAGTTCACGCTGGATAGACACCAGGCACGTAGAGTTGAGCTTCAGCGACGACGGCGTGGGCATACCAGAAAAAAATCTGGCCCGTGTATTCGATCCGTTCTTTACAACCCGAATGGGCCAAGGCGGTTCTGGCTTGGGGATGAACATTGTCTACAACATCGTGACGGGCGTGCTGGGTGGCGATATTCAACTGGCAAGTCAGGTCGGCAAGGGTACCCAGGTGACGATTCGCTTGCCTCTGGCGGCACCGGAAAGCGTCACCGATCCCGCCTGATTGAGGGGTCGCGCATTTTTTGCGCGACAATCCTGCCGCCATCACGGATTGTCCGGTCGGCCTGCCAACAGGCATGATATCGTCCGCAAAGGGAGAAGAGATGGCTATTCAGTGGTTTCCAGGTCATATGCATTTGACCAAAAAGGCCATCGGTGAACGCATCAAAAACATTGATGTTGTGATCGAACTGCTTGATGCACGCCTGCCTGGCTCCAGCGCCAATCCCATGCTGGCTGAACTCACGCAGGGTCGGCCCATGCTCAAGGTGTTGAACAAGCAGGATCTTGCCGATCCGCTGCGCACGACCGAGTGGCTGGCTTACTACAACAGCCAGTCCGGCACACGGGCACTTGGGCTTGATGCCAGCATGACAACACCTGCCAAGGCCCTGATCAAAGCCTGTTTTGAACTGGCGCCGAGTCGTGGCGGGATGGTCAAGCCCATGCGCGTCCTGATCTGTGGCATACCCAATGTGGGCAAGTCAACGTTGATCAATACACTGACCGGAAAGCGCGCGGCGAAAACCGGCGACGAAGCCGGCATTACCAAGCTGGAGCAGCGCATATCTCTGGCGGATGATTTTTATTTGTACGATACACCGGGTGTATTGTGGCCGCGCATCATTGTCGCCAAGAGCGGCTACAACCTTGCGGCCAGTGGTGCCATTGGCCGCAACGCATTCAATGAAGAAGAGGTGGCGCTGGAGCTGCTGAACTACCTGAAGACACACTATCCGGCCTTGGTGGAAGCCCGTTTCAAGCTGACGGAGGTGGCTACCATGACCGACGAGGATTTGCTGGATGCCATCGGCCAGAAACGTGGTGCACTGCAGGCTGGCAAGCGGGTGAACACGCAAAAGGCTGCCGAAATTGTGATCTACGATTTTCGTGCTGCCGTGCTGGGGCGGATCACACTTGAAACTCCCGGGGAATTTGCCGAATGGCTGGCCGCAGGTGAAATACTGGATGCGCAACGTCAAATCAAGAAGGACGCCATTGAACTGGATCGCAAAATCCGGTTCAAGCAGATACCGCGTCCTGATAAACGTTCGGCGTCCTGATCTGGGCCGGTACGTTACTGCCCGGATTTCAAACTGAGGTCAGAGCAGGGATACGCCACACAGGGCAAGGCATAGCCTTCAAGTTTTTCCTCGGCACTCAATCCCGGCCATTCGAGCTCGTAGCGAACCTGACCACGGGTCAGCTGCGCGATGCAGGTCCGGCATGTGCCGTTGCGGCACGAGCTGGGCCAGTCGATGCCACCTTGTTCCAGCGAGACCAGTAGGGGCTGGTTGGTCCAGGCATCAAACTGTTGCCCGTCAGGCTCTGCGTTGCCGAGGAAAAATAGCGGTAAATCTGTGACGTTCATGCCCGTATTTTAGGAGCGCCATGGGTCCGCGACCTGCCCCGTCATAATGGCGGCTGCTCTTTACATCCCGAATCCATTTTGAAAACCATCCTTCCCTTAAGCCTGTTCATCAAGCCCGACAGAAATGATCCGCGGCCACTGGTGATTTACCACGGCCACAATTGCCCAGACGGTTTTGCGGCGGCCTTGGCGGCCTGGCTTTTTTATGAAGGCAAGGCGGAGTTTCTGGGCTTGGACCATGGGGATGTCAAGTCGCTTGAGGACTTGCCCGTACTGGATGGGCGCGCCGTCTATATTCTCGATTTTTCGTTCGCACCGGAGCTCATGCGCAGTATTGAAGAGCGGGCTGCCAAGCTGGTGATGCTTGACCATCACAAAAGTGCGGCGGACAAGCTCGAAGGCTTTGAATGTCGCTGCGGTGTGGTGCATTTCGACATGAAGAAGTCGGGCTCAAGACTGGCATGGGAGTTCTTTCAACCGGACCGTGCCTTGCCCGACCTGGTGCGACTGGTCGAAGACCGGGACATATGGGTGTGGCAGTACCCCGAGAGCGCAGGTTTTCTTGCAGCGCTGGACATGGAGCCTTTTGAGTTTGAGCGCTGGAAGGAGATTGCCCTGTTTGATGCCCGGCAATTGTCGGCTTATGTTGAGCGCGGGCAGGCCATGGATGAAAAATTTGCCCGCCTCGCCACCGGCATAGCCGACGCGGCCCAGCCGCTGGTCTTCAACGGTTTGACGGGCATGATGGTGAACGCACCAGGCGTTTTTCACAGCTTGGTGGGTGACATACTTTCCAAAAAGAGCGGCACTTTCGCGCTGATGTGGAGTGTGGACAAGAGCGGCATCATCAAGGCGGGACTGCGTTCGCAGCGCAGCTTTGACTGCATCCCGCTGGCGGAAAGCATGCGCGGTGGCGGCCACGCACAGGCCTGTGGTTTCAAGATGGGGGCGGATCGCCTGCCTGAACTGCTGAGCGGCCGCCTGAACGCGGTGAAGTGATCAGCTTTTAACGCCCAATCGCTCACGCCAGCCGGGAAACAGGCGGTCGGCATCGGCAGGGAAAGATTCAAACGCGCGGGCGAACTCCCGGTGTTCTTTCGCAAAGTCAATCGGGTCCGCGCCAGATCTCCAGCACTCATACGACTGACGCAGTGAGATGGCTCCGGCTGCAGGGCTGTCGATGTGGCCGTAGGCGCCACCCCCGGCGGTGTTGACGACATTGCCGTGCCCCAGGTTCTCGAAGAAGCCTGGCAGGCGCACGGCGTTCATGCCACCCGAGATGATGGGTGTGGTGGGTTTCATGCCGTACCATTTCTGGAGGTAGACCGGGCCCTGGCACTCGTCGCGCTCAATCATGTAGGCAATCACCCGGTCATCGCCTTCGCCTTCCATTTTGCCGTAGCCCATGGTGCCCACGTGGATGCCCGAGGCGCCCTGCAGGCGGCTCATCTTGGCCAGCACAAAGGCGGTGTAGCCGCGCTTGGCGCTGGGCGATGTGACCATGCCGTGGCCGGCGCGGTGGTAGTGCAGGTACTGGTTTGGGTACTGGCGCCGCGCGGTGGTCACCATGCCGGGGCCGCCGACAAACCCGTCCACCAGAAACGCCAGCTTGTCGGCGTCCGGGCCGAATGTTTCCAGTGCAAAATCGGCGCGCGCCAGCATCTCGTAGTGGTCGTCGGCGGTGATGTTCATGGAGAACAATTTGGCCTGCCCGGTTTCGTCCTGGGCGCGCTTGAGGGCCTCGTACACCAGCGGAATGGTCTTCTTGATAGGGGCGAACACCTGATTGCCCTGGGGTTCATCATTCTTGATGAAGTCGCCACCCAGCCAAAACTGGTAGGCCGCCTCGGCGAACGGCTCGGGGCGCAGGCCCAGCTTGGGCTTGATGATGGTGCCTGAGATGTAGCCGCCGTCCTTCACGGGGCGTCCCAGAATGCGCCACAGATCGGAGATGTCTTTGGACGGGCCGTCAAACATCTGAATCACGCGCTCGGGCATGTAGAAGTCAATCATCTTGGCATGGGCAATGTCGCCCATGCCCTGGTTGTTGCCGATGGCCAGGGTCAAAAATGACACGAGCATAAAGCGGCCATCGGTCACATTGCGGTCAAACAGGTCCAGCGGATACGCGATGCGCATGTCTTCCGTAGCTTCATCGATGTGGTAGACCAGGGCGTCAACACCCCGGGTGAAGTCATCGGTCGTGGAAACCTCCACGTTGGTGCCGGTGCTGGACTCGGCTGCAAAGTGCGCTGCGGCTTCCAGGTAGCCATGGCCCGGTTTGGGCTTCATCTTGTAGGCCACCAGAATGTGCTGGCCGCATCTGATCAATTCGGCTTCCTGAAGGCTCAGGTCGGCGTAGCGCTTGGACTGGTCCATGACGGGTCTCCTTGGGATGGTAGGGGCCCGGCGGACAAGGCATGCTCGATCAGCCTGCCGGGTTAATGGAGGCGACTATAGTGAAACAAATTCATCAAATATATTCAATATTTATTTTTTATTAATCAGATAAATCTGATGATTAATCACAGATCATGCCCATGAATCAATGAGGGGTCCCCCTTGCTCTATCAAAAATGCCTTGAAGGCTTTGGCGGCTGGTGAAAGTTTTTTATGGCTCAGATGTGTGACATACCAATGTCCCACCAGAGGCATGCCGTTGATGTCCACCAGGGCCAGATGACCCGCAGCCAGTTCATGGCGAACCGTGCGCAGTGAGAGAAAACTCAAACCCATGCCGGCCATGACCGCCTGCTTGATGGTTTCGTTGCTGGGCATCTCCATGACCACTTTGGGCTTGATGTCGTGTTGGCCAAACAGCCGCTCCATGGCGGCGCGTGTGCCCGATCCCTGCTCGCGCACCACAAATCCGTAGTCTTTGAGCATTTCGAACTGGACTCGTTTGCGGCGCGACAGGGGGTGGTCCGGCGCGCACACAATGCCCAGTGGGTTGGTGGCGAAGGCCGTGGCCTCGCAGTCCAGCGTGTTGGGCGCGCGCCCCATCATCACCAGATCGACTTCGTTGCGTGCAAGGAAGCCCAGAATATTCTCCCGGTTGTCAATGCGCAGGGTTACTTCAATGCCGGGAAGCAGCTTGCCGAAACGGACCAGCAGCATCGGCACGAAGTATTTGGCGGTGCTCACCACCGCCAGATCAATGCGCCCCTTTCGAATTCCGACATGCTCGGCCATGATGGCCTCGATGTCCTTGAGTTGGGCCATGGCAGCGATGGCATGCGTCAAGAATTCCTGGCCTGCGCCGGTCAGCTGGATATTGCGTCCAACGGGCTCGATGAGGGGAAGGCCGAAAGCATCTTCGAGCTGTCGAATTTGCATGGATACAGCCGGTTGAGTCACAAACAGACGTTCTGCCGCTTTGGATACAGATTTGTCCCGGGCGACTTCGATAAAGGTCTGGATTTGCTTGAGGGTGTAATTTCGCATGGTTTATTCTATGAATTAACAATCAGTTAAAACTGATGAATTGTTAAGTAAATATGATTTGAGTTTATGTGTAATGTCTCTTAAAGTAAATCTGTCGTGCTCGCTTTGAGTGGCGATTTCCATGCTTTACAAGGACGCTGGCATGCTCAATGCGCTGATTTTTGATGTTGATGGCACCCTGGCCGATACCGAGGCTGCCCATCGAGAGGCGTTCAACCACGCATTTGCCGAGTTCGGATTGGACTGGCATTGGGATGAGCCCCTGTACACCGAACTGCTCAACATCTCTGGTGGCAAAGAGCGAATTCAACACTATTGGAAGAAGATGCAGCCCGATCTCCGCGAAACCGAAGCCATGGCCTTGCAGGATGCGGTGAATCGCTTGCATGAGATCAAGACCGCGGCCTATGAGGGTGCGGTCAACGAGGGCGCCGTGTGTCTGCGCCCTGGAGTTTTGAAGTTGATGGATGAAGCCTTGGAGCAGGGGCTGCAGCTGGCCATTGCCACCACCACTTCACCCGTCAACATCGCCGCGCTGCTGCGCCGGGCCGTGGGCTCCGACTGGCGTCTTAACTTTGCCGCGATGGGTGATGCGTCCACAGCACCGATCAAGAAGCCACATCCTCAGGTGTATTTGCAGATGCTGGCGGCGCTCAATATGCAGCCGGGCCAGTGTCTTGCGTTTGAAGATTCAAGCAATGGTCTGCGCTCGGCGGTAGCGGCGGGCCTGGCGACATTGATCACACCCACGGCCTACACCGCGCACCACGACTTTGCGGCCGCGATGCGCGTGGTACCCGATTTGAGCCATGTGGATCTGGGCCAGTTGCGGCTCTGGCATGCGCAGGCGCAACACCTTCCCCGCCTCGTCGCCGCAACCCACTGATTGCATCAAAGCCTGCCATGCCCTTGACCCATCGTTCCACCCTGACCCAGTTTCTGATCGAAGAGCGGCGTCGATTTCCCGGCGCCAGCGGAGACTTCAATGCGCTGATTCTGGATGTGGCACTGGCCTGTAAAGCCATTGCGCGCGCGGTAGCCCTTGGCGAGTTGGCCAGTCCTGCGTGTCCTCAGGCGGACCCGGGGGCGGCCGGCGCCATCAATATTCAGGGCGAGACGCAGACCCCGCTTGATGTGCTGAGCAACAAGGTGTTCATCCGTCGCACGGAATGGGCGGGCAATCTGGCCGGCATGGCATCCGAAGAAATGGAGCTGCCCTACCAGATACCGGGTCAATACCCGCGCGGCAAATACCTGCTGGTGTTTGATCCTCTGGATGGCTCAAGCAACATTGATGTGAACGTCTCGGTGGGGAGCATCTTCTCGGTCTTGCGCGCCAGCCCGGAGCTGGAAGCAAGTGGGCGTGATGTGTGCGAGCAGGATTTTCTGCAACCCGGCTCCCGTCAGGTGGCCGCGGGTTATGCCTTGTATGGCCCGACGACAATGCTGGTTCTGACGGTAGGTGATGGGGTCAACGGGTTCACGCTGGACCCCAATCTGGGTGAATTCATGCTGACGCATCCGAAGCTGCAGATTCCAGCGGATACGCACGAGTTCGCCATCAATGCCTCCAACAGCCGGTTTTGGGAAGCGCCGGTGAAACGTTATGTGGACGAATGCCTCGCCGGCAAGACCGGACCAAGGGCCAAGGATTTCAATATGCGCTGGATTGCCAGCATGGTGGCCGAAGCGCACCGGATTTTGATGCGGGGGGGCGTTTTCATGTACCCGCGCGATACCAAGGACATGAGCAAGCCGGGTCGTTTGCGCCTGCTGTACGAGGCCAACCCGATCGGCTTTCTCATGGAGCAGGCAGGTGGGCGTGCCAGCACCGGTGAAAGGCCGATGCTGGGCGTGCAACCCCAGTCGCTTCACCAACGCATTGGCCTGGTCTTTGGCTCCCGCCATGAGGTAGAGCGCATTGAGCGCTATCACGCCGAGCCGGTGCATACCGAGATGGACAACCCCCTGTTCACCGAGCGCAGCCTGTTCAGGGTGTGAAGAGTCGCTTTTTGCTATTACTTAAGTAGCAAACTATCAAGCATGAACGAAGGCTGAAGGCCTGATTTGTCAAAATATTTTTCACTACCCGGGTGCCACCATGTCTGAACGCCATCCCATCATTGCCATCACCGGATCCAGCGGCGCCGGTACCTCCTCGGTGACGCGTACTTTCGAGAATATTTTTCGCCGGGAGGGCGTTGATGCCGCCATCATTGAAGGCGACAGTTTTCACCGTTACGACCGTACCGAGATGAAACACAAGCTGGCCGAGGCCGAGACGGACGGCAACAAACACTTCAGCCATTTCGGCCCGGAGAACAATCTGTTTTCCGAACTCGAAACCCTCTTCCGCGATTACGCCACAACCGGCAGGGGCCAGCGCCGCAAGTACCTGCATGACACCGAGGAAGCTGCGCCCTACGGACAGAAGCCGGGCACCTTCACGCCCTGGGAGGATGTGCCTGCGCATACTGACCTGCTGTTTTATGAAGGGCTGCACGGCGCGGTCGTCACCCCCGAGATCAATATTGCCCAGCACCCGGATCTGTTGATTGGCGTGGTGCCCGTCATCAACCTGGAGTGGATTCAAAAGCTGTACCGTGACAAGTCCAAGCGCGGCTACAGCACCGAGGCGGTGACCGACACCATCCTGCGCCGCATGCCGGACTACGTGAACTACATCTGCCCCCAGTTCATGCACACCCATGTCAATTTTCAAAGGGTGCCCATGGTGGATACATCCAACCCATTCATCGCGCGGGATATTCCCTCGCCAGACGAGAGCATGGTTGTGATCCGCTTCGCCAAGCCCAAGGGCATTGATTTCCAGTACCTGCTTAACATGATCAACGACTCGTTCATGTCGCGGGCCAATACGATCGTGGTGCCTGGTGGCAAGATGGAACTGGCGATGCAACTGATTTTCACGCCCTTTGTCTGGCGGATGATGGAGCGCAAGAAGAGGGCCAGCTGAGATGGATGCAAGCTTTGACCTGGTGATGTTTGACCTGGATGGAACGCTGGTCGAGACGGCCCCTGAAATCTGCGACGCCGTCAACGACACCTTGCGTCAATTCGGGTTGCCCGAAGTCGGGCAGAAGCAGGTGAGCGACTGGATCGGACACGGCACGCGGGAATTGCTGGTGCAGGCACTGGCGTACAGCCAGGAAGTCACGGCAGAGGTGGTTCGTGGCAGTGCTCGCCTGCCGCTTATCGCCGCAGCGTTTGACGCACACTACCAAAGCCGTTGCGGCACGCGAAGCCATCTTTACCCTCAGGTGCGTGAGACCCTGGTTTCACTGCGCGCCCAGGGCGTGAAGCTGGCGGTGGTCACCAACAAGGAGGGGCGTTACACCCAAATCGTGCTGGAGGCCCGGCAATTGCTGCCCTTGCTGGATTGTGTGGTGAGCGGGGACACCTTGGCTAGCAAAAAGCCGAACCCGGCTGGTATCGAGAGCTGCCTGGCGAGATTTGGCGTGCCACGTCATCGAGCCCTGTTTGTGGGGGATTCCAGCATTGATGTGGCTGCGGCGCGCAATGCGGGTGTCGCGGTATGGCTGCTTCCCTACGGCTACAACATGGGCCATCCCATTGCGGCCTGTGCGCCCGACCGTGTGGTTGAATCCTGTGCAGCCCTGTTGGATCCGGTGATCGCAAAGGGCAATGAAGGGCCTGACAAGACTGGTCCGGGCGCGTGCTTCCGACGTTAAGATGCGGAGAATAAGTGGAGGACCCCAAAGTGTCTATGTCTGAAAATATCGCTGCCTTCGGGAAGGTGGTCAAAGTACTGTATCCATGGCGGTCGGCACTGCGATTGACGGCTGTGGCTGCGGCGCTGACGGTGGCCTCCGCGGCGGCCCAGGCACCGCTGGATATCCGGGTCGCGCTGATCATTGGAAATTCGGCTTATGTAGCTGCCCCGGCGCTTGAGAATCCTGCCAACGATGCCCGCGCCATGAGCGAAGTGCTGCGGGGCTTGGGATTTCAGGTGGTGGAACTGCGCGATGGCAGCAAGGCCCAGATGAATGCAGCCCTCGCCAAAGTGCGGGAGTCGCTCAAGGGCAAGCAAGGTGTGGGGATGCTGTATTACGCCGGTCACGGTTTGCAACTGGACTGGCGCAACTACATGGTGCCGGTTGACGCCAGACTCAACAGCGCGGCCGACGTGCCGAACCAGACCATTGACTTGGGCGCAGTGATTGATACCTTCAAGGGCGCGGGTACTCGTATCAACATCATGGTGATCGATGCCTGCCGCGACAACCCTTTTGGCCGCAATACCAGTTCCGCCAAGGGGCTGGCCCAGGTGGATGCGCCGCCCGGCACCTTTCTGGCCTATGCCACGGCGCCGGGCAATGTGGCCGAGGACGGCGATGCCAAGAGTGGCAATGGGCTCTACACGCAGTATTTGTTGCAAGAACTCAAAAAACCGATCACAAAAATTGAAGATGTCTTCAAGCGAGTGCGGTTGAACGTTCGAAAGCAAAGCCAGGGGCGGCAGATTCCATGGGAGTCCACTTCGCTTGAAGACGATTTCTATTTCAACGATGGCGTGAAGCTGGCCGGCAATGCACAAGCGCTGGCTGCATCGCAGGCATCACAGCCAGAACCGGTGGTGAACAAGGAGCAGCAGAGGGCGGCCGCATTCAGTCTTGAAAAAGCGGCGTGGGACCAGATCAAGGACAGCAAGAATGCCGACGATTTCTATGCCTTCCTGTTGAAGTTTCCCAATGGCAACATCAGCGAGCAGGCGCAGTTGCGGGTGGAAAACCTGCAGAAGGCGCAAACCGTGGTCGTCGCCAACCGGGATGGCATTGTTCCCCAGGCGGCCGCGGCGCGACGCAGCCATCTTGGCGACCAGTATGTGGTCGATTTGATTGATGGCTTTACGAAAGTACGACGCCGGGTGACCAGAACGGTGACGTATGCGGACGACAACCGCTTTGAGATGGACAACGGGGCGGAGATTTACGAACAAACCGGTGTTTTGCTCAAGAACAGATTCGGTACCAAATCTCCCGGCATTCTGGGTGTGCCAGCCGACATGGCGGTTGGCAAGAAATGGCGTAGCGCATTTCAGAATCTGCGCCCCGATGGGGTACTGGAAACCAACTACTGGGACAACCACGTCGTGGGGTATGACACGATCACCGTGCCCGAGGGTACGTTCAAATGTTTTCTGGTTGTTTCTCGTGGACAAGCCAGCTTTGCGGGAGGCTTCACGACCATGGAAGCCCGCAGTTGGTTTGATCCGGGTACCTTGCGCCGTTTGCGCACTGAGCGTATCAACCGAAACAATGGTCGCATCACGGAGAACTCGATAGCCGAATCCGTATCTTTCAAGTCAGGCGCGGGATGAGTCTTGCTCCTTTGGCCTCGCTTGCGCGCTCAGGGTTTGGCGTCGAGGCATCGGGGCGTGGGTCTTGCCTTCCATGCCTTGGCATGCGGGTCTGAGAGCGTCTTGAGGAACGCGAGCAGGTCTGAGCTTTCCTGCTCCGACAGGCGCAACGGCGCCAGGATCTGCTCGCCATCGGCATGCAGGCGTTCCAGATTCAGTTCTGAATAGTGTCGTACCACCTCAGGCAGCGTTGCCAACTGGCCGTCATGCATATAGGGGGCAGTCTGTGCCGCATTGCGCAGGCTGGGTACTTTGAATTCACCAAAATTCCGGTGTTGCGCGTTGACATGGCGGGTCTTGGTGCCTGCTGCATCGTTTGCCGGCGCATCGCTCCAGGATGACATCAGGTTGTAGTGACTGGCGCGTAGCGCGGCAATGCCCGCATGGCGACCCGGATCGACCATGCCGGGACGTATGAAGAAGGGAAGACCGATGTCGCCGAACTCGCCATTGGTAAAGAGCGGTCCTATATGACACACGTTGCACCGGGCGCGCCCCACGAACAGGCGCAGTCCGCGCTGCGCAGCCAAAGGGTAATTCGAGGCGGTGCGAGTGTCTTTGCGCGCCAGTGCATCGCGAAAGAGGTCGAATGCGGTGCGACCGGACACCAGGGTGCCGGTGAAGGCGCCAATCGCTTTGGCCGCATCGACCAGCGTTGCCTGTGGTTTGACCTGCGCATCGCGTCCAAAGACTTGCCGGTAGCGACAGCCAAGTTCCTTGTCGCCTCCGATAGTGGCGGCAATGTGCTCGGCACTGGAGGCCATTTCGCGAGTGTCGAGAAGGGGGCGGATGGCTTGCGACCACAGGCTGTCTGCGGCGCCATCCCAGCCATACCAACGCTCGTGGACCCCATTCCATAACGAGGGGGCGTTGCGGTCCAGCATCTCACCCCCGCGGCCAAGCGATCGGACGCGGCCATCGGCAAAGGCCCTGGCTGGTGCGTGGCAACTGGCGCAGGACAACTGGCCACCCGGAGACAGACGCCGATCAAAGAACAGCTTTTGCCCCAAAGCAATGGCTTGCGGGTTGCCTGCCTGGGCGTTGCCGGCATCGCGAGCCTCTGGCAATGGCCACGGTCCGTGCTGCTCAATCAGCCGAAGTTCCGTGGGGGAGAAATCCAGCAGGGGCGGGCGCCCCGCAACTGCCATGGTGGCCATGGTTGTGAGAGCCATCGCACAGGCGGCCAGAAGCCCGAGAGCACGGCCCTGAATCATTCCACCTGGACTTCGTGGGTGAGACGCACGGTTTGCTTCACACCTGCAACATCAAAGATGAAACGCCAGCGTCCCGGCATGTGCAGCATCAGGCCTTCAGCAACAAACTTGCCATGGCCCAGTGCGCGCACGCTTGTGCGGTAGTTCATGCCATGGCGGTGGGCGGGCATGTCGGCATCCACCGTCACACTGGCTGGCGTCGCTACGCCTGGGGGCACGCACAGGACCAACTCCATATTGAAATGACGGCCGACCGGAATGGGCCAGGTTCGTGGCGCAAACACCACGGTGTAGCCGTCGCCTTGTGTCTGTAGACGTGCAGCGCCGACCAGATGATCGCCGCAGCCTGACGCGCTGGCGGGCATCGCCGCGGCCAGGAGTGCCAGGATCAGAGCCGCCTTGTGCAGGACGTACGGGTTGCACGGGAGTTTCATGCTTTGGGCGGCACGGGGCGGCGCAACAGCGTCTCGGCATTGCGCCAGCCAATGCGTTCAGCCACAGGTGTGGGCAAGTCGGTCAGCCAGGCGCGCGAATAGCTGGCATGCGAGCCAATGTAGTGCCAGCGCTCCGGGGTGAATGTGTCGGTGCCGATCATGAAGCGGTCCGAAAACTCGGTGAATGCCTCGCGCCAGGCGGGGTCGACTTTACCGCCGGTGGCGTGATCGCCGCGAAAAGCCAGATCGCAGGTCAGGCGTGGATGGCGACGCAGTACCTCGCGTACTTTTTCAGGCCGGTCAAAGCCCGAATGTGCCCAGAGTATGCGGGCCTCAGGCCATTGGCGAAACAGGCGTTCGATGGCATCCACATCGGAATGGGCGTGCAGCAGCAGGCCGTGTTCACGGGCCAGCGCGACCATGCGGCGCGGCACAGCCAGTTCGGTATCTTCGCCATAGAGATGAAACTCGCCAACGCCGACGTAGCGAAACTTGGTCAGGCGTTCTTCAAGGTAGCGTATGACCGTGGGGTCGCGCATCCAGCTGCCAATTTCACCACGGGATCGATACGGCCGCAGTTCAGGAACGATCAGGTCGGGTGCCTCGGCCATCAGCATCTGCGTGCCCTGGTCGTTCGATGACGATACGAATGCGCCACGCAGTCCGGCTTTGCGCAAAATGGCAACCGCCTGTTGGGGGGGCACCAACTCCCAGGCGTCATGGCTGTAGTGGATATGGGCATCGAACAGTGGCATTTCATCCGCTGCGCTGGCCGACTCCCCGCCGGCGATCGTTGCAGCAGCCAGAAATCCGGTGAACTGGCGCCGGTTGAGGTTGGTTTTCATGTCTCACTCCAATACATCGATGGGGTGCCGGCATCTGCCATGCATGCGCGCGTGCTTTGTGTCGGGCAGGCCTACTTTACAACGGCGGTGATAACCGTGTTGAACCGGAGCCCGAATCCGCATTCAGAGGGCCTGTCCAAGGCAAGGATTTCAAAGTTGATCGAGAATGGCAGGTCTGTTTCAAACATGCCTGGCATCCACCATGACCCCTTCACTGAAAATCGATTTCGTCTCTGATATATCTTGCCCTTGGTGCGCCATCGGATTGGCTTCCCTGGAGCACGCGCTGGGCAATATGCAGGGAGAAGTGTCTGCCAAGCTGCACTTTCAGCCGTTTGAGTTGAATCCGCAGATGCCTGCTGGCGGCCAGGATATTGGTGAGCACCTGCAGCAAAAATACGGCTCTACGGAAGAGCAGCGCGTCCAAATTCGCGAGACCATTCGCCAGCGCGGTGCCGAGGTGGGTTTCACTTTTGGTGCAGGTGGACGCAACCGCATTTACAACACCTTCAATGCGCACCGCTTGTTGCACTGGGCCGGCCTTGAATCTGATGAGAAGCAGGCTGCGCTGAAGAAGGCCTTGCTGGTGGCCTGCCACGGTGTGGGTGAGAGCATGGAGTCTGCCGATGTGTTGCTCAAGGCTGTGGCGCAAGCGGGGCTGGATGCGCAGCTTGCGCGCAGCATTTTGGCCAGTGATGAGTTTGCCGATGAGGTTCGCGAGCGCGAGTCTTTCTACACCAGCCAGGGTATTCATTCTGTGCCGGCCGTCATCATCAACGATCGGCATCTGATTTCGGGTGGACAGCCTGCCGCAGTGTTCGAGCAGGCGCTGCGCCAGATTGCGGCGGGGCTTTAGCAGCCCAGCTGCGTGGCCAGGTCAAGAAAATCCCTGGCGTGCCAAGTGTTGGCCGGGTCGGGGGATACATCTTTGGGCTTGGCTGCCCCGAACTCGGCCACTCGTTCAATGTAGGCGGTTTCCAGGCCGCAGGCTCGCGCTGCAGCCAGATCGTCCTGATGGGTGGCTACCAACATCACTTCAGCCGGGGCGACGTCAAATATCCTGGCCACGCCGAGATAGGTGGACGGATCGGGCTTGTAGGCCCGAAATACCTCGGCAGAGAGAATGCAATCCCACGGCAGTCCGGCACGTTTGGCCATGTCGGCAAGCAGGCCGATGTTGCCATTGGACAGCGTGCAAATCATGTACCGCGCTTTGAGCCGTGCGAGACCGGGCAGCACATCGGGCCAGGGGTCCAGCCGGTGCCAGGCTTTGTTCAGATGCTGTTTTTCAGCTTCTGTCAGACCTGTCAATCCAAATTGTTCCAGGACCTGATCCAGGATAAGACGGTGTAGATCGTCAATCAGGGTCCATCCCAATTCCCCTGACAGCACGCGCTTCATCGCAGGTTTGTAGCCCTCACGCCAGGCCAGCGCGAATTCGCTGCCGTCCACATCCGGGTGCAAGGCCTGCACTTCGCGGGCGATGCCCGAGTGCCAGTCCACCACAGTGCCGAACACATCAAACGCCAGAACTTTGGGGATGGTGGGTGGGGGCCGTGTTTTCATGCGCTGGCCTTCTCCAGCCAGCTCGCGACGCACTGGTTGAATGCGGCAGGTTGCTGCACCATGACCCAGTGACCGGTGGGGAATGCCTGTACGGCACAATCCGGTCTTTCTGCCAGCCGTGCTATCCACCTGGGCGAATGGAACATGAAAGGCTTTCGCTCGCCATAGATGTAGAGCACGGGGCAGGATGGCGCGACTTTGGCTGCACCGCGAAAGCCGCCGAGCAGGCCCAGCCACTGCATGGCGTAGGGATAGTTCATCTTCCAACCCATCGTTGAGGGTGGGGTGGGGCAGCGCAGGGCACGAGCCATGCCACGTGTCATTCGGTCGCCCAAGGCGCCGCCCAGCTTCCATGCGATGGCGAGCCAGAACTGATAGATGAAGACCTGCAACTTGGCTTGGGTCGTAAGTGATTTTTGAAAGGCGAGCGAATTGTGGTCGCCGATGTCCACTGCCACGATGCGGGCTACGCGATCCGGGTGTTGTGCTGCGTATTCGTAGCCGAACATGCAGCCCCAGTCGTGCAGCAGCAGTGTGACCGGTTGATCCGGGCTCGCCGCATCCACGATCTTGCTGAAAAGTGCTGTCATCTGCGTCAGCGAGGTGGCGCGATCTGCCTGCATCAGGTCGAAACCTGGCAGAGTGAAGCGCAGACAGCGGTAATGACCCTTGAGTGCCTCTACGGTGCTGTCCCACAGGCGATGTGTGTCGGGCCAGCCGTGGATCATCACCACGGTTTGCTGACCGGTGCCGTCGACGAAGCAGTCAACGCCATCGATGCTGAAACGGCTTTCGGTGATGCTGGGGGATGGATGTTGCATGGTGGCGATTACATACGGTGTGACGCGGACGAAGATGGGTTATGGGTCAACAGATCCGCATCAGGCACGGGGCGCCAGCA
The DNA here is from genome assembly GCF_018780565.1 of Rhodoferax sp. GTDB lineage: Bacteria > Pseudomonadota > Gammaproteobacteria > Burkholderiales > Burkholderiaceae_C > Rhodoferax. The sequence goes on from NZ_JADMJN010000011.1 coordinate 139,762, forward strand.
TGCCCCATGCCGCAGACCCGGCTACGCCTTGCTTGAGGCGGCTTTGCGGTCGGCAGCCACTTTTTGCGCGGAGGGTCGCTCGCTGATGAATTTGACGTAGGGCTTGTAGTCAACGCCGCCACTCAGGAGCAGATCCTCCCCGAAGATGGCCTTGCTTGCCATGCCTATCAGTGGCAGGTTGTTGAAGGCAGCGCAGTCCGCCTGCGTGAAGGTGTCGCCTGCAACATAAGGCGCAAACTTGGCCAACCGTTTGAAGCCGGCAATGTTCTTTTCCAGTTGCTTGCGTACGCGTGCCTGGGTGCTTTCGCTGACTGTGCCGCCGAAAAAGGCTTGAGGGTACAAATCGCGAGCGACCAGTTCGAGGTGCAGGTCAATGAACGTCATCAGCTCGCGAACCCTGGCTGCTTCCAGCGGGTCGGTGGGCATCAGCGACGGGGTCGGGTAGGCGGTTTCGATGTAATGCAGGATGGCCTGGCTTTCGCACAATGCACCTTGCGGTGTCCGAATAAAGGGAATTTTCCCCAGCGGCGAACAGCTCAGGACGGCTTCCTCCTTGCTGCCGACCGCGACATACTCTTCCGTGAAAGGTACATTTTTTTCAAGCAACGCGAGTTTGACGACGTTGTAGTAGTTGGAGACCGGGAATCCGCAAAGAGTAATCATGGAATGAGTTTCCTGAAAATTGGATGTATGAAACGGATATTTTTATTTCACCAGGCGAGCCAGCCGCGTGGTGATGATGTCATCGGCTTCGCTCATGATGCGGTCGATCAGTTCCTTGACGGTCGGCACATCATGGATCAGGCCAGCCACCATGCCGCAAGACCATGCGCCGGCGTCCATCAAGCCATCTTGCATGATGCGTGGGTAGACGCCTGCCACCTGTTCGATGATGTCTTCGAACTTCAGGTTGGCTCCCAGTGCTTTCTCTTTCTCGATCAGGCGGTCAACGGCTTCATTGCGCAACACGCGCTCTGTATTGCGCAGGGGGCGCATGACCAGGCGGGTGTCGAGCTCGCTGGCGGCTACGATGGCCTGCTTCACATTTTCATGCACGGGCGCCTCTTTGGTTGCAATGAAGCGCGTACCCATGTTGATGCCTTCTGCGCCCAGGGCAAGGGCCGCGACCAATGAGCGGCCGTCTGCCATGCCGCCCGATGCAACGAACGGGATCTTCAGTTCTTCGGCGGCACGCGGCAGAAGGATGAAGTTGGGTACGTCGTCTTCGCCAGGATGGCCGCCACATTCGAAGCCGTCCACGCTCACGGCGTCACAACCGATGGATTCGGCTTTCAGCGCATGGCGCACCGACGTGCACTTGTGGATGACCTTGATGCCGGCTTCGTGCATGGCGGGAAGCCATTTCTGGGGGTTGTTGCCGGCTGTCTCGACGGCTTTGACGCCGCCTTCAATGATGGCCCGGATGTAGCCGGGGTAGTCGGGTGAGCTCACAGTGGGCAGGAAGGTGAGATTCACACCGAATGGCTTGTCCGTCATTTCGCGGCAACGGCGAATTTCGTTGGCCAGCAGCTCGGGTGTACGTTGTGTCAAGCCTGTGATGATGCCAAGTCCGCCAGCATTGGATACGGCAGCAGCCAGTTCGGCCAAGCCGACATAGTGCATGCCACCTTGCAGGATGGGATGCTGGATGCCGAACATTTCGGTGATTTTGGTTTTCATGCGGATGTGTTCCTTGGAGTCGGGAATGGTTGGGAAACGGAGCGCCCATTTGGGCGAATGGATCATTCTGCGGTATTTTCAAGTCTTGACAAGGGCTCTGTGGCGAACCCAGTCTCACGCGTGACTGACGCCACATTGTCTGCACTGGCCGTGAAAGCTTGTGGCTGACGCAGCGCTCGTATGAAATCTTACAACAAGCGATGAGCATGAAAAAAGGCGGACCTTCGGTCCGCCTTTTTCAGATCGAAATTCGAGAGATTACTTTTTCTTCTCGTCTTTTTTCTCTTCTTTCTTTTCTTCAAGCTTCTTGCACTCGGCCTTCATCTTGTCGTCTGCCTTTGCATCCATTTTCTTGCATGCAGCCATTTTGTCTGCCTTGTCCTTGTCGGACATGGCGCCACCGTGGGAGGCAGCGAAGGAGCCAACAGAGGCGGTTGCGAAGGCTGTAGCGATCAAAACGGAAAGTAACTTGCTCATGGGTAGACTCCAAGGATTTTGTAACTAAAACACAACGGCAATATCTGCCGCCGCCAAAATATACTGCAAATATGAAATTTCGCCAATTAGCAGACACCCCACGAATACGCAACGTTTTGTCGTGGGTGGTGGTGGCTGCGGTGGCGATGGCAGCCACGCTTCAGGCGGCACCGCGTACACCTGAGTCAGATGCCGTGGTTCTGGAGCGATTGCCGTTTCGGGCTGGCGATAGCGGCGCGCGCGAGTTGACCACCTTGCGCACTGCCGTGGCAAGCGCACCAGCCGACCCAGAGCCAGCGGCGCAGCTTGCGCAACACTACTATGACTTGGCCATTGCCCGTGGCGATCCTCGCTACGTGGGTTATGCGCAGGCGGTTGTCAGCCGCTTTTCCGGCCCCTTGCCGCCCTCGCTGCTGACCACCCGCGGCATGCTGCGCCAGTACCGGCATGATTTTGACGCGGCCTTGAGTGACTTTGCGGGCGCCCTGGCGCAAGATCCGGGGTTCGCTTCCGCCCATGCGTGGCGTGCGGCCATCTATCTGGTGCAGGCCAATTATGGGGATGCCCGTAAGGAGTGCGAAGCCTTGCAGCGTCTTCGGCGCGCCGTTCTGTTGGGTGGTTGCAGCGGCCTGGTTCAGGCCTACACGGGTCAGCTGGAAGGTGCCTACCAGGCTTTGCAACTGGCGCTTGGCGCTGCCCGCGACGTTGACCAACGTTTGTGGTTGTTTACCCGCCTGGGCGAGGTTGCCGCATGGCGCGGCCAGGGGGCACTGGCGGAGCGGCACTTTCGTGAGGCACTGAGCCTTGGCCGTGACGATGGCTATCTGCTCGCCGCGTGGACTGACTTCCTGCTTGACAACGGACGACCAAAAGAGGTCCTTGCGCAACTCGCGGGTTGGGAGAGTTCGGATGGATTGTTGTTGCGTTTGGCAGAAGCTGAGGCGATGCTCAAGTTGCCCGACGCATCGCGACACACACAGGCCCTGGGTGATCGCTTCGCTGCCGCCAAAATGCGTGGCGATACCACCCATCGCGCCGAGGAAGCCCGTTATCAATTGCACTTGCGCAATGACCCCCAATTGGCGTTGCGCCTGGCGGCCGAGAACTACCGCGTTCAGCGTGAGCCAAGAGACGCGCGCATTTTGCTGGAAGCGGCCATTGCCGCAAAAGACCCCGTTGGCGCGCAAGCTGCACGGGACTGGCTGCGCACCAGTGGATTTGAAGATCCGCGATGGCGCCGGTTGGGCCAGCAGTCAGCCTTGGCGGGGGCGCGATGATGCTGCGTTGCTTTTGGCTGATTCTTTGTTTGTTGTGCTCCCTTCCGGCCTTGGCGCACAAGGCCAGTGACAGCTACCTGGTGCTTGATATCAAGGGGCAGGAAGTCTCGGGACAATGGGACATTGCCTTGCGCGATATTGACTTTGCGCTTGGTCTTGACCAGGATGGAAACGGCGAAATTAACTGGGGCGAGCTGCGCACGCGCCATGCTGATATTGCTGCGTGGGCGCTGAGCCGCTTGTCTTTGAAGCGCGGTGAGAGTTGCACCGTGCAAGTCACGCAGCATCAAGTGGATGAGCATACGGATGGCAGCTATGCCGTGCTGAAGCTCGCCGGGACCTGCCCGGGCGCCACGGGGGAATTGACGCTGAACTACCGCCTCCTGTTCGAGCTTGATGCGCTGCACCGTGGCCTGTTGCGTCTGAGTCTTGACGGCGTGACTCAAACGGGGGTGTTCTCGCCCGCCAGGGCCGAGCAGCGTTTTGTTGCGGGAGAGATGTCGCGCCTGGCCCAGTTCAAACAATACGTGGTCGAAGGTGTCTGGCATATCTGGATCGGCTTCGATCACATCCTGTTCTTACTGTCGCTGCTGCTGCCGGCTGTGCTGGTGCACGATGCCAGACGCTGGCGCGGCGTGGAGCGTTTTTCGCAGTCTTTGCGTGAAGTGCTGTGGGTGGTGACCTCGTTCACGGTTGCACATTCGATCACGCTCAGTCTGGCGGCCCTGGGTCTGATTTCACTGCCCTCACGCCTGGTGGAGTCGGTCATTGCTCTTTCCGTGGTCCTGGCCGCAGCCAATAACCTGTGGCCGGTGGTAGAAGGCAAGCGCTGGCTGGTGGCGTTTTGCTTTGGACTGATTCACGGTTTTGGTTTTGCCAGCGTGCTGGCGGAACTGGGCTTGCCGCAGGAGACTCTGGTGCTGTCCCTGATCGGCTTCAACCTGGGCGTCGAAACCGGCCAGCTTGCCATCGTCGCGGTGTTTCTGCCGGTGGCTTACCTGTTGCGTCACACCTCACTTTATCGCCGTGGTGTGTTCGTGGGTGGGTCCCTGCTCACGATGGCGGTTGCGCTGATCTGGCTTGCCGAGCGGGTGTTTGACCTCAAATTGATCAGCAGCTAAAGCAGATCCACCCCCAGGAATTCGGCCAGCGCCGGCGTTGTCATCGCGCCGGTGCGCGTCACCGCTTGGCCCGTGCGCAGGTTTTTCGCCGTGATAAAAGGCACCGACTCCAGAGCCAGACTTGTGAACAACTGGGTGTTGGCTTTGATGGTTTGCGCCACTTCGGGCGCGATACTGGCAGACGCTGCGATGCCGCCGGTACCGGCCAGAATCGATTTTTCGTGCGCTGCCATCAATTCTGTCGGGTTCGCTGCCGCCAGCAGCGCCGCTCCTTGCGCGGTGCTGCTGGCGTTGATGATGGCCACTGGAATCCAGACGAACTTCACCTTTTTCTGCAGCGGGATGGAGGCCTCCCACAGGTGACCGCAATGCGGACACTGGGGATCGAACAGCACATACACCGTGTGGGCACTCATCATGGCGCCCACGGTGAATCCCTTGCCTTGACTCGACACGGCTTCATACGGCGATGAGGGCTTGGAAGCCGTGGTCTGCTTGGGCGCTGCATCCTGCGGGGAGCAGCCGGTCAGGCACAGGGTCAGAGCTGCGGCGATGGAAAGTGTGAAAGCTTTGAAATTCAAGATGATTCCTTGTGTGTGTGGCGGGGTCGATGCCTCAATCCCCGGTGGCTGCCAGCGCCAGAAGTGCGTCTTCCTGCCAAAAGGTAGCTGCATCGAAATAGCTTTCCCAGACACAGCCATTGCAGCCGCGACCGCAGCATGTGGTGGGCTCAGGTGGTGGCTGACGCAGGGCTATGCCGTGCGCCCGGGCCTGTTCCTGGAGTGCCTGGAAAATGCCCGTGGCTGAGTCGCGATCGATGGCGCAATGGATCAGTCCCGAGCCCAATTGTGTGTTGTTCGGCATGCTACCGACAATTTTACATAAAAACGGACGCCAGTCCTCGTGAGACATGCGCTGTTTGCTATTGAAAATATAGCGTAAAAGCGCAAAAATCATGACGTTGACTCACGTAAATGGTAAAAAACTTGTCCTTGCCAATTGCAGGGTGGACACGCATCTGCGATAGTGAGCCGCTTAGGGATCAACAAACAAGGCAAAAAGAATGCCGAACACCACGCTGGGCAGTCGCCGCTATTCGCTGCGTCGAGACTTGACGCTGCTGGTTATTGTTTGCGTTCTGCCAGCAGCCATTGTGAGTTCCACGCTGGCCTACAACAACTACGTGTTGCAGCGTGAGAACGTGGAGCAGCAGACGGTGCTGCTTGCCAAAGCGATTCTGGGCGATCTTGAGCGTGAAATCGCCACGGTGGAGTCTGCTTTGAAGACGCTGGCTACCTCGCAGGAGCTTGCCACGGGGGATTTGCGAGGTTTCCACGGACGGGCCACGGATGCACTGGCGCCCGGCATTGCCTACAACTACATACTCACAGATCGTTCCGGCAAACAGGTTCTCAACACCTTGCGGCCTTTTGGTGCGTCTTTGCCCGCCAGCGGAACACCCCCGCAGCTCAGTCGTGTGTTCGCGGACAGAGTCACTGTATTGACCGACATGTTCATCGGTCCGGTGACCGGCAAGCCCGCCATTGCCATGGGAGTACCCGTGGCGACGGGAGAACAGGTTATCTACAGTTTGAACATGGGACTGGACCCCAGTCGGATTACCAGCATACTGGGTCGTCAGAGACTGCCAGAGGGCTGGTTGGTGGCCGCGGTGGACGGCTCCGGCACCATCGTTGGTCGGTCGCGCGATGCGGAAGTTTTTGTGGGGCAGAAGGCTGTGCCAGAGCTGATTGCCGCATTGGGTCAGCGTGCGCAAGGTCGTGTGCAGACACTGACCAAAGAAGGTATTCCCGTTTTTTCGGGCTATGCCACGTCCGGGCCGTGGCATTGGACTGTGGTTGTGGGTGCGCCGAAGAAGGAGATTGACAAGGAGGTTGTCGAGCAACTCGGTTTTGTGTTCGCCGCGATGTTGGTCGCCTTTGGACTGGGGCTTTGGCTGGCGCGGGCTCTTGCCAAGCGGGTCTTGTCATCGGTACGCGAACTCAACGCCGCCGCCCTGTCCTTGAGCAAGGGTGAACACGTGCAGATACCCGCGATGCAGTTGCAGGAAGCCGATGCCGTGGGTGAAGCCATGCAGGAGGCTGCACATGCCATGGAAAAGGTGAAATTTTTCGCTCAGCACGATGTGCTGACGGGTTTGCCCAATCGTCTGTTGTTTGATGAGGTCGCCGCACGCAACCTCTCGCTTGCCCAGCGTAAAGGACAGTCGGTGGCCCTATTGGCCGTGGACCTGGATGGCTTCAAGGCCGTGAACGACACACAGGGTCATGCCGCCGGGGATGAGGTTCTCAAAGTCGTGGCGGTGCGCATTCAGGAAGCCATTCGTGGGTCGGATATCGCCGCGCGCGTGGGGGGAGACGAGTTTTTCATCATGCTCATTGACATGGGCGCTGAGCAAGCCATGGAAATCGCCGATCGCATTGTGGTATTGCTATCAGAGCCTTACCCCGGTATCCAGTCACCGGTGTCGGCCAGTGCGGGCGTAGCCTTGTTTCCCGAGGGCGGTCACAGTGTGAAAGAACTCAGTGTCAAAGCCGACCTTGCGCTTTACAGCGCCAAGCAAGCCGGCAAACGACGGGCTGTGCTGGCGCAGGTGACCTGAACGGTGCTGTGCCGCTACCTGGGTGCGCGTGCCCTGAGTCCCTGCACCAGCGCACCCAGCGCAATGCCGACCAATGCCCACACAAGGTTCCAGTTGCCCGCGCCCAGGCCTGCAATGGCCGGGCCGGGGCAGACGCCGCACAAGCCCCAGCCAAGGCCAAACAGGGCGGAGCCCATGGCGGTGTCCCGATTCCAGGTGCTGGGGTGCACATGGAAGTGGTCGTCCAGCAAGGGGCGGGTCAGCAGGCGGGGTGCCAGCTTGTAGGCCAGCATCACCACCATCACGGCACCGCCCATGACCAGCATCAGGCCAAAGTCCTGAAAACGCAGAAAGCCAAGCACCACCTCGGGCCGGATCATGGTCGAGTACGACAGGCCAAAGCCAAACAGTGTGCCTGCCGCCAGCGTGGCAAGCATTCGGGCGACGGTTTTGTCTGCTGCACTCATGCCAGCCACCTTGCGGCCAGGTTGGCCGTCAAAAACGCGGTCGCCATGAAGGTCAGCACGGCCAGCAGCGAAGGCCATTGCAGCGATCCCAGTCCGCAGATTCCATGCCCCGAGGTGCACCCATTGCCCAGCCGAGCCCCATACCCCACAAAAAATCCGCCCACCAGTAACTGCCACACCGGTACTGCCGTAGCTTCAGGCTTGCCACCTGCAAAGCCCAGCCACCAGATCAATGCGCCCAGGATCAGGCCTGCCGCATACACCAGCCGCCAGTCGCGCGAATCGATGAACCGGGGTTGCTGAAAAAACGGCCGCTGCACCAGATAGGACCAGGTGCTGGAAAACACCGTGCTCATGCCACCGATGCGGCCGGTCAGCACAAACAGCAGCGCCGTACCCGCGCCAATGGTCAAACCGCCCAGCAGATAGTGCTGCCAGCCAAGGGGGAAAAGAGAAAGGGACATATTCATGGGGACAGATTATCGGAGCCCGGCTTTCCACGCCGCCAGAACAGGCCCAGCAGTGGCTTCACACTGACACCATGCAGCAGGATGGACAGGGTCACCACAATCAGGGTGAGCTGAATCAGCTGCAGTGCCAGGGGTTCGGGCAAGCCGTGCTGTATGGCGTACATCAGGTAGTAGAGCGATCCCACACCGCGCACGCCAAACCAGGCCACCAGACCCCGAATCCTCCACGGAGTGCCCGTACCCAGCAACCCCACAAGCACACTGGCAGGGCGCGCCACCAAAAACAGGAACAGGGCCAGGCCAGCGGCGCCCCAGCTCCATGAACTGGCAAAGAGTGTGCCGCCAAGCAAGATCACCAGCACCATCTCCGACAGCCGCTCCAGGTGTTCCTTGAAGATCAGCGAGCCTTCGCTGACTGTGGGTAGTGGCTCGTCATCCTGTGTGGTCAAGGCCGCCCTGGCCAGCTTCAGTTCGGTCTGGCGCAACGCAACAGCGGCAAAAAATACCGCCAAAAACCCCCAGGCATCCACCATCACGCACAGGCCATAGACCACACCGATCAGTCCCAATCCCAGAAAATCGTCCATCAGTGCATGCTGGTGTGGTTTGCGCCGCAGCAGCCAGCCAAGTCGGGCCAGTGCCATACCTGCCGCGACACCCACGGCAATGGCGGCACCTGTGGCCCATAGCACCTCCACAGCCACCCAATGAAGATTTGAATCGCCCAGCTCATGCAGCCCCAGCAGCCCCAGGCCCAGCATGACAAAGGGAAACGCGCTGCCATCGTTCATGCCCGCTTCGCAGGTCAGCGTAAAGCGCAGCTGGTCACGGTCACCGGGATGGCGAATTTGAACATCTGTTGCAAGCACCGGGTCGGTGGGCGCCAGGATGGCGCCCAGCAGCACGCCAGCACCCAGCGGCAAGCCCAGCACGTAAACAGAAAAGGCGGCCACCATGGCTACCGTCAGTGCCATTGACAGGGTGGCCAATAACATGGGCGCGCGCCAGCGGGTGAAACTGAAGGAACCCGGCATTTTGACGCCAGCGGAAAACAGGGATATCAGCACCGCTACCTCGGTTAAAGCCTCCAGAAGCGCTGATTCCTTGAGTGGATTGAAATGGAACAGGTGAAGCGCACTGGGACCCACCAGCACCCCGACGCCGAGATAAATGATGGCGGGTGTGAACGGCAGGCGCTGCAACAGCGTTGCCGTCAGGCCCCGTAGCAGCAGCAGCGCGCCGATCAGCAGAAACCATTGCGGGCTAGTCATCCAGAAAGTCGTTTAGGTACATGCGCCCAGTGTAGTGACTCTCGTCACCGCCGCCTTCTGATGGAGCCGTCAGTGGGTGATGAATTCGTAAATCACTTCTTCGCTCTCCACCATGTCAAGGATGTCGTTCAATACATCCTCACTCTCCGTGTTGGTCCAGGTTTCCTCGGGGTCACTGGCAAACAGCGGCTCAATGGCGATGTCCATGAATTGCTGGTCAGGCAGCTTCAGCACATAACCGCCCTCAGACGTTTCGACCAGCTCCCAGTCATCGGGAACGGACATTTCCAGCTTGATGGTGACGTTGAGTTTCTTCATGATGCATCCTTTGCGTTGACTTGTAAGCAGAGAGGTTAACCCAAGCCGCTGCTGCCCAGTACCAGCGCCACCGCTGGGAGCTTATGCGAAGCGACGCATCGCCAGGGGTTGACGTGAAGGGCGTGGCTGGTTGGGAGAATAAGAAACTCAGTCCAGCAATTTCCAGACCATGGCGACACCCAGCGCCCAGAGGTCAATCTCGGCGCCGCTCTGCACCGTGAACAGTGAGCCACGGCGTGCTTGCTCTTCGCGCTGTGCGCGTTGACGGTCGCGCTCCAGCATCACCAGGGCATCAGCCAGGTCCGGCGCCTTGATTCTCGCCGAGTCTGTCGTGGCTCTTGCGTAACCTTGCAGGGCTTGTTCCACTGCTTTGGGGTCTAGCAAAGAGAATGCCGAGCGGCAGTGCGGGCAGGCATGGTCATGGCGAAGATCTACCGGCGCACCGCAACCGCTGCAGTGGATCACCGCTACGCGCTGGGCCATGTCCTCAATTTCAGCCCGGGTCAGCAGCCGGACAAAGCCCTTCTCAATCATGAACGAGGAAAACGCGCTGAAGCGCCCATGGCGATTCGGGCAGCGATAGGTGATGTAACGGCCACTTCGGACCACGTCAAATCCCTGGGTCAATGTGCTGTTGCAGCGTGGGCAATTGACCTTCACGGCCAGCGGCTGCCGCGTGGCGTCACGGTGTTCATGCAACAGCCGAAACAGCTCGGCCACCGCAGCGGGAGCGAGCTTCAGGTTCTCCTGCGGATCAAGCCAGATGCCATGGCATTGGTAACACAAGTCCAGCTCGACGGTGCCACCGTCGACACTGGTCAGTGCATGGACATCCATGGCCGCACGGCAGGATGGACAGTTTGTTGAGGTTGAGGTGGCCATGGGAGACTGCAAGTGCAAATGCTCCGATCCTAATCTGCCTCAACATGCTTCGGAAAAATCGATGCACGGCGGTGCGTGGTACAGCCCGGTTACGTTTGGCTACGTTCTTCACCATGGATACGGTACACGGTTACACAACCTCATGCGTAATAGGCACATGGGCAATTCTTGTCCTGCCAAGGAGATACTTATGAAGACAGCCACCATGGTCAATCGTTCGGTTTTTGCAGCCGGTGTCACGGCAACACTACTGCTTGCCGCTCTGAGCTATGCGGGCTCAGCCCATGCCAGAGACGACGTGTTCTGGTCTGTGGGCGTGGGCTCGCCGGGCGTTTCGCTGAATGTGGGCAATGCGGGGCCGGTATACATGCATGCCCAGCCAGTCTATGTACAGGCCGCTCCGGTCTACTATCAAGCGCCACCGGTGTACGTGAGACCGGCACCGGTTTACTACCAGGCACAGCCTGTTTATTACGTTCGCCCGCATGGCTGGGACAGGCACCATGGCAGGGGCTATGGACGACATGGCGGTGGACACGATCACCGGCGCTAAGCCGCGGACGAACTCACAATTGCCGAGCGGGTCTTGGATTACCACGACCGTGTGCCACCCTATAGCACACCTGCGTGGTGGAAAAATCAATTCGCCTGAAGGTGCTTAAATCGAAGGCACCGCTGGCAAGGCCAAACCTGGCGCGGGTTTGGCGGCTTGTGAACACGCTTATCCACAGCAAAGTCCACAGTGTGCTTGGGTAAGTATTTTTCAGTGTATTTTTTCTTACCTTCGCAGGGGCGAGTCTTTGGCGATTCCCCACGAGCTGTCTGAACCAGAGCCGCTGCTAGGGCTCTTTTTGCGAACTTCTTCGATCGCCTGTTCAAGCGCGGGGGATGACACAGGCAACTGGCTGGCGTACCAGAGGCCAAAGCCAATCGTTCCAATCACCGCAGCAAGGGCTGCCACAATCTTTAAAGCGCTGACCCATGTCTTGGGTTCATCGTCTTTTTCCATCTTCATCTCCTTGAGTGCAAACGGATGCATTCATCACAAATCAATTACCAGTTCTATGTTACCGAGCTGGCCAGGGCCTCACCCCAGTAGTGGAAGGTGAAGGGGCGCGGACCAGGCAGGTAGCGGGTTTTCAGGTCGGGCAGGGCAAAGCCTGCGTCGGCCAGCAGCCCGGGAATGTCGCGCCCCAGATGACAGCCACCGGCCAACGGACCCCATACCGGCTGCAGCCAGTTCTGCCAGCGTTGCACCGAGGCATCGGGTGCGCGCCCGTGCTCACAAAACAGGAGTTTGCCGCTGGGCTTCAGCACACGCCGCATCTCGATCAGCGCTGCGTGCGGGTCGGGAATGGTGCACAGGGTGTAGGTGATCAGCACGGTGTCAAAGCTGTGGTCCGGCAGTGGAATTTTCTCGGCCGATAGTCCCACCAGCTCCACCGGCAAGCCTGACTGTGCAATGCGTTCCTGGGCCAGCGGGTGCAGTTGCAGCGCCGGGTCCAGGCCGGTAATGTGGGTCACGCGGCGCTTGTCGTAGTAGCGCATGTTCAGTCCGGTGCCAATGCCCACCTCCAGCACGCGTCCTTGCGCTTGCGGCACCACAAGCTGACGCATACGTCCCAGCATGGGCATGCCGCATGCCATGTCCAAAGCCCTGGGCAGGATGTGACGGTCGTACCAATTGGTGTTCATTTATTCAGCCTTCAGCACGACGCGATCACGCCCTTGGTCTTTGGCTTCATACAGCGCGTTGTCGGCGCGTCGCAATACATGCTCCCGGTCTTTGTCTGATGCCAGCCAGCCGGACACGCCGAAACTGGCGGTCGGCGTGATGGACTGGCCTGCCGGGCCTGTGAGCTTCAATTCCGCAATGGCGGCGCGCAGCCGATCGGCCAGAGGCACGCCATCGCGCTCGGTGTGCGCTTCGGGCATCAGGATCACAAACTCTTCGCCGCCGAAACGGCTCACATGGTCGGTGTCGCGCACAGTGGCTTGCAGTGCTTTGGCCACAGCGATCAACGCCTGATCGCCCGTCGCATGGCCATGCTGATCGTTGATGCGTTTGAAGTGATCCAGGTCTGCGCAAATCACGACAAAGGGCTTGCCGTAGCGCAGCGAACGGTCCCATTCCAGCTGCAACCTTTGTTCCATGGCACGGCGGTTGGGCAAGCCCGTGAGCGCGTCGTGGCTGGCCTGGCGCTGCAGGCTTTGCTGCATCCGGTAGCCGACCAGAAACAGAAATAGATAGTTGAATGCTGCCGCGCTGACCAGAGTCACCCCCCAAGTAGCCACCGGCACCACGCCTGTCCCTGCGATGGCGACCGAACCGCGCATCAAACCCTGCGCCAGAAAATACAGGTTCATGCACACCAGCGCCAGCGTGGGGAACGCAGCCAGCACCGCGATGCGTGGCCCGAACTCGGCAATGAAGCGTTTGCGCGTTTGCAGAAAAACCGCCATCAGCACGACGATGTTCAATGCCGTTGCAAGAGCCACGCGGGAGGCCGCGTCATACGGGCCGATCCACCCCAGACCCACAACGGCGATACATCCGACTGCGATGAACAGCCGGTCATTGGGCGCAAGCCCCAGAAAACGCACCACGCCGCGCCCACCCAGAACCAGGCTGAGCAGTGTGGCTGCGCTGGACCCCGTGTGCGTGAGCCACACCGGGCCATCTGGCCGCCATGCAAGCAAGGCAGTCGCCGTTGCGCTGGCCAGCGCATAGCCAAGCCACTGCAGGATGGCCGGGCGCTCTTCCTTCAGTGCGACATAGCCCGCACCCCAAAGCAGGGCATACAGGGCAAGTTGGAGGCTGACGAGTAGGGGCATGGTGGAGCACTAGTATCGCATTGCGCTTTTGTTTATCGCGTCCTCGGCGGCTTGGCAAACGCCTTGCGCACCACGGCTGCGCCAGCACCGCTGCCGCTATCGGGCGCGGTGGCACTGGTTGTGATGACGGTTTGGCTGGGGGCGCAAGTGAGCGACGCAAAGGTGCTGGCCAACTCCTTCTTGAGTATTTGCAGTTGGTGGATGTGGGCGTCTATCTGCGCCATCTTGGTATGCAACTGCTGCTCAATGTCGGCGCGCCCGAACTTGCCTTGGGCCAGTTGGGGCTGAATGGCCCGAATCTCGGCCAGCGAAAACCCCAGCGCCTGTGCGCCCCGCACAAAGCGCAGCGCCTCGGCATGAGCTGCGGTATACAGCCGGTAGCCATTGTCCTGGCGCTGTGGCGCGCTCAGCAGCCCCTGCTTTTCGTAATAACGCACCGTGTCGGTCGTGACCTGGGCCGCTTGGGCTAGTTGGCTGATGTTCATGGCGAAACCTGCTTGCCGCACAAAGTGCTTGACCTTGGAGCATAGACCAAGCTTTACGCTGCGTTCTTTAACCTTGGAAAAATTCCCATGTTGCGCTCCATCCTGCCTGGTCTCTCGCTCGTGCTACTCGTATTCACCGCCAACCTGCACGCGGCCCCCGCCGCAGGCACTGCGCCGCCCGAGGTGGGCTTTGCCATCGTCAAGACATCGCAAGTGGCGGTGATGGAAGCACTGCTGCGCCCCGGTGGCAGCCTGGTGCAGCAGATTGACTCCAACTTCTCCGCATTCCTGATCAAACACCACCAGGACTATCTGCTGTTTGACACCGGCATGGGCAGCCAGGTAGACGGCCAGTACCAACAGGGCATGCCGCTGTGGCTGCGTCCATTCTTCAAATACGACCGCCCCGTGCAGCCCGCGCGCGAGCAACTCCGCAAGGCAGGCTTGCCCCCGGTGCGCCGCATTATCCTGAGCCACAGCCATTGGGACCACGCGGGTGGTGTGCTGGACTTTCCTGAAGCCAAAGTTGGCGTCTCGGCCTTGGAGATGGCGCGCATCCGCCAGCCTAGCACGGGCCCTGGCGGCACCTGGGCATCGCAGGTGGCGGCCAAGTCCATTCAGTGGGAAGCACTGACGTTCACTTCCGGCCCCTTCAAAGGCTACGCTCAAAGCCTGGACCTGTACCAGGACGGCACCGTGGTGCTGGTGCCCATGCCCGGCCACACGCCGGGCTCCATCGGCCTGTTCCTCACGGTGGACTCGGGCAAGGTGTATTTCTTCATTGGCGATGTGGCCTGGACACAGGGCGCCCTGCAGGCCAGCGCGCCCAAGTTCTGGGCAGCAAGCCTGCTGGTAGATCAGGATGCCGACCAAACCCTCAGCAGCGTGGCGCAGGTGCGCACGCTGCTGCAAGCCGAGCCCGGCCTGGTGGTGGTGCCCGCCCACGACAGCAAGGTGCAGGACGCGCTGGGTTACTTTCCCCAGTGGGTCAAGTAGGGCTAGGGTGCCGGAGTCGCGGGGTCCACTAGTTCAAAGTCATCCCGCAGGCGCACGGCGCAGCTTGGGCAGGCAAAGTCTTCCGGCACGCTCAGCCAGGGCATGCCGGGCTTGAGTCCTTCATGGGCGTTGCCTTCGGCCTCGTCGTACTGAAAGCCGCATTCGGGGCATTGGTAAATGCTCATGGTGCCACTCCCGTGGCGGGCGTATGCATGCCGTATTTTTTGATCAACGCCTCTTTCTTGCCCGGCTGGAAGTGGATGCGCGACGCGTCCCCTTTGGCCCAGTCCACCACCCGGCGGTCCATCAGCCAAAACCAGACCGGCGGGATGTAGCACGCCAGGAACATCCCGAGGTAGCCGTTGGGCAGTTGGGGCGCTTCTTCAAAGTTGCGCAGCGACTGGTAACGGCGCGTGGGGTGGGCGTGATGGTCCGAGTGGCGCTGCAGGTGAAACAGCACCCAGTTGGAAAACAGATGGTTGCTGTTCCACGAGTGGTGCGGTTGTGTCACCTCGTAGCGGCCCGGGGCGCGCTCCTGGCGCAGCAGCCCATAGTGCTCAATATAGTTCGCTGACGTTAGCTGGAAGTTGGCCCAAAAGGATATGGCCAGAATCACCGGCAGGATGGCAATGCCAAGCCACAGCACCAGTCCGGTCCACACCATCAGCGTGATCAGGGCGGGCTGCAGTATCTCGTTGTGCAAAGACCATATGGGCTGCCCGATGCGGCCCAGCCGTTCCACCTCGATTCGCCATGCCCGCTTCAATGCGCCGGGCATTTCCCGCAGCACAAAGGTGTAGATGGTCTCACCCATGCGCGACGAGGCCGGGTCAGAGGGCGTGGCCACATCGCGGTGGTGGCCTCGGTTGTGCTCGATGAAAAAGTGTCCATAGGCCGTTGGCGCCAGCACAATCTTGGCCAGCCAGCGCTCCAGCGGGGTATTTTTGTGACCCAGTTCATGGCCCAGGTTGATCCCGATGCCGCCCGACACACCGGCTGCCAGCAGCAGCGCCAATTGGGTAGGCCAGGCCAGTTCATGGGTGCCAATAAACCAGACCGAAATCAGAAACGACGCCCACAGCACCGGCACCGATGCGTAGGTGATGTAGCGATAGTATTTGTCGGCCTCCAGCGCGGGAACCTCGGCTTCTGGCGGGTTGCTTTGGTCTTCGCCCAGCACCATGTCCAGCAGCGGAATCGCGCCGTAGACAAAGATCACCGGCAGCCACGCGGCGCGCGCGTCGCCGGTGAACAGCACCAGCAGCGCGCCCGAACCAATGAACGCGGGTATGAGCACCGACAGCAGCCACGCATAACGTTTGCGGTCGCGATACGGGTGCGCGCTTAAGGAATTGACTTGTACGGTCATGAAATGTCTCCTGCTTTTGGTATGTAGGCGCGATGCCCCTGGCCTGTGGCTGCCATCGCCTGTCGGGTAGTTTCCCTGAGAGCGCTTTGCAGCGTCCCCGCTAATATGCGCATCTGATCGTCATTTAGTTCCAAACGCCCCACGCCCCCACCTGTTCATGAATGACATCGCTCCCACCCTGGATACCCCGGCGGTGCATCCCACTTACCTCAAGCTGCTGTGCATGATGCTGCGCAACCACGGGGGTGATGTGGACGGCGCGTTGGCGGCGGCCGGCTTGGGCTCGTGGAAAGAACTCGCCAGCCGCGAGGCCCTGGTGCCCCAGCGTGCGGTCAACCGCTTCGTTCTGGAGTGTCTGCGCATCACCGTGCGCGGCTCGATGGGTTTTGAGGTGGGCACCACGATTCAGATCTCCAGCCACGGCCCCATGGGCTATGCCGTGGTCGCCAGCAAAGACTTGCGCCAGGCGCTGGAAACCGTGGCGCGCTATGTGCCGCTGCGCCACGGCCTGCTGCGCATTCGCTTGCGTGGCACGGCCGATGGCGCTGCGTTCGAGGTGTTTGAGCGCCTTGACATGGGTGAGTCGCGCGATTTTGTCCATGCGGTGCTTTTTGCCACCTTTTTGCGGCTGATGGAGGCCGTGGTGGGGCAGCCCATGGATACCGTCGCGGTGGACTTGCCCTTTGCCGAGCCAGCCTGGCGCGGCGAAATCGACAAGGTTTTCAGAGGTCGCATCCGGTTTGCTGCGCAGCGGCTGGTGTTTTATATTCCGCAGGATTTGCTGCAGCAACCCTGCATCACCGCCGACCAGCAGGCCCATGAGAAAGCCTGCCTGGAATGCGAACACCTGCTGAGCCGGGCCGCAGTGACCACGACCATGGCGCAACGCGTGCGCGAGCTGTTGGCGGGCCGCGAGGGGCACTACCCCAAGCTGAGCGCAGCGGCGGCCTACTTCAGCATGTCATCCAGCACGCTGATACGCAGGCTCAAGGAAGAGGGCAGCAGTTTTCAGGAGCTGCTGGACGACACCCGGCGCGCGCGCGCCCATTGGTACCTGACCCACACCCAGCTCACGGTGGAAGACATTGCGGCGCGGCTAGGCTATGTGGATACCACCAACTTCAGCCGCACCTTCCGCCGCTGGTATGGCGCCACCCCCAGCGAGGTGCGCAAGGCGCAAGCCCGCTAACGCGTGAACCAAAGCCTGCGGTTCAGTCGGTGAAAAGCTCGACCATCTCAAAGTCGACTTTTGCGTAGCCACAATCCGGACAACTCCAGCTGTCGGGAATGT
This sequence comes from Rhodoferax sp., assembly GCF_018780565.1. GTDB lineage: Bacteria > Pseudomonadota > Gammaproteobacteria > Burkholderiales > Burkholderiaceae_C > Rhodoferax. The sequence continues at coordinate 157,303 of NZ_JADMJN010000011.1, forward strand.
CCGCCCAACGCGTGCCAGGGGCAAAGCCCTCAGACGGCAGCCCGGCCGATTCGTCGTACACAAAGCCGCACAAATGGCATTTCCAGGTGGTCAGTGTTGCAGTCATGTGCTGAGTTTGCTTGGGGGCTGCTTCGACCAGCACCGCATAAATTTGCAGGTGGTCGTCTTTTGTGATCAGAACGAAGTCCCCGGCTCGCTCAGAATCGCTAACGCCACTGCCTGGGCAAATTACGCGTCGGGTCCAAACAGGTCATTGAGCGTTTTGGTGCCCGTGGGCGCCGCAGAGGACGTCATGGGCACGCCCTTGGGGTATTCCTCGGCAATGCGGTCTTCCCAGTAGGTGGCCGGGTTGGGCGCGCTGCACAGCCGGCGAAACACCTCGTGTGGCACCTGCTTGTAGGCCAGCACGCTTTTGTTGTCCCAATGCAAGTCCAGCTGCTGCGACTCGGGGTTGTAGTCGGCCCGGCGGATGCGCCCGCTGGTGAAGGTTTTGCTGAGCATGGTCGTTTCCTCTCGCTGGCAGTAGGCAATGCAATTTGGCTGAAACGATCGTTGCGTATGCGCTGGCGGCTAACAAAAACGTAGCAATTTAAGACCGTAACTTGCCCACTTGCGCTTGAAGTACAGGTAAATCGTTTTGGATGGTCAGAAGTGGTCCGACAAATTTGAACAGTAGGATAAGTGGAAATCCAAGCGATTT
>NZ_JADMJN010000015.1 GCF_018780565.1 Rhodoferax sp.
AGATATTGCCCAGACATTCAACCGTCCGCAAGAACGGTATTCGTCGGTCGCTTACTGAAGGGCGATGAAATCAGTCTTTACGCCAAAATGGGGGCCGTATGCGACGTGTACGACGCCATCACATCCAACCGGCCCTATAAATCGGGTTGGGATCCGGCCGAGTCCCTGCGAAAGATGGCCGAGTGGACCAACGGTCATTTTGATCCCAAGATTTTCCAGGCTTTTGTGAAAAGCATGGGTATTTACCCCGTGGGTTCTCTGGTTCGCCTGACGTCCGGGCGCATTGGCGTGGTGATTGAGCAAACGGCCAAATCACTGACCACGCCTTGCGTCAAGGTTTTCTTTTCTACCAAATCCAATATGCGCATCGTGCCTCAGGTCATCGACTTGTCGCGCACGGATGGCACGGAAAAAATTGCCGGCCGTGAAGACCCTGCTAAGTGGCGGTTTTCCGACCTCAATGAGCTGTGGTCCGGCTTGCCCAAAGCTCCTTGGTGAGCGTTTTCATTGTCGTTGCCATCAGAAGTTGGCCCCAAGATAAATAGCGCACAGCCCTCGCGAGCTGTGCGCTATTTGCTATCAAAATGAAAGCATCGGCTACCAAGGCCGATGCATTATGGTTTAGCAGCCGCGTGTGATCGGCATTTCGACCGGCTTGGCATTGACAGCGTATTTGCCCAACTCCAGCTTGGCGATGGCATTGCGGTGCACTTCGTCCGGACCATCCGCAAAGCGCAGGGTGCGCGCGTTGACATAGCTGTAAGCCAATGGGAAGTCGTCACACATGCCGCCGCCGCCGTGCACCTGCATGGCCCAGTCGATCACCTGGCAAGCCATGCTTGGTGCCACTACCTTGATCATGGCAATTTCGTTCTTGGCGAACTTGTTGCCACCTACGTCCATCATCCAGGCTGCTTTGAGGGTCAACAAACGGGCCATGTCGATCTTGCAACGGGCTTCGGCGATTCGCTCCTGAGTCACGGTTTGCGACGCAATTGTCTTGCCAAAGGCAACGCGTGAGGAGGCGCGTTTGCACATCAGCTCCAGCGCCCGCTCTGCCAGGCCAATCAGGCGCATGCAATGGTGAATACGGCCAGGTCCAAGACGACCTTGTGCGATTTCGAAGCCGCGGCCTTCGCCGAGCAGAATGTTGGAAACCGGCACCCGAACGTTCTCGAACAGGACTTCCATATGGCCGTGTGGGGCATCGTCATAACCCATGACGTTGAGTGCACGAACCACCGTAATGCCAGGGGTGTTGGCAGGCACGATCACCATGCTTTGCTGGGAGTGACGGGGAGCCTCGGGGTTTGTCTTGCCCATCGTGATGTAGACCGCGCAACGTGGGTCACCCGCACCGGAAGTCCACCATTTGCGACCGTTGATGATGTACTCATCGCCTTTGCGTTCAATGCTGGTCTGGATGTTGGTTGCATCTGCGGAGGCCACTTCGGGTTCGGTCATGGCGAAGGCAGAGCGGATCTTGCCTTCGAGCAGGGGTTTGAGCCAGCGTGCCTTGTTTTCTTCCGAACCGTAGCGGGCAATCGTTTCCATGTTGCCGGTGTCAGGTGCCGAGCAATTGAATACTTCGCTGGACCACATGACGCGACCCATGATCTCGGCCAGGGGTGCGTACTCCTGGTTGGTCAGGCCAGCGCCGGTGTAGCCGGACGCTGCTGCGCTGTCCACGGGCAAAAACAGGTTCCACAAGCCGGCAGCCTGCGCCTTGGGCTTGAGATTTTCGATGGTTTGCAGGGGTGTCCAGCGTTTGCCTGCAGCCGTATTGGCTGCAATTTCCGCGTGGTAAGCGCCTTCGGAAGGGTAGATGTACTCGTCCATGAAGGACAGCAATCTGGTTTGCAGGTCTTTTGTTTTCTGTGAATAGTCAAAATCCATGAGATCTCCAGTGATGTAAGGTTAAAAAATTGGCTACGTTGTCGGGTCAGGCTTGCTGGGCAAATTTCCAGGCCATTTGGGCAAGTGGTCTTGCGCCGGCTGCCGACTTCACCGCTTGTGCGCTGGAAGCAGTGCCCGCTTCAACACGCTTGGCAATGCCCTGCAAAATGGCGGAAAGACGGAACAGGTTGTAGGCCAGGTAGAAATTCCAGTCGGCCTTGAGTGCCTCGGGTGTTGTTATGCCCGTGCGCTCGCAATAGAGGCGGATGTACTCGGCTTCCGTGGGAATCCCCAGGCTGGCCACATCCAGGCCGCCGATGCCGCGGAAAGAGCCGGGTGGAATATGCCAGGCCATGCAGTGGTAACTGAAGTCGGCCAGGGGATGACCCAGCGTGGACAGTTCCCAGTCCAGTACCGCCACGATGCGCGGCTCGGTCGGGTGAAACATCACGTTGTCGAGGCGGTAATCGCCGTGCACGATGCTGACCATGTTTTCGGCCCGTGCCATGGCTGGAATATGCTGGGGCAGCCATGCCATGAGCTTGTCCATCTCTTCGATGGGTTGGGTGATGGAGGCGACATACTGCTTGCTCCATCGACCGATCTGGCGTTCGAAATAGTTGCCGGGTTTGCCATAGCCAGCCAGCCCGCGGTCGGCGAATTTGACCGTGTGCAGGGCGGATATGACACGGTTCATTTCGTTGTAGATTGCGCCGCGCTCCGGGTTGCTCATGCCCGGCAAGGTCTGATCCCACAGGATGCGACCTTGCATGAACTCCATCACATAGAAGGCGCGACCAATCACGCTCTCGTCTTCGCACAGACAGTACATGCGGGGCACCGGTACGTCGGTTCCCTGCAAGCCCGTCATGACGGCGAATTCACGCTCAATGGCATGTGCCGAGGGCAGCAATTTGGCGACGGGGCCGGGCTTGGCGCGCATCACATAGCTTTGGGATGGCGTATTGAGCTTGTAGGTGGGATTGGACTGCCCGCCTTTGAAAGACTCAACGGTCAAAGGACCGGCGAAGCCAGGCAGGTTTTTTTGCAGCCACGCCGAAAGGGCGGCAATGTCGAACGACTGGTTGTCGGAAACAGGGCGTGTGCCGGTGAAATGGTCAAAATCGCTCATGGGTAGGTATTTGATTTTAGTTATCGGATTCAATGATGCGCATCAGCGCGCTGCGGTCGCGAATGACCAGGCCACCCGGCTCGATACGAATCGCTTCTTCCCGCTCCATGGACTTCAGTTCCTGATTCACTCGCTGGCGCGAAGCCCCCAGCAATTGCGCCAGCTCTTCTTGCGCCAACTGCAGGCCAATGCGGGTTTCGCCCGCGTCGCTCAGTGAGGGCACGCCGTAGCTCCGAACCAGGTGCAGCAGTTGCTTGGCCAGCCGGGCGCGCAGGGGCAGGGTGTTGAGGTCTTCCACCAGCCCGTACAGCTGACGGATGCGACGCGCATGCAAACGCAGCAGTGCTTCGTAGAGTTCGGCGTGGATCGAGAGAATTTTTTTGAAGTCGGCTCTGGCCACGCACAGAATGGTGCTGTCGCCGTGCGCGTAAGAATCGTGCGTCCGCCGCTCCCCGTCGAAGATAGACACATCGCCGAACCAGATGCCCGGCTCCACATACGTCAAGGTGATCTGCTTGCCCGAAATGGACGTTGAACTGACCCGTACTGCACCACGGGCACAGGCAATCCATTCCTCTGGCGGTTCGCCCCGGGCACATATCAGTTCTTCGTCCTTGTATCTTTTGACGTAAGCGCATCGCAGGATGTCGTGTCGCAGTGAAGGTGACAGTGATGAAAACCAGCGACCTGAGTTGATCGCCTCGCGTTCTTCGATGGTAAGAATAGGATCGTCCATGGCCTGTCTTTTTAGTGACTGAAAACATCCCCATTGTCGCGCGCGGGACGAGGTGTTGAAATTAGGGTTGTCGCTTGGGTGTCTGCATGCCTTCCCACGGGCTTGTGCATCGGTTTTTATTCAAAGCGTGGTGTCGTTTTGCCGAGGAATGCCGAAATACCGATGCCTGCATTGGGATGGTGAAGATTGCGCACGAAATGATCACGTTCGCGTGTCAGGTGCTCAATCAGTGTGGCCTGCGGGGCTTCGCTGATCAGGGTCTTGATGCTGGTCAAGGCATTGGGTGCCCGTTCGTTAAGCCGCTTGGCAAGGGCGAGCGCCTCCGACAGCGCCATCCCCGGGGCAGTGACCCGGTTGACTATGCCAAGCGTATGCAGTCGGATTGCAGTGGCGCGCTCGCCGCACATCAACAATTCGGTTACGAGCTGACGCGGCAGCGACTGGGCAAGGCTCCAGCTGCCGCCGCCGTCGGGTGAGAGCGCGATGTTGCTGTAAGCCATGACAAAGGCCGCGTTCTCGGCTGCGACGATAAAGTCGCAGGCCAGCGCAAGGGAAAACCCCGCACCGGCGGCAGCACCTTCGACCGCCGCAATGACAGGCTTGGGAAAGCTCTTGATGGCTTCGATCCAGTTGTGTAGGGCCTCAATGCTTTGTGCCTGTACCGACTCCGGTTGTTGCCGGTTGGCCTGCAGGCGCTGCAGGTTGCCTCCAGCGCTGAACAGGTTTCCTTCACCGACAATGACCACAGACCGGGTTTCATCGGAGCTTTCGGCCAGGCCCAGGGCTTCAATGCCTGCGGTGTAGATTTCAGGCCCCAGGGCGTTGCGGTGCTCCGGGTTGGAGAGGGTCAGTACCAGCGTCTGGCCCTGGCTGCTTCGTTTGAGTTCGGCGGTCATGATTGGGACCTATTCTTCTTCGTGCAGGAGGCTCAAGCCGATGGCGCCACGCCGACGCAGCCAGGGGCTGGGGCGGTAGCGGGGGTCGCCGTACACGGTTTGCATATTGAACAGCACCTCAAGAACGTTGGTTGGTCCGTACAGATTGCCCATGGCCAAGGGCCCCATCGGGTATCCCAGGCCCAGAGTGACCGCAGTTTCGAGATCCTTGGGCGAGCAAATGCCCTGCTGGCACATGTCGGCTGCAATGTTGACGATGGTGGCCACCACCCGCTGGGTCACAAAACCACCGCTGTCCCGTATGACACTCACGGCTTTGCCGTCGCGGGCCATCAAGGCGTGGGCCGCCTGACGCATGTCGGGACGGGTGGCGGGATTGGTAGCCAGTACCCGGCGCTTGGTGGCGTTGTCGTCCACCATCATGTCAATTCCGATGGTGCGGGCGGGGTCCAGACGCTCCACCACAGCAACGGTGGTGATGTCAAAACCCAGTGGCGCCACCAGGGTGAGCGCTGCGGGAGATGGCGAGGTGCCGGTTTCGACTTTGGCCCCCAGATTTTTGAGCAACTGGTACAGCTCAGCGCGACGCGCGGCACGGGTCGAGACCCATACCGGAGGCATTTCATCAACTTGCGGTGGCGGGGGCTCGGGCGCTATCTGGGCCATGCCACCTTCGTAGCGGTAAAAGCCTTCCCCCACCTTTTTGCCAACAATACCGCCGGCCAGCCGCTGGGCGGTGATCACGCTGGGCCGGTAGCGTGGCTCTTCGTAGTATTGGTGGTAAACCGATTCCATGACCGGATGGGACACATCCAGTGCCGTCAGGTCCATCAGCTCGAACGGTCCGAGCTTGAAGCCGATCTGGTCTTTCAGGATGCGGTCGATGGTGGCGAAGTCCGCAATGCCTTCACTGACGATACGCAGGGCTTCCGTGCCATAGCCGCGGCCTGCATGGTTCACGATGAAGCCGGGTGTGTCTTGCGCCTGGACTGGTGTGTGTCCCATCTGCCGTGTGTAAGCCGCCAGGTCGGCGCACACATCCGGGTGGGTCTTGAGTCCGGCGATCACCTCCACGACTTTCATCAGAGGGACTGGGTTGAAGAAATGAAAGCCGGCAAACTGCCCGGGCCGTTTGAGCTTTGCCGCAATGGCGGTGACGGAGAGTGATGACGTGTTAGTGGCCAGAACAGCCGTCGGTCGCACGATGTCTTCCAGCTCCGCGAACAACCCCGACTTGATATCCAGCCGTTCGACCACGGCCTCGACGATCAAATCGCAATCAGAGAGGGCAGGTAGTGTCTGCGCACACAGCAGTCGCGATTTGTAGGAAGCCACTTGGGCGGGATCCAGGCGACCCTTCTCGCCCAGTTTGTCCCATTGCGAAAAGACGGCAGTTTGTGCAGCGCGCGTGGCGTCCGCCTGCATATCAAACAGCAGCACGGTACTGCCTGCCTGGACTGAAATTTGGGCGATACCGCGCCCCATGGCTCCGGCACCTACGATGCCAACGGTGGAGAAAATTGGTTTCATGCCGGAGATTATGACCCGGTGTACCCGGTGCTGGCGACGAACCCGCTGTGAGAAAATGGCGTCATTACATGAAGCGCCTTTTCGAAATCAAATCATTCTGGGTGGCTGTCCTGCTGCTCCATGTTGCCTTGTCCAGTTCCGCTTTGACGCTTGGGCGCGTGCGTGGTGCGGTGCTGCTGGGACAGCCTTTGAGTGTCAGTATTCAGGTTCAGTTTGAGCCGGATGAAGACGTCACGTCATCGTGTTTTGATGCCGACGTCTTTTATGCCGATAGCCGTCAGGAGGCCAGCCGTGTGCGGGTCACCCTGGAGGCGACATCGGTGCCCAACACAGCCCATGTGCGGGTTGCCTCATCAACCGTCATCGAAGAACCAGTGGTGTCAGTCAATCTGCGTGCGGGGTGTTCCCAGAACGTGTCCCGTCGCTATGTGCTGCTGGCGGACTTGCCCAGCGAGGTGGCCAGGCCCGCTGCCGCGTCCTTGCTGGCCAGTGCACTTTCCCTGCGCTCGGTGAATCAAGTCGTGACCTCGCCCGGAAAGGTATTGGCGCCGGTCAAACGAACTGCTGCGATACCTTCTTCGGCCCGAGGCGTGGCGCCCGAGCGGGGTCGGGGGCGCAACAAGGTGACGAGCAAGTCCCGATTGAAGCTGGATGCGTTGGAGCTGCTGCCTGAGGGTGATCCGGTGCTGAGGTCTTCCTCAGAGTTACTGAGTGTTCCCTCTGAGGCCGGAGGGCGCCGTGCGCAGGCCGCAGCTCTGTGGAAGGCGCTCAATATGCAGACGCAGGATGTGCTGAGTGACGCTCGACGGCTGCAGGGGCTGCAGGAAGACCTGAAGGCGCTGCAGGCGCTGGGACTCAAGAACCAAGCGAGTCTGGCCGAGTTGAACGCCCGCCTGCAAAAAGCGCAGTCTGAGCGTTTTGCCAATGGGCTGGTATACGGTCTTCTGGTGCTGCTGTTGGGTGGCATCATGGGCTTGGTCTACCTGTGGCGTCGACAGCAGCGCGAACGTGTCGCAGGTGACAATTGGTGGCAAGGTTCACACTTTGCCGCTGTGGCCGATTTGGCCGAAGCGGGTGCGACGGTTCCGAAGCCCGATGCCGTTGATGCGCTACCTTCGGCTGTTGTTCCTGAGCTTGCACCGGCACCGGAGCCCGCGTCAGCATCAAGGGCGGTGCGACCAGAGCTGGAACATCTGGATATTGATCTCAGTTCGACGCACCTGGCGCTGGATAGCCCCTCCAAACCCCTTGACGCAAGCCCCCCTCCACGTTTGGACAGTGCGATGCTGGGCACCCCGGTACGGGCTTCGATGGGACGCGATTTTTCGCACAGCATGTCCGCATCGTTGTTGACGCTCAATACGCAGGAGCTTTTCGACACGCGCCAGCAAGCCGAGTTTTTCATTGCCCTTGGGCAGTACGAGCGAGCCATCGAGGTGCTTGAGCGATGCATCGGCATGGAGGGTGAAACCAGTCCGCTGGTGTACCTGGACCTGCTGCAGTTGTTTCATACGCTGGCGCGAAAGGCCGATTACCAAAAACTCAGGCAACGCTTCAATGCCTTGTTCAGCGGCTGCGTTCCAGACTACGCAACCTTCAGCAATGAAGGCAATGGTCTGGAAACCTACCCTGAAGCAATGTCCACCATCGTTGACCTGTGGCCTTCGCGGCTTACGCTTGAAGTCATCGGGGACTTTCTGCTTCGCAGCCCGCACCCGGAGGTCACCAATTCATTCGACCTTTGTGCTTTTCGCGACCTGCTGACCCTGCATGCCCTGGTGAAAAATGTGATGCCAGCGCAGAATGATCTGGACTGGACCCCGGAAGCCCCCTCAGCGAAACCCCAGCAGCCGCTGCTGGATATCAACTTCCCTGATCTGACGACCTGATTGACGAGAGCAGCGTTTGTTTTTTGTGGGTACGGGTTGCCAGCCAACTCACCAGCATGGACAGCAGCAATCCCGTCAGACCGACCCAATGCAGCATCGACATTTGGTCATGGGCAATCAACCAGCCACCGCTGGCGGCGCCAAGGCCTTGCCCCGCGTACATGGCCGATGTATTGAGTGCGATGGAGCCTGAAGCCAGTGCGGGTGCGATGCTGGTCAGGCGCGCTTGTTGCGCAGAGTTGGCGGCGAAGCAGCCCAAGCCCCAGGGAATGATCACCAGGGCAATCAGCGGCAGGCTGGTGCCCAGCGGCCACAGGAGCATGCTCAGGGCCATGCCGGAGACGGCCATCATGACGGTGCGCGGTGCACTCAAGCGATCAATGTTGCGGGACACCCAGAAATTGCCAATAAATCCAAAGGCGCCGAACCAGATGAACATCAGGCTGAGCTGCGTGGGGGTGATGTCAAAAATGGCTTTGTAGTAGGGGGCAAGGTAGGACGAAAGAACGAACTGCCCGGCCGAGTAAAGCACGGTGACCCCGACACACAGCATCAGCGGCTTTGACTGAAGTGTCTCGCGCCACGTTGTGAGTGAAAAAGTGGGCGGAATCACTGCATCCGGCATGGTCTTCCAGACCCAGGCAGCACTGAAGAAAGCCAGCAAGCCTACCAGCGCGAAAGCATAGCGCCAACCGACCGCTTCACCGATCCACGAGCCCAAAGGCATGCCCAGAACCGAGGCAACGGACCAACCCAAAAAGACCAGACTGATCGCCCTGCCGCGCTGGTGCGCAGGGACCAGAAGTCCGACGCAGGCGGCGGCCTGGGGTGTGAAAACAGCAGGCGAAATGACAGTCAGCACACGAACAACCAGGAGTGATGCAAAACTGGGCATGGTGGCGCTGAGCAAGTGCAATGCGCCATACCAGAGCATTGACAGAGCCAGTAGACGCCGGCGATCCCAGCGTGCCACCACGGTCACCAGCAGGGGGGCACCCAGACACATCAGCAGCGCTGCAATGGCGATGAGCTGGCCTGCTACGGGCACGGAGACCATCAGGTCCTTGCTGATGTCGTTCAGTGTGCCGGGCACAAGCATGATGCCCGTGCCAATGACAAAGTTGCCGAACATCAATGCCCACAAAACAGAGGGCAGGGCTTTGCCAGCCGATGGATCGTCCTGCTTCAACGGCGAACCTGCAATGCGCCGGGATTGACGATGTTGGTGGGCGTGCCCTTGATGAAGTTGATGACGTTGTCAAACGCCGCTCCAAAGTACATCTCGTAGCTGTTTTGTTCGACGTACCCGATGTGCGGCGTGCAAATGCAGTTTTCCAGCCGCAGCAGGGCATGCCCCTGCAGGATCGGCTCGGTTTCAAAGACGTCGATGGCCGCCATGCCGGGCCTGCCCCGGTTGAGTGCGCCAATCAAGGCGTCGGGCTCGATCAATTCGGCACGAGAGGTGTTGACCAGCAGGGAGGTGGGTTTCATGAGTGCCAAGTCATCAAGGCGGACAATGCCCTGGGTATCTTCCATCAGGCGAAGATGAAGGGACAGTACATCGCATTCCGCGAAAAAAACAGCCTGGCTGGGCGCTGCCTCATAGCCGTCCATGGCGGCTCTTTCGCGTGAAGATTCGCTGCCCCAGATCAGCACCCTCATGCCAAACGCCCGGCCGTAGCCTGCAACCAGTTGACCAATCTTGCCGTAGCCCCAGATGCCCAGGGTTTTGCCCCTGAGGATATTGCCCAGTCCAAAGTTGGGCGGCATCGAGCCCGCCTTCAGGCCCGACTGCTGCCAGGCGCCGTGCTTGAGATTGCCAATGTACTGGGGCAGGCGACGCATCGCTGCCATGATCAGTGCCCAGGTCAACTCTGCGGGCGCCACCGGTGAACCGGTGCCCTCTGCCACGGCAATGCCACGCTCGGTGCACGCCGCAACGTCAATGTGTGGGCCGACACGTCCGGTTTGCACAATCAGTTTGAGTTTGGGCAGCTTCTCGATCAACTGCCGTGGCATGTGGGTGCGCTCGCGGTTGAGCACAATGATGTCAGCGTCTTTGAGCCGAACTGACAACTGTCCCAGTCCTTTGACTGTGTTGGTGTACACCTTGGCCTGGTAGGCCTCCAGTCTGGCTGCACATTCGAGCTTCCGAACTGCATCCTGGTAATCATCAAGAATCACTATATTCATAGGTAGTGATTGTGCCTTGCCATGGGCGATGATTGCGCCGACGGGTCTCTCGCTTGATACGGTTGGCATCAATGCTTACAAAATTTATTTGTGCAGCTTGCCGGTGTCAATTTCCATGTCGCCGGAGAGTCTGCCGATTTGTAGCAGCATCCTGGGCGCTGGCGCCTGAGTCAACGCCAGCCTGGTATTCAGTGAAGGGCTGCTTCGCGGGCCGCGAGGCGATCCAATTCGGCGCACACGTCGGCCATGCGACCGGATATCACCATTCGCCCCACATGAGCCGGCGCTTGACCCGCCTCCATCACCCGCACGATGCGCAAGGGCCGGGATACGAGATTCTTAGATGAATTTCGGGTGCTTGACTTCGCACAGCTTACGCCGCCAGCTATTGAATGCATAGCAATATCGCGCTTGCTTCTGTCTGCGCTGGCAGGCATCAGCCAGCGCCACAAATCATGCAGAGGCGCCAAAATTACGGGAATAGCCAATTGTGCAGTGCTCATTTGAAACCTCTTGATTGATGACTACATCAGCATGGTGTTGCGGATCAGGCCGACGGCCAGTCCTTCGATTTCGAAAGGCTCCCCAGGCTCCACCACGATGGTCTGGTAATCGGGGTTTTCAGGGTGCAGCTCGATCAGGTGCTTATTGCGCCGAAAGCGCTTGACGGTGACTTCATCACCGAGGCGGGCGACCACAATCTGGCCATTTTTGGCATCTTTGGTGGACTGCACGGCCAGCAGGTCACCATCCATGATGCCGGCGTCTCGCATGGACATGCCGCGTACCTTGAGCAGATAGTCCGGCTTGCGCTGGAACAGGCTGTTCTCCAGGTAATAGGTCTGATCGACGTGTTCTTGCGCGAGAATGGGCGAGCCGGCGGCGACGCGCCCGATCAAAGGCAGGGCGAGCTGGGCCAGACCTGGCAATGACAGGGAGTATTGCTTGTTACGGGATTCGTTGATGGAACGCAGGGCGTCACTTTTGAGGCGGATACCGCGTGATGTGCCGCTGACGAGCTCAATCACGCCCTTGCGGGCCAGGGCCTGCAGGTGTTCCTCGGCCGCATTGGCTGACTTGAACCCCAACTCGGTGGCAATCTCCGCCCGGGTAGGCGGCGCACCGGTACGTGCGATGGCGCTCTGGATCAAATCCAGAATTTGCTGTTGGCGGGCTGTGAGTTTGGGGCTTTCAAGCATGACGACTCCTTTGAAGTACGTTGGGTCTTACTGTCGGTCTATACACACTGTCTTGATATCCAGTAGCTGTATTTTTAACCAGTTTCTGAAAGTTTGCAAGTGACCTTGAAAAATAAAGTTGAAAAGGTGGTGGTCCTGGGGACCGGCGGCACGATTGCCGGGACGGCGACCACGGCTTCAGACAACCTTGGCTACACCGCCGCCCAGCTGAGTGTGCAGGACGTGTTGACTGCGATACCGGGACTCGCCACCGTGCTGCAGGGGCGAACATTGGTGGCCGAGCAGGTGGCCCAGGTTGACAGCAAGGACATGAGTTTCTCGGTGTGGACGCAGCTGGCGTTGCGGGTGCAGCACCATCTGGCGCAGTCGGATGTCACGGGCATTGTCATCACGCATGGCTCGGACACGCTGGAAGAAACAGCGTATTTCCTGCATGCGGTGTTGCCGGCGGCACAGGTTGCGACCAAGGCCGTGGTGCTGACCTGTGCCATGCGTCCGGCCACCAGCAGTTCGGCGGACGGTCCGCAGAACGTGATGGATGCGGTGGCGCTTGCCATCACTGTGGGGGCCTGTGGCGTGCTTGCGGTGTGTGCCGGCGTCGTCCATGGCGCGCAGGAGGTGCAAAAGGTGCACCCCTCAAGGCTTGATGCCTTCAGCTCAGGCGAGCTCGGGCCGCTGGGCTACGTGGAAAATGGCGGGGTTCGTTTGACACGAAATTGGCCAGTGGCCTTCGTGAATATTGCTCAACATGCTATTGAAGATATAGCTAATCTGGACAACTGGCCACGTGTTGAGATCCTGATGAACCACGTCGGCGCGAGCGGCGCCGTGGTGGATGCATTGTTGTCTCAGGGGCATGCGCCCGATGCTCAGCCGGTGCGTGGTCTGGTGGTGGCGGGCACCGGCAACGGCACCCTGCACCATGATCTTGAAGCGGCTTTGGTCAGGGCGCAGGCCCGTGGCGTCAGGGTGGTACGTTCCACGCGTTGCGCCAGTGGCAGTGTGCTGCCGACGCCGGGCGATGCGTTGCCCGATTCTGAAGGCTTGTCACCCGTGAAGGCACGGGTGGCCATGCTGCTGGCGCTGATCAGCCCGCCAAGGCCTGAAAGGCGCGGGCGGTGATTTCGTCCACGCCGCCGGTGCCACTGATGGCCCGGTATTGGGGCGCTGATGCGGGATCGGCTTTGGCCCAGTTGGAGTAATAGTCCACCAGAGGACGGGTCTGGGCACTGTAGACGTCCAGACGTTTCTTGACGGTTTCTTCCTGGTCGTCGGGACGTTGCACCAGTGCTTCGCCTGTCAGGTCGTCCACACCGGCGACCTTTGGCGGATTGAATTTGACATGGTAAGTGCGGCCTGAAGCCGGATGCGAGCGGCGGCCGCTCATGCGTTCGATGATGGCGTCAAAGGGCACATCGATTTCCAGCACATAGTCCAGCTTGACGCCTGCAGCCTTCATGGCGTCGGCCTGGGGAATGGTGCGTGGAAAGCCATCGAACAGGAAACCCTTGGCGCAGTCGGGCTGGGCAATGCGTTCCTTGACCAGATTGATGATCAGGTCGTCGCTGACCAGGCCGCCGGACTTCATGACCGCATCGGCCTGCAGTCCCAGGGGGGTGCCGGCCTTGACCGCTGCACGCAGCATGTCACCTGTGGAGATTTGCGGAATACCGTACTTCTGGCAGATGAAGGTGGCTTGCGTGCCTTTGCCAGCGCCGGGTGCGCCCAACAGAATGAGTCTCATGGATGTCCTTCGGAATTGAATATAAGTCGGGCCGTATTGTCGGGGCTTTTTTGCAGCTCACCCGCAATGCCTGATTGGCATGAAGAATATCATGCGCCGGCTTCAGATCTGCTTACAGCGGTGCTTGCTCAGCCCGGGTACAGCTTGCGGACCCGCTCCAGGTCTTCCGGCGTGTCCACGCCCGGGCCGGGTGCATGCGGAGAGACATGCACCGCAATCCGGTGGCCGTGCCACATCGCACGCAGTTGCTCCAGCGCCTCGGTCAACTCCAGCGGGGATTGTGCAAGGCCGGGGAATTGCCGCAAGAAGCCGACGCGATAGCCGTAGATGCCGATATGCCGCAAGGGCGCGGGGACGGGCAGAGCTTGCGGTTGGTCGCGCCAGCAGGGGATAGGCGCGCGACTGAAATACTGCGCCAGCGCGCGGGCGTCGAGCACCACTTTCACCACGTTGGGGTTGACGAAGTCCGCCATGTTGTCGATCGTATGCGCAGCAGTGCTCATGCTGGCTTCAGGCCGCTGGAGCAGCAAGTCAGCGACCGCACCCACCAGCGAGGGATCGATCAGGGGTTCATCACCCTGAACGTTGACGACGATTTCCTCGTCCGATAACCCGAGCAATTGGCAGGCCTCGGCCAGACGATCGCTGCCCGAAGGGTGGTCGAGACGGGTCAGTACCGCCTGCACGTCATGCGCCTGGCAAGCTGCCATGATTTCCGCGCTGTCTGCGGCCACGACCACCCGGACCGGTCCGGCGGGGCCTTGGAGTGACATCACGCGCTGGGCCACCCGTACAACCATCGGTACGCCGCCAATGTCGGCCAGGGGCTTGTTGGGCAGGCGGGTCGATGCCAGGCGTGCCGGGATGAGAATCGTGAAACTCAAAGCCCAAGTTCCTCGTCGGTGAGGGTTCGGGCTTCGTTTTCCAGTAGCACAGGGATACCGTCGCGCACCGGATAGGCCAGTCGTGCGCTGCGCGAGATCAATTCCTGTTTTTCGCGGTCGTATTCCAGCGGCCCCTTGGTAACAGGGCAAACCAGAAGTTCAAGAAGTCGTGTGTCCATGGGGAGATGATAGCGTTGAGGCCAGCGGCTTTGCCAGCAAGGTGTCCAGTTGCGCGGTGAAGGCTGGCTCCAGCGCAATATCCAGTGGCACGGCCAGCGCATCGGCTTGTTTGGGCCACAGCTTGAAAGCATCTTTTTCGGTGCAAATCACGGTATAGCCTTCGTATTTACTTTGCATCCAGCTATCAAAATCATAGTGATCCGGCAATGCCAGGGTTTGGGCCAGGTTCAGCCCCTGAGCGCGCAACATTCTGAAAAACTCATCCGGCTGGGCGATCGCCGCCACGGCCAGCAAGGGCTTGGCGTTCGCTGCCAGGAGGTCATCCAGCGCCATCTCGCTCCCATCAGCCCGCAGGGCGTGCCGGGCCAGTGTGCGCCGGGCGGCGAAGCCGGCAAACGCAGGGTGCAGGCCAGTGTGCAGTACCAGATCCACCTTGCGAGGCCAGGGCTCGCGCAGGGGGCCGGCGGGCAGCAGAAAGCCGTTGCCGGTGCCACGGTCGTCAAAAACACAAATCTCGATATCACGTTGCAGTGCCCAGTGCTGCAGGCCGTCGTCGCAGACGATAACCTGCGTGTCCGGATAACGTGCCAGCAGCGATTGGGCTGCGTCAAACCGCCTAGCCGCAACAAAGACCGGTGCGGCAGTGGCGTTCTTGATCAGGGCCGGTTCGTCACCCACATCGGCAATGGCGCTGTCGGTCAGCACCTCGCGGCAGTCCCTGGCACGGCGACCATAGCCGCGCGAGATGACCCCAGGGTGCAGCCCGCGAGCCTGCAGATGGCGCACCAGTGCCATGACGATGGGCGTTTTACCCGCACCACCGGCCACCACATTGCCCACCACAATCACCGGTACGGGTACATGCTGCATCTTCAGAATGCCACTCAGGTACAGGGCCTGCCTGAGCGCTGCCAGTGCGCCGTAGATCAGGGAAATCGGCCACAACAGATAGGCCAGTGGGCCACGCCGGGTCCAGGCACTCACCAGATGGCGCTGCAACACGGATGGCTGCGTCGCCCCGGTCATGGAATCACTTTGCCCCGGCTTGGGAGGCGGACTGGGTGGCAAAAGTGATTTGCGTCAGGCCCGAGCGCCGGGCGGCTTCCATCACCGTGACCACAGCCTGATGCTTGGCACTGGCGTCGGCGCTGATGATCACCACCGACTCTTTGCCTGCCTTGGCACCTTCAAGCAGGGCGGCGGAAAGGGCATCCAGGCTGCGTCCGGCCACAGGCAGCTTGTTCACCGCATAGGCCCCTTCGCTCGTCACCGTGACCAGAACTTCCTTGGGGTAGTCGCGCTGTGCGTCGGCATCGGCCACCGGCAGCTTGAGTTGCAGTTCGGTGAACTTGCTGTAAGTGGTGGACAGCATCAGGAAGATCAGCACCACCAGCAGCACGTCGATGAACGGAATCAGGTTGATTTCGGGCTCTTCACGCAAACGGGGACGAAAGTTCATGGCTGATGACGCCTATTTGCGCAGCGCGTTGAGGTGACGGACCAGCCGCTCGGAGGCCAATTCCAGCGTCAACAGGTATTCGTCAACCCGGGCCCGGAAATAGCGCCAGAAAATCAGGGACGGAATGGCCACGATCAGACCAAAGGCGGTGTTGTACAGCGCTACCGAAATACCGTGTGCCAGCTGCGCCGGATTGCCGCCGGTGGCACCACCAGCAGGTGTCTGGGCACCAAAAATCTCGATCATCCCGACGACGGTGCCAAACAAGCCCATCAGCGGTGCGGCCGACGCGATGGTGGCCAGTGCGCTGAGATAGCGTTCCAGGCGGTGCGCGACAACCCGTCCTGCGCCCTCCATGGAGGAACGAAGATCGTCTTCGCTACAGCGTGGGCTATTGTTGAGTGCCCTGAATCCACTGGCCAGCACCTCGCCCAGGGCGGAATTTTTCTCCAGTTGGCTCACCACATCCGGCGCGGGCACCGAGGTGCGGCAGACGCTCAGGACTTCTTCGAGCAATTGGGGAGGCGCGATCTTGGATGTTTTAAGGCTGATGAAGCGCTCAATGACGAGTGCCAGGGCCAGAATGGAGCAGGCAACCAGAGGCCAGATCGGCCAGCCTGCGGCTTGTATGATTGAAAACAAATGGAATCTCCGCGCAGATGAGAAATGCCTCGCGATTATGGCCTACGCACCTGCATTTTTTGTAGGCTTGCAAGCTTGCGCAGGCAATACTTTGCTGGATGACCCCGGTGCACCTCCGGCCCACAGAATATGTGGATAACTTTGTGAAGAACTATGCGGGTAACTGTCTCCAAGCCGCGCTGGGCTTGCGTTGTGACAGAACGATGACAAATTAGGCAGCAAATTATTCAATGAAATCAACAAGTTACACCATATCGCTGTGCGCTCGGGCGATTTCTCCATCTCATGGCATGCAAGGGTGTGTGCTGTGGAACACTTTCGCCTCCGATCTCGTCGCAAGCCCCGTGAACGCTGATGTCTGAGTTCAATTCACCAGCATCGGCGCCGCGAATCTGGCAGGTTGGAGCGCTATGCCGCGCCATTGCTGACGCACTGGAGGCTCGATTCAATCCGGTTGCGGTGCGCGGGGAGATTTCGGGCTTTTCGCGCGCATCCAGCGGACATTGCTATTTTTCGCTCAAGGACGAAAGCGGGCAAATTCGCTGCGCCATGTTTCGCCGGGCGGCCAGTCTGCTGGATTTTTCGCCGCGTGATGGTGAACTGGTTGAGGTGCGCGGTCGTTTGGGTGTCTACGAGCCGCGCGGTGATCTGCAATTGATTGTTGAGAGCATGAGCCGAGCCGGGCAAGGCGCCTTGTTTGAGCAGTTTCTCAGGCTCAAGGCCAAACTCGAAGGCGAGGGCCTGTTTGATGCGGTCCGCAAGCGGCCCTTGCCCGTGATGCCCCGCGGCATCGGTCTGGTGACATCGCTGGGTGCTGCCGCCCTGCATGACGTTGTGACTGCCTTGCAGCGTCGTGTCCCCCACATCCCGGTGGTGCTGGCGCCAGCCGCGGTCCAGGGTAACAGTGCCCCACAGGAGTTGAACAGGGCGCTATCAAATTTATACCAGCTCACGCAAGAAGGACGAGGGCATGAGTCCGATTTGGTTCGAAATTTGACGAAGATCGAAAGCGATGCAGACCCTGTCATCGATGTCATCCTGCTGGTTCGCGGCGGGGGCTCGATGGAAGATCTGTGGGCGTTCAATGACGAGCAACTTGCGCGTACCCTGGCGCAAAGTCCAGTGCCCATCGTCAGCGGTGTCGGGCATGAAACTGATTTCACCATGGCGGACTTTGTGGCCGATTTGCGGGCGCCGACCCCAACCGCTGCGGCCGAGCTGGTTGCCCAGCCTCGCGATGTCTGGTTGGGTGCCATCGATGGTGTGGCGCGCCGGCTGCAGGATGCCGCATTGCGGCATCTGGACCAGCAAAGCCAGCGGCTTGATATGACCGTCTCCCGACTCGGGCGGCCGTCCGCACTGGTGGGTCGGCAGCGCCTGCGAATTGCCGCCAGCGCACAAAGCTTGCAGTTTGCGGCCCGGCTTTTTGTGAGCCAAAGGCAGCAGGCCCTGCCGCGGCTGCAACTTGCCCTGGCAGATGCGCGGCGGCGGGATCTCGATCGAAAACAGGACCGGCTGGCGCGGGCTGAATTGCGACTCGGCCTGCTCGATCCGACCCTGGTGTTGCAGCGCGGTTATGCCTGGTTAAGCAGTCAGGAAGGGGAGACCATCACAAGCGTGCGGCAAGTCCACGCCGGTCAATTGGTGAAGGCCACCCTTGCTGACGGCGAGGTTGATTTGCAGGTGTCACAGTCTCCCTGAGCAATGTTTCTACAATCGGCCCTTTCCAACAACAAACTCGCGAGGACATCATGGAACATACACTGCCCCCCCTGCCTTATGCAATCGACGCCCTGGCGCCCAACTACTCCAAGGAAACTCTGGAGTACCACCATGGCAAGCACCACAATGCCTATGTCGTAAACCTCAACAACCTGCAAAAGGGCACTGAGTTTGAGTCCATGACCCTGGAAGAGATCATCAAGAAATCCAGCGGCGGCATCTACAACAATTCGGCTCAGATATGGAATCACACCTTTTTCTGGAGCTGCATGAAGCCCAACGGTGGCGGTGAACCTTCCGGCGCGCTGGCAGCCGCAATCAACGCCAAGTGGGGCACTTACGCGGCATTCAAGGAGGCATTTGTCAAGTCCGCAGTGGGTAATTTCGGTTCCGGCTGGACCTGGCTTGTCAAGAAACCCGATGGCTCTGTAGACATCGTGAACACGGGTGCTGCAGGCACCCCGCTGACCACTGCCGACAAGGCACTGCTGACGGTTGACGTCTGGGAGCACGCCTATTACATCGACTACCGCAACATGCGCCCCAAGTTCGTCGAGACTTTCCTCGACAAACTGGTGAACTGGGGTTTTGCTGAAGCCAACTTCGCCTGAAGTTCCGGGCTAGATGCGAACAAGCCACCGAAAGGTGGCTTTTTTCATACAAGGGGGTGGAATGGTCGTAAGGGGTGAACCGACAACATCATTTCTTTTCAAAAGGCCTTCCGCCAAGCTTGAAGCCGGCCTTGATGCCTTTTTTGTCGAACCAGCCCTGGTTCATTTCCAGGACAAAGCGCACCGGTTGTTTGGAGCAGTGCGAATCCAGCGTCTGGGGCTTCATGTCCACCAGGTTGACGATGGTGCCATCGTCGGCGACAAAAGCGGCTGTCAGCGGGAGCAGGGTATTTTTCATCCAGAAGCACTGGACCTCGGCCTGTTCAAAGACGAACAGCATGCCCTCTGCCGTCGGCATCTCCTTGCGAAACATCAGGCCGGTAGAACGTTGCTCTGGGGTTGCCGCAACGGTCGTGTCGATCAGATGCATGCCCGCTGAGAGCTTGATGCGGGGCAGATCGAGCTGCGGAGTATTCTGCGCCTGAAGGGTGTTACCCAGAACGGCCGCTAATCCCAAAAGCCCAATTGAAATAAATTTGACGAGTTTCATGACTCAATTCTGATGCAACTTGGAGGGGCCAGAAACAAAAATGCCCGCAGAAGCGGGCATTTTTATAAAGTTGTCAAGAATTACTTCTTGGCTTCTTCTTTCTTGGCAGCAGGCTTTTCTTCTGCTTTTGCGGCAGCAGGCTTGGCTTCAGCTTTTGCTTTTTTGGCAGCAGCTTTTTCTTCAGCTTTTGCTTTGGCAGCAGCAGCTTTTTCTTCTTTAGCTTTTTTCTTGGCAGCAGCTTTTTCTTCTTTGGCTTGCTTGGCAGCAGCGGCTTTGTCAGCCTTAGCGTCTACCTTGGCTTCTTCTTTCTTGGCTTCGGCCTTGGCAGGAGCAGCAGCTGGAGCGGCAGCAGCAGGTGCAGCAGCGGCGGCAGGTGCAGCGGCTTTAGCAGGAGCAGCAGCTGGAGCGGCAGCTTGAGCGAAAGCGCCAGCAGCGAAAAGACCAGCAACCAAAGCGGCGAGAAGTTTGTTCATTTTTCAATTTCCTTGAGATAACGTTATTTCAAAAATTTCCCTCCAAACTTTGGAAGGCTTGTCCGTAACGGGGCTGGTTTGCCCCGGGTTGACAGAAAACAGTAATTTTTTCGGACTAGAATCCAAAAGCGCCACCAGATCCCCGTACAAGAAGGGATTTTCCGGTGGATTCAGCATCAAGAATCGCGCACATTGAACCAATCAACGGAGACACAAGTACATGTACCAGCACATCAAGGTGCCCTCACAAGGCCAGAAAATTACCGTCAACGCCGACATGTCACTCAATGTGCCGGATCAGCCGGTTATTCCTTACATTGAAGGTGACGGCACTGGTTTGGACATTACGCCTGTGATGCTCAAGGTAGTGGACGCCGCGGTTGCCAAGGCCTATGGCGGCAAAAAGAAGATCCACTGGATGGAAGTCTATGCCGGTGAGAAGTCCACCAATGTGTATGGCCCGGATGTCTGGTTGCCCGAAGAAACCCTGCACGCCATCCGCGATTATGTGGTGTCCATCAAGGGTCCCCTGACCACGCCAGTGGGTGGCGGTATCCGTTCGCTGAACGTTGCGTTGCGTCAGGAACTTGACCTGTATGTTTGCCTGCGCCCCATTCAGTACTTTGACGGCGTGCCCAGCCCCGTGAAAGAGCCGCAGAAGACCAACATGGTCATCTTCCGTGAAAATTCGGAAGACATTTATGCCGGTATCGAGTTCGAGGCCGAGTCTGACAAGGCCAAGAAGCTGATCAAGTTCCTTCAGGATGAGATGGGTGTCAAGAAGATCCGTTTTCCCAACACCTCGGGTATCGGCATCAAGCCTGTTTCCCGCGAAGGCACCGAGCGCCTGGTGCGCAAGGCTTTGCAATACACCATCGACAATGACAAGCCCAGCCTGACGATTGTTCACAAGGGCAACATCATGAAGTACACCGAAGGTGGCTTCCGTGACTGGGCCTACAACCTGGCTCAGAAAGAGTTCGGCGCCGAACTGATTGACGGTGGACCCTGGTGCAAGTTCAAGAATCCGAAGACCGGCAAGGAGATCATCGTCAAGGACAGCATTGCCGATGCTTTCCTGCAGCAGATTCTTTTGCGTCCTGCCGAGTACAGCGTGATTGCCACCTTGAACCTGAATGGCGACTACGTCTCGGACGCGCTTGCAGCACAGGTGGGTGGTATTGGTATTGCCCCGGGCGCGAATCTGAGCGACACCATTGCCATGTTTGAAGCGACTCACGGTACAGCACCCAAGTATGCCGGTAAAGACTATGTGAATCCCGGCTCCGAGATCCTTTCTGCCGAGATGATGTTGCGCCACATGGGCTGGATCGAAGCTGCGGACCTGATCATCAGCTCCATGAAAAAATCCATCAACAGCAAAAAAGTGACCTATGACTTCGCCCGCCTGATGGATGGTGCCACCCAAGTCAGCTGCTCCGGCTTTGGCCAGGTGATGATTGACCACATGTAGTCGCAGGCTGAAACTAACTGCTGCGCAGGCATGGGCCTGTTGCAGCATGCGGACCGCTCAGGCTGAATAGCTTGGGCGGTTTTTTTCTTTGCGTTGCTTGAATGTGGGAAAACTGCCACCAATTCACTTTGGCGGTGCAGTGCTTCAGTACGCTCGATAGAATGAAATTATGGCAACCAAATCTCCTGTAATTCCCCCCGCACCGCCGATCCAGCAACCCGACCGGGAAGAAGGTGGCTCTGTTGTACTTGAACGACGGACTCAGAAGGCCAAGCCACCTCAGATGTACCAGGTGGTCATGCTCAATGATGACTACACGCCCATGGAATTTGTGGTGGTCGTGATCCAGGAGTTCTTCGGAAAGGACCTGGAGGCAGCGACCCAGATCATGCTCAAGATCCATCTGGATGGCAAAGGTGTTTGCGGGGTGTATTCGAGGGATGTGGCTGCAACCAAGGTAGATCAGGTTCTGGAGGCTGCGGCAAAGGCCGGGCATCCCTTGAAGTGTGTGAGCGAGCCGGTGGAATTTTGAGCGGCTGATGTCATTTCTTTGTAAATGGTATCGAAATCGGATTACAGTTAATCATCAAAGTAAGGCTAGAAAGGAAATCACATGATTGCCCAAGAATTGGAAGTCAGCCTTCATATGGCGTTTGTCGAGGCTCGCCAGCAACGTCATGAGTTCATTACGGTCGAGCACTTGTTGCTGGCCCTGCTGGACAACCCCAGTGCGGCAGAAGTGTTGCGGGCCTGTTCAGCCAATATTGACGATTTACGCAAATCACTGGCCAATTTCATCAAGGACAATACGCCGCAGGTTGCGGGTTCGGATGATGTGGATACGCAGCCCACGCTGGGCTTCCAGCGTGTCATTCAACGCGCCATCATGCATGTGCAGTCCACTGGCAGCGGCAAGAAAGAAGTTACCGGGGCCAATGTGCTCGTCGCCATTTTTGGCGAAAAGGATTCGCATGCCGTCTACTATCTTCACCAGCAGGGTGTGACCCGTCTGGATGTGGTGAACTTCATTGCGCACGGCATCAAGAAAAGCGACCCACCAGAAACCGGCAAGTCCAGCGAGGCGCAAGCCGAAAGCGATGAATCCGGTGGCGAGAAGAACGAGAAGCAATCTCCGCTTGAGCAGTACACGCAAAATCTGAATCAGATGGCCAAGGATGGCAAGATCGATCCGCTGATTGGGCGTGAGTACGAGGTGGAGCGGGTCATCCAGATTTTGTGCCGCCGCCGCAAGAACAATCCTTTGCTGGTGGGCGAGGCGGGGGTCGGCAAGACAGCGATTGCTGAAGGGCTCGCCTGGCGCATTACTCAGAAGGACGTGCCGGAAATCCTGGCTGAAGCGGTCGTTTATTCGCTGGACATGGGTGCGTTGCTGGCCGGGACGAAATACCGGGGTGATTTTGAGCAGCGCCTCAAAGGCGTATTGAAGTCCATGAAGGACAAGCCCAATGCGATTTTGTTCATTGATGAAATCCACACCCTGATTGGTGCCGGCGCTGCATCGGGCGGAACGCTGGATGCATCGAATCTGCTCAAGCCTGGATTGAGTTCCGGTGCGCTCAAGTGCATTGGTGCGACGACCTTCACCGAGTACCGTGGCATTTTCGAAAAGGATGCCGCCTTGTCTCGCCGCTTCCAGAAGGTGGATGTGGTCGAGCCGACCATCGAGCAGACGGTGGACATTCTCAAGGGCCTCAAGTCCCGTTTTGAAGAGCATCACAACGTCAAGTACGCTGTAGCTGCGTTGCAGGCTGCGGCTGAACTGAGCGCCAAGTACATCAACGATCGTCATTTGCCAGACAAGGCCATTGACGTCATTGATGAGGCTGGTGCTGCGCAGCGAATCTTGCCCCCGTCGCGGCGCAAGAAGATCATCAGCAAGGCCGAGGTTGAGGAAATTGTGGCCAAGATTGCCCGCATTCCGCCAGCCAATGTGTCCAATGATGATCGCGGCAAACTGAAAACCCTGGAGCGTGATTTGCGCAACGTGGTGTTTGGTCAAGACAAGGCGATTGATATGCTGGCGTCCGCCGTCAAGATGGCGCGCTCGGGTTTGGGCAAGGGTGACAAGCCAATTGGTTCATTCCTGTTCAGTGGCCCCACGGGTGTGGGCAAGACGGAAGCAGCCAAGCAGCTCGCCTACATCATGGGCATTGACCTGATTCGCTTTGATATGAGCGAGTACATGGAGCAACACGCGGTCAGCCGCTTGATTGGTGCGCCTCCGGGCTATGTCGGCTTTGACCAGGGTGGTCTGTTGACGGAAGCCATCACCAAGAAGCCGCATTGTGTTTTGCTGCTTGATGAGATCGAGAAGGCGCATCCTGCGATTTTCAATGTGCTGCTTCAGGTCATGGATCACGGCACCCTGACGGACAACAACGGACGCAAGGCCGACTTCCGCAATGTGATCATCATCATGACCACCAATGCGGGAGCCGAGACCATGAACAAGGCCTCGATTGGATTCACCAATCCGCGTGAGGCGGGTGATGAGCAGGCGGACATCAAACGTTTGTTCACGCCTGAGTTCCGCAATCGTCTGGATGCCACCGTGAGCTTCAAGGCGCTGGATGAAACCGTCATTCTTCGCGTGGTGGACAAATTCCTTCTGCAACTTGAAACCCAGTTGGCTGACAAGAAAGTGGAAGTTACCTTCACCGACAAGCTGCGCAAGCATCTGGCGAAGAAGGGCTTTGATCCGCTGATGGGCGCGCGTCCTATGCAGCGGCTGATTCAGGACACGATCCGTCGTGCACTGGCAGATGAGTTGCTGTTTGGTCGCCTGACCGAAGGTGGCCGCCTGACGGTGGACCTGGACGACAAGGATGAGAGCAAGACCGAGGTTTTGCTGGATATCCAGCCCTTGCCCAAGAAAGAGGGCAAGCCCAAGCCTGAGGCGCAGGAAGCGGCTGCAGGTTAACCGGAAAACCGGGTGCGTAGGGCTTCCATACGTGCCCGGTTGACGCCAAAGTCTTTGCGGCCCAATCGGCTGGCCGAGCGCACCTGAATCACCTTGTTGGGCTGGTCCAGCCAGAACTCCATATCGTCGGTGAACTTGAACAAGGCTGTGCTGCTTTGCGCATAGATATAGCCCGGTTCCCGGGTGACGATGACAGTTCGCTCTGATTTATCCAGTAAATTCGCCAGCTTTTCCATGGCAGCGCTGGCGTCGCCCGTGTAACGCAAGGGCGCAATGCCGGCATAGTCTTTTTGTGGATGATCGGGGTACAGGTCCGCCTGACTGCTGACACTGTTGGGTGTTCTGGAGGGTGGGCGTAGTTTGCCGTCGGTCACGCCGAGTTTTTGGGGCGCTGCGCCGCTGAGTGCACCCAATTGCCCGGCGATTACCAGAGCGATCGCCAGCGCCATCAGAAAAACCAGTAAGTAGCCGATGATTTTCATGTTGTGTCCTTGCCGGGAGAAGCTGGTCAGCTTTTGCTATTTGAAGCCGACGCGGTCGAGCATTTGCTGCACCTTGACCTGATTCATCCCGACGACACTGATCGGGATTGTTTCGCTTTTGAAGTTGCCTCCAGTCATGGCCTGTAGGGCTGGATTGCTGAGTTTGACGCCTTTGGCGACCGGCCATTCGTTGTTGCCGTTGGCGAAGTGCTCCTGAGCGGAAGGGCTGGCGAGATACTCCAGGAATTTGATCGCATTGGCCGGATTCTTGGCATTCTTGGCCACGGCTCCGCCCGCGATGTTCACATGCGTGCCCCAGGATGCCTGGTTCGGGAAGACCACGCCCACCCGGTCCATCATGTTTCTGTCTTCCGGCTTGTCCGAGCGCATGATGCGGGCAAGGTAATAGGTGTTGGTCACGGCAATGCCGCATTCGCCGGCGGCAACCGCCTTGATCTGGTCGGTGTCACCGCCTTTGGGCGAGCGTGCCATGTTGTCAACCATGCCTTTGAGCCAGATCTCAGCCTGTTGCGCTCCCAAGTGTTCTGTGACCGCGCCGAACAGGGACAGGTTGTAGGGATGTGACCCTGAGCGAATGCAGAGCTTGCCCTTGTTTTTGGGGTCACCGAGTTCCTCATAGGTATCGACGTCATCCTTGCGGACCTTCACCTTGTCGTAAACGATGACGCGGGCGCGGGTCGAGAAGCCAAACCAGGGCGAGGCCCCGTCGGCATTGGGATTGCCACGAAACTGTGTGGGAATGGCATCGTTCAGCACTTTGGATTTCACTGGCTGGAACAGTCCTTCAGATTCACCGCGCCACAACCGGGCGGCGTCCACCAGCAAGATCACATCGGCGGGGGAGGCGGCACCTTCGGCCTTGAGTCGCGCGAGAATGCCGGCATCATCGGCATCGACCCGGTTGATTTTGATGCCGGTGGCTTTGGAAAAATTGCTGTAAAGCGCTTCGTCGGTCGGATAGTGACGGGCCGAGTAAATGTTGAGAACTTGCTCCTGCGCCGATACGGCCGTGCATGCGAGCAAAATGGCGCCAGCGGCCCCGATGTGTTTTCTGAACAAGGTACTGAACATGGTTGTGCGCTATCCGAAAATTGATGCTTCATTTTAACATAAACGCGAATCATTCTTAATAAATGAACAGTCTCGACAGGAATTTCCGGCCTTATCTGATGATGTTGGCGTTGCTGGGTTTGGTGGCCTGCGCATCGGTCCCCGCACCGCAGTTGCCGGTAGATACGCCGCCCAAGGTTCAGGATGTACCCAGGATCTTGCCCAGAGTCGGTCTCGCCCTGGGTGGTGGTGCGGCTCGTGGGTTTGCCCATGTGGGTGTGATCCAGGTGCTGGAGGAAGCGGGCATCCGTCCGGTTCTGGTGGTGGGCACGTCTGCGGGTAGTCTGGTGGCGGCTCTGTATGCCAGCGGCAAGAGTGGCGCCCAGTTGCAGCAGGTGGCTGACACCATGGAGGAGGCTGCCTTTGCCGACTGGACGCTGCCCATCTTCAGTCGTGGCATGTTGCGTGGAGAGGCTTTTGCGCGCTACGTGAGTTTTCAGGTCAATGCCCGGCCGATTGAAAGCATGCCCATGGCTTTGGGAATTGTGGCCACCGACCTCAACAGTGGGCAGGGTGTATTGTTTCAGCGCGGCGATACGGCCACGGCGGTGCGTGCATCAAGCTCGGTGCCAGCCCTGTTTCAGCCGGTCAGGATTGGTGCGCGGGAGTACGTGGATGGCGGACTGGTGTCGCCCGTGCCGGTACGGTATGCCCGCCAGATGGGGGCCGAGTTGATCATTGCGGTGGATATTTCCAGTGCGCCGGAAGGCAATGCTGCCCATGACACACTGCAAATTCTGCTGCAGACCTTCGCCATCATGGGCAAGAGTATCAACAGCTTTGAATTGCGCGAGGCGGATATCGTGGTGCGCCCTGCTCTGGCCGGTGTGGCGAGCTCGGATTTTGCCGCCCGGCGCCGTGCGATCGAGGCAGGTCGCGTGGCAATGCAGAACCTGCTGCCCCAGTTGCGTGCAGCCTTGGCGGCAAAATCGAAATGAGGATTCAGCGTTGGGCAGAATCGACGGGGCATAAAAAAAGGGCTGGTCTTGCGACCAGCCCTTAAGGGATCCCTGAACCTGAAGGTTTCGAAAGGACCCGAGGAGACAACCAGTAGGAACGGTTAAAAACCTATTCGTTCCCTAAAAACTTAACTTGGGTAGAGTATCTCAGGGTTTTCCCTGATTTTATAGAGTTGACGCTCCAGAAAAGCGATATGGCGCTACTTTTTCTATCCAAGCGTGAATCAATTAACGCTTCTTGGCAACTGGCTTGGATGCGTTCACTGCGGTCGCAGCAACGGCATTGAAATTGGCTTCAGCAACATCAGTAGCCTGCTTGACAGCTTTTTGCACGGATTCCAGAGCGTTGGTGGCAGCAGCTACAGCGCTTTTCATCACGGCAACAGCGGTTTCAGAACCGGCGGGTGCGTTCTTGGCAGCGTTGTCCACCAAGCCCATGAATTTTTGCTGTGCTTCAGCAGCCTGGCCTTCGAAAGCCTTGCTGAATTCCGCAGTGGAGCTGGTGGTGATGTCATACAGATGACGGCTGTAGGCGGCGGTCTTCTCAGCCAGAGGCTGGAGCAGGCCGGATTGGAGGGCCAACAACTCTTGTGCGTCTTTCACGCTCAACAGCGCCTTGGCGTGTTCGCCAGACTCAGCCAGAGCAGCTTTGGAAGCAGTCAGGTTGAGTTCAACAATCTTCTCAACGCCTTCGAAAGCCTTGGAAGTCAGACCCAGCAGGGTTTCCATGTTTGCTTTGTTGGAAGCCATGATTTGTTCGACGGTCAGCATAGTAATTTCTCCAATAGAGTTAAGGTAAAACAGTATCTGCGCCGAACCCATCCCTGATATGGTTTATGTTGCAGTGCAGCATGGTTCGAATTATAGGGAGATGGACGGGGGATGCAAGCTATTTTTGTTGCACTGCAGCAAATTAGTCTGCGTATTCTAGAAAGCGGGTTTTGTCACCATGGCGAAACAATCTGCGCGCACTGGCAAAATCGGGTCCCATGAGTGAAACAAAAACTGACAAACCCCAAGCCGAGCCGCGCAGCGCCTACAAGGTGTTTCGCACCATCACCACCCGCTGGATGGACAACGATGCCTACGGGCACGTGAATAACGTGGTCTATTACAGCTGGTTCGATACGGCTGTGAATGCCTACCTGATCGAGCAGGGCGTGCTCGACATCCACCATGGCGAGACCATTGGGCTGGTGATTGAAACCCAGTGCAATTACTTTTCCTCGCTGGCCTTCCCGCAGACGGTGGAGGCCGGCATCCGTGTGGCCCGTCTGGGTTCCAGTAGCGTGCGCTATGAAGTGGGCCTGTTTGCCCAGGGCGAGCCGCTGACGGCTGCCAAGGGCCACTTCATCCATGTCTACGTGAATCAGAAAACCCGCCGTCCGACGCCTTTGCCGCTGGATCTCAAAACCGTCCTGGAAACCCTTGTATGACCCAAACCATCGTAGATGCTGCCATCACCTCGCGCATGTCGGCACGCGCCTTCACCCAGCAGGCTGTGTCGCGTGAGACGCTCACTGAGCTGCTACAGGTGGCCAGCCGGGCACCGTCGGGCACCAACACCCAGCCCTGGAAGGTGTATGTGTTGCAGGGCAGTACCCGCGCTACGCTGGTGGAGAAGGTTTGCGCTGCACACGATGCCATTCGCGCCAACCCGGCGCTGGCGGCGGACTATCGCGAAGAGTACGACTACTACCCGGAAAAGTGGGTCAGCCCCTACATTGACCGCCGCCGCGAGAACGGCTGGGGCCTTTACAGCCTGCTGGGCATTGGCAAGGGTGATAAGGACAAGATGCATTTGCAGCACCAGCGCAATTACAAGTTCTTTGACGCACCGGTGGGCCTGATGTTCACGATGGACCGCGTGATGGGGCGCGGCTCGCTGGTGGACTACGGCATGTTCCTGCAAAACATCATGGTGGCCGCGCGCGGCCACGGTTTGCACACCTGCCCGCAGGCGGCGTGGAATGGCTTTGGCAAGATCATCCTGCCGCACATTGGCGCGGGTGCCGACGAGATGCTGGTCTGCGGCATGGCCTTGGGCTATGCGGACGAGTCCGAGATCGTGAATACCTTTCACACGCCACGTGTGCCGGTGGCAGAGTTCACGCACTGGCTGGACTGATATCCGCTGACGCGCTGCGGGTAACAGCCTGATGACCTTCATTGCCATCCAGGCTCTCAATGGCCTGAGCTATGCCACTACCCTGTTCCTGATGGCGGCGGGCCTGACGCTGATTTTTGGCGTCACCCGCATCGTGAACTTTGCCCACGGCAGCTTCTTCATGCTGGGTGCGTTGTTCACGGCGCATTGGATCACGCACTGGTATCCATCCTGGGGGGAGAGCGCCACGCTGTATGCGATTGCTATGCTTTTGGGAGCTATCTGCGCAGGTATTGTGGGGGCAATGGCCGAATTTTTCCTGTTAAGACGGCTGTATGGCGTACCCGAGTTGTACCAGCTGGTGGCCACTTTCGGTCTCACGCTGGCGCTGCACGATGCGATGCGCTGGGGCTTTGGGCCAGAGGAAGTGTTTGCACCGCGTTTTCCGGGGCTCAAGGGATCGATGGCATTGTGGGGTGACTATTTTCCCCAGTACCAGCTGCTCACTATCATTCTGGGCCCGTTGGTGTGGCTTGGGCTGCATGGGCTGTTGCACCGCACCCTGTTTGGCCAGCGCTTGCGCGCCGCCACGCAAGACCGCGCCATGCTCGCAGCGCTGGGCGTCAACCCCAAGCCGCTGATGCTGGGGGCTGTGGTGCTGGGCTGCATGCTGGCGGGTTTGGGTGGGGCGCTGCAGTTGCCGCGCGAACCTGCGAACCTGCAGATGGACGTGAATGTGGTGGTGGAAACCTTTGTCGTGGTGGTGACCGGTGGCCTGGGCAGCATTGCCGGGGCGTTTTTCGCAGCGCTGCTGATTGGGCTGGTGCACGCTCTGGGCATTAGCTTTTTTCCGCAGGCCACGCTGGTGCTGGTATTCCTGACCATGGCAGTTGTGCTGGCGCTGCGGCCGATGGGGCTGCTGGGCAAGCCACTGGGCTCTGGCCCCAAGGAAATTGCACAAAAATTCATTCTGGCCCCCGCCCAATCTTCATGGTCAGCTATGACTTTCGTAGCGTTTGGTCTGTGCCTGGCGGTGCTCTGGCTGGCGGGGCCATACTGGCAATCACTGGCGGCGGATGCGCTGATCCTGATGATCTTTGGCATCAGCCTGCAGGCCATGATGGCTCTGGGGGGGCTGGTCAGCTTTGGGCATGCGGCTTTTTTTGGATTGGGGGCTTATGGCGCAGCATTGGCGCACCGCAGTTGGGACGCTTCGCTGCCGTGGGCCTTGGCCGCCGGTTGTGCGCTGGCGCTGGCGGTGGCTGCGCTGTTTGGTGCCGTGGTGGTGCGCAGTGGCGGCGTCTACCTGGCCATGCTCTCGCTGGCGCTGGCCCAGGTGGTGTGGGCCATGGCCACGCAGTGGGTAGGTCTGACGGGCGGTGACAACGGCGTGATCGGCCTGAATCTGGTGGTGCAGGACACGCGCCCTGCGTTTTACCTGCTGCTCTCGATGTTGGCCTTGCTCAGTGTCTGGGCCTTGGGCCGTTTGAGTCGATCCACCCTGGGCGCGGCATTGCAGGCGGTGCGTGATGCGCCGATGCGCGCGCAAGCCAGTGGCTTGCCGGTGAACTGGATCAAGTACCGCATATTTTGTGAGAGCGCCGTGCTGGCAAGTCTGGCGGGCGGGCTGTTTGCGGCGCACAAGGGCGCAGTTTTCCCGTCGGTTGCCAGTGTGGCGACCTCGCTGGATGCACTGCTGGTGGTCTTGCTGGGCGGGGTGCACCAGCTGTGGGGCGTGGCGGCAGGCAGTGCGGTGCTGGTGTGGGCTGGTGCTGAACTGGGCCGTGGCTTTGATTACTGGCGCGGAGCCCTGGGCGTGTTTGTGATGCTGATCATGGTGGCGTCGCCTTCCGGCTTGTTGGGATGGCTGCAGAAAGGCAAACGGCCATGACGCTTCAGGTCAGAAACCTGGTCAAGCACTTTGGTGGTGTGCACGCCGTGCAAGGCGTGAGTTTTGAACTCCAGGTCGGCGAGTGTGTGGCCCTGATCGGCCCCAACGGCGCGGGCAAATCCACCTGCTTTGCCTGCATTGCCGGGCAACACCGCCTGACCCGCGGCGAGGTGTTGTGGGCGGGCGAGCGCATCGACCGCCTTGACCCGGCCCAGCGGCTGGCACGCGGCGTGGCCCGCACGTTTCAGGTGGCGCAGACCTTTGAAGCGCTGACCGTGCTACAAAATGTGCAGCTGCTTCTGCAGGCGCCACGAGGGCTTGCGGCCTGGAATGTACTGGATACTGTGCAGCTGGATGCGGCCCAGGCCCTGCTGGCGCAGGTGGGTCTGCAAGCAGTAGCCCAGGCCGATGTGTTGGGGCTGCCGTATGGCGCCAAGAAGCGGCTGGAGCTGGCGATGGCCCTGGCCGGTGTCATGGGCGAGATCAAGTCCGCAGGACCGCGCTTGCTGCTGTTGGACGAGCCCGCCGCAGGCCTGGCCGGCCCCGAGCGGGCTGATCTGATGGCCTTGGTCAAGTCGCTGGCCCATGCAAAGGCTGATGCACGGGCTGGTGTGGCGGTGCTTTACACCGAGCACAACATGGATGCCGTGTTTGGTGTGGCCGATCGGGTACTGGTGCTGATCGACGGGCAGATTGCCGCACAGGGCTCACCGCATGAGATTGCGCAAAACGAGACGGTGCGCACGCGCTACCTGGGCCGGGCTGGCCATGCCGCCCTGTCAGACCGTGCCGGGGGAGGGGGGCGCTAATGCTAGTGGTAAAAAACCTCAAGGCCTGGTACGGCGCGGCGCAGGCCTTGTTTGACGTGTCCTTGCAAGTGGCCCCCGGCGAACTGGTGGTGCTGCAGGGGCTCAATGGTGCCGGCAAGTCCACATTGTTGCAAGCCATTATGGGCATTGGCCCTCGTGTATCGGGCCTTATCAGCTATCAAAACAATAGTATTTCAGCGTGGGAGCCGCACCGCAGGGCGCAAGCCGGTCTGGGCTATGTGGCCGAAGACCGGCGTCTCTTTGCCGCACTGACCGTGCAGGAGAACCTGCGGGTGGCAGCCCGCGGCGATGTGCAGGCCAATGAAGCCCGGGTGCTGGACCTGTTCCCGGCGCTCAAAAGCATGCTGCGTCGCTTGAGTAGTCAGATGAGCGGCGGCGAGCAGCAAATGCTGGCCGTGGCCCGCACCCTCATGACTGCGCCGAAGCTGCTTTTGCTGGACGAACCATGTGAAGGCATCTCGCCGGTGCTGGTGGAATCCATGGTGCAGGCCTTGCTCGCCCTCAAGGCCCAGGGCATGCCGATGCTGGTGGCCGAGCAAAACAGCATTCTGGCCGAGCGAGCAGACCGGGTAATTACGCTGGTGGCGGGGCAGCTAAAGGCCTAAAGTTCAAACATGATCATCACCAGTCTTCTCGATACCGACCTCTACAAATTCACCATGATGCAGGCGGTGCTGCACCAGTTTCCCGGGGCGCAGGTGGAATACAAGTTCAAATGCCGCAACCCCGGCATCGACCCTGCCACCGGCCTGGCGGCGAACAACCTGGCTTTGTATGCCAGCGAGATTCGTGACGAAATCCGCTCGCTGTGCAGCCTGCATTTCAAAGACCCCGAACTGAACTACTTGCGCTCCTTCCGGTTCATCAAAAGCGATTTCGTCGATTTTCTGGGCCTGTTCAGGCTCAACGAAAAATACATCACCGTAACGGCGTTGCCCTCGGGCGAGATCGACATCACGATCCAGGGGCCCTGGCTGCACACCATCCTGTTTGAAATCCCGGTGCTGGCCATCGTCAACGAGGTCTACTTTCGCAATACACAAAAATTGCCCGATCTGATGGAAGGGCGCAAACGCCTGGACGAAAAGATTGCCCAGCTCAGGGCGCCGGGCCTCACTGATTTGAAGATTGCCGACTATGGTACGCGGCGCCGGTTTTCCGTGGCTTGGCATGAAGAGGTGTTGCGTGTGCTCTCAGCCCGTTTGGGTATCGGTCAGAGCCCGGGCAAGGCCACAGGTGTGGCAGGCCAGCTGGCGGGCACCAGCAACGTGTTGTTTGCCATGAAGCTGGGCCTTACGCCCCTGGGCACGATGGCGCATGAGTACCTGCAAGCCTGCCAGGCGCTGGGGCCGCGTTTGCGCGACAGCCAGATCTACGCCTTCGAGTCCTGGGCCAAGGAATACCGTGGTGACCTGGGCATTGCCCTGAGCGATGTCTATGGCATGAGTGCCTTCCTGCGCGACTTCGACCTGTATTTTTGCAAGCTGTTTGACGGTGCCCGCCACGACAGTGGCGACCCGTTTCAGTGGGGCGAGCGCATGCTCGATCATTACCACCGCAACCGGGTGGATCCGCTCACCAAGACCCTCATCTTCAGCGATGCGTTGACCGTGCCGCGCATCATTGCGCTGTACCAGCAGTTCAAGGGTCGTTGCCAACTCGCCTTTGGTATTGGCACCAACCTGACCAATGACCTGGGCTACGAGCCACTGCAGATCGTCATCAAAATGGTGCGTTGCAATGGCCAACCAGTGGCCAAGCTGTCCGACGCGCCAGGCAAGAGTATGTGTGATGACGAAAAGTACCTGGCCTATTTGCGTCAGGTTTTTGACATTTCACAGCCATCCTGACTGGTTATGCTTGGTCAGCGTCACGATCCGGAGACACAGACATGAAATTACTTCGTTGGCTTGCAGTCGCAGCCCTGTTCGCGCAGCCCTGCCTGAGTTGCGCCGCCACGCTGGATGGCAGCCAGCTCTCGCCACTGTGGGGCGTGCCCTTTGCCGGAATCCTGCTGTCGATTGCCTTGATGCCACTGCTGGCGCCCATGTTTTGGCATCACCACTTCGGCAAGGTCACGGTCGCCTGGGCCCTGGCGTTTTTGCTGCCGTTTGCCTTTGTGTTTGGTCCTGCGGCAGCAAGTGCCAATTTTGTGCATGCATTGCTGGCCGAGTACGTGCCGTTCATCCTGTTGCTGACGGCCTTGTTCACGGTCGCTGGTGGCATCTTTATTCGGGGCAACCTGCACGGTGCTCCGGGGCTGAACACCGCCCTATTGGCCATTGGCGCGGTGCTGGCAAGTTTCATGGGCACCACGGGCGCTTCGATGCTGATGATCCGTCCGCTGATTCGTGCCAACGACAACCGCAAGCACAAGGCGCATGTGGTGATTTTTTTCATCTTTGTTGTCTCGAATGCGGGCGGCTCATTGACCCCGTTGGGCGATCCGCCCCTGTTCCTGGGCTTCCTCAAGGGGGTGGATTTCTTTTGGACGGTGCGCCACATCTTCCCTGAGACCCTGTTCCTGATTGGCGCGCTGCTGGCGATTTTCTATGCAATGGATGGGTGGTACTACCACCGGCGCGAAGAGATTTTGCCGGTCGACCCCACGCCGGACAGCAAGCGCATCGGGTTCGATGGCGCTGCCAATTTCTGGCTGCTTGGCGTCATCGTTGCGCTGGTGTTGCTCAGCGGATTCTGGAAGTCAGCCACGGTCTTCCATATACAGGGCACCGAGGTGGGCTTGCCAGGCCTGGTGCGCGATCTGGGTTTGATCATCGTCACCTTGCTTTCTCTCAAGTTCACACCTTCCCGGGTGCATCAGGACAACCAGTTTTCCTGGGGGCCGATGCAGGAAGTAGCCAAGCTGTTCGCGGGCATCTTCCTGACCATCATTCCGGTGATTGCCATGCTGAAGGCGGGCGTCAACGGACCCTTCAGCGCCATCGTCCTGGCTGTGACCCGACCCGACGGCACACCCGACCCCGCGATGTATTTTTGGGCCAGCGGCGTTCTGAGTTCTTTCCTGGACAATGCACCGACTTATCTGGTTTTTTTCAACACCGCTGGCGGTGATCCGCAGGTGTTGATGACGGCGCTGGCACCCACTCTGGCGGCTATTTCTGCGGGGTCCGTCTTCATGGGTGCCAACAGCTACATTGGCAATGCGCCGAACCTGATGGTCAAGGCCATCGCCGAAGACCGGGGCGTGCAGATGCCCAGTTTCTTTGGCTATATGGCGTGGTCCGGGGCCATTCTGATACCCCTGTTTTTTGTCATGACTTTCATCTGGTTCCGTTAGGAAAAAATTTATGAACAAGCCCAAAATCCTCATTGCCCGTGCCATCTTCCCGGAAGTGATCGCCAGGCTGGCGCAGCACTTCGATGTTGAAACCAACCAGACGGATGAGGTCTGGACCCCAAGCCAGCTTGTGGCCAGGCTTCAAGACAAGCAGGGCGTGTTTGCCATGGGCACGGAACGTATTGACGCCAGTGTGCTCTCGCAGTGTCCTTCCCTCAAAATTTGCGCCAACATGACGGTGGGCTACAACAACTTCGATCTCGACGCCATGACGGCTGCCGGCGTGCTGGGCACCAACGCGCCCGATGTGCTGACCGAGACCACGGCGGACTTCGGCTTTGGGCTGCTCATGGCCACTGCACGGCGCATGGCCGAAGGCGAACATTACCTGCGGGCTGGCAAATGGACCAAATGGCGCTACGACATGCTGGTAGGCTCCGACATTCATGGTTCCACACTGGGCATTTTGGGCATGGGCCGCATCGGCCAGGGCATTGCCCGGCGCGGTGCCCTGGGCTTTGGCATGAAGGTGATTTACCACAACCGCTCGCGTCTGGATGCAAAGACAGAGGTGCAATGCCAGGCCAGCTATGTGAGCAAGGAAGAACTGCTCAAATCATCAGACCACCTGGTGCTGGTCATCCCGTATTCGGCGCAGACACACCATGTGATTGGTGCAGCCGAACTGGCCATGATGAAGCCGAGCGCCACGCTGATCAACATCGCGCGTGGTGGCATTGTGGACGACGCGGCGCTGGCTGTGGCCTTGCGCAACAAGACCATTGCTGCTGCTGGCCTGGATGTGTTTGAAGGCGAGCCCAAGGTGCATCCGGACCTGCTGACCGTGCCCAATGTGGTGTTGACCCCCCACATCGCAAGTGCCACCACACCCACGCGCCTGGCCATGGCAAATCTGGCTGCGGACAACCTGATTGCCTACTTCACCCACAAGAAGCCTTTGACGCCGCTCAATCCTGTGGTATTGAGTTCGTTGTAAGGTATTGCGAGCGGATGCCGGTTGCTCCGCGCATCGCAATACCCATGAAAACTCACCTCGACCTATGAGCGCCTGGCATCATCGTGAGGTTGATGAGCTGGCGCGTGAGCACGCCGTAGACCCCGCGCATGGCTTGATTGACGCCGAGGTTCAGCGCCGTGTGGAACGCCATGGCCCCAATGAGTTGCAAAGTGGTGCGCAGCGCGGGCCGCTTGCATTGCTGGCCGAGCAATTCAAGGACTTCATGGTGCTGGTGCTGATCGCCGCTGCGCTTGTCTCGGGCGTCATTGGTGATGCGATCGACACCCTGGCCATCCTCGTGATTGTGCTGCTCAATGCCGTGATCGGCTTTGTGCAGAGCTGGCGGGCTGACCGGGCCATGGCCGCGCTGCGGCGCCTTGCCGCCGCGCAGGCCACCGTGCTGCGTGGTGGCGTGCAGCAGGTGGTGCCTACGCGCACGCTGGTGCCGGGTGATATTGTTCTGCTCGAAGCCGGCAACCAGGTGCCAGCGGACTTGCGGCTGATTGACATTGCACAACTGCAAGTGGACGAGTCCGCCCTGACGGGTGAATCGGTTTCTGTCAGCAAACAAACGGCGGCCCTTCCTGATACGGGCGACAGCGCCTTGGGCGACCGACTCAATATGGCCTACAAGGGGACTACCGCCACCCATGGTCGAGCACGTGGGCTGGTGGTGGCCATCGGCATGGCCACCGAGCTGGGCAAGGTGGCCCGTTTGCTCGATACGGCAGACCGCAGCACACCCCTGCAGCGCAGACTGGCGAGTTTTGGCAAGCGGCTCGCTGTCGCAGTGATTGGCATCTGCATCGTGATCTTTGCCGTGGGTGTGTTGCGCGGAGAATCCCCCCTGCTGATGACCCTGACCGCCATCAGTCTGGCGGTGGCCGCGATACCCGAGGCCTTGCCCGCGGTGGTCACGGTGCTTCTGGCCTTGGGTGCAAGGCGCATGGTTGCCATGAATGCACTGGTGCGCCGCTTGCCTTCGGTGGAGACCCTGGGTTCTGTCACGGTGATCTGTTCCGACAAAACCGGCACGCTGACGCAGAACCGCATGCATGTCGAGCTGCTGTTGGCGAATGGGCAAACCTGGGTGCCGGGCGACGTGTTGCCGAGTGCCGTCCACCAGGAGGCGCTGCGTGCCGGTGCCCTGTGCAACGATTCCCATCGCGGCCCTGGCCCCGCGCCAAATGTCTGGGAAGGCGACCCCACCGAGACTGCGCTGGTGCTCGCCGCGCTGAGCGCGCAAGTTGACAAGGCTGCACTGGATGCAGCATCGCCCCGTGTGCAGGAGCAACCTTTTGATTCCGTTCGCAAGCGCATGACCACCTTTCACCAGGATGCGCAGGGCTTGGTGGCCTACACCAAAGGCGCGCCGGAGTCGATGCTTCCCTGCTGCGACACGCGATGGACGCCGGCGGGTTTGCAGCCGCTGGATCGTACTGCGCTGCTGGCCGAAGCCAACGCACTGGCCGCAAAGGGCCTGCGTGTATTGGCGCTGGCCCGGCGCACGCATGCACGCCTGCCCGACACCAATGCGATGGATGCGGTGGAGAGTCAACTGGAATTTTTGGGTCTCGTTGCCTTGATCGATCCGCCGCGTGCGCAAGCCAGGGCTGCCGTGCGTGAGTGCATTCAGGCCGGCATTGTCCCTGTCATGATCACGGGGGATCATCCGGCCACGGCGCTTGCCATCGCGTACCGGCTGGGCATCGTGGAGGACGAAAAGGCCGACGTATTGACAGGGCAGGACCTGATCACGCTGGACGAGGTTGCACTGGCACAGCGCGTTGGCACCGTGCGGGTGTATGCCCGCGTCGATCCGGCACAAAAGATCCGGATTGTCGAAGCCCTGCAGGCCTTGGGCCACTATGTCGCCATGACGGGCGACGGCGTGAACGACGCCCCCGCCCTCAAGCGCGCCGATATTGGCGTGGCCATGGGCAAGGGGGGCACCGATGTGGCACGTGAGGCCTCCAGTCTGGTGCTGCTGGATGACAACTTTGCCACCATTGTGGTGGCCGTGCGGGAAGGCCGGCGCATCTACGACAACATACGCAAGTTTGTGCGCTACGCGATGACCGGCAACTCCGGGGAGATCTGGACGATCTTTCTGGCCCCCATGCTTCTATTGCCCATCCCGCTGCTGCCGATTCATATCCTGTGGGTCAACCTGGTGACCGATGGCCTGCCCGGGCTGGCGCTGGCTGCCGAGCCGGCCGAGCGTGGTGTGATGCAGCGTCCACCACGCGCACCAGATGAAAGCCTGTTTTCCAACGGCATGTGGCAACACATTCTGGGTATTGGCTTGTTGATGGGCGGCCTGTGCCTGGGCGTTCAGGCGTGGGCATTGTCAACCGGAAATGCGCACTGGCAAACCATGGTGTTCACAGTGCTGACCCTGTCGCAAATGGTTCATGTCATGGTGATCCGGTCGGAGCGCGAGTCTTTGTGGCAGCTTGGCCTGGGCTCCAACTTGCCGCTGCTGGGCGCGGTGCTGCTTACCTTTTTATTGCAGATGGCCACGATCTATGTGCCGTTCCTGAACCCGATTTTCAAGACTGAAGCCTTGAGCCTGACGGAGCTGGGAATTTGCCTGGGCGCTGCGGCCATCGTGGGTGCAGCAGTTGAGTTGGAGAAAGCCTGGCGCCGACGGTACGCGCGGCGCCAGGCCTGATCAGTTGAGTGCAGTACTAAACGTTCATGACTGCGACAGCACGCGTATTGAGGTACGCCTCCATCGCCTCCGGCCCGCCTTC
This sequence comes from Rhodoferax sp., assembly GCF_018780565.1. Classification (GTDB taxonomy): domain Bacteria; phylum Pseudomonadota; class Gammaproteobacteria; order Burkholderiales; family Burkholderiaceae_C; genus Rhodoferax. The sequence continues at coordinate 38,627 of NZ_JADMJN010000015.1, forward strand.
AGAGCCGTAGCCTGAGTCCTTGATGCCACCAAACGGCATCTCGGCGGAGGGCATGGCGGGCATGTTGATCCACAGCATGCCGACTTCCATGCGGCGCGTGAGCAGGTCAGCGTTTTTGAGCGAGCGGGTGAACGCGTAACCAGCCAAACCGAAAGGCAAGCGATTGGCTTCGCTGATTGCATCCTCCAGTGTGTTGAAGCTGCGGATGGCGGCCATGGGCCCAAAAGGCTCGTCGTTGAATACCTTGGCGTGCAGCGGCACATCAGCCAGCACCGTGGGCTGCCAGAAGTTGCCGGCGTCTCCGATGCGCGCACCGCCATGTGCCACGGTGGCACCATGCTTGATGGCATCTTGCGTGAACTCGGCCATGGCCGTCACGCGGCGCGGGTTGGCCAGCGGGCCCATCTGCGTGCCCTCGACGGCGCCGTCGCCAACCTTCAGTGTCTGTGAATACGTGACCATTGCTGCCGTGAATTCTTTCGCAATGCTCTCGTGAACCAGAAAGCGCGTGGGCGAAATGCACACTTGCCCGGCGTTACGAAATTTGGCAGCGCCGGCGGCCTTGACGGCCAGCGCCACATCGGCGTCTTCAGCCACGATCACCGGGGCATGGCCACCGAGCTCCATGGTCACTCGCTTCATGTGCTTGCCAGCCAGCGCAGCCAGCTGTTTGCCGACCGGCGTAGAACCGGTGAAGGTGATCTTGCGAATGACGGGATGCGGTATCAGGTAGTTGGAAATCTCTGCCGGGTCGCCATAGACCAGGCCCAGCACGCCGACAGGCGCGCCCGCGTCAGCAAATGCGCGAATCAACTCGGCCGGTGCGGCCGGGGTTTCTTCAGCGGCTTTGACGATCATGGAGCAGCCTGCGGCCAGCGCCGCGGCCATCTTGCGCACCACCTGATTGATGGGGAAGTTCCATGGCGTAAAGGCGGCCACCGGACCCACCGGGTCTTTCAGCACCATCTGGCGCATGGCCAGATTGCCGCGCGAGGGCACGAGGCGGCCATAGACGCGCTGGCCTTCGTCGGCAAACCAGTCAATGATGTCGGCCGCGGCCATGGCCTCGCCTTTGGCTTCGACCAGCGGCTTGCCCTGCTCCTGCGTAAGCAGGGCCGCAATGGCGCCTGCGCGCTCGCGCATCAGGCCGGCTGCCTTGCGCATGATCCTGGCGCGCTCAATGGCCGGCATGTCGCGCCAGGACTCAAAGCCCTTTTGCGCTGCGGCCAGTGCCAGGTCGAGGTCGGCAATGCCGGCGTGCGCCACGCGGCCGATTTCCTTGCCCGTAGCGGGGTTGAACACAGCGATGGTTTTGCCGTCAGAGGCATCGCGCCAGACGCCGGCGATGAAGAGTTGGGTGTTGGGATAAGTCATGCCTGCATTCTAGATAGTGAATTGCCCGTTCAAGAAAAATCTCCCGCACACAATATTTCTGACAGGCATTCAACACGAACAGGGCCACACCAACAAGCCGGACAAGTGACGGGTCGGTTATGGCGGCGCTGCGTTACCCGACAAGTATTTCCCCAAAAACGCAAAGCTGTCGCGCCAGCACCGAACAGCCTGCTCGCGCCAGAACATCACATGAAACGCGTGGGTTTCGCCGGGGTAGTAGTGCGCGCTGCAAGGCGAATGCAGCCGCTCCAGGGCTTGTTCGAGCCGTCTGGAATCTTCTGCCACCGGGTCCGCCAGGCCAGCGGCAATGAATATCGGTGGAAAGCCGGGCGCATGGCTCATGGCTTCGACCACACACAGGGGGTCGGCCAGTGCGTGTTGCGGGCCGGGCTGGCTGGCCGCTTCGCCCAGGTAGGAGTTGGCGGCGTCGATGGCAATGCGCGCTGCCAGGGCCGATACATCGGCGCGTTGGTAGCGTGCGGGCATGCTGGTCTGTAAAAAGCCGCAGTACAGCAGGGCAGCCACCGGGTGCAAGCCGCGCTCGAACACGCGTGCGGCAAAGGCTTCAGGGCGAGCCGTGCAACAAGCCAGCGTGACGGCCAGCGCCAGATTGGCCCCGGCGGATTCACCTGCCAGTGCCATGAGCTTGGGGTTGCCGCCATAGCTATCCACATGATCTGCCGCCCACAACCAGGCAGCGCAGGCATCTTCCAGGGCGGCAGGAAAGGGGTGTTCCGGTGCCAATCGGTAATCCACATTGCACACCAGATAACCCCGCGAGGCATACGCCACCGCCAGCGCCCGATGGGTGCGCCGGGAGCCAATGGCAAAGGCGCCGCCATGCAGATAAATCAGCACCGAATGAGGCCCCGGCCCTTTGGGGCGCAGGATATCGAGCCGCAATGGCAGAGCGCCATGACGCGCGTATTCGACATCCTCGATCAACTCGCAGCCGGCCATGCGTTCTTTCATGTCCGGCAGTAAATCCGCCAGCCCGGCCAGCGCGTGCATGCCGGCATCCAGCGCAATGCGCCGGGCTGGTTGGCGGGTGGCGATCATGTTCAGCCAGCGACGCATCGAGAGTCCTCCTGCAAGCCATCGACCGATTCGGATCGGTCACGACTCTAGCTCAGACCGTCAGCCTGGCATTGATCTCGCACACGTCAAGCGTCGAGAAAGTCATGTTGTGGCGATCGGTCAGCGGTCCGCCCCCGGGCAGGATGTCGCCCTGGGCGTCATAGCCGACGGCCTTGAACTTCCAGCTTGCGCCAATCAGCTTCAGGTTGCCTACATGCTCACCTTGCACAGTCAGCACGCGGCACACCTGCGCATTGAGCGGGCTCAGCGACAGAGGTGTCACGGCGAGCTCTCCCGCTTGGGCTGGATGTGGCGTTGGTTGTTGCAGCGGTCGTGGCTGATGGCCAGGTTGTCGGTATGGCTGCTGCCACCCTCGCTGCGCGGTTTGATGTGCTCCAGCGTTGCCGCCGCATGCGGCACATGCTCGCCGCATACCCAGCAGGGCACCACACCATGCAGCTGGCGGGCTACCGTTTTGTAAATTTTGTCACGGGTGAGAGAAAGGCTGCTCATGGTCGGTTGGAAATCTCTAACTAAAGCGCGGCTCCACCAGCACCTCGGTTTTGACCGAGTTGGCGATAAAGCATTCGTCATGGGCTTTATGGTGCATCTCCAGAATGATCGCTGGCGCGGGTACCGAGTCACCGGAAAAAACGACTTCCGGTCTCAATGTCACCTGGGTCATCGCCATTTTTTTGTTGGCATTTCTCTGCATGAGGCCAACGGCCTGGTCGTGATACGAGTCAACCCTGTAGCCCCGCTTGGCTGCGATGGACAAGAACCACAGCATATGGCAACTGGACAGCGCAGAGACAAAGGCTTCCTCTGGATCAACTGCCGCTTCCACTGAAAACGGCAGCGGAACCATGTGCGGCGATGACGAGCCGGGCACCTCCAGGCCGCCGTCAAAGCGCAGGATGTGTTCCCGGCTGTAGCGGTCGTCGGTAAAAGGCTGCTCGCCTCGGCGCCATATCGTTTCGGCTGTGTAGTGATGTGCCACGTTTCGGTCCTCTGGGTTGATGGGATGAGGGGCGCTATCCTGGTGAATCCAATTCGCTATAAAAATAGTAGCTAATGATGCTTATTTCACGGAGGGGAGTAGAGGTTTTTTCCGTTATTCAAGACGAATGGATTGCTTCAGAAATCGATACGCAAATCCTCGCTGGTGACAGTCTGGGCCCTGGGTCCGAAGCTGCTGATGTTCGTTAACGTCACATTGTGGTGCTGAATAATCTGCGCTGCGGTCAAGTGTGCGTTGCTTTCTGTTGTATGGCCGTCTTCCACCAGGACGACCGGGTAAGCCAAGGCCAGCGCTCTGCGCGTGGTTGTGTCTACACAAAACTCGGTATGCATGCCGCAAATGACCAGATGGGTAACGGCGTGCCGTTTCAGGACAGCCTCCAACTCGGTGCGGTGGAATGAGTCCGGGGTGGTTTTGCGCAGGCGCAGGTCTGTGGGCTCCACCTGCAGGCCATGAGCAAGTTGCCAGTCATCGGTCCCAAACTCCAGATACCCTGCTTTGCCCTCGTGCTGTATGAAGATGACAATTGCGTCTGCGACACGTGCTTTTGCGGACACACGGTTGATCCGGCCAATGACGGCTTGTGACTCGAACGCCTGATGTTCGCCTTCGCACAAACCTTGCTGGACGTCGATGATGAGGAGTGCGGTTTTCATGGGCAGAGATTTCGTGCGGCAACGGTGCCTTTGCGCAGATTATCAACCGGTGTACAGATGGTTTAGCGGCGCTGCATCAGGTTCGGGCAAGCTCGGTCAAAATGGAGTCAATTCCAGGATCCCTTTCCGGGACGATCTCGAAACAACCTTGAACACAAAGCCCTTTTTCCGCGACGACCTCGTTCGTTGGCAACAACTCATATCCCCGCATTGGCTCCACAGCCTCTTGGCCGGCGATGAGGTGATGGCCGCACCGACTGGAAACTGGCGTCTTTTTGAGGTGGACTTCGGTGCCCCTGATGCTTATGAGCAGAGTCACATACCCGGCGCCGCCTATCTGGACACGCATTGCCTGGAAGATGGGCCGCTTTGGAACAAGGTCGCTGACGACCTGTTGCTACAGCTGCTGCTGGACATAGGTATCCGCCACGACACCACGGTCATTCTGTACAGCCGTAACATGGCTGCGGCGGCGCGGGCGGCGCATTTGATGTTGTATGCGGGTGTTGAAGACGTTCGCTTGTTAGATGGCGGCTTTGATGCATGGCAGCGCGCCGGGCTGCCATGTGCCGCAGGTGCGCCACAGAGCTACCCGAGCGCCACAGAGTTTGGTGTTCCATTTCCCGGCAATCCGCATTTCATGACTGACTTGCACCAGGCACATGCACTTTTGTTGCAGCCGGGTGGGGCACTTGTCAGCATTCGGAGCTGGGATGAATTCACTGGCAAGACATCCGGCTACAGCTACATCCAGGCCAAGGGCGATATTTCGGGGGCACTTTGGGGACACGCTGGCAGCAGTGTGGGCGCTGATGTGAACGATATGAGCGCCTTCCACCGGCCTGATGGCACGCTGCTGCCCGTCAGCGACATTCTTCAGTTTTGGCGCCAGGAGGGCATTCATGCTGACTTGCAGACAGCCTTCTATTGCGGGACAGGCTGGCGCGCTTCCCTGGCTTTTTACTATGCGTGGCTGATGGGGTGGGACAACATCAGCGTGTACGACGGGGGCTGGTTTGAGTGGAGTCAGTCTTGTTTTGCACAACAATAGAGGGATGGAGGAATCTGGTTTGAACAATATGGTGTTGTGGTCGGTGGTGGCCCTGGGTGTGGTGAATGTGTTGCTGTTGTTGTGGATGGCATTGCGCCGGGTGGACAGTGGGCCGGCGCAGCAGGCCCAGGCCGAGGTGCTGCTGGCAGTCAAAAGCACGTCCGAGCGCATGCAGCAGCTGGAGCGTGAACTGCGCCGCGAGATCAGCGAGTCATCGCGTGGCGGGCGCCAGGAGTTGACGCAAAACCTGGCCACCTTCCAGCAGGCGCTGGTGCAACAAGGGGCCGAAGCCACACGCACACAAAACACCCAGATTGACGCCTTTGGCCAGCAATTGGCGCTGCTGCAGAAGACGCTTTCTGACACGCTCAACAACCAGCTCTCGGGTTTGAGCGAGTCCAACGCGCGGCGCCTGAACGAAGTGCGCGAGACACTGGAGAAGCAGCTGGTGCAACTGCAAACCACCAACGCCACCAAGCTCGACGAGATGCGCGCCACAGTCGACGAAAAACTGCAGGCCACGCTGCAAACCCGCCTGGGCGAGAGCTTCAAGCAGGTGGCAGACCGGCTGGAGCAGGTGCACAAGGGTCTGGGGGAGATGCAGACGCTGGCGCAGGGCGTGGGCGACCTCAAGCACCTGCTGACCAACGTGAAGACACGCGGCATTTTTGGCGAGGCGCAACTGGCGTCGTTGCTGGAGCAGGTGTTTGTGGCCGACCAGTACGCGGCGCAGGTGGCCACGCGCCCGGGTAGCAAAAACGTGGTGGACTTTGCCATCAAGCTGCCCGGCCGGTCTGACCATGGCGAGCCCTTGTGGCTGCCAATTGACGCCAAGTTTCCGAATGAAGATTACGAGCGCCTGCTCGATGCACAGGGTCGGGCCGATGTGCCGGGGGCCGAGGCGGCGGGCAAGGCGCTGGAGATTCGCATCCGGCTGGAGGCCAAATCCATCAGCGAGAAATACGTGGAGCCGCCGCACACCACCGACTTTGCGATTTTGTTTCTGCCGACCGAAGGCCTTTATGCCGAGGTGCTGCGCCGCCCCGGCCTGATGGAGGCGCTGCAGCGCGAGCACCGCATCACGCTGGCTGGGCCGACCACGCTACTGGCCATGCTCAGTTCTCTACAGATGGGCTTTCGCACGCTCACACTGGAAAAGCGCTCCAGCGAGGTGTGGCAGGTGCTGGGCGCGGTCAAGACCGAGTTTGGCAAGTTTGGCGATGTGCTGGCCAAGGTGAAGTCGCAGACGCAAACGGTGCTCAACACGCTGGACAGTGCCGAGACGCGCAGCCGGGCCATGGGCCGTGCGCTGAAGAAAGTGGAAGCGCTGCCAGAGACCCAGGTGCAGGCGCTGATTCCGATGGACAAGGACTTTGACAGCGACGCCGAGACCGAGCGAAGCTGACCCGCCCGCTTACAGCGCGTAAAACTGGCGAATGGCGTCCCAGGCGGCCTCGGGGGTGTCCACGTAGGTGACCAGTTGGAGGTCTTCGGGCGAGATGGCGCCTTCTTCCACCAGCACATCAAAGTTGAACAGCCGCTTCCAATACGCTGTGCCAAACAGTACGATGGGTACGGGCTTCGATTTGCGCGTCTGTACCAGCGTAATCACTTCAAACAGCTCATCAAGGGTGCCAAACCCGCCAGGAAATGCGACCAGTGCCTTGGCCCGCATCATGAAGTGCATCTTGCGCAGGGCAAAGTAATGGAACTTGAAGCTCAGAGTGGGCGTGATGTAGGGGTTGGCGCCTTGTTCATGGGGCAGGGCGATGTTCAGGCCCACGCTGGGCACACCCAGCTCGTGCGCGCCGCGGTTGGCGGCCTCCATGATGCCGGGGCCGCCGCCGGTGGCGATGAACAGGCGTTCTTCGGGGCGCCGGTGCATGCTGTAGCCGGCCACGAGGCGGGCAAACAGACGCGCCTGATCGTAGAAATGGGCGTTGCGCACCTGACGCTGGGCCACCGCCAGCGCGCTGGCGTCCCCGCTGTCTTGTGCCTGTTGCAGCGCAACTTTGGCATCTTCAGGTGCGGGGAAGCGGGCACTGCCAAACACCACAATCGTGTTTTCAATGCCTTGCTCGGTTTGGTCCAGGTCGGGTTTGAGCATCTCCAGCTGAAAGCGGATGCCGCGGGTTTCGCGTCGCAGTAAAAACTCAGGATCGGCAAAGGCCAGGCGGTAGGCGTCTGCTTCCAGGGCGTTGCCCTGCGATGCATGATTTTGCAGCTCTGCCCAAGCGTCGGCCAGGCGACGTTCGGTCAGGAGCTGGGGAGTCGGTTCAATTTTTTCCATGGATGCGATTGTGTGCGATTTCAATCCTTGTAACGCTGCATCACATAGTCTCCCGGTGCCGGGCCGAGGATGGCTTGGGCCGGAATGGGCGTTGCGGCCAACTTGCGTCCTGAATGTGCGCCAAGCCAATGGTGCCAGGCGGGCCACCATGAACCCTCGCGGGTGGCTGCCTGTGCGGCCCACTGGTCATGTTCGACCCATGCGCCACCGGCGGGTCGGGTGTCGATCTGGTAGCTGCGATTGAGGTGCCCCGGCTCGGAAATGATGCCGGCATTGTGGCCGCCGCTGGTCAGTACGAAGGTGATTTCGGCGTCGCACAAATGGTGCAGCTTGTAGACCGAGGGCCAGGGCGACACGTGGTCGCGCTGGGTGCCAACCATGAACACAGGCATGCGAATATCGGCCAACGACACGGCACGGCCTTCAACCCGGTAGGCGCTGGTAGCCAGGGCGTTGTGCAGGTACAGCGAGGTGAGGTACTCGTGGTGCATACGGGCCGGCATGCGGGTGGTGTCGGCGTTCCAGGCCATCAGGTCATTTTGCTGCTCGCGTTCACCCATCAGGTATTCACGCATGCGCCGGGTCCAGATCAGATCGCGCGAGTGCAGAAACTGGAACGAGCCCGCCATCTGTTCGCCGGTGAGATAACCCTTGCCACGCGTGATGTTGTCCAAAAATCCCACCTGGCTTTCATCGATGAACAGGCCCAGTTCACCCGGCTCCGAAAAATCGGTCTGCGCGGCCAGCAGTGTCAGGCTTTTGAGTGGCGGCAGGGCTTTGGTGTCGGACATGCCACCCGCGCGGCCCAGCGCTGCAGCGGCAATGGCCAGCAGCGTGCCACCCAGGCAATAGCCCATGGCATGCACACCCCGGGCCTTGCCGCTCAGGGATCCGACAGCGCGCAGTGCATCCAGCACACCCAGGCGCAGGTAGTCGTCCATGGACAGATCATGGTCTGAAGCTTTCGGATTGCGCCAGGAGAGCATGTACACGGTATGCCCCTGTTCGACCAGATAGCGAACCATCGAGTTGTGGGGCGACAGGTCAAGGATGTAGTACTTCATGATCCACGAAGGAACCACCAGTACCGGCTCGGGGTGAACCTTGTCGCTTTGTGCCTCATAGCGAATCAGCTCGATCAGGCGGTTGCGGTAAACCACCTGGCCGGGTGTCGTTGCCACGTCGCGCCCGACCTGAAAACGTTGGGCGGTAGCCAGGTCCTCTGGCGTCTGAAGGCCCGAGACATCCTGCAGCCAGTTCTGCGCACCCTTGAGTAAATGCGTGCCACCCGATTCGATCGCATCGCGCAGGACCACCGGGTTGGTGGTCAGCCAGTTGGCCGGGGTCATCATGCCCAGCCATTGGCGAGCGAAGAACTGGGTCATGTTGGCATGGTGGGCAGTCATCCCGCTCACCTGCGCGGCTTCGTGCCAGAAGGTCTCGGTATTGCGAAAGCCGGTGCGCAGCTGACTGAACGGCCAGGTGGCCCAGGCCTCGTGACGAAAACGTGGGTCGTCGTCGGCCGGACCCGCATCGCCCGGAATAACGCCGTCGGCCTTGATGGTGTCGGTGCAAAGCTTCGCAGCGAGGGCGGCGAGTTCGAGTTGACGTCCCGGTGACACGCCCAGGTGCCAGGCCCAGTCGGCCATGGCAAGGGAAAGGGACACGGGGGAGAGTCCGCCGGTCAAGGGTGCGGCTGCGGCGTGCACCAGCCGGTCAAGTCGCTGGGTGGGTGATTCTTCTGCCTTGGTGATGGGGGCCCGTGGGACGGAACGGGTGTTCTTTTTAGGGGTGCTCATAGTCAGGCGTTGATCCGGGTGCAGCATTCTGGGGTGCAACCACCCAGTGAATGGTTTGGGGTTAAGGCTTTAGGGATGGCATCGACAGCGCCCAGTTTCGCACTTTTTCGAAGGTCCTCCAGGTCCACCACAGACGGCTACCCCAAACCACCACGCGCCGTGGTCGAAGCGCGACCAGCACCAGCACCGCACCCAGCGGCCACTGCGGGTTGTGCTGCAGCCATTGCAGGCCTGCGCGCACCTGATCCGCGACAGCCAGCGGTGTTTTGAAAACCTGCGTCTGGCTGGCCAGTGTCCTGCGCAGCTGGGCAGAGCGCATCTGCAAACGCTGCTGACGCAGGAGCAGATCACTGTGGTTCATGTGGGCTCAATGTTGGCATTCCGACGCGATCCTGCTTCAGTTCGGCCAGAGTTGTCTCGAGCATGCCTGTTGCATTGCGTAAACGGTGCCGCGCCTGCTGCATCAGCAAGGCTCCTGTGGCAAGAAAAAGCAGCATCATGAGGCCCAATGCAGTCATCCTGTAGCCCTCCCAGAACATCAGGATGACCAGACCGCATAGCATCACCAAGCCTAAGCCGAGAAACAGCAACGCCAGTGCACCCCAAAGCAGACCGTCAAAGATCCGGCGTTTCTCCAACTCGACCTCGGTGGAGATGATTTCCAGCCGCACCTGCGCCATCTCCAGCGCGGTGGCCAGCAAGCGGCGCAAGGAGGCGAAGAGGCCGCTGTGCTGGACGGGTTCGGCCATGACCGGCGCGAGGTCAGCGACGAGCGATCAGCAACCCGGTCACCAGCCCCACGCCGACCGCGATGCCAATCGAACGCCAGGGATTGTCATGCACGAAATGATCGGTCGCCTGGCCGACGGCGCGGGCTTTGTTCACGGCCACTTCCTGCAAATGCACCAGTTCCGACTTGGCCCGTTCCATTCTGGCCTGAACCCGGCTGCGCACGTCTGCGGCGCCTTCTCCAGCCTGATCGGCCGTCATGCGCAGCAACTCCTCGGCGTCGGCAATCACCACCCGCAAGTCGCTCATCAATTTGTCTTTGTGGGCTGTGCTCATCTCGTTCATGGTATCCCTCCAATGTGATTGAAACTCGGTTCGAATGGTAGTCAGCGCCCCGGGGCATTGCGTGACAAAAATCAAGAATCAGAAGGTGCAGCGCTCTCGGGTGCCTTTGATCTGCCTCAATGGCCGTGCCCTCGTGTCGGCCTAGCATGCTTGACAGGAGGACCGGACGATGAACACCTTGACGAAGCTTGCACTTGGACTGATGGGGCAGCTTAAGCCCGAGCCCGCGGAGGGCGATTCAGCCGCGACCATCAAGCTGCGTGCTGCAAAGACACAGGGCGGCTTGCCGTTGATGCAGGCTTTGCAACTGAGGCAGTCGCAACGGGAATTCGATCCGGCTCCATTGCCGGGGCAGAAGCTCTCTGATCTGTTGTGGGCCGCTGGCGGTATCAATCGTCCGGCACTGGGCGGACGCACGGCACCCAGTGCCATGAACGCTCAGGAGGTGGATGTGTATGTGACGCTGCCAGGTGGTCTGTACCGCTACGAACCCGAGAAGCATGTGCTGCATCTGGTGAGCGCGACCGATGTGCGGCGGGTCACCGGTTATCAGGATTTTGTGGATACCGCGCCGATGGATCTGGTGTACGTGGCAGATCATCGGCGCATGAAGTTGATACCTGCCGCGCAGCGCGAATCCTACGCGTCGGTGGCGGCCGGTGCCATGGCACAAAACGTTTATTTGTACTGTGCGTCTGCGGGCTTGTCCACCGTGATTCGCGCCTGGTTCGATCGTGGCGCGCTCGCGCAAGCCATGGGGCTGGATGCTGACAACGAGGTCTTGCTGGCGCAGACAGTAGGAATGCCCAAGACAGCGACTGGTGCATGAGCCTGGTGTTTGATCCGCTGCGCCTGGGCGCTGTGGCGCTGGACGTGCTCGCCAGCGGGCGGGCCCATTCGGACGCGATCAAGGCACGTCAGAAAGCCAGGCTGGCACAACTGCTGGCGGTGGCCGCGCAGGATTCGAAGTTTTACCGCGAGCGATTGCAAGGCAAGACCTTGGCCAACACGGTTCTGGGTGACTTGCCCGTGGTCTCGCGCGCTGAATTGATGGCGCGATTTGACGACTGGGTAACTGATCCGCAATTGAAGCTGGCCGAGCTTCGATCCTTTATCGCCGACCCTTCGCGCATTGGCGAGGCGTATCTGGGCAAGTACCTGGTTTGGGAAAGTTCGGGTACCAGCCACCAGGCTGGCATTTTTGTGCAGGACGCGCGCACCATGGCCGTCTTTGATGCATTGGAGGCATTGCGGCGCGGCGTGCCGCGAACCCTGCAGCGCTGGTTTGATCCCCTGTTGTTGACCGAGCGCATCGCCTTCGTGGGCGCTACCAGCGGCCATTTCGCCAGCCTGGTGAGTCTGCAGAGGTTGCGCGCGCTCAACCCTTGGCTGGCGCAATCAATGCGTTGCTTCTCTATTTTGCAGTCGACCCCGGCGCTGATGGGCGAACTCAACGCGTTTGCGCCCACCGTCATTGCCACCTATCCCACAGTGGCCGCCCTGCTGGCGGACGAGGCCAGCCGTGGTGCCCTGCATTTTTCTCCCAAAGAGGTCTGGACCGGTGGAGAGACGCTGACCGCATCGGTGCGGCGTCGGGTGGAGCATGTGCTGGGCTGCACGCTGCGCAACAGCTACGGCGCCTCGGAGTTCATGTCCATCGGATGGGAGTGTGCTGAAGGCGCCCTGCATGTCAATGCCGACTGGGTCATTCTGGAGCCGGTTGACGAAAAGGGTCGCCCCATGCCGATGGGGCAGCAGTCCTATTCCACGTTGTTGACCAACCTGGCCAATGGCGTGCAGCCGCTGATTCGCTATGACCTAGGTGACCAGATCACTGTCCACCCGGCGCATTGCCGGTGCGGCTCCACATTGCCGGTGATCGAGGTGCTGGGGCGGCGTGATGACCCGCTGGTCATGGCCGGGCGGGATGGGCATCCGGTCACGCTGCTGCCAATGGCGCTCACCACAGTGCTGGAGGATGAAGCCGGTGTTTTCGATTTTCAGCTCCGTCAGCAGGGCGATCACACCCTGGTGTTGCGGCTGGATCTGCAGGGGCTTGAGGCCGACGCTGCGATCGCACGCTGTCGTACCGCGCTGGAAAATTTTGCGGCAACACAGGGCTTGGCCCCGATTCGCATACTGACGGAATTGGGCCAGACGCTCCTGCGGGGGCGCAGTGGCAAGGTGCAGCGTGTGATGGCTAAGCCGTCGCGGTGATCTGGGCCAGGGCTTGGGCAAGTGGCTCAGCCATGCTGACTGCGTTGCTCGCGTGGCTGATGCAGTCGGTGCTCCACACTTCGCCTACATGGGCCTTGTGCATCACCTCCAGGGCGTCGCCGGCGAACAGCGCATGGGTTACCGCCACATCGACCGAAGCAGCGCCCGCTGCCAGCAGCAGTGTGGCAGCGCGTGCAACGGTGTGGCCGGTACTGGCCACATCGTCGAGCAAAACCACTTGGCGACCGACTATTGAAATATCCGGCAGCGCTACGTCCACCGCCCGGTCCCCATGTCGCACCTTGCGGCAAACCGCGTGATCGAAGCCATGGCGTGCCGCTGCCAGTGCGATCCACTGCGCCGACTCTTCGTCCGGCCCCACCAGCATCGGCTTCTGTCTGCGCGATGCAATCAGATCCGACAGCAGATATGCGCCGCTGAGCACCATCGCCTGCGGCACCGGCACGGCCTCCTGTAGCGTCGCTACCCGGTGCAGATGCGGGTCCACAGTAATTACAGCGTTGAAGAGGCTGGCCAGAAAGCGTCCAACGATGCGCTGGCTGATGGCTTCGCCGGGGTGAAACGCAATGTCCTGCCGCATGTAGGCCAGGTAGGGGGCGATCAGTGTCAGATGATGGGCACCCAGTTCACGTGCGGTTTGAGCCGCCAGCAGCAACTCGACCAGTTTTTCGTTAGGCTCGCTAAGCGTACGCAGAATGGCCACGCGGCAGGGGAGGCTGTCTGGCAGGCGCAGCTTCAGTTCGCCGTCGGGAAAGTGGTGGCGTTCGATGACGGCGAGGTTCAGGCCGCCAGCCTGCGCAATGCGCTCTGCGCTGTCCTGCTCGTCTTCAAAGCAAAGGAGCAGGGGGTTTGACTCGGGTGTTGAGCTCATCAGAATTCCACAAAAACATGGGGTATGGCATTTGCCTGGCCCAGGGCGTAGCCGTTTGATTTGGCACAGCCCTGGCGGGCAAACTCAAGGTCGCTTTGGTACTCTGCATGCACCCGGTACAAAAGGTCGCCAGTGGCCACCGCGTCACCGAGCTTGCGGAACAGGTCCACACCGGCGCCAATCACCTTGGGTGCGCCCGCCAATCGGGCAATGCGTGCGACCTGCAGGTTGTCGATGCTGGTGACGACACCGGACTCGCCGGCACGTACCTCGAAAGTCAGGCGGCCCAGCCGGGGCGCGTTATGGTCGAAAGACTTCTGGCCTTGTGCTGCCATGATGGCGTTCATCTTGCTCAATGCCCGGCCCGAGTCCAGGATGTCGCGCGCAATGGCGAATCCATCTCCACCGCGCACGTCCGGGTGACATTCAATCAAGCGCCCCGCCAGTCGCAAAGATTTTTGCCGCAGGTCGTTGGGCGCCCGGGGATCGTTCTCCAGCACTCGCATCACATCGCGGGCTTCCAGCATGGGGCCAATGCCATTGCCGATCGGCTGGCGGCCATCGGTGATGACCACGTCCAGCGAAAGGCCCATGCGCCTGGCCACGTATTCGAAGAGTCGGCGCAGGCGTTGCGCCTCCGGCATGGAGCGCACCTTGGCGCTGGGGCCGATGGGAATGTCCAGCACCAGATGGGTCGAGCCGGCCGCAATTTTCTTGGAAAGAATCGAGGCGACCATTTGCCCCGGCGAATCGATCGCCAGCGGTCGCTCGACGGATATCAGAATATCGTCGGCCGGAGACAGGTTGGCTGTGCCACCCCAGGCGAGACAGGCACGGTGATCACGCACGATGCCCGCCAGCTGCTCAAAGGGCAGTTCCACATTGGCCAGCACTTCCATGGTGTCAGCGGTGCCGGCAGGCGAGGTAATGGCGCGTGAAGACGTCTTTGGGCACAACAGGCCGTGTGCCGCCACAATCGGCACCACCAGCATCGAGGTGCGGTTGCCGGGAATGCCGCCAATGCAGTGCTTGTCGACCACCAGAGACTCGTGCCAGTCGAGTTTTCTGCCACTGGCCACCATGGCCTCGGTCAAAAAGTAGACCTCCTCGCGGTCCAGTTCATCGCGGTTGGTTGCCACCACAAAAGCTGTCAGTTCGATTTTGGAGTAGCGTAGCTCGGCAATGTCACGCACGATATCCCGGAAGTTTTCGCGGGTCAGCCGTTCGCCGCCAATCTTGCGGTAGAGCGCACCGATGGATTCTGGCGGTTCCGCTTGCGATACCGAAGCCGTATGACCATCCTTGATGTCCAGTTGCAGAAATGCGTCTTCGGACAAACCCAGTTCATGACACCCCACGATAGCCTGATCATCGACCACGTTCAGTGTGGCCAGAATACGCCGGCCATTGGCGCGAATTTCTACCTTGGACAGGGCCTGAAATCCTTCTGCCCGGTATACCGCGCAATCCCGATGCAGATAGGCAACGTTTTCGCGGTAAGTGTCAATTGCCACGCGGCGCAAGGCCAGGTTGGAGGCGTTGGGGCTTTGGGCTGGCAGCGCATCGGAGGGCTGCGATTTATCTGGGGCAGTGTTCATGGCGCTAGCCTACATCGGTTTGGGGCTCGCCGGCTAATGCAGGTACCCGCGAATACGTACTTTTACGAATGTGCGGCATCTCTCTAAGTGCATGCATTTATTGCATAAACTTCAGGGGTAAACCCCGAACATTTCGAAATCAAGGCGCGTTAAAGTCTGTACATGGCTTGATTTTCCGCAGTCATGGGTGTTTGGGCGCGATGCTTGGCGCAAAATTCCACTTTGACATTGCGGCGATTGACCAGTTGGTCGTCTGTTGGTCAGCATCATCTCTTTGGAACAAGGAAATATCATGAAAAAGCAGTTACTCGCGTTAGCCATCATGGCTGCTGTGGCCTCGGGCGCTCATGCGCAGGCCTCGGACACCATCGCCAAGGTCAAGGCCTCTGGCGTCGTCACCATGGGCGTGCGTGATTCGTCGGGCGCACTCTCCTACACACTGGGTGATGGCAAGTACGCGGGGTACCACGTTGAGTTGTGCCAGCGCATCATCGCCGGTCTTGAAAAGACCGTGGGCAAAAAGGTCGAGATCAAATACCAGTCGGTCACTTCGCAAAACCGTATTCCGCTCGTTCAAAACGGAACCGTGGACATCGAGTGCGGCTCGACTACCAACAATGCGACGCGCCAAAAAGATGTAGCCTTTGCTGCAACCACCTTCGTTGAAGAAGTGCGCATGGTCGTCAAGGCGGCTTCGGGTATCAACAGTGTTGTCCAGCTGAACGGCAAGAACGTGGCCACCACCACCGGTACCACTTCGGTACAGACGCTGCGCAAGAACGAGCGCGCCAATGGCATCGATTTCAAGGAGGTTTATGGCAAGGACCATGCAGACAGTTTCCTGCTGCTGGAATCCGGCCGTGCCGAAGCTTTCGTGATGGATGGCTCTATCCTGGCCGGCAACATTGCCAATGCCAAGAATCCGGCGGATTTCAAGATTGTGGGCGAGGTCCTCTCGGTGGAGCCCATCGCGATCATGCTGCGCAAGGATGATCCCGCCTTCAAGAAGCTTGCTGACGACATCTTGAAAGATCTGATGAAATCCGGCGAAATTGCCAAGATTTATGACAAGTGGTTCATGCAGGCGATTCCTCCCAAGAATACCAAGGTGGGGTTGGCGGTGAGCGAGAGCATCAAGGCCGCCTGGGCTACTCCCAACGACAACCCGATGGAAGCCTACGCCAAGAAGTAAGCCGGCAGTTTGACAGGAGCCCGCCCCGGCAATGGATCTGGTGGCGGGTTTTTTTTGTGTGTTTCCTGATGCCCCGGGCTCAGGCACCAGTTGCCAAGTGGCAGCACAAGCCTTGCGGAGAACAATATGACGTGGGATTGGCAGGTATTTCTGAATGACGACGGTAGCGGCCGTACCTACCTTCAGTGGATGATGGACGCCTGGGGTTGGACATTGGCGGTGGCCGGCAGCTCCTGGATCGTGGCCATGGTGATTGGCGCCTTGATGGGCACCTTGCGCACGCTGCCAAACAGCCCGTGGCTGGTGCGCCTGGCCAATGTGTGGGTTGAACTCTTTCGCAATATTCCGCTTCTGGTGCAGGTCTTCCTCTGGTACTTTGTCGTGCCCAAGATGTTTCCCGCGTTCCAGCAAGTGCCGGGTTTTGTCCTGGTTGTGTTTGCTCTGGGATTTTTTACTTCGGCGCGTATCGCCGAACAAGTGCGTGCAGGCATCCAGGCCTTGCCCAAAGGCCAGCGCTATGCTGGCATGGCCATGGGCTTCACCACGGCGCAGACTTACCGCTATGTAATTCTGCCCATGGCGTTTCGCATCATCTTTCCGCCCTTGACCAGCGAATCCATGAACCTGCTGAAAAATTCTTCCGTGGCGTTCGCGGTGTCAATCGCCGAGCTGACCATGTTCGCAATGCAGGCTCAGGAGGAGACCTCTCGCGGCATCGAGGTCTACCTGGCGGTTACCGCGCTCTATGCGCTGTCTGCCTTTGCCGTGAACCGCATATTCAGCCTGGTTGAAAAAAGAGTCCGAATACCCGGCTTCATTGTCGCGGGCGCAACGGGTGGGGGGCACTGATATGCTGGGCTTGGACCTCACTTTTCTCAATTGGGACATCATCAGCAAGTTTGTGCTGGGTGGGCTGCGCTTCAGCGTGCAACTGACGATCATTGCCACCCTGGGCGGTATTGTTTTTGGCACCGTGCTGGCACTCATGCGCTTGTCTGGAAAACGCATTCTGATGTTGCCCGCAACGATCTATGTCGATGGCATGCGCTCGGTGCCGCTGGTGATGGTGATCCTGTGGTTCTTCCTGTTGGTGCCGGGCTGGGTTTACAGCTACCTGCCCAATGGGGCGAACAATCGTGCCGAGTACTCTGCAGTCATCACCTTCATCGCGTTCGAAGCGGCCTATTTCAGCGAAATCATGCGGGCCGGCATTCAGTCAATTCCACGCGGGCAGGTTTTTGCGGGCCAGGCGCTGGGGATGACCTACGGCCAGAACATGCGTCTGGTGGTGTTGCCGCAAGCCTTTCGCAACATGTTGCCGGTGTTGCTGACGCAAACCATCATCCTGTTTCAGGATACTTCGCTGGTATATGCCATTGGTGCCTACGACCTGCTCAAGGGCTTCACCAACGCCGGCAAGATTTATGGCCGCCCCGAGGAGGCCTATCTGCTGGCCGCCGTGGTGTATTTCGTCATCTGCTTTGGCTTGTCCTGGACCGTCAAGCGGTTGCAGGCAAAGATTGCCATCGTTCGCTAAGCATCGGAGAACAAATTGATTCAAATTAAAAACGTGTCCAAATGGTATGGTCCCGTGCAGGTGCTCAATGACTGCTCGGTCAGCATCAGCAAAGGCGATGTGGTGGTGGTCTGCGGGCCGTCCGGCTCTGGCAAGTCCACACTGATCAAGACCGTCAACGGCCTGGAGCCCATCCAGAAAGGCGAGATACTGGTGGACGGCGTGAGCCTTTATGACGCTAAAACCGATCTGCCCAAACTGCGCTCGCGTGTGGGCATGGTGTTCCAGAGTTTTGAGCTGTTTCCGCACCTGTCCGTGACCGAGAACCTGACGATTGCCCAGATCAAGGTGTTGGGCCGCAGTGCCGAGGAAGCCAAGGTCAGGGGCCTCAAGATGCTCGATCGTGTGGGCCTGATGGCACACAAGGACAAGTTTCCCGGCCAGCTGTCGGGTGGCCAGCAGCAGCGCGTGGCGATTGCGCGCGCCTTGTCGATGGACCCGATCGTGATGCTGTTCGACGAACCCACCTCGGCGCTGGACCCCGAGATGGTTGGCGAGGTGCTTGATGTGATGGTGAACCTGGCCAAAGAAGGTATGACCATGATGGTGGTGACCCATGAAATGGGCTTCGCTCGCAAAGTGGCCAATCGGGTCATCTTCATCGATGTAGGTGGCCGCATTCTTGAAGACTGCTCCAAGGAAGAGTTCTTCAATCACCCCGAGAATCGCCAGCCTCGTACCAAGGATTTTCTCAATAAAATCCTGCAGCATTGACTTGGGTCAGGAAATGCAAGTGGCGTGCTGATCCCACGACTTCATTCCTGAAAACAATAAAAAAGGCTTCCTTGGAAGCCTTTTTTTGTGCGCCGGAGGACGAAAGCGCTTAGACGCGCTTGCGGTATTCGCCGGTACGGGTGTCGATTTCGACCTTGTCGCCTTGCGCCACGAAAATTGGCACACCAATTTCGAACCCAGTGGAAATTTTGGCAGGCTTGAGAACCTTGCCGGATGTGTCGCCCTTGACGGCGGGTTCGGTCCAGGTGATTTCGCGCACCACGCTGGTAGGCAGTTCCACCGAGATGGCCTTGCCGTCGTAAAACACCACTTCGACAGCCATGCCGTCTTCGAGGTAGTTCAGCGAGTCGCCCATGTTTTCGGACTCGACTTCGTACTGGTTGTACTCTTCGTCCATGCACACGTACATGGGGTCGGCAAAGTAGGAATAGGTGCAGTCTTTCTTGTCCAGAATGACCTGGTCCATCTTGTCGTCGGCCTTGAACACCACTTCGGTGCCGAAGTTGGCGATCAGGCTTTTGAGCTTCATGCGCACGGTGGCCGAGTTGCGGCCGCCACGGCTGTATTCGGTTTTGAGCACGACCATGGGATCTTTACCGTGCATGATGACGTTGCCAGCGCGAATGTCTTGAGCGATTTTCATAGCGATTGTGTGAAGGTAGGCCGCAAATACTGCGGCTAAATAAGCGCCGATTACACGGCAAAGGCGTCATGGACTGGAAGCAAATCCGGTCGAATTTCGCAAAGCCTTGAATTTTAACGGTTTTTTATGAGAAACGCATGATCTGGGTCACAAGATCGTCTTGTTGCAATAGCCGACTTCGTGCTGTGCTTATCGCTGCCTGCCATTCGGGCAGGGCCAATGGCGGCAGGCCGGATCCAGGAGCGGCCTCGGGGGGGGTGTCGAGCTTGTTCCATGCCCGGTGGAAAGCCCTGAGCGATGCAGGGGCTGCCAGCATGTCCAAAAAGGCTTCGAGCTTGTGGTGATGTGCATCGTCGTGCTGGGGATAAATTTGCCAGACGAAGGGCTTGCCGGCCCACAAGGCACGCACCAGAGAATCTTCCCCGCGAACAAAGTTCAGCTCGCAGGCCCACAGCAGATGGTCGAACTCATACTGAGTGAGTGTGGGGAGGTATGAAAATAATAGCGAACTATCCTTATTCCATGAGGGGTTGAGGCTATTTTTATTCAAAATGTAGGCTTTGACTGCAGCCGTTGCCCGCCCTGCAGTGACCAGCAGCCGCGTGCGTTGACCGGTCTGTCCGGCGGCCGCCAGTTGATCCAGCAATTCACCCAGGGCAGCAGGCTCGTAGCAAAACAGCGAGACGAGGCGTTCGCCCTGGCACGTCAGGCCCAGCTGGCGCTGGAGCCAGGCGGGGCGATCAAACGCCGCCTGGCGCGCCTCCAGATCGGGCTCGCGCAACAGTCCGCCGGTTTTGGCGCTGAAGCCCGGGTAAAAAAAGCGCTTGGTCAGTCCCGCGCCAGGTCCAGTCATCACGGGGGAGGGCAGTCCGTGGGATCGTTCTGCATACCCCTCGGCGCTCAGGTATTCCAGATTGATCCATACAGGTTTTTTGCCTGAAGTCTTTGTCTTGCTTATGTAAAATGCTATGAATTCAGGAGCAATTTCGCAGCCAAAGGCTTCAATGAGAATGTCGCCCATGGGCAATCCCTGGGTTGCAATGGGCCGTGTCCAGAGCCTGACCTCCACCCCGTTGGCGCCCTCGGGCGCCATCCAGGCCAAGGCGCTGGCATCGTCTACCCACAAGCGCACCCGCTCACCGCGCGCGGCCAGGCTTGCGCTCAAGCGCCAGCAAACGCCGATGTCACCAAAGTTGTCGATGACTTTGCAGAAGATGTCCCAAAGGTTTCCGGTTTTCACCCCCGGGATTGTCCACAATATGCCCCTATGCCAGATTTGCCCGATTCCACGCCGCCTGAATCCACCACGCCCGAACAGCGACCTGCTGTGCCGGTACATCCAGAGCAGTTGCTGAGCGATGTTGCGGGTCTGCCCCCGCTGCCAGGTGTCTACCGCTACTTTGATGCGGACGATGGTGTTCTCTACGTGGGCAAGGCCATCAACCTTAAAAAACGGGTGTCCAGCTACTTCCAGAAAAACCATGGAGGAACCCGCATCGGGCACATGGTCAGCAAAATCGTGCGCATGGAAACCACGGTGGTGCGTTCCGAGGCGGAAGCGCTGCTGCTGGAAAACAACCTGATCAAGACGCTCAATCCCAAGTACAACATTTTGTTTCGGGATGACAAGAGTTATCCGTATTTGAAGATGACGGCCGCCAGCTCCTCATCCAACCCCGGCACGAGCTTTCCACGGGTTTCCTACTACCGGGGGGCGGTGGAAAAAAAGCACCGCTACTTCGGTCCATATCCCAGCGCCTGGGCGGTGAAGGAGGCCATTTTGCTGATGCAAAAAGTGTTTCGCCTGCGCACTTGCGAAGACCCTGTGTTCAACAACCGCACGCGTCCTTGTTTGCTATACCAGATCAAACGATGTTCGGCGCCCTGCGTGGGGCATATCTCGGCGCAGGACTATGCGCAGGATGTGGCCAACGCCGAGCGGTTTTTGCAAGGCGATTCGCGCCAGGTCATGGAGGCGTTGGAGGCGCGCATGATGGCGCACGCCGATCGACTGGAATTCGAGCAGGCGGCGGAACTGCGCAACCAGCTGGCGGCCCTTTCCAATGTGCTGCACCAGCAATCGGTTGACAACGTCTCGGATCGTGATGTGGATATTCTGGCTGCCAAAGTGCAGGGGGGGCGGGCCTGTGTGAACCTGGCCATGGTGCGTGGCGGGCGCCATCTGGGCGATCGCGCCTACTTTCCGGTGCACGTGGAAGACGCTGCTGCCATCTATAGCGATCAGGAGGACGACGGTGAGACCGCCGCCCATACCCTGTCCGTGGAGGCACAGGTTCTGGAGGCCTTCGTGGCGCAACACTACCTGCATGTGCCGGTGCCCCCTTCGCTGGTAGTGAGTGAGCCGGTGAACAAGAGCTTGCTGAAGGCCCTCTCGCTGCAAAGTGGCGTCAAGGTAACGGCCGTGCATCAGCCGCGCGAGCAGCGGCGTCTGTGGCTGGAGATGGCGCAAACCAATGCTGGTCTGCAATTGGCGCGTCTGCTGTCCGAAGAAGGGTCGCAGCAAGCCCGCACCCGGGCGCTGGCCGATGCGCTGGACCTGGCCCTGGATAACCTGGATGAGCTTCGGATTGAATGTTTTGATATCTCACACACCGCGGGGGAAGCCACCCAGGCTTCGTGTGTGGTGTTTCATCATCACAAGATGCAAAACGCCGAGTACCGCCGCTATGGCATCGAAGGCATCACGCCCGGAGACGACTACGCGGCGATGCGCCAAGTGCTTTTGCGCCGCTATGGAAAACTTGCTGAGACTCTGCGTGAGGCGAAGCAGACCGGACAGACACCCGCTGGCACCGGCCGCTTGCCTGACCTGGTGCTGGTAGATGGCGGAAAGGGGCAGGTGAGCATGGCGCGCGAGGTGTTCGAGCAACTGGAGCTGGATGTGTCCCTGATCGTCGGCGTGGAAAAGGGCGAGGGCCGTAAGGTGGGCCTGGAGGAGCTGGTGTTTGCCGACGGACGCGACAAGGTTTACCTGGGCAAGGATTCCGCAGCCCTGATGCTGGTGGCCCAGATTCGCGACGAGGCGCACCGCTTTGCAATCACGGGCATGCGCGCCAAGCGCGCCAAGGTTCGGGTAGATGGCGGCAAGCTCGAAGAGATTCCCGGCATCGGGCCAAAACGCCGCGCCCGATTGCTGCAGCGTTTTGGTGGTGTGCGGGGTGTAGCGCTGGCCGGCGTGGAGGACATTGCCACGGTGGAAGGCATTTCCCGCGAGTTGGCGGAAGAGATATACCGCGCCCTGCATTGATCGGGGATCGCTGAAACCTCATCAACCCGTGCCACAATCAGACCATGTTTTTCACCATTCCCACCATCATGACCTGGGCTCGCATTGCTGCGATTCCATTGATCGTCGGCGTGTTTTACTTGCCGGTGGAGCCGGCCACACGCAACCTGATTGCCACCGTCATGTTTGTGGTGTCAGCGGCCACAGACTGGCTCGATGGCTATCTGGCACGCAAGCTCAACCAGGTCTCGTCCTTCGGCGCCTTCCTGGACCCGGTGGCCGACAAGTTCCTGGTGTGCGCCTGCGTGCTGGTTCTGGTGCATCTGGGCCGCGCCGATGTGTTCGTGGCGCTCATCATCATTGGCCGCGAAATTGCCATTTCAGCCTTGCGTGAATGGATGGCCCAGATCGGCGCATCCAAGAGTGTGGCAGTGCACATGATCGGCAAGCTGAAAACGGTCGTGCAAATGGTGGCTATCCCGTTCCTGTTGTTTGACGGTATGTTGTTGGGTGTGATCGACACCCATCAGTGGGGCGTCTGGTTGATCTGGGTTGCGGCCGTCATGACGGTCTGGTCCATGGCGTATTACCTGCAGAAGGCCCTGCCTGAAATTCGGGCACGGGCAAAGTGACTGCGCGCGACGACCGTGCCCTTATCAGGGCCATGCCAGCGGTTTTCGTCCTGATCTGGAGTACCGGCTTTATCGTGGCGCGGTACGGCATGCCCAATGCGCCACCGATGAAGTTTTTGGCCTTGCGCTACGCTTTGTCTATGGCCTGTTTCCTTCCGTGGATCTTGCTCGCAGGAGTGAAATGGCCGGCCAATCGGACGCAGTGGACGCATCTGGCGGTGACCGGGATCTTCATGCATGCGGGTTACCTTGGCGGCGTTTGGGCTGCGGTCAAGGCGGGCATGGGTTCGGGGCTGTCGGCCTTGATCGTGGGCCTGCAACCGGTGCTGACGGCCCTGTGGCTGTCAGCCAACGGCGGCAAAATATCAGCTCGGCAGTGGACCGGACTGAGCTTGGGATTCGTGGGCTTGGTACTGGTGGTCTCGCGCAAGTTTGGGCAGGGCGCGGAAGCCGACTGGCTGAACCTGTCGTTTGCCGTGGGCGCGCTCTTCAGCATCACCATCGGCACCCTGTACCAAAAGCGCTTCGTCACCCCTTGTGACGTGCGCACCGCCAATGTGGTGCAACTGGGGGCCGCTCTTCTCGTGACATTGCCGCTGGCCTTGCTGGAAGTGGAGGCCGTGAAGTGGAATGCTGAATTCCTGGGTGCCATGGCTTGGTCAGTGCTGGCGTTGACGCTGGGCGGCAGTTCCTTGTTGTATCTCCTGATCCAGCGGGGTGCAGCGGCGTCCGTCACCAGTCTCATGTACCTGGTGCCCCCGACGACTGCCTTCATGGCATGGATGCTTTTTTCTGAACCCATCACCGCCGTCACCGTCATAGGTACCGTATTGACCGCCGCCGGAGTGGCGTTGGTCGTTCGCCAGGTGTCGACCACACTTCCGGCGCGGTGAGTTGACGTTGGCCTGCAAGGCGCTGTTCGTTTCGGTCGCCGATTTCAAAGGAGTTTGTCATGAGCAAGAAAAGAATTGCCGTCATCGCTGGTGATGGCATTGGCAAGGAGGTCATGCCCGAGGGTATTCGCGTCATGGAGGCCGCGGCGGGCAAGTTCGGCATAGATTTGCAATTCGATCACTTTGACTTTTCCAGCTGGGACTATTTCGAGAAGCACGGCAAGATGTTGCCCGACAACTGGAAGGACCTGATCGGTGGTCACGATGCCATTTACTTCGGTGCCGTAGGCTGGCCTGAAAAAATCCCGGATCATGTTTCCCTCTGGGGTTCACTGCTGTTGTTTCGGCGCGAGTTTGACCAGTATGTGAATCTGCGACCTGCTCGGCTCATGCCCGGCATCATTGCGCCCGTGGTGCGGCGCGATGGCAGCCGGCGAGAGCCGGGCGAAATCGACATGTACATCGTGCGTGAAAACACGGAAGGCGAGTACTCCAGCATTGGCGGGCGCATGTTTCCCGGTACCGAACGCGAGATCGTGATGCAGGAAACCGTGATGTCCCGCATTGGTGTGGACCGGGTCCTGAAATTTGCATTTGATTTGGCCCGGTCGCGGCCCCGAAAGCATTTGACCAGCGCCACCAAATCCAATGGCATTGCCATCACCATGCCGTATTGGGATGAGCGGGTGGTCGAAATGTCTAAAGCCTATCCCGATGTCACGGTGGATAAATTTCACATCGACATCCTGACCGCACATTTCGTACAGCGCCCTGATTTTTTTGACGTCGTGGTGGCCAGTAACCTTTTTGGTGACATTTTGAGTGACTTGGGGCCCGCCTGTACGGGCACCATTGGTATTGCGCCAAGTGCCAATCTCAATCCGGAGCGCAAGTTCCCCTCCCTGTTTGAACCGGTTCATGGTTCGGCTCCGGATATTGCCGGTAAAGGGCTTGCCAATCCTATTGGTCAAATCTGGTGTGGGGCCTTGATGCTGGACTTTCTGGGTTACCGCCATGCACATGATGCGGTGCTGACGGCGATTGAAAAAGTGCTCGACCCCCAAAGTGGTGCGCCGCGCACGCCAGATATTGGTGGCACTGCGAGCACCAGCGACATCGGATTGGCCATTGCCGGGGCGCTTTGATCGAACGCAGTTTTACGTCAGACACTTTTTTTGACGACTTTGCCTAAACATTGGGCATTGGGGCGCTGGCGCATCCTTTAAAACCGCTAGAATCCCCCACCGCACTGTTGTAAAGCTGCATGTTGTGTTGACACGGTAGGAGTCCGTGGCTTTAATGAGATGCAGCAGGCAATCTGCAAGATTTTCAAGAGACAATTTAATTAACTCTGTTTCCAGACTAGGGGTTCTTTGTGAATAAAACCGAACTGATTGAGCACATCGCTAAGCATGCAGACATTTCCAAGGCGGCAGCTACGCGTGCGCTGGAGTCGACCATTGGTGCCGTCAAGACCACATTGAAAAAAGGTGGCTCGGTGTCGCTGGTTGGTTTCGGTACATTTGCTGTTGGTAAACGCGCGGCACGCGTTGGTCGTAACCCCCGTACCGGCGCTGCGATTAAAATCAAGGCTGCCAAGGTGCCAAAATTCCGTCCGGGCAAAGCATTGAAAGACGCTTTGAACTGATGACATGTTAAGGTTGGGTGATTAGCTCAGTTGGTAGAGCGGCGCCTTTACACGGCGTAGGTCGGCGGTTCGAGCCCGTCATCACTCACCACCCAATCAAAGGCGAACACTGTTGTTCGCCTTTTTTGTTTTTTTCAGGGAGAGTTAGCGCATGTTTGATTTTGTCCGCAAGCACACGAAGGTCATGATGTTCGTCATGTTCTTGCTGATCATCCCTTCGTTTGTGTTGTTCGGTATTGACGGCTACAACAGCTATCGCGACAAAGGTGCGGCAGTTGCCCGCGTGGCTGGCCACGATATCACCCAGGGCGAGTGGGATGCCGCGCACAAGTCGGACTCGGATCGCATTCGTGCTTCCAATCCGAATCTGGATGCCAAGCTGCTAGATTCACCCGAGGCGCGCTATGCCACCCTGGAGCGTCTGGTTCGCGAGCGTGTTTTGGCCGAAGCCGCTGACAAGTCCAAACTGACCACCAGTGATACGCGACTCGCTCGCGAATTGCAGGATGACCCAACCATCGCTTCCCTGCGCCTGCCCGACGGCAAACTGGACATGGATCGCTACCGTCAGTTGGCTGCCAGCCAGGGCCTGACGCCCGAGGGTTTTGAGGCCCGCGTACGACGCGATCTGTCGGTACGCCAGGTTGAGGGTGGTGTGACCAGTACAGGCTTTTCTTCGGCGGGCGCTGCCGATGTTTCACTGAATGCATTTTTCGAAAAACGTGAAGTGCAGGTGACCAATTTCACTGCTGCTGACTTCGCCACCAAGGTCGCTCCCACCGATGCCGAACTGGATGCTTTTTACAAAGCCAACCAAGCTATGTTCCAGGCGCCCGAGCTGGCCAGCATTGAATACCTCGTGTTGGACCTGGAGACGGTCAAGAAAAGCATTTCTCTCAACGAGGCTGACCTCAAGTCCTATTACGAGCAGAACGCGGCCCGCCTGAGCGGCAATGAGGAGCGGCGAGCAAGCCACATTCTGATCAACGCTGCCAAGGATGCCCCTGCAGCAGATCGCCAGAAGGCACGTGCCCGTGCCGAAGAATTGCTGCAAGCGGTGCGCAAGGCGCCTGAGAGTTTTGCGGAAGTTGCCAAGAAGAACTCGCAGGACCCAGGATCAGCGGCCAAAGGCGGCGATCTTGACTTCTTCACCCGTGGGGCCATGCTGAAGCCGTTTGAGGACGCTGCTTTCGCCATGAAGAAGGGAGACATCAGCGAGGTGGTTGAGTCTGACTTTGGCTTTCACATCATCAAACTCACCGATGTAAAAACGCCCACGCTGCGAAGCTTTGAAGAGTTGCGCGCTGGCATCGAAGCTGATCTGAAAAAGCAACAGGCTCAAGCCAAATTCGCCGAAACTGCCGAGGCATTCACCAACGGTGTGTATGAACAATCCGATAGCCTCAAACCTGTTGCTGAAAAGCTCAAGCTGGAAATTAAGACCGCCGCCAATGTGCTGCGCAAACCAGCGCCAGGTGCGACCGGCGTGCTGGCCAATGCCAAATTCCTGATTGCCATTTTTGGCCCCGATGCGGTAGAGAAGAAACGCAATACCGAAGCTATTGAAATTGGCCCTAATCAGTTGGCCGCAGGACGCATTTCACAATACACGGCTGCTCGTACCATGCCGTTTGAAGACGTCCGCACCATTGTGCGCGATCGTGTCGTTGCGGCACGTGCTGCCGAGTTGGCCAGGAAAGAGGGCATGGAGAAGCTGGCAGCATGGAAGGCTGCGCCCGCCGCGGCTGTGATGCCTGTGCCGGTGCTGGTTTCACGCGATCAGTCTCAAAATCTGGCTCCCCAGGTTTTGGGTGCGGCCTTGCGCGCGGATACTTCTGCCCTGCCTGTATTTGCAGGCGTTGATTTGGGTCCTCAAGGCTACGCTGTGGTTCGGGTCAATAAGGTTGTTCCCCGCCCCGCGCCGTCAGAAGCCAATCTGAAACAGGAACGTGCGCAATATGCCCAGTGGTGGACTGGCGCCGAGAATCAGGCTTACTATGGCCTTCTTAAAGAGCGTTTCAAGGTTGAGATTCTGGCGCCTCGGCCAGTAATTGGGCAATCAAATTTAGCTTTGACTGCGCCGAAGTAAACGACAGCAGCTATAATAGAAAACTACGGTGGCTGTAGCTCAGTTGGTAGAGTCCAGGATTGTGATTCCTGTTGTCGTGGGTTCGAGCCCCATCAGCCACCCCAAACCATAAAAAATGCTCACATCATGTGGGCATTTTTTTGTCTTCGATCCGTGGACTGGATCAGTTCACCATCACCAGTTTTCCTTTGACGCCGCGCGAGCCCATGTGGGCATAGGCCGCCTTCAGATCGGCCATGGGCATGGCGCGGTCAATCACCGGCTTGACTTTGCCTTGACCGTACCACTGGGCCAGTTCAGCCATCATGGCGGCGTTGGCTTTGGGTTCGCGTTTTGAAAAATCACCCCAGAACACACCGACGATCGATGCGCCTTTCAGCAGTGCCAGATTGAAGGGCAATGCGGGTATGGGGCCGGAAGCAAAGCCAACCACCAGATAGCGACCGCGCCAAGCGATGGAGCGAAACGCCGGCTCTGCAAAGTCGCCGCCGACGGGGTCATAAATCACGTCTGGACCTTTGCCGCCAGTGAGGGTCTTGATGGCTTCGCGCAGGTTTTCGGTGGTGTAGTTGATGGTGGCGTCAGCACCGATGGATTTGCACAGCTCGCATTTTTCATCGGTCGATGCTGCTGCAATCACTTTGGCTCCGCACGCTTTGGCAATCTGGATGGCAGAAGTGCCCACACCACCCGCTGCGCCCAGTACCAGAACCGTTTCACCCGCCTTGAGCTGCGCCCGGTCAACCAATGCGTGATGCGAGGTGGCATAAATCATGATGAAGGCAGCGGCATCGACAAAGGGAAAGTCAGCGGGCAATGGCATGCACAGCGCCGCAGGCGCCAAGGTGTGCGTGCCAAAACCGCCGGTGCCCGACAAACAAGCCACGTGCTGGCCCACTTTCAGGTGGGTAACGCCTTCGCCCACGGCCTGAACAATGCCGGCGTATTCCGAGCCCGGCACAAAGGGTAGGGGTGGCTTCATCTGGTACTTGTTCTGGACGATCAGCAGGTCCGGAAAATTCAGGCTGGCTGCCTTGATTTCGATCAGCACCTCACCCGCCTTGGGTTGTGGTGTGGGAAGCTCTTTCCAGGTCAGGGCGTCAACGCCCACGGGGTTTTCACAAAGCCAAGCATGCATGGGGAAATCTCCAAAAAAGTTGCGCGAATCATAGAGCTTAGTCGGTTTGAAAAATGTCTCTCGCGGGACCGTGCTGGCGGGTCTGGTCCGCCACCTACAATCAATCCCAACCCCGAGCGAATATGAAGATTCTTATTTCCAATGACGATGGTTATCAGGCGCCCGGCATCGTGGCATTGTTTGAAGCCTTGAAAGAGGTGGCGGATGTAGATGTAATCGCGCCCGAGCAGAATAACAGTGCCAAATCGAACGCCTTGACGCTGCATTCGCCCTTGTACGTCAACCGCGCCAGCAACGGATTTCGCTATATCAATGGCACACCCGCTGATTGCGTGCATATTGCATTGACCGGATTGTTGGGATATCGGCCCGACCTCGTCGTCTCTGGCATCAACAATGGCGCCAACATGGGCGATGACACCATTTACTCGGGCACGGTGGGTGCGGCTATGGAAGGGTACCTTTTTGGCATACCGGCCATCGCGTTTTCCCAGGTCGATAGAAACTGGGTGCATCTGGAGTCTGCCGCGCGCAAGGCCCGTGACCTGGTTGTCCAAATGTCGCGGCAGCATCTGTTTGGCCACAGCCCATGGCTGCTCAATGTGAATATTCCCAATTTGCCTTTTGATGAGATCGGTCATGTCAAGCTGTGCCGTCTCGGCAGGCGTCATGCCGCAGAGGCTGTCATTACCCAGGAAAGTCCGCGTGGCGAGACCATGTACTGGATTGGGGCGGCCGGGCCGGTAAAGGACGAGGCTGATGGCACGGATTTCCACGCCACCACGAACGGTCACATCTCGATGACGCCCTTGAAGGTAGATTTGACCGACCATGATCATCTGGGCTATTGGGCTCAGACCGCTGCCAGACTGTCGGAACCCATTTACCCAAGCGTTGCATCTTCCAGCCCGATATGATGCCCGCATGAGCATGAAAGAGCGTCCGTCATTTCCCGCCCGCCTGGATTTTTCTGTGGGCAAACCCAAGGCCAGTCGACCTGTGTCTGGCGGCGTGGCGCATGGTGCCGGAGCCGCCAGGCAAGCAGTCAGGCAGCCGGCAGGCGCGCCGTCTCAGGGGCATGGCATGGATTCCAGCGCGGTGCGCATGAACATGGTGCAGAAGCTTGCCGGCCAGGGTATTACGGATGCGCTGGTCTTGTCGGCCATGGGCGCGATCGAGCGGCACCGCTTTGTGGACAGTGCCCTCGTCAACCAGGCCTATGAAGATACGAGTCTGCCTATTGGCTTGGGGCAAACCATCTCCAAGCCCGGAGTGGTTTCCCGGATGGCGGAACTTCTGCGCAATGGTGCGTCGGGACGATTGGGTCGGGTGCTGGAGATCGGCACCGGCTGCGGCTACCAGGCGGCGGTATTGAGCTTGCTGGCGGATGAGGTCTACAGCATTGAGCGACTGCGTGGCCTGCATGACAAGGCCCGCGAGAATTTGCGTCATCTGCGCCTGGCGAACCTGCATCTCCTGTTTGGGGATGGGATGGCCGGGTACGCCAAAGGTGCGCCCTATGCCGCCATCATCGCCGCGGCAGGTGGGGAGGCCGTGCCTCAGGCTTGGGTGGATCAATTGGCTGTCGGTGGGCGTCTGGTGGCGCCTGTGTCGGCTGGCACTGGCAGTTCCGGCAAACAAGCCCTTATGGTGATTGACAAGACCGCCCAGGGCTTGCGTCAGACGGTGCTTGAGGCGGTGCACTTTGTCCCCCTAAAATCGGGAGTCGCATGAAGGGATGTCATATGTCAGGTTTGAGTGGTCGCAAGAGTGTTGCTGTTGCCTTGGCGCTTGTCGCCGCGTTGTTGGGTGGGTGCAGTTCCAAAATGCTCAACCACGCACCAGTGGAAGATCGTGGCACGGCGGGGGGCAAAGCGGCTCCTGTGGCAATGGACCCGACCACGCAGGCCGTCAAGCAGCCTCCTGGATTTGAGAATGCGGGCAAGCCCGGCTATTACACAGTCAAGCCCGGCGATACGCTGATTCGCATTGGGCTGGAAACCGGCCAATCCTCCAAGGACATTGCACGCTGGAGCAGTCTGGAAAATCCAAACAAGATCGAGGTGGGACAAGTGCTGCGCGTGGTGCCCCCGGCGGCAGGTACGGCAAGACCCGTGGCCGCGGTGACCACGACGCCTGCCACGCCGGCGTCGGCCCCGGTTGCGGACAAGGCTGCCTCCTCAGCACCGGCTCCCGCTCCTGCCGCGACTGGATCAGGTGAAGACGAGATTGCGTGGATCTGGCCCACGAACGGTGCCGTTCTGGCTGGATTTGATGAGGTCAAGAACAAGGGTCTGGACATCGGCGGTGCTGCGGGGGACCCCGTGGTGGCTGCGGCGGATGGCCGCGTGGTTTATGTCGGCGCGGGCCTGCGTGGCTATGGCAACCTGATCATCCTGAAGCACAACAACACCTACCTGACAGCGTATGCGCACAATCAGACGCTCCTGATCAAGGAAGACCAGTCCGTGCGCAAAGGTCAGAAGATTGCGGAGATGGGCAACAGCGATGCAGACCGGGTGAAGCTGCATTTTGAAGTTCGCCGTCAGGGCAAACCGGTTGATCCGGCCAAATACCTGCCCGCCAGGTGATGGGACCATGCCGTGAAAAAATCTCCTGCGAATGGCCATGGCATATCTGCCACAGACCAGGTGCGGGATCTACCGAAATATTTACCAAATAGGCAGTTATCCAACGTCGATAGTACCTCTGAAGCTATTGATTTTGTAGCGGATCAGGACCTTTTGCAGGTTGCGTCCTCTGCCGAGGTTCTGGAGACGGCGGGAGAATCAGGCGATGCGCTGACCGTCTACCTGCGCAATATACGGCGTACCGAGTTGTTCACGGCCCAGGAAGAATTCGAGTTCGCCACCAAAGCGCGGGCGGGCGATTTCTCTGCCCGTCAAAGCATGATCGAACACAACCTGAGACTGGTGGTGAGCATTGCCAAAGGCTACTTGGGTCGTGGCGTTCCCCTGTCCGACCTGATCGAGGAAGGCAACCTGGGTTTGATGCATGCCATCGACAAGTTTGAGCCGGAGCGTGGATTTCGTTTCTCGACTTACGCCACCTGGTGGATTCGCCAATCCGTGGACCGTGCCCTGATGTACCAGGGACGTGCTGTGCGCCTGCCTGTGAATGTGGTCAGGGAGTTGCAGCAAGTGCTGCGTGCGCGTCGTGCGCTGGAGAATGACGGCGCCTTTGCCGCGACCCGGCCGGACGGCATCCGTGTCGAGGATATTGCAGTCTTTCTGGGGCGCGATGCGGCCAGCGTTGCCGATTTGCTTGCCATGGCCGAAATGCCCAGATCGCTGGATGCCTCCATGGACCGCTCCGGAGAAAGCCAGACGCTGGGCGATTCGCTGGTGGATGAGGTCACAGTGGACCCGTCTGGCGTGACACAGGCCCATGAGGTTGAGCGCTTGCTGGAAGACTGGATTGCCACTTTGTCTGTACGCGAAAGGGAAGTCCTGGAAGGCCGTTTCGGCCTGCATGACCGTGATCCTGAGACGTTGGACGTGCTCAGTGAGCGCCTGGGGTTGACGCGAGAGCGTGTTCGTCAGGTGCAGAACGAAGCGCTGGTCAAGCTCAAACGCTATCTGGTACGCCGCGGTATCACCAGAGAGTCCCTGCTTTAAAGAACGCGCAGAATTTTTCGATCAGCAGGCCTGCGCTGGTTTTGATGTATCAATACCTGAAACTTTGCGGCTGAGCATCAGCGCAGTCAGGTCGCTGGCCTCCATGGCTTTGGCAAAAAGCCAGCCCTGGTAAACCTCGCAACCGTACTCGCGCAAAAAGTCCAGTTGTGCCTGTGTTTCCACTCCCTCGGCCACCAGGGTGAGCCCAAGGCTATGGGCCAGGGCGATGATGGCGCGAGAGATGGTGGCATCACCTGCATCATCCGGAATGCCTTTCATGAAGCTCTGGTCGATTTTTAGCTTGCTCACCGGCAAGGCCTTGAGGTAGGCCAGCGACGAATAGCCGGTACCAAAATCATCTAACGCAACACTGCAGCCCAGCGCTACAAGGGCGTTGAGCTGCTCGCGTGCCTGTGCTGGCTGCTCCATGGCGACAGACTCGGTGATTTCAATATCCAGCCATTGAGCCTGTGCGCCCGAGCGGGTCAATGCCTCATGAACCTTGTCGGGCAGATTGCGTTGACGAAATTGCTGGGCCGAGAAATTGACCGCCACATGCAAGGGCATGCCTGCCTGGGCCCATGCGGCGATCTGCTCGCAGGCCGTGTCCAGCACCCAGTCCGACAGGGGGAGAATCAGGCCGGTGGCCTCGGCAACCGGAATGAATCGGGCAGGGGAGACATTGCCCAGCAGCGGATCATTCCAGCGCAACAGGGCTTCGACGCCGACCAAAGCGCCAGTTCTCACGTCCACTTGCGGCTGGTAATGAAGCTTCAGACTTCCATGCGCAAGGGCTTCTTTGAGCCGCGTATGCAGCTGCATGTCCTCATGCACTCGCCGGTCCATTTCCTGGGAGTAGAAGGCATAGGCGCCGCGCCCGGCCTGTTTGGCCTGGTACATGGCCATGTCGGCATAGCGCAGCAGCGAATCACTATCACGCGCATCGTCAGGGTAAAAGGCAACACCCAGACTTCCGCCGGAATACACATCTTCATTTTGCAGACG
Organism: Rhodoferax sp.; assembly: GCF_018780565.1. Lineage (GTDB taxonomy): Bacteria > Pseudomonadota > Gammaproteobacteria > Burkholderiales > Burkholderiaceae_C > Rhodoferax. Next base: position 72,133 of record NZ_JADMJN010000015.1, read on the forward strand.
GTACGAGGCTTGCAGCGACAGGAGAAGTTTGGCGGCGACGCTCGCCGCCTCGTCCACGTCAGCGAGGTCGGTGAGCAAAATGGCGAACTCGTCACCACCCAGGCGCGCCAGTGTGTCGTTTTCCCGCAGGACACCACGTATTCGGGTGCCCACTTGCACCAGCAGTGCATCGCCCGTGGCATGGCCAAAACTGTCGTTGACGGTCTTGAAGTAGTCCAGGTCGAGAAACAACACTGCCACGCGCAGGCCGGAGCGGCCAGCACGCACCAAGGCTTGGCTCAATTGCAGTCGAAAGAGCCAGCGGTTGGGAAGACCGGTGAGTTCATCGTGCGTTGCCTGGTGGCGCAGCGATTCTTCAAACTTCTTGCGCTCGCTCAGGTCGCGGATGTAAGCGATGGCGTGGCAAGAGCCCTCGTCGTCCCAGTGCCCCAGCGAGATGTCCACGGGCAGCAAATGCCCATCGCGACGCATCAGTTTCAAATCCATCAAGCCCATCGCACGGGGGTGCGGCGAGGTGAAATAGCCCTGCATCGACTCGCTGTGGCGTGCCCGCAAATGGGGTGGCAAAAAAATATCCACGTTCTGACCGAGCAACTCGGCAGTGGCGTAGCCGGTCAGCTTTTCCATGGATGGATTGGCCATCAGAATGCGCCCGGTATGGTCAACCCACAGCACACCGTCGGGCGCCGCGCTGAGGGTCACCTTTTCGCGCAGGTGCTGCGCCTGGATGCGTTCCAGTGGACGGCGCAGGGACTCATTGAACGTGGCATGAAACAGGTACAAATAGGCTGCAACCTTGTACGCATGCCCCAAGGCGTTGGCGGCATCTTTGTCGATCACGCCCAACATCGTAAAAAAGAGTTCCGATACGGCCGACAGTGCTGCCGCAAAGCCCAGTGCCATGACGCATTCATGGATCAACTCCTTGCGCCGCCGCCACAGCACTGCCAGCGTTGCCACATTCACCGCGATGATCAGCCATTCCAGCGTGATCTTCAGGCTGGTCAAACCTTGGCCCGGGACAAAGAGTGCAGGCACGCGGTCTGGCCAACGCAATCCGATATAGCCCAGTACGCCCACGAGCGCCAGCGTCATGGCGAGGGCCATGCGTTTTTTCAGCGTCGTGATATCCGGCATGGCAGGCAGCAACGCGTACACCAGCAAGGAAATGGCTGCGAGTATGCGCGCAGCCAGCCAGAAGAAAATAGATTTTTGGGGTGAGTTGGCAGTCACGGCGTCAGGCATGCCTGCATAAGCCATGGTGTGCAGAAAATCCAGCAAACCAACACCCAAAAAAGCCACCCCCAGCAGCACGACCGCCCCTTGGCGGGCAGAGAGTATCGCGCGGTAGCCGGTGATAAATACCAGCATGGCCACCACCACCGCAAACAGCTCTACGACGGTGTGCCAGAAAAGAAAGCTCGAAGGCTCAATCACGACTTGCCGAGTCGGATGCGAGACCCACCACAGCAGCGGCACAGCCAATATCAGCAGGACCCAGCCCGCAAGGGTTTGATAGGGATGCGTATGTTCTTGGCGCATCGGACTTACTGTGAGAAGACCTTGACCGCGTCCACCAGTCGCTGGGCCTGATCGCCCATGCTGATGGCTGAGGCGCCGCTTTCCTCGACCATGGCGGCATTTTGCTGCGTCATCTCGTCGAGCAGTGCAACCGCCTGGCTGACCTGCGAAATGCCCAGGGCTTGCTCCCTGGATGCGGCAGTAATTTCAGTGAGCAAATCATTGACGTGTTTGACCTGAGTGACGACTTCGGTCATGGTCTGCCCGGCATCGGCCACCAGCCGGGAGCCGCTGTCCACCTTGTTGACCGAGTCATCAATCAGTCCCTTGATTTCCCTGGCGGCCGCCGCAGAGCGTCCCGCCAGGCTACGCACCTCAGCGGCTACCACGGCAAAGCCGCGACCTTGCTCCCCCGCGCGGGCGGCCTCTACAGCGGCGTTCAGGGCCAGGATGTTGGTTTGAAACGCGATGCCATCGATCACGCTGATGATGTCGGCAATCTTGCGGCTTGACGCCGCGATCTGGGCCATCGTGGCCACCACATGAACCATGGCCTCACCGCCTGCAACAGCCACTTGTGCAGCCGTATTGGCCACCTGGCTGGCCTGCTGCGCGGTATCCGAATTCTGGCGTACCGTCGCCGTTTGCTGCTCCATGGCAGCAGCGGTCTGCTCCAGATTGGAGGCGGTCTGTTCGGTCCGGCTTGACAGGTCATTGGTCGCCGATGCAATCTCCATGCTGGTGACCTGAACCCCGGATGCCTGTTCGTAAACATCGGCAACCAGTGATTGCAGATTGAGTCCGGACTGGTTGATGGCGCGCGCAATCAAGCCGATTTCGTCGCAGCGGTTGAGCTTCAGGTCTTCTGCCGCCTCACCACTGGCAACGTGTTGTGCCACCTCCAGAATTTTTTTCAGAGGCGAGGTAAGTTGTGCCTCCATGAACCAGCCCGCCAGCAGCAGGCTGCACGCCATGGCCGCCCCCATGGTTAACAGAGCGCTTTCGCCCAGGCCGGATAGGGCCAGACCGATACCCATCACCACACCCACCGCCAGCAGTGGCAGGCGAACCCGCCAGGCAGCCGGTAGTAGCTGTAGCGTACTGATCCAGCGCAGCAGGCCGGTGTGCACAATCAGACCCCGGTGAAACGCGATGCCTCTGGCGCGCCCGTCCTTGAAGCGCCGGTAGAGGGATTCGGTGGTGTCAATTTCAGCACGCGATGGCTTGGTTCGGACCGAGAGATAACCTGTGATTGCACCGTTGCGGCGCATCGGCGCGGCATTGGCACGGACCCAATAGTGATCGCCGTCCTTGCGGCGATTCTTGACCAGCGCTGTCCAGGACTGGCCTTCCTTCAGGCTGCGCCACATGTCGGCGAAGGCTTCTTCCGGCATGTCGGGATGGCGCACCAGGTTGTGCGGCTGTCCGAGTACTTCTTCGATGGTGAAACCACAGGTGCGAATGAACGCCGAATTGGCATAGGCGATGTGACTTGACGTGTCGGTCGTCGAGAGCAGCGTTTCATTGTCAGGAAACTGATACTCGTGCTGGGTCACCGGCAGGTTGGTTCTCATTCGGTCTTGCCTGGGTCAGTGTGGAAGCAGTCCGCTGCGGGGCGATGGTTTGGGGCATGAAGACCGCAACAGCAGGTGTTCAGTTCCTCTTGATGCTTGTAGAGTGCAATTTCCATGACAGTACGCATCTCCCATTGCGTAAAGGGTTTCAGGATGTAGCCGTAGGGCTTGACGAGCCTGGCGCGGGCCATGATGTCGTGTTCAGAAAAAGCCGAGATTAGCACCACCGGCACGAAAAATTGCGTTTGAATCGCATGGGCTGCGGCAATGCCATCCATCCCACCCGGCAGCTCGATGTCCATCAGTACCAGATCGGGACGCAATTGCCCGGCGCGAACGATGGCATGTTCCCCCTGTGTTTCATGACCTACCGGCTCAAAGCCGAGCTCGACGAGTTGCAGCCGAATGTCAAGGGCGATGATGGCCTCGTTTTCCACGACGAGAATCCTTGGCCTGTGTGCAAGGGTTGTCACCGGGCGGCCTCTTCAATCAACAGCGGTCGAAAGTTGGAAGCTGCGATGCGGGGGGCGTTGTGCGACGACAGCTTGAATACGGAAACGGTCCCTACCAGGTCCTGAGCCTGCGTCTTCAAGCTGCTGGCGGCGGCGGCCATCTCCTCGACCAGGGATGCGTTTTGCTGGGTGACCTGGTCCATGTGGGAGATCGCCTCGCCCACCTGGGAGACTCCCTGGCTCTGCTCGTTGCTCGCGGCGCTGATTTCGCCCATCAGGTCGGTCACTCGCCGGATGCCGCTGACCACCTCGTTCATGGTGGCACCCGCTTGGTCCACCAGCACACTGCCGTGTTCGACCTGCGTCACACTGGCGTTGATCAGGATTTTGATTTCTTTGGCCGCTTCGGCTGATCGCCCGGCCAGACTGCGAACCTCACTGGCCACCACCGCAAAGCCGCGACCCTGTTCACCGGCCCGGGCCGCTTCGACAGCCGCATTCAAGGCCAGAATGTTGGTTTGGAAGGCGATGCCATCAATGACCTGAATGATGTCGGCGATCTTTTTAGAGCTGTCGTTGATGCCCTTCATGGTCTCAACGACTTGGGCCACGACCGTACCGCCTTGGACCGCCGTGGTGCTGGCGCTCAAGGCCAGCTGATTGGCCTGGCGGGCGCTATCGGCGTTCTGTTTGACAGTGGAGTCCAGCTCCTCCATCGAAGCCGCCGTTTGTTCGAGTGCGCTGGCCTGTTGCTCCGTGCGTGTGGAGAGGTCGTTGTTGCCCGATGCAATCTGTGCGCTGGCAGTGGCGACGCTCTCGGACCCCTGGCGGACATCTGCGACGACAGTGGCCAGGTTGGTCTGCATGGTCGATAGAGCCTTGAGCAGCTGGGCGACTTCGTCCCGGCCTTGCACCTGAATGGTCTGGTTCAGATCCCCTTGCGCGATGGCGTCGGAGATCTCTACGGCATGACCCAGTGAGCGGGAAATGCCGCGAATCAATGTCATGCCGAAGACGCAGGCAAACAACACGCCAGCGACGATGGCGCCTATCGATGCCAAACGGATGTTGACATAGCGGGCCGCTGCGACGTCATACTCCTCCTTGGATACGTCGAGTTGCAGCTTGAGCAAGGCCTGGGCGCCCTCGTTCACAGGTACGTTGAGTGGGCGGATTTTCTCCACCACCAGGCGTCTGGCCGTGTCCAGGTCGTTGGCGCGAAGCGCGGCCACGGCGGCCAGCAAGCCTTCCTGTACAAAGCGGCTGCGATCCTGAGCAAATTTGCGGGAGATTTCGGCTTCTTCGGTGGTCAGCCTGGTACTCATGTAGTCCGCCCAGACCTTGTTGATCACGCCGATATTGGCTTCGATTTCGGCCGTGTTTGCGCCGATGATTTCCGGGGTGGGGGTGACAAGTGCGGTTGCGATGGCCAGCCGGTTGCGCAACAGCTGGCGCTGGATCTCTGCAATCTGGCCCATGGGCACGGTGCGGTCCTCGTACACGGATTGCAGCGCATCGTTGGATTTGACAATGCCAAACAAGCCGATGAAGCCGATGCCAATCAACAGCACTGACAAAATGCCAATGAGTATCGTCAAGCGCGTAGAAATTTTTAAATTGTTCAAAATAGCCTCCTTTTAGTTGTTTCAGACGGTGATGACTCGCATGGCAAGTTCTTCGAACTCCAGCAGTGGCATGGGCTTGCCGCACAGATAGCCCTGGTAGCTTGGGCATCCAAAGCGCTCCAGGCAGGCCCGTTGTTCTTCGTCCTCCACGCCCTCGGCGATCACGGCAACGCCCAGGTTATTGGCCATGCCAATGATGGTCTGCACAATGATGGCGTCGTTGCGGTTGCTTGCGATGTTGCGCACAAAGCTCCGATCGATTTTGAGTTGCTGGATCGGCAGTGTGGTCAAGTGGGCCAGCGAGGAATATCCGGTGCCAAAGTCATCCATCGAAAAGTGGATCCCGTGGCAATTCAATGCCTTCATCTTGTCCACGGTGTCAACGATGTTGTGCAGCACCAGGCTTTCGGTCAGTTCCAGCTTGAGCCTTTGCGGGTTCACGCCGGTCTGTTTCAAGACCCCGCTCACCATCGCAACGAAGTCGGCCTGACGAAATTGCCGCGCGCTGACATTGACTGAGAGCAGGAGCTTTTCTGCGCGGGGATCGCGCTCCCAGGCTTTGAGTTGTTCGCATGCTGTTTGCAGCACCCATTCACCGATCGGAACAATAAGGCCTGATTCTTCGGCGATGGAAATGAATTGATCTGGCAGCACCAGCCCGTGTGTGGGGTGCATCCAGCGCAGCAGTACTTCGGCACCAAGCACACCGTGCACGTTGTCCATCTGGATCTGGTAGTAGAGCTGGAGCTGATTGCCGGGCAGGGCATCGCGCAACTCTGCCTCCAGTGCAATGTGTGTTTCCAGCGATGCCTGCACCTGTGGGTCGTAGAAGCGCAGGGCATTGCGCCCGCTGCTTTTGGCTTGGTACATGGAGATGTCAGCGCGCTTGAGCAGGTCATCGATGCTGGCATTTTGGCCCGTGAACAGGCACAGCCCCATGCTGGCCGAGGGATGATGCAGTTGCTTGTCCAGCACGAGATGCTGATGGATGGCTTGCAGAATCTTCTCCCCGACGCTTTCTGCCAGCAAGGCCGCTTGCGCTTCGTCCAGGTTCAAATCAAGCAGCAGGATGATGAATTCGTCGCCTCCCAGGCGGGCGACCGTGTCGCTTTGCCGAATGCATGAGCGGATGCGTGATGCAACCTCCACCAGCAGGAGGTCTCCCACGTCATGGCCGCGGCTGTCGTTGATACTTTTGAAATTGTCCAGATCAATCATCAGCACTGCACCGTAGAGATGGGTGCGTGTGCTCATGGACAGGGCTCGCTGCAATCGGTCCCGCAACAATCTCCGGTTGGGCAGCCTGGTGAGAGGGTCGAAGAACGCCAGTTGGTGAATCGCCGCTTCATGGACGCCCAGCTTGGATTGCATGTCCCCCAGTGCACGCATCACCATGCTGATTTCATCTTTGCCCTCGGTGGTGATGGTGGTGTCGTACCGCCCCTGCGAGATCTTCCTGAAGATTGCAATGACCTGCTTGAGCGGGTTGACGATGGACCAGGTCAGCATCATCCCCAGCCAGCTCATGACCACAATGGCCATGCCCAGCGCGCCCAGCGCCATGAAGCGGGTGCTTTCGTAGCGATTGACCGCGTTGCTATAGGACGCGTGTGCCGCGTCAAACTGCAATTGGTTCAGCGCCTTGAGGTCTGGTCTGGCTTGGTCGAAAAGCAATTGTGCTCTGGCGGACATCAGTTTTGCTTCGTGGTACTGGTCAGTCCGCAGCGCTGCGACCGCAGGCAGCAGAGCCCCGCTGACATATGCCTCTCGGCTGCTGGTGAAACTGTTTGCCAGCTCATTTTCCCGGGAGGCGAGCGGCGAAGATGTAAAGACTTGCCACAGTGAGCCGATGGTTTCTATATTTTTTTCAATCTCATCGGCCGTCTTTAGCGCAAGTGCCCGGTTCATCAACAATGTTGCCTGCTGGTCCGGGTTTGCAACGATGCTGACTTCGCTGAGCGAGGTCTGAAGCAGGAGCCGGTTGGCCAACATGAGCTGCGAGATTTCCGCCAGCTTTTGCACGGGCAGCATGCGGTCCTCGTAGACGGACCGCAGGCTTTCTTTTGACGCGGCCAAGCCTTGTATGCCAACGATGGCCAGCAACAGGGCGACCAGTGCCGCCAGGCCCATCAGGGAAAGCAGGCGCACACCAATACTGACGTGCAGCAACAGCCGGGTAACGTTGAAATGAAAATTGGCGACCAGTTTGAACACGTTTGCCTCAGTCCGCAGGACGGACTTATCGTTACTTTTCCGTGGTGCGCATGGCGCATACGGTCAGGACAAAAAGGCGTGTTCAGGGCCTCAAAAACCTGGTGCCGGGGTCAGGGGCTGCCAAGTAAATTATCGCAAGTCAATTTATACCGCTTTTATTGCGGAAAATCAAAAAATTGTCGAAAACTCTCATAAATTCAATTTGTCGGCAGCCTCGATAACCTCGGAGGCCAAGTCCGTCAGCTTGCATCGGCGCGAGCGCGCCGAAGTGCGCAGCAACTCAAATGCCGCGCTGCGTTTAAGGCGGTGTTGCATCATGGTGATACCCACGGCAAGGTTGATATTGCGTTCACTGTCCAATGCGGCCTGCAACTGTTGCCGGGTGGTGCGCAAGTCCTTCATTTCGTTGGAGCGTGCCAGTGCGGCTTCGATGGCGGGCACCAGCTGCGGTACATCCAATGGTTTGACGGCGTATCCCAAGGCCCCATTGTGAATCGCAGCTTCAACGGTCTTTGCGTCACTGTAGGCACTCAGCATGATGTACGGAATGTGATCGAGTTCGCGCAGGCGCTGTGCAAGGTGCAGGCCCGCCCGACCAGGCATACGCACATCAATGATGGCCAGATCGGGACGCTCGCCGCTGGCCAGCCAGGCTTCGGCTTCTTCCGAGGATTCTGCGCTTATGACACGGTAACCGGCAGCGGTGAGGCCACTGGCAATCACAGAAAGCACCAGGCGGTCATCGTCCACGATCAGCAGTTGCCGGCTTTCCAAAGGCGCGTTGCCTGACGTCATACAGAATGATCCTGATCAAGGGAAAGCACGGGTGGCTCCAGGTCGAGCACTGTCACAACGCGTTCGCCTTGCTGTTGCCTGCACAGCTTGGCCCCACTGCGTGGCATGAGCGCTGCAACCAGCTGCAGACCACTGTGCGGTGTATTGGAATGTCGTACATCAGCTGCCAGTTGCCCCTTGTTGTGAATTTTGATCTGAACCATGTCGGGCTGCTCGCCCTTTCGAATGGTAATGCCGACTTGACCATGCGCCTTTCCGCCGTGCTTGACGGCGTTCAGAATCAGTTCATTGAGGACCAGGGCGATGGGTACCGCCTCCCGTTCGTCGATCACACAAGGGAGCCACTGCAATGGAATGTCCACATGGACGGGTGTTTGCCACAGGTTCTGGACCTCATTGGCAATTTCACCGGTCAGTTCGCAGAGTCGCACCGAGGATTTCACGGCGCGACCTTGCAGACCGTGAATAACGGAAATACTTTGAATCTGACCGATGGCCTGATTGATGGTGTCCGTCATTTCGGGTGATTTTCTTGCGAACTGGCGCAACAGGCCCAAAATGCCCTGGAGGTTGTTTTTGATGCGGTGGTGCACTTCACGCACCAGCGTATCGCGTTGGGCACTTTCGTGGATCAGGCGTTGCTGTTCCTGCAGGTGGGTGTTGGTGGCATCGGTGAGATTGCCGACGAAATGCGTAACCCGTCCAGCCTCGTCCTTGACGGCCGTGATGGTGACCCGCTCCGGGTAATCGTCGCCATTTTTGCGACGGTGCCACATTTCACCTTGCCAGCATCCCGCGTTCCTGGTCTGATTCCAGATGTCCTCATAGAAGTCGCCTGGATGCTTGTCTGATCTGAGGATCGCCGATGTCATGCCTTGCGCGTCCTCCTGGGTGTAACCGGTGATCTTTGTGAATGCCTGGTTCACCCGCAGGATCTTCATGTCGGCATCCATCACGATGATGCCTTCCTGGCACTCGAAAGCGATCGCTGCAATACGCAGTTCCCTTTCGGCTTGCTTGCGTTCGGTCACGTCGCGCATGGTGACTTGAACCGCCGGCGACCCATCGTAGGTGATTCGGTTGCCTTGAACGGCCGCATCAATCGCCGTTCCATCCATTTTGAGAAGTTGCACCTCTGCCATCGGCAGTGTGATGCCGTGGCTGGCAATGATCTCCACTCGGGCCAGCTGGAATTCGCGAAAGTCGGGCTGGATCCGGTCGATGATGGGGGTGCCGATCAAGACCTGTAGCGACTCCGCACCGAACATGGCCATGGCGGCAGGGTTGACATAGATGATGGTGCCGTTTGCGTGGACGGCAATTGACTCCGGGGAGTTTTCAACCAGCGTGCGATAACGTTCCTCGCTTTCGCGCAGTGCGTCTTCCCTTTGTACAAGCTTGGCCGCAAGCGAATTGAAGGCCGCAATCAGTTGCCCGATTTCATCTCTGCGGCTAATGGGCAAGGGCTGCAGGGGCTGATTCGAGTCCGACATGCTGGCCAACATTTTGGACGCGACGAGCATGGGCTTGAGCTGCCGACCGATCAGCCACCACGCCAGCAAGCCCGCCAGCAGGGTCAGCAGGGCTGTTGCCAGCATCAGACTTTGCTGCACGACGCGAATCGGGGCAAAGGCCTCCTGTGTGGGCAGAGTGGCGCCCACGCTCCAGTCCGAAATCGGCATGCTCTTGGCAGACCCCAGAACCTCGACGCCAAGCGGGTTGGTGTAGACAGCATACCCCTCGTAACCATTCACGAAACGGTCTACCGCCGGGTTGATCCCCGGGGCTGGAAGCGGTTGCATGACGCGATTTTTGTCTGTGGCCGTCACCACCAGACGGTATTGGGGTGCGAGGAGTACGTAGCCGCCACTGGTGCCAAAGCGTTGGCTGGAGAGTTGGTCCAGAAAATTGGGCTTGCCCAGATTGGTTACCCCGGACAGGGCGCCGATGACCTTCCCCTGGGCATCGCGAATGGGGGCCGTTATGCCGAATACCGGCGCCAGCAACTTTTTGCCGATCACCGGGCGACCGAATGTTGATTGGCCCTCCTTCAGGGCGGCTGCAATGGTGTCAATGTCCATGTAGTTGACGCCAATCCGTTTGGCAGCCAATGGAACTTCTGCAATTGCCGTGCCGTCCAGGCGGTAGGCGATCACGCCACCGTTGAACAGGTTCTGAAGGAGCGGCAGTTGTTCCAGGGTCTTTTGCATGCGGGCGTCATTCGCCAGTGTCGCCGGCTCAATGGTCTGGGACACGGTTTGCAGTGCCTTGAGGCGATCGCCGAGTTGTTCGTTGATATTCGCGGCGATGAAGGAAACGGTTGAAAACTGCTGCTCGCCCAGTACGCTCTGCATATCCCTGCGCAGCACCTGGCTGGCATAGTAGGACAGGGACCAGAGGCTGGCCAGGAAAATGGCGAGTACGCCAAAGGTGATCCTGGCTTGTACGGAATGCTGTGGGTTCACATTCAAGGGCATGCTGTTTGCGAAGGTGCGAAGTTTCGCCGGGTTTCAGGAATTGCCGCGTTGGCGCGGTCTGCTTTGTCCCTCGCGCAAGTATAAGGAACCCCTGAACAGTTCCCGGCCGATCGAAGACAATTGGGGCATGACTGACGAAATCAAAAAATCTGAAAATTTCCCGCCCGACTGGCTGTTGGTGGAGTCCCTGGACCTGGAAGCCCAGGGCGTGGCGCATCGGACAGACGGCAAGGTGGTTTTTATCAAGGGGGCTTTGCCTTTCGAGTTGGTGAGTGCCAATGTGCACCGCAAGAAAAACAACTGGGAGCAGGGCGTGGTCACCGCCATTCACCGCGAGTCGTCGCAACGTGTCACGCCGGGTTGCCCCCATTTTGGACTGCACGAAGGCGCTTGCGGCGGCTGCAAGATGCAGCATTTGCATACCGGGGCGCAAGTGGCCGTCAAGCAGCGGGTGCTGGAAGACAATCTGTGGCACTTGGGCAAGGTGAAGGCCGACAACATCCTGCGTCCCATCGAAGGTCCCGCATGGGGCTATCGCTACCGCGCCCGGATTTCGGTGCGCCATGTGCGCAAGAAGGGTGCGGTGTTGGTGGGCTTTCATGAGCGCAAGAGCGGCTATGTGGCTGACATGAAGGAGTGCCATGTGTTGCCGCCGCATGTCAGCGACTTGCTGATGCCTCTGCGTGCGCTGATCACCTCCATGGATGCGATTGAAACCTGTCCCCAGATCGAGCTGGCCTGCGGCGATACGGTCATTGCGCTGGTTTTGCGCCATATGGAGCCGCTCAGCACCGGGGATCTGGCCTTGCTGCGGGAATTTGCCCATCGTCATACGGGCGTTCAATGGTGGTTGCAGCCCAAAGGACTGGAGACGGTGCACCTGCTGGATGAGGGGGGTGAGGAGTTGAGTTACGACTTGCCGGAGTTTGGCATCCACATGCCCTTCAAACCCACGGATTTCACGCAGGTCAATCCGCATATCAACCGCGTTCTGGTGTCGCGATCCTTGCGACTGTTAGATGCCAAAAAGACCGAGCGTGTGATTGACTGGTTCTGCGGTCTGGGCAATTTCACGCTGCCCATCGCGACCCAGGCGCGCGAGGTTTTGGGTATCGAGGGCAGTGAAGCCCTCGTGGCACGTTCACGTGAAAACTATACAAAAAATCGGGTTAAAGACAACGCCAATCAAGCACTGTGTGCTACGAGTTTTGTAGCTAGAAACCTTTTTGAGATGACCCCTGGGGTGCTGATTCAGGATGGTGTGGCGGATAAATGGCTGGTGGATCCGCCGCGTGAAGGCGCGTTTGCCCTGTTTCAGGCACTGGCAGACCTGCATCAGCAGAAACTGGATCCCGTGGCACACCCGCCGACGCCAGGCGCCGAGAAATGGTGTCCTCCCCAGCGGATTGTTTATGTAAGCTGCAATCCGTCTACGCTGGCGCGTGACGCGGAACTGCTGGTGCATCAGGCGGGCTATCGTTGCGCGTCTGCGGGTGTGGTGAACATGTTCCCCCACACGGCGCATGTGGAGAGTATGGCGGTGTTTGACCTGGTGGCCTGAATCAGCGCGTGGCGGCTTTTTCGGCCGGTTTTTCGGCAGATTTGGCCGCTGGCTTCTCCGTGACTTTTGATTTGGGTTTGAGTTTGGAGTCCGGTTCGGCTTCGGCTTCGGAAGACTTTTCCTTGGTTTCGGTCAATGCCTTGTCCTTGACGCTTGCTTTGGACTTCTTGTCTTCAATAATTTCCTCGACAGGTGCGACCGTGGCGCGAACGCCTTCGATTTTGTTTTCGCGCATGTACTGGTCCATTTCCTTCCAGCCGATGAACATGTCGGCCTTGGAGGCGCCTTCATTCAGGGTGTAGCAATCTTCAATGCTGCGCAGACCGTGCCTGCAGGCACCGCCGATCGCTTTGGCTTCCGCTTCGCGCTGCGCAATCTTGGGGTCAGGTCCCATGCCAGGGATATCGCAGCCAGCCAGCAACAGGGCGAAAGCAGGGATCAACAGGCGAAGGGTCATGGTGTAAGAGGGGGAATAGTGTCTTTATCGGCCAATTGTGCGCCGCATTGAGTGTGGGTGGGTCCGGCTTAAGCAAAGAAAAAGGACCTGAAGAGGTCCTTTTTCCAGGGATGATGACGCAATGTCAGTCGCGTTCGCCGCCCATGATGCCCAGCAAGGCCAGCAGGCTCTGGAATACATTGATGATGTCCAGGTACAAGGCCAGCGTGGCACTGATGTAGTTGGTTTCGCCGCCATCCACGATCTGCTTCAGGTCATACAGCATGTAGGCGCTGAACACGCCAATGGCTGCCACCGAAATGGCCATCATGCCCGCTGTGGAGCCGACAAACACATTGATGATGCCGCCGATCATGATGGCGATAGCGCCTACGAACAGCCACTTGCCCATGCCGGAGAGGTCGCGCTTGATGACACTGGAGAGGCTGGCCATCACGAAAAACACACCGGCTGTGCCGCCAAAGGCCGTCATGATCAGGTCCGGACCGTTCTTGAAACCCAGCACCATGGCGATCATGCGCGAAAGCATCAAGCCCATGAAGAAGGTAAAGCCCAGCAGGACGGGTACGCCGGCTGCGGAATTCTTGGTCTTCTGGATGGCGTACATGAAACCGAAGGCGCCGCCCAGGAACACAATCAGGCCCAAGCCGCCACCCATGGAGCGGGTAATGCCGGTGGCCACACCCAGCCATGCACCCAACACGGTGGGGATCAGGCTCAGGGCCAGCAGCCAATAGGTATTGCGCAGCACTTTGTTGCGCTGTTCGGCCGAGGCCGCATAGCCATAGCCATGGTCAATGGATTGAACGCTGTCAGTCATGGTCAAACTCCTTCAATGTCTGCATGGTGCAGATGGGGTGGATTCTAGGGTGAATCAAGGGCGGGCGGCAAAAACCTTCCAGGCGGGTTCCTATTTTTTGTAAGGATACTTTCACCCGCAATGAGGGCAAAGCCGCCGCCGGCAGCCGTTATGCTCGATTCTTCCTCCAAACAAAGGCGAACCCCATGAAAAGCAAATTCAATCTTGAGCTGTCTGATGTGAAGGCCATGGCGGCGGCGGCAGAAGCCGAAGCCCTGAAAAACAACTGGGCAGTCACCATTGCCATCGTCGACGACGGCGGTCATTTGCTGTGGCTGCAGCGTCTGGACGGTGCGCCACCGGTTTCGGCCCACATTGCACCCGCCAAAGCCCATACCGCTGCGCTCGGCCGCCGCGAAACCAAGGTGTATGAAGACGTCATCAATGGCGGACGCACCTCTTTTTTGAGCGCACCGGAAATCCGGGGCATGCTTGAAGGGGGTGTTCCCATCCTGAAGGACGGGCAGTGCCTGGGCGCTGTGGGCGTCAGTGGCGTGAAGTCCAGCGAAGACGCCCAGATTGCCAGGGCCGGCATGGCTGCCATCGGCCTTTGAGACATCTCAGCGAGGCATCACCACCGGCGCTGGCGTGCGAATGAGGTAGTCAAACGCACTCAGGGCCGCCTTGGCTCCGTCACCGGCGGCAATCACGATCTGCTTGTAAGGCACGGTGGTCACGTCACCTGCGGCAAAGACGCCGGGCAGGTTGGTGTGCCCTTTGGCATCCACCACGATTTCGCCGTATTTGCTCAACTCCAGCGTACCCTTGAGCCACTCCGTGTTGGGTACGAGGCCAATCTGCACAAACACCCCTTCGAGCGCCACATGGTGCATCTCGCCGGTAGCGCGGTCCCTGTAGCTCAGGCCATTCACCTTCTGGCCGTCGCCGGTGATCTCGGTGGTCTGCGCATGGGTGTGGATGCTTACATTGTTCAGGCTCTTGAGCTTGGTGACCAGTACGGCGTCGGCCTTGAGTTGGTCGGCAAACTCCACCAGCGTGACGTGGGCCACGATGCCAGCCAGGTCAATGGCGGCTTCGACGCCCGAGTTGCCACCGCCAATGACCGAGACGCGTTTGCCCTTGAACAAAGGGCCGTCGCAGTGCGGGCAGTAGGCCACGCCTTTGTTGCGGTACTGGTCTTCACCAGGCACATTCACATTGCGCCAGCGTGCGCCGGTGGACAGGATGACGCTGCGGCTTTTCAGCACACCGCCATTGGCCAGTTGAATTTGAACCAGACCGCCCGGCTCTGTGGCAGGTATGAGCTTGTCAGCCCGTTGCAGGTTCATGATCTCGACGGCATAGTGCCGCACCTGGGCTTCCAGTGCGGCAGCGAACTTGGGGCCATCGGTTTCCAGCACCGAAATGTAGTTCTCGATGGCCATGGTGTCGTTGGTCTGACCGCCAAAGCGCTCGGCCACCACGCCGGTGCGAATGCCCTTGCGGGCTGCATACACTGCGGCTGCAGCGCCGGCAGGACCGCCACCGACGATCAACACTTCATAGGGATCTTTGGCGCTGAGCTTGGCTGCATCGCGACTTGCAGCGCCGGTATCGAGCTTGGCCACAATTTCTTCCACCAGCATCCGGCCGGAGCCAAATACCTGACCATTGAGAAACACCATGGGCACGGCCATGATTTCGCGGGCAGTGACCTCGTCCTGGAAGGCGCCGCCTTCAATGACTGTGGTCTTGACCTTCGGGTTCAGGATGGCCATCAGGCTCAGGGCCTGCACCACGTCCGGACAGTTGTGGCAGCTCAGGGACATGTAAACCTCAAAATTGAAGTCGCCGTCCAGTGCCTTGATGGCCTCGATGACTTCAGGCTCCACCTTGGGCGGGTGGCCGCCGCTCCATAGCAGGGCCAGCACCAGGGAGGTGAATTCATGGCCCAGCGGCAAGCCTGCAAAGCGCAGACTGGTGGTCGTGCCCGCACGCTGCAGGGTGAAAGATGGCTTGCGGGCGTCGGTACCATGGGTCTGCAAGGTGATTTTGTCGCTGCGCAAGTTCTGTATGGTCTGCAGCAAATCGCGCATCTCGGCGGCGGTGTTGCTGTCGTCCAAAGTCGCCACCATGTCGATCGGCAGCGTCACGCGTTCCAGGTAAGCCGCAAGCTGGGTTTTGAGTGTTTCGTCGAGCATGATGGAGTCCTTTTGCTTCAAATTTGATAGCTATCCTGGCAGTCAATATGGGGGCCAGAGCCTGATTTTGCGAATAAAAAAGCCGGACCACGGGGCGCTATGCACCCTGATGCTGTCCGGCTATCGAGCGCCAGGCGCTCGGCTGTCTCGCGGAGAAAGCTTAGATCTTGCCAACCAGATCCAGGGAAGGCGTGATCGTCTTGGCGCCTTCGTTCCACTTGGCGGGGCACACTTGACCTGGGTTGTTGGCAACGTATTGAGCCGCCTTCAGCTTGCGCAGGGTTTCCTTGACGTCACGGGCAATCGCGTTGTCATGAATTTCTAGTGTTTTGATCGAGCCTTCGGGATTGATGATGAAGGTGCCGCGCAGCGCCAGGCCTTCTTCGTCAATGTGCACGCCAAAACCGCGGGTCAGCGCGTGGGTGGGGTCACCGATCAGCGGAAACTTGGCCTTGCCCACGGCAGGAGATGTCTCATGCCACACCTTGTGCGCGAAGTGGGTGTCGGTCGTCACGATATAGACTTCGGCCCCCGCTTTTTGGAACTCGGCATAGTTGTCCGCTGCATCTTCCACTTCGGTTGGGCAGTTGAAAGTGAAGGCCGCTGGCATGAAAATGAACACGTTCCATTTGCCCTTGAGGGTTTCGTTGGTCACGGTGACGAACTTGCCATTGTGGAACGCTTCGTTCTTGAAAGGCACGACTTGGGTGTTGATAAGGGACATGTGGATCTCCGTCAGGTTAATAAAATTAGGCAATGTTTTCTGTTGCGCTGCACAAATTATAGCCTTTGACTATTAAAAATTTTAATTAATATTTCAAAGCTATTCATTGAGAAAAGCTATGGTGCAGCAAAACATGCGATGTCCTGCCGGACAGACCAGAGCGCTACCCAGGAACTCAGTTCTTGGGCTCGGTGATAAACCCGATTTTTTTGATCCCCGCCCGCTGCGCTGCGGCCATGGCTTGCGCCACACGCTCGTAGCGCACATCCTTGTCGCCCCGGATGTGCAAATCGGGTTGCGGATTTTTCGCAGCCTCGGCCTGCAGCATTTCAGGCAGGCTGGCGTCTTCCACGCGCGATTCATTCCAGTAGTAGCTGCCTGTTGCATCCACACTCAGGCGGATGGTTTGCGGCTTGACGTCCTGCACCTGGTTGGTGGCACGTGGCAAGTCCACGTTGACGGCGTGCTTCATCACCGGCACGGTGATGATGAAAATGATGAGCAGCACCAGCATGACATCCACCAGCGGTGTCATGTTGATCTCGTTCATCACCTCATCGGGTTCGTCCTGTGTTCCAAAAGCCATGATCTTCTCCTCAGGCTTTTTTCATCGGAACGACTTTGCCATCGCCGTTGCCCACGCGGGCACCGGTGACAAAGTACGCATGCAGATCGTGCGCGAAGCGGTTGAGCTTGGTCAGGATCGACTTGTTGCCCCGCACCAGCGCGTTGTAGCCCAGCACGGCCGGGATGGCCACGGCCAGGCCCAGTGCCGTCATGATGAGCGCTTCACCGATGGGGCCCGCCACCTTGTCGATGGTCGCCTGTCCTGCGGCGCCAATGCCAAGCAGGGCGTGGTAGATGCCCCAGACAGTGCCGAACAGCCCCACAAAAGGCGCTGTCGAACCTACTGAGGCCAGCACAGCCAGACCGGCCTGCAGGCGCGCGGTGCTGTCGTCGATCGAATTTCGCAGGCTGCGCGTGATCCAGTCGCTGGCGTCCAGCGTGTCGTGCAACTGCACTTTGGTGTTGCGGTGGTGGGCTGTGGCTTCACGCCCAGCCAGTGCCAATTGACGGAACGGGTTGCTCTCGTCCCCGCCGAGTTTTGCCAGGCCCATCGCGAAGTCTTCGCTGTGCCAGAAGTCTTCGGCGCTGCCCGCAAGCTTCTTGTATTTCAGGATGTCCAGCGCCTTGATGATGATGACCATCCAGGAAGCCAGTGACATGGTGATCAGTACCAGTGCCACGGTTTTGGTAACCCAGTCGCCCTGGGTCCACACATTGATCAAACCAAGTTGTGAGTTCATGAATTCTCCGGATAAAAAATGAAAACTATTCGAGTACGAAGTTGATGGGCACGCTGAACCACATGGCTTCAGGGATGCCGGCCCGCTTGCCAGGGAGGTAGCGCCAGCGCAGTACGGTGCTCAAGGCGGCCTGATCCAGCCGGTCAAACCCGCTGGATTGCTTGATTTCTGCTTTCTGCGCTACACCATCGATGCCAATGAGTACACGCACCACCACCTTGCCCTGCTCGCCCAGGCGCTTGCTCAGTGGCGGGTAGGGTGGCTTGGGGTTTTGCAGGTAATCGGCATCGCTGGAAGGCAGTTCCACCCGTGCTGGCGCGGGTGGAGCCAGCGCTACGGGGGCTGCAAGAGCAGGGGCCGCGGGTTGCGGGGCGGTGACCCCGGTCGGGGCGTTGGGCGCTGGCGTGGTGTCTGCAATGGCCAGGGGCTGGGGCGCTACGGCCTGAACGGGAACCGGTGTTTTGGTCACGGCTTGTTTCACGGGCGCAGGCGGTGCCGGGGGAGCTGGCAGGACCTTGGGTGCAGGTGGCTCGATGAATTCGCTCAGGATTTCAGCCGGTACCACCAGCTCGACGGCCCGACGCAGCAGTCCGGTTTGAAGGGCCCATAAAGCGAGGATGTGGAAAACCACGACGCTGAGGGCGATGATGGCGTTGCGGTTCATGCCGGAGAGGAGTGGAGGGGGCTCAAGTAAGCTCATAGTTTAGAGGCTTGCGGCTTCGGGTTTCATGGCGGCACTCATGTGTCGGCCCACATGCGCAGCAGGTTGTGGTAGCTCCCGGTCAGGCCGGTGGTCTCGGTCGTTTCACCGTGGCGTTCGCGCAGGCCAAGCAGGTTCATGTCCAGCTCATACAGCAAACGCCGTTGTTCGTCGCTGCGAACCATGCTTTCCACCCAGAAAAAACACGCCAGTCGATAGCCGCGCGTCACAGGCTTGACCTGGTGCAGGCTGGTTCCAGGATACAAGACCATATGCCCTGCCGGCAGTTTGACGGCCTGTTCGCCGTAAGTGTCTGCAATACACAGCTCGCCACCCTCGTAGTCGGCAGGGTCTGACAGAAACACCGTGCATGACACATCCGTGCGCACTCGCTGGCCGCTGTCTGGCAAATACCGTACAGCACCATCGATATGGTTGCCATAGTAATTGCTGCTCCCTCCGTAGCGGTTGAGGCGTGGCGGGAACACGCGCTTGGGCAAAGCGGCAGAGAAGAACAAGGGGCATTGGTCCAGCCCGCGCAGGACCATGCTGCGGATTTCACAGGCAGCGTCGCAATCGTGCGGCAACTGCTCGTTGTTCTTGACCTGTGCCGCCTGCACGCCCGCACCCGGTCGCCCATCACCCCAGGGCGCCTGGGCCAGCAGGTTTTGGGCGTGGCGCACTTGATCGGTCGTCAGAATGTCGGGAATATGGAGCAGCATGGCTGTGGCTTGAAAATTTAAAACCTGGCGTTGAGGGTCATTTGCACTGTGCGGCCAGCACCGGGAATGTAGTGGCCTGTGTACAGCGCATCCGCATAGAGCTTGTTGGTGATGTTGCTCACATTGCCTTTGAGTGTGAAAGTTTCGTTGATCTTGTATTCGGCCATCAAGTCTGCAGTCACATAGCTGTCTACCGTCCAGCCAGGGTTGCGAATCGGAGTTTGCTCCCCGCGAAAGTTCACACCCAGGCCCACGCGCCATTGCGATGTAATCTGGTAGGTGTTCCAGACGGTGCCGCTGTGCTCGGGGGTGAGCGAAGGGCGTGTGCCCTGGCCCTCGGAGCCGGCTACGCCGATGTCGATGTTGGCCTCTGGTATCCACATGTAGGAGCCGTAGATCTCCCACTGTGCAGTGAGTTTGCCCGCCACATCGATTTCAAAACCGGCCACATGGCGCTTGCCCGAAAGTGTGACCAGATTGACCAGGGGGTCGGTGTTGCGCTCATGCAGCTTGGTCGAGCGAAACAGTGCCAGACGGGTGGTGAAGCGTTTGTCGCTGGAGTCGAGCTTGGCGCCCAGCTCCAGGTTGATGCTTTGTTCCGGCGGGATGTCCTGGTTATTGGCGCTGAGTGAGTACGCTTCACCCGAGGTGTTGAACGAGGTCGCCGCCGAGAAGTGGTACGAGTGCAGCGCGTTGGGCTGGTACAGAACGCCCACCCGTTTGCTGACTTCCGACACCTTCATCGAATAACTGGTGGTGGTAACGGGGCCCGCCGCGTTGTTGGGAATGGCGAAAGTGCTGTAGTCGCCTGTCAGGTTGTCATAGCGAAGGCCTGCAAGCAATTTCCAGTGAGGCGCTACCTGGACCAGGTCTTGCGCGTACAGGCCGTAGCCGGTGGAGTCGAACTGGTTGGTCTGGCGCAGTACGCGGGACGCCTCATTGATGAATGCGCCGTCATCCGGGGTGCCGGCGGTGGTATTGGGCTTGGTCAGGTTGACGCCGCCTTGTGCTGCGGTGCGAGCGCCGTACACCTTGCGCTTTTCCTCGGCGAAGTCTGCGCCGGCCAGCAACTCATGCTGTACCCCCAGTGCCTTGAATTTGGCGCTGTAATCGGTTTGTAGGTACAGCGTGTCCATGTCCTGGATTTTCAGTTGCGTGCCGCGGGTCAGCGCCGTGGCGTCAGAGAAGTTGGCCAGGCTGGTGCCGGCGGCCAGACGAACCGTGCCTGCCCGCTGGTCACGCACATAGGAGCCTTTGCGAATGGATGTTTTCAGTTCGCTGTCGTCCTGAAAGCGATGTGTGTGGCTGGCGCTCACGTGCTGCGCGCTGCCTTTGTTGTAGTCACTGGCCATGCCGTAGTAGGCACTGGGATCGAGTTTATTGATCAGTGTCGTGTCTGACACCGGGGAGCCGGAGGTGGGCCGGATCCAAGGCATGCCGTAGTTCATGCCGTTGTTGTTTTGCAGGTCATATATGCCCACCGAGAACTCGTCCGCCGTGCCGATGCCAAAGCGGTAGGTGGCGGCAATGCCTTTCTTGTCCAGGCTGCTGCCTGCGCCGTTGTTGTCGGCCTTGGTAACCATGGCGTTGATGCGCAGTGCCGCGTTCTCACCCGTCCGGATGTTGAAGTCCCCGGTGACTCGGCGGTAGTTGTGCGAGCCAATGGTGGTGGAAATCTCGCTCTCATCAATCGCGCGGGGTTGTTTGCTGACCTGATTGACCGCACCGCCCGTGGAGCCGCGACCAAACAGCATGGAGGCCGAACCGCGCAACACCTCAAGGCGGTCCAGGTTGAAGGTGTCGCGTTCGTAAAACGCGGGGTCGCGCATGCCGTCGATGAACACATCGCCCGTGGCTTGAAGCGAGAAGCCCCGCAGGCGAATGTCTTCTTCGCCGCCTTCTGCCGCCAGGAAAGAGATGCCGCTGGTGTTTTTCAGCGCCTCCTTGACGGTGTCCAGGTTGCGGTCGTCAATCAGTTTTTCCGTGACCACGGTGACCGACTGGGGAATGTCACGCAGCGCCTGTTTGCCCTTGCCGATGGTGCTTGTTGTGGCCCGCAGAGCGTCTTTGCCCTCGGGTTCCTCGGCCTTTTCTTTCACAACAACGGGCTTCAAGGCTTTCTCGGATTCGGTGGCAGGTTGCTGCGCCAGAGCGTTCATGGAGCTTGCCAGAAGAATGGCGCCCAGGGGCAGAAGGGATGATGACTTAGCTATCGTTTTCATAACAGGCTGTGCATTGGATGTGAGGGCTATGGCCTGTTTTCTCTGAATTTTGGAGCGTTTGGACATGGTGAAAATCGGGTTCAGTAAAGGCTGGCTGAATCCGCAAACGTCCAAAGAGTGCGCGGTGTGGCTGCCTGAATAATTAAGATGGTTCAAGTATAAATGCGAATCGTTACCATTTACAATAGCATTACAAATAAACTTTGATTGCCATGATGAATAAACGTTGTTTCCTGGAGCAGGCCTCGGTTGCGCTGGCTGCATCACTGATGCCCGGTCTTGCTGCGGCGCAGATGTCGGGTCTGGCTGAATCAACGGACTCACCTCCCGTCTTTGTACTGGCGGCAGCCTGGCGCAGCAGTGTTGGCGTTCCAGGTGATTTCGTAGGTTTGCTGCGAGCCGATTGGGCTGCTGGTTTGGTCGAAGTGAAAGCGGCTGTGTCTGTGCCTACCCGAGCCCACGGTCTGTTGGCGGAGCCCGGTGGCGGCTTTGTGGCGGTGGCCAGTCGGCCGGGCAAATGGCTGTTGCGCTGCGATCCGAGGGGGCAGGTAGTGCAATGGCACCGAATGGACAGCGAAGCTGAAGGGCGCAGTCTGGATGGTCATGTGTGTGCCAGCGCGGATGGTGAATGGCTGTACACCGCCGAGACCAACCCGCAATCCGGCCAGGGCTGGATCGGTGTGCGCGAACGGCGCAGTCTGCGCAAAGTGGCTGAATGGCGCACGCACGGTGCGGAACCACACCAACTCCTGCTTGATGCATCAGGCGCGCTGGTGGTGGCCAACGGCGGCATTCTCCGGGCGGAAGGGGACAAAAAGCGCGATCTGCATTTGATGGATTCGTCCTTGGTCCGTCTGAATCCAACGACCGGTGAGCGCCTGGGGCAATGGCGCTTAAAGGACTCGCGTTTAAGCCTGCGCCATCTGGCCTGGAGCCATCCGGATGCCACTGGCGCTGCGCAGGGGCAAGGCAAACCCTTGCTGGGCATTGCCTTGCAGGCCGAACATGATGATCTGATGCAACGCCGGGCAGCCACCGTGCTGGCGGTGTGGGATGGCGAGAAGTTGCTGACCCCCACCGCCGTGGCGGCGGGCAGTGGCTATGCCGGCGACATTGCGGCAGGACCGGAAGGCGGTTTCGTGATCAGTTGCCAGCGCGCCAACATGGCTGTGCAGTGGCGCCCCGCAGCGCCCGCCGATCTGATCGCGGTGGCTCAGTTACAGGACGTATGCGCCCTGTCGCCCACGCAGACCGGACCACAGTCGCAGGGGGTTTTGCTGGGTGCGGCCCGTGGTGTGGGGCGCTGGCATCCGACGATGGCGCCTGGTTTCCTGAAATGGCCCGGTGCGATGGTGCTGGACAACCATTGGGTGGTGCTGTAGCTGCTGGAGCTCAACGCTTGCGCGGATGCCACTTCACAGTTTGTGGCGTGGCAGCGCCCGACGAGCAGCCGCTGCAGTGTGAACCACAGGCGCTGGCGGTTTGCCGCAACTTTGTGGCGACAAAAGCAGGCACTGGAAAACGCAGCAAGACCTGCTTCAACGCCTGTTGGAGCTTTTGAGGTGCCAGCGTAAGCAGACAATACACCGCACAGCCCGCAACCAGCGCCGACACCGTCAGGAGTTGGAAAACCTCATACAAGAAATGAGTGTTCATGGTGTTCAATTCAGGGTGATCGCAGTCACAACGCGAAAGGTGATGAACGACGCCACATAGGCCAGGGCAAATAGATAGGCGGCCATCAAGGCCGGGTAGCGCCAGGAATTGGTTTCACGTTTCACAATGACCAGGGTCGAAATACATTGCGGCGCAAAGACGTACCACGCCAGCAGGGCGTAGGCGGTTGCAAGCGACCAACCCTGCGCAATGATGGGGCTCAGGGCGTTTGCGGTTTCTTCACCCGTGGCCGACAGGGCGTAGACCGTACCCAGCGCCCCCACGGCAACTTCGCGTGCCGCCATGCCGGGCACCAGTGCGATGGAGATCTGCCAGTTGAATCCAATGGGTGCAAACACCACCTCCAGCGCGTGCCCCAGCATGCCGGCAAAGCTGTACTGGATGGCGGCCCCCGTGGCTCCGTCGGGCGGACCTGGAAAAGTCGCCAGAAACCACAAAAGCACCATCACCGCAAAAATGATCGTGCCCACGCGCTGCAGGAATATGCCTGCGCGCTGCCAAAGCCCGAGCAGGAGGTTGCGCAGGTTGGGCATCCGGTAGGGGGGCAACTCCAGCATCAGCGGCTGGTAACTGCTTTTCATCCAGGTGCGCTTGAAGACCCAGGCGACTGCCATGGCCGATAGGATGCCGGCGGCGTACAGGCCAAACAGGGTCAGCCCTTGCAGGTTGAAGGGGCCCACATCGCGCCGCGGCACAAAGGCGCCGATCAGCAAGGCATACAAGGGTAATCGCGCCGAACAGGTCATCAGCGGGGCGACCATGATCGTGGCCAGACGATCCCGCCAGTTGGGGATGGTGCGGGTGGCCATGATGCCGGGAATGGCGCAGGCAAAGCTGGACAGAAGGGGAATGAAGGCCCGCCCCGACAAGCCGACCTTGCCCATGACGTTGTCCAGCAAAAATGCAGCACGTGGCAGGTAGCCGGAATCTTCCAGGATGAGGATGAAGAAGAACAGGATCAGGATTTGTGGCAGAAATACCACCACGCCCCCCAGTCCCGCCACCACGCCATCGACCAGCAGGCTTTGCAACATGCCTGGCGGCATATGGACCCGGACGAAATCGCCAACAGCCGCAACCATTGCCTTGATCATGTCCATGGGCAGATTGGCCCAGGAGAAAACAGCCTGGAAAACCAGCAGCAACAGGGCCGCCAGAAGTACCAGGCCCCAGACAGGGTGCATCACCACGGTATCGATACGGTGGTTGAAGCGTTGAATTTTGGGTGCCAGGGGGACCGAAACGGCCAGGATCTGATTGACTTGCCGTTGAAGATTCAGTTGATCAGGCAGCGCCTGGTGTGAAACTTGCCGCCCTGCTTTTGTCAAAGCATCGCTTTGCAGTGCATTCTGGGTAGCTTCCAGGAGGGCATCCCGTCCGTTTTCCACGACATGGCCGGCCCGGCGCAACAGCCAGTTGCCCAACAGGCTGTTGTCGACGGCAACGGTCTCCACGACCGGCAAATTGAGTTCGGCCGAGAGCCTGGATACATCAATCTTGAGTCCGTTCCTGCGTGCCACATCCATCATGTTCAAGGCCACCACGATAGGGCGACCGAGTGTCAGGAGCTGCAGCACCAGCCGCAGGTTCATGCGCAAGTTGGTGGCATCCACCACGGCAATGATCGCATCGGGCATTACTTCACCCGGACGTCGCCCCATCAGCACATCGCAGGTCACCATTTCGTCGGCGGTGGTGGGGTTCAGGCTGTAGGTGCCCGGCAAATCCACGATCGCCAGAGGGGTGCCGTCTGGCAGCTGGACGCTCCCTTGCTTTCGCTCGATCGTGACGCCTGCGTAATTGGCCACCTTCTGATGGGCCCCCGTCAGCAGGTTGAACAGGGCAGTTTTGCCGCAATTAGGATTGCCGACCAGTGCGACGCATGCGGGTTGCTGGAGCACTGTGTCTGGTATTTTGCTCATGAATGAGTCGTCGGGACGCGATCACTGACCTCGATGCACGAGGCCTCAAGGCTTCGCAGTGCAAAAACGGTTTCACCGATTTGAACCGCAATGGGGTCGCGTCCGCCAGGGCCACGCCGCAAAACCGTCACGATCTCGCCGGGCAAAAAGCCCAATTCACCAAGTCGCCGGGTGACAGCCGCATCATCGCCAGTGCCCAAGGGCTCGCTCAAACTGACAACGGCGGTGCTGCTGTTGGCGGCCATTTGGTCAAGTGTGCGGCGGGCTACAGGCCGAGCGGCGGCCTTCAATGAGGTGTGAGGCATGAGCAATGAGAAAGGAATGACGTTACGACACCCGAATGAGCGCCGACCAGCCGCTCACAGTATAGGCAAAACTCGGCTTAATAGCAATGATTCTCAATAAGATTGGTGGTGTGTCGGGGGTCGACTTGATGCAAATCAATAAGTAAGCCGTTCAGGTCTGATTTCCTGAAGAATCGTGGTGGCGATCTCTTCGATAGACTTGGTTGTGGTCGACAGCCATCGGATGCCGGCCCGGCGCATCATCGATTCGGCTTCACTGACCTCCATGCGGCAATTTTCCAGGGACGCATAAACCGAGTTGGGCCGGCGTTCGTTCCGGATCTCGCTCAAGCGTTCGGGTTGAATCGTCAGTCCGAAGATCTTGTTCTGATGGGGCTTGAGGGCTGGCGGCAAATGACGCCGTTCAAAGTCCTCTGGAATCAGGGGGTAGTTGGACGCCTTGAGTCCATATTGCATCGCCAGATACAGCGACGTCGGTGTTTTCCCGCTCCGGCTGACGCCAACCAGAATGACATCCGAATGTTCAAGGTCGCGGTGCGATTGCCCGTCATCATGTGCCAGGGAGAAGTTGATGGCTTCGATGCGCGACTGGTATTCCTTGCTCTTGCTGGCATCGCTGAAACGACCCACGCGGTGATGGGATTTGAGCTTGAGCTCGGTTTCAAGCGGGTGCACGAAGGTGCCGAACATGTCCAGCAGCAGTCCCTGACAGCCGTCGGTGATGACCTTGAGCACCTCCATGTTGACCAGGGTCGTGAACACAATGGGGCGCTTGCCGTCCACCGTACCCGCGTGGTTGATTTGTCGCACGGCCTGGTGGGCCTTGTCGACAGAGTCAATGAAGGGCAGGCGGACATGGCGGGATTTAACCTCAAACTGGGCCAGGATGGCGTTGCCAAAGGTTTCCGCGGTGATGCCGGTACCGTCGGAAATAAAGAATACAGTTCTGTTGGGCATGGTAGGTAATGGCTCGGTTGGCTTTCAGCATTCTGCAAGGACGACCTGAATTGTGGGCCGGTTCGCGGCCTACAATGGCAACAATCTAACCGAATTTTTTCGTGCATTGCACTGGCCGACAAGAACAACAACGATTCGCCAGATTGCTTTCACGGCTGAAGCTGTGCGGCACCAGACTGCTTGGCTTCATGTATTGAACCGCTTTTAACTTCTGGAGCTATGTCCCATGTCTGCACTTTTCAATCCGACCGATCTGGTCGTACCGTTTGAAAATCTGAGAATGACTGATGTTGAGGCGGTTGGCGGTAAAAACGCCAGCCTCGGCGAAATGATTTCACATTTGCCTTCGGGCGTCAAAGTACCCACCGGTTTTGCGACGACGGCCCACGCCTTCCGTGATTTCCTCGCCTTCGAGGACCTCGGTGGCAGGATCAATGCCAAGCTCAGTGCGCTGGATACCGAAGACGTGAGGGTTCTGGCGCAGGTTGGGGCCGAGATTCGCGCGCTGGTTGAGGTACAGCCTTTTCCCGCTGATCTTGAACAGGCGATTCGCGGTGCTTTTGCCACCTTGAGTGCCGGCAACCCGC
Organism: Rhodoferax sp.; assembly: GCF_018780565.1. GTDB lineage: Bacteria > Pseudomonadota > Gammaproteobacteria > Burkholderiales > Burkholderiaceae_C > Rhodoferax. The sequence goes on from NZ_JADMJN010000015.1 coordinate 98,932, forward strand.
AGGCTTCGTTTGCCGTTCGTTCGTCCGCCACTGCGGAAGATTTGCCGGATGCTTCATTTGCCGGGCAGCAGGAGACCTTCCTGAATGTGGTTGGCATCGAGGAAATTCTTCACAAAATCAGGGAGGTGTTCGCTTCCCTGTACAACGACCGAGCCATCAGTTACCGTGTGCACAAAGGCTTTGCCCATGAACATGTTGCCTTGAGTGCTGGCATTCAGCGCATGGTGCGCTCCGATTTGGGTGCTGCGGGCGTCATGTTCACCATTGACACCGAGTCGGGTTTTGAAGACGTCGTGTTCATCACCTCCAGTTACGGCCTGGGTGAGACCGTTGTGCAGGGCGCGGTGAATCCGGATGAGTTTTATGTGCACAAGCCAATGCTCAAGGCAGGCAAACGGGCGGTGATTCGTCGCAGTCTGGGCTCCAAGTTGATCCAGATGCAGTTCACGACAGCCGAAGAAAAGGCCGCCAGCGGCAAGTTGGTGAAGACAACCGATGTCCCGACTGAGTTGCGTAATCGGTATTCACTGACCGATGCCGATGTCGAGAAGCTGGCTTCTTATGCCTTGGTGATTGAGCAGCACTATGGTCGAGCCATGGACATTGAATGGGGTAAAGATGGCCTGGACGGTGAACTTTATATTCTGCAGGCTCGCCCGGAGACGGTGAAGAGTCAGGCTGCGGGCAAGGTTGAATACCGCTACAAACTCAAGGGCAAGAGTGCGGTGATCGTCGAAGGGCGCGCGATCGGCCAGAAAATTGGTACCGGTCCGGTCCGCATCGTGCACAACATCAGCGAGATGGATAAGGTCCAGCCCGGTGACGTGCTCGTGACCGACATGACCGATCCCAATTGGGAGCCGGTGATGAAGCGGGCCTCCGCGATTGTGACCAACCGCGGCGGGCGTACCTGCCATGCTGCCATCATTGCGCGCGAACTGGGTATTCCCGCTGTGGTGGGTTGTGGCCATGCGAGCGAGGTTCTCAAAGACGGCATGTTGGTGACCGTGAGCTGCGCCGAGGGTGACACTGGCTTGATTTATGACGGTTTGCTTGAAACCGAAGTCACCGAGGTGCAGCGTGGGACCATGCCTCAAATTGCCGTCAAGATCATGATGAATGTTGGCAATCCTCAGCTGGCTTTTGACTTTTGCCAGCTCCCCAATGAGGGTGTTGGCCTGGCGCGTCTGGAGTTCATCATCAATAACAACATTGGCGTGCATCCCAAGGCGATTCTGGACTACCCCAATATTGATGCAGATTTGAAGAAGGCGGTCGAGTCCGTCGCGCGCGGCCATGCTTCTCCCCGGGCTTTTTATGTGGACCGGGTGGCCGAAGGCGTAGCCACGATTGCTGCCGCGTTCTGGCCCAAGCCGGTCATTGTGCGTCTGTCGGATTTCAAGAGCAATGAGTACCGAAAACTGATTGGTGGCAGCCGTTACGAGCCTGAGGAAGAGAATCCCATGCTCGGTTTCCGTGGCGCGGCGCGCTATGTCAGTGCCGATTTTGGCGAGGCGTTTGCGATGGAGTGCGAAGCGCTCAAACGCGTACGACAGGATATGGGCCTGAGCAATGTCCAGGTGATGGTTCCTTTTGTGCGAACACTGGGACAGGCCAGGAAAGTGACCGAGCTTTTGGCCACCCACGGACTCAAGAGGGGTGAAAACGGGCTCAAGATCATCATGATGTGCGAAATTCCGAGCAACGCTATTTTGGCGACGGAGTTTTTGCAGTACTTCGATGGTTTCTCGATCGGCTCCAACGATTTGACTCAGCTCACTTTGGGGCTTGACCGTGATTCCGGTCTGGAGCTGCTGGCCGCTGACTTTGATGAACGCGACCCTGCGGTGACGGCTCTTATCAGCCAAGCCATCAACGCTTGCAAGGCTCAAGGCAAATACATCGGCATTTGCGGTCAGGGTCCCAGCGACCACCCTGATTTTGCCGAGTGGCTGGCCAAGGAGGGGATTTCCTCAATCTCCCTGAATCCCGACTCAGTGGTCGCAACCTGGCAAAGGCTGGCTGGGCAATAGCAAACCCCTATGGGCGATGGCATCTCGCGATGTCATGATGTGGCGATGTTGAATCCAGCCTTGGGGACGAGTGAGCGAGAACCGGTTTCAGGCGGATTTCGCTTGCATGGCTGGCTTCTCGCGACTTGGTTCGCGGCATCGTTCGGCATCGTCTTTTTTGCGCGTGACCTGCAAATGATTGTGGGCAATTGGCCGGTGGGCTACTGGTTTGCAGCGCAAGGCAGTGTCTTCATTTTTATCGCCATCGTTGCGGTGTTTGCCTGGGTTGCCAACAGGCGTGATGGCGCGGTCTCGGTCGGCGATGTGGCCTATGCCAATTACCGGCATCGCTTGCACCGGAAATTTGCCATCTATGTCGTTTGCCTGCTGGTTTTTCTGCTGGCCCTGGCTTTTGCCGAACGGCTTGGTCTGAAGAAGGCGTGGGTGGGCGCCATTTTCCTTTTTGCCACGGTGGGCTTGTATGCGGTGATTGGTATCTACGGCCGCACCTCGGATGCTTCAGAGTACTACGTGGCGGGCCGCAGCATCCCTGCCGTGTACAACGGTATGGCAACCGCCGCCGACTGGATGAGTGCCGCCTCTTTCATCAGCATGGCTGGCGGGCTTTATTTGCAGGGCTTTTCCGGCACTGAATCGCAGCCGGGCGGTTTGGTTTACGTCCTGGGCTGGACGGGCGGGTTCTGTCTGGTTGCCTTGTTGGTCGCGCCTTATCTGCGCAGGCTGGGCCTGTACACCATTCCGGACTATTTCGGGGTTCGCTTTGGTGGACGCTGGCCCCGTGTGATTGCTGCGTCTGCCGCCGTTCTGTGTTCTTTTACGTATGTTGTTGCGCAAATTTATGGCGTAGGACTTATCACATCGCGACTGACAGGGGTGCAATTTGAAATCGGCATATTGCTGGGCCTGGGCGGGGTGCTGGTGTGTTCATTTCTGGGGGGGATGCGGGCCGTGACCTGGACCCAGGTGACGCAGTATGTCGTTTTGATTCTGGCCTTTTTGATTCCGGTGTCCTGGCTGGCCTACAAGCAGCTTGGAAATCCAATGGCGCCGTTCGTCTACGGCCAGCAGCTGCCCAAAATTGCAGAGCTGGAGCGACAACTGTCCAGTTCGTCGGCGGAGTTGCAGGTGACGGACGAATACGCCCGGCTTGCACAGGTCTATGAATTGAAGCTGCGAAACATCGAGGCGTCGCTGGAGAGTGATCGCAAGACAGCGCGGGAGAAAATTCGTGTGCTCAATGAGAAGCGTGCCGACGAAGCCATCGTGGTTGCTGCGCGACGCGAATTGGCGGCGCTGCCCAAAGATGTGGCATCTGCCCAGGAACGCTGGACGCGCGCCAAGCAGGACAACCTGGATCGGGCCAAACCGCTGGGCGGCATGCCCGTGCATGTCAAGCCATTTGCCGGGGACCCCCAAGGCAGCGTGGCGGAGCAGCAGGCGTTCGACATTTCCCGTCGCAATTTTCTGGCCTTGATGTTTTGCCTGATGGTGGGTACCGCTGGTTTGCCCCACTTGCTGACCCGTTTTTACACGACCCGTACGGTTGCGGAGGCACGAACTTCTGTGGCCTGGTCGCTTTTCTTTATTGCACTGCTGTATCTGGCGGCGCCGGCTTTGGCCGTTCTGGTGAAGTTTGAAGTGATGAGTCAACTGGTGGGGCAGAACATTGATGCCCTGCCGGCCTGGATTGGACAATGGGCGAAGGTCGATCCGACCCTGATCTCGGTCAGCGACGTCAATGGCGACCGGATTCTTCAGTTTGCGGAACTCAAGCTGGGGGCGGATATTGTGATGCTGGCTACACCGGAGCTTGGTGGCATGCCCTATGTGGTGTCCGGCCTTGTCGCGGCGGGCGGCTTGGCTGCTGCACTTTCGACTGCGGATGGGTTGTTGCTGACCATTGGCAATGCGTTGGCGCACGATTTTTTCTTCAAAGGCGAGAGCGACAGGGTGGGCGCTGTGCGACGGGTGATGTTGTCGAAGTTTGCGTTGCTGGTCGTGGCGCTTGCCGCCGCCTATGTGGCCGCTCAGCGTCCGGCCGATATCCTTTATCTGGTATCAGCATCCTTTTCCCTGGCAGGTGCCGCCTTTGTGCCTGCGATGGTTTTGGGTATCTTCTGGGTAAGGACAACGCGGCAAGCGGCAGTTGCCGGCATGCTCGCTGGATTGGGTTTGACCATCTACTACATGGCTGTGAACGCGGTCCCCATCAGATCGGCGCTGAACCTGCCTGGCAGCGGGCTGTGGTTTGGCATTCAGCCAATTTCTTCCGGGGTGTTTGGCGTTGCGGCCGGCGTCCTGGTCATTGTGGTGGTCAGCCTTTTTACCCGTTCTGCTGACTTGCCAAAAGACTGATGCGAAACCCTTGTGTGAAGGATGGCATATAATGCTGGGCTTCGCCTTGCCATACCTCAATTAGACGCTGAGGGTGGCTTTTTCTGCCCAATCCGGGCCATCCACAAGGAGTATCAATGCGTCATTACGAAATCATCCTCATGATCCATCCGGATCAGAGCGAACAAGTTCCCGCCATGCTGGAACGTTACAAAGGCATGATCACCGCAGGTGGCGGTAAAGTGCATCGCGTCGAAGACTGGGGTCGTCGTCAGCTGGTCTATATGATCAACAAGCTTGCCAAAGCTCATTACCTGTGCGTCAACATTGAGGCCGATCAGGCCGTGATGGCTGAACTGGAGCATGCTTTCAAGTTCAATGATGCAGTATTGCGTCATTTGACAGTGTTGAAGAAAAAAGCCGATACCGGCCCATCTTCGATGATGAAAACTGTCGAACGTGAAGATGCCCGCAAAGCCCAACAGGCTGAATACCAGGCTTAACGGCACGGTTGCCAGCTAGGAATGTGAGCGACGTTGTCAACCAGCTTGTTCTAACTGCCTGTATCGCTGAGCGTGATGCTCTGCGCTACACACCAGCCGGATTGCCGGCATTGAATATCAGACTTGAGCATGAGTCAGATGTCCAGGAAGCAGGGCAAACAAGGCAGGTCAAGGCAACGATCAAGGCAGTGGCTTTTGGTGCAATGGCTGAACGGCTTGGTAAACAGGCCTTGGGCAGTAACTGGAAGTTCATTGGCTTTTTGGCAACACCTCGCAACGGCAAGCACGTCGTGTTTCACATTCAAGAGTTTCAGCAAGATTAACGAATTCGTAAAAATTTAAGGAGTCCATCATGGCCGGACCAAAACGTTTCAATAACAAAGACAAGCGCCCCAAGCGCCCAGCCCAGAATCTGCTGTTCAAGCGCAAGCGTTTTTGCCGCTTTACAGTGACTGGCGTTGAAGAGATCGATTACAAAGACATCGACACCCTTCGTGATTTCATCGCCGAGAACGGCAAAATCATTCCTGCTCGCCTGACTGGCACCCGTGCCATTTTCCAGCGCCAGCTCAACACCGCTATCAAGCGCGCGCGTTTCCTCGCGATGCTGCCGTACAGCGATCAGCACAAGATCTAAGGAATACGACCATGCAAATTATTCTGCTCGACAAGGTCGTGAACCTTGGCAATCTCGGTGAAATCGTTCGCGTTAAAGACGGTTATGCCCGCAACTTTCTGATTCCTTCTGGCCGCGCTCGTCGCGCCACGGCATCGGCCAAGCAAGAGTTTGAAGCCAAGCGCGCTGAACTCGAAAAGGCCGCTGCAGCCAAGTTGGCTGAACAACAGGCCGTCGGAGCAAAGCTGGCTGGTACGACCTGCAAGCTGACTCAAAAGGCTGGCGTTGATGGCCGTTTGTTTGGATCGGTAACCAATGCGGATATCGCTGAAGAACTGAACAAGAATGGCTACAAAGTAGTCAAGGCACAGATTCGCATGCCTAACGGCCCCATCAAGATTGTTGGCGACAGCACGGTTAGCGTTGCGTTGCACACTGATGTGGTTGTGGATATCACAGTGTCCGTTTACGGCGAAACAGCTTAAACAACTGGTTCTCTGTTATAAAGCCGCCGGAGCGCAAGCTCTGGCGGCTTTTGTATTGGTGGCCTAACTTGTCCCGCGATTCCCACAGTCTGTGCACAGCTTGTCAAGAGCTTGTTCCCAGCATTTCACTCGACGCCCAACCAGCGGTGGCGTAGCATTCAAGACTCAAAGGAAACCTCCATGTCTGCCGTACTTTCTGCTGTGGGTGATGACTTCGGTCAAGACCGTCAGGTGGCGCAATTGCGCATACCACCGCACTCCATAGAGGCGGAGTCCAGTGTGCTGGGCGGCCTGTTATTGGATAACGCCGCATGGGACCGCGTAGGTGATTTGCTGCTGGAGGGCGATTTCTACCGCTACGAACACCGTATGGTTTACGCCGCCATTGGCACCCTGATCAATGCGTCCAAACCCGCTGACGTGATCACGGTGTTTGAGCAACTCCAAAGCCTGGGCAAGGCCGAGGAAATCGGTGGCCTGGGCTACCTGAATTCCCTGGCGCAGTATGTGCCCAGCGCCGGCAATATCCGGCGCTATGCGGAGATCGTGCGTGAGCGCTCGATCCTGCGCAAGCTGGTCAGTGCCAGTGACGAAATATCCACCAACGCATTCAATCCCAAGGGGCGCCCTGTGGCGGCCATTCTGGACGAGGCGGAGCAAAAGATCTTCAACATCGGGGAAGAGGGCGCCCGCACCAAGCAGGGTTTTCAGGCCATGGATACGCTGGTGGTTGATCTGTTGGACCGGGTGCAGGAGATGGCCGACAACCCGAATGATGTGACAGGCGTGCCCACCGGGTTTTATGACCTGGACCGGATGACGTCCGGTTTTCAGGCGGGTGATCTGATCGTGCTGGCTGCCCGTCCTTCCATGGGTAAAACGGCACTGGCCATCAACATTGCCGAGCATGTGGCGTTAAATGAGGGGTTGCCGGTCGCTGTGTTCTCCATGGAAATGGGTGCGGCCCAACTGGCGGTGCGTATCGTGGGTTCGATTGGTCGTATCGACCAGGGCCACCTGCGAACAGGCAAGCTGACGGACGAGGAGTGGCCGCGTTTGACGGAAGCAATTGAAAAGCTGCGCACCATCTCCCTGCACATTGATGAAACAGCGGGCTTGACTTCTAGCGAGTTGCGGGCCAACGCCAGGCGCCTGTCACGCCAGTGTGGCAAGCTGGGTCTGATCGTGGTGGATTACTTGCAGCTGATGAGCGGATCCAGCAACGATGGTGAAAACCGTGCCACCGAGCTGGGCGAGATTTCACGCGGTTTGAAGATGCTGGCCAAAGAGTTGGGTTGTCCCCTGATTGCCCTGTCGCAGCTCAACCGAAGTGTGGAGCAGCGCCCCGACAAACGTCCCATGATGAGCGATTTACGTGAGTCTGGCGCCATTGAGCAGGACGCGGACATCATCATGTTCATTTACCGTGACGAGTACTACACCAAGGACGCTTGCAAGGAACCCGGTGTGGCGGAGGTCATCATCGCCAAGCAGCGTAATGGCCCCACTGGGGTTGTGAAGCTGGCGTTCTTGCGTAATATCACCAAGTTTGAAAGCCTGGCCTCGGGAAGTAACGGAGATTTTTAAGCCATCAGGGCTATAGAACCTCGCTTGCGAAGTCGGCCAACCTGGAACGTTCACCGCGGGCCAGTGTAATGTGCCCGCCATGCTGCCAGCCTTTGAACTTGTCAACGGCAAAGGTCAGGCCAGAGGAACCCTCAGTGAGGTAAGGTGTGTCGATCTGCGCCAGATTGCCCATGCAAATGATTTTGGTTCCTGGGCCCGCGCGGGTGATCAGGGTCTTCATCTGTTTGGGTGTCAGATTCTGGGCTTCATCAATGATGACGTACTTGTTCAGGAAGGTGCGTCCGCGCATGAAGTTCATGCTCTTGATCTTGATCCGGCTGCGGATGAGTTCACTGGTGGCGGCGCGGCCCCATTCACCCGCGCTGGTGTCTGTTTTGCCAAGAACTTCCAGGTTGTCATCCAATGCGCCCATCCAGGGCCCCATTTTTTCCTCTTCGGTACCGGGCAGAAAACCGATGTCTTCGCCCACACTGACGGTGGCCCGGGTCACGATGATCTCGGTGTAGCGGCGATCATCCAGCACCTGGGTCAGACCGGAGGCCAGTGCCATCAAGGTCTTGCCGGTTCCTGCGGTGCCGGTCAGGGTGACAAAGTCGATCTCGGGATCCATCAGCAGGTTCATGGCAAAGTTCTGTTCACGGTTGCGCGTGGTAATGCCCCACACCGCGTTCTTCAGGTGGTTGAAATCTTTGAGTGTTTTGAATACTGCGGTTTTGCCACGAATTTCGGTGACGCGGGCATAGAGGCTGGGTTCGCCGGGCGCTTCGAAATAAACAAACTGATTGATCAACAAGCTGGGAACGATGGGGCCGGTGATGCGGTAAAAAGTGTGCGCGCCTTGTTGCCAGCTCTCGACCGCCTGGCCGTGCGTGGCCCAAAAATTGGCAGGCAGTGCCAGGGAGCCGGCATAGAGCAAGTCACCGTCTTCCAATGTCTTGTCGTTCTGGTAATCGTCGGTTGCCAGGCCCAGCGCCCGCGACTTGACGCGCATGTTGATGTCTTTGGACACCAGTACCACTTCACGCGGAGCGTGTTGCTGGCGCAAGGCCTCGACGACACCCAGAATCTGGTTGTCGGCCTTGCCCTGGGGCAGGCTGGTGGGCAGCGTGTAGTTCAGGAGTTGGGTCTGAAAGAACAAATGGCCACCCGCTTCCCGGTGGCCGGTGGTATTCAGGGGCAATCCGGTGGTGATGTCCGCGCCTTGGTGGCCCGCCAGCGCGTCCAGGGTGCGGCTGGTTTGCCGTGCATTGCGGGCAACTTCGGTCATCCCTTTCTTGTGGGCATCCAGTTCTTCCAGGACGATCATGGGAAGAAAAATGTCATGCTCCTCAAAGCGGAACAGGCACATGGGATCGTGCAGCAGCACGTTGGTGTCCAGAACAAACAGTTTGGTTGGGCCGGTGTGTTTGATCTTTTTCGGCTTGATTTCAGTGGGGGTTGCGGGTTTGGCAAGGCTCTTTCGGGCCGACGTGTCCATGCGCGGGGTCCGGGACACTTTCTCCGAAGTCGTTTTTTCCACAACTTCGGCCAATTGCCCGCGTGTCTGTGTGTGCTCGGTCGTGACGCGTGCCAGGGGTTTTTCCAAAATGGGGTGATCGGCAGCGGGCGCATCCGTCTTGCGGGCTTTGGGCTGCAGCCGGGCTGGCACATCGTAGTCTTGTTCTGACAACAGCGCGGCGCGTTTGGCGGGGGCAGTAGGCAATGGCATAAGAGTGTTTGCTCGCAAAGAGTGGATCGAATAAGGGCTTCAAAAACGAAAAAGCCGCCATGAGACCAAGGCGGCTTTTAGTGGGAGCACGGTTGCAAATTTCAACGGCATGCGGCCCATTATGCATGAGCAAAGTGTGCGTCAAGCGACGCGTGCAAAAAACTCTGTAACAGCCTTCAGACGAGGGCGGCGGTTTTTTTCAGTGCTTTGACAGCGACGAGTACATCGTCAACATGCCCTGGCACTTTCAGGCCGCGCCATTCTTCTTTCAAAGTGCCGTCGGCGCCAATCAGAAAGGTGCTGCGTTCGATGCCTTTGACTTTTTTCCCATACATGATCTTGTTTTTGACAACGCCGAACATGTGGCACATTTTTTCTTCGGTGTCGGCGATCAGTTCAAAAGGCAGTTCCAGTTTTGTTTTGAACTCATCGTGGGATTTCATGTTGTCGCGCGAAACGCCGAACACCGTGGCGCCAGCCTTGACAAAGTCCTTGTATTTGTCGCGAAACTGCATGGCTTCTGTAGTGCAGCCGGGGGTGTTGTCCTTCGGATAAAAATACAGAATGACGACTTTTCCGAGGTGTGATGTGTTGGAGACCTTGATGCCGCCGGTGGCATTTGCTTCAAATTCAGGGATAGGTTTATTGACAACAATCGCCATAGTTCTTTAATCTCGTGTGACAGGATGCGTCATTCGCTCAAATCGTAGGCTCTCTCTTGTGACAGCATTCGAGGCCCCCGATCGCAACCGCTGATTTTACCCTGAAAACCACCGTCAAAGCTGGTGACTTGCCCCCCGTGTTATCCCGGGGAGTCTTCAAGTAGCAGCGCAACGACAACGCGGCGCCCTTCGCCCGCAAGGATGTTGTAAGTACGGCAGGCTGCCTGGGTATCCATGGTCTCAATGCCGGTCTGTTTGTCGATCAGCGGTTTGATCCAGGCTGGCCGGGGAAAGCGAATGCGTTCGCCGCTGCCAAAGATGATCAGTTCGGCGTTCAGGTCTGCCAGTTGGGCGAAATGGGAGACATTCAGGTCGGAAAAATGGCTGCACAGCCAGTCGAAGCGCTCTCCGCCTGATCCGATGACCACGCTGCGGGTGATTTTTTCGTTTCCGATGCCGATCCAGCCAGGGCCGTAGCCGCTGATGGATGGCACGCTGATGGTGTCAGGTTGAAATTTCATGTCGGAAAAGAGGCAGACTGGATGCTGCAGTGCGTCAATAGGCCGGTGATCGACGGGGAATTGTGGTCAAATTATAGGTTTCGCCCAGTGCTATCACCTTCTGGAGGGACTTTGAGAACCATTCTGAAATCTGCCAAACTGGCCAATGTGCTCTACGACATCCGTGGCCCCATCATGGACGCCGCCCGGCAGATGGAGGACGAAGGCCAGAAGATCATCAAGCTCAACCTCGGCAATCTTGCCGTGTTCGGCTTCGATGCGCCAGAAGAGATACAGCAGGACATGATTCGCAACCTGCCCAATTCGGCAGGTTACTCCGACAGCAAAGGCATCTTCGGCGCGCGCAAGGCGGTGATGCACGAGACCCAGAAGCAGGGCGTGGTCGGCGTCACTCTGGATGACATCTACCTGGGCAACGGTGCCAGTGAACTGATCGCAATGGCCACCAATGCCTTGCTGGACAACGGCGACGAGTTGCTGCTGCCCATGCCGGACTACCCTCTGTGGACGGCCGCGACCAGCCTCTCGGGCGGCAAGCCGGTGCACTACCTGTGTGACGAGGCCAATGGCTGGATGCCCAATCTGGATGACATCCGAGCCAAGATCACCCCGCGCACCAAGGGCATCGTCGTCATCAACCCCAACAATCCGACGGGTGTGTTGTATTCGAATGAGTTGCTGCTGGGCATCATTGAGATTGCACGCGAGCATGGCCTGGTGATTCTGGCTGACGAGGTGTACGACAAGGTCCTGTACGACGGCGTGAAGCACACGGCGCTGGCCAGCTTGTCAACCGACATTCTGACGCTCACTTTCAACTCCCTGAGCAAAAGTTACCGGTCGTGCGGCTACCGCGCTGGCTGGCTGGTGGTCTCCGGTGACAAGCGGTCGGCCAGTGATTACATCGAGGGCCTCAACATGCTCTCGAACATGAAACTGTGTGCCAATGTTCCGGGCCAGTGGGCGATCCAGACTGCGCTGGGAGGCTACCAGAGCATCAATGATCTGGTCGGTGAAGGCGGGCGCTTGCGCCGTCAGCGTGACCTGGCTTATGAGCTGATCACGGCCATTCCGGGCGTTACCTGTGTCAAGCCTACGGCAGCGCTGTACATGTTTCCTCGTCTTGATCCGAAGATCTACCCGATCAAGGATGACCGCCAGTTTTTCCTGGAGCTGTTGAAGGAAACACGCGTGATGCTGGTGCAGGGCACAGGCTTCAACTGGCCAGAGCCGGACCATTTCCGCATCGTGTTTTTGCCGCATGAAGATGATTTGCGCGAGGCCATTGGGCGCATCGCCAAATTTCTTGAGAGTTACCGCAAAAGCCACATCGCAGTTGGCACCTGATTGCTATTCAATACATAGCTAACTGCGCATAATTTACGTGGGCTAGAGCCCTGATTTACTTTAAATATTCATGAAACCCATTCAAGTAGGCCTTCTGGGCATCGGCACCGTCGGCAGCGGCACGTTCAACGTTTTGCAGCGCAACCAGGCGGAAATCAAACGCCGCGCCGGTCGTGGCATCGAAATCACCATGGTGGCCGATCTGGATGTGGCGCGCGCCCAAAGCCTGGTAGGCCCCGGTGTCCAGGTCGTGAGCGATGCGCGGGCGATCATCGCCAACCCGGACATTGACATCGTCATTGAACTCATTGGCGGCTACGGCATTGCCAAACAACTGGTGATGGAAGCCATTGCGGCGGGCAAGCATGTGGTTACCGCCAACAAAGCCCTGCTGGCTGTGCATGGCACCGAGATTTTTGCCGCTGCGTCCGCCAAAGGCGTGATGGTGGCCTTCGAGGCTGCGGTTGCGGGCGGCATTCCGATCATCAAGGCGCTGCGTGAAGGCCTCACCGCCAACAGCATTCAGTGGATTGCCGGCATCATCAATGGCACCACCAACTTCATCCTGTCCGAGATGCGCGACAAGGGCCTGGACTTTGGCGTGGTGCTCAAGGAAGCCCAGCGCCTGGGCTACGCCGAAGCCGACCCGACCTTCGACATCGAAGGCGTGGACGCGGCGCACAAGGTCACCATCATGTCGGCGATCGCATTCGGCATTCCGGTGCAGTTCGACAAAGCCTATGTGGAAGGCATCACCAAGCTCGGCGCGGCTGACATCAAATACGCCGAGCAACTGGGTTACCGCATCAAGCTGCTGGGCATCACCAAGCGCACTGCCAACGGGGTGGAGCTGCGTGTGCACCCCAGTCTGGTGCCCACCAAACGCCTGATCGCCAATGTGGAAGGTGCGATGAATGCGGTGATGGTGCAGGGCGATGCCGTGGGCACCACGTTGTACTACGGCAAGGGTGCCGGTTCCGAGCCGACCGCCAGCGCGGTGATTGCGGATCTGGTGGACATTACCCGTCTGCACACGGTGGACCCGCTGAACCGCGTGCCCCACCTGGCCTTCCAGGCCAACACGCTGGACCAGGCCATGAGCGACCTGCCGGTGTTGCCCATGGGTGAGGTGGTGACCAGCTATTACCTGCGTCTGCGCGTGGCCGATGAGGCCGGTGTGCTGGCCAAGGTGACGGGCATCGTGGCCAATGCCGGCATCAGCATTGATGCCGTGCTGCAGCGCGAGGCCGACGAGGTGGGTGGCGAAGGATCTACGCAAACCGACCTGATCATTCTGACCCACGACTGTGTCGAGGCCACGATGAACGCAGCGATTGCACAAATGCAGGCCTTGCCGACGGTGCTGGAGCCCATCACCCGCATTCGCAAAGAGGAACTGGCGTGATGAAGTACATCTCCACCCGCGCGGCCTCTGGTGCTTCTGCCGAGCGCAAAAGCTTTTGCGAAATTCTGCTCGAAGGCCTGGCGCCCGATGGCGGACTCTACCTGCCGGAAAGCTACCCCCGGGTGGATGACGCGATGCTGGCGAAATGGCGCGATGTTTACAACAAGCAGGGCTATGCAGCGCTCGCGTTCGAGGTGCTGTCGCTCTACATCGACGACATTCCAGCCGTCGACCTGAAGGCTATTTGTGCCAAGACCTACACCGAAGCAGTTTTTGGTACCAGGGAAATCGTTCCGCTGAAGAAGCTGCAAGACGGTCTGCTGCTTGAAGCTCTGTCCAATGGCCCAACCCTGGCCTTCAAGGACATGGCGATGCAGTTGCTGGGCAACCTGTTTGAATACGAACTGGCACGTCGTGGCGAAGAGCTCAACATCCTGGGCGCCACCAGTGGCGACACCGGCAGTGCGGCCGAGTACGCCATGCGCGGCAAAAAAGGCGTGCGCGTCTTCATGACCAGTCCTTATGGCCGCATGAGCCCGTTTCAGCAGGCGCAGATGTTCAGCCTGATGGACGAGAACATTCACAACATCGCTGTGGACGGTGTGTTTGACGATTGCCAGGACATGGTCAAGGCCGTGTCCAACGATCTTGACTTCAAACGCAAGTACAAAATTGGCACCGTCAATTCCATCAACTGGGCGCGTTTGATGGCCCAGGTGGTTTACTACTTTGCCGGCTATTTTCAGGCGACGCAGGCCAACACCGAGAAGGTCAGCTTCACCGTGCCAAGCGGTAATTTTGGCAACGTGTGCGCAGGCCATGTGGCCCGCATGATGGGCTTGCCGATTGACCGGCTGGTGGTGGCTACCAACGAAAACGATGTGCTCGACGAGTTCTTCCGCACCGGCGTGTACCGGGTGCGCGGCAGTGCCGATACGCACGAGACATCGAGCCCGTCCATGGACATTTCGAAGGCATCCAATTTTGAGCGTTTCGTGTTCGACCTGCTGGGTCGTGACGGTGCGCGCGTGAAGGCTCTTTTCGGCGACGCGCTGGGCAAGGAGGGTCGCTTTGACCTGAGCGCGGACCCTGCATTCATGCAGGCCGCCACGCGTTACGGTTTCGTCAGCGGGAAAAGCACGCACACTGATCGATTGGGCACCATCAAAAACACCTTTGAGAAGTTTGGTGTGATGATTGACACGCACACTGCCGATGCAGTCAAGGTGGCACGCGAGTATCTGAAACCCGGCATGACCATGATCGTCCTGGAAACGGCCTTGCCCATCAAGTTTGCTGCCACCATTGTGGAGGCGCTGGGGCGCGAGCCGGATCGGCCTGCCAAATTCCTGGGTATCGAGGATCTGCCCAAGCGCGTCACCCGCATGGCAGCGGATGCGGATGCCATCAAAGCGTACATCGCGCAGCACTGCGCATGAAGGTGATCGGCTTTGCGGGCTATTCCGGCTCGGGCAAGACCACTTTGGTGGAGCGTTTGATACCGGTTTTTCGCCTGCAGGGTTTGCGGGTATCGGTCGTCAAGCATGCGCATCACCGCTTTGACATTGACCATGTGGGCAAAGACACTTACCGGCACCGCGAGGCTGGCGCGTTCGAAGTCGTGGTGGCCTCCGACCGGCGTCTGGCCCTGATGCGCGAATTTGAGCAACCTGCGAACCTCTCGGTGCATCAGCTGATCGCAGAGCTGTACGAGGGCGTTGACTGGGTTCTGGTGGAGGGCTTCAAGGATTCGGATTTGCTCAAGATCGAGGTGTGGCGGAGCACGTCCAACCAACCGGTGCGCTATATGGATGATGATTTCATTGTCGCTATCGCCACGGATTCCGCGGATGCCTTGCCTCAAGGTACCCAGCGACCGGTGCTGGATCTCAATGACCCAGATGCCGTGGTGAGCTGGTTGACCACCAATCAAGCCCGGTTTGAATACCAGCTGGAGAATTTTGTATGAATGCACCTCGCCCTGGCCTGAAGCCGCTCGATGACGCGCTGGCCGAATTGCTGGGACATGCCGAAGCCTTGGCCGGTGTGGAGTCGGTCTCGACTTTTGATGCCGACGGTCGGGTGCTGGCGCAAGAACTGGTGTCGGCCCTGCACGTGCCGCCGCAGGACAACAGTTCCATGGATGGCTATGCCGTGCGCTGTGCTGATTTGGTACAGGGTCGTTCTCATACGGGTTTGCCGGTCAGTCAGCGTATTGCCGCCGGGTCGTCGGGCGCGCCGCTGGCGCCGATGAGCCTTGCGCGCATTTTTACCGGCGCACCGATTCCGCCAGGCGCCGATGCGGTGGTGATGCAGGAAGACTGTGAAGTGCTGGCGGACGGCGCAGTGCGCATCAAGGCGGTGCCCGTGCCCGGCCAGTGGATTCGCCGCGCCGGAGAGGATGTGGCGCTGGGTGCTGTGGTGCTCTCCAGAGGGGAGCGGCTAACGCCTGCATCCCTGGGGCTTGCAGCCAGTATCGGCATGAACCTGCTGCCCGTGGTGCGCCGGCCCCGTGTGGCCCTGTTTTCAACCGGCGACGAACTGGTAATGCCTGGTGACGTGGCTCCCGAGCAAATGAAGCCCGGCTCCATCTACAACTCCAACCGTTTCTTTCTGCGCGCCTTGCTGCTGCGCTTGGGCTGCGAGGTGAGTGACCTGGGTATCGTGCCCGATCGCCTGGACGCCACGGTGCAGGCCTTGCGTAGCGCGGCCGAAAATCATGATCTGATTTTGACCAGCGGCGGTGTTTCGGTGGGTGAAGAAGACCATATCAAGCCAGCCGTGCAATCGCTGGGTTCCCTGGACCTGTGGCAGATCGCCATCAAGCCCGGCAAGCCGTTTGCCCACGGACGGGTGCAGAACGCCCACTTCATTGGGCTGCCCGGCAATCCCGTTTCCAGCTTCGTCACCTTCCTGGTACTGGTGCGACCGTTTTTGCTGAAATTGCAGGGGGTGACCCAGCTTGCTACTCATTCAATAGCAGTTCCCGCTCATTTCACCTGGGCCAGGGCCGACAAACGCCGTGAGTTTTTGCGCGTCAGGCGCAACGCGGCAGGTGGGCTGGAGTTGTTTGCCAATCAAAGCTCCGGTGTCTTGACATCGGCAGTCTGGGGTGATGGCCTGGTGGACAATCCGCCGGGTCGCACCATCGCGCATGGCGATACAGTCCGGTTTATTCCCTTCGCTGAGGTTCTGGGATGAAAGTTACTGTCAAATATTTTGCCTCCATCCGCGAGGCCATTGGCGCGTCGAGTGAATCGCTTGACACCTCTGCCGCCACACTGGCAGCCCTGCGCGACGAACTGATTGCCCGCGGCGGCGCCCATGCCGAGAGCCTGGCGCGTGGCCGGGCTGTGCGCATGGCGCAGAACCAGGTGATGAGCGACGAATCCGTCGCACTCGTGCAAGGCGCTGAAGTGGCGTTCTTTCCCCCGGTAACGGGTGGTTGAGGCGGGCATGACTGAGATGCAGATTCCATCCCCCCGCGTTGTGATTCAGACCCATGATTTCGATCTGGGTGCCGAGATCAGTGCCTTGCGTGCACAGGATGCCCGCGTCGGTGCCGTGTGCAGCTTTGTCGGCACGGTGCGCGACCGCACGGCAGGCACACCGGGCAGCATCAGCAGCATGGAGCTGGAGCACTACCCCGGCATGACCGAGAAGTCGATTGAAGCCATGATCGACGAGGCGCACCGGCGCTTTGACATCTTCGGTGCCCGCGTCATTCACCGCATCGGTCTGTTGCAGCCGCTCGATCAGATCGTGATGGTGGCCGTGACCTCGGCCCACCGTGGCGAGAGTTTTCAGGCCTGCGAATTTTTGATGGATTACCTCAAGACCCAGGCCCCGTTCTGGAAAAAAGAGCAGACGCCCGATGGCGCGCGCTGGGTCGATGCGCGAGTGGCGGATGATGCGGCCTTGGCCAAATGGGGCATTGAGGCTCGCAACGGCTGATCTCCTATTTCTAGCTATCAAAGTTGTAAAGATCTGTTCCAACCCTGCAGGCTACGAGATGGCAAGGCTGATAGGCTACTAGGCGCTGCGGGCGCCGGGTCTGGACCTGATGCGGGTGCTGAGGAAAAATGCAAATTTCCAAGGTCACCGGCTCCTTCAGGCTCAAACCGTGTATCCGGCTGCAGCAATGGAACGGTCGCGAAGCAGTCCTTTGTGGATGCACCAGAAGGCATCGGAAGGCTGCCGGCCGCTGCATGAACCCAAGCGGCGACATTACCAGGTGCGTGGTGATGTCCTGCTCCGGCGACCGTCTGCTATTTTGACCGCCTAGCCCACCCGTCGCAGCGCTCGGCGTCGATCGGGTGTCCCGCCTGCCTAAAGCGTGCCGCGGCGGCGGCAAAGCGTGCCAGAGCCTCTTCGGCGCCGCCGCGAGTTGCAGCGATGTGCCCGCGCACCTCGTCGTGCGCGGCATACCACGCCGGCAGGCGCATCACCACGTTTGCCAGGTAAGCACACTGCTCCTCGTGTCTTTCGGCCAGTTCCAGTTCACCGGCGCGCGCGGCGGCAATGGCCGCAGGCACGGCGAAAGTGATGCGGCAGCCCGGGCAGGTTTCCAGTGGCCCGCGCACCGAGACACTGGCATCCTCCATCACGTGCAGTGCGGCGCCCGGGTCGTCGGCATGCAGGTTGATACGCGTGCCGTAGATGCGATCGAGCAGGTGAAAGCCGATGTCGGTCTGGCGCGCCACGTCCAAGGCCTCGTCGACGAGGGCGCGGGCCTCGTCTCGCTTGCCCTCATGCAACGCCAATTCGGCCAGGCGCTGCAGCGACAGCGCCTCGCCCACTGGCCCGCCAATGGCGCGGTGCAGTCGGGCGCCTTCGCGCAGGTGCTCGCGTGCTTCGGTCAAGTTGCCGGCCAGCCACTCGGCCTCGCCGCGCAGCGTCACACCGAAAGCATGGCCGCGAGCGGCGCCCAGCCGCTGTGCCTCGGTTGAAAGGGTCTGGGCGAAGTTGATGACGTCCGCGTAGGGCCGCGCGCCGTACAGGAAGCGCTGGGTGATGCACAGGTGGCCGTCGAACACGCGCAGCGCCAGGTGCGGCACTTGGCTGGTCTCGTGCAGATCGGCCCAGACGCTGCGGTGCAGGTCGCCCCGCGCATGCGCTGCAGCGGCCTGCGCCCATGAGGCGATGACCAGCGAGGTGGTGTCACCGGACTGCAGAGCCAGCTGCCGGGCCACCGCCGCTTTGGCCGTGCCAACGGCGGGGTCGCCCGCGCCGAGCGCGGCCGCGCCGCTGTATGCCAGTGCTTCGCACAGTCGGCCCTCGACGCTGGTGGGCGTCAGGCCGGCCAGCACGACGAGCGCACCTTTCGGGTCGCCCAGCTTCACCTGGGCCAGCGCGGCCTTGGCACGCAGGTTGTGGCTCTCGGGTTCACCCGCGACGTCGGCGGCTGCATGGTACGCGGCCAGCGCGGCGGGTTCTCCCATGGCGTCCAACGACTCGGCGCGCAGTCGCAGGCCCTCGGCATGATCGGGTTGAAACGCAAGCAGCGGCTCGAGGTGGCGCAGCGCATCGCTGAAGGCAGCAAGGCGCACGGCCTCCCGGGTGGCGGCCAGCAGCCAGGGCATCGCTTCGCGCCGGTGGCCAGCTTCCAGCCAGTGGCGGGCAATGCCGGCCGGCGGGCTGTCGAGCTCGGCCAGGCGGGCGGCGATCCGGCGGTGCATCTTCAGGCGGCGGTGGGACGGCACCTGATCGATCAGCGCCTGTTGCACCAAGTGGTGGCGGAAGCGGTAGCGGTTGGCAAGCGGCAGCAGCACGCCAGCCGCCAAAGCGGCGTCCAATGACTCCAGGCTGGGGACCTGTGCTTCGGCCGCCAGCGCCTCGACTGTGGCGACATCCAATTCGTCGCCGCTCAGGGCCATCCACTTGAGCAGACTCAGTGCGCTGTCGGGCACGTCGCAAAGCCGCTCGGTAATGGCTTCGGCTACGCCGCCAGGCAAGCGCCCATCGGGGTTGGCTCCGGCACAGCGCGCCAGCTCGATGGCCGCAAAAGGGTTGCCTCCTGCAGCGCGCACGATGCTCGCCACCACGTCGTCTGACACGCCGACTGGCGCAGCACGTGCCACCAACCTGCGGCTCTCGTCGTCGGGCAGCGGCTCTAAATCGAGCACTTGAAGCACGCCCGAGCGTTGCAGCCGGCCCAGGGCGCGCGCCAGTGCGGTGCCTGCTACAGGCGGGCGTGCTGCGAGCAGCACGCACAAGCCGGCGCCGGTGGCCGCAAGCTGCGTAATCACGTCGACATCGGCATCGTCAGCAAGGTGCGCATCGTCGACCTGCAGGAGAACTTCTTTGCCCGGTGCGGCGGCCACCAGCAAGTGGCGGATGGCACCCACCACCTGATGCCTGCCCAGCGGGCCGGGCAGGGTGTCGGCCGGCGCCGCATGCGGGCTTAGCAGGGACAGCACCGCGCGCGCCTGCGCACTGATACGGTCGAGCACGCTGCGGTTCTCGACGATCAGCCGTTCGGTGATGTCGCACATCACCGCATAGGTGCGGCCGGTCTGCGGGGCCTCGACGCGATACACCGCCCAGCCGCGGGTCTGAGCCTGCGCGGCGATCTCGCGGCCGAGTGCACTCTTGCCGATACCGGGTGGCCCCCGCAACACGATCCCACCGGGCCGCTGGATGGCCGCCATGCCCAGCCAGGCGTCGGCCTGGGCACTTGCCTGGGCGCGGCCGACGAAGGCGGGCGCGGCCGCCTGCAGGCCGGCGATGCAGCGCTCGTACAACGCCTGCGTCTGCGCGTCCGGTGATACGCCCAGGCCCCGCTGCAGCGCCTCGCGCAGATGGGCATACCAGCGTAATGCGGCGGCTCGGTTGCCAGCAGCCAGTTCGCGTTGCATCAGCGCGCGGTGCGCCGCTTCGTCTTCAGGGTCCATCTGCGCCAGCCGCTCCCACTGGCCGCTGGCGCGCAACAGTTGCAGCTGGCGCTCGCGCAGACGTTCGCGGGTCGCTTCGGCCCAGGGCTCAAAACGTGCACCGGGCAGCAGGTCGCCCGCGTAGGTGGCGGCAGTATCGGCACAGTCCGCGGGGTCGCGCTGCGCCAGGGCGGCATCGGCACGCTGCTCGAAGCGCAGCGCATCCACCCCCACCGGGCGCTCGGGCCATAGCAGCACCTCGCCGGCCTGCAGCACGATACCGTCGTGACGCCCCAGTGCCTGGCGCGCGTGGTGAGCGGCCTTTCTCAGGTTGGCGGCGCCGGCCTCGGGTTCGAGTTGCGGCCATAGTGCATCGATCACTTCGTCGCGCGTCAAACGCTGGCGCGGCTGCAAGCACAGTAGTTGCACCAGCTGCGCGGCGCGCAGGCTGGGCCAGCGGTCGCCGGCAAGTTGGACACCGTCGATGGCGACTGCAAAGCGGCCAAGCAGAAAGGCGTCAAGGCGGGTAAAGGCCCCTGGAGGCACGTTGGGCGGGTTGATGTCCATGCCAACAAGAATAATACAGCGATGTGACCTCCACAAGCCCTGCAGGCATCAGGAACGATTCAGGAACGCCGGCCCGGCAATCTACGGCCACGCTGAGCGACTACCCGCCGGCGTGAACCACGAGGAGCACCCATGACCTGTCTAAATCTCATCCTTCCCGCGTCGGGCACAGTACCGGCCGTGCTGACGCTTGCGCAACCTCTGACAGCGCAGACTTTGCTCGAACTCGAGCACGCGGTCACCGGCACGCTGGCAATGTTGCGTCGCGACCTGTTCGGCGCTGGCGTTGAGACGGCCGCCGAGTACGCCGTGAGCCGGCCTGACGCCGGAGAAATCGAATACACCTCTTGGATGCCCGATCCCGGTGCCATCGAGGTTGCTTCGTGGGCCGCCCACATGCGGGCCTCTGTCAAGAACGCGGGCTGCATAGCCTTCAACCCAGCAGGTCCAATGGTGGATCTGCCTACCCCAAGGAGAGAGTCGATATGAACCAAACCACCACCACCCTGTACGAGCGCCTGGGTCGCCGCGAGGGCATCACCCGTATCACTGCGGACCTAATGAAGAACCACCTGGCCAACCCGCTGGTGAATGCCCGTTACATGAACAGCGAAGACCTGGCACGTGTTGAACGCCGCGCGGTCGAGTTCTTCTGCGCCGGCACCGGCGGGCCCGAGGTCTACACCGGCAAGGACATGGTGGCCACGCACAAGGGCATGAACATCAACGAGCAGGAGTTCATGACCGTCATTGACGATGCGATGGACGCGCTGCAGAAGAACGGCATCGACGAAGCCACGCGCAACGAGGTGCTGGCCGTGCTGTGGTCGATGCGGCGCGAGGTGATGCGGGTGTGACAGCCGCACCATGTTTCGGCAAACCGGACGTCCTTTGAATTGAGGGGGCGTCCGCTTGGGTATCGACTGGTTGGATCCAAGGTTTGAAGCGGCTGGTGGAATGGGTATTGACATCCAATTGCCGGCGCACAAATTGAAGTTGTTTACGACCTTGGTGCCCATGAACATCCCCGAGCTGGGAGCTCATACTGCGCTTATCTTGACGAATGTCAACTCGCCAGCAGGGGTAAGCCCTTGAAAATCCTGAATCAGCATCAAGCTGCGAGGGAATTTAAAGGACTGTCATGCGAATCGAAAAACTCACGACCAAATTTCAAGAAGCCCTTGGCGAAGCTCAAACTCTGGCCTTGGGCAACGACAACCAGTACATCGAACCGACCCACGTGCTGGTGGCCATGCTGCGCCAGGATGACGGCCCGAAGGCCTTGCTGCAACGCGCCGGTGTGAATGTGCCCGGCTTGCTGGCGGCAGCCGAGGCCGCCATGAAGAAGCTGCCGCAAGTGCAGGGCCATGAGCAGGTGCAGGTGGGGCGCGACATGGTGACCTTGCTGCAGGCGGCCGAAAAAGAATCGATCAAGCGTGGTGACCAGTTTGTGGCTGGCGAGCTGTTTTTGCTGGCGCTGACTGACAGCAAACAGGACATCGGGCGTATCGTCAAGGAAAACGGCCTGACCCGCAAGAGCCTGGAAGCCGCCATTGACGCCGTGCGCGGTGGTCAGAACGTGGACAGCGCCGATGCTGAAGATCAGCGCGAGTCACTCAAGAAATACTGCATTGACCTGACCGAGCGCGCCCGCATGGGCAAGCTCGACCCGGTGATTGGCCGCGACGACGAAATCCGCCGTGCCATCCAGGTGCTGCAACGCCGCACCAAAAACAACCCGGTGCTGATTGGCGAGCCTGGCGTCGGCAAGACCGCCATTGTGGAAGGCTTGGCCCAGCGCATCGTCGCCGGTGAAGTGCCGGATTCGCTCAAGGGCAAACGCGTCTTGTCGCTGGACATGGCCTCGCTGTTGGCCGGCGCCAAGTTCCGCGGTGAGTTTGAAGAGCGCCTGAAAAACGTGCTCAAAGATTTGGCCAAGGACGAAGGCCAGACCATTGTGTTCATCGACGAGTTGCACACCATGGTGGGTGCCGGCAAGGCCGAAGGCGCGATGGATGCCGGCAATATGCTCAAGCCCGCCTTGGCCCGCGGCGAGCTGCATTGCGTGGGCGCCACCACGCTGGACGAATACCGCAAGTACATTGAAAAAGACGCCGCACTGGAGCGCCGTTTCCAGAAAATTCTGGTGGGCGAGCCCACGGTAGAGGCCACCATTGCGATTTTGCGTGGCCTGAAAGAGCGCTACGAGAAACACCACAACGTGGACATCACCGACCCCGCCATCGTGGCCGCGGCCGAGCTGAGCCACCGTTACATCACAGACCGCTTTTTGCCCGACAAGGCGATTGACCTGATCGACGAAGCGGCGTCCAAGGTCAAGATCGAGATGGATTCCAAGCCCGAGGTCATGGACAAGAAGGACCGGCGCCTGATCCAGCTGCAGATTGAGCGTGAAGCGGTGAAAAAAGAGAAGGACGAGGCCTCGCAAAAGCGCCTGGAACTGATCAACGACGAAATCACCGCGCTGCAAAAAGAGATTGCCGATCTGGACGAAATCTGGAAGGCCGAAAAAGCCAGCGCCTTGGGCAGCGGCCAGGTGCGTGAAGAGATCGACCAGCTCAAATTCCGAATTGAAGAGCTGACCCGCAAGGGCGATTTCAACAAAGTGGCCGAGTTGCAATACGGCAAGCTGCCCGAGTTGGAAAAACGCATGAAAGAGGCGCAGGCCAAAGAGGCCACGCGCGGCGAGGGCGCTGCACCGCGTCTGCTGCGCACGCAAGTGGGCGCCGAAGAAATCGCCGAAGTGGTGAGCCGTGCCACCGGTATTCCGGTCAGCAAAATGATGCAGGGCGAGCGCGACAAGCTGCTGCAGATGGAAGTGAAATTGCACCAGCGTGTGGTGGGGCAAAACGAAGCCATTGCTGCGGTGTCCAACGCCATTCGCCGCTCGCGTTCGGGCCTGAGTGACCCGAACCGCCCCACCGGCTCCTTTCTGTTCCTTGGCCCCACGGGCGTGGGCAAAACCGAGTTGTGCAAGGCTCTGGCCGGTTTCCTGTTTGACAGCGAGGATCACCTGATCCGCATCGACATGAGCGAGTTTATGGAGAAACATTCCGTGGCCCGCCTGATTGGCGCGCCTCCGGGTTATGTGGGTTACGAGGAAGGCGGTTATCTGACCGAAGCCGTGCGCCGCAAACCCTACAGCGTGCTGCTGCTGGACGAGGTGGAAAAAGCCCACCCGGATGTCTTTAACGTGCTGCTGCAGGTGCTGGACGATGGCCGTCTGACCGACGGCCAGGGCCGCACCGTGGACTTCAAGAACACCGTGATTGTGATGACCAGCAACATTGGCTCGCACCTGATCCAGAGCATGGTGGGCCAGGACAGCGAAGACATCAAGGACGCGGTGACCGGTGAGCTGAAGAACCACTTCCGCCCCGAGTTTTTGAACCGCATTGACGAGACTGTGGTGTTCCATGCGCTGGACGCGACCCACATCGCCGAGATTGCCGGCATCCAGATCCAGGTGCTGCAGGAGCGGTTGGCCAAGATGGAATTGACGCTCGAAGTGTCGCCGGCAGCTTTGGCCGAATTGGCCAAGGTGGGTTTCGACCCGGTGTTCGGCGCGCGGCCGCTCAAGCGTGCCATTCAGCAGCGCATTGAAAATCCGCTGTCCAAGCTGCTGTTGGAGGGCAAGTTTCTGCCGAAGGACATCATTCCGGTCGATGTGGACCCGATCCGCTCGCCCGGGCAGTTCAGCTTCGAGCGGGTGGTGCACTGATCGTTTGGCGCTGAGGCCGGGCTTAGCGTTAACTTCATGAAGGCCGAGTGATCGGGCTCTTGCGGAGGACGCGATGCCACGCCTTTTTTTCATCCGTCAGTGTGTCCTCGCGAGTCTGGTTTTTGCCTTGGTGGTGCCCATGCCTGCGAAAGCGCAGGCAAGCGGGTTTCCCATCCCGGTGCCGCCCTCTATCTTGACGGTTCCCTTGCTGCTGCTCCTGATCCCGCTTGGCCTGGAGTTATCCAAAACTGATGTGACACGGATTCGTGACTTTGAAGCGCGCGGCGATTGGGGCGGGGTCGTGGCGCTGGCCTCCCGGCGCCTGTCCGAACACCCGGGATCGTTGCGGTGGCATGAAATCCGTGGACGGGCTTTGCAAAGGCAGGGTCGTTGCGCGGATGCGATCCCCGATCTGCGCCTGGTCTTCGATACCCTGCTGGCACAGCCCGAGGTCCCTAAACAGTCCTCCTTCGATCTTGGCCTGGTATTGGGCCTGTGTGAGATGGCCTTATGGGACTTTCCTTCGGCAACGATGACGATGTCCCGGCTGAAAGTGCTTGCGCCAGAGCGCTGGGAGCCTGACTACAACCTGGGCGTGATTCGGACACTGCAAACTGATGTGGCCACGGTGACGCCGCCCGCGGATTCAACACTTCGTCCGATGGGCGATACGCGGCTGGTTATTGGCAACCGCATTCTTGTTTTGCCTCCCGGGAACTGGTTTCAGGTACCAAGCTCGCAGCATACGGTGCGGGGCAGCCAGATCCGTTGGGCGACATCCATGGTGACCGATACAACGATCATCACGGCGCCGGCTTT
Organism: Rhodoferax sp.; assembly: GCF_018780565.1. Taxonomy (GTDB): domain Bacteria; phylum Pseudomonadota; class Gammaproteobacteria; order Burkholderiales; family Burkholderiaceae_C; genus Rhodoferax. The sequence goes on from NZ_JADMJN010000015.1 coordinate 124,133, forward strand.
CTCGATGGACAAGGAAGGGCGGCTTGCTGCGGCAGTGGTCTTTTCAGCCAATCCGAAGCAATCCTTTGGTGCGTCCTGGTGGGTGGTGGACAAGCCTTGTGACGAGGACGGTGCTTTGTACATAGAGCGCTTTCGCAGCCCGCTGGACCGGCCCGAGTGCCTGACGGTGCGCATCGTGGACCCGGCTGCCGCCCTGACTTCGACGCACTTGCGGCCTGCGCTGCTGGCTGCGCAAGCCGCCAGCGCCAAGCTGCCTGCAGCAAGTTACGAGGTGCACTACGTCCGCTATGGGCTGGACTGGACGGTTGCAGCCAGCTGGCTGCTGCCGGTGCAGCGTGTGCCGGGCGACCTCGTCATCATTCAGTGGGCGCATGCGCTGGCCAATGGCCTGCGACCCATGGCGTCAGAACCTGCCGATCAAGTTGTTCCGGCGCCGTTGATGGGGCCACTACACTAGTATCTTCGCTATCGAAATTTAGTCGCCAGCCATGGAAATTTTTGTCCTGTCAATGTTGATCTCCGTTGGCTTTTACACGCTCAAATCCAGATACCAGAACCGGCGCATCGCCTTGTTGGGCAGGCATCTGGGAAAACATCAGATTGAAAAGCTGATGGAAAATCTGACCGAGGGCTACCTGCGCGCTTTGGGCGAGGCTGATCCACAACGACAGGCCCAAATCTGGAATCTCCTGGTCACGGCGGAAGCGGCTTTGTGTGAGCAGTTCAAGCGCTTTGTTGCCGAGTTCTCCGGCGCCAATGAGGCCGATACGCGCGTGAGCAAACTCGCCATGGCCGTTCCCTATGCCGATAGATTGTTCCCAGGCGCTACGTTTGACCTGCGCAAAGTTCTGAGTATTCACGCGCAGGGCATCAACCATGCTGTTCAAAATGCGGAGCATCGCAGTGCGAAAGACAAGGCCTACACGGTGTGCGCCGAACTGTTCCTGATGCAACACACCTGCCACTGGTTTTGTCGATCCAAAGCCGTCGCCTCGGCACGGCTGCTGGCGCGTCACCAGACATCGTATGAGCAGGTGCTGCAATCTGTGGCACCGGCTACCCGCCAGGCTTATGGCGCGCTGCTGGGGCGATGAGACCCGGGGGGTACCCCGGCGTGTCGCGGTGTGGACATGCGGCACCTCGGCATCACGCAAAGTCTCTATAGTGGGTGGTTTTAATCGGCTCCTTCGACGCCGAGTCCTCCAAGCCTATGACACAACATCTCCTCAACGCCAGTTTCGATGACATTTCCCCTGCGGCGGTTGACAACATTCCCGAAGGCTTTCGTCCGGTCAAGGTCGGCGGCGCCTTCATCGGACACAATGGACCGCTCTATGGCAAATGGACCGGCGAACGTTTGCTGCTGGGCTTTCGTGTGGAAGACCGGCACACCAACCCGCTCAAGATTTGCCATGGCGGCATGTTGGCCACCTTCGCTGACATGCTGATTCCGTGCGCGTCGATGTACCAGGCCGAGATCGAGCGTCGCTTCCTGCCCACGATCAGCCTGCAGGTGGACTACATGGGCGCCTCGCCCCTGGGCTCCTGGGTACAGGGCGAGGCCGATGTGTTGCGCACCACGCGCAACATGCTGTTTGGTCAGGGCGTGGTGACGTCGGACGGTCAGCCGGTCATGCGGGTGAGCGGCATTTTCAAGATGGGCCAACTCATTGGCGACGGCACCGGCTCCGATCCCCTGGGATTGAAATAAACGCTGCTGCTTGTTTTATGCTACTGAAAAAGTAGCATATTGCTCTTTATTTTCAGGGGCTAGAGCCCATTTTGTATTGAAAATGGCTGGGTGACTGGCCCATGGCCGATTTGAACATGGCAGAGAAAGCGCTGTCGCTGTTGTAGCCGCTGGCAGCGGCCACCTCGCTGATGGGGGTGCCCCGTGCCAGCATCGGCAGGGCGTGGGCCAGGATCGCTTGCTGGCGCCACTGCTGGTAGCTGGTGGCCAGTTCGGTGCGAAACAGCCGTGCCACGGTGCGTTCGCTGGCGCCGATGTCCACCGCCCATTCGGACAGCGTGGCGCGCTCGCCGGGCGCGCGCAGCACGGCCTCGCAGAGGGCGCGCAGCCGTTTGTCGCGGGGCAGCGGTACACCCAGCGCCTGAATGTCGGCATGACGGATTTCGTCCATGGTCAGTGCCATGAGCGCATCGTCCCGTGCGCCGGGCTGCGACACCTCCAGCGCGTGAATCAATTCGCGCATCAGCCGCGACACCACGAGTACCCGGCAGGCGTCCCAACCCAGTGGCGTCATGCTGGCATGCACGTCTACCGTGCGCAGTTCGGCGGCCTCCAGCACCGTCACCGTGTGCTGCACGCCGGGTGGTATCCATACGGCACGCGAGGGGGGAATGATGAAGGTGGTTTGCAGACTGCTTTGTGCGACCGTGACCTGCATGAGTCCGCGGGCGCAGTAGGTCAACTGGGTCCAGGGATGCCGGTGGGGCTCCACCTGCGCGTCCATCCCCAGCGAGCGGGCCCGGCTGCGCACCGGCCGGGCGACGCTGGGCGCGCGATCAGCGGTGTCATCGAAACGAACCGGTTTGAGCGTGTTTTGACGTTTCACGTTGGGCAGGAAGGGTTGGCAGATATTCGATGATTATTGTCTATTCGTCGCATTTCAGCAGAGACGGATGCCCGTACCATCTGGCCATGACCGCCACCACATACCATCCGCCTTTATCGGCCCCCCTCAAACAGGATGCCACCATCATTGGCCTGGTGGGCCTAGCCCACGCCAGTTCGCACTTCGCACACCTGTTGCTGCCCTTGATGTTCCCGGTGTTCATGAAGGAGTTTGGCCTGAGCTACTCGCAGTTGGGCTTGCTGATGACAGTCTTCTTTGTCGTGTCGGGCATCGGGCAGGCATCGGCCGGTTTTGTGGTGGACCGCCTGGGTGCTCGGCCTTTGTTGTTTGTGGCCCTGGGAATTTTTGTCGTGGCTTGTGCGGCGGCGTCCACGGTGACGGGGTACACCGGTTTGTTGCTGGTGGCCGCGCTGGCGGGTTTGGGCAATGCCACGTTTCACCCGGTGGACTTCACCATTTTGAATCAGCGTGTGTCGTCACCGCGCCTGGGCTACGCCTTCAGCGCCCATGGTTTGACCGGCAACCTGGGCTGGGCCGTGGCACCGGTTTTTTTCGCGTCGATCAGCAGCCTGTACAACTGGCGCACCGCGTATCTGGCAGCAGCGGCGATGTACCTGGGCATCTTGTTGCTGATGATTGTGCAGCGCGCTCACCTCAGCACCCAGGTGGTGGTGCGTGATGCCGATGTCCATGCGGAGCACGATATGGCGTTCATGAAGAAGCCGGTGGTGTGGTGGTGTTTTGGCTTTTTTCTGCTCTCCACCATGACCCTGGCCGTGGTGCAAAGTTTTTCTGTCTCGATTCTCAAGGCCATGCATGGCGTGAGCTTTGAAGCCGCTACGCTGACACTGACCGCTTATATGCTGTGTGGCGCGGTGGGCATGTTCGTGGGTGGCTTCATTGCAGCCCGTACAGGCAGCAGTGACCGTGTGGTGGCCATTTCGATGGGGGTGGCGGCGGTGTTGCTGGCTTTGTGCGGCACGGGGATTTTTGGCGCGCTGGGCACCATGGTTGTGCTGGCGGGTACGGGCTTCGCGGTAGGCATTGGCGGACCCTCGCGCGACATGATGATCAAGAAGGCCACACCCAAGGGCGCGACGGGTCGGGTGTACGGCATGGTCTATTCGGGGCTGGATGTGGGCTTTGCCATATCGCCTATTTTGTTTGGGGCCTTCATGGACCGGGGCTGGTACGGTGCCACATTGCTGGGCGCGGCGGCGGTGCTCTTGCTCAGTGTGGTTGCTGCATTGGGCGTGGGACACCGTACTGCGGGGCGCTTGTCTCACGCCTGACCCGAGCTGGCGCCCAGGCGCTACCCAAAGCACCGCTTCTATGCTTGAATAAGGGCTATCCCGAGGAGCCCCGTATGCCCGCGAAACAGTCGTATGCCCGCCCTGTTGCCTTGATCACCGGTGCCTCGTCAGGCATTGGTGAAGCTTTGGCCCATTGCTTTGCCGATGCAGGCCATGATCTGGTCCTGGTGGCGCGCAGCGCCGACAAGCTGAAGGCGCTGGCCTCCACGCTCAAGCAATCGCATGATATTCATGTCTGGGTCGAACCGACTGACCTGGCGGCCAGCCATGCTGCGGCCAAGCTGTTTGCATCGCTCAAGCGCAAGCAATGCCAGGTTGATGTACTGGTCAACTGCGCGGGGGTGCTGGAGCAAAATGCATTCAGCCGCATGACGCCGGCGCAGCATCAGCAAATCATTGACCTCAATATCTCTGGCCTGACCGCGATGCTGGCGCATTTTTTACCTCCCATGCTGACGCGGGGGGCCGGGCGCATTCTCAATGTGGCGTCGATCGCCGCCTTCCAACCCATTCCCTTGCTGGCCACCTATGCCGCCAGCAAGGCCTATGTGCTCTCCTTGAGCGAATCGCTGGCAGAAGAAACCAAGGACAGCGGCGTGACGGTGACGGCGCTATGCCCCGGCATCACCGCCACGCACATGCTGTCCGCTGCGAAGGATGCCAATGCCCAGTTGTCGCAAATCCCCGGGTTTCTGATTGCAGAGGTTGCCGATGTGGCCCGTCAGGGCTTTGAGGCCTGCATGAAAGGTGATGCAATTTGCGTTCCCGGTGTCTTCAACCAGGCCGCGATGATTGCCTCGCGCAGTACACCGAAGTGGCTGGTGCGCCGCATTGGTGGTTTGTTTGCGCGCAGGGCACTTTAAGAAAAATTTTGGACCATGGCCCTCGCCAAACAATCAGAGACGGATACCCGCATGTCTTCCAGAAAAGTTCAAAAAAAGTACGATGTGGTGTTGTACGGCGCCACCGGTTTTGTCGGGCGCCAGACAGCGGCCTATTTTGCCCAGCACGCATTGACACAGGGCCGCCCCGTGCGTTGGGCGCTGGCCGGGCGCAGCGCCGACAAGCTTGCTGCGATCAAGGCGTCATGCGGTGGTGGTGCCAGCAATGCCGGCATTGTGGTGGCCGATGCCCAGGACATCTCGGCGCTGGATGCACTGGCGCGTGACGCGGCCGTGGTGCTGAGCACCGCCGGCCCCTTTGCCCTGTACGGTAGCGAGTTGGTGGCGGCATGCGTCAGGCATGGCACCCACTACGTGGACATCACCGGCGAGACGCCCTGGGTGCACGAGATGATTCAACGCCATCACGCGCAAGCCGCCCGGGATGGCACACGCATCATTCCCTTCTGCGGCTTTGACTCGATCCCCTCCGATATCGGAACCTGGTTGCTGACACAGGCCATGCAGCAGCAGTTTGGTGAGCCCTGCCAGAGCGTGAAAGCCAGTTTCTCCGTGCGCGGTGGATTGAATGGCGGCACCCTGGCGTCGGTGCTCAACATCCTGGGCACAGGACAGGCGAAGGCCTTTGCCGATCCATTTCTATTGAACCCGCAGGGTGTGCGTCCAGCGAATCCGTCCAGGCACAAGGACCCGATAGTCCCCCACAACGACCGGGATTTCCGCGCCTGGCTGGCGCCGTTCTTCATGGGGCCGATCAATACGCGGGTGGTGCGCCGCAGTGCTGCCTTGCTGGCGTATGGCGACGATTTTGAGTACCAGGAATACCTGCGCATTGGCTCCGGCCTGCTGGCGGGTGCGGCCGCGACCAGTTTGAGCATGGGCATGGCCAGCTCTCAGTGGGCGCTGACACTGGGACCTGTTCGTGCCATGGCCAAGCGAATGGCGCCCAGCCCCGGCGAAGGGCCCTCCGAGCGCAGCATGGACAATGGCTCGTTTCGTTGCGAGTTGATCGGGAAAAGTGCCCAGGGGCATAAGGTGTTTGCCCGGATCGCCGATAAGGGCGATCCCGGCAACCGCGCAACGACCAAGATGGTTTGTGAATCGGCGCTCTGCCTGGCCTTGAATCAAAATGAATTGCCAGGTGGCAAAGGTTGGGGCGGCGTGCTGACCCCGGCCAGTGGCTTGGGCGAGGTGTTGGTTCAACGATTGCGCAACGCGGGTATGACACTGGAAGTACAAACAAAGACATCATGACTACAAAAATTGCAGGACATCTTCTCGTTGAATGCCTTGTGGCCCAAGGCGTAACCCACGCGTTTGGTGTGCCAGGAGAGAGCTATCTGGCAGTGCTGGACGGCTTTCACCTGCATCAGGACCAGATTCAGTTCATCATCAACCGCCAGGAGGGCGGTGCGGCCTTCATGGCCGAAGCGCACGGCAAGCTCACCGGGCGCCCGGGTGTATGTTTTGTGACCCGTGGGCCCGGTGCCACCAATGCTTCCATTGGGGTGCACACGGCGTTTCAGGACTCTACTCCCATGGTGCTGTTCGTGGGTGATGTGGCCAGCGACACGCGCGACCGCGAAGCTTTCCAGGAAGTGGACTTCCAGAGCTTTTTCGGACCCAGCACCAAAGGCTTTGCGAAACGAGTGGAGCGCATTGACGATGCGCGCCGTATTCCCGAGTATGTGGCACGTGCTTTTGCCACAGCCATGAATGGCCGACCAGGTCCCGTCGTGCTGGTTTTGCCCGAAGACATGTTGACCCAGGCGGTGGTGGCGGACGCGACGGGCGTGGTGCCGCAAGCACTCGCACGCGTTGCTGCGGTTGAGGCCTGGAGTGATCCCGGGTCTTTGCGCGATCTGCGCGAGATGCTATTGAAATCAGAGCGTCCGCTGGTCATTGCAGGCGGCGGCGGATGGACCGTGCAGGCGGCTCAGGCCCTGCAGCGTTTTGCCGAAAACTGGAAGTTGCCGGTGGGCAACGCGTTTCGCTTTCAGGACATCTTTGACAATCATCACCCGCTGTATGCCGGCGACGTGGGCATTGGCATCAACCCCAGGCTGGCAGCTCGCATCAGGCGTAGCGATCTGATTCTTGCCATTGGCCCGCGGCTGGGCGAGATGACCACCGGGGGCTACACGTTGCTCGATGCGCCCAAGCCGAAGCAAAAGCTGGTGCACATCCACGCCAGCGCGGAGGAACTCAATCGGGTTTACCAGGCGGACCTGGCCATCAACGCCACGATGAACGCGGCGGCCCGTTCGCTGGAGGTGTTGTCGGCGCCGGTGTCGGTTGCCTGGGAAGCCTGGGCGCAGGAATGCCACGCGGACTACCTGTCCAACCTGGAGCCGCAGAAGCTACCCGGTGACATTGACATGCCCGCAATTGTGGCGACGCTGCAAAAGTATTTGCCCGATGATGCAGTGCTCACCAATGGAGCGGGCAACTTCGCCAGCTGGATGCACCGGTTCTACAAGCACCATGGCCTGGTCAAGGGCTTCAAGACGCAACTTGCGCCCACCAATGGCGCCATGGGCTATGGTGTGCCTGCAGGCATTGCAGCTGCCATCGCCACCGGGCGCACGGTGTTCACGATTGCTGGTGACGGCGACTTTTTGATGAATGGACAAGAGCTTGCCACCGCCGTGCAATATGGCGCCAAGACCATTGTTCTGCTGTTGAATAACGGCATGTACGGCACCATCCGCATGCACCAGGAGCGCGAGTATCCACAACATGTCACCGGCACGCAGCTGAAAAACCCCGACTTTGCAGCGCTGGCGCGTGCCTACGGCTTTGCCGGTGTGCGCATCACGGCAACCGCGCAGTTTGAAGCGGAGTTGCTGGCTGCACTGGCTCGACCCGAGGGAACGCTGATAGAAGTCATTCTGGACCCCGAGGTGATTTCTACACGCGGCACTCTGTCTGCCATCACACAGACCGCGCTCAACAAGGCATGAAAAAATGCCGTTGGACGCGCCTGCTTGACCTGTCCTCACAAATCTTTACTTTTTAGAAGTCATCGCAGGCGCGCTTTGAGCGTTGTGAAGACTGATCTACTTTGAAAGATATTGATGAAGAAACTTGCCAGCCTGGCTCTGCTCGCTGTTGTTTGCTCAACGGGTTCTGTCTATGCGCAAACCAATGTGGGTGTCTCGATTGGCATCAATCAGCCCGGAGTCTATGGGCGCATCGACATTGGTAACTATCCGCAACCCGTACTCGTGTATCCGCAACCGGTGATCATTGCACCGGCGCCCGTTGCCGTATATCGCCAGCCCATTTACCTCTATGTGCCACCGGGCCATCAGAAGAAGTGGAGCAAGCATTGTGCGCGTTACAACGCGTGCGGACAGCCGGTCTATTTTGTGCAGGAACAATGGGTGAAAGAGCGCTATGCGCATGAGCATCCAGGCTGGCGCGGTGGCCGGGGGGGACGCCATGAGGAACGCGGACATGGGCGTGAACGGGATGATCGTCGTGACGAGGGCAATCGCCGCGATCACGATAAGCACCGATAAACCAAAAAAAGGCCGACGTCAGTCGGCCTTTTTAGTATTCAGCAGGTGCTGATTACTTGAGGTGCTTGCCGATCAGGCCAGCCATCTCGAACATGGACACCTGCATCTTGCCGAAGATTTCCTTCAGCTTGGCGTCGGCGTTGATCATGCGCTTGTTGACTGCGTCTTGCAGCTTGTTCTTCTTGATGTAAGCCCACAGCTTGCTCACCACTTCAGTGCGTGGCAGGGGGGTTGCACCCACAACCGCGGCCAGAGCGGCGCTAGGCGTCAAGGCCTTCATGAACGCAGCGTTGGCGGTCCGCTTTTTGGCGGGCGCTTTCTTTGCAGCTACTTTTTTCGCTGGAGCGGCTTTCTTGGCGGGCGCAGCTTTTTTAGCTGGTGCTGCCTTCTTGGCCGGTGCTTTTGCTGCTACTTTCTTGGCTGGCGCTGCCTTCTTTGCAGGAGCCGCCTTCTTTGCCGGTGCTGCTTTTTTTGCGGGTGCAGCTTTCTTTGCCGGTGCTTTCTTTGCAGTTGCCATGATTTATTGTCCTTCTAGAAGTTGATTAATCACCAGCAAAAAACTGCTTCTTCACTGGCAAAGCGGATGCTACTGGAGAATTTGTGTGTTTCCAAGGGAAAAAGTGTTTTTTTCATTGGGGCGTGTTGTTTTTTCATTGGGAAAATTGCTGGCTTTCTCCTCTGAAAACCGAACCTGGCCGGTTCGAGTGCTCCCAAAGTGTTCACGCAGTGCAGCAGGTGCGGGTATTAACACCGCGCCAGCACACGCTATTTCGTGAGTTTTCCCTCGGGTGCCCCACGCGCAAGGCTCTACAATTTTGGATTCAAAAGGAATACTGGACCATGAACCCATCATTTGCCACCTGTGACTTGTGCGATGCCCACAAAAACGATTCCTCAGGCAACTTCAGAGTTTTACCACCTGTATTTCGTGACTATGGTGCCGCACGCAAATTTGCCGGTCCAGTCGTGACTGTCAAATGTTTTGAAGACAATTCACTGGTCAAAGCTGCGGTGGATTCCGTAGGCTTTGAAGAGACGCCATCGGGTCGTGTGGGCAAAGTGCTGGTGGTCGATGGCGGCGCCTCGTTGCGTCGAGCCCTGCTGGGGGGCAATCTGGGCGCAGCAGCCGCCCGCAACGGCTGGGCTGGCCTCGTCATTGATGGCTGCGTGCGCGATGTCGCCGAACTGGCGCTGCTGGACGTCGGCATCCGTGCACTGGCCAGCATGCCGCTGCCCACGGAAAAGCGCAACGAAGGTCAAAAAGATGTTCCAGTCCAGATACAGGGTGTCTGGGTTCGCCCCGGCGATTGGCTGTATGCGGACGAGGACGGCATTGTGCTGAGCGCGCAAGGCCTGAACTGAACGCGATCGAATTTCAGGAGAGTGAATTGGGCAATGCGTTAGAAGAACGGGTCGGGGACAAGCCGCAGGAAGAGGGGGGGCATCTGCGTGTCGAACCGTTTTTGCAGATCCGGCATGTGGTGAAGCAGTTCGATGGCGTGATGGCCGTGAACGATCTTTCCCTGGACATTGAGCAGGGCGAGATCTTTGCACTGCTCGGTTCCTCGGGGTGTGGCAAGTCCACGCTGCTGCGCATGCTGGCCGGGTTTGAGGTGCCAACCTCCGGGCAAATCATGCTTGGCGGGCGTGATATTGCGGGGCTTGCGCCCTATGCGCGGCCCATCAACATGATGTTCCAGAGCTATGCGCTGTTTCCCCACCTGAGCGTCTGGGACAACATTGCGTTTGGTCTGCGCCGGGATCATCTGCCCAAAGTCGAGATTGAGGCGCGCGTGGATCAGATGCTTGAACTGGTTCAGCTCAAACCGTATGCCAAACGCAAGCCGCACCAGCTGTCGGGCGGGCAACAACAACGGGTCGCGCTGGCGCGCAGTCTTGCCAAACGCCCTCAACTGCTTTTGCTGGATGAACCGCTGGCTGCGTTGGATGCCAAGCTGCGCAAGCGGACCCAGCTGGAGTTGGTGGACATCATCGAACAGGTCGGCGTGACCTGCGTCATGGTCACCCACGATCAGGAAGAGGCCATGACCATGGCCACGCGCATCGGCGTGATGAACGACGGAAAGATTTTGCAGGTTGGAAAGCCGCCCGAAATTTATGAGACCCCGAACTGTCTGTTCGTGGCGGACTTCATTGGAAACGTCAACCTCTTCGCTGGCACGGTTTCTGTCGATGAACCCGATCATGTTGTGATTGTGTCGTCCGAATGCCGGCATTACGTCAGCCACGGCATCACCGGGACCCGGGGCATGGCGGTGCACGTTGCGGTGCGTCCGGAGAAGATGTGCATCCAGCACGAGGCACCACGCGCTGAGCAGCTGGAGTCGCAGCAGCAAGTCGGATTCAACTTCGTGCGTGGCGTCATCAAGGATCTTGCCTATCTGGGCAGTCTGACCATGTACCACGTACAGGTGGATGGTGGGAACACCATCGTCAAGGTGACGCACACCAATGACGCCCGCCACGATGATGTTCAGCTGACATGGGGCGATCACGTCCACGTGTGGTGGTATGGCAGTGATGTCGTTGTTCTGACAAGGTAGAGGCGCCCCATGACTGTGTCTGCTTCGTCCGCTCCTGCGCAGAACCACCGGTTCGCCGCATTCTGGGGGCGTTGGGCTTTGATTGGCTTGCCCATGGCGTTTTTGCTGGTCTTCTTTCTGGTGCCATTTCTGGTCGTTTTCAAAATCAGCGTGTCTGAAATGGACAACGTGGTTTTCAAGGACCTCTTTGTCTGGATTGATGGTGTTTTCCACCTCAACATCAATCTCGGCAACTATCTTTTGATTGCGAAAGATGATCTCTACCTTGAGACCTACCTCAGTTCACTGAAGTTCGCGGGGCTGACGACGGTGATCTGCCTGCTCATCGCGTACCCCTTTGCTTACTTCATGGCTCGCAGTGCGGCAGATAGACGACCCGCCTTGCTGATGCTGGTCATGCTGCCGTTCTGGACATCGTTTTTGCTGCGGGTGTATGCATGGAAGATGCTGTTGGCCGACAACGGCGTGTTCAACAACCTGGCCATCTGGGCGGGGATGATTTCAGAGCCGATCAAGATGATGAACACACCTTTCTCCCTGGTGTTGGGCATGGTGTACACCTACCTGCCGTTCATGATTCTTCCCCTTTACGCCAATCTCGAAAAGATGGATTTGCGCTTGCTGGAGGCCGCGCAAGATCTTGGCGCCACACCGTGGCAGGCGTTCTGGCGCATCACGGTGCCACTGTCCAGGCGCGGCATCATCGCCGGATCGATGCTGGTGTTTATTCCCTGCGTTGGCGAGTTTGTCATTCCTGAATTGCTGGGCGGCCCTCAGACCCTGATGATTGGCCGCGTTCTGTGGGACGAGTTTTTCAGCAACAACGACTGGCCCATGGCGGCCACGGTCGCGGTGGTGATGGTGCTGCTGATCATTGTTCCACTGGCGCTTTTCAACAAGCACCATGCCGACAGCGCGGCGGGAGCACGCGCATGAAATTCAACGCCGGTCGAATGACTTCGCGCGTGTGGTTGGGTGCTGTGTTTGCGTTTCTCTACCTGCCCATCCTGACCCTGATCGTGCTGAGTTTCAACGACAGTGCCATGGTTACAAGCTGGGGAGGGTGGTCCCTGCGCTGGTATGAAGGACTGGCCGAAGACGTCGAGATCATCAATGGCTTCAAGTTGTCCCTGCAGATTGCGTTTTTGACGGCATGTGCCTCGGTGATTCTCGGTACGCTGGCTGCGCTGGCGCTGACGCGCTTCAAACGTTTCCACGGTCGTACCTTCTTCGTTGGCATGCTCAGTTCGCCGCTGGTCATGCCAGAGGTCATCATTGGCCTGTCTTTGTTGCTGATGCTGGTGTCTGTGCAGCGAACGCTGGGTTTCCCGGACCGGGGGCTGATGACGATTCTGTTTGGCCATGCCTTGCTCGGCATGGCTTATGCCACGGTGGTGGTGCAATCGCGTCTTCAGGAGATGAATCCACAGCTTGAAGAGGCGGCGCAGGATTTGGGCTGTCGTCCCTGGCAGGTGTTCTTTCTGGTGACCCTGCCCTTGATCGCGCAGGCCATCGGATCGGCGTTCCTCTTGACCTTCACCCTGTCGCTGGACGATGTGGTGCTCTCAGCATTTCTCTCGGGACCAGGCTCCACCACCATGCCGATTGTGATTTTCAGTCGTGCGCGCCTGGGCTTGAGCCCCAGTGTCAACACCGTTGCGACATTGACGGTAGCCGTTGTCAGCCTGGGGGTGATCGTTGCCAGCGTCTGGATGGCGCGGGCGCAACGCAGGCGCACGCAAGAGATGGCGCGCGCGTTCCGCGAGCATGACGCCTAGCCACTGTTGTGCTGTCATATTGCGAAATTATTTATTCACAATATGAAAAATTGATTTGCCGCATCGCATCATTTTTTCTCATTGTGGGGAATTTAATTTTATATTGTGAATTATTGGATGTAACTCCTTGATTTATATGAAATTAAATTAAGTCTTCTATAAGACATAAGATTGAAAATAACTCTTATAGAAGACTTAGAATTAACCCCAGGCACCGGACTTTATGTGTGACCTGTGCAGACTTTCTATTCAACCCAAGGAGTGATCTCATGCCGAAAACCATCACCGAACAACTGAGCCGCGAGCAACAAATCGCCGCTCTCGAAAAAGACTGGGCGACCAACCCTCGCTGGAAGGGCATCAAGCGCGGTTACACCGCCGCTGACGTCGTTCGTTTGCGTGGTTCTTTCCAGGTCGAGCACACTCTGGCCCGCCGCGGTGCCGAGAAGCTGTGGGAACTGGTGAACAACGAGCCCTACGTCAACTGCCTGGGCGCATTGACCGGTGGTCAGGCCATGCAGCAAGTCAAGGCTGGCATCAAGGCCATCTACCTGTCCGGCTGGCAAGTCGCTGCCGACAACAACGAATATTCCGCCATGTACCCTGACCAGTCCCTGTACCCAGTGGACTCGGTGCCAAAGGTCGTTGAGCGCATCAACAATGCCTTCACACGTGCAGACGAAATCCAGTGGTCCAAAGGCGTTGGCCCTGGCGACAAGGGCTATGTGGACTACCACGCGCCTATCGTGGCCGATGCTGAAGCCGGTTTCGGTGGTGTTTTGAACGCCTACGAACTGATGAAGGCCATGATCCGCGCGGGTGCTGGTGGTGTTCACTTTGAAGACCAGTTGGCTTCCGTGAAGAAATGCGGCCACATGGGTGGCAAGGTGCTGGTTCCCACCACCGAAGCTTGCCAGAAGCTGATCGCTGCCCGTATGGCTGCCGACGTGTACGGCGTGCCTACCCTGGTGATCGCCCGCACTGATGCGGAAGCCGCTGACCTGTTGACCAGCGACTACGACGAAAACGACAAGCCATTCCTGACCGGTGAGCGCACCGCTGAAGGTTTCTACAAAACCAAGAAGGGCATGGACCAAGCCATCTCCCGCGCCGTGGCCTACGCTGAGTATGCTGACCTGGTGTGGTGCGAAACCGGTACGCCTGATCTGGAATTTGCCAAGAAGTTTGCTGACGCAGTTCACGCCAAGCACCCCGGCAAGATGTTGGCCTACAACTGCTCGCCTTCCTTCAACTGGAAGAAGAACCTGGACGATGCCACCATTGCCAAGTTCCAGAAAGAACTCGGCGCCATGGGTTACAAGTACCAGTTCATCACGCTGGCTGGTATCCACAACATGTGGTACCACATGTTCGACTTGGCGCAAGACTACGTCAAGCGCGGCATGTCTGCCTACGTTGAGAAGGTGCAAGAACCTGAATTCGCGGCCCGCGACCGTGGCTACACCTTCGTGTCGCACCAGCAGGAAGTCGGCACCGGTTACTTCGACGAAGTGACCACTGTGATTCAAGGCGGCAAGTCCAGCGTGACCGCGCTGACCGGCTCCACTGAAGAAGAGCAGTTCCACTAATCAGCGCTGCTGATTCAAAAGGGCCTGTGACATCCAGCAATGGGTGGCACAGGCCCTTTTTTTGTTAAACTCAGGGCTCAACCCTGCAACAAGAGCGAGAAAGGCAATCTGGTTATGACACCGCGAACTACACGGGCGACATTTACAGGCGAATAGGCCGCAAGTCCGCGCGCCTTGTGCGCAGTCAGCTACCAAATTAATAGTAAAGCGCGGACTTCTCCGCGCTTTTTGCTTTTCCACATTTCTCTTTTCCGGTACACACCATGATCCACATTACGCTTCCCGATGGTTCTCAACGCGAATTTCCTGGCCCGGTCACCGTGGCCGATGTGGCTGCTTCGATAGGCGCGGGTCTGGCCAAGGCGGCATTGGCGGGCAAAGTGGACGGCAAAGTCGTGGACACCAGCTTTCAGATGACAGCCGACAGCGCGTTGTCCATCATCACCGCCAAGGATGCCGATGGCCTGGAAGTCATTCGTCACTCTACGGCTCATTTGTTGGCGTATGCGGTGAAAGAGTTGTTCCCTGATGCCCAGGTCACCATCGGGCCGGTGATTGAGCACGGGTTCTTTTACGACTTCTCGTACAAGCGCCCCTTCACGCTGGAAGATTTGATCGCCATCGAGAAGAAGATGAGTGCGCTCGCTGCGCTTGACGAGCCTGTCGTGCGCCGGGTATTGCCTCGTGACGAAGCTGTAACGTATTTCAAAAGCCTGGGCGAGCACTACAAGGCGGAGATCATAGCCAGTATTCCGGCCAACGAAGACGTTTCGTTGTACCGCGAAGGCAAGTTCGAAGATTTGTGCCGCGGCCCCCACGTGCCGAGCACCGGCAAGCTTAAACACTTCAAGCTGATGAAACTGGCCGGGGCCTACTGGCGCGGCGATCACAAGAATGAAATGCTGCAGCGTATCTACGGCACGGCTTGGGCCACCAAGGACGAATTGCAGCAGCACCTGACGATGCTTGAAGAAGCCGAGAAGCGCGACCACCGCAAGCTCGGCCGCGAACTCGACCTGTTCCACATTGACGACCATGCGCCTGGTCTGGTGTTCTGGCATCCCAAGGGTTGGACTCTTTGGCAGGGCGTTGAGCAATACATGCGCCAGGTCTACCGTGACAACGGTTATCAAGAGGTCAAAGGCCCTCAGGTCATCGACAAAACCTTGTGGGAGAAAACCGGTCACTGGGACAAGTACCGCGAGAACATGTTCACGACCGAGTCGGAGAAGCGCGAATATGCCTTGAAACCGATGAACTGTCCGGGCCATATCCTGATTTTCAAGCAGGGTATCAAGAGTTACCGTGATTTGCCCTTGCGCTACGGTGAGTTTGGTCAATGCCACCGCAACGAGCCTTCGGGTGGCTTGCACGGCATCATGCGCGTGCGCGGCTTCACGCAGGACGATGGGCACATTTTCTGCACCGAAGATCAGATTTTGCAGGAATGTGTCGATTACACGGCCCTGCTGCAGAAGGTCTATACCGACTTTGGTTTCAAGAACATCATCTACAAGATCGCGACCCGCCCGGCGCAGCGCATTGGCTCGGATGAAATCTGGGACAAGGCCGAGGCTGCGCTGGTGGAAAGCCTGAAAGCTTCTGGCTGCGAGTTCGAAATTTCCCCGGGCGAAGGCGCGTTTTATGGCCCCAAGATCGAATACACGCTGAAGGACGCCATTGGCCGGCAATGGCAGTGCGGCACCATTCAGGTCGACTTCTCAATGCCTGAACGACTGGATGCCGAGTATGTGGGTGAGGATGGCGCCCGTCATCGTCCGGTGATGCTGCACCGGGCGATCGTAGGCAGTCTGGAGCGTTTCATTGGTATTTTGATCGAGGAAAGCGCCGGCGCCTTGCCCGCATGGCTCGCGCCGGTGCAGGTGGCGGTGCTCAATATCACCGATGCGCAGGCCGATTATTGTCGTGAAATAGTCGAAAAATTGAAGAAATCTGTGCCAAATCAAGAGCTTAGGGTGATCACGGATCTGCGCAATGAGAAAATAACGTATAAAATACGGGAGCATTCAATGCAGAAGCTGCCTTATATCCTTGTCGTAGGCGATAAGGAGAAAGCTGCTGGTACCGTTGCAGTGCGCGCCCGGGGTGGTCAAGACCTCGGTGTAATGTCCCTTGATGCATTCGTGCAAAAAATTGCAAGCGACCTTACGCACAAGTCTGTTGTCTAAGCTGATATCAAGCCAGATTGCAGTTTGTCTGCGTGTGCAGGGCGGTTTTAGCTACGATTTTCGTAGCGAGATTTATGAAGGATTGAGCCATCGCTACTGAATTTCGTGACCGCCGTCACCGCGAAGAACGCAAACATCGTCTAAACCGGGAAATCATGGCTCCGGAAGTCCGACTCTCCGGAGTTGAAAACGAGCCCTTGGGTGTCGTGAGCCTGATGGAGGCCCTGCGCATGGCCGGTGATTTGGACGTGGATCTTGTCGAGATTTCGGCCACGGCGGTTCCGCCGGTGTGTCGCTTGATGGACTACGGCAAGTTCAAGTACCAGGAGCAGAAGAAGGCGG
>NZ_JADMJN010000016.1 GCF_018780565.1 Rhodoferax sp.
TAAAACTTATCCACAACCCAAATGCAGGGGGTTAAACTGCAACGAGTGGGGTCAGGTTTGAATGAAAAACCGGGGTCAAGATTGGATGAAAATCAACAGTCCAGTTGCAATGATGGTGACTGAGCTCAAATATCCAAGACCGAACCCGAACTTCGCCATTTCCAGGACCCGGCCCGTTTTGGAAACGGTCGGATTTTCAGATTTCTTCATCGCGTCGATGTGTTCGTCAATGAACTCATTGACCGCGGCGCCCATGTTGTAAATGCCTTGAATAGCCTGAGCCATTTGACTCAGAAGCATTCCTGCTGGATGCAGTTTCCTGACATTCAAGAATGCCTTAACGCCGACTGACATATGTACCCCCATTTTGAAATGTTCTTTGCGGTTTACGCACCTGTTTGCAAGATGATACTAGTGGGATTGGCTCCAAAGTGGAGCATTGAGCTTGACTTGGCTCAATGCTCCTATTTACAGCAAACCACTCGCAACCCGGCGCTCAGCTTTTTGAACCAAAAGTCTTCCTCCAAATCAGCACGGCCACAAGACCAGTGATGACGAGCAGCGCTAGCTTTATGCCTGCTGCCAATATCCCAACCCATACCGACAGTGCGCCTAGTTTTATGAAGGCGAATGACACTCCGAGACCAATGATTGCTAGCCAGAACATGATTTCACTCCTATTGAGCAGTTTTAATGAACTGCAGTATTCATCTGGTGAGTGACAGGTCGTGTCGTTTCAACATTTGAAAACTAATTTTTATCTGGAGAAAGCACTTGCAAAGGCTATGGTTTGCAGTCGGATGACCATATCAACTTGTACTTCTAGAAGCGCAACACGAGTTTCAAGGCCAGCCCGCGACGCGGGGGCAACAAAATTTGGGGCAAAGCGAGAAGCGCCATTAAGCATTCCATCGGTCACACCTGCAAGGAGCTGGCATACCGTGGAAGAGCGTTACGCCGCGCGAATTTCAATTGGAAACACCTGCAAAAAGGTATAAACATTGACGATTGCCTGACCAGTTTTCCTCGTTTGATGGAGCGTGTCAATGGGAGACCACGGTGTGCACTGACGCCGATGGTGGTCCCCGTAGCGATTCAGTGCTGGGTTTTTCAGGTTATGGGTGCGACTGTCTCAGCTTATGCCAGTTGGCTGAACTCTTTTAAGAGAGCGGCCGTTTCTCAACTTATGTGACTACCTACATTGTCGGGCGCTCTGTGACTGAAAAACTCAAGCACGGGTCCTTGCCCTAGAGTGAAAAAATGGAGTTCGATGGTGACATCAACTCCATTTTTTTGCTTTTTGCTTTTTCTTGACCGTCTACCAAGTCATCCCCGGTTGGGCGAAGTGATGGGTTAAAAAATCAAGGAGCGCTCGAACCTTGGGCGAAACATGTTTGCGGGTTGGATAAACCGCATAAATGCCAAGCTCCAGTGATCGAAACTCAGGCATCAATTCAACCAAGGTTCCAGCGGCCAAATCGTCACCCACCAGGAAGCTAGGCTGCAAGATAATGCCCTGGCCGGCCAGGGCCGCCGCTCGGCAGGTGTCCCCGTTGTTGGTATGAATGCATGGATTGGTTTTGACACTCACGGCTTCAAGGAGAGGGCCCGTGAAGTGCCACTCGTCTTTGGTCGACCAGTAGCTGTAGGAAATCACGGCATGGTCAGCCAGTTCGCCGGGGTGCTTTGGCGTGCCGTGCAGCTTGAGATACTGCGGCGATGCGCACAGCACCATGCGTGTAGTCGCCAGCCTCTTGCTCACCAATGACGAATTTTCCAGGTTGGCGATGCGGATGGCCACGTCATACCCCTCATCGACCAAATCGACCAGGCGATCCGCCAGCGTCACGTCCAGTTTGACCTTGGGATGTTGGGCCCGGAAAGCCCCCCACAGGGGTGCCAAATGCAGAACGCCAAAGGTAAACGGGGCATTGACTCTCAACAACCCGCTTGCGGCGCCACTACGGGAAGTGATTTCATCTTCAGCCTCTGCCAGTTCAGCCAGCAGTTCCTTGCTGCGGACATAAAAAATCTGCCCATCGTCGGTCAGTGAGAGCCGTCGGGTTGTGCGGTGCAGCAAGCGCACGCCCAGACGGGCTTCCATATCAACGATGTAGCGCGAGACCGCCGCCTTGGACATCGCCAGCGCATCGGCCGCTTTGACAAAACTGCCCGCCTCCACCACCGCATTGAAGGTTTGCATTTCAAGAAATCGATCCATTGATCCTCCAGTTGAAACAATTAATCATATTTATCGATGTTTATCTTCTTTAAATAATTCAATAAAGTCTACCCCATGCACTGCAAAACACACTCGGTCCAGCCAGTGCAGTGTCTGCAACAGACAAATTCAAGCAACCCAAAGGAGTCATCATGAAAGTAACAGTTATCGGCGCTGGCAACATGGGCGCAGCCTTCGTCAAACAACTCACGCGTGCAGGCCACCAGGTCAGTGTGAGCGCACGCAATTTTGAAAAAGCGCAGGCGCTGGCGGCCGCCCACACCGGTGCCACGGCCGTGGCTAGCGCCGATGCAGCCGCTCAAGCGGATGTGCTCATTCTGGCCACCGGCTATGCCGATGCCGTCCATGCGCTCAGAAGTATCGGAGACTTAAGTGGCAAGGTTGTCATCGACATCACCAACCCCCTGACGGCCGACTTCATGGGCTTGACCCTGGGTCACAGCAGCTCTGCTGCGGAAGAAATCGCCAAGGCCATCCCAGCGGCGGAAGTTGTCAAAGCATTCAATACCGTATTTGCCCAAGTGCTGGTCGACGGCGCTGATTTTGGCAACGGTCAAACCGTTCCGGTTTTTGTCGCCAGTGACAGCGAGCGCGCCAAGCAGACGGCCAAGGCGCTGGCCGAAAGCATGGGCTTTGACACGGTGGATGCCGGTGGCCTGAAGAATGCTCGCTATCTGGAGCCGTTGGCTGGGCTCAATATTTACCTGGGCTACGGCGCAGGTCTGGGCACATCGATTGCGCCGACCTGGATCAGGCGCACTTGAACAAGGACCCGACATCTGCAAGCGCCTAAGGCTTGCAGAACAACCGTACATCTCCATCCATCAACCCATTTCATTTTCAGGAAACCATCATGTCCAAGACCCTTCAAAATAGCCTCACCTTGGCTTCGCGCCTGTCGTTTGTGGCGCTCTTCCTTCCTGCGGGCATCAGTAAGCTCACCGGCTTTGCCGGCACCGTGGGCTACATCTCGTCAGTGGGCTTGCCGCTCGCCACCCTGGGTGCCGTTGTGGCGCTAACGGTTGAAATCCTGGGTAGCCTGGCACTGCTGGCGGGATTCGGTACCCGGCTTGCGGCCCTGATTCTGGCGGCATTTACGCTGGTCGCCAGCTTCTTCTTTCACGCCTACTGGGCGGTGCCGGCTGACCAGGCATTTGTCACACAGCTGCTGTTCTTCAAGAACATTGCGGTGGTGGGCGGTTTGCTGGCACTGGCGGCCAACGGCGCGGGTGCCTGGAGCCTGGATGCGCGCAACGAACGTTAATTCAGACTAACAACAAACGACTGGAATCGCCATGACCTCCACAGCCAAAACGCCCGTCCTTTTCATCTCGCATGGGGCACCCACCTTTGCCATTGAGCCCGGGCTGCTGGGCCCCCGGCTGCGCACCCTGGGCACGCAACTGCCTGAACTCAAGGCGGTGCTGGTGGTGTCACCTCACTGGCAGACAAAGGATGTGATGGTCATGCGCACCGCGCGGCCAGAGACCGTGCATGACTTTGGCGGATTTCCGTCCAGTCTGTATGCCTTGCAGTACCCGGTTGCAGGTGAGCCCGCGCTGGCTGACGAGGCGGTGCGGCTGCTGCAGGTGGCTGGCTTCGCTGCAGCCAGTGATGACCGTCGCGGCCTGGACCACGGTGCGTGGGTGCCACTGATGCACTTGCTGCCAAAGGCCAAAGTGCCGGTTTTTCAGGTCTCCATGCCTTTCAACTTGAGCACCGCGACGGCGGCCAAGTTGGGTCAGGCACTGGCACCGCTGCGCGACCAGGGTGTACTTATTGTGGCCTCCGGCAGCATGACGCATAACCTGTACGAGTACCGCCAATCGGGCGTCCAACCCGAAGCCTATGCCCAGGAATTCACCGCCTGGGTGCAGACCGCTGTGCGCGCCAAGGGATTTCAATCATTGATCGACTACCGTGCTGAGGCGCCCCACGCCGAACGGGCGCATCCAAGCGAAGAACATTTTCTTCCCCTCCTGGTCGCCATGGGGGCACTCACCCAGGGGGATGAAGTGACCCTGCTGCAAGGCGGCATCACCAACGGCGTTTTGTCCATGGAGTCCTACGCATGGGGGATTGCGTGATGGCACTGACCTGGAGTTGAGGTTCCTGACGAAACAGCCGATGCCGATGCCCCCACCCAAGTGGTACCCTTGCGTGGATTGGGTGGCGGCGAGAAGCATCATTGCCGGATTTGGGTTCCTTTCTGAGCACAGCGCCCGGACAGTCAAACGGGCTTCTTGTCCTGGTTACAGGGCATCACTTCAGGGACTTGATATGCCAGATGCCATTCGTCAGAGTTACGCAGCCATTCGCAGGAATGCGTCACCAGCCACCTCCATGGTGCTCCTGCACATCGGCGACGATCGAACCTGTGTCGCAGCCGGCATGGGTATCGAGCCCGATCAGGTGCTGGTACTAGATATCGGATTTCGTCGGATTTCCAGCGAATTTTTCAAACACAATCCGCCAACCCCGATGGAGATCGAGAACGCCATCATGGTCGTTGAGGACGAAGTGACACGTGCCCAGGAAATGGCCTTGGAACGCGCGCCACTTTATTCAACGGATGAAGTGGTTCACACCATGGCGAGGATCGCGGGCTGCGCGGATGCGTTGATGGACACCCTGACTATTGAACAGGTAGAGAGACTGTTCAACCAGCTTGCCGCCAGATCCGAAGGCAGGCCATCGTCACAAGTGGAAATACCGGATGACCCGACATTTGCTGCGGCCTTGTTGATCCTGCGGGAGTTCATGCATCACTTGCACTTTGATTACATCAAGTTCGAACGAAAGTCGCAACACGCTGACAGGTCGGCGCACGAAAAGCCCTGATCGATTTGTTGAAAAATCTTTTGAAAATCTTTTTCCGTCAATGCCGGGAGCCACAGGAAGAATGGGCCTTCAACCGCTGATGTAGTTCGTCAGCTGTGCGATGGTTTGCTCATGGTCGGCAATGATGTCATCCATGATGTCGCGCATGGATATCATGCCCAGCACCTTGGTGCCATCCACAACGGGCAAGTGGCGGATTTTCTTCTGGCTCATAAGAGTCATACAGGTACGGGTACCGGTTTTCGGCGTGACCGATATGACGTCACGGGTCATGATGTCCGCCACGGTCGTTTCTTTGGAGTTGCGCCCCTGCAGTGCAACCTTTCGGGTGTAATCACGCTCGGATACCACACCCACCAGCTTCCCTTTGTCCATGACGATCATGGCACCCACGCCATATTCGGCCAACAGCCGCAGGGCTTCAAAAACGGTGACCGTAGGCGCGACCTGATAGACCGTGGCGCTGCGCTTTTTGAAAAGTTCCAGAATGGGTTTCATGAAAGCTCCAGTCAATTAGTTGTCGCTGAATTTGCAGTGTAAACAAACTGCGACGCATTGCAATAGGTGGCAATCCCGCCCCGCAGGCACATCACACAGCCGCCAGTTTGGGCGACGCCTTCTTGCGCAGCGTACTGGCCCGCCTGGCTGACGGAGCCACTTTGGCAGGCCGCACCTTTTTGGCACGCGCTGCGAGCGCCAGCTTGCGCACACGTTCGATGTCAGCGTCAGAAAACACACCGTTCACGCCTGAAATGGCTGCGAGCTTCATGCCGTGCTTCAGGCCGAGGCGGTAGATTTCACGCACCTTCTCCCACTCGATGCCGCGGCCCACCGTGAAATTCTCGAACCGCCCTTCCAGGGCCAGCACAATGGTTTCAGCCAGGCAGGCGTAGGCTACGTTTTTGGGCAGGCCAATATTTTTCATCTGCACATCGCCCGGCAACAAAATCTCGCCCGATTCAATCACCAGCACATCAGGCCGCTTGGCCACCTCTTGCGGCGGCAAGTCCAAGGGGCGCGCCACATCCGTGATGACACAGCCAGGCTTGACTTTCATGATGTCGAGCACTTTCTTGCCCGCTCCAGACGTGGCGGTCACGATCATGTCCATCTCGGCGATGTTCCGGTCAGCACGCGCAGACAGGAACAGTCTCGCATCGGGCATCTCTTTCAGGATGGATTCTTTGAGTGCCAGCAACTTGGCTGTCTCGGGCGAAACCAGATACACCTCTTCAGCCGTGGTGGCCAACAAGCGGGCGCACACCGAGCCAATGGCACCGGTCGCGCCAACCACCATGGCCTTGAACTGGACCTTCTGCCCTTTCGGCGGCGGGGCCAGCAGGCGCATGCGCAGCACTGCATCATGCGCAGCCCACAAGGCGCCGGAAGCACTGTAGCTATTGCCGGTCGTGATGGGCAAAGGGGCACGTTTGGCAACCGTCAGGCCCGCATCACCCACCACCTTGGTGAACGCACCCAGCCCCATGATCTGAGCCCCCAGACGCTTCGCCACGTCGGCAGCGGCAAGCAAGCGGCGGTAGGTGAATTCGGGGCTGTGGGCCATGATTTCCCTGGGGGTCCCACCAACCGAGATCAGCCACCCTTCTGCTTCCACGCCAGTGGGCGACTTGATGCCACTCACCCTGGAATAAACAAAAGGGGGAGCATAAGCCAACACCTTCTCCAGCGAGTTCATGAATACGGGCGGCGACACCTGTGAAAGCAGCTCGATGGGCTTGACCTGTTTGAAATACTCTTGCGACAAGGGATGAATGACGAATGCAAAGCGATTGACGCGCTTGAAACCATTGGGGTAAAGGATGCGCGGCTCCAACTGCAAATCAGTGATGATTTCCAGGTAATCGTCCTCCAACAGATCCTGGGGAGCCTTGCCGGTTGCAGCAATGATCATGGCATCCAGAATATTGGGGCCCATGACGTGCTCATGCATGCTCGGAGAGCCATCGATCACCAGGTTCACACCCTTGTCCCTGAAGCGCTGAAGCCGCTCATCGTTGACCGAGGAGGTAATGATGGTCTTGCCAGCCAATTCTTCCACGCCAAACTCGTCGAGTTCATGCACGGCAGCGACCACGACAGTTGCCTTCTGCATGGCTTTTCGCAATACAAACTGCGTCCACTCCTTGACCGGTCCGGATGACATCACACCCGGCAGTGCCCAGTCCGATACATAGTGTGCCCCGCTGGTATAGAGCTCCAGTGCATTCAACGAGGTCAAGAGCTTGGGTACACCAAGCTGCAGCAAGGGGTCCGCAAACTGGAGGTTCTGCGTGTACTCCATCATGCATTGGGCCAGCTTGTAGTTGGTCATGCCCGAGAAGAACAGCACCTTGGTGTTATTGAAGTAGTTGCCGAGTTTGACCTGCACGTGGCGCAAGGCCCATTCCTGCAATATGTCATTCAAACGGCCGCCCGTCGTCACCGGGATGCGCTTGACGACTGCGGTCATGCGGGCACTGTCTTTTTCAATATAGCGGCGCGACCCGACGTTGTAACTGTCCTTCAGCACCCCCAGCCCCAGAACGTCGGCATTTTTCTCCCAGTGCTTGAGCAACTTCACCGCCCGTGCGGTGTTGCCATCGGCCCCCAGACGGCGCACATTGATCTGCTGACCCATGAAAGGGACTGCGAGTTCGAAGTCCTGATCACGGCTACCCAAACTGATGCTGACGACATTTTTCATAGGATTCCCAAACGGTGCCAATTCGATCTTTTTAGCGTAGAAGACCGGGAGGCAAATTGCTTCAAATCAAGTTTTCCCGTTTCCGGGCTGTCTGAGGAGGCAGAATGCCTCAAATCACGCTACCACCAGGGATTCACTGCGGTGTCTCTTCGTGCGTGTAGAGTCCGCAGTGAAGCGGTCATGGCCGTCAGTGTCCGTTCAGCCAGAATGACAGGATTCATGACGGAGAACAGGATTGGTAGCCAAATATGGCTATAGCCTCCGTAAAATCGGCAAATAAAGCTATGTAATTTATAGCAAGGCAAGCAGAATGAGTGACAAGAAACCTTTTGAAATCGCACGCGAAACGCTTAAGCAGCTGACCGTTCGCAAGCTGACGCCCACGCCAGCGAATTACCAGGCGATTTACAGCGAGATTGCAGGCGTCCCCACGGAACCCCCATTCCCCGCAGACCGTCTGCGGGACATTTCGCAGGCACTGCCCACCAAAACGCCAGGCCAGCAAAGGCAACGCGGCTTGCTGGATTCAGCCATTGGCCAGCTGAACTGGGAGGGCGTGAAGGCGGCCCTGATGGCTTACGGCGGCTTCAGCCCGCCAGCCATCGAACCCACGCCCTCCATGCCCGGTGCGGCTGCGGCACCCGTCCCGCTGGCGCTGACACAAAATGCGCCGCCCGCAGCGAATGCACCCGCACCTGCGCTGACAGGTGATTTTCTGGAACAGATTGCGCGTCTGATTGAATACGCCATGCCCGCCCTGGGCAGCGACGACGCCCGCTTCGCAGAGCAAACCCAAACCCTGCTCAAAGCCATGCGTCAACCGGGTGCCGATCTCCCCATGGTGAAGCAGATGCTGGGCAATTTCGGGCACCGGCTTTCTTTTGCCGCCGAAGACCAGGCAGAGATCAAGGTCACACTGCTCAAGCTGCTGCACCTCATCATTGAGAACATTGGCGAACTCAGTCTGGACGACCGCTGGCTCAAAGGCCAGATAGACGCACTGATGACGGCGTCGGCCCCGCCGCTGACCCTGCGCCGCCTTGATGATGTAGAGCGCCGACTGAAGGACGTGATCTTCAAGCAGACCGAAGCCAAAGGCCGGGCACTGGAAGCGCAGGAGGAAATGCGCCAGATGCTGGGAACCTTTATTGAGCGGCTGTCGCAGATGACCGAATCCACCAGCGTCTACCACGGCAAGATGGAGGAAAACGCACGCCTTATCGAACAGGCCAAGACCATCGCCGACATTGCGCCGGTCTTGAAGGAAGTGGTAGGCGCAACCCGCACCATGGCCCGCGACAGCTTGACGGCACGCGACGAATTGCGCGGCATGCGCGAAAGAGTGCAGAGCACGGAAGCAGAAATTGCCAAGCTGCATCAGGAACTTGACCGCGTGAGCGCCCAGGCACGCCACGACCCGCTCACCGGGGCACTCAACCGCAAGGGTCTGGACGAGGCCCTGGATCGCGAGGTGTCCAATGTGCGCCGCAAAGACACGCCCTTGTGCATGGCCTTGCTGGACATTGACAACTTCAAGAAACTCAACGACACCCTGGGCCATGCCACGGGCGATGTAGCGCTGACCCACCTGGCCTCGGTGGCACGCGAAGTGATGCGTCCGCAGGATACTCTGGCCCGCTACGGGGGCGAGGAATTCGTGATCTTGCTGCCTGACACTCCGCTGGACAGAGGCATCGAAGCCATGACGCGATTGCAGCGGGAGTTGACCAAGCGCTTCTTTTTGGCCGGTACGGAAAAAGTCCTGATCACCTTCAGTGCGGGCGTGGCGCAACTCGGGGCGGACGAGTCCGGCCCGGATGCCATCAAACGGGCCGACCAGGCCATGTACCTCGCCAAGCGCGCGGGCAAGAATCGCGTGCTGGGTTCCTGATTTCAAGAAAGCATTTATGACTTATCTCATCCTCGGTCTGATTATTTTTCTGGGCGTGCATTCCGTGCGTATCGTGGCCGATGACTGGCGCACCCGAACGCGCGCACGCATCGGTGCAATGCCATGGAAAGGCCTCTACTCAGTGCTGTCGGTGCTGGGTTTTGGCTTGATCGTCTGGGGCTTTGGCCTGGCCCGGCAACAACCGGTGCAACTTTGGAGTCCGCCCACCGACATGCGCCACGCGGCGTCGCTGCTGACGCTGATTGCGTTTGTCCTGCTGACAGCCGCTTATATCCCGCGCAACAGCATCAAGGCGCGCGTCCATCACCCCATGGTGCTGGGCGTCAAGGTCTGGGCATTGGCGCATTTGCTGGCCAACGGCAACATCGCACACGTCCTTCTGTTTGGCTCGTTTCTGGTGTGGGCCGTTCTCAACTTCAGTGCGGCCCGCCGACGGGACCGTACCGCCGGCACGACCTATCCGGCGGGCACAGCTGCTGCCACGCTCACCACGATCGTGGTCGGCACAGTTGCATGGCTGGCATTTGCCATGTGGCTGCACGGCCTGCTGATCGGCATACGGCCAATCGGTTGACCGGAAACGGGCCTGCACATGAGCATTCGCAATCTTGACTCGCTTTTCGATCCCGGTTCGATCGCCGTATTGGGTGCCTCGCTGCGCCCGGGCAGCGTTGGGGCAACGGTGTGGCGCAACCTGAGTTCTGGCAGCTACAAGGGGCGACTTTACGCAGTCAACCCCAAGTACCGTGAGCTGGCAGGACATCCTGTCGTGGCCCGCATCAGGGACCTTTCCGAAGCGCCCTCGCTGGCGGTGATCTGTACTCCACCTGCCACTGTAGCGGGCTTGATTACAGAGTTGGCCTCGCTGGGGACGCGAGCTGCGGTGGTGATGACGGCGGGCATGGACAACGTCCAAAAGAAAGCCATGCTGGATGCCGCAAGGCCCCACTTGTTGCGCATTCTGGGACCCAACTGCATTGGACTGCTGACACCGCATCGCGGCCTGAACGCCAGCTTCGCCCACATTGATGCGCTGCCAGGTGAACTGGCGTTTGTATCGCAATCCGGTGCGTTGGTGACCGCCATGCTGGACTGGGCACAAGGACGCGGCATTGGTTTTTCACATTTCGTTTCTTTGGGTGAACACGCCGACATCGACTTTGGCGACATGCTGGACTACCTGGCCAGCGACCCCAAGACGCGGGCCATTTTGTTGTATGTGGAGTCCATCGAATCGTCGCGAAAATTCATGTCGGCTGCGCGCGCGGCGGCTCGCAACAAACCAGTGATCGTGGTGAAGTCCGGGCGTTCTCCCCAGGGTCAGCTGGCAGCCGCCTCCCACACGGGAGCCCTGGCGGGGTCCGATATGGTGTTCGAGGCTGCCATCGACCGGGCCGGCATGTTGCGGGTCAATACCCTGCAGGAGCTGTTTCTTGCGGCTCAAACCTTGTCACGCTTTCGCACCAACGCCAATGACGCCATGACGATACTGACCAATGGTGGTGGCGCAGGCGTCATGGCAGCCGATGCCGCCGCCTATGCCGGTGTGAAGCTGGCCACATTCAGCGATGCAACGCTGCAAAAACTCGATGCCGTGTTGCCACCCAACTGGTCACACGGCAACCCGGTAGATATCATTGGTGATGCGCCTGTGGCGCGTTATGAGCAGGCACTGAAGATTCTCAATGACGATCCGCAGACGGGCGCCATCCTGTTCATCCATGCACCCACGGCCATTGTGGCCAGTGCCGACATTGCGCAGGCCCTGGTGCCCTTGTCAAGGCACGATGCACATGCGCCGCCACGCCTGATGAGCTGCTGGCTGGGCGACCATGCCGTGGCCCAGGCACGCCAGACCTTCCAGGATGCGGACATTGCCAACTTTGACACCCCTGAACAAGCGGTGCGCGCGTTTTCCATGCTGGTGCGGTACCGGCTCAATCAGGCTGAACTAACAGAAGCACCTCCGGCACTGCTGCCCGGCCAACGTCTCGATACGGGAGCCATCAGGACACTGGTGAAGGAAGCGCTGGCCAATGGGCGGGAGATGCTGACCGAACCCGAAGCCAAAGCGGTGCTGGATGCCTGCGGCATTCCGGTGGTACCCACGCAGCGCGTGCGCGCCACGGCAGCGGCGGCCGTGAAGGCTGCACTGAAGATGGGATTTCCAGTCGTCTTGAAAATCTTATCGGATGATATCTCGCACAAATCCGACGTCGGCGGCGTGGCTCTGAATTTGCAGGACGAGGGGGACATTCGCGTTGCTGCGAAAACCATGCTGGCCCGCGTCAAGCGACAGCATCCCGAGGCACGTATCCAGGGCTTCACCGTGCAGGCCATGGTGCGCCGCGCGCACGCTCAGGAGCTGATTGTCGGCAGCAGCATCGACAATGTGTTTGGCCCCGTCATTCTGTTTGGCCAGGGCGGAACTGCCGTCGAAGTGATGGCGGATCGGGCGATTGCCCTGCCACCTTTGAACGTGCCACTGGCCCGCGCATTGGTCTCGCGTACCCGTGTGTCGCGCCTGCTGGCCGGGTGGCGCGACACACCAGCGGTGGACGAGGCCGCCCTGCATGGGGTGTTGGTGGCCGTGTCCCAATTGTTGGCCGAGATTCCAGAGATTGCAGAACTGGACATCAACCCTCTGATCGTCAACTACGAAGGCGCCGTGGCCCTGGATGCACGTATCCGTCTCAAGGCACGCGGACCCGCCGGGGCCAGAAACTTTGCCATACGCCCCTACCCGGCAGAGCTGGAGGAAACCGTGCAGTGGCAGGGCCGTGCGCTGTGTCTGCGCCCCATCCGGCCGGAAGACGAGGCCCTGCACATGGAGTTTCTTCAAAACCTTGACCTCCAGGATATCCGCATGCGGGTGTTCTACAGCCGGCGCACCATGGAGCGCTCCGAACTGGCACGCCTGGTACAGATCGATTACGCACGGGAAATGGCGTTTATTGCGCAGGCACCCGGACCCGACGGCCAACCTCAAACACTGGGCGTGGTCCGCGCCATGACGGACCCCGACAATGTGGATGCCGAGTTTGGCGTCATCGTCCGCTCCGAACTCAAAGGCACCGGATTGGGTCGTCTGCTGATGGAGAAGCTCATCGCCTATCTGCGTTCCCAGGGAACGCAGCGACTTGTGGCGACGGTACTGACCTACAACGAACGCATGCTCAAACTGGCCAAGGAACAGGGCTTCGAGGAAGACACCCCCCACAGTGATGGCGAAGACACAAAACAGATTTTCCTGAAGCTGCGCTGAGCCTCACAGCCAGGGCGCCGCCTGGCCGCCGGGGTGTGCCACAAGCGAGAACCACCACCGCCAGTAGCCGGGATTGTCTTTGAGGCTATTGAGAATGAGTTTGGCCTGCGTGGCTTTGAACATGGCCTCTGTCGACTGGTCCTTCAAGCCTGCGCATTCGTGCATGAAGTGCAGCTTTTCGTGCAGCGCGACCAGCGCAAGGTTGGCGCCGCGAAGATTGTCTGAGAGTTCGATGAGTCCCTGACCGACCGTGTAAAAACCATAGGCATTTGCCCGATTGCACCGCTCAGAGGCGATGAAACGGATCGTACAGGCGCGCGCGCCGCAGACGACGCGTTTGGGCGCCAACACCACGCGGCGCGCCAGGTAAGCGTTGCGCCATCCTGCCCCCGGCTTGATCAGCTTTTCGATCAATGTCAGAAACTCGCTGAAGAACTCTCGTTGTCCCAGTGCCAGTTCGACCAGTCCGGAGGCGCAGGAGTGGGCGTAGCTTTCCTCGTCGGACGAATCATTCAGGCCACTGCGGTAATGAATGGCGGTGATCAGATGCCGTGTCAACAGACTCAGGGCACAGGACTCCTTCAGGTCGCGGCGAATATGCACGATGCCAGCATTCCAGTCCGTCTCGACCTTGCGCCGCTTGTCGGAAAACATCTCCTGCGTCGCGGCAACGATCCTGAGCTGGTAGGGGCCCATTCGGTACGGGGGCAAGTTAGAAACCGATACAACCCCGGGCAGCATCAAACGCTGCCGGCGTGCAGCCAGCGGCACCTCTAACGAGTTCATAGGGAATTCCTTCTACATGGCCAAGCACAGGGAAACTGTCAACGCCCCCACTCCTTCGGACCAGACAGTGGCCAGTCTAAAAAAGGGCGGAATCAAACGCCTTGCGGTTTCTCAATGGGGCTCCCCGGGCTCCTGCCTAAAGTTGCGTTCAAGTCATCCATGAACACCTGTTGAGCCATGCCTGCCCAATTACTGACGATGCCCGCCGATGGTTTGGCCGGTCTATTGCTGTTGCTACTTGGCCTCCACTCCGGGGGCTCGCCCGGCGGGCCGCAGCGAATCAGGCACCCAAGCGCCATCGAGCCGATGGTGCTTAGCGCCGGATCTTTTAGTCACAAGGGCATGATCCCGGTGCGTCAGACCTGCGATGGGCATAACCTGTCACCTCAGCTCTCATGGAAGGGCGTGCCCACCCCCGCAAAGTCCCTGGTTCTTCTGCTTGAAAACCCCGATGCGCCAAGCGCCAAAGTACCGTCGGTGCACTGGGTCCTGTACAACATGCCAGCGCAGACAAAGGAGCTGGCCGAAGGCATTGCTGCCAGCGAACTGCCGACGGGAACTCTGGTGGGAATGAACGACTGGCGTGGGCCCGGCTATGCCGGACCTTGCTCATCCGGCGAAAGGCATCGCTACACCTACCGGCTGTTCGCGCTGGATGCCCGACTGCGTGATCTGCAATCCCCGGGCAAAGCGACACTCGAAAAAGCAATGCAAGGGCACATCCTGGCCCGGGCTGAGCTCATTGGCACGTATCAGGGGCGGCCTTAGCGTCGCGACCTGGACTTGGCGAAAGCAGTGCTATTTGAGTTCTATCGCCCATTGAATGAGGTACTTCGCCACGAAGCCCGTCATGCCGAACGCCAGGCCCAGGAAGATCACAAATGTGCCGAATCTGCCGGCTTTGGACTCCCAAGCCAGATGACCGATGATGAACAACATGTACAGCATGAAGCCGCCCACGCCAAACGTCAGGCCGAAAGCAGCGATTTGCTCTTCTGAATAACCGAACATCAGCGCGGCTCCCGCTCGGGCAAGCCCGACACATCCACCAGATCACGATAAGCATGCCAACTCGCATGACCCAATACGGGAATCACAAGCACCAGGCCCAACAGCGCCGTACCAAATCCGAGCAGGGTCAAGGCCATGATGATCGCAGCCCACAGCGCCATCGGCATGGGATTGGCCAGCACCGCACGCCAGCTGACATAAACCGCGTCCATCAAGGCAACCCTTCGGTCCAGCAACAAAGGCATGGCAATCGCGGTGGACGCAAACACCGGTGCGGCCAGTACACCTCCGAGAGTCAACCAGAGTTCAAACAACTGGCCATCCCGGGCCAGCACCACGTACCGCACAAAATCAGCAGGAGAACTGATGGGCACCGGCGACAGCAGGGTAATGAGGGCAGCCGAGGTCAATACCCAGCCCGTACCGGCCAGCGCCAACAGGGCGCCGAATTGCACCAAGCACCAATAGTCGTTGCCCCACTTATTGAAGTGGTTGTTCTGCCAGTTCAGCCAGGTTTTCAGCACCACCCCGATATCTGCGGTTTCACCCCGCTCAAGGGCGCGACTCAAGGCGTACAGGCTGGTCGCCAACACCGGCGCCACCACCAGAAAGCCGGAGAAGGCCCCGGCCAGCAACCAGAATCGATGATGGGCCAAGGCGAAGATGACCGCACCCGATACAGCCAGGGCCACGCCATGGGCAAGGCTGATCCAACCACAGCGCAGCATGTCACGCCAAGCCAGCGCGAGCCAATGCAGCGGTTGCATCAAGGTGATGGTGCGCACCGCTGGCTCAGGGTATGCAGGTGAGGTGGGAGGCATGGGGGGTATTGTTTGCATGGGAGCAATCAGTTTATCCCTTTGGCGCAAGGGCAAACACGCGCCCTTGGCCAGGCTTTGCCCCTACCGACCGCATAATGCGGCTTCAAACCACTTCCGGACACCCCATGCCACGCCCCATTCTTGACGAGTCACATATTCACCCTGCCATTCGGGAGAAGATTGCCACGCATGAGCAGGCTATTGTCCGGGAGGTCCAGGCGGCAGTGGCCAAACATGCTGTTGTGGTGGTGGGCATGGGCATGAACCCCTTTCCCAAGAAAGCCCGCAAGACGCTGGATGCGGCGGGGATCACCTACGAATACCTCGAGTATGGCAATTACCTGAACAACTGGCGTCAACGTAACGCCCTCAAACTGTGGACGGGCTGGCCGACACTACCAATGGTATTTGTCAAGGGCGTGCTGATAGGCGGGGCCAATGACCTTGCGAAACTGATTCAGACCGGCGAGCTCAAAAAGTTGCTGGCCTGAATGAAAAAGGGCCGGCGCGTCGTTGCCGGCTTTATGGCTTCACGGGTGCCGCAGGTTTGCTTTCCCGTGGGCCACCCTTGCGACCTTCACGCCCATGGTGACGCGTTGCATTGGCGTCAAACACCTTTTGTTGCTCGGGCGTCAGCGCGGCATAGAAGGCCTTGGTGGCTTCATCCCGCTTGTCCATTGCCGCAGTCATGTCGGTCATGTGCTGGTTGCGCAGGGCTTTCATTTTGTCGATGCGCTCAGGCGTGGGTAGCTTGTCGAGTTCAGCGCGATCGGTGCGTTTGGATGTCAGCTCGGCAGGCGGTTTCATGGCGCTGGTGTAGGCAATCCAGGCTCCCTCCTGGGCCGGGGTGAGTTTCAGGCGTGCCTTGAGTTCGGCATTGCGTTTATCCATCCAGGCCTGCATCTTTGCGGGGTCCATCCTGCCCATGCGCGCATGGCGACCACTGTCGTGCATGGTGGAGCCCATCATGGCGCCCCGCTCGGCCCCTGCGGGCGCTTGAGAGAAAGCGGAAAAGCCGGCGCTGGCCAACATCGCGGCGACGAGAACGGGTTTGAATACTGATTTCATATGAGCTTCTTTCGATGTAGGTCTGACGCTCAAAACCGGCATCAGGTTGAGACTTAGTGTGCGCTGGCTCTGTAACGGCCGCGTGAGGCTCGATTAAGAGTTTGTAAAGTTGCGTTGAAGATTTCCGCGCAGATTTGGTGGGATGATTGGCGCTGTTTTGGTTTATTCAATCGATAAAAGGGTGCAAGTGTTTAAGAAC
Organism: Rhodoferax sp.; assembly: GCF_018780565.1. Lineage (GTDB taxonomy): Bacteria > Pseudomonadota > Gammaproteobacteria > Burkholderiales > Burkholderiaceae_C > Rhodoferax. Next base: position 16,850 of record NZ_JADMJN010000016.1, read on the forward strand.
GTGATCGTGTATCGGATTGGGCCCGGGTGGTCGTTGTCTGTCGAGAAGATGGAAGAAAGTCTTGATGGCAAGCGCTTCGTTGAATGCGGTGCCAGCCAGGAAAAGTCGATCGGCTGGGTTGAGCCACGCGGGGAAGCACATGGCCCCCTGGTGGAAACAGTAAGTGGGCAGTTGATCCTGAAGCTGATGATCGAGACCCGCTCACTGCCCTCCTCGGTGGTGAACCGAAAAGCCAAGGACAGAATTGCGCAGATCGAGTCCACCACGGGGAGAAAACCCGGCAAAAAGGAGACTCGCGAGATCAAGGAAGATGTCAAGCTTGAGTTGATGCCCATGGCGTTTACAAAGCAGTCCTCGGTTTTAGTCTGGATGGACCGTGAGGCACAGCTACTGATCATCGATGCGGGAAGCCAGGCCAAGTCAGATGAGGTAGTGACCGAGTTGGTGAAATCACTTGATGGATTGGCACTGACGCTGCTCAACACCAAGGTGTCTCCAACAGCAGCCATGTCCGAATGGCTGGTGAGCCAGGAGCCACCGCCTGGGTTCAGTGTGGACCGCGAGTGTGAGCTCAAAGCCGCGGACGAGTCCAAGGCTGTCGTGCGCTATTCCCGCCACCCCCTGGACAACGAGGAAGTCAAACAACACGTGCAAGCGGGCAAGCTTCCGACGCGACTGGCGCTCACCTGGGACAGCCGGGTGTCCTTCGTGCTCACCGAGAGCCTGCAACTCAAGAAGTTGGCCTTTCTCGATGTGGTATTCGAGGGCGCATCCAGCGGTAAGGACGATGGCTTTGACACCGATACAGCGATCGCCACCGGCGAGCTGCGCAAATTGCTGCCGGACTTGCTGAACGCTTTGGGAGGCGAGATCCTCGGCACCTGAGGACCCGCTGCAGGCATTGCGTCCCGGGTGTCGGGACGCAATGAACTCCAATATTCTGGGGTTACTTGCTCAAGCTATAGACGACTGGTCTACTTTGTAGATAATCACGGTATGTCTGTTGATCAACGCTCGCCAAAAAATCACATCCTCGATTGCGGGGAGCGTTTGATCGCGAACAAAGGTTTTGTCGGCGTAGGTTTGACCGAAATTCTGGCTGCAGCAGGGGTTCCCAAAGGCTCTTTCTATCATTACTTCAGTTCCAAAGAGCGCTTTGGAGAAGAGTTGCTGGTCCGCTATATGGAGCGCTACCTGCGTCGCCTGGATGCCTTGCTCACGGCAGATGCAACACCGGCGCGCACGCGCCTGATGCGTTACTGGTCTTACTGGAACGTCACCCAATGCGGCATTGGGCCGGAGGCGGACGCAGAAGCCTGCGCCGGCACAAAGTGCCTGATTGTGAAGCTGAGCGCCGAAGTCGCCGATATGTCCGAGACCATGCGCGTGACACTGCGCGATGGCACGGAGCGGGTGGTGCAACGCATCGCCCAATGCCTGGACGAAGCCCGCGCGGATGGCTCTGTACCAGCAACGCTGGAGAGCAACGCTACAGCCTTGACGCTGTACGAAATGTGGCTCGGTGCCAGCCTGCTGGCCAAGTTGCGGCGCAATGCCAGCCCGTTTGACCATGCCATGCGCAGTACCGAACTGCTGCTTGGCCCCTGACCTCAACCCACCCACCTAGACACAAGGACTGACATGCTGAACTTTGATTTTCACAACCCGACACAGATTGTTTTTGGCAAGAACCGTATCGCCGACATAGGCAAACTGGTACCCGCAGATGCCAAGGTACTGATCCTGGTGGGTGGCGCCAGTGCCGAAAAAACCGGCACGCTGGGCGAGGTCCGCGAGGCCTTGGGCGCGCGGCCAAACAGCACCTTCAACGGTATTGAGCCCAACCCCAGCTTTGAAACCGTCATGAAAGCCGTCGAGCAGGTGCGCGAGGGTGATTTTAACTTTTTGCTGGCCGTAGGCGGCGGCTCAGTGATCGATGCGGCCAAATTCATTGCAGCGGCTGTGCCGTTTGAAGGCGACCCGTGGACCATTTTGCTCAAACGCGGCAGCAATATCAAAAGCGCCTTGCCCTTTGGCACTGTGCTGACCCTGCCCGCAACGGGCTCGGAGATGAACAACGGCTCGGTCATCACCCGGCGCGACATCGGCGCGAAGCTGCCATTTCGCAGCCGCCATGTGTTCCCCTTGTTCTCGGTGCTGGACCCGACCAAAACCTACACCCTGCCAACGCAGCAAATTGCCAATGGCGTGGTAGATGCCTTTGTTCACACGGTTGAGCAGTACCTGACCTACCCGGTGAATGCACCGGTGCAGGACCGGTTTGCCGAAAGTCTTCTGCAAACCCTGGTTGAAGTGGGGCCACGCCTGCTGAGCGCCACCGAACCCGACTATGACGACCGAGCCAGCCTGATGTGGACGGCCACCCTGGCGCTGAACGGCCTGATTGGCGCTGGTGTGCCGCAAGACTGGGCAACCCACATGATTGGCCACGAACTGACCGCCTTGCACAACATCGACCATGCCCGCACGCTGGCGATCGTATTGCCATCCATGCTGAATGAGCGCCGTGTCCAAAAGCACCACAAACTGCTTCAGTACGGTGAACGCGTCTGGGGCATTCAAAGCGGTACCGATGACGAGCGCATCACAGCCGCCATTGACAAGACGCGCGATTTCTTCGAACGAATGGGCATCCCGACGCGTCTGAGCGCCTATGGCCTCGCGGCCGATGCAATTGATGTGGTGATTCGCCAGTTGGAAGAGCACGGCATGACCAAGCTCAGCGAGCGCGGCGACGTCACGCCAGAGGTCAGCCGTCGCGTGCTTGAAGCCGCCCTTTGAGCCATCCAGCCGGCTTGATTCACCTGAACCATGCCGGATAATTTCAGGAACCCGGATAAAGGTTGTTTTTAACCTCTAGTCCGCGCCAAAAAAGAAGCCATAGCTATCTAATTGATAGCTATGGCTGAACTTTTTCAGGCCTTGCCTTTTGTTGCGCAGGTGCTCCAGCCAAACAGGGCATAAGGTGGGCACCAGCCAATCGCACCGGTGGCCAGCAACACGACACCCAACCAACCCCACCAGCCAACGGTGCCGGTCGCCGCCAAGCCGATCAGCACAAGCCCGATCACGATGCGCAGGATGCGGTCAATACCGCCAACGTTTGATTTCATAAAGAACTCCTTTGAGGGTTGTGGATGGCTTGATTACGCTTGATTTTCATCGCCGCGTATGTGACTCAAGTCACCCAAACCCTCAGAGATCAGCCTAAACCCAAACTACCAGCCTGGTTTTCAGGCTGGACGCTTCATCTGGCAGCTGGTGGGCGTGCTGGAAACGTACGGATCCATCTGCTTGACTGCAGCAAATGTCCAGCCCGTGTTCTCCACGTTGTAGGGGTTCTTCTTGTCGACCTTTTGCCATTTGGTGACGAACATGGACTGCTGCAACTGGTGATCCGTCTTGCGCATTTGCACCTCACCGGCAAAGCTCTTGATCGTCAGACCCTCCATAGCCGCAGCCACTTTCACCGGGTCGGTGGACTTGGCCTTGGCAATCGCAGCACTCATCAGGTTGATGCCGTTGTAGGTGGCAAAGGTGTAGAAATCGTCGTTGAATTTCTTCTTGTAGTCGGCAATGATCGCGCCGAGTTCACCTGTGTGGTTGGCGTGCCCATAGGCAATCACGTACACGGAGCTGTCGCCGCCACCAGCCAGTGCAGTGGGTGTACCGGTGACGCCCGCATAGTAGGTGTACATCGGGATCTTGAGACCCGCGTCATTGAGTGCCTTGACGAACAGCGTCAAATCAGCACCCCAGTTGCCGGTCACGATGGTGTCAGCGCCAGACTGTTTGATCTTGGCCACATAGGGCGCAAAATCCTTGACTTGGCCAATCGGGTGCAAATCTTCACCCACGACCTTCACATCGGGACGCTTGGTGGCAATGCCCTCCTTGAAGTAGCGCGCCACCTGCTGACCATGCGAATAATTCTGGTTCAACAGATACACTTTCTTGACATCAGGCTGATCCTTCATGAAGGTGGTCAAACCCTCCATCTTCATGGTGGTGTCTGCATCAAGGCGGAAATGCCAGTAGTCGCAACGCTCGTTGGTCAGGGCTGGGTCTACCGCGGCATAGTTGAGGTACATCACCTCCTTGCCTGGATTGCGCGCATTGTGCTTGGATACGGCGTCCATGATGGCCATGGCAGCACCCGAGCCATTGCCTTGAGTCACATAGCGAAAGCCCTGGTCGATAGCCGCCTTGAGCGAGTTCAAGCTCTCTTGTGGCGAGCCCTTGTTGTCAAATCCGACGATTTCATATTTGACGCCAGCCGCGTTTTTGCCGCTTGCGCGATCCGCCACGAACTGCCAGCTTTTCAGCTGGTTTTGCCCGACATTGCCAAAGGGACCCGAGAAGGGGTCGATGTGGGCGATCCGAACTGTTTCACCGCTTTGGGCGAGCGCAACTCCCATATTCAGAACAGCGGCCGAAGCGACCACAAACTTGAACGCAGACTTCATAAAAACATCTCCTGATTTTCTAAGGGTTAAGGCTCTCGCAGAGTACAAGCGTTTGAACGACAGACCCAGAGGGATTTCCCGTAAGGGGAATCACCCATGTGTCAAGATGGGGACACCACACAGCCAAACAGGTTTTTCCAACATCACCGAAAAGGTGCATCCGGCGATGCACAACTCACCTCGATCCCCCCTTTGTGGGGAGGGTTTCCGCCCGGCATTGAGGATTCGCAAAAGGTCGGGCTGAGCTTGAGGCTAGATTTCGCTAAGTCTCCATGTGCTTCGGATATCCCGCAAAGATGAGCCACGGTTGCATTGCACATGATCACAGTGAAAGGATCAGCATCATGAAATTTCTATGGGGAGTGGGGGTGCTCGTTGCTCTCGCCCTGGCCACAACGGCCTGCGACAAGATCAAAGCCCCAGTGCCTGAGCTGCAAAAACCCCCGGCGGCAAGCGATCCAGCCGCGGTCAAGGCCGACGAACGTACCGCGCTTGCCCAAACTGCGCAAAAAGAACTGGATGAACTGCGCGCGTCGATTGCCGAATTCAGGCGCAAGGCCGAGACAGCCAATCAGCAGTCCCAAGCAAAACTCAACGAGGAAATCGAGATTTTGGAAGCCGAGTTGCGCGACCTGCAGGCCAAACTGACCGAGCTCAAGTCCGCCACGCGGGAGTCATGGAATCAATTGAATACATCCTTCGATCAGGCGCTGAAGACGCTGAAGGTTCGAATCGCCGACTTCCGGCAGAAATCCTGACGTATTGACCCAGCAACGAAAGCCACGACCATGAATAAAGCACTTGTTTTGATCTCCGATGCGCACCGCGCACGCTGCTTTGAGCGCCGCGCCCCGGATCATGCCCTCACCGAACTTGCAGACTTCGTGTTTGCGCAGCAGCACATCTCTACGGCGGGCGACGCATCGGATCTGACCGGCGAAGCTGGCAAAGGCCACGGACGCACCGGACATGCAGGCACCCAGTTTGAGCCGCAAACCGATATGCGATCGAAAGAACAAAACCAGTTTGCCCGACAACTCGCAAAGTACATCAATGAGACCGTACTCGCACGGCCGTCGGATGAATTGGTGTTGATTGCCACCAGCCCCATGCTCGGTGAAATCAAACCGCACCTCAGCACCGCCGCCCACAAGGTGTTGACGCGATGCGTTGACAGCGACCTGACCCACTACACGGGACCCGAGTTGAAGGCACGTGTTGATCGGGCGATGGCGCTGCCGGATTGAAGGACACGACGCCCCAGCAGGCGCCGCGTCACAGCTTATTTCTGGACGGCGGAGCGCTCGGCCAGGAAAATCTCGATACGCCGATTCTTGGCGCGACCGGCATCGGTGCTGTTATCGGCGATAGGCTCGCGTTCGCCACGACCGTCGATCAGGATGCGGCGACTCTCCACGCCGCGTGCAACCAGGTAGTCTCGCGCGCTGGCAGCACGGTTGATGGAAAGCGGATTGTTGACGGCCTCCGATCCAGTGCTGTCGGTGTGGCCCACGATACGAACCTCGGTAAGGGGTTGGCCACTTAAGCCTTGCGCAAACTGGTCAAGAATCGGATGCAGGTTCGGCTTGATATCAGCGCGGCCCGTGTCAAACGAAATGTCGCTCGGAATATTCAGCTTGAGCTGGTTGTCAGCGGTCTGCGTCACCGCCACGCCGGTGCCGGCTGTGGCCTGCTCCATGGCCGCCTTTTTCTTGGCCATCTGTGTTGACCAGACGTAGCCTCCCAGCGCACCCACACCAGCCCCCACGGCAGCGGCACCCTTGCTGTCGCCAACCGCAGCACCGGCCAAGGCACCCACGCCAGCGCCAATGGCGGCACTGCGTTGCGCATCACTCATGTCGGCGCAGCCGCTGGCCAGCACGGCCACAGCACTCAGAGTGAAGACAAGTGAACGGCTAAGTAATGCAAGATGGGTCATAGGATTTCCTGTTAATTGGGTCAACGCAACATGCGATGCAAGAACAAAATTTTATCTGTCCATGCATCATTTCGGTGTAGGACGGCACCGCGCCTGCGCACACCACAAGGCGCCGTCGGCGCGACAGCGTTCACAGCACGGAGTCCCTGATTTTTAAAAATGAGGCGGCAACTCGTCCCGCAAACTGCGGGGCGCGCCAACACCCCCGTCCGTACTGGATTGCCGAAGATTGGCAATCTCACGGATCAGCAAATCGATCTGCGCCTGCTGACGGATGACGACCTGATCCAACTGCTCCAACAAATCCTCGGTGAAGCTGGCCTTGATCTCCAGCTCGGTCAGTCGTTGGTCAATGTCGTTTGCGTTTTCCATCCCGCTATTGGACCTGAATTCAAGACGCATCAATAGTTTTCACCAACTGCCCCGGCCTGGGCTCGCCACCACCATAGAAACCATTGATCAGCCGCAACTGTGACTCGGCATTTTCCAGGGGTGATTTGCGCGCCATCTCGGCAAAACCGCCGCGGGGGTAAGGTACGGTTTTGATGACCCAGGGCCGCGCAGCAGCACGGTCGGCCGCGGTCAGGGCTCGGAATGAGCCTTCGGCTTCCTGTAACTGGCGACGCGCCCGCAGCAGGGCAGCGGCGTCTTTGGCCGTATAGCTCAGCAGAAAAATGGTATTGCCCGGGCCGCTGACCAGGGTCACTTCCAGGGCCTGCGCCTTGCCTTGAGCATTGTTGCGAGCACCCACAAAGCGCGTGGCCTGCAGGCCGTTGATCACCAGGCGATCGGTGCGGCCTTGATCCGGCTTGAGAAGGGTTCGAATCACTTCATCATGGGTTTTCCCCGCTTTGGCGGGAACTGTTTTAACCACCAGCGCAGCATCACGTTCGGCATTGACCAGTGTGAGCTGGGCAGCGTCGTTTTGAATCTTCCAGTTGCCTGGCGCGGTGATGGCTATGCCCAGCGGCGCATGGTAGAAATTGCGCCCCCGCGTCAGCCCCTGGTCGGCCGTTTCTCCAAAAATCATGCCGTTGATCGCCTGCAGATAGCGGGCACGGCCTTCATCACTGTACGCGCCCTTGCCCTGCACCGGGTACTTGGCGGCCAACTGGGTGATCATCTGCAGGCGCTGATCATTGCTGGGGTGGGACGCCAGCCAGCTGTTCTGTGCCGGGGGCGCCCGTCCGTCGGCACGCGCCTGATCAGCCGCAAAGCGCTCCTGATTCTTCAGCACGGTAATGACATTGATCATGTTTCGCGGGTCATAGCTGCTGCGCGACAGGTACTCGGCCCCCAGACCGTCGGCCTGCAACTCCTGATCACGCCCATAGCTTGCGATGTAGCCCGAGGCGGCTGTTTGAGAAACCTGGCTGGCCACGCGCCCCGCACCCGACACGCCCTGACTCTCCAGCACCGCACCCAGCACCGTGGCGGCCAGCACACCCAGTCCGGCATCCGCCTCGCGGGTCGCACGCTGTGCGCCATGGCGTGCGGTGACATGGCCGATTTCATGGCCGATCACACCCGCCAGATCGGCCTCGTTATCCATATAGGCCAGGATGCCACGTGTGACATAGACGTAGCCGCCCGGCAATGCAAAAGCATTGATCTCAGGGCTGTCCAGCAGCGTAAAGTGCCATTGCAACTGATTGCGGTGCGAAAGCTTGGACAGCTTTTGCCCCAGGTCGTTCACATAAGCCTGCAGCCTGGCGTCATTGACCACGCCATACTCCTGCAACACCTGCTTGTGGGCTTTTTGTCCTTCTGCAATCTCGGCCTGTTCGCTCATGACGGAGCGCTCGCTCTGACCGGAAACAGGATTGACCACGGCGCTGCCGCAACCCGCCAGCAAAACGGGAGCCAAAACCAGTGAACACAAGACACGATGCATGGGAAATCTTTCAGTGCGCGGCCAGCCCACGCCAGACTGCATTTTGCCCAATATGACCTTGTACGGATAATCGGGGCATGAGCATTACTGAACCCAAGGTGGCTAGCGCTGCCGCCACACCGTCTTCCAGCTTCGCCGCCCTGGCCCTGAACCCCTCAACCCTGGACAATCTGAAGCAGCTTGGCTATTCGGAGATGACACCGATCCAGGCCGCCAGCCTGCCCATAGCCCTGGCGGGCAAGGACCTGATCGCACAAGCGCAAACCGGCAGTGGCAAGACCGCAGCGTTTGCCCTGACCCTGCTCACCAAGCTCAACCCGCGTCGCTTTGCCGTGCAAGCGCTGGTGCTGTGCCCCACGCGTGAGCTGGCGGACCAGGTCACCACAGAAATTCGCCGCCTGGCGCGTGCCGAAGAAAACATCAAGGTCGTCACACTGTGCGGTGGCATTGCCCTGCGTGGTCAGCGTGCGTCGCTGGAGCACGGCGCACACGTGGTGGTTGGCACTCCAGGGCGCATCATGGACCATCTGGAGCGGGCTTACCTGACGCTTGAAGCACTCAACACATTGGTGCTGGACGAAGCGGATCGCATGCTGGACATGGGGTTTTTTGATGACATTGCCACCGTCACCAAGCAGTGCCCCAAGGAGCGACAAACGCTGTTGTTTTCCGCCACCTACCCTGAGGGCATCGAAAAACTGGCCAGGCAGTTCATGCGCGAGCCGGTGCAAATCAAGGTCGAGGCCCAGCACACGGAAAGTCTCATTGAGCAACGCTTCTACGAGGTGACCCGCCACAATCGGCTGGCCACCGTGGCGCAACTTCTCAATCACTTTCGTCCAATCAGTACGCTCGCGTTTTGCAATACCAAGCAGCAATGCAAGGACCTGGTGACCTACCTGCAAGAACAAGGCTTCAGTGCGCTGGCTCTGTATGGCGAACTTGAGCAGCGCGAGCGCGACCAGGTTCTGGCGCAATTTGCCAACCGCAGCTGCTCGGTACTGGTAGCCACCGACGTGGCCTCGCGCGGCCTGGATATCAACCAACTCGAAGCGGTGATCAACGTGGACATCACACCCGACCCGGAGGTGCATGTACACCGCATCGGACGCACGGGTCGCGCTGGCGAATCGGGCCTCGCGTTGAGTCTGGCCAGCATGAACGAAATGGGGTTTGTCGGCAAGATCGAGCAGTATCAAAAACGTGAGTCAAGCTGGCACAAGCTGGACGAACTAACACCCACAGGGAACGGCCCCTTGCTGCCCCCGATGGTCACGCTGCAGATTCTGGGCGGTCGCAAGGAAAAGATTCGCCCCGGAGATGTTCTGGGCGCACTCACAAACACGGAAGGCGGTGCGGCTTACACCCGCGAGCAGATCGGCAAAATCCAGGTGACCGAGTTCTGCACCTTTGTAGCCGTACAACGGGACCTGGCACAAGCCGCCTGCACCAAACTCAACGCCGGCAAGATCAAAGGCAAGAGCGTCCGGGTCAGACTGATGTAACAGCCGGCCCTGTAAGGCATTTACCTACAGGGCTTCTATCCATTTACCGACTTCATTGCGTGCCGCGCGTGGCTACAGTTGTCTCAAGCGCCAATGCATCCTGATTGGACGCTGAAACCACTGGAGAAACACAATGAAGACCACGGCCCTTGAACTCAATCCTTTCAGCCTGATGATGGAGCCCGAGCTGGTATTGCAGACCATGGAACGCTCCCTGCAGCTGCGTGGCTTGCGCCGCCACAAGCTGCGTCCGCTGGACAAACCGCTGATCCCCTTCACCAAGGAAGCGCTGGCCAGCCGCGCTGCATTTGACGCCGCCATCGATGCCGACGAGCTCGATGGCATGGCCGACGCGTTTTTGTTGAACTGATCTCGCGCCGGATGGGGATCGCCTGAAGCGCCCCAGCGAGCAGCGCGAGAGTGGGTGTCAGCGGGCCAGCGTAACCCCGCCGTCCACCACCAGTGTCGTGCCCACCACATAATCACCAGCACGCGAGGCCAGGTAAATCGCCGCGCCTGCCATGTCCTCGTCCACACCAATACGACCAGCGGGAATGTGGGCAGACACTTCTTGCGCGCGATCACGCGCGTCACGGTTCATTTCCGAGGCAAAAGCGCCCGGGGCAATCGCCGTCACCACAATATTGTCCTTGACCAGGCGCAACGCCATGCGCTTGGTCAGATGCACCAGGCCCGCTTTGCTGGCGGCATAAGAATAAGTTTCTTGCGGGTTGACCGACACGCCATCGATGGAGGCGATGTTGATGACCTTGGCCACGCGGGTCTTGCCCGCCAGACGCAACTGAGGCGCCAGCGCCTGGGTCAGGAAGAAGGGGGACTTCAGGTTCAGATCCACAACCTTGTCCCAGCCGCTCTCGGGGAACTCATCAAAGGGCGCACCCCAGGCCGCACCCGCATTGTTCACCAGGATGTCGAGTTGCGGCTCGTGCGCGGCATAAGCAGCCGCCAGGGCCTTGACGCCCTCGGCAGTCGACACGTCGGCCGGCAAGGAGATGCAGGGACCCAGGCTGGACAGCTCCTTGGCGGTCTGGTCGCAGGCCGCGGCTTTGCGCGCCGAAATGTAAACCTTGGCGCCCTGTGCCAGATAGCCGGCTGCAATCATGCGACCAATGCCGCGCGAGCCGCCGGTGATCAACGCGGTACGGCCCTTGAGAGAGAAAAGATTGTCCATGGAATGCTCCTGTGAATGGTTCAGATCGGGGTAAAAAACTCCGTCAAAGCTTATCCCGGATCAGGCGCCGCGCGCGTCACATGGGCGTCTGTCCGCGCGCTGCAGCCGCGCGGAGCTTGTCCTTTTTGCTGGGTCGTTTTCCTTTGATGCCCCCGGTGGCGGGGTCGGGGCCGGCACCAGCGGCAACGGCCACCTCAGTCGGCTCAAAGCCCTCTATCTGTTCGAGCTGTAAATCCAGGCCCTGACGCTTGGCGATCAAGCGGAAATGCGCTTGCGTGCCCACACTGACAAAGCTCACTGCCACGCCGCTCTCTCCGGCACGGCCGGTGCGCCCAATGCGATGAATGTAGTCAACCGAGGAGCGCGGCAGGTCGTAATTCACGACCACTGGCAACTGGGCGATGTCCAGCCCCCGGGCGGCCACATCGGTGGCAATCACCACTTTGAGCCGGGACGCCTTGAAATCAGCCAGCACCTGCGTACGTTTGCCCTGACTCAGTTCCCCATGAAATGGCTCTGCGTTGATTCGTGCCTTGCGCAACTTGTCTGCAACCGTTTCGGCCGCATGTTTGGTTGCCACAAACACCAGCACGCGACGCCAATGGTTTTGCGCAATGAGATGACGCAGCAACTGGGTACGCCGTCCGGCATCCACGGCGATGGCTCGCTGCACGATGTCGGGCTGGCTCTGCGGCTCAGGGAGCACCTCAACACGAACCGGATCGCGCAGAAGCGTTTGCGCCAGGGCCTGCACAGCAGGGGGAAACGTAGCCGAAAAAAACAGGTTCTGCCGCTGCGCAGGCAACAAGTTCAGGATGCGCCCCAGTTCTTCGGCAAAGCCCAGGTCAAAGAGGCGGTCTGCTTCATCGAGTACCAAGGTCGTCACATGGCTCAACACCAATGCATTGTGGTCAACCAGATCCAGCAAACGCCCCGGCGTGGCCACTACCACGTCCGCGCCGCCGCGCAGCCGCATCATCTGCGGATTGATGGAAACCCCGCCAAAAACAATGGAAACCTTCACTGGCCGCGCCAGATGCGCCGCCAGCGCACGAATCTCCTCGCCAACTTGGGCACAGAGTTCACGCGTAGGCACCAAAATCAGTGCGCGAGCCCGTCTCGGGGACTCGGAGGCCGTGTTTTCGAGCTGCTGCAATAAAGGCAGGGCAAAGGCGGCGGTCTTGCCGGAACCCGTCTGCGCCGAACCGAGGACATCGCGTCCTTGCAAGGCAGCGGGTATGGCCGCGACCTGCACAGGCGTGGGCACAAGATAGGCTTTGGCACTGACGGCGCGCAGGAGTGCGGGAGACAGCCCAAGAGAGATAAATGACATGTGGAGGCGCTTTGTGGAGGTGACAGCAGAAAAATTCAACGCCAGAGGGCCCTTGTGGCCCCCCTTGGCAAGACGAGCAGAAGTTGATCCCGGACCCGCCCAGTTTAATCGGCCCAGGCCGGTCGCGAATATCGACCCGCAAGGCCCCCCTGGGAAGTGGCCACAGTCACTCGATAACACCGGGGAATCGGACCCGGCCGGCAGCGGGAAGCCTCATAATCGAGCGCTTGAGTACCACAGCCTTCAGGGGCCGGTGCAGACTGAATAAAGGCAATCATGAAGAAGACGTTCCAGCTGGCCATTGAAGGCAAACATCCCGACCGCGTGTTGGAGGCTACGAAGCACGAAATCAGGAAATACGTCAAACGGCAACGACGCGTGCCATTGCCCGAAGGCGTGGACTATTGGGATTTTGACTGCAAATTCGGCACCAGTGCGGACAACGCCACGGTGGTCCACTTCGCCACGATTACCAGCCTGATCGATGCCGTAGCCAAAGAGGGCGGGAAGGCTTTTTACCTTGAACTCATTGCCAAGAATGGCTATCGTGCAGCCAAGCTGCAGGACGCCGGAGATCCCGACCAGGCTCGTTAAGCGGAAGCAAGACGATGCGTACGCTGCCCTGGCTTGACCGTTTTCCCGTTGGTCTTTTTGCCATGCCCGTGGGTTTGCTGGCCCTGGCAGGTGCCTGGCGCAGGGCGCAGGGTTTCGGCTGGACACAGGCCTTGCCCATCGCCCAGGCGCTGGCCTGGACCGCACTGACCCTGCTGGTGGTTTTGCTGCTGCTCTATGCCGGCAAGTGCCTGCGCCATCCACGCACCTTTGCCGCTGAATTCACGCATCCCCTGGTGGGCTCCATCATGGCGCTCATTCCGGTGTCTTTGCTGCTGTGCACGGTCTACTTTGGAGCGCCCGGTCATGACGGCTGGCTGCTATTCACCCTGCTCGCATTGACATTGCAGGGTGTGGTGGCCATTCGCATTGTGGCGATGCTCACGACCGCCTCTTTGCCCGTTGCGGCAGTGACGCCTGCGCTGTATGTGCCGCCGGTCGCAGGCGGATTCGTCGGCGGCATGGCATTGAGCGCGCTGGGGTATCCCGGTTGGGCTGCACTGCTGTTTGGCATGGGCTTGGTCAGCTGGGGTTTGCTGGAGGTTCGCGTGCTCAATCGTTTGTTTGAAGGCGCCATGCCCGAAGGCCTGCGCCCCACGATCGGACTGGAACTGGCACCGGCGTCGGTCGCCACACTGGCCGCAGGAACCATCTGGCCCTTATTGCCTGGCGATGTCCTGATCGTCGGCCTGGGCATCGCTGCGGGCCCGATAGTGGCGGTCATGGCCCGCTACAAATGGTGGGGGCACATTCCGTTTTCTATCGGATTCTGGTCTTTTTCATTTCCCCTGGCGGCGTTGGCCGGAGCGGTCATCGAAGTCGTTCGTCGCGGCGGCTGGCCACCTTTGGTGGGCGGTATTGCGCTGGCTTTTTCATCCCTGGCGATCGCCTTCCTCGGCTTCAAGACCTTGGTTTTGATCCTGTCAGGCAAGCTCATTCCACCGGCGCCATCCCCATGAAATATCCCAAGCCATGGTGAATTTCTGGCCGTCCTGTGGCTTTGCTCAGTTGGAGCGCAACGCGCGTGGCTGGCTGGTACCCACCGAAGCCTATCTGCGCCTGTTTTTGGCTCGCCCGGAACTGGCGCTGGTGCCGGAATCCTGCACGGGGGAACACGCGCTGCATGCAGCCCTGCTCGCATCGCCTTTGCGACCGGTTCCCTCCGAGGCGCTCGCGGCCCTGCAAGATGAGGACGCACGTGAAAACTATGCCATGTTTCTGGGATTTCGCGATGCACTGCTGACGGCTGGCACGCTGGAGCGCTATTACCTGGACCTGTTCCTGCGAGGCACCGTGAATGTTCCGCCGCTTTTTGTGGATCTCATTGCACAGGCGATTTTGCGCAATGTGCTGGACGAGGCGCACGATCCCGTTGAAGCGCGGGCTGCCGAGATGCTGTTTCGCAGCCAGCGCATCACCATCCAGGACGGACAGATCCTGGCCGGCGACCGCACTGTCCTTGACATGTACAACGAAACCGGCGGACTGGGCGAGATGGGCCGATTGCTCAAGGAGAGCAAGGCCCCCTTGCGTGCCATCAATCTGGACGTGCTGGGTGGCGACAACGCAATGCGCTACTGGCAATCGGATGAAGACCACACCTTCTTGCTCGACCTGACGCATGAGCTGACCCAGGATCTGGGGCACGGACTGACATTCAAGGTCACGCGCGCCCGCTCAGGTCTGACGGCACTGGCCCGGGTGCTGGAACAATGGGTGCATCATTTCCTGGGTGTGACGGTCACCATTCAACCGGAACAGAAAATCGACGACGCCGCGTGGCGCTGGCATGTGGGCCTGGACACCGAGTCCACGGCCATCCTGAATGACCTTTACCAGGACCAGCCCGTCGCCCCGGAGCGCCTGCGCAGGATGATCAGCCTGTTTCGCCTGGATTTCGCGAATCCGGGCGAAATGCGAGCTGATGTGGCAGGAAAAACAGTCTATCTGGGCCTGGCCATGAACGCTGACAGCATCACCCGGATCAAACCCCAGAACCTGCTGATTAATTTGCCTTTGGCCACCGCCATGTAGGCTCACGGCAACGAGCCAAAACGGCTCAAGCCAAGTCCGGGGATAATTGGGGGTTTTCAAATTAAATGGAGTTTTTCATGGCCAAGATCATCCGTACAGAAGCCGACCGTATCGCCACACCCCGTCCCGTGCCACCCAAGGGCGTGTGCTTTACCGCCGGCAAAGGTCAATTGCGCAGCCTCGAGCGCGGCGCAGCGACCAACAACAAGAAAAACCCGGGCAAGCGCGCCAAGAAGGGCGGTTAAACCCTTTCCCAGACCGGCGCCTGTGTAACTGCTACATATTGCGCCGGTACTGGCCGCCCACCTGAAACAGGGCATCGGTGATTTGGCCCAGCGAACACACTCGCACGGCGTCCATCAGCACCTCAAACACATTCTTGTTTTCAATCACGGCCTGCTGAAGGCGTTTCAGCATGGCTGGTGATTCGTTCGCGTGCAGCGCATGAAACTCTGCCAGCCGCTTGAGCTGATTCTGCTTTTCTTCATCCGTTGAGCGGGCCAGTTCCAGCTTGTCCAGCACCGCGTCCCCATGCGGGTTGCGAAAAGTGTTGACGCCGATGATGGGCAGCTCGCCGGTGTGCTTGAGCATCTCGTAATGCATGGACTCGTCTTGAATCCGGCCCCGCTGGTAGCCGGTTTCCATGGCGCCCAGCACACCACCGCGCTCGGCGATGCGCTCGAACTCCAGCAGCACCGCTTCTTCCAGCAACTCGGTCAGCTCTTCGATGATGAAGGCGCCCTGCGACGGGTTCTCGTTCTTCGCCAGACCCCATTCCCGGTTGATGATGAGCTGGATGGCCATGGCGCGGCGCACCGAATCTTCGGTGGGCGTGGTGATGGCTTCATCGAAGGCATTGGTGTGCAGGCTATTGCAGTTGTCATAAATCGCGATCAGCGCCTGCAGCGTGGTACGGATGTCATTGAACTGAATTTCCTGCGCGTGCAAGCTGCGTCCAGAGGTCTGGATATGGTATTTGAGCTTTTGACTGCGCTCGTTCGCACCGTAGCGCTCTTTCATCGCCACCGCCCAGATGCGCCGCGCCACGCGGCCCATCACCGTGTACTCGGGGTCCATGCCATTGCTGAAAAAGAAGCTCAGGTTGGGCGCAAAGTCGTCAATGTGCATACCCCGCGCCAGATAGGCTTCGACGAAGGTGAAGCCATTGGACAGGGTGAACGCCAGCTGGCTGATCGGGTTGGCCCCGGCCTCGGCAATGTGGTAGCCGCTGATGCTCACACTGTAAAAATTGCGCACGCGATTGTGGACAAAATATTCGGCGATGTCACCCATCACCTTCAGGCTGAATTCGGTCGAGAAAATGCAGGTGTTCTGCCCCTGGTCTTCCTTCAGGATGTCGGCCTGCACGGTGCCGCGCACGTTTTCCTGTACCCATTCCCTGATTTTTTCCAGCTCGGTGTCGGTCGGGTCACGACCGTTATCGGCCTTGAATTTGTCGATGTTCTGGTCAATCGCCGTATTCATGAACATGGCCAGGATGCTGGGCGCCGGACCGTTGATGGTCATCGACACTGACGTGCTGGGGCTGCACAGATCAAAGCCACCGTACAACACCTTCATGTCGTCCAGCGTGGCAATGGACACGCCGCTGTTGCCGACCTTGCCGTAGATGTCGGGGCGCGGGTCGGGATCGTTGCCGTACAACGTCACTGAGTCAAACGCAGTGGACAAACGCTTGGCCGCCATGCCCGAACTCAGCAACTTGAACCGCGTGTTGGTGCGAAACGCATCACCCTCGCCCGCGAACATGCGCGTTGGGTCTTCACCTTCGCGTTTGAAAGCAAAGGTGCCGGCGGTATAGGGGTAGCTGCCGGGCACGTTGTCCAGCATCAGCCACTTCAGGACTTCACCGCGGTCTTCGAATTGAGGCAGAGCGACCTTGCGGATCGTGGTGCCGCTGAGCGACTTGGTGGTGAGTGCGGTGCGGATTTCCTTGTCCCGGATTTTGACAACGTATTCATCGCCCGCATAGGCGGCCTGCATGGCGGGCCATTGCTCAATCAGTTTGCGCTCGGCCGCACCCATATGCGCTTCGCGCTGCTGCGCCAGATCCATGACCGCTTTGAAGGCATTGGTCTTGTTCGAGTCGTCCAGCTTCAACATGCGGCCGGTTTCCTGCAACTGCTGAATTTCCCGCGCCAGTGTGGCCTGACTGCGTGCGCGCTTCTTGTAGCTGCGCACCGTGTCGCTGATTTCAGCGAGGTAGCGGGTGCGCGCAGCGGGGACAACGGGCGTCTGGTTGGTGCTGTAACGCACCGAAACCACGGGCAACTGCGATGAGGGCGCCAGCATCAGACCCAAAGCCACCAGACGCGCCTTCAAGGCCTGGTACAGGGCGGTCACGCCGTCGTCATTGAAACGAGCCGCCATGGTGCCGAACACGGGCATTTGCTCTGTCGGCGTGGTCCACGCCTCCTTGTTGCGCTGCACCTGCTTGGCCACATCACGAAGGGCATCCAGCGCCCCCTTGCGGTCGAATTTATTGATCGCCACAAACTCGGCAAAGTCCAGCATGTCAATCTTCTCCAGCTGACTGGCCGCGCCAAACTCCGGCGTCATCACGTACAGCGGCACATCCACATGTGGCACGATGGCGGCGTCACCCTGGCCGATGCCCGAGGTTTCCACCACAATCAGATCGAAATCGGCGACCTTGCAGGCCGCAATGACATCGGGCAGCGCAGCGCTGATTTCCGAACCGAAGTCGCGCGTCGCCAGGCTGCGCATGAAGACACGCGGCCCCTGGCGCCATGGGCTGATGGCATTCATGCGAATACGGTCGCCCAGCAAGGCACCGCCACTCTTGCGCCGCGAGGGGTCGATACTGATCACGGCCACGCGCAGGCTGTCGTTCTGATCGAGGCGCAAACGGCGAATCAGCTCGTCAGTCAAGGAGGACTTGCCTGCCCCACCAGTACCCGTGATACCCAGAACCGGTATCTTTTTAATAGCAGCAGCCCCACGTATCTCCAGGGTTAGTGCCGCCAATTGCTTGGAAGGTGCACCTTTGCCCTCGCCCGCCGCTTTTTCGTTCTCCAGTGCGGTGATGAGCTGCGCCAAGGCCCGCCAACTCATTTCGCTGTGCCCCTGGATGGCCGCCATGTCGTGAGGGGCATAGGCTGACAGATCCTTGTCGCAGCGCATCACCATCTCGCCGATCATGCCGGCCAGCCCCATGCGCTGGCCATCTTCCGGGCTGAAAATGCGGGCCACACCATAGGCCTGCAGTTCACGAATTTCGGGTGGCACGATGACGCCCCCGCCCCCGCCAAACACCTGAATGTGCGAACCACCGCGCTCTTTCAGCAGGTCCACCATGTATTTGAAATATTCGACGTGCCCGCCTTGGTAGGAGCTGATGGCAATGCCCTGTGCGTCCTCCTGCAAGGCGGCGGTCACCACTTCGTCCACGCTGCGGTTGTGTCCCAGGTGAATGACCTCGGCACCCATGCCCTGCAGAATCCGGCGCATGATGTTGATGGCCGCATCATGCCCATCGAACAAACTGGCCGCCGTGACAAAGCGCACTTTATGGGTCGGACGGTAGTTGGCGAGCGCCTTGAATTCGGCAGAGAGATCAGTCATGGTGAGACTCCGGAGTAACTTGACGTTTACGTAAACGTCAATCTTACCGTTTTTCCAAAAACAAGGGGCGCCTTCGCGCCCCTTGTCATCGTCCCGTCACGGTTTGCTATTTGTAAAGCAATTCCGGCAGCCACAAGCCAATGGCCGGGAACTGGTACAGGAGGAAGATGGCAAACACCTGAATGGCCATGAACGGCAGCATCCCGGCGAAGATCTGGTTCAAGGTCACATGGGGTGGGCTGACCCCCTTCAGATAGAACGCAGCCATGGCCACAGGTGGACTCAAAAATGCAGTTTGCAGGTTCAAGGCCACCAGCAAACCGAAGAACAGCGGATCGATACCGAAGTGCGGCAACAAGGGGATGAAAATCGGCATGAAAATGACGATGATTTCGGTCCACTCCAGGGGCCAGCCCAGCAAGAAGATCACCACCTGCGCCAGGATCATGAACTGCACCGGGGTCATGTTCATTGAAAGAACCCAGGTATTGATGATTTCCTGCCCCCCCAGCAACGCAAACGCCGCCGAGAAAATGCTGGAACCCACAAACAACCAGCACACCATGGCACTGGTCTTGGCGGTCAGATAGACCGACTCCCGCATCACCTGCATGTTGAGCCGCCGGTAGGCCGCTGCCAGCAAGATACCGCCCAGCGACCCCATGGCCGCCGCCTCGGTGGGGGTCGCCACACCAAAGACGATCGTTCCAAGCACCGCCAGAATCATCATCGCCAGCGGGAAGAATGACCCCAACAGCATCTTGAAAATTTCCAGCCGCGCAAAGCTGAAGTAGGCGTAGAAAATGCCGAGCGCCACAGCACAACTCGCCAGACCAATCCAGAAACTCGTTGGCGCTGCGACACGCGCCTGCTCTGCGGCGACCTTTGCCGGCGCCTCGACTGGCTTGGCCTTCTCTGCAGTCGCCTTGACGGCAGCCACAGGAGCGCTTGCCTCTGCGGGCGGTGATTTCGAGCCCCCCATTTCTTCTGGCTCAGAGAGACCTCCCAGCGCAGGTGTATCGTCCTCGGCGGTTTCAGAGATTCCACCGCCCATGGCCACCACGCCCTCTACCGCCTCTGGGGGCAGTGGTGCAGTGACCTTCAGGTAAATTGCACCCATGATGAGGGCTACGGCCAGCGCAGGCAGCACGGCAATCACTAAATGGTTGACCAACTCACGCATAGGCACCGCAGCATTGCGCTTGCCTTTGATCGCGCCGATCAGTCCAGGCAGAACCTTGTTGCTGACACTAGTGGACACGATTTCGGCAAATGGCGGCAAAGGCACACGACGGTCTTCCGCGGACATGGGCGGCGCCAGATGGGGTTTCCATTTGGCAATGACGACAACGTAAACCACATACAAACCAGCCAGCATGATGCCGGGGAAAAACGCACCCGCATACAGCTTCACGACGGACACCCCGGCCGTAGCGCCGTAGACGATCAGCATCACTGAAGGCGGAATGAGAATACCCAAACAGCCCCCTGCCGTGATGGCGCCCGCAGACAGCTGAACGCTGTAGCCCGCACGCAGCATGGCAGGCAAGGCCAGCAGGCCCATCAGGGTGACCACAGCACCCACAATGCCAGTAGCCGTTGCGAAAATGGCGCAGGTAATGATGGTTGCCACAGCAAGCGAGCCCGGCACCCGCGCGGTGGCCAGGTGCATGCTCTTGAACAGCTTTTCAATCAAGTTGGCGCGCTCAATCAAGTAGCCCATGAAGACAAACAACGGGATCGATATCAGCACATCGTTGGACATGACCGAATAGGTGCGTTGCACCATCAGGTCCAGGGTCTGATTGATCGCAAGATCCGGGTTTTGACTTCGATAGGCAATCCAGGCAAACACCATGCCCATACCCATCAGGGTGAAGGCCGTTGGAAAACCAAGCATGATGGCAACCACCACCAGCGCCAGCATCAGCAAGCCAAGATGACCATTGGTCATCATCGATGGGGAAGGCAACAAAATAAAGGCCGCAATCACGACCATTGCCATGATCGTCAGGCCAAACCAGACTTCTTTTTTCATGAATGGTTTCCTTTGGGGTGAACGACGTATTCGTCGAGTTTGGCAATGTCTTCGTCTTTCACGTGGACCATTTCTTTCAGTTTTGCAACGTCGACTTCTTCGACATCTTCTCCGCGCGATGGCCATTCGCCCTGCTTCAGGCAGACGATACAACGCACGATTTCAACCAGGCCCTGGGCCAGCAAGATAGCGCCGGCAATCGGGATTACCGTCTTGAAGGGATACACCGGCGGGCCATTGGCGGTAATGTTCGAATGCTCATTGATCGCCCAGGACTCCGCTGCAAAGTTGTACCCCGCCCATGCCATGGCAACTACTCCAGGGATAAAGAACAGGATGTACAAAGCGAGATCCAGCCCGGCTTGCAGGCGTGGCGGGAAAAAGCCATAGAGCACATCGCCTCGCACGTGACCATTCTTGGACAGGGTGTACGCACCCGCCGTCATGAACAGCGTGCCATACATCATGCTCATCACATCGAACGCCCACGGGTGTGGGTTATCCATCACATAGCGCGAAAAAACCTCCCAGGAGATCATCAGTGTGAGCACCAATATCAACCAGGAAAACGCTTGCCCAACGACGGTACTGAGCTTGTCAACCGCGAGTAATAGTTTTTGCATATTCAAACCACCTAAGTAAATCAGCCATCCAGACAAAGCCCGGATGGCTGAATATGGGAGCAAAAATCCTTAGGCCTTCTTGGCACCAAAGAAGTGGTTCACCGCCATACGACGACTGACATAGGTATCCTGATCCCACTTCACGGCACGTGCCGCAAATGCTTTCTGAGAAGCCACGATTTCCTTGAACAAGGGATTCTCGGCAGACTTCTTCTCCACGATTTCAGTCCACAGCTTGAGCTGATCTTGCAGCACGGAATCGGGGGTCTTGTAGAACTTGACCTTGTCCTTGGTCTGCAACTCGATATAGTCTTTGGAGTAACGGTCAATTGCTTTCCAGGACATGTCGGCAGACGCTGCCTCGGTGGCACCGGCAATAATCGCCTTCATCTTGGGTGGCAGTGCGTCGTACTTGGTCTTGTTGAACATGATCTCGAAGGTTTCCGCGCTCTGGTGGTAGCTTTGCAGCATGCAGACTTTGGAGACATCCGGAAAACCGAGCAAGCGGTCGGACGTTGCATTGTTGAATTCAGCACCGTCAAGCAAACCACGGTCCATGGCAGGAACAATCTCTCCGCCGGGCAATGCATTCACTGCCGCACCCATCGCCGTAAACAGGTCAATGGCCAAGCCATTGGTACGGAACTTCAAGCCTTTGAAGTCGGATGATTTGGTAATGGGCTTCTTGAACCAGCCCAAGGGCTGCGTCGCCATAGGCCCGTAGAGGAAAGATTGCACATTTCCACCGATGGAGGCGTACAACTTGGCCAACAACTCGGCGCCACCGCCGTACTTGTGCCAGGCCAGAATCATGTTGGCATCCATACCGAACGCCGGGCCAGAATTCCACAGGGCCAAAGCATTTTGCTTGCCATAGTGATAGCCCAAAACGCCATGTCCGCCGTCCAGCGTGCCCTTGGAGACAGCCTCCAGCAGCCCAAACGCAGGCACCACGGAACCCGCGGGCAGCACTTCAATTTTGAGATCGCCACCGGTCATGTCGTTGACCTTTTTGGCGTAGTCCAGAGCGTACTCGTGAAAAATATCCTTGGCGGGCCACGTGCTCTGCCAGCGCATATTGATGGGACCCGTCTGCGCCTTCGCAATCATCGGGGCAGACATGGTGCCCGCGGCTACGGCAACGCCCTTGAGCAGGCTGCGACGACGAGGGGTTTTGCTATCGGTCATGCGTATCTCCAAGAAGTTAAATTGTTGCAGGAACAAATACAGATCATTTACAAATTTAATTGTGTGCTTATATCCACGCAATCCACTAGGTAATAACCACGATGCCGGCGTCTTTAATTTCAACCCGTTTTGCAAAAATTTTCAGTCTTGCGAAAAATTTTGTCCTGCAGCCCTCTCGTCAGGTTGCTGCAAGGTCGGCAAGGGAAGAAGCTGCCTGCTTTCAAAATCCTTTAGAGTTCTACTTCTGCCCTGAACCTGCGGCCCCCATAACGTGCGCACCATGAAACCGATCCAGCTTTTTGACTCCCCATCTGCCACCTACACCTATCTGGTGTTCGACGAGACAACGCGCGAGGCCATCATCATTGACCCGGTGGACGTGCAGCTGGAACGCGATCTGGCAACACTGCGCCAACATGGCTTGAAGTTGCTCTGGGCCGTGGAAACCCATGCCCACGCCGACCACATCACCAGCGCCGGACAACTGGCCGAGCTCGCCGGCGCCAAAACGGCAGCGCCCGGCGCTTGCGGTATCGGCACGGCAGCGGTTCAACTCAAGGACGGCGACATTCTCCGCTTCGGCAAGGAGCAGCTCCTGGCGCTGCATACGCCGGGACACACTGCCGGAAGCATGAGCTTTTTGTGGCGCGACCATGTTTTCACCGGCGACACCTTGCTGATCAATGGCTGTGGACGAACCGATTTTCAGTCTGGCAGCGCCGAGGCGATGTACCACAGCCTGACCCAGGTGCTCTTTGCCCTGCCCGACGCAACCACGGTCTGGCCGGGGCATGACTACAACGGCCGTACCGAGTCCACCATTGGCGCGGAGAAGACACACAATGCGCGGGTAGCGGGCAAATCGCTGACCGAGTTCGTCGCCACCATGGCGGCGCTGCATCTGCCCAGGCCCAAGCGCATTGACGAAGCAGTACCCGCCAATCTCACGTCCGGCCTGAGGCATGACGCGGGCGGCGAAACTGCGCTGGCTGCACGGCCCGCGCAAGGCTATGCGGGCGATGTCTCGCCTCAGCTGGCCTGCCAGTGGTGGCAAGCGGGCGAGGCGGTGCTGGTGGATGTGCGAACCGATGCCGAACGGGAATGGGTTGGTTTTGTGCCAGGTGCAGTGGCGCTGGCATGGAAGCAATGGCCCGGCATGGTCATGAATGACGCTTTCGATGAGAGCCTCAAAGCCGCGGTGCCACCCGGGAAAAAAGTGGTGTTGCTGTGCCGCAGCGGCGTGCGCTCCATCGCGGCGGCCAGACGCGCCACAGAGCTGGGGCTGGAGGCTTACAACATTCTGGAGGGTTTCGAGGGCGACCCGGATACGCAGGCCCACCGCGGACACCGAGGCGGCTGGCGCTACCACGCACTGCCGTGGCGTCAGGGCTGAACCGCTTGGCCGCTCAAACCGCCGACGGTTTGCGTTTCAGAATGTCCTGCGCCGCCCGTTCATAGGCGTGCGCCAGTTGCAGCAACGCGAAATCGCCCTGCGGTTTGCCGATCAACTGCATACCCATGGGCAGGCCCCGGTCGTCAAACCCGACGGGCACGCTGATGCAGGGCAGGCCCGCGAAGGTGGCATAAATCACCACCTCCATCCAGCGATGGTAGGTATCCATCTCGATACCATTGATGTGGCTGGGCCAGCGCTGCCCGATGTCAAAGGGCCAGACCTGCGCCACCGGCAGCGCCAGAACATCATGCGTCTCCAACAGCGAAAGCATGTGCTGGTAAAACGCGGTGCGCTGCACACTGGCGCTCAGAAATTCACCACCAGTCAGGTTGTCTGCCTGGCTGTGCTCCCACAAAGCCTCCGGCTTGATCAACGCGCGGTTCTTCGGATTCAGTAAAAACGGGGCGATGCGCACCGCCACCAGTGCGCGCCGCCATACCAGCCAGGCTTGCCAGACTTTTTCGGGGGAAGTACCCAGCAACAAGGGTTCCACGGTGCAGCCCAGCCCTGCCAACCGACCCAACCCCTGCTCACAAACGTCCAGAATGCCCGACTCCATGGGCAGGTACCCGCCCAGGCTGCCAAGCCATCCAATGCGCGTCTTTTTACAGTCAAAAGACCCTAAACCCTCCGTGAAACATGCATTATTAGCTATTGAAAGTGGAGCACGCGGATCCGGACCCGCCTGCACATCCAGCAAGCGGGCCAGGTCCGCGACGGTGCGCGCCATCGGCCCTTCGGTGCCAAGCTGGCTGACCCAGACATCCTGTGCCGGCCACATGGGTACCCGGCCCTGACTGGGTCGCATGCCAAAGAGGTTGTTCCAGCCAGCCGGGTTGCGCAAACTGCCCATGAAGTCAGAGCCATCGGCCACGGGCAACATGTTCAATGCCAGCGCCACCGCCGCGCCGCCGCTGCTGCCGCCGGCCGACCGGGAGGAGTCATAGGCATTGCGGGTGGCGCCAAACACC
Source organism: Rhodoferax sp. (assembly GCF_018780565.1). GTDB lineage: Bacteria > Pseudomonadota > Gammaproteobacteria > Burkholderiales > Burkholderiaceae_C > Rhodoferax. The sequence goes on from NZ_JADMJN010000016.1 coordinate 41,728, forward strand.
TCATTGAAGGTATGCGAACCCAAGCCGAATTCCGGCGTGTTGGTCTTGCCGATCACGATGCAGCCAGCCGCCTTCATGCGCTGCACCATCAAGCCATCTTCCTGCGGCACAAAGTTTCGCATCAGGGGTGAACCCATGGTAGTGGGAATGCCCGCGCTGTTGGCCAGGTCTTTGATGGCTTGCGGCATGCCATGCATCCAGCCCATGGACTCGCCGCGCGCCAACTGGGCATCGCGTTCATCAGCCTGGCGCAACAGGAGGTCAGCATCCTGCAGGCTCACGATGGCGTTGTATCCGGGATTCAGCTGGCCAATGCGCTGCAGGTAGGCCTGCATCACTTCGCGACAGGACAGCTGCCGGCTGTGAATGGCCAGGGACAGTGCCGAGGCGTCAAGGCCGGTGATGTGTGAAGCAGGCGACTGTGGTGTATGCATGTCTGGCTTATATTGCGGCTTGGTGTTTCCATTTTCACCCACTCCTCTCAAAGGCGCGCCATGACAAACCCTCGGACCGACCTTGCCGACTGCACAGCCTGCGAGCTATTGCAGCTCTACCGGACAGGCCAGGCTACACCAGTTGATGCCACCCAGGCCGTGTTCAAACGCATTGACCAGCTGGACGGCAGACTCAACGCCTTTTGCCACACCGACCGCGCAGGCGCCGCGCAGGCTGCCGCACAAAGCAGGGACCGCTGGGCTCTTGGCAAGCCAATGGGGCCGCTCGACGGCGTGCCGGTTTCAATCAAGGACCTGATCCTGACCCGGGGCATGCCCACCCTGCGCGGCAGCCGCACCGTGGACCCCCAACAAGCCTGGGACGTTGATGCACCGGCTACCGCACGGCTGCGCGAGGCTGGGGCGGTCATTCTGGGCAAGACCAACACACCCGAGTTCGGCTGCAAGGCTGAAACCAACTCTCCCCGCACCGGCATCACACGCAACCCATGGAACCTGGACAAAACCCCGGGAGGCTCTTCCGGTGGCACGGCCGCCGCCGTGGCCAGTGGCATGGGCCCAATCAGCGTCGGCACCGATGGCGCGGGCTCGGTGCGCATACCGGCCTCGTTTTGCGGCAACTTTGGCCTCAAGCCCAGCTTTGGCCGCGTGCCGGCCTACCCGCTGTCACCCATGGGCACCGTGGCGCATCTGGGGCCGCACAGCATGAGCGTGACCGATGCAGCCCTGATGATGAATGTGCTCAAACAGCCCGATGCACGGGACTGGACCTCGCTGCCATTCGACGCAAGCGACTACACCATCGGACTCAACGACGGTATTCGCGGCCTCAAGATCGCCTACTCCCCCACGCTGGGTTTTGCCCGCAACGTGCATCCCGACGTGGCAGCTGCGGTCGAAGCAGCAGTTCGCCAGTTGCAAGCCCTGGGAGCCCATGTGGAGCAGATTGACCCCGGGTTTGAGGACCCGCTGGAGATTACCACCGGGCTGTGGTTCAGCGGCGCCTGGACGGTATGGAGCTCGCTGACCCCCGAACAGCAAGCCGTGGCCGACCCCGACTTCCGCGCCGAAGCCCTGCTTGGCGAAAAGATCACGGCGCTGGAACTGCAACGACTCACCTTGCGCCGCGGCGCACTGGGCTCCCACATGCGCCAGTTCATGCAGCGCCATGACCTGCTGGTGACGCCTACCGTTGCCGTACCCGCTTTCGACGCCCGACCTGCCGGACACTCCCCCATGGACTCGGCTACCATGCTGGGCTGGACGCCTTTCAGTTACCCCTTCAACCTCACACAACAACCTGCATGCACCATACCGTGCGGCTTGAGCCTTGACGGTTTGCCCATTGGCCTGCAAATTGTGGGGCCCATGTTTGGTGATGCACTGGTGCTGCGAGCGGCCCGCGCCTATGAAAGTATTTGCCCCATTCCACGTCCAAGTCTGGACTGAACCGACAGGACACACACCATGAGTTTTCTGGCCATTGATGCTGGCAACACCCGCCTGAAATGGGCGCTGTACGAGGCCCCCCGACCTGACTCCCCCCTTCTGGCGCAAGGCGCCGAGTTTCTCGAAAACATTGACAAGCTGGCCGAAGGCGCATGGGCCAGCCTGCCGGTCCCTGATCGCATGCTCGGGTGCATCGTGGCGGGCGATGCCATCAAACGCCGCGTCCAGGAACAGATGGAAATCTGGGATGTCCCACCTCAATGGGTTGTGTCAAGCTCAGCAGAGGCAGGCCTGACCAACGGTTACGACTATCCCGCGCGCCTGGGTGCCGACCGCTGGGTGGCCATGATCGGCGCCTGGCACCGCTCTTTGACCCAGGGTCCCGCGCGGCCTATGGTCGTGGTCATGGTGGGCACGGCGGTCACGGTGGAGGCGATTGACGCCAGCGGAAAATTCCTGGGTGGCCTGATATTGCCCGGCCACGGCATCATGCTGCGCGCCCTGGAGTCCGGCACCGCCGGACTGCATGTGCCTACTGGCGAAGTGCGTGAATTCCCCACCAACACCAGCGACGCCCTCACCAGCGGCGGAACCTACGCCATTGCTGGCGCTGTGGAGCGCATGGTGCAACACGTGCGCGCCCACTGCAAAGCCGAGCCCAACTGCGTGATGACCGGCGGCGCGGGCTGGAAGATGGCTCCCAGCATGTCCGTTCCGTTCGAATTGGTGGACAACCTGATTTTTGACGGCCTGCTGGAGATGGCGGCGCGCCGGTTTGCGACCTGACTCAGGCGCCCAGGCCGTCCGCGGCCTGAAATAGCGCTTGGCGGGCCTGGCTGATGATCTGGCCTTTCCAGGCATCGGTATCGGTGTAGAAGGCGTCCATCATCTGCTGCCTGATTTCCCCGGCCTGCGCCGGCAAAGCTTCTGGATGGTTGTGAAGCCAGTGTTCTGCGCGCAGCGCCAGCACCATCTCATTCATGGGCAAGGTGCCGTACTCCATGGCGATTCCGGTGTATTCAGCCTGAGGACACTCTTCGTAGATCGATGTCCACATGAGTCCGGTCAGAAAGGCCGAGGTCGACGAGCCGTCGTAGATTGAAGTCACCGGCGTGGCGCCCTGCCCACCCCACCACTGTCGGGCACGCGCCAGGGCGGCCGGGTCGTCCTGGCAGGCGAATATGCGTTCGCCCACACCACTGGGACCAAGACCCGTATGGAAATCAATCCAGGCAATGCTTTTTGCCCGGTGCCCATGGTGACGCAACACCTGGCGAAGCGTCTGATTGCTCCAGGTCGGCGCCACGCCGCCAAAAAACAAGCCATCGGCAAACTCATGCTGGCCCCGCGTGACGCCGGCCTGGAAAGCATCCATGCCATTCGTCGCGATGAAGTGAGCCACAGCCGCTGCATTGGCAGCATCCGGCGGCCAATGCCGGGGCAGAAGCAAAGGATGCAGCACGCGGTAGGCTTCGTTCACCGGCAGAGGCTTTGAGAAGTCCTGAAAATTCCGGTTCAAATCCACGTTTTCATGGGTCGTGCGACGCAAATGCGAAAAACCATAAGGGTTCAGCGCATGCACATAAAGCACCGCAACGCCCTGAGCCCGGGCCTTGTGCCGCCACGCCTGATCATGCAGCGCAAACACCTGCACGCCACTGCCGCAATATCCCTCGACACCATGGCAGGCGCTGGAGAGAATCAGCAGTTTGTCGGCATCGGGCGCGCCATCAAGCACCACGTCCATGGCGAGTGCTTCGCCATCGCGGCCCGCCAATGGATGCACATTGGAAGTGACTTGCAGGCCGGCTTGGGCAGCAGCCTCCAGAAACTTGACCCGTGCCTGCGCGTAACGGGACGCAAACGCGTCAACGACGTTCATCATGTGGATCAGGCTCAGGCACCGTCTTTGAACCACTCCTCGGCCAGACGCACCCAGTAGGTGGCACCCAGGGGAATCAAATCATCGTTGAAGTCGTAACTCGGGTTGTGCAGCATGCAGGGGCCGCCGCCGTGACCCATCTCGCGGTGCGCACCGTCGCCATTGGCAATGAAACTGTAGCAACCCGGCTTGGCCAGCAGCATGTAGGAAAAATCTTCGGCGCCCATGGTGGGCTCCTGCACCGACACATTGCTTTCGCCAACGATGCTCACCATGACCTTGCGCGCAAACTCTGCCTCTTTGGCGGCGTTGATCGTGGGGGGGTAGTTGCGGTCGAACTGAAACTCGCAAACCATATCGAACGCGGCACAGGTGTGCTCGGCAATCTGCTTCATCCGCCGCTCAATCATGTCCAGCACATCCAGCGTAAAGGTCCGCACTGTGCCCTGCAGTTCGCAGCTGTCGGGAATGACGTTGGTGGCCTCGCCCGCATGGATCATCGTCACGGAAATCACACCCGCATCAATCGGTTTTTTGTTGCGACTGATGATGGTTTGAAAAGCCTGCACCATCTGGCAGGCCACGGGCACCGGGTCCAGGCCAGTGTGTGGCAAGGCAGCATGACCGCCTTTGCCGCGAATGGTGATCTTGAACTCATTGCTTGAGGCCATCACGGGACCGGGGCTGACGGCGAATTTACCCACATCAGAACCTGGCCAGTTGTGCATGCCAAACACAGCTTCCATGGGATATTTTTCAAACAAGCCATCCTTGATCATCTCGCGCGCGCCACCGCCACCCTCTTCGGCAGGCTGAAAGATCAGATACACCGTGCCGTCAAAATTCCGGTGCTTTGCAAGGTGCTGGGCCGCCGCCAGCAGCATGGCGGTATGCCCGTCATGGCCGCAGGAGTGCATTTTCCCAGGGTGCTGGCTGGTGTGACTGAAGGTATTGAACTCCTGCATCGGCAGGGCATCCATATCGGCCCGCAAGCCAATGGCCCGCTCGGAAGTGCCATTTTTGACGATGCCCACAACGCCTGTTTTGCCCATGCCTTGATGAATGGGAATGCCCCACTCGGTCAGCTTTTGCGCTACGACCTCGGCCGTGCGAACCTCCTCAAAACAAAGTTCAGGGTGCGCGTGGATATCCCGGCGAATGGCTGCAATGCCCGCTGCCTGCGTAACGATCGAATCTATGATTTTCATGGCTGCTCCTGGTCCCCGAGTCTATAACTAAGCAGAGAAACATGCCATTCAGGGTCTTGCGCCAGAATGGAGCCACCTATCACACACTACCCCGCCCATGAACGCAACGACCGACCAGCCGGCCAAGGATACACACACCCAGGTGCTGGGCGCCTGCCCGCATGATTGCCCGGATACCTGCTCCATGGTGACCACCGTTGTCGGGGGCATTGCCATCAAGGTTCAAGGCAATCCTGAGCATCCCCATACGGATGGCGCGCTGTGCACCAAAGTATCCCGCTACACCGAGCGCACCTACCACCCGGAACGCATCCTGCATCCGCTGAAAAGAGTGGGGGCAAAAGGTTCAGGCCAGTTCGAGCGGGTAAGCTGGGAGGCCGCGTTGTACGACATCGCGTCCCGACTCACCTCGATTGCCAGCCGTGGCGCGGATGCGGCGCAAGCCATTCTTCCCTACAGTTATGCGGGCACCATGGGCCTGGTACAAAGCGAAAGCATCGCGGCGCGCTTCTTCCACAAGCTGGGGGCCTCTTTGCTCGATCGCACCATCTGCGCCTCGGCCGGCGCCGAGGGCTTGACCCACACTCTTGGCGGCAAAGTTGGCATGCGGGTGGAGTTTTTTGCCGAATCGAAACTCATCATCATCTGGGGTGGCAACTCGATCGCCAGCAATCTGCACTTCTGGCGCTATGCGCAAATCGCCAAACGCAACGGTGCCAAACTGATTTGCATCGATCCCCGCCGAAGCGAGACTGCTGAAAAATGCCATGAACATATTGCACTGCTGCCCGGCACAGACGGCGCACTGGCACTGGCGCTGATGCACGAACTCATCAAGCACAACTGGCTGGATCACGACTACCTGAGGCAGCACACGCTGGGCTGGGATTTGCTGCGCGAGCGCGCGATGCAGTGGCCACCAGAGCGCGCCGCCCAGGTGTGCGGCATCTTGCCGGAGCAGATCCGTTCATTGGCCCGGGATTACGGCACCTGCGCTGCCAGCGGGCAAGCCACCGCCATCCGCATGAACTACGGGCTGCAACGGGCGCACGGTGGGGGCAACACCGTGCGCCTGATTGCGTCCTTGCCCGCGCTCACAGGCGCATGGCGCAGCCGCGCGGGCGGCGTACTGCTCTCCTGCTCAGGCATGTTCCCGGTCAATCGCTCGGGCCTGCAAAGGCCCGATTTTCTCCCGTCAAATGTGCCGCGCACCATCAACATGAGCACCATTGGCGATGACCTGCTGCGCACAAGCAGTGCCGAATTTGGTCCGGCCATAGAGGCACTGATTGTCTACAACAGCAATCCGGTGGCTGTGGCCCCCGAGTCCGCCAAAGTGGTGCAGGGCTTCTCAAGGGAAGACCTCTTCACCGTTGTGCTCGAACATTTCCAGACCGATACAGCCGACTATGCGGACTACATCCTGCCCGCCACGACACAGCTGGAGCATTGGGATGTGCATGCGAGCTATGGGCACACCGACGCCCTGCTCAACCGGCCCGCCATTGCCCCACTTGGCGAGGCCAAACCCAACACGCAAATTTTTCGTGAGCTGGCCGCGCACATGGGCTACGACGAGCCGGCATTTTCAGAGGATGATTTGAGCTTGTGTCGTCTGGCCTATGGGGATCGGATCGATTTCCAAACGCTCATGGACCAAGGATTTGCCCCATTGATGGCGCCACAGGCACCATTCGCCGACGGCAACTTCCCGACGCCGTCGGGAAAGTGCGAATTCTTCAGCGCGCGGCTCGCTGCGCGTGGCTTGGACGGCCTGCCGGACTACGTGCCCAATCATGAAGCATCGAACACATCCACTACCTATCCGCTGGCCATGATCTCCCCGCCGGCCCGCAATTTCCTGAACTCCAGCTTTGTGAATGTGAAAAGCCTGCGCGACATTGAGGGCGAACCGCTGCTGGAGATGCACGCGGAGGATGCGCATGCGCGCGGCATAAAGACGGGCGAAGTGGTGCGGGTATTCAATCAGCGTGGAAGCTACCGCTGCAAAGTGAAAGTCTCACCGCGTGCACGTGCAGGCGTTGTCAATGGGCTTGGCATTTGGTGGCGCAAGCTCGGCCTGGATGGAACGAATGTGAATCAGCTAACCAGCCAAAAGCTCACCGACCTGGGCCGCGCTCCGACTTTTTATGACTGCCTCGTAGAGGTTGAGTCGGATCGGCTGAAGACTTGAACGACATTGCCGACTACATCGTGAGCGTCTACAACAGCCAGCGGCTGCACTCCAAACTGGGCAACTTGCCACCCAATGCATTCGAGCAGAGCCGGACCTCGCACCCACCTGCCAACACCCCTATTCCGGCATTCTGTTCACTGATTACTCTTTCAACTCTCGCGCTTTCATCATCCGCCACACCCTGAGCGCCAGAAGAACCATCGGTGCCACGTGATAAAGCAGATCAAATATGTCGATTGGCCGGGTCAGTGTGCCTTGCAACAACATGCGCACCTTCTCCACCAGATGGGGCTCCGGAGTAATCGGGGCAACCGCCATCCATGCAGCTACCAGAATGAGCAAGTAAAGGGGAATCCGATCCAGCCAACGCATATATCTCCTCCATTTTCACCCACACCGAACCCGTCGGACTTCCCAACGGCTATGCCTAATGCGTTTTCAACGCCGGAAAGCAAAAAGCCCATCGCAATGGACGGGCTTTTGTGCATATCGAATCCTATGGAGCGGGAAAAGAGGCTCGAACTCTCGACCTATACCTTGGCAAGGTATCGCTCTACCAACTGAGCTATTCCCGCATGTGACCACCAAGGTGGTCAAAGAAAAACCCATCACAGGGATGGGCAATTCAATTTGGTGGCCTGGGGCTGAATCGAAAAACCCGCCCAAAGCCTTATCAATACTTACATTCTAAAACGTCGCAGTTTCTTGGGTACACGTTTGGGTACACCAGACTTCGATTCCTAAATTATACAGGCTTGAATTGCGTCTTCTGTCCTTCGGACGCTCATTTTTTACAAGCTGGTCAGCAGTTGACCCGTCACAAGATCAGCCAAAATTACCGATTCGCTCTTTTTCGAACAATCGCGGGTTAGAGAGAGCGTAGCTCGCTCCGCTTCTACGGAAATACACACCGGCAGCGAATGCAATGCGCCACCCAGCGCGACGCGCGCGGGTACCGTACATTTCCAGATTTCCGACATTGGCGTGATTGGCGAGCTCCAGTAGCGCAGACCACTTGGCTCGGTCATTCGACAGCGCATATGGCTCAATGCCCCTTAGCAGTCGAACCTCTTCATCGAAGGAAAGATTGCTGAATAGCAGCACACGCGGTAAGCGCACCGCCTGTCCCTGCAACAGGAACTCACAATCCGTGTAGCTCACTGCCTGCCAGATGAACCGCGAAGCCTTGCGCGAAAAGCCGCCCTCCGGGCTTAGGTATTTCACCTCAAGTCCAATTGGACCTGGCTTGAAATCGTGTGCGATGAGATGACTCTTTGGCTGCAGCACGTAGTCAAATTTGACCGCAGCACCGCTGACAAGATGTCGGCCCGGCACCTCCCTCCAAATCTCGAAGTCTTCTTCGATCCAAGTGTCGAGCCAAGCGCGTAGTTCTATCTCAGACGTGAACTTCTCAAATGGCTGCGCCTGAGGGTCAGCAAATGCATTGGCGTGCCGCTGCAAGTGTTCAATGATGAAGGGGTGTCGGTGCTGCCATCCAAGAACACTCAGTGCCTGAACGACGCGGTCCAGTGCCGCGCGGACGCGCATTTAGCCATGTCAACCTTTCGGTCAGCTTCCGCTACAAGGCGGGTTGCGTCCGGATCCAGTATTTCCTGAATCTTGCCGTTGACATCTTTTAGCTCAGCGTACCAAACCCGCATACCCTCACGTCGAATACTTCCAATAGACTCGTCGAACGCGGGCGCTTCGTTATCTCGCAACAGCAGCACTGACGAAGCCTTGGATAACGGGCCACCCCGTTGATCGCCGCAGACCTGACACTGCTTTACGTAGTGCCGATGTCCGCCCGCGACAACACGAGTGCGTACTTGCAACTGAGGCTCGCAATCGTGCGGCTCGATGCTCACGGCGAGCAGTTCTTCTTTGCGTGCAAATAACTCGTTTAAGTCCATGATCGGTCAGTTGTCATTGGCAACGATTTTGGCCAAGCAGCACTCGCCAGTACGGCAAAACGGAGCATGCCAATCAGCCGCCAGGCAAGCACTTGATCCAGGAAACGTGCTTCTGGTCTTCTGGAATGGGCCTTGCACGCGGAACAATAACATCTAAAACTATATTTAGCAGTGCTACGAAGCACTCGTGCTTCGTAGCATATCACATATTTTACCAAATACAACCTCAATTAGCCCTGTACCTGGCTTCTAAAATGAAGCATTAATGCTTCATTTTAGAAGCCAGCAATGCCTCATTCCTTCGCAGGCTACCTTTATGTACGCTGGCAAGGCAACTTATCAAGCATGCTACCGCCCCCGATTTCAGTTCTAAATGTATGTTATGCTATGCAGCGCTAGCGCTGCATAGCACATTTCTTCGAACATTCGATTCCTCCGCCCATACATTCCTTGCTGAGCCTCTTGTCAAATCGGAATAATTTTGCCATACTTAGCAGCATGTATGCTGCTAAGTACGAAGATATCAAACGAGCGCAAAAATGAGCCGCTCTAGGATGCAGATCGCCAAGGCCGACATCGTCAGTCACTTCGACGGCCTTTCCAGTCACGTATTGAAGCTAAAAGAGATCCGAGCCATCTTGGCCGAACAGCGGGGTTTCTGGCGCTTGGCCCAAAACACCACGTCAGCGCAGTTTATCGGCTTTCTTGAGAAGCACTCAAAGCTGAAACCTTACGAATTTCCATTCCCACAGCGCGGTGAGAAATGCTACTCATGGGGAGAGGTACCTCTCCTCACAATCCTGCTGAGCCTCAAAAAGGGGCTGCACTTCAGCCATTACACAGCGATGCGGATGCAAGGTTTGACTGAACAGTTGCCCAAATCTGTCTACTTAACCGACGAGCGCACGACCAGTCACCCGACAGAAAGAGAAAAACTCAGTCAGTCAGATATTGACCAAGCCTTCAACCACCCTGCCCGAATTTCCAGTAACTGGGTGGAATACGGTGACAAGAAAATCTACCTGCTCAACGGTGCCGACACTGGCCATCTAGGCGTCGTCGTTCAACAAGCCACCGATGAGGATGGCCAGGAAGCGCAAGTACGCGTGACCAACGTCGAGCGTACCTTGATAGACGCTACGGTCAAACCGATGTATGCAGGCGGCGTGTTTGAAGTGGCCAAAGCATTTGCATTGGCCAGTGACCGGTTGTCGGTCAACAAGCTGATCGCGATGCTTCGGAAACTCGACTTTGTCTACCCGTACCATCAAGCGATTGGATACTACCTTGAGCGCGCCGGCTACAAATCCAGTCAGTTGGACCTGGTTCGTCGGCTTCCCATGGAACACGACTTCTATCTCGCCCACGAAATGGGGGAGACGCGATACGAACCGACTTGGCGACTATTTGTGCCAAACGGGTTTTAGCTGGTCAATCAGCGCCAGTGTGTACTTGAAGTAGTAGTCAAAGTCCTTGAGCTGAAACTCAGGAGAGACGGTATCCTTCACCGAGGCATAGCCAGCCAGGTGAAATTCGTAGGTGTCGGGGACCTTTCCCAAGAAATCCATGGGCACCTTCTTCATTTCGAACATGGCGATGAGGGTTTCGCGGGCCGTCTCTGTCATCAAATCAAGCTTCAACGTGTCCATCAGAACGAAGATGTCCACGAAATCTCGGGCGCGAGCGCTGCCTGCGCGGTCCCTCTTGATGATTGGTCCGTACTCAGGCATTTGCTGACAGATGGCCCGAAGTTTTTCACAGACGATCATTTCCGGCGAGTAAACATAGATGACGTACCCGTCGAAGTCGACCAATTGCTTGCCCGCCACATACTCGAAACGACTGATATCGATAAGGAATCTGGTCCCTTGTCCCAGATTGATCGCTCTGCGCCTCAGTGTCTCCAGGTCTGCCGAATATTCAGCGTAAACCGCTGCTGCCGCCAGTTTGAACTCAACGCCATAGCCACCCCAAAAGTGCTTCATGTCATCAGAAACGGCTTTGGGCTTCTCGACCATCTTAAAGTCGAAGACCTCGAAGCCGTGGGAGCGAAAGGTGTTTACTAGGGCGCGGGAAATACGGCCCTCCACTTTCGCGATGTCACCACCAAAATCCTGCCGCAACGAGAAGTCCAGGTCCACCGATGCACGAGCGCTTATCTGATGCACTAGCGCCATCGCGTTCCCGCCCTTGAGAACGAGTTGCTCCAAAAGTTCGTCGTCGGAAGACATGGCCTGGACGGCCCAGATTTTGATCCTGTCAAGCAGCTTCTTGAAATCTTCGGGGCTAGTCTTGGGCTTGTTCACTATTGACCTTAAGGGGTTATCCGTCTTTGCAACACAAGATAGTACAGCCCAGCGCCACATGCCTTCGACCTTAAGGCATTGGGTGATCCGGTTTCATCTACTCAAAAGTTAAGGATTTGGACTTGTGCAATGTACGCCATGAAAGGCGCTACTCAATATTCAGTAGCGCCTTAAGAAGGATGCGGAATTTCGTGCGCCAACACACAGCGGAACGCCATTCACCACATTTGGCGTGAGAGCCCGTCACACCCGTACTTGGATACCTCAAGGCACCTGACGGAATAAGACACCGAGTGAAACCTATCAAACGGAGCTTGTGGATTTTGTTGACTTGCTCTGCAACGCCTTGAACCCTCGATCCCGCATCATGAACGATTCCAGCATATGAGGAATCAACGTGACGGAATCCACCGGCTCGCCGTAAGTTTGTGCGTGCAGCGCGGCATAGCGATCCAATTCATCCTTCAACGTCGCAGTCATTGCGATGGTCAGTTTCACCGTTTCGGTCTTGGGAAGCCGTCCCAGCCGCAGTTTGCCAACGTTCGTGCTCATTGCGAAGCCCCCCTAACAAAAAACAGTGGCTGATACGGTCGCAAAATCAAATCCTTGCTCACCATCACCCGCATCGGAAACCCAGGCCGAATCGTCAGCGTCGGCTGGATACCCATGTTCCGCTTAGTCATCTCCTGACCGACCTGGTTCACCGTATCCTGCGCACCCTGGCGCACGGCAATGATCACCTTGCCATCAGCGCCGTTACGGTCCGGCGCCGCCAGTTCAGCACCCACGCCCAACAGCGTGGACAGCGCCGCACCCGCAAGAATGCGATCCCAGTGCCAATCAACACCATCCTCCAATCCAGCGTAACCCGCCGGATCAATCCCCGGCAGCCGGTCCAGCGCAATCGACGAGGTATCGGGCAGAATCAACCGCGTCCACACCAGCAACACCCGTCGTTGTCCGAAAGCCACTTGACTGTCATAGCGTCCGATCAAGCGTGAGCCCTGCGGGATCAACAGATAGCGCCCCGTTGCCGTGTCGTAGACCGCCTCGGTGACATTGGCAATAACCTGCCCCGGCAAGTCAGAGTTGATGCCCGTCACCAGCGCTGCTGGAATGACAGTACCTGCCATCACCTGGTAAGGCGATACAGGCATTTGCAGACTGACCGGATTGCGCGTAGCCGTGTCACCCGCATTCGCGACAAAAGCGGCCTTCTGCTCCTGCCGATTCTGCGCAGCGGTCGGGTCGGCGGGCTGCGCGGTGGCGGTCGGCGGTCCCATCGGATTGAACGGCTGATTGCCCGACACCGGAACGGACGGACTGCCAACCGAAGCCGTGGCCGCAGCCATTGCCGGCTTCGCACCATTGCCACTGCTCCTAAAAAACACTGTAGAGCGCGCCGCCTCCTCCGCATCCCGCAATCGCGTCAATCGATCCGCATGCGCTGGATCGTTGTACGCCGCCGATACGTTCGCTTGGCGCTGGCGTTCTGCACTGACGATGGCCGGCCCCAAGTCACCCGGCAGCGGCTCGCCTAGAACAGGGATGGCAGGTTTGGTCGGAGTCGGTATCTTCGAATAGTCCTTGGGCAACTGGTCCAGACTCTCGGCCCGTGAGACGCGATCCACGTTGTACAACTCGGCAGCAGAGCTACGCTCGCGCTTGTGCGACTGCAGCGACCACAAGACACCTCCGAACACGGCAGCGGCCAGCGTGCCGGCACCTAACGCCAGCATGCGTCGGTTGAGCCGCACCACCGGACGCGGCGGGGCACGCAGGGTCATGGTGTCCGGATCGACCTTCGGAGGCACCGGCGTGTCCGCCTGCGGTGTAGCGGGCGTACTCATGCTCAGTTCCTCCGTGCCGTGCTGGCAATACCATCGGTGCGCTCGATGCGCACCACCTGGGCCTTGTCAGCCCCCAGCCGCAGCTCGGCGGCGCCAAACAGCCTGTCCACCACGTAATACGGCGAACGGAAACGGTAGTTCACCAACTGTCCATCGCCTTGCAGCCCAATCACGAACAGCGGCGGCAACTCGCCTTGCGCGATACCCCCAGGAAACTGGATGTACACCCGTTGCCCGTCATCAAAGGCACGCAGAGGCTTCCACGGAGGGTTGTCGCCGGTGATGGCATAGCGGAACCTGATCTGCTCCAGCGACAAACCAGAATCGACCGGCGCAGCCGCTTGAGCCTGCTGCGCCTGCTTCTGCAAGGCCAGCATCCGGTCCTTCGGGTAGTCCCAGGACACCGAAGCCATCCAGGCCTGCGGCGTCGAAGACAGCTCCAGCAGGTACATGCGCCGGTTCGTGGTGATGACCAGGTTCGTCTTCAGACCGGTGCGGGTGGGTTTTATGAGCACTGTCACGCGCAAGTTGGTACCTGCGCCACTGGCCGTGTCACCCACAATCCAGCGCACCGTGTCCCCTGCTGAGACCGTCACCAGCTCCTCGCTCTCCTGAAGGGCAACGGCAGTGACCCGGCCTGGACTCGTATAGACCTGGTACAGCGCACCATCGGCATACGGCCAGACCTGGATGGCATTGACGTAACCTTCCCGGCTCGGTGCCACACGTGCCTCCAGATTTGCGCGCGCGACACGAACCTTTTCGTCGATGGATTCCGGTGCGACCTTGGTCTCCGCCTCTGTCGATAGCGGCTTCAACTGTGCAGGCAGTGGCAGCGGTTCAGACAGCGTCACCACCTCGATAGGTTTCGGTGTCTCCGGTAGCAGTTGCGCAGCAACGGGCTCATCCAGTGTGATCGTGGGCGGCGGCTTGCCGCGGGTGGCGCAGCCAGTGATGGTCGCCAAGGCAGCGACCATCACCAACGGCAAAGCGCAAATACGGATTCGTGTCTTCATGGTTTTGCTCCTTGTGTCGCATCGAGTTCACGGCTCCAGGACAGGCCGTTGACATAGATGCCCAGTGGATTGCGGCGCAAACGCTCTTCCGTTCGCGGCGGTTGCAGCACCACCGATACCACTGCCGTCCAGCGCTCGGTGACCGAGGGTGCGCCATTCGCATAGTTGCGCTCGATCCAGCGCATCTGAAACGAAGAATCACTGGCCCGGACCACGCTCGTCACCTCCACCGAAACAGAGTTCTGCCCGATGCGAGCAAAAGGATCATTGACACGCGCGTATTCGTTCAGCGTGGCCGCGCCCTTGTCCGTGGTGTACTCATAGGCTTCGAGCCAGTTCTGCCGCACCACAACGGGATCGATCGACAGCGAGCGCACGTCGGTGAGGAAGCGCGCCAGGTGGTACGCAATCTGCGCGTCGTTCGGCTTGTACGGCGTGGCAGCTTCACCAACCGCCCGCACTTGGCCCGCGCTGTCCACCTCGACGACATACGGTGTCACGATGGACTGTGCGGATCGCCAGACCAATCCACCCGCCATCAGCAGAGCCAGGCTCAAGCAACCGAAGGCCATCAGCCGCCAATTCTTGGCTTGCACGGTGGCGCTACCGATGCGCTGGTCCCAGACCTGCGATGCAGCCTGGTACGGGGTAACGGGCTCGGGCGTTTCCGAGTAGCGCACCTGGGGACGTTTGAATAACATGAAGTGATCTCCTCAATGGTTGGAGTCGTCGCGCAGACTCGGACTGGCTCCGCCCCCGCCGTGGTCACCAGAGCGCAGCGAATGCGCAGCGGTAGAAACGCCGTGTGAAAGACGCTGGTTACGTTGCAGGCGTTTTGCCCAGGCGGGTGCAGGGGGTGGCGTGTCGGATGTCGTTGCGTTGGCGCCAGTTGTGGCACCTGCGGCTGAAGCCGGTGCAGCCGCTTCAGATACAGCCGATGCAACGCGATCCTTGACGGCCTTGGCCCCAGCCGCGACACGCTGACCAATAGCACTCGCACCGGTCTTCGCCACGTTGGCGAGGCCTGCACCCGCAGCACGAACGCCACCACCGCCTGAGGCGGCGGCACCCGCCTGGTAGGCGGACTTCGCACCTCCGACCATCGCGCTTGCCGAGCGGGCGGCACTGGCACCACCCCCAATAGCCGCGCGTGCCGCTCCCGGTGCCATGCGCGCCCCGGCTGCTACGGCTGCACCGCCTGCAGCAATGGCTGCGCCACCTGCTACGGCCAGACCCGCAGCACCCAGCACGGTTCCTGCCGCCGCACCCGCGCCCAACTGCGGCGCGCCCGATACCAGCCCGGTCGCGATGCCGGGACCGAAGATGCCCAAACCCAGCAGCGTGAGCGAAGCCAGCATGATGACCAACGCATGGTCAATCGATGGCTCTGTCCCCGGTGGTGTCTGAAACTCGGCAAACAAGCTAGAACCGATGCCGACAATCACGGCCAGCACCAGCACCTTGATTCCCGACGACACCACGTTGCCCAGCACGCGCTCAGCCAGAAACGCTGTTTTGTTCCACAAGGCAAACGGCACCAGCACAAAACCCGCCAGCGTCGTCAGCTTGAATTCGATCAGCGTCACAAATAACTGAACCGCGAGCACGAAGAAGCTCACGATCACCACCAGCCAGGCCAAGAACAGCACGGTGATGACATCAAGATTGGCGAACACCTCGGGAAATCCGGTCAGGTCGCTGATCTGCGCCATGATGGGTCGACCCGCATCAACGCCCGTTTGCGCGAGCCGTCCCGGCTGCAGCAACTGCGCCTGGGTCATTGAAGAACCAGACGCCACCAGTCCGAGCCCAGCAAACGAGCGGAACACAATACCCGCCAGGTTGTTGAAGTTGCCGATGATGAAAGCAAAGGCTCCGACATACAGCACCTTCTTGACCAGCTTGGCTATCACGTCGTCGCCACCCCCACTGGCATGGCTCATGGCCCAAAACAGGCCGGCCAGCGTCATGTCGATCCCGACCAGCGTGGCCGTCAGGAACACCATCTCGCCATGCAGCAGGCCAAAGCCGGAATCGATGTAGCGCGAGAAGACGTCCAGAAAGCGGTCGATGACCGACAGATCGTT
Source organism: Rhodoferax sp. (assembly GCF_018780565.1). Lineage (GTDB taxonomy): Bacteria > Pseudomonadota > Gammaproteobacteria > Burkholderiales > Burkholderiaceae_C > Rhodoferax. The sequence goes on from NZ_JADMJN010000016.1 coordinate 58,091, forward strand.
CATGACGGTCAATCCTTCGAGGTGACCGGTGGCACCGGTTTCGGCACGGGATCGTTCGCGTAAGGCGATTTGCCATCCCCCATGAAGCGCCGCCGCGTGGCCTCGGACACCGCAGCACAGACGGCGTCCCCCACTTTGGCATGGTCAGCCTTGCACTGAGCTCTAAGCTCTTTCAGACGCTCAGGATTCGCGACCAGTGATTCGACGGTGTCGGTAGGTGCCGACTTGCCGCAGGCCGCTATCAACGATATCGAAACCGCAAAGACAATGATCAAAATCTGTTTCATGGTGACTCCTTCAGTTGCTGTAGAAGTTGACTGTGTACGGGGTGTAGGGCGTGCCCTCCCCCTGGAAGCGCCGACGCACCTCGCGCGCTCGCTCCTGCACCGCCACTTGCCGGGCCTGCTCCAGAGCGGTGGCCCGGTCCTGCGTGATCTGAAGTTGCTGCGCCTGGATCGCCTGGCGAGCCTGCAAGGCCAGCAATTGATTGGTCGCTTGCGTGGCCTGCAGGGCACCGACGGCCGACTGACTGCGGTTCACCAAGTCGGTCAGCGTCTGCTCGTCGGACCTGAAGTTCTGCACCGCCTGCGACTGCACCTGGGTCGCGGTGCGCAACGCCTCCAGCGAGTTGCGCCAGCGCTGGCGTGCATCCAGCGCCATCTGACCACCTGAAGCAGATGCGGAATACGCGTTCGGGTACAGCCGTGAAAACTCGGTCTCCATCTGCGACACGTTGAAGGCCATGCCCTGCGCCTGCTGAATCAGCTGGTTCGTCGCAGACAGCGCGGACCGCAACTCGGCCAGTGCACTGAAGTCCAGGCCCGTCAGATTCCTGGCCTGGTTCATCAGCATCTGCGCCTCGTTCTGCAACTGCCGGATCTGGTTGTTGATCTGCTCCAGCGTACGTGCGGCGGTCAGGATGTTCTGGGAATAATTGGAAGGGTCGAACACGACCCACTGCGCTTGTGCAGCAGGCATGGCGGTCACAAGCAAAGCAGTGGCAACGGCCAGCAAGGTCTTCTTCATGATGATTTCTCCTGATGTGATGGAACCGAAAGAAAGGACGGAATGAGGTCCGCAGCCCAGTCCAGACCCCGATGACGCAGCCATGCACTTGCGAAGTCCGCAGGTGGAACGGACGCTGACACCGCATCCATAGCGCGTTGATCCTCGGGCTTGGCAGCAGCGGCAAACGCCAGCGCCACCGGCCCGAGTCCCAAGTCAAAGACCCGGTTGCCCAGTCGCGACTGGTAGTAGTAATCCCGTTTGGGCTGCGCCTGCGCGACGATGTCGATCTGCCGGCTGTTGAGTCCGAAGCCTTCGTAGATGACCCTGATCTGCGGTTCGGTTGCTTGCGAATTCGGCAGGAAGATGCGGCTCGCGCAACTCTCGATGATGGCCGGGGCTATTGCCGAGTCCTTGATGTCCGCCAGCGATTGCGTGGCAAAGATCACCGACACATTCTTCTTGCGCAAGGTCTTCAACCACTGGCGGATGCGGGATGCAAACACCGGATCGTCAAGGAATAACCACGCTTCATCCAGAATCAAGAGCGTCGGTGCCCCATCAAAACGTTCATCGAAACGCGCGAAAAGGTAGCCCAGTACGGCCAGCATTGCCGCCTTGCTGTGCATCAGCTCTTCCATCTCGAAACCCTGCACGTCGGCGGAACCCAATCGGTCCGAGTCCGCATCGAGCAGCTTGCCGTGCGCGCCGCCCAGTACATAGGGTTGCAGGGCCTGGCGCAAGGCATTCGATTGCAGCAGTACTGACAGGCCCGTCATGGTTCGCTGATTGACCGGCGCGCTGGCCAGACTGTTCAAAGCCGACCAGACTGCATCCTTCTCGGCCGGACCAACCGGGACGCCTTCGTGAATCAAGCGCCCTGCTATCCATTCCGCTGCCCAGGTGCGGTAACCGTCCTGGTCAATACGCGCCAGTGGCTGGAAGGAAATAGCACCCTCGGCACCGCCATCATTGCCCAGGTCGTAATGTTCACCACCCAGTCCGAGGATGGTGGCGCGAATGGAGCGCCCCATGTCAAAGGCCAGGATGCGTGAACCGGCATAGCGACGGAACTGCATGGCTAACGTGGCTATCAGTACGGACTTGCCCATACCAATAGGACCAACCACCAGCGTATTGCCCACGTCGCCGATGTGCGTGACCAGCCGGAACGGCGTCGCGCCATCGGTACGCGTCACGATCAGGGGCGGCCCGTCCAGGTGCGCGTTGCGTTCCTGTCCGGCCCACACCGCGGACACCGGCATCATGTGGGCCAGATTCAAGGTCGAGACAATGGGCTGGCGCACGTTGGCGTAGGCATGTCCCGGAATCGACGACAGCCAGGCGTCCACCGCATTAAGGGTTTCCGGGATCGTCACGAAGCCGCGGCCCTGGATGGTTCGCTCTACCGCGCGCAACTTCTCGTCAGCGGCCGTGGCATCTGTATCCACTACTGTGACCGTTGCTGTCACGTACCCGAACGAAACCTGGTCGCTGCCCAGTTCCTGCAAAGCGACATCGGCATCCGCCGACTTATTGGACGCATCGGAATCAACCAACGGGCTTTCCTGCTGGAAGATGGTCTCGCGCAGCAGCGCAACGATGTTCTTGCGCTTGGCGAACCACTGGCGGCGCAAGCGCGTCAGTTCTTTCTCGGCCTCGGCTTTATCCAGGCACAGGAAACGCGTGCTCCAGCGGTAGGCAAAACCCAGGCGGTTCAGGTCATCCAGCAGGCCGGGCCAGGTCGAGGTCGGGAAACCGCGCACCGACAGCACACGTAGGTGCTGACTGCCGAGCATGGGTGCCAGCCCACCCGTCAGAGGCTCATCCGCCAGCAAGGCATCCAGGTGCATGGGCACCTCGGGCACAGCTACCGGATGCCGGCGCGTAGACACACAGCCATGCAGGTAGGTCAACGTCTGGCTGTCGTCCAGCCAGCTGATCTCGGGCATCACCCCTTCGAGCAGACCAAAGAAGCGTTCCGTTTCGGACACGAACGATTCCAGGCGCGCTCTCCAATTGGGCCAGTCCACGCCTTCGGCTCTGGTGTTCTCGTACAGCAGCTTGACGGCACGGGCTTGAGACTCCTCGGGTGGCAGGTACAACAGCGACAGGTGGTAGCTGCTCTCGAAGTGACTATCGGCTTCCTCGAAAGCCGCCCGGCGCTCTTCATCGACCAACCAGGACAGTGGCTCCGGGAAAGAAGACTCGGGATAGTCGGCCGCTTTGCGCCGTTTGGCCTCGACAAACAGCGCCCAGCCAGACCCCAGCCGACGCAGCGCATTGTTCAGCCGCGCAGTGGTCGCGACCAGTTCGCCCTGCGTGGCGCTGTCCAGATCCGGCCCCCGAAAACGCGCCGTGCGCTGGAACGAGCCATCCTTGTTCAGCACAACACCCGGTGCGACCAACCCGGCCCAGGGCAACCAGTCGGCCAGCAAAGCTGGGCGCTTGCGGTATTCGGCGAGGTACATCATGGTGTGTTCTCCATGGTTTACCTCACACGTCCAGCAGCACGCGGTGCTTGATGTGCCGCGCGAAGACCTGTATGAATTGCGGGTCCAAGCGCGCACCCCAAACCGCCAGCGAATGCCCGATGATCCACAGCGCGATCCCCGGCAACCACAATTGCAACCCGAGTCCAACCGCAGCAGCCAGCGTGCCGTTGGCAATCGCCACGGTGCGCGGCGCACCACCCAACAGGATGGGTTCGGTCAGGGACCGGTGCAGCGGAATCTCAAAACCACTGGCGAAGCCCGGCGCGTTGGTAGTCGAAGCGTTCATGCCAGCACCGCTCCACCCGAGAAGCTGAAGAAGGTCAGGAAGAATGACGACGCGGCAAACGCAATCGACAGCCCGAACACAATTTGCACCAGCTTGCGAAAACCACCACTGCTATCGCCAAACGCCAGTGTCAGGCCGGTGGTAATGATGATGATCACCGCCACGATACGCGCCACCGGTCCCTGAACTGATTCAAGGATGGACTGCAATGGTGCTTCCCATGGCATGTTCGAGCCGGCCGCAAAGGCAGGCAAGGTAACTGCCAGCAATAGCGCGCCAATGGCAGCGGCCTGGCGGACTGGTTTTACGTAAATGCGTGAAGTCGTCATGACGGTTCTCCGGTGGTGGGTAAGTTGGGGGATGGGATGGAAGGAAACGACGGCATCAGATCGGTGCTGAGCTGGTAGCCGTGGCTGTCGAAACCGATGACCCGCGCAATCTCCTGCACGTGCCGCTGGCGGCCACGCCCGACGATGAAGACGATGACGTTGACCGCCTCGGCGATCAGCGCACGGGGAACCGTGACGGAGACTTCCTGAATCAGTTGCTCCAGCCTGACCAAAGCGCCATGGGCGGAACCTGCATGCACGGTGGCAATACCGCCGGGGTGGCCGGTGCCCCATATCTTGATCAGGTCCAGCGCTTCGCCGCCCCGTACTTCGCCCACGACCACCCGGTCCGGCCGCAGACGCAACGTGGCACGCACCAGGTCAGCCATGGTGCTGACGTCTGGCTCGGTGCGCATGCAGACATGGTCATCGGATCTGCATTGCAATTCCACCGTGTCCTCGAGAATCATGACCCGGTCGCCGGTATCGGCAATCTCGTCCAGCAGCGCATTGGCCAAAGTCGTCTTTCCCGTGCTGGTGCCACCACATACGACGATGTTGAGCCGCTCGCGCACGGCGGCACGAAGAAACCCAGCCTGAGCCTCGGTCAGGATGCCATCAGCCACGTAGTGGTTCAGCGTCATGATGCGCAGCGCCCGCTTGCGGATGGCAAACGAGGGTGCCCGCACCACGGGTGGCAACACCCCCAGAAAGCGCTCCCCAGTCTCGGGCAGCTCGGCCGACAGAATGGGCGCCCCGGCATTCACTTCGGCCCGCACGTGCGCTGCTACCAGGCGGATGATCCGTTCGGCGACCGCTGGTGGCAGAGTCGTGCCGGTCGGGGCACGCCCTGAGCCCAATCGGTCCAGCCACAGTGTGCCATCAGGGTTCAGTAGGACTTCCACGACTTCCGGGTCTTCCAGCGCTGCCGCAATCTCCGGCCCCATGGCCGTGCGCAGCATCCGTATGCGGCGCTCCAGGGAGACGGCGGCACTGCCACCGCTACCGTCACCATCGCTGCGGTTCTCACCGTCTCCAGTGTCTTTGTCAGGCTTGCGGATCATTGGTTATCTCCCCTTCCTTGTGTTCTGGTGTGGTCGCCTGCGAAGACAGGTCATCCGGGGCAACCTCTTCATGGACTTCGCGCACCAGGCTGCGCCCGCGCTGGATATGGCGGGCGAGTTGTTCGATGAACTGGGCGTAACGGGCACGGCCTTGCGCACGGGCTGCGTCTTGTTGGCCTTCGGGCACGGGCAGCGAGACGGTCAGGAAGTAGCGGATGTAAAGCGCCACCGTTTCGATCAGGATGGCCTGGTCTCGCTCCAGCCGGTCGAACTGGCGCGAGAGACGGTCCAGCCGCTTGCCCATGGCCGCCTCGCGCTGGTCGGCCGCATCGGGTGAGAGGAACGAAGCCAGGGCAGCCGCGATCACCGCTGACTTGGACACGCCCTTGTGCGCGGCGAGCTGGTCCAGCCGTTTGGCGTGATCCGGTTCGATGAAGATATTGAGACGGGTCCGACTCATAGCGCAATCCCGTCATCCGGGTCCAGTGCGGCCAGTCGCGCGGTGCGCTGCATTCTTTGGTCTGAATCACCAATGTCCCGCCTATCCCGCTTCAGGCTCTGCGGCTGCAGCGGCATGTCGTCCTCGTCATCGAGCACCAGCAGGTCGTCGACATCCATCAAAGGCTGGGCATCAAACGCAACGTCCAACTCCGGCTTGAGCTGATGACCGCCTTCATCGGCGAAACCGCACGACTGGTTTGTGGTCAAGGCCTCGGACAATGCAGGGATCGCCAATCCACTCCAGTCGTCTGACCGTGCCGTGGGTTTGTCTGCGTAGCCATCCATCGCCAGCACCGGCGGCGCCAGCATCCGAACCATGAAGTTCCGGTCCTGGTAGTAGCGCAACTTCGCCGCCTTGATCGGCGCATGCCCCGACACCATCACCACCTCTTCATCGGGCGGCAATTGCATCACCTCGCCCGGCGTCAGCAAGGGGCGTGCGGTTTCCTGACGTGAGACCATCAGGTGTCCGAGCCAAGGGGCCAACCGGTGGCCGGCGTAGTTGCGCTGCGCGCGCAGCTCGGTGGCGGTACCCAGGGCTTCAGAGATGCGCTTGGCGGTGCGCTCGTCATTGGTCGCGAACGCAATGCGCACGTGGCAGTTGTCCAGAATCGAATGGTTCTGGCCGTAGGCCTTGTCGATCTGGTTCAGGGACTGCGCAATCAGAAAGGCGCGCAAGCCGTAACCCGCCATAAACGCCAGCGCCGACTCAAAGAAGTCCAAGCGACCCAGTGCCGGGAATTCGTCCAGCATCAAGAGTAGTTTGTGTTTCCTGGCAATGCCGTCGCTGCCGTCCAGTGATTCAGTCAGCCGCCGGCCGATCTGATTCAGGATCAACCGGATCAACGGTTTGGTGCGGCTGATGTCGGAGGGCGGCACGACCAGGTACAGCGATACGGGATGTTCGGCCGAAATCAGGTCCGCAATACGCCAGTCACAGCGCGAGGTAACTTCGGCAACCGTGGGGTCGCGGTACAGGCCCAGGAAACTCATGGCCGTGGACAGAACGCCCGAACGTTCGTTGTCGCTCTTGTTAAGCACTTCGCGAGCTGCTGAGGCAACGACCGGGTGGGTGACATCGTCCAGGTGCCGCGTCGTCATCATCCGGTGCAGCGTGATCTCGAACGGGTTGGCCGGATCAGACAGGAAGTTAGCGACGCCACGCAGGGTCTTGTCGTCACCGGCATAGAGGACGTGCAGGATCGCGCCGACCAGCAGCGCATGCGATGTCTTCTCCCAGTGGTTGCGTCGCTCCAGCGCGCCTTCGGGATCGACCAGGATGTCGGCGATGTTCTGCACGTCGCGCACCTCGTGCATGCCGCGCCGGACTTCGAGCAGCGGGTTGTACGCGGCCGAGCGTGCATCGGTGGGGTTGAACAGCAGGCAGTGCGAGAAACGTGAGCGCCATCCGGCAGTCAAGGTCCAGTTCTCACCCTTGATGTCGTGGATAACGGCGGAGCCAGGCCAGGACAGAAGCGTTGGCACCACCAAACCGACACCTTTGCCTGAACGGGTTGGTGCGAAGGCCATCACATGCTCGGGGCCTTCGTGGCGAAGATAGTCACCTTCCTTGGTCCGCAGTCGGCCGAGGAACACACCTGCGGGTTGGGTCAGACCCGCAGCCCGAACCTCTTCAGGCTCGGCCCACCGGGCTGAGCCATAGGTTGTGACGCGCTTTGCGAGACGCGACCGCCAGACGGCCATCGCGATGGCGGCACCGGTTGCGACCAGACCGCTGAATGCAGCGATGATGCCGCCGCGCAGGAAGACATCGGGGGCGTAGGCATCGAAGAAGTACCACCACTCGAACAAGCGCCACGGGTGATAGATCGGGATACCAAACAGGTCGAACCAGGGTAGCCCAAGCCGCACCTGGTAGCCGAGCGCCGCCGCAGTCCATTGCGTGGCAGACCATATGCCAGCAAGCGTGACACTAAGCACCACCGCCATCTGTCCGAACAGGATGCCTGTTGGCATGCTTCCCCTTTATGCGTTAACTCCGAGCCCGCGCTTGCCACCGCAGCAGCGCCCATGCGAGTCTGGTCTCAGCTGGCCACGTGACACACCCACGCGGACGTAGCGCAGCGCAGTTCATCAAAGGAAGCGGAGAGCCACCGCTGGCATTGACCGCAGACGACCGCCGATATCGACTGGCTGACCAAGACGCCGCGCGAGCACTGAGCGATTGTTCGCGCATCAGAACCCTGCTGCGCTGGTGAAATGACACGATGAAGTCAAGCAGAACGGGACTGCGAGTTTGCCCTCAAAACACTTTGTCTAAGCAAACACGCTCAGTTACTCTTGTAACTGAGCGTGTTTTGGCGGAGTCAGTCACACATTGTGTCTGCACCGTTGCCGTACCCGACGACGCGTCAGGCAGCGCCGCACAGCGGGCATCAAGATAGGACGCATCTGCGGCCACCGTCCGCAGCTCATTCCAACGCCCAATCAAGCCCAGGGCATCGGCACACTGCACACTGCACCGCAAAATCTTTTAATGCCGATTCGGGGTTAACCCTCCAGCCCCCGCTTCAGCCTCCACTGTTTGACCAGCGCGTAGATCGCCGGAATCACGGCCAGCGTCAGCATGGTGCTGGAGATCATGCCGCCCACCATCGGCGCGGCAATGCGGCTCATCACTTCGGAGCCGGTGCCAGTCCCCCACATGATGGGCAGCAGGCCGGCCATGATGGCGACCACGGTCATCATCTTGGGCCGCACGCGCTCCACCGCACCTTCCATCACCGCCTCGTACAGGTCGGCCACACCGGGCTCTCTGCCGCCCGCGCGGCACTTCGCCTTGACCGCCTCCCAGGCGTGATCGAGGTAGATCAGCATGATGACGCCGGTTTCGGCCGCCACCCCGGCCAGCGCAATAAAGCCGACCGCCACCGCCACCGACAGGTTGTAGCCGAGCAGCCACATCAGCCAGACGCCGCCGACCAGGGCGAACGGCACCGAGAGCATCACGATCAGCGTCTCTGTGATGCGCCGGAAGTTGAGGAACAGCAGCAAGAAAATGATGAGTAGCGTCACTGGAATGACGACCTTCATTTTCTCGATGGCGCGCTCCATGTACTCAAACTGGCCGCTCCAGGTGACGTAGTAGCCGGGCGGGAACTTGATCTGTTGGGCCACCGCCTTCTTTGCGTCGGCCACATAGCCGCCAATGTCGCGGTCCCGAATGTCAACGTAGATGTAGGCTGACAGCAGCGCGTTCTCGGTGCGGATACCGGGCGCGCCCTTGGCGACCACCACCTTGGCCAGTTGCCCCAGGGGAATCATGGCGCCGTCCATGGCCGGGATCAGCACCTCGCGCGCAATTTGCTGCGGGTCGCCGCGCAGCTCGCGCGGGTAGCGCACGGTGACGCCATAGCGCTCCCGGCCCTCGACCGTGGTGGTCACCATCTCACCGCCCAGCGCGGTACCGACGACATCCAGCAGGTCGCCCACATTCAGCCCGTAGCGGGCCAGTTGCTCGCGGTCGGGCTCGATGTTGAGGTAAAAACCGCCGGTGATGCGCTCGGCGAAGGCGCTGGTGGTACCGGGCACGGCTTTGACCACCGCCTCGATTTGCTTGGCCAGCTTTTCCATCTCGTCCAGATCCTTGCCGAAGACCTTGATGCCAATCGGCGTGCGAATGCCGGTGGACAGCATGTCGATACGGGCCTTGATCGGCATCGTCCAGGAGTTCGCGACGCCCGGGAACTGCAAGGCCTTGTCGAGTTCGGCAATCAGCTTGTCGATGGTGAGCCCTGCGCGCCATTCGGATTCCGGCTTGAGGTTGATCACGGTCTCGAACATCTCGGTCGGCGCCGGATCGGTCGCCGTGTTGGCGCGCCCGGCCTTGCCGTAGACCGAGGCCACTTCGGGGAAGCTCTTGATGATCTTGTCCTGCGTCTGCAACAGCTCCGCGGCCTTGGTGATCGACATGCCGGGCAGGGACGCCGGCATGTAGAGCAATGAGCCTTCGTTGAGCGTGGGCATGAACTCGGAGCCGAGCTGGGAGGCCGGGTAATACGAGACAGCCAGCGCCAGCAGGGCGAGAAGAATCGTTATTTTCTTCCAGCGCATAACGCCGGCGATGATCGGTCGATAGACCCAGATCAGAAAGCGGTTCACCGGATTTTTCGCCTCCGGCATGATCTTGCCGCGGATGAACAGCAGCATCAGCACCGGCACCAAGGTGACCGACAGCAGCGCCGCACCGGCCATGGAAAAGGTCTTGGTATAGGCCAGCGGCGAGAACAGCCGCCCCTCCTGGCCTTCGAGGCTGAAGACCGGCAGGAATGAGACGGTGATGATGAGCAGCGAGAAGAACAGCGCGGGCCCGACTTCCTTGCAGGCGGCCAGCATGGCATCCAAGCGGTCGCTGTTCGTGTGGCCCTCAGGCAGCCGCTCCAGATGCTTGTGGGCGTTCTCGATCATGACGATGGCCGCGTCGATCATGGCACCGATGGCAATGGCAATGCCGCCCAGGCTCATCAAATTGGAGCTCATGCCCAGCAAGCGCATGGCGATGAAGGAGATCAGGATGCCCACCGGCAGCATCAGGATGGCGACCAGCGCGCTGCGCACATGCAACAGGAAGACGACACAGACTAGCGCCACGATGAGCGACTCCTCCAGCAGGGTTCGCTTGAGGGTGTCAATGGCCCGATTGATGAGTTCGGAGCGGTCGTACACCGTTTGCACCGTCACCCCGGCAGGCAAGCCGGGGCCGATTTCTGCAATCTTTTCCTTCAGGTTGGCGATCACTTCCAGCGCGTTCTGGCCATAGCGCGCCATGGCGATGCCCGACACCACCTCCCCTTCGCCATTGAGTTCGGTGAGTCCCCGTCGCTCGTCGGGCGTCAGTTCGACCCGCGCAATGTCGCGGACCAGCACCGGCGTGCCCTTGTCGCTCTTGACCACCAGCATCTCGATATCGCTCTTGCCCCGCAGATAGCCCTTGCCGCGCACCATGTACTCGGTCTCGGCCATCTCGACAGCGCGGCCACCGACATCGCGGTTCGAGTCGCGGATCACCTGCGCCACCTTCATCAGCGGGATGCCGTAGGCGCGCAGCTTGACCGGGTCGACCGTCACCTGGTAGGTTTGCACGAAGCCGCCGATGGAGGCCACTTCGGCGACGCCATGCGCCTTGGTCAGTTGATAGCGCACATACCAGTCCTGGATCGAGCGCAGTTCCGCCAGCGTCTTGTCCTTGGCCAGCAGCGCGTATTGGTAGACCCAGCCGACCCCCGTGGCGTCCGGCCCGATCTGCGGCGTGATGCCCTTGGGCATGCGCCCGGACGCGAAGTTGAGGTACTCCAGCACGCGCGAGCGGGCCCAGTAGATGTCGGTGCCGTCTTCAAAAATGATGTAGACGAAGGACGCGCCAAAGAAAGAAAAACCGCGCACCACCTTGGATTTGGGCACTGACAGCATGGACGTCGTCAGCGGGTAGGTGACCTGGTCCTCCACCACCTGCGGTGCTTGGCCGGGGTACTCGGTGTAGACGATGACCTGCACGTCCGAGAGGTCGGGCAGCGCGTCGATCGGTGTCCTGAGGACGGCAAAGATGCCCCAGAGCGTGATAAACAGAGTGGCGAGCAGGACCAGGAAGCGGTTCCGGCCCGACCATTCGATGATGTTGGACAGCATGGTTTGTTCCGGTCAACGACCGGCGGGCGCCGTAGCCGCCAGGGGTTTGACGCTGGTGATGACCCATTCACCGGGCTGACGCTCGACGAACTCGACGGCGACTTTGGCGCCCGGCTTCAAGTCCTTGAGCAGGGCGTCATTGGCGGCCTTGAACTCCATGGTCATGGCCGGCCACTTGAGGCTGGCCACCGGGCCGTGCGAGAGACTGACCGTGCCGGCCTTGGCGTCGATGCTGTCGACCGTTCCTTCAGCATGGTGGCCTGACGCTTGAGGCACTGCGGCCGGAGCCGAGCTGCCAAAACCTCCGACCGCCGCCTTGAGATTGCTCTCGGCGTCGATCAGGAAGTTGGCTGCCACCACCACTTTGTCGCCGTCCTTCACGCCGTCCAGGACTTCCACGTAGTTGTCGTTGCGGGCACCCAGCTTGACCTCTCGCGGCTCGAAGCGGCCCGCGCCTTGGCTGATCAGCACCATCTGGCGCGTGCCGCTATCGATGACCGCGGAAGCCGGTACGGTAACCACCGTGCCTTGGGTGGCGGCCGATAACTCCACCTGGGCGAACATGCCGGGTTTGAGCAACAGGCCGGGGTTGGCGAGTTCCACGCGAACCGCCACGGTGCGCGTCTCGGCTTTGAGGGTCGGATAGACGTAGGTCACGCGGCCCTCGAACAGCTTGTCCGGGTAAGCGTTGATTTTGACCTTGGCCTTGGCACCGGATTTGACCAGGGCAATGTCCTGCTCGAAGACGTCGGCGACGACCCACACAGCGGACAGATCTGCGATCTGGTAGAGCGCCTCTCCAGGCATGAAGCGCATGCCCTGCACCGCCTTTTTCTCAATCACGATGCCGGCCACCGGCGAGCGGAAGGTCAGGGTGCGCTTGGACTCACCGGATTTGGCCAGCGCCTTGATCTGTTCTTCCGAAATATCCCAGTTCTTGAGGCGTTGCAGGCTGGATTCGGCCAGCTGCTTCATGCCGGCCTGGGCCGGGCTGCCCGCCTCCTTGAGCGATTCCACGCCTTGCGCGGCAATCGCGTATTCGCGCTGGGCCGACACCAGCTCCGGGCTGTAGACTTCGAACAGCGGTTGGCCGCGACCGACCGGCTGGCCGGTGACGTTCACATGCAGGCGCTCAACATAGCCTTCGAATTTGGGGGCGATGGAGAAAAGACGACGTTCATCGGGCTCGATGCGGCCGGCTGCGCGCACGGCCCGGTCCAGGGTGCGCAGTTGGGCGGCTTCGGTGCGCACGCCTAGTTTTTGAACCTTGTCGGTGCTGATCTTGATCTGCTTGGCGGCTGCGGGATCGTTATCCTCTTCCCCGCTGTAGACCGCGATGTAGTCCATGCCCATGGGGTCTTTTTTCGGAACCGGCGAGGTATCGGGCAGGCCCATCGGGTTGCGGTAGTAAAGGAGTTTTCGTTCCTTTTTGCCAGTGGCATCAGCCGCACTGCTAGCGCTGGCCGTCACCGCTGCATCACCATTCGGCCGGGATGCCATGCCCTTGTGGCCGAACCAGTAACCACCACCGGCGGCGAGCAGCGCCACCGTGATGACGCCCACGGCAATTCCCGTGCCCTGCTTCATAGATCTTCCCCTATTAATTTTTCGATTTCGGCAAGACGAATTTGAGCCTCCAGCTGGGCCTTGATCTGGTTTTGTTTGGCTTGTCGGATTTGGCGCTGGGCATCCAGCAGCGTGGCGAAATCGACCTTGGTGTTTTCATAGCTGGCCAACGCGGACTTGAAGGTGAGCTCCGACTGCGGCAGCAGGCTCGTGCTTGTCGTCATTTCGGTGCGGCGGGCGGCGTCGAGTCCCGACAGGTTTTCCGCCAGCTCACTCAGTACCTGGTTCGCCGCCGCTTCCCGGCGCACGCGGGCGGCCGACAACATGGCCTCGGCTTCGCGTTCCTGCGAACGGCGTGAGGATTGCTGCAAGGGAATGTTGAGCTCCACCATCAGGCCCCATTCCTTGATCGCGCTGCCGTACTGGACCGGGGCCACGCTGACATTGAAATCCGGATAGCGGTTCTTGTAAGTCAGCTCGCGCGTCTTCTCGGCCGCCCTGAGTTTGGCGTCTTCCGAAAACAGCTGCGGATTGTGGCCGCGCACGCGCTCTTCCAAAGCGCCATATGCCAGTCGCGTGGCGAGCGGCATGGGGCGCAAGCGCTCCGGTGGCGCCAGTGCCGCATTGGCGGGACGGGCGAGCAAGGCGTTCAAGCGCGCCTGGACCATGCGCCGCTCGTTCTCCAGCGCGATCAATTCATTGCGCATATTGCTCTGCTCGACTTGCGCGCGAATGATATCCTGCTGCACCGCCAGACCGCCGGCGTAGCGCGATTGCGCCACTTGTTCCAGACGCGCCATCAAATCCAGTATTTCTGTCGTCAAGCGTTCGCTCTGGTGCAGGTAGTAAAACTGCGCATAGGCAGACTTGATGCGCGAAGACAACTCGGCCCAGGTGCCCAGTGCACGGCCCTCGGCGCCTTGCGCCTCCAGCGCGGCGATGTCGCGCTTGAGATCGCGCTTGCCGAACCAGGGCACGTCCTGCATCAAGGTATAGCGTGTACTGCCCACCTGGTTGGGCAACAGGGTCGGGTTCTGCTCGCCGGCCTTGGTGATGTCCATCAGCTCGACGCGGAGTCTGGGGTCGGGCAAGGCGCCGGCCGGCGCCACTCGCTCGGCGGCGGCCTGCGCCTCATAGCGCATGCCGCTGTATTCCGGATTTCTTTCCCGTGCGATCACGAGCAGCGATTGCACATCCGCGCCCGGCGGCACTTCCTGCGCGCCTGCGGCGAAGCACCAAGCGCTGGCAACCGCCGCGAACAGGAAGCCCCAGGGGCTTTGAAATGATGTCATGCGAATGTCCCCTGCTTATTGTTCGAATCCGGCCAGCCAGGCCGGCGAGCCTTGGTGACTTACTTTACCGATTCGAAACGCACCACCGTCATGCCGCCGTCCGCGGGATCGGTGGCAAAGCGGATTTTCTGTCCTTCTTTCATTTGGTTGAGCCAGGCCACATCCTTGACGCGGTAGGCCATGGTCATCGCCGGCATGCCGCCAGGCAGTGGGCCGTGCGACAAGGTGACCCGTCCCGTTGACTTGTCGATTTTCTTCACGACGCCCTCGGCCAGCGGCATTTCGGCGGCCGCCATCTGCATCGCGGCGGGGCCGCCGTGACTGCTGTGGTCTGTTTGGGCCATGGCCTGCATGGAAAAGCCTGTGCTGGCCAGCACGATGAGCACGGAGGCAATGAAAGTCCTCATAGGGGTTTCTCCTGGGGTTGAATGCAATGAGAGCAGTCTGCACGACTCGCCCCGACGGCTAGCTGACCGCCAAATTACATTTTTGTTATTTTCAAGCTTCCGTCTTCGCACCCTTGAGCAAATCTGCACGACGCAAACCAACACCACCATCCCAAGGCGATGGCAAGCGTTCATAGCTGAAGGTGCAGCGCAACGCCCCTCTTGCAATCGTGTCGGGCACTTGTCCTCCTCGGTGAAAGCGCATCAAAGGCGAATACTCGTTAAACACCATTTCGTCAGATCGGCAGAATGCCTCGGTGATCGCGGCGTTTCCCATGTCCCGAAAGCACTCGTGGAAGCGGCATCGTGTAATGTGCATCGTTACCGTTGCGTCGGTGTGTAAAACACCATCGTTCTCGTTGTGGCTGATGAAACCTTCCTCCATCTGCGCCTCATGCTCGCGATGGAAGTGGTCCCAGGTCCGTGGCTGGCCGGGAGGAGGAAAGTAAGCTTGACGCTGCACGACGCAAGCTAGACGGTAGAGGAAGGTCTGAGTAATCGCCAGCGCACTTGGATCGCCAATTCTCTTGGCAAGCTCCTTGTAGAGCACGCCAACCAAAAGAAACGTCTTCTTGACTTCCCGCAGAGGCCTGTCGTCGCCCTCCGTCGCGAAACGTTTGCGGTAGAACGGCGCCAGCAAGAACAGGCGCGCCATGAAGAGAAAGCGCCACCCACCCAACGCGGGCGCGAGTTCCTCGTCGAGCAGTCGCGGCACCGCGTTGAACAGTATGTTGCGCCGATGTTGGCGTTCGACTGCTGGGTCCAACTTTTTAGAGGAAATGATTGACATATTGGGAACCTGCAGACCGCAGCGCGCGACTTATTTCCCGTCGCGTGGATGGTAGTGCTTGGATTTATCCTGCGCGGCATGCTTCTTAGCAGCCGGAGCGCTCGCTGCGTCTAGCGGATTGCTGGCCTGAGCGCCTTGCTCCGATTTGGCTGCGGTAGCGGGTTTGGCATTGCTGGTCTGGCCAGCCTGGACGTTGATGGACAGGACCGTGATCGCGGCGAACATTGCTGTTGATATGACGGTTTGCAGTTTCATGGTGTTTCTCCAAAGAGGTGAATAAGGTAAAACTGTCTGGTGTTTTCAGACACTTTGAAGTCTGATCTTCTGCGACCATCGGCACCATGACGGCAAAGTTACATTTGAGCAAGATTCAAGCGTTCGTCAAGTTGGACGACGCGACGACTGTGCGTCAAACCCAATATGAGACTCCCTGCAAGAGCCTGCCGCCAGCGAAAAACAATCAAAAAGCTTTCTTCGCATCTCCGATCATGCGGCTCACACACCAATTTGCGTAAACATTGCTCAGGAGTCTTCCGAGCCAGCGTGCCAACACGCCATCGGGAAGAACGTAGTCGATCCATACGCGCAACCGCGTCTTGTCGGCATGCGGGGTCAGGTCAAAACCCATGCGATAGCGTCCAATCACCAGCAACTTGGGCTCTGCGCTGGTTTCCCAGGTCTTTCGAAGCGGGGGCTCGTATTCAATGACTGTCTCTTCGACCGATAAGGGAATGCCCAGCACGCGTCCCTTCACCCGGATCTGAGATCCGACGGCCTGGCCACGGCGCTTATCGGTTTCTATTTGCATCGTGCCACCGGCCATCATCAGCGACGGCTTCTCCATGTGTCCGGCCAGTCGCTTGTGGTCGTCCAGCAGGTCGAACACGGTTTGAGGCCTGGCCGCGATGTCGGCCGTCGCTTCGCGATGGAACTGGTAGCGCGGATTCACACCCGACTACGTCGCAGACGCAGTGCATTGCCGATCACCGACACGGAACTGAAGCTCATGGCGAGGGCCGCGATCATCGGCGACAGCAGCCAGCCCGTCAGCGGGTACAGCACACCCGCCGCGATCGGGATTCCCAGCGTGTTGTACAGGAGGGCGAACAGCAAGTTCTGTTTCATGTTGGCGACAGTGGCTTCCGACAACGCCCGCGCGATGGCGATCCCCCGCAAGTCACCCTTGACCAGCGTCAGCTGTGCGCTGTTCATCGCGACATCGGTCCCGGTACCCATGGCCACGCCGACATCGGCTTTGGCCAAAGCCGGTGCATCGTTGATGCCGTCCCCCGCCATCGCCACGATGCGCCCTTCCTTCTGCAGTCGCTCGACCAGCAGCAGCTTGTCCGCCGGTTTGACTTCCCCGTGCACCTCGTCAATGCCCAGGCGCGCACCAACCGCCTTGGCCGTGGTCAGGCCGTCGCCGGTGGCCATCACGATGCGCAGGCCGGCCGCCTTCAGGGTCGCCAAGGCTTCGGGCGTACTGGGCTTGATCGGATCGGACACGGCCAGCAGGCCCGCCAACTGCCCATCAACGGCCAGATGCATCACGCTGGCACCCTCGGCGCGCAAGGCCTCGGCCTCTGACACCAGAGGCGCAACCGAGACGCCGATTTGCGCCATCATCGTGGTGTTGCCAAGCGCCAGCTGGCGCCCTGCGACCTGCCCGCGTACGCCGATGCCTGAACCGGACTCGAAGTTCTCCGGCTTGTCCAGCGTCATGCCGCGCTCCCGGGCGGCCTGCACGATGGTCTGGGCCAGCGGGTGCTCGCTGCCCTGGTCCAGGCTCGCGGCCAGGCGCAATACGTCGTCCGCCTCAAAGCCCGCGGCGGGAACGGCGCGGTCAAACGCCGGGCGGCCCTCGGTCAGGGTGCCGGTCTTGTCGATGATGAGGGTGTCGACTTTGCGCAGGTTTTCGATGGCGGCCGCATCACGGAACAGCACGCCCCGTGTGGCGCCCAGACCGGTGGCCACCATGATGGACATGGGCGTGGCCAGGCCCAGGGCGCAAGGACAGGCGATGATCAGAACCGCGACCGCATTGATCAGGCCGAAGACCCAACTGGGCTCGGGCCCAAACAATCCCCACGCCAAGAAAGTCAGCGCGGCGATGGCCACGACGGTCATGACAAAGTAGCCCGCCACCAGGTCAGCCATGCGCTGCATCGGAGCCCTGGAACGCTGGGCTTGTGCCACCATCTGCACGATTTGCGCGAGTACCGTGCTGGCGCCCACCCGCTCGGACCGCATCACCAAGGCGCCACTGGTGTTGAGTGTCGCGCCGATCACCTTGTCCCCCACGCGCTTGGTCACCGGCAGCGGTTCACCCGTCAGCATGGACTCATCGACCGCACTACTGCCTTCGGTAATCGTCCCGTCCACGGGCACCTTCTCCCCTGGGCGGATGCGCAACACATCGCCCACATGGACGTGGGTCAAGGGCACATCTTCTTCGCTGCCGTCGTCACGGATGCGTCGGGCGGTCTTCGGTGCGAGACCCAGCAAGGACTTAATGGCGGCTGATGTCTGTGACCGGGCCTTGAGCTCAAGCACCTGGCCCAGCAAGGTGAGCGAGATGATCACGGCCGCCGCTTCAAAATAGACGGCGACCCGACCCATCGAGACGAAGGAGGCCGGAAATACCTGTGGCGCCACCGTCGCCACCACGCTGTAGACGAATGCGGCGCCGGTACCGAGCCCGATCAAGGTCCACATATTGGGGCTGTGATTCACCACCGACTGCCAGCCACGGGTGAAGAAGGGCCAGCCCGCCCACAGCACGATGGGCGTCGCGATGACCAGTTCGACCCAGCTCTGCAGCGCCATGTCCATCCACTGCAGTCGGTGGCCGAACATGGCGAGCACGAAGACGATCGCGGTCAGCGGCAAGGTCCACCAGAAGCGGCGCTGGAAATCACGCAACTCGGGGTTGTCGTCGTCCCCCAGCTCAGGCAGCATCGGCTCCAGTGTCATCCCGCACTTCGGGCAGTTGCCGGGATGGTCCTGGCGTACCTCGGGGTGCATCGGACAGGTGTAGATCGTGCCGCCCGCATTGGCGACCGACGGGGGGCTGGCAAAACTGCCAGTGCTGGTGGTACTGGCGGAGTTCATGGTCTTGTTCTGGTCAGGCCAGCGCGGCGCACACGCGCTGCAGCCGCTCGCGCGCCTCTTGCGCCACCTGGGCCACCTCCGGGTTGTCGGTCATTTGCAGCATCGCTATCGGGTCGATGAAGCCGACCGTCACCTCGCCGCCGCCATCCTGGCGCACGGCCACATTGCACGGCAGCAGCAGGCCGATGTCGGGTTCGGCCGTCAGCGCGCGGTGCGCCAGCGGCGGGTTGCAGGCGCCCAGAATGCGATGCGCTGAAACGTCGATGTTCAACTTGTTCTTCATCGTCGCCTGCACGTCGATCTCGGTCAGGACGCCGAAGCCCTCCGTCTTCAGGGCGGCAGTCACGCGCTCGACCGCGGCGGCGAAGTCGGTCTTGCCAAGATGGGCGTGAAATCCGTAGGGCCGGGACACGGGCGTTGATGTTCGTTCGCTAGGGGTCATGATCATTTCCTTCCAGAATAGTTAGTTGCTCGAGCTGCGTCTTCCACGGCCGTCAGCCGCAACCACAACCACCTGTGGTGCCGCTGTGGCAGCTCGATGTCTTGGGCTGCGCGGTCGATTCAGAAGACGTGGCCAGTCGTGCGGGATAGCCCGCCGCAGTCAAGGCCGAAACCATGAAATCGCTGCCTTGCTGGAAATCACCGCGTACCCGGACATGGCCGGACTGCAGATCAACATCCACCCCGCTCACACCCGCGAGGGGCTGCAGCGCCTGCGTGACATGCTTGACGCATGAGCCACAGCTCATGCCGTCAACTTCCAGATCAATAGTTTTCATATTCAGGCTCTTCAAACTAGTCGTATTAACAATTGACGGCGCCACGTCTTGTGGGGAACCTCGCTTGGTCGATCGCGGCGTTAGACCTGGCGCCGCCTCACTTGGACGGTGCAACTGGCATTCGGTCCATCATCATGGTCATCATGGTCTGCATCATCTCCATGCGCTTGGCCATCATCTGATGCTGGGCACCCATGTCGCCAGTCATCCCCCGCACGCCCTTGTTGCCCATGCTTGCATCAGACATGTCGCCCATCATTGCCATTCCGCCCTGCATAGCTTTCATATGTTCGGCCATCAGCTTACTACGATCTTCCGGGGTCTTGGCGTTCATCATCTTTTCGTGCATATCGCGCATGGTCTTCATCTGCGCATCCATTCTGGCCATATCGGGGGTGGCCATGCTGTTGGCAGATGCGGAGCCCATGGGCATCGTCGGGGCCGTGT
The DNA here is from genome assembly GCF_018780565.1 of Rhodoferax sp. Classification (GTDB taxonomy): domain Bacteria; phylum Pseudomonadota; class Gammaproteobacteria; order Burkholderiales; family Burkholderiaceae_C; genus Rhodoferax. Next base: position 77,848 of record NZ_JADMJN010000016.1, read on the forward strand.
TGCAAGCGACCAAGGTGCTGGCGGTGGCGATGGCGAGAGCAAGTGGAATGAAACGGAAATGGGTCATAAAAGACTCCTGTGTGGGTTAAATAAAGTTGAGGCTGGCGCGGGATATTCGATTTTGATCACTTGCCGCCTCGCTTGACGATCCATGCCACAACGCCAGCAACCACGATGACCAGCAAGATCGGCATCCATATCCCGCCGTATTCGCCCATCGAACCGACACCCCATGTGCCGCCGTTCATCATGTTTCCGTTTTGCGCGAACGAAGCACCGCTGCTGAACAGCGACGTCATGCCAACAGCCATAAAAAGCAAGGTCTTCATAAATTTTCTCCAGTAAAACATCGAAGTCAATTTACGTGGGCGTCCTGCCAACGTCTGTGCGGCATCACACATACCCTTGCTGAAACGAAACAAATCGGGGAATACTGTTTCAGAAAGCGGGACCAGCTCTCACCTAGACCCTGCGCATCACCCGCTCCGTCGTTGCTGGCCTCACAGCAGCACCGGCTTGTCCGGCAATTCATTGCGGCTGCGACCGTCAGCGGGGAAATGCGCCACCAAATGCTGCGTCACCGCCTGCACGCCGCTGACCACGCCACCTTCATAGTTCGCTTGTTTGAAGGCTGCCTCCATCTGGTGACACACTTTATTCCATTCTTGCGCGCTCACCTTGGCGTCAATCCCGCGATCAGCAACAATCTCCACCGCCCGATCGGCGAGCAGCACGTAAATCAGCAAGCCATTGTTGTGTTGCGTATCCCACACGCGCAGTTGAGAAAAAACTTCAATCGCGCGCGCTCTGGCCGACTGCCCCTTGAACAGTGGCACGCCGTCCAGAGCATCCTCTACTGCGAAACGGATTTCTCCGACGTGGGCGGTCTCGCTGGCCTTGATCGCTTTCTCAATCATCATCAATGTGCTCTCGGGAAAGGCCCGCCTGACCTGTCCATGGGTCGTCAGCAAATGTTTCACTATGCGTTTGATATTCATGCTCACCACCTTCCCGACGCACCGCCGCCACCGAAGCCGCCACCGCCACCGCTGAAACCACCACCGCCTCGGCCACCACCGTAGTAGCCGCCAAGTCCATGTCCGCGCATGCCACCACCCAGCAACGTGACGAATAGCGCCATCACGCCAGCAAGCAACGCCACAGATACGGCGCCAGCTACAAACCAGGCAAGCACGGCCACGGCTCCGCCCGTGACCAGCGCGCCTGGAACTCGGCCTAACGTAGCCCGCAGAACGCCGCCGACTACGATGGCTAGAATGAAGACAATGGGGGCGTACTGTCGAAGATCTCCGATGTTTCCGGTAGGCTTCTCGCTCGGTGCCGGCAAGGGCTCACCATCAATGACACTGATTATTTGCCCCACACCGGCATTAATGCCACCATAGAAATCTTGCTGCTTGAACCGCGGCAGAATGGTTTCGCTGATGATACGTTTGCTGGTGGCATCGTTGAGCGCCCCTTCCAGGCCGTATCCCACCTCGATGCGCAGGGTGCGGTCGTCCTTGGCGATGACCAGGATGGCACCGTCATCGACCTTCTTACGTCCGAGTTTCCATTGCTCTGCAACACGCAAGGCGTAGGGCTCAATGGCTTCTGGGGCTGACGAAGGAATCATTAAGACAGCCAGCTGACTCCCTTTCCTGGCTTCAAACGCTGTCAGGGATTGCTCCAAAGAGGACTTCTGCTCTACGGTCAGCGTGCCGGTCTGGTCGATGACATGCCCCGTCAAAGGCGGGACTGCAATCTGTGCTGAGACAACAAGGGACCAGCAAAGCGTGACCGCAAACAGTAACGCTCTGGTCGCCCCCCTCGCGGTACTCGGGGTGATCACTTGGTAGCTTCCGAAGCGACGCCTTTGGGCTGGACCGGCGCGGCGTCAAAACTGACGCTCGGCGACCTGGAGATTTCCTTTTCGTTCTCGACGGCGAAGTTGGCCTTTTGCTTGTAGCCAAACACCATTGCGGTCAAATTGGAGGGGAAGGATCGCACCGTCACGTTGTAGTCCTGCACCGACTTGATGTAGCGGTTGCGCGCCACCGTGATACGGTTCTCCGTCCCTTCCAACTGCGCCTGCAGATCCCGAAAACCCTGATTGGCCCGCAAGCTCGGATAGTTCTCTGAAACAGCCATCAGCCTCGACAACGCCCCGGTCAATTCGCCCTGCGCCTGCTGGAATTTCTGGAATGCCGCAGGATCGTTGATCAGTTCCGGGGTGGCCTGGATCGATGTAGCCTTCGAACGCGCTTCGATCACTTTGGTCAGCGTGTCCTGCTCGAACTTGGCCTCGCCCTTGACGGTGTTGACGAGATTGGGGACCAGATCCGCGCGGCGCTGGTACTGGTTGACGACCTCCGACCAACTCGCCTTGATTTGTTCGTCCGTGGTTTGGAACGTGTTGTAGCCGCAGCCGCTGAGGCCAAGAGCCAGCAGTGCCAAAAATAAAGTAAAAATTTTGCGCATTTCGATTTCTCCGTTGAAGTTAAATGATGCTAGTCCGATAGCGGACGGGTGTCCAGTTCCGTTTTGATGCCGTCCATCGGTACACCGGTCGCGTGCGCCGTCACGGCACCGACCAAGGAATACTTGAGTCCCTTGCCCAGTAGCAGCGCGCCGACCACTTCGGGCCACGGCAATCCGAGCAGCGCCGCGAGAATCAGCGCCGGTGTCTGAGCGAACGGTGATGCGGCAATCGCTGCCAGCGTGACAAAGCCGTAACTCGATACCCAACTCACAAGGTAGTGCCAGTGCTTCGAGGCCGCCAACTGCGGCAGACGGTCATTGATCCATACGGTGCCAAAGTGACCCAGCAAGTGGGTGAACAGTGCTCCTGCGATGGCGCTCCCGAGCACCGACCACACGACCACGGTGCGCCAGCGGCGCGGATTGAACGCGACCAGCGCTATCAGCATCGGTCCCACCGGAACCGTGAGGCTCAAGGTGGCTGCAGCGGACAGCACCGCAATGAGCGGTGGGAACCACCAACGGTCGGCATAGGGGACAAGTCGTCCCACCCAGCGGCGAATACCCAGGTTGTGCCCGAACTCAAGGGCATGCGTGATCAGCCGCATGACATCCCGCCCCGCTGCTGGGTGAACACCGGACTTGCGGCGACTCCGTACCACGCGGACGCAACAAGCGTCGCAGTAGCACGCCCTAGTATCGTTCTCCTTCTGACCTTCAGCACTGGCACGAGCGGCTGAATCACACCACGGTCAGGAGCAACCTTGAAGTTTGCGTCGGCTGCCGGCGGACGCGCCAGCAGACCGACCTGTGGACCGTTGCCGGGTTTCAGTATCAGGGTATGTTTCAATGCCAGCCCCAACAGTTGCACCGCAGCGTGGCACACGTTGACAAGTTGGTTTTTCTGGCTCAGGGGCCGGGTCGGGCCGCAGCAGCCCATGGCCGCCCAGCGCCATAACGAAGGTTCGCGAAGGCGACTGTCAGTCGTCATGCTCGACCTCCAATGTGTTCTGCGAGGATATCTCGTCGTCACGCGCCGTACCCCACAGCGCGTATGCAGCACCAGCGCCGAACAGCAGGACGATCGCCGCTAGCCAAAACGGCGCGGCGGGGTGCAACGCGAAGAGGGAGCCGGCACTAACCGATCCGAGCGCCTGACCCAGGTTGCCCGCCGCGGCCTGTCGGCCCAGCAGCGCGCCGCGTGCACTTGCGTCACGCTCCAGCAGTTCGTAGGACAGGACCGGTCCGATCATGCCAACACCGGTGGCCACGACGGCGATCAACAGACCGAGCGCGCCGGCATCGGAAACAAGGGCTGTGAAACTCAACGCGAGCGCCGAGGCGACAAAGGTCGCGGCAACCCAACGATGGTCGATACGACGCCTCACAGCCGGTAAAAGCATCGTCGACTGAGCGACGAGCATCGCCACACTACAGGTGACGAACATGATTGCCATCGTTCCATTGGTCAGGCCGAGCGTCTGTCCACCAAAGAGATTGAACCCGACTTCGAAGGTGCCCACTGCGAATGACGCGAGCAAAGCAAGCACCATTGACGCAAGGATAAAGCGCCGGCGTTGGACCGTTGTTGGTGGCGTCGGTGGCAATTCGGCCGTGGAGCGATTACGACCCAGGCTCCATGGGGCCAGCAGCAGGATCGGAATCCCACCGACGGCAATGACCAGGGCAGGCCAGTTGACCATGCTTGTCATTTGCCCGACGCTCACTCCCATGACAGGGCCTGCGAGCCAGGTTCCAAACGCGGGGCCGGCAAAAAAACCAATGAACGAAGCGCTGCCGAGCAGTACAAAACGGCGGCTTCGATCACCAGGTGTGCTGATATCGGCGATGTAGGCCTGGGCGGTCGGCAGGATCGCGGCCGCACCTGCCCCAGCCAGCAAGCGGGCTGCATAAACTATGCTGAGGGTGGGCGCAAGCGCAGCGACGGCATCGCCAACCAGAAAGGCGGCAAAGCCGGCCATCAGAACCACCGTCCTGCCATACCGATCGGAAAGACGACCCCACCAGGGCGCAAACAGGAACAGTGCGAACGAATAGACGCCGCCCAGCATGCCGACATGCCAGGCGATCTGCTGCGGCTCGGCGGACCCTAGGTACTGCGACAGGTAAAGCTGAAGCAACGGCAACCCAGCACCGTAGCCCAGCGCGACCACGAAAACTGCAGCTCCAAGCAGCGCCATCGCCGCATGGCTCGATGGCGTCAAGGGGGTTAAACGCTTCATCGCCTGGCTCCTCTGAGGCACGGGTGGCCGTAACCGCCGTCGCTGCACTGGCACTGTCCCGACGGATGCCGGCGAGCCGCGTGCGCTTGAGCATCAGTGCGTTGATGGCAACCAGCAGAGAACTGCGCGACACTGCAATGGCAGCGACGTCCGTACTGATCATGAGCGGGTAGAACACGTCGGCAGCCAGCGGGAAGGCCACCGCGCCACTGGTTCTGGTACATCTTTCGCAGCGTGGCGCTCGGCACTTCGATCGCGCCGAAGACGTCGAACGAGTCGCTCTTCATCCGCACCACGTTAGCGCTTTCGATTGCCACATAGTTGATCTGCACTGTCGTCACACCGGACAGGCGCGACGACCGCTTCTCAACGCCTGGGGTGGACATGGACGACAACAGGCCGTGGACTGCAAAAGTCTTCACGGTGTTCATACGCTGGCCTTTTTCGCGAGGATGGATTGTGGAAAAAAGTGGAGGTAGACGACGATACTCAACAGCGCGGCGAAGAAGCACCACACAGAGATGAACCAAATTGCATAGAAGTAGTAGGCCCCAGCAAAGGACAACAGCGCAAGCACGCCGAAGGCCTTTACCATTCTGTGTGTCGACAGCAATGGACTCACGGTAGTTGACAGCAGATACAGCGTCATCGTCACCGCGGCAAAGAAGTGCGGCGAAACGTATTCGATGTGCTGGCCGGTTGGTCGCGAGACGACCGGAAAGGCCACCAGGAAGTACAGCAGGTACGCACCCACCGCGACGCCGGCGGCAACGAACACGAGCAGCGCTCGCTGGCGCCGCCCCGGCGGTTCGATCAGCAGCACCGCCACGGGCACATAGATCGGCCACAGCACATGCGAGAAGAAAGAATACACATGCGTCATCACCGCGTTGAGCAGCGGAGCCTCGTAGCGGAATGTCAGCCAGATCACGCCCTCGATCAGTTGCTGGATCGCGAACAGCAGCGGGATGGCGGCGAATGGCAGTTCGCGCGGGCGACGCGCCGACTTCAGCGTGAGCGTACCGAGCCCGAGCAGGAAGGCGCCCGCCGAAAAGCTCGCGGTGGCAGAGAAGCACATTCAGTTCACCTCCCCGAAACGTCCGTCTCGGCCTACGTAGAGATCGCGCCTCGACAGCGGAACCGGCCACTCGCCCCGGTTGGGCTTGGACGCGAGGATCTGGTAGATGCCTGTTCCGCCGGATTCGAACTCCAGCGCGCAGGCGGCCATGTACAGCCGCCAGACGCGATAGGTCGGCTCGTCGACCTCGCGCAACGCCGCTTCACGGTTGGCCTCCAGCCGCTGTACCCAATGCCGCAGCGTCAGCGCGTAGTGTGGGCGCAGGCCCTCGACGTCGTGGATTTCGAAACCGGCACGCTCCATGCCGAGCTGGATGTTGCTGACGCAATCGAGCTCGCCGTCCGGAAAGACGTAGCGGTTGATGAACTCGGTGGCCACTGTCTTATTCCAGCCCTCCTCGTCGTGCGTGATGCCGTGATTGAGGAACAGTCCGCCTGGACGCAGGACACGCCGGACGGTCGCCAGGTAGGTCGGCAGGTTGGCCAGGCCCACATGCTCGAACATGCCAACGCTCGATACCTTGTCGTAAACGCCTTCGCCGGCGAGATCCCGATAGTCGCGCAGTTCGATGGTGACCAGATCCTGCAGTCCGTCGGCCCGGATGCGTTGCTGCGCATACTCGAGCTGCTGACGGCTCAGCGTAATCCCATGGGCCCGCACGCCGTGGTGCCTGGCCGCCCAGCACACCAGTGAGCCCCAGCCACAGCCAATATCGAGCAGCCGCTCGCCGGGCTGCAGCCGAAGCTTGCGGCAGATGTGCTCCAGCTTGTTGCGCTGCGCCTGATCCAGCGATTCGTCCGCGCTCGTGAAATAGGCACAGGAGTAAACACGCTCCTCGTCGAGCCACACGCGGAAGAAGTCATTTGAGACGTCGTAATGAAACGAGATTGCGGCGTGGTCGCTGTCTTTTGAGTGGCGATGTGAGAAGCGCCGTGCGAACCGGGAAGCCATTGTGTTCGCTGGCTTGAGCTTAGCTTCCGTCCCGTCGGGCAGGCGCCAGGCGTCACGCAGCAGGGCCAGCTTGTCGCGCCAGGTCAGCGACAGGCGATCGAAGTGATTCGTTAAGGAAATTGCACTGTACACATCGCCCTCGAAATCAAGCAATCCCCGAAAATAGGCGTCTGCCAGCAACAGCGGATTGCGCTCGAGAACCAGCCGGCGCAGCAGAGCCGGATCGCGCAACACCAGAGTGAAAATCGGCGACTCGTCGTCGGGCGCATGTAGCGTGTTGTTCCAGAGCCGCAGTGCAGCTGATCCGTCGTAACCGCGCATCAGGCGCTCGAAGATGCGAATGGCCGGTTCCTGGGCCGTGACTGGACTAGCGTTGTCCCGCTTAAGGGGCGAAGTGTTTCTCATCTCTGTCGACCTCCTTCATTGTTGGATTTTTTACATAAAGAAATGCACGACGACCGCGATAGCGAGTAGCCTTCTCCCGGGCGAGCTTCGAACTGTTGAATTGCATCGGGAACTTCATATGTCAGTGAGTGTTCGCGGTAGGCCTCTCAGGGGGTTTCGCGATGAGACGACCAGGCCGACACCTCGAACTCGATCTCAGCCGCTCGGCTGGGCAGCTTGACGAGGACGCGGAAGCGGTAAGGTCCGTTCCTGACGGTCGAGAACAACTGGCCATAGGTCATTTGGCCGTCGACGCTCATCGGCGTCAGATACTTCGGCGGCGAAGCGATGATCCCGGACTCACTGAGTTGGGCGTGCACCACGGCGTCCTCAATGCGTTTGCCATCGGCATTGAAGAGGGCGACGACGAGGTGATGAATCTGGCCACCGTCCTTCGGTACGATTCCGTGCATCTCTTCAAGCGCATGCTTCTGCGACACGATGGCGGCCGGCACGAGGCCCCAGTACAGCACCACGCCTTCGCGCTCCAGGCGTGCTTGAGCCAGGGTGATCGACGGCGCGAGCGCGAGCAGAGCCAGTGTGAAGAATGCAGCGAATTTGGAACGGATGAATGACATGGCAACCTCCTGGATGATTCGGTTTGGTTTATGGCAGCAACTCGCGCACACTGGCGGCGATGGCTGGTGCCAGCGCGATGCGGTTGGAAGGATGCTCGATCGTGTCGCAGCTCACGATGTCGGTCGCGCCAGCCACGCGCAGGTCCTCGAACGCCGTTTGCGCGAACACCGCATGCACGGCCACGCACACAGGGGCAGCAAGACCGGCCCGGCGCAGATGACCGACGGTTTCGATCATGGTCCGCGCGGTCGAGACGATGTCATCCACCAGCACCGGCGTGTGCGACTGCCAGCGCTCAACGTCGGGTACCGAGACTTCGACGTCACGGTCACCTCGGCGGTGTTTTGTCAATACGATAAACGGCGCGTTGGCGCGTTGCGCCACGGCGCCCACCCACTGGGCGCTTTCCTCGTCAGGCCCGATCAGTAGCGGCTGGCGAACTTGCGAGCGCACCCAGCGTGCCACACTGTCGGCGGCAGGGACGATGCGCGATGGAATGCTGTAGACCTGCGACAGATCCGCAATGCGGTGCAGGTGCGGATCAACCGTCACCAACCAGTCAACATGGCGGGAGATCCACGCCCCGATATGCCGGGCACTGATCGTCTCGCCCGGTTTGAACCGCGTGTCCTGGCGCATGTAGGCGAGGTAGGGTGCGACGAGGCCCACCGAGCGTGCGCCGGCTTCGCGCACAGCGCAGGACAGCAACAAGAGCGGCACCAGCTTGTCATCGGGGCGGTCGAGTGTGCATACGATGAGTGCATGCCGCTCCTCGATCGACGCTTCGACCCGAACATGCGACTCCCCGTCGGGGAAGCGCCGCACAATGGCCGCGACGCGTTCCAGCGCCAGATGGTCCGCCAGTTGATCTGCGAGCCGCTCATTGCCGGGCATGGCGATCACCACGAGTTTCATGGCGCCACCGTGTCGGACAGCTTGATGAATGGATGTGTTGCGAGGTAGAGCTTTGCATAGGCGAGCTCCCCGGGCGCCTCGGCGTGCAGCGTGAACAAGGGCATGCCGCGCTGGACCTCATCACCCAATTTCACATGAAGATCGAGGCCAGCGGTCGGGGCGCCGGGCGCCCCAGCCAGTTTGGCGACGCGTGCAAGCCGCCGGCTGTCGATGCCGCTGACGTAGCCAGCGTGCTCGGCGGTCACAACCTCTTGCAAGGGGGCGACGCCGGGTTCACGCAGACCCCCTTGGGCCTCGCAGATGGCCTGAAACTTGGTCCACGCCGCACCGCTGTCGAGCAGGCGCCAGGCCTCTGACCTGCCCGTGCCAGGAATGCTGTGGCCGCAGAACTCCAGCAGCTCGCCGGCCAGCACCAATGCACGCATGCGCAGATCCACGGGTGCCGCGGCTGCGCCACGCAATACGGCCAGGACGTCGTGCGCCTCGAGCGCGGGGCCAACGCCCCGTCCCACCGGCTGTGAGCCGTGCGTGAGCAGAACACGCAATTGCAGGCCATGCGCGGCCGCCACCTGTTCCAGCAAGGCCTGCAGACCATGGGCGTCTTCTTCGCTGCGTACCTTGGCGGTCGGACCGACCGGGATGTCAATCAAGGCATGGGTCGCCCCGGCGGCGATCTTCTTGGACAAGACCGAAGCGACGAGCTGGGCGTCGCTGTCGAGATCCAGCGGGCGCTCAACGCGTATCAGCACGTCGTCGGCCGGACTCAGGGTCAGCGCGCCGCCCCAGACGAGACAGCCACCCTCGCGCTCCACGACGCGCCGCATCGCCGTCACGTCAAGATCAACGCGGGTCAGGGTTTCCATCACATCGGCCGTGCCCGCGGGTGATGTGATCGCCCGCGACGAGGTCTTGGGCATGATCAGCCCAGCCGCCGCCACGATCGCAACCACAATCGGGGTCGTGCGGTTGCCCGGCAGGCCGCCGACGCAATGCTTGTCCGCAATGGGCGTTCGTCCCCAGTCGATGCGGTCTCCCACGTCGACCATCGCCCGCGTCAGCGCTATCGTCTCCTGCAGGTCCATGCGACCGCCAGCGCAGGCACTCAGGAAGGCCGCGATGTGCAGGTCGGAGTAGCGGCCCGCAGCCACGTCGCCGATGATGGCATCGAACGCCTGCACGTCGAGCCGATGGCCGTAGATCTTGGCGCGCATCGCGCTCAGCGAGTCGAGCGTCGGCGCGTGCCCCACCGTGACAGTGTCGCCTGGCGCGGCGCCCAGGGCCCGCCACGCGCTGGTTGACAGGCTGACCTCGCCGGTCGCCAGGAGTTCGGAGTGCACCACGTTGAGCGTTGCGATGATGAGTCGCTCACGCAGGCACACCTCCACCCGTGTCAGCGACTCGAAGCCCTCGGCGCGGCAGACGTGGCAGTCGCGGCGCATGTAGATCACATACTCCTGCTGTGTGTCGATGCCCAGCGGACGTAGGCGCAGTCCGGTTGCATTCATGGCTGGATCTCTACGGTCTGGCCCAGGCGGGGGACGGTTGTGGGCCAGCTGAGTTCGCGTTCGATGCGTTGCCGCAGCGCGTCGGCCGGACCTGGTTCGCCGTGGTTGAGATAGATCCCGCGCGGTGGCCGCGGCGCCGTGGCGAGCCATTGCACAATCTGCTGTGCATCGGCATGGGCTGACATGCCGGGCAACGATACGACCTCAGCGTTGACGGCGACCTCCTCGCCGTGAATGCGGATGCTGCGCTCGCCGGCGACGATCCGGCCGCCACGGGTGCCGCCGGCCTGGTAGCCTGCAAATATGATGGTGTTGCGCCGGTCGGGGGCCAGTGCCTTGAGGTGGTGCAGCACGCGACCGCCAGTGGCCATGCCGCTGGCCGACACGATGATGGCCGGATGGCGCTGGGCCACCAGCGCGCGCGACTCCTCGACCGTGCGGACCATTTTTGCGACAGTGCACATGCCGATGCATTCCTCGACCGAGAGCCGGTGTTCCGCACGATGGCGGTGGTAGATCTCGGTCATATCGATCGCCATCGGACTGTTGAGGAACACCGGCAGATCGGGAATAGCGGCACGTGCCTTCAACCGGTAGATGGCGTACAGCAGCGACTGGGCCCGCCCCACGGCAAAGGCGGGGATCACCACGATGCCCCCGCGCGCCGCCGTGCGCTTGATCGCCTCGCCCAGGACAGCCTCGCCATCCTGCGTGTCGTGCAGCCGGTCACCGTAGGTCGATTCGACCACCACATGGTCGGCCCTCTCGATGGGCGACGGTGCCCGCATGATGCTATCGTCCGGCCGGCCCAGGTCGCCTGAGAACAACACGGTCGTATCGTTCATGGTCAACTCGACCGAACTGGCGCCGAGGATGTGCCCGGCCGGCCGCAAGCGAACGCCCATGCCGGCGGCTGCATCCGCGCACTGCTCGAATGGCAGCGGCTCCAGCCGGCGCAGCGCGCGCTTGGCGTCATCCTCCGTGTACAGCGGCAAGGCCGGCTCGTGCTTCGAGATCCGGTGGCGATTGGCGTAATCGGCGTCTTCCTCCAGCAGCCTCCCGCTGTCGGGCAGCAGCACCCCACACACATCGATCGTGGATGGCGTGGCGAACACCGGGCCCCGAAAGCCGTGCTTGACGAGCAGAGGCAAGGCCCCTGAATGATCTAGGTGCGCGTGCGTCAGAACGACAGCGTCGAGTTGCTTTGGATCAAAGGGAAAAGGCTCCCAGTTCATCAGCCGCAGGTTCTTGTAGCCCTGGAACAGGCCGCAATCGACGAGCAGTTGCTTCCCCTCGTGCGTGACGAGAGTCTTTGAGCCAGTAACAGTGCCGGTGGCACCGAGGAATGCTAGGTTCATAGGGAAGCTTTCCTGTGAAGTTCTTGTTGATGCAGATTTCGATGTTCACGCCACCGGCGTCAGCGATGAGCTTTTCGTTTCAAATGGAATGCCCATCCCCAACGTGATGTCCGTCAAGGCGATGGATTCACCTACAGGCACTTGGTTTCCCGTCAACGCGCGGATGGCATCGATCGTTTCAGGGATGACGATGGCCTGGTTGTCGACCATGTAGGCGTAGAAGAGCTCCGAACCTTCGACGCACAGCATGTCGGCCCACAGCCCGACTTCATACAGGCTGTCATGCGGACGGCCACTGTCGGCCATCAACTCCTTGATTACATTCGGCGCTGCAAGCCCCGAGCTACCGTCGATCAGGGCGATCCGGCTGGAGGTGGCAAAGGCCCGAAGCACCTCCTCTTTCGCGGCAGGTCGCGTCAGATCGACTGCCCAATAGTGAACGTGCGCGCTCGTCGTCGGTACCGCCACGGCCATCGTGACGATGTCGAGATCTGGGTCGACGCTGCGCGCATCCGGTCCCTGATGGCTTGGAATCGAAGGCTCCGGCAGAACGGTGTTCATGATGCCGCCCAGATGGCTTTCCCACGGATCGGTCGCGCGCCGTAGCAGCGTACCTCGTGCGCGACGCAATAAACCGGCGCGCTTGAGGGCGCCGAGCGTGCGCACGATCGAGGTGGTGTTGCATGACACGACACGGGTCGCAGGGCGCCCGATGGCCGAGGCGTAGTTCGATTCGGCGACGAAGGAATGACCCGTCACCTCGTGCTTCTCGCCACCGTGAAGCACGAAAGGCTTGCCGGCAGCACGATAGCGCTCGGCATTCCTGGCGCCGACCCGCTTGGGCGTGCAGTCGACAACGATGTCGCTGATCGACAGAAGATCGTCCAGTGACCCGCTGAGGTGCAGACCGGCGGCGCGCATGCCCTCACTGGCTGAAGCGTCGGCAGCATAGAGGGGAATCTGCAAATTTTCGGCGACACGCACACGCCAGTCCGTGACGATATCGGCCACGCCCGCGAGCGCCATATCGGGCTGGCGTGCAATCGCCTCGGCAACGCGTTTGCCAATCACGCCGTAGCCGACGATGGCCACCTGAGTCTTGCTGTTCATTCGTTGTACCTCTCTACTTTCCAGTCAAAGGGTCTCTGACACGTAGCGAAGCACTTGCGGGTCGCCTCGTCCCCCATGGCGGCGAGTTCAGCTTCGGTGAGCGAGCTTGCCGCAGGCACGCCCATCGCCTGGGCCGCTGTGACGAGCACATGCGCCCAGGTGCAGCGGTTCGCGAACAACATGCCGAAGATGTCCAGAGTCCCACCCCGGTTGTTGAAGCCGAGGTACCAGGTGAGATCGCGACTTGTGCCGAGGCGCCGCAGCACGCCGACCAGCAACTCGCGCCACGGGTGCGACACGAAGACACGCGCCTTGCTGTGCCCGGGGAAGAGATCGGCGAGTGCGGCGTCCGGGTGCCCGTCCGCCATGGAGAGCCATGACTTTTTCATGGTGAAACCCTCCCATGGCCCATGATGCGCCGACGCTTCACCGCGTCGCGCTGTCGCCACGTGACGTGCTCGTAGACGCTGCTCCAGTACATGCCGAAAGCGGAGCCGAACAGGAGCTCCTCGAGGGGCAACCCCGCCGGCCGCCAAGCGAGCAAAGCGCCGAGGTTCCATACGGCCTCGATGTATCCTGGCCAGAGCCACTTCAGACCCAGCAGAAAGGCGGTATACAACACCAGAAAGACGCCTCCACCAAAGAGTATGTTGCGCCAGAGGTCCGGGCGGCACAGGACCGTGGCCGCCGCGCCCGAGAACATTGCCAGAATCCCAGGATAAATGGGGTTCCAGCGCAGCGGCAACAGGCCACTGAAGATGAAGAACGGACTTGCGAGAGCCAGCAGGTGCCAGCGATGTCGCGGTGACAAACGCGCGTGGTGATCCAGTCTCTTGAGGGGTACTGGAGTTAGGACGTCATAGCTGACCACGCCAAGACCACCAATGGCGAAGCAGAAGACAAGGCTTTCGATATCGAAGCCGCTTCGCTGGGCCAAGTCGAACAGGCTGGGTGGATTCCAGTAAGCCGGTACGAACAGCGGCTCACTCAAGCCAAACGGTGCGGTCAGAGCGCTGGCCCAAAGCATGGGGCGGCGTTGTGCCGGCCATGCAATAAACAGTAACGCCCAGGGCAACAGGAAGCCAGTGGCCCACAGCAGCCATGCGTAGCGGAAAGAGGCATCGGTCAGAGTCACGTCACGTATTTCGATGAGTGGTAGTTGGATTTGGCTCGCAGGCAGTTGCGCCGCTCAGTTGCACCTGCCATTGGCGCGCGGTCAGTGACAGCAGCAACCTCCTCGTCCGTTCTTCGGAGAGACGGTCGGCCCACTTTCGGGTGAAGGCAACTCACTGACGCCCGCCAGCTTGGCCGGATAACCGGCGGCGGTGAGTGCTGACACCAGGTGATCCACTCCCGCATCAAATGTGCCGCTGACGTGGACGTGACCTGCCGATAGATCGACGGTCACATCGTCCACGCCATCGATTAACTTCAACGCCTGGGTGACGTGGTTAACGCATGAGCCACAGCTCATGCCCTGGACTTCGAGATCAATGGTTTTCATCATAGGACTCCGTTTAGGTGGGGTTGAGAAATCAGCGGTCGGCAAGCTGCTCCATGGGTCGCAGCACTGGGCGCTGACCGAGCTTGATGTCAAGCGCGATGCGTTCGCCGCGCCGTTCGACTTGCAGGTTGACGGTTTTCCCGGGCTTGGAATTTCCGGTTTGCGACACGAGTTCCGCAGCGTCAGCTACCGCCTTGCCGCTGATCGATCGGATCACGTCGCCCAGCCGGAGGCCGCCACGCCGAGCGGGGCTCTTAACATCGCGAAATCGGCCGTGGATCCAACTAAAGATTGCACCGAGCGCAAAGCTCCACACCATCATCACCGCGAGTGCGTAAAGGAATGAACCGAAATCGAACAGCATTGGGCCGCTTTGCAACTTGCGGAAGTCCAGACCGTGAAATAGCGCATTCATGAAAGTTGCAGCCGCCTCCGGCCAAAGCCAAAAGACGAGCGTGCATGCTGAATACGCGATGCCAACGGTAACCGCGAGTGCTGCGCCGATCTTCACGGCATTGATGTGTGCCATACCTATTTCCTTTCGAGTCCTATTGAAAAGCTAAACGCTGGGGGCGCTTCACGCATGATTCAGACCAATCCGTCCTTACGCGAGCGGTTGCGGCCGCTGGCGCAATTCCCAGACGAAATTGCATTCGTGCTGGCCATCCGAAATCCGGCGCCCAATGCCACCGCGATCAAACGTCATTTCGTCGGGCAAGTAGGAATTGAACATCGCGTTATCGATCTGGCAGACAATGGGCGTCATCTCGGGAATGCCCAGGTGGACCGCAAATTCATGGAACATGCAGCGCGTGATCTTGATCTCGAACCGTCGATCCGTACGTTCCACGACTTCCATCTTGTTCCAGCGAACCAGGCCAGTGCGGTTGTTCTCTAGCTCCAGATCCGCGAAATTCCGGAAGTTCCGTTCCTTGTGAACGGTATCGAACTGCAGGTTCTGCGCCGCCGTGCCGCCCGTCAACAGTGCGACACGCATGATCTCGAACGCCTTGCGTTGGCCTATTTCCTCCTTAAGGCTCAAATAGACCCAAGCCGGTAACGCCGCCAGATCGATCAGCTCGCGAGGAAACCGTGGGTCTATCGTCTTTTTGAAACGATTCAGCGTGAGCTTGCGCCGTAGAAGAAATAGTCTCGGAAATCGCAGCTCTTGGCCCAGCATATGAAGCAATAGCGGCGTGGTGACCTTCTTCATGTCAAATTGCGGAGTCATGGTCATTTGAGTTTCCCCTGTGTTAGCTTCCGCATGGCGGATCGCCTGTCGTCGCTTTGATGCACGCTGTGGCATCCGCTCTGATCCGGCGAAGTCGGCCATCTCTAGCCCAGGTGATAGCGGCCACGAGTCCCGCAGAACCCGCGCCGCCGATCTGGTTGCGATCGGTCCGCGCTGCACTGTTCATTTTTTGCACCCTGCCCTACCTGTCAGTGCCCACCGCAGCACGCGTGGTCGGCCGGTGCGCCTCCGCTGATGTACTTTTCCGGTTCAGCGACAAACGACTTGTGACATATTTCCGAGCAAAAATAATAGATCTGCCCGGCATGTACTTCCTTGGCCGCTGCCTTATCTGGATCCACCTTCATCTTGCATACTGGATCGATCATCATGTTCCACCTCCATATCATCATGCCAATGGTTGCCACCATCCTGTTGCACAGTCGACCCCGGGGGCAACCCATCCGGAACCGGTACAAACTTATCTGCATTGCAGCTTTACCCTACCCTGCCCGGCTTTCATCGGGATCGCTGGCGCAGTGTGCTCCCTATCCTTCAGGCCGCCACGCCCGATGAAACCTGCGCGACGACCACCGGCGCGCCGTGTGATCCCGCTTGTCTGATGCCGGCGAGCTTGGTGCGTTTGAGCATCAACGCGTTGATGGCCACGACTGCTGAACTGCCGGACATCGACAGTGCTGCAATTTCCGGGGACAAGGTGAAGGGATAGAAGACACCTGCCGCCAGCGGGAAGGCGATCACGTTGTAGCCCACCGCCCACCACAGGTTCTGATGCATCTTGCGCAGCGTGGCGCGTGACAACTCGATGGCGCCAACGATGTCGTAAGGGTCACTCTTCATCAGCACGACCTGGGCGCTTTCCATTGCCACGTCGGTGCCCGCGCCGATCGCAAAGCCAACGTCGGCCTGGGTCAGGGCCGGTGCATCGTTGATGCCGTCGCCGACCATTCCGACCTTGTTTCCCTGGTCCTGCAGTTCCTTGATCTTGGCAGCCTTCTGACCGGGCAACACATCGGCCAGCACGATGTCGATGCCCAGTTCCTTGCCGATGCGCTCGGCCGTAGCCTGGTTGTCACCAGTCAGCATTGCCACCTTGACCCCCCGCTCCTGCAGCTTGGCGATCGTCGCCTTCGACGTCGGGCGCACCGCGTCTGCGATGGCAATGAGGCCGATGAGCTTGCCCGCGCGGGCGACATGGACCACCGTGCGACCGCCGCCTTCGAGCCTGGCGGCCTCTGCCGCCAGTGCATCAAGGTTCACGCTTTCGGACTGCAGCAGCTTGCGGTTGCCCAGCAAAACCACATCTGCGCCGATGTTGGCTCGCGCCCCCTGCCCATCGATATTGCTGAAGCCCGTGGCGACGTCGGCGGGGGCTGAGCCGGCGCGCTTGAGAACCGCCTGCGCCAGCGGATGCTCCGAGAACTTCTCGACGGCTGCCGCGGCGGCCAGCAACTGCGCTTCGCTGATGCCAGGGGCTGTCACCATCTCGACCACATCAGGCTGACCGAGTGTGAGCGTGCCGGTCTTGTCGAAGACAATAACTGTCAGCTTGGTGGCGTTCTCCAGTGCCGCGGCGTTCTTGAACAAGATGCCATTCATCGCCCCCAGCCCGGTGCCGACCATGATGGCCATCGGCGTGGCCAATCCAAGCGCGTCGGGACAGGCGATCACGAACACCGTGATCGTCAGGGTCAGCGCGAACAGCAAGGGCTGGCCGATGACCCAAAACCACACGCCGAAGGTGAGCAGTCCAACGGCAATGGCTGCCAGTACCAGCCACTGCGAAGCCTGATCGGCCAGCAGTTGGCCCGGCGCTTTGGAGTTCTGCGCTTCCTGGACCAATTTGACAATCTGCGCCAGCGCCGTGTCGGCACCGACCTTGGTCGCCTTGTATCGAAAGCTGCCGCTCTTGTTAATGGTGGCGCCGATGACGGGGTTGCCGGCCACCTTCTTCACGGGCATCGATTCGCCGGTCAACATGGACTCGTCGACTTGCGAGCTGCCTTCAGTGATTTCGCCGTCGACCGGAATTTTGTCGCCCGGTTTGATGACGACGATTTCGCCAGCGAGGACCTCCGAGGTGGGAACCTTTGTTTCTATACCACCGCGCATGACCGTGGCCAACGGCGGTGCCAGGTCCATCAGCGCGCGAATCGCGTCCGAAGCACCGGCGCGCGCACGCATTTCCAACCAGTGGCCCAGCAGGATGAACACCAGCAGCACAGCCGATGCTTCGTAAAACACCTCACCTTCGTAGAAGAAGGTGGCGCCCACGCTGAAGACATAGCCAGTGCCGACGGAGAGAATGATCAGCGTCGCCATGTTGGCAACCTTGTTGCGGGCAGCCCGCCAAGCGGCGACCAGGAAGGGCCATACGGGATAGGCGATGGCACCGGTGGCGACAATGAAGAGGAAGAGTTTGCGATCCAAGCCAAAAGGCGTCGGGAAGTCGCCGAACATCTTGCCCATCGGCGAGTACATGAAGACAGGAACAGCAAACGCCAGAGCCACCAGGAAGCGGTTGCGCATGTCGCTTGCCATATCCTGCATAGACATGCCTGGCGCATGGCCCATGTCATGCATCATGTCGGCCTTTTCGTGCGTCTTATGGTCGGCTGACGAGTCGACGTGCCCTGCATGTTGGCCGTGGTCACCGTGCCCCGCATGGACATCTTTCACGGGTGCCGTTTGCGCCTTTGCACCCGAATCGGTCCCGGCGCCTTGCCCGCCTGCGCTGCCAGGCATCGCATGATCGGCATGGCCCGCCTGGGCATGCCCGGTCGCATTGTGGTCCGCCGGATCGCAGACATGGGCGGGTAGGAGTTCACCTCGGCAGTGATAACCGCAATCGACCACGCGCTGCCGGATGGCTTCAAGGGTGGTTCGCGCTTCGTCATAGTGCACGGTGGCGCTGCCGGCGACGTAGTTCACTTCGGCGTGATGAACGCCGGGGAGCGTCGATAGCCGCCGCTGGACGCCCACCGCACTCAGGGTGGAAACCAGCTCGCCAACTTCGATAGTGCTTGTTTTCATGATTATTCCTTGGCAGACGGGATTCAGCGTGCCAATTGCTTGGCGGCGATGCAATCCGGCGTAAATTCGAACGCGATGTCCGGTTCAGGCTGGACGAGTTTTATTTTCTTGCCGGCGTAGTGCAGCCGAGACAGGATGTCGCGCATCAGATTGAGGCGCGCGAGGCGCTTGTCGTCCGCGCGCACGATGTGCCATGGGGCGACAGCGGTATGCGTTCGCAGCAGCATCGTGTCACGCGCGGCAGAGTATGCTTTCCAGTGCTTGACTGCAACCGCGTCGATCGGGCTGGTCTTCCACTGCTTGAGCGGATCGCGCGCACGGTCGGCCAGACGCCGTATCTGCTCGTCCTTACTGATATCGAGGTAGTATTTCAGCAACTTGATGCCCGAGTTGGCCAGCATCTCCTCGAACTTCGGCACCGACTGCATGAACTCTTCGTGCTCATCCTTGGAGCAAAAGCCCATCACATGCTCGACACCCGCGCGGTTGTACCAACTGCGATTGAACAAAACGAGTTCTTCGGCGACTGGGAGTTGGGCGACGTAGCGTTGGAAGTACCAGCCACTGCGTTCTCGGTCGGATGGCTTGCCCAGAGCAACCACGCGGGTTTCCCGGGGGCTAAGGTATTCCACGATACGCTTGATGCTGCCGTCTTTGCCAGCGGCGTCGCGGCCTTCCAGTAGTATGAGGATTTTGTCGCCGCAACCTATGAAATGCCTCTGCAACTTGACCAGCTCGACTTGGAGAATGTGCAGCTGTGCGTCGTAGTCCTCGCGCGAGATCGAGAGTTTCGCTGGCCACTCGCCGGTGCTGAACGCAACCGACGCGCCACCATCACCATTGGCCTCCGCCAGGTGGTTGCCCTTGCTGGGCTTGTCCTTGGGGTTCTTCTTGCTCATAGCTGGGCCTGGTCGTCCACGTGCTTTTAAACGACTGGCATTTGCTTTCGCCATGACGGCAGAAAGCGTGGCGTACGCGCTGCGTAGGCATCGAACTCGGCGCCGAATCGCTTGCGCATCTCGGCCTCTTCCGTGATCGCGAGGCGCGCATACATGACCAGCAGGATCGGGAACATCACCAGCGTGAGCAGCGTCGGCCATTGCAGCAGGAAGCCAAGCAGGATAAGCACAAAGGCGACGTACTGCGGATGTCGAATCACTGCATAAGGTCCGGCGACAGCGAGCGCATCCCGGCGTTGCGCGTGGTACAGGACATTCCACGCACTGGACAGCAGGATGAAGCCATAGGCCAGGAAGATGTAGCTGGCAATATGCAAGGCACCAAAGTGGGGGTCTCCTTTTTCACCCAGCAAGGTCGACCACAAATGCCCCGCATCATGGGACAGGATGTCCAGGCCCGGATACTTGGTCTGCAGCCATCCCGACAGCAGGTAGATGGTCAACGGAAAACCGTACATCTCGACAAACAAGGCCACGATAAAAGCAGAGAAAGCGCCAAACGTTCGCCAATCTCGCGCCGTTGCGGGCTTGAAGAAACTGTAGGCAAACATGATGAAAATTGCCGAGTTGAGGATGACGAGCATCCATAGCCCGTAGGCCGGTTGGTCGTGGCTCATGATGGATCCCCTTGTTTCGCCTGGTCCGGCTTGCCCTGCCCAGCTTGTGGTTCGCCAGGATCATGGTGATGACCATGATCACCGTGACCGTGATGCATAAAGACATGCATCAGCGGGCAGGCCAGCAGCAGCAGAAACGGCAGCGCGCCGAACAAGTGAGCGCGGTGCTCTGTCAGTAGGAAGTACCCTGCGACGGCCCCGATAACAATCAAACCAATCGCGTAGCGGGAAGTCCAGAAACTGGGCGGTGTCTCGTGCTCTACATGGTCATGGTCCATGATGACTCCTTACTTGGCGGTTGGCGCTGGCATGCGCTCCATCATTGTCTTCATCATGTCCTGCATCATCTCCATGCGCTTTTCCATCTGCTGCATGTGATCCGGCGCGCCGTCTGGCTGGACGCCGTGCTCCATCATGCCCATGCCACCCTTGCCCATCATGCCGCCTTCCATCATGGGGCAGCCCATCATGTCAGCTTGCATGCTGCGAGCCATCTGCATGTTCTCCTGCATCGTCTGCATGTGCTCGGCCATCGCCTTCTGCCTCTCCTCATCCGTCTTCGCCTTCGCGATGCGGTCCAGCTGGGGTTGCATCTTCTTGACGTTGTTCCGCATCTTTTGCACGGTCTGTGTGGGGTTCTTGACCGCTGGCTGGGCCGGCACGGACGTGGTCCCTTGCGCTGCTTCTGGATGGTGCGCATCGTCTGCGAACGCCGGCGTGGCAAATGCGAGTGCAGCCGCAAGGGCTGTCATGGCTAGGTTTTTCATCGTGGTACTCCTTTAATCAGCGTGTTGCCGACCCCCGAGCAACAAAATGGGTGGGGCCAATCCTTGGGAAACTGTTTAATCACAGTGTGCTGGCCTACTCTTAACAGAATGATGACCCAAAGATTACATTCCTGTTATCTGCGCCGCACAGGCGCACGAGCAGCGCAAAAAGGCGGCCGGTCAGACGAGTAGCGACCATTAGCTACAAAATAGATAGCATACAACGCATATTTCACAGGGGCCGAGGCCACTAATGCACCTGCTTGCAGGCTGAACTGCAGAGGTAAGTGCAGCCGCCGAGCACGGTTGCTGGCAGCTGTTTACCGTCATCGTGGCGGGGTTCAGGTTTGCGACCCGATGTCAGATAGCCGCAATCCCTGCATTACTTGACCGTTTGGAGATCGGTCACCACCAAGGTGCCCTTGTCCTTGACGACTGTGAACTGCACCTTGCCACCGACCTTGACCCCCTCCAACAAAGCCGAATCCCTGACCTGAAACACCATCGTCATGGGAGGCATCTCAAGGTTCTTGATCTCACCGTGCCTGATCGTGATCTTTTTCGCGTCCTTGTCGATCTTGCGGACCTCTCCCTGAGTCATGTCGTTGTTGGCCATCATCTTCATGTCGCCCATCTTGCTGGCATCCATCGTGGTCTGCGCGAAAGCACTGCCTGAGAAGGCCGTGGCTGACGCGATCGATACGAGGACAAGCATTTGCTTCATTGACTTCATGATTTTTTCCCGTCATAGGTTTGGTAAACCGTAAAACTTCCGTCCTTTTTTAGCAGCAAGACGTTGTAGGCATCCTTGCGATTGCCATACTCGGGGCCATCCATGCCGGGGGAACCGACCGGCATGCCGGGGACGGCCAGTCCAATTCCTTCGGGCCTGCCCTGAAGCAGACGCTTGATGTCACGGGCAGGCACGTGGCCTTCCAGGGCGTAACCGGCCACCAAGGCGGTGTGGCACGACCCATATTTTTCGGCAATACCAAGTTGCGACCGCATGGCATTGCTGCCAGTTTCGTTGACTTTGACCGCAAAGCCATTGGCCACCAGGTGAGCGACCCAGTCTTTGCAGCAGCCGCAATTTGGATCTTTCCAGACCTCGACGCTGGGGCGGATCGGTGCGGCCCAGGCGTCAGCCAGCGGCAGCAGAAGCGCCATCGCCAGCCAACGTCGGCGTTGGAGTTCAATGGTTGTGCGCATGACCATCCTCCTTGTTGTTCACTTTGTTCGCAGCAATTTTGATCTGCCCTTTCATACCGGCGTCGTAATGCCCCGGCTGCAGGCAAGCAAAATCAACCTTGCCCGCCTTGGTGAACTGCCAGATGATCTCGCCGCTCATGCCCGGCGCCACCGTGACCATGTTGGCGTCGGCATGCTCCATCTCCGGATACTTCTTCATCACTTCGTAGTGTTCCTTGAGTTCCTTTTCGGTGCCCAGCACCATCTCGTGCTTAACCTGACCGGAATTTTTGGCAATAAAGCGGATGGTTTCACCCTGCTTGACATTGAAAGTTGATGAGTGGAAACGCATGTCGTCCGTCATGTCGATGTTCACGGTACGCACCACTTTGGATGCGACGCCGGGCTTGCCGATCGCCTCGTTGTCATGGCCCCCTGCGTGATTGCCAGAGGCCATGGCGGTCATGGCTAGAAAAATACCGGGAATGGCGATCAGAAGGTTACGTGATTTCATGGAATATCTTTCAAGGTTCGCGGATAATAATTTAGTCATGCTTCATATTGCCCATCACGGGCTTGCGGACTTGAACTTCGACTTCTTTCAAGGGCATGTTCAAAACGGGCATGGATTTACCCCCCTCCGCAGAAAAACGTGCGGGGTTGGGCAGTGAACCCGTCCATTCATATGCAATTTCACCGGGTGGGTGCTTGTACCAGCCCGGGTCTTTGTAGTCGCCAGGTTTTTGATCCTTGCGCACCTTGACCATGCTGAACATGCCGCCCATCTCGACGCTGCCAAACGGGCCTTGTCCCGTCATCATGGGTGCGGTGTTGTCCGGGATAGGCATTTCCATTTCGGTCATATCGACCATGCCGCGTTCGCCCATCACCATGTAGTCCGGAATCAGATTGGTGATCGCGCTGGCAACGCCACGGTGATCCACGCCAATCATGGTGGGCACGTTGTGTCCCATGGCGTTCATGGTGTGGTGGCTCTTGTGGCAATGGAATGCCCAATCGCCTTCTTCGTCGGCCAAAAATTCAAACTGGCGCATTTGGCCCACCGCAACATCCGTGGTGACCTCATACCAGCGGGTCGATTTCGGCGTAGGACCGCCATCGGTGCCGGTCACAAGAAACTCATGCCCATGAAGGTGCATTGGATGATTGGTCATGGTCAGATTGCCAACGCGGATGCGTACCTTGTCGTTTTTGCGCACCACCAGCGGATCGATGCCGGGGAAAATTCTACTGTTCCAGCTCCACAAATTGAAGTCCAGCATGGTCATGATCTTGGGCGTGTAGGCGCCCGGGTCGATGTCGTAGGCGTTGAGCAGAAAGCAGAAATCGCGGTTCACTTCTTCGATCAGTGGGTGTTTGACCTTGGGGTGGGTGATCCACATGCCCATCATGCCCATGGCCATTTGCGTCATTTCATCGGCATGCGGGTGGTACATGAAAGTGCCAGGCCGACGCGCTACAAACTCGTAAACGAAGGTCTTGCCCGGTTGAATGGCAGGTTGAGTCAGACCCGCGACGCCATCCATGCCGTTGGGCAAGCGTTGACCATGCCAGTGCACGCTAGTGTGCTCGGGCAACTTGTTGGTCACGAAAATGCGCACGCGGTCGCCCTCAACAACCTCGATGGTGGGGCCTGGCGACTGACCGTTGTAGCCCCAGAGGTGGGCCTTGAAGCCGGGGGCCATCTCGCGTACCACGGGTTCGGCCACGAGATGGAACTCCTTGACTCCGTCGTTCGTACGCCAGGGCAGCGTCCAGCCGTTGAGCGTGACCACCGGGTTGTAGGGACGGCCGGTATTGGGAACCAGCGGTGGCATCGTGTCCGGGCTGGTCTGCAGCACCAGCTCAGGCAGGGCCGCCATGGCGACTTTGCTAACGGCAGCGGTCACAACTGCGGTGGTCAAAGCGCCGGCACCCGCCAAAAAATTTCGTCTGTTTGTCATATGAATTGCGGTAATGAGGTGATGCGCCAGATCAGTGACCGGCTTGGCTGGCGCTGCTACCCGTGGGCATCAACATGGCAGCCATGGTGGTTGGCTTGCCGGTCATGGAGGCTGCGAGTGCCGCATCGGTGAGCCAGAACTGCTGATAAGCATTGATCGCAGCCATGACGCTGGAGATCTGATCGCGGTTGTCGGCCAGAAGTTCGAACACCCCGATCAGCATGCCGTTGTAAGCAAGCACGTTTTCTTCGGCTATGACCTTGCGCAACGGCACGATCTCGTCGCGATAGTGTCTGGCTACATCATGGGCCGTGCGGTAGGCCGAATAGCTTTGCCGCAGCTGGGATGAAGCGTTGCGAACCGTGCTTTCGTAGCGGTTTGCGGCGGCCAGGGATTGCGCGTTCATGGTGCCACGCTGCGCCGACCCCCAATCGAAGATGGGCAGGCGTATGCCAAGTTCATAACCCAGGCGCGGCGTTTGGGTGCCCGCAGCGTTGTCGAACACCGTATCCCGGCGGATTCCCAGTTCCACGTCGACGAGGCTGTTGAGCAGGCTCAAACCTTGGGCCTTGCCCGCGATATCCAGCTGGCTGAGTGCCATTCGCACATCCAGACGCTGCTGCATCGCGTTGGCGTTGACAACGTCGGGTTGGTGCGGTTCTTTCGGCAGGTCCGGCAGGCGCTCGGGAAGCTTTAACTCCGCCGATTGCGCATCGGTCAAGCCCAACAGGCGAATCAATTCCTCCCGGTCCGCGGTGGCCGCGTTCCCGGCCGAGGCCAGTTGAGTTGTAGCATCCGCGTAAAAGATCTGCTGGCGCGCCCGCTGCAGCTTGGTGAAATTGCCCACTTGCAGCATGCGCCGCGCCAGTTCTGCACTCGCTTGCGCGCTGCGGTTGACCTGTTCGGCATATTTCAACACCTGCTGTGCGCTCACGGCCCGCACCCACGCCTGGCGCACCTGGGTGACGTTGTCGACCACATCGGCGCTGAGCTGGATCTTGAATTGCGCGACCTGGCTGCGGGCTATCAACTGGCGCTGCGGCAAGGTCAGGATATCCAGCAGACCAAACGACAGCAATCGGTTCAGCTCCAGCTCATCGCCAAAACGCACTCTCTCGAACGCAAAAACTGGGTTGGCGATTCGACCCCGCTGGTTCGCCAAAGCCATTTCGGACCAACTCTGGGCCAACAAGGTTTGTACGGCCGGGCTGTTGGCCAAGGCCAACTGGACGGCGTCATCCATGGTTAACGGCCGGGCCAGCAAATCGCCTGTCAGCTTGCTGCGGGCTCGCTGCTGCTGCTCAGTGCGACTGATCTCCAGCTTGCCTTGGGTGAAGGCGTTGCTTGTGTCATTGGTTTCCTGGACGGCCTGATCAATGTTGACGGATGCGCATCCTACCAACACAAGGGTGGCCGTGGCCAGAGCGCCTAATCTGAAAATTCTCCTCATGGTCGCCTCTTTCACGGTTTGGCGCGCCCGGCATGGGGATCGGTCGTGGCTGCAGCATCCGCTGCTTGCGGCAGCCGGGCCTCTTTGGCATATTCGCGCCAACCACCGAGACGGCCAACGCTGTCATTGGCCTCGCGCCATGAAACAACGGGTTGCTCGCTGTAAGCGCGGTAGTCGGGAAAAGCTGATCGGTAACCGAGGGTGACCGTGGATGGCGCCGTGCTCTTTGAATCAGTGGTCACCGGCACAGAACTGGGCTGGGCGAAGGCCATCGGTAGGACCATCGCCAGTCCCACTGGCACGAGCCAGCGTGGGGGGAGTAAATGCATGGAATCCTCGCGTCAACACTGGGGGTTCGTGAGAAGAAAACTCACGACGAAAATCAAAGAGAAATGTACTGGCGCGCTCCCAACAAGACGCTGACCGCAACATTACATTCCTGTTATCTGCGCCGCACAGGAGCACAAGCAGCGCAAGACGGGAGCTCATTGCATGCTAATGGAGCACCGCCGTGAGAATCCCTCGCCCTTTCACACTTGCATATTCAGGATGTCGGTATAGGCTTGTACGAGCCGATTGCGCACCTGAAGCGTCGCCTGAAATGCAATGTTCGATTTGACGCCGACCAGCATGGTTTCCTCAAGACTTACAGTCGAGTTTTCCAGCTGAAAATCCTTGGAAAGCCGTCCAGATTCCTTTTGCAGAGCACTCGTCGTTTGCAGGGCCTGCACCAGCGCGTCCTGAAATCCTGTCCCCTGTACGCCGGGGCTTTTACCCAGTGGTTGACTTATGCCAGCAAGCGGGCGGATGAAATCAACGGGTTTCGTTGGAACGCTCATGTCATGTGTCTTTCTGCACAAGAGCAGTTCATGTCACGCACGCACGAGCAAACGGCATGGCTACCAGTTCGCCTTCAGGGCTGCGCACTAGTCGCCATTTGTCGATGGCCCGCTGCCAAACCATCGTATTCGGTCGCAATGCTCTCGTACAGGCTGACGATGGAATTGCAGTGGGCCGGCATGCTGGAGCCGCCCCGTCCGCCCGCGGACATCCCCTGGTAGCTTTTGGCCATCTTGCGATGTTCAGCGGCACTGGCGCGGGCAACAGTGGCTTCCCGGTCGTAGTAGGTGACCAATGCCTCGTGATCGCCGCGGGTGCGTGCGGCCTCGATCCGCTGCCGCAGTTCAGGCGAGGGTGCGTTCGGGCCCGAAGCGCAGCCAGCTATCACAACGCCCAGCAGCAACACTGCGGCAATGCGCCGCAACGATTTCCAATTCATATTCATGGCAGTTCTCCACTGGTAACAGGAATTTCTCAAAAGAGGCATGAGCAGCATACGAAAATGAAACCGTCGAAGAGATGACGTATTTATGACATTTCAGTCAGCGTTGTGTAACCTTACTTGGCGTCACCCATCTTCATTTGATGCGTTCAATCCAACTTTGCATTTTTTTTCAGCGGCGCCGCGTCCCTTACATGAAACACCATCAACATCCACGCCCAACAGAAAACTGACCGCCAGATTACATTGCTGTTATCTGCATCCCCAGTCGCCCAAGCAGCGCAGAATGGCGGCCACGTTACAGATTCCCAAGGAGCATTGCCATGAGAATCCTCATTGTTGAGGACGAACCCAAGACCGGGGACTATCTGAAACAGGGTTTGGTCGAAGCCGGCTTCGTCGTCGATCTGGTGCGCGACGGCACGGACGGCCTGCATCACGCGCTGACCGAGGCTTACGACCTCGCGATTCTCGATGTGATGCTGCCTGGCATCGACGGCTGGGCGGTCTTGCAAGGCATCCGCAAGGCCGGCAAGGACACACCCGTTCTGTTTCTGAGCGCCCGCGACCATGTGGATGACCGCGTCAAGGGTTTGGAACTCGGCGCCGACGACTATTTGGTCAAACCCTTTGCTTTTTCCGAGTTGCTGGCCCGGGTACGCACCCTGTTGCGCCGCGGCAGCAAGGCCAAGGCGGCGGAGTTTCTGTGTGCGGCTGATCTGGAGCTTGATTTGCTGCGGCGTCGCGTCACGCGCGCGGGTAAGCGGATTGATCTGACGGCCAAGGAATTTGCCTTGCTCGAATTGCTGCTGCGGCGACAAGGCGAGGTGCTGCCACGCTCGCTCATCGCATCGCAGGTGTGGGACATGAATTTCGACAGCGACACCAACGTCATCGAGGTCGCCATGCGCCGCCTGCGCGTCAAGCTGGACGACAATTTTGAGCCCAAGCTCATCCGCACGGTGCGCGGCATGGGCTACGTTCTGGAGAATCCCGATTGCGCTTGAATGGACGAACCTCCATCACCCGGCGGCTGACGCTGCTGTTCATCATCGCCTCGTCGGCCGTGCTGCTGGCGCTCGGGTTCGTGATCGCCTCCTCGGTGGAGCAACACTTCGAGGACCTGGACATGGAAGTTCTGGTGGGCAAAATGGAACTCACCCGGCATGCCCTGGCAATGTTGAAGTCCCAAGACGATCTCAACGGTCTTTCACAACAGCTGGACCACTCGCTGATTGGGCACCACGGCCTTGAGGTGATGGTCATCGGCGCCAATCACGCCGTCATCTTTGCCACGCCGAACGCCAACTTCGCCCCCGGCCTGGTGGCTGCCAGCGCTACCCAAACCCCGCATCGCCCCATGCTCTGGACGCTGGGAGAGCAAACCTACCGTGGCATCGCGGCGGAATTGCCCACGGGCATCAACGGTGGGAAGAAGGTGGTTGTGGCGGTGGCCACCGACATCGCGCACCATCAGGCGTTCATGCATTCTTTTTTGCAAACGCTGTGGATCTTTGTCGCCGGGGCCGCCGCACTGACCGGTGTTTTGGGTTGGGCCGCCGCGCGGCGCGGCCTGGCGCCGTTGCGCGCCATGCGCGAGCAAACACAAACGGTCACCGCCCAGCAGCTGAGCTATCGCCTGGCGGTGGAATCGGCGCCGGTCGAACTGGCCGAACTCGCGCAGTCCTTGAATGAAATGCTGGCACGGCTGGAGGAAGCGTTTCACCGGCTCTCAGATTTTTCTTCCGACATCGCGCACGAGTTGCGCACGCCCGTGAGCAACCTGATGACGCAAACCCAGGTCGCACTGTCGCGCCCGCGCGAGGCCGACGCCTACCGCGGCATTCTCGAATCGAACGCCGAAGAGTTCGAGCGCATGGCACGCATGATCTCCGATATGCTGCTGCTGGCCAAGGCCGAATACGGCCTGGTGGTGCCCAGCCGGGAAACCGTCCATCTGGCGACCGAGGTCCGCGCGTTGTTCGACTACTACGATGCGGTGGCCGAAGACAAGGGGCTGCGCCTCACCCTCGAAGGCGACGGCGAGGCGAGTGCAGACCGGCTCATGCTGCGCCGGGCGCTGAGCAACTTGTTGTCTAACGCGGTGCGGCATTCGGCTTTTAAAACAACGCTACGCGTCAACATCAACACGGGCCTGGACGCGATCTCGATTGCCATGGAAAATACCGGTGATGCGATTCCGCAAGCCTATTTGGAGCGTATTTTCGACCGCTTCTTCCGGGTCGATCCTTCGCGACAACGCTCCAGCGAGGGCACCGGACTGGGGCTGGCCATCACCAAGTCAATCATCGTCGCTCATGGTGGCACGATCTCGGTCGCATCAACCGAAGGTGTGACTACGTTCACGATCAGACTGCCGCGCGCATCCTGAACGTCGACAGCCCCACCGCCGAGCTGTCGCATGCGCTGAAATTTCCTCTCTGACAAAACACAGTGTTTTGAATTCTTGGATTATTGCAATTTCAGTAACGGCGGTTCCAAGCTCGAAGTGCAACAGCTTGTTGATGTGACTGTACCTGTTTCATAAATATCTCGTGGGGCGTTTTGAAGCCCAGGCATTTTCTAGGGCGGTGATTGAGGCGGTGCATGACGAAGGCGATGTGTTTGGGTGTGATGGAATCGAAACGCATTTTCTTTGGGAAGAATTGACGGATAAGCCCATTCATGTTTTCGTTTGCACCGCGCTCCCACGATGCGTATGGGTGCGCAAAGAAGAAGTCGGCATCCAGAGCTGAGGCGATCCGTTCATGATGGGCGAACTCTTTGCCGTTATCGGTGGTCAGTGTGTGAACGCAGGATGCAAAAGGTCTGAGCAGAGCAATCATGGTGTCAGATACAGCCTGCGCCGTCTTGAACGGGACATGGGCGATCAACGAGTAGCGAGATGTGCGCTCGTTCATTGTGACGAGGGCTTGCTTCTGGACGGCCCCAATGACCAAGTCGGCCTCCCAGTCACCAAAGCGCCCACGCTCAGCCACAACACTGGGGCGCAGATCGATAGAAACCTGGTTGGGTATCGTGCCGCGTCGCTCGCGTCCCCCGTATCGTTTCTTGCGGACTTTCTGGCAACGCAGGGTTCGGTGCAGCGTGCCACCGGCAGACTTGTCGGCGTAGATGCGCCGATAGATGCTCTCATGGCTGACACCGGGCTGTCCATTGACTTTGAGGTAGCCACTGATCTGCTGTGGACTCCAAGTCTCTTCAAGCTTGGCCTCGACCACGGCCCATGTCTTGGCCGCAACGCGAGAGCCGTTCTCACAGGCCCGCATGCGGGCGGTGTGAGAACTCATGCGCCTGTTTGGGTCGGTAGCCGCGAAGACCCCGGTTGCGGCGCAGTTCGCGACTGATGGTTGATTTGTCCCGGTTGATCAATTGAGCAATAGCGCTTTGGCCATGACTGGCTTTGGCAAGAATGGCAATCTGGTAGCGTTCGTCTCGGGTGAGATGTGTATAGGTCATTCCGGACAACTTTGACTTGGCGGTCGAGGGGCACGGATGCTCTCACATCTCGCCCACCCAGCCGGTTAATTACAAAGTTGCTCGGGCGCGCACCGTTCTGAATAAGAGCACTTCTATTTGACGCATCACACTAGCATCATTGTT
The DNA here is from genome assembly GCF_018780565.1 of Rhodoferax sp. GTDB lineage: Bacteria > Pseudomonadota > Gammaproteobacteria > Burkholderiales > Burkholderiaceae_C > Rhodoferax. The sequence goes on from NZ_JADMJN010000016.1 coordinate 108,152, forward strand.
CGAGCGGCATGGGACCCGTTTACGCCAAAGCGGAAATCGAGTTTGCCAAAGAGGTTCTCTTTGGCTTCCTTCACGATGCAGTGTTCTCACCTTTGGCCTTGGGAAGTGTACCTGCAGGAACGCCGTCAAGCGGATGTCCATGCGCCCTACAGTAGGTTACGACCATCACCTCAATCATGTAGACCAAACTGTGCATTTCGCGCGCGGCGGTGGCCTGGAGAGCTGCCTTGATATGCGGATCTACCCGAACACTGACCATCTCCGTCTTGACCGTCGACATCGGCTTCTCCTGTAAGTCAAACGCGAAGCGCCAGCATAACGCACACGCCTTCGCCAAAGCAACAGAGTTCGAAATCGAAGGAGATAAATCGAGAGGTTGGCGGGTAACGCCGTTTCCGGTCACTCGATGTTGAGGTTTGGCAGGGTCATGCGAATGGTGTGCGTAAAAGCTGTCCCAGCTATCCCCCATGAGGGTAAATTCCTATCGTCCGTGCTGCCGCCCCAACCCCCAAGTCACCGATGACCCATGGACGACGGCCGATACCTGCTGCCCCAGCCGCTGCTCCACCACAGGCCTCCACGGCACCAGGCTGAAACCTATGCCGTCGTCCAGCATCGCGAATCGGCCGCTGGCGAGTTGGACTGAGCGGCGGTAGACGCCGTTTGCGCGCTCGCCATTGCGCAGCGGGCGATGGATTAGCCCGGTCTGGTGCTGGATCACTTTGCCCGCTTCCGCCAACTCCCGATCACGCAAGGTGGATAGCAGGTTACGCGCCAAAACGACACGCTCGCCGCGCCGCTCGGCCAAGCCCTGCTCGACGAGGAAACCTGTTCGATTTTGCATGGCATCACGCACTTGGGCGCCGAAACCCCGTGGCGACGGTTCGCTGGCACCGCCCACCATTTGGTGATCCAGCCATGTTGCGCCCTGGGCGCGCACTTGCTGTTCGATAGACAGGTGCGACCGCAACAAGGCGGTGACACCTGCGGCCTGCTGGGTATCATGCACTTGCGCGCGCGACAAAAAGTCAGGCGGTACGCGCCAAACAACGTCCGTCATCCGCTCCACGGCCCCAGAGCGGCGCAGAGCTTCGAGCCGGCGCACGTGGGCATCTACGGCAGTTTGTGGGTCTGGGGTGCCTTCTTGTCGAAGCTGCACAAGATGGTCAGCACTGCGGTAAAGACCCTCACGCACGATGCCCGCGATGTTGCGGTCCACCGTCCGTTCCCCTCCAGCGGGCTTCACTTTCACGATGCCACCCACCGGCAGTGAGGTCAGGTCGGCACCAACGGGCAGGCGGACATAGTGCGCGCGACCGTCGATGCCATCAACCACCAGATAGCCGCGGTCATTCAACTCGTCGGCCAGGCCCTTGGCAGCGATGCGACCGATGACAGGTG
>NZ_JADMJN010000006.1 GCF_018780565.1 Rhodoferax sp.
AAAATCGCTTGGATTTCCACTTATCCTACTGTTCAAATTTGTCGGACCACTTCTAGGAACCACGACAAGTACCAAATAATCAGTACCGTCGAAAATATGATCGCTAAGGTGATCCAATCTCGGATTCCTACATTTTTATGTTTGCTGTCATTGGTCGTTGCCATTACTTGCCTCCCCTTATCGGACTGTTTTTAGTTACTTACCCCAACTATCCTTCAACCCCACTGCCAAATTAAACACCGGCTTGCTTCCCTGCACATGGTCAATGCGATCCGCCACAAAGTACCCATGCCGCTCAAACTGAAACTGTTGCCCCGCCTTGGCATTCGCCAGTGAGGGCTCAACAATCGCAGTCACCACCTTCAAGCTGTTCGGGTTCAAGCTCTCAATAAAGTCTTTGCCGCCCGCATCGGGCTGCGCATCCAAAAACAAGCGGTCGTACATGCGCACCTCCGCGTTCACGCCGTTGGCCACGCCCACCCAGGTGATGGCGGCTTTCACCTTCACCAGATCGCTACCGGGCGTGCCGCTCTTGGTGTCGGGCACCACAGTGGCATGCACTTGCGCGATGACGCCGTTGGCATCTTTGGCGCAGCCGGTGCACTCGATCACATAGCCGCCCTTCAGGCGCACTTTGTTGCCGGGGAACAAACGCTTGTAGCCCTTGGGCGGCACTTCTTCAAAGTCTTCGCGCTCAATCCACACCTCTTTGCCGATGGTGAAGTGGCGTGCGGGTGGTGGCTCGGTGCCCTCGGGCGGATGGGGCAGGGCGGGCTGGGTGCAGGGCTCCAGGTGGCCGGCGACCCCCTTGTCGGCAAATACTTCGTCCCAGTTGGTCAGCACCAGTTTCACAGGGTTGATGACGGCCATGCCGCGGTGGGCCACGGTTTCCAGGTCTTCGCGCAGGCAGCCTTCCAGGGTGCTGTAGTCGATCCAGCTGTCGCTCTTGGTCACGCCAATGCGTTCGGCAAACAGTTGCAGGCTGGCAGGCGTGTAGCCGCGGCGGCGCAGGCCGACTATTGTTGGCATGCGGGGGTCGTCCCAGCCCTGCACCTTGTGGTCGTACACCAGTTGCGCCAGTTTGCGCTTGCTGGTGATCACATAGGTGAGGTTCAGCCGTGCAAACTCGTACTGATGCGGTGCGGGGGCCGCCAGCAGGCCACCTTCGATGAGGCGCTCCAGCAGCCAGTCGTAAAACGGGCGCTGGTCTTCAAATTCCAGCGTGCACAGGCTGTGGGTGATTTGCTCCAGCGCGTCTTCAATCGGGTGGGCAAAGGTGTACATCGGGTAGATGCACCATTTGTCACCCGTGTGGTGATGCGTGGCGCGGCGGATGCGGTAGATGGCCGGGTCGCGCATGTTGATGTTGGGGCTGGCCATGTCGATCTTGGCGCGCAGCACCATCGAGCCGTCTTCATGCTTGCCGTCGCGCATTTCGCGGAAGATACGCAAATTTTCTGCAGCAGTGCGGGTGCGAAACGGGCTGTCCACCCCGGGCTTGCCAAAGTCGCCCCGGTTGATGCGCATTTGCTCTGCGGTTTGCTCGTCCACATAGGCGCAGCCGGCTTCGATCAGGTGCTCGGCGGCGCGGTACATGAAGTCGAAGTAGTCGCTGGCCTGGTAGGGGGCCGCATTGGCGCTGCCGTTCCAGTCAAAGCCCAGCCACTTCACCGCGTCGATGATGCTGTTCACATACTCGGTGTCTTCTTTTTCGGGGTTGGTGTCGTCAAAGCGCAGGTGGCACACGCCACCATAGTCACGCGCCAGGCCAAAGTTGATGCAAATGCTTTTGGCGTGGCCAATGTGCAGGTAGCCATTGGGCTCGGGCGGAAAGCGGGTGCGAATTTTGGCGGGGTCTGGCTGGCCTGCGGCATGGTGCGCGGCGTCGCCGGGGCTGCCGGCCCAGAGGCGGGTGGCGTAGGTGCCGGCGGCTAGGTCATGTTCGATGATCTGGCGCAGGAAGTTGCTGGGTTTGACGGCTTCAGTGGCAGCAGCGGCTGCATGGGGGTTGGCGGGGGTGGGGGAGCTCATGCGCTTGATTTTAGACCGCGTGCTTTGCTGCAGTACCATCGCCACACTTGAAGGCCATCCCGCCCTACCTCATGAATCAAAACGAAATTCCTGGCAGTCCTCCCGAAACCGTGCAAGTGGGGCGTGCCGAGTTGCACGCGGCGGTGCAGGCCGGCATTATTTCCACCACGCAGGCCCAGCACCTGTGGTCGCGCTGGCGTGCGCCGGGCGTGGCAGCGGCCGTGCTGGCCGACATGCAGGGCCGCCGGGTTGGGGATGGGTTGGGCGGGCCGGGCTTCAGCTTCACCAATACCTTGTATTACTTTGGCGGCATGGTGGCCATTGGCGCGATGACGCTGTTCATGACGCTGGGCTGGCAGGCCTTGGGTGCCTGGGGCCTGCTGGCCATCAGCGCAGCCTACCTGCTGGCCTGCCTGAAGGTGGCCGACCATTTGAAGGGCCGCTATTTGCCGATACCGGCGGGCATTCTGGCCACGCTGGCGGTGTGCCTGGTGCCGCTGATGGTGTGGTGCGTGCAGTCCGGCCTGGGCCTGTGGCCACCTGGCGGGCCCCAAAGCTATGCCAGCTACCACACGCTGATTGACTGGCGCTGGCTCACGCTTGAATTTGCCACGCTGGCCGCCGGCGTGGTGATGCTGTGGCGCTACCGCCTGCCCTTTATGGTGATGCCGTTGGCGGTCACTATCTGGTACATGAGCATGGACCTGGCCAATGCACTGATGCAAAACGCGGGTTTTGACTGGCAATTCACGCGCGATGTGTCCATGGTGTTTGGCCTGGCCACTTGCGCCATTGCCGTGCAGGTGGATATACGCAGCCGCCGGGCGCAAACGGCTGAGTGGCGGCAGGACTATGCGTTCTGGCTGTACCTGTTTGGCGCCATCATGTTCTGGTGCGGCCTGAGCTGGCGCGACTCCAACTCGGAGCTGGGCAAGTTGGGCTACGCGCTGATCAATGTGTTTTTGGTGTTTGTGGGCGCGGCCATCGGGCGGCGGGTGTTCACGGTGCTGGGGGCATTTGGGGTGGCAGGCTATCTGGGTTACCTGTCGCACCGGGTGTTCAAGGACAGTTTGCTGTTTCCCTTTGCGCTCACCCTGCTGGGCCTGGGGGTGGTGGTGCTGGGCATCTGGTGGCAGCGCAACGAGGCGCGGATCAATGCGCGCTTGAGCGCCTGGGTGCCTGCCGGGCTGCGCGGCTGATGGGACTAGCGCCTATTCAGTACTGGTGCATTGGCGCGCTGGCGTGGAGCTGGGCCGGCGTGTAGGGGGGGCTTATTCCAGCAGGGTGGCGGCAAAGGCGTTGATAGCGTCCAGCTCGGGCGGCAGTACGGTGTATTTCAGGCCCTCGTGGGTGAGGGTGTGGCGCAGCGCCTTGTCGATGTTGCGGGCCTGCTCTTCGTCCTGAAAACGGCCGGTGTGGATGTATTTCTTGTCGCCGCGCTCCACCATCACATTCACGTTGTTGTGCTGCTTGTACCACTGCAGGATTTTGGCCCGCGTCTTGGGCACATCGCAGATGTTTTCTACATAGTGTTCGTTGTAGTACAGCACTTGCGGCAAGGAGCATTCGCTGACCAGAAACTGCACCTGGCCATCCAGCAACTCCAGCATTTCAAACTGGCGCTGCGCAATCTGGTATTGGTTCTTGAGGGCTTCAAAGTCGCGCTGCCAGACCAGCGACTTGGCGTAGTCCGGGATGCTCTCCACGGTTTTGTGGTGCAGGTTCAGGTACAGGATGATGGCTGACGAGAACAGTGATTTGTCGCACCCGGGGCCGCCAATGATGTTGATGACCTTGGTGGGGTACATCCGCATTTTGTTTTCCGGGAGGCGATCCACTGCGGTGGTGTATTGAATGGTCATGTCGGGCACCTCTGTGTTGGGCTGATGGCTTGCGCGTATGGTAGTGCCCGCACGGGGAATCGGCAAGCGAACTGGGTATTTGGAAATCAGGTGGCGATGCCGCTGCGCTCCAGGATGTCGCTGACCAGTTCCAGCCGCACCAGCGGGTTGTCCAGCTCCATCAGGCGGTATTTGTTCGCCAGTGGCATGGGCAGCAATTCGCACCAGCGGTTGGCGACCCAGGCACAGTCTTCAAGCAGGTAGGGTGCCTGCATCGGCATCTGGTCAAAGGGCACATCGCGTGCATGCAAGGTGTTGATGAGATTGCCCAGCGCGGTGGCCACACCCTTCAGGTCGTCGGGGATCTTGACTTGCTGGTCGTCGGGCTGGCGGACCACGTTGCCGATCCACAGACCGTGCTTGAGTTTGTTCTGGCTGGACAAGCGAAAACGGTGCGTGCCGGTGCAGCGGACCATCATCAGGCCGGACTGCGGGTGAGAAAGCTCGGTGATGGTGGCCAGCGTGCCCACGGGGTGAAAGGTCTCCTGCGCGGAGCCCTCGCCATCCTGGGTGCCCGATCCGGCCTTGCGCACTTCGCTGCCCTTGGTCAGCGTCACGACGCCAAACGGCGCGCCGGTCTTGTGGCATTTGCCGATCATGTCCAGGTAACGCACTTCGAAAATCCGAAGTGGCAACAGGCCGCCCGGAAAGAGCACTGTCTCCAGCGGAAACAGCGGGAGCGAAAACAGGGCAAGAGATTCAGTCATTGGCAGTGAAACGAATTGCGTTCCCGACATCATCCCACGAACTTCTGCGCCTTGCCTTGCGCCCCGGCGGCTACATGGCTTTGAACAGATGGGCGTAGAGGCGGCTTACCGGCAGTTTGTCAGCCCGACCACGCAGCGACAGGCTGAGTTTGCCAGCCTCGTCGCGGGTGATGGTGTCGATGCTGGCGGCATTGACCACCGTGCCGCGGTGGATTTGCCAGAAAGCGTGGGTGTCCAGTTGGGGCAGCAACTCTTTGAGCGGCGTGCGGATCAGGTATTCATGGTCGGCGGTTAGCACACGCACATACTTGTCTGCGGCTTCGAAATACACAATGTCTTCGATCGGCACCATGCGGATCGACGTGCCCACGCTGGCCTGGATGACTTTCAGGCGTGGCAGCGCCGCAGGCGGGGCCTGGGTACCGGTTGCCAGCAGACCGCGCAGTTGCCCCAGCGTTGCTTCGAAATTGAGAGCAGGCTGAGAATGATTGGCGAGGGCTAGCTGTAGTTTTGATATGGTTTTTTGCAGCCGGTTCGCTTGCACCGGTTTGAGCAGGTAATCCATGGCCTGGGCCTCAAAGGCCGCCATGGCGTACTGGTCGTAGGCGGTCACAAATACCAGGGCGGGAAAGGGCTTGCCGCCCGTGGCGTGGGTGTTCCATTCGTCGGCAAGTTCAGCCGCAGCGTCGAGCCCGCTCATGCCCGGCATGCGAATGTCGAAAAACAGGATATCGGGCAGGTGCTGCAGCGTTTGCGTCACGGCCGAGGCGCCATCACCCACCACCGCCAGCACCTGCAGTTCGGGCCAAAGCTTGGCGAGGTCTGCCTTCAGCGCGGCAGCCAGCAAGGGTTCGTCTTCCGCAATGAGTGCGGTGGGGCTAGGGCTTGGGCTCATGTTGGGCACGGAAAAGCAATGCAGGCCGTCGTCCCGCCTGTGCTATTTGCTAAAAATTTAATGGCTGCCTGGTCACCGTAGCTGGCTTCAAGCCGCTCACGCACTTGCGCCAGGCCAAAGCTGCCTGCGGCCTGCGATGCCTGGTTGAGGTCGGTGCTGCTGCCCACACCGGAGTCTTGCACCTCCAGGGTCAATTCGGCACCCGTGCGATGTGCGGCGACCCTGATTTCGCCGCCGTCCACCTTGGGCTCCAGGCCGTGCTTGATGCTGTTCTCCACCAGCGCCTGCAGTAGCAACGGGGGCACTTGCTGGTTTGCCAGCTCCGGCGGCAGATCCAGCGTGTAACGCAGGCGCGGCCCCATGCGAACAGCCATCAATTCCAGGTAGTCGTGCAGGCGGTCGAACTCGGCCTGCAGCGTGTGCGTGGTGGCACGTGACGCGGCCAGGGTCGCCCGCAGGTAGGCCACCAGCCGGTCCAGCATGTCCTGGGCTCGCGCCGGGTCTGCCCCGATGAGTGCGCGCAAATTGGCCAGGGTGTTGAACAGCATGTGCGGCTCCAGCTGGGTCTGCAGCAGCTTGAGCTGTGACTCGGCTGCATGGCGTTGGGCTGCCTCAGCCTGTGCGCTGGTGCGTGCCATGTCTTCCCGAGCGGTGGCCAGCTGCTCTCGGCTCATGAAGTAATAGGTGCTGCTGCCCCCCGCAACCAGGCTCAGAATCAGAAAACCGAAGGCTTTGCGCGGTGCGTCGGTCCAGTAATTGAAACTGTGCTGGTTGAGCAGCAGGTCAGCCACAAGCGTACCCAGGACAAAACCAGCGGTCGCCCCCAAAGGCACGAACCAGAACAGGCGACGCCAGTGTTTCTTGGGTTCGGGCATCAGCAGGCGGTGGCCGAAGTCGGTGATCATCCAGATGCTTAAGCCAATGCACTGCGAGTACACCAGGTTGTTGCCAAAGCTGTGTTCGCCAAAGCTGGTGATGCCCAGCGCAATGACCGTGCTGAATGCCGCGGCTTGAATGCAGCGTTCGAGGACGACGATGGTGAAAAGTGGCTTCATGCTTGTGTGAGCGCTGCCGGGTGACTAGGGCTTGTCCTGCTGCTTTTGCAGCCGTTCGCGTTCCTGGCTGACCAGACGCTCCCGCAGGCTGCCCCCTGGCTGCAGGATGAAAACCACCAGGCCGTGAATCATCAGGCCCAGACCCCAGCCAAAAGCCGATAGCAGCGCGAAATGGCGCCCCGTGAAGGTGGACAGAACGGCCAGGCCGGTGTTCACCACAATGAAAACGAGTGCATGGATGTACCAGCCCAGTTTTCGGCCAGCGCGTTTGCGGGCCAGGCGGTCAATTTCTTCAGGGGTCATAGGAGCTACCGGTTGGATTGACATGATGTTAGCGAAATTCAAACCCAGCCCGCATTAGTTCTGCGGGCGGCTGGAGTCCCGGGTCGGTCGGCCTGCAGCGCCAGGCGCCACAGACGGGCGGCACGGGCCAGAAAGACGCCACTGAACGCACCATACAGTGCACCGAAGGCCAGGCTGAAACTTGCGTCGTGAGCCAGCGCGGGTTGCATGGCAGTAACCGCGCCGACGATGTACCTGGTCATGAAGATGCCGAGAATCAGCATCAACGGTACCCAGCTGCCGGGCAAGGTGAAACGCCGCTTCCAGGTGTCAAAGTGGGTGGCATCCTGCAGCGGCTGCTGCAACACCAGCGCGGCCATCAGACCGCCGGCACACAGCCAGACCAGCAACACCTGGGGCTCTGCACCGAAGGCCGCTACCGTGCCGTACAGCGACAAACCAATCATGGCCAGCGGCATGAGGGTGATGCGCTTGAGCGAAGCGGTGCGGGTGACGGCCTGGCTCAAGCCCAGCCACAGCAACGCGACGAGCAAGACCCAGACCCAGCGGGGGGTGTTGGCGAGAATTTGATTCAGCATGATGGAGTCCTTGGTTGGTTAAGCGATGGGTGGACTTTGCCCGGCGGATGATGTTGGAGCCAGTGGCATGCGATCAAATGCGGGAATCGGGGCGTGAAATGCCGGAATGGGGTGTGAATGCGGACGTTCAATACGTTCGCCACGGTTCCCTACGCGACAGTGGCCGGTGAGCTGAGTGGGTAATATCTTCGACTTGTGCCTTTCATGCACAACGCCCAATCGGCGCAGCACACACAAATTGCACGTCAGGAGATATCCACATGGATTTGAGCTATTCCACTGAAGAGTTGGCCTTTCGAAACGAAGTCCGCTCATGGCTGGCAGATAACCTGCCCGCGGACATTCGCGACAAGGTCACCCAATACAAGCACCTCTCGCGTGATGACTACATGCGCTGGCACAAAATTCTGGCCGCCAAGGGCTGGGCGGTGCCGCACTGGCCGGTGGAATGGGGCGGAACCGGCTGGGACATCACCCAGCGCTATATTTCCGACAGCGAGTTCGGCCTGGCCGGCGCGCCTGCGTTGCCTTCATTCGGACCCCAGATGTGCGCGGCGGTCTTGCTGCGCTTTGGCACCGATGCCCAGAAAAACCGTTTTCTGCCGCGTATCCGGGACGGCGAGGACTTCTGGGTCCAGGGTTATTCAGAGCCGGGCTCCGGCTCCGACCTGGCTTCGCTGAAAACGAAGGCCGAGCGCCAGGGCGACCACTATCTGGTCAACGGCCAGAAGATCTGGACCACGCTGGCGCACTATGGCGACTGGATTTTTTGCCTGGTGCGAACCGATTCCAGCAGCGACAAACGCCAGGAAGGCATCAGCTTTCTGCTGATCGACATGAAGACACCCGGCATCACCGTGCGCCCCCTGATTTTGATGGATGGCAGCCACGAGGTGAACGAGGTGTTCTTCGAGAACGTCAAAGTGCCGGTGGAAAACCTGGTGCATGAAGAGAACAAGGGCTGGACGGTGGCCAAGTACCTGCTGGGCCACGAACGTCTGGGCAGTGCCAGCGTGGGCGGTTTGCAGCGCGAACTGGCGGCCCTGCGTGTGGTGGCCAAGCGTGAACTGAAAAACGGTCGTCCCTTGATTGAAGATCCACGTTTTCGCGATCGCCTCTCGCGCATCGAGATTGACCTCGCTGCACAGGAACTGACCGGCATGCGTTTTCTGGACAAGATGCGCAAGACCGGCCAGCCGCCCGGTGCGGACGTGTCCATGCTCAAGCTGCGGGGCACTGAAATTCAGCAGGCCATCACCGAGCTGATGATGCAGGCCGTAGGTCCCAACGCACAGCCCTTTGTGGCCGTTGAAGGTGGCTCGGTTGACCCGCACGCCTCACGCCTTTCTCCGCGCTATTTCAACTATCGCAAGGCCAGCATTTACGCCGGCTCCAATGAAATTCAACGCAACATCATTGCCAAGATGACGCTTGGGCTGTAACAAGGAAAACGACATGGATTTCGAATACAACGAAGAACAGCAGTTGCTCGCAGACTCGGTGAGCAAGTACCTCGCCAAGGCTTACGACTTCGAGTCGCGCAAGCAGGTCATCAACTCCAGTACCGGCTTCAACGATGCTGCCTGGACCGCATTCTCGGAAATGGGCCTGACCGCTATTCCGTTTGCCCAGGCCGATGGCGGCTTCGGTGGCGGCGCGGTGGACATGATGGCAGCGATGGAAGCTTTTGGCGAGGCGCTGGTCGTCGAGCCTGTGCTCGACCACATTGCGCTGGCCACTCGCCTGGTCGCGAAGACAGGCTCCGAGGCGCAACGCGCTGGGGTTCTGCCAGCCTTGATCGACGGTAGCCGCAAGGCGACGTTCGCTTATCTGGAGCGCGGTCAGCGTTTTACGCTGGAGCCCCAAACGACCACCGCCACCCCAAGCGGGGCGCAATGGAAGCTCGACGGCGAAAAGGTCGTGGTGGTGGGTGCGACGGTGGCTGACGTGCTGGTGGTCTCTGCCCGCACCGGTGCCGGCGCAAGCCTGTTCCTGGTGGATCGCACGGCGCCTGGCGTCAGTGTGAGTGCTTATCGCACGGTGGATGGTCAGCGTGCCGCTGATGTGAGCTTGCGCGGCGTCATGGTTGGTGCGGACGCACTGCTGGGTACGCAGGGTGGTGCCTTGCCTCACATCGAGGAAGCGGTGGACTTTGCGACCGCCTTGCTGTGTGCCGAAGCGGTTGGCGCCATGAAGTCGGCCAACGATGCAACACTGGAATACCTGAAGACACGCAAGCAGTTTGGCGCGCCCATCGGCTCGTTTCAGGCTTTGCAGCACCGCATGGTCGATATGTACATTACCTGTGAGCAAGCCCGCTCGATGGCGATTTTGGCGGCTTGCCGCGTGGATGCTGCTGCCAGCTCGACAGAGCCGGGCGCCGTTGCTACGCGCAAGGCGGCAATCTCATCGGCCAAGGTGAGCATCGCTGAATCGGCCCGCAAGATCAGCCAGGAATCGGTGCAGTTGCACGGCGGCATGGGCATGACCGAGGAGATGAAGGTGTCGCACACCTTCCGGCGCCTCACGGTGATTGCGCAGCGCTTTGGCGATGTGGACCACCATCTGGAGCGCTACGCTGCATTGACCTGATCTTTACTTTGCGGAAACGCGCCCGCCGCGCCGGCTTCCTACAATGGCTTTCATGAAAAAGTCATATTGGGTAGTGGGTACGGTGGGCGTTGTCATTTTGGCGGTGGGCGGTTGGTGGTGGAGCCAGCGCAGTGCCGCTGATGCGGTGCAATACCGCACCGCCAAAATCGAGCGCGGCTCGGTGCAGGCCACCGTGTCGGCCAGTGGTGTGGTCAATCCGGTGACGCAGGTGTCGGTCGGCACGCAGGTGTCGGGCCAGATCAAGGATTTGCTGGTTGATTTCAACTCCGAAGTGAAAGCCGGGCAGTTGATCGCCGTGATTGACCCTGAGACCTTCGAGTACCGGGTGCGCTCGGCACAGGCCGATGTGGATGCGGCCCAGGCTGCGGCCATGACGCAGCGGGCTGCCCTGGCCAAGGCGCAGGTGGACGCCGATGAGCTGCAGCGCGATTTTGATCGCAAAGCCAAGTTGGTGGCACAGCAGTACATTGCCGCGTCCGAGGCTGAAAAAGCCCAGGCGCTGGCGCGCAGTGGTGCCGAAAACATCAAACTGGTGGCGGCGCAGCTACAGAGCGCCTTGGCGGGTGTGGCTCAGCGGCAGTCGGCCCTGGCTCAGGCACGCATTGACCTGGCCAGGACGCGTATCACCTCACCGGTGAGCGGCATCGTGATCAAGCGGGCCATTGAAAAAGGCCAGACCGTGGCAGCCAGCCTGCAGTCGCCGGAGCTGTTTGTGATTGCCCAGAACTTGCAGGACATGCAGGTGGATGCCAGCATTGACGAGAGCGATGTCGGTCGTATCCGAACCGGACAAAAAGCCAGCTTTACCGTGGACGCATTCCCGGGCCAGACCTTCGAGGGCGAGGTGCGCCAGGTGCGCAAGGCGGCACAGAATGTGGCCAATGTGGTGACCTATGTGGCGGTCGTGGGCTTCGCAAACGTCGGCGGGAGGCTCTTGCCCGGTATGACCGCCAATGTGCGCGTGGCCACCGACATGCGTGAGAACGTGCTGAAGATCCCCAATGCCGCCTTGCGTGTGCGCATTGCGGGCGTGGAGCCGGCGCCAGCGCCTGCTGGCGCGGCATCCGCTGCAGGCAGCTCCACCAGTCAGTTGCGCGGCTGGACTTGGCTGAGTGAAGCGGTGGCCCAGACGGATAGAGGCGCGGCCGGGGCTGGCGGCGGACTGGCAGCGATGCGCGAGCGGCTGGTGACCGAGTTGCAACTCAGCACCGAGCAGCAAGGCAAGCTCGATGCCATCAGCGCCGGGATGCGCCCCCAGTTCATGGCCCTGCGCGATCTTGCGGAAGACCAGCGTGCTGCGGCCCGCGCCAAGGTGCTGGGCGAGATGCGCGGCAAGATCGCCGACATGCTCACGCCCGAGCAGAAGGCCAAATACCAGGTCATCGTGGCGGAAGCTGCCAGCCGCACCAGCACGCGTGGCCGTATCTACCTGCTGGGTGCAGATGGCAAGCCCAGAGCCTTCAATGTGCGCCTGGGCATCACCGATGGAAGCAGCACCGAGCTGATCGTGCCGGTCGCCAGCCCCGAGGCCAGCGACCTGAAGGAAGGCGCCGTGGTCATCACCGGTATTCAGCCTACGGGTAGCGCAGGTGCGGGTCAGCAGCGCCCGGGCGCCACGGCGCCACGGCTTGCGTTCTAGGGCAGCACGATGGCACTGATCGAGGCGCGCGAGCTCACCAAAATCTACCAGATGGGCAGCGCCGCGCAGGTCGCCGCCGGGGCGGGGCAGACCGTGCATGCCTTGCGCGGTGTGTCGCTGGACATTGAGGAAGGTGATTTCGTGGCCATCATGGGTGCGTCCGGCTCCGGCAAGTCGACGCTGATGAATATTCTGGGTTGCCTGGACTTGCCAACTTCCGGTGAGTACCGGCTGGCGGGTGAAGCCGTGGAAGCCATGGCGCAGGACCAGCTGGCTTCGATCCGCAACCGGCGTATCGGTTTTGTGTTTCAGCAGTTCAATTTGTTGCCTCGCACCAGTGCGCTGGAAAACGTCGAACTGCCCATGGTGTACGCCGGCATCCCTGCCAGGGAACGGCGTGCGCGCGGCCAGGCCGCTCTGGACCGTGTGGGCCTGGGCGAGCGGGGCGCACACACACCGTCCGAGCTGTCCGGCGGACAACAGCAGCGCGTGGCGATTGCGCGGGCGCTGGTGAACGACCCGCAATTGATTCTGGCTGACGAGCCGACGGGTGCGCTGGACTCCAGGACCAGTGACGACATCATGCGTTTGCTCACCGAGCTGAACTCACAGGGCATGACGGTGGTACTGGTCACCCATGAGAACGACATTGCCGCCTGGGCTCGGCGCAAGCTGGTGTTTCGCGATGGGCAGATCATTGAGGATGCGCGCCAAAGCGGCCACCTTCCCACCGCTCCGGGAGTGTCGGCATGAACTTCATGGCGGCGTTGCGCAGCGCCCTGCGAGCCTTGGCTGCCAACACCCTGCGTTCGATCCTGACCATGCTGGGCATCATCATCGGTGTGGCTGCCGTCATCACCATGATCGCGGTGGGCAGCGGTGCCACGCAGCGCGTGCAGGAGCAGATGAAGGGCCTGGGCTCCAACATCATGCTGGTGATTCCGGGCGGGGTCACGGCCGGCGGTGTGCGTCTGGGGGCGCAGACCGGGCAGGGCCTCACCGAGGAAGATTCGCTGGCGATCGCGCGTGAGGTGCCTGAAGTGCAGGTGGCGGCGCCGGCCTCGCGCACCGGGGCACAGGTGGTGGTGGGCAACACCAACTGGAGCACCTCCATATTGGGCACGACCAATGACTACCTCGAAGCGAGGGAGTGGCAGTTGTCCGAAGGGCGTGGGTTTGACGAAGCCGATGTGCAGGGTTCGGCCAAGGTGGTGATCATCGGGCAGACCGTGGCGCGGGAGTTGTTTGGCGACGCTGATCCGCTGGACAAGGTGATTCGGGTCAAGAAGGTTCCGGTGACTGTCATTGGTGTGTTGGCCAAGAAGGGCCAGAACTCGATGGGGCAGGACCAGGATGATGTGGCGATCGTGCCCATTTCCACCTACCGCAACCGCATTCAGGGTGGCACGGGGGGCAAGCTCAAACGGGTGGGTTTCATCAACGTGAAGGTGCGCGAGGGCCAGAGCATGAAGGTGGCCGAGGACAACATCAAGGAGTTGCTGCGCCAGCGCTTCAAGGTGCAGACTGGCGCCGACGATCCGTTCTCCATCCGCAACCTGACCGAGATACTGCAGGCGCAGGAAGCGTCGAGTCAGATCATGACCATGCTGCTGGCCGCTGTGGCGGGCATCAGCCTGATCATTGGCGGCATTGGCATCATGAACATCATGCTGGTGAGTGTGACCGAGCGCACCCGCGAGATCGGTCTGCGCATGGCCGTGGGGGCGCGGGGCAAAGACATCCTGGCGCAGTTCCTGATCGAGGCGGTGACCTTGAGTCTGATTGGCGGTGCCATTGGCGTGGTGCTGGGCGCGGTAGCCACTTGGGCGGTGGGGCAGTTTGCGGGCTGGCAGGTCAGCATGTCGGTCAGCTCCATCCTGCTGGCCGTGGGCTTTTCGGCGTTCGTTGGCGTTTTCTTTGGCTTCTACCCGGCACGTCGTGCGGCCAGTCTTTTGCCGATCCAGGCTCTGCGCTACGAATGAGTGAGTGGCCCGGCGATAATCCGGCGTCTTAAAGGAGTACGCGTGGATATTGCATTGCTGGTCAAGGCCGCCATCATGGGCATCGTCGAAGGTTTGACAGAATTTTTGCCCATCTCATCAACCGGTCATTTGATTCTTGCCGGTGCCCTGCTGGGTTTTGATGACGAGAAAGCCAAGGTGTTCGACATCGCGATCCAGACCGGCGCCATTTTTGCCGTCATCCTGGTTTACTGGCAGAAAATTCGCGATACGGTGGTTGCCCTGCCCACTGAAAAGCAGGCGCAGCGTTTTACCCTGAACGTGATCATTGCGTTCGTACCGGCCGTCATTTTGGGTCTGCTGTTTGGCAAGGCCATCAAGGCACACTTGTTCACGCCCGTGGTAGTGGCCAGCACCTTCATCATTGGTGGCTTCATCATTTTGTGGGCCGAGCGGCGCCAGCAAATCAATCCGGCCGTGGCGCGCATTCAGGAGGTGGAAGACATGACACCACTGGACGCCGTCAAGGTGGGCCTGGCGCAGTGCCTGGCCATGATTCCCGGCACCAGCCGCAGCGGCGCCACCATCATTGGCGCCATGTTGATGGGCTTGTCACGCAAGGCGGCAACTGATTTTTCTTTTTACCTGGCGATTCCCACCCTGATTGGGGCCGGTGCCTACAGCCTGTACAAGGATCGGGCCCTGATGTCGATGGCAGATGTGCCCTTGTTCAGCGTGGGTCTGGTGTTCTCGTTCCTCAGCGCGTGGCTGTGCGTGCGCTGGCTCTTGCGCTACATTGCGACCCACAGTTTTGTCGGGTTCGCGTACTACCGCATTGTGTTCGGTGTGGTGGTTCTGGCGACTGCCTGGAGCGGTGCTGTGACCTGGGCTGCCTGAGTCTTCACTGCCTTGACGTCATCAAAACGTCATGAATTTGTGCAATAGTTCAATATTCATTGAATTGATCGTATATCAAACAGTAACGCAGGAGTAGCTTATGAAAGTAGGTATCAACGGCATGGGCCGCATTGGCCGTCTGGCCTTGCGAGCCGCCATGGGCGCGGCGGATCGCCAGCAGGACGACCCGCGCGCAGGCAACCGGCTGGAGGTGGTGCACCTCAACGAGGTCAAAGGAGGTGCCGCTGCCAGCGCCCATTTGCTCACCTTTGACAGCGTGCAGGGGCGCTGGCGTGAAGACATTGCAGCCGAGGGTGAAGACCGTATTCGCATCGGCAACAGACAACTCTCGTTCTCATCGCATGCCAAGGCAGCGGACATTCCCTGGGGTGACAGGGGGGTGGACGTGGTGCTGGAATGCACCGGCAAGTTTCTCACGCCCGAAACGCTGCAAGGCCATCTGGACCGTGGCGCCAAGCGTGTGATCGTGGCCGCACCCGTGAAGGTGGGCAATGTGCTCAACGTGGTGGTCGGCGTGAATCACCATCTGTATGACCCCGCACAACACCCCATCGTCACGGCGGCGTCCTGCACCACCAACTGCCTGGCCCCGGTGGTCAAGGTCGTGCATGAGGCGATTGGCATCCGCCACGGCCAGATCACCACCATCCACGATCCCACCAATACCAACCTGATGGTGGATGCACCGCACAAGGATTTGCGCCGCGCCCGCAGTGCCATGCTCAGCCTGTCGCCCACCACCACGGGCAGTGCCACGGCCATTGCACTGATCTACCCTGAGCTCAAAGGCAAGCTCAACGGTCATGCGGTTCGCGCGCCTGTACTCAACGCCTCGCTCACCGACTGCGTGTTTGAAATGAAGCGCGAGACCAGCGCGGAAGAGGTCAACGCCCTGTTCGCCGCTGCAGCCAAGGGTTCGCTGGCCGGCATCCTGGGCTACGAGGAGCGGCCCCTGGTGAGTGCCGATTACGCCCGCGACACACGCAGCGCCATCGTCGATGCGCCCTGCACCATGGTGACGGATGGCACCTTGTTGAAGGTCTATGCCTGGTATGACAACGAGATGGGCTACGCCTGCCGCATGGTGGATCTGGCCTGCCATATGGAAACGGCGGGTATCTGACATGACGCTCTCTGCTGGCGCCAGCGCCGCACGTCACTACGCCATCGTCACCAGCGCGTACTGGGGCTTCACGCTGACAGACGGTGCGCTGCGCATGCTGGTGTTGCTGCACTTTTACAAGCTGGGGTATTCACCTTTTGCCTTGGCGTTTTTATTCCTCTTGTATGAAGCTGCTGGCATTGCCGCGAACCTGATCGGCGGGTGGCTGGCCACGCGCTATGGCATTGCGCGCATGCTGGCCGTGGGGTTGAGCACACAGATCGCGGGCTTCTTGTTGCTCTCTGCGCTGTCACCCGACTGGACGGCAACGATGTCGGTGGCCTGGGTGGTTTTGTCGCAGGGTGTGTGTGGCGTGGCCAAGGACCTGACCAAAACTGCCAGCAAGTCCGCCATCAAGCTCACGGCGGGGGAGGCCTCGGGCCAGCTGTTCAAGTGGGTGGCCTGGTTTACCGGCAGCAAAAACGCCATGAAGGGTATCGGTTTCTTTTTGGGTGGCGTGCTGCTTGAGGTGCTGGGGTTCAGGGGCTCACTGTGGGTGATGGCCGCATTGCTGTCACTGGTGCTGATGGGCGTGGTGCTGTTTGTGCCCAAGCTCATGGGCAAGAGCAAGGCATCCCGGTCAGCCAGGGAGCTGTTTGCCAAAAACCGCGGAATCAACCTGCTGGCAGCCGCCCGCGTGGTTTTGTTTGGCGCGCGGGATGTGTGGTTTGTGGTGGGGGTGCCGGTGTTTTTGTATGCATCCGGCTGGTCGCGGCCCATGGTCGGGGGCTTCCTCGCCCTGTGGACCATTGGCTATGGCATGGTGCAGGCTTTTGCGCCGCACCTGGTGCGACGCAGTGAGGATGGCTTGAGCACCGAGGTGCCTGCGGCGAGGCTCTGGTCTGCCATGCTGGCTGTAGTGCCGGTTGCGCTGGCCCTTGCGGTGGCGATGGATGTGCCCCGCCTGGAATGGGTGGTGGTAGGCGGATTGGGCATCTTCGGTTTTGCCTTTGCAGTCAATTCGTCCGTGCACTCTTACCTGGTCCTGGCGTATGCCGGCTCGGAGAAGGCCGCGGAAGATGTGGGCTTTTATTACGCCGCCAACGCGTTGGGCCGCTTTTTTGGCACGCTGATGTCGGGTTTGCTGTACCAGTGGGGTGGTTTGCTTTATGCCCTGATGGGTTCGGCCGTGATGTTGACGGCCTGTTGGCTCGTGACGCTGGCCTTGCCCGTTGCCAAACACGCGAAGGGGGTTGCGGTATGAAGGAGCAAGATGTCGTCAAGGCGCTCGCTGCGCTGGCCCAGCAGTCGCGCTTGCAGATTTTCAGGAGCCTGGTGGTGGCGGGTGAAACGGGCATGACGCCCACGCGCATCGCCGAGGCCCTGGATCTGCCAAGTACCGGTTTGTCGTTTCACTTGAAGGAGCTGACCCATGCCGGTCTGATCACCCAGGAGCGCGATGGCCGCAATCTGATTTACCGGGCGGCCTTTGCCACAATGAATGACGTGCTGGCCTACCTCACGCTCAACTGCTGTGAGGGGCAGTCGTGCCAACTGCTTGATGTCACGGCAAGCTGTCAGGTCAAATCCGCATAGCCGTGATGAAATGGCTTCGATAAGGAGGGAACCCGATGAACTACTTTCTGCATTTGTTGAATGGTGGTGCCGGCAATCTGGCCGCTTACCTGGCGGCACATGTGCTGCTGTGTCTGTTGCCGGCCTTCTTTATCGCCGGAGCCATGGCAGCGTTGATTCCCAAAGCCAGCATCACCCGCTGGCTGGGGCGCAACACACCTGCCCATGTTTCCTACCCGGCAGCGGCGGCGGCGGGCTCCTTGCTGGCGGTGTGCTCGTGCACCATCGTGCCGCTCTTTGCGGGTATCTATCGCAAAGGAGCGGGCATCGGGCCTGCCATCACGTTCCTGTTTTTTGCCCCGGCGGGCAACATCATGGCCCTGGCCTACACCGGCGGCATTCTCGGCGCAGAGTTTGCGGTTGCACGGTTTGTGTTGTGTCTGCTCTTCGGTATGGGTATTGGCTTGCTGATGGCCATGCTGTTTTGGCGCGACGATGCGAACCATGATGCGCAAACCGACACGCTGTTTGCTGACAAGGCCAGTGTCGGATCTGCAGCCACCGGCCTCCTGCTGGCCATGGTGGCGTTGCTGATTGCGGGCACACTGAAGCTCTGGCCACTGACCGCCACGCTTGCCACAGTGAGTCTGCCCCTAGGGTGGGCCGAGGCATGGCAAGAGACCTTGTTTCATTGGGTGCCCTTTGATGCCGCCAAGGGAGAGGAAGGGGTCAGCTTTCAAGGTTCGGTACTGATTGCCTTGTTGCTGCTGATTGCCGCGACGGCCTGGAAGGGGCTGGAGAACATCATCGAGGGTGCGAACCGCTGGACATGGGTCACACTGGGCCTGGCGGCCACAACCTTGCTGGTCGCTGCCCTGCGCCTGACGCCCCAGGGCGGCGTACTTCATGTGGCCATGACGGGGCGCTTCCTGGCTGTCGGCTTGTGTTTGTGGGCTGTCTGGCACTATGCCAAGCGCCTGGACGTGGATGCGCGGCAAGCATGGCTCTGGGAAGCCTGGCGGTTTGTGAAGCAGATTTTTGGTTTGCTGGTGGTGGGCGTCTTCATCGTGGGCATGATTCGCCAGGTCATCCAGCCTGAATGGATTCAAAATCTGGCGGGCCGAAACGACCTGGCCGCCAACGCGGTTGCGGTTGTGTTTGGTGTTTTCATGTATTTCCCGACCCTGGTGGAGGTGCCCGTTGCCAAGATGTTTCTTGATCTGGGCATGCACCCCGGCCCGCTGCTGGCTTACCTGATGGCGGACCCGGAGTTGAGTCTGCAGAGTATCTTGATGGTGATCGCTGTGATTGGGCGCAAGAAAACATTCGCTTATGTCGGCATGGTGGCCCTGTTCAGCATGGCCGCAGGTTTACTCTATGGTTCCTGGGTCGACGGCATGTCATGGACGCAACTTGTCCTGGGCCTGTCGGTGTTCATTGCCGTGTTGGCCGCGCTTTTAGGGGGGCTTCATCGGCGACAAAAAAATGCCCAAACGCTCACCTGAGCCATTGTTCTTACCAAGGAGAAAGCCATGTTGAAAGTGAAAATTCTCGGTTCCGGCTGCGCCAACTGCAAGAAGCTGGAGTCCATCGCAAGAGACGCCGCGAGCACGGCGGGTGTGAACGCTGAATTCGTCAAAGTCACCGACATGAAGGACATCATGGCCTACGACCTGCTGTCCACACCGGCGCTGGTGATCAACGAGAAAGTGGTTTCCAGCGGTCGCATTCCCACCAAGGCTGAAGTCCAGCAGTGGCTGCTTGCTTGAGCTTTGCCTGGCCTTAGCCCAGGCTCTGCAAGTTCAGTACCGCAGCTTCCAGGGCGGCTGCCGTGGCCATCGGTTTTTCCATGGGAAACAGGTGGCTGCCGTCAAGCATCATGATGCGGCCGTGGGTAATTTTTTCGGTCATGGTCATACCCACCTGCTTCATCTCCACGGAGTGGCGTCCGCCAATGAAGGCGACCGGGCACTTGATGGGGTGGCGCCGGAACAGCCGGTCCAGGTTGTCGGGCACGGTGTTGTAAATGGCGGTTTCGATCGCGCGGTCAAAACTCAACACCCTTTTTTTCTCGTCGCCACGGCCCTCGTCATGGGTGCCATGGGCGATGTAGTCCCGCAGCACCTGCGGGTCCCATTTGGCGAAAGCTTTTTTGTGGCGAAAGTGTTCCAGGGCGGCATCCTGGCTGGGCCAGCTGTTGCGGCGCTGGCGGCTGATGGCGCCGGGTGACACGGCCCCCACCATTTGCGTGGTCTTCATCATGCCCAGTGTCGTGGCGCGCCAGCCACCCAGCAGCGGCGAATCCAGCAGCACCACCCCGTGGGCCAGCTCGGGTGCGCGCGCTGCGGCCATGACACTGACGAAACCACCAAATGAATGCCCCACCAGGTAAGCAGGCTCTCCAGCCTTCTCAACCTCGACCTGCGCAAAGTCCAGCAACTGCTGCACCAGATGCGGCCAGTTGTCGGTGACGGGGTATTTCTCGTCATGGCCAAATTTTTCAATCGCCTTGACGGTGAAGCCGCGTGACTTCAGGCTTTTGAACATGACGCCATAGGTGCTGGCGGCAAAACTGTTGGCGTGCGAGAAGATGATGAGGGGCATGGCGGGTCACAAAAAAGTTAAATCAGTTTTTCTTGCGGCGTACTGATTTTTTTCAGCGGACGGCTGCGCGCGGAGGGCAGCATCAGCGGCACTTCGGTTTGCTCGCCATTCCACATCGGGTCCTCGATGCTGTCAAACACCTCGCGCAGCTTTTGGCCCCAACTGCCATGCAGCATGCGGAAATAGGGATTGTTTTCGTCGATACAGACAATCTTGTCGGTCTGGAACTGGTTGGCTTCGTACACCACCATGTCCAGCGGCAAACCCACAGACAGATTGGACTTGAGCGTGGAGTCCATCGACACCAGCGCACACTTGGCAGCCTCGTCCAGCGGGGTGTCGGGTGTGATCACGCGGTCGAGCACCGGTTTGCCATACTTGGATTCGCCCACCTGAAAATAGGGCGTCTCGGGCGTAGCCTCTATGAAGTTGCCGGCGGAGTAGACCTGAAACAGGCGCATGCCTTCGCCCTTGACCTGACCGCCAAAAATCAGCGATACATTGAACTCGACACCGGCCTGCTTGAGCGAGGCGGCATCACGCTCGTATACCCGACGAATGGCCGAACCCAGCACGCGGGCCGCGTCGAACATGCTCTTGGCGTTCCAGATGGTGACTGGCTCAGCCTCAGGGTGTTCCTTCAGTTGCTCAATTTGCAGAATCTCGCGCACCGACTGCGAAATGCTGAGATTGCCCGCTGAGAGCAGCACCATAAAACGATCATCGGGCTTCTCGTACACGATCATTTTGCGAAAAGTGCTGATCTGGTCGAGCCCCGCATTGGTGCGTGAATCAGACAGGAAAACCAGTCCGGCATTGAGTTTGATGGCGACGCAATAGGTCATGAAAATAGTGCCTGAAAGAGAAAAGGAAGGGGGTGAAACCGTCGGCCCCCGTATGAGCTTGGTGCTACCTGGGTGCAGACGCTGCAGCACTTGCCACGGCCACTTGTCTGCCACGTGAGGCCCCCACGCAGGAAACACCCACATCTCATGCAATTTTACCGCCGATCAAGGTGCGCCAGCCCACATCAGCCGCTATGGTTACGCCGCCGTGCGGCTCCCATGGGTCTCAGTGGCGAAGCGGTGGCTTGCCCGGGTAGGGGTTGGTGTCGATCGTCAGCTCCCCGGCGTCCGACGGGCTCACGCCTTCTGCCAAGCGCATGCGCAGGGCCAGATCGGTACGGGAGTCGGCGTTGTGCAAGGCTTCGTCCTGCGCGATACGGCCTTCCACGTACAGTTTGTACAGTGCCTGGTCGAAGGTACACATGCCGGCGCCGGTGCTGTGGCCCATGGCTTCCTTGATGGCTGAAATTTCGCCTTTGCCGATCAGGTCGCTGATGTAGGGCGACTGCACCATCACCTCCACTGCTGGCACCAGCTTCTGCTTCAGGCCCGGAATCAGGCGCTGTGACACTACCCCCGCCAGGTTGATGCTCAGATCGGTCAGCAACTGGTGGTGTGCCTCTTCAGGGAAGAAGTTGACGATGCGTTCCATCGCCTGGTTGGCGTTGTTGGCGTGCAGGGTCGACAGGCACAGGTGCCCTGTTTCGGCGTAGGCCACGGCTTGCTGCATGGTAGCCCGGTCGCGAATTTCACCAATCATGATCACGTCGGGAGCCTCGCGCATGGCGTTCTTCAGGGCCGCTTCGTACGATTCTGTGTCAATCCCTACTTCGCGCTGATCCACCACCGAATGCTTGTGCGCATGCATGAATTCGATGGGGTCTTCAATAGTCAGGATGTGTCCGGTGGCGTTTTCGTTGCGGTAGTTCAGCATGGCCGCCAGGGTGGTGGACTTGCCAGAACCGGTGGCACCCGTTACCAGCACCAGTCCGCGCTTGAGCATGACCAACTGCTCCAGCACTGCGGGCAGGCCCAGGGCCGCCAATGGAGGGATTTTGGCCTTGATGTAGCGGATCACCATGCCGGTTTCGCCGCGTTGCATAAATACATTCACCCGAAAGCGCCCAATGCCCGACGCCGAGATGGCCATGTTGAGTTCCATGTGGGCTTCGAACTCGGCAATCTGCTTTTCACTCATCACCGAATACGCCAGTTGCTTGACTTCACCGGGCGCCAGTGCCGGCATTTTCAGGGGATTGGTAATGCCTTCGATCTTCACGTTCACGGGCGCACCGACACTGAAGAACAGGTCTGAAGCCTCGTTTTCCACCATCAGATTGAGAAACTTGAAGACTTCCATGGCATTTGAATTGAGAGTTGCAACCGATTCATTATTACCGCGGGGAACCGTGTGTACAGCCCGTTCTTCAGGCGATGGAGTCCACGATGCCTCCATCCACCCGCAGCGCCGCGCCGGTGGTGGCCGAGGCCTGGGGTGAGCACACGTAGACCACCAGATTGGCCACCTCTTCTACAGTGGCCATGCGCTGGATGATGGAGCTTGGGCGCTTGTTTTTCACAAATGCCTTGCCCACCTCGTCGAGGGATTGGCCCGACGCGTCGGCTGCGCGCTGCAGTATGGCGCCCACGCCGTCTGACAGGGTGGGGCCGGGCAAAACTGCATTCACGGTGACACCGGTGCCCGCCAGACGTTTGGCCAGGCCACGCGAGATGGACAGGTTGGATGTTTTGGTGAAACCGTAGTGAATCATGTCGGGCGGGATGTTCAGTCCCGACTCGGACGAGATGAACACCACGCGGCCCCAACCGCGATCGACCATGGCCTGCGTGTAGGCGCGCGAGGCGCGAACACCGGACATGACATTGACGTCGAAGAAGCGTTGCCACTCGTCGTCGGGGGTTTTGAAGAAATCCTGCAGTCCGTACACGCCGACGTTGTTGACCAGGATGTCGGCTTGCGGCTCAGCAGCCAGCAGCGTGTCGAAGCCTGCAGCGGTGCCTAGGTCTGCGGCCACGCCGCGCACCGTGGCACCGGGCACGACGCGCTTCAGCTCGGCGATGGCGCGCTCTACCGCCTGTGCGGTGCGGCCGTTGAGTACCACAGCGGCGCCACTTTCGGCCAGGCCCTTGGCAAT
This sequence comes from Rhodoferax sp., assembly GCF_018780565.1. Classification (GTDB taxonomy): domain Bacteria; phylum Pseudomonadota; class Gammaproteobacteria; order Burkholderiales; family Burkholderiaceae_C; genus Rhodoferax. The sequence goes on from NZ_JADMJN010000006.1 coordinate 22,884, forward strand.
GGCGAAGCCGATGCCCGCAGTAGAGCCGGTAATGAGGGCTGTTTTGTTTGAAAGATCAATCTTCATGGTGAGGTTTGTTGTTGTGGATGGCGTCAGAGATAAGGCAAAAACGTCAGTGTAGGCGGCAGGATCACACCAGGTCGCGCAGCGCCTGCTCTACAGTCGGGAATTTGAACGCATAGCCTTCTTGGAGCAATCGCAGCGGCGTCACGTGCTGGCCGTCCAGCAACAGTTCCGCCATTTCTCCGGCAGCCCAGCGCACCGGGGTTGCCGGTATGTGGAACCAAACAGGCCTGCGCAACACCTTGCCGACCGTGCGGGCAAATTCGGCCTGGCTCAGTGCGCCGGGTGCCACGGCGTTGTAGGTCCCTTGCATCGTCGTGTCACAGATCGCCCGCGCGATGATTTGCAGCACGTCTTTGCGGTGAATCCAACTCAACACCTGCTTGCCGTCGCCCATACGCCCGCCCACGAAAAGGCGATGCGGCAACAACAAGGGTGGCAAGGCGCCGCCAGGTCCAAAGACAAGGCCCAGGCGCAACACCACCTTGCGTACGCCATGCGTCTGGACGGCTTGGGCCGATTGCTCCCATTGGTCGCACAAGGCCGCCATGAAGCCGCTGCCCTTGGCGCTGGCTTCGGTCAGAAGTTCATCGGCATCGCGCACGCCGTAGTAGCCGATGGCAGAGGCCTGTATCCAGACCCCGGGCTTGTGGGCCGCGCTGTTGAGCCACGCCAGCAGTGCCTGGGTAACGCCGACTCGGCTGGCCAACAGCTGGGCCTGCCGTTGGGGGCTCCAGCGCGGGCCCAAGACCGGCGCACCGGCCAGGTTGATGACGGTGTCAAATTGGTCACTGGTTTTGAGTGCCGACAAACTGGGCACGCAACGTGCACGGCCCTGGAACTGCCGGGTGGCCCGCACAGGGTCGCGGGCGTACACAGTCACGCTGTGGCCCGCATCCAGCAGGTGCCTGACCAAGGCTGCGCCAATGAAGCCGGTGCCCCCGGTTATCAGTACGCTTTGTCGGGGCAAAGCCTGGTAGGGGTTGTCAGCGCTCATGTGCGGCTGGGTACGGCCAGCCCGCGGGTTACCGCCGGACGTGCCACGAATGCGGCCAGGGCCCGCGTGACATGCGGAAATTCCTGTATGCCGACCAGATCACCTGCTTCGTAAAATCCGAGCAGGTTGCGCACCCAGGGGAATGTGGCGATGTCTGCGATGGTGTAGGCGTCGCCCATGATCCAGGCGCGGGTGGCAAGGCGCTGGTTCAGCACGCCCAGCAGACGCTTGCTTTCGGCTGCATAGCGGTCACGCGGTCGCTTGTCTTCATAGTCTTTGCCCGCAAATTTGGTGAAGAAGCCCAGTTGCCCAAACATCGGCCCGATGCCGCCCATCTGGAACATCAGCCACTGGATCGTCTCGTAGCGCGCGGCAGCGTCCTGGGGGATGCATTGCCCGGTCTTTTCGGCGAGATACAGCAGAATCGCGCCGGACTCGAACAGCGCCAGCGGCTTGCCGCCGGGACCCTTGGGGTCCAGGATGGCAGGAATCTTGTTGTTGGGGTTGAGAGAGAGAAACTCCGGGGACATCTGGTCGTTGGTCTCGAAGCTGACCAGATGCGGTTCATAGGGCAGGCCGGTCTCCTCCAGCATGATCGACACCTTGACGCCGTTGGGCGTGGGCAGTGAGTAGAGTTGCAAGCGCTCTGGATGTTGGGCGGGCCATTTGCGGGTAATGGGGAAGTTGGCGAGATCGGTCATGGGAGTTCCTTGCAGCAAGGGGCAACAAGCCCCCGAATTCCCCCTATTCTGAGCCCAAAGGAGTTCTTCTGCTGCCTGCAGCTATGCAATATGGCTCAGCAAGGCAGCCATTGGCATGGGTCTGGCGAACAGCCAGCCTTGGGCGAACTGCACGCCGCGCTCCTTGAGCAGCCTGGCCTGATCTTCGGTCTCCACGCCCTCTGCAATCATTCTCAATTTCAGGGCCTTGGCCATTTCAATGATGTGGACTGCCACCTGGCTGGTGGCTGCACCGGTGGCCAGCGTGTCCACAAACGACTTGTCAATTTTCAGGTAATCCAGTGCAAAGGTTTCAAGGTAGGACAGGCTGGAGTAGCCTGTGCCAAAGTCATCCACGGCCACCTCGATGCCCAGGGCATGGATGGCGTCAATCACCTGGCGTACCTCATCCGCATCCATCAGTCCACGCTCAGTGGCCTCCACCAGAATGTTGTGCGCCTTGGCGCCGGTCTTGTGCATCAACTGGGCCAGCAGTTCCACGGTGCGGTGCGATTTCAGGTCGGCAGCAGCCAGGTTGACACTGACGTGAAACCCGGGATGCATTGCAAACAAGGAGCCCGCGTCGGCAGCAACAATCTCGAGCACGCGTTCGGTCACGCGCTGGATCAAGCCTGACTTTTCGGCTACCGGAATAAACACGTCAGGGGGAACGATGGTGCCATCCGGCTGCCGCCAGCGAATCAGCGCTTCCGCACCGATGCATCTGCCGCTCTGCAAATCCATGATCGGTTGGTACAAAAGAAACAGTTCGCCGCGTTTTAACGCTGCACGCAAGAGCGCAGGCATACCCATCTGGCGGCGTGCCATCAAGAAGGCCAGCAGTCCCAGCGCAAGGCCCGCAGCGACACCAAAAGGCACCAGGAATTTGGCCACCTGGCGCGAGCTTTGGTGGACTTCGGACAAAGGCGTGGCCGCCAGGGTCACCGTGGGAAAGCGCTGTGAGGCGACCAGGGCCACCAAATGTGCGCCATCGTCAAAAGTGGTCTGCCCGCCGATCAGGGGGTGCTCGGCCCAGGCGGGCTTGATGGTGCCGCGCTGGGAGCGAAAGGTCTTGCTTCCGGGGGAGTAGGTCGCCATGGACACGTGGTCCGGTGAGGGACCGATGTCCAGCGTGATGGCCTCGTGCATCACTGCCGCATAGCCATTGCGCGCCACAATAATGAACGTTATGTCCGGCGCAATCGGCAGGCGTGCCCGCGTGTAAAGGGTGGAGCCGTCAGTGCCGCGGGTAACCGGTGTACCGGTGCTGATCGGCAGGCCGGCCCCGTGCAGCCCCATGGAGGAGCACAGCAGGCGTCCCGCTTCAATGTAGCCCATGGTCTGAATGTCCTGCGAACTGAGGTCAATCTCGGACATCAGGGCAATTTGGGCTGGGGCACACGGGTCGCCGTGGCGGGCTCGGGCTAAGCGGTCAATGCCGGCGTACAGCTGTTGCGTGGCGCGTTCGGATCGGAAAAGCACATTCCTGGCATAGCTCAGCAATCGGTCTTCTTCAATCTGGCGTCCCTGTCGCTGCGCCAGCGTAAAGGACAGGAGGATGGGAATGACGCCTACGGCGACACTGGCGCAGATGGCAACCGTAAGTCTGGCTTGAAAATTCAAATCCACCCCCGCAATGAATGTGGGGCACTGTAGTTTGTTTTCCCGATGGATTCAATGCGGGTGTTCACTGATCAAGCGACCGCGGGCAAGGCATCGCACGGACTGCGGGCTGTCAGTCAGCCCACCACCGACCAGCCTGCGTGGCGGTTGACCTTGTTGTTTTCATACTCCCACGTTGTGCCACAGCGCTCACAGCGGTACTTGGTGATGACGACCTGGCCGTGTTTGTGCGCCTCGGTGCGGTGAGTGCCTTGCATCAGTTCGGGATGCCCGCGGGCACGGCGCCAGTTTTGCTGGATACCTGCGCAGGAATCGCATAGCTCCGTCTTGGCTGCTTCGTTGGGTGGGGTCAAGTCTTGGGTCATGGGGTTGCTTTGTGTGGATGGGAGAGTAGGCGGCTGTGCCTTGGGCGAGGTGGATATTGTCGCCGCCCCGGGATTTATGAGAAATCGGCTCCTGACCCTCGTCGATATTGCCTGGTTTGCTATTCAATAAATAGCGAGTGACGCAGGCGCTGGTGCGCGGCATCTTCCAGATCCACGGGCCAATGGTTTTTGGCACTCAGGTAGTGGGTGGTGAACACGGCAAGGTAGGCGTCCAGCGTCTGCGCGGCGCGGGGTTCACCGGCCAGCTCAAGGCACAAGGCCGCCACCTCCGAAGTGCATAAGTGGTCCTCGCGCGTGGAGCGGCGCAGGCGGTAATTGGAGAGTTGCTCGGGCTGCAGGCTGAGCACCGGCAAATGGTTGAGGTAAGGGCTTTTGCGAAACATCTTGCGCGCCTCGGGCCAGGTGGCATCGAGCAACACGAACAGTGGCCGCTTGCCTTGCTGGCCCATATGTCCCTCAACCGGCTGCACCTGCGTCACCACGCGCTCGGTCGCCACAAACTCCCCCGGAAACACCAGGTAGGGCTGCCACTGCGGGTCGGCCAGCATGGTCAGCAGGGCAGGGTCCACCGCCGTGCGCGACCAGCCAAACGCGGCGGTGTCCGTCACCACGTCGGCAATCAGCCAGCCGGTGTTGCTGGGCTTGAGCGGCTCGATGTCGCACATGATCAGGCACACCCCCGCCCGCGTGGGCACCACAGGCCGCAAGGCACACAAGCAGTGGCTGAAAGGCACGCGGCAACCGGGGCAGCGTTCGGCCCGCGAACCACGGGCAATAAAAGGCTTTGCACTGCGCGCCAAACGCGCAGCGCGCAAGCGCGAGACGGCATGGCTCATGCTGCCAGGCACGGGGTAGCGCGCGATTCGATCAGATTAACTCCAGCCTGCCTTAGTTGGCAGGGCGGTGCAGCGCGCAGATTTTGTTGCCATCGGGGTCGCGCACATACGCCAGGTAGAGCTTGCCCACCGCGCCGTCGCGAAACCCTGGGGGCTCTTCGCAGGTGGTGCCGCCGTTGGCAACGCCAGCCGCATGGAAGGCATCCGCTTGTTCAGGAGACGCCATGTTGAAGCCCAGGGTGCTGCCATTGCCGTGCGTAGCGGGCTCGCCATTGATGGGTGTGGTGATGCCAAACGTGCCTGTGGGGCTGCGGTAGAAATAGCGGTTCTTGTTGGCAACGCCTGGGCCGATGCCCAGCGTGCCCAAGAGCGCGTCGTAAAACTTTCTGGAAACCTCGAGATCATTCACACCGACCATCACATGACTGAACATAGTTTTCTCCGTTGGGGCCCGGGATCGGGCGTTGTTGAACCGTGAGGATGGTACGCGAAGCCGTCAAGCGGCTCTGGGATATGCTGCGGCTCCCCGGCGGCATTGCCAAACCGGCAAGTCAGTAGTTCTGGGCGTGCGCTGTGAAGCTGTTCACCAGGGGATTGAGGTTGTCATTCAACGCAGCCAGAGCAATGCTGATATGTGACTGAATCGGGTTGTCGCTGAGCCGAAGGAACTTGACACCTCGATTGACATAGCGCCGGGCCACGCCGGGCACCAATGCCAGGCCCAGACCGCTTTCCACCAAGCTCACGATGGTCTGTACCTGCACAGCCTCCTGCGTCACGCGCGGAGAGAACCCCGATTGTTGGCAGCGCAGCATGGCGACAGCAAACAGGTTGGGCACGGTGGATTCTGCGTACATGATGAAGGGCTCACCGGCGGCCTCTGAAAGTGCCACGGTGGAAAGCCGCCCCCACGCGCTGTCAGCCGGCACTGCCAGCACGAATTCGTCCTGCTCCAGTGGCGTGAAAGAGAAGCTCCCCGGGTGCAGCACCGGAAAGCGCACCAGCCCCAGGTCCAGACTGTGTGCCGCCAGGCGGGTCAGGATCATGGCTGTCGTGGATTCGGCCAGTTCCAGCTCGATCTTGGGGAAGCGTCGGCGAAAACTTGGGATCAGCCGGGGTAGCAGCGAGTAGGTCGCCGAGCCGATGAAGCCCACACGCAGCACACCACCTTCGCCATGCAGGGCCGCAGCCACTGCCTGCTGGCATTGCTGGGCGTGAAAAATGGTGCGCCGCGCATCGGCCAGCATGGCCTGGCCTGCTGCAGTCAGCCGTGCGCCAGTGGGATGGCGCAGAAACAGCGGTCCGCCCAGTTCGTCTTCCAGCTTGCGCATGGACACCGATAACGGTGGCTGGGCCATGTGCATGCGTTCGGCCGCCTTGTGAAAGTTCCCGGTTTCCGCCAGGGCCACGAATTGCTGGAGTTGCTTGAGGTTCATTCGAGGATGATATTGTTTTCGTATCGATTGGTAAATTATTAATATTAGACATAAATCGTGATGGCCGTTAGATTTGTGATCCTTAGATGGAGACACGTACATGACAGCTTTGCCGCTTGCGGGCATCCGGGTGGTTGACGCCAGCGCGGTGGTGATGGGTCCCTACGCCAGTCAATGGCTGGCCGATTTCGGCGCGGAAGTCATCAAGATCGAGCCGCCGCAGGGAGACTCGACGCGCCACACCGGGCCCAGCCTGGAAGATGGCATGTCGGCGATCTTTCTGGGGGTCAACCGAAGCAAGAAGAGCGTCGTCATCGACCTCAAGCACCCCGAGGGCCAAGTCACGCTGCAGAAGCTGATTGCCACTTCCGACGTCTTCATGCACAGCATGCGGCCGCAGAAGCTGGGCGCGGTCGGGCTGGACCCGCAGCGCCTGCGCGAGGCGCACCCGAAGCTGGTCTATGCCGGGCTGCACGGCTTCAACGAAAACGGCCCCTACGGCGGCAAGCCTGCCTATGACGACATCATTCAAGGCATGTCGGGCAATGCCGCGCTGATGGCGCAGCAGACCGGCGTGGCGCGCTACTTTCCGACGATCGCGGCGGACAAGACCAGCGGCCTGGTGGCCGCAATGGCGATCATGGCCGCTCTGTTGCAGCGCAGCTCGACGGGGCACGGGGCCGTCGTCGAAATTCCGATGTTCGAAACCATGGTGGCCTTCAATCTTGTGGAGCACTGCTATGGCGAGCATTTCGACCCACCCCTGTCTGCACCGGGCTATCCACGGGTGCTGGCCGACTGGCGCAGGCCTTACCGCACGGCGGACGGGCACGTCTGCATGATGCCGTACACCGACGCCCACTGGGAACGCTTTTTCAAGGCCGTGGATGCACTGGATCTGGCAAGTGATGTGCGCTTTCGGGGCATCGCGGCCAGGACACAGCACATCGAAGCCCTTTATGAAATTACGGGCCGGTTCGTTACAGCCCAGAGCACGGCTTACTGGCTGGCATTGTGCGAACGGCTGGAAATTCCTGCGGCCCGCATGAACCAACTGGTCGACTTGAAGGATGATCCACATCTGCAGGCTACGGGCTTCTTTAGCCGGGTGGAAGACTCGGCCATGGGCACGCTGCGCTTTCCTGGAGTGCCCGTGCTGTTTGATGGAGTGCGCCCGCCGGTGGCGACACCTCCGCGCCTTGGTGCCGACACGGAGTCCGTGCTGCAGGATGCAGGCATTTCCCGCCAGCGGATTGCCGATCTCATCGCTTCGGGCGCTGTGGCCAGGTCGGCCCAGGGTTGAAGTGACTTTAACCATCAAGGAAGGAATTCATGTCTGTATCCAAACCACCTCTGCTCGGGCAGGGATTTTTCTGGCAGGACCTGACGGTCGGTCAAGTGTTCCGAACCTTCCGCCGCACCATCACGGAAACTGATCTCGTCAACTTCATTTCCTGTACCGGGATGCTGGAGGCGATCTTCATTGAGGAAGGCTACGAGGGCGGTGCGATCCAGGGCCGACCCGTGCCGGGTGCGCTGACCTATACCCTGATCGAAGGCTTCATCCTGCAGTCCATGATCCAGGGCACCGGCCTGGCGATGCTTGAGCTGCAACAGAAAATTCTTCGTCCCGTGCTGGTGGGTGACACGATCCACGCCGAAGTCGAGGTCACGGTGGTCAAGCCCACCTCCACCCGGAACCGCGCGGTCGTCACTTCCGATATTCGTGTGTTCAACCAGCGTGATGAATCCGTCATGACTTACACCGCAACGCGGCTGCTTGCCGGGCGTTCGGTCTGAATTGATTTTTTTCCCAACGAACAACGACATTTAAGGAGACTTTCATGAAACTAGTTAACCGACGCATGGCGCTGGCGTGTGCCCTGGTCTTCTCTGGCATGGCCGCGGGTCCCGTTCTGGCGCAGACAGGCTATCCTGACAAGCCCATCAAGCTGGTGCTTGCCTTCCCACCCGGCGGTCCAACCGACCTTGTCGCCCGCGTGCTGGCCCAGAAGCTCAGCGAGCAGATGGGGCAGTCGGTGGTCGTGGACAACAAACCCGGCGCCAATGGCAATATTGCTGCGGATTTCGTGGCCAAGGCGCCGGCGGATGGCTACACCGTGTTCTACAACACGTCTGCGGTTGCGCTCAGCCCGGCGCTGTACAAGAAACTCAACTACGACGTTCGTGCCGATTTCGCACCCGTGGCGCTCACGGCCGTGATCCCGCTCGTGCTGGCGGTGCACCCGTCATTGCCCGTGAACACGGTCCAGGAGTTCCTGGACCATGTCAAGGCCAACCCCGGCAAGCTCAGCTACGGGTCGGCCGGTAATGGCAACATTACCCATCTGGGCGCCTACCTGCTGCTGCAGGGCAAGGGCCTGACTGCGACGCATATTCCCTACAAAGGCAGTGCCCCTGCGTTAACCGACTTGGTGGGTGGGCAGACTCAGTTCATAACGGACACGGTGAATTCCGCGCTGCCATTTATCAAGGACAAGCGACTGCGGGCACTGGCAGTCACCAGCCTCAAGCGGACCTCCGTACTGCCAGATGTGCCCACAGTCAATGAGACGGTCATGGCGGGCTTTGAGGTGGGCGCCTGGCAGGGCATACTGGTCCCCGCGAAGACACCACCTGAGATTGTCAGGCGTCTGAATGCTGAGATCCTGAAGGCATTGGCTGCAAGCGACGTCAAGGCGAAGCTGGCCGTTCAAGGTGCAGAGCCGCTGGGCTCCACGCCAGCCGAGTACGGCGCATATATCAAGTCGGAAATTGAACGATGGGATAAGGCTGTCAAGGCCACAGGGGCCACCCTGGAGTGATCCCTGCCGAGTTGAACAACTACAACTGACTTCACAAGACCTGATCATGAAAAAAAACGATGCATTCCGTGTACTAGGCGCTGCCTGCCTGCTGGCGCTTGGCGCGGCCATCCTTCCCGCAGGGCAGGTGATGGCCCAAGAGTTCCCTGCCAAGCCGATTAAATTCGTCGTGCCTTTTCCTCCGGGTAGCGGCACTGACACTTCGGCGCGTTACTTCGGCAAGAAGCTCGCCGAACTGACCGGTCAATCGGTGATCGTGGAAAACAAGCCTGGGGCCAACGGTTTCATCGCGGTGCGTGCGGTGCTGTCGGCCCCGGCTGACGGCTACACCGTGTTTGTGGGCAGCAATTCCACGCTGGCGGTCAACGTCGCGTTGTTCAAGACCTTGCCCTACGACCCGGTGAGCGACTTGGCGCCGCTGACCATGATGATGCGGGCCCCGGCGCTGCTTATCACACCGGCCAGCGGCCCGCACGCGACCTTGAAGGATTTGATCACGGCCGCAAAGGCGCAGCCCGACAAGCTGGACTACGGCGCCGGCTCTGCCGGCTACCAGCTCATGGCTGAACTGTTCAATGACACGGCTGGTGTGCAAACGCATCATGTGCCATTCAAGGGGGCCTCCGAAGCCATCACCGCCGTGGTGTCCGGCACCGTGCCCATGGCTTTTGCCGACATCACGGGCGCCTACGAGCTGGTCAAGGGCGGCAAGTTGCGCGCGCTGGCGGTGGCCTCGGAGCGCCGCGTTCCGGCCCTGCCAAACGTTCCTACCGCCGCGGAGGCCGGTCTGCCGGGCTTCACAGCCTACACCTGGGTTGCGGCCATGGTCGCAGTCAAGACTCCCAAAGCGGAGGCTGACAAGCTGGCCGCATTGCTGTCGAAGATCGAAACACTGCCGGAAACCCGCGAGTTCTACGAACGCCTCGGCGCCGAAGTCATGCGGGGCGGCCCCGAGGAAATGCGTACGTTCCAGAATGCCGAAATCCGACTCTGGAAGCGCATTGCAACGAAGGCGAAAGTCGAGCAGCAGTGACGGCGGCTGCGCAATCCGGAGCGCCTGTGCGCGGTGCCCTGTCACACATCCGTGTGCTGGACCTGTCGCGCGTGCTGGCTGGTCCCTGGGCCGGGCAGACGCTGGGTGATCTGGGTGCCGAAGTCATCAAGGTCGAGCGACCGGGCACTGGCGACGACACGCGGCTGTGGGGGCCGCCGTTTCTCAAGGACGATCAGGGCCAGCCGACAAACGATTCAGCCTACTACCTCTGCACCAACCGCAACAAGCAATCGATCACGGTGGACCTCACTCTCCCCGCAGGGCAGGCGCTGATCCGTGATCTGGCAAAAACCTGCGATGTGGTGATCGAAAACTTCAAGGTCGGCAGCCTCAGGCAGTACGGCCTTGACTACGAGGCGTTGAGGGAGATCAACCCGCGACTGGTGTACTGCTCCATCACCGGCTTCGGACAGACCGGGCCGTATGCGCCGCGCGCTGGCTATGACTTTCTGATTCAGGGCATGGGCGGGCTCATGAGCATCACGGGGCGACCCGACGGGGAGCCGGGCGAAGGCCCAACGAAAGTGGGCGTGGCGCTCACCGATATTCTGACTGGCCTGTATGCCTGCACCGCCATTCTGGCTGCACTGGAGGCGCGCAACGTGAATGGGCAGGGTCAGCACATTGACCTGGCTTTGCTGGACGTGGGCGTCGCTTGCCTGGCCAATCAGGGCATGAACTACCTGTACAGCGGCCAGACACCTCACCGCATGGGCAATGCCCACCCCAACACCGTGCCGTACCAGGACTTCCCGACCGCTGATGGCTACATGATCCTGGCCATCGGCAATGACGGGCAATTCGCGAAGTTCTGCACGGTCACTGGCAAGCCGGAATGGTTCGACGACGAGCGCTTCAGGACCAACGAGGCTCGGGTGCAGCATCGCGGCACCCTGATCCCACTGATGCGCCAGGCCACGGTCATGCGGACCACTGGCGAGTGGATCGCCCTGCTGGAGCAGGTGGGTGTGCCGTGTGGCCCCATCAACACCATCGCCGATGTGTTCGCCGACCCGCAGGTCCAGGCGCGCGGCATGCAGTTCCAGATGCAGCATCCGGTGGCAGGTGACATTCCGCTTGTGGCCAGTCCGATCCGGATGTCAGGCACGCCGGTTCAATACCGGAGTGCACCGCCCCGGCTCGGCCAGGATACCCAGGCCGTGCTGTCGCGCTTACTGGGGCTTTCCCAGGCCACGATTGATGAATTAGCCCAGAAAGGAGTGCTCGGATGAGTACACTTGATTCCCTGGCCCTGACGGGCATTCCACCCGAGGATGAGGCGCTGCGGGCAGAGGTCAGGGCTTTTCTGGCCGACGCTTTGAAAGACCTACCCGCCGTGGTCCGTGCGCGCTCCTGGGCCGGTTATGACACGGCCTTCAGTCGGGAACTGGGCCGGCGCGGCTGGGTGGGCATCACCTTGCCCAAAGCCTATGGTGGTGGCGGGCGCAGCCCGTTTGCGCGCTACGTGCTCGTGGAGGAATTCCTCAACTTCGGCGCGCCCGTGGGCTCGCACTGGATCGCCGACCGCCAGAGCGGCCCATTGATCCTCAAGTACGGCACCGAGGCGCAAAAGCAGTTCTATCTGCCCCCCATCTGCCGCGGAGAATCGTTCTTCTGCATCGGCATGAGCGAGCCCAATGCGGGATCGGACCTGGCAAGTGTAAAGACAAGGGCCGTTCGGACGGAGCAGGGCTGGACACTGAAGGGTCAAAAGATCTGGACCACCAACGCCGGCGCCTGCCAGTACATGATCGCGCTGGTGCGCACGTCGGGTGAATCGTCGGACCGGCAAAAGGGTCTCTCGCAACTGATTGTGGACCTGTCGCTGCCGGGCGTCACGGTGCGCCCCATCACCGACCTGTCAGGGGATAGCCATTTTTGCGAAGTATTTTTCGACGACGTCCAACTCCATGCCGATGCCTTGATTGGTGAGGAAGGCCACGGCTGGGAGCAGGTGACAGCCGAGCTGGCTTTCGAGCGTGCCGGTCCGGAGCGCCTGTTTTCTTCCATCGTTCTTTTTGAGGAGTGGCTGGCGTACATCCGCACGCCTGCGGGCCGCACACCTGAATCGGTGCGTCTGGCCGGCAGGATTCTCAGCCAACTGACGCCGCTGCGCGCAATGTCGGTGGCGGTCACGGAGCGTCTTGCCCGGGGCGAAAGCCCCATCGTCGAGGCTGCGCTGGTCAAGGATCAGGGCACCGGCGTGGAGCAGCTGATTCCGGCGGCCATTGCCGACGATCTGTCTTCACGCGAAGGTGCAAGCATCCCGCCAGAGCTGCTGCAGACGCTGAACTACGTCACGCAGGTTGCACCTTCGTATTCATTGCGCGGCGGTACGCGCGACATCCTGCGGGGCATGATCGCCCGCGGCCTGGGTCTTCGTTAGGAGCTGGACATGGACGATCTTTTTTCTGATGCCGTGCGGCAACTGCTGACCGACCGGTGCACTCCTGCGGTGGTTCGTCAGATCGAGGCTGGCGGTTCGCCCGTAGCGCTATGGCAGGACCTCGAGGCGGCGGGCTTTGCCGACGCTTTGGTGCCTGAAGCCCAGGGTGGCGCAGGCCTGAGTTTGACCGAGGTCTACCCGGTGCTGGAACTGTGCGGAGCCCATGCCGTGCCGGTGCCGCTGGCGGAGACCCTGCTGGCGCGCGCCGCGCTTGCCAGGGCAGGTGTCCCTATTCCAAAGGGTAGTATGGCCCTTGCCCGCGGCCGTTCAACTGACGCCGGCGGCTTGTGCTGCGACACAGTGCAGGGCGGACGTGTTGCCGACTGGGTGCTCGTGGCCATAGGTGGGCAAGGCGTCTTGCTGCCTGCAGCGCAGGCCGTCCAGACGCCGGCCAGCTTTGCCCTTGACGCGGGGCTGACCTGGACGCCCGCGCAAGTCACCGCTGTAGCGCCGCTGTCTGTAGCGCCAGACGTGCAACTGCTGCTGGCCTGCGCCAATGCGGCCCAGCTGGCGGGTGCGCTGCTGTCGGTGTTCAACCGCACCTTGCAATATGCCAATGACCGCAACCAGTTCGGCCGTCCCATCGGGAAGTTTCAGGCTATCCAGCACCAGCTCAGCGTGATGGCCGAGCAGACGTTCGCGGCCCGGATGGCGGCGCAGATCGGCTGCTGCTCGGTCACCAGCCAGCCGGAGCGCCTGCGCGTAGCCGTGGCCAAGGCCCGTACGAGCGAAGCCGTGGTCGAAGTGGCGGCGCTGAGTCATTCCATTCACGGCGCCATTGGCTTCACAGCTGAATTCGACCTGCAGCTTTTTACCCGCCGGCTTCACGCATGGCGCCAGGCCGGCGGCTCAGAGTCGTACTGGCACGACGTGGTGGGTGCTGAAGCGCTGGATCACCCTGGCCTGGCGCTGGACCTGATCCGCATCGCCACCGAGGTGGTCTGAATTAATTTTTTTGGAGATTGCTTTGACGACTTTTCTTAAAACCGACCGTGACGGCGCGATCCTGACGCTGACCATGAACCAGCCTGCCACCCGCAATGCCCTGACCGGTAACACGGCGGTGGAAGAATTTGTGCAGGTCTGCGAGGCCATCCGGCTCGATACCTCGATTCGCTGCGTCATCGTCACCGGCGAGGGGCCTGTGTTCTGCTCCGGCGGCAATGTGAAGGACATGCAGCGTTTTTTTACCCAGGATCTGTTGCCCGACGTAATCCGCGAGGAATACCGCAACGGCATCCAGCGCTTACCCAGGGCGCTTTACAACCTTGATGTGCCGGTAATCGCCGCTGTGAACGGCCCGGCCATCGGGGCCGGGCTGGACCTGACCTGCATGTGCGACATACGCATTGCTTCGGAAAACGCCACGTTTGCAGAGAGCTTCGTCAAGGTCGGCATCGTGCCTGGTGATGGCGGCGCCTGGCTGCTTCCGCGCGCGGTGGGCATGTCAAAAGCCTCCGAGATGGCTTTCACCGGCGAGGCGCTCACCGCGCAGGAGGCCCTGGCCTGCGGCTTGGTGTCACGCGTCGTGGCCCCCGAAGCTTTGATGGAATCGGCCCGCGCTTTGGCTCGCAAAATCACTGCAAACCCTGGTGCGGTGCTGCGAATGACAAAGCGATTGCTGCGCGAAGGCGAACGCAGCAGCCTGGAATCCCTGCTCGAAATCTCGGCCGGCTATCAGGCCATTGCGCACAAGACGGCGGCGCACAAGGAGGCGGTCATGTCGTTCGTGGAGAAGCGGGCACCCAGGTTCGAAGATTAACGACAGCATCCTCGCGCTTCATCGCAACCTTCGCGGCTAGGCGGTTCAGCGGCTCAGGGGACAGGCCGCTACCGGTTCGACGCGCTCAGTTTCTTCAGCTGGTACAGCGCATCCAGCGCATCACGCGGGCTGAGCGTGTCGGGGTCGATGGCCTGCAGTGCGGCCTCTACTGCGCTGGCCTCTGCGCTTTTCTCAGCAGGCGGCGCGGCAAACAGGTCTACCTGGGCGTGCGACTCTGACGCTTGCGCCTCCAGTGCTTCCAGCGTGTGCCGCGCCTGGTTCACCACGGTAGCGGGCATGCCGGCCAGGCGCGCCACCTGAATGCCGTAGCTGCGGTTGGCCGGGCCGGGCTGTATCTCATGTAAGAACACGATGTCGCGCCCGGATTCGGCGGCGCTTACGTGCACGTTGACGGCGGCATGGTGCTTGGCGGGGAATTCGGTCAGCTCAAAGTAGTGCGTGGCGAACAGGGTGTAGGCCTGGGTTTTGTCGTGCAGCTGGGTGGCTATGGCGCTGGCCAGTGCCAGCCCGTCAAAGGTACTGGTGCCGCGGCCAATCTCGTCCATCAGCACCAGCGAATTGGGCGTGGCGGCGTGCAGTATCTGCGCGCCCTCCAGCATTTCCAGCATGAAGGTGGACTGGGCGTTGGCCAGATCATCGGCGGCGCCAATGCGGGTGTGGATGGCGTCAATGGGTCCGAGGCGACAGGCCTGCGCGGGCACATAGCTGCCCATGCTGGCCAGCAGCACGATCACGGCAATCTGGCGCATGTAGGTGGACTTGCCGCCCATGTTGGGGCCGGTGATGATCTGCATGCGCTGTTTCGGGCCCAGGCGCGTGTCGTTGGCGATGAAGGCGCCACTGCTCAGCTCAGCCAGACGCGCCTGCACCACCGGGTGGCGGCCCTGGGTGATGTCCAGGCAGGGCTCTTTGACAAACTGCGGGGTGCACCAGTCCAGCGTGAGGGCGCGCTCGGCCAGGGCGCACAGGGCGTCCAGCGTGGCCAGGGCGCGCGCCAGTTGGGTGAGGGCGGGCACAAACACTTGCAGTTGGTCCAGCACCTGATCAAACAGCCATTTTTCCCGGGCCAGGGCGCGTTCCTGCGCACTCAGGGCCTTGTCTTCAAAAGCCTTGAGCTCGGGGGTGATGAAGCGCTCGGCGTTTTTCAGGGTCTGGCGGCGGCGGTAGTCGTCGGGCACCTTGTCGATCTGCCCTTGCGTGACCTCGATGAAGAAGCCATGCACCTTGTTGAACTGCACGCGCAGGTTGGCAATGCCGGTGCGGGCTTTTTCGCGCACCTCCAGGTCCAGCAGAAAGCTGTCGCAGTTGGTCTGGATGGCGCGCAGCTCGTCCAGCTCGGCATCGAAGCCGGTGGCAATCACGCCGCCGTCGCGCACCAGCACCGCGGGCTCGGTATCGATGGCGCGGGCCAGCAGCGTGGCGCAACCGGGGGGCGGCTGCAGGTTGCCGGATATTTGGGTCAAATAGGCCTCTAGCCCATGCAGAACGGGCGCAAGAAGCTCTGTTTTTTGTAGCGTCTGCTGCAGGGCGACGAGTTCGCGGGGGCGCACCTGGCGCAATGCAATGCGGGCGGTGATGCGTTCCACATCGGTACTGCCCTTGAGCTGCTCGCGCAGTTTCGCCCATGGCCCGCCGTGCGAGCCTGGTAGGCCACCGCTTTGCAGCGCGGCAATCGCACCCAGGCGCTGCTGGGCCTCCGTGCGGTCGCGCCGGGGCGACAGCAGCCAGCTTTTGAGCAGGCGGCTGCCCATGCCGGTCATGCAGGTGTCCAGCAAAGAGAACAGGGTGGGTGAGTCTTCGCCGCGCAGGGTTTGGGTCAGCTCCAGGTTGCGTCGGGTGGTTTGCGGCAGGTCGATGAGGTCGTCGTTGCGCTGCACGCGCACGCTGTGCACGTGGGTCAATGCCCGGCCCTGGGTGTGCTCGGCATAGCCCAGCAGGGCGGCAGCCGCTGCGTGGGCCTGGGGCAGGGCTTGCGCTTGCCAGGGGGTCAGGCTGGCGGCATTGAGCTGTGCCAGCAGGGTGCGTTCGCCCAGTGCGGCGTCGAACTGCCAGTCGGGACGCACGGTGATGGACATGGCCCCGGGGGTTGGCATGTGGCGCAACCGTGCCTCAAACGCGGGCGTGGCCCCCGCGCTGAAAATCAGCTCGCCCGGGCCAATGCGCGCCACCCACTCGGCCACCTCATCGGGCGCGCACTCGGCCAGGTGTACCTCGCCCTGCGTCAGGCTCAGCCAGGCCAGGCCGCAGCTGTTGCGCGGGCCCTGGTGCACCGAGAGCAGTAGCGATTCGGTTTTGTCGTTCAGCAGCTCCAGGTCGGTCAGCGTGCCGGGGGTGACCACACGCACCACCTTGCGCTCGACCGGGCCTTTGCCGGTGACTTCTCCCACCTGCTCGCAAATGGTCACCGATTCGCCCAGCTTGATGAGCCGGGCCAGGTAAGTCTCGATGGAGTGAAAGGGCACACCGGCCATCACCACCGGCTGCCCGGCCGACTGGCCGCGCTGGGTTAGGGTGATGTTGAGCAGGCGGGCGGCTTTTTCAGCGTCGGCAAAAAACAGCTCGTAAAAGTCGCCCATGCGGTAGAGCAACAGGGTGTCGGGGTGGTCCGCTTTGAGGCCCAGGTACTGGGCCATCATCGGGGTGTGTTGCTTGTCTGCGTCGATCATTGGGGGAAGTTTATCAACTTCGCCTGCAACGCCCCCCTGTTCGCACCTCCCCATCAGGCGAGACGCGGGGCACGGGAATGGCCTGGCGGTCTCCTTGACGATTGCTGATTATTGTCAAGGGGTGACTTGCGGCTGTGCTTATTCTGGATTCTTCAGATCCCGCATGGAGGTACCACATGAATCCAAAGACTTCAATCTTGTTGCTCTTGACGGCTGCTTTGTCATTGGGCTGTGCCGAGCTGCAATCCCTGGGCGGGAGCAAATACGGAGACACTTCTGGCGCCCTGGCAGGCCAGACGGACCGTGAGGGCACTGTCACGACCCTTGAGGTCATCAAGGTGGACGAGGATTTCAAGCTGGGCGTTGGCACGGCCATGGGAGCGGTAGCCGGTGGAATCCTGGGGTCGCAGATCGGCAGTGGATCAGGCTCCACCGTTGCCGGTGCCGCTGTGGGCGCTGCAGCCGGGACCTATGCTGAGAGCAAGCTGAAGAAGAAAGATGCCCAACGCGTGGTGGTGCAGATGAAAACCGGCGGCCAGTTGACCATCGTGCAGCCGATTGATGGGCGTCTTAAAAGCGGCATGAATGTCCGGATTGATGGCAGTGGCGACAGCGCACGGGTGCTGCCCCGCTAGCCATGATCGCCCGACGGATCGCCGCGGCCATTCTGCTGTGCCTGTTCGCAGTGGGTATGCAGGGTTGTCAGACCACCACTTCGGCAGGGGCCGTGGGTGCAGAGCGCAAGCAATTGCTGCTGGTTTCGTCAGAACAACTCGACGAGATGGCGGTGCAAAGCTACAGCAAGTTGAAAACCGATGCCGCCGCCCAGGGCGCGCTCAACACCGACAACGCCATGCTCCAGCGGGTTCGCGCCATAGCCGCCCGCCTGGCGCCGCAGACCCGGGTTTTTCGCAGCGATGCGCCGGGCTGGCATTGGGAGGTGAACGTGATCAACAGCAAGGAGCTTAATGCCTATTGCCTGCCTGGGGGCAAGATCATGTTCTATTCGGGCCTGATCCAGACCCTGAGTCTGAGCGACGATGAGATTGCCGTTGTCATGGGGCATGAAATTTCACACGCGCTTCGCGAGCACTCGAGAGAGCAGGTGTCGCGGGCCATTGCGGCGCAGACGGCCATTGATGTGGGCGCCGCCATGCTGGGTTTGGGCGAAGTGTCATCGGACATTGCGGCAATCGCCTACAAATCCCTGATCGCCACCCGATTCAGTCGCACCGACGAGAGTGAAGCCGATCGAATCGGCCTGGAGCTGATGGCGCGCGCCGGCTACGACCCGCGCGCCGGGGTCAGGCTGTGGCAAAAGATGGGCAAAGCCACCAGCACGGGCGGCATGCCGGAGTTCCTGAGCACCCATCCCACCGATTCAAGCCGTGTGCAGCAGATCGAGGCACTGCTGCCTGCGGTCATGCCCTTGTACACGGCTGCGCGTCGTGGGGGCTGAATGCATCGGTCGCTGGATGAAATCCGGCACTGTGGAAGATTCCGTCAATTGGAATGAGTAATTTGGCCATTGTCGCCATGGGACCCGCTGCCTAGACTCGGGCGGATGATCCGAAAGCTGCGCATGACCGAGTCCACGTCCACCCCTTCGCCGAACCCTGTTGCCAGTGGTGCACCCCTGCAGGGTGTGCGTGTGCTGGACCTGACCCGGCTGCTGCCCGGACCCATGTGCACCCTGCACCTGGGTGACCTGGGCGCGGATGTGATCAAGGTGGAGGACACCGGGGCGGGGGACTATGCCGCGCAGGCGGTGCGCACCCTGGTGAACCGCAACAAGCGCGCGATTCGCATTGACCTCAAGCAGCCCGGCGGCGTGGCGGTGCTGTTGCGCCTGTGCGAGACGGCCGATGTGCTGGTGGAAGGCTTTCGCCCCGGGGTGATGGAGCGCCTGGGTGTGGGCTATGCCGCTGTGGCGCGTGTCAATCCGCGCATCGTTTATTGCAGCCTGAGTGGTTATGGCCAGACCGGGCCTTACCGCGACGCAGCGGGGCATGACATCAATTACAGCGCTTATGCTGGCACAGCCGACCAGATGGGTAGTGACGCGCATGCGCTGGCTTTGTCCAACGTGCCGGTGGCCGATTTGCTGGGCGGAACCATGACCGCCGTCATGGGTATTTTGGCGGCGCTCTTTGACGCTGCGCGAACCGGTGCCGGGCGCCATGTGGATGTGGCCATTGCCGACGGCCTGCTCGCGCATGCCGTGATCCCTCTGGCCGCACTCAATGCGCATGGCCAGACCCTACCTGCCGGTGGCGACAAGCTCACCGGTGGCCTGCCCTGCTACGGGATGTACAAGACGCTGGATGTGCGTTTCGTGGCCGTGGGTGCGCTGGAGAAAAAGTTCTGGGACACATTCTGTGACCTGATCGACCGCGCGGACCTGAAGCCACACCATCAGCCCCCGGATCAGTCCCGGGCCGACTGGGTGCGTGGCGAGCTGGAGGCCTTGATCGGTGCGCAGCCGCTGGCGTATTGGACTGAAAAATTGCGGGGTTCGGATTGCTGCGTGACGCCAGTGCTCAAGCTGGAAGAGACCGTGGCCCATGAGCACTTTCTGGCGCGCAACATGGTGCTGCCCGGCACCACGGCGACTGGACAGCCTTTTGTGCAATGGGCCTGTCCGGTCCAGATGACAGGATTCCAGTTTGCGGTGCGGCATCCGGCTCCCGGACCGGGGCAGCACACCGGCGATATCCTGCGCCAGGCTGGCTATACCGCCGACGAAGCGCAGGTCTTGCTCGGGCAAGGGGCCGTGGCCTGAGCGGGGCGCAACCCATTAAACTGGCCTGATGTCGGCGCCGATTACCCACCACACGATTGCCATTGCGCAGGTGATCCTGATCCTGCAGGGGGCGCGCCAGCGCGGCATGGATATCAATGCCATCCTGCACCGGGCGGGCATTTCGCCGGCCCTGCTTGACGCGCCGCTGTCGCGGGTGACGCAAGCCCAGTATGCGACCTTGATCCTGGCATTGCGCCGCGTGACGCGCGATGAGCTGTGGGGCTTGTGCGGCCGCCCGCTCAAGCTGGGCAGCTTTGTTCAGTCCACCCGCCTGCTGGTGCACTGCCAGACCTTGGGCGAGGCGCTGCGCACGGGGTTTCGGTTCTATCACCTGATGCTGGATGATTTCATACCCCGTATGGCGGTAGACCAGGGGGTGGTGTCGGTAAGGCTGGTGTCAAAGGGCAAGCGCGATCCCATGCTGGCCTATGCCGAGCGCTCGTTCTGCTTTTTTACCTATGGCCTGGCATCGTGGCTGGTGGCGCGGCGTGTTCCCTTGCTGGATGTGATCTACCCCGAGGCCGATGTGCTGTATGCCACGGAAGCGGGTCGCCTGTTCCAGGCGCCCGTGCGTTACGAGCCGGACTGGATCGGGTTCAGGTTTGAGGCGCGCTGGCTGGATTTGCCGGTGGTGCAAAACACGCAGAGCCTGGCTGAGTTCTTGCAGCATGCGCCGGCCAACCTGCTGGTCAAGTACCGGGACCAGACCAGCCTGACCGAGCGTATCCGCCGCTTGCTGCGGCGCACGCTGGCGGGTGATTTGCCCTCCCTGGAGGCGGTGGGCCAGTCGCTGGCGATGACGCCGCAAACCCTGCGACGGCGTTTGCGCGACGAAGGGCAGGGCTACCAGTCGATCAAGGACGACTTGCGCCGCGACGTGGCCATTGAGTACCTTGGCCAGCCGGAACTGACCTTGCTGGATATTGCCAACCGGCTCGGTTTTTCTGAGGCCAGCACCTTTCACCGTGCCTTCAAAGGCTGGACCGGCCTTTCGCCCGGTGCTTACCGGCAGACGCAGCTTGGGGCCGACGGCGCGCCACGCGCTGGCTGATACTTTTCGCCAATCATTTTGGCGTTGCTGGTGATTGATCCGGGTCGTCATTGCGTCCAAACTTTGGTCCTGTGCACTACAACATTCAGGACCCCTTATGAGCAAGATGCAAAGAGCTGTACACGTCGTCGGTGTCGGCATGATTCCCTTCACCAAACCGGGTGCCAGCGACCCCTACACGGTCATGGGGGCCCGCGCGGCCAAGCTGGCGCTTGACGACGCGGGCGTCAACTATGCGGATGTCCAGCAGGCCTACGTCGGTTACGTCTACGGCGACTCCACCGCTGGACAGGCCGCGATTTACGGGGTGGGTCTGACCGGCATCCCGGTGTTCAATCTCAACAACAACTGCTCCACCGGGTCCAGCGCCCTGTTCCTGGCGCGCCAGGCGGTGGAGAGCGGCATGGTCGAGTGCGCGATCGCGCTGGGCTTTGACCAGATGGTGCCAGGGGCGCTGAAAGGCGCCTACGATGACCGTCCGTCGCCGATGGCGCGCTTTGCCGAGGTGATGGCCGCGCACCAGGGCTACTTGCCGGATACGCCCCGGGCGGCCCAGTTTTTTGGGGGCGCAGGTCGCGACTACATGAAGGAATACGGCATCCGGCCCGACACGTTTGGCCGTATCTCGGTCAAGGCCCGTCAGCACGCGGCACGCAATCCCCTGGCGGTGTTTCGCCAGACACTTACCCTGGACGAGGTCATGGCATCGCCCACGGTGTTTGATCCCTTGACCCGTTACCAGTGCTGCCCGCCCACCTGCGGCGCGGCTGCCGCCATCGTGTGTTCAGCCGACTTTGCGCGCAAGCACAAGCTTGACATGCGCGTGGTCATAGCGGCCCAGGCCATGACCACCGATACCGCCAGCACTTTCGATACTGCAGACATGCGCAAGGTGGTGGGCTACGACATGAGTGCTGCCGCTGCTGCGCAGGTCTACGAGGCTGCTGCCATTGGCCCGCAGGATCTGGATGTGGTGGAGATGCACGACTGCTTCACCGCCAACGAACTGATCACCTACGAAGCCCTGGGTCTGACACCGCCCGGCACCGCTGAAAAGTTCATTGTGGAGGGCGACAACACCTATGGCGGGCGCATTGTGACCAATCCATCGGGCGGCCTGCTTTCCAAGGGGCATCCCCTGGGCGCCACCGGCTTGGCGCAGTGCGCCGAATTGGTGTGGCAATTGCGGGGGCAGGCCGAGCAGCGCCAGGTAGAAGGCGCACGGCTGGCGCTGCAGCACAACCTGGGTCTGGGGGGCGCTTGCGTGGTGACCCTGTACCAGGCAGTTTGAGGAGCCCACCCCATGATTGACAAGCGTTTCATCGGCCACACGATGCCGGAGTTCAGCACCACCGTGGAGGCAGGTCGCCTGCGCTTCTTCGCCAAGGCCATCGGACAGACCGACCCGATTTACAGCGATGAGGCTGCCGCACGGGCGGCTGGCCATCCGGGGCTGCCGGTGCCGCCCACTTTTTTGTTTTGTCTGGAGATGGAGTCACCCGACCCCGCGGCCATTCGCAATTTGCTGGGCATGGACTTTCGCACTCTTTTGCATGGCGAGCAGGGCTTCACCCACCATGCGATGGCCTACGCGGGCGATACGCTGACCTTCACACAGCGCATCAATGACATTTACGAGAAAAAGGGTGGTGCGCTGGAATTCGTCGAGCGCAAGACCAGCGTGGTCAACCAGCGGGAAGAGCTGGTGGCGGAGTTGCGCTGTGTGACCGTCATCCGTAACGTGAGGGCAGCATGACCATGGCTACGACACTGAAATTTGACAGCATTCAGGTGGGCGATAGCTTGCCCTCGTTTGAGACGCCCCCCATTTCGCGGCTGGCGCTGGCGTTGTACTGCGGCGCCTCGGGCGATCACAACCCGGTGCACGTTGACATCGATTTCGCCAAAGCCGCAGGGCTGCCCGATGTGTTTGCGCACGGCATGTTGTCCATGGCCTGGCTGGGCCGCGTGCTGACCAACTGGGCTCCACAGACCGCACTGCGGGACTACAGCGTGCGCTTTGCCGCCATCACCCAGGTGGGTGAGCGCATCACCTGTGCGGGCAAGGTCGTGGAAAAGCTGGAGCGACATGGCGAGCGCTGTGTCCGTGTGGCCTTGTCGACGGCCAACCAGGATGGCGTGGTGAAGCTGGCGGGCGAAGCCCTGATTGCGCTGGAATAACTCTTTGAACAGGATTGACAAATGAATCGAAAACTCGAACACAAGGTCGCGCTCATCTCCGGCTCCGGACGTGGCATTGGACGGCAGATTGCGCTCAAGCTGGCCAGCGAGGGTGCGCGTGTGGTGATCAATGACCTGGACGCTGCACCGGCGCAGCAGACCGTGGCCGACATTCTGGCTGGCGGTGGTCAGGCTGTGGCCTGCATTGGCAGCGTCACCGACGCCGACTTTGGCACCCGCTTTGTGAAGCAGGCGCTGGACAGCTTTGGCGGCATTGACATCATTGTCAATAACGCAGGCTACACCTGGGACAACGTGGTGCAGAAGATGAGCGACGAGCAGTGGGAAGCCATGCTGGCGGTGCACCTCACGGCGCCGTTTCGCATCCTGCGCGCGGCATCGGCCTTTATCCGCGATGCCGCCAAGAAAGAGGCTGATGCGGGCCAGACGGTGTTTCGCAAGGTGGTCAATATCTCTTCAACCTCGGGTGTTTACGGCAATGCGGGGCAGGCAAATTACGCGGCGGCCAAGGCCGGCATCAACGGCCTGACCAAGGCCATGGCGAAGGAATGGGGCCGCTACAAAGTCAATGTCAACAGCGTTGCCTTCGGCCTGATCATGACGCGCCTGACAGAAGCCGCGGCGGACGCCGACGCCAAAATCGATATTGCGGGTCAGCAGATCAAGGTGGGTGTCAATCCGCAGGTGCTCAAAAATGCCGAGGCACTGATTCCGCTGGGGCGCGGTGGCACGCCCGAAGAAGCGGCGGGTGCGGTTTACATGTTCTGCATCCCGGAGTCCAACTATGTCAGCGGACAAGTCCTTGTGTGTGGAGGCGGTCGTCCATGAACCAGCCCCAACGCCCCTGGATGGATGCTGACCTGGACATGCTGCGCGATACCGCGCGCAAGTTCTTCGAGCGCGAGTGCGTGCCACACCATGCCCGCTGGGCAGGGCAGGGCCATGCCGATCGCGAAATCTGGACCAAGGCGGGGCAGGCCGGGCTGCTGTGCGCCAGCATTCCCGAGGCGTATGGCGGCGGCGGTGGCAGCTTTCTGCACGAGGCGGTCATCTGTGAAGAGCAGGCCGGCGCCATGGTGGGCGCATTCAGCAACAGCGTGCACAGTGGCATCGTGGCGCACTACCTGCTTGCCTACGGCACCGAGGCTCAGAAGCAGCGCTGGTTGCCGCGCATGGCACAAGGGGACCTGGTGGCCGCCATCGCCATGAGCGAGCCCGGCGCTGGCACCGACCTGCAGCGCATCAAGACCAGCGCCGCGCGTGAAGGTGAGGAGTTTGTGATCAATGGCTCCAAGACCTTCATCACCAACGGCCTGCATGCCAATCTGATTTGTGTGGCGGTCAAGACCAATGCGACGGTCGGTGCCAAAGGCGTCTCGCTGGTGATGATCGAAACCGACGGTTTGCAGGGCTTTCGCCGGGGCCGTTTGCTTGACAAGCTGGGCCAGAAAACGCTGGATACCGTGGAACTGTTTTTTGATTCGATGCGTGTGCCGGTGGACAACCTGCTGGGGGGCGAAGAAGGCAAGGGGTTTGCCCAGCTGATGCAACAGCTTCCGCAGGAGCGGCTGCTGATCGCCGTGGGCGCCGTTGCGACCATGCACCGCGCCATTGAGGAAACCCGAACCTACGTGCGCCAGCGCGAGGTGTTCGGCAAGCCGTTGATGGCGATGCAGAACACCCGATTCAAGCTGGCTGAGTGCCATACCCAGGCCACTGTGGCACGCAGCTTTGTGGACGATTGCATTGCGCGGCTGCTTCGCGGCGAGCTGGACATACCGACCGCCGCGATGGCCAAGTGGTGGACGACCGACACCAACTGCCGCATCGTCGATGAGTGCCTGCAGCTGTTTGGCGGCTACGGCTACATGATGGAATACCCGATTGCACGCCTGTACGCCGATGTGCGCGTGAGCAAGATTTATGGCGGTGCCAACGAGGTGATGAAAGAAATCGTTGCCCGTGCCATGGATCGCTGAGGCAGGGACACGACACATGCCAGTCCTTCACCATCGTTTCTGGCCCAAGGGCATCCCGCATGACGTTCGGGTGCCTGCGGTCACACT
Source organism: Rhodoferax sp. (assembly GCF_018780565.1). Taxonomy (GTDB): domain Bacteria; phylum Pseudomonadota; class Gammaproteobacteria; order Burkholderiales; family Burkholderiaceae_C; genus Rhodoferax. Next base: position 47,840 of record NZ_JADMJN010000006.1, read on the forward strand.
GACTCACTACCTGGAGGTGGCGGCGCAGCGTTACCCGGACAAGCCTGCGGTCCTGTATTGCGGCGCTGTGCTGAGCTATGCGGCCCTGAAGGCCCAGGTTGATGCCATGGCGGCCTATCTCCAGCAGCGCCTGGCCGTGCAGCGGGGCGACCGCGTGCTGCTGATGAGCCAGAACTGCCCGCAGTTCGTGATTGCGTATTTTGCTGTTTTGCGGGCCGGTGCGGCTGTGGTGCCGGTCAACCCGATGAGCACCACCCCCGAGATTCGCTACTACCTGGCTGACAGCGGTGCCCGGGTGGCTTTTGTGGCGCAAGATCTTCTGGCGCAGGTCTTGCCCTGCACGGTGGCGAACCAGCCTGACGGTCTGGATGGCGTGGTGGTGCATGCCTACAGTGACGGCCTGTCCGGGCAAAGTTCCGATGAGATACCCGATTGGGTGCGGCTTGCCCGCCAGCCCCTGCCCAGCAGCGTATGCCACGGGTTTGAAGATGCCCTGGCACTGCGTCTGCAGCCTGGCGACGACATGGGCATGCCTGATGACCTGGCGGTGCTGCCTTACACCTCGGGCACGACGGGCCACCCCAAGGGCTGTGTGCATACCCATGCGACGGTATTGGCATCGAATGTCGCCTCGCAGGTCTGGAAAAATCTCAACGTTGATTCGGTTTTTCTCTGTGTGGCGCCGCTGTTCCATATGCTGGGCATGCAAAACGGCATGAATGTGCCCATCACGCTGGGCGCCACCACCGTGATGATGCCGCGCTGGAACCCGGTGCTTGCATTGCGTTTGCTGGAGCGCCACCGCGTCACGGCCTGGACCGCGCCCCCGGCCATGGTGATTGACCTGTTTGCCCAGCCCGAGGCGATGCAGCGTGACCTGTCCAGTCTGTGCCTGCTTTCCGGCGGTGGTGCGGCCATGCCCGAGGCCGTGGCCACCATGCTGTCGGAGCGCTTTGGCCTGGTCTACAACGAGGCCTATGGTTTGTCGGAAACGGCTGCTTTTTTGCATGCCAACCCGTTGGCGCGTGGCAAGCGTCAGTGCCTGGGGATGCCCACCCAGGGTGTGGACTCGCGCATTGTCGATCCGGTGACGCTGCAGGAGTTGCCGCAGGGTGAAGTGGGCGAGCTGATTACCCATGGCCCACAGGTCATGAGCGGCTATTGGCGCAACGAAGAGGCCAATCGCAGCACGTTCGTCGATATCGATGGCAAGCGCTATCTGCGCACAGGCGATCTGGCTTATGTGGATGAAGAGGGCTACTTCTTCATGCGCGACCGGCTCAAACGCATGATCAATGCCTCCGGCTTCAAGGTCTGGCCGGCCGAGGTGGAAAGCGCCATGTATGAGCATCCTGCCATCCACGAAGCCTGCGTGATTGCCGTGGACGATGCCCACCGGGGCGAGACGGTCAAGGCGCTGGTGGTTCTCAAGCCCGGCCAGCGTGGCCAGGTGTCCGAACAGGACATCATCGACTGGAGCCGCCAGCGTATGGCGGTCTACAAGGCACCGCGCATCGTCGAGTTTCTGGACAGCTTGCCCAAGTCGGGCACGGGAAAAATTCTGTGGCGGGAGTTGCAGGAGGCGCAGCGTGCCGCCGTGGTGCCGGCCTGACGGCTTCAGAGTTTCGGGTGATCAGGATGCAAAGGGATTTTCATGGAGATGAATGATTTCAAGGGCCAGGCCGTCTTCGTGGCAGGTGGCAGCAGTGGCATCAATCTGGGCATTGCCAAGGCATTTGCAGCCCGCGGTGCGAGTGTGGCCATCGTCAGCCGCTCATCCGAGCGGGTGGCCGGCGCCGTGGCCGAACTGCGCGCCTTGGCGCTGCCCGGGGCGCGCATCGAAGGTTACAGCGCCGACGTGCGCGATGCCGAGGCCATTGCTGCGGCGCTGGCCCAGGCCCATGCGGCGATAGGCGACTTCGATGTGCTGATTTCCGGCGCGGCCGGCAACTTTGTGGCACCTGCCCTGGGTATGTCGGCCAAGGGCTTTCGCACCGTGATCGACATCGATCTCAATGGCACCTTCCACGTGCTGCGCGGGGCGCATGAGTTCCTGCGAAAGCCCGGTGCCAGTGTGATCAGCATTTCCGCGCCGCAGGCCTACAACCCGACCATGTACCAGGCCCATGTGTGTGCCGCCAAAGCCGGGGTGGACATGCTCACCCGTGTGCTGGCCATGGAGTGGGGGCCGCAGGGCATTCGGGTCAACTCGATCGTGCCCGGGCCGATCGGTGACACGGAGGGTGTGCGGCGCCTGGCGCCCACGCCGGAGGCCCAGATGCGCATGGCCGCCACGGTGCCGCTGCGGCGCATGGGGACCACCCAGGAGATCGCCGATATGGCGCTGTTCCTGAGTTCGGGCCGTGCCCAGTTTGTCACCGGGGCCGTGATCCCGGTTGACGGGGGCAGTTCGCTCCATGGCGGGCGTGATCTGGGTGCCGCAGTGGCCATGCAGTAGGGGCCAGGGATGGACTGCAGACGCAACCGACGCCACGTATTCGGATTTCCCGAAGCCCTGATTCTGAAATGAAAGATTGCGAACATGCCCGCCTGCCACGAAGATGCGAAGCCATGAGCAAGCGGGACTCTGGCGCAGCTGTGCCAGCCTGGATAAATTCAAGAAATGCACAATGAACGACTTTAAAACGATTCGCTTTTCCATTCTGGATCAGGTTGGAACGCTGACGCTGGACAACCCGGCCAAACGCAATGCACTGGACCCTGCCATGCGGGAGGAAATCGCCCAGGTCGTGACGCATGTGCGGCGTGAGCGCGATATCCGTGCGCTGATCATCACCGGTGCCAATGGTCATTTCTGTTCCGGCGGCGACCTGCGCAACATTGCCACCGTGGGCCTGGACAACCAGGGTTGGCGCAATCGTCTGCAGGACCTGCACGGCTGGCTGCAGGAACTGCTGACGCTGGATCGCCCGGTCATTGCCGCGGTGGACGGTGCGGCTGCAGGGGCGGGCTTCAGTCTGGCCCTGTCGGCCGACTTTGTGCTGGCCACGCCGCGGGCGAGATTTTGCATGTCGTTCATGAAAGTGGGCCTGGTGCCGGACTGCGGCGCGTTTTATACCCTGCCACGCATCGTGGGTGTGCAGCGCGCCAAGGAGCTGATGCTGTCAGCCCGCGATATCGAGGCGGCCGAGGCCCTGCAACTGGGATTGGCCATGGAGCTGCACGCGCCAGAAGACCTGTTGCCTCGGGCCCAGGCGATGGCGGCCAGCTTTGTCAATGCCTCACCCGTGGCGATCAGTCTGGTGAAGCGCACGCTGGCGGGCTGGGGTGGTGATTTGTCCACGATGCTGGAACTGGAGGCCAACGCACAGGCCCTGGCCATGGGTACGGCGGATCACCGCACGGCGGTGAGCCGTTTTGTCAACAAGGAGTCGGCCCTGTTCCAGTGGCCCGGCAAAGGCTCCTAGCCCTTAATTTCAATCAAAAGAGGAAAACCGAATGAGCAACAACACGCGCATGGTCAACGGCAAGGTCGTGGTGGTTACCGGTGCCGGTGGCGGGATTGGCCGCGATATTGCGCTGGCCATGGCCAGCGAGGGCGCGAAAGTGGTGGTCAATGACATCGGCGCATCGGTCTCGGGCGAGGGCAGCAACGCCGGCCCCGCGCAGGCCGTGGTCGATGAGATCAAGGCGCTGGGTGGTGAGGCTGTGGCCAACACCGACAGCGTGTCGGAGGCGGCCAGTGCCGGACGCATCATCCAGACGGCACTGGATACGTTTGGGCGTATCGACGTGGTGGTCAATAACGCGGGCATCCTGCGCGACCGATTTTTTCACAAGATGAGCGTGGACGAGTGGGATGCTGTGATCAAGGTGCACCTGTACGGCGCCTTCCATGTCAGCCGCGCTGCTGCGCCCCATTTCAAGGAGCAGGGGTCGGGCAACTACATCCATATGACATCCACCTCGGGTCTGATCGGCAATTTTGGCCAGGCCAACTATGCGGCGGCCAAGCTGGGGGTGGCTGCGCTGTCCAAATCCATCGCGGTGGACATGGAGAAGTTCAATGTGCGTTCCAACTGCATCGCTCCCTTCGCCTGGAGCCGCATGATCGGCTCCATTCCCACCGACACGCCTGAGGAGCAGGCCCGTGTGGACCGCATCAAGCAGATGACCCCGGCCAAGATCGCGCCTTTGGTCGTGTGCCTGGCCAGCGATGAATCCAGCTACGCCAATGGCCAGATCTTTGCGGTACGCAACAACGAAATCTTTCTCATGAGCCAGCCGCGCCCGGTGCGCTCGGTGCATCGCAGCGAGGGCTGGACACCGGAGTCGGTGGCGAGCCATGCCTTGCCCGCATTGAAGGCCATGTTTTATCCATTGGACCGTTCGGGTGATGTGTTCACCTGGGACCCGATCTGAGGAAGGAGCAGAAAACCATGACCGACACCCATGCAATCAGCGGCATACATGCCCGGCATCAGGCTGAACTGGATCGCGGCCGCTTTGTGATCCAGCGCTGTGGAGCGTGTCACCAGCACGTGTATTTTCCGCGCGAAATCTGTCCGCATTGTGGCAGTCAGAATCTTGCCTTTGTCGCGCCGCAGGGGCTGGGGACTGTGTATGCCGTGACCACGGTGCGTCGCAAAGCCGACGCGGGCGGCGATTACAACGTCTCGTTGATTGACCTGGACGAGGGTGTTCGCCTGATGAGCCGTGTCGACAACCTGGCTCCTGGCGAGGTGCAAATTGACCAGCGCGTGAAGGCGCGCGTGCAACTCATCGAAGGCCGTGGTGTGGTGATGTTTGATGCTGTGCAAGGAGGTGCTGCATGAGTGCCGCCTTGAAGTCCCTGCGGGGCAGTGCCGTGATCGCTGGTGTGGCCACCTTTGGCTGCGGCGAGACGCCTGGCTTCACCGACATGGAGCTGCTGGCCCGTGCGGCCCATGCCGCCGTGGCCGATGCCGGCTTGAAGATGAGCGATATCGACGGCCTGTGCACCGCCAGCGTCGCCTCCACCATGTGGCCAATGCCCGTGATCGAGCACCTGGGCCTGAATCCGCGTTACATCGACGGCACCATGCTGGGCGGCTCCAGCTTCATTGCCCACCTTTTGCCCGCGATGCACGCGCTGCAGTCGGGGCAGTGCCATGCCGTGTTGGTCTGCTACGGCAGCGCCCAGCGTTCCGGCGCCTTCAGTCGCGCCGAAATTGCACGGGCGCGCAAGTTTCTGGACCCGCAACCCCATGAGACGCCGTACGAGCCGATGATGCCGGCCTCGGCCTATGCACTGGTAGCCTCGCGCCACATGCACCAGTTCGGCACGACCCGCCGCGACCTGGCTGAAGTGGCCGTTGCCGCGCGGGCATGGGCCCGGCTCAACCCGGAAGCTTTCATGCGCGACCCCTTGAGCATTGACGACGTGCTGGCAGCGCGCATGGTGTCAGACCCCTTGTCGGTGCGCGATTGCTGCCTGGTCACCGACGGTGGCGGCGCCTATGTGCTGGTGCGTGCCGACCGGGCGCGTGATCTCGCCAAAAAGCCGGTCTATGTGCTGGGCAATGCCACTACGGTGTGGAATCGCCAGATATCGAGCATGGCCGACCTCACCGTCACCGGGGCCAGCCAGTCCGGCCGCGAGGCCTATGCCATGGCGGGCCTGTCAGCCAGGGACATGCACGTGGCCCAGCTTTACGACGCTTTCACCATCAACACACTCTTGTTTCTGGAGGACCTGGGCTTTTGCAAAAAGGGCGAGGGCGCCGCCTTTGTGCAGAACGGCGGTATCGCGCCAGGTGGACACCTGCCGGTCAACACCAATGGGGGCGGCTTGTCGTGCGTTCATCCCGGCATGTACGGCATCTTCGCCCTGATTGAGGCGGTGCGCCAGCTGCGCGGTGATTGCGGTGAACGCCAGGTGGCCGGTGCCGCCACGGCCCTGGCCCATGGCAACGGCGGCACGCTGTCGAGCCAGTCCACGGCCATTCTGGGCACCGCAGACGCCCTTTGAACACAAAGAAATGAAGGACTACCGATGATCCGCGATCCCCAGACCCTGAACGCATTGCTTGATACGGTGAACCGCTTTGTGCGTGAACGGCTCGTGCCCGCCGAAGCCCTCGTCGCTGAAACCGATGAGATTCCAGCCGACATCGTCAATGACATGAAGCAGATGGGCTTGTTCGGCCTGACGGTGCCCGAAGAGTTCGGCGGCCTGGCCCTGACCATGGAAGAAGAGGTCATGGTGATGCTCGCCATGGGTCAGACTTCGCCTTGCTTTCGGTCCCTGTTTGGCACCACCGTGGGGATTGGGTCGCAGGGCATTGTGTTCGATGGCACACCCGAGCAGAAAGCGAAGTACCTGCCCAAACTCGCCACCGGCGAGCTGATTGCCTCGTTTGCGCTGACCGAGCCCGATGCCGGGTCGGATGCCGCATCGCTGCGCACCATGGCGATTCGTGACGGCGATCACTATGTGGTGAACGGCACCAAGCGCTACATCACTAACTCGCCGCAGGCCGGTATCTTTACGTTGATGGCGCGCACCAACCCGCAGGACAAGGGTGCGGGCGGTGTCTCGGCCTTCATCGTGGAAGCCAACACACCCGGCATCACGATTGGCAAGGTTGACAAGAAGATGGGCCAGCGCGGTGCGCACACGGCGGATGTGATTTTCGAGAACTGTCGCGTGCCAGTCAGCCAGCTCATGGGTGGCAAAGAAGGGCAGGGCTTCAAGACAGCGATGAAAGTCCTGGAAAAGGGTCGCATCCATATCGCCGCCATTTGCGTCGGCGTGGCTGAGCGCATGCTGCGCGATGCGCTGAATTACGCCATTGACCGGAAACAGTTTGGCCAGCCGATCGCCGAATTCCAGCTGGTGCAGGCGATGCTGGCTGACAGCCAGGCCGAGCTTTATGCCGCCCGCTGCATGGTGATCGATGCGGCGCGCAAGCGTGACGAGGGCTTGAACGTGGCCACGGAGGCATCGTGCTGCAAATTGTTTGCCTCCGAGATGTGCGGCCGCGTGGCCGACCGTGCGGTGCAGATCTTTGGCGGTGCCGGTTACCTGAGCGAATACGGCATCGAGCGCTTCTACCGGGACGTGCGTCTGTTTCGCCTGTACGAGGGCACCAGCCAGATCCAGCAGATCGTCATTGCGCGCAACATGGTCCGCGAGGCCACGCGCTGAGTTCAGTATTCCCTTCCCTCCATACCGTTCAGTCCCTAAGGAAAACCACGATGAAAAACCTGATTTCCCGTCGCACCGTGCTGGCTGCAACTGCAGCCTTCTGCGCCATACCCGCTATGGCGCAAACAGCATTTCCCAGTCAGACTATCAAGATCATCGTGCCCTATCCGGCGGGTGGCGCTACGGACATTCTGGCGCGCATGGTGGCCCAGAAGCTGCAAGACGCCTGGAGCAACCCCGTTGTGGTGGAAAACAAGCCGGGCGCCGGCGGTACCATTGGCAACAACACGGTGGCCAAGGCCGCGCCGGATGGTCACACTATTCTCATGGCGATCACGGCGATTGTTCAGCAGCCCACGCTGATGACCTTGCCCTACGATCCGATCAAGGATTTTGCGCCCGTGACCCAGATCGCCAAGAGCCCCAGCATGTTCGCCGTGCCGCTGAATTCGCAAGCCAAAAGCCTCAAGGAGTTTGTGACCCTGGTGAAAGCCAGCCCCGGACAATTCAATTTCGGGACCTACGGTGCAGGCACCTCTTCGCACATCCAGGGTTCTCTGCTGAATCTGCAGGCGGGGCTGGATATGGTGCATGTGCCGTTCCAGGGCGCCGCGCCGCTGGTGACCAATATGGTGGGCGGCCAGCTGACTTCTGCCTTCATCGATAGCGCTTCAGCGCGCGCGCACATCAAGTCGTTCCGCCCTCTGGCCGTAACCGGCACGCAGCGCATGCCCTCCTTGCCGGATGTGCCCACGTTCAAGGAACTGGGTTATCACTCTTACGAGCCGATCGGCTGGTTCGGCATGTTCCTGCCCGCGTCCACTTCGGCGGCCGTTGTGAACAAGTTTTCCGATGAAGTCAACCGCATTTTGCGCTTGCCCGACGTGGTGGCGCGCATCGAAGGCCTGGGTTTGTGGGTAGGTGGCGGCAAGCCTGAGGAGTTCGCGCAGACGGTCAAGTCCGATGCAGGTGTCTACGCCAAGATCATCAAGGATGCCAACATCAAGATCGGTCAATGAGTGCTGCCCCTCCAGACGCAAGCATGAATACAAAGACGGAAACGCCCCCTGTGGATACCTCCAATTTGTTTGCGCAGGTGGCTTTCAACCGCATGCTGGATCTGCAGCGCGAGTTTGCCGAAGGCGGCGTGGCGCGTCTGGTGTTGCAGACCCGCCCCGAACTCACGAACAACCATCTGGCTGTGCATGGTGGCGTGGTCATGACCATGCTCGATGGCGCCATGTCAAGTGCGGCGCTGTCCAAGTCCGGCTTCACGCGTGCGGTCGTCACGGTCGATATGTCTGCCAGTTTCATCAAGCCGGCCCGCGGCCGTCTGGTGGCCCATGGCCTGGCCGTGGGCGGGGGCAAATCGATCTGCTTTTGCGAAGCACGCGTCGAAGACGAGGCGGGCGACCTGGTGGCTCGTGCCCTCGGCACATTCAAGTATGTGGATCCTTGAGCGCCTTTTTTACAACAACAGGAGACAACAAGATGAAAAAATTGACACGTGCACCTTTCCAGACAAGCCGACGCAGTGCATTGGGCCTGCTCACGGCGTTGCTGGCCACGGCACCACTTGCAAGCCTGGCGCAGGCGCCAGCCGGGCAAGTTGTGAAGCTGGTCGTCGGCTATGCGGCGGGTGGTCCGGTGGATGCCGCCGCGCGGCTGTTCGCCCCGGCCCTGGCGCGGGAGTTGGGCCAGCCGGTGGTGGTGGATAACCGTCCCGGTGCCGGCGGCGCCATGGGTGGCGACTCGGTGGCCAAGGCGCCTCCCAATGGCTTGCTGTTCTTCTTTGCTGCCAGCCCCACCATCACGATCAGTCCGAACATTCTCAAATCCATGCCGTTTGACCCGGCCAAGGACCTGACCGCGGTTGCCCCTATTTTGAGCTACTACAACGTGCTGGTGACCAACAAGTCCCAGCCGTTCAAAACGGTGCCGGAACTGGTGGCGTACGCCAGGAAGAACCCCGAAAAACTCTCCTATGGCTCCGCCGGCATGGGGGCTTCCAACCACCTGAGTGGCGAATTGTTTGCCCTGCGCACGGGGACCCAGCTGGTGCACGTGCCCTACAAGGGCAATGCGCCTGCCATGACCGATGTCATTGGCGGACAGATCAACATGATGTTCGACATCATCGGAAGCGCGCGCAACTACATCTCCTCCGGTCGGGTGCATGCGGTGGCGGTGACTTCCCTTGAACGCAATGCCTCGCTGCCCGACGTGCCGACCATGCGTGAGGCGGGTATTGCCGACTACGAAGTGGGCGGCTGGTATGGGCTGTACGGTCCGGCCCGGTTGCCGGCGGATATGGTGGCCCGGTTCAATGAAGCCACCCGCAAGGCGCTGGCCAACGAGGAGCTGAAGAGCAAGTTGATCGAGCAAGGTTATGACCTCTGGACCGGTACGCCGCAGATGCTGGCCGACCGCGCTGCACGTGAACTCAAACTGTGGGCCACAGTCACCAAAGGTATTCAGGTTCAATGAGGAGCGCCATCACCCACACCTTGATTCACGAGCTGTTCGATGCCCGGGTGGCCAGTGCGCCTGGCCAGGCTTTCCTGTACACGCCAGAGGCGACGCTGACGCTGGCTGACCTGGACGCGATGGTCACGCAACTGGCGCAGGAACTGCGTGCGGACGGCGTACAGCCGGGGGATCGGGTGTTGACCGTGGCCGAGAACTGCCCCGAGCATGTGGCGCTGATACTGGCCTGCAGCCGTGTAGGTGCCTGGTCCTGTGGTGTGAATGCCCGTATGTCGCGCGGCGAAATCAGCGGCTTCAACGCCAAGGCCGACCCGCGCGTGGTGTACTTCACCAGTGGCGTGTCGGACGCGGCGCGCCAGCACGCCCACGACGCAGGGGCCAGGTCTTCGGTGTTGCCGGGTCTGCAGCGCAGTGCGGCGCGTCCCCAGGCGGTGGCCGAGCAGGGCGAGCTGGCGGCGCGGGTGGCGGCCATCATCTTCACGTCGGGCACGACCGGCGCACCCAAGGGCGTGCTGGTGAGTCACGCGGGTATCCTGCAGTTCGCCCGCGTGTCGGCCCAGTCTCGCGAATTGGGGCCGCAAGACCGCTCCTACGCCTACCTGCCCATGACCCACATCTTCGGCCTGGGTACGGTCCTCATGGCGTCTTTGTACGCCGGTGCGGGCCTGGTGATGCGCAGCAAGTTTGACCCTGCCGACCTGTTTGATGCACTGGCGCACCACAGCCTGTCCAACCTGCAGGGGCCACCGGCCATGTTCAGCCGGTTGCTGGGCTGGCTGGACCAGCAGGGCATCGCGCAGCCGTTGGCGCCGGCCTTGCGTTACGTGTACACGGGTGCGGCAGCGCTGGACATGCGCCTCAAGCAGGCCATTGAACAGCGCTTTGGCCACCCCTTGCATCACGGCTATGGTCTGTCGGAATATGCGGGCGCGCTGTGCGTGGGGCGCCTGGGCGAGCGGCGCGACGATACCTCGGCGGGCTACCTGGTGGAGGGCGGCGAACTGCGCATCGTGAACTCGCAGGGCCAGGACTTGCCAAGCGGTGAGAAAGGTGAAATCTGGATGCGTGGCGTGGGTCTGATGCCCGGTTACTTTCGCGATGCACCGGCCACTGCGCAGGTCATGCGACCGGGTGGCTGGTATGCCAGTGGCGACCTGGGCTGCCAGGCGGCGGATGGCGCCTTGTTTGTGGTGGGTCGGCTCAAGGAAATGATCATTCGCTCCGGCTTCAACGTGTATCCCGGAGAAGTGGAAGTGGTGCTTGCCGCGTTCCCCGGTGTCCAGCGTGCAGCGGTGGTGGGGCGTAGCGAATCAGACGGCAACGAAGAAATTGTGGCCTTCGTCGAAACCGCAGATCAGATGCCCCTGGACATGCATGGCCTGCAAGCCCATATCGCCGAAAACCTGGCGCCCTACAAGCGCCCTGCCCGGGTGATTTGCGTGGAGTCTTTTCCGATGACGCTCAGCGGCAAGGTGCTCAAGCGACAGTTGCTGAGCGACCTGGTTCAGACCACGCCTTGCGCAGTTCTCCCTTGAGTACCTTGCCCGCTGCCGAAAGCGGCAGCGCAGTGCGAAATTCAATGCTCTTGGGGCATTTGTAGCCGCCCAGTTGCGTGCGGCAGTGGGCGATGAGGGCAGCCTCGGTCACGCTCACGCCAGGGCGCAACACCACCACGGCATGCACTGTTTCGCCCCATTTTTCACTCGGGATGCCGATCACTGCGCTGGCGGTGACGCCGGGGTGGCGTCCCAGCACTTCTTCCACTTCGGCAGGATAGACGTTCTCCCCGCCACTGATGACCATGTCCTTGATGCGGTCAACCACATACACATAGCCGGCATCGTCCATGGTGCCGCCGTCACCGGTGTGCAACCAGCCGTCACGCAGTGCTTGTTGAGTGTCAGCAGGGCGGTTCCAGTAGCCCATCATCACGACCGGTCCACGTACCAGGATTTCGCCGGGTTCCCCGCGCGGCAATTCCTTGCCCTGGCCATCGGCGATCCGGATTTCGGTTGAGAAGCCGGCACGCCCTGCAGACCGAATGCGGTGGTGGTTTCGCTCTTCGATGCTGCTGCCGATGTGGTGCACCGATACCGACGCCGCCGTCTCGGTCATCCCGTAGGCATGGATGAACTCGACACCCGCAAAGGCCTCCAACGCCCGTTCGAGCAGCGGCACTGTAATGGGCGCGGCTCCCCACAAAATGCGGCGCAGGCTGCTCAGATCAGTCTGATTGAAGGTGGGTGCGTCCAGCAGCATCTGCAGCATGCTGGGCACCAGCACCACGTCGGTAATGCGTTCGCTGGCCAGGGTGCGCAGCACCGCTTGCGCATTGAATGCGGGGAAGGTCACACACGTTCCGCCCACGATCGTCTGGCCCAGCATGCGTCCCAGGCCCGCGACGTGAAACATGGGTGCGGTCAGCAGCGTGATGAACTCTCCGGGGTTCGGCACCTCGGCCATGCGACCCACCAGCGCGGCCCAAAGGTTGGCGTGCGACAGCATCACGCCTTTCGGAAATCCGGTCGTGCCACCGGTGTACAGGATGGCGGCAAGTTCGCCGTTATCACAGCGCACATCTTCAACAGGCGCGGCCTGGGCGATCAAGGTTTCGTAGTCCAGTCCAGGCGCTGCGGGCGCGTCGCTCATCGCCACCGTGACTTGCAGCGAAGGCACCTGGTCTGAAATACCCGCCGTCAGCCCCGCCAGCGCATCATCGACAAAGAGCACACGCGCGCCGCAGTCGTTCAATGCGTAGTCGATCTCCGTGGCCGTCCACCGTGTATTGACCGGGTTGAGCACTGCTCCGGCCCACCACACCGCCAGCGCGGTCTCGATATAGCGGTCGCCATTGAGCGCCAGAATGGCAACTCGGTCGCCGCGTTTTACGCCCAGCCGAACCAGGGCCCCAGCCAGCCGCGCCACGCGCGATGCAAGTTGGGCAAAGGATTGACGGCGGGGGCCGTCAACCGTTGCGGTCTTGTCGGGATGTCTCTGCAGTGATCGGTGCAAACCGGCGGTCAAATACATGATGTCTCCTCGTGGCCTGCTGGCCTATTGATTTATTCCCGTGTGGGTTGACCGGCGATTTGATGCCGCGTTGAAGTTCGTGGCAATTGCCGATTGGATCAATTTGATTGGCTGAATTCATCAGGCGGTGAAGCGGATTCACAAGTGAACTTTCCTGCCAAGCCGATTGACAGATCCTGCAATTGTGCGAGCCCTTGGGTCTTTCTACAGTCCAACAGCCAACATCAAAAATAGGAGACATACATGGCAGCGAACTCAATCTCTCACGTCCCTGACCGGCGCGCTATCCGCGCCTTCCTGGTGGCCGCGGTCGCGCTGGCGGTCGGGCTTGCATGGTCCGCCGCGGCGAATGCCTTTCCAGTCAAGCCGATCACACTCATCGTTCCGTTTCCACCTGGGGGGGCTGCAGACGCGTTGGTGCGTACCTTGGGCAATGCCGCGTCCGCGGATCTGGGGCAGCCGGTCATCATCATGCACAAGCCTGGCGGCGGCGCCGTGACCGGCACGGCGAGCCTGACCCAGAACACGGCGGCCGACGGTCACACCTTGGCACTGATGCACAACTCGGTGATCCGCCATCCGCTGCTGCAGAAAGTCAGCTGGGACCCGCTGGTCGATTTCACTTACGTGATCGGCCTGGTGAATTTGTCCACTTTGGTGGTCGTGCGGGCCGAGGCCCCCTGGAAATCGATTCAGGAATTGCTGGCCGACGCCAAGGCCAGACCCGGCATCATCAGCTATGGCAATGTGGGTGCAGCCAGCGCCAATCGCATCGCGGGTGAGCAGTTGGCGCGTGCCGCAGGCGGCGAGTTCAATATGGTGCCTTTCAAGGGCGGCGCAGAGGCCATGACATCGCTGATGGGCGGGCATCTGGATGTGTATGGTGATCCGGGTGTCGGTCCGGTCGCGCTGTCGGGCAAGATACGTGTGCTGGCAACCTTCACCGATCAACGGCTCAAGCGTTTTCCCAATGTGCCAACCCTCAAGGAGACGGGCTATCCGCTCGCGGTGTACTCGCCACTTGGCCTGGTTGGACCCAAAGGCATGGATCCGGCCGTGGTTGCCCGGCTGCAAAATGCGTTTCGAAAAGCCACATCGGACCCCGCTTACCAAAAAGTTCTGGAAGACTATGACCTGCAGCCCTACCTGATGTCCTCCGACGAGTACCGCAAGTACGCAGGGGAGCAATTTGCACGCGATAAGGCGCTTTTGCCCCAGTTGGGTTTCAAGCCGGATTAGGCGGCAAAGACGGATTGGGGATGTCGGCTTTTAAGTTCTGTTTTTTTTGAAGACCTGCTTTTGAAAACACAGATTGCGTGCCCAGCGTTAAAGCATGATCATTGACACTAATGAACACTGTTCCCGATACCCGCACCCTTGATGCCGCCACCCTGGCCCACCTGCGCAGCTGGGTGGGCAAGACGGAGACCCTGAGCGACGATATCGCTGCCGCCCCGGTGCGTGCACTGTCCGCCACGCTGGACCGCGACGATGCGGCACCCGTTGCCGGCACCGTGCTGCCGCCCCTGTGGCACTGGCTCTATTTTTTGCCGCAGAACCGCCAAAGTGAAATTGGTCCAGACGGTCATGCCCGGCGCGGCGGGTTTCTGCCGCCCGTGCCTCTGCCGCGGCGCATGTGGGCGGGTGGCCGCTTGCAGTGGCTGCCAGAGAATCCGCTGCGGGTGGGGGACGCGATCAAGCGCATTTCCCGCATCGAATCGGTCACGCACAAGGCGGGTCGCACAGGTGATCTTTTGTTCGTGCTGGTGAAGCACGAAGTGCACAATGACAAGGGCCTGTGTCTGCTGGAAGAACACGACATCGTCTACCGTGCTGCCGCTCACTCCGGCGATCCGGTGCCGCCCCCCGTGCCGGCCGAGACGGGTGCCGCTTGGCAGCGCGAGGTTTTGCCGGACGAAGTACTGCTGTTTCGCTACTCGGCACTGACCTTCAACGGCCATCGCATTCATTACGATCGCCACTACGTGACCGATGTCGAGGGCTACCCGGGCCTGGTCGTGCATGGGCCGTTGATCGCCACGCTGCTGCTGGATTTGGTGCGGTGCCATGCGCCTGGTGCTTTCATCAAGCGTTTCAATTTCAAGGCCGTTCGTCCCACATTTGATTCGCGTCCGATGCGCCTCAACGGACAGCCTGAATCCGCAACGTCCGCCGACGCCACGGCTGGCAAGACGGTCCGCCTCTGGGCGCAAGACCATGAAGGCTGGCTGACCATGCAGGGCAGCGCCGAGTTGGCCTGACGCCGCGCTTACTTTAATGACACCCGATCACCTACCCCATGCAAAAAACCGCAGATAAATACCAGGACATCCGTGACGCTGTGCGCGCCCTCTGTGCCGAGTTCCCGGACGAATACCATCGCAAAGTGGATGAGCAGCGCGCCTATCCCGAGAAATTCGTCGATGCGCTGACCAAGGCCGGCTGGATGGCCGCGCTGGTACCGACTGAATACGGCGGCTCGGGCCTGGGTCTGACCGAAGCCTCGGTCATCATGGAGGAGATCAATCGCAGTGGCGGAAACTCTGGCGCCTGCCACGGCCAGATGTACAACATGGGCACCTTGTTGCGCCATGGCTCCAAGGCGCAAAAGGAACTGTACCTTCCCAAAATTGCCACAGGCGAATGGCGCCTGCAGTCCATGGGGGTAACCGAGCCCACCACCGGGACCGACACCACCAAGATCAAGACCACGGCGGTGAAAAAGGGCGACCGCTACGTGATCAATGGCCAGAAAGTCTGGATCTCCCGTGTGCAGCACTCGGACTGGATGATTTTGCTGGCGCGCACCACGCCGTTGGCCGATGTGAAGAAGAAGTCCGAGGGCATGTCGATCTTCATGGTGGACCTGCGCCAGGCTGAAAAATCCGGCATGACGGTGCGGCCCATTCCCAACATGGTCAACCATGAAACCAATGAGCTGTTCTTCGAGAACCTGGAAATCCCTCAAGAAAACCTGATTGGCCAGGAAGGGCAGGGCTTCAAGTACATCCTTGACGGCCTGAACGCAGAGCGCACGCTGATTGCCGCCGAGTGCATTGGCGATGGCTACTGGTTCATCGACCGCGTCACCAAGTATGTGAAAGACCGCGTGGTGTTCGGCCGCCCGATTGGCCAGAACCAGGGTGTGCAGTTTCCGATTGCCGATGCCTATATCGAGGTTGAAGCCGCCAATTTGATGCGCTTCAAGGCCTGCGAGCTGTTTGATGCCCACCAGCCATGTGGCGCCGAGGCCAATATGGCCAAGTACCTCGCTGCGAAGGCGAGCTGGGAAGCGGCCAACGTGTGCATCCAGTACCACGGCGGGTTTGGCTTTGCCTGTGAATACGATGTGGAGCGCAAGTTCCGCGAAACACGTCTGTACCAGGTGGCACCGATCTCGACCAACCTGATCTACTCCTACGTGGCCGAACATGTGCTCGGCCTGCCACGGTCTTTCTAGGCGAAATCTCATGATCCGACCGCTTGATGGCATCACCGTTGTTTCGCTGGAGCACGCCATTGCCGCGCCGTTTTGTACCCGCCAACTGGCCGATCTGGGCGCCCGTGTCATCAAGGTGGAGCGTCCTGGCAGCGGCGACTTTGCCCGTGCCTACGATACCCGCGTCAAGGGCTTGGCCTCGCACTTTGTCTGGACCAATCGCTCCAAGGAAAGCCTGACGCTGGACCTGAAGCAGCCGCCAGCGCTGGCGGCCCTGAGGCAGTTGCTGGCCAAGGCCGATGTGCTGGTGCAGAACCTGGCGCCCGGCGCGGCAGCGCGCATGGGCCTGGGTTTTCAAGCACTGAGCCAGGCGCATCCAGGCCTGATCGTGTGCGACATCTCTGGTTATGGGGAAGACGGCCCTTACCGCGACAAGAAAGCCTATGACCTGCTGATCCAAAGCGAGGCCGGCTTCCTGTCGGTTACCGGCACGCCCGAGGTGCCATCCAAAGCCGGCAACTCGGTGGCCGATATCGCGGCGGGCATGTACGCCTACACCAGCATTCTCTCGGCCCTGCTGCTGCGTGGCAAAACCGGCAAGGGCTCGCACATCGACGTGTCCATGCTGGAATCGCTGGCCGAGTGGATGAACTACCCGATGTATTACGCCTTTGATGGCGCACCACCGCCGCCGCGCACCGGCGCCTCGCATGCCAGCATTTACCCTTATGGCCCGTTTGCCGCCGGTGACGGCGGCTCGGTCATGCTGGGGCTGCAGAACGAGCGCGAGTGGAAGGGCTTTTGCGATGTGGTGTTGCAGGATGCTGCACTGGCCACCGACCCGCGTTTTGACAGCAACGCCCGACGCAACGAAAACCGCGCCGAGCTGCAGGCCCTGATCCTGCGCACCTTCGGCCAGCTCAGCACCGAACAGGTGGTGGCCCGGCTTGACGATGCGCAGATCGCCAATGCACGCATGAACGACATGGCCGACCTCTGGGCGCATCCGCAACTCAAGGCGCGCCAGCGCTGGCAGACCGTGGGTTCACCGGCCGGAGATATTCCCGCGCTGTTGCCACCGGGGCGCAGCAACGCTTTTGAATACCGCATGGACCCCGTGCCCGCCGTAGGGCAGCACACCGAGGCCATCCTGCGCGAGCTGGGGCAGGACGATGATGCCATCGCAGCCCTGCGCGCCAGCGGTGCGGTTTAGCTGAATACTCCTGAAAACATAGCAAACAACGTCCATTTGACGAGGGCAATATGCCAAATTTATCCAAAGGATGCAGTCAATGAGCTCACCCACTGCCCATCTGGCCGCATTTGCCGCCGAACTGTGCTTTGACGCCATTCCGCAGCCGGTGGTTCGCAAGGCAGAAGACCTGCTGGTGGACTGGTTTGGGTCCGCGGTTGCGGGACACAGTTCACGCCCGGTGGAAAGCATCACCCGCTTTGCGCTGGCCATGGGACCGCAGGACGGTCCCAGCGAAGTCATCATCAACCGCGCACGCACCAGTCCGTATGTGGCGGCCATGGCCAATGCCGCTGCCTCGCATGTGGCCGAACAGGACGATGTGCACAACGGCTCGGTGTTCCACCCGGCCACAGTTGTTTTTCCTGCGGCCGTGGCCGTGGCGCAGGCATTGGGTCGCAGCGGGCGCGAGCTGCTGGCAGCGTCGGTGGCGGGCTATGAGGTGGGTATTCGCGTCGGCGAGTTTCTGGGCCGCTCGCACTACAAGGTGTTTCACACCACCGGCACTGCTGGCACGCTGGCGGCCGCCGCAGCGGTGGGCAATCTGTTGCGCCTGGATGCCGCACAGATGCAGCACGCCCTGGGTTCGGCCGGCACGCAGTCGGCGGGCCTGTGGGAGTTTTTACGCACGGCCGCCGACAGCAAGCAGTTGCACACCGCCCATGCGGCGGCGGCTGGCCTGATGTCGGCCTACCTGGCCCAGGATGGGTTCACCGGTGCCGCACAGATTCTGGAGGGCCCTCAGGGCATGGCTGCCGGCATGTCCAGCGATGCCAACCCCGTCAGGCTGACCGATGGCCTGGGTACCCGCTGGGCCACGGCCGAGACCTCGTTCAAGTACCACGCCTCGTGCCGCCACACCCACCCGGCTGCCGATGCGCTGTTGCAGGTGATGCAGCTGCACAAACTCAAACCCGAGAACCTGGCGCGGGTCGTCACGCATGTGCACCAGGGCGCCATTGACGTGCTGGGCCCGGTGGTGCGGCCCGTCACGGTGCACCAGAGCAAGTTTTCGATGGGCACGGTGCTGGCGCTGGTGGCGCGTTTTGGCCACGCCGGGCTGGCCGAGTTTGAGCAGCATTTTCTGGACGATGCCACGGTGGTCGTGCGCGACTGCGTGAGCATGGAGCTCGACCCCGAGGTGGACGCTGCCTACCCGCAGCGCTGGATCGGCAAGGTCACGGTCTACACCACCGATGGCCGTGCGCTGCAGGGCCGGGTGGACGAGCCCAAAGGCGACCCCGGCAACACGCTCAGCCGCGAGGAGATCACGGCCAAGGCCTTGCGCCTGGCAGCTTTCAGCACAGGCGCCACGTCTGGCGAGATGCAGATCGCCGTCGACGCACTGTGGCAAATTGCCGATGTGGCTCGCGTGGGCATGCTGTTGCCGAAACATGGCTGATGCAGGCCGCGTTCCACCCGGCGGCGTGATGCCATCGCCGCTGGCGGGTGCCTGTTCGTTCTTATTTGTGCCGGCCAGTCGGCCCGAGCGCTATGCCCGGGCACTGGCATCGGGCGCCCATGGCGTCATCGTTGATCTGGAAGACGCACTAACGCCCGGGGAGAAGGTCACTGCACGCCAGCAACTGGTGCAGGCCTTTGCAACACTGGATGCCGTGCAGCGTGGCCGCACGCTGGTGCGCATCAATGCCGAAGGTTCGACCTGGCACGCGGAGGATGTGGCCGCGGTCGCCGATTTGGCGTGGCAGGGTCTGGGCGGCTTGATGTTGCCCAAGGCCGAGTCGGCCGAGGTACTGGCGCGGCTCGCCGCAGCAGTGGGCCCGGCCTGCCCCCTGGTTCCGCTGATCGAATCGGTGGCGGGGCTAGACGCGGTGGATGCGCTGGCCGGCAGTTCGCAGGTGTTGCGTCTGGCCTTTGGGCATCTGGATTTTCAGGTTGATGCGGGTCTGGCCTGCGATGCGCAGGAGGCCGAACTGGTGCCGGTGCGCCTGGCGCTGGTGCTGGCCTCGCGCCGCGCCGGGCTGGCCGCCCCCATCGACGGCGTGACCGTTGACACGCAGGATGCCGTGCGGCTGCAAAGCGATGCGGCGCGCGCGCGCCGTGGCGGCTTCGGTGCCAAGCTGTGCATTCATCCCACCCAGGTGGCAGCGGTGAACGCGACCTTCATGCCCACGCCGTCCGAACTGGACTGGGCGCGCCGCGTGCTGGCCGGCTTTGCCGCAGCCGATGGCGGTGTGTTCACCCTGGATGGGCGCATGGTGGATTTGCCGGTGATGCTGCTTGCGCGACGCACTGTGGCTCAGGCTGGTGCTCAGTAAATATCCCGGCGCTGGTTCCGATGCCCAAGCCATTGGGCAAAGTCATAATGCCACCCATGTCCATGCACTTTGATCTTGTTGACCTGCGCCTGATGGTGCAGGTCGCTGAAGCGAACAGCCTGACCAAAGGGGCTGAGGCATCGCACATCTCGCTGCCCGCGGCCAGCACCCGCATCAAGAACCTGGAGGAGAGCATCGGCACCAAGCTGTTCTATCGCACCAGCCAGGGCGTCACACTCACGCCGCCGGGGCAGGCCTTCGTGCAGCATGCCCGCACGGTTCTGGGACAGATTCAGCACCTGCGTGCCGATCTGCAGGAGTATGCGCGCGGCATCAAGGGCCATTTGCGTGTGTTTGCCAACACCACGGCCCTGGGTGAATACTTGCCGCCGGTGCTGCGCCGCTATCTGCTCAGTCATCCGGACGTCAATATCGATTTGCGTGAACGCCTCTCGCACGACATCATCCGGGCGGTGAGCGAGGGCCAGACCGATATTGGCATTGTGGCCGGGCTGGTGCGAACCGAGAATCTGGAGATCATTCCTTACCGGCGCGATCGACTTGTGCTGGTTGTGCCCCGCTCCCATGACTTGGCACAAGCCTCGTCGGTTGATTTCGCCGATACGCTGGACTATGACCATGTGGGGCTGCAGGAATCAAGCGCCATCCACGCCTTTTTGCGCCAGGTCTGTGACCAGCTGCATCGGCCTTTGAAGTCGCGCATCCAGGTGGGCAACTTTGAGGCTGCCTGCCGGATGATCGAGGCCACGGTGGGCGTCGCGATCCTGCCCGAATCAGCGGCCCGTCGCCATGCCCAAACCATGGCCATCGCCATCGTGCCGCTGTCGGATGCGTGGGCGATCCGGGAGATGCAGATTTGCGTGCGCAGTCTGGAGGCCCTGCCAGCGTTCGCCCGCGAACTCGTGGATCTGCTGGTGGAAGACGCCCGCACCGACCCCAGGATTCTTGCCGCCTGACGCTTGAACTGCGCTGGCCATCCGGGCAAACCCGGGGGTTTGGCTTAGCAGAAATCCACCTTAAGCAATCACGCATTCCGCCGGGGACAGACCGTCCCTACACTTTGCTCAATTCAACTTGCGCAAGGTCATCCGCGACCCCGTTCCCCGCGATACAGCGCCGCCCGGAACGCACCCTATGCATGAAGGCGCTAGCTAACCACAATGAAAGAAAGTGAGACACACCATGATCCAAAGAAACCTATGGCTGGCATCCCTCTGCGCCCTTGGCGGCGTCTTGTCGATATCGCCTGCCAATGCCCAGAAGGTCTCGGATGACAAGGTGCGCATTGGTGTCTTGTCCGACCTGTCCGGGCTGTATGCAGATACCGCTGGCAAGGGTTCGGTCGAGGCCGCGCGGATGGCGATTGAGGATTTCGGTGGCAAGGTTTTGGGCAAGCCCATTGAACTGGTAGCAGGCGATCACCAGAACAAGGCCGATGTAGGCGCTTCGCAGGTGAGGATCTGGTACGACCGCGACGGTGTGGATGCAGTGTTTGATGTCAACAACTCGTCCGTGGCGGTGGCTGTCGGCAACCTCGCGCGCGAGCGAAATAAAATGCTCATTCTCACTGGCACCGCCTCGGTGGCGATGACCAACGAAAACTGCGGTCCCACCAGCGTTCACTATGTCTACGATACCTATGCGCTGGCCAGTGGTGCTGCGCAAGGCATGTCGGGGCGGGGCGCCAAGTCCTGGTACGTGATTGGTACCGACTATGCATTTGGCAAGGCGATGGCGGCCAACATCACGGAGTTCGCCACAGCCAGCGGCGGCAAGGTTGTGGGCAGCGCATTTCACCCGCTCAATGCCAGCGATTTTTCTTCTTTTGTGCTGCAGGCCCAGGCCTCCAAGGCCGACGCTATCGCCCTGGCCAACGCGACCAGCGACACAGTCAATACCATCAAGACGGCGCGCCAGTTCGGGGTCATGAAGAGCCAGGCCATCGTTCCCTTGCTAATGTTCATCAACGACGTACACGCCCTGGGACTGCAGGAGGCACAGGACATGACCTTTGCCAGTGGCTTCTATTGGGATCGCACGCCAGAGACACGGGCGTGGTCGCGGCGCTACTTCGAGCGCATGAAAAAGATGCCCTCAATGATTCAGGCAGGTACCTACTCGGCAGTGACGAGCTACCTCAAGGCCATCCAGGCCGCGGGTACCGACGATGGTGCGACGGTGTCCGCCAAGATGAAGGAATTGCCCATCAACGACTTTTTCGCCAAAGGCGGCAGGATTCGTGCAGATGGCCGGATGGTGCACGACATGTACCTGGTGCAGGTGAAGAAGCCGGCGGAGTCGCAGTATCCCTGGGACTACTACAAGGTCATGGCCACGATTCCGGGTGACAAGGCATTCCAGCCCTTGTCCAAGAGCAAGTGTGCGCTGGTTACCGGCAAATCCTGACAGGAGCCCAGCAATGAAAGTTCGTGCTGCCGTCCTCACCCGTACCGGCGCGCCTGCGCCATATGCCGAAAGCCGGCCACTGGAGATCACAGAGGTTGAACTGGCGCCGCCAGGCCCCGGCGAAGTGCTGGTGCGCGTGGTCGCTGCCGGCTTGTGCCACTCCGATTTGTCGATCATCAACGGCGACCGTCCCCGGCGGATGCCGATCGTGTTGGGGCATGAGGCCGCTGGCATCGTCGAAGCACTGGGGGAGGGGGTCACCGACCTTGAGCCCGGGGATCATGTCATCCTGGTCTTTGTGCCGAGCTGTGGGCACTGTGCCCCGTGCGCCGAAGGACGGCCGGTGCTTTGCGACCCTGCTGCCGCAGCCAATGCGGCTGGTACGCTTTTGGGTGGCGGCAGGCGGTTGTCCTACCAGGGCGAGTCAATCGACCATTTCGTCGGTGTCTCGGCTTTTGCCGAGTACGCAGTCCTGTCGCGTCGAGGAGTTCAGAAGATTGATCGCGAGTTGCCGCTGGAGATCGCCGCCCTGTTTGGATGTGCGGTAATGACTGGTGTTGGTGCGGTTGTGAACACCGCTCAGGTGCGACCCGGTCAGAGCGTTGCCGTGATTGGTCTGGGCGGGGTCGGTTTGTCGGCACTGATGGGTGCGCTGGCCGCTGGCGCGTCCCGCGTGGTGGCGGTTGACTTGGCAGACGACAAACTGGCGCTGGCCAGGGATCTCGGTGCCACCGATGTCGTTAAGGCAGGCAGCGACCAGGCAATTGAACAATTGCGCGAGTTGACCGGCGGCGGTGTGGACCACGCATTGGAAATGGTGGGTTCGGCCAAGGCGCTGGAGTTTGCCTACAAAGTGACGCGCCGCGGTGGAACCACGGTCACCGTGGGTTTGCCTGCATCCAGCCAGAACCTGATGCTGCCAGTTTGGCATCTGGTGGCCGAAGAACGCACGCTCAAGGGCAGCTATCTGGGCAGCTGTGTACCCAGGCGCGATATCGGACGCTTTGTTTCCCTGTATCGCAATGGGCGACTGCCTGTAGACAAGCTGCTGACGGGGCGACTCAAACTCGAAGACATCAACGAAGGCTTCGATCGCCTGCATCGCGGTGAAGCGATTCGCCAAATCATTCTGATGAATCCATAAGGCTGGAGTTTTTCATGTCCATATCCTACGAACAACCCCGGCTCTACATCGACGGCCAATGGCTGCTGGGTGACGGACGCCGCGTCGAGCCGGTGATTGATCCGGCTACCGGGCATACGCTGGCCGAGCTGCCACACGCCAGCCAGGCTGATCTTGATCACGCATTGGCTGCAGCAGCACGCGCGTTTCCAACCTGGCGTGCAACCGCGCCGCTGGAGCGTGGCAGCTTGTTGCGCCATGCAGCCAATTTGCTGCGTGAACGTGCCGATGCCATCGCCATACAGACCACTCTTGAGCAGGGTAAGCCGGTTCGCGAGGCCAAGCTGGAGCTTCTGGCCAGTGCCGATACCTTCGACTGGTATGCCGAGGAAGGCCGCCGCACCTATGGACGCATTGTTCCCGGACGCCATATCGGGCATCGGATTTCGGTTCTGCATGAGCCGGTTGGGGTGGTTGCTGCGTTTGCACCATGGAATTTTCCGGCAGTCACACCTGCGCGCAAGATCGCGGGCGCGTTGGCTTCAGGCTGCACCTTGATCCTGAAACCGTCGGAAGAAACGCCCAATACCGCGCTTGCGCTGGCACGTGCATTGCACGATGCCGGGCTGCCAGCGGGCGTGCTCAACATCGTGTTTGGTGTTCCGTCCGAAGTATCCGAGTACCTGATCGCGTCACCCGTGGTTGCCAAGATATCGCTGACAGGCTCCACGGCCGTGGGTAAGCTGGTGGCGCAGCAGGCCGCACGCGGCCTCAAGCGCACCACGCTGGAGCTGGGAGGGCATGCTCCGGTCATTGTCTGGGCGGATGCTGATGTGGAGCGTGCTGCCGACCTTCTGGTCGCCGGCAAGTACCGCAATGCGGGCCAGATCTGCATTGCCCCGACCCGCTTTTATGTGCATGAATCCAGATACGCGGCCTTTGTGCAGGCCTTTGTGCAACGCGTGAATAGACTGCAGGTGGGCAATGGGCTTGAGGAACGCCATAACATGGGTCCACTGGCCAACCCGCGCCGCGTTGCGGCGATGGATCGGCTGCTTGGCGATGCGGCCCGCCACGGCGCCAGGCTGCAAAGCGGTGGTGAGCGCATTGACGGCCCCGGTTTTTTCTGGCAACCCACGGTTCTCAGCGACATTTCCGAGAGCGCACTGCTTATGAACGAGGAACCCTTCGGACCCCTGGCGCTGATCAATCCGGTGGCCACACTGGATGAGGCCATCACCCGCGCCAACCGACTTCCCTACGGCCTGGCCGCCTACGCTTTCACGCAGGACAGCGGCATACGCATGGCGCTTTCTCGGGGCATGGAGACGGGCATGCTGGGCATCAATACACTGAACGTGTCAATGCCCGAGGCGCCGTTTGGCGGCGTCAAGGAAAGCGGTTTGGGTTCAGAATGCGGCATGGAAGGCTTGCAGGCTTACTGCAATACCAAGCTGGTGAGCGAAGAATGACTAAAAGTGAGGGCCCAGTGGTCCCGTCAATTCTGAAACCAGGAAGTTTGACGAGCACTGGTCTTTTTGATTGAGTACATGCTCCAACGCACAAACGGCAAAGTGAAGGTGCAGTACGCTCTGTGTTGAAAAGGCTTCCAACCCGAAAGGTATCGCCATGGACACAACGCGCACTGAAAGAGACAGCATGGGCTCCATTGAAGTGCCGGCGAATGTGCTTTGGGGTGCGCAAACACAGCGATCTCTGATCCACTTTGCAATCTCCACCGAGCGCATGCCAGTGGCGCTGGTTCTGGCACTGGCGCGCACCAAGCGCGCAGCCGCTCAGGTGAACCAGGCCTTGGGTTTGCTCGACACAGCTGTTGCGCAGGCGATCACGCAGGCTGCTCAGGAAGTGCTGGCCGGCATGCACGTCAATGAATTTCCCTTGTCGATATGGCAAACGGGCTCTGGCACGCAAACCAACATGAATATGAACGAGGTACTGGCCAATCGGGCTTCTGAAATATTGGGGGGAGTGCGCGGTGCCGATCGCCTGGTACATCCCAACGATCATGTGAATCTGGGGCAGTCCTCCAATGACATTTTTCCGACCGCCATGCATCTGGCGGCGTTGAGCGGGCTTACCCAGGAATTGCTTCCGGCTTTGGGTGCGCTGCAATCCACCCTCATCGGCAAGGCGCAAGCGTTTGCTGACATTGTCAAAATGGGGCGTACCCACTTGCAGGACGCCACTCCCGTGACGCTGGGGCAGGAGATATCGGGCTGGGTGGCGCAATTGGCCCACGCCCAGGATGCGATCCAGCGCAGCCTGGGCCCATTGATGGGACTTGCCGTGGGCGGCACCGCCGTCGGAACAGGGTTGAACACTCACCCCGAATTCGGAACCCGGGTAGCGGCCTGCCTGGCCCGTGAAACTGGGCTGGCACTGCGCTGCGCAGACAATCGCTTTGCCGCATTGGCCGCCCATGATGAATTGGTAAGTGCCCATGGGGCATTGAAAACACTGGCTGTCGCCCTGATGAAAATTGCCAACGATGTACGTTGGCTCGCCAGCGGGCCGCGTGGGGGATTGGGCGAATTGCGTCTGCCCGAGAACGAACCGGGCAGCTCCATCATGCCGGGCAAGGTGAACCCTACCCAGTGTGAAGCGCTGACCATGGTGTGCTGCCAGGTGATGGGGAATGACGTGGCCCTGGGGCTGGGCGGTGCCTTGGGCAATTTTGAGCTCAATGTTTTCAAGCCCATGATCGTTCACAATTTCCTGCAAAGCGTGCGCATGTTGTCAGGCGCCATGGCGAGCTTTGAGCATCACTGTACGCGTGGTCTGGAGCCCGATCGCAAACACATCGCGCAAGTGCTGGCGAATTCCTTGATGCTGGTCACAGCTTTGAGCCCCCACATTGGCTATGACCGTGCTGCAGAGATTGCAAAATATGCCCACACGCACGGTACTTCATTGCGCGAAGCGGCGCTGGCATTGAAAGCGCTCAGCGAAGCACAGTTTGACACCTGGGTTCAGGCCCGAAATATGGTCTAGCGCGCAGGCCTCGCTGCGTCTTTGGCTCAAGGTACCGCAGGACCCTGAAGCGCCTCGTTCAACTGATCCACTGTGTTGGACCAATCAGAATCCTGAAGCAGGGACTCCCTGAGAAATGAGGCCTGCGACGCAGACCAGAAAGGCGCATCCGCCAACTTCACGTTGGCAGCCATTGGGGCGTGCAGTGCAAGAAAGTTGGCAATGCTGTTCGCGTCGTTGGGCAATCCGAGTTGTGCGAACAGCTCGGAAAAATGGTGGTTTGATTTTTCCATAATGGATTCAGGGGTCATTGAGTGGCACGTTTCACAAATGGGAGATGATGGACTGCCACCTGACATGGGACTGTACGCTATCGCACGCTCACAGGGATTATTGCTAGAAGCCGAAGCGCAAGCCCAGGCCCGCGGCCCTGACGCGCTCCCGACCGGTTTCCACAAATGGCAGGTAGTGTTCGTCATACTGGAGAACTACAGAAAACTGCGGTGTGAACGCATATTCGGCCCCCACGCCATACGACCAGCCAAAGCCATTGTCGTTACCCGCAGTGATGCCTGACCCGGCGGCTGACGTGACTTCGGTGCGACCATAGGTCGTCCCCAGTTTCCCAAGCAGATTGAATGAGCTGCCAAGCGGCAGTTTTCCGATCAGGCTCAGGCTCAAGCCGTCCGCCTTGGTGTTGCCCCCGCCGCGGCCGATCTTGCCGAAATCGGTGTACCCAAATTCAAAGCCGAAGTTGTGGTTGATGTAGGTGCCGGCATAGATGCTGAAGGCGTCCGTGCGGTTGTCGGAAGCGAAAAGACCGGTGCCGTTACCGAGCTTGAAGTCGGATTGCCCCGCATTCAGGCCAATGTAGCTGCTGCCTTGACCATAGCTTGCGTCGCTGCTGCTGACGCCTTGCGTGCTGCTCTGTGCTTGCGCGCCGGCCAAAGTGGCAAGAGAGGCTGCTGCTACCAGCAGCAGCCGGGAATACAGGCGGTGTGATTTTTTCACGGTAGTTCCTTTCGTCGGTTATGAAGTCCTGAAAAGCCATCGTGCGCATCGGCGCGTGTCTGATTTGCAAATTAATTCACAGAACGTCGCTGGCGAATTGTGAAAACGCAAAGACAGGCAAGAAGGGAAAAATTGGTTCTTTCCCCTGAAAGCGGTAAAGTCAGTGGCATTGCAGTTTGAGACTTTCCCCTCGCACTTTTTGCCCATGCCGATTCAAGTACTTTTGATTGAAAGCGATAGCGAACGTGCACATGCCGTGCAAAGTGCCCTGCTTGCAGCCCGAACGTCGTGGCAGGTGGAGGTCGCGGCGTCAATGTCGCAGGCGCTTGAGCGGCAAAGTGCCGGCGCAGTGTTTGACGTAGCGCTGGTCAACTATCAGTTGACCGACGGACTGGCTGCCGAGGCGGTGGCACTGGCGCGCGCCATGCCAGCCGTGTTGAGTGTACGTATGGAGGATGAGTGGGCGGCGGCGCGTGCGCTG
This sequence comes from Rhodoferax sp., assembly GCF_018780565.1. Classification (GTDB taxonomy): domain Bacteria; phylum Pseudomonadota; class Gammaproteobacteria; order Burkholderiales; family Burkholderiaceae_C; genus Rhodoferax. The sequence goes on from NZ_JADMJN010000006.1 coordinate 75,510, forward strand.
CGTCAGGGTTACAGCGATTACATGGTACTGGACGGCCATGGCGGCGAACTGCAGACCCTTCCCGACTTGTTGGATGCCGTGCTGGCACGCTGGCGGCAGCAGCGCCAATTGGAGGAAGCCGCCTTGCGCTACGAACTGGTGCTGGCAGGCTCGGATCTGGTGGCATGGGAACGCTATCTGCCTGACGGTCAGGTACTTGCGAGCGAGCGGCTTTTCGACATGCTGGGCTACGGTGCTGCGCAGTGGCAGCAATACAGTTCTACGGGCGCGGCGCTGGACGTCAGTTTGTACCGTCGGCTGGTTCACCGGGATGACTGGGCTGCCTTGCAGGACGCCACGCAAGCGCATTTGCGCGGAGAAACCCCGTCCTACCGTTGTGAATACCGGATGCGTCATCAGGCCGGGCACTGGATCTGGGTGCTGAGCCGCGGCCGGGTGATGCAGCGCGATGCCCAGGGTGTGCCGGTGCGCATGTTGGGAACCGTGGCCGACATCACTGCGCGCAGAGCCGATCAGGAGGCAGCAACGCGCCAAAACCGCCTGCTCCAAGCCGTGAGTGTTACCCAGGGTCTGGTGATTGCAAGTGGTGATGCAAGTTCTGTCTTCGAGCAATTGCTCAACCAGTTGCTGGATTTGTCAGAAAGCCGCTTTGGGTTTGTCGGCGAAGTCTTCTTCACACCCGAACGCCAGCCTTACCTCAAGACCTTTGCCATGTCCGACATCTCGTGGGACGATGCCTCGCGCCGTGCCTATGCGCAAAGCAGATCGGATGGCATGACGTTTTCTAATCCGAACTCTCTTTTCGGCTCCGCGTTGCTGACGGCCCAACCGGTGATCGCCAATGACCCCTCCAATGATCCCCGTCGTTGCGGCACCCCGTCCGGACACCCCGCGCTGGATGCCTTCATGGGAATTCCCATCCACTATGGGAATGAAATGGTCGCCATGGTGGGTCTGGCCAACAAGGTGGGTGGGTACAGTCAGGCGGATGTTGACTTTCTGGAGCCCTTTTGCCTGTCTATCGGACAGTTGGTTCAGGCCCGTCGAAACGATGCCGAGCGTCAGCGGGCACAGGACGAATTGAAGAAGGCTGCGGCGTTGCTGGCGGAGAAAACCCAGTCGCTCAAGACCACGCTGGACAGCATGAGCCAGGGTATCGTGATGGTGAATCCCTCAGGCCGGATTTCGGTTTACAACCGGTGTGCCTTGGAATTGCTGGATCTTCCTGAAAGCTTGATGGCTGCAAAGCCCACTTACGCGGAAGTTGTTCAGTTTCAGAAAGAGCAAGGGCATTTTGGGGATGACTATGCGTCGGTCGAACCGCTTGGTCGTGACTATGTGGCGCGGGGGGAAGCCTTTGATGCACCCCGGCGGTATTTGCGTAAAACACGATCTGGTCGCACGATTGAAATCGTGACCCATATGCTGCAATCCGGAGACATGGTGCGGACTTATTCGGATATCACCGAGCAGCTTGAAGCGGACGAGAAGCTGCGCGAAAGTGAGGCCCGCTTTCGGGGTCTGACAGCCTTGTCCTCGGATGGATTCTGGGAGCAGGATCAGGACTATCGATTTGTCCGGCTGGAAGGCAACTTGAGGCAGTCCGGCAATCGCCTGGGAACGGGGCGTATCGGCGATACCCGTTGGGAGATACCGACCTTCAATATGTCGGAGGAGCAGTGGCAGGCACACCGTGCCGTGCTGGATGCCCGCGGGGTCTTTCGTGACCTGGAACTGGAGCGACGCAGTTCCAATGGGGATGTATTTTGGGTGTCGGTCAGTGGCGAACCGATATTTGACGCCAATGGGGAGTTTCGGGGTTATCGCGGCGTGGGGCGCGACATCACGGCGCGCAAGCGGGTTGAAGCACAAATCGAAAAGCTAGCCTTCTTTGATTCACTGACGGAATTGCCCAACCGGCGCATGTTGCTGGACCGATTGGCACAGGCCCTGGGTGCCAGCGCGCGCCGGCTCAGCCATGGTGGTCTGCTGTTCATTGACCTTGACAACTTCAAGATGCTCAATGACACCATGGGACATGACATGGGCGACCAGTTGCTCCAGCAAGTCGCCCAGCGGCTGAACCAATGCGTCCGCCAGATCGATACCGTGGCTCGTTTGGGCGGCGACGAATTCGTGGTGATGCTTGAAGAGCTGAGCGAAGATCGGGCCGAGGCCGCCACGCAGGCCGAGGCCGTGGGCAAGAAGATACTGCATGCACTCAACCAGCCGTTTGTTTTGGCCAATCAGCAGCATTACAGCTCCCCGAGTATTGGTATCACGCTGTTTTCCGATCAATTGGAAACGGTGGACGAGTTGCTCAAACGAGCGGATCTGGCGATGTACCAGGCCAAGGCTGCGGGTCGAAACACCATGCGGTTTTTCGACCCGGCAATGCAAGCGATTGTCAGTGCGCGGGCTGCGCTCGAAGCTGACTTGCGTCAGGGTTTAACCCAGGGAGAGCTGCTTCTGTATTACCAGCCCGTCGTCAACCTTGAAGGACATACGACAGGCGTCGAGGCCTTGGTGCGTTGGTTGCACCCGGCCCACGGCATGGTGGCGCCGGCCGACTTTATTGCATTGGCCGAGCAGTCGGGGCTGATCTTGTCCCTGGGGCAGTGGGTGCTGGAGACGGCCTGCGACCAGCTGGTGGCCTGGAGCAGCAGTCCCGCAACGCAGCATTTGTCCATGGCGATCAATGTCAGTGCCCGCGAGTTTCATCATCCCGAATTTGCCGCCCGGGTGCTTGATTTGCTGGCCAAGACCGGTGCCAACCCTTACCGGCTCAAAATTGAACTGACTGAAAGCCTTTTGTTGAGCGATGCGGAAGATACTGTTGCCAAAATGACGGAACTGCGCTCGATCGGGGTGAATTTTTCACTCGATGATTTTGGGACCGGTTACTCGTCCCTGTCTTACCTCAAGCGCTTGCCGCTGGATCAGCTCAAAATTGACCAGTCCTTTGTGCGCGATGTGCTGACTGATCCCAATGACGCTGCGATTGTCCGTACGATTTTGTCCCTGGCGCAGAGTCTGGATCTGTCGGTGGTGGCCGAAGGTGTTGAAACTCAAGGGCAGCGGGAGTTTCTGGAGCGCTATGGCTGCAAGGCGTTTCAGGGCTACCTGTTCGGCAGGCCCGTGCCGGCAAGGGAATTGCGCCTGACTTGAGGCCTGCCGGCTTGCGGCACAATGGGGTGGCTGAGTGGCATTTTGCGAGTATCTATTCTGAAATGAGTTTTGTCCCGGTGAATCCATCCAAGGAAGTTGAGCGCCTGCAGGCTGAATTGCGTGAGACGCAAGCACGTCTGCAATCGGTAGCCGACCTTTCGGGTTCGTTGATGGGCACGCTGGAATTTGAATTGCGCGATGATGGCCGCCTGCTCCTCGTGGCCGCCAATGCTGTGGCGGATCAACTCCTGGGCCGTCCTTGTGCGACGTTCACCGGCCAACCCTTTGCGGCCCTGTTTCCTGAATTGCAGGGGGCGGAGATTCTCGATGGCCTGCAGGGGGTGGCCCGGCACGGGCATGCGTTAGGCCCCGACAGGCTGCTGGGCGCAGGCGCATTGTCAGGAAAATCATTCAATTTTTTTGCTTTTCAGCTGGCACCAGAGCGGGTCGTTGTGAAGTTCTGGGACGGATCTGGCGCAACGGAATCCAGAAAACCGGACATGCGCCTGCAGCAGCAGCTGGCGGCCATGTTCAATCTCAGTCCGCTGCCCATTTCGCTCAGTACCGAGCTTGATGGCGTGTATGTGGATGTGAATGAAGAGTGGACTCGCCTGACCGGAATTTCCTTGCAGAACGCTCTGGGGAGAACCACGGTTGAAGTCGGGCTCTGGTCTGACACGCAACATCGTGACAGTGTGCTTGATTCCATGCGCCAGTCAGGGCGTCTGCGCAATCTGGATGTCTCATTTGTTCGGGCCGACGGTGGCAAACTTATTCTGCAGCTCAATGCCATCCGGATTGAAATCGGTGGCGTGGCGTACATCCTCAGCTATCTCAAGGACATGACCTGGGAGCGCACGGTGCAGTCAGAGTTGCTGGCTGGTGAGCAGCTTCTGAAGGCGACCAACAGTCGTCTGAATCGGCAGATCGCCCTGTTTGAGTTGATGGAGAGTCTTGCCGCTGTGGGTTACTGGAATGCCCCCGTTGGGCAAGGCAGTGTGCGCTGGTCCAAAGGGCTTTACCAATTGGCGGGGCTTGAGCCCGGGTCGGTGCTGGACACCGCCGCAGGGCGCAGTCGTATTCATGACGAAGACAGACCTCAGTTCGAGCAAGCGCGTGCCAGGATGGATGGTGCTGTCGTCGAGTACCGTTGGCACCACCCCGACGGAAGGGTGCACTGGCTGCGTTCGCGCATGGGGCGCGGGGTTGGCGATCGTGGCGAAGCCTTTGATTACGGCGTTGTCCAGGACATCACCAACGAACGCGAAGCCGCCCTGGCCCTGGAGGAAAAGCTGGGGTTTATTCAGACCATCACCAGTCGGGCGCCCGGTCTGGTATTTCAGCTGCGGCGCCAAATCGACGGCACCTACAAGTTTTTATACATCAGTGAGCCAGTGCGCGAGATCTACCGGGGCGTCACCCCTGAGCAGGTCATCCAGGATGCGTCCTTTACGCTTAGCTTGCACCACCCGGACGATCTGGATGGATTTATCGCCTCCATTGAGGCTTCGGCCCGCAATCTCGCGCCTTGGACGTATGAATACCGGCTGCGCTTTGCTGACGGTGAAGTGCGCTGGCTGCTGGGGCAGGCCATGCCGCAACGGGAGTCGGACGGTGCAGTGTTGTGGAACGGTTTCACCACGGACATCACCTTGCGCAAGCAGGCGGAGGAGAGCCTGCGCATCAGCGAAGCACGTTTTCGCGCTCTGACGGAATTGTCATCAGACTGGTATTGGGAGCAGGACGAGAACTATCAGTTCGTGCGCTTTGAAGGCGGCCAGGCGGCGACGGAGGAAAAAGCCGGGATGGGTCGCCACGGCAAGACACGCTGGGAGATCGGTGCCTTGAACATGACCGAAACCGATTGGGATGCACACCGGGCCAAACTGGCGTTGCGCGAAAGCTTCCATGATCTGGAGTTGCAGGACACGGATGCCGACGGACATCGGTACTGGATGTCCCTCAGCGGAGAACCTATTTTTGATGCCAAAGGGGTATTCAGGGGCTACCGGGGCATTGGACGCAATATCACGGGTCGAAAAAGGGCTGAGGAGAAGATCGAGCGCCTCGCGTTCTACGATTCGCTGACCGGTCTTCCCAACAGACGTCTTCTGATTGACCGGTTGCAGCATGCGCTGGCCTTCAGCGATCGCGATCGCATGCCGGGCGCCTTGTTGTTCATTGATCTGGATAACTTCAAGGATCTCAACGACACCCAGGGGCACGACATGGGCGACCAGTTGCTCAAACAGGTCGCGATCCGTGTGGGTGAGTGTGTGCGCGAGGCCGATACCGTGGCGCGCCTCGGGGGCGACGAGTTTGTCGTGATGCTGGAAAACCTCAGTCTCAATGCCAATGAAGCGGCAGCGCATGCGGAAGGCGTGGGGCGCAAGATATTGAGCACATTGAATCAACCCTACCGTTTGGGTATCAACGAATTTCACAGCTCGGCAAGCATTGGCATCACCCTGTTTCAGGATCATTTGCTGGGCATTGACGAATTGCTCAAACGGGCTGACCTTGCCATGTACCAGGCCAAGGCTGCAGGTCGCAACACCCTGCGGTTTTTCGACCCTGAAATGCAGGCTGCCGTGGCCACGCGTGCGACCATGGAGTCAGATTTGCGCCAGGGGCTGCAGCGTCAGGAGTTGTTGCTGTATTACCAGCCGGTCGTGAACAGGGATGGGCTGATGATGGGTGTTGAGGCGTTGGTGCGCTGGCAGCATCCCCAGCGTGGCATGGTGTCGCCGGGTGACTTCATTCCGCTGGCAGAGCAGACCGGCCTGATTGTGCCTTTGGGGCAGTGGGTACTGGAGACGGCCTGCGCTCAATTGGCCGCTTGGTCAAGCCAGTCATCGACGGCTCGTCTGAGTGTCTCGGTCAATGTCAGCGCGCGTCAATTTCGTCAGGCGGAATTTGCCAGCAACCTGCTGACATTGTTGCGTGAGAGCGGGGCCAACCCCTACCGTTTGAAGCTTGAAATTACGGAGAGCCTGCTGCTCAACGATGCCGAGGATGTCATTCACAAAATCGGTGAGCTGCGCTCGATCGGTGTGAGCTTTGCGCTGGATGATTTTGGCACCGGCTACTCGTCATTGGCCTACCTCAAGCGCTTGCCGCTGGAGCAACTCAAGATTGACCAGTCTTTTGTGCGCGATGTCATGACAGACCCGAATGATGCCGCCATTGTTCAGGCCGTGCTGACTTTGGGTCAGAGCCTGGGTTTGACCGTGGTCGCCGAAGGCGTTGAAACCGAAGCGCAGCGCGATTTCCTCGCTCGCCACGGTTGTCAAATGTTCCAGGGGTACCTGTTCAGCCGCCCGGTGCCAGCGGATCAGTTGCCCCTGGACGGTATTGCGGCTCCGAGCTTACCCGGCGGACCCGGCTTGTGGGTCATCTGAACCCACTGCCGCCTGGCCTTGGGCCAGTTCGGCGCTAGCCTGGCGCACCGATGCCTTGTCTCCGGCGCCGGCAAATTTGCTGTATTTGCCCAAAATAGTGACCAACTGCCCGTAGATGTGGGGATTGCCGGCCATGCATTCCTTTTGCTCAAGGAAGTCAGACTCGCCCGTGAAATTGCCGATCAGGCCACCGGCCTCAGTGACCAGCAAAGAACCGGCTGCCATGTCCCACGGTTGCAGGCCGGTTTCAAAAAAACCTTCGGTAAAGCCGGCTGCCACATAGGCCAGATCCAGCGCAGCCGCTCCGGGGCGGCGCAGACCAGCCGTGCGCTGCATCACATCGCCCATCATGCGCAGATAAGTGTTGAAATCGTCACCAGGGCGGAAGGGGAAACCGGTTGAAATCAGGCTGTCCTGCATGCGGATGCGCTTGGAGACACGCAGGCGACGGTCGTTCAAGTAGGCGCCACGCCCCTTGGTGGCGGTGAACAGGTCGTTGCGGCTGGGGTCGTAAATCACCGCTTGCTCGATCTTGCCCTTCACGGCCAGCGCAATGCTGACGCAGTAAACGGGCAAGCCGTGGATGAAGTTGGTCGTGCCGTCCAGTGGGTCAATGATCCAGACAAATTCGGAGTCTTTGGCACCATGCTCGCGGCCGGATTCTTCAGCCCAGATACCGTGGCCGGGATAGGCTGTGAGGAGGGTCTCGATGATGATCTGTTCGGCGGCGTGGTCAACTTCGGTGACGAAGTCATTGACCTGCTTTTGCGAGATGCGAACGGCTTCGACATCAAGAGCGGCGCGGTTGATGATGGCACCAGCGGCGCGGGCGGCCTTGACGGCCACATTGATCATGGGATGAAGATTACGGGACGACATAAATTTTTGTGTGTTTGCGGAGCAGATCTTGTGACCTGTCCCCAACGGACCAAGAACGGGGCGGAACTACCCGGCGATGCGGGCAGCGACAATAGGGGCAGATTTTACCCGCCCCGGCGGTTTTTGTGGATTTTTGACTTTTCCGCGTACATGCATACACGTTTTATCCTGATCAATACCAGCCATGCGGGCAATGTGGGGGCTGCCGCCCGGGCCATGAAGACCATGGGCTTTGACGACCTGGTGCTGGTGGCGCCACGCTGGGCCAATGTGTTGAACCGGGAAGAAACCATCCAGCGCGCCAGTGGTGCCCTGGATGTGCTGAAAAACGCACGCATCGTGGCCACGCTGGACGAAGCGCTGGATGGCATCACCCATTTGTGCGCCACAGCCATGACGCCGCGTGATTTCGGGCCACCGACCGTGACACCCCGTGAGCATTTCGAGCAGCTGGCCGCCAACGACGTCGCGGTGCAGCAGGGCGTCGCTTTTTTGTTCGGCTCCGAGCGCTTTGGCATGAGCAATGAAGATGTGTACCGGTGTCACACATGTCTGAGCATTCCCAGCAACCCGAAGTTTGGCTCGCTCAACCTGGGTGCTGCCTTGCAGGTGGTGGCCTATGAGTGGCGTCTGGCCCTGGGTGCTTACCCGGTTCAAGAGGCGACGGCGGTACCGGTACTGGCGGATGCGCAGCAGCTGGCCGGTATGCTGGCCCATTGGGAGCAGTCCCTCATCGCTATTGGTTTTCTGGATCCGCAGGCGCCCAAAAAGCTCATGCCCCGCCTCAATCAACTGTTCAACCGGGCTGGTGTCACCCAGGAAGAAATTCATATGCTTCGCGGCATTGCCAAGATGATGAACCCGGCTGCTGTGCCTTCAGAGTCCTTGCCGCCAGCAGCGGCACTGTCAAAAGGCTAGACTTGACGCATGTTTTCACGACTACGTTCCGATATTCAATGCATTCTTGACCGCGACCCGGCTGCGCGCAGCACATGGGAGGTCCTTACCTGCTACCCCGGCTTGCACGCCCTGGTGTTGCATCGCCGTGCCCATTGGTGCTGGACTCACGGCTTGAAGTGGCTGGGGCGATTTATTTCCCATGTGGCGCGTTTCCTCACCGGCATCGAAATCCATCCCGGGGCCAAGATCGGGGAGCGGGTTTTTTTCGACCACGCCATGGGTGTGGTCGTGGGGGAGACGGCCGAAATTGGTGATGGTTGCACGATCTACCAAGGCGTCACGCTGGGCGGTACCTCGCTTTACAAAGGTGTCAAACGCCATCCTACGCTGGGACGCGATGTGGTTGTGAGTGCTGGCGCCAAGGTGCTGGGTGGTTTTGAGGTGGGCGACGGTGCCAAGATTGGCAGCAACGCGGTGGTGATCAAGCCGGTGCCGGCTGGAGCCACAGCGGTGGGTATTCCGGCTCGCATCATTCCTTCCAAAGTGGGTGAGAGCGCCGATGTCACCTCGCCGGAAAAGAAGTTCACTGCTTATGGCATCACGCAGGAAGACGATCCTTTGAGCCAGGCCATGCGCGGCTTGATCGACAATGCCTCCTCTCAGGAGCATCAGATTGCCCTGTTGTGGAAAGCGATCGACACCTTGCAGGCCAATCGGTCGGCCACCAATTGCGTGCCGGGTGATGCAGCCCGCAATGAGCACTTCGAGGCCGACAAGCTCAATCAGCTCGTCGGGAAATAACTCAGGCTTGCGAGGCTGCGCCGGGGCTGGGTCGAATCGCCGATTTGGGTCGGAAGGCCTTGCAGACTTCGTCGTGGGTTTCCATGTAGGGGCCGCCAATCAGGTCCACGCAGTAGGGCACCGCCGCAAAGATGCCTGCCATGATGGACTCGCCGTTGCTGCCACGCAGGCCTTCCAGCGTTTCCTGAATCGACTTGGGCTGTCCCGGCAGGTTGATGATCAGGGTTTTGTCGCGAATGACGGCGACCTGCCGCGACAGGATCGCTGTAGGGACAAATTTCAGGCTGATCTGGCGCATTTGCTCACCAAAACCGGGCATTTCCTTGGTCGCCACCGCCAGTGTGGCCTCTGGCGTGACGTCGCGCAGGGCTGGGCCCGTACCGCCGGTGGTCAGCACCAGTGCGCAACCGGCGTCAACCAGTTCAATCAGGGTGGCGCTGATCGCGGCCTGCTCGTCCGGGATCAGGCGGGGTTCAAATTGCAGCGGATTTTGGAGTGCGCGGGTTAACCAATCTTGCAGGGCCGGCAAGCCTTTGTCTACGTAGACACCGCTTGAAGCCCGGTCGCTGACCGAGACAATGCCAATCTTGACCGTGTCGAAGGGAAGGGGGGCGACGGCACTCATGCTGGATCGTCCTCGGTGTCGGTCCCCAGAAGATGCTCGCGAACGAGCTGGAAGATATCCCGGTAGGCCCGGCCATGGCGCACGGCCTCGCCAGGCTTCTCCGGTTTGGCGTCCTTACGCGCCTGGCGAATCAGGGCGCGCAGCTGCTGCGTATCGGTGTCCGGGAACTTCACGATCCATTCGCCAAACGCATCTTCATGGGTGATCAGTCGATCACGCCAGGTTTCTGCCATGTGCAAAGCCAGGTTTTCACGGGCAGAGCCACTGTGCTGTTCTGTCAACGCGATACGGATCGTTTCCAGCACTTCGGGGTCGATCAGTCGCATCAGCTTGCCGATGAACTGCATCTGGCGCCGCTTCCCCTCGAAATTGGTGATGCGCTTGGCTTCTGCCACGGCATCTTTGAGCTTGTCGGTCAGATTCAGGCGTGCCATCAGATCGGCACGCAGCGTCAGCAGGTCTTCACCCAGCTTCTGCAATTCGGTGCTTTCGCGCTTGAGATCTGTACGGCTTTGCTCATCGGTGCCTTTGAGTTCGCGTTTGAGCTCCAGATCGCGTTCGCTGCCTTCGGCGACGAACTCACCTCTGACGAAATAGCCTTTTTTGAGTTTGCGTGACATGGTAGGGAAATAGGGAACGGTGGCGAGCACAGGGTTGCGCTGAGCCAAGTATCATAGCCTCCGATATGAAGAAACCCAATTTAACCCCTGCACAGCCTCGCGCTGACAACGGCTTCAGCTACAGCCGCCCTTATTTTGAAGAGTTGGTGGACACCGCATTGGCACACGCCAAAAAGCTCGGTGCCACCGATGCCGGCGCCGAGGCGTCCGAGGGTTGTGGTCTGAGCGTATCCGTGCGCAAGGGTGAGTTGGAGAATGTGGAGCGCAACCGTGACAAATCTCTGGGCGTGACGGTTTACGTCGGTACACGACGCGGCAATGCCAGCACCTCGGACTTTTCCAAAGCGGCCATTGCGCAAACGGTGCAGGCCGCCTACGACATCGCCCGTTTTACCGCAGAAGATCCATTCGCGGCCTTGCCGGATGTCAGGGATGTGGCGCAGCCTTCAAAGCAGCGCACCGATCTGGATCTGTTTTTCCCCTGGGCCATCGACAGTGCGCAGGCCGCACAACTGGCTATGCTGGGTGAGGCGGCTGCCCTGCAGATGGACAAGCGGATTACCAATAGCGAAGGCGCCAGCGTGTCGGCCCAGCAATCGCATTTCTTCAGCGCCCACACGCACGGCTTTCGCGGTGGTTATGCCAGCTCACGCCACTCCATGGCGGTTTCGCCCATTGCGGGCAAGGGCAATGACATGCAACGCGATGCCTGGTACAGCTCGATGCGCAACGCCGATGACCTGGCTTCCCCTGAAGCCATCGGCCGGTATGCAGCAGAGCGCGCCTTGAGCCGTTTGAAAGCGCGCAAGATTGCCACCACGGAGTGTCCGGTGTTGTTTGAATCGCCTCTCGCTGCGGGTCTGCTGGGTAGCTTTGTGCAGGCGATCAGTGGTGGCTCCCTGTACCGCAAGAGTTCATTCCTGCTGGACTCGCTGGGCAAGCAAGTGCTGCCCAGGCACATTGACATCCTGGAAGACCCTTTTGTCAAACGCGGCAAGGGCAGTTCGCCGTTTGATGACGAGGGTGTCAAGGTCAAAGCCCGCCAGGTGGTGGACGCCGGGCGTGTCGAAGGCTACTTCCTGAGCAGCTACTCGGCCCGCAAGCTGGGCATGCGTACCACGGGCAATGCCGGTGGATCGCACAATCTCACCCTGACCTCGCGCCATACACGCGCTGGCGATGACCTGGATGCCATGCTGCAAAAGCTGGGTACGGGTCTGTTTGTGACCGAACTGATGGGGAGCGGCGTCAATTACGTGACGGGCGACTACTCGCGCGGTGCCAGCGGCTTTTGGGTGGAGAAGGGATGCATTGCCTTCCCGGTGCATGAAATCACCATTGCAGGCAATATGAAGGCCATGCTCAAGGGCATTCAGGCGGTGGGGGCGGATACCTACAACTACGGGGCCAAGACCGTAGGGTCAATCCTGGTGAACCGGATGAAGGTGGCGGGTAGTTGACACAATCGAATTTTGACGCCGAACTTGGCTGAATACATGCGCACTTTCCAAATCAACACATTGGCACTGGTTCTGGCTTTCATGGCGTCATCTGTCGTGGCGCAAGGCAGTGTGCCTGTGATCCCGGCCGAGGCCCAGGTTGGCAAGGGCAAGTTGCTTCATCCCTGGCAGGCGGCCCAGTCCGGGCAGGGTGGGGATGCGTATTTTGTCAATCTCGGTAACGGCGACAAAATTGAAACCCCGTTTTTGGTCAAGTTCGGACTCTCGGGCGGTTGGGGCCTGGCCCCCATTTCCAAGGCCTCAAGTGGCAAAAGTGGACATCATCACTTGCTGGTGAATCGCGACTTGCCTTTGGATTTCAAGCAGGCCTTGCCTTTTACCGAGCAGTACATCCATTTCGGCAAGGGTCAGATGGAGACTGTGCTTAATCTGGCGCCTGGCGACTACACCTTGCGGTTGTTGCTGGCCGATCAGATGCACTTGCCTCACTTTGTTTACAGCAAGCCGCTCAAGATCACCGTGACGAAGAAAAACTCACTTGATCACGCCAGCCTGTCCAAAAAAGGTATCAACCTCAACGTGGTGGGTGATGAGCTGAAAAGACCATTTCGGGTTCAGTTTCATGCGTCCGGACTGAGTGTTGCCCACCTGGCGCAGCAGGAAGCGGGCACGGGCCATTTCAGGCTGTCGATCGCGCCGAAGTCAGGGGCGAAGCCGGTGGAGATGGATTTTGTCAATGGCCAGACGGAAGCCTGGCTGGAGCCGCCGGTGGGTGATTACGTGCTCAAGCTGGATTTCGTGGACAACGTCAACCCGGGCCAGATACTGGCCAGGGCTGAGCCGCGATCTGTCCGCGTCAATTAGGCGTCTCAGCCCGCCAGCGCGGCTTTGACCGCCGCTGATACCTGACCCATCTCGGCCTTGCCGGCCAGGCGCGTCTTGACCGCGCCCATGACCTTGCCCATGTCACCAGGACCCTTGGCGCCCAACTCGGTGACGATGGCCTGCACCGCGGCCGTGACTTCCTCGGCGCTCAGGCGTTGTGGCAGGTAAGCCTCCAGCACCTTGACCTCGGCCGCTTCCTTATCTGCCAGGTCCATGCGATTGGCCTGGGTGAACGCGGCGATGGAGTCCTTGCGCTGCTTGATCAGCTTGTCGACGATGGCCACCATGGCGGTGTCGTCCAGCTCAATCCGCTCATCCACCTCTTTTTGTTTGGCGGCAGCCAGCAGCAGGCGGATGGTGCCCAGGCGCTCGCTGTCCTTGGCGCGCATGGCTGTTTTCATGTCGTCGGTGATCTGGTCTTTGAGTGACATGGGAAGAGTCCTTGTGGTGTGATTTGAATCAGGTTTTTGACATAAAAAAAAGCCCGCCTGAGCGTCCCCGGCGAGCTTTTTTTGAGGCCTTGAGAGCCTTGAATCCGTACTGGATCAGTACATCTTCTTGGGCAACTGCATGGCGCGGATGCGCTTGTAGTTGCGCTTGACGGCAGCAGCCTTCTTGCGCTTGCGCTCGGCTGTTGGCTTTTCGTAGAACTCGCGTGCGCGCAAGTCAGTCAAAAGGCCCAGCTTCTCGATGGTGCGCTTAAAGCGGCGCAGAGCTACATCAAACGGTTCGTTCTCTTTGATACGGATGGTTGTCATTACGTAATGTTGTCCAAAATGTGCCGACGCTGGTCACAGGGGGAGATCGAGCCCCGCATGCCACGTTCGGCGATGTTCCCCGCTTAAAAGTTGATCAGGCAGCGGGGGTTTGCCAGCAAAGCCTAGAATTATAGCGTTTTTAACAGCGAATTCAATCTCGGGCCGTCCCGGCTGTCAGCAGCCGTGCCGCAAGGCCCTGCGCACAGGCGAATCCGCTGGCCCAGGCCCACTGGAAGTTGTAGCCGCCAAGCCAGCCGGTGACATCCACCACCTCACCAATGAAGTACAGCCCGGGTTGGCGCGACTCCATGGTTTGGCCGGAAAGTACCCTGGTGTCCACGCCGCCGGCAGTGACCTCGGCCTTCTTGTAGCCTTCGGTGCCGGTGGGCCTGAGTTCCCAGCCGGTCAGGCGTTCGGCCAGCGCCGCCAGCGCCTTGTCAGACGCCTCGTTGACAGGGCGTTGCCAGTTGTGGCCCAGTTCGGCCCCCTGTGCCACCCAGGCGTCTGCCAGGCGGGCCGGGACGAGCCCCGCCAATTCGTTGGCGATCAGTTTGCGTGAACTGGCCTTGGCCTGGCTCAAATGCTCGGCCACATGGCGGTCGGGTGCCAGGTTCAGGCGAATGGGGGTGTTGGCTTGCCAGTAGCTGGAGATCTGCAGAACTCCGGGGCCGCTCAAGCCGCGGTGGGTGAACAGCAGGTCTTCCAAAAAAGATACCCTGGATTTCTTGTCGCCCGTTTCAATGCGCACAGGCAAGGACAAGCCAGACAACTGTGCAAACGGTGCCCAGGCAGTGGGGTCAAAGGTCAGGGGTACCAGGGCAGGGCGCGTGGCGATCACGGGCAAATCAAACTGCCGGGCGATGCGGTAGCCAAAATCGCTGGCACCAATTTGGGGAATCGACAGGCCGCCGGTGGCCACCACGAGCGCCGCTGTATGGATGGGACCCCGATCACTTTCAATTTCATAGCTTGTCGGACTTGTCCCGTGCGGACTTGAGTCTGAAAATCGGATGGACTTGACACTGCAGGGCTGCCAGCGGGTGACGCCGCCCGCATCGCATTCGGCCAGCAGCATCTGAATGATGTCTTCGGCAGAGCGGTCGCAAAACAGCTGCCCCTTGTGCTTTTCATGAAACGGTATCTGGTGTTTTTGCAGCAGGGCAACAAAGTCGCGTGGCGTGTAGCGCGACAGGGCCGAGCGGCAAAAGCGCGGGTTGTCGCTCAAGAAATTCGCAGGGCCGGTATCTGCATTGGTGAAATTGCAGCGGCCACCGCCGGAAATGCGGATCTTCTCGGCCACTTTTTCACTGTGATCTATGACCAGTACCTTGAGTCCCAGTTGCCCCGCCACACCGGCGCAAAACAAGCCGGCGGCACCGGCCCCCACGATCACAACGTCAAATGAATTCATGGGTTGCGCGAAGGTGCTCAGCCGTGCCCGAGCATCTTGGCATGATGCGCAGGGTTGTCGTGTTCGTCGGCAGAGGATTGCGGCAACAAGGCCATTCCACGCAGCACGTCACCCACCACGATGATGCACGGGCTGGCGAGCTTTGATGTTTCGATGGCTTCTTGCATTTGGCCCAGCGTCGTCACCACCTGTCGCTGTGTGCCAAGGCTGGCGTTCTGGATGACCGCCACGGGCGTGTGCGCGCCCAGCCCGGTCAGTAGCTCTTTCTGAATGTGCTGGGCGCCGCTCATGCCCATGTAAATCACCAGTGTGAGTTTGGCGCTGTGGGCGGTGGCTGCCAGTGCTTTCCAGTCGGTGCCCGCAGCACCGGGCTTGGCATGACCCGTCACGAACACCACGCCGTGGGCGTGTTCCCGGTGGGTGAGCGGTACGCCCAGGGCGGTGACTGCTGCCAGACCGGCGGTGATGCCGTTGACCACGCTCACCGTGATGCCGGCAGCCCGCAGGTGCTCCACCTCTTCGCCGCCGCGGCCAAAGATGAAGGGGTCGCCGCCCTTGAGGCGTACCACGGCTTCACCTTCCTGCACGGCCATGACCATGAGTTTTTCGATGAAGGCTTGGGGCGTGGATTTGCAGCCCCCCCGCTTGCCCACGTAGACGATGCGGGCCGTGGGGGCGGCATGGGCGACGATTTCGTCGCTGACCAGATCGTCTACCAGCAGCACGGTGGCGGCCTGGATGGCCTTGAGGGCCTTGAGTGTCAGCAGCTCAGGGTCGCCAGGGCCCGCGCCGACCAGCGTGCATGTGCCCGGGGCTGTGGTGCCGCCTTGACCGTTGTCGGCCTTGTTGGTGTGTTCAGTATTCATAGGTACGCAACCATTCGCAAGATGTGTGCCACTTGTTGCGCAATGGGGGCAGGAACCGGGCTGTCGCCAGCCATCACGCCGCGAGTGTAGGCGGCCGTGCTGGCGGCATCGATTTCCTTCGGCAAATCGGGCAGGGTGAGCAGGGTGCCGCCCTGGGCCTCCTGCAATTGAATCGACTGCCCTTTGATGAAACCCTGCATTTTGGGTGTTCGCCGGGGGTCAGCCACGGCTTCGCCTTCGGTGCCGCGCAGCAACAAGGCATTGGCGCCCATCAGCGCCAAGGTGGCTGCCATCGACAGGGCGTACTCGGGGTGGGTGTAGCTGCTCACCACCAGGCTTTTGCCGGCGCAGGGGCTCATCAGTTTGACCAGGCTGTGCGCCGGATTGCGCAGATTGACCACGCGGCGTACATCCAGCAGGCGCTGCAGACCCGGCAGCAGCAGGGCGGTCGGTACAAACGCAACCTGGCCTGGTGCTATCGAATTGATAGTTGTCTGGGCATTGATATCGAGGGCTTCAAGCACTTTTGACGTGAAAACCCGAGTGGACTCGGTCGCCGTACCGTGGATCAGGACGGGCATGCCTTCGCGTGCCAGCAGCAAGGCCAGCAGCGGTGTCAAAAGTGGCAGCTTGCGCGCGCCGTTGTAGCTCGGGATCACGATGACCGGCTTGTCGCCCTGTGGGATCAGGTGCAGGCGCTGGTGCGTGGCGTCCAGAAAGCCGGCCATTTCCTGAGCGGTTTCGCCCTTGATGCGCATGGCCAGACAAAACGCGCCAATTTCCAGATCGGTGACAGCGCCGTCCAGTACCTGCCCGAACAGGTCGGTGGCCTGTTCACGCGTCAGCGCGCGTGCCCCGTCCTTGCCCCGTCCAATTTCCTTGATGTATTTGCCAATTCCCATCCCATCATTGTCCCCGACTTAGGCACGGTTGATGCGCGCGTACAGGTTGGTCACCTTGTCCATGACCTGCAAAAGGTTCTCGCTGGCGACGAAGACTTCGCTGGCACCCCTGTTGCCCGAATTGGCCCGTGCCTGAAGGGCAGCCTCAAAGAACACCCACTGGCCGTCTGCCAGGGCCAGCTCCTGCTTGATCTCCGGCGTGGCCTCGGGTGCATTGCGCAGTGTTTGCTGGGCGGCAATGAATTCGGAGCGGGCGCGTCCCAATTCGGCTTCTGCGGTGGCTGTTTCGACCTTCCACGCCATCGCCAGATAGTATTTGGCCATGCGCTGGGACAGCATGCGCTGGCGTCCGGCCATGTTCACCAGTTTGCCCAGTGGCTTGCCCGAGAGTTGCTCCAACTGGGTCGTGCCCTGATGGGCCAGTGCCAGCACCTTGCCATCCTGCGCCAGCAAGCGTCCGGCACTGGCCACCGAAGGCACGGCAGTGACCAGCAGGGCTTTGTAGCCGGTCCACTCGGCTTCGAGTTGCAGATAGGTGTCGCGCACGGTCCCTTGTGGCGCATAGGATTTGAGTTCGGCCAGTTGCCGGTCAAACAGGGCCATGGACTGGTCGAGTGCCTTGGTGGCACCCGGAATCTGGATCTGCTGCCCCAGGCAAAGGTAGGCTTTGGCCATGCGCTGTGACAGCATGCGCTGGCGGCCGGCTTTGTTGATGGCGTCGTTCAGGTCGCTGACCTGGGCTTGCGAAGGCAATATCAGCACCGAAGTGGTGGCCAGGGATATGAAAATTCTGCGGTTCAGGTTCATGGGTCGATGTAGTTCAGATCATTCGCTGGTGTCAGACTTCTGCCGGTACGCTGGCGCGCACCCGGCGCTGCAACTCAGGCACACAGGAGCCGCAATTGGTGCCGCATTTCAGGGTGTCCTGCAGGGAGGTGAGACGCTCCTTGGCGGAGCCGCTGCATTGGCGCAGGTGCGTCTCAATCGCCATATCGGTCACATTGAAACAGGTGCAAACCGTCTTGCCGCGCGACACCACGGCAACGGGGGGCTTGGCGCCTGGCACCAGCAGGGCGCGGCCGTAGGTGTGGGCTGGCAATTCATCTTGCAGCAGGGTCTTGATCCAGCTTTGGGCGCTGGTGTCGCCCGCCAGCATGAAGCCTTCCAGCATGGTGCCACCTGCGCGGTGCCCGAGTTTGACGGCGCGGCGCTGCCCCCGCTTTTTGTCGGCGTACCGCAGGATGTCGGTGCCAGCCAGCTGCAGGAGGTTTTCGATCGCCTGCAACTGCTCATCGGATGGTGCCTCGTGGCCGGCGGCGCGAAACAGGACACCACTGCGTTCGCCTTGCGCTGCATCGGCAGGCGCGTTGTTGGAAAACGGCACGCAGCTGGCAAAAGGGAAGTGAACCATCAGTGACTGCAGTGCGGTGCGGGTAGACAGAACGTCCCCCTGAGGCAGCCAGGCCACCGCCAGCATGCTCCAGGGCAACTCGGCCTTCAGGATCTTGATGGCCGCGTGTTTGAACTCGGGCTGCTTCGAGTCGGGGCAGTAGGCCGGGGTGGTCAGTGCATTGACGCCGGCCAGGCGCAGCCCCGTGCTGGCTGCGCCACTGAGGAATTCTTCGCCCCAGTGCATGGCGATGAAGGCCTGGCTCAGGCCCAGGTCGGTGCTGCCTTGCACGGGCACCAGAATGGAGCCTCGCTTGCTGGTGACGTAGACCAGGTCGCCTTCGGACAACTGGCGTCGTGCCATGTCCTGCGGGTGCATCTGGATGGTGGGCTCGCTGACGTGGCCAAACAAGCGGCCCAGTGTGCCGGTGCGGCTCATGCCGTGCCACTGGTCGCGCAGGCGGCCGGTATTGAGTGAGAACGGGTAGCGGGCCTCGCGTGGCTCGGCAACGTCCCGGTAGGGCGTTGCAACGAACCTGGCTTTGCCGTCGGCGGTGGGGAAGATGCCGTTTTCGTACAAACGCGCCCTGCCGCGCGTCTCTCCCTCTGGTAGCGGCCATTGCCGGGGCGACTGCTCCAGCAGGGCGTAAGTCAGCCCGGTGATGTCGAGGTCTCGCCCTCGTGTGGATTCACGGTGCTCCAGCCAGATCGACTCGGGCGTGTGATAGGGGAAAAGCTGTGATCCGGTGCCCATCGCCTGCGCCAGACGTTGAGCGAAGTCGACGGCAATTTTCCAGTCGTGACGGGTTTCGCCGGGCGCGGGCACTGCGGCACGGACCCTGGAGATGCGCCGCTCGCTGTTGGTGACAGTGCCTTCCTTCTCGCCCCAGGTAGTGGCGGGCAGCAACAGGTCGGCGTAGCGGCAGGTGGCAGTGGTGGCAAACGCTTCCTGTACCACCACAAATTCGGCGCGCTCCAGGGCGCGGCGCACGGTCGCCTGGTCGGGCATGCTTTGGGCGGGATTGGTACAGGCAATCCACAGCGCCTTGATGTCGCCGTCGGCGGCCGCCTGGAACATTTCAACGGCCGTCTTGCCAGGTTGGGCGGGTACGTCTGGCACACCCCACAGCGCCGCCACTTCGGCGCGGTGCGCGGGGTTGGCCAGATCACGGTGCGCGCTGAGCAGGTTGGCCAGGCCACCTACCTCGCGTCCGCCCATGGCATTGGGCTGGCCGGTCAGGGAAAACGGCCCGGCACCGGGTTTGCCGATTTGCCCGGTGGCCAGGTGAAGGTTGATCAGGGCGGTGTTTTTCGCAGTGCCGCTGCTGGACTGGTTCAGACCCTGGCAATACAGGCTCAGCGTGGCTGAGGATGTGGCAAACAGTCGCGCGGCCTGGAGCAGGGCGTCTTTGCTGATGCCGCAGGTTTGCGCCACGACATCGGGCGTGCAGTCGCGCACCAGTGCTTTGAGCTTGTCAAAGCCGCTGGTGTGATGGGCAATGTAGGTGGCATCGGTCCACCCCTCCCACAGCATGATGTGCAGCATGCCGTTGAACAGCATCACATCGGTGCCGGGCAGGATGGGCAGGTGCAGGTCGGCAATCTCGGCCGTGTCGGTGCGCCGGGGATCGCAGTAGATGATGTTCAGCGCGGGGTTGGCGCGCTTGGCGTCTTCGATGCGGCGAAACAGAATCGGGTGTGCATAGGCCGTGTTGGAGCCCACGATGAAGATCGTCTGGGCATGTTGTACATCGTCATAGCAGGCTGGAGGAGCGTCTGCGCCCAGTGTCTGTTTGTAGCCGGCCACGGCGCTGCTCATGCACAGACGCGAGTTGGTGTCGATGTTGTTGGTGCCGATCAGTCCCTTGGCGAGCTTGTTGAAGACGTAATAGTCTTCGGTGAGCAACTGGCCCGATACATAAAAGCCAACCGCATCCGGGCCATGGCGCTGGATGATGTCAGCGAAGCGCTTGCTGGCCAGGTTCAGGGATGCATCCCAGGCCATGGCCTGGGGAGCCGCGCCGCGGGCCAGTCGCTGCATGGGCTGCAACAGCCGCGTCTGCAGCGTGACCTCTTTGCTTGCCGTGAGGTGCAGGGTCGAGCCCTTGGAGCACAGGCGTCCAAAATTGGCCGGGTGATCGGGGTCACCCCGCACGCCGGTAATTTGCGCACCACTGGATTCGATGATGACCCCGCAGCCCACGCCGCAGTAGGGGCAGGTGGATCTGGTTTCCTGCAACGATGCACCAGCAGTCTGCGCATGGATGGGGATCACAGTCATGGGCTGACGGCTTCCTTATGGGCCGGGCCCGCCACGGGGGGCGCCAGATCCAGCGCATGGGTAGCCAGCTCATGCCCATCCAGGTGCACGGCGCCGTTTTCCACCTTGACGCTGAACTTGGGCGTGCAACCTTCGTCAGGTGCCTTGGCGCAGCCGTCTGCCATGCCGATGGTCCAGTTGTGCAGCGGGCATGCCACGCTGGTGCCAAACACAATGCCCTGGCTCAAAGGCCCGCCCTTGTGGGGGCAGCGGTCCAGCAGGGCGAACACTTCGTCCTTGTCGTTGCGAAAAACGGCCACGTCCATGCCCGCCGGTCGCGCGACGCAGCGCGAGCCCAGGACGGGGATGTCGGACACCAGGCAGATCTTTTTCCAGTCACTCATATCATTCCTTCAGCTATTTTTTTAATAGCGTCTTATGCTTATTTCAAAAAGGCCAGAGACCCAAAATGTTCAAAAACCTGAGTGTTCTCAAGCGGGCACGGTCAGTTTGTCGAACTGGCGCGTGTCCACGGCGGCTTCCTTGAAGTCGAACCACGGATCGGGCTCTCCGTCCAGACTGAACTGCAGCCTGGCCCACAAAGCTTTGCGGTACTCGTGATCTTCCAGAATTTTCTTCTTCACATAGTCCATGCCGACCCGGTTGAGGTAATGCACGGTGCGCTCCAGGTACCAGCCTTCTTCGCGGTACAACTGCATGAAGGCGCCGGTGTACTCCAGCACTTCCTCGGCAGTTTTGAGTTTGGTGAAGAAATGCGCCACTTCGGTCTTGATGCCGCCGTTACCGCCGATGTGCATCTCCCAGCCCGAATCGACGCCAATGATGCCCACGTCCTTGATACCGGCCTCGGCGCAATTGCGCGGGCAACCGCTCACCGCAAATTTCACCTTGTGCGGGGCGTACATGCGCCACATGGCACGTTCCAGATCCTTGCCCATCTGGGTACTGTCCTGGGTGCCCATGCGGCACCACTCGCTGCCCACACAGGTTTTGACAGTGCGCAGCGCCTTGGCATAAGCATGACCGCTGGGCATGCCGATGTCTTTCCAGACATTGGCCAGGTCTTCCTTCTTCACCCCCAGCAAATCGATGCGCTGGCCCCCGGTGACCTTGACGGTCGGGATCTTGTATTTGTCCACTGCATCCGCGATGCGGCGCAGCTCGCTGGCCGTGGTCTCACCCCCCCACATGCGCGGTATGACAGAGTAAGTGCCATCCTTCTGGATGTTGGCGTGAGAGCGTTCGTTGATGTAGCGGCTTTGCGGATCATCCCGGGCCTCCTTGGGCCAGCTGCTGATCAGGTAGTAGTTGACCGCCGGGCGGCACGATGCGCAGCCATTGGGCGTCTTCCATTCCATGAATGAGAACACATCCGAGATGGTGAGCAGCTTGGCGGCCACGATCGCATCGCGCACCGCCTGGTGGCCGTGTTCGGTGCAGGCGCACATCGCCTTGGTCTTGGGGGTGGCAGAGTAGTCGCCGCCGGCGGTGAACATCAGGATCTGCTCCACCAGGCCGGTGCAGGAGCCGCAGGAGGCGCTGGCCTTGGTGTGCTTGCGCACTTCGTCCAGCGTAAACAAGCCCTTTTCCTTGATAGCCTTGCAGATGGTGCCTTTCTTGACGCCATTGCAGCCGCAGACTTCGGCGTCATCGGGCATGCTGGCGGCCTTGTTGTGCCCCTCGTGGCCGGCGTCGCCGATGTTGGATTCGCCGAACATCAGCTTGTCGCGAATATCGCTCACGCTGCGGCCATCGCGCAGCAGCTTGAAGTACCAGCTGCCATCCACCGTGTCGCCATACAGGCAGGCGCCCACCAGCTTGTCGTCCTTGATGACCAGCTTCTTGTAGACGCCGCCATAGGGGTCGCTCATGACCAGTTCTTCGGTGCCTTCACCCCCCAGGAAATCGCCTGCACTGAACAGATCGATGCCGGTGACCTTGAGCTTGGTCGAGGTCAGGGACCCCACATAGCGGCCAATGCCGAACTGCGCCAGGTGGTTGGCCGCCACCTTGGCCTGCTCGAACAAGGGGGCGACCAGACCGTAGGCAATGCCGCGGTGCGCTGCACATTCGCCAACTGAGTAAATGCGTGCATCGGTGATGGTCTGCAGCGTGTCGTTGACCACGATGCCCTTGTTGCAGTGCAGGCGCATTTTTTCAGCGAGTTCGGTGTTGGGGCGAATGCCCACCGCCATCACGACCAGGTCGGCCGCTACTTCGCTGCCGTCCTTGAACTTGATGGCCTTCACGCGACCGCTTTCACCTGCGACGAGTTCCTGCGTTTGTGCGCCAATCAGGAACTTCAGGCCCCGGTCTTCGAGTGACTTTTGCAGCATCTTGCCGGCCACCGTGTCGAGCTGACGTTCCATCAGCGTGGGCATCACGTGCACCACGGTCACGTTCATGCCGCGCAGCATCAGGCCGTTGGCCGCTTCAAGCCCCAGCAGACCGCCACCGATGACCACGGCATTTTTGTACTTTTGCGAGGCCTCGATCATGGCGTTGGTGTCGGCAATGTCGCGGTAAGCAATCACGCCTTCGAGGTCTTTGCCCGGCACGGGCAGGATGAACGCGTTGGAGCCCGTGCACATCAGGAGCCGGTCGTATTCGGTCTCGATTTTTTCGCCGGCCGCGTTTTGCGCATGCACGATGCGTTTGACGCGGTCCACCTCGGTGACTTTCCAGCCGGCATGCAGAGTGATGTGGTTTTCGGTATACCAGTCCCACGAGTTCAGCACGATCTCGTCGATGGTTTGTTCGCCTGCCAGCACCGGCGACAGCAAAATACGGTTGTAGTTGGGGTGTGGCTCGGCGCCAAACACCGTGATGTCATACAGATCAGGTGCCACCTTGAGCAACTCCTCCAGGGTGCGAACACCTGCCATGCCATTGCCGACCATTACCAGTTTTGATTTTTTCACCGAAGCTCTCCAGATTGATACACCTTGGTAGTGCAAGCCGCGTGCCAACATTTCGCACCGTTTTGTGCAGCGCATGCACCAAACAGGGGAAAACCCGCATTTTTGGGACCTGTTGCCGGGCATCGAAATTGCGTACCCTTGGTGCATGGCATTCGAACTAGACATTGGCTTCAGCTCTGAGACCGGCAGCAAGGACATCAATGAAGATTTCTGCGCAGCCATGCTGCCCGAGCGCGGCCAGGAAGACATGGGGGCGATTGCTGCCGTGGCCGACGGCGTGAGCCAGGGCGGCATGGGCAAGGAGGCGGCGCAGACCACGGTGGTGAGTTTGCTGCGGGATTACTACGGCACACCCCAAACCTGGGACACGACTGTGGCGCTGGACCGGATCATTTCGTCGCAAAACGCGTGGCTCGCCGGTATCAACCGGCGCCGCCGCCCCGCCATGGGCATGACCACACTCACTGCTTTGGTGCTGCGCGGACAATCCTATGCCCTGGCCCATGTGGGTGACTCACGCGCCTATTTGCTGCGAGAAGGGCAAACCCTGCAGCTGACCCAGGACCATGTGGTGAATCATCCCGATTTCCGGCACCAACTGCTGCGCGCAGTGGGCCTGCAGGATCGGCTGGTGGTGGACTACGTGCAGGGCGATTTGCAGGTCGGTGATGTTTTTGTTCTGCTCACCGACGGCGTGCATGGCGAGCTGCCGGAGCAGCGCCTGAAGACCCTGGTCAGGGAAGCCACCGCGCAGGCGAGCAGCGAGGCCCTGGTGCAGGCAGCGCTCAAGGCTGGTAGCCGCGACAACGTGACTGCCCTGGTGGTGCGTGTGCTGGGCCTGCTGGATGCCACCCTGCAGGACGAAAATCGCGTCGCGCAGAGCTTGCCCGTGCCGCCACTGCTGAAAGTGGGAGAGCGTATCGATGGACTGCTGGTGCAAGCCATCATTGCCGACAGCGGCATCAATGTGCTCTACCAGGTCCAGGACCCATCAAGCAAGATCCTTTATGCGCTGAAAACCCTGAACCCTGCCCGGGCTCACGATCCCGATGAACGCGCCATGCTGGCGCATGAGGCCTGGCTTGCCAAGCGCATGCAATCGTCGCGTGCGGCGGACCACCTGGTGCGGGTGCATGAGGCCGTGCCGGGCGGCCGGCAACGCAGCTTCTTTTTTGTGCTGTACGACTGGCATGGCGGAGAGACCCTGCAGCAGCAGCTTGACCGCGTGCAGCGTTTGGGTGTGGCGCAGGTGCTGAGCGTGGGTGTGCAGGCCCTCAAGGCGCTGGGACGCCTGCACCGGCAGGGCGTGATTCACCGGGACATCAAACCCGCCAATCTGCATCAGGGGGAGGACGGCGTGCTGCGTCTGCTGGATCTGGGTGTGGCTTTGAGCGGGCGTGAACCCAAGTCGATGCGGGAGCTTCATGCGGGTACGCCCAGCTATGTCAACCCCGAACAATGGGGCTTTCAAGCCAGAGGCACAGCCGGCGCAGGCAAGGCGGGCACCCTGACCGATGCGCCGCAGCAGTTGCCGGATGCGCAGAGCGATCTGTTTGCGCTGGGTGTTTCGCTTTACCAATTGCTCACAGGCAAATTGCCCTATGGCGAGGTCTTGCCCTACCAGGTGGGCCGCTACTACCGGGACCCCACGCCGGCGAGCCGTCACAACCCCGAGATACCGATGTGGCTGGATCATGTGATTCTCAAGTCGGTGGCGCGTGACAAACGCAAGCGTTTCGAGACGGCAGAAGAGTTTTTGCTGGCGCTGGAGCGCGGCGCTTCCCGTCCCTTGAGTGCGCCTTCGGCCACACCGCTGATGCAACGCGACCCCGCTGCCATCTGGAAAGTGGGCCTGGCGGTGTCGGTGTTATTCAACCTGCTGCTGATCTACTGGTTGGTGTTTTTGCCCAAATAAGGGCAGGGCGCGGGCCAGTGCCAATCAGCAGCGCGCCGAAATTGGAGTACGCTTAGGCGATATAGGCCGCATTTCCCGACAATTTCCGGCAAATAACAACGAGATCCAGACTCACTCGATGCTGTTCTTACGAACTCTACTGTCCGCGCCGAACTCTTTGCCCGAAGCCTATCCAGAGCTGATCGACGCCAAGCATGTTCCTCTTTTAAAGCTTGTCATCTGGGGCATGCTGATGGGGTCATTGGTGTTCATGGTCTTGCTGGTCAATTCCAGACGCGGCCACGTGGTGCCGATTTTCGCATCCATAGGATTGGTCATCCTCTGCGCTGTCGCCCTGGTGGTGCTTCGATGGCGGGGCGTGATGCCGACCGCCAAGCTGCTCGTCGCGGGCAGCTGGTTACTGATCACCCTGGCCAGTTTTGGAGGCGAGGGCTTGAACGCCCCGGCCTTGCTTGCTTACCCGCTGACCCTGATTTTTGGGGGCTGGATGCTGGGCATTGGTTTTTGCCTGCGCCTGTTTGGTGCCAGTTGCATTGCCGTATTGGCAATCGGGTTCAAACAGCACACTGGAGCTGCCGTGGGCGTAACACCGGTTCCGCCGGCCACGATGGCGTTTGCCTATCTGTTCATTTTGGCCATCAGCGCGGTGGTCACTGTTTACCTGTTGCGTGTGTTTCAGGATCGCCATGCCCATGAACGCCGTTTGAATCACGAGATCAAGCGCAATCTGCGGACGGTCGAAGAGCGGGAAAGCGATCTGCGCGTGCTCACGGAGCATATTCCCGGTCTGGTCTTTGAAGGCGATCGCAACGGACGCTGCACATTTGCCAATCGTGGTTTCGTGGAGTTTTTTGGCATCCCTGTGGAGAAATTGACGCACTATTCCGTCAGTCAGATCATCGGGCTGGATACGGTGAAGGAGTTCACCCCCTTTCACGAGGCGGTCCTGCGCGGTGCAACCGTTGAATTCAGTTCGCGCAAGGAGTCTGCGCAAGGCGTGTGGCACAACTTTGACGTCACCCTGGTGCCCAAGCAGCGGATGCAGGGGCAGGAGGTGTCCGGCTGGTATGGCCTGATGTACGACGTGACCAAACGTGAAGAGCGTGTCAACGAGTTGCGCGAACGGGCCACTCACGACCCTCTCACCGGATTGGCCAACCGCCTGCTTCTGGAGGACCGGCTGGCGCATGCCATGGAACGTGCGTCACGGGTGGATGCATCGGTGGTGGTGATGGCCATTGACCTTGACCATTTCAAGGCTGTCAATGATATGTTGGGTCACGCGGCCGGGGACAAATTGCTGTGCGAGATTTCGGGGCGCCTCAAATCCCTGGTGCGTTCCGCCGACACCATCGCGCGGGTGGGCGGCGATGAGTTTGTGATGGTGATGGATGGTGGCGTGTCCGCCGAGGCCGCCGAACTGGTTGCCACAAAGATTCTTGGCGAACTGTCGCGCCCGGTTGTGCTGGACACGGAGACGGTGCAAATTGGCGGGAGCATCGGCATCGCGATTTACCCGAGCGCAGGCTTGACGTCTGCGGAGCTGTTGCGTGCGGCCGATGGTGCCATGTACGAGGCCAAGGCAGCCGGGCGCGATACGCTGCGTTTTTTCGATCCCAAGATGCAGGCCGAACTGCTGCGTCGAAGTGAAACCGAAGGGGAACTGCGCCAGGCCATTCTGGGCAGGCAATTCATTCTTCACTACCAGGTTCAGATGCAGGGTGACCGCCCGACAGGCGCCGAAGCGCTCGTGCGGTGGAAGCATCCACAACGCGGCCTGGTGTCGCCCGCCCAGTTCATTCCGCTGTCGGAGGAGTCCGGCCTGATCCTGCCGCTGGGCTGGTGGGTGCTGGACACAGCCTGCGCGCAATTGGCGCTGTGGGCGGATCAACCCGGCATGGCCGATCTGACGCTGGCGGTGAACGTCAGTGCGCGGCAGTTTCGACAAAGTGATTTTGTGAACCACGTGCTCGCGGCGATTGAGCGCAGTGGTGCCAATCCGAACAGGCTCAAGCTGGAGCTGACCGAAAGTCTGCTTGTGTCCAACATGGATGAAGTGATTGTCAAAATGGGGCAGCTGAAGCAAAAAGGCGTGGGCTTTTCGCTGGACGACTTTGGCACCGGGTATTCGTCGCTGATCTATCTGAAGCGATTGCCCCTGGATCAACTGAAGATTGACCAGGAATTCGTTCGGGACATTCTCATCGACCCCAATGACGCCGCAATAGCCAAGATGATCGTCGCTCTGGCTGACAGCATGGGCTTGAGCGTGATCGCGGAAGGCGTGGAGACGGAGTTGCAGCGCCACAGTCTTGAGCTGCTGGGTTGCTCCGCCTTCCAGGGTTATCTGTTCGGTCGCCCGCTGCCCGTTGAAGACTTTGAGCGACTGGTCCGGTGGTATGAGTCCGACCGCT
Organism: Rhodoferax sp.; assembly: GCF_018780565.1. Taxonomy (GTDB): domain Bacteria; phylum Pseudomonadota; class Gammaproteobacteria; order Burkholderiales; family Burkholderiaceae_C; genus Rhodoferax. The sequence continues at coordinate 103,106 of NZ_JADMJN010000006.1, forward strand.
TCAAGCCATTCGCGCCCGTCCACCCTTTTCAGCCCAGGTACGGGTCCAGCGAAGCTGCATGACACGCAACATCACCAGCATGCCCAGCGCCAGCACGGCGAAGACGACAAAGCCCCAGGCATAGCTGCCCGCGTATTGCTTGGACAAGCCCATGGCATTGGGCACTAGACCACCGCCCAGGGCGCCGAATTCACCAATCATGGAACCCGCCACCGCCGTGCTCAGGGGCCAGCGCAGGGGCACCAGCTGAAACAGTGCGCCGTTGCCTGCCCCCAGTGCTGAAAAACACAGCATGACCAGCAGCGTTGTCGCCACCAGTGAGCCGCCTGAGAGGCCGCACAGCACCAGTGTGATGGCCACCGTCAGCAGCACGACGCTCAAGGTGTTGATGCCACCCCAGCGGTCCGAGATCCAGCCGCCAAAGACGCGCAGCGCCGCACCCATGAAAGCGGCCAGCATGGTGAGTTGACCCGCTTGCACCTTGCTCACGCCGAACTGGTCATAGTAGTAGGTGGGCAGGAAGGTGGCCAGGCCAATGAAGCCGCCAAAAGTGATCGCGTAGATCAGGCTGAAGGCCCAGCCGTCCTTCTCGAACAGGCAGGCAATGTGTTCCTTGAAGGTGGCGTGTGCATCCAGGTCATCGGGCTCCTTGGCAAACACAATCATCACCACCATGGGGATGCAGATGGCAATGGCCGCCAGTCCATACACTGCGACCCAGCCAAAGGCCTGTGCCAGCGGCGGTGCAATCAGAACCGATACGGCCGTGCCGATGTTGCCGGCCCCCACCAGGCCCATGGCCAAACCTTTGTGCTGCGGCGGAAAAGAGCCGGCGCCCAGGGACAAGGCCACGCCGAAGCTGGCGCCCGCAATGCCCAGCAGCACGCCCATGGCCAGCAGGTCGTTGAAGCTTTTCACGAAGAAGAAGCCAAACATCATGGCTACGGCAATCAGGCCCATTTCGACCAGGGTGGCCTTTTTGCGCCCGATGTACTGGGACAGGATACCCAGTGGAAAACGCATCAGCGCGCCCGCAATAATCGGCACGGAGAGCATCAGCCCCTTTTGCGCCGGACTCAGATTGAAAGTTTCAGAGATGAAGGGCGCCATGGCGCCATTGAGGACCCAAATGCAGCAGGAAAATGCAAAGTACAAAAAAGAGGCAAACAGCGTGGGCGAATGCCCGCTGTTCAAGAAGCTGCGAAATCCCGCCATGGTGCATATCTTTCAAATAGGTTGACAGATACACAGTAGCGAAACTCGTGCCAGTTTTTGGGGCCAGGCCCTGTGGGTTTGCACCACAAAGTCTGCAGTTGGCAAGTCGATTTGGTGCATTGCACACAATGTGTGCGCACCATCCTGGACATGGCCTAGCGTGAGGCCGCCACAAAGGCGTCGAATTGTTCGATCGGCATCGGGCGGGAAAACAGGTAACCCTGGTAGGCAAGGCAGCCACTGGCGGCCAGAAATGCACGCTGCTCTTCGGTTTCTACACCTTCGGCTACTACCGACAAGCCCATGCTGTGACCGAGTGCCACGATGGTGCGGGCAATGGCGGCGTCATTGGGATCGGTCAGCACGTCGCGCACGAAAGAGCGGTCGATTTTGAGCAGGTCCAGTGGCAGGCGCTTGAGGTAGCTCAGTGACGAATACCCGGTGCCAAAGTCGTCCAGCGAAAAGCCCACGCCCAGGGCCTTGAGCTCATTCATCTTCACGATGACGTCCTCCACCCGGTGGGCCACCACGCTCTCGGTGAGTTCAAGCCGCAAACGGTTGGGCGCAGCGCCGGTGCGGTGCAGGGTCTGCATCACCTGCGTGGCACAGTCTGGCTCGCGCAACTGGCGTGCGCTGACGTTCACCGCCAGCGTCAGATGCGCTGTCTCGGGGCGTCGGGCCCAGCGTGCCAACTGCTCGCAGGCGGTTTGCAAGACCCAGCGTCCCAGGGGCAGGATCAGGCCGGTGGACTCTGCCAGGGGAATGAACTCATCGGGCATCAACAGCCCGCGCACAGGTTGCTGCCAGCGAACCAGGGCTTCCGCCCCGGTGACCTGGCCATGGACGTCAACGATGGGCTGGAAATGCAATGCCAGTTCCTCACCGCCCTGCAGGCCATCGCGCAGGTCCGACTCCAGGGCCACCCGCGTGTCAACCTCGGATTGCATCCCGACATCAAAGAAGCGCAAGGTATTGCGTCCGGCCGCCTTGGCCTGGTACATCGCCAGATCCGCCTGCTTGAGCAGATCGTCCACGCCTTGAACCGCTGCGCCAAACAGGGTGATGCCAATGCTTGGCGAGCTGCGGTGCTCGCGCCCGGCCAACTGGTAAGGCTGGTTCAGCGCGCCCAGAATTTTGTGGCCCACCGCGTCGGCATGGGCGGCCGCATCAAGCATGTTTTCCTCAAGATCCTCCAGCACCACCACAAACTCGTCGCCACCCAGCCGGGCCACTGTGTCCCCGTTTCGCACGCAGGTCTTCAGCCGCGCCGCCACCTGCTGCAGCAGGATGTCGCCCACGTCGTGCCCCAGGGTGTCGTTGAGGGTCTTGAAGTTGTCCAGATCGATGAACAGCAGGGCACCCTGCACATGGTGGCGGGCATTGGCGTGCAGCGCTTTTCGGAGTTGCTCCAGCAGCAGGCGCCGGTTGGGCAAGCCGGTGAGGGCGTCGTAAAAAGCCAGTCGGTGGATCTGACCGAGCGCCTGCTTTTGCGCCGAAATGTCGCGCCCGATACCACGGTAACCCCGGAATGCTCCGCTGCCATCGAACATCGGCGTGCCGCTGATCGACGCCCAATGCAGGCGTCCATCCGTGTCAGGTCGGCGGATCTCCAAATCGCGGAACTCCTGGTGCAAGCAGACCAGATCGCGGTGGTGCTGCCAGTCAGCCTCGCTCAGGTTGAGCGCGTCGAGCTCCCAAAGGCACTTGCCTATATGCTGCTGCGGGGCAATGCCCGTGCTTTCAGCCACATGCCCGCTGAGCAGGACGAAGCGAAAATTTTCATCCTGCTCCCAGTACCAATCGGAAGACAGCTGCGTGAGGGTGCGAAAGCGCGCCTCGCTCTCGCGCAGGGTGGCCTCGGATTTCTTGCGCTCGGTGATGTCGATGACACTGATCTGGATCGCCGGTTCGCCCCGGTGCGTGATGGGTGTGCCCTCAATCTCTACATCGATGATCGATCCGTCAAGGCGCAGGAATTTTTCCTCGCAGCGCGCCATGTGCCCCCCGTTGGCCAGACTGGTTTCAATCCGCGCAATCGCGTGCTGCCGAAAATCCGGATGTACCCGTTCGATGATCGGCAGGCCGATCAAATCCCCGGCGCTGCGGGCACCCATCATGGCAGCTGCGGCCGGGTTGGCATACACCAGCAGGCCGCGCTGGTGCACGCCAATGCCGATGGGTGACCACTCCACCAACGCGCGGTAGCGGTTCTCGCTTTCCTGCAGTTGTGCTTCTACCCGCTTGCGCTCCGTCAGGTCGGTGTTGGTGCCGGCCAGGCGAACCGGTTTGCCCTGTGCATTGCGCAGAACCCAGGCGCGCGCCAGCACTGGCACATAGTGCCCCTGTTTGTGTCGAAGGCGGTATTCGATCTGAAAGGATTCACCGTCACTCTTGAGCGTGTCGGCTACGGCCTGAGTGACCCTCTGAGCATCCTCCGGGTGGCGAATTTCTGCCCACAGGGCCACATTGGATGGGCGCTCATTTGTTTCGTAACCCAGCATTTGCCACCAACGTGGTGAGCAGTACACCTCGCCGGTTTGCAGGTCAGCATCCCAGGGGCCTTCGTCGATCCCGCGCAGAATCAGCTGCAGTCGTTCATCCAAGCGGTCCTGATCTGTACTATGTATGTGGTGCGACATAGGGCGCCATTATGCGGGCCTGCTGATGGGCGCCATGCGCCCGGTGTCTGATCAGGCCAGCTTCTTTTCCACATGCGCCTGGCGCGTGTACAGAAAGTCGATGACAGCCTTGCGGTAGTGCAGGTATTGCGTGCTTTCGGCCAGTTCGACCCGGTTGCGCGGGCGGGGCAGGTCTACGGCAAGCACTTCGCCGATGGTGGCGGCGGGGCCGTTGGTCATCATCACGATCTTGTCGGACAGCAGCACCGCCTCGTCCACATCGTGCGTCACCATCACCACCGTGCTCTGGGTGCGCGCCACAATCTCCAGCAGCTCGTCCTGCAGCTTGGCGCGGGTCAGTGCGTCCAGCGCGCCAAAGGGCTCGTCCAGCAGCAAGACCTTGGGCTCCATCGCCAGTGCCCGGGCAATGCCCACGCGCTGCTTCATGCCGCCTGAAATCTCGCCGGGGCGTTTTTGTGCGGCCGCGCTGAGGCCCACCATGGCCAGTACGGCATCGGTGCGGGCCTTGAGCTGGGCTTTGCTTTCGCACGCTGCACCGGTGCTCCTGGAGCCTGCGCCAAATACGCGCTCCACGCCCAGGTACACGTTCTCGAAGCAGGTCAGCCAGGGCAGCAGAGAATGGTTCTGGAACACCACCGCACGCTCGGGGCCCGGCCCGGCAATTTCGCGGTTGGCGCACAACAGGTGTCCCTGCGTGGGCATGGTCAGGCCAGCCAGCAGGTTGAGCAGGGTGGATTTGCCGCAGCCCGAGTGGCCAATCAGTGCCACAAACTCGCCTTTGGCCACCGTCAGGTTGACGTCACGCAGTGCGCAGAACGGCCCCTTCTTGGTTTTGAAAGTTTGCTCAACACCGGAGATTTCGATGTACTTGCTGGTCAGGTTGTCACTCATGATTTCACCTCTTCAAATGTGAATGCGGTTGCGATTTTGATCAGGGCGAATTCCAGAATCAGACCGACGATGCCGATGACGAAAATCGCGATGATGATGTTCTTGACGTTCAGGCTGTTCCATTCGTCCCAGACCCAGAAGCCGATGCCCACGCCGCCGGTCAGCATCTCGGCCGCCAC
>NZ_JADMJN010000004.1 GCF_018780565.1 Rhodoferax sp.
AGGATGGCGTTCATGGGCGTGCGGATCTCGTGGCTCATGTTGGCAAGGAACTGGCTCTTGGCGATGGTGGCGGCTTCCGCTTCTTCCATGGAGCCGCGCAGCCAGCCTTCATAGGCTTTTTCGGTGCTGATGTCGTGGCTGATGCCGAGGTAGCCGCAGCGCTGGCCCTGCGCGTCGAACAGGGGTGTGACCACCAGCGACACCATGAAACGTGTTCCATCCTTGCGGATATTCGTCCACTCCGATTTCTTTCCCAGTGTTGATTCGTCCACCAGGACGGCGAAGCCCGTGACTGAACGACCCGTTTCAAGGCTCAGCTCTGTTGCCCGTGCGTTCACTTCGGCGGGGTCAAAAAAGATGGAACTGGTTTTTTGTCCGACGATTTCTTCAGGATCGAAGCCGAACATCCTCTGCGCGCCTGTATTGAACAAGGTGATGATCCGGTCCAGCCCGGTGGTGATGACGGCCACCTCGGAGGCCGCATCCAGCACGGACTGCAGCATGGTGCTGGTGCGAACCAGTTCGGTTTCGGCGCGTTTGCGGTCCGAGATGTCCAGGTGGGTGCCTGACACCCACTCGGGCTTGCCGTCTGCAGTCCAGGATGAGATTTTCCCGCGGTCCTGAACCCACACCCAATACCCATCCCGGTGGCGCATGCGGAACTCGCATTCGTAGTAACCCAGACTGCCATTCAGGTGCTCTGCCATGAGGCGCATGACACGCCCCAGATCGTCGGGGTGGCAGTGGGCCGCCCAGGACTGTACATTCCAGGGCTGAAGCTCCGGCAGGGCGTAGCCCATGATATCGGCCCAGCGCTCGTTCAGGATCGCTTCGCCGGTCTGGACATTCATCTCCCAGGTGCCCGCATGGGTGCCCAGAATGATGTTGTTCAGGTGCTCGCGCTCATTGGCCAGTGCTTGTTGCGTGACCTTCACCGTCGTCACGTCGGTGCGAATGGAGACATACTTTTCAATGCCGCCGTCGCCTATGAACGGCGAGATGAGGGTGTCCACCCAGTAGAGGCTGCCATCCTTGGCACGGTTGCATATGACATCGTGCCAGACGTGACCACCGGAGATGGTCTTCCACATATGGGCCCAGAATTCGTCGGACTGGACATCGGACTTGACGATGCGATGGTTCTGCCCCAGCAGCTCGCTCTGGCTGTAGCCGCTGATCTGGCAAAACAGTTCGTTGACGTAGGTGATGTTGCCAGCCAGATCGGAGATGGACAGCAGGGAGTGCTGGTCGATGGCATCCATCAGGGTCCGGGATTCCCGCAGCGCATGACCGAGCTGTGTGTTGCTCTCCTTCTGTTCGCTGACCAGGCGCGCCAGATCCGCCGTCATGTCGCTCGCCAGCGCTTCTGCGCGCGCTCGACCCACCAGCAAAAGCCAGGCAATGGCTGCCAGCAGCAAACTCAGCCCCGTGCCGCCAGCGCCGACCAGCAGGGGGGTGGCGCGGTCCAGCTCGGATTCAAGATGGGCGCTGCTACCCGCGCGAAGTGTCAGCAGGCGGCCACCAACGACCAGACTGCGAACTTCGTGAAACAAACGCGCTGCTTTGAAGTTGGTCGGTATCAACGACTCCGGTTGTGCCAGGACATCCTGTCGGGAAGAAAATACCATGGTTTGGGGCGATGCGTTTGCGCCATCAGCCAGTTCAAAGTCGACGTCACCATGGGTGATGGGAACCACGCTTTGCAGCAATTCACTGGCCGCCAGCGGCGAGTAGAAAAGTCCGACAAGCTGGGCGCGCCGAGCTTCGATCGTATCGGGCGGTTTCCCATTTTTGTAGATCGCGTTCAGCAGCAAAAAACCGGGGCCTTTGCGTCCATCCTGAACCAGCGTGATGATGCCGGAGAGGCTGGGCAGTCCGGTGTCAATGGCGCGCTCAACCGCTTCACGGCGAACCGGCTCGCTGCCTAAATCCAAACCTATGGCGACACGGTTGTTTGCTTCTGGCTCCAGGTACTTGATAATGTACAAAGTGGCTGCGTCGCCTTTGGTTTTGACATTGAAGTCGGGCGCACCGTCGGCTTTCTCGGCTGCCTCGAAGCTGGCCAGGTCAGCGCGTGCCACCCGTTCGATATAGCCAAAGCCGCGCACGCCGGGGAATTCCTTGAGCATGTCACGCGCCGTTACGTAGGCCTGGAAATTGGCCCGGCGCATCACGCCATTGACGCCAATGCCGGCATGCGCGCCGACGGCGCCGAGAATGCCGTAGAGCGGGCGCTGGAACTGATCGTTGATGGAGTCCTCGATGCGACTCACGTACTGGTTGAACTCCAGCAGGGCCTTGTCGCGAATGCTCTGGCGAATGGCGTGCACGCTGTAGGCCGTCAGGGGGAGTCCGATGACCAGCAGGGCCAGGGCGGCTAACACAGGCTTCCAGCCGTACCGAAGCGGATTCCAGGTGAAGTGTGGACGCATAGGGTGAGCAGTTGTTCTGCCTTCGATCTCAATGGCGCATTATGGATGGGAACGGTCGGTGGTGGAACAGCAGCGCAAGCTGACGCTCGTATGTAACCACTTCCATGTAAAAATCGAAACTCAATTACATACCAGGAGTCAGCCCCATGCCCCGTCGCGCTACCAAGATCGTTGCCACCCTTGGCCCCGCCTCCAGTGACCCTGCGTTGCTGGAGCAGATGATTCGTGCAGGGGTCAACGTGGTGCGTCTGAACTTCAGCCACGGCAAGGCGCAGGACCACATTGACCGCGCCCGTCTGGTGCGGGAGGTGGCGCACCGCGCGGGTCGCGAGGTCGCCATCATGGCCGACCTGCAGGGGCCGAAAATCCGGGTTGGCAAGTTCGCCGAGGGCAAGGTGATGCTGGAGCCGGGCCAGAAATTCATACTGGACGCGGCGCGCATCGAACTGGGTGATATCGACGCCGTGGGACTGGACTACAAGGCCTTGCCGCGCGAGGTCAAGTCAGGCGATGTGCTCCTGCTCAACGACGGTCTGATCGTGATCACGGTCGATGACGTCAAGGGCGAGCAGGTGCACACCACGGTCAAGTTGGGTGGCGAGTTGTCCAACAACAAGGGCATCAACAAGCAGGGTGGCGGGCTGACCGCACCGGCCCTTACCGCCAAGGACATGGACGATATTCGCACGGCCATGAGTTTCCAGGCCGACTACGTGGCCGTGAGCTTTCCGAAAAGCGCCATCGACATGGAAATGGCGCGCCAACTGTGCAACGTGGCCGCTGCCGAATACAACCACAAACCCGGCATGATTGCCAAGATCGAGCGGGCCGAGGCGATTCCCCGCCTGGAGGAGATTCTGCTGGCCAGCGACGGCATCATGGTGGCGCGCGGCGACTTGGCGGTAGAGGTGGGCAATGCTGCTGTGCCGGCCCTGCAAAAACGCATGATCAAGCTGGCGCGCGAGCATGACAAGGTGGTGATCACCGCCACGCAGATGATGGAGTCCATGATCACCAACCCGGTGCCCACCCGTGCCGAGGTCAGTGACGTGGCCAACGCGGTGCTCGATGGTACCGATGCCGTGATGCTGTCAGCCGAAACGGCCGCTGGCAAGTACCCGCTGGAAACGGTTCAGGAAATGGCCAAGATTTGCCATGCCGCAGAGGGGCATGAAGACTTCAAGCTGGAAGCTGATTTCACCGGCAAGATCTTCAACCGCATCGATCAGTCCATTGCGATGGGTGCGCTGTTCACCGCGCACCATCTGGGCGCCAAGGCCATAGTGGCCATGACCGACAGTGGATCGACCGCGCTGTGGATGAGCCGCCACCTGATCCAGGTGCCGATCTACGCGCTGACCTCCAAAGTGGCAACGCAACGAAAAATGGCGCTTTACCGCAATGTGCGTCCTCTGTTCATCGACACCAGCGCGGACCGTGATACGGCGCTGAACGAGGCCGAAAACCATCTGAAGAGCCGGGGCATCGTCCAGACGGGTGATGTGTATGCCATCACCTGCGGCGAGCCCATGGGTGCGCCGGGGGGCACCAACATGCTGAAGATCTGTCGGGTGTCCTGAGGCCCCCACGCTCCCTCACTGTGTGTGGTCCCTGCCCCCCGAGGGGGCGCATTTTGCCTTGGGGCGGCCCGGCGGCAAAACCCTTGTCTTTGTTGCGGGCGCTAAAATCTCTTCCATCGGTAAATAGTTACCAAGCGGTTACCAAGAGGTAGCTCAACAGGTTTTCAACTTCCCTGGGGATAAAAATGGCACTCGTTTCGATGCGCGAGCTGCTGGATCATGCAGCGGTCAACGGCTACGGCATTCCAGCTTTCAACGTCAACAATCTGGAGCAGGTTCAGGCCGTCATGCAGGCGGCGGATGAGGTCGGTGCGCCGGTCATCCTGCAGGCCAGCGCGGGTGCCCGCAAGTACGCGGGGGAATCCTTCATCAAGCACCTGATCCAGGCCGCGGTTGAAGCTTACCCGCATATCCCGCTGGTCATGCACCAGGACCACGGGCAGAACCCGGACGTGTGCCAGGGCGCGATCGACCTGGGCTTCAGCTCGGTGATGATGGACGGCTCGCTGATGGCCGATGGCAAGACGATTGCCAGCTACGAGTACAACGTGGAAGTCACCCGCAAGGTGGTGGACATGGCCCACGCCACCGGCGTGACGGTGGAAGGCGAACTGGGCTGCCTGGGCTCGCTGGAGACCATGAAAGGCGATAAGGAAGACGGCCACGGCACCGACGACACCATGACACGCGAACAGTTGCTGACCGACCCCGAACAGGCCGCCGATTTTGTCAAACGCACCCAGCTCGACGCCTTGGCCATCGCCATTGGCACCAGCCACGGCGCCTACAAGTTCACCCGCAAGCCCACCGGCGACATCCTGGCGATCGACCGCGTGATGGCCATCAACAAGCGCCTGCCCAACACCCACTTGGTGATGCACGGTTCCAGCAGCGTGCCGCAGGACCTGCTGGCCATCATCAACCAGTATGGCGGCAAGATGAAGGAGACCTACGGCGTGCCGGTGGAAGAAATTCAAAAGGCCATCAAGTTTGGCGTGCGCAAGATCAATATCGACACCGACATCCGTCTGGCGATGACCGCTGCGGTGCGCAAGTTCCTGGCCGAGAACCCTGACAAATTTGACGCCCGTGAATGGCTCAAGCCGGCGCGTGAAGCCGCCAAACAGATCTGCAAACAGCGCTACATGCAGTTTGGCTGCGAAGGCCAGGCTGGCAAGATCAAGGGCCACAGCCTGTCGGTGGTGGCGGGTCAATATGCCCGTGGCGAACTGGTGCAAGTCGTCCGCTGACCTGTCCTTGCGATAATCGGGGCCCGTTGTCGGTGAAAGCACCGCACCGGGCCTTTTTGCTTTCTTTGTTTTTGATTGCCACGATATGACTGCTGCCCTGCACACCTCCATGCTGACCTCCCTGCCCTTGCTTGCCCGTGGCAAGGTGCGCGACAACTATGCTGTGGGCGATGACCGCATCCTGATGGTGGCCAGCGACCGCCTGAGTGCGTTTGACGTGATCATGGGCGAACCGATTCCCGGCAAGGGTGCGCTGCTGACGCAGATGGCGCTGTTCTGGTTCGACCAGCTTGGCCCCAAGGGTTTGAACATTTGCCCGATCCACCTCACCGGCGAAGCGCCCGAAAGCGTGGTGACGCCTGCCGAGGTGCCACAGGTGGTGGGTCGCTCGATGCTGGTGAAACGCCTCAAGCCTTTGCCGGTCGAGGCGGTGGTGCGCGGCTACCTGGCCGGAAGCGGCTGGAAGGAATACCAGGAGAACCAGGCGGTGTGCGGCGTCAAGCTGCCTGCCGGGCTGAAGAACGCCAGCAAACTGCCCGAGCCCATTTACACGCCCGCAGCCAAGGCGGCAGTGGGTGACCACGACGAGAACATCACGTTCGAGCAGACGGTGGACATGATCGGCCTGGACCTGGCCACCCGCATCCGCGACATCAGTATCCAGCTCTACAAGGCCGCCAGCGAGATTGCTGCCAAAAAGGGCATCATCATTGCCGACACCAAGTTTGAGTTCGGTCTGGACGCCCAGGGCACGCTGACCCTGATGGATGAGGTGCTGACCCCGGATTCCTCGCGCTTCTGGCCGGCCGAGAGCTACCAGGAAGGCATCAATCCCCCCAGCTTTGACAAGCAGTTCGTGCGCGACTGGCTGGAGCAGGCTCAGGTGGATGGCAAGCCCTGGAGCAAGACCCCACCGGCCCCGCGTGTCCCCAATGAGGTGATTGCCAGGACGGCGGCCAAATACCAGGAAGCCATGCAGCGCCTCATGGGCCAGCCCGGCTAAGAGGCCGTTTCGCCAAACCCCGAGGCCAGGGCGTCGCGCAGGTAGCTCACAAACGCGGTCACGGCACGCGGCACATGGTGTGAATAGGGCCGGATGGCATACAGCTGTTCGGCGAACGCACCCACCGGTTTCCATTGCGGCAGCACCTGCACCAGCTTGCCTGCCTGCAGGCTGGCCTGGGCGCTGAAGTCGGGCAGCAGCGCGATGCCCAGGTTGGTCAGCGCGGCGTCTCGCAGGGCCTCGCTGTTGTTGGCTGACAAAGACCCCGTAACCGGTACCGTCACGCGTTCTCCGGCTTGCGCTGCTGCGCCCCCTGGAACGAGCGGCTCGAAGGTCCAGGCCGGTGTGTCCTGGGCCCGCGGGTAATGCAGGCAGTTATGTTGCACCAGATCATGCGGTGTGGCCGGCACGCCATGGCGGCGCAGGTAGCTGCGGCTGGCCACCAGCACCGAGTGGGTGGTGCACAGGGTCCAGGCCACATGGGTATCGGGTGGCGTGGAGGTGTGGCGGATGGCCAGGTCAAAACCCTCGGTGGCCAGTGAGGAGAGTCGGTCCGACAAATCCAGTTCCAGCCGTACTTCGGGGTAGTCGCGCAGAAAGTCGGCCAGCCGGGGCACCAGTTGCTGGCGCGCAAAGGCTACCGGCGCGGTGACCCGCAGCAGGCCACGCGGCGCACCGGCCAGATCGCGCACCTGGGCAAAGCTCTGCGCAATCTGCTCGAACTGGGCACGCGTGTCATCTACCAGGCGCTGCCCGGCTTCGGTCAGACGCACACTGCGCGTGGTGCGCTGCACCAATTCAACCCCGGCGGTGCGCTCCAGATCGGCCATGCGCTGGCTCATGGCGGCCTTGCTCACGCCCAGCCGGGCAGCGGCAGCGGTGTAGCTGCCCTGCTGAGCCAGCACGCTGAGCCAGTATAGATGACCCCAGAGTTCGTTGATTTTTTGCTCATTCATGGCCCTATTGTTCACTATTTTGAACAATAAATTCAGTTTTTCGGACTTGTCGCAGTCAGGCGAGGTCCCTAAACTTCAGCCTCGAACCGGCCCAGCCTTGAACCTTTTAACAACGAGACACGCCATGCAACAAGCTACCACCAGCACTGAAGTCGCCCAGTACATCAAGGGTGCGCGCACCGCCGGCACCGGCACGCGCACCCAAGCCGTCTACAACCCCGCCACCGGCGCGGTAGCTTGCCAGGTGCGCCTGGGCAATGTGGACGATGTGAACACCGCCGTGGCCGCCGCGCAAGCCGCGTTCCCGGCCTGGTCCGACACGCCGCCGATTCGCCGCGCCCGCGTGATGTTCAAATTTCTGGAGTTGCTCAACCAGCGCAAGGACGAACTGGCCCGCATCATCACCGCCGAACACGGCAAGGTCTTCACCGATGCGCAGGGCGAAGTGGCCCGTGGCATCGACATCGTCGAATTTGCCTGCGGCATTCCCCAGTTGCTCAAAGGCGACTTCACCGACCAGGTGTCAACCGGCATCGATAACTGGACGCTGCGCCAGCCTCTGGGCGTGGTGGCCGGCATCACGCCGTTCAACTTTCCCGTGATGGTGCCGATGTGGATGTTCCCGGTGGCGATTGCCGCGGGCAATACCTTCATCCTCAAACCCAGCCCGATCGACCCCAGCGCCAGCCTGTTCATGGCAGATTTGCTCAAACAGGCCGGTCTGCCCGACGGCGTGTTCAACGTGGTGCAGGGCGACAAGGAGGCCGTGGATGCGCTGCTGGTGCACCCGGACGTCAAGGCGGTGAGCTTTGTCGGCTCCACCCCGATTGCCAACTACATCTACGAAACCGGCGCCCACCACGGCAAGCGCGTGCAGGCCCTGGGCGGTGCCAAGAACCACATGGTGGTGATGCCCGATGCGGATATCGACCAGGTGGTGGATGCCTTGATTGGTGCGGGCTACGGCTCGGCCGGCGAGCGTTGCATGGCGATCTCGGTCGCGGTGTTAGTGGGGGATGTGGCCGACAAGGTGATGCCCAAGCTGATCGAGCGCACCAAATCACTCAAGGTGCTCAACGGCACCAACCTGGCCGCTGAAATGGGCCCGATCGTGACGCCGGCTGCGCATGCGCGCATCACCGGTTACATCGAGCAGGGCGTCAAGGAAGGTGCCCAACTGCTGGTGGATGGCCGCACGTTCACCGGTGCCGGCGCGGGCGAAGGTTGCGAGCAGGGCTTCTGGATGGGCGGCACGCTGTTTGACAATGTCACGCCCGAGATGCGCATCTACAAGGAAGAAATCTTTGGCCCGGTGCTGGCCTGTGTGCGGGTGCCGGACTTCGGCACTGCCGTCAAGCTGGTCAACGACCACGAATTTGGCAACGGTGTGGCCTGCTTCACCCGTGATGGCAATGTGGCGCGTGAATTCAGCCGGCGCATCCAGGTGGGCATGGTCGGCATCAACGTGCCGATCCCGGTGCCCATGGCCTGGCACGGCTTTGGCGGCTGGAAGCGCTCGCTGTTTGGCGACATGCACGCCTACGGCGAAGAAGGTGTGCGTTTCTACACCAAGCAGAAGTCCATCATGCAGCGCTGGCCCGAGAGCACCCCCAAAGGTGCCGAGTTCGTGATGCCTACCGCAAAATAACGGCCCCCACGCTTGTCACTTCGTGTACTGCGCTGCCCCCCGAGGGGGCTGTGCTTGCTTGGGGCGGCCCGGCGCGGCGCACGGCTGACTTAGCTCAGCACCACGCTGCTGAGCCGCCGGCGGTAGGTGGCTACCGTCGGGTCGACAGGTGGAATCTGTCCGTCGGCCACCTTGATCTTGGGCGGCTCGATGATGTCCAGAATGGCAATGAAGGTCTTGCGTGCCCGGTCTTCGGCCCAAGTCTTGTCGCGCATCAGGATTTCCAGCAGCTCGTCCATGGCGGCGGTCCACTCCCTGGCCGCCATCAGGGTCTGTGCCTTGCCAAAACGCGCCTCAAAGTCGCGCTTGTTGGCTGCAATTTTGGCTTCAAATGTGGCTATCGCCCCCGTCGAATCTGGATTGTCCATTGCAAAATCAATAGCATTCATCCAGCGCTGCAGCGAGTCAAAGCGCCGCACCAGTGCGGTCTTGGCGATCACCGGGGCAAACGCCACCTTGGCGTCGTCGACCTCACCTGCATTCAATAGCAGCTTGATGTAGTCAAAGCGGGCGTCTTCATCGTCCGGATTCTTCAGTACCGCCTGGTGCAGCGCCTCGCGGATGGCGGCGGGGTCGTTGGCGTCAGGTGCATCTGAAATGGCCACGCCAGTGACTTCGGCTTCCAGCACATCGCCCGCAGGCACATGCTTGTCCAGAAAGGCCTTGATCTGGCTTTCGGGCACGGCGCCCATGAAGCCGTCCACCGGCTTGCCGTCGATCATCAGCACGCAGGTGGGAATGCTGCGAATACCAAAAGCCTGGCTGAGTTCCTGCTCCTGATCGGAGTCGATCTTGACCAGCTTGAAGCGTCCCGCGTAGTCGGTTTCGATCTTTTCCAGCAGCGGGCCGATCACTTTGCAGGGGCCGCACCACGGCGCCCAGAAGTCGACCAGCACCGGGATTTGCATGGAAGCGGCAACCACCTCGGCATCGAAGTTTTCAACAGTAACGTTCATCATTCTGGGCAGCTCGGGGTAAGTTAGTAAAATTCAACACTATGAAACACATTCAAATCGGCGTCGTCATGGGCTCCAGCTCTGACTGGGACACCATGCAACAGGCAGTCCATATTCTCCAACAGTTTGGAATCTCGCACGAAGCGCGCGTGGTCTCTGCCCACCGGATGCCGGATGATATGTTTGCTTACGCCGAAGCCGCCAGTGGGCGTGGCCTGCGCGCCATCATCGCGGGCGCCGGGGGCGCAGCTCACCTGCCGGGCATGCTGGCAGCCAAGACCACGGTGCCGGTGCTGGGTGTGCCGGTGGCGTCCAAACACCTGTCCGGGGTCGATTCTTTGCACAGCATTGTGCAAATGCCCAAGGGCATCCCGGTGGCCACTTTTGCCATCGGCGCTGCCGGTGCTGCCAATGCGGCCCTGTTTGCGGTGGCCATGCTGGCCACGCAAGACGAGGCCCTGCGTGCCAAGCTGGACGCCTTTCGCGCCGAACAAACCGAAGTTGCCCGTGGCATGACGCTGCCGCCCGTGCTATGAGCCGTCAAACCATTTTGCCCGGCACTACGGCGGGCGGGCAACAGACCACACTGGGTGTGATGGGCGGTGGCCAGTTGGGTCGCATGTTTGTGCAGGCCGCGCAGGCCATGGGTTATTTCACGGCGGTGCTCGACCCCGATGTGAGCAGCCCGGCCGGGCTGGTGAGCCACTTTCACATCCAGACCGATTACCTGGACGAACAGGGCCTGGCACAGCTGATGCAGCGCTGCGCCGCCATCACCACCGAGTTTGAGAATGTGCCCGCTCCGGCTCTCATGACGCTGGGTGCGCACCGGCCCGTGGCGCCTGGGGCTGAAGCCGTGGGTATTGCCCAGGACCGCGCCAGGGAAAAAGCGCATTTCGTGCGCTGTGGCGTGCCCTGCGCGCCCTACGCCGTGATTGAGTCCGCTACGCAGTTGAACGCGGTCAGCGATGACTTGCTGCCCGGCATTCTCAAGACGGCGCGCATGGGCTATGACGGCAAAGGCCAGGTGCGTGTCAAAACCCGTGACGAA
The DNA here is from genome assembly GCF_018780565.1 of Rhodoferax sp. Taxonomy (GTDB): domain Bacteria; phylum Pseudomonadota; class Gammaproteobacteria; order Burkholderiales; family Burkholderiaceae_C; genus Rhodoferax. Next base: position 10,916 of record NZ_JADMJN010000004.1, read on the forward strand.
CTGGCCGCCGCCTGGACCGGACTCAAGGGCGTGCCCTGCGTGCTGGAGAAAATGCTGCCGCTTAAGGCCGAGTGTTCGGTGATCGTGGCGCGCGGCTGGGACGGCGCCTGCGTGAACCTGCCGGTGCAGCTCAACCTGCACCGCGAGGGGATTCTGGCCGTGACCGAGGTTTATGAGGGAAATATACCGGTGGCCCTCGCAGAGCAAGCGGTTGAAGCTACTAAATCAATAGCAGAAGGTCTGCACTACGTGGGCGTGCTGTGCGTTGAGTTTTTCGTGCTGGCAGACAACACGCTGATCGTCAACGAAATAGCGCCCCGTCCGCACAACAGCGGCCACTACTCGGTCGATGCCTGCGATGTGTCGCAGTTTGACTTGCAGGTGCGCACTCTGGCGGGCCTGCCGCTGCAGCAGCCGCGCCAGCACAGCCCCAGCATCATGCTCAATTTGCTGGGTGACTTGTGGCAGGGCGATGGCCAGGTCACGCCGCCCTGGGATCAGGTGCTGGCCTTGCCGGGCGTCCACCTGCATCTGTATGGCAAGCTCAAGGCCAGTCCGGGCCGCAAGATGGGTCATCTGACGATCACCGGGCCAAGTGTGGACGCGGTCCGCACCCATGCGCTGGCGGCGGCGGCGATCCTGGGCATCGAAGCCTTTTGACACTTGGCTTCTCCATGATTCTGGACGGTGCTGCCGATAAATCGATCGCCCTGGCCGTTCAAGCCTTGCGCGCCGGTGAGCTGCTGGGCCTGCCGACCGAAACCGTGTACGGCCTGGCCGCCAACGCGGACGATGATGCGGCGATTGCCAAAATCTTTGCCGCCAAAGGCCGGCCTTCTGATCACCCCCTGATTGTTCATGTGCACGATGCGGTTGCCGTGGCGCACTATGCGCGCGAGGTGCCGGATTTTGCGCACAAGCTGATGCAAGCTTTCTGGCCCGGCCCGCTGACCCTGATTCTGCCGCGCCGCGCGGGCGTTGCGGCAACGGCGGCGGGCGGACAGGATTCAATCGGTCTGCGCTGCCCCTCGCATCCGGTGGCGCAGGCGCTGCTCAAGGCTTGTCTGACGCCGGGTGCGGACCCCCAGGCACAGCCCGCGGTGTGGGGTATTGCCGCACCCAGTGCCAACAAGTTCGGGCGCGTCAGCCCGACCACTGCCGCGCATGTTCAAAGCGAGTTTGGCGGCGATCTGCTGATTCTGGACGGTGGCCCGTGTGCCGTGGGCATTGAATCCACCATCATCGACTGCACGCGCGGGGCACCGGTGCTATTGCGCCCCGGCGCTGTCACGCCGCAGCAGGTGCAGGCCGTGTGCGGCCACAAAGTGCTGTCCAAGGACGAGCTGGAGGCCCCCGCCCCCCGTGCTTCCGGCACGCTCGAATCACACTACGCCCCCCATGCCAAGGTGCGGCTGATGGATGCCAAGGCCTTGCAGACGGCGCTGGACCTGCTGGGTGGGGACATCGATGGCGGCAAAGCCGATGGCCCCGTCATCGCCACCTATTCGCGCGTCATCCTGCAAAGCCGCTCCAGCAAAGTGCTCAGAAGGCGCATGCCCGATGACGCCGCTACCACCGCGCAACAACTGTTTGCCGTGTTGCGCGAGTTCGACGCCCAGGGCGTCAAACTGATCTGGATCGAGACACCGCCCGAAGCACCCGAGTGGGACGGTGTGCGCGACCGACTGCAAAGAGCGTCGGCTGGCTGACACAGCACCAGCGACCAGGGCTGTTCAGCACGGCTGCTCGCTCCAAGCTGGATCAGCTTGTGGCCTTCACCGCCAGGACTGGACAGTCAACGGACAGGAGCAGTTCTTGTGCAACACTGCCCATAATGAGTTTTCCGACGGGAGAGCGCTTGCGTATTCCAATGACGAGCAGGGAAACAGGCAGGGTTGCCACCAGGGTTTCAATTTCCTCAACGGCGCTCTTGCCGCGTCCGTATTGTTTGAATTCTGCGTTCAAACCGGTTTGAGCCAATAGCGCCTCAATGCGTTCGACGTCCTGGGCAGCGGCCATGGCGTCGTCATCGGCGTTACCGGGGGTCGCGTTGACTACAAGCAGATGCTCATTGCGACGCTTTGCGATTTCGATGCCCTTCTCCAGCGCGACTTGCCCTTCGGGGCGGGGCGCGTAGGCTACGACGATTGTCATGAAATTCTCCTGAATTCAGTGGTTATGTGGAGCATCACGCTCTCTGTGAGGCATGACGCTTGGTCACGTGATTATGCTTTGAGGATTCAGTACCCGCGTTGGCTGATCGACACCCTGTTTTCGGTACAGGCCTTGTCCAAGGTGTTGCGTCCCAATAACCAGGGTAGCAAACGTTTGCAAAGCTTGGCATGACAGCATCAGAGGCGGGGGATGGCCGTGTCATGGAGTTCCCAACACGCCACGCTCGGCCATAATCTGATCATTCAAATGGGGTGAAGCTTTAAACCCCATCGCGACTGCCTGTGCAGGCGGTTCAGTCCAACATGGTTTATCAGCCGCGGGAGGTGGTCTTGGTTTCTACGAACATTGCAGCGCGGCGGATAAACGCGAATCGTTAGACATCACACCAGACCCGCGCCGTGCTCTTGCGTCTCCTCGATCTCTTTGGTGTGGCCGTCTTCGCCATCAGCGGCGCGCTCGCCGGCATAGCTGCGCAACTCGATCTACTGGGCATCCTCGTGCTTGCATCCGTCACCGCGGTTGGAGGCGGCACGATTCGCGACTTACTCTTGAGTCGACACCCTATCTTCTGGATTGAGGACCCCTGGCCTCTCTTCTCCATCGTCTGTGCCACCGCGCTGACGCTGCTCTGGGTTCACCTGTTTCCGGTCCCAAGGAGTGCGTTGCTTATCGCCGATGCACTCGGTCTGGCATTGTTTGCGATGTCAGGCGCCCGGATCGCCGAAAGCACCGGGTGTCGCACACTTGTGGTCATTCTCATGGGCACGCTCACGGGCGCTGGCGGCGGGGTGGTCCGCGATTTGCTGTCGGCGAGGGTCCCATTGATCCTTCGCCAAGACATCTATGCATCGGCAGCCATCGCTGGGGTCGCAATCTACTTGCTCATGCGAGCAACCAAGGCGCCCGCTGCGTTCGCCCTGGCCGTGGGCTTCGTCACCGTGGCGGGCACGCGGCTGGCGGCGATAGCCTTCGACCTTCGGCTTCCTACGTTTGTGCTGCCGTAGCGGGTCGAGCTAGCTAAACTCGCCAAAGCGCTCGGCACCCCCAATTTGCGGTGGCCCGCTATGACGTAGCATCACTTCACTTCACTTCACTTCACTTCACTTCGCAGCGCGGCGAAGGTCAGCTACCGAAACCGCAGCTTCATCACCAGAATGCCTGCCGCCAGGCCGAGCGTGATCACGTTGGCAATCACGATGGGCCAGGCCTGCAGCAAGACGCCATATCCCAGCCAGCAGGCCACCCCCACCGTGAACACGCTGTACATGCCCAGCGAGATGCCGCGCACATCGCGGGTGCGAAAGGTGTGCCAGGCTTGCGGCACAAAGCTGGCGGTGGTCAGGACGGCGGCGATGTAACCAAGAATTTCAGACAGGGGCATGGTAGAGATTGCGGGGGGGCGCGCTCAGTTATCGTTGCTGGTCCAGTCCAGCAGGGCTTCAATGGCGGGTCGGGCGGCCAGGGCTGCGGCGTGGTTGACGATGGCCACCAGCACGTAGCGCTTGCCGCTGGCGCCGTCCACATAGCCCGCCACGGCGCTTACGTCGCGCAGGCTGCCGGTCTTCAGGTGGGCGCTGCCCACAGACTTGGCACGGCTGCGTTTGAGCGTGCCATCCACTCCGGTGATGGGCAGGGAGGACATGAGTTCGGACATCCAGGGTGAGCGGTAGGCATGTTGCAGCAAACGCGCCAGAGCCTGAGCGCTGATGCGCTCGCTGCGCGACAGGCCGGAGCCGTTGTCCATGACCGGTGCATCGTCCGAGCCCATGCGCTCCTTCCACCAGCGGCGCAGCACTTCACGCGAGGCCGTTTGCGTGGCGGCGCCGCTGGTCGGGCTGCCGTTCTGGCCTCGCGGTGCCAGGCTGAGCGTGAGGAACAGTTGCTGTGCCATCACGTTGTTGCTGAACTTGTTGATGTCGCGGATCACCTCGGCGAGCACGGGCGAAGTCTGTTCCAGCGTGGGTTTCAGAGTCACGCCAGCAGGCGTTGGCACGCGCCCTTCGCGCACTGTGCCGGTGAGCTTGCCGCCCATCTCGTGCCACAGCCCTTCCACGGCGCGCACGTTGTAGCTCTTGGGGTCGGCGTAGGCCACGGGCCAGACCTTTTCGGCGCAACTGGCCGGGTAGGCACCGCCAAAGCGGATGCGCGTGGGGTCGGCAAAGTCGGCCTTGAGGGCGCCGCGGTAGTCGCCACATTCAGCATTGGACAAGGGCACGCTGGTCTGCATCTGCACCCCCGCCAACGGTGGCTCGTAATGCACCTGCGCGGTCTTGACGGTGGGGTCTGGCACAAAGGTCATGACCACCGATTTGAAGTTGAGCAGCAGCGCATCGGGCGCGGCGTTGTAGGGGCGCAGTGGTTCGCCGTCAAAGCTGGCCGGGTCAAGCTCGATGGTCTCAAAGGCACTGCGGTCCAGCACGATGTCGCCGGCAATTTTGTTGATACCCAGGCCCTGTACCCGGCGCAGCAGCAGCCACAGGCGCTCCAGCACCAGCTTGGGGTCGCCCTGGCCCTTGATGTAGAGGTTGCCAAACAAGGTGCCGTCGCGCACCGCGCCTTCCACAAACACCGGCGTGCTCCAGGTGAAGGCGGGGCCCAGCAGATCGAGCGCTGCATAAGTGGTCACCAACTTCATGACGGAGGCGGGATTCACCGCCACACCGGCGCGGTGACTCAGGCGCGGGGGCGACTTGCCCTCGGCGTCGACCACCAGCAGCGTGACGGCATCGCGCGGGACCTTGGCGCGGGCCAGGGCCGCATCCACTTCAGGGGGCAGGATTTGAGCGAACGCCTGGCTGCACAGCAGGGCAGACAGACACAGCAGCAGGCGTTGCGGTAAAGACATGCCCTGATTATCCCGAGTCCTGTGGGGGCCACGGATAATGGAGGCATGCATTCATCCCAAAGCCATTCTTCAAGGGGGTTTTCACCCCGCACGATTGGCCTTGCCGCCGCCTTGGTCACGGTGCTGATCTGGACCGCCTTTATCGTCATTGCCCGCGCCTCGGCGGATCCCGCGCGGGGCGGCACCCTCACGCCCTTTGACATTGCCTTCTGCCGCATCGTGGGCGCCAGCCTGATTCTGCTGCCCTGGGGCTGGTGGCTGGTGCGCCGCGACCGGATGGCGGGCACCGGGCATTCTTCGCTGTTCGGACTCTCACCCTTGTCCTTGCGCGTGACCGCCACCGTGGGACTGTTTGGCGGCTTGCTGTATGCCGTGCTGGCCTATAGCGGCTTTGTGTTTGCCCCGGCGGCGCACGCCTCGGTGCTGATGCCCGGCAGCCTGCCGCTGTGGACCGCGCTGCTGGCGGTGCTGGTCTTGCGTGACCGCATCACACCGCTGCGTGCCCTGGGTTTGGGCCTGATCGTGCTGGGCGATCTGCTGGTGGGCGGCGCCAGTCTGTTGCATGCCTTTGACGGCGGCGAGGTCTGGAAGGGCGACCTGCTGTTCATGGTGGCGGCCCTGTGCTGGTCTACCTACAGCGTGCTGGCGCGCCGCCATGCGCTGGATGCAGTGCGCGCCACCATCGCCATCACCGCCTTTGCCTTTGTGATTTATGTGCCGATTTACCTGGCACTGGTGCTGGGGCAGGTGGCACCCGGCCATGTATTCACAGCGCCGTGGCGCGAGGTGCTGTTCCAGGCGCTGTTCCAGGGCTGGGGTTCGGTGGTGATCTCCGGCATCACCTTCACCAAGATGATCCAGCACTTCGGCCCGGTGCGCTCCACCATGATCACGGCGCTGGTGCCGGGTTTGTCGGCCCTGGGCGCGGTGGTGTTCCTGGGTGAACCCTTGTTTTGGAACCTGTCTGCAGGTCTTGCGCTGGTGACCCTGGGCATTCTGTTTGGGGTTCGTGCGGCCGCGCCGGTGGCCATTGCAAAAGAAGCTGTTCGCGCCGGGGTGCGGCCATGAACCTGCTCGCCCTGGACACCAGTACCGAAAAAATGTCCCTCGCGGTGCAGCGCTCGGACTCTGGTGGCCACACGTCGGAGCTTTGGCAGCACAGCGCTGAAGGTGGTGCGCAGACCTCGGCCCACTTGATTCCCGCTATCCAAAGCCTGATGGCGCAAGCCGGGCTGGCTTTCTCGCAGCTCGATGCCATTGTGTTTGGCAGCGGTCCGGGCTCGTTCACGGGTCTGCGCACGGCTTGCTCGGTGGCGCAGGGGCTGGCTTTGGGGGCGAACGTCAAAGTACTGCCGATGGACACCCTGCTGGCCGTGGCCGAGGAGGCGCGCAACCAGCAAGCACCAGAATTGGCGCACTTTCAGGTGCAGGCCCTGCTAGATGCCCGGATGGACGAGATGTACGCAGCACGCTATGTTTTTAGTAGCGGTTTGTGGTCGCAAACCGGGGGCCACAGGCTGATTCGTCCTGAAAATCTGGACGGCGATGCGAGCTGGACGCTGGCCGGCAATGTGTTCGTCAACTACGGTGCCCGTTTGCCCTGTGCCGACGCGCCCCGGGTGGAAGTTCTGCCCACGGCCAGCGCCATGTTGCGTCTGGCGCCGGCCCTGCTGGCGGCTGGCGCGGCGCTGCCCGCCGACCAGGCCCTGCCGCTCTACATCCGCGACAAGGTCGCGAAAACCACGCTGGAGCGGGCCGCGGAAAAGGCGGCTGCATGAGTGCAGTTCTCAAAGCCATGGAAGCCCGCTTTGAGCCCTTGACGGCCCAACACCTGGATGCGGTGATGCGCGTGGAGCAGCAGGCCTATGCTCATCCCTGGTCGCACGGCAATTTCATCGACACGCTGGCTTCCGGCTATGAGGCGCAGTTGCTCATGGCCGGTGACACCTTGCTGGGCTACTTTGTCGCCATGAAGGGCGTGGACGAGGTGCACCTGCTCAACATCACGGTGGCGCCCGACTACCAGCGCCAGGGTTGGGCCCGCGTGATGCTCGATGCGCTGGCGATCTGGGCCAAAGGGCAAGGCGCGGCCTGGCTCTGGCTGGAAGTGCGGGTGGGCAATCTGCGCGCCATGGAGGTCTATGAGAGTCAGGGCTTTCGCCGCGTGGGGCTGCGCAAAAACTACTATCCCGCCGTTCAGGGCCAGCGCGAAGACGCCATCGTCATGAACCTGCGCCTGTGAGTCTGTGAGAATGTGCCCATGAGTCTTGACCTGGATGAACGACAGCGCGCCATGTTGCAGGAGATGGGTGTGCACGTGTGGCTGCCCGCAGCGCAAGTGCCCGAGCCGCACAAGGTACAGGCTGCTCCCGCTGCCGTGCAGGTGCCCCGCGAGGAGGTTCGTAAAGCATCCACGGTTGCTATTGAAAATATAGCTATTGAAGCAATCAACACGAGGGGTACAGTCCAAAATCATACGGAAACTGGCTTGGTGGAAGGGATCGCCGGGATGGACTGGCCGCAGCTGGCGCAAAGTGTGGCGGCATGCCAGGCCTGCAAGCTGTGCGTCGGGCGCCGTGCACCGGTATTTGGCGGTGCCACAGCGCCTGCCCGGGCTGACTGGCTGGTGCTGGGCGAGCCGCCGGACGAGGCTGAAGAGCGCGCTGGAACGCCGTTTGCAGAGCAGGCCGGCCAGCTGCTGGACAACATGCTCAAAGCCTTGGGCGTGAGCCGCACAGCGGGTGGCGCAGACCCGCGCAAGATCGTCTATGTGAGCAACGTGGTCAAGTGCCGCCCTGCCGTGGTGCGCAACCCCGAGCCACAAGAGCTGGCCGCCTGCGAAAACTATTTGCGCCGTGAAGTGGCGCTGGTACAACCCAAAATCATTCTGGCGCTGGGGCGTTTTGCCGCCCAGTCCCTGCTGCGCGAAAGCCTGCCGGATGTGGCCGGCATTCCCCTGGGCAAGCTGCGCGGGCAGGTTTATCGCTACCAGGGCATTCCAGTGGTGGTGAGCTACCACCCGGCGTATCTGTTGCGTACCCAGCAGGACAAGGCCCGCGCCTGGGTCGATTTGTGCCTGGCGCAGGCGACGATCGGTTCTTGAGCCGACGCAGAGGGTTCAGGGCTTGTGGGCTGGCAGCAGCACCGAACCAATCGCCAGCACCATCAAGGCCACGGCGGTCCAGTCCTGCCAGTGCAGCAATTCACCGAGCCACCAGGCGCCACTGAAGACACCCAGAATCGGTATCAGCATCACGCTGAGCGATGAGGCCACCGGCGGCAGGTTGCGCGCCAGGTAAAACCACACCGCGTGCGCAAAGCCGAAAATCAGCACCGCGTTGTAGCCGATGGCGCCCCAGGTGGACACCGAGGGTGTTTTCCATTGGTCGTGTTCGAAGATGACCGACAACAGGGTCATCACGATCGTGGTCATGGCCGTCATCCAGAACGAAATGCTCAGTGTGGGGACGGTGAGCTTGGTGCGGCGCAGCAGGTGGGTGCCCAGGGCCCAGGTCAAGGCCGCCAGCAGGGCGTACATGACACCCAGCGGCTTGCCTGCCAGGTTGGTGAGTTCGTGCCACAGCAACAGCACCACGCCCAGCGCCGCCGCCGCCACACCCAGCCAGGCACGGGGGATCAGTTTGTTGCCAAAAATGAAGACGCCCAGCAGGGCCGAAAAAATCGGCATGCTGTAGCCCAGGATGGCGGCACGTCCGCTGGTCAGTGACTTGACCGCCAGAATGATCAGCGCGTGCCAGACAAACATGTTGGTCAGTGCCAGCCAGAACAACTCGCGCCAGTGGGCACGGGGAATGCGAAATGGCACTTTGAGCACCATCAGACCCAGGGCCAGAACCGGCAGACCCAGCCACATTGACAGCATGCGAAAGGTCAGCGGCGGGTAGTCGGAGACCCCTAGCTTCATGATCGGCCAGTTGATGCCCCACACCAGGGTCAGGAGCACCAGGCCGATCAGTTGTTGGCGCGAAAGGGTTTGCATGCGTCTATTGTCAGCGCCTTTTGGGCCCCGGCTTCTTACAATAGGGGCATGACATTCCTAGACATGCTGCGCGCTGCCGAGCGCCAAAACGGCTCCATGCTGTGCGTGGGGCTGGACCCCGAGCCCGCCAAGTTTCCCGCAGGGATGCGCGGCGACCCCAGCAAGATTTACGATTTCTGCGCCGCCATCGTGGACGCCACGGCCGACTTGGTGATTGCCTTCAAACCGCAGATTGCCTACTTTGCCGCGCACCGTGCCGAAGACCAGCTGGAGCGTCTGATGGGGCACATGCGCCGTGTCGCGCCCCAGGTGCCCATCATTCTGGACGCCAAGCGTGGCGATATTGGCAGCACCGCCGAGCAGTATGCCAAGGAGGCGTTCGAGCGCTACGGTGCGGATGCGGTCACGCTCTCGCCCTTCATGGGCTTTGATTCGGTGCAGCCGTATTTGAAGTACCAGGGCAAGGGCGCTTTTTTGCTGTGCCGCACCTCCAACCCGGGTGGCGATGACCTGCAAAACCAGCGCCTGTCGTCCGTGCCGGGTGAGCCCCTGCTCTACGAGCACATTGCCCGGCTGGCGCAAGGCCCCTGGAATCTCAACGGGCAGCTCGGTCTGGTGGTGGGCGCCACTTACCCGGTGGAAATCGAGCGCGTGCGGGCTGTCGCTCCCACTGTGCCCCTGCTCATCCCCGGAGTGGGTGCTCAGGGTGGCGATGCCGTGGCCACCGTCAAGGCGGGCTGGCGTGGTGTGGACGGCGAAACGGCCGCGCCCATCATCGTGAATTCTTCGCGTGCCATCCTCTACGCCTCGTCGGGCGAGGACTTCGCGCACGCCGCACGCCGCGAGGCCATCAAGACGCGCGATGCCCTGCAGGCGGCCCGGCAGCAGGCTTGACGAAGTTGCCGGAATTCATGTGAATATGTCACAGAAAATGGTGCCATTAACCCCCGGCCAGGGGGCGATGTCAGGGTGGTTTGGACGCTAAAGTTGTCCCCACTGCTGTCACAGTGTCAACCAAGAAATTCCAACGACGTCCTTTCGGGGACTTTTACAAAGCCACCTTCGGGTGGCTTTTTTTTGCGTGCCTGGATTTGCAGTTCGTTGCAACTCACGGGTAGCAGAGTGCAAGAGCGCTGGCAAATGCGAATGTGCCCGCTTAATCTCGGGCCCCCAGTTTCCTGGCCTGACGCAGCACCACCCTGTGCCCGGACAGGCACACCACGCCAGTTCCACCAAGGGAAAACGTGCATTTTAAATGACTGTCGTTCAGCTATTATGCGGTTCGAAGTCACTTAGAAACTCGCAGGAGAACCCATGGAATTGAATATCAACGGCAAAACGGTGCAAGCCGATGTCGATCCCAACATGCCCTTGCTGTGGGTGTTGCGTGACGTGCTCAACATGACCGGTACCAAATTTGGCTGCGGTGTGGCGGCGTGCGGCGCTTGCACGGTGCGGGTTGATGGCCAGGCGGTGCGCTCCTGTGTGATGCCGCTGGCCGGTGTGGCTGGCAAGCAGATCCAGACCATAGAGTCTCTGGGCACGGCGGACAAGCCCCATGCGTTGCAGGCGGCCTGGATCGCCGAGCAGGTGCCCCAGTGCGGCTACTGCCAAAGCGGCATGCTGATGGCGGCTGCGGCCTTGCTGGAGAAAAAGCCCAAGCCGACCGATGCGGACATTGACGAGGCGATGACCAACATCTGCCGTTGTGGCACCTACCAGCGCGTACGCGCTGCGATCCACCGTGCCGCAGGAGCCGCAGCATGAAGCGCCGCACCTGGATACTGAGCGCCCTGGGCGCGACCGGCGCTCTGGTGGTGGGCTGGGGCGTCATGCCGGCGCGGTCACGGCTGGGCTCGCCGGAGTTGATGTTGCCCACGCAGGGTGATATCGCGCTCAATGGCTGGATCAAGATTGCCGCCGATGGTGCGGTCGTGATGGCCATGCCGCGCAGCGAAATGGGCCAGGGCGTGCACACCTCTCTGGCCATGCTGGTGGCGGAAGAGCTGGATGTGCCTCTGGGCCGGGTGCGTCTGGAGCAGGCGGGCTCGGACAAGATCTATGGCAATGTGGCGATGCTGGTGGGCAGCCTGCCCTTTCATCCACTGGAGTCAGAGGGCGAGCACAAGGCGACCAAGGTCAAGGTTGGTGAGTGGGTGGTTGGCAAGATCGCACGCGAACTCGGGTTGAACGCCACGGGGGGGTCTTCCACCATTTCCGATGCCTGGGGCCCGTTGCGCATGGCGGCTGCGACGGCCCGCGCCAGCCTGTTGGGGGCAGCTGCTGCGCAATGGAAGCTGCCGCTGGCGGAGCTCTCCGTCAAAGACGGCGTGGTGTCGCATGCCAGTGGAAAGTCGGCGCACTACGGCGATCTGGCCAAGCTTGCGGCCGGCACGGCACCGGGTGCCATCGCAGTCAAGGAGCGCAAGGACTGGAAGCTGATTGGGAAAAAAGCACCCCGTACCGACATTCCGGCCAAGGTCAACGGTTCTGCCCAGTTTGGTCTGGATGTTCGCCTGCCGGGCATGGTGTTCGCGGCCGTGCGCATGTCACCCATGCTTGGCGGCACGCCCGCAGCCCTGGATGCCAAGGCTGCACTGGCCCTGCCAGGTGTGGAGCGCGTCGTGTCGCTGGACGCCATGGGTGGCTCAACGGCCGGCTTTGCCGTGGTGGGCAAGACCACCTGGCATGCCCGTCAGGGTGCGCATGCTGTGGACGTCAAATGGCAGCAGCGCGCACAAGGTGCGCTTGATTCGCAAAAGATTGAGGACGGACTTCTTGCAGCACTCAAATCCGAGAAGGGTTTTGCCTTTTACGACAAAGGCGCTATTGATGACGCGGAGTCCAAGGCAGCGCGGGTCATTGAGGCCACTTACCGCGCACCTTATCTGGCGCACGCCACCATGGAGCCGATGAACTGCACAGCGCAGGTCAAGGATGGCGAGGTGGAGGTCTGGGCCCCGACCCAGGTGCCGCAAATGGCGCGCGCGATAGCAGCCAAGGTGGCTGGTGTCGATATCGAGAATGTGGTCCTGCATGTGACCCTGCTGGGCAGTGGCTTTGGCCGTCGACTGGAGGTCGATTTTGTGGCCCAGGCGGTGCGCGTGGCGATGGACTGTGGCGGACGCCCGGTGCAACTGGCCTGGTCCCGCGAAGAGGACACCACCCACGACTTTTACCGCCCCATGCATGTAGCGAGTCTTCGCGCCACGTTGGATGCGCAGGGCGCGGTGAACAGCCTGCGCATCAAATCGGCAGGAGACGCGATCTCGCCGCGCTGGTTTGCCCGCGCCATTCCCGTGCTCTCCGGCCCGCTGGACATGCCGGATAAAACCGCCTCCGAAGGTTTGTTCGATCTGCCCTATGGCTTTGCCCATCAGCACATGTCGCACGTGGCCACCCGCATGGATGTGCCGGTTGGCTTCTGGCGCTCCGTGGGGCACTCGCACAATGCCTTTTTCTCGGAAGGTTTCATTGATGAGCTGGCTGTGGAAACCAGACAAGACCCTGTGGCGTTTCGCCGCGCCCTGCTCAAGGATGCGCCGCGCTATCTGGCGGTGTTGAACCTGGCCGCTGAAAAGGCCAAGTGGGGCAACCCACTGCCGGCTGGCCATGCACAGGGCGTGGCCCTGCATGAGTCGTTTGGCTCGATCGTGGCCGAAGTGGTCGAAGTTTCAATGCAGGACGGCAAGCCCCGTGTTCACCGCGTGGTCTGTGCCATCGATTGCGGTACCGTGGTCAATCCCGATACGGTGGCGCAGCAGATGGAAAGCGCCGTGATCTTTGGCCTGAGCGCCGCCTTGTACGGCAAGATCGACATCAAGGATGGCGTGGTGCAGCAGACCAACTTCCCCAGTTATCCGATGGTGAAGCTGGCTGATGCTCCGGTGGTGGAAACCTGGATTGTGCCCAGCAGCCGCACGCCTGGCGGTGTCGGCGAGCCGGGCGTGCCACCCCTGGCCCCGGCGCTGGCCGGTGCGATGTTTGCACTGACCAGGAAACGCCAGCGCGCCTTGCCCCTGTTGACGTGACACCTCGCAAGACCCTGAGTCAGCAACGCGCCCGCAGTCCTGAGGACAAGGACCTGCGGCGCACGCACTTGATCGAGGCGGCCACCCGTCTGTTTGCCGATGCGGATTTTGAGGCCGTCACCATTGAGCGTGTAGCCAGGATGGCAGGCGTGGCCAAGGGAACGGCCTACATCTACTTTGCCAGCAAGGAGGCCTTGTTTCTGGAATTGGTGCGCGCCGAATTGACGCTGTGGCTGGATGCCCTGACCTTGAAGCTCAAGCGGCTACGCGCCAGGCAGCCGGAAAGTGCCGTGCCCATGACGATCGCGCGCATCACGGCGCAAAGGCCGCTGATGTGTCGACTGCTGGTGTTGTTGCATACGGTGATTGAGCCCAATCTGGATGAGCCCTCGGCGCGCGAATTCAAGCTGTTCATGCGCAGTTTGCTGACGCAGGCCAGCGGGGCCATTGCGGCCAGGATACCGGGCCTGCGGGTTGAAGAGGCCGAGACATTCATGCTGCAGACACACGCGCTGGTGATCGGCATCACCCAGCTTTCGAACCCCCGTTCGGTGATCGTGCGGGTCATGGAGCAAGACCCGAAGCTGCGATCCATGCGCATCGACTTTGAGCCCTTCCTGACGCAGGCGCTGAGCACCCTGGTGCGGGGAACGCTCGGCAAACCCTGAGTGCCTGACAATCGGGGGATGAACAGCAAGCTCTCCCTGAGACACTTCTTCCTGGCGCTGGCCGTGGTGGCCGTCTGGGGCACCAACTTTGTCGTGATCAAGCTGGTCCTGGGGCATATGCCCCCCCTGCTGTTTGCGACCCTTCGTTTCGCCGTTGCGGTGGTGCCGGTGATCTTTTTTCTGCCACGCCCCAAAGTGCCTTGGCGCAATCTGGCTGCTTACGGTTTGCTGATTGGCGTGGGACAGTTCGGGCTTTTGTTCGTCGCGATGAATGGCCATATTTCCCCGGGCCTGGCCTCCCTGGTGATCCAGATCCAGGTTTTTTTCACCATCGGTCTGTCCATGTACCTGTCGGGTGAGCGGCTGCAAAACATGCAGTGGTTTGCCCTGGTGCTGGCCGCCGCCGGTCTGGGCATCATCGTGATGCATACCGACGGCAGCACCACCCTCCTGGGCCTGGGCCTGATTCTGTTGGCGGCGCTGTCCTGGGCCGGCGGCAACATCGTGGCGCGCCAGGCCGGGCAAGTCAACATGGTGGCTTATGTGGTGTGGTCCAGCGCATTTGCGGTGCCTCCTTTGTTGGCCCTCTCGATCGGGGTGGAAGGGTGGGACGCCGTGCTGGGTGGTGTGCGTGGGGCGGACGCGTCGGCCTGGGTGGCGGTGGCCTGGCAGGCGTGGGGTAACTCCTTGTTTGGCTATGCGGCCTGGGGCTGGTTGCTGGCGCGCTATCCTGCCGCAACGATCACGCCCATGGCATTGATGATTCCCCTGTTTGGGATGGGTGCGGCGGCCCTGTGGCTGGGGGAAGGGCTGCCTGCCTGGAAACTCAGTGCCGCCGCGCTGGTGATGGGCGGACTGGCTCTGAATCTGCTTTGGCCCTTGTGGCGTCAATGGGCCATTCGGCGGCAACCGTAGGCGTATTGCCCCGGATTGTTCCCTCCGGCAGGGCCATGCATAATGTTTTGGTGATCACTTTGAGTGCCTCCATTTCATGATGTCTTACGCGCTGATGTCGCCCTTTGCGCGGAGCTTGCGCATGGCTGCAGGAATGACACTGGCGCTGATTGCTGTCTTTTCTCTCTACGTCTATGCGGAAAAACAGATTGACCATGCCAACGAGAGGCGCTTTCTGACCCGTCTCTTGGCCGATGAATTGCGTCAGTCTTCTGACGACCTCACGCGCATGGTGCGGACTTATGTGCTCACTGGCAACCCGGTCTACAAACAAAGCTATCACGACATCCTGGCCATTCGGGAAGGCAAGAAGGCGCGGCCGGTCAACTACGAAGGCGTTTATTGGGACTTGCTGACGCCGGACGGCAAGGTGCCGCGGGCGGACAGCAGTCACAAGATGGCGCTGATGGACCAGTTGCGCCAGGCCGACTTGAGGAGCGACGAATTGACCAAGCTGGCGCAGGCCAAAGCCAATTCGGACAAGCTCGCCAAGATCGAACTGGCCGCCATCGCGCTGGTCGATTCAGCGGGCGCCAACCCCCAGGCGGCGCGTGTACGGGCCAGCGAGATGCTGCACAGCCTGGAGTACCACCAGAGCAAGATGGACATCATGCTGCCGATCGGCGAGTTCTATGAACTGACCAACCAGCGCACCCTGCAGGCCGTGCACCAGGCCGAAAGAAACGCGGTTCTGTTGCGCGCCATGTTCGTGCTGCTGGGACTGGGCTTGCTATGGTCCCTCCGGCGAATTTTCAAAAATCTGGATGCCACACTGGGAGGTCCGTTGGACCAGCTGCACTCGGATATTGCCCGCATTGGAAAAGGCAATTTTGGCGATGCCATTCATGTTGCACCGGGCATGCACGACAGTGTTCTGGGCTGGTTGGCCCAGACGCAACGCCAGCTCAATGAAATGGAACATGCACGCTCTGCTTCGGATGCCAAGCTCAGGCGTCTGACTCAACTTTACGCGGCACTCAGCGAGTGCAATCAAGCGGTAGTGCGTTGCACCAACGATCAGGACCTTTTTGACAGCATCTGCCGTGCGGCGGTCGAGCAAGGCGGTATGCGCACCGCATGGATTGGATCGGTGGATTGGCAGAGTCATGTGATCAGACCGGTCGCCTCCTACGGTGTGGGGACCCAGCATCTGGGTGACATACACATCGTGGTGGATTCCGATCAGCCCACAGGCCGGGGCCCGAGCGGGATTGCGGCTCGCGAAGACCAGCCGTTTTGGTGTCAGGATTACCAGGGCGAGGCCATCACGGCGAGCTGGCATGCGCTGGGGAAAGAGCTTGGTTGGGCGGCCTCGGCAGCGTTGCCCCTGCATCGTGATGGACGGGTCGTTGGTCTTCTCAATGTGTATGCGGGCGAAGTCAATGCGTTTGACGACAAAGTCCGCAATCTGCTGCTGGAAATGGCATCGGACATGGACTATGCACTCAGGAATTTTGACCGCGAGGCGGCGCGTGTGCAGGCGGAAGCGCGCACGCTGGAGTCGGAAACCCGCCTGATGCTGGCGCTCAAGGGCTCGCACGATGCCCTTTGGGATTGGGATCTGAAGCATCACCGGCTTTATTACTCCCCACGCTGGTGGCAGATGTTGGGCTATGAGCCTGATGCGCTGCCGGTGGATGCACAACTCTGGCGCAGCATGATGCACCCACAGGACTTGCCGGGGGTCGAGCAGTTGCTGCGCGATTTCCTGGCCAGCCAGGGCGAGAGTTTTTCCACCGAATGCCGCCTGAAGCACCGCGACGGTCACTTCATTCCAGCGCTGGTGCGTGGCTTTGTCACGCGTGATGAACAGGGCCATGCCATGCGCGTATCGGGTACCAACATGGACCTGACTGAACGGGTGCGGGCCCAGCAAATGAACGCCATGCGAAGCTTCATGCTGGAGCGCCTCACCAGTGACTTGTCGTTGGAGCAGGTTTTGAAGGATTTCGCGCTCAAAATCGAGGATGCTCTGCCCGGGACCAGGTGCAGCATTTCATTGTTTGATGAGCAGACCAGTGCTGCGCCACCCGCAGGGGTGGTCTGCTGGTCCGAGCCAATCAGGTCAGGTAGCGCCAAAGTGCTTGGCTCGGTGACGATCCATCAACCCCTGCCAGCTGCGTTGCAAGCTCATGAGCGTGAGCTGCTTGAAATGGCCGCGCACCTGAGCGCCATTGCCATTGAGCGCAAGCGGGCAGAGAAGGAACTGCAACTGGTGGCCAAGGTGTTCGAGCAGGGCAGCGAAGCCATCATCATCACGGATCAGCGGGGCGACATTCTGCGGGTTAACAAGGCCTTCAGCCGAATTACCGGCTACAGCGAGGCCGAGGCACTGGGGCGCAACCCGAGCATGCTCTCCTCGGGGCGGCAGGACCGGAGTTTTTACCAGGCCATGTGGGCGTCGATTCTTGATCACGGCGAGTGGAAGGGTGAGCTATGGAATCGTCGCAAGGATGGCACGGTGTACCCGGAGTGGATCGCCATTTGCCTGCTGCGCGACAGCAGCGGCACTGTGACCAACTACGTCTCCATCGCCACCGACGTGAGTCAGCGCAAGAAGGACGAGGAGAACATCCAGCGGCTGGCTGATTTCGATCCCTTGACCGGCCTGCCCAACCGGCGTTTGTTGCAGGACCGGATCGATACCGCCCTGAGCCATGCGCAGCGCCACCATGAACCGCTGGCATTGATGTTCCTCGATCTGGATCGCTTCAAGAATGTGAACGATTCGTTGGGGCATCACATGGGCGACGAGCTGCTGATCCAGGTCGCCCAGCGCCTCAAATCAGGTTTGCGAGAAGAAGATACGGTGTGCCGTGTGGGCGGTGACGAGTTTGTGCTGCTGTGTCCGGGCACCGACGCGGCAGGTGCTGCCCATGTGGCGACCAAACTGCTGGAAAGTACCTTGCAGCGCTACATGGTCATCCAGCAGGAACTGGCCATCACCTTCTCCATCGGCATCGCCCTGTATCCGGCGGATGGCGCTACGTTTGAGGCGCTTTCGATGAGTGCCGACACGGCCATGTACCGCGCCAAGCAGGATGGCCGCAACGCCTTTCGCTTCTTTACCGCCGAAATGCAGGCTCAGTCGTCCCGCATACTGCAACTGGAAAATGCACTGCGTCGGGCACTTGAGTTGCAGCAGATGTACCTTGTGTACCAGCCGCAGGTGTCGCTGCATGACGGCCGGGTCGTTGGCATGGAGGCTTTGCTGCGCTGGCAACATCCCACGCTGGGCACGGTATCGCCGGCAGAGTTCATTCCAGTAGCCGAAGACAGCGGGCTGATTCTGCCCATTGGTGAATGGGTGTTGCGCACCGCAGTCCAGCAGTTGCGCACTTGGCGTGGCGCGGGCTTGCCGCTGGAACAGATGGCGGTCAACCTGTCGGCCGTGCAGTTTCGCCATCCCAATCTGCCCGATCTGGTGGAACAGGTCCTGGCTGAGGTGGGCTTGCCAGCGCAATGTCTTGAACTGGAGCTGACCGAGGGGGTGGCGATGGACAATCCGCTGGGCGCCATCGAAGTCATGAACAACCTGCATCAGCGCGGGGTGCGCATGTCGATTGACGATTTCGGCACCGGCTATTCGTCGCTGAACTACCTCAAGCGCTTTCATGTCTACAAGCTCAAGATTGACCAGTCTTTTGTGCGCGATATTGCCGATGACCCGGATGACCGGGCCATTGTCACCGCCATCATTGGCCTGGCGCGAAGCCTCGGTTTCCAGACCATTGCCGAAGGCGTGGAGACCGAAGGGCAATTGGCGTTTTTGCGTGCGCAGGGGTGCGATGAGGTGCAAGGCTACATCTACAGCAAGCCCTTGACACCCGATCACTTTGAAGCGTTTGTCCGGCAGCGTGTCTAGGTGTCCCGCTGGTAAGCCGGCAACATCGCGCCGCAGTGCAGGCAATAGTTGGCCTCGGATTGATGGCCCTCGGTCAGGCACTCGTGACACGTCCGGGTGGTTGTGGGCTCCTCGACCCGGCGCATCGTCATCTCTGCGGTGACGATGCCGGTCGGCACAGCCAGGGTTCCCCATCCCAGCAACATCATCAGCGAGGCAATGAAGCGGCCGAGGTCGGTTTTTGGCGTGATATCGCCAAAGCCCACCGTGGTCATGGTGGTGATAGCCCAGTACACCGAGGTTGGCACACTGGAGAACCCGTTGGCAGGCCCTTCCACCACATACATGACGGTGCCCATCACCAGCACGATCATCAATACCGCAGACAGAAAGACCATGATCTTGCGGCGACTGCCCTTCAAGGCGCGCCCCAATGACTGGTACTCGGTTACATAGGCCGTGAGCTTGAAGACCCGGAACACCCGAAGCAGACGCAGTACGCGCACGTCAATCAGGGCGTGTATCTCGGGCACCAGCAGTGCCAGGTAGGTGGGGAGCAGGGCCAGCAGGTCGATCACGCCGTAAAAGCTCAAGGCATAGCGCAGGGGGTGGCGCACGCAGGCCAGCCGTGCAACATACTCCAGCGTGAATGCAATCGTGAACAGCCACTCCAGCCCATTGAACAGCGAGTCGTATTTCTGGCCGATGGAATCCACGCTGCTGAACACGACCAGGGCCACGCTGGCCAGAATGATGGCAATCAGCCATTGGTCAAACAGCCGCCCTGCGCGGGTATCGGCTTCGAAGATGATGGTGTAGGCCTTGAGCCGCCAGCCCGTCAGGGGTTTGCCGAGTGTGTCGTGTGCTGATTCAGTCATGGGTGGTCTTTTCAGGTCAGATCATGGCGTGTCTCATAACAGCCGCTGCAGGTAGCGGCCGGTATGACTGTCTGGATTGGCGGCGATGTCTTCGGGCGTACCGATGCCCACGACCTGGCCGCCACCAGCGCCGCCTTCGGGGCCCATGTCGATCAGCCAGTCGGCGGTTTTGATGACGTCCAGGTTGTGTTCGATCACCACGATGGTGTTGCCCGCATCACGCAGTTGATGCAGCACTTTGAGCAGCAAATCGATATCGGCAAAGTGCAGACCGGTGGTGGGTTCATCCAGAATGTAAAGCGTGCGCCCGGTGTCGCGTTTGCTGAGCTCCAGCGCCAGCTTGACACGTTGGGCTTCGCCACCGGACAGTGTGGTGGCCGCCTGACCGAGCTTGATGTAGCTCAGGCCCACGTCCAGCAGGGTTTGCAGTTTTCGGGCAATGGTCGGCACCGCCTTGAGGAAGTCATGTGCGGCTTCGACGGTGAGGTCCAGAATCTGCGCAATGTTCTTGCCCTTGTACAGAATTTCCAGCGTTTCGCGGTTGTAGCGCTGCCCGACGCACACATCGCAGGGCACGTAGACATCGGGCAAGAAGTGCATCTCCACTTTCACCATGCCGTCGCCCTGGCAGGCCTCGCAGCGCCCTCCTGCCACGTTGAAGCTGAAGCGCCCCGGTCCATAGCCGCGTTCCCGCGCAGTGGGTACCTCGGCCATCAACTCGCGGATGGGGGTGAACAGACCGGTGTAGGTGGCCGGGTTGGAGCGCGGCGTGCGGCCAATGGGAGACTGGTCGACGTTGATCACCTTGTCGAAGTGCTCAATCCCTTCGATGGCCTCGTGGGCGGCTGGCTCGTCGTGTGCGCGATACAGCTGGCGAGCGACTGCCGCATACAGGGTGTCGTTGACCAGCGTTGATTTGCCCGAGCCCGATACACCGGTGACGCAAGTGAACAGACCGACGGGAAATTCGACGCTCACCCCGCGCAGGTTGTGACCTGAAGCGTTGATGACACGAATGGCCTGCAGCTCGCCCTGTGTAGCGACATGGGCCGCGTTGCGCTCAGCCCAGGCCAGGGCGGCTTTGCTGGGAGGAAATTTGGCGGCTGCTTTCTTGTCGGCGGCGCTCTTCACGACCGTGGGCAGCCAGGCGGTGCGCTGTTGGGGCACGGCGATTTCCAGGGTGTGAGCCAGGTACTTGCCAGTCAGGGAGTCGGGGTTGGCCTTGACATCCTCAAACGTGCCCTGTGCAATCACTCGCCCGCCGTGAACGCCGGCACCCAGGCCCATGTCAATCACATGGTCGGCGGCGCGCATCATGTCTTCGTCATGCTCGACCACCAGTACGCTGTTGCCGATGTCACGCAGGTGTTTCAGCGTATCAATCAGGCGGTCGTTATCGCGCTGATGCAGGCCAATGCTGGGTTCGTCCAGCACATACATCACCCCGGTCAGGCCGGAGCCGATCTGCGACGCCAGGCGAATGCGTTGTGACTCGCCGCCGCTCAGCGTCTCGGCGGTGCGGTCCAGGCTCAGGTAGTTCAGGCCCACGTCGTTCAAGAACTTCAGTCGCAGGCCGATTTCACGCACCACCTTGTCGGCGATCTCGCCTTTGGCTCCCGTCATGTGCAGGGTGGTGAAGTATTCGAGGCATTCGCGCAGCGTGAGGTGGCTGACTTCGAAGATGGCGCGGGCCTGGCTGCCCTCGCCAATTTTTACGTGGCGGGCCTCGCGTCGCAGGCGGCTGCCGCCGCACTCCGGGCAGGCTTGTGTGCTGCGGTAGCGCGCCAGGTCTTCACGCACCATGACAGAGTCGGTCTCGCGGTAACGGCGGGCCATGTTGGTCAGGATGCCTTCAAACGGATGCTTCTTGCTGACCTTCTTGCCCTCGGACGCGCCCGAGTCCATGACGTAGCTGAACTTGATTTCCTCCTCGCCGGAGCCGTGCAGTACCGCATGCTGCACTTCGGCTGGCAAGGAGTCAAAAGCCTGTTCGATGTCAAATTTGTAGTGCTTGGCCAGACTTTCAAGAATGGCAAAGTAATAGCCGTTGCGCCGGTCCCAGCCCTTGATGGCGCCACTGGCCAGACTCAGGGTCGGGAAGGCCACGACCCGCGCCGGGTCGAAAAATTCCTGGGCGCCCAAGCCGTCGCAGCCGGGGCAAGCGCCCACGGGCGAGTTGAAGGAGAAAAGCCGCGGCTCCAACTCGCTGATGGAGTAGCTGCACACAGGGCACGAGAACTTGGCGTTAAACAAGTGCTCTTTTTGCCTCTGGCCCTCGTCGTTATTCGATTCTTTGCTATCAATTTCGACGGCAATGGCGCGCCCGTTGGCCAGGCGCAGGGCGGCTTCAAAGCTCTCGGCCAGGCGTTGCTTCAAATCAGGGCGGACCTTGATGCGGTCAATCACGACGTCAATGTCGTGCTTCTCGGTTTTTTTCAGTTGCGGCAGCTGGTCGAACTCATAGGCCTGCCCGTCGACCCGAAAGCGCACGTAACCCTGGGCCTGCATGTCGGCAAACACGTCAAGAAACTCACCCTTTTTCTCGCGCGCCAAAGGAGCCAGGATCATCAGCCGGGTGTCCAGCGGCAGGGCCAGCACCGCGTCCACCATCTGGCTCACCGTCTGGGCCTGCAGGGGCAGGTCGTGGTCGGGGCAGAACGGCGTGCCGGCGCGGGCATAGAGCAGGCGCAGGTAGTCGTGGATCTCGGTGACCGTGCCGACGGTGGAGCGCGGGTTGTGCGAAGTGGCCTTCTGCTCGATCGAGATGGCAGGGCTCAGTCCTTCGATCACGTCCACGTCGGGCTTGTCCATCAATTGCAGGAACTGGCGCGCGTAAGTCGAGAGGCTTTCCACATAGCGGCGCTGGCCTTCCGCATACAGGGTGTCAAACGCCAGGCTGGACTTGCCCGAACCGCTCAGACCGGTGATCACCACCAACTGGTTGCGCGGAATATCCAGGTCAATATTCTTGAGATTGTGCGTACGCGCACCGCGGATGCTGATGGTCTGCTGTCGCAAGGCAACTGCGAGGGGGGTGCCGTCGGTGGGGGTGTTCAAGGTGGAATGTGCTCGGGAAAACCCACCATGATAGTTAAAGATGGCGACTTTGGCACGCTCCGGTGACTGGGAACTAGCCGGATCAGGGACAATTGAAGGCTTTGGTGGTCGCGACGGTTCGCGGCTTGGTGTGTTGGAGATTTCTGTTTTGCCTAATGTTGATGCCCCGCCAGCGGGGGAAAGCGCTGCAGTCTCGGTTGCGATGACGCCTACCGAGCGGCGCGCCAGCTTTTCTCTGGCGACTATTTTTGCGCTGCGCATGCTGGGCCTGTTCCTGATCTTGCCGGTGTTCGCCATCGAGGCTGGCAGATACCCGGGCGGGGACGATCCGTCTCTGGTGGGTCTGGCCATGGGGATTTATGGCCTCACCCAGGGTGTGCTGCAACTGCCTTTTGGTATGGCCTCAGACCGGCTGGGGCGAAAGCGCGTCATTATTTTCGGCTTGCTGCTGTTCGCGGCGGGCAGCTTTGTGGCGGCGGTGGCACCCAGCCTCACCTGGTTGGCCATTGGGCGCGCGGTGCAAGGTGCGGGTGCGGTGTCGGCGGCTGTGACCGCTTTGCTGGCTGACCAGACGCGCGACGAGGTGCGCACCAAATCGATGGCGCTGGTGGGCGCCAGCATCGGGTTGATGTTTGCCCTGTCATTGGTCCTGGCCCCTTTGCTGGTCACGCATATCGGACTGTCCGGCCTGTTTGTCCTGACCTGCTGCCTGGCTTTGGGGGGGGTCGTGGTTGTGATCTGGTGGGTGCCGGCCGAACCTTTGCTGCACAAGAACATGCCGCGTGGACGTCTGCAGGACGTTTTGCGAATTCCCGCCCTGCTGCGCTTGAACTTTGGCGTATTTGTGTTGCACGCGGTGCAACTGGCCATGTGGATGGCTTTACCCGCGCTTCTGGTGCAGGCCGGCCTGCCGCGTGAACATCACTGGTGGGTTTACCTGCCTGCGGTGCTGGCCTCGTTTGTGGTCATGGGCGGCAGTCTGTTCCCGTTGGAGCGTCGCGGTTACTTGAGGGCTGTCTTTTTGGTTGCGGTGGGTCTGGTCGCAGTGGTCCAGGTGGGTCTGCTGTGGGTGGCTTCCGGCACGCCAGAGCTGGGCTCGCTGGCCGCCTTGCTGTTTGTGTTCTTCTGTGGTTTCAATGTGCTCGAAGCCAGCCAGCCGAGCATGGCCTCGCGCGTGGCCCCGGCCCATGCGCGCGGTGCGGCCATGGGGGTCTACAACACCTTGCAGTCTCTGGGCTTTTTTGCCGGCGGCGTACTGGGTGGCTGGTTGATGAAACATGTGGGAGCGCAGGGGCTGTTTGCCAGCTGTGGCGCGGCCATGCTGCTGTGGCTGGTGGTGGCCTGGCCGATGCGCGCTCCCTCGGTCAATGCGCCGGGCCTGGCGCCAAACGCGGGATAATCGTCTTAAATTCTGGAGAAAGAAACCATGGCATCTGTTAACAAAGTCATTCTCGTGGGCAACCTGGGGCGTGACCCCGAAGTCCGCTACCTGCCCAGTGGTGACCCCGTGGCCAATATCACGATCGCCACCAGCAGCAAATACAAGAGCAAAACGGGCGAGATGGTTGAGGAAACAGAGTGGCACCGCGTCACGTTCTTTGGCAAGCTCGCCGAAATTGCCGGTCAGTATCTGAAAAAAGGCCGTCCTGTTTACGTGGAAGGCCGCATCAAGACGCGCAAGTACACCGACAAGGATGGCGTTGAGAAATACGCCACCGACATCATTGCCAACGAGATGCAGTTGCTCGGTGGCCGCGAAGGCATGGGTGAGCCTTCGGGTGACGACGAAGGTTCGGGTGGCGGGTATTCCCGCCAGGCACCTGCGTCACGGCCCGCCGCCGCACCGCGTCAGGCTCCCGCACAGGCTCAGCCCCAGGCACGGCCGTCCAGCGGATTTGACGATATGGACGACGACATTCCGTTCTGATTTGCCCCCCAGGCTAGCAAACAGAGCCCTCGCAGCGTCCAGTCTGCGAGGGCTTTTTTGATGGCTTCTTGTACTGCAGGGGGTATTTGTATATACTCCCCCCTGTATTTAAAGGTAAGCCCATGAATTCACTTGCATTTGCCGATGTTCTTCAATACGCCCGTCGTGTGTTGCCGTGGCTGGGAGTGGCCTTTGCGCCCATGGCTTGGGCGCAAGGGGCCATCCAGGTGCCTGTCGTGGCGGCACAGGTTCGGCCTGTGTCCATGGGGTTTGAGCTGGATGGCGTCGTTCAGCCTGTGAAGCAGAGCACGCTCTCGGCGCAGGCCAGTGGGCGTATTGCCTCGCTGGTGGTCAAGGCCGGTGACAAGGTGCGCGCCGGTCAATTGCTGGCGACCATTGACGACCGTGAGGCTCAAACCGGTGTGCAGCGGAGTCAGGCCCAAGTGGCCCAGGCCCAGGCGGAGCTGCGCAATGCCAAAGCAAATTTTGAGCGTACACGTGACCTGCAGAGCAAGGGCTTCGTCAGCGCTGCGGCGCTCGATACCGCCGAATCTAACCTCAAAAGTGCGCAAGCCGGGCTGGACCAGGCGGGGGCCGGCGCCCGGCAGTCGGCGTTGACTCAAGGCTTCACCCATGTGACGGCACCTTACGACGGCTGGGTTCTTCAGACCCATGTGGAAGCGGGTGACCTGGCGGTACCCGGAAAGCCTTTGCTTACCTTTTACGCCCCGCTGCCTCTTCGCGCCGTGGTGCAGGTGCCGGTATCGCGTGGCGTACAAGCGCGTGCCGCTGCCGCAGTGGAAGTGATGATGCATGTGGGTGCCGGCGGTGCGCGCTGGGTTCGCCCCATCTCCGTGAATGCAGTCCCCACGGCGGACCCGGTTTCTCAGACGATTGAGTGGCGCCTTGAACTGCCATCAGAGGCGGTACAAAGCACGGTGCCGGGTCAACAGGTGCGGGTCCGGTTTACCGGTGGGCAGGCTGAGCGCATGGTGGTTCCGGCACAGGCCTTGTTGCGCCGCGGTGAACTGACGGCGGTCTACGTGGTCTCGGGCAAGGCGTTTGTGTTGCGGGCGGTGCGCCTGGGTACGGACCATGGCGTTGACGGTGTCGAGGTGGTGGCAGGCCTGCAGCAGGGCGATCTGGTTGCACTGGAGCCGGTAAAGGCCGGCTTGGCCGGTGCCCAGGCGTTGTCTCCGGCGGCAACCAAGCCAAGCGTGGCGAAGTGAGATGGCTATGAACGATCAAGCACCCATGGGCATTTCCGGTCGCATAGCGGCGGCGTTTCAGAGCAATGCCCTGACGCCTTTGCTGGCGCTGGTGGCTTTGCTGTTGGGGCTGTTCGCGGTGCTGGTGACGCCACGCGAGGAAGAGCCGCAGATCAACGTCACGATGGCCAATGTGCTGATCCCGTTTCCGGGTGCCAGCAGCGCCGATGTGCAGAACATGGTGGCACGACCCGCCGAGCAGGTTCTGGGGCAGATTGCAGGGATTGAACACACCTATTCGCTGGCACGGCCAGGTCTGGCCGTGCTGATGGTGCAATTCAAGGTCGGTGTACCGCGCACTGAGGCCTTGGTGCGTCTGTATGACGTGCTCAATGCCAATCAGGACTGGTTGCCGCGCGACTTGGGTACCTTGACGCCGATTGTCAAACCGAAGGGCATTGACGATGTCCCGGTGCTTGGCATCACCTTGTGGAGTCGCGACGCCTTGCCTGCGTTCGAGCTGGAGCGGGTGGCGCATGCCCTTGAGACTGAACTCAAGGCGGTACCGGGCACCCGTGAAGTCCAGACCATTGGCGGGCCGGGCCGGGCCGTGCATGTGTGGCTTGATCCGGTCCGTTTGCGCGAACGCGCAGTGGATTTACAGGGTTTGAAGCAGACGCTCGCGGCTGCCAACTACGGCATGCCTTCGGGCGCGGTACTGGATACGGCTGAAAAATCAGGTCAGATGCTCAGTGTGGAGACGGGCGAGTTCCTGCGCTCGGCGCAAGACGTGGGTGATCTGGTGGTGGGGGTCAGCAAGGGCTTGCCGGTCTACCTGCGCGAAGTTGCGCGTATCGAGACAGGCGCACAGATTGCGCAGCGTTATGTGTGGTTTACACCGGGTGCGGCTTACCCGCAGGCACCTGGATCGACCGGCGACCACGCGGCGGCGAGCCCCGCCAAGGCGGCTGTTGCCGCTGGCAGTGTGTACCCGGCCGTGACGATCACCGTCACAAAGAAGCCGGGTGAGAATGCGGTTGATGTCGCGCGGGCCGTGCGCGCACGCGTGGCCGCGCTGAACAATTCGGTGATTCCCGGCAACATCGAAACCACGATCACGCGTGACTACGGCGAGACCGCCGCCGAAAAGGCCAACAAGCTGATCCAGAAGCTGGCATTTGCCACCGGGTCGGTGATTCTGCTGGTCGGCTTTGCCCTGGGGCGGCGCGAAGCGGTGATTGTGGGTGCAGCGGTCATCCTCACGCTGACAGCTACCTTGTTTGCCTCCTGGGCCTGGGGCTTTACGCTCAATCGCGTGTCCCTTTTCGCACTCATTTTTTCCATCGGCATTCTGGTGGACGACGCGATTGTGGTGGTTGAAAATATCCATCGTCACCAGCAACTGACGCCCGATGCTGCGCTCAAGGACATCATCCCGCGTGCGGTCGATGAAGTCGGCGGGCCGACCATCCTCGCGACCCTGACGGTGATTGCAGCCTTGCTGCCGATGGCCTTTGTCTCTGGTTTGATGGGGCCTTACATGAGCCCCATCCCGATCAACTCCAGCCTCGGCATGGCCTTGTCACTGGCGATTGCCTTCACCGTCACGCCATGGCTGGCGCTCAAATTGATGAAGCCGCACGCGCCTGCGTCCAGTCACGCGGCTGGCGCCAGTGGCCTGGGTCCGAAACTGCAAGTCGTGTTCGCCCGGGCGCTCACGCCGTTTCTGGAAAGTGCCCGCAAACGCTGGATGTTGCTGGCGGGGATTCTGGTGGCTCTCTTGCTCTCGGTCGGCCTGACTCTGGTGCAATGGGTCGTGCTGAAGATGCTGCCCTTTGACAACAAGAGCGAGTTTCAGGTGGTTGTGGAAATGCCGGCGGGAACACCGCTGGAAAACACCGCCGCCACGCTGCATGAGTTGGGTGCATTTCTGTCGGGTCAGCCGGAGGTGTTGAATCTGCAAGCCTATGCGGGGACGGCGTCGCCGATCACCTTCAACGGACTGGTGCGCCAATACTATTTCCGCAGCGACGCCGATCAGGGCGACCTTCAGGTCAACCTGGTGGACAAGCAGCATCGCAGTGACAAGAGTCATGTGATTGCCCAGCGGCTCAGGCCGGAGTTGGAGAAGATTGGTCTGCGCCACAACGCGCGTATCAAGGTGGTTGAGGTGCCTCCCGGCCCGCCTGTCATGTCACCCCTGGTGGCGGAGGTTTATGGTCCGGACGAAGCCGGGCGTCAGGAAACCGCACTGCGCATTGCCAAGGCATTTGCCACCACCCCCGATATCGTGGGCGTTGATACCTCGGTCAAAGAAAACGCAGCGCGCGCTTATTTGCGTGTGCGTCGCCAGCGCGCTGAGTCCCTGGGCATTCCTGTGGCGGTGGTCGCTCAAAGCGCGGCCATGGCCCTGAGCGGCGTCGATGCAGCCTATTTGCACGACGGTCAGTCCAAGTACCCGGTGCCGGTGCGCCTGCAGTTGCCGCAGCAATCCCAGGTGGGTCTGGACTTTTTGCTGGCCGTTCCATTGCGTGCGGCCAATGGGCAAATGGTGCCCTTGTCAGAACTGGTCCAGGTGGAGCGAGGCATCATTGACAAGCCGCTGTTCACCAAGGACCTGGCCGGCGTGAGCTATGTTTATGGCGACATGGCCGGCAAATTGGACTCCCCCTTGTATGGCCTGTTTGCCATCCGCAGCAAGCTGAAGGAGGCCGCCTTGCCCGGGACCGGTGAACTCGGTGAGTACTGGATACGCCAGCCGGTTGATCCGTATCGCCAGTACAGCATCAAATGGGATGGCGAATGGCAGATCACCTACGAGACCTTCCGCGACATGGGTGCCGCCTACGGTGTCGGGCTGATCCTGATTTATCTGCTGGTCGTGGCGCAATTTCGTAGCTACCTCACGCCGCTGGTCATCATGGCGCCCATCCCGCTCACGATGATCGGGGTGATGCCGGGTCATGCCTTGATGGGAGCCCAATTCACGGCTACCTCCATGATTGGCATGATTGCGTTGGCCGGCATCATTGTGCGCAACTCTATTTTGCTGGTGGACTTTATCGAGTTGCAGGTCAGCCAGGGCCTGGCCTTCAAGGATGCCGTGATTCGGTCGGCAGCGGTGCGGGCTCAACCCATCGCCTTGACTGGTTTGGCTGCCATGATTGGTGCATTCTTCATTCTGGACGATCCGATCTTCAATGGTCTGGCGGTGTCCCTGATCTTTGGCATTCTGGTGTCGACCCTTTTGACGCTGGTGGTCATTCCGGTTCTCTATTACGCCCTTTACCGGCGCCGTATGGAAGCGCGTGCCGATGTGCCGAGTTCACCGCTGGTCCCATCGGACCCCACTCAAACCTGAAGGAGACAAATCATGGCTCACATCGTCATCATGGGTGCAGGTATCGGCGGCATGCCCGCCGCTTACGAGATCAAGGAGTTGCTTGGCAAGGAGCACCGCGTCACGGTCGTCAACTCAAACGACTACTTTCAGTTTGTGCCGAGCAATCCCTGGATTGCCGTGGGCTGGCGGCAGCGCGAGCAGATCACGCTGCCGATTGCACCGTACCTGGCGCGCAAGGGCATTGACTTCATTGCGAAGGCCGTGAGCAGCATTGATGCGCCAGCCAATCGTTTGACGCTGGACGGCGGCGCCACCCTTGACTACGACTACCTCGTGATCACCACCGGGCCCAAGCTGTCTTTCAGCGAAGTGCCGGGTGCGGGGCCGCAGGCCAACGGCGGTGGCGGCTTCACCCATTCCATCTGCACGGTCGACCATGCACAGGCCTTCTTTGCCGACTATGAGAAGTTTCTGGAGAATCCAGGGCCGGTGGTGATTGGTGCAATGCCCGGCGCGAGCTGCTTTGGTCCTGCCTACGAGTTTGCCTTTATTCTGGATACGGACCTGCGCAAACGCAAATTACGCAACAAGGTCCCCATCACCTATGTGACGAGCGAGCCTTATATCGGACATCTGGGCTTGGGTGGTGTGGGTGACAGCAAGTCGATGCTGGAGTCCGAGCTGCGCAGCCGCGACATGAAGTGGATTACGAATGCCAGGACCACGCGCGTGGAGGGCGGCAAGATGTTCGTCACGCAGCTGGATGATCTGGGCAATGTGTACAAGGAGCATGAGGTGGGCTTCAAGCTGTCCATGATGCTGCCTGCGTTCAAGGGTGTGGATGCCGTCGCAAACGTGCCCAACTTGTGCAACCCACGCGGCTTTGTGCTCATTGACGAATTTCAGCGCAGCAAGGCGTACCGCAATATCTTCTCGGCCGGCGTGTGCGTGGCCATTCCCCCGGTGGAGGTCACCCCTGTGCCAACCGGGACCCCCAAGACCGGCTACATGATTGAAAGCATGGTGGGTGCTATTGCACACAACATCGCCGATGAGCTGGCGGGCAAACCAGTGCAGGCCCAGGGAACCTGGAACGCCATCTGTCTGGCTGACATGGGCGACACTGGCGCGGCCTTTGTGGCACTGCCGCAGATCCCTCCGCGCAACGTGAACTGGTTCAAAAAGGGTAAGTGGGTGCATCTGGCCAAGATTGCGTTTGAGAAGTATTTCATCCGGAAAATCAAGGCTGGAAATTCAGAACCGGTGTATGAAAAGTACGTGCTCAAGCTGCTGGGTATTGCGCGTTTAAGCAAGTAAATCTTGGTGTGAGTTGTGTGGTTATTTTTGTTTTTTTCTTAGGAGTTTCATCATGACAGTTCAGCGTTATATCGTTGTTTTTGCAGGCCTCTTCATCATGATTTCTTTGGCGCTTGGCGTCGAGGGAAGTCCATTCTTCGTCAGCAAATGGGCTCTGGCCTTCACTGCATTTGTCGGTGCCAATCTGTTCCAGTCGGGGTTTACCAATTTTTGTCCGCTCGGCATCATCCTGAAAAAGCTTGGCGTACCTGAGTCGAAAATTGGCTGCGCAAACTGAGATCGCCCCCAAGCCAGGCCCTAGTTGCATGATTCAGGAGATTCAATGAGTGATTCAGGTGTTCATGTCCGGCTGACTCAAAAGCAGGACTACCAATTTGATATCCACTTTGGCGACGGCATCCCCGTGTTGATGGGCGATGAACCTGCGCCGATGGGTGAGGGCAAAGGCCCATCGCCCGTGCAGTTGCTGGCGGGAGCCGTGGGCAACTGCTTATCGGATTCCCTGCTGTTTGCCTTGCGCAAGTTCAAGCAGGCGCCCGACCCCATTGAATGCGATGTTCACGCCGAGGTTGGACGCAATGCGGAGGGACGTCTGCGCGTGCTGTCGATCAGGGCGGTCTTGAAGCTGGGCGTGTCCGCTGCTTCCCTGGCGCATCTGGATCGTGTGCTGAGTCAGTTCGAGGCCTATTGCACCGTCACGCAGAGTGTGGGCCAGGGAATTCCTGTCAGCATCGAAGTGATCGATGCGCAGGGCATCCGGTTGAAATAAACAAAAGGTTGGACCATGCCAACAATGGGAGTCTGCCTATGAAGACGACGGTTTCCTCGCCAGCTCGCGTGACGGTGATTGGTGCTGGCTTTGGGGCTTTGTCCACGGTGCGCGAATTGCGCAAGCGCGACGCCGCAGTGGACATCACGGTGATTTCACCGCGCGCCGAATTGCACTACCTGCCCGGCATCATCTGGATTCCAAGTGGCTTGCGCACGCGCGAGCAACTGGTGGTGCCGCTGGCCAATTTTTTCCGGCGCATGGGTGTCAAGCATGTCAGCGGGGAGGTCGCCGGCCTGCGTGACGGTGGACGGGTGGTTGATGTGTCAGTGGATGGCGTCGCGAGTGAAGTGCGCAATGATGCGCTGGTGATTGCCTCTGGCGGACGGTTCATCAAGAAGTTGCCGGGCATCGAGCACGCGCTCACCCCGTGTGAAGGCATTGCCTCGGCCGAACGTATTCGCGACCGCTTGCAGCAGATGCAGGGCGGTACCATTGCGTGCGGTTTTGCCGGCAACCCCAATGAGCCCAGTGCGGTGCGGGGTGGCCCCATGTTTGAATTTCTGTTCGGCATTGACGAACAGCTCAAACGAGAGGGGCGGCGCGACAAATTCGAGCTGGTGTTCTTCAATCCCTCGACCGAACCGGGCAACCGGCTCGGACCCAAGGCCGTGCGGCATTTGCTTGACGAAATGGCACGGCGCAACATCCGTACTTACCTGGGGCACAAGCTCAAGAGCTTTGAGTCCGACAAGATCATTACCGAAGGTGCCACGTTCGCTGCGGACCTGATCCTGTTCATGCCCGGCATGACTGGCAATCTGTGGTTTGACCAAACCGAACTTGCACGCTCGCCGGGGGGCTTGCTCAAAGCCGATGCAAACTGCCGCGTGGAGGGTTCTGACCGGGTGTTCGTGGTCGGGGACTCCGGCAGCTTCCCCGGGCCGGACTGGATGCCCAAGCAGGCGCATATGGCCGACCTGCAGGCGGCTGCGGCTGCGAGCAACCTGCTGGCTGCCTTGCGTGGGGAGGCCGCAACCGCGACCTTCAAAGTCGAGCTGATTTGCATCATCGATGCCATCAAGCAAGGCACGCTGGTCTGGCGCACGCCGCAACGCAACATTATTTTGCCCTCGTCCCGCTTGTTCCACTGGGCCAAGCGCGGGTTTGAGCGCCTGTATTTAAGGAGATACCAATGACCGTCCTGACCGATGCTTCGTCGCGGACTGACATCCTCAACCGCCTCAAGCGTGCTGAAGGCCAAATCCGTGGCGTCCAACGCATGATCGAAGAAGGCGAGAGTTGCCTCAAGATCGGGCAGCAATTCTCGGCTGTGCGCAAAGCGCTGGACAGCACCTACCTGCGGATGACCATGTGCTTCATGGAGCAGGAGCTCGAAGCCTGCATGCATCCGGACCCCGCTCAACGCGAAGGCCTGGACCACATGCTCAAGGACATGGAAAACCTGCTGGCCCGGATGGGCTAAACAATCACCCCGCCACCCAGGCACACCTCGCCGTCGTACAGGACGGCAGACTGCCCCGGCGTGACGGCCCATTGCGGTTCAGGAAACGTCAGACTGAAAGCGTTGCCTGCGCCCGGCGCCAGTGTGCAAGGCGCGTCGGCCTGGCGGTACCGGGTCTTGGCCGCAAATTCACCACCGGCCGGTGCCGTGCCTGCCACCCAGCTGGCGTCCTGCGCCGTCAGTGTGTGTGACTGCAGCCAGGGGTGATCGTGTCCCTGCACCACCCACAGGATGTTTTTCTCAAGATCCTTGCGGGCCACAAACCACGGCGCGTGCTCTCCGCCGCCCTTTTGAGCGCCCTTGGCCTTGATGCCGCCAATGCCCAGTCCCTGGCGCTGGCCCAGCGTGTAAAAGCTCAAGCCCACATGTTGTCCGATGGTGCGTCCCTTTTCGTCCTTGATGGGGCCGGGTTCCCGGGCAATGTAGCGATTCAGAAAGTCGCGGAACGGGCGCTCGCCAATAAAGCAGATGCCCGTGGAATCCTTCTTTTTGGCGTTGGGCAGATTGATCTCCGCGGCGATGCGGCGCACCTCGGTCTTGTGCAGTTCACCCACCGGGAAAAGTGTCTTGGACAACTGCGCCTGATTGAGTCGGTGCAGAAAATAGCTTTGGTCCTTGGCAGGGTCAAGGCCTTTGAGCAGTTCGTGCCTGCCGCTGGCCGGGTTCAGTCGGACCCGGGCGTAATGACCGGTGGCAATTTTTTCGGCACCCAGCCGCAGGGCATGGTCCAGGAAGGCCTTGAACTTGATCTCGGCGTTGCAAAGGATATCGGGGTTGGGAGTGCGACCGGCCTGGTACTCGCGCAGAAACTCGGCAAACACCCGGTCCTTGTATTCGGCCGCGAAGTTGACGTGTTCAATTTCGATCCCGATCACGTCAGCTACAGCCGCGGCGTCCACAAAGTCGATGTTGGAAGAGCAGTATTCGGAGTCGTCATCGTCCTCCCAGTTCTTCATGAAGATGCCAACCACCTCGTAGCCCTGCTGTTTAAGCAGCCAGGCCGTGACCGCAGAGTCGACGCCCCCGCTCAAACCCACCACCACCCTTTGTTTGCCTTGTTGCTTGTCCATAGAAGACGAATTATCCCTGCGCCGGGTTCTGTCCCTCTATCACGGTGGGGTCGGTGTAGAGAAAATCCAGCGGGAAGCGTTGCCCCGCCAGATGGTCTTCCATACAGCGCAGCACCAATGGACTTCTGTGGCGCTGCGCACTGGCCCGGATTTCGTCGGGTGTCAGCCACAGGGTTCGCACAATGCCGGTGTCGAGTTGTCTGCCTTGCATCACCTCGCCCAATTCGCCGCAAAAGGCAAAACGCAGGTAGGTGATGTCTTCGGCGTCGGTTTGTTCACGTGCGGGGCGCTGAAAGCGGGACATATAGATACCGACCAGTTCAGTGGGTCGAAAGGTTCGGGTGGTTTCTTCCAGTGCTTCCCGGGCGCAGCCGTCGACCAGGCTTTCGCCCGGATCCAGGTGTCCGGCCGGGTTGTTGAGTTTGAGACCCTCCGGCGTATGTTCCTCAACGAGGAGAAACTTTCCTCCCCGTTCAATGATTGCGGCGACCGTGACGCTGGGTTTCCATCGTGTGTTCATGCCCAATTATGCGCAAACCGCAGTGCGGAAGGCAGGCGACAAGTAGGCGACATTCCGGGCAGACCGGGCCCGGAAAATTTGACAAAACTCATGTAAGCTCGCGGACAGGTTCATTTTCAACTACAACAGGAGTCGCCCCATGCAGACTGGCGTACCTACCGAAATGGTCAATTCTTCCTCCGGCGCGAGGTCCCAAACCGCGCAGCGCATTGGCGTTCCGCGAGAGATTTTTCCTGGCGAAAAACGTGTGGCGACCGTGCCCGAGGTGGTGGAGAAACTCATCAAGCTGGGCTTTGCGGTATCGGTCGAATCGGGTGCCGGTGAACTGGCCAACTTCAGCGATGACACCTACCGCGCCGCTGGTGCGGATGTGGTCGAGAGTGCCGCCCAGTTGTGGGCCACGGCTGACATCGTGTTCAAAGTACGCGGCCCAAGCGCCGACGAAGTCGGTCTGATGCGCCAGGGCGGCGCCCTGATCAGCTTTATTTGGCCGGCACAGAACCCCGAATTGATGCAACTGCTCGCCGCCAAGCAGGCGACGGTGCTGGCCATCGACGCATTGCCACGGATGTTGAGCCGCGCCCAGAAGATGGACGCCTTGACTTCCATGGCGGGCGTTACCGGTTACCGCGCCGTCATCGAGGCCGCCAACGCCTTTGGCCGCTTCTTCAATGGCCAGATCACGGCTGCGGGCAAGGTTCCGCCCGCCAAGGTCTTCATCGCCGGTGCCGGCGTTGCCGGCCTGGCAGCGATCGGTACCGCCGCAGGCCTGGGTGCCATCGTGCGCGCCAATGACACCCGTGCCGAAGTCGCTGACCAGGTCACATCACTGGGTGGCGAATTTGTGAAGGTCGAGTACGAGGAAGAAGGCGGTGGTGGTGGCGGCTACGCCAAGGTGATGAGCGAGGGCTTTCAGAAGGCCCAGCGTGAGATGTATGCCAAGCAGGCCAAAGAGGTCGACATCATCATCACCACTGCGCTGATTCCCGGCAAGCCTGCGCCCAAACTGATCACCGCCGAGATGGTCCGCTCCATGAAGCCGGGCAGCGTCATCGTGGACATGGCTGCCGAACAGGGCGGCAACTGCGAGCTGACCGAACCGGGTCAGGCGGTCGTCAAACACGGCGTGACCATTGTCGGCTACACCGACCTGGCCTCGCGCCTGTCCAAGCAATCGTCGACGCTGTACGCCACCAACCTGTTTCGCCTCGCCGAGGAACTGTGCAAGGCCAAGGACGGCGTCGCCAACGTCAACATGGAAGACGATGCCATCCGTGGCCTGACGGTCGTCAAGGACGGCAGCATCACCTGGCCCGCTCCTGCGCCCAAGTTGCCGGCGGCCCCTCCGGCGGCAAAACCAACTGCAGCACCGGTGGCCAAAAAAGCCCATGGCCATGGCGCACCCAGCGAGCCCATGGCGGGCAACAAGCTGGCCATCATGTTCGGCGTGTCGGCAGCGTTGTTCTGGTTCGTGGGTGCCAACGCACCGGCCGCCTTCCTGGCCCACTTCACGGTGTTTGTGCTGGCCTGTTTTGTGGGCTACATGGTGGTGTGGAATGTCAAACCGGCCCTGCACACGCCGCTGATGAGTGTGACCAATGCCATCAGCAGCATCATTGCCATTGGCGCGCTGGTGCAAATCGCGCCGCCTTTTGCCGAGGTCGTGAACCGCCCAGAGGGCTGGATCCGTGGCTTGGCCGCCGCCGGCATTGTGCTGACCGCCATCAATATGTTTGGTGGCTTTGCCGTGACCCAGCGCATGCTGGCCATGTTCCGCAAATAAGAAGAAAGAAGAACACCCATGTCTACCAGTCTGGCAACGGCTTCCTATATTGGCGCCACGATTCTTTTCATCCTGAGTTTGGGCGGCCTGTCCAATCAGGAGACCGCCCGCCGCGGCAACCTTTACGGCATGATTGGCATGGCCATTGCTGTGCTGGCCACAGTGTTTGGTCCGCAAGTCAGCAGTGCAGGCTATGCCTGGATTGTGGGCGCCATGGTGCTGGGCGGCGCGATTGGCCTGTATGCCGCGCGTACCGTGCAGATGACCCAGATGCCCGAGTTGGTGGCACTGATGCACAGCATGGTCGGCCTGGCCGCCATGCTGGTGGGTTATGCCACCTTCATCGATCCGCAGGCTTCTGCCGGTTTCACCGGCGCGGCCAAGGCCATCCATGAAATGGAAATTTACATTGGCGTCTTCATCGGTGCGGTCACCTTCTCGGGCTCCATCATCGCGTTTGGCAAGCTGTCGGGTCGCATTGGCGGCAGCCCGTTGCTGTTGCCCGCGCGTCACTGGCTGAACCTCACAGGTCTGTTGGTTGTGATCTGGTTCGGGCGCGCATTCCTGAACGCCCATTCGATCGAAGAAGCCATGGTGCCCATCATTGTGATGACCGTGGTGGCCCTGCTGTTTGGTATCCACATGGTGATGGCCATTGGGGGGGCGGACATGCCGGTGGTGGTGTCCATGCTCAACAGCTACTCTGGCTGGGCGGCTGCGGCGACCGGTTTCATGCTGTCCAACGATCTGCTGATTGTGATCGGTGCCCTGGTGGGCTCCAGCGGCGCCATCCTGTCCTACATCATGTGCAACGCCATGAATCGCAGTTTTATCAGCGTGATTGCCGGCGGTTTCGGTACCACGGCAGCAGCCCCCAAGTCCGCCGGTGACGCAGCCCAACCTGCCGGTGAAGTCACCCCCGTGAACGCGACGGAGACCGCAGAACTGCTGCGCGAGGCCAAGAACGTGATCATCGTTCCCGGCTACGGCATGGCGGTGGCGCAAGCGCAGCACACGGTGTTTGAAATTACCAAGTTCCTGCGGGAAAAAGGCGTCAACGTGCGCTTTGGCATCCATCCGGTGGCGGGTCGCATGCCCGGTCACATGAACGTGCTGCTGGCTGAGGCCAAGGTGCCTTACGACATCGTGTTTGAAATGGACGAGTTGAACGACGACTTCCCCAGCACCGACGTGACCATGGTGATTGGCGCCAATGACATCGTGAACCCCGCCGCCCAGGACGATCCGGCCAGTCCGATTGCCGGCATGCCGGTTCTGGAGGTCTGGAAGGCCAAGACTTCCATTGTCATGAAGCGCAGCATGGCCTCGGGTTACGCGGGCGTGGACAATCCCCTGTTCTACAAAGAGAACAACCGCATGCTGTTTGGCGATGCCAAGAAGATGCTCGACGAGGTTTTGACCGCACTGAAACTCTGATTCGGCATTGGGTGGCGCCTGGGCTTCGGTTTTAGAGCCACCACTCTTGAAATCACTAGGGAAAACATAGGGACTGTCGACGCCGCGCACGTTGATAATCCGGGCAATATTTTTGTCAATTGGAGACGTTTGCATGACTGACCGTATCTGGCTCAAGAGCTATCCCGAGGGTGTGCCCGCCGACATCGATGTGGGGCAATACACATCACTCGTGGCGCTGATGGAGGAGAGCTTCAAGAAGTATGCCAGCCGAAGTGCCTACAGCTTCATGGGTAAGGAAATCACTTACCGGCAGACAGACAGCCTGAGTCAGGCTTTTGCGGTCTATTTGCAGGGCCTGGGCCTGGCCAAGGGCGATCGGGTTGCGATCATGATGCCCAATGTGCCGCAATACCCTGTTGCGGTGGCTGCCATCCTGCGCGCCGGACTGGTGCTGGTCAATATCAATCCCCTTTACACGCCGCGCGAGCTGGAGCACCAGCTGAAGGACTCCGGGTCCAAGGCAATCATCATTCTGGAAAACTTTGCCTCGACGCTGGAAAAATGCATTGCGGCAACGGCAGTCAAGCATGTGGTGTTGTGCGCCATGGGCGATCAGTTGGGCCTGCTCAAAGGCTCCCTGGTCAACTACATGGTGCGCAATGTCAAGAAGATGGTTCCAGCCTACAGCCTGCCAGGCGCGGTGCGTTTCAACGCCGCGATTGCCAGTGGCAGCAGGGGCACCCTGAAGAAGGTGACGCTCAAGGCCGACGATATTGCCGTCCTGCAGTACACCGGAGGGACCACCGGCGTGTCCAAGGGTGCTGTGCTCTTGCACAAGAACCTCATTGCCAACGTTTTGCAGAATGAAGTCTGGGGTGCGCCGCTTCTGAATCAGATACCGGCCAACGAGCAGATGACCGAGGTCTGCGCCCTGCCCCTGTACCATATCTTCGCGTTCACTTACTGCATGATGCTGGCCATGCGCATGGGCGGCAAACTGATCCTCATTGCCAATCCGCGCGACATGCCTGGCATGCTGAAGGAGTTGTCCAAGCACAAGATTCATGTGCTGCCCGCCGTGAACACCTTGTTCAATGGCATGGCGAACCATCCCGATTTCAAACTGGTTGACTGGAGCCATCTCAAGGCGGCGACCGGCGGCGGTACTGCAGTGCAAAGTGGTGTGGCCAAGCTGTGGAAGGAAAAGACAGGGCTTCCTATTCTGGAAGGCTATGGTCTCAGTGAAACCTCACCCACGGCCAGTGGCAATCCGTCCACCGCCACGGAATACAGCGGCTCCATTGGCGTGCCCATCTCCAACACCTGGATGAAGTTGCTGGACGACGACGGCAATGAGGTGGGCCCCGGACAGTCGGGCGAGATTGCCATCAAGGGCCCGCAGGTGATGGCGGGCTACTGGCAGCGCCCGGATGAGACTGCCAAAGTCATGACCCCGGACGGTTACTTCAAGACCGGCGATATCGGTGTGATGGACGAGCGGGGCTATTTCAAGATTGTTGATCGCAAGAAAGACATGGTTCTGGTCAGCGGCTTCAATGTGTTCCCGACCGAATTGGAAGATGTGGTCGCCCAGCTGGAGGGCGTGATGGAATGCGCCTGTGTGGGCGTTCCTGATGCCAAAACGGGTGAGGCAGTCAAGTTGGTGATTGTCAAGAAAGACCCCAACCTGACCGAAGCGCAGGTACGTGCCTACTGCAAGGAAAACCTGACCGGCTACAAACAGCCCAAGGTCGTTGAGTTCCGCGCCGAGTTGCCCAAAACCCCCGTGGGCAAAATTTTGCGTCGGGAATTGCGCGACAAGTAAGTGTCAGCCACCGCCATTCTCAGTGCTCTGGCTGAAGAGCAGCAGGGTCTGATCGAGCGATTGACTCATCCGGTTCGGGTGGAGCGGGCTGGACGTGAGTTTTGGCGCGGAGAATTGCAGGGGCGACCGGTGGTGCTTGGTCTGTCGCGGCTGGGCAAGGTGGCCGCGGCGACGACTGCCACCGCGCTGATCGAAGCCTTTGGTGTCAGTCGTGTCGTGTTCACCGGCGTGGCCGGTGGTATGGGACATGGTGTTCACGTTGGCGATGTGGTGGTTGCCTCTGAATTTGTGCAGCACGACATGGATGCCTCGCCCCTGTTTCCCCGTTATCAGATTCCGCTCTACGGCCGATCCCTGTTCCCTTGTGATGTGACTTTGACCGCTATGCTTTTGGAAGCATCCAAGGCAGGTGTCGCCCAGGGCAGGAGTCGATTCAATCAGGATTTTGGGGGTCTGGGCATGGCGGTCCATACGGGCTTGATCGCCAGCGGCGACCGGTTCGTATCTGCGACCGCAGAATCACGGGATTTGCACAGTGCCTTGAAGGCTGGCGGCTTTGTGCCGCTGGCCGTGGAAATGGAAGGGGCTGCCGTGGCGCAAGTCTGCTTTGACTATGGCGTGCCGTTTGCCGCCGTGCGCACCATCTCGGACCGGGCAGATGATGATGCGCACCTTGACTTTGCCCGCTTTGTCAGCGACGTGGCCAGTCGCTACGCACTGGAGATTATCCAGGCGCTGATGCCGATGCTGCCCCAGCCACACTCCGCACGGCAGACAGCCCTCTGACACAGGTCGATACGGCTTATTTCAGCCAGCCGCGCTTGCGGAAATACCACATGGGAACCAGTGCGCTGGCCAGCATCAGTGCCAGGGCGTAGGGATAGCCCAAGGACCAGTCCAGTTCAGGCATGTACTTGAAATTCATGCCATACAGGCTGGCAATCAGAGTGGGCGGCAGCAGCGCCACACTGGCCACCGAGAAGATCTTGATGATCTTGTTCTGGTTGATGTTGATAAAACCCACGGTCGCGTCCATCAAGAAGTTGATCTTGTCGAACAGGAAGGCGGTGTGTGAATCCAGTGAGTCGATATCGCGCAAAATTTGCCGCGCCTCTTCAAACTGCTCGCCGTTGAGCATTTTGCTGCGCATCATGAAACTCACGGCACGCCGGGTGTCCATCACGTTGCGGCGAATGCGCCCATTCATGTCTTCGTGGCGGGCAATGGCACCAAGTACTTCGCTCGCCATCGCGTCGGTCACATCGCCCGACAGCACTTTGTTGCTGACCTTTTCAAGCTCATCGTAAATGCCTTCCAGGGTGTCGGCTGAATACTCGGCATCGGCGTCAAACAGCTTGAGCAACACTTCCTTGGCGTCCTCAATCAAGCCTGGCGCGCGGCGTGCCCGCATACGCAGCAGACGGAAGACCGGGACATCTTCGTCGTGGATGGAAAACAGAACGCCCTTGCTCTTGAGTTCATCATTTTCCTGGTTCAGGATAAACGCGACCCGTACCGTGCGAGGCTCATCATCGTCAGCGATCAAAAAGTCGCTGCGAATGTGCAACTCGCCATTGTCTTCTTTATAAAAGCGCGCAGATTCTTCAATGTCCTCGTCCATCGCGTCTTCCGGGATGGACAGGCCGTAATACTGCTTGACCCAGCGCTTTTCCTCAAGCGTTGGCGATTCCAGATCAACCCAGATGGGCTGGAATTGGGACAGTTCTTCCAGCGATTCGATCTCTTCCTGAAAGAGGCGACCATTGGCAAGCGTGAAAATATTGAGCATTGCTCATTCCCTTGAAATAGATTGCATCTGGCAGGGGGTGTGGGCTTTCGCTTCCAACCCCGATGCAGTCAAGGAGCTGGAAGCTAGCAACTGGGGCAGGTGTCCAAGAAGTCTTCTCCGGGAGTCGATATGCAAGAATTATCGCATTGCGGGTCGATGCTCACTCCCGTTAAGCCGATTTTTCGGCGGAAGTGAGCGGACAAATATTCAAATATTTGTTGCATTGCGTCAAGGAAAACCATTGCAATTCCAGACCATCGGGCGCATAGTGAATTTGTCGACAGTAATTTTCAGTTTTGATTCGTGAGTTGTCTGCATTTCGCAGGCAACGTTTTCAACCCCGAGAGCCACAGGAGGCCATATATGAACTTGACGATCAGCGGTCATCATCTCGAAGTCACCCCAGCACTGCGCAGTTACGTAACGACCAAGCTAGATCGAATCATTCGACACTTTGACCAGGTGGTAGATGTCAAGGTGTTGCTCACTGTTGAAAAACAGAAGGAAAAGGAACGACGGCAACGAGCGGAGTGCAATATTCATGTCAAAGGCACTGACATGTTTGCAGAGAGTTCACATGCTGATTTGTACGCTGCCGTGGATGAATTGGTGGACAAACTGGATCGTCAGGTTGTTCGGCACAAGGATCGATTGCAGAATCACCACCATGATGCGCCCAAGCGACTGATGTAAGGGTCGTACCAGGATTCCCGAACAAGCCGCCCGCCCGTCGCGCGGCTTTTTTTTGCGCCCGCTATGGCTTGGGTGCATAATCTGCTTCCCAACCATGAATCGTCTCGCATCCATCCTGCCCCTTGCACAAGTGCTTGTGCAACTTGATGCCACCAGCAAGAAAAGGGCCTTTGAAGAAGCTGGCCTGCTTTTTGAAAACCTCCATGGGCTCAGCCGCGCGCTGGTCACGGACAGCTTGTTTTCCCGGGAGCGCCTTGGTTCAACAGGCTTGGGGCATGGCGTTGCCATTCCGCATGGACGCATCAAGGGCCTCAAGGCACCCATGGCGGCGGTTTTTCAGTTGG
The DNA here is from genome assembly GCF_018780565.1 of Rhodoferax sp. Taxonomy (GTDB): domain Bacteria; phylum Pseudomonadota; class Gammaproteobacteria; order Burkholderiales; family Burkholderiaceae_C; genus Rhodoferax. Next base: position 52,900 of record NZ_JADMJN010000004.1, read on the forward strand.
CACAACCCATTGGATTTGACGCCCCGGACGAACAGGCCGTTAACTTGCTGATATTTTTGCTGGTGCCTGAGGCGGCAACGCAAAAGCATCTCGAAATTCTGTCGGAGATTGCCGAGTTGCTGAGTGACGCGGCTTTGCGTGAAAAGCTTGCCGTCAGCAAAACACCCGATGAATTGCACGGCCTTATTGCAGCCTGGCAATCGGCGCAGCTGGCTTGATACGGTTGGATGAACTACTGCGAGCGGATCTGATTTGAAGCCTAACGTGGTCAGTGCCGATGTCCTGTTTGAAGAATTCAGGGGGATTCTGAAGTGGGAGTGGCTGGCGGGCTTGGGTGCATCAGAACGCCGTTTTGATGAGGTGGCCGTACGCGCCGCGCGTTCCGGAGCCGATCTGGTTGGGTACCTGAATTACATTCATCCTTATCGCGTCCAGATTCTGGGTGTACGTGAGATTGCCTACCTCACCAATGCCACGCCGGAAGACTGCGCGCGCCGGATATCCCGTATCGTCACACTGGAGCCGCCGGTACTGATTCTGGCCGACGGGCAGAGTGCGCCTGATGCCTTGCTGTCCATGTGCGAACGTGCGCAGATTCCCATGTTCTCGACGCAGGGCTCGTCCGCGTTTGTGATTGATGTGCTGCGGGCTTACCTGTCCAAGCATTTTGCCGACCGTACCTCGATGCACGGTGTGTTCATGGACATTCTTGGTCTGGGCGTGTTGATCACAGGCGAATCCGGGCTCGGCAAGAGTGAATTGGGACTGGAGCTGATCTCTCGTGGCAATGGTTTGGTGGCCGACGATGCAGTGGATTTGTTTCGGATCAATCAGAACACCATTGAAGGCCGATGCCCCGAATTGCTGCAAAACCTGCTGGAAGTACGCGGCATCGGTCTGCTGGATATTCGCTGTATTTTTGGGGAAACGGCGGTTCGGCGCAAGATGCGCCTCAAGCTCATCGTGCATCTCGTGCGCCGTGAAACCCTGGAGCGCGAGTACGAGCGCATACCTTATGAGCCCCTGACCCAGGATGTGCTGGGCGTCCCTGTGCGCAAGGTCGTGATTCAGGTGGTGGCGGGTCGCAATATCGCCGTGCTGGTGGAGGCTGCGGTACGCAATACCATTTTGCAGTTGCGCGGCATTGATACTTACCAGGAATTTGTCGAACGCCACCGAAAGGCCATGGAGCAGGAATAGTGCCCCGGGACATGCGGCAGTTCGTTGCTGCGTTCCCCTGGTCAGCCGTGGCTGCGTGGCGATGCAGGCCGGTTCGGGCACTTCTCCCGCGTGCAGTGGGCGTAGAGGCTCAGCGCATGGTCAGCGATGGCGAATCCCTTGGATTTGGCGACCGCTTGCTGGCGTTTTTCAATCTCCGCGTCGTAGAACTCTTCCACTTTGCCGCAGTCCAGACATACCAGGTGATCGTGGTGCTGCCCCTCATTGAGTTCATAGACCGCTTTGCCGCTTTCAAAATGGCTGCGGGTCAGGATATCGGCTTGTTCGAACTGTGCCAGCACCCGGTACACCGTGGCCAGGCCGACATCAGAACGCTCCAGCAGCAGCACGCGAAACACATCCTCAGCGGTCATGTGGCGCTGCGTTCCCTTCTGGAAGATTTCCAGTATTTTCAGCCGGGGCAGGGTGGCTTTGAGGCCGGTGTTTTTGAGTTCGTCGATATTGGTCATGGGGAGGTCTTTCACTTGCCCGCTGGCAGCCCGCCGCCGCAGGCGCAGCCGCTACAATGGGCCGATCATATCGCCACACCTCAAGTAATGCCTCATCTTCAACGTTCTCGTGTTTGTTTGAGCCTGCTCCTGGTTGCCTGCGCAACCCTGGTGGCCTGTGGCAGCCTGAACGGTGCCGGCAACAGTATTGCCAGTGTGGTGACTCCCTACAAAATGGAAATCGTCCAGGGCAATTTTGTGTCCAAGGAGCAGGCCGCTGCCGTGAAGCCTGGCATGAGCCGGACACAGGTGCGGGACATTTTGGGCACCCCCCTGTTGGCCAGCATCTTTCATGCTGATCGCTGGGATTATGTTTTCACTTTCAAGCGCCAGGGCGTGGAGCCGCAAGCACGCCGCGTCACCGTGTTTTTCAAAGGTGATGCCCTGGAGCGCATGGAAGCCGATGCCCTGCCCAGCGAAACCGAATTCGTGAGCTTGCTGGATTCAGGCCGTAAACAAGGGAAGGTCCCGGTACTGGAGCTGAGCGAGGAAGAGCTGAAACAATTGCCGGCACCGGTCAAAGCTGCGGAGAGCAAGCCGCTCCCGCCCTTGCCTGTCAGCTATCCCCCGCTTGAGTCTTCCAGCCGCTAGCCATTTTCGACCACTATGACTGACAACATGATCCATCGGATCGCCATTGCCGGCGCATCCGGCCGCATGGGGCAGATGCTGATTGAGGCCGTCCGTGCCGCCGATGATTGTGAGCTTGGCGGGGCACTGGATTTGACGACGAGTCCGGCCATCGGCGTGGATGCGACAGCATTTCTCGGGCAGGTCAGTGGTGTGCCGATCACGGCGGACCTGGGTCTGGGCCTGAAAAACGCCCACGTCCTGATTGACTTCACCCGACCGGAAGGAACGTTGGCCCATTTGCGCGCTTGCTGTGAACTCGGTGTGAATGTGGTGATTGGCACCACCGGATTCAGCGATGCGCAAAAGGCCGAGATTGCAGCCGCTGCCAGGGATATTGCCATTGTGATGGCGCCCAACATGAGTGTGGGGGTGAACGTCACACTCAAATTGCTTGAGATGGCTGCCAGGGCACTGTCCACAGGCTATGACATCGAAATCATTGAGGCCCATCACCGGCACAAGGTGGATGCCCCATCCGGCACGGCACTCAAGATGGGAGAGGTGATTGCTGATGCGCTCGGGCGCAACCTGAAAGATTGCGCCGTTTACGCCCGTGAAGGCGTGACCGGCGAGCGCGACCCTTCTTCCATCGGGTTTGCCACCATTCGGGGCGGCGACATCGTGGGTGACCACACCGTGCTTTTCGCAGGCACGGGTGAGCGCATCGAGATCACCCACAAATCCTCCAGTCGCGCCACGTATGCACAGGGCAGTCTGCGTGCAGCCCGGTTCTTGACCCATAAAAAGACCGGCTTGTTCGATATGTTCGATGTGCTCAACCTGAAATGAACGTGCTCCAGCTGTTTCTGCAGGGTGATGGCGTCACCAGGCTGGTGGCATTGATCTTGATGGCCATGTCAGTGGCCACCTGGGTGCTCATTCTCTGGAAATCCTGGTTGCTGCACCGTGCCAGTGGCGACGTGTTGCGCAGCATTGCTGCGTTCTGGCAGTCGACCTCAGTGGATGAGGCGATGCAGCGTTTGAAAATATTTGACCGGGAAGCCCTTATCATCCCTTTGATTGTTGCTACAAAAATGGAAGCAGATGGCACTTTGGCGGCGGCTGGTGAGAAGTCTCTGCAATTGACCCGGGTCTTGCGCGACGCCCTTCATGCCGCTCTGGCCAAGCTGCAGTATGGTCAGGTGCTTCTGGCCACAGTGGGCTCCACGGCGCCCTTTGTGGGCCTGTTGGGCACGGTCTGGGGCATCTACCATGCGCTCATTGGCATTGCGAATGCCGGGCAGGTGACGATTGACAAAATCTCCGGCCCCGTGGGTGAGGCACTCATCATGACTGCGGCGGGTCTGGCGGTGGCCATTCCTGCGGTGCTGGCTTATAACGTGCTGGGTCGCTCCATTGGCCGTATTGAGGCTGAGCTGGAGGGGTTTGCGCGTGACCTCCGTGAACTGGCGGCTGGCCAGTCCGTCCGTCCTGCATGACTTGACCGGGGCATTGGATGTCTTTTGGCCGTCTCGAACGCACCCAGGGTCCTCAACCCATGAGCGAGATCAACATGACGCCACTGGTGGATGTGATGCTGGTGCTGGTCGTCATCTTCATCATCACGGCCCCCTTGCTGGCAAGCTCCATCAAGCTCGACTTGCCCAAGACCGCCGCAGCCCAACCCGGTGAGGCGCCGAAGTTTGTGACCGTGGTGGTGGACAAGTCCGGTCAGGTCTATCTCAATGACAAACCGTTAGAGCTGCTTGCGCTGGCCCGGCAACTGGAGCAGACTGCCAAAGACAACCCCCAGACCGAGGTGCAGTTGCGTGCCGATGCCGCTGTCCCCTACGGACGAATCGTGGAGGTCATGGGGACCGCACAAAAAGCCGGTTTGAACCGCATCGGTTTTGTTGCGGATGCGAATCCCGGCGTGATGCCCCAGGCCAAACCCTAAAATCGGGTGATTGCGATCTTCCTGATCGCCTGAGTGAATCCAAATGCAAGACAAATACAACCACCTCGATGTCGAAAAAGCCGCGCACAGCCACTGGACGGCTGCAGACGCCTACCGCGTGATCGAAGACGCGTCCAAGAAGAAGTTCTACGCCTGTTCCATGCTGCCCTACCCCAGTGGCAAGCTGCACATGGGGCACGTGCGCAATTACACGATCAACGACATGCTCACGCGCTATTTGCGCATGAATGGCTACAACGTGCTTATGCCCATGGGTTGGGACGCCTTTGGTTTGCCAGCGGAGAATGCGGCACTCAAGAACGGCGTGCCCCCGGCAAAATGGACCTACGAGAACATCGCCTACATGAAGAAGCAGATGCAGGCGATGGGACTGGCCATCGACTGGTCGCGCGAAGTGGCAACCTGCGATCCCAGCTACTACAAGTGGAATCAGTGGCTGTTTTTGAAAATGCTGGAAAAAGGCATTGCCTACCGCAAGACCCAGGTTGTCAACTGGGACCCGGTCGACCAGACTGTGCTGGCGAACGAGCAGGTGATCGATGGCAAGGGCTGGCGCACTGGTGCCGTGGTGGAAAAGCGCGAGATTCCCGGTTACTACCTGAAGATTACCGACTATGCCGAAGAGCTTCTGGATCATGTGAAAACCGGTTTGCCGGGCTGGCCCGAGCGCGTCAAGCTGATGCAGGAAAACTGGATCGGCAAGTCTGAAGGTGTGCGCTTTGCGTTCCCGCATGACATCAGGAATGCATCTGGTGAATTGATTGACGATGGACGGATGTACGTTTTCACCACCCGTGCAGACACCATCATGGGCGTCACATTTTGTGCAGTGGCACCCGAGCACCCGCTGGCCACGCACGCCGCGCAGACGAACCCGAAACTCGCAGCCTTCATTGAAGAGTGCAAGAAAGGCGGCACCACCGAGGCGGAACTCGCGGTGCGCGAAAAAGAAGGCATGCCGACAGGCCTGTACGTGACTCACCCGCTCAATGGCCACAAGGTGCAGGTCTGGGTTGGCAACTACGTCCTGATGAGTTACGGCGATGGGGCTGTCATGGGCGTGCCTGCGCATGATGAGCGTGATTTCGCGTTTGCCAAGAAGTACGGCATTGCCATTGTTGAAGTGGTGCTGGTGGATGGTCAGACCTATGACTACGATCAGTGGCAGGACTGGTATGGCGACAAGCAGCGCGGCGTCACGATCAACTCGGACAGTTTCAGTGGCCTGTCCTACAAGGACGCGGTCAATGCCGTGAGCCACGCGCTGCAGCTCAAGGGCCTGGGCGAGAAAAAAACCACCTGGCGTCTGCGCGACTGGGGTGTCAGCCGGCAACGCTACTGGGGCACGCCGATTCCCATCATCCACTGTCCCGAACATGGTGCCGTTCCCGTGCCCGAGAAGGATTTGCCCGTGGTGTTGCCACAGGATTGCGTGCCTGACGGATCGGGTAACCCCTTGCACAAGCACGAGGGCTTTCATGCCGGCGTGGTGTGTCCTGTTTGTGGCGCCAAGGCGCGTCGCGAGACCGATACCATGGACACCTTCGTGGACTCCAGCTGGTATTTCATGCGCTACTGTGATCCGAGCAACAGCGAGAAGATGGTGGCCGAGGGCGCCAATTACTGGATGCCGATGGACCAGTACATCGGGGGCATTGAGCACGCGATTCTGCACTTGCTGTACGCGCGCTTCTGGACCAAGGTCATGCGTGACCTCGGCCTCGTCAAGGTGGATGAGCCGTTCACCAAACTGCTGACCCAGGGCATGGTGCTCAACCACATTTACTCGCGCAAGTCTGACAAGGGTGGCATCGAGTATTTCTGGCCGCATGAGGTGGAAGACTTCCACGACGTGACGGGCAAGGTCCTTGGCGCGAAGCTCAAGGCCGCCAAGGGTGATCTGCCTGTGGGCACCCTCATCACCTACGAGGGTGTGGGTACGATGAGCAAGAGTAAAAACAATGGCGTTGACCCCCAGGACCTGATTGAAAAATACGGCGCCGACACGGCTCGCCTGTACACCATGTTCACCGCGCCACCCGAAGCCACACTGGAGTGGAACGATGCGGCGGTCGAGGGCAGCTACCGCTTCCTGCGCCGCGTCTGGAATTTTGGCGTCAAGCTGTCTGCTATTGAAAATGTAGCAACTGAGGCAGAAAATACGGAGGGGAAGATCGAATTTGGCAAGGAAGCCAAGGCGCTGCGGCTGGATATTCACACCGTGTTCAAGCAGATCGACTACGACTACCAGCGCATGCAATACAACACCGTGGTGTCGGGCGCAATGAAGCTGCTCAACGCGCTGGAAGACTTCAAAAGCGATGGTTCTCGCGGTAGTCAGGCAGCGGTGCGGGAAGGTTTTGGCATTCTGCTGCGTGCCATCTACCCGGCCACGCCTCACCTTACGCATGCGCTCTGGGCGGAGTTGGGCTACGCAGCCCTGCACGGTGACTTGCTCGATGCACCCTGGCCCAAGGCGGATGAGTCTGCGCTGCAACAGGACGAAATTGAGCTGATGTTGCAGATCAACGGCAAACTCCGGGGCTCGGTGGTGGTGCCTGCAGGTGCGTCCAGGCAGGCGATAGAGCAAGCCGCGATCAACAGCGAGATATTTGTGAAGCTGGCCGAGGGTGCCGCACCCAAAAAGGTCATCGTGGTGCCGGGGCGGCTGGTCAATCTGGTGGTTTAAAACCAAATACACATGAAACGTCGCTCCGCTCTCGCGCTGGTGGGTCAGGTCAGTCTGGCAAGTCTCTTCACTCTGGCAGCCGCAGGCTGCGGGTTCAAGCTGCGCGGCAACCAGAATTTTGCTTTTTCGACCATTGAGATCACGCCCAATCCGGGCGGGGCCGTCGCTGGGGAGTTGCGCCGCTCTTTTGGTGGCGCCGTGCGTGTGCTGGGGCCTGACGAGCCGCCCGCAGAGGCGCAGGTGGTGGTCGACATACTGCAGGAGCAGCGCGAAAAGACGGTCGTGGGCGTGAACAGCTCGGGCCAGGTGCGCGAGTTCCAGTTGCGTATCCGGGTCAACTTCCGGGTGCGGGGCCGCGATGGCAAGGAACTGTTGCCTGAAACTGAAATCGTGCAGCGGCGCGATATCAGTTTCAATGAATCAGCCGTGCTGGCCAAGGAGGCTGAGGAGGCCTTGTTGTACCGGGACATGCAGTCGGACATCGTGCAGCAGCTCCGCCGTCGCCTGGCGGTTGTCAGCTATGCAGCTAGCCCTTAGCCAGCTCGCTGCGCACTTGCAGAAGGGCCTGAAAAGCCTTTACACCCTGCATGGCGATGAGCCCCTGTTGATGCAGGAGGCGGCGGACACCATTCGCACCCTGGCACGAACGCAGGGCTACACCGAGCGCACCTCGCACACCGTGGCTGGCGCGCATTTCGACTGGAGCGAGGTGCTGGCAGCGGGCGGCTCGCTCAGCCTTTTTGCCGACAAGCAGATTGTCGAACTTCGTATCCCTTCCGGGAAACCCGGCAAGGAGGGCAGCCCGGCCATCCAGCAACTGGCCGAGCAATCGCGTGGCAATGATTCGACGCTGACTTTGGTCATGTTGCCGCGCCTGGACAAAATGACCAGGAGCGGTGCCTGGTTTGGCGCTTTGGAAAGTTTTGGCGTCACGATCCAGATTGATCCGATCGAGCGCAATGCCTTGCCACAATGGATTGCACAACGCCTGGCCGCGCAAGGACAGCGTGTGGCCTCCGGCGAGGACGGGCAGCGCACTCTGCAGTTTTTTGCCGATCGGGTCGAGGGAAATTTGCTGGCGGCCCACCAGGAAATCCAAAAACTCGCCCTGCTGTTTGAAGCGGGTGAGCTGGGTTTTGATCAGGTCGAGAGCGCGGTGCTGAATGTGGCGCGCTACGATGTTTTCAAACTGTCCGAGGCTGTGCTGGGGGGGCACTCGGCCCGCGTGCAGCGCATGCTCGATGGTCTGCAGGCTGAAGGCGAGGCGGAAGTGCTGGTGCATTACACGCTGAGTGAAGACATTCGCGCCCTCAAGCGCGTCAAGGACGCGATGGCGCAGGGCCGTCCCATGCCGATGGCCTTGCGTGAGCAACGGGTCTGGGGTGTGAAGGAGCGTTTGTTTGAACGGGTTCTGCCCCGCCTGAGCGATGTCGATCTGCTCAACCTGCTGCAGGCGGCGCATCAGGTGGACGGCATTGTGAAAGGATTGAAACAGCCCGACTGGCCGACCGACGGCTGGCAGGCCCTGCACCGGCTGGCGCTGCAGTTATGCAGCCGGTGTGCGGTTCAGACGTCTTCGCTGCGGACGCGGTAGCTGGCACAGTCGTGAGAAAATGAACCATGAACACGCTCACTATCGTTGAATACACCCAGACGCTTGGTCTTCAGGCAAAAGTAGCCTCTGCCCTGATGGCTAAAGCGTCAACAGCTATTAAAAATGGAGCGCTTCGCCGTCTGGCGGTTCTGCTGCGCGAGAACATCCCAGCGCTGCAAATCGACAATGCCAAGGACCTGGACCGGGCATTGGCCGCCGGTCTGGCCGGACCCCTGGTGGATCGACTCAAATTGAGTCCTCAAGCAATCGAAACCTGTGCCCAGGGGTGCGAACAGCTTGCGGCCATGCCGGACGTGATTGGTGAAATCATAGGCATGAAGCAGCAGCCCAGTGGCATCCGGGTTGGGCAGATGCGAGTGCCGATTGGTGTTTTTGGCATGATCTTCGAGAGTCGGCCCAATGTCACGATCGAGGCGGCCAGCTTGTCCATCAAGAGTGGCAACGCCTGCATTTTGCGTGGCGGCTCAGAAGCCATCGAATCCAACAAGGCCCTGGCCAAACTGGTGCAGCAGGCGCTGCATGATGCTGGTTTGCCTGCGGATGCGGTGCAACTGGTGCAAACCATCGATCGCGAGGTGGTGGGGCAACTCATTGCCATGCCGCAGTACGTGGATGTGATCATCCCACGCGGCGGCAAGGGTTTGATTGAACGCATCAGCCGCGATGCCAAAGTGCCGGTCATCAAGCATCTGGATGGCAACTGCCATGTGTATGTGGACGATCCCTGTGACATGGCGATGGCCGTCAAGGTGGCGGACAACGCCAAGACCAGTAAATACAGCCCCTGCAACGCCACCGAAGGCCTGCTGGTGGCGCAAGGTGTGGCGGCAGAGTTTCTTCCCCGGATTGCGGCCATCTATTCAGCCAAGGGGGTGGAGATGCGTTGCGATCCACAAGCCCACGCCTTGCTGGCTACTGTGCCCGGCGTGAGCAGCACGCCCGCCACGGAGCAGGATTGGTACGAGGAATACCTCGCGCCTATCATCAGCATCAAAATCGTGGCCGGACTGGCTGAAGCCATTGCCCACATCAACCAGTATTCATCGCATCACACCGATGCCATCATCACGCGTGACCACATGCATGCCCAGGCTTTCCTGCGGGAAGTTGACTCGGCCAGCGTGATGGTGAACACAAGTACCCGCTTTGCCGATGGTTTCGAATACGGTCTGGGGGCAGAGATTGGCATCAGCACCGACAAATTCCATGCGCGCGGTCCGGTGGGTATCGAAGGTCTGACGTCCCTGAAATACGTGGTTATGGGTGATGGCGAGGTACGCATCTAGCGCTACTGCGCCCGTTGGACTGCGTATCTCTTGCAACTGAGCGGCTTGCCCCCAAATCCTACAATTCGCAGAAGTTTTTCATTTCATTCATCCAAAGGGGGGCTGCATGGTTCCGCATCTCGTCACGGCGCTCACCGGTCCCATCAACGAACTTGAGCAGCGCATTCTCGATTCGATGCCCGCGATTGAGCGCTGGTTTCGTCTGGAGTGGATGGAGCACACGCCGCCGTTTTACAGTTCGGTCGATGTACGCAATGCCGGATTCAAGCTCGCCCCGGTCGACACCAATCTCTTCCCCGGCGGCTGGAACCACCTGACGCCCGATATGCTGCCTCTGGCGGTGCAGGCGGCCATGGCCGCTATCGAAAAAATCTGTCCCGAGGCGCGCAACCTGCTGGTGATTCCCGAGAACCATTCGGACAACACGTTTTACCTGTCGAACGTAGCCCAGTTGCGGCGAATTTTCCATATGGCAGGGCTCAATGTGCGCATTGGCTCCATCGATCCTGCGATCAAGAAAGCCACCACGGTCGACTTGCCCAACGGAGAGAGCGTGACGCTTGAGCCGGTCATTCGCGGCAAGCGTCGCCTGGGCGTCAAAGATTTTGACCCCTGCACCATCCTGCTGAACAATGACCTGCGTGCCGGCGTGCCGGGCATTCTGGAAGACATTCATGAGCAATACCTGTTGCCACCCCTGCATGCGGGTCGGGCAACACGGCGGATGAGCAAGCACTTCAAGTGCTATGAGGAAGTCGCCAAACGACTGGGCAAGCTCCTCGGGGTCGACCCCTGGCTCATCAATCCTCTGTTTGAAAAATGTGGCGAAGTCAATTTGACCGAGGGCGTGGGCATGGACTGCCTGAGTACCAATGTGGATGCTTTGCTGACAAAAATTCGTCGCAAGTACAAGGAATACGGCATCAAGGAGAAGCCGTTCGTGATGGTCAAGGCCGACAACGGAACGCACGGCATGGGCATTGTGACGGTGCGTGACGCCAAGGACCTGGAGGAGTTATGCCAAAGAGTGCAAGTGAAGGCTCAAAGTGAAGGCGTGCGCCCGGCATCCCAGGATATCCTGGTGCAGGAAGGTGTGCTGACCAAGGAGCGCATGCACGACGCCGTGGCCGAACCCGTGGTCTATATGATGGACCGCTATGTGGTTGGAGGTTTCTACCGGGTCCATGCGGGGCGTGGAGTGGATGAGGACCTTAGTGCGCCGGGATCGAGTTTTGTTCCTTTGGCTTTTGAGCAGAGTACGCACTTACCTCAGCCGGGTGTCAAGCCTGGTGCCAGTGCACCTAACCGGTTTTATATGTACGGCGTCGTTGGGCGGCTCGCCATGCTGGCCGCCAGTTATGAGCTTGAGGCGACCGATCCAGATGCCGAGGTCTATGACTGAGCACCGTCCGTGTGAATTGAGAGACGGGCCCCTTATAGTTGTTGCAGTGCAACATTTGAAAGGTTTTCGACTTTAGAGTCGCACACCCCCTTGTCCAGTTTCCCGGTGGGCGCAAAATAGAGCTCCCAAATGGAATGGAACCCCGCTGCCAGCTCAAGACGGGGTGAACTTGTGTCAGCATCCAAATCGTCTCTCACGGCGCTTACTCTGGGCGCCATCGGCGTTGTGTACGGCGATATCGGCACCAGCGTCCTGTACGCGGTCAAAGAAGTCTTTGGCTCCGGCCATGTCCCCTTTACCCACGAAAACGTGTATGGCATTTTGTCCATCTTTTTCTGGACATTGACGGTCATTGTTTCTCTCAAGTACGTGGTGCTGGTGCTGCGCGCAGACAACAATGGCGAGGGGGGACTGGTGGCCATGCTGGCGCTGGCCTCCCAGTCGGTCAAGGATAGACCCCGCTTGCGCCAAATGCTGTTGCTGGTCGGCATCTTCGGCACTTGTCTGTTTTATGGCGACGGTGTCATTACGCCGGCGATCTCCGTGCTGTCCGCCGTGGAGGGCCTGGAGGTAATATCACCCGCCTTCAAAAAATATGTGATCCCGCTTACGCTGATCATCCTGTTTGGCTTGTTTGCGGTGCAGAAGCACGGCACCAGCGGGATCGGCAAGCTCTTTGGACCGATCACGCTGGTATGGTTTGCCTGCATTGCGCTACTCGGCGTCATGCAAATCTTGACCCATCCCGAAATTTTGTGGGCTATCAGCCCTCACTACGCGCTTCGCTTTGTTTGGGAAAACCCGGGCATCACTTTCATCATTCTTGGAGCCGTGGTGCTATGCGTCACGGGCGGGGAAGCCCTTTATGCCGACATGGGCCACTTCGGGAAAAAACCGATCCGCGTGGCCTGGTTTTCAATCGTCATGCCGGCACTCACCTTGAATTACTTTGGCCAGGGCGCCCTGTTGCTGAGCAACCCTGCGGCCGTCAAGAATCCCTTTTTCATGATGGCGCCGGATTGGGCTTTGTTGCCCCTGGTTGGTCTGGCCACCATGGCCACTGTCATCGCGTCGCAGGCCTTGATCTCGGGCGCGTTTTCGGTGACCAAGCAGGTGATCCAGCTGGGTTATTTGCCACGCCTGCAGATCATGCACACCAGTGTGAAGGAAACCGGACAGATTTACCTGCCCTTCGTCAACTGGGGCTTGTTTGTTGCCATTGTGGTGGCGGTGGTCATGTTCAAGTCGTCCAGCAACCTGGCAGCCGCCTATGGCATAGCCGTGTGTACCGATATGCTGATCACCACGATCCTGACTTTTTATGTGATCCGCTACAGCTGGAAATATCCCCTGGCGCTGTGCCTTGCTGCCACTGGTTTCTTTTTTATCGTGGACTTCGCGTTCTGGGCGTCCAACCTGCTCAAGCTCTTTGACGGCGGCTGGTTCCCGCTCATGATCGGGGGCGCGATCTTCACGCTGATGATCACCTGGAAAGACGGACGGCGCTTGCTCAATGAAAAGCTGAGGGCTGACGCCATCGACTTGCCCAGTTTTCTGGAAGCCGTGTTCGTCAGTCCGCCGGCCCGTGTTGAAGGTACGGCGGTGTTTCTCACCGCAGAGCCTGGCACGGTACCCAATGCCCTGTTGCACAATCTCAAGCACAACAAGGTTTTGCACGCGAACAACCTGTTTGTGACGGTGCGAAATCATGAGGTGCCCTGGATCGGGATGGACAAGCGCCTGGAGATTGAAGGCCTGGGGCACGATTGCTGGCAGGTGGTCATTCACTATGGGTTCAAGAACGATCCCAACATTCCCAAAGCCTTGCAGCAGATCAAAGGCCGGGGCTGCGAGCTGGAGGATATGACCACCAGCTATTTCCTGTCGCGCGATACGGTCGTTCCCACGATTGGCAGCGGGATGTCGCACTGGCGCGAGAAGCTGTTTGCGCAAATGCACCACAATGCAAGCGGTGCAGCAGATTTCCTGAAACTGCCCAATAATTCAGTGGTGGAACTGGGCTCGAAGATCGAGATCTGATTCCATCCGATGCAAGTCACTCATTTCCCATGAAGATTCTTTTTGTTGCCGATCCACTGGACTCGTTCAAGATCTACAAGGACACGACGTTTGCCATGATGCGCGAGGCGCAGGCCCGACATCATTCCATTTCAGTGTGCGAGCCCCAGCAGATGTCCTGGGTATCGGGCGGACGGGTTCAAGCGGATTGCAGGCGCATTGTGCTGACGGGCGATCCTCATGTCTGGTACCGAGTCGATGGCGGATCGCGCCTTGCGCTGAAGGACTTCGATGCCATTGTGATGCGCAAGGATCCGCCCTTTGACAGCGAGTTTTTCTACGCCACGCACTTGCTGGAGCAGGCAGAGCGCGAGGGCGCCCGGGTGTTCAACCAACCCCGTGCGCTTCGCGATCACCCCGAAAAACTGGCGATCCTGGAGTTCCCCCAGTTCATTGGCCCCACCCTGGTGACGCGCTCGGCACAAGACGTGCGGGACTTTCATGCGGTGCACAAGGACATCATTCTCAAGCCGCTGGATGGCATGGGTGGCATGGGTATTTTCCGGGTGAAGGGCGACGGACTGAACCTGGGCTCCATCATCGAGACCCTGAACAAGGACGGTGCCGAGACGGTGATGATCCAGAAATTTTTGCCCGCCATCAGTGAAGGTGACAAGCGGGTGCTGGTGATCGGAGGTAAGCCAGTGCCCTACAGCCTGGCACGTATCCCTCAGGGCGGGGAAGTTCGCGGCAATCTGGCGGCGGGTGGCAAAGGGGTGGCCATGCCTCTCACGGAGCGTGATCGCTTTATTGCCGAGTCACTGGGGCCAGTCCTGAATGCCCGTGGCCTGTTGCTGGTGGGGCTGGACGTCATTGGCGACAGCCTCACCGAGATCAATGTGACCAGCCCGACCTGTTTTCAGGAAATTTTTGACCAAACCGGATTTGATGTCGCGGCGATGTTTGTCGATGCGCTCGAACAGGCCCTCAAGGGCTGAGACTCGCAGCTTGCGGCCTTGATCCTGCAAATTCTGCCGGGACACCCTCCACAAACACCTGCAGTTCGCCGGGCGCCATGGCAACCCAGGCCTCGTTGGTGGTCAGTGGCTCGGTCACGACAATTGCCAGGCGGTCTTCCGGGCCATTGAGATCCGCCAGATCGACGCTCACATCGTCATCCTTGAGGTGTACTTCAGTGAAAGGGTGTTGCCGCAACACATAATGCAATTTGGTACTGGCGTGCGCCCACAGAGCCTGACCGTTGCTCAGCAGAAAGTTGAAGCTGCCATGTTTTGCGATCTGCGGCACCAGTTCAGCCAGTGTACGGGTCAGCTCTTGCACACTGGGGACGCCGGCATGCGACTTGGCCAACTCCTGCAGCAGCCAGCAAAATGCCATCTCGCTGTCGGTGCTGCCGACCGGCCGAAAGCTGCCGTGCAGCGGCGGCGCATAGTTTTTCAAGTCGCCATTGTGGGCAAATACCCAGTAGCGCCCCCACAACTCGCGGACAAAGGGGTGACAGTTTTCCAGGGTGACCGCGCCCACTGTGGCCTTGCGCACATGGGCCACCACGTTGTGACTCTTGATGGGGTAGGTGCGCAGCATTTGCGCAATGGCCGACGTGGAGGCGCTTTCCTTGTCAACGAAATAACGCGCGGCCTTGCCGGGTGTCAAGCCATCGCTCTCAAAGAAGGCGATGCCCCAGCCATCGGAATGGTGGTCGGTGCAGCCGCCTCGCTGCGAAAACCCGGTGAAACTCAAGGTCAAACTGGCGGGCAGGCGGCTGTTCATTCCAAGCAATTGACACATGCCGCAAGTTTACTTCGCTCTGCAAGAGGGGGAAAGTCTTGGATGCAGGCTGGGCTAGGACGGGCGGTTGGCTGGCCGGTCCGGACTCAGTTTCCAGGCCGCTGCCAGCGCCAGCGCGCACAGCGCTGCCAGCATGGCAAAGGATTCATTGAATGCTGCCAAACGTGCGGCGCTGCTGATGGGGTTGGACAGCACATCGCCATGCACGGCGAGCCGCCACTCCAGCACGATGCCGCACACGCTGACCCCGACCGCGCCGCCCAGTGTGCGCAGGAAATTGATCGCGCTTGATCCCTGGGGAATCAATTCTTTGGGCAAGCTGCGCAAGGAGCCCGAGTTGAGCGAAGGCAGTATGAAGCCCAGGCCGATACGGCCCAGAATGGCCCAGGCCATCAGCACCCACAGGCCATCCTTGAGGCCTACGGTGCCCATCAGAAGGAATGACGCAGCCAGCAGGGCCAGACCAACGCTCACCAGCCGGCGGGTTGGGTGCCGGTCTGCCAGTCGCCCGACCAGGAGAATCGTGATTGCCAGTACCAGCCCAGCGGGAAGCAGCACGGTGCCCACATGGGATGCCGACAATTGAAGGCCGAGTTGCATGTAGACCGGCAACAGGTAGGTTGAGCCAAACAAGGCTGTGCCATAGATGAAAGCCACAATGCTGCCCATGGCGAACTCCCGCTGACGGAAAATTGCCAGGTTCATTAAAGGGGGATCGGCACCTTGAGCGAGTGTGTGGCCGAGCCGTTTCTGCCGTGCAATGAACGCGATCAACGCGGCGACTGCCCCGATCAGCAAAAGGGTTGATTCTCTTGTCGGACCCGCATGCAATTGCACCAAGCCATTGAGCAGGCACAGTGTGCCCACGCTCGCCAGCAGCAGGCCCGGCCAATCCAGTTTTCCGCCTGTTCGTCCGGCGGGGATGTTGCCGGGTGCTGTTGTGGGAACAAAACGCCGGGCCAGCCAAAGAGAGGCCAGGCAAAAGGGGATCACCATGAAGAAAATGGAACGCCAACCAAACCAGTCCACCAGCAGCCCCCCGACGCTTGGACCAATCGCGGGCGCCAGCACCACACCCATGCCAAAGATGCCACCTGCACGCCCCTGCTCATGTGGCCCGAATGCGCGCAGGATGATGATGGCCGGGATGGGTTGCACGATGCCGGCCGCCAGACCCTCCATGACACGGGCGGCCAGCAGCAATGTGAAGTCACCAGCCAAGCCGCCGATGATGCTGCCAATCAACAGCAGCCACATGCTGCCGGAGTAAGTGCGTCGGTAGCCATGGCGTGCCAGCAGCCACGGTGTGGTGAGCATGGACACTGTCATGGCAATCATGAAACCCGACGACACCCATTGAGCCCGATCCTGCCCGAGCGTGAAGTGCCGACTCATGTCGGGGACAGCCACATTGACGATGGTTGCCGACATGATGGAGGCCATGGTGCCGACCATGACGGCCAGCAGCAAGAGCCAGCGATAGCGCTCCCCGTAATGCGCTTGTAGCTCAGTCAGGGTGACAGGACGTGTCAAGACCGGGTCACGGGCGGGGTTCGGACCAGAGCACGCCGCCGGTAGCCCAGTTTTCACGCTTGACGTCGGTGATCAAGACGTCGACCGATTCAGGCTTGCCGCCAAGCACTTCCACTGTGACACGGGTGATTTCCTGCACCAGTTTTTTCTTTTGTTCGATGGTGCGGCCTTCGAGCATTTCGATATGGTAAGTCGGCATGGTTTCCTTTGAATGGTTTGCAGGCAATATCAAGCATGATAGAGCCCTTGACGAGGAGAGATTTTGCACACCAATTTCAATCTCAATGAGCACATGGGTCTGGGTACGCGGCGCAACAAGGTGGTGACGGCTGCGGAGGCGGTGCGTTTGATTCACGATGGCGACACCGTGGCCACGGGCGGATTTGTCGGCATCGGCTTTGCGGAAGAAATCGCCGTGGCGCTGGAGGCGCGCTTTCTGGCCACGCAAGGCGATACAGGTGTTGGCGCACCGGGGCAATTGACGCTGGTATATGCCGCCGGGCAGGGCGACGGCAAGGCGCGGGGGCTCAATCATTTAGGGCACGCAGGTTTGGTGCGCCGTGTTGTTGGTGGGCACTGGGGCCTGGTGCCGGCATTGCAAAAACTGGCCGTGGGCAATCTCATTGAGGCCTACAACCTGCCCCAGGGCGTGATCTCCCATCTGTTTCGGGACATTGCCGCAGGCAAGCCGGGCACGCTGACGCATGTGGGCTTGGACACCTTTGTGGATCCGCGCTTGGGTGGTGGCAAGGTCAATGCGCGTACGACCGAAGACCTGGTGCGTTTGATGGAAATTGACGGCCAGGAGTATCTTTTTTACAAGGCATTTCCGATATCGGTCGGCATTATTCGCGCCACAACGGCCGACCCGGACGGTAATCTCAGCATGGAGCGTGAGGCGCTCACGCTGGAAGCATTGGCGATTGCCATGGCTGCGCGCAATTCAGGGGGGATTGTGATTGCGCAGGTTGAACGCCTGGCCGAGCGCGGCACGCTGCATCCGCGTCAGGTGCGGGTGCCGGGGGTGCTGGTGGATGCGGTCGTGGTGGCAACTGACCCGGCCCACCACATGCAAACCTTTTCAGAGCAGTACAACCCGGCCTATTCCGGCGAGATTCGTGTGCCGATGGACACTCTGCCGGTATTGCCGATGTCGCTGCGCAAGGTCATCGCCCGGCGTGCCGCCATGGAGCTTCGATCCAACAGCGTCGTCAATCTTGGCATCGGCATGCCCGAGGGCGTGGCGGGCGTCGCAGCGGAAGAAAAAGTGATCGACCTGATGACCCTGACGGCCGAGCCTGGCGTGATCGGGGGCATTCCCGCCAGTGGCATGAGCTTTGGCGCAGCGGTCAACACGCAGGCCGTGATTGACCAGCCCAGCCAGTTTGATTTCTATGACGGTGGCGGACTCGACATTGCCGTGCTGGGCCTGGCTCAGGCGGATGCGCATGGCAATTTGAACGTCAGCAAATTCGGTGATCGCCTGGCCGGGGCTGGTGGTTTCATCAACATCAGCCAGAACGCCAAGACGGTCGTTTTTGTCGGGACCTTCACCGCAGGTGATCCGGATGTGCGCGTGGAAGGGGGTCGGCTGCGAGTGATCAGTGAAGGCACGGTGCGCAAGTTTGTGAAGGAGGTGGAGCACCGAACTTTCAGTGGGCGTGAAGCGCGCAGGAGAGGTCAGCGGGTCTTGTATGTGACTGAGCGTTGCGTCTTTCGCCTGATCGGTGACGCACACAGCGGCGGACTGGAACTGATTGAAATTGCCCCTGGCATTGACCTGGAGCGCGAGGTTCTGGCACATATGGATTTCATGCCGGCCATCAGTCCCCACCTGAAATTGATGGGCGCGGCCCTGTTCACGGATGCCGCGATGGGCTTGCGTGCTCACTTGCTGGCCACGCCGCTGGCGCAGCGTTTTGAACTTGATCTGGCGCATCGCATGCTCTTCATCAACTTCGAGGGACTGGCGATCGATTCCATGGCCGATATTGACGAGGTGGCGCGCACCGTTGAGGACTTGCTTGAGCCTGTGGTGACTGCGCCGACTGAGCGGGTCGCAGTGGTTGTGAACTACGACAGCTTCACCATCCTGCCCAACCTGGTGGACGACTACTCGGCCATGGTCAAGCATTTGACAGAGCGGTTTTACAGCCGGGTGACGCGCTATGGCACGGGTGGATTCCTCAAAGCGCGGCTTGATGCGGGCAGGCTGCCATCGGCCAGCCCCTGAATCGACCTCTCAGAAGTGACACACAGTAGACTCAAGGAATCCTTCAAAGGCAGCTATGAACCAATCCGCAATGGATATCAAAATATCAGGATGGGGTGAGGAATGGAGCACCCTTCAAAACAATTATGAGCAGTATGAAAAAAGTGGCTTGTTGATCAAACTCACTTGTGTCGTGCTGTTCGCTGTCGGGTTCGCGATGGGTTTCAGTGGTTTTTGGATCAGCGCGCTGGTCTTGCTCTTGTGGGCTCAGGAGGCTATTTTCAGGACCTATCAATCCAGACTGGGTTCACGTCTCCTGCGCTTGGAGTCGCTGCTGAAGCAGGGTGCGGTGTCGGGTGGTGATGCGTTTCAGCTTCATACGGAATGGCTGGCGGGACGACCAGGCTTCACCGGTTTGCTGGTGCAGTATGGGACAAGTGCATGCCGACCGACCGTGGCTTTCCCGTATCTGGTGCTGGTTGTGTTTGCCTGGCTGACATAGGGAGTGCATCAGGGTTTGGGGTCTGTGAGTCAATTTCTGTTACCTTTTGAATCAATTGCCCGCTGGCTGTGAGAGAATATTTGCTACTTAGGAAGGCTATCTTGGAACATAGAGCCAAAATTGTTGGGGTTGCGTTACTTTGTGTTGCCTTTGGCAGTTCGGCGCTCACATTGGGTCGCGTGCGTGGCGCTGCAATCATTGGGCAGCCCCTGGATGTCACGATCCAGGTCCAAATGGACGCAGGAGATGATGCCGCCTCCCTGTGTTTTGATGCCGACGTCTTTCATGCCGATGCCCGTCAGGACGCCAATCGCGTGCGCGTGGTCGTCGAGACAAGCCCCCAGTCGACGACCGCCAACGCGCGAATTCAGTCTTCAGCCCTTGTAGATGAGCCCATTGTTACCGTGTATTTGCGTACCGGTTGCGGCCAAAAAACAACGCGGCGTTATGTTTTGCTGGCCGATTTTCCCAGCGAAATCGCGGCACCTGCCGTGCCACTGGTTGCCCCGGTGGCGGCACCGGCAACACCGCCTGCGCCAACGGATTGGTCGTCGTCAGCAGTGACGGCTGCACCAGCCCGACCCGTTGCGCCCCCTTCAAGCAAGTCCGCTCCGGCCCCCAGGGTGAAGCCGGTTTCCAGGCCCAAGCCGGCTGTCGCGCAGGACGTTGCCAGTAAGCCCGCCGCAGAAAAACCGGCCGCCGCGGCGCCTGCCAAGCGACCGATGGTGGAGGAAAAGAACAAGGCAGTGCGTGCTTCCGGCCAGTCGCGGCTGAAGCTGGACCCCCTGGAGGCGCTCTCGGGCCGGGTTGCCAGCCTGGAGTCCTCGGTGCCAGTCACGCCGCCCCCACCTTCGGAAGAGGCTTTGCGTGACATGCAGCGAATGCGCGTACTGGAAGGCGATGTCAAAGCCTTATTGGCGCTGGCGGCAAAGAATGAAGCGAATCTCGCAGATTTGAGAACTCGTTTGCAAAAAGCCGAGTCGGAGCGTTTCCCCAATGGCGTGATTTACGGATTAGGTGCTCTGGTATTGCTCTGTCTGGCGGCGATCGCTTATCTCTGGAATCGACAGCGTCGTGTGCAAGCCTTTGGTGGTGATTGGTGGAACAGTTCTGCGGAGGAACCGTCCGCAGCGTCGCCGCCGCCGTTGGCTGCACAAGTCACCCGGGCAGATACTACTGAACAAGAGGCGCGCGATGCGCTCGAAGCCAGGATGGCCCGTACGACTGCCTTGTCGGAGGCGTTGGACAACGCCGGTCCGGCATCGCAAGTGGATGTTAGCTTGGTGGAAATGAGTGAATCCAACTTCGATAACCTCATGCAGTCCGGCGCGGCGCACAGTGCGATTCGCAAGCAGCCGTCACCTGCTCCTGCGCAGAAGGGGATCGCACGCAACCTCAATTCGGAGGCCGTGTTTGACATCCGGCAACAGGCTGAGTTTTTTGTTTCGCTTGGACAAACTGATCAGGCGGTGCGTATTCTCGAGCGACAAATCAACGAAAGTGACGAGCCCAATCCGCTTGTCTACCTGGATCTGCTCAGTATCTTCCATTCCTTGAGCCTGAAGGTCGATTTCCGTCAGTTCAGGGAAGATTTCAACCTCCTGTTCAATGGCCGCGTGCCTGAGTTTGCCCAGTTCCGGGAGCAGGGCAAGAGCCTGGACGCCTACCCTGAGGTGCTGGCCCACATCACCGCATTGTGGCCAACTGCCAAAGTCCTGGAGGTGATTGAGGCATGCATTTTCCGGGACCCCTGGGACGCCAAGAACGAACCGTTTGATTTGGCCGCATTCCGCGACCTGCTGTTTTTACATGCGGTCGCCCAGAGCGTTGTGCAGGGTACCCCGCCCAAAGGCGGTGAGAACACGGTTCGCGCGTCGGTCAGCCCTGCGCCACAGCTTGTTACGCCGACTTACTTTTCCAATTCCGGCAATGCGGTTCCTTCGTCGCCGGTCGTGGATATTGCGCTTCCGCATGAGCTCGATCTGGACCTGTCTGACACGACCCTGGACGAGGTTGCCATCAATCCCCTGGTGGCAGCAGACTCGGAGTTTCCATCCTTGATGCAAGGCGATCACCCGTCTGAAGGTCAAACCATGGGTGGATCTCCGGCGCCTCATGATGACAATTTATTGAATTTTGATTTGCCCATGGAGCCAAACCTGCCTGGGCCTGCCGATAGCAAGTCTGTCAAATAGGCATGGCCTGCGTTGGGTTTGCCAGCCTGAAGGAGTTGAGAATTCCAATCTTGGCGTGCACCGCAGCAAAATGAACTTGCATGACCGGGTTATCAAGGTGTTGCGCGCGAGTCGCGTCTTTGGGGCGCTCGACGAGTATGTCCGGGAGGATCTGGCGCGATGCCTTGCCTTTCAGGATGTACGCGGTGGGGCATTGGTCCTGCGGGAGGGGGAAGCGTCTGACAGCATGCTTTTTGTGGTCAGCGGCGGTCTTCGGGTATCCCGTCGGGACAAGGCTGGCGGCCTGAATCTGTACAACGAAATCCGTCCAGGTCAAAGTGTGGGAGAGGTTGGACTGATACTTCAGCAGTCGCGGACAGCGGACGTCACGGCGGTGCGTGATTCTTTGCTGGCCGTTTTGAATCGGGCCAGCTATGAAGCTTTGCTGGTGCGACATCCCCTGGCCCTGAACCGCGTCTTTGTGCAGACGATTTACGATTTCATGCGCCATGCCACCGCAGTGCAGGAGCGGCATGATGCCCAGACATTCGTGGTCGTTCCCTTGCACGAGGGTGCTGGGGCCGATGAAGTCGCGAATTCGCTGGTCAAGGCATTTGCTGCCCAGGGGCGGGTGCATCATCTGCGGCCTGCGGCGGGCAGAGCGCACGAAGTCGCGACCATGCCTGCGGCGCTTGAACCGGACGTGCACGACGACCTTGAAGACAGGTTTGATTTTCTGGTGTACGAGGCTGAAGCGAGTCCGTCGTCCTGGACGCGGCGCGCCTTCCGGCAGGCGGATCAGGTTATTTTTGTGGCCTCGGCGGGTGCATCAAACAGCATGGGCGAGTTGGAACGCCGACTCACCGAAGAGCCCGGCTTTCCCATGAAGCGTAAACATTTGGTATTGCTGCATCCGGCCACGGCCAGCACGCCTGATGGCGTCGCGGATTGGCGCAGTGTGCGTGAATTCGAACGAATCTATCCCCTGCGCAGACAGCACAACGGCGATTTTGCGCGCCTGGCGCGTTTTCTCACGGGTACGGCGGTGGGTGTGGTTCTTGGCGGAGGTGGTGCGCGCGGATTTGCGCACCTCGGGGTGCTGCGGGCCCTGGAAGAATCCGGCATACCGGTTGACCTGGTGGGTGGCAACAGCATGGGCGCTTTGATCGGTGCCCAATATGTTTGTGGCGTACCGCTGGATGAGATTCGGACACGCACGCAGAAGTTTGCAGCCGGGGGCGAGCGGCCGACTTTGCCTGTGATTTCCCTGGTTTCAGGTCGGCGGGTGGAGCGCGATCTGAAGCGCATGTTTGGCGACACCACGATTGACGATCTGTGGCGCCCATTTTTCGCAGCTGCCTGCAATTTGAGCAAGGGTGTCACGACGGTGCGGGACAGCGGCCCCTTGTGGCAGGCCGTTCTGGCCAGTAACTCTCCTGCAGGTCTTTTTCCGCCGGTGCTGGATCGTGGCGATTTGCTCGTCGACGGCGCGATTCTTGAGAACGTGCCCGTGGACGCCATGCGCATGCGCCTGGGGACACCGCTGGAGAAGCGCCGCGGCAACGGAACCATCATTGCCATTGATGTGGATGTGCGGGACAGCCTGAGTGCGGACCCTACCCTGAGTCGGCTGTCCGTCTGGAGCACGATCAAGGGGTATTTTTCACCCGATACGCATCCGTCACCCGGCATTGGAAATATTCTGTACAGCGCTGGACATATCGGGGGTGCCAATCAACGCGCGCGCACGATTGCGCAGGCTGATCACTATCTGGAACCCCCGGTGGCGGAATTTTCCCTCATGAGCTATCGTCGTGCGCAGGAAATCTCCGAAGTCGGTTACCGCTATGCCATGGAAAACATTGATCAATGGACTCACCTCAAAGCATCGCGGCAGGACACGAAAAACTGAGTTTGTCCCTGAGTCAGCATGAGGTCTGGCTCGATCAGCGTGCCTGGCCCGATAGCACGCACCTCAATATCGGCGGCGGTGCTTTTCTAAAAGGTCGGCTGAATCTGCCACTGTTTAGACAGGCACTGGCTCATCTGGTGGCCGAAAACGAGGCCTTGCGACTTGCTCCCTGTGCGGATGGCAGTCAATTGTTGCTGGCTCAGGTCGTGCCCGTGCTTGAAATTGTCGACCTGAGCAAGCTGCCGGATCCGATGGAGGCGATACGCGTCTGGTGGCAACGCCGTATTCGGGAGCCTTTTGCCCTGAATGGCTTGCCGCCCTGGCGTTTTGCCCTGTTGCATGCCGGTGAGGATTTGCATGGTTTGACCATCCAGTTCCATCACCTGGTGATGGACGGCTGGGGGACATCGCGGGTGATGCAACGCTGGAGCGAAATCTACAACGCGCTGCAGGCATCCAGTGAACTCCTGCCACTCGGGGAGCCCGGCTATCGCCAGTTCATCGAAGAGTCGAACAGCTATCGCCAGTCGAGCGCCTTTGCGCGCGATGCGGACTACTGGCGTGCGCAGATATCGGCCTTGCCGGCGCCGCTGATAGCGCGTCAGTACGCAACAGCAGGGGCCGCACAGTTGCCGCCGTCGCGGCTTTCGGTGCAGCGGATTTCCCGTGCCGACTACGCGCACCTGGAGCAATGCGCCAACGGGCTTGGCGCAACGCCTTTCAATTTTTTCCTGGCCGCGCTGGTTCTGTATTTTGCGCGGGTCAACCATTGCCAGGATGTTGTGATTGGCATCCCCAGCCTGAACCGGGGCGGAAGGCGTTTCAAGTCAACCCTGGGCATGTTTGTGGGGGTTCTGGCGCTGCAGGTGCGCATCGAACCCGGCATGACGGCCAGGGAGCTGCTTGGCGCGGCGGCAAGCGCCCTGCGGGGGGCATTGCGCCATCCGCGTTACCCCTTGAGCGAGCTTGGCCGCTCGTTGCAGTTGATTCGCTCGGGCCGTGACGGCCTGTTTGACGTTCTGCTTTCCTTTGAACGGCAGGACTACGACGTGTCGTTCGGCGATGCCCGGCTGCTTGATTCACGGCAGCTGTTCTCCGGCACCGCTCGTTACCCCTTGGGTGTGACCGTGTGCGAGTTTCACCCGCAGCAGGATCTGGAGCTGGTGCTGGACGCAAGCAGCGCCTGTTTTGCAGCGGGCGAAGCTGAACTGCTAGGCCGGCGATTGTGGCATCTGGTGGAGTCGTTCATGGCCAAACCGGATGAGCGGATCGAGGACGTGGGTATTCTGCCGCCCGAAGAGCAATGGGCTTTGATCGAAGGCTTGCACAAAGACATCGCTTGCCACGCAGTGACGCAGCCCTACATTGCGCTCTTTGAGCATCAGGTTGCCTTGCGCCCCGAGGCGATTGCGTTGGTGTGGGACGGCGGCAGCCTTGACTACGCTGCGCTGGACCGTCGCGCCACCCGGCTCGCCGGTCGCTTGGCGGTCCTGGGTGTGGCGCATGGCGCGATCGTGGCCCTGGCCATTGCGCGATCACCCGACATGGTGCTGGCGTTGCTGGCCATTGCCAAGGCGGGCGCTGCCTTTTTGCCATTGGACATGGATGCGCCCGTGGCACGTCTGGCCGAAATCCTCAAGGAAAGTGATGCCGCGGCCCTGCTGGTTCAAGCGCCGGGCGATGAGCGTTTGACCCAGCTTCATCACCGCACGGTGCTCATTGACTGGAATGACTCACCGCCGGATTCGATGCTTGCCCCCGAGATCGCAATGCGGGAGCGGCCGGCTCCGCAAGACCTGGCTTATGTGCTGTTCACATCAGGCTCGACCGGCAGGCCCAAGGGCGTGACGGTCGACTACGCCACCTTGTCGCGCCGCCTGGCGTGGCTTTCACGAGCCTTCGCCGTCAATTGGCGTGACCGGTCGGCGCAGGCGACCCAGCTAACATTCGACCCTTCGCTGATTGAAATCATCCTGCCGCTGATTCACGGGGCCAGTGTGGCTTTGCCAGCGCCCGGACGATTGTTGCCCGAGTCGCTGGCGGAGTTTGTCCTGCGTCACGGCGTCACCATCATGGCGTTTGTGCCTTCTACCCTGGCCCGTTTTCTGGATGCTGCGGGTCGCCGGCCCGAGCTCAGATTGCGCGTGGCCTGCTGCGGAGGCGAGGTACTTCCGCCCGAGCTGGCCAGTCGTTTCATCGTCGAAACGGGAGCGCACCTGTACAACGTCTACGGGCCGACCGAGACGGCCATTTTTGCCACCGCCTGGAAGTGCAGCGTCAATTCAGGCGATCAGGCTTTGCCCATTGGGCGACCGATTGACGACACGCGTATCTACGTCCTGGATACGGGCTTGCGGCCCTTGCCGCTGGGCATGGCGGGCGAAATATTCATTGGCGGCGATGCCATTGCGAAGGGCTATCTCCGCCGGGCTGAACTGAACCGGGAAGTTTTCCTGGACGATCCGTTTCGACCCGGTTCACGGATGTACCGGACCGGGGATCGGGGCTGGCTGGGCGTTGATGGCAATCTTCACTTCATCGGCCGACTCGATCGTCAGATCAAGCTGCGCGGTTACCGTATTGAGCTGGGTGAAATTGAAGCCGCGTGCATCGCGGTCGAAGGGGTAAGCCAGGCGGCGGCCAAACTGGTGACGCGTCGCGACAAAGCCATGATTCATGTGTGGGTCGCGGCACCCGGCGCCGTGAACACGGATAACCTGCAGCGGATATTGCGTGCGCGTTTGCCAGACTACATGATCCCTGGCAGCATCAGTGTTGTGCCCGTCATGCCTGAGAGCAGTGCTGGCAAGATTGACTATGCGGCCCTGCCGGAGCCTGAGTTGATGGTGCGCACGACGGTGGCGCGCACGACGACCACCGCGCTGGAACGTGATCTGCTGACCTTGTGGGAGAGCGTGCTTGAGCCGCGCCCGATCAGCATGGAGGACAACTTTTTTGACCTGGGAGGAGATTCTCTGGCGGCGGTCAGCATCCTGGCGGGGGTCGAAAAAAAACTGGGGCGCAAGGTGCCGATGTATTTGCTGACTGAAAATCCCACCATAGAGCGTCTCGCTGGCGCACTGGGGACGGCCGCCCCCTACTCCCCGGAGCTGATGATCCATCTGGGCAAACAGGTCGGGGGTCATGGGCGAGTGCCGCTTTACCTGGCGGCGTCCGGACATGGCGACTTGCTGCGCTTCCAGAACCTGGCACGGGCCTTGGGCAACACCTGCGATGCAGAAATGCTGCAGCCACCCATGGACCGGGTGGTCAAAACCGTGGCCGAACTGGCCGAACTGTATGCCAACTGCATTCAGGCCCAGGGCCGTGAGCCTGGTTTCCTGGCGGGCTTCTCGGTTGGAGGTATTGCTGCGCTGGAGACGGCCCGGCTGCTCAGGCAACGCGGCATCGGCGTGCGAGGGCTGGTGTTGATTGACACCATCTATCCCAAGGCTGTCTTCGGTGGCACAAGGTCCTGGCGCATGCTGGGCTGGCTGGTGCGCAATCTGCATGTGCAGGAATTGAGCATGAATGGCCGACGGCTGGGCGCCATGTTCAATGATCCGGGGCTGGTGGGACAGGTGATGGCTTTGAGTGACTATCGTCCTGTCGGCTTTGACGCGCCTACGCTGCTGATCAAGTCCTCAGGACTGGCGAGCTGGGATCGCTGGTTTTTTCGTCCCTGGCAGCGGCTCATTGCCGATCAACTTGCGCAGCGCCAGGTCGCGGGTTTGCATGGCTCCATTTTCGAGACTGGCAATGTCGGTGAGCTGGCTGCGGTGATGACCGAAGCACTGGGTTTGCCCCATGTCGATGGCGCATGACCGGCAAAAGCGCTTGCGTTTACGCCTGCTGTGGCTGCTGGCGGCGCTGGTCGTCCTGATCGGGCTGGCGGCGGCCTGGTCCTGGTCGCCTTTGCGGACCTGGCTTGACATGGACCTGATGGTGGCGAGCCTGCGGCGCGTGGGGCAGAGCTTCGGCTTTGTGGCGGCTGTGACAATTTTTGCGCTGGCGGTGGCCGCTGCCGTGCCCTTGATTTTTTTGACCCTGGTCTGCATCGTTGCTTTCGGTCCCTGGATCGGGGCTGCCTGCACCTTGCTGGGTGCCCTGGTCGGCGCGTGCCTCAGTTATGGACTGGGGAAGTATCTGGGGCGCGAAGCCCTGGAGCATTTCGGCGGCGCACGTGTCAATGCGCTCAGCCAGCAACTGGCCCGCCGCGGGGTGTTGGCCGTCATCGCGGTGCGCCTGGTGCCCGTGGCCCCCTTTGCCATTGTCAACATGATTGCGGGGGCGTCCCATATTCGGCTGCGGGATCTGCTGCTTGGGACTGCCGTGGGCATGACGCCGGGAACGGTGGCGATGATGATCTTCATGGAGCAGATCATGGTTGCCTTGAAACAACCGTCTGCAGGACGCATCTGGATGGTGGCGCTGACGCTGCTGCTGATCGTTCTGGGGGTCTGGGGTCTGCGCCGCTGGATGCGTCATTCCCGCGCACAATAAAAAGGTCAGCCACCATTCTGGGTGTGATCCATCTGCGCGGTGCTCATGGTGCCTCTTCCTGGGCGCAGGTCGCGCAAATGCAGGCCTTGCCGCGCGCGTGTTCGGGAATGCGCGACAGCAAGGCGGCCTCGAATTTGATCTGGCTGCACCAGCAGGGCGGCTGTTTCACGCCGGTAGTGCGTTCCACCTCCATGGCGCATTCGTTGGTTTGGCCGCACAGCGGGCACTGGTTGGGATCAGCGGGCAGGGCAACTTGCATGGGAACCTCCTTGGCTGTGAATGGCTGTATGGGCACAGTGTAGGCCGCGTAGGCGAAATGCCAAGAAAAAACGGCATCCGAAGATGCCGTTTTGATCGTGATTTGATACTGAATTGGCCCCTGGCCTTCGTATCTATTACCTGATTAGCTCCTGATTTGAGAGCAATCAGGCTTGGACTGCAGCCGCCTTCACCTTCAAGCGCCAGGCATGCAGCAGCGGCTCGGTATAGCCGCTGGGCTGGGCCAGACCCTTGAACACCAGATCGCAGGCCGCTTTGTAGGCCATGGATGTGTCAAAGTTGCCGGCCATGTTCTGGTACAGCGGGTCGCCGGCGTTCTGCTTGTCCACCACGGCGGCCATGCGTTCGAAGGTTTCCTTGACCTGGGCTTCTGTCACCACGCCATGGTGCAGCCAGTTGGCCATGTGCTGGCTGCTGATGCGCAGCGTGGCGCGGTCTTCCATCAGGCCGACGTTGTGGATGTCGGGCACCTTGGAGCAGCCTACGCCCTGGTCGATCCAGCGCACCACATAGCCCAGGATGCCCTGTGCGTTGTTGTCCAGCTCCTGCTGCTTTTCAGCATCGGTCCAGTTGGGGGTGGCGGTCACGGGAATAGTCAAAAGGCCGGTTAGCAGCGTGTCGCGTTCCTTGTCGGCATTGATTTTTTCCAGATCCTTTTGCACGTCGCTGACCAGCACCTGGTGGTAGTGCAGCGCATGCAGCGTGGCGCCGGTGGGGCTGGGCACCCAGGCGGTGTTGGCACCGGCGCGCGGGTGGCCAATCTTCTGCTCCATCATGGCCTTCATCAGGTCAGGCATGGCCCACATGCCCTTGCCGATCTGTGCCTTGCCGCGCAGGCCGCAGGACAAGCCCACCAGCACGTTGTTGCGCTCGTAGGCCTGGATCCAGGCGCTGGTCTTCATGTCGCCCTTGCGGATCATGGGGCCGGCCTGCATGGCGGTATGCATCTCGTCGCCGGTGCGGTCCAGGAAGCCGGTGTTGATGAAGGCGACGCGGCTTTGCGCCGCGGCAATGCAGGCTTTCAGGTTAACGCTAGTGCGGCGCTCTTCGTCCATGATGCCCAGCTTAACGGTGCTCTCATTCAGGCCCAGCATCTTTTCGACACGGCTGAACAGCTCGGCGGCAAAAGCCACTTCGGCCGGGCCGTGCATCTTGGGCTTGACGATGTAGACTGAGCCTTTGCGCGAGTTGCGGATGCTGTCCTTGGCGCTGCGCTTCAAGTCGTGCATGGCGATGGTGGTGGTGACCACCGCGTCCAGAATGCCTTCAGGAATCTCGCGTGTTTCGCCCTTTTTGTCGGTGTACAGGATGGCCGGGTTGGTCATCAGGTGGCCGACGTTGCGCACAAACATGAGGGAGCGGCCGTGCAGTGTGACGGGTTTGCCCTTGCCGCTTGGCGGGGTGTAGACGCGGTCGGCGTTCAGGCCACGGGTGAGTGTCTGGCCGCCCTTCTCAAAACTCTCGGTCAGGGTGCCTTGCAGGATGCCAAGCCAGTTGCTGTAGGCCAGCACCTTGTCATCTGCGTCCACCACGGCCACGGAATCTTCCAGGTCCAGAATGGTGGAGAGCGCCGCTTCCAGCACCAGGTCGCTGACACCGGCGGCGTCGCTGGCGCCGATCGGCGTAGCGCGGTTAATCTGGATGTCCAGGTGCAGGCCGTTGTGCTGCAGCAGCACGGATGAAGGCGCCTTGGCCTCACCCTGGAAGCCGACCAGCTGCGCCGCATTCAGCAGGCTGGTGGTGCCGCCGTCCTTGAGTTTGACGACCAGTTTGCCGTCTTTGATGCGGTAGCCCGTCGAGTCAATGTGCGAGCCCTTGCGCAGGGGGGCGGTGCGGTCCAGCACGTAGCGTGCGTATTCAATGACCTTGGCGCCGCGCTTGGGGTTGTAGCCTTTGCCTTTTTCGCAGCCATTGGCTTCAGAGATCACGTCGGTGCCATACAGCGCGTCGTACAAACTGCCCCAACGCGCATTGGCGGCGTTCAGGGCGTAGCGGGCGTTGAGCACGGGCACCACCAGTTGCGGGCCGGCCTGCACGGCAAGTTCCGCGTCTACCTTGGCAGTGGTGATGCGCACTTTTTTCGGGGCGGGAACCAGATAGCCAATCTTTTCCAGGAAGGCGCGGTAGTTGCTCATGTCCGAGGGCTTGGACGGATCACCTGCGGTGATGGGGCCCGGGTTGGCTTTGTGCCAGGTGTCCATTTCGGTCTGGAGGCGATCGCGCTCGGCCAGAAGGGCGATGTTTTTCGGTGCCAGATCAGCCACGATGGCGTCAAAGCCTTTCCAGAATTTGGCTGGGCTCAGACCAGTGCCTGGCAGGACACGGGTCTCAATGAACTGGTGCAGGGCGCTGGCAACTTGCAGGCGATGGGCGGGAATGCGTGTGGTCATGGTGTGCTCTTCAGAGGATTTTGTGTCGTTCAACACGAAGGGGCGTCGCTGCCCAGCAGGTGGGAGACAACAGCCTGACCCTTGAGTTTACTGAACATCCGCACGACTTTATTCGATACCTGTCAAGTGATTGACTTTCGATAAATCTATTTATCCCTGATAAAAACAGATGTAATCCATCAACAGCCGAGGTCCGAATCTGCTGGCTACGGTGCTGTCCGGGTGGGCGCAGGTACGGTGGTGCCCATGGAAAACAGTGTGTAACTCCCGTGTTGTGCCAAAGGCTTCAGCTGGGTTTGAGCTTCGGGCGGCAGCCTGGACACGTCGCTGGTTTTCACGGCCAAGTGTGCTGCTTGTTGCGTCAGGCGGGGCAGCAAATCGGCCGGTTGAGAGATCTGCTGCGCCTTGCCCTGGCTGTAGAACGCCGCAGAGTAAGGCCGCGCGGGATAAAAAAACAAGGGGCGCTGGTCGCCGTCAAAGGCCACATTGTGCGCGATCAGTCGCTTGGTGGTCTGCAGATCTTCGTCCTGCTTCAAATTCAGTACGCCGACGAAACCTGTAAATAGCAAAGTGCTCACGGCCAATCCGGACACCAGCAGGGAATTGATGCGCTGAGGTTCCTGACGGCGGCTCAACCAAGCCGCACCCAGCATGGCCAGCGCGGGCAGCGCGGGCAGCACATAGGTCCAGAGAATATTGCCGGCGAACGTGAAAAATACCAGCGGCGCCAGGCTCCATAGGGCCAGATAGCGCTGCAAAGGCACCTCGTCGCGGGCTGGCGTGGCTGGCTCCAGGGCCTTTTTTGCGGCGGCTCGGTGCCAGCGCCACCAAGCCACGGGAACCAGCACGGACCAGGGCAGCGAGGCAATCCAGGCATACGCCCAGATGCTGCCCCGGCGCGCCGAGTGTGCCCCGCCATAGCGGTCGCCCGCCCAGCCGGGCGTCACGAAGCGGTGCCAGTGCTCACCGAGCAAAAAATAATCCAGAAAACCAGGCGTTCGAGCTTCCGCAGCAAGATACCAGGGGCCGGCGAGCAGCAGGGTCAGCAAGGTGCCGCCAACCCACGGCAATTTGCGCCAGACCGGCAGCAGCTGCCGGCTCCAGAGGGTCCACAGGCCCAAGGGCAAGCCGGCCAGCACCAGCACCAGGGGCCCTTTGGCCAGCAGGCCAATGGCGAGACCGAGAAAAAACAGCCAGCCCTCGCGCTGTTGCTGGTCTTCGTCACCGTGCAGGCCCAGCCAGAAGCCGCGCATTGTCAGGGTGGTGCCCAGCACCAGAACCATGTCGGTCATGACAGCGCCCGCCGCAACAAGCATCAGGCTGCAGCCCGCGAGCAAGGCGATGGCTGTCAGTGCCTCTTGGCGTGCGTGTCGTCTGGCCCAGTTCCATACCAACCAGCCGACCCCCAGTGCCGCGAGAAAGTGGGGCAGGCGCGCAGCAAACTCGTTGACGCCCAAGGCGCCAAAGCTCGCCGCCGTGGCCCAGAAGGACAGCGGCGGCTTGCCCCAGAACGGGATGTTGGTGTCGTACCAGGGTGTGATCCAGTCGCCCAGAGAAAACATCACACGGGCAATTTCAGCGTAGCGCGCCTCGGTCTTGTCCATCAGCGGGTAGAGCCCCAGGCTGATCAGGCGCACCCCCAGCAAAACCGCGATCATCCATCCGACAAGGGTTTCGCTCGATGCTTCGCTGCGCGCCATCCCCTTGCTCATGCCGATGGGTCTGCGGCCAGGAGGGCGGGCTGGTAGGCGTCCAGCAGATAGACGGGACGCCGCTTGGACTCCAGGTACATGCGCCCAACGTATTCGCCCATGATGCCGATCGCCATCAATTGAAGTCCGCCCAGCAGGAGCACAAATTCGATCAGCGTCGGAAAGCCTTTGACGGGATCACCCCAGATATAGGTCTTCACCAGGAAGTAGAGGGCGTACACGAATGCGCCGAAGGCACTTGCAAACCCGATGTAGGACGCGATTCGCAGTGGCACGGTCGAAAACGAGGTCACACCCTCCAGCGCGAAGTTCCACAGCTTCCAGTAGGGCCACTTGCTGTCGCCGGCAGCCCTGGCCTGACGGTGGTATTCCAGGGTTACCTGGGAGAAGCCAATCCAGGCGAACAGGCCTTTCATGAAGCGGTTGGACTCGGGCAGACGGTTCAGTGCGTCCACGGCACGTCGGCTGAACAAACGAAAATCCCCGACATCGCTGGGGATGGATACGTCGCTGAGCCGGTTGATGATGCGGTAGAAAAAGTGGGCTGTGGCTTTTTTGATCATCGTTTCGCCATCCCGTCCGGTGCGTCGCATGTTGACGACGTCTGCGCCAGTGCGCCAGGCGTCGAGCATGCGGGGGATCAGTTCGGGCGGGTCCTGCAAATCCACATCCAGGATGATGACGGCCTCACCCCGGGCCATTTCAAGGCCCGCGGTCATGGCGCGCTCTTTGCCGAAGTTGCGGCTGAGGCGGGCGACCCCGACTTGCGGGCAGGCCTGCCGAAGGCCTTCAAGCACCTGTCGCGAGCTGTCGGTGCTGCCATCGTCAACGTAAATGATTTCATGAACACCGGGGCACGACGCCAAAACCTGGATCAATCGCGCATGAAATTGTGCAATGACAGCCTCTTCATTGAAGATCGGTACGATGACGCTGAGCTGGCAGATGGGGGTGACGGGCGCTGGGCGTGTCGCGGGCGCATGGCCTGCCAACACGTTGATGTCAATGGGCATGAAACCTCCGGAATTTTTTGCTTTTTTGTTTTGTGCGAGGCCTGTATTGTGGCAATCCCGGAGGGAAATTGCCTGCGGGAATCGTTGAAACAGGTAAAGAAAAGCAAAGCCGTGCAGGTCGACGAATCCATGATGTCGAAGACGCACGGCACCTTGGATTTAAAAAAGTGGACGTAATAATTGAGTTTTCCGATTGATTTTTTACAAAATTGCCGGTAATCTTGATCGGTGGACAAGTTCAAACAGCTCGAATCCTTTGTATCGATTGCCGTTCGCGGTAGTCTGACCGCTGCTGCGAATGCGGAGGGTGTGGCCCCGGCCATCATGGGGCGCCGGCTTGATGCACTGGAAGAACGGTTGGGCGTGAAGTTGCTGGTGCGCACCACCCGTCGCATCAGCCTGACGCACGAAGGCAGCGCGTTTCTGGAGGATTGCCAGCGTTTGCTGGCCGATGTGGCCAATGCCGAGGCCAGTGTTTCTGCGGGCGGCGTGAAAGCCAGTGGGCACCTGCGCATCACTGCGCCTGCGGGTTTCGGACGTCGGCATGTGGCGCCCCTGGTGCCGCGTTTTCGTGAATTGCACAGCGACGTCACCATTTCCCTGAACCTGAGTGATCGCGTGGTCGATTTGGGTGCCGAGGGCTTTGACTGCGCTGTCCGGGTCGGTGATATGCCGGACTCGTCCCTGGTGAGTGTGCGCCTGGCAGACAATCGCCGTTTGTGCGTGGCCACACCCGGCTATCTGAAGCACCACGGCATGCCCGCTCATCCCAATGATCTGTCCCGGTTTGACTGTCTCACTTTGTCCAGCGACGCCTCCCAGAGCCGGGGCTGGGCATTCCAGATACCGCAGGGCAAGGGCGGGGAGCTGATGTACCTCAAACCCGGTGGCCCGTTGAATTGTTCGGATGGACAGGTGTTGCATGACTGGTGTCTGAGTGGCTACGGCATTGCCTGGCGCAGCACCTGGGAGGTCGAGGCGGAAATCGCGAGCGGCGCGTTGGTGGCGGTACTGGAAGACTTCGCGGCACCGCCCAACGGCATCTATGCGGTATTTCCCCACGCCAAACACCTGCCCCTGCGGGTGCGCTTGTGGATTGACTTCTTGAAGCACCATTTCAGCCAGGCCGGATTCTGGCGGGCGCAACCATGACGCGCCAGCAAGTGGACTCGAAAGGCGTGATCTTGTGCGCCGATGACTTTGCGGTGCATGCCAGTGCGTCCCTCGGCATTGCCAAGCTGGCGACCATGAGGCGCATCAGCGCGACCAGCGTCATGGTCCTGTCGCCACGCTGGCCCCGGGACGTGGCCCTGTTGCAAGACCTGCGAGGGCGCATCGATGTGGGTCTGCACCTGGACTGGACCAGTGAATTTGCCCTGTCGGCCGGGCATGGCATGTCGCTGGGTTCGGCTATGCTCAAGGCGGTACTGGGTGGTTTTGACGTCGGTGCGGCGCGTGGCGTGATCGAGCGCCAGCTGGATGCCTTCGAGGCGCAGTGGCAGGCAGCGCCAGACTATGTGGATGGCCATCAGCACGTGCAGCAGTTCGCGGGCATTCGGGACGCTTTGGTCCAGGTGTTGTCCAGGCGCTACGGCGAGCGCAAGCCTTACCTGCGGATTTCGCGTGCCCCACGTGGGGCGGTTGACCTGAAAAGTCGCGTGATCGCGGCGATGGGTGCATCCGCTCTTGAAAATATAGCAATGAATTCAGATATCACGAGATCTCCTGGCCTGTTGGGTATCTATGATTTTTCGGGGAACGAGCTCCGGTATGCCGGACAGATGGCGCACTGGCTGAATGTTGCGCCTGCAGGCAGCATCATCATGTGCCACCCGGCGCAGGCCGCAGAGCCGCAGGACGCCATCGGTGTGGCCCGCGCGCAGGAGTTTTCCTATTTGTCGGGCGCCGACTTTCCTGCAGCGCTGACCCGGGCCGGGGTGCGGTTGGTGCGGGGTGGCCGCTAAAATCCGGCGGTGAATACCTCCCTGACTGAACAAAAAAAATCCTGGTTGATCCTGGCCGGACTCTGGCTCGTGTTGCTGACGCTGGCTGTATTGAGGCCTCTG
This sequence comes from Rhodoferax sp., assembly GCF_018780565.1. Lineage (GTDB taxonomy): Bacteria > Pseudomonadota > Gammaproteobacteria > Burkholderiales > Burkholderiaceae_C > Rhodoferax. Next base: position 88,294 of record NZ_JADMJN010000004.1, read on the forward strand.
GCAGTGCCCGACGAAGGCCGCTACGGCGAAATCGGACGCTGGATGCTGGAAAGCGGAGACTGGCTCACGCCGCGTCTCAACGGCATTCCCTTCTTTCACAAGCCGCCGTACCTGTACTGGCTGGAGGCCATGTCGGTGGCCACCTTGGGCACCCATGAACTGGCCTTGCGCCTGATTCCGGCACTGCATGTGGGCCTGATGCTGGTGGCCCTGTATGTTTCGGCCAGGATCATCAGCACCGAGCAGATTGCCCGGCGTGCGGCCATGATGCTGGGCACGAGCCTGACTTTCCTGATTGGCGGCCAGTACGTGAACCACGACATGCTGGTGGCTTCATGGATTGGCGTGGCCATATGGTGCTTTGCGTTTGCATTCATGGCGGGCGACAGGCCCCACGCCACGCTGGCCCGCGTGGGCTTCATCGCCTGTGCCATGGGCATGCTCAGCAAGGGCTTGATCGGTATCGCCCTGCCCGGCCTGGTGATCTTCATCTGGCTGTTGTGGACGCGCCAGTTCAAAAAAGTGCTCTACCTGCCGTGGCTCAGTGGCCTGACCCTGTTTGCCTTGATTGCGCTGCCGTGGTTTGTCATTGCCCAGCAGAAGTACCCGCAGCTGTTTGATTACATGTTCATCAACCAGCATTTCAAGCGCTACACCGCCACCAGTTACAACAACCCCCAGCCCTGGTGGTTCTATCTCCTGACGCTGGTGCTTCTGATGTTTCCCTGGGTGTTTTTTGCACTCAACCAGGTCCGCCGGTCGGCGCATCGCGCTCTTGGCGCTGCGCTGCCGATGAGCAGGGCGTGGTGGAGCCTGTGCTGGATCTGGGTCGTGGCCATCATGGTCTTTTTCTCGATTCCCAATTCCAAGCTGGTGGGCTATGTGCTGCCGGTGATGCCGGCGCTGGCATTGCTGTCGGCGCTGGGCTGGGAGCGGACTCTGGGCCATCGAAGCTTTTCAGGCAAGCTGTTCGCGGGCTTGTGCGTGCTCAACCTCGGGATCGCGCTCACCCTGGTTCTCAAGGTCGGTGATGTGACCCGTACCGGGCGCGCACAGGATGTTGCGCAGGCGCTGGCTTGTGCGGCCAGACCCTCCGACACCGTCTACGTGGCGGGAGCGTTCCCCTACGACCTTCCTTTTTACGCGCAAACGAGCAAACCCATGGTGGTGCTGGGCGAATGGGCCGCATGGCGCAAAGCGGTGGGAGATGGCTGGCAGCGCGAATTGTTTGAAGGCGCAGATTTTGACGCGCACGCTGCCCGGGTTTTGCAGTCGCCTTCGGAGTTGGCCAAGGCAGGGGCTGTGCCGGGCAACTGGTTTGTCACGCAGCGCGGCAACCCGGTTGCCGAAGGCGTGACCGGCTGGAAACTTTTCTACGAGGGGGCGGGCTGGGTGTTGTACCAGTCCGTGACGACATCAGCGGCGGAAGGCCCAAAATCGGCTGAGCACAAAGGTTTGCCCGGCTGCAAAAACCAGCGCCACGAATAGCGCCGCCAGCGAGGGCGCCCCCAGCCCGCGCCAGAGCAGCATGAAGACGAGTTCATTGCTGACAAAGCCCGCCAGGGCGGTCACGATAAACCGGCCCAGACTGGTGCCAACGCTGGTGCCGGCATCCTTGAAGCTCAAAAGCCGGTGTCCGGCAAAGCTGACAAAGAAGGCAATACAAAACCCCAGCGCATTGGCCACTTCAGGGAGCATGCGATGCTGAAAAAACGCAAATACCAGCATGTGCGTCAGTGCCGCACTGCCTCCCACCGCCAGAAACCAAAAAGTCGAGGCGTTCAAAGCAGGGAGGATTCCTGTTGCCGGGACTGGGAATCCTCGCTATTGCCGGCATAAGTTTGCGTCGTCAGGCCATGGCCTTGGCGCTGGCTGATGAGGTAGGCCGGGCGCTGTTTCACTTCCTCGTAAATGCGACCTACATACTCGGCCAGTACGCCGATGGAGAGGAGTTGAATGCCGCTGAAAAACATCATGCCGACCACGATGGTGGCGTAACCCGGAACGGCGATGCCGGTGTAGAAATATTCGATCACCACCCAGGCGCCGTAGCCCAGGGCCACAGCAGACAACACCAAGCCCACCAGCGTCAGAGCACGCAGGGGGGCAATGGAGAATGCCAGAATGCCAGTCAGTGCCAGCGAAAGCGATCCGCGCAAACCAAAGTTGCTGCGGCCATCGGCGCGCGGCAAAGGCTGGTAGTCAATGGCCGTGCTGTTGAATCCGACCCAGGCGTACAGGCCCTTCATGAAGCGGTTGCGCTCGGGCAGTCTTTTCAGGGCGTCGACCACCTTGCGGTCCATCAGCCGGAAGTCGCCCGCATTGGCCGGGATCTTCACCCGGTTGCCAAAGTTGACCAGTTTGTAAAACAGCCCGGTCAGACTGACCTGCAGCCCCGACTGGTCGTCGCGGGTCTTGCGAACGGCGTACACCACGTCCGCACCTGCGCGCCACTTTTGCAGCATCTCCGGCAGCAGTGCCACGGGATGCTGACCGTCGGCGTCCATCAGGATCACCACTTCGCCCCGGGTCGCGTCAATGCCGGCCGTCAGTGCGGGTTCCTTGCCAAAGTTGCGTGAAAGCTTCAGGTAGACGACCTCCCGGTGTGCCGCGCACAGGGTTTGCATGACCTGCGTGGTGTCGTCGCGGCTCCCATCATCCACGACGATCAACTCGATGTGGTCGCTCATGGTGGCGAGCGTTGTCAGGATGTGGGGGATCACCACGCCCAGATTGCGCGCTTCGTTGAAGGCCGGGATGACGCAGGAAATGGAGGAGGGTCGGTCAGAACGGGAAATCATGGTCGCATCATGCCAAAAGAAAACCCCGCCGGGCGGAACCGGCGGGGTTTTTGGGGTCGAGTCTTATTTTTTCGCGGCGGGTGCCGCGGCTGCCGGCTTGGCCGCTGCTTCAGGTTTGGCTCCAGCCTTCTCGTCGGCCTGGCACTTCTTCATGAAGCTGGTCTTGGCGGCACCCGCGAGTTTCTTGTCTGCGGCAACGGTTTCACAGGATGGGGCGGCTGCAGGGCCGGCCTTCTCATCGGCCATGCATTTCTTGATGTGGCTGGCTTTGGCGGCACCTGCGAGCTTTTTGTCCGCGGCAGACTTTTCGCATACGGGGCTTGTGGTCGCGGCGGCTCCGGCCGCATCGGCCACGCATTTCTTCTCGAAACTTGCCTTGGCCGCACCGGCCAGCTTCTTTTCCGCAGCCTTGGCGGCGCAATCTGCGCCGGCATCCGCTGCGTGAGCTACGCCAAAGGTCATCGTCAAGCCAAGGGCAAGGAGTGTCAGTAGCTTCTTCATGGTGTTTCCTGAAAAAATATGGTTGGGTGAGGCGAATGCCGGGGTGAATTCCAGCACATAACGCCCTGATTGGCAAACTGGCTGACACGGCGTGCCTGCCGTCCTGCTCGGGCGTCACGGGCGTCCCTCGTAAAATCAGCCCATGTTGTCTGTAAAAATTGAATTGCTCGAAGCCCTGGCGCAAGCGCTGGAAACCCTGTCTCCTGGCGCCGGCGCCAAAGCGGCCTTTGAATCGCCCAAGGTGGCCGCCCATGGCGATCTGGCCACCACGGCCGCCATGCAACTCGCCAAACCGCTCAAACTCAACCCCCGGCAGCTGGCCGAGAGCCTGCGCACGGCCTTGCTGGGCAACCCGGCGTTTCAAGCCTGGGTGGATGCGGTCGATATTGCCGGTCCGGGTTTCATCAATATCAAGCTCAAGCCTTCGGCAAAGCAGCAGGTGCTGCGGGAGGTGCTGTCGCAGGCATCCCAGTTTGGCTACCAGCCCAGTACGGGGCATCGCATGCTGGTCGAGTTTGTCTCTGCCAACCCCACGGGCCCCTTGCATGTGGGCCATGGTCGTCAGGCTGCGCTGGGAGACGCCATCTGTAATTTGTACGCGAGCCAGGGCTGGGACGTTTACCGCGAGTTCTATTACAACGATGCCGGTGTGCAGATCAACACCCTGGCCCACAGCACGCAATTGCGCGCCAAAGGTTTCAAGCCGGGAGATGACTGCTGGCCGACCGATCCGGACAACCCGCTGAGCAAAGGCTTTTACAACGGCGACTACATTGCCGACATTGCTGCCGACTTCCTCGCCAAAAAGACGGTTCGCTCCGATGACCGTGAGTTCACTGCATCGGGCGATGTGGATGCGCTGGACGATATCCGTCTGTTTGCCGTGGCCTACCTGCGCCATGAGCAGGACCTGGACCTGAAGGCTTTTTCCGTCAAGTTTGACAACTACTATCTTGAAAGCAGTCTTTACCTCAGCGGCAAGGTAGATGATGCCGTGAAGAAGCTGCACGATGCAGGCAAGACTTATGAGCATGACGGCGCCCTGTGGCTCAAGTCCACCGAGTACGGCGATGACAAGGACCGCGTCATGCGCAAGGGTGACGGCACTTACACCTACTTTGTGCCGGACGTGGCCTACCACATCACCAAATGGGAACGCGGCTTCGAGAAGGTCGTCAACATCCAGGGTACCGATCACCACGGCACCATTGCCCGGGTGCGTGCGGGTCTGCAGGCTGCCGGTGTCGGCATTCCTCAAGGTTACCCGGACTATGTGCTGCACACCATGGTGCGGGTGGTGCGGGGGGGAGAAGAAGTCAAGATTTCCAAGCGCGCAGGCAGCTATGTCACGCTGCGCGACCTGATCGAGTGGACCAGCAAGGATGCGGTGCGCTTCTTCCTGCTGAGCCGCAAGCCAGACACCGAGTACACCTTCGATGTGGACCTGGCGGTGGCCAAGAACAATGACAACCCGGTGTACTACGTGCAGTACGCCCATGCCCGGATCTGCTCCGTGCTGGCGGCCTGGCGTGAGAAAGACGGTGGCGACGTGGCGAGCCTGGGTCAGGCCGACCTGACGCCTTTGGAAAGCCCGCAAGCCCAGGCCCTGATGCTGCTGCTGGCCAAATACCCCGAGATGCTCACGGCCGCCGCAGTGGATTTCGCGCCACATGATGTAACTTTTTACCTGCGCGAACTCGCTGCCAGCTACCACAGCTATTACGATGCAGAGCGTATTCTGGTGGAAGACGAGGTCGTGAAACGCGCTCGTCTGGCGCTGGTCGCCGCCACGGCGCAGGTGCTGCACAACGGCCTGGCTGTGCTGGGCGTCAGTGCACCGCAAAAAATGTAATTCAAGTCTTTTAAGGTCAATGCATGGACAAGCAGCGCGGTGGAACCTTTTTGGGGTTTGTGATTGGGGTGGTGGTGGGCCTTGGGGCAGCATTGGCGGTAGCCGTTTACGTCACCAAAGTGCCGATCCCGTTTGTCAACAAGGGTCAAAGCCGTACGGCTGACCAGGATGCGGCGGAGACCAAAAAGAACAAGGACTGGGACCCCAACACGCCTTTGTACGGCAAGAACCCGGCCAAGCCAGCAGCGGCTGCCCCTGCCTCAGCCGCCTCCGCACCCAAGCCGGCGACTGACGCGCCGCCGGCTGCCCTCCCTGCGGCCAAAGCCGAATCCAAGCCTGCGGTGACGGCAGATCCTCTGGGTGATCTGGTCAAGTCCCGTTCGGCCGGCGCGGTGGTGGAACCGTTCTCCTACTTTGTGCAGGTGGGTGCCTTTCGCACCCCCGAAGATGCCGAAACCCAGCGCGCCAAGCTTTCCCTCAGCGGCGTGGAGGCCAAGGTGTCCGAGCGCGAACAATCCGGTCGCCTGGTCTATCGTGTGCGTGTCGGCCCGTTTGACAAAAAAGACGACGCCGACAAAGTCAAGGAAAAGCTCGACGCTGCCGGGCTGGAGACGGCATTGGTTCGGGTGCAGCGCTAGCGCGCCCCGCGGGCAGGGGTGAACTTTTTGAAACCGACTCGGTCCGACTGATTTAACTGGAGTTTTTGCATATGAAGCGACGTGATTTTTCTGTGGCCTGCGGTGCTGTTGTTGCGGGTTCTGCATTTGTTCAATCCACGGCGCTGGCGCAGGGCAAGTCCCCGGAGTCTGGCGTTGACTATCTGAGCCTGGACAAACGTGTCACCGTCGATGCGCCAGCCGGGAAAATCGAGATCATCGAGTTCTTCTGGTACAGCTGCCCGCATTGCCATGCCTTTGAGCCTGCCTTCGATGCCTGGAGCAAACGCGCCCCCAAAGATCTGGTGGTGAGGCGGATACCTGTTTCCTTCCGGGATGATTTTGTGCCCCAGCAGCGCCTGTTTTATGCCCTGGAAGCCATGGGTTTGCTGGACAAGCTCCATGCCAAGGTGTTTGCGGCCATCCACACCGAGAAGCAGAACCTGACCAAGGGCGAGGCGATTGTCGACTGGGTGGCCAAGCAGGGCGTCGACAAAGCCAAATTCCTGGAGCAATTCAATTCGTTCTCGGTCTCTGCCAAGGCGACGCGCGGGACGCAGTTGCAAAACGCCTACAAGGTTGAAGGTGTTCCTGCGCTGGGCGTGGCCGGACGCTTTTATACCGATGGCACGCTGGCCAAAAACATGGACCGGGCACTGCAAATTGTGGAGTTTCTCGCCGCAGGGATTCGCAAAGGGCAATGAATCTGGCGCTTTAAAGCCTTTGTTCGACCCCTTTGAGGGGTCGAGCTGTTTCTGATCGTTACAATGAAACGGCAAGACTTTAATGCAAGATTCGTGCCCTTATGAAATCATCCTTTTTCCACCTGCTTCTCGTTGTGGTTGTGACCCTGTTCGGGGGAGCCGCCAGCGCTGAAAAAGCCGACCGCAACAAGCCCATGAACGTGGAGTCGGATGCCTTGCGCTACGACGACCTGAAGCAGACCAGTATCTTCACCGGGCGGGTGGTCCTGACCAAGGGGACCATCCTCATCCGGGGTGCCAGGGTCGAGGTTCGTCAAGATGCGGAGGGCTACCAGTTCGGCGTCGTGACCGCCGAGGCGGGCAAGCTGGCTTACTACCGGCAAAAGCGGGAAGGACTGGACGAGTTCATTGAAGGTGAGGGCGAGACGATTGAATACGACGGTCGCGCCGACACCGTCAAATTCATCAAGAAAGCACAGTTGCGTCGCTACCGGGGCGCCACGCTGAACGATGAGATGACCGGTGGCGTGATTCTTTACGACAACATCACGGATGTGTTCACCATCGACGGTGGGGCGGCCAAGGGGTCCCCGAGCGCGCCGGGTGGCCGGGTGCGGGCGATGCTCACCCCCAAGCCGGACAATACGGCGGCACCGGCCAATCCTGCTTCGCCGGCCCCCGTCTTGCGCGCTACCCCTGCCTTGGGAGGGGAGAAGAAGTGACCCAGACCCCGTTGGCGGGTGACACGGCATCACGCGCCCAGGCTTCGCCACAGGAAAGTCGGCTCGAAGCCAGTCACCTTCAGAAGTTTTATGGCAGTCGCAAGGCGGTCAAGGATGTGTCCCTGGTGGTTCGCAAGGGCGAGATCGTGGGTTTGCTGGGTCCCAATGGCGCGGGCAAGACCACTTCGTTCTACATGATCGTGGGCTTGGTCCATGCCAGTGCGGGTGACATCACGATTGATGGCGAGTCGGTGGAGCACATGCCCATCCATCGGCGTGCACGGCTGGGTTTGAGTTATTTGCCGCAGGAAGCCTCGATTTTTCGCAAACTCAATGTGGAAGACAATGTGCGCGCGGTGCTGGAGTTGCAGCGCGACGACCATGGCAAGCCACTGGCCAAGGCCGAAATCGAAACGCGGTTGACGGCTTTGCTGCGGGATTTGAGGGTGGATCACCTGCGCGAGACACCCGCGCTGGCTTTGTCGGGCGGCGAGCGACGCAGGGTTGAGATTGCCCGCGCGCTGGCCACCCAGCCACGCTTTATCCTGCTTGACGAACCGTTTGCCGGCATTGACCCGATTGCCGTGATCGAAATCCAGCGCATCATCAGCTTCCTGAAGAACCGGGGTATCGGGGTGCTGATCACCGACCACAACGTGCGCGAAACCCTGGGCATTTGTGACCATGCCTACATCATCAGCGATGGCCGGGTTTTGGCACAGGGAACACCTGCCGAGATCGTCAACGACGCCGAGGTGCGCCGCGTGTACCTCGGAGAACATTTCAAGATGTAAAGATGGCCCATGCTTGTGACTTCGTCGCTCTTCGAGAACAGTACATGTACCGCGCTGCGCTCGCGCTTGCCACGATGGTGACCCGATGAAGCAAGGTCTTTCCCTTCGGGTTTCGCAGCACCTGGCGCTCACGCCGCAGTTGCAGCAGTCCATCCGGCTGCTGCAGTTGTCCACGCTGGAGCTCAGCCAGGAGGTTGACCAGATGCTGGATGAAAACCCGTTTCTGGAGCTGGGTAGTGACGAGCCGCTGCGCGAAGAATTCGGCGTGACAAGCGCCGACGCGCCAGTTCGCAACGATGACATCGAGGCCGAGTCCGCTACAAATACCGTAGCTGATTATGCAATGGAGACGAAGACTTCTGGCGAAAATGATACTGAGGTAACACCGCTCTCCGCCGATGATGGGCAGAGTTGGGAGGGCGACGGCAGCGCCAGCATCGCGCCCGATGACAGCGAGTGGGGCGGCGACGCCAAGGCGCATGCCAACAACCTCAACGGCAATGAAGATGCTGATGTGACCGAGATGGCACGCAGCCAGGAAACCCTGCAAAGCTACCTGCATCGCCAGGCGCTCGCCTTGCGCCTGGGGCCTGAGGATCAGATGGCCCTGCGTTTCCTGATTGAGTCCCTGAATGACGATGGCTACCTGGAAGACTCGTTGAGCGCGCTGGCCGAGGGGCTGGCCGGCACCGATGCGGAGCAGGTCGAGCAACTCGTGCACCACTTTACCGTGGCCCTGCGCCTGCTGCAGAGCCTGGAGCCCGCTGGCGTGGGCGCGCGCGACCTGGCCGAGTGCCTGAGCCTGCAGTTGCAGGCCCTGCTGCAGCCGGTGAAACGCGACCCCATCCAAAAGGCGACCCACAAGCTGATCGAGATTGCACTGCGGATTTGCGCCCACCCCATGGATTTGCTGGCCCGGCGCGATGTCAAACGGCTGGTGCAGCTGTGTGGCGCGACGGACTCCGCCATACGCGAAGCCATCACGCTCATCGGGCGCCTGGAGCCCAAGCCGGGGCGACGCTTTGTGGATGTGGAGCGCAACATCGTGGTGCCGGATGTGCTGGTGGTCCAGGTCGGCAAGGGCGCCCAAGCCAAATTCCAGGTGCGCCTCAACACCGATGTCATGCCGCGCCTGAAGGTGCACGACATCTATGCCAATGCGCTGCGCCAGCACAAGGGCGGTGGCAACGATGCTGCCAGCTACGCGGCCCTGCAGCAGCGCTTGCAGGAGGCGCGCTGGTTCATCAAAAATATCCAGCAGCGCTTTGACACCATCCTGCGCGTCAGCAATGCCATCGTCGAGCGGCAAAAAAGCTTTTTCATGCACGGCGAGCTGGCCATGCGTCCGCTGGTGCTGCGCGAGATCGCGGACGAGCTGGGCCTGCACGAATCCACCATCAGCCGGGTGACCACGGCCAAGTACATGGCCACGCCGTATGGCACCTATGAGCTCAAGTACTTTTTTGGCTCCGGCCTGGGCACCGAGTCCGGGGGCAATGCGTCCAGTACGGCGGTGCGGGCACTGATCAAGCAATTCATCAGCGCCGAGAGCGAGAAAAAGCCGCTCAGCGACAACCAGATTTCCGAGATGCTCAAAGAGCAGGGCATCGAGTGCGCCCGCCGCACGGTGGCCAAATACCGTGAGGGGCTGCGCATTGCCCCCGCATCCCTGAGAAAAGCCTTGTGAACCAACTTCAATTATTTTTGCCCTGCGCCGCCGGCGTGGAAGACTACCTGGCGCCCGAAGTGCTGCGCATCACCGGCTTGCCGCCAGGCTGCGTGACCAAGCAGCGCGGGGGCGTGGCCGTACGCACCTCGCTGGCGCATGCGATGCTGCTGAACCTGTACAGCCGCTTGGCGCAACGCGTGCTGGTGCTGCTGTCCTACACCGAGTACCGCAGCGAGCAGGACCTGTACCGCGCCGCCAGCGAGGTGGCGTGGGAACGCTGGTTCACGCCGCGTGAAAGTATCAAGGTTGAGGTGACGGCGCAGCACAGTCCGCTGACCTCGCTCAACTTTGCGGCGCTCAAGATCAAGGACGCGGTGTGCGACCGTTTCCGCGCCGTGGCCAATGGCGTGCGCCCGGACGTCAACACCCAGTGGCCCGATGCCCGCATCTACACCCACCTGACCACCGACAGCTGCTCGCTGTACCTGGACACCTCGGGCGAGCCGCTGTTCAAGCGCGGCTGGCGCGAGGACAAGGGCGACGCGCCCTTGAAGGAAACGCTGGCTGCGGCCATGATTGCGGCCAGCGGCTGGGCCGATGGCGAGGATGACCTACTGCCGCTGTACGACCCCTGCTGCGGCAGCGGCACCGTGGTGATTGAAGCCGCCCAGATTGCCTGCAACATTGCCGCTGGTAGCCGCCGCCGCTTTGCTTTCGAGAAATATCTGCCGTTTCGCCGCGCCGAATGGGAGGCGATGAAAAAGGAAGCGGCTGAATCGGAAGTGGTGCGCGAGCCGGGGCAGAAGCCGATCATTTTCGGCAGCGATGTGGCGCACCGCATGGTGGACTTTGCCCAGCGCAATGCGCAGCGCGCCGGTGTGGCCGATGTGATCGAATTTCGCGGGGGCGATGCCCTGCAGCGCATGCCGCCCACCGAAGTACCGGGTGTGATGCTGCTGAACCCGCCCTATGGCGAGCGTATCGAGGTGGCGGGTGTCGCAGGCATGAGCAAATCTGGCGCGCACCGGGACATGGACTATGAGCAGGACGAACCGGTGGGCCGCTTTGGCGCACGCGAGCTGGCCCACACCGAAGATGGCGGCGAGTTTTTCAGCCAGCTGGCTACGCACTGGAAGAAAAACTATTCTGGCTGGACTGCCTGGGTGCTGACACCCGACCTCAAGCTGCCCGGCAAGATGCGCCTGAAAGAATCACGCCGCGTGCCGATGTGGAATGGCCCGATCGAGTGCCGCATGTTCCGCTTTGACATGGTGAAAGGTTCGGCGCGGGTGAAATGATCGTCCTTGACACCAACATCGTCCTGGACACGTTTGTTTTCAATGATCCTGCCACGCAGCCATTGAAGCTGGCGCTGGTCTCCAGACAAATCCAGTGGATGGCAACGCAGCCCATGCGGGATGAACTGGAGCGGGTGCTGACCTACCCGAAGATTCTGGCCCGCATGAATTTTTACCAGCTGGTCGCCGCCGACGTGCTGTGCCAGCTCGATGGGCTGGCCAGGATGGTGGACGTGGCAGCCAAGGCCAGCGTGACCTGCACCGACCCCGACGACCAGAAGTTCATTGACCTGGCGGTCGCGCTGAAAGCGCCCTTGCTGAGCAAGGATCGCGCCGTTTTATGCATGGCCAAACGGCTTCTAGCCCTTGAGGTTCGGGCCTGCTCTGCTATTGATTTTGCAGTTTGAAGCTGTTGGCGCTGGCCACTGGCCAGCTTTGGCGGTAGATGATGGACAGGCTGCTCAGGTCGTCTTTCAGCAAGGCGCCCGCAGGTAGCTGCGTCAAGATCAGCTGCGCCAGTGACTTCACCTTGCGGTCGGCCGTGCGACGCACGATGTGGTGCGCCGTGATGTCCTGAGGGTGCTCCACGCCGATGGCCTGCACCATTTCCTTGAGCGCATGCAGGGTCTGCTGGTGAAAGTTGAAGACCCGCTCTGCCTTGTCCGGTACCACCAGCGACTGCTGACGCAGTGGGTCCTGGGTGGTCACGCCGGTTGGGCACTGCCCGGTGTGGCAGTGCTGCGCCTGAATGCAGCCCAGCGCAAACATGAAGCCGCGCGCACTGTTGCACCAGTCGGCCCCCAGTGCCATCAGGCGTGCGATGTCAAATGCGCTGACCACCTTGCCGGCGCAACCAATCTTGACCCGGTCGCGCAGCCCGACGCCGCGCAGCGTGTTGTGCACCAGCAGCAAGCCTTCCTGCAGGGGCGAACCCACATGGTCGGTGAACTCCAGCGGAGCGGCACCGGTGCCGCCCTCGGCGCCGTCCACCACAATGAAGTCAGGCGTGATGCCGGTGGCCAGCATCGCCTTGACCATGGCGAACCATTCCCAGGGATGCCCGATGCACAGCTTGAAGCCGGTCGGCTTGCCACCCGACAATTCGCGCAGCCGGGCGATGAATTGCATCATCTCGACGGGCGTGCTGAAGGCGCTGTGCGAAGCCGGTGAGATGCAGTCCACGCCCACGGGCACCCCGCGTGCAGCGGCGATCTCCGCCGTGACCTTGGGGCCCGGCAACATGCCGCCGTGGCCCGGCTTGGCGCCCTGGCTGAGCTTGAGCTCGATCATCTTGACC
>NZ_JADMJN010000001.1 GCF_018780565.1 Rhodoferax sp.
AAAATCGCTTGGATTTCCACTTATCCTACTGTTCAAATTTGTCGGACCACTTCTATACGCCGCTTTGATGAAAGCCGGGAAGTGTTGCGTTCTGATGGAATACTTCCCCGCTTCGCCAACGCTTGGGATATCACTGCAGAAGTCTCCGAGAGACTAAACAAAAAAAGACCCCGAAGGGTCTTTTCTAATTAGCGCACGATGCCGCTAAAGAAGTTCACTTCTTGGCAGCGGGCTTTGCAGCTTTCTTTGGAGCTGCTTTTGGAGCGGACGGTGCAGCAGCGACAGGTGCAGCTTTCAGCGTTGCGCGCTGATCACGCAACGCGTTGATTTCTGCATTAATTTTGTCTTTGCGTTCGGTCAGCTTCGCGATTTTTTCACTGAGCTTGGCAATTGCCTTGGCTGCCTTGGAAACAGGAGCTTTTTTTACCGATGCCTTGGCGACAGGTTTCACCGCTTTGGCAGAAGTTGTCGCTTTCTTTGACGTTGTTGCAGCCTTGGGAGCAGCTTTCTTTTTCGCAGTTGCCATTTTTAAATTTCTTTTTTGTATTTCACTGGTTTAAAAATCAAACCAGTGCGGTATTGTCTCAAGTATTTCCCGTTTACCAAATTCACCCGCGATCGCAACGGGAAACGTCGAGTACGCGTTGAAGAGGCATTCAACTTCAGCGCACGCCTCCCCTGTTCACCGTGACCGAGGCATTGGATACACCTGATCAACGCCGTGAAGAACTATGCCATCACAATTCCTCGCTGAGGATCTGATCGCAATCCATCCCTGTTTGCAAACGACTCAAAAGGAAAGCCGAGCCAATGGCACTTCTCGTTTAGATTGAGCCCCGCGTGCTTCCCGCGAAAGTTACCCCCATTTGCTGTGGTTTAACCTGTGGATAAACTGGTGGATAGCTGGAATATTTGGCGTCGACATTGGATATTCCGGGGTTGCTCATGAAACAAGCAAGAGATCAATATTGATGGCACGCCAAAGTTCAAATTGCGTCTAAAGCGGTCAAGCCTGCGCATGCCTATCAACCGACGCAATGCGGTGCCAATCGACTAGCTCGCGGAAAGCGCAGCGACACGATTGCGTCCAGCGTGCTTGGCTTGGTAGAGAGCGCGATCCGCCCATGCGATGAGGTCCTGATGTTTCATACTAGGCTCAGGGGTGACAGTTGCCACGCCTAGGCTGACAGTTACGATACCGCCTGCTTCACCACCGCCATGAGGGATGGCCAGCTTAGCGACACCCTCACGGATTCTGGAGGCGACAACGGCGGCACCCTGCTCGTCAATGGAGGGCAGAATGAGTGCAAACTCTTCTCCGCCGTATCGCGCCGCCAAGTCATTTGGGCGAAGCGCTGCCTGGGACAGGACTGCTGCTATTCTCTTGAGGCAATCATCCCCGGCCAAATGTCCGTAGGTATCGTTGTAGCGCTTGAAATGATCGACATCAATCATGATCAGAGCCAACGACTGCTTTTCTCGAGATGCGCTGCTCCACTCAACTTGCAGTCGTTCATCAAAGCCACGGCGGTTGACGATGCCAGTTAGACCGTCATGCGTAGCTCTCTCTTCAAGTTCAATTTGCGTCTTCTTTTGGGCGGACATGTCACGCAGGGTTTCGACCACGGCCAATAGCTTGCCCGCCGCATCATAGATAGGGCCGGCGTCGATAGCCAGATAAAGCTGCGTCCCCATGCGGGGCATGACACACCAGTTCTGGGCATGGAGTCCAAAGGACTGCCCAGATGGGTCGTCATGTGTGACATAGAGCGCCGCCATCTCCGCCTCGCGCTTCTGAACAATCAGGTCAGCCAGGCATAAGCGAGGAGTGTCATAGAAGCCTCTCCAGTGTTCAGTGGTGCCAACCACCTCGGCGGCGGGCATACCCGTCAGACGCTCACAGGCCTTGTTCCATATCAGCACCTTTCCATCGGGGTCGAGCACAAACGTCGGCACCACAAGGAACTGCATGAGATTGACGGCGAAACTATAGTCAGCATCAGTCACGCCCCTACCTTCACGGTTGACGGCGCCCTCTTTTCTGCCCATATCCTCATTCCTCTTGTTAGGCGCACGCGATTTGTCTCATCGATGGCGTTAGGCGCACGCGATTTGTCTCATCGATGGCCAGATCTCTTGGGCTATTTTAGTGAACTAGAAAAACTGCGCCATTATGGACGCGCGGTCATCTCCATGCAACAATGTCTGGCTGTCTGCTATTCATAGCGCATATCAGAAGGGTGCGTTGAATGTCTGCCTTGAAAGACTGGATGCGTGAGTTTCAAAGTCTCTACAAAAATCAATGGTCGCGTTGGTTTTCCCACCATTTCGACAGAACCCTTGCAGCAACCAATCTTCACGACAATCAGGGCAATTCAGCTGTCGCTTAGAGGTCTGCTCGATTTGGCATTACCCAGGATATCTGGCCTCGACAACCGCATCACAAGAAACTACACTGAACGAGCCGTTATTGTTGCGCAGTTCCGGCTAAAGACTGACTCTGTGGGCATCATTCTCGGGTGTTGGAACCGCCGTCTCAAGATGCGTCTTGAGAGTTGCCCATCACGTTGAGTGTTCCACTGGACAAAGTTTTTGAGGGTGTGCCGGGACGGTATTTAGATGCCCTATTCCCTCTGGTTTTGCGTTGCCATGGACTAAGCCCATGTTTATGGATTACATCGCAGCGTGGAAACGCTACATGAGAGATAGCTAAATGCGAAACATCTACCGAAATAGAACATTGGTGACTGCAGCATTTGTCGTTATCGCCTTGTGGCTCGGCATGACAGCGCCCCCTTTTATCCAACTGACTCGGCTTGATACCAGCATGCTGACTGTGCATTTGCTGATGGAGCTTTTCGCCATCATCATTGCTTCACTGATCGTAGTGGTGTCCTGGCACACCTTTGATGCCCGCGAGGCCCGCTCTGTCAATGTCCTGATCTTCGGATTCATGGTGGTGGCGGTGTGTGACACAGTCCATGCCCTGACTTACGAGGGGATGCCATCCTTCCTGGCTCCGAGTAGCACCGTGCGCGCGATTTTCTTCTGGTTGATGGGTCGCACTTTTGAGGTATTCACGCTGGCTTTAGTCGCTGCTCAATGGACGCCACCATTTTCGCGTCGGTTTTGGTTCCTGGCGGGGTTGGTCGTCTCTGGCTTTCTGATTTGGTTTGGTTCCTTTGCCTTGGATGCATTCCCTGTCACCTTCATCAAAGGCAAAGGCGTCACTGCGTTCAAGGCTGACTTCGAGTACGGGCTGTGTGTACTCAATCTCTTGGTAGCCAGTCTGTTTTATATGCGCGCGCAAAAATCGGGCTTGGCACGTGACTATCTGCTGGCACTATCCAGTTTCGTGATGGGTGCCGGCGAGATCATGTTCACTGCCTATGTTGCGCCTTCGGACTTTCAGAACATTTATGGCCATAGCTTTAAGCTTGTGGCCTATGCATTGCTTTACTGGGCCACTTTCGTAACCAGTGTGCGCACACCGTTCGAGGATGTGCGAACTTCTGAGAGTCGCCTTCGCTCAAGCGAAGAGCGCATTCGCTCCCTCAGCAACAATCTGCCCAGTTCGGTCGTTTATCAAATACTTCAGGAGAAGGACGGGGCCCTGCGTTTTTTGCATATCAGCGAAGCAGCAGAGAAGATTTATGGAGTCAAATCAGAAGATATCCTGCAAGACCCAAATCGGCTGTATGAGCTTTTCGATCCGGATGATCGCGAGGTATTAACGACCGCAAAAATAGCGTCAGCCGAAAATATGACCTGCATCGACGTGCAGCTCAGACTAAGGCCGGTTGGCGGGGGAATGCGCTGGATTCACATTAATTCGGCCCCGCGCCGCATGGCGGACGGCCGCTTGATTTGGGACGGAGTACACACTGATGTCACCGAGCGAAAACTTGCCGAAGAGGAGATCGCGCGACTGGGCTTTTACGATAGCCTCACCGGGCTACCCAATCGTCGTTTGCTGATGGATCGCCTGGTTCAGACGCTGAACGCCAGCAGCCGCTCCACCCGCTGTGGAGCCCTGCTTTTTCTGGATCTTGACAACTTCAAGGATTTCAATGACACGCTGGGGCATGACAAAGGCGACGAATTGCTCAAGCAGGTGGCGGGCCGACTTAAAGAGAATGTAAGGGGGCTCGACACCGTTTCCCGTTTCGGCGGTGATGAGTTCGTAGTCATGCTGGTGGATCTGAGTGAAAACATCAACGACGCAGCGACGGAGGCCAAGACGGTCGCCGAAAAATTCCTGAATGACCTGAGGGTTCCTTTTTCGCTTGGCGGCCAACAGCGCTTTATCACGCTGAGCATCGGCATCCGCATGTTTGGAGACAAACCGACCAGCATTGATGAACTAATGAAGAGCGCGGACCTGGCCATGTATCGCGCCAAAGCAGCAGGCCGAAATTCACTACAGTTCTTTGATCCGGAAATGCAAATTACTGCCTCGGATCGAGCTGCATTGGAAACTGATTTGCGCCGTGCTATCGAGGACAAGCAGTTCAATTTATATTATCAACCGCTGATTGAAGCGAACGAGATTGTTGGGGCAGAGGCACTGGTGCGCTGGCTGCATCCCGAAAAAGGAATGATCCCGCCGTTGAAGTTTATTGATATTGCGGAGAAAACCGGCATGATCGTTCCGCTGGGTAAGTGGGTAATGGAAACGGCTTGTGAGCAGTTGAATCTTTGGGCGCAAGACCCAGTCACCGAAAGGTTGACGATTTCCGTGAACGTCAGTGCACGCGAGTTCCGTCAACCTGAATTTTCTGCGCAGGCACTTGAAATTCTGGAGCGTACCGGAGTCGATCCGCATAAGCTCAAGATCGAACTCACCGAGAGTGTTTTGGTGGACGATGTGGAATCCATCATCACTAAAATGATGGTGTTGCAGGTGCGCGGCGTGAAATTTTCTCTTGATGACTTCGGCACCGGATACTCATCGTTAACTTACCTGAAGCGGTTACCTCTATCCGTCCTCAAGATCGACCAGTCTTTTGTGCGCGATATTCTGATCGACCCGGACGATGCCGCTATTGCCTGTACGGTAATTGCATTGGGGCAAGCTCTGCGGTTGGCAATCGTCGCCGAAGGCGTCGAAACAGAAAGTCAAATGAGTTTCTTGGTGGAGCATGGTTGCACCGCATTTCAAGGCTACCTTTTCTGTCGACCTCTACCAATCCGTGAATTCGAAGATTATTTGCTGAGATGCAGCAATCGAAATTCAGCGATTGATTTCACTAATGCGTAAATTGATTATCAGAACAATATCGACTGAACTGCGCTTACGTAGCGTCTTTCGCATAGACGCATTACTTTGAGTGATCTAACGAGCCCTTTCCACAAGCTGAAAGGGCAAATCCGAGGCCTGCCGCGAAACAGAACTGACACGTCGACAACACAACTAGTCCAGGTTTCGCCACATTTAAATTGTTGACTGCCATCAGAAAAGTTAGAGTCCAAGCCTCTTGAGAATATTCAAGACCTTGTCTTCGAGCGTCGCCTTGGTGAAGGGTTTGACAATGTAGCCTGAAGCACCTTGTTGCGCCGCAAGAACAATGTCCTCTTTCCGGGCTTCCGCCGTCACCATGAGAAATGGCAAATGTTTCAGAGACGCGTCGGCTTTAACGGCCGCCAGCAATTGAAAGCCATTCATGTTTGGCATATTGATGTCGCTAACCACAAAATCGAACTTGCTGTTTTTTAGTTTCTGCAACGCGACTACCCCATCCTCCGCTTCCTCCGTATTCGAGAAACCGCTTTCCTTGAGTAGATTGCAGATGATCCGCCGCATCGTTGAAAAATCGTCGACGACCAGAAATTTAAGCTCAGTTGTCATGGGAAGTAGGTAAAAATCTTGAGGCTCTAGTCGTGAAATTAAAAACCGCTTATGTGCCCATATTGCCCCCCAATTCGCCAGGTCAATAGTTTGATCCTAGTTCCCTTTAGAAGGCTGCACAGTCACGCGACAACTATGCAACTCTTAAGCGACGGCTAATGTTCATTCTATGGCGCAAAACCCATTAAACTGAAGCTACAGCGAGCAGGCGCAAATATTTAAGAAATGCATCACACGCACACTGCACCAATTGAGATTAGAAGGTCAAATGACAACAGCAATCAGCAAAGAAGAAGCCTACTCACGACTAGGCGCCATCACTCGGGAAATGCATGAAGCCTTGACCGTACTCGGTGGGAATCAGTTGCATTCCATTGTGGGCGAAATGCCCGATGCACGCGATAGACTGGCCTACGTCGGAAAAATGACCGAAGATGCGGCGAACAAGGTATTGACCCTGGTTGAAACGGCAAAACCGGAATGTGATGACCTTGCCAAGCGGGGTCTGGAATTGGGACAGTCATTGGCACGAATGGCGGCCTCCAACGATCTGAGCGTTGAGCGTGCGAAAGCTTTGTTGATGGTTTGCGGAAAATACGCCGAACGCTCAGCCAAATTCGCCGATGGGCAAGCTTCAGTGTTGAGTGACATCATGATGGCTCAAGACTTTCAAGATCTATCCGGTCAAGTAATCAAGAAGGTGATCGACATCATCTCCCGAACCGAATTGCAGTTGGTGCACTTGCTCTTGGACAGTGCCCCGCAGGTTGTGAAGTCTAAAGAGGAGGCAACTGCTGAGGCCATGGCAGTGACCGTCGACAATCACAAGCTGGAGGGACCTCAAACGGCTGATGTCGCGTTGAAGCAAAACGATGTAGACGATTTGCTGGCTTCTTTGGGGTTTTGAATAATTCGACTTCCCCATGGCGTGACCCATGGAAGCCAGCCATTCTTCCGCCCTGCAGTGGAAGGACTCATGAAAGAAAAGTCAAATATCGCGCATGAGCCAGACTAGCTCGAAGGGGAGCGAATCTACTCGAACTCTGCGTCAGCACAACAACATCCTTGCCCGAGGGCTGATTGCGAGGTCGATTTAACCAGACACCGGGCCAATTCAACAGAAACTTGCAAAGATGTCGCGTGATCAAAAGACTTTTTTAACCCCTCACTTGGCTCTGTCCCGACTACGTTGAGCCCGGATTGCGAGCGGGCAGCAGGGCCAACTCGCTCTGCCTGCTCTTCGGCTTTTCTTTTGAAGCAATGGCGGCGTCATGCGGACGATCATTGCTGGAGTCGATCGTGAAGGCGGTCACCACCTGCACCAAATCTTGAGCCTGACTCTTGAGACTGCTGGCCGCCGCCGCCATCTCCTCCACCAATGCCGCGTTCTGCTGCGTCGCATGGTCCATCTGACTCACCGCCTGACCGACCTGCGCGACACCGTTGGCCTGCTCAAGAGTGGCAGAACTGATTTCACCCATGATGTCGGTTACGCGCTTGATGCTGTCTACGACCTCAGTCATGGTTGTGCCAGCCTGGTCGACAAGCGCGCTGCCGTGTGCAACCCGTTCAACACTTGCGCTAATAAGCGACTTGATTTCTTTGGCAGCGTCCGCAGATCGTCCTGCCAGTGAGCGCACTTCGCTGGCAACGACGGCAAACCCACGTCCCTGCTCGCCAGCACGGGCTGCTTCCACTGCTGCGTTCAGTGCCAAGATGTTGGTCTGAAAAGCGATGCCATCAATCACACTGATGATGTCTGATATTTTTCGACTGGAGTCGTTGATCCCCTTCATGGTCTCGACCACTTGATCAACCACTCTCCCAGCCTGCAATGCCACTGAGGAAGCACTTTTCGCCAATTGGTCGGCCTGACGAGCGCTGTCGGCATTTTGCTTCACCGTCGAACTCAACTCGTCCATTGAGGCCGCAGTCTCTTGCAGAGCACTGGCCTGTTGCTCAGTGCGCGCGGACAGATCGTTGTTACCCTGTGCTATTTCAGCGCTGGCTGTGGCCACTCTTTCAGAACCTAGCCGAACTCTGCTGACCAGCCCCGAAAGGTTGGTTTGCATTTCATGAAGTGATTGCATCATCATGGCGCACTCATCTTTACCCTGCAACACTATCGGCACCGCTAAGTTGCCATCAGCCACTTGTTTGGCAACCTCAACCGCCTGTGCCATGGAGGTGACGATCTGGCGACTCAACCAGAAGGCGCCCCCCATGCCGATCATGGTGATAACGACCATCACAAGCAGGGCTAACATGGTGCTGCGATCAGCCTCTTTCGTGGCGGCGCTAGATGTGTCTAACTCGGCCTTGGACAGTTTTTCTTTCAATTCCACAAGGAGAATGCCGGACTCACGGTCTTTGCCCCGCGCCACTTTATCCCCGACAGTTGGATCAAAGCCGGCCGCCTTGAACTCCTCAAAGGCTTTTTTATACGCGTCACCGACGATGGGAATAGCTTGTTCAATTTTTTGAAGCGTAGCCTTGGCCTCGCGATCCATGTCCATTTTGTCGAGTTCCCGCAGACCTTCTCGCACTTCCCTCATGGCGCTGAGGTGTGCGGTCCAATATTTCTCAAGGTCTTTTGGTTCTTTGCCACGCAGTAGCACATTCTTCCATTCCTGAATAGCTACGGAAAACCGCGCATCAATCTGTGCTACTTTTTTGTGGGCTCCAACGGAACCCAACACCTGGTGTTCATACACATCCAGGGCGCTATTGAGTCTGGCAATGCCAAAAAGTGCACCTAAAAACAGGAGCCCGAGTGCAACGGCAAATGCCAACGGGAGTTTTAAACTGAGTTTCATTCGCAACCTTTTTGAGGATTGGTAATTCACGCGCAAGACCCTAACTCTAGTCAAATTTTGGTCGTTTGTCTGATGCAGCCACTACTGCACCAGAACGATGTAAAAAAATACCAACACCCTGCGTTTTGCACTAACTCACGCACGAAGATGGTGCGCGATTTGAAAATGTTTGATGCAGTTTTCTCCTTTGAATTTCTGATTTCATATTCAGCAACCATTTTGGAAGAACCTACAGGGGCAGGGAACACCCGGTGCCAGCACCAGTGATATTTGCGAATACGCAAGCCTGCCTATCACTGTCTCTTCAATCATTCCTATTCTTGGCAATAGTTATTGTCCAATACGATTTCTATTTCGTCGGAGGGATCAAATGGCAACGCAATCAAGTACATCTTCTGCACAGGCAGGCCCACCGCAAGCGAAGGTGGCGGCTCTTGTAAGCACCGACGATGTTGAAGATATTGCCCTCTCCGACGATGACATCGAAGGCCCTAGTGACGACCAGATTCGACAGATCGCCTATGGTTTATACGAAGCACGTAACGGGCAAACCGGCTCTGCATTAGACGATTGGCTTCAAGCTGAAAATCAACTGATCAAGCAATCGGTCGAAGTTCTTGGCGCGATTGAGCAGTAGAGTTTTGGTCACGTCGCGGCCAGATGTAAAGACAGCCTAAGCCAAAATGGCAAAGCGCACATACCCTCTGTCCAAGGTTTATGGTCTTCTTGAGCCCGGACCTGTACTGCTGCTAACAACGGCGCATAGAGAACGCATCAACGTCATGCCAATGTCGTGGCACACCATGATGGAATTCGAGCCACCGCTTGTAGGATGCATTGTCAGTATTCAGGACCTTACTTTTACAGCGTTGAAGAAGACACGTCAATGTGTGCTCAATATTCCAACGGTGGAACTGGCGAAGCAAGTGGTTGAGTGCGGCAACTCATCTGGCCGGGAAACGGATAAATTCAAAGCATTTGGGTTAACAACCGCGCCTGCAGCTATGGTTGAAGCACCACTCATCGTAGAGTGCTACGCGAACCTAGAGTGTCGTGTCATCGACACCCGTCTGGTGAACCGCTACAACTTCTTCGTACTGGAAGTCCTTAAGGCCTGGATAGATCCGACGCGCAAAGACCCACGCACCTTGCACCATGAAGGCCGCGGTATTTTCATGATCGCAGGCGAGAGAATCAAATTGCCTTCGAAGATGAAATGACCAGCCATCTGCGTAAATGACTGGAGAGCATGGTCAACTTAAGCCGTGTCCACTTCTGGCTCAAATGAGAACCCATCACCTCTGTGCCTAAAGATGACTGTCGATGCCGTGATCTTGCAAACCCAAGTTTCCTGATGGTTCGGCTCGTACAAACTCAGACACGCAGCATCCAGCACAGCGGCACACTGACCCTCCGGATGGCGTGCCGATCCATATTGAATCCATTGCAGCCCTTGGGCTCTGGCGGCATCCGCCAAGGCTTGGCAACTTGAATAATCGGCAGAATGTCTCCACTGCGCACTGAGCGCCTTCCAGGGTGCCTTGGTCAAATCGATCTGTCGACCCAAAACCTTGGCCTGAAACAAGGTGCTCTCAAATCTCAGTTCCCCTGCTTTGAGGCCTTCACTGTCCATCAGAAACCGCCAACGCCAGTAGCCGACTTCTGCACATGCCGTTTGACGATCCATGGCTCCGTACCAAATCCCCGGCGCATCAGAGCGCCTAAATCTGGAGGCATAGGCCGAGGTATATCGGAATGGCGTAAAGATCAAAAAATCGAATTGCCGGTAGTCAGGGGGAATGGGCGGCTTATTGGCCTCCAAAATCTGCTCCAACACATGTTGCTCATCGAGTGAATCCACCAGGCTCATGGTCGCAGCCACGTGTTGCGCCTCGACAGCACGCCACAGAATTGAGTTTGCTTTCTTACTGGACTGGGCGATCCAGTCCTCTTCACGCCATTGCATATTCAGACGACTGCGCGCATGCCATCAAGATACGTCGCCACCCGCACCAGTCCTTGTGCAGTTTGAATCAACTCTTTGGGCACACCATTCACACCTTGGTTGTAGGTGTTGAGCCATTCCAAACGACGTTTCTCATCATTTCCAACCAGCGCATCCAAGGAACGGTACACGCGCACCAAAAGCGTGGCCAACTCTCCCTCTTTCGTATCGGTTTGAAGTGGTCGCTCCCCGCGGGTCAGACGTGACACGCTGGCCTCACTCATGCCAATGATCTTACCCAGCGTCACGCCCGTGAGGCCAAGCAAAGCCGATGCCCGAACTGTGGCCTTGGCCAACACAGCGCCAGGATCCAGATGAACAGCAGATGCAATGGCAGTTTTCATGTGAATCTCCATTTGAAAGATTATATCTATTTTCTTTCAAATGAAAGAATAATGTGCGCCCAATGAAACACTGCAGGTCTTCGAGCCTGATCGGAGAACTTTAGTCCAGATCGTCAGCATCGGCACGAAAACAACCACAGACCCGCTGACCGACGCGACAAACCCATTCACGCTTTGAGGTTCAAACGCAGGAGCGCATTTTCTTCCCGTAGTTGCGAAATTCGCTCTTCAGCAAGGGCAAGCTGCTCTTGTGCCTCCTGGTAGGCGAGGGTCAACCGTCCGACTTCAGCAGCGAGGTTGTCAGCCACAGCCGTCACTCGCTCACGTGTGCCATCACGGGTCTGGGCTAACTTTTCATTTAGCTGGTCAAGCCAAGCCATGATCGCAACGCGAGTCGTGTCTTTGTGAACCGCATTCTGAAGAGTGGCTTTCTTGACATCGGCTCGCCGGCAAAGCTCTGACTGAGTCACACGTCCAAAATTGAACGGGTAAACACCTTGATTGTTTTCAATTTCAGCCTCGATGTCACGCATTGCCTTGTGAAGCCTTTGCAGAGCTGCCTCCGTTCTAGGGTTCGGCTTTTCAGCGTCATTCTCCAGCGGTGACTGAGGGGGCGTGATGTTCATGATGAAAGTGTAATTGGGCCCCCTCATGTTTTGTCGTCTCACGCCCGTGCGCCGGGAATGACAGGTAGCAACGGCAAGCTCACAGTGGGAAAGAATGCGCAAACAGCGGCGCACGTCAGCGCTCTTTAGGCATGGTGGAGTCAAAACCGACACCCAACATCAAACTGTCAAATTTGCTGTGACTCGAAGTATTGGCATAGAACTTCCAACAGCAGTTGATTCCAAAAAAGCATGAACAGTTTCAACCGAAAAACAATGCCGTTGAAGCCAATTTGATATCACTTATAAATGGCAATTAATTGTGTTACCTGTTGTAAATCGACTAATTCGAAGGAGATAGTGATATCTAATATTTGAAAAAATGAAAAGGGAGCTCAAAGTGCATTTCAAAATCTGTCACACACTGAAACGCCACACATCCAAGCTGCTCGTGCCCTCGGCATTGGCACTGGCATGCGCGGCCACCGCTCAGGCTCAAAGCAACTACGGATGCACCGTGTTGCTGTGCCTGGCCAACCCGGCAGGCCCGACGGCAGCGCCTGCCTGCGTCCCCTCCATCACGCAGCTGTGGTGGGATCTCTCCCATTTCCGGGGATTTCCTTCGTGTGCGATGGCCGGCAACGCCGCCACCCACACCGGCTCCTATGCCCTGCAGCGCAGCGACCCCTACCTGGACTGCCCGACAGGAACCAGAATGCTCCCCAGTGGCACCTACTCCCAGGGAATTGGGACCTTACAGGGACAGCTTGACTACGCAGCTGCTGCTGGATTCATGGCAACAAGCGTTGGCGACCCCAATACGATTTTTGTAAATCCGGGCGACCCCATTCCTCTTAAAACCTGCGGAGGGAACTACCAGGGACAAGGTGGCTATTGGGATTGGAACTACGGCTGGGCAACCCGACCCATCTACGGAACACTGACGCAAGTCGGATTGGCGGCTACGCCCAATGTCATAGACGTGTACCTCAACGGTACGATTTCCAAAAACATCCGCTGGTAAAGCGCCATGGCCTTGGAAACCATTCGCCGCAACGGCTACCGCCACGAGGACCGCACACGGATTGAAGAAACTGTCGCCACAGCCGTTGAAGCGAATCCTGACCTATTCATTGAAAAATACAAGAACGATGAACGGTCATTGGGGGGCCGATATATCGCTGCAGATCTGTTCAAAGAAACCTTCGAGCAATACACGGTCTCCAAAGACAGCAGGAACCGATACAACGGGCCCGTACATAACGCGGCCGCGGTTCTGTCTGCGGAACTGTTCAGGCGCAACCTTGCCGACAAGAACCAAGCTGAACGGGACACCGTTGTCTTTCTCACCGGCACGCCCGGTGCAGGCAAAACATCTTCTGTCCTCAGTGCCGGTGAGCTGCCATCAAGCTACCGAGTCGTCTTCGAAGGCCAGCTATCCAACCCGCAGACAACCCTTGAGAAAATCCAACAAGTTCTCGACGCCGGACTCAAGCCCGTGATCATCGCGGTTCACGCTCGTCCCGAAAACGCCTTAGACAATACCCTCAAGAGGTTTGCCGAACAGGGACGCGGCGCCAGCATCCACGTTATGAGCAGCATACAGGGAGGTCTACCAGCTAGTCTTCGCGAAGTGCAGGCGCAATTCGGCAACGCCGTCGAATTGCATGTTGTGGACTATCGGGACAGAATGAAGCCTGCAACCCACACCGGCTGGAACTATCTGCCCCTGCTTGAATCAGAAGGAAACCATGACCACATCAAACAACGGCTCTCAATCGCCCTCGAAGAAATCAGAAGCACAGGATCCATCTCTGAGCCAGCCTACCGACAAGCCATCGGAGACCCTCCCCTTGACCGAGACACCCGCATGGTTGGGCCGAGCCATGGAAGGCGCGAAGAGCATGACAGTGGACGAGGAATACCGCCTCCAGATCGCGAAAAAGCTGTCCTGAGCGAAACTCAATCAACCCCGCTTCGAGCAAAAGAACTGGCTTATGAGCGGGCCCACGCATTTCTTCACCTCCCTGAAGCTCAGGCCCTAGAGCAACACCCTGAGTTAACTCATGCCTTTGCCGCCTGCAAAAACGCAGAGCAACAATTCAAAGCCAAAAACCCCGCAACAGAACTCTGGGTGAAGCACGCAGTGATGCAAGGCTTTCGCGACCAGCTGGCAGACAAACTGCGCGCAGGTGAGCTCATCAAACCCCCAGAGCTAGAACGAGATCGGCAACATTGATCATGTACCGAATTACATCAAGATCAATTGTCATGAGGTCGTCCATTGCCATCCTGTTGACCACAACGCTCACAGTGCCCGCTTGGTCAAAGCCTTTCAATACCAGCGGCAAAGTTGTGTACGTCGATGACGGAGATACCGTCGTCCTCCTGGTAGACCACAAGACACAACTCACAGTCCGCCTCGCCTCCATCGACGCGCCAGAGTCATCGCACACGAAAAATCAAAAGCGTCGCATAGGTCAACCCTATTCCGACCATTCCGGAAAATATCTGGCATCCTTGGTCAAAGGAAAGTCCGTAGAGGCCCATTGCTTTGAGTCAGACCACTATGGCCGAGAGGTGTGTGAGCTCTTTGCAAATGGTCAGTCTGTCAACCGTGAAATGGTGAGACAGGGCTGGGCCTGGGCAAACGCGGCAGCACATGGCAGATACCTGCGCGACAAGACCCTCCCAGGTTTGGAAGCGGCAGCGCGAAGCAGCCGTACCGGGTTGTGGTCTGGACACCAGCCTGTCCCGCCGTGGGAATGGCGGGAGCTTTGCTGGAAGCAGGGCCGGTGCACTCAATAGGTGACGGCAAGCAGCTGCACCTAGTCCGAAAAAAGCACAGGCAGTCGCAGGACTACGACCTCTGATGCTGCGGTTCAAAAGGCGCGGGGGGGGTAAAGCAAGAACCGACCCCAGGTGATGCTCCGAACAGAAGGTATCCCGGACAACTAAAGTCGTAAACTCATTCAATTCACAGGATGTCAATTCGGTCTCAAGGCTGAAAACGTATGCCCGTCTTAGACCCTGGATTCAAAGCTGGCATTCAATTGTGAGTGACTGGTATGGAAAAACGGATCGCCTTCAGCAGGCCTTCGATTCAAAGCTGACGTTTAATTTTGAGTGACTGCTTCGGAGAAAACGGATCGACTCTAGCAGGCCCATTGCGGCTCCTTGGGCAATGAATTTGGACCACAAGAAGCGGTGGCTCAATGAGGCCTTAAGCAGTGACAGTAAACAAAATTTTGTACTGAACCCCAAGGGGTTTCGTGTTGTTCACTCATGTGCTCGATCAACTCAAACGCAGGCCCGAACTCTTGATGAAGCTCGCCAGGGGCATACCGGGCGACTGGCAGTCCACTGCATTGCTCTGGGCCGTCGGGCGCGAAAGTCGCAACAATTACATGGCCGCCGGGTCTTACCGACTTCATAACCTGCTGTACATACGCAGCGCGGTCGACTGGATTGGTCAGGAAGTGAAAAACGGCACGGTCATGCCAGATGTCATACGCCTGGACTGGCAGGTCCACAGTGCAAATGTCTCCGGCAATCCAGGTGACACGGTCGCCGGCGGACCCCAGACGTTTGCGGGCAACCGCCAATGCACTGGCCGACAAGTCCAATACCGATACGTTTATGAAACCGTTGCTCAACAGGTCATCCACTAGGGTTGAAGCACCGCCCCCGACATCAATCACCGTTGCGTCCAACGAGGTTCCAACCGAACGGATGAGTTCGAGTGAGCGCGTCGCGTGTTTCTGAAACCAGCTCACAGCATCTGATTGCTTGGTCTGATAGACCTTTTCCCAGTGCTCCTTTGGGTCCTGCATGGCCTGTCTCCTTACGTTGAGTATCAACTTAACACGGATGGTATTACCGAAATTCAGTGTACATGGCGATGATGAACATCCGGGTAGTGCGGGTGAGAGTGCTTCAGGGCGAAGTGTGTGTGACGGTGACTATGTTTTTTGCTGTCATGACCTTCAGAACCATGCACGTGTTGGTGGTGATCGTCATGTACGTGTTCGTGCTCATGTTCAAGAACCTCATGCAGGTGCTCGTGGACATGCTGCTCAGTGAGGTGCAGCCATACGCCCCATCCCATCAACGCCGCAGCTATCCAGAATGCCAGAGAGGTAGTTTCTGGGGAGACAAACAATGCCACCGCTGCCCCAATGAACGGTGCAGTTGAAAAGTAAGCCCCCGTTCGGGCTGTACCCAAGCCACGCAATGCCAGCACAAACAGAACAAGACTAACTCCATAGCCCAGCAGACCAACTACCATGGTCGCAGACAGTATCGCAAAGTTGGGCAATTTGGCATTCATGCTGATGGCCAGCGCTGTATTCACTGACCCGGCAATCAGACCTTTGATACCCGCAATAAAAAGCGCATCAGATGCAGACACCTTGCGGGTGAGGTTGTTATCCACGGCCCAGCAGAAACAAGCAACGCCGACCAGCACTGGACCAATTGCGCTTGATTGGCCCACAGAATCAGTCTGCCAACACAATGTGACACCGCCGGCCACGATTGCGAGCATGCCCCACACGATACGCCGGTCAGCATTTTCTTTGAACACAAGCCAGGCAATGACTGCGGTAAGGACGGCCTCTAGATTCAACAAAAGCGAAGCAGTGGTTCCGCGGGTGGATAGCAACCCAAACATCAGTGCCACTGGGCCAATCACGCCACCGAACAAAATGGCGCCTAAAAGCCACGGCCATTCATTTCGTTGAAGACCTGAGGGTTCGTAGCCGCCATCACGGACAAAACGCGCTAGGGTCAAACCGACCCCACTGCCTAGATAAAGAAGTCCGGCCAACAGCACGGGGGGCATGTCACTGGTCAACAGCTTCGCAAACGGGGTACTCGCTCCAAACAGTGCAGCCGCACCCAGCGCGTAAAGAACACTTCTATTCATATTGGCATTGTTTGCATTGATCTATTGGAAGAACTTGTCCGCCTGGAGCAAAGTGAGCAAGCCCATGACAGCAAAGATTGCCGCTGCAATTGAGTGAACAAGCTTCATTGGGATTTTTGCAGCAAACTTGTTGCCTACGAACACCGCCGGAACGTCCGCGATGAGCATGCCGAGGGTCGTTCCAGCGATGACCATCAAAGGGGTTGCGTAGTGTGCCGCCAAAGCCACGGTTGCAATTTGTGTCTTGTCACCCATTTCAGCCAAGAAGAACGTCACCAAAGTGGCTCCAAACACGCCTAGATGTTTGGCCACTTGTGTCTCCTCCTCTTCAATCTTGTCAGGAATCAGGGTCCAGATGGCCATGCCAATGAATGAGCCACCTAATACCCATCGCATGATGTCCGGGCTGATCATGGAAGTTATCCATGCGCCAAAGGCACCTGCGAGGCCATGGTTGACCAGTGTAGCTACCAAGATACCAGCAATGATTGGCAAGGGCCTTTTGAACCGCGCTGCCAGTATGAATGCGAGGAGTTGAGTTTTATCGCCGATTTCAGCGAGGGCTACAACGCCAGTTGAGAGAAGGAGAGCTTCCATGATTGATTCCAAGGCCAGACATAAAACAATGACCACAGCGCCTCCCCGGCCGAACCGGAGGCAATGTGGTCAAAGGTCTTGTCAAGTTAGAAACCGCTTGCACCATGGTCAAACGATGACCAAGTGTGTTGATGCAAGCCCCTTCGAATGACTCGAAAGGAGACTACTCCCCAGTGACCGTTGAAGTCTAGCAGAAGCGTGTTGATGCATTCCAGATAGCAGTCGTTCGCAGATCGTTGCTGAGCCTATGTGTACGACATTGCTAAATCATCTCCAAAATCCAACGCCCCGCAAACCCGCATGAAGGCTATCGCGCTGTTTACGACTTTATTTACCCAGAACAGAAGGAAAATCGCTGGGAGTCGACCGTCACAAAAAACAAGCTGATGACAATCAAAGCTAGAGGAATTCCCCAGGCTTCCTTAGTCTTTGCCAACGGCGAGGCGTACGAGTTGCCAGATGGAATACCCCAGAATCAGCACCCCCATCAGCAGCACCATCCATCCGGGCAGCTCCAACATGTCCTTGCGAAAGAACACCCATTTGC
The DNA here is from genome assembly GCF_018780565.1 of Rhodoferax sp. GTDB lineage: Bacteria > Pseudomonadota > Gammaproteobacteria > Burkholderiales > Burkholderiaceae_C > Rhodoferax. Next base: position 17,690 of record NZ_JADMJN010000001.1, read on the forward strand.
CGGATTGCATTGAGTCAATGCCGCTGTAAATCAGATTGGCCGAGATCACCAGAAAGATAGTCGTGCCGATAAAGCTGCGTCGACGCCTGTGCCGGCGATGCTCAGGCGTTTCCAGTCGCAGAACTTCTGAGCCAAAAGCAGCTGGCTCTTTTTTCGGTTCACTCATAGAGTTTGTTCACACATGAATAGTGACCATTGCTTTTGAATTTCATTCTACTGGTCTGCCCAGGTGATGCCAAACTGTCGAATTGAAACAGCATGCCAGCGCGCGACTGTGCGACCGATTTCGGCATGCCCCCCCCCCGGACACAACAAACACACGGCGCACCGCGCCTCCAGATCCGCCACAGGCGGGCCAGGCCCCGCACTGGCAGTCGCAGGGCGACGGACTCCTGGGCAGGGTGCAGCAGCACCGTGCAACCCCAAAGGGATAAGCCCAGCGGCTAAGGGGTGTTGCGCCTGGCGTGGTCAAGCAACAAAGGCGCGCCGACCACAAAAGGCGCAATGTCCCTTATTGAGCCCAGCCACCCAGCCCAAAGGCTCACTCGTTTCCCATCGGAAACGCTGACCAGGGACTAGGCCGAAGCGCCTCCAACGACGCCCACACCGCAAAGCACCCCAGCCTATGGGGTGCCGGGCACGTCTGGATTTGGCTCAGTTAAATAGCGAGGCCGGCCCAAGTAAATGACGTCTTCCCCAACAAAATTGAAACCGCCCTTCCCTGCGTCTTTGTCGTACCAGCTTTCAATGCGACCGTGAACAATCACTTCTGAACCTTTGCCCAAATAGGCAATGTCGTTTTGCGCTTGTTTGCCATAGGTCGTAACTGGAATCCAATGGCACGCTTGCACCAGGTTGTCATTGCGGTCATGTGAGAAGACATTGCATGCCACCGTATAGCGCGCAACGATCGCCCCAGTGGATGTCGTTTGCATTTCCACAGCGCCACCCAGATTGCCGACAGCTTCAAATTTACTAAGTCCATTACGCATTAAAACCACCCTAATTTTTCTAATATCCGCAGCATTAAATCAAACTTCCACGTCCAGCCTCCACGGTTGGCTCATGCGGACCAGTGGCCAGCCTTAAAGGAATAGACACCGCATCTAAAGACGCTTCGCGCTGCAAGCGAGATGCTGCCAACTCATGCGACAAAGCCAGGTCAAGGTACCTTTCTTCCAGGCAAGACCAGCCTTGTCTGCCAACACGAGCCGCGGCGGCGCGAATTCGTTGCCCCTCGCTCAGGTGCTGAAGCACCAAACCGGCCACGGTTTCAGGCTGGTTCAGGAACGTTTGTACACCTACACCGTTGATGATTTCGTTCATTTTGGAGGCTCCTTCTAGGTGAATGTGTGAACGCTTCAAAAAAGCGTCATCTGATCGCGCACATTGATTGATGCCGTCGCATAGGCGCGCAAAACTAACACCGCGGACACGCGCTCCTCAACCGCGTCGGGATCGACCAGCGGCATTTCCCCCGGCTCACCAATACCCGATTCACGAAACTCGGCACAACTGGCCTCCGTGCGATGCAACTTGGCATCCCAAAAACCCAAGGTGTGGGCCGGGGTGCGCCACACTGACCACACCTCCAAGGACAGGGAATTGCCGTGGTAGATCACTGCCGGAATGTGCAACAGTGACAACTGGATATAGGCCATGTGGACAGAAACCATGTCAATGTCCACCGCCACGGCGTGCATGTGTTGCTGGTAATTGATCTTCGCATCAAGCAGTGCGTGCGCTGCCGCAATGACCATGGCGCCACCACCGACGCAAGGGTCACAGACCGTCACAAAACCCTTCTTTTCCACCTCCTGCGAAGCCTGCTCGCCCAAAGTCACGGCCGCCATCAGGCGGCAGACCTCGTAAGGCGTGAAATACTGCCCCTTCCAGGCGTCGCCCAGCTCCAGCCTCATGTACAGAGCCCCCAAGAAATCACACATCCCCGCCTCAAGTGCCATGACCACATGGGCAAACCCACGCGCCAGCTCGCTGGCTTCAACTTTGGAATAGCGGGCGACAATTTTGAGGTACTCGGCCTCACGTTCTGGTTGCTGAATGAGGTCTGTGGCATTGCTCAATGCAATGGCCCCCATCGCCACAAAATCACGAAACACCTGCCACGGGCCGTGACGGTACCCAACCGCACGCAGAATTTTGACAAGCGCCGCCTGGTGGTTGTCCGTATATTGGATTTGCGCTTTGCTCATGGATGGCCCCCGTTCATCGCATTGCAAGTGGCCTCGCCGATCGTGAGGGTTGTTTGGGTGTTGCTTGTGTCCATGGTGTCCATCTCCTTTACTGGGTTAAATCTGTCATCGCCTCGCTGAGCTACCTACGCCGTAACTGGGGAAATGGAATTCGACAAAGGACTAGGGACTGGTGACTCGCCTGACTGGTGCCCGCACACGAAGTGGCTGGCACTCGTACTGGCGAGACTGCAATCCCGGTGATGTGCGGGATCGAGCATTAAAAAGAGAGTGGGGAGCGCAGAGCCGACACGAACGGCTTTAAGGCACAGAGCCCGCGCAACAAGTCCGACTCGAATTAAAGTACCCCAAGGCGTAAGTAGTTCAGGGTGAAGCGATGACACCCAGCAATGAGACCCCCATGGGCGCAACAAACACACGGCGCACCCGCGCCTCCAGACCCGCCACAGGCGTGCCAGGCCCAGCACTGGCAGTCGCAGGGCGACGGACTCCTGGGCAGGGTGCAGCAGCACCGTGCAACCCCAAAGGGATAAGCCCAGCGGCTAAGGGGTGTTGCGCCTGGCGTGGTCAAGCAACAAAGGCGCGCCGACCACAAAAGGCGCAATGTCCCTTATTGAGCCCAGCCACCCAGCCCAAAGGCTCACCCGTTTCCCATCGGAAACGCTGACCAGGGACAAGGCGCACAGCGCCTCTGACCAGCACCCACCAAATGCCCGACCATTGGCCAGGCATTGCACGCTACGGATTCAGCAGCGCGTCGCACCGCTTAGAGACATCAAGCGGCGATCACCACCACTTTGAGTTGCCTCCAAGATCAATGTTCAGGCTTTGAGCTTGCGCATTTCCTCAGCCAGTACCCACAAGGCGCGGTTGAGCTTGATGTTTTGGTCAATGCCTTTGACCTCGCGTGTCGTCACCCGTTGCCCGGTTGGTCCCCTGCCCTGCAACCCACCGCGCATGATGTTTTCTTGAACGCGATTGAACGTGGTCCACAAATCCCCCGCGCGGTCGGCCATGCGCTTGGGCTGTAGCAGTTGGCTTTCGGTGATTGGCGCGGGCGTCAAATCGGTTTCATATTTCAGCGCCAATGCGGCATGCGCGAAGGCGGTTTGTTCACCCTGGTTCAAGGTCAGCGCCTTCATGCCATCTCTCTGGGTGTCGATCAACTCGAAACCTTCCAACACGCGGAACGCGCCCTCAATCACGTTGTCAACAATGTTGCCTGTGTGGCGGACCCGAATATCGCTCTGTGTCTCCCCGCACACCATGCCATTCGCGCAAACAAACCGAAACACGCCGGACAGCATCTGATAGGACGAACTACCGTCATGGCTGTTCAGCAACACCACCTCATTGGCTTCGCTGGCGTTGATCTGGCTGGCATGACGCAATCGGATCATGTGCTTGGTGTGATCGCGCTTGGCATCGTCACGGGTGCGCGTCTGGCACACCATAAACGGGCTGAACCCTTCTTTGCGCAAGCCTCGCAAAACATCAATGGTTGGGATATAGGTGTAGCGGGAGGATCGGCTGGCGTGCTTTTCTTCTGCAAATATGGAAGGAACGACCGTCATCATCTGCTCGTCGGTCAATGGATCAGCGGACCGCAATACGGATTGATTGCGGCCAAAGCGGGAGGACAGGGTGTAACGTGAATTCATGGTGTGGTCTTTCAAGTAGTGGATAAAAGTTAATTGGGTTTGGTGTGTTCTGTGGCCTATGCGGCGGATACCTGGACGCTCCACAACTTGATGGCATCTTTTTTCATCAAAATTCGGCTGCCGTTCATGACGACGGTTTTGGTGTGACCGTGTTCGGGAACTGCCTGCTTCTTGGATATCGTGTTGCAAGATTCAGAGCCGGTAGTGGAAGTTGTTTGGTTTGCTGTTGTCATGGTGGTGTCTCCTTGGTAGGTTAAATTGCCATCGCCTCGCTGAGTTCTTTCGCCGTAACTGGTGGCATGGAGTTCAACCAAGGAAGAGGTTCTGGTGACTTGCCAGACTGGGGCGCGGCAAGCGCCCTCGTACGGGCAAGACTGCAGAGCCGGTGATGAGCGGGAGCGTGGAATAAAAAGGGAGTGACTGGCCCTCGCACACGAAGTGGCTAGGGCGTGACACGAACGGCTTTATGCCGCGAAAGCCAGCGCAGCACTGCCGACTTGAACTAGAGTGCAACCAGGCGAAAGAACTCAGCGAGGCAATGGCAACCCAGCAACCACCACGACAACTGCAAACCCCACAGGCGCACAGCGCCTCCAGATCCGCCCGGGCGGGCCAGAGCACGGCACTGGCAGTCGCAAGGCGACGGGCTTCAGGTGCAGGGTGCAGCAGCACCGTGCAAGCCAACGGGATAAGCCCTGCGGCTAAGGGGTGTTGCGCCTGGCGTGGCCGAGGTTGTGACGAAGGAGCGTTCCGGCTGCAGAGGGGGCAATGTCCCTTATTGAGCATCCCACCTCAGACCAATGCTTGTGCTGCTTCCCAAAAGAAGCCTGGTTGAGTCCCGGATCCAAAGTGATCCTAGTTGCAATGCGCAGTGTTGCGAGGCAAGAAGGCTTTGGCCGAACTGCTGGCCGGAGAAAGTGGAGCACCAACACCACGACACTCCCAGCTATAGTGGGTACGACAGTCAAAAAAATCAAATGGGAGTGATTGGTATGCGTTCAACAGAACTTGAGTATGTAGGTTTTTGGGCCCGCGTCGGTGCATCAGTCATTGACATGCTGCTGCAACTTGTCGTCGTGTTGCCTCTGACCTTCGCCCTTTATGGCCGGATATCCCAGCCTGATCGGATGTTCATGGGCATCGGCGATTTCATCATCAATCTGATATTGCCAGCTGCAGCAGTAATTGCTTTCTGGGTCTACAAAGGTGCGACTCCCGGCAAGATGGCCATGTCGGCTCGAATTGTTGATGCTGATACTGGCAGATCCTTAACTGCAATGCAATCTTTGATCCGATACCTGGGGTACTTTGTATCCCTTATCCCTTTGGGAGTTGGATTTTTCTGGATTGGATTTGATCGGCGAAAGCAAGGTTGGCACGACAAGATGGCGAATTCCGTTGTGGTGCGGCCCAGTGGTGACGAGCCCGTCAAGTTTCAGGGCAACGCTGATTGGCGCGTTGCGCCACGCGAACCAGGACTTTGAATTAAGCGATAGTGCCTGCTACAGATTGAAGCTGCATCGCTGAACAAGGTGTTGAGCAAACTGACATTTCGTCGATCTGGGACTAAGTCCCAATTCGGATTTGGCTTCTCACAGTCTTGGCGGCTGACGACCCACTGCAGACATAGCGACCGATCAAGTGGTCGCCTGACAGCGGTCATTCAAGGGCCTTCGAATTCAGGCCAGCAATGTCAGCTTCTGGGAAGCTCAATCTACATAGTGAACTTCGCGTGATGGCCAAAAGGTCGGGCACGAATGACAGCTTTCCGGCAGCCGAAAAACTCTCTGCTAAGCTTCCCCCGGCACGCCCATTGGAGAATAGGTTCCGGTGGCGACCGTGCACTCTAAGATGACCTACCCAAGCGAGACTATGCTGCTGCTGCACATCTCTGATATTCACTTTCGTGCTCCCGAGTGCACGCAGGAGAACGACCCGAACCGGGCTTACCGCACGCGCATGATCCATGACGCAAAGGTTCGGGCTCGCGCCCTAGGCGGCGTTGATGCAATCTTGGTCGGTGGTGATATCGCGTTTCGCGGCGTGCAGAGCGAATACGCGGCTGCTTCGATGTGGCTCGAACAGCTGGCACACGAGTCGGGTTGCCCACTTGAACGCATCTTCGTCGTACCGGGCAACCACGACATTGACCGAAGCCGCATTAGTGGAAGCCGCCAGATACGCAACATCCACAAGGCCGTCAAGGACGCGGCACCCGCGTACCGCTATCGCGAACTGCAAGCGCAATTGGCCGAGTCCGCGACGGGCCGCGCGCTGTTTGAGCCACTTGCTGCGTACAACGAGTTCGCGGCCCGCTTTAACTGCCAGGTCTTTCATGAGCGGCTCGCGTGGAAGCAAGACCTTTCCTTAGCGCCGGGAATGACTCTGCGTATCCACGGATTCACCTCCACTTTGCTATCTGGAGCGGTGACCGAAGATGGGCAGGATGACAAGCAGCTCTCGCTCTATCTCAGCCCATGGCAAACCGGCCTGCTTGATCCTGACCCCAATATTGTGAACCTCGTGATGGCTCATCACCCACCTGACTGGCTCATGGACCAGGATGAAGTCGAGGATGCCGTCCATGGACGTGCTGCCATTCACTTGTGGGGTCACAAGCATCGGCAGCGAATCAACAAGGACGACCAGTACATTCGCCTGGCTGCTGGCGCAGTTAATCCGGACGCCAGTGAGCTGGGGTGGCACCCGGCATACAACCTCATTGAACTCTCCGTGCAGGGTTCCGGGCCAACACGAGCGCTGGAAGTCACCGCGCACCTCCTTGAATGGCAAACTAATCCGGAGCGTTACCGCGCCCGCCAAGATGCCCAAGGGCGAGAAGTCTTTCAGCATTTGATCCGCTGTCCTGGCGACGACCACCCGACGCCCCCCGCCCCCGTCGCGGCAAGCGCCGGTCCGGCGCTTGAGGGTGCGGCGGTGGTTGCTGCGCAAGAACCTGATGTGGAGGCGGCTATGGGTGCACAATCAACGCGAAATCTTGTCATCCGGTGGTGGGGATTGCCTATGGCCGCGCGCCGTGAAATCGCACTGCGCCTCGGCCTGATTTCTGACGATGAAGTCAGCCTGCCCGAGCCCGAGCGTTATGCGCGGGCCCTCATGCGGGCAAAAGAACGAAATCAACTTGAACAAATAGCTGAGGAGATCAACAAATGGCAGACACAGTGACGGAAGACGATACGGAAGAGATCAAGCCAAGCCCATGGTTCTACACATGGACAAAGGAGTTTCAGCTCGGCGAAGGCAGCGAACTGCTAAAACAGCGTTGGCAAGCCATTGGCAGCTTTGCGGATACCGCCAAAAGTCTTGATGTGGAACCCTTAGTGCGCCTGGCGATTGGAAGTCGCCAAGCGCCGTCGCCTGAATGGATCGCCACCCTGGAGGAGACCTTTCGCGAGGAGTACCCAGCGTTCACGGCGAGCAGCAACACACGCGAGTTGCAGGTGCTCGCGGCGTGCTGCCTCTTGCATATCAGTCAAGATCCAAACAATGAGGCGGCCAACCTCGCGGCACTGGCCAGCGCCACCACGTCGGTCGCAGGTCAGCGCAAGTTTTCCCTCCCCGGAGATTTACCCCAAGCTGCCGACGAGGCACTGCGATCGCTATATCTGAGCGCTGCACGTCGCCCTAAGCTGTCGGCAGGGGTCCAGTACAAGCCATTGTTCGAGGCGGCAGTGCAAAAGGCCAGAGGGCAACAAGATATCGCCACACTCATCGACGCATTGGCGCTGGCCGGTGCGGCGGCGACATCGGCAGTCAATCAAAACCAGTCAAAAACGCAGGTAGTCGTCGAAGCGCTCGCACATCGACTTGATCAGCAAGATGAAGAGCTGCAGATGCTTTGGTGGTTGATTGCCGAACGCAGTGAGGACCTTGCGTGCAGTTTCGGTGACCTAGCCGACGCTGCGCGACCCTTGGTGTTGGCCAAGGAACTGGCTAGCCATACGCTGCTGCCGCCGGGACCGCCGACGGTACGCGCCCTCCTGTCGCGCGCTAAGTTGGCGGGCAACGGAAAGGTTGCGTTGGTCGAAGCAGTTGCCGCCGCTCCCTTTGAGTGGTTGAAGGCGCACGTGTCGTCGCAGGCAGCATCGCCTGTTACACAGCCCCTGCACTTTGCGATCGCGCGTCAGTTGGAGACCGGCCCAGGCACGGCATGGGTTGCGGGCTGGGCGGCGGCGACGGATCTGCCTCAAGATGCAGCCCTGTCCCACTTGACACTCGCTGAACTCTTCTATCGCGAGCGCCTGCTTACTCGCCTGTTAGGGTGATCGCTATGAATGCGCCAAGTGGGGTCATTCAATGCAGCAACCCAGACTGCAAGATCGCTGAAACGGGCACTTGCGTCGAGGGACTTGATCCCTCGGCGTGCGGCAACTATGGTAAACCGCTTCCGCCCTTGGATGATGCTCCGGAGGCGGAAGACGGTGCAGCTCGCGAGATGGTCTCCTTGCCGCATGCGGATCGCCTCACCCCCGACGAAGCACGAGACCTGCTTCCACGAGCCCGCGCGCGCGTCATCGCGATTGTGGGCCCGCATGACTCAGGCAAGACAAGCCTGATTGCAGGCCTCTACGACCAGTTGCAGGACGGACCAATCGCGCCGTTCGCCTTCCGCGATTCTCAAACATTGCACGCCTTCGAGAAAGCCTGTCACGATGCGCGGGTCGCATCGCAGCGCGGCACTCCGCACAGTGAGCGCACCAAGCGAGGCGAGGTGCGCTTCTTTCACATTGCGCTGCTCCATCAAGTAGCTGGCGAAGCGCTGAATCTCCTGCTCGGCGATCGGGCAGGGGAGGAGTATCGCGAGGCCGGCGATGACACGACATTTGCAGCCGAGTTCGTCGAAGTCGAGCGGGCTGATGTTGTGACACTATTGGTTGACGGCAGGCGCTTGGCTCATGACGGCCATCGGCACAACGCGCGGGAGGAGATGCTGCTAATTTTGCAGGCGCTAAATGATGCTGAGATCGTCCCCATCGGTGCTCGATTAGCGATAGTGCTGACTAAGATCGATGCGGTAAGAGCATCACCGAACGCAAAGCGCGTGGAGGCCGATCTCGAGACCGTAGTGACCAGGCTCAACGCGCATTTCACCGATCGCTTCGCGAAGATTGAAGTATTTCGCGTTGCCGCTTCACCCACTGAACCTGGCGTGGACCGAGGCGCCGGTATCCCCGAGTTGCTCAAATTTTGGCTTGAGGACGTATCGCCGACAAACCAGGCGCAAACCTCGCAAGTACTGCCAGAGCGGGTCATCGCGCGTCTCGCCGAGGTTGGAGTCTCGCCATGACGCAGCAATCCATTGTGGTCCTTGGCCTGCCCGGGAGTGGCAAGACAACCTTCTTGGCGGCGTTGTGGCACCTCGTTTTCAGTCGTGAAACCGATACTAAGTTGCGTTTTGGCGGCCTAAAAAGTGGCAACCGCAAGCATTTGAACTCCATAGCAGCACGATGGCGGAATGCGCAAATGCAAGAGCGAACGCTGCTGGGAGGAAATCAGTTCGTCAGTATCAACTTGGTGACGGATGACAAACAAGCGGTCACCGTCACGTTCCCGGACATCGCCGGGGAGTCATACCGGCAGATGTGGGAAGAGCGCGAGTGCGAGAAGGTAGTAGCCGAGACGCTGACGCAAGGCAGCGTGCTGCTCTTCGTGCACGCAGACGGCATCAAGCGTCCGCTGTGGATCGTGGATGTCGCCGCCATGGCGCGCGCTCTGGACTTGCCAGCTAACGAGGCTGCCCAGCCTGTGCCGTGGAAGCCGAGCATGGCGCCTACACAGGTGCAATTGGTTGGACTGCTCGGCCTCCTCGGCGCGACGCCGCTGGACATTGGGCCGCGGCGCCTTGTTGTCATGCTGTCGGCATGGGACAAAGCGAAGGGCGAACGTCTGACGCCACGTGAGTTTCTTCGAGCAAAGTTGCCTTTGCTCTCGCAGTATCTGGACACGAATCCGAAGCTCTGGCAGTGGACTGTCTATGGCGTTAGCGCCCAGGGCGGCGAATATGACGACACACAGCCCGGAGCCCAACGGAAGCAAGAGGCGCAGGACCTCCGCGCGGCTGACGAACCTTCGAGGCGCATTGAGCTGACGGATGGCGTCAGCACGTCCCACGACCTCACAGTCCCTCTTGTGTGGTTGATGCAGTGATGACGCGGCAGCAGATCGTCATACGACAGGCTGTTCATGGCTATGTCGAAGGGCACCGGGAGTTGTGGAACTCTGCTCAGCTGACGCAGAGGGACAGCAAGGCCGTTCTCATTTCCAGCGACACGTCAAGCTCGGGACTGCCCATTGGTGAAGGCGGCTATCTGACTGGCTACCCACTACCGGAGTCCGGCTACTACGCGTTTGCCCGCACTTGGCCGGCGCCCGAAATGCAGCGTCCGGGCGCTGTGTGGACCCATACGCTGTTCATTGAGTTTGCTGACGTTGCCAAGCTACGAGATGCGACAACCTTGTTGACGCTATTCCGGCGCCCTGAGGGCGTGCAGGGCGCAAAGAGTGAACCGAGCCGAGAAGGGGCGCTTGAACTCACCATCACTGATTTGGAACCACTCAACTTCGCCATCGAAAGTGATGAGTACTGGTATCGGCAGCTGCTTTTTGCTCTATATGGGGCACCGGATGCAAAGGTCATCGCTGTCTGCGGTAGTGACGACGCAGCTCGCGTTGAGCGAAATGTGTTGACACTCTGGTCACAGCAATGGCCGCGTCTGCGCCGTGGGTTTCGATTCTGCACACTGACAACTGCAGATCGGTCGACCCCAAAAATCGCCTTTGACCTGCAAGTAGTCCCGGAGTCCGAGCGCGGAATTCGTAGCAAGTTTCCCTCTGCAACGTTTGCGCAAGATGCAACAGTTGTCGCGGCCGACTGGCTTGACCACTTGGTTCTTGACTCAAAGCATCCAAGGACCTCGGGGCTTCGCGACTTCTTGCAGCAAGCCGGGGCTGACCTAACAACAGGGCGGCGAGCCTTCGTTCCGCTAACACGCCTGCACATGGCGCTGACCATTCGCCCCTCTGGCCGAAATACGTGGAATGAGGCTCTGAGCTTGGTACGCGAGGTATCAAGTGGTGAGCCGTCAACTGCCGCCCAGCTGATGCTTACAGCTGCTATCGGCAGTGCCTCAGATCTTGATGCTTCGAGCCTGGAGTTTTTGCTGAGCAACCTCGCACTTGTTGACCATCAACAATTGGTCGAGAATGCGCGTGCGCTTGGTGTCGCCGTATGGCGCTTCGCACCGATCCGTCTAGCGCAACTCTGGGAATCCGGTGGCCGGGGTCGTGATGTTGCGAGTTCCGGACTGAATGCGGTTGAGCTGGACTTGTTGCTTGAAGGTCTGCCGCTCACGGGGGAGTTTGCCGATACTGCATTCGACCTGCGCCCTGAACTGCTCACCAACGCTGCGACTTGGCGTGCCGATCCAGCGCTCGCAACGCGAGCTATCCGCGCAGCGGCGCGCAACGTTGAGATTGCGCCGCGAGCGCTCGACCAGTTGATCGCCTCACAGTCAACTGCGTTGATACCGATCGCATTCGAGGCGTTTGGGAATGAGAATGTTTGGCGGAAACTCGCTACGGCTTTGACTTCGCGAGAGCAGCCTGCGCCTGCATTGCAGGATTGGCTCCAGGCCGGTACAAAGTATCCGGGAACGGTTGCGCAAGTATTGGCAACTACTCGAGGTCTGGATCGCTCGGCACTGGCGGCTATCGCACGCGCGAGTCATCCTGATCTCGTGCCAAACGATTTCGGCGATGACCCCTGGGTGATTGCAGCCCAACTGACTGATACAGGCGCAATTCCCGAAGATGACGCATACCTTTGCAGTTTTTTGCTGGCTCGCGCCTTCGGACCGCGATCGCGGAATATTGTTGCGCTGGTAGCACTCGCACTCAATACCGTAAGCGCGGCAGCGGCGGCAAATTTACTATCGCAAAGCGCATGGCAATTACTTGTCCACCAACTGCCAGAGGCGCATGACCTGCAATCTTGGGATCGCTGCCAACGCCTGCTCGCCGGAATTGCTCAGTTGTACGTTCGGAAAGGCCTTTCGGTCGCTTCGTTCGGGCGCCTTGGACGCGACGATTCCGATTTCGCGTGTATTGTGTCGGCTGCCAGCAAGGTGTGGGGTGGACGTGGCTACCTGCGGGACGTGAGGCAGGCGTTCAAGACCTCCCACGACTTTTCTAGTCAAAGGCGTCGCATCATCGAAGACGCGATTGGCTCGTGGTTCTAGTGCCCATAGAAATTAACGTTTGCATGTGCCGCTAGCTATGGCAATCACTGCCGCAATTTTTCTGCGAAAGAGTCCCTGCTTATAGGTAATCCCGGCAAAAGTCGGCCGACTAAAAGACTCCGAATGGCAGCTTCCAGACGACAACATCGAACTCGCGTCCGGGCGCCCTGGGCACGTATGAGTCGCAGGCTCCTGTCAGGTTTCGAGCAAGTCCACTTGGCAAATTTCGATATCGAGATAGCTGACATTCGTGAGTGTCGGCAGATGGCCCGAAGCCGATCAGCGTCCGAAATCGTCAGACCCGTTCTTCGATTTGACGATTAGATTCGAGGGGCTCTTTTTTCACCCAACTTTTTTGCTTACATCACATACAAATTGTGCATGCAATCAAACATAGCTATGGACTTCACCCGCTTCAATAGACACCTGTTAAGGTCGAAATTGAACTGGAGAGTTAGTCATGAAGAGAGTCAGATACCCGGCGGAATTTAAAGCCGAGGCGGTAAAGCAAGTGACCGAGCGTGGTCATGGGGTTGTGGATGTGGCCAAGCGACTGGGCATGTCTGACAAAAGCCTGTATCTGTGGGTACGCCTTGCCAAAGAGCAGCCAGGGGTTGGCACTGGCGAAAACGCTTCCCTCAAAGCAGAGGTCGCCCGGCTTAAGGCTGAACTCAAAAGGGCCAACGAGGAGGGGGTTCTAAGCCCAAACCGGCGGAAATTTCAGACGGCTGCCAAAACAGGATGAATTTGAGTGATGCATGTGGGCATGCGTAGTTAACGCGGCACGGTGATTGCCCCCGACTGGATACCTTGGGCAATACGCGCCAACAGTTGGACAAAGCGATCCAGCGCCGGGTGCGCCTCGCACAGGACGTTCATCTCTTCTTTCTGCGCCGACTGCATCAATTGTTGAAACAGCTCCATATAGGGGGCCATCTGGGCCAACAACTCCAACTGGTTGCCATTGTCGGTGCGTTCAAACTCACGCATTTTGGCATCCAGCAATTGGGCGATGGCCAGGCGCTCGTCACGATTCTTGTCTTGCGGCGCCTGGGCACCTCTGGACGTTAACTCCAAGGGGTCTTTTCGAGGGTCCAGGCAGTCCACATGGTCACGGCACACCCATGTCAGCAAAGCGTCGGGGGCCTGCGTCTGTTTCTGGATGGTCCTAACCGCTTTTTGGTACTGCAAATCGTTGGTGCGGGAGTTTTGCAGACGGGGCCAATGCTCACGCAAGTCAGCCAAGCGGTCGGCCCCGAACTCCGCACGAAAGGCAGTCACCGTCGCATCGGGCGCAATGGCGAGAAAAAAATACTGCTTGCTGGTCAGCATATGGGACAACACCTTCTGGACCAAGGGGTTGCTGGGGTTGAGCAGCACGCTGTAGGTGGCAAAACCATAGAACTCAAAGAAGAGCTGCACTACTTCAAAGTCTGCATTGCCCACCAGAGCGTGGCCGAAATTGAAGCCCAAGGCCATGGCTTCCTTCGGCATGGCCTTGGGTGGACGCAGTGCCAACAGGCCCATCGGCTCTTGGCGCTCCTCCACCATGCCCAATGCAAAGCAGGGTGCCTTGGCCGCCCAAAGGTCTTCGGCAAACTGACGGTGAAGCGTTAACCTTGGCAGTAGATGCTGGACATTCATAGGCGGGGTATGTTGGTAGGTCGGACGAATTGCGGACGCAGTTTAAGCCCAGTTAATTTCCGTCAGGATGGCATCCAGGTCAATCGGTTTCCCCTTATCGCGAAATGCATAGTGTCCAAGGAAATGCAGATGCTGCCACGCCGCTGGTGAGATGCGCCTGAGCAACGCCAGCTCTCTCTCACTGCCCGCAGTCAGACTGCGGCTCAGTAGCCCAGACAACAGCATGGAATTGTAGGCAATCACGACGTTTGCGATCAGGCGACCGCAATGGTTACTGACCGCCACGTCCAGGTCGGTGCGCCCAGTCAATTCCTTTTTGCCATTCACCTGGGCGATGGTGGAGCGTAGCTGATGGTAGGACTCGATGCGGTTTTCTGAGCGGTGGACGTCACGCTGCAATTGTGGGTCCCGCAGGTAGCGCAGCGTGTAAATGGTACGGACCAGTTTGTCATATTCGAAGATGGCCTTTCGCGTACGGTGATGCCCGGACAGCGTGCAGATCTTGCGCATCAACACGCTTTGGCTCATTTCTTTGAGTGCCAGCGTGGCGGAAATCTGGTCCATATTGGCCTTCTCGGAGGTAATCAGGTTGCGGTCAATTTGGCCCACAGGCTGAATCAGGAAGCCTGCGTATTCCTCCTGTCCAGCACCACCGTAGAGGTGTTTCAACTGCGCATGCAAATTGGTGAAGCGCGGGGCCAAATTCATGCCAAACCAGTGCAGGATGGCAAAGTTGGCCATGTTGATGCTGTGCATGTCGCCGGTGATGGTGGTCGGCTTGATATCAGACGTGTTGTTGTAGCAGATGTCAAACACCCAATAGCTCTCATGCTGGTTGGCACCCAGCATCTCCGTTTGCAACGCCACATGGTTGGCAAGCAGCGTGTAGGCGACCACCCCGCGATCCTTGCCGAAGTATTTGCGTGAATGCCGGGCTTTGAGCGTTGGGGTGGCGGCAGAAAACTTCTGTCCGTCAACGCTGCCGTACAGCACATCCATGTCGATGGAGTAGTAAGGAAAAATAGGCAGCGTGGCGATGAAGTTGCTGATTTTGTTGTTCGCCTCGATCAACGTTGCCGGGCGCAGATGCTGCTGATGTGTGGCATCCAGCACGTGGTACGGGATATCACAGGTTTCGGCCATTTTGAAGTTGCCGTGGTTCATGGCTTGGGCAATAAGCACCGCCATCAGGCTGTCTTCGTCGGCTATTCTTTTTGCGTAGCGCGGCTGCAAAGGCGTCATTGCCGACAGAAAGTGGCACCTCTCATTGACAAACCGGAAGACATCGGCAATATCGCGTGCTTGGAGCTTGGCATAGAAGTCCTTTTGCAGCTGCTTGTCCTTGTCGGCCTTGGGGCGGTGCCAGATGAGCGTTTTCTTGTCAACGTCAAAATCCAGATGTTTAAGTTTGCCCGCGCGCAGTTCGCTATCAAACGCACGCCATTGCGCGTCGAGCTCAACAAAAAGGGCGTCCAGTGTTTCATCAACCGGCTTGCGCATCCATGGAACGTCGAGCGCCTTGAGCGCTTCGGACTTGGCCTCCATGGACACCAGATCATCAGAAAAACGCCTGTGCTGCACGCTGTCGTCAAGATAGATGTCGCCCGCATCAAGGCGTTTACGCAGTTGCCGGTAGACCATAAATTCGTACCGCTCGCCCTGCAGGCCAAGTGGCTTGCCATTCTGATCAAAGGTCTGCAAGAAGTCGCGCAGGCGTTTGGGAAGTGTGCCTGGTGGCACCTCAGCGAGGGGCTGTTTGGCAAGGGATTGCTGGCGGGCAAAGACATCCTTCATCCATTTCAGTGCTGCCAGCCAGACTTTTCCACCGGCGCTGCTGCTGGCAAAGTCCAAGGCGGTGGCCAGTGGGCGCAAATTTTTGGTGCAAAGTCCGCTCTGCTTGTCCACGGCCTGCCAGCGCAAATCCATCTGGCTGACGGGCTTTTCTGTCAGGAGTTTGCCGGTCGAGCGCAGCGTATCTTCCGGCATGATGCGAAATGCTTTGTGGCGCACGGTGCCGAACGGGGTGACATCGGTGAGCGAGTCATCCACGTACAGCAAGAGCAGTTCGCCCACCCGTGGCGTGGCTTGTTGGCGCTCAATGTGTATTTGGGCGGCCTGCTGGGTGGCAACCGCCTTGGTTTCATCTTCCAGCTGGCGGGTTTGGTAGCCAAAGGCCTCCACCACATTGTCTGTGAGCTGGCGGTAGCGCTGCCATGCATAGCAGAGCAAATACAGGTTGGTTTGCGCAGGCTTGAACCGCCGTAAGTCGTAGACGGTATAAAAATTGGCCAGACTGGCGTAGTAGGCGATGTTGCGCTGGGAGACTGCAAGACCGGGGAGCAGTTTCTTTGCAATTGCATACAAGGGCTCCAGCGTGAGGCGCTTTTGGCGCTCCATGCCCATCTGGCGGTAGCGAAAGCTCTTGGCATCTTGTTTGAGGGCGGCCAATTCCGACAATGTGCTCTCATTGGCTAGCAGTAGCTGCAGCGTCTCGCGAGTCTCATCGGTCATGGCCGCTTCGACCAATTGCTCCAGGCGGCCCCGCTCAGCAACGAGGGCATCTCGGATGATGGTCTGTAGCGTTGAGTAGCCTGGCCGCACGATGCGCTGGCCGATCAAAAAGACCATCAGTTCGGCCAGCAAAAAGGTGGCCGTTACATCCGTGCGCGCCAGGAGCCTGGCCTTTTCTTGCAGTGTTGGCAAGTCGCCCGCACAGTACATCCGGTAGCCAAATAGTTGCGCAATTTTATTGCGCTGCACATAGTATTCACTGGTGTGCAGTGCGGTCTTTACAAGCGCTTGGCCAGGGAAATACCGCTGCAAAATGAACTCTACGTCTTCCTTCGGGAGGTCATCAAGAGAGAATAGAAAAAAGGCCTGTTTGGCTTTGAAGTAGCCGATTTGCAGCAGGCAATAGACTTGTGCCAGGACGCTTTTTCGCCCCAGCGCAAGGGCCAGTTCTGCCTCTGTCAGCGCAAAAAACTCAATGCGCTGGAAGTCATCAAAGTGGGGAATGCCGTAGAGGGCCGTTTTTTCAGCATTTGACAGGATGGTCAGCCGCTCGTTATTGTCACCGCGCATGCTGGAAGTTTATTTAAATGCCCGGTCCAGCTCATCAATGCGCCGGCGCATGGGGGCGCGTCCGTAGATTGCTGTGGTGGTCTGGATGCTGGCATGCCCCATCTGAGCCTGGATCACATCCAGGGGAACGTCCTTGGCAATAGCCCGGGTGCCAAAGGTATGGCGCAACCAATGTGTGGAAGCCTGGCTCATCCGGTGTCGCTCAGATGCGGGCAGGTCAGCCACGTCAATGGCCTTGGATAACCAGGACTTAACGTGCTCGTACAGTGCCTGGTAGCCCACACCTTGCAAAGGATCATGCAAACTGGCCAGTACCGGCGCAGCAGAATCCGCGCGCGTGATGTCACCCAGGCCCCGCGCTTGCAGGTAGGTGTTGAGTGCCTGCAAGGCGGATGGGGGAATAGCCACGATACGGTTCTTGGAGCCTTTGCCATGCACTTGCATGACCCAGCCTTCCTCTTCGTGCTGAATGTCAGACAGTTTGACTGCCAGCAATTCGGCGCTGCGCAAACCCACACTGGCGACGAATTGGACGATAAACACCATGCGATGTGCGGCCGGCGCGGGCAGCTTAGTTTTGCAGTACGCAATGACCTGTTGCGTGGCCACTTCACTGAGCGCCTTGGATTGCAGCACCCGTTCTTCTTTGTCGTCGCCAATTTTCTGATTCACCAATAACCATGGGTTCTTGCCGATATAACCGGTTGCCTGGAGCCAGTGAAACATCGACACAACGATGGTGATTGCCTGGCGCACGCTGCGTGTGCTCAAGGGGCCGCGAAAGGGGGCCCACCCAGGGGCTCCGGGCTTGGCGCGGGCGCGTGAGATCCACTGTACTGGCACATGCTGCAAAAAAGCCATGTAATCGCGGCAGTCCAACAGTGTCATACGCCCCAGCGCGGCTGCGTGGCGTTCATAGTGCAGCCATAGCAAAAGACGTGTCGCCTCGCGTGTATAGGCTTTGAGCGTTGCCGCAGAGCCCGCCTTGGCCGCAACCCACGCGTCGATTGCCTTTTTGTCGTCGTCCGCGAGAAGTAAGGGGTACTCCGAGTATGTGGGCAAGTCCGGGTCGAGAGGTCGTGGTGGAGAGGGTAACGCGAATACGGGTCGGCATGGTTGTGGCTGATTGATCAGCAGTATGGCCAGGTATGCGGATATGCGTTGCGCTTTGGTGCGCCCAATCCCAGGCAGTAAGCGCCACCACCGCCCGCCCGCGGCAATGTGCTCCTGCAGCTGCGCCAAAATCACCACGTCGATACGCAGCAATTTGACGGCTGTGGTGCTGTCAAACCAACCCGCAATGGCGTCAGAAGGTTGTGGCTGCTCGGCGGCAAGGGTCTCTAGCTCATGAAGGGTGCACAGCAATCGCTCCCGCAAGCGGGAACGCACACGCTGGCGGCGCAATGCTCTGGCATTGGCCGGATAGATTTCATGGTGCATCTGCAGCACCTCGGACTCAGACCAATCCTCCAAGGCGCTTGCCGCAATGAACTCGTCCAGACTGGGGGCGATGCAGGTAGCGCCCTGATAGGTCGTCACATCAGTCTGCATTGCGCTAAAACTCAGTCCAATTAAGCGCCAGGCGCTCAAACCCCGCCGGCGTGCCACCGCGCGCACTGCATCACGGGTTTGCAGGTGGGCGACTTTTGCTTGGTGGCCATGTTCCACCCCCAGATAGCGTTTGGCAGCTTCTACGATGGGCAGGCCTTCGGATACCGCGCGCAGATACGCAAAATGGTGCAGTCCCAGACGATGCACGTAAACGGCGCTGCCACCAGGGGTTGCCTGGCGCAACACATGCGACCCCGTGGCCAGATCCTTTGACGCCGGCCCAATCACGGGGGATTTGCCTTGCCCAAACGTTTGACCGCCCCCATTCCAACGAGTGAGCGCATTTGGGTAATGGCAATGGCGTTGAGTTGGCCCAAGCGTTCAGGCGCGCCGATGCCTTGGTGAATCAACACCGAATTGATGCTCTCCATGTTGGACAGTACCACCAGTTGTTCCAATGTGGCCGCGTCCCGCATGTTGCCGCCGTCCTTGGGGTTGGCCTCGCGCCACTGAGCAGCGGTCATGCCAAACAGCGCCACGTTCAGCAGATCGGCTTCGCTGGCGTAGAGTGTGGCCGTTTGGGTCCGGGTCAACTGGCGTGGGACGAGGTGTTCCTTGATGGCATCGGTATGAATGCGGTAGTTGACCTTGGCCAGGGTGCGTTGGAAATTCCATTCCAGGGAAGTCGCACGGGCTTCCTCGTCCTTGAGGCGCTGGAATTCCTTGATGAGATAGAGTTTGAATTCGGGACTGAGCCATGAACCGAATTCAAAGGCGATGTCGCGGTGGGCGTAGGTGCCACCGCCCCGGCCGGATTTGGCGTACAGGCCGATGGCCCCGGTAGCCTCCACCCACTTGGAGGGAGACAGCGAGAAACTGTTGAGGCCCGCTTGGGCTTTAAACCTCTCGAATTCGACAGGTTTGAAGTCCGGATTGTTGATCTGCTCCCAAATCCCCAGAAACTCAACGGTGTTGCGATTGCGCAGCCACCCGTAGAGAACGGTCTCGTCGCCGAAGCGTTTGACCATGTCGGTGAGCGAGATGTAATCCTGGTCGTGCCGCGTGGTGTAGCCAACCGGGGTGCCCTGGACTGTAATGCTGCGGTTTTTCATGAAGAAAGGCTGCCCAAGAGTGGTTTTGACGCAAAAAATTTAGCCTAAGATAAATAGAGTTATCTTAGGGCATTGTATTAAACTTTCGCCGCCATTTCATCAACATGTACCCAAAATGGGCTATAGGCAAAAGCTGGTAAGAAACCAGCAAGTCCAGCGCAGTTCGTAGCTAGATGCCTGCTGACTGATCGGTTGGCGGCCACCTCTATCCCGATTCTCCATCACCATTCGCCGGGTTCATGCAAGGGCGGGGATAATAGACCGCTTACCAGTCAACAGTAACGCGACAGAGCCTGATGGTCTTCTGTTGCAGCGCCTCGAGCTTGAAATGCGCAGCGGATTTTGACCTTATGCTGGTTCATCTTTGTGAAATAGTGCACCATGCTTTCTTGGCAGCAAGTATTGAGGGGCGGATATGGAGAATAGTTCGTGCAACGAAAATTTGCGACCCCTCCGCGTAGCCGCGTCGTCGAGTATGGCAATCGACTTGGAATCAATGATACGGCCGCTGGCCCAGTCTTTCCTACGTTATACACCGCAGCGCACGACGCAGGATCGACTAGTGGCAAACGAGTTTGACGCGTGTCCTGTGACGAGTGGTAGAAGGTGAATCGGCTGTGTCGAAGACATCCGGGGAATCGATTATTTTGGCAAGGCCCACCTTCAAATGCTGCAGTTTCCTCGTATGAAAGCTTGGATCTCCAAGCAGCAAATCTTCGTTCGGAGCCTGGCGTGGCTCGCGTTGGTGCTCGGGCTGAAGCTTGTCGTTCACTTGCTTGGTTTGGAGGCGCTGGTCTTGAGCCCCCTGCATGCCACTGCCGTCGCCGGTGGGTTTTTCATCCTCGGATTCATCCTGTCAGCCACCATCGCAGACTACAAGGAAAGCGAGCGGCTTCCCGCGGAATTCACGGCTATCGTCGAGAATATGTACGAGGACGCGCTCTTGATCAGTCGCCGCCACCCCTTCGACATTGCCGGGTTCCGCGAGGGACTGCTCGCGGCGCTGGACAGCTTGCGCGACGACATGGTGTCAGGCAACAGGGAGACTCACCATCATGTGTTTGCGCTGGGGGAGTTTTTCGCGCAGATGGAAAAGGCCGAAGTGCCGCCCAACTACATCGTCAAGCTCAAGCAGGAGCAAGCGCAACTGGTTCGAAATCTGTTCCGTGTCAACTACATCCAGACGATCCGCTTCATCCCGTCGGCGTTCTTTCTGGCGAAGTCTGTGCTGCACGGCACCATCGGTCTTCTGCTCCTTACGGCTCTTGAACCATTTTCGACGTCCTTCGTCGCCGTAGGACTGATCGCCTTCATCTTCATTTACATCTTAAGACTGATTGAGGTCATCAGTACTCCTTTCCACCCAAAAGGGAGTACGCAAGACGACATCAGCCTGTTCCAAGTTGATCTGACCGCTGAGCACCTAAAGCGGCACACGGGCCATGCAGAAAATGGCCATTAGCTCAGGCAGCGCATCCGTTTGAAGGATGCCAACGAACAGGAAATCGATTCCGCTTTGGAGCGAAATATACCTGAATCTGTATTGCAGAATCTGCAGCAAAGCAGGAACCCGTGATTAAGCATGTCACGCCATGCAGAATGTCGTTCGATTACATCGAGATATTTTACAACCCGAGACGGCGTCACGGTCAAAATAATCGGCTTTCACCGGGAAACTATACATCGCGGCATTTGCAAATCATAGATCAGAATTGCCTGCCGGGGTGGGGTAGTCCATGCAGCCTGTTTGCATGTATGTACAAAGATATAGAACTGCCAAACAATAATCTTTCACACGCCTTCCAAATTTTGGTCATGTCAAAAGAGGGACTTGCAGAATTCCGAAAGTCAGTCGAATTAGCTGTAATCAGAGGCAAAAAAATTGAGGGTAGCCCTGTCCAAGTGCGGGAAAATCCAAGCACTGAATTGTTACGTCCGTCGACACCTGAGGATCAGCCCCTCTGTTTTGTCCCAGGTCTTTTTAAAGCCTTTGCAGTACCGCGCCCGAATGTATTGCGGGACTGAACGGTGACTGGGGTTTTGGTTTTGATGATTTTGGTTGATTTTGGTTGATTTTCATCCGGCCCCCGCCAGGCCGCCGGAGGCACCCCCTGGCAGCAGAATTCTTGCGCCCCCCTGTTTGCAAACAAGATAGGCCGGTCATCCTTTGGTTAATGTTTGTGGTGCCTAAACCCAAACCCAACAACAGAAGACCAGCCTATGCACAGAATTCTAGCGAGCATCACCACTCTTGCGTCACACGCTGCTGCGCTCGCATCCAGCAGTGATGCCTACCGGCCTCGCAACTGTCCGCATTGCAACGGCTGCAAGCTCTGGGGTCACGGCTACTACGCGCGCAAGGCCGACCGCGAACCCGGTTCCGACGGCTCATTCAACCCTGTGGCCATAGCGCGCTTCCTGTGCGCCGCATGTCTTCGCACCTGTTCTCGACTACCACTGTGCATCGCGCCCAGGCGTTGGTACAACTGGGCGGTGCAGCAATTCGTGCTCATGCTCACACTCATGGGATTTTCCGTACGCCGCTGCAGTGTCTGCGCAGACGTTGGGTGGCACACCGTGCGGCGCTGGCGGGACTGGCTTTGCCAACGCAGCGAGGAATTCGTGTTTCACCTGCGCAGCCGCTTTGCCGAGTTGTGACGAGCGCCTGATACGCCAATGCTGTGGTACCGGGTCATGCATGAGATGACGCTGGGTGTGGCCATGGCCTGGCTCGATCAGGACCAGATCGTCCCATGATGGGCTGATCCTGAAGTGAGCGCAGACAGCGCATTTGTCACCGTTTGGAGTACCCCACACACTTTGCCCACTTACGTAAAGGCGCGATCCGCGGTCTCATCGGCACCTCTTTAACTCAAGGTGTACGTTCATGAAACAGATCGATTCCATAGCATTGTTCCGGCTCTCCGTGCTGGGCCAACTGGTCAGTCGCGAGCGCTTGGAGCGCGGCGAACTTCAACAAGTAATCCGCGAATTGGCCCAGCGCGAGTACGCCATTCCCGGCTCAGAACGTAGTCGCCTGGGTGAGAAGACCATAGAGGCGTGGTACTACGTCTGGCGCAAAGACGGCATTGATGGCCTAATTCCCAAGGTTCGCATAGACCGCGGTCAGTCCAAGCTCACTCCTGCGCTGCAAGAAGCGGTGCTGGCGGCCAAGCGCGAGAACCCCAAGCGCTCGATTCGCCAGATTCTGCGGCTGCTTGAAGTCGCCGGTCTACAGGCCAACCACAACCTCTCCAGATCGGCCATCCATCGACTGCTGCAACAACACGGCCTCTCCAACATCACCGGCACGCCCAGCTTGCCCGAAGAGAAGCGCAGCTTTGGCGCCGAGTTCGCTGGCTCCATCTGGTACGGCGATGTGATGCATGGCCCGCGCTTAGCCCTCAATGGGCAACTGCGCAAGACCTACCTGGTCTCGCTCTTTGACGATGCCTCGCGTCTGGTCACCCACAGCGCCTTCTGCCTGGGCGAGACGGCGCTGGACATCGAAGGCGTGCTCAAACAGGCATTGCTCAGGCGTGGCATACCCATCAAACTGGTGGTCGACAATGGGGCGGCCTACCGGGCCGCCACCTTGCAGGCTCTGTGCGCGCGCTTAGGCATTCACCTGATCTTTTGCCGCCCGTACGCACCCGAAGGTAAGGGCAAGCTGGAGCGCTGGCACCGCACTTTTCGTGACCAGTTCCTGAGCGAGCTCGACGAGCGCCACATCACCGACCTAGCCGATCTGAACGCGCGGCTGTGGGCCTGGCTGGAGCAGGTCTATCACCGCACCGGCCACACCAGCCTGGGTGGCATGACCCCCTTGGCGCGCTATCAGCAAGACCTCCCTCGCATCCGCAACCTGGGTGCCAAAGCGGCCACACTGGATTCGCTCTTTTATCACCGCGTCACCCGCTTCGTGAAGAAGAACGGCACCGTGTCTTATCTGGGCCAGCAGTTTGAGGTGCCCTATGAGCTGTCGGGCAAGACCGTCGAACTGGTCGTGGACCCACACGGCGAACGGGTCATAGGGGTTGAGAACGATGCGGGCGAGTCGCTGGGAGAGGCCACGGCGCTGGACTTGGTGGCTAATTTGCATCGGGTGCGCCGCAAACCTGAACCACCGCTTGATGATGGTGACGCCAGTGTGCTCGCCAGCAATCCCAAGCGCGGCCCCGGCGGCGGCGGTGGCGGCCCCAATCTGGTGGAGCTCGCCCATCAGCAGTATTACGCTGGTGCACCGGTATCGTCAGCGGCAACGCCCGCAACCGTTGCACGGGAGGCTTGAGATGTACCTTCAACACTTTGGCTTGACGCACGCTCCATTGGGCAAAGAGCTCACTGAGCCATGGGATGACGGTACCCTTGCACATCTGACTGAGCGCTTCAACTGGCTGCTGAACTCCCCCGGTGTTGGCCTGATCACCGGCGAGCCCGGCGTGGGCAAGACGGCAGCCCTGCGCAACATCACCAAATCCCTCAATCCGCACCGCTACTTGGTGCTCTACCAGGCGGAGACCGACTTCGGGCGCGTCGATATCTACCGGGGTCTGGCCCGTGCGCTGGGCATCGAGCCCAACTACCGGCGTGCACAACTATGGCGCGACATCAAGCAGCGCATTCATGAACTGGTCGACACCAAACAGACCACGCCCGTGTGGATCATTGACGAGGCGCAGAATCTGCCCCCGGAGTTCTTCCGTGATTTGCCCGCCTTTTTGAACTTTGCCTTTGATTCGCGCGACCTGATTAGTGTCTGGCTGGTGGCGCATCCGGCACTGGCCCATACCCTGGCGCGCGCCCCTTACGCGGCGCTGGCCAGCCGCATTCAGGTGCGCGTCGAACTCAAGCCGGTGCTGCAACGCGAGCGCTTTGCCAAGCTTATTGCGCACGCATTTAAGAGCGCAGGTGCAACGGGCACCTTGCTCAGCGACTCAGGGCTGGAGATCGTGCGTCAGGCCTCCAAGGGGCTACCGCGCAATGCCGCTACCATTCTGTGCACCGCCATGCGATTGGCCGTGCCCAAAGGGCTCAACCATTTGCCTGACGAAATACTGCAGCAGGCCATCGGGGAGCTGCAATGAAGCGCAAGAAAATCCTAAAGCGATTGGCCAGCCTTGAGGCGGGGTTGTTTCCAGATGGACTGTCGGATGAGGCGGCGTGGGCAATGCACGATTGCCTGCAGAGCCTGCACATGGCCTTCGAGAGTCGATACCTGGCCCAGCTGATACGCCATCGTAAAAGTTTGGAGATGCTGTACGACCCAGAGCATCCATGGAGAACGCAACCACGGTTATAGCGCGGCGATTAAACCACCAAGTCCCATGTTAAACAGGGGTCGCGTTTAGCCGAGTTACGGTGGGACACGACCCTTTTTTTACCCTCTAATAGGGTGAGTCTACGAGACCATTTCAATGCGGGACATAACACACTGAATCAAGAGATTGCTGCCCGCCCATGCATACTACCCTGAGTCCCGTCACCGTCCAAAGATTTTCTTCCTTGCAAGGCGAACTCATAGGGCTGGTGGAGCAAGACTACAAGGGCCTGACGCCCAAGCTCGAACAAATCATTCGAGCCTTCGAATTCACGCAAATCGAGCTGGCCGTTTACCGTGATCGGGGCTACGCACAAGGTCGTGGGGTGGGCCAACCTGAGGCGGATCGTTGCGCGCTGGCCTGTGCATTTCTTGCCAAGGCGGTTCTGGATTTGAAAACCACCAGGGCGCTAATGGATCGTTTGCAAGCGGACAGCAAACTGCGCCGACTGTGCGGTTTTGATTTGCGCTTTGCGCTGCCCAGCGAGTCCACATTCAGCCGCGCCTTTGAAGAGTTTGCCACCAGTGAACTGATCCAGCGTGTGCATGCAAGCATGATCAAAGACACATTGGGCGAGCAACTCATCGGCCACATCAGCCGCGACTCCACGGCCATAGAGGTACGCGAGTCGATTGCGAAGAAGGACAAGGCCCAAGTGCTCCCAGCCAAGCCAAAGGGCAAACCTGGGCGTCCCAAAAAAGGCGAAGTTCGTCCACCTCCCGAGCCAAGCCCACTGGAGCGCCAGCGCGGCCAGACGCTGGAGCAAATGCTCTTTGAGCTCGACACCGCTTGCGCCACGGGCACCAAGAAGAATGCACAGGGTTACAAAATCAGCTGGAAGGGCTACAAGCTGCACCTCGATACAGCCTGCTGTGGCGTGCCCATCAGCGCCGTGCTGACGGGCGCGAACGTGCACGACAGCCGGGTCGCATTACCGCTCACGCGCATCAGCGCCAAGCGGGTGGATGCCTGCTACGAACTGATGGACGCTGCCTATTGCAGCACGGTGATTCGCGAGGACATTGAGGCTGCAGGACGCGTGCCCTTGATTGACCACAATCCGCGCAAAGGGGAAAAGCGGGAGTTTGCTCCACATGAAGCCCAGCGCTACAAAATCCGCTCAGGAGCCGAGCGTTGCAATGCAAGGCTCAAGGATGAATTCGGAGCTCGTCACCATGGCCACGGAGTTGGTACTCGATGCGATGATGATGGCGGTATGGCGCAGAAGGCCCAAAACCCCTGTGATGATTCACTCTGACCAAGGCAGCCAATTTGGTAGTGATGACTTCAATCGGTGGTGCAAGGACAACCAACTGGTGCCCAGCATGAGTCGCCGGGGAAACTGTTGGGACAATGCCGTTGCCGAATCATTCTTCAGCAGTCTGAAGAAGGAGCGCATCAAACGCCACATCTACGCTACTCGGCAGGACGCCAAGTCAGACGTGTTTGATTACGTTGAGGGTTTTTACAATCGAGTCCGCAGGCACAGTCACCTAGACCAACTGAGCCCACTGGAATTCGAGCAACTTCGAACTGGAAGTTGATTTATGTCTATTGAAGCGGGTGAAGTCCACTAACGCTGACCACTTTCTGCACATCTGACAGGGGTTGTCGCAAAATCAAGTTTCCTGTTTTCAGGATCCTAGACGCAGAGGATCAAGAGGAATACCACCTTCTTCCAATTACGTGTGAAGTAGAAAATTTTTGCAGCATTGGCCAGGTTCTGCTCCTGGGTCAATCTACCCAGGGCCGTATGCGGGCGGCCGTGTGTGTGACCAAGGCCAATTAGGGGGCACAGATCAGGAACGGGCAAACCCGCGTCCACACGCTTGCGCGCTTGCATGATCTGGCTGCATGAGAACTCGACTTTTCATAAAGAAATTATCACGCCGATGGTTTGATGGTGTGATTCCCTTACCAACCCATTGGACCCTATCGACGGAAATAAAAATCACCAACAACTTGATCATAGATTGCCGGTACTTGCTCGTGGCCAACTGACCTGGCTATGCCAACCACTTCATTTCGGACATTGCGAACAACCTTATCAATACTCACTCCAGACTTCTGCATTTCTTTTAAAAATATGCGCGTAAAAAGTCCGTTCTTACTCTTGTCCGTGGGCCCCAACTTATCCAGAGCTCTCTGGCCGGCACCGGCCGAGAAAATGACCATTTGCCCAGTCGCTGCTGTAGTAGGCGAAAGGCCGCGACCGCCAATATTGCGTCCCACACTTTTAAAGGGATTGTCGCGACAGGCATCAATCATTGCCAACGTGAACTTTGCTTTGCGCTCATTCATGTCGTCCAGTACTCGCTGCAATTGAATGCCATCGTCTTTAATTTCCTCTTCGCTCTCACCAGCAATATCGATCGGCAATAGATAGTTCATAGCGCCAATTTGAACGCCATGTCCCGCGTAAAAAATCATGACCTCGTCACCGCCTCCTACCTGCTCCTTAAAATTGCGCAAGGCCAGTTTCATACCTTTTTCGGTCAAGTCCAGCTTCAACGTCACTTGGTAGCCCAACTGGGTGAGACTCTCGGCAATCGCTCTAGCATCCTCACGGGCATTAACCAACTTGCTCACTTGCATGTAGGAGTCGTTGCCGATGACCAATGCTCGTCGATTCGCAAAAACGATGGTTTGATCGGAGCTGACTTTTTTCTCTTCGAGGCCAGCGAGTTGTTGGCGCAACTTTGCAACTTCTTCATCACGCAGACGGGCCGTCCTCAGTAATTCATCCCTTGCGCGAGTTTCTTCGGCGAATTCCCTGGCTCTGGCTTCTTGAACTCGACGTTCTTGCTCTTTAGCGGCTGCTAGCTGCGCAAGGCGCGTTTTTTCATCGGAAATGGCTGCCTGATCCAAGCGAGCTCGCTCCCTTTGAGCATCCTGAATTTTTCCGTCCCCTACGGAGGTAGAGGGCATCACCTTCTCTTCCTGCTTCAAACTTTCAGAAGTCGACGCTACAAAACCCGAATTCAGTGCCACGACATCGCGATCTCTCGTCGCCTCGATCGACACCATACTGGTGCCACCTAGAACTGCATCAAAGGTACTAGTTTGTTTGGTCTTAAAGATGCGACCGCTTATGATTTCAATGTCATGCAACCCAGCAGTCAGCAGCAGCTCATCATTGATCAAATGCGAAAGAGGTATCTCCGTCTTATTTAGATTTATGACGGTGCCGTCCTTCGGCGAGATTTTCTTATCGACCATAAATTGAACAGGCCCCACATTCATGAGCCGCTTAGTGTCGATCTCTTTTCCCGAAAAAATGCTTTTCAAAACCTCAGCGCGGGATGCAAAACCAACCTGATTCGCTTGAGAGGAATCTGTAAACTGGTCCAAATTTCGTATTCTTGTCAGCCGATCATCCTGAACTCTCAACAAAGTCCACTTGACTGGTATTTCCAAGCTACCACCCTTGGTTATGGCTAGCGTTTGGCCCTTGATGACAGCTGAACCAGTTAATGGATTGGCCGCAGAAGACTCCCAGGGATATCGAGATGAAATAACCGAGAAAAGCCCCTCAGAGTGAGCCAGTACGATCCCGACCTCAAATTCATTTATTGATCCGCTGAAAAGAACAATTCCATCGGACGGTGAAACGATGGGAGTCAGAGGCTTCATCAAAATAGTTGACGAGGCATCCCCTCCTGTGGAGCGGGCAATATAAATCACCTGATTCTCAAATTCCGCGGGCCAACTCCAATTGGCTCGTGTCAATGACACTTTGCCGCTTTGGTCCGGTTGTGCAATCTCTTGCTTATCCGCAACATGAGCCAGATCTGCAGCGAAAACTGTAGTAAGACCGAATATCAACAAATGCAACACAACAAGCATGCCGCTTTTGAATTTTGAATTCATCATCAGTCTCTCCAGTTTCATTAAGCTTACTCGGTTTACGCACCCGCAACGAATGGCAATTGCCGTCTGATGCGGTTTAAGTTTGAGTCGTTGTAAGCCAGCTCATTGCATCGACCGGGTGAATACAGGATCCCGGTCTGTCACATGGTCAATGGAGAAATGGCAGTCAACGCAGAGCCCTCGGATCAATTTAAGCTCTAGCCACCGGAATATCCGCCCACTTAGTCGTGTACCCCGGCGTTCTGCGCTCTTGCTTCATCGACCAAACCCGTCGATCACCCTCCAATCCAGCACTGCCCATCAGCACGGTGCCCTTGCCGTAGCGTTGGTTCAGTCCATCCAGCGCCGTCATCAGCTGGGGGCGGTACTCGCTATGGTCATCTTCCAGGTCGAGTTCACCCTGTTGTTGGTGGTCCGGCTGCAGGTCCAGCAACATGACACCCGCCTTGGCGTACTTGAACCCATCTCTATAGATGCTCTTCAAGGCATCCAGGGCTGCATGGACGATGGCTGCGCTGTCAGCACTGGGGCGTCGCAGCGGTAGCACCGCCGAGCGGCTGTATTGCGGTTCAGACCTGAATGGACTCGTTCGGATAAATACCAATACCTGGCCGGTCTGGCTGTGCTGTTTACGGACCTTCTCTGCCGCTCGGGACGCAAACTCGGTGACCGCCTCGCTGAGATGGCTCAGGCTGGTCACCGGATGCCCAAAGGACCGCGTACAAGCGATCTCCTTCTTGGGGGCCGGATGGTTCTCCAGATCAATGCAAGGCGTGCCTTGAAGTTCTCTGACGGTGCGTTCCAAAATCACCGACCAGTTGCCCCGGACGGTGGCGGGGTCCAATCGAGTTAAGTCCAGGACCGTATGAATCCCGGCTGCGATGAGTTGTTTGCTGATCTGCCTGCCAACGCCCCATACCTCATTGACCGCGGTTGCGGCCAGGACCGCATCAAGCGCGGCTGGCGTCAGTGATTCCAGGTCGCAGACCTGTGCCAGGTGGTCCGGGTAGCTGCCAAGCTTGCGTTCAGCTGTCTTGGCGATGTGGTTGGCCAACTTGGCCAGGGTCTTGGTCTTACCGATGCCAATGCCACAGGGTATCCCCACCCACTGCAAGATGCGAGAACGAATCTTGTGACTGCGCTCCACCAGGTCACCCCGAACGCCGGTGAGGTCGATGAAGCTTTCGTCGATCGAGTACACCTCCTGCGCTGCGCCCAAACCAGCGGCCAGATTCATCATCCGATCCGACATGTCGCCGTACAAGGCGAAGTTGGCCGACAGGGCCACCAGCCCAGACGATTCAGCCAGGTGCTTGATCTTGAACCACGGTGCCCCCATGGCAATGCCCAGGGCCTTGGCTTCGTTCGAGCGGGCCACCGCACAGCCGTCATTGTTTCTGAATGACCCTAACTGTTAGTAGGCTATATACGCCTATGCTCTATCGTCAATTTGACGACTAACAATTTTTGCAGGAATTAAGTGCCAGCCAAAGTGTCAATGATGGGGCATGGTCCAGATTCGACTCCGTTTTCGCAGCGCTTAGACAAGTCAGTAAGGGTCTTCTTCATGCGGCGCAGGTCAGCAATGCGGGCATCAATCTCCTTGATCTTGTGCTCAGCCAGTTCCTTGGTTTCGCAACAGTTTTTTGCTTCTTCAAAGCTGAGAAGACTGCTGGCCTCACCCAACGTGAATCCCAATGTTTGTGCGCGCTTGATGAATTTGACTCGTCGGACGACCTCTTCGCCATACTTGCGCTGCCCGCCCTGCGGGAGTAAGGGCTCAGCAATCAGACCAATGCGCTGGTAATAGCGGATCGTGTCGATCTTTACACCCGCCGCATTGGCCGCTCGGCCAATTGTCATCTCGTTCATGGCATTTCCAAATAGTGCTTGACTCTGGACTCTAGTCCAGACTTTACATTAGCCTATCCCTTGTTGGGTTGGAAGGATTTGTGATGGACATTAAAGTCAAATCTTCAATGGCCGCGGCTGCGCTGGCAGCCATTGGCGCCTCTGCGTGTTGCGCTGGACCTCTCATCCTTTTGTCGCTCGGCATTGGCGGGGCCTGGATTGGCAACCTGACCGCGCTCGAGCCCTACCGACCCATCTTCGTGGCCTTGGTTGCGGTGTTCATGGTCATGGCTTGGCGACGGCTTTACCGCGAGTCGACGTGCGCCACCGGAGATGCCTGCGCCATCCCTGAGGTGGTCGCGCGGCAACGAACCATCTTTTGGGTCGTGTTGGCAATGGTCTGCCTCATGGCGGCATCACCCTGGCTTCTTCCCTTCATCTTTTAAGGACACCACCATGCGTTCATATCTTTTGGCCCTCTCGATTTTCCTTTCAATCAACGCTTTCGCTGGAACGCCAAAGACAGTCACCCTCGACATAAAGAACATGACTTGTGATCTTTGTCCCGTGACGGTCAAGAAGGCTTTGGAGAAGACGCCTGGCGTCGCAAAAGCCCAAATCGACTTCGCGAAGAAGACCGCCACGGTCACCTTTGACCCCGATGTCGCCACCGTGGCGGCTTTGACCCAGGCCACAACCAATGCTGGATACCCCTCCACTGCGCGGGAGGTCAAGTGAGCAACCCGATTCAAACCACATCGGCCCTGACATGTCCCGAATGCGGCCATGCCATCAAGCTTGAGATGCCGACGGACGCCTGTCAGTTTTTTTACGAATGCGAAGGATGCAAGGCAGTGATGCGCCCACTGCCTGGAGACTGCTGTGTTTTTTGCAGTTATGGAGATGTGAAGTGCCCGCCCATTCAAGCGGAGGCCGCCTGCTGCGCGCGTTAGTCAAACCGTAGTGGGTTGTCAGTGCTTGTGATGCGACTTGTGCGCGCCGCTGGCTGCGTGAGAACCATGAACATGCCCCTCCCGCCCATGGCCTGATACAGGCGATTTTGCAATCTCTGTCAATTCATTGAGAATGCCGCAGTGCTGGGCTTGCTGGCCACCCAGGCAGGTCTCGCGCAGGCTTTTGAGCTGCTTTTCCAAGTTGCGCAGCTCCTTGATCCGCTCGGCCACGTGTCCAATGTGTTCATCAAGCAGCTCATTGACTTCCAGACAGTTTTCAGTCGGCGCGTCCTTGAATCGCAACAGAACACGAATCTCATCCAGCGTCATGTCCAGTCCACGGCAATGGCGGATGAAGGACAAGCGCTCTGCGTGGGCTTCACCGTAAATGCGGTAATTGCCTTCACTGCGACCGGGTTCGGCCAGTAAGTTCTCGCGTTCGTAGAAACGGATGGTTTCGACTTGCGTGTTCGTGAGAGCGGCCAGTTCGCCAATTTTCATGGGATTTCCTCGAGGGCTTGACTCTGTAGCGGCTACAGGGTTTTTAATACTGTATCGCCTCGAATGCCGTTAAGCAAGGACAACCATGAGCCTCCCAAACACCGAAGAACCCAATGTCAGCCCATCCTGCGGTTGTGGGAGCGTCTGCGGGTCCGAACCCATTTCGCTAGCCCCACCTAAGCAGGAGCCAGAAGGCATCCCCGTATTTCACATTCCATCCATGGACTGCGCGTCGGAGGAAGGAGAGATTCGCCATGCCTTGGCAAAGCTTCCAGGACTGCGCAGCTTGAGTTTTCAACTGGGTGCGAGAACGGTTGCCATCGACGCGCCTGCTGAATCCATACCGCAAGCACTGGATGCCATCCGTAAGGCAGGATTCAAACCGGTTCCATTGTCAACATCCAATGTGAACGGCGATGGTGAAGAAGCTCGTGTCGACAAAATCCAAGCCCATGATCTTCAAGTCGTGCACAAAAAAGGCGGCTTCGCGCTTCCCGAAGGCTTGCCCCGATACGCCTTGGCATTGGTCCTGGCCTTTGGCGCCGAATCGATTTCCTTCTTTGCACCCGATTCATTGATCTATTCGGGCGTCGGCATGGCTCTCTCAGCCGCCGCCATTGGCTTGGCCGGATTTTCGACTTATGTGAAGGGTTTGGCAGCACTGCGCAATCTGCGTTTGAACATCAATGCCTTGATGACCGTCGCCGTTACGGGCGCCTTCCTCATTGGTCAATGGCCGGAAGCCGCCATGGTGATGGCCTTGTATGCGATTGCCGAACTGATCGAGGCCCGCTCCGTGGACCGCGCCCGCAATGCCATCAAGGGACTGCTGGACATGACCCCTGAGAAGGCCGAAGTCAAGCAAGTCGATGGTTCATGGGTGGAGAGTCTGGTCAAAGCCGTCGCCATAGGCGCAATCGTTCGGGTCAAACCTGGCGCGCGTATTCCGCTGGACGGAGTGATTGTTGCTGGGACCACTTCCGTAGACCAATCCCCAGTGACTGGCGAAAGCATTCCTGTTGACAAGGCCATCGGAGACCCCGTGTTTGCGGGCACTATCAACACCACGGGCATGATTGAGGCCAGAGTTAACGTTGCGGCCAATGGCACTTTGCTGGCCCGCATCATCCATGCGGTCGAACAGGCCCAAGGATCGCGCGCGCCCACGCAGCAGTTTGTGGACCGCTTTGCCTCCATCTACACGCCCGCCGTTTTCGCGCTGGCCTTGGCCGTGTGCCTGCTGACGCCTTGGTTGCTGGACTGGACATGGATGCAGGCCATCTACAAAGCCTTAGTGCTTTTGGTCATTGCTTGCCCCTGTGCGTTGGTGATCTCCACGCCCGTGACGGTGGTGAGCGGACTGGCCGCTGCCGCGCGACGCGGCATCTTGATCAAGGGTGGCATCCACTTGGAGGGCGCCCGCAAGATCAAGGCCATCGCGCTGGACAAGACCGGCACCATCACGCAGGGCAAGCCCAAGCTGGTGGCGACCGAAGTTCTTCCTACCGACCAGAAGGATTCGCAAGTCTTGCGTTGGGCATCGGACTTGGCAGGGCACTCTGACCATCCCGTGTCCAAAGCCATTGCCCAAGGCCTGGGGAATCGAGGCAGCGGCCCTATCGAGGGATTCACAGCCATTCCGGGACGCGGCGTCGAGGCCAAAGCCGATGGTCTGACATTGATTATGGGGAATCACCGCCTGATCGAAGAACGCGGCCTTTGCAGCCCACAGATCGAAGCGCGCTTGGAGGAGAATGAAGCGCGGGGCCGCACGGTCACGATGTTGGCGTCATCAACCCAGGTGCTGGCGATCTTCGCGGTTGCCGACACCATCAAGGAGAGTTCGCGCGAGGCCATCGCCGATCTCCATGCCCTTGGCGTGGCTTCGGTCATTCTCACGGGCGACAATGTCGCCACCGCCAAGGCCATTGCCAAGGTGGCTGGCATTGACGACGCGCGTGGCAATTTGCTGCCCGAGGACAAGCTCGCCGCCATTGAGGCGTTGCAAAAGCAATATGGCTACGTCGCGATGACCGGAGACGGCATCAACGACGCCCCTGCACTCGCCCGCTCCAACATTGGCTTTGCCATGGGCGGAGCTGGAACCGACACCGCCATGGAGGCAGCAGACGTGGTGATCATGAACGACGATCTGCGACGCATTCCCGAAGCCATCAGGCTTTCGCGCAAGACCCAAGCCATTCTGTGGCAGAACATTGCCTTGGCTTTGGGCATCAAGGCGGTGTTCTTGCTACTGGCTTTGTTTGGTGGGGCGACGATGTGGATGGCGGTGTTTGCAGACATGGGTGCAAGCCTGCTGGTCGTTTTCAATGGGTTGAGGGTACTTCAAAAGCAAGCAAATACGTTATAAATCTATAGATGCTAAGATCATCGATATATGCATAAATGGTTGGCAATCCTTTTGTTGGTATTTATGCCGCTACAGCTTAGCTGGGCGGCTGCAGCTAGCTATTGCCAACACGAAACCAGTGCAACAGCCAAACACTTTGGTCACCACGAACATCAGCACAAGACTGTGGATGGCAAAGACGCATCCTCCGATCCAGCCAAGTCCATTGGTGGTGATCCTGATTGCGCGTCCTGTCACGCGGGATGTTTCTCTGCCTTGCCCGGGGCAGTAACGGTAGCATCGCTCACCGACCCAACTCTGGGTAGAGCAGATTATCGTGCTCGTCTCTCGCCGCCCCCTTCCGAACGCCTCGAACGCCCGCAGTGGCGTGTCCTCGCCTGATCGGCGGGGAGCGCGTTCCTTTCCTTTCGTCATCACTAATTCGCGGATACGCCTAGCGCGTGTCCGTGTCAAGCCGACTCGTTCGGTAGACGTGATGACGTCGTAGGCGATCATTTGGATCGCTCTCCGCCGATTCCCTCGTGTATTTGAATATCACTGGAGAATCGGATGTTGAAGAGTCATTGCAATCACAAACGACGGGTGTCAGTTTCCGTCCTTCGCACCTCAAAAGTTGCGGCTGCGACGAGCTTGCTCGTTGCGTTCACTGCAGGGGCAGTTTTCGCTCAGGCGCTGCCAGCAGCACAAGACAATCATCCAGCCGTCAAAAGCGGCTTGCAGATCGAAACAGCGACGATCCTGACGCTGCAAAAGGCCGTCGCGCTAGCCTTGGATGGCAATCTAGACCTGGCTGTCGCAAGGCGGGAAATCGAGGCAACGCAAGGTCAGGTGATCCAGGGGCAAGCTCGCCCCAATCCCGAACTGGCGTACTCGCTGGAAGACCAGCGGGCAGCAACCCGCACACAAAGTGTGCAGATCAATCTGCCCGTCGAAATGGGTGGCAAGCGCGCGGCTCGTATCACTGCGGCAGAGCGAGGACGCGACATTGCGGTCGAAGAACTGAACTTGCGCCGCGTCGAAATTCGTGCCGCCGTGGTCGCTGCCTTCTTCGAGACTTTGGCGGCACAGGAACGTGCAGCATTGGCTCAAGCCAGTGTCGATCTGGCAAAACGCGCTACTGATGCCGTTGCCAAACGTGTGGCAGCGGGCAAGGTTTCTCCGGTCGAAGAAACCAAGGCACGGGTGGCCGAAGCAGGTGTGCGAGTCGAATTGGCACAGGCCCAGAGCGAGCAACGTAATGCTCGGGCACGCTTGGCCAGTTTGCTAGGGGCCAACCCACCGCGATTTACTCTCGTGTCGGGCAACGTGGAAGAGCTTCCGGCTGTCTCTTCGTTCGACAACGTCCAGCAGCGCCTGTCCGCTTCGCCAACGCTGCGCCGTATGCATCTGGAGGTCGAGCGCCGCAGGTCGTTGGTCGATGTAGAGCGCAGCAAACGGATACCCGACGTCACTTTCAGCCTAGGGGTGAAACGCCCCAACGAACTGCAGCGCGATCAACTGCTGTTTGGTGTTTCCGTCCCCTTGCCGCTGTTTGATCGCAATCAGGGGAACTTGTTGGAAGCGCTGAAGCGCGAAGACAAGGCGCGGGACGAACTCCAAGCTTTGAACATGCGAGTCAGCACGGACGTATTGCAAGCCCGCGAGCGGCTGGAATCCATTCGTGGGGAAGTCGACGTCTTGCAACGGGATGTTTTACCTGGGGCCAAAAGTGCCTACGACGCGGCCACCGTCGGATTTGAAAACGGCAAGTTCAACTTCTTGGAAGTGCTGGACGCACAGCGCACCTACTTTGCTGCCAAGTCTCAATACCTCAAAGCATTGGCTGAGGCGCATCGCACGGCTGCGGACATTGACCGCGTGCTCGGCGAATCTGGCGTAAATGCTACCCAGCCAGCGAATAAGGAATAAACATGAAAATCGATACCAACAAACTGAATGTCAGCAAGAAGCATCTGATCGCCATCGCCGTGATCGTTGCGGCGGGCGCTGTACTGGGCAGCGCCATTCTCGGCGGCAAAGCAACCAAGACAGCCGAAGATGACGGCCACGGTCACGGCAGCCACGTTGAAGCCAAGGCACACAGTGATGGTGAGCATCACGGCAAGGAGAGTGGAGACAAACACGACCACGACAAGGGTCATGCGGACGGCGAACACCACGAGGCCCCTAGCAAGGGGCCGCACGGTGGCAAGCTGTTCAAAGAAGGGGATTTTGGGCTGGAAGCTTTGCTCGCTGAGGAAGGCGGTGAGCCTCGTTTGCGAGTCTGGTTGTATGACAAAGGCAAGCCTCTTCCCACCAGCGCTGCAAAGGTCAGCGCGACCATCACGCGTTTGACCGGAGAGAAACAGACACTCAATTTCGCGCCTGACAAGGACAACCTGCTGAGCCGCGAGGTCGTGCCGGAGCCGCACGCGTTCGAGATCAGCATCGTTGCCCAGACAGCCAACGAACCCTTCATGTTCGTTCTCAACCAAGAAGAAGGGAAGGTCGAACTCAGTGATGCGCAAATCAAAGCGGCATCCATAGGTATCGATACGGCTGGTGCGGCACGAATCAAGTCAGCCCTGCTATTGCCGGGGGAAATTCGCCTGAACGAAGACAGGACGTCGCACGTTGTGCCACGCATTGCGGGGGTAGTCGAGAGCGTGCAGGCCAGCCTGGGACAAGCCGTCAAGAAGGGACAGATCCTGGCCGTCATTGCCAGCCCGGCTGCGTCTGAGCAGCGCAGCGAGTTGCAGACAGCCCAAAAGCGTCTGACGTTGGCCAAGACCACGTTCGAGCGTGAAAAGCGACTCTGGGAGCAGAAAATTTCCGCAGAGCAAGACTATCTGCAAGCAGGGCAAGCGCTGCACGAGGCGGAAGTCGCTGTGGCCAACGCTCAACAGAAGCTCTCCGCTTTGGGCCTAGCCACGGGTTCTCAGGGAGGCCTTAACCGCTTTGAATTGCGTGCGCCCTTCGATGGCTTGGTGATTGAAAAGCATCTCAGCCTCGGCGAAGCCGTCAAGGAAGACGCTGCTGTGTTTACCGTCTCCGATCTGGGGCAGGTTTGGGCTGAGATCAACGTGCCAGCCAAGGACTTGCCGTTGGTCAGAGTCGGCGAAAACGTGAGCATCAAGGCCACTGCATTCGATGCCAGCGCTACTGGCGTCATCACCTTTGTTGGGTCGCTGATTGGCGAACAAACCCGTATGGCCAAAGCCCGAGTGGTCTTGGCCAACCCCAAAGGTGCTTGGCGTCCTGGACTGTTCGTCAATGTGGAAGTGACCTCCTCTGAGGCCGACGTGCCCGTGACAGTGGCCAGCGATGCCATTCAGACCGTCGGCGACAAGCCGGTCGTGTTCCTGAAGGTGAATGGGGGATTCATTGCCCAGCCCGTGCAGTTGGGCCGCAGTGATGCCAAGCGCGTCGAGGTGTTGCAAGGGCTCAGAGCCGGGGCACCGTATGCGTCGGCGGGCAGTTTTGTCGTGAAGTCAGAGCTTGGCAAAGCCTCTGCCGAACACACCCATTGATGCCGGAGCTACGCACATGTTTGAAAAACTCATTCGCGCAGCCATCGAGCACCGATGGTTGGTGTTGCTGGCAGTCATCGGCATGGCTGCTATCGGCGTGTTCAACTACCAGAAGCTCCCCATCGATGCCGTACCGGACATCACCAACGTCCAGGTACAGATCAATACCCAAGCGCCGGGATATTCCCCGCTCGAGACCGAGCAACGGGTGACTTACCCGATTGAAACCGTGATGGCGGGTCTTCCTAACTTGGAGCAGACCCGCTCCCTGTCACGCTATGGGCTGTCGCAAGTGACCGTGATCTTCAAGGACGGCACGGACATTTACTTCGCGCGTCAACTGGTTAATGAGCGCATCCAAGGAGCACGCGACAAAATGCCAGCCGGTATCACGCCTGCGCTGGGGCCAATCTCCACCGGCTTGGGCGAAATTTACCTGTGGACGGTCGAGGCCAAAGATGGTGCAAAGAAGCCCGATGGCATGCCCTACACGGCCACCGATCTACGCGAGATTCAGGACTGGATCATCAAACCGCAATTGCGCAATGTGCCCGGCGTGACGGAAATCAACTCGATTGGTGGCTATGCCAAGGAATACCAGATCGCGCCGATACCCGAGCGCCTAGCCTCGTTGGGCGTCACCCTGCAGGACATCGTGACGGCGTTAGATCGCAACAACGGTAACGTGGGCGCAGGCTACATCGAAAGGCGTGGCGAGCAGTACCTGATCCGGGCACCTGGACAGGTCAAGACGCTGGAGGACATTGGAAACGTCATTCTCAGCAGTGCGGGTGGCGTACCGATCCGGGTGCGTGACGTGGCAGACGTGGGTCTGGGACGC
This sequence comes from Rhodoferax sp., assembly GCF_018780565.1. Taxonomy (GTDB): domain Bacteria; phylum Pseudomonadota; class Gammaproteobacteria; order Burkholderiales; family Burkholderiaceae_C; genus Rhodoferax. The sequence continues at coordinate 56,427 of NZ_JADMJN010000001.1, forward strand.
GAACTGCGAACTGGCGCTGCCACGGACAACGGGCGTGAAGTGGTACTTGGCACGGTCTTCATGCTCATCGGCCAGAACAGCCGCACGGTGTCGCAGGCCGTTGACAAGAAAATGGTGGAGATTAACCGCAGCCTGCCCGAAGGCGTCCACGCGGTGACGGTCTACGACCGCACCGTGTTAGTGGACAAAGCGATCAACACGGTCAAGAAGAACCTGCTGGAAGGCGCGATCCTCGTGATCGTGATCCTATTCCTGTTTCTGGGCAACATCCGTGCGGCCATCATCACGGCAACGGTGATTCCGCTGTCCATGCTGTTCACCTTCACGGGCATGGTGCATTACAAGGTCAGCGCCAATTTGATGAGCCTCGGGGCACTGGACTTTGGCATCATCATCGATGGCGCGGTGGTGATCGTCGAGAACTGCGTCCGACGTCTCGCCCATGCGCAAGCTCAATTCGGCAGACCATTGACCAGATCAGAACGCTTTCACGAGGTGTTTCTTGCATCCAAGGAATCACGTCGCCCGCTCCTGTTTGGACAGCTGATCATCATGGTGGTATACCTGCCCATCTTCGCTCTCACTGGCGTCGAAGGGAAGATGTTTCATCCGATGGCGTTCACAGTGGTGGCGGCGCTCGTGGGAGCCATGATTTTGTCGGTGACCTTCATTCCGGCTGCGGTCGCGCTGTTCATTGGCAACCGTGTCAGCGAGAAGGAAAACTTCTTGATGCTGCAAGCCAAGCGCTGGTACGGCCCTCTGCTGGACCGCGTGATGGCGGCCAAGGCTGTTGTGCTGGCTACCGCCGCCGTGGCGGTGGTGTTGTGCGGTTTGATCGCAACACGTATGGGCAGTGAGTTCGTGCCCAGCTTGAACGAAGGAGACTTCGCCATTCAGGCCTTGCGCATTCCTGGCACCAGTTTGTCGCAATCGGTAGCGATGCAGCAGCAACTTGAAGCAACGCTGAAAGCCAAGTTCCCCGAGATAGACCGCATCTTCGCGCGCACAGGAACGGCGGAAATTGCCTCCGACCCTATGCCGCCGAACATTTCTGACGGCTACATCATGCTCAAGCCAATGTCAGAGTGGCCTGAGCCGCGTAAGTCACGCGACGAGTTGCTGGCCGCCGTGCAGGAGGTCGTGGGCAAGATACCGGGTAACAACTACGAGTTCTCCCAGCCGATCCAACTCCGATTCAACGAACTCATCTCGGGGGTGCGAAGCGACGTGGCGGTGAAGATCTTCGGGGACGACATGGACGTCTTGAACAAGACAGCCGAAGAAGTCTCGTCCAAGTTGCAAAAAATCCCAGGTGCGTCAGAAGTCAAGGTGGAGCAGACCACCGGATTACCGATGCTTACAGTCAACATTGATCGTCAGAAGTCCGCACGCTACGGGTTAAACGTGGCTGATATCCAGGATGCTGTGGCCACGGCTATCGGCGGGCGTGAGGCCGGTACGCTGTTTGAAGGCGACCGTCGGTTTGACATCCTGGTTCGTTTGCCCGAGTCCCTCCGCAACGACCTTGAGAGCATGAAACGCTTGCCGATCCCTTTGCCACGCGGCGCAGGTGGCATCGAAGGACGAACCAATTTCATCCAACTGGCCGAAGTGGCGAGCTTCGATCTGGCACCGGGGCCCAATCAGGTTAGCCGCGAGAACGGTAAGCGTCGCATTGTGGTTAGTGCAAACGTGCGTGGCCGTGATGTCGGTTCCTTTGTGGCCGACGCGGCAGCTGCTTTGGCGCAGGTCAAAATTCCTGTGGGTTACTGGACGAGCTGGGGCGGCACTTTTGAGAATTTACAGTCCGCTACTCAGCGTTTGCAAATCGTCGTTCCGGTATCTCTGCTCCTGGTTTTCGTGTTGCTGTTTGCGATGTTCGGCAATGCCAAGGATGGCTTGCTGGTCTTTACCGGCATTCCGTTTGCCTTGACCGGCGGCATTCTGGCGCTGTGGCTGCGTGACATCCCGATGTCGATTTCCGCCGCAGTGGGTTTTATCGCCCTGTCAGGTGTCGCAGTGCTCAATGGCCTCGTGATGATCTCCTACATCCGCAGTCTGCGAGAGGATGGAACGCCCCTGGACGCAGCCATCCGCGAGGGAGCATTGACTCGTTTGCGTCCTGTGCTGATGACGGCCTTGGTGGCGTCATTGGGCTTCATTCCAATGGCAATCGCCACGGGAACCGGCGCGGAAGTGCAGCGTCCCCTGGCCACCGTGGTAATTGGAGGCATCCTGTCTTCCACACTGCTGACGTTGCTCGTGCTCCCGATTCTGTATCGGCTGGCCCATCGTCCAGACGAGGAAATGGAGGATGTCACTGCCGAACCGGTACATCCGCAGGTTGTGGCCGCTTCGCAGAATTCATAAACGAGCCTTTTGACCTGATTCTCAACCTGTACTTTTAAAAGGAAAACTCATGAAACTGATTTCGACCACCTTCGCTTTGATGTTGATGGCATCGGGCATCGTATTCGCCGCAGACAAACACGACCATGGTCATGAAGACAAGCCTCTGCATGGAGGTTTAGTCACGGAAGTCAAGGATATGGACTACGAGCTCGTAGCCAAACCCAATGTGCTTCATTTGTACGTACGCGATCACGGGAAACCAGTTGATGCCAACAAGGTATCTGCCAAGGTCACTTTGCTGTCAGGCAGTGACAAGCAAGAGATTCTTTTGAAACCATCGGGTGACAAGCTTGAAGCCAAAGGCAGCTTCAACGTTACGCCTGGTACTAAGGTTGTCGCGCAGGTGAGTCTTGCGGGCAAGCTGACAACGGCGCGATTTGTTTTGAAATGACTTAAGGGCCAAGAGCGAGCTTCTTGGCCCCTTCTTTAGATTGCCCTAGCGAAGATAAAAGCAGTGATGCAACTCGTCGGTTGGGCCTAGTGGGCTTGTACGGCGTTCATAAAAGAGGAAAGATGTATGAGTATTTTTGACAAACTTTTCGGTGGTCACCAGCGAGGCAGTCACCGTGGCGGGGGGCACAACGGTGATCGCCACGGCTATGGCGGTGGGTACGCAAGCGGCGGACCTACGGCTGGCGGAGGAGGCAACGGCAGCGTTACATGTCCGAGCTGCAAGGTGCTAAACCCGCTAGGCGCTCGTTTCTGCCAGCAGTGCGGAACTTCACAGGTTCCGTCGGCCTGTACGCAATGCGGAGCCACCCTGCAAGCGGGGGCTAAGTTCTGTGCACAGTGTGGGAAGGTAGCCACTTGACTTCGCAATGCAATGGTGCGACGTCGATAGAGACTGTTTCATGCTCCTTAGTTCGGTGACGACTAAAGCAGGGCAGCTATCGAACCTCCCTCCAAGTGGCTGGAAAATCCTTTGAACGAACAATCTATGGATCTGCAGGTCACGTCAGCCGTGTGCGCCTTCAAGCAGCTACGGTTGTCGCTGCCGCCTACTGTGGCGCCAGGTAACTTTGTCTTCGAACTTGAAAATGAAGTAATGACTTATCCAAATCGCAAAGCGCATTGGTACTCTGTGGCGATTCTCGTGCTGGCAATCGACCAAGCCGCCAAGAGTTTCATAAGTCTAACCACCCCACTTGGCTGGATACTTGAGGTGACGCCATTTTTCAATCTGGTTAATGTTCTAAACCCAGGCGCGGCCTTCAGCTTTCTGGCTGGCGCCGGAGGTTGGCAGCGCTGGTTCTTTCTGGCGATCGCATTAGGGGCGTCTATGTGGTTGGACTGAATGCTCGCCAAGCCGAATCGCCGTCTTGAGGCCCTGGCGTACAGCCTGATCTTAGGCGGTGCCGTTGGCAATGGCGTTGACCGCATCGCTCGCGGGCAGGTCGTCGATTACCTGGACTTTCACTTACGTGGTATGCACTGGCCTGCGTTCAACATCGCAGATGTCGCCATATGCGTCGGTTCCGGGCTAATTCTCTTTTTGTCATTCAAAGTGCACGAATAGCCTATTTTTCACATTTAAGAAGGCGTAAATGCAAATAACTGACCCCACAAATCAAAGAATCAAAGCCTTGTTAGTCCGAGCCACGGAGATCAAGCAGACCAGTGACCATTGCTCGGGGCATAGTGAAACTTGGAGCGAGGTCAATTTCGACGCGTTTGCAAAGATGTTTGTCGAAGAATGCATCACCATTGTTGAGCGAGAAGGCATTGAAGGCGAACAGGGCGTGGCTAATGTTGAGGACTTGAAGACAGCCATGCGTGTGCATTTTGGACTTCAATAAGCAAGCCAGTGAACTTTGCGTGGTTGAAACCGCGTCAAGCAAGAACGCAGACGAATCCAGCCTGCTGGATTCCTAAGCTCTGGCCACAGGCATGTCACTAAATTTGGTGGTGTATTGAGGCGTAAGTCTTTCTTGCCTCATCGACCAGTCGCGGGGCCTGCACCCACCGACAGCGCTTCCTACATGGATGGCACCGCGTCCAAACCGATCATTGATGGAATCCATTGCTGCCATCAATTTTCCGCGATCCCGTGTTTCAGGCGCACCGAAGTCAAACTCGCCTTGTGAGACGTTGTCCGGCATCAAGTCCAGCAGCATGACTCCTGCCTTGGAGAGTTTGAATCCCGGTTTGTAAATCTGGGTGACTCCCATTACAGCGGCCTGAACCAGATGCCTCGTGTCCGCCGTCGGACGGCGCAGCGGTATGACTATGCTTTTGGAGAAGTGTGGCCCCTGTCGGAAGGGGGACGTGTGGGCGAACACCAGTATCTGACCAGCCAAGCCGGATTGACGCCGCAGCTTGGCTGCCGCACGGCTGGTGAACTCGCTCACCGCCTCGATGAGAGGCTTAACTTCAGTGACGGGCTGACCAAATGAGCGGGTGCAAGCAATCTGTTTTTTAGGGCTTGGCGCGTCATCCAAGCTGATGCATGCCTCCCCCTGCAATTCTCTGACTGTGCGCTCCAATACAACGCTCCAACGATCACGAACCATGGATGGACTCAATCTTGCGAGGTCGAGAACCGAAGTCACCCCTGCGTCACGCAGTTGCTGTCCGATGCGCCGACCGACCCCCCACACTTCGCCCACATCGGTCGCAGCCAATATGGCATCCACATCAGATCCAGGGAGGTTTAACAAGTTGCAGACCGTAGCCAAACTCTCAGGGTAACTGCCAGGCTTTCTTTCGGCGGTCTTGGCAATGTGATTGGCCAGTTTGGCCAGTGTCTTGGTGGCACCAATACCGACGCCGCAGGGGATGCCAGTCCACTGATTGATCCGGTCACGCACAGCATGCGATCTCTTAGTCAGGTCGCCGCGAACCCCATCAAGCCCAATGAATGACTCGTCGATGCTGTAGATCTCCTGGGCAGGGCCCAACCCAGCAGCGATGCTCATCATGCGGTCGCTCATGTCTCCATACAAAGCGAAGTTGGCCGACAGCGCGACCAGACCTTCCTGTTCTTCCAAGTGCCGGATCTCGAACCACGGCGCGCCCATCTTGACTCCCAGCGCCTTGGCCTCGTTGCTGCGTGCAATCGCACACCCATCATTTGAAGACAGCACAACCACTGGACGACCGTTCAAACTGGGCCGAAACACGCGCTCACAACTGACGTAAAAGTTATTGCCATCAACCAGAGCAAACATGACCAGAGCCTTTGAACAGGACTAAACGCCTGAGCCTTTTGGTTGAAGAATCGAAACCACTTTGCCAGTGGCCATGCCTTTGAGTAAGGCCACTTCGTTCAGAAGCACTTGGTTGACGGATGCAAGTTTGGCCAAGTCCGCGCGCGCCTCTGCTAGTTCCTGCCTCAGAGCACGGTTGACCTCGCGCTCACGAACCAACGCATCATGCTTGGCATCGCGCTGGGTTCGCGTCGCCTTGCCCACCAGCCCTCTGATTTTCTCGGCGAGGTCTGGGTAAGTGTTGTGAATCAGCGCAGGGGTGACCCCAGCCAACTTCGCAACCGCAGAGATGGACACCTTGCTCTGGCCAGCCTGCACCTGCGCAATGGCCTGCTGAATCTCATCAGCGGTCTTTTTTCGGCTACGAGCCTTGGGGTCACTCATTTGGAGCTCCATTCAGATTTGACGTATCCGGTGTCAGTAGAACACCAAGGTCTACCATCACTTGGCGCGCCCATTGAACGTCACGCTCAGCACGTTGCCTGACCGCTGGGCCAGCATCGTCAATGGTCAACAATTCGGTCTGTTGCGCATAGATGCCTTTCCAGATCTCGGCAAACGACTCATCAATGACGCCGTTCTTGCATCCAACGCACCGGGTCGCTTCATACAGACCCGCGCCACCACACCCCTTTTCTTGCGCCAGGCACCATCCGTGGCCCGTGGCGCGGATGTGAACCTGGGCTGCTGTTTCAGCCAACAACGCGGTGCGACTTTTCAGGGTAATCGCACGCGACTTCTTGATTTGGCGGCCAGCGCCGCCGCTTAGGGCCTGGTCACCAAGCCAGGACTCAATCAAGTCCACCTTGAAGTCGGTCATTTCATCCAGCACTTCATCGAACAACGATGCGTCTTGCATTGGGTTGGATGCATACAACTGGGTCATGCTCATGCTGGAATGCTTGAACTGCCATTTGAGGAAGACAAGTGAGGCGCAGCCCATGCGCGACTCAACGATGTTGCGCGCGTAAGTTCTGCGGCACTGGTGGGGTGCCAACTGCCAGTCTGTGCCAGCAGCCTTTGCCAATCGCCGGAATGAGACCTTCGATCCACCATTGGATAGCGCGTCAACGTGATAGCCAGTCGATTCACTCTGCCCAGACCGGCTGGTGCATAGAAACAGTTTTCTGGCGTCTCGCTTTGCCTTTGCCAATCGCAGCATTCGATTCGTCAAGCCCTGAGGTGTTGGGTTGCATTCCAGTTCTGCCACTTCAAGAGCCAGCATTTCTTGAAGTGGCTTTGCGTAGCGGCTCATCAGAGCCAAGACTTTGACCGTGAGCTCGGGTATTAAGAACTCCACCCTGCCTTTTCCCGTCTTATGCTCGGTGGTGGCGACCCAGTGGAATTCAATGCCGTCTCTCACTTCGCTACGCCATGATCCGGCCTCGACCCCGATCGCTTCCTCGTTGCGCATGCCACTGGTGATCGACAGGACGTAAAGTGCTGCATCCCGAATGCGAATCAGCGCGGGATTTCTAAGCCCCAAGCTCCCGGCGTCTCGTTCGTTGAGAATTCTCGGTGCCGCTGCAAAAATCTCTTCACAATAGTTGAACACCTTGGCCTGCACATCAGGAGGGATGATGGGCGTTTTCCCGGTTTCAGTTCGCCCAACTTGTTTTGCCAAACCGCTGACCCGCCACAGAGAGCTGTCGCCCCATGGGCATGCAGCAAGCGGGAATGACGTGTCGTTGCGAAACACCCATAAGAAGTCCAGGATGCGCAAGCTGTCGTAGACGCTACCTGCATTGCGTGTAAGTCGAGATTTCGTGTAATGAACATAGTTGACGACGTGAATGGGTTTCACCTGGTCGAATCTCTTGATGTTCAGTGCAGTCAGCCAACGCATCATCGGAATCGCTGATGCAATGGCAGCCTGGCAGATACCCATTGCCACCGGAGGCTTCGAGCCAGGCAAGCCTCGCTTGAACCATGCATACAGGACAGCCTTGCAGTCATCGACCAACTCCTGCGAGCAATCCCCTGGCCAAGGAATGTATTTCTGACCATCGGCCACGTTGGATTGCTCGAAGTAGGGTCTGAAGTCCCAAATGGAATCACCAAATCTGGATAGAACGTGATTGCTGCCATCCATGTCAGCCACCGCGCTGACCACGATATTGAATTTCGCGGACTCCGATAGCCCTTTGGATGAGACGGGCTGGGCGGCCAATAGGTCGTAAGCCTTAGCTGGCTGCAATGCAATCGCGTTAACTGCCATAGCGGGCCTCTCGATTCAACAGAGCCTGGCGCATGCGTATCGCCCAGAATGGGTGGGGGTCCTTTTGAGCCAGCGCCTTGGCCTGCTCCACCATTTCCGGGAAGAAGTTATCGACTGCAATTCGGTCGATTTGCGCAATGAGATCTTGATGGTGGCCTTTCCACTCATGCCACTCTTCTTTGGCGTAGTAGTCCATCTCCGACAGTAGGAAGCGCTGGAAGCTAAACAGCCGGTGCAGGTCCTTGACCGTCCCCACAATGGCATAGCTTGGACACCCCAGGCAATGCGTGAATTCCGCGCAATGTGTGGCGCCGTCTTTAGGGGCGAGCGCGCCTTGCAAGCTGTCTTTGCAACTACCCGTAGGTGTTGGCACGAGGTCTTGCCCCCTGAGCTTAGCTGGCAGCGCTTCACCAATGAATTTCGCGCCTTCAGCCTTGGTGTGCTCGTCAAGGCGCAAGTAGTGGTTATCTGCTACCTGAGGGGAATGCCCCATTACTGCGGACACGGCAAGCAGATCGCCATCACTGATCTGCCAGAGCCGGTTTTCCATGGTTTTTCGCAGGCGTCCAGGTGTCACCCGCAACGGTGAGTCGTCATCTGCCACTAGCCCGTGTCGTTGAACGATTGCCCGCGTGAGTTCGGACACGCTTCCCACATTCAGACAAAGCACCTTTCCTTTGTCTTTTCCACGCTGCGCCGATCGGTAGAGCCAAACACGATCCTTGATTGCCTCAGGTGCATCGGGCACCAGTAACTCCGTTAAGGCCAATGCCTTCTTGAGCACCGCAACTCCATCCATAGGAATGGTCGCGGCGCGATCGTGGACGTGGGTCTGCCGCAATGACGTAGATTGCGCGCCCTTGCCCCTGCGTTTGAATGTTTTAACCAGCATGAGATTGGGCATGAAAGGATGTGGGCCTAAACAATCCCGCTTCATTTCCAGAAGTGGGGTTGTGTTGATGCCCGAGCGCATGCCAATGATGAGCATGAGAGCCACAATGGCTTCCGACTCCAATCCCACAAATCGTCCATGATGGATGGCAATCAGGTCGGCTTTAAGGGCCGTGGCCAACTTCTGCATTTCCGCCTGACTTAAAGATGTTTCGCCTCGCGTCACCTTTGCGTTCATGGGGAATGGATTGGTGGGCAGTAGAACCTCAGGAGTTTGGTCGATAAAGCCATAGTCCATCAGGCCAATCACCACCGACTTGAAGGCGCTGTAGTAGTTCTTGGCAGTGGAGCCCTTGGGGTATTTGAGCCTGAGCCACGCGATGTATCGCGCGACATCTCCATGGCCCATATCAGCCGGCCTTGAGGGCATGGTGTCCACATGGCTTCCCGTAAGGTATGGGAGAAACACTTTGATCCCGTTGGATGCAAAACTCACGATGGTTGCCACCGAATAGTTCCCACTGTGGAGCCGGGCCTTCAACACCGTGGTCACGGCCCAAATCCAGTCGTCAAAGCCACACCCTAACCATGGGCGCAGGTCAATCAGGTTCTGATTTCGCGGATTGGGAGGCAGCTCGACCAGCGCATCAGTTGCTCCCAAGCCAGCGGCCAGGTCGGTGGCGGGTCCAGATGCCTTAGCCTTGTAGTCCTTTGTGCGCGCCATCAACGATTCCCCATCGCGATCTGGGCCTCGCCACCGTTGGCGAACAGCATGTCCATTTCGTCCTCATGGGCCAAAACAATCTGGGCGTCCAACTGATTGATCAGATGCAGGTAAATCGCAGTGGTTTGCACATCCGAGTGCCCCATGCGGTCGCGGACATAAAGCAACGGCTCACCCTGGAAGACCGTGCTTTTGCGCAGAGCCGACAGTGTGTAGGTTCCATAGGTGTGCCGAAGCATGTGCGCCCTCACAGGGAAGCCAACTTTTTTCTCAATGGCTTTCATGGCGTCGACGACCGCGCCTTTCGAGAATTCTGTTCCAAGCTCTGTCAGCACAAGCGCGGTCGGGACCTGCCCAGCCCTTTGCCGCCGGACCTCTCGCTGGTGCAGCGAATAGGTCCACATGTCTTCCATCAGTGACCACGGCACATCCACGCTTCTGGGCTTGCCATACTTGAGGTGCATGTCAGCAGGCTCCAGATTGACGCGGATCATCTGCCCAGGTGTAAGTCCCGTTCTGGTTCTCGGGTTGAAGACATACGTCAATGGAAATGAGCGCGCCTCGCAGGAGCGCATCCCGGTGCGCACCATCAGGTTGAACAAAAGAGCATGGCTTGGGTCAAGCCTTGCGCCAAGGCACTGCCTGACCTGCTCTTTGATCAAGAATTTGATCGTTGCCTTACGCTCGCGGGCCATCACCATCGGCTTTGAGATCACGCCACCGGTGCGATCCACATGGGCAAGAAACCCCTGATGGGATGGAGTCCGAACGTCGCGCATGCCGAATGGCAGATGCGAGACGTAGCCCTGGCGTTTGCACCAATCGTAAAACCGCACAACCAGGTTCAACCGCTTATTCACGGTATTTGGATTCAGACCTAACTCGCCAAGCGACCAATCACGATACCTGGCCACAACGCTCAGCCCATGCGGCTTTTGGTCCTCATTCCAGGTCAGGTCGTTGGCAGACAAGAATGCAAAATAGTCGTATAGCCTGCGGCCATACGCTTCCCAAGTGAGCTTGCTCTCAATGCTTCCATGGGTGACCAAGGTGTGCCACAGGAACGATTGCGCAGGTTCCAGGGGCCATCCGTCATCGTCAATAAGCAACGGGAAACCCGCAAACGAACGGCCTTCAACCGCGAGGTCCGTTGTAGCCAGCACAAGCCTCACACACCCCTCTCTTTCAGTAGCTTGGCGGCTGCCTTGAAGTTGAGGCCATGAATGTGCATGACCAAATCAATTGCGCCGCCACCGCCACGGTCCATGCGCACATCCCAAAACTTCGGACCCGTGCACAAGAACTCCCAATCATGGCCTGCAGCATGGGCGTGCCAACGGGTGGTCAGATGACTCGATCGTGGATGGAACGAGGGATCTTCTTTGATGTGCTCAGCCAGCAGGCGTAGGACATTGAGGGAATCCATCTCCCGCCACCGCACCAGGTCCAAGTTATCCACAGATATCATTACGCTCCGTTTCCTCCCCCAGACCCCCACCTGCTACTCGTCTCAAAGAGACGATGAATCCCAATACCAGAAGCCCGGAAGACCGGAAGACATGACACATCCTACTAACAAACTTGATCAGTAAGATCGTTGTTCGATAGCACCACGACCGGAATGCCCTCCAGGCTGGGTCGGAACACCCGCTCACAACTCACATAGAAGTTGTTGCCATCCACCACGGCGTACATCGCAAGCTCAACCCGGCATGCGGTTGACCAGCTGGATGGTCATATCGTCGGCATCGCCCTTGAAGAACATGTCCAGTGCCGCAGAAAACAGCGGCTCATTGGGATCGGCCAGCATAAAGAGCGTCATGCAGGAGCGAAACTTGAGGTTGTCGGGATGGTGCAGGATCTCCAAGGCCGATTTGTCGTGGTGCTGCATGACCAGTTGGGTACATTCCTTCAACCGGGCGCCCAGAACCGGGTGGTTGAGGTACTGCCTGGCCTGTGCCAGATTCTCCAATCCATAAAACCGTGCGGTTGGGCTACGGCCAAGCTCACGCAGCTGGGGAAAGATGAACCACATCCAGTGGCTGGCCTTGTCCCCGGCACGCAGCTCCTGCAAGACCTCGGCGTAGATCGGTTCCTGTGCTTTGAGAAATCGTGCGTAGTCCATGATTTGTTCTCCCCTCGGGTTCATTTAAGTGTCACCCAGCCTTACGCCGGAAAAATCTTGATCACGCTGGTGACCACACCCCAAATCTGCAGGGTCTGCTCATCCTTGGGCGTGATGTCAGGGTAGGTCGGGTTGCCCGCTACCAGCTTGATGCGGCCCAACTTCTTGTACAGTTTCTTCACCGTGAACTCACCATCCACGGCAGCCACCACAATCAGGCCATGGCGCGGTCGCTTGGATTTGTTCACCACCAGAATGTCCTGGTCATTGATCCCGAAGTTCACCATGGACACGCCACTGGCACGCATGAAGAAGGTCGCTTGAGGGTTGGGCACCAGCAGTGCCGCCAGGTCCAGACGCTCGGCCCCCAGGTCCTCAGCAGGCGAAGGAAACCCGGCGCAGACCTGATTCGCCAGAAACTGGACCAGCAGCGGTGCCGCCAAGGCAGTGGCCGCTGGTATCGGGGTCATGGGCTGCATATGGCTGTACATGTATACAGTATAGTATCGGGATAGGATTTGAACCATGTGCAGTCACTACCAAGGCCTCAAAGAACAGGCGCGTTACCAAAAGCATTTCGGAGTTATGCCGCCACCCGAGCCAGGCAAGGCAGATCTCTGGCCGGGCTATCTGGGCAGCTTCATTCGTCGACCTCCCCCTGCTGCTCTGGACGGCGAGGCAAAGCCAGCGCTGCAAGCGCTGAATGGCTTATTTGGTTTGGTGCCGCACTGGTCGACGGACACCAAGATCACCAAACACACCTACAACGCCCGGGTTGAAACGGTGGCAACGAAGCCCAGTTTCAGGGATGCATGGCGCTTGGGTCAGCGCTGCATCATCCCCGCAGAGCATTTCTTTGAGCCGGACTGGCGCAGTGGCAAAGCGGTGCCGACTTGCATTGGGCGTGCCGATGGGAGCCCAATGGGACTTGCCGGCCTGTGGTCGAGCTGGAAATCAGACAAGGGCGAACTGGTGTTCAGTTACACCATGCTCACCATCAATGCCGATGAGCATCCGTTAATGAATCAGTTTCACAAACCGCTTGATGAAAAACGCATGGTGGTGATCTTGTCCCCTGAGCGCTACCTGGACTGGCTGGCTATCCAATGCCAGCCCATGGATTTCATGCAGCCTTACCCAGCCGATCTGCTGCAAGCCAGCGCGCCGCCTGCTGTCAACGGCGCTTTGTTTCAATGAAGCCCTATGCGGTCCTGTTTGTCTGTATGGGCAATATCTGCCGAAGTCCGACCGCCCATGGGGTTTTCCAACACATGGTCAAGGCGCAGCACTTGCACGACCGGGTGCAAGTGGATTCCGCGGGCACGCACAACTATCACCCCAACAGCCCACCTGATGAGCGCTCCCAGCAGCATGCGATCCGACGCGGCTACGATCTGTCTGAGCTGCGCGCGCGCCAAATTCAAGCCGCAGACTTCGAAGAATTCGATCTGATTCTGGCGATGGACTGGGACAACCTGAAACTGATCCAGGCTGAGTGTCCACCAGAGCACCTGGTGAAGGTGCGCCGACTCACTGAGTTCTGCTCGGTCCACCACAGCGAGGTAGTGCCTGATCCCTACTACGGCGGCCCCGCTGGCTTTGACCATGTGCTGGATTTGGTGGAAGATGCCTGTGAAGGCTTGCTGCACCATGTGACGGGACAGATTCGATGAGGTCCCCGGTATCTGACACAAGAACCCTTTGGACCGCCGCACTCGCCCTCCTGCTGGTGCTGGGGATGCCGCTGCAAGCCTATGCATGGGGCACGGAGGGACACCAGGTCATTGCGCAATTGGCGCAGACCCAACTGACGCCGAAAGCGCGCAAAGAAGTCGATCGATTGCTGGCACTGGAACCCGGGCAGACCATGGCGTCCGTCTCGACCTGGGCAGACGAGCACCGCAACCCAAGTTCCGCGGTTTGGCATTATGTGAACTTCCCAAGAGACAACTGCACCTATGACGCGCAAAGAGACTGCCCTGACGGGCGCTGCGTCGTAAGTGCCATTGAACGTCAGATGGAAGTCTTGGCGTCCAGTGCTCCAGATGAAAAGCGACTAACCGCTTTGAAGTATGTGATCCATCTGGTGGGTGATGTGCATCAGCCGCTACATGCGGGCTACCGGGATGACAAAGGTGGCAACACCTATCAGTTGCAAGCCTTTATGCGTGGCAGCAATCTGCATGCGCTGTGGGACAGTGGCTTGATCAGGTCTGCCAACGAAGATGTTGAGAGCATGACGTCGAGACTGCGGCTCCTGAGCTTGACAGCTCAACGCAACGACTTGAATGTTGTTCACGTGGCCGAGGAGTCGTGCCGGATTGTGGCCCTGCCAGGGTTTTATCCACAACGCAAGGTGGGTCTCGACTACATCGAGCGCTTCACGACGACACTGGAACAACAACTGGCGCTTGCGGGTGCGCGATTGGCAGGGCTCATCAATCTGGCGCTTCGGTAGTTGTTTCTAGAGTAGGCAATGGATGTGATGTTCAGCGATCGACCCAAAGCTGTCTTTTGCGATCCTGAATTTCTCGCCACAAAGCAGCCATCTGATCTGTTACAAATAGAACGAGCGGACTCAGGTCGCCTCTGTGACGAAACCGGGTATTGGCGCCTGACAGCTTTTTGGTAGCCCAATGCATTGACTGTCAGGAGTCGTTCGCATCCTTCTCTTCCGTCGCGATAGTTGACTTTCGGGCTTAAATTGCCTACATCAACTCGGCATTAACTTCGAGATCCAAAGTGGACAGGATTTCGTGTCACGTGGACACGAACCGGCTCTATTCCCGCGATTTACACTACGAAACCGACCATTGCGACTACTCAATCAATTCCGCTAGTGCGTTTGCGTCAAACGCTAGATACTGAGAACATGAAGCATCACCATTGAGAGCGACTCAAATAATCAAAACGGTCTTAAATGCAATACTTTGATCAGAAAACCTTAGGTTTTACCAGCTTGTTGACCAGCGTGCTATTGCCGCTAGTGTTGCTGGGCATCGGTGGATTGACGCGTAAGGACCAAGCCACGCGCGCATGGATGCGCGGTGTAGCCATGTATAGCCTGGGTTTTATAGCATTGGCGCTACGCAATCAAATTCCGGACTTCCTCTCCATCGTTGCCGCCAACACTCTGGTATTTCTCGGCTATGCCGAGCTGCTGTATGGGTTGAAGTATTTCTTTCAACGCCCCGTGCGCCGACGCTGGGCGTCCGGTGCCGCACTGGTCTTTGCTGCGGGAATGTGGGTGTACATAGACGCCGGTGGAGTGGAAATGCGCTACATCATGGCGTCTATCGCCTTGATGGTTCTGTCACTGGCAATTGCCTGGGAGTTCTTCCTAGCAGCACACCGGTTGCAACCGACACAACAAGAGGGCGCCGGATCCGAGCGAAAAATTCTGCGTGTCTTTGGCGGCGTGTTTGCCCTGAGTGCCGCCACCTTGTGTCTACGAGCCGTTTACTTCGTGGAGGTGATGGGCCGATCAAATAGCGACGGACTGGCCAGTGTTTTGTCCATGCTGGCCTATTTCAACGCCATCGTCATCAACTTTGTGCTGGCGGCCTGCCTGCCGTTGTTGGTGTCCCGGCGCATCCAACGTGACTTGCAGGCGAGCGAGGCCTCGCTTATCCATGTACAACGACTGGCCGGCATAGGCACCGCCATCATCGATTTGTCCTCGCTGAAGATTACAACCAACTCCTTCATGCAGGAACTCTTGGGTATGGAACTCGGACGAGACCTCACCATGGAGGACTGGTGGGCTATGGTGCATCCGGATGACCGTACCAGTGTGCAACTGGTCTGGAGAGAACTGGCCAGTGGCCGCAGCAAAAGCACGCATAACGCCTACCGGGTGATTCGTCCGCTGGACCAGCATGTGCGCTGGATCAGCGTTACCAGTGACGTGCGGATCCATCCGAGTGACTCCACGCGTTCGGTGTTGAGCACTCTGCGTGACATCACCGAACTTAAGGAATCCGAACTGACTGCACTACAGGCCAAGCAGGCGGCCGAACTGGCCAATAGCGCCAAGTCAGCATTCCTGGCCAACATGTCCCATGAAATCCGCACTCCGATGAACGGCATTATGGGTCTGACGCAACTGGCGCTCGCTGGCCCATTGTCGTCCGAGCAGCGCGAACTGATCGGCAAAGCAAACGATTCGGCCCAGTCGCTGCTGGGCATCATCAACGACATTCTTGATTTTTCTAAGATCGAGGCCGGAAAGTTGGAGTTGGAGGTAATCGCGTTTGATTTGCAGCGATCTCTGGACCAGCTGCGCAATATGTTCTCGCAGTTTGCTTCAAGCAAGGGGATCGATTTTGAGATTTCTGTGGATGAGGCAGTTCCGCGCGGCCTGGTGGGCGACCCACTGCGGCTTTCACAAATTCTTAACAATCTGGTGGGTAACGCAGTCAAGTTCACCGAAAAGGGATTGGTAACGCTTCATGTGAGTCGAATAACGAATGATGTTGATACGGCGTCGGCTCGAGTGCAGATTGTCGTGCGCGACAGCGGTATTGGTATCACAGAAGAACAGAAATTGATGTTATTCCAACCATTTGTCCAAGCTGATGGATCGACGACAAGGCGCTTTGGAGGCACCGGGCTTGGCCTGACAATCTGCCGTCGCCTGGTGAACTTGATGGGCGGGCAGCTGCACTTTGACAGCGTTGCCGGCCAAGGCACAAGCTTTACAGTCGTGTTGGATTTTGGTTTGTCAGACGCGGCATTGGGGGAGCGTCGTACACAAACACGTGCACCCGTGACTAGCCTAGCTGGTGTACGCGCTTTGTTGGTAGAGGACAACCTTGTTAACGTGATGGTGGCCACAATGTTACTGGAGAGCAAGGGGGTCAATGTCACCGTTGCTGAAAATGGACAAATCGCGATGGACAAACTGCAGGGGGCGCCGGACGCGTTCGATGTAGTTCTGATGGATGTACAGATGCCCGTTATGGACGGACGCGAAGCGACCGAACTCATTCGCCGCGACCCTCGCTTTGCCAAGCTGCCGGTGATTGCCATGACTGCTGATGCGATGTCGGAAGATCGGCAGCGCTGCCTAGACGTTGGCATGAACGACTATCTCTCCAAACCGATTGATTCGGAAAAGCTGTTCGCCATGTTAGCGCATTGGTGCAGATAAGCGACTGATTCGGAGCCCGGAAAATGTCAGAAAGCAGCCCACGGACTTGCCGTGTAGCAAATACCAACACTGCATCGATGCGGCTTACCGCGCGAGCGGTTTAGTCCGTGGGCCTGGTGCCGACGAAATTCAATCGATTGGGTTTTCGCCTGTCTGTAATTTTCACTGTGCCAAAGCAGCCATCCGCGACAGACTGCTCCTGGCCCAAAGCCGCATTGGACACTCCGGCATCGCGCTATCAATAAGCGCCCATGTAGTCACGCTTGCCGATTTCCAGACCGTTATGTCGCAGGATGGCATACGCGGTGGTGATATGGAAGAAAAATTGTGGCAAGCCGTAGTTCGACAGATAGACCTGTCCACTTAGTTTTTTCTCTTTCGGCGTACCAGGTCGCAGCACAATCTCTTTGGACTCGCTGCCGTCGAAGGACGCGCTGTCCAAGCCATCGAGAAATGACAAGGTCTTTGCCAGTAGCAGGTCCAGATCGGCAAAGCTCTGCTCCTGGCCCTCAAATGCAGGAACATCGACACCGGACAAACGAGCCGATACGCCGCGCGCAAAGTCAGCCGCAATCTGCACTTGCTTGACCAACGGGAACATATCCAGATACAGGCGTGCTTGCAACAACGCGTCCGGATCAATGGTCTTCCCGCTAAGGTGTGCATCGGCCTTGCCAAGAATGGTCTTGAGAGCTGTCAGCATCTGCTTGAGGACAGGAACGGAATTGGTATACATCGGGCTGGTCATGGGTACTTCTCTATTTGGTGAAGTGGCGAGGATATGTTGAAAGTGCTGCCACCCAACATTTCAAGGTCAATTCGAACCGGATTTAGGTGTACTGAATTTTCAAGCTTGAGCCCGTTCTCGATCTATGCAGATGAGTTGAGCTTGTCAGTGGCAATCAAAACTGATCATTGAAGGTCACCCAGCCAGTTTTCGAACACCCCCAGCACCGACCAGCACAAGGCACGATGGACTGCGTACAAGTGGCTCTTGAATGGCTCCCAGCGAACAGGCTTTTTGCTTGAGAGATCGAATAGTGTGGCTTCTTTCTGATCTGCCACCCCACGCCCAAAGGCACCTTCACAGACCAAGTGCCCTTTATGCTCGCTGACGATCGTGGCGTGTGCCCGCAAAAGTAGGATCTCTCCCTTGAGACGCTTCTCAAGGCTGACTTTGTCCCCTTCCTGAGGCAAGCCAACTTTGGCTCGCAACTCGCTGAGCTCGACATCGGTCACGTTATGACCCCCGCGCTAGCTAGGCAACTCAGCAAATCATTGAAATTTGTAGTCATCGTTTTTAGATAGGTCCGGTTCATCAGTGAACGGGCTGGCCAAGCCTTCTTGATCAAAGTCTGCAATGCTCGATCCAGCTACATCCGCTGGGCCGCTGCCAAGAGCTCGATCGACATCGCATCTACATCGTGCGCGTACAGATACATCGGCCGCAAAGACTCCTGGCCCCAGCTTGCCAGCTCCATGTAGGCAAAACACGGGTATGTTTTCGGCGGCGCATGCTGACTATCGGCAAAGCGCCCTTCTTCAGCCCTGACCCATTGCCGCCATGTGCTCACGCTGGTCAATAGTTTCATGCTCACGCTGGCTCCTGCAGATTGTGCTCGGTGGGGTCGTCAATTCTGACACGGGACTCAGCTCGCCATTCTCCTGCGCATCCCCTGCACCGCTTTGATCTTGCGGGCCAGTTCCTGAGTGGCATAGATCGAGGTCGTATCAATGGAGGCGTGTCCAGCCAGTTCGCTCACCACCTCGATCGGTAGCCCATCCACCAGCGCCTGGCGCACAAAGGTATGACGCATCCAGTGGGTCGAGGCCTTATCAAACCGACGGGCGTCCAACCCAGCATCCCCCGCCGTTTTGGCAATCTGCCCAAAAAATCGCTTGAGCACTGCATAGATACCCGCCGCCGACAAGGCACTGCCCGTCTTGTCAGACAGGGGGACGGCCCGCAAGGCGCCCTCCTCGGCCCGACCCCATTGCGCCACTGATGCATGCAAGGTCCGAATCAAAGGCAACTCGGATGAATCGGCTGAAGTTTTGTCCTCCAGCATGAACTCTTTGCCATGGGTGGCCAGCAGGCGCACGACTTCCGGGTTGAGCGGTACGTCGCGCGTCTTGTTGCGTTTGCCGGTCACGGTGAGAACCCAGGTGTCCGGCAAATCCGGCAACGACTCCAGCCGCAAATGACCATGCCGGGCGCGGGCCAACTCGTCGAGCCGGATGCCGGACGTGACCAGCAGCTCAAGAATGCACTTCAAACGAACCCGCTCGGGTCCATCCGCCAGCTGATCCAGACATTGGAGAACATGGGTCCATTCGGCTTCCGTGAAGGAGCGACGAATGTCCAACTTGGAGCCCGGCAGATCAAAACCCTTCAACAAGGCCTTCATGGGATTGGCCACCAGATAGCCGGCATCACACAGGGCTCCAAACATGGTCTGCAGGATCACCAGCGCCTGCTTCTGCGAAGCCGGGCCGGGTTGCCCCCGAAAAGCGCGCCACTGCGGATCGGTTCTGGCCACCGGCGCCGGATGGATCCAGCTGGCGGGCACGGCCTGCAAAAACTCGCGGTACGTCAAACAGTCCGGGGAGGTCACACCGGAGAGCGGCTTTTTGAGTTCCTGCGCACACCAGAGCATGAAGCGTTCGACTTCCTTGCGGTAGCTGCGCTGGGTCGACACCTTGTCCTTGTAATACGCCAGCCAGGCGTTGACCGCCTCCAGGTCATTGCTCGCCCCCAGGGTGTTGGCCATGTGGGAGCGGAACTCGCCCGCATCGCCAGCCAGCAGAGGCGAGCCCTGGATCCGGCTCAGCCCGATCTGTACCAAAGTTCCGGCCCCGAACTGACTGAACTGTGGGGGCACTGGCACACGTGCCTGCGTCCCGTACGCCGTCAAGGCCCCCAGTGCCTTTTGCTTGAGTGCTCGCAAAGACTTCGGCTCCTGCACGGTGTCGGCAATCGACATGTTGAGATGCGAGGCTTGCATGCGCAGCCAGGCCAACACCGCGCTGGCGCGGCGCACACCAAACCCCGCCACCCGGGTGTGCCAGCGGTAGCCATAGACATTGATGTAGCGCACCAGATCACCCAGCGTCAACAGGCCCACGTTGCGCAGACACTTCGCCGTCGGACGCGCCAGCCAAGACTCCAGTCGATCGGTCGCAGCCGGCGTCACCGCCAGAATCGTCTCCAGGTGATTGAGCGCCCTCACCCGCTCTGCCACCGGATCCTTCAGTCCTGCGGCGGACTCGATCGCATCGGCGTTGTCCAGGCCAAACGCCGCCTTGTATTCAGCGATGAGCTCTGCTTCACTCCAGCTGTCAGGATCCATGCCTTCGGTCTGCGCCCACTCTGCCACGCTCGGCAAAGCCAGCGCCGGTTTGACCGCGGCGTCACTGCGCAACAGGTCGAGCAAGGCCGTGATTTTCTGGTGAGGTCCCAGTGTGGCGTCTATATGGCGTCCGGCCTCGATGATTTGCTTGAGTAGCGCTTCCCTTCGGTTCTGGACATAGCGCAGATCGGTGGTGCTCTCAGACCAGGCCAGGTAGCGGTCAAACGATTCCCGCAAGTCCAAACCCAGGAGGCTTGAGCGTACAAAGGCGAAGTGGTGAATGCCCAGCGCGCGGGCATTGCGCACAACCTGGGATTTGGCGCCCAGTGGCCGGCCCCGTTTACGCGCAGGGGCACTGTGGAACAGGGGTGCGATCGTGTCAGTGAAGTTTTGCATCATTGCGAAGAGTCACGAGATGTCGTTCGACTCGATCGATTGGTACGTGTGCCGATTCCGTCCCCATGACCTTACGACGTCCTTCCTAGTTGTTCGAGCGGTTCTATGACTTCTTCGATCACCCGGCGTCCCGTCGCGGCGAAAGCATGCGAGTCGATATCCAGGGAAGCCAGCAAGCCAAGGTTACAAATGGCCAGCGCTTGATCCAGATCCGCTGGACTCTTAAGTAGCAGCCGGATGCCGTTACCCGCGCGCAGTGCCAACTCCCGTGCCTGCTCTGGAAATTTGGCATTGAGCGCGCTCCACATGCGCGGCGCCCATTCGTCGAAATCAGCACCCTCATTTTTGCGGTCTTGTGCGACGGCCAAGTAAGCCAACGCGAGCACACGGCCCAGGTCTTTGTTTGCGCGCTTCCAATTCGTGCCCGACATGATCTCGGCTCCAATGCGCTCGTGATGAAGCATATTGGCAAGCGCCATCATTTCGGGACGCGCAATTCGCACTTCAAGCGTTGTCGGCAATGGCTCCCACTCGGCGAGTGCCAAAAAGCCAAAACTACAGATGGCAAAGTATCCGACGTTGGTTTTGACTGCGTGGTACTGCTTCATCGGGGCACCCGACTGGTATGCATCCGGCGCACCCAGTAACTCAATGAACCATTCGCTGCCTGTTGGTGGCTGTAGTCGCACCATGGGCAATTTGTCAGGTGCTTCGTTCGGACCGCCCGGAGCACTCCATTCTGTCCCCTGGCGTTGCGTCCATTTTGCTTGCAGCAAGCGTTCGGTTACTTTTGCAGCAACAGCGACGGCCTTCGCATGGGGAGAGAACATGCAATCGATGTCCTTGGTACGAATTCCCTTGGAACCGTCATCTGCGAAAAAATGGTACCCCGCTGCAAGGCTTCCAATAATGATGACATCCTGACGGCAGTCCTGCGGCAGTGCATTGGCGACTTGAACCAATACTTCTTTGGGTGACACGGGCGGGGCAAGTTTCATGGGGTCCTTCCTTCCTTTGCATGCATTTTTCGATGGTTGAGATCACTCACCATGTCAACCACCTCACGTGTCAGACCCATCTCGATCAAATCAGCAATACATTCCAGTTCTGATGCCCATGTCTCGCCCTGGTCGTGCTCTATAAAACGGGGCGGCTCTTGGGTCACATGGACAACCACGACAGCCTTGGCTCTCGGGTCAGACGTCAGCTCCAAGGCGGCATCCAGTTTCTGGACGAAGTCCGTGCCCTGGCCATAGTTGCTTAGATCTAACCGTGGGCTGGCAGTAATGTCGAGGCCGGGAAAATAGTGCATAGCACCGAGTACCCCTCCTACCGCGACATTCTGTGCCACACCTTGTGCTTGCAGTTTGAACAAGCGCTTGGCCATCGCCGCAGGCGTACGGGCTTGACCTGTCGGGTCCACGAATCGAAGCACCTTTCGGTTCGCCCCATGCGCCCGTGCGATTTTCAGCCAAGCTTCGTGGGTCAGATACTTCAATACAATCCGTCGGTCAGACTGGTGCTCGATAAACCCCTGCTCAGTGAACTCCTTGACGGCTGCCGCAACGGTCGGGTAGCTGGCACCGCATGCCTCCTGTAGGGCCTTGAAAGTTTGGGGGCCTTCCCCACGAAGCGACAACTGCACCAAGGTTGACGCAACGCTCTGCTGATTCGATCGACCTGCCGAAGTCGTGGAAGTCTCTGTGGCCACCAAATGCATCAGCCACTTGGAGAACTCAGGCTCACTTGCATACTCAAAACCACGTAGCTGCCCGCCTTCGTCGATTGTGAGCAAATGAATTCGATGCCCAAGATCTGGTCTGACCATCTCACGAAATTGGGTAATCTCATCCAACAGCCGGTTGGGCGACAGCTTTGACTGGGTCACGACACATAGTGCGGTCGTGGTTGGAGCGTCGTCACGCAATGCGTAGGCGAGCGCGACCAACGCGCTTCTGATATCTCGGACATTGTTGGTCCGTTTTATTTCGATGAGGATGTCCCCTGCCGCCCCACGCCAGCGGCCGTCAACCTTGTGCTTTCCAGACGGGTCTTGTTTAATATTTTGGTTGCAACTTATCATGAAGTAGCTACTTTAATATTAAAGTAGCTACTTTGCAAGCAACTAAGCGAGTCAGTTTTCAAAATTCCTGTCAAAACGACTGCCCTGACGCACCAACGGCTCGTCAGTTTTGATATGCAATTTCCGGCCGACGATTAGCCGTGACGAGTGAGTGGCCACCATGCAGCGAACACCAAGTGTTGTTTCCTTGGTCAGTGGTAGTCCTCTTCACGCTGGTACTGAACCAGGACTCAGCCACGCTCACTTGTTTGACTCACTGCGTGCGCCATCCAACTTGGAACAAGCCTCGCTGAGATGATGATTTTTCAAAAACCCCACTTTATATTATTAAATACAGCGTCATGATTATATGGATAATCATGACGCATTCAAAACGAATTAAATTCTGCAAACTTGCAAAATCCCCAGAAAGGCGGCTGTGGCAGCCAAGCCCGCGTCCAGACAAATGCCAATCGCTGACCGCAGAGCGGGCTATACGCGTTAGCCAGCTCTCCTGAGATGCTTAATCCACGTTAAATGCGTATTAATGCATATTCATTGGAGGCAAGTCATGCAAACCATCAGTGCGACGGAACTCACCAGGAATACCCGCGAGATTCTGGACCGCGTGGCGACGCAGGGGGAGACCATCATCATTGAGCGCAATCACGCCATGATTGCTCAAATCACGCCCCCACAGAAGACCATGACAGCCGCCCAAGCATTGGCCGGCCTCGTGTTTCCAATCCTGACTCTGCAGCAAGCAAGCTCCTGGCTTCAAGAGAGCAAAGATGGTTTTGGCGATGCGGTGCGTGACCCATGGGCATAATTTTGATAGCTGTGTTTGGGTGGGCCTGGCGTCCAACCAATTGGACGCCCAAGCAGTGATTGAGGCGTCAGGTGACCTGCCGGTGTTCACGTCCGCAATCTCCATCGGCGAGTTAAGTTTCGGCGTACATGCATGCGCAGATGTGACGGTGCGTTCCATGTGCGCCGCTTACCTGCGCCAAGTGGAAAGCCGGCCAGTTTTGGAGGTCTCCAAGCACACTGCGGCCGCCTTTGGATTGCTGGCGGCAGCCGTCAACAGAGCGGGCGCTCGCCCCGAGCACGTTACAACGATCTTTGAATGGCAGCGCAGGCCATTGAGCACGGGTACATCCTGTTGACACTGAACACGGGGGACTTCGCTGACCTACCGGGTTTACGCATCGCGACACTCTCGCCGAAGCCTCAAGCATAAGAACGCGCCTCCATGCGCTTGGGCGGTGCCCATAGCGCTTTCAGTGCTCAGGCCATCCAACGGCCTCGTCCGCGGGTTTGCAGGTCTCTGGGGACACTGTATCGCCCTGCCCTGCCCCTTCAGTGGATCGGTCACCTACTCCATGGGCCGGATTTCCATCATGCTCCTGCATCGCATTCAAGCTGGTTGATTGAGCGTTCCAGAAATACCCGCAATACAGTTATCTGACTTTTACCCGTCAAACAACTATCTTGAAATTACCTGTTAGTTCAGACCGCGCGCAGCGGCCCCTTAGGCAACCTGGAAGACGAGGTAGACCTGCGCATCTCTCTGGCTGGCGTCCAAGAAAAAACTGCCCTGCTCTGACACCAAGGCCAATGGATTCAGCCCCTAGGCTCAACGCCTACGACCCATATTTTGACGCGGCCCATTGGCATGGTGGGCCAACGCCAGGCTGAGTTCGGCCTGCCTGTGGCCAGAACAGAGATCCTGACCTTTGGCAGTCAGAAGGTTCTCAGCGTGGAACGGTTCGCCCGGCAGCTGCATCCAGTGGTGACTGGATCATGCGTTTGCCCCAGGAAGACTTTTGCCAGGCTATGGGGGGGCTCCCTCGCACCTCAAGTAGGACAGCGACGGCGGACCAGGTATGAGAGACCTGACTGGCGTGCTCAAAGGCTCTGTCCAAGCCGAGAAGGACCGAACCAGTTTTCAATGTTAAAGGCCTAGATGGCGATGGCCGCTCTTGGCAAGAACACGCACTACCATTTCAAGGTCATCCAACGTCGCAATTTCAATGACATGGCAGGCAAATGGTTTGATCGGATCGACGCAGAGGATGTGATGGGCGGGTCTTGGAAACAGCTTCAGATGCGATCGAAGCCATGAAGCGTAAGCTTCCGGGAGGCTTTCCGACAAGGGAGGCAAGTGGAGTGAATTGAGCTGGTAGGCCAAATATTTGTGCAAGCAGGCCATGATCCTCGCTCTCTTTGACCAGTGAGGAACGGTTCCTCACTGGTCAATTTCTTCCCATATGAAGCTGCTCTTAACGTGCTTTTCAGTACCCGCACCACGAATTTAGACAACCAGGTGTTCATCTATTTTTGAATAAAAAAAGGGGTGAAATGACTTCACCCCTTTTGATTGCATAGGGTGAGGAACCGTTCCTCACCATCAAAACGTCAACTCAACAGCTTCCTAAGCGTCTCTTTTACTTCAGAAAATCGAGCAGGATCAATGTTGAAAAGATCAATGCGAACACTGCGGTCTTTGGCATTGAATACCAGCTTCCCCTTCTGTCCGCCCTTCCCCTCCACCTTCTCAGCTTTTGTAACGGGGTGAGGAACCGTTCCTCGCATTGCAGTTAACCGTTTAAAAACTTCTGCGGAGATCGGTCGGGGCTCTTCAAGGATCACTTCCTTGGCGATTCGAAGAACGTGCTCTGGATCCTTTTGAAGGGCATCATTCAGGTCAGATACCCACCGATATTGCAGGTCGAGAGGGCTAACAAAAGACTTCAAAACATCAGCGGGCAACCTCGCCAACGATAACGCTTTGGTTAACTGACTCTGATCAATACCGACCTCCTCCGCCAGTCTGCGCCCTGACGGGAACAGTCCTTCATCAAGCGCCAAGGCATACATGGCACCGATTTCATAGGGTCGCAAATCTTTACGCTGTCGATTCTCCCTGTCCATCTCAATGAACAGGTGTTTATCGTCCAGGTCCTCAATAATGGCCAGAACACCTAATCCGAGCTCCAAGCAAGCCTGATGGCGACGATGGCCGAAAATAATCTCAAACTTATCAGTACCCTTCAGGCGGCGAACTTTGATAGGCTGCACATTGCCACCCTGAGCGCCAATGTCTTCTTTTAACCCGTCAAACTCGGGGCCAACAAAGGAGAGGTCATGTCGATTGGCCCAACGACTGCGGGTAATAAGTTTTGGATCAAGGCGTTTAGTCGGCAAACTACCCTCGAACTCTTTCATTTGCTCTTTGAGTTGGCTGGCTTCTTTGATTGCCGAGGACTGCCGATCGGTGAATTGGGCCATAGCACCTATCGCCGTTTTGGGCTTGGTGCCCTCTTCCCGGTTAGTTGCATGTGAACCTGGTGTAATTGGCCCTCTGGGGGCCAGCACTAAACCAGCTTTGGCAAGTAGATTTTTTCCCATATTTTTTCCTTAGCCTTTGGTTTTGACTAATCTGGAGGTATTGACTTGCTTATCCCATGCCGCACGAATTGAGCTTTCCACGTATCCAACGAACTGGTCGTAAGCATCTCTTGCTCGTTTGAAGGTCCGAGCATTCCCGTCGTACTTTTGAATGTCATAGACAGTAGAGAATTCAGCACTTGCACTACTAGTCACCGCCGTCTTCGGGATCTCAACAGGCAAAACTTTCTCCTTGTATGTCGCTTGGATCCAGGTCCGAACAATGTCACTCGTACTCTCCGCGGCGTCAACACGGGACAGCAAAACGTGGATGAAATCAAATTCCTTTTCCAACCCACGCTTCGTCAGCATTTCGTTGCTTAAATCAGAGAACAGGTTCCAGAACTGGCTGGCAGAAGCGTAATCAAGTGCATTGGGGGGGAGGGGCATCACAAGACCGTTACTAGCCATAATTGCATTGATCGTGATGTAACTCAGGCTTGGCGGGCTATCAATAATGATGACGTCATATTCGTCCCGTACATCATCGATTCCCAAGTTGAGCACGTTCCAAAATTCAAAGTCAGGCTCCTGTGTCTGCCGAGCGGGGAGAGCGAACTCCGCTCCAAACAAGCACGGGGCTGCAGCCACCAGATCTATGCCGTTCCAATAAGTCTCGCGAATCGCATAACGAATAGAAGTTTCTTCGCCAAGCGCCAATGGGAGAATAGTGTCTTCCTCAGCAACTTCGGCATCCGGAAGAATCCCAAACAACGTCGTCAATGATCCTTGCGGATCTGTGTCAATCATCAAAACCTTATGACCAAGCAAGGTAAGACCCTGAGCCAAAGTCATGGCAGTAGTCGTTTTCCCCACGCCGCCTTTAAAGTTGGCAATTGAGATAGTGATCGCTTCAGCACCCTTCGGGCGCAGTTTGTCTTTTCGATATGAACGAATCCATGTTCGTGCTTCACTTAGAGTGAATTCGCGGCGGCTACCAGTCGTGTTCAAGTTACCTTGTGGAAGGTCTCCTTTTGACATTCTGTGAATGACTGATCCTTTTTCCACACCACAATAAGTTGCAAGCTGACTCAGATGGACGGACAATTCCTTCTTCCGTGAGGTGGGGTTGAGCATTGCCGCTCGCACTTGATCCATCATCTCAGCTGACAACGCTGCTTGATCTGCAATGTCTTTCAAATTGATTGACGGTTTGCTGATGTTTTTGGTTGTTGCCATGAAAATCCTTGCATTGATCGTATATCGGACATTTTACGAGATTGGCACTTAATCTCAAATAGCGGTCAACGGACTTCTTTCTGTATATTTCAGTAGTCCTAACTCCTGTTTTTCCTCCACTGGCAGTTACTTACTGGTTTATCTAATAGAAGACCTTTAATCACTTTAATACCTTTAGACCCCATTTTCCTTATATAGATCAATGACTTAACACACCTTAGGTGAGTGAATACAGGTGAACTGGTGAGGGTTTACGGGACAAACGGTGAGTGAATTCAGGACTAAATGTGAACTTTTCCGGGGGGAAGGGTGAGTGAATACAGGAGTTTCAAAATTCAATCTCTGCTTTGTTCAACGGCGGTGCGGTAATGACACTGCCAATTCAATGCCGGCTGCGATTTTTTGGGTCGTTTGACTGAATAGGTGAGCTTTTTCAGGAGTTCAAACAGTTCATGTCAAGGATCAGGCGAAACGGAAACATAGATTTCACGTGAGACTTTTCGGGAGATCTGAATATTCTGAAAATGGGAAAATACGTGAAGAAGACATTTCACATGTAAAGCAAGCTGTAGTAAAGTGCCTGCTATGAATGACTTGGCTCGCTTTGCAGATATTGACCCGCTCAAAAAGCCAGTCAACACGCTTGCCATCGTCCCTCAAAACCGAAAGATTACAGCGCTTGGTCGCAAAGCCTACAACGTGATGTTGAACATCGCACAGGCGCAAGGCGTTGATAAAGAGTCATATCGAGCACCGCTTTCGGAGATCGTTAGTGGGATTGATTACGGATCCAATGACATCGAGCTGATTAAAAAGCACTTGAAGGCGATGGCTACAACCATCGTCGAATGGAACTCACCAACGACAGGGGAGGGTACCAAGTGGACAGTCTGCGCCCTGATTTCGCACGCTACGATCGTCAAGGAGAGTAATCAGAATTTCTTGGAGTGGGGATATGCCCAGCCATTGCGGCAGGAGCTTTTGTCGCCCTCCGTATTCTCAAAACTGTCAATCGGTATGCTCTCTCAAATGCACACCCATGCCGGGATTGTGCTGTATGAAATTTGCACAAGGTATAAAAATGTTGGCCGGACATCACGCCAGAATTGGCGATGGTGGCTACCCGTGCTCACTGGCCAGCCGAACTCCGAAAAGCTCGCAAAAACAGAATATCGCTTCTTTAAGCGCGACACGATAAAACCAGCTATCGCCGAAGTCTGTGCGATCACTGATATCGAGATTGAATTGGTCGAATATAAGGAAGGCAAAAGCATTAGCGATTTGCAGTTTTTGGTGCGTTCGAAGGCCCAGGTTCAGCTTCCTCTTAAAAGCCCGCCCAAGCCTTTGGATCTGTCCATCATTAAAAAGGCAGTCGATTTGGGTATCAGCGAGGAGAAGGCGGAAGATCTTTTCACTAAGCATGGTGATGATGCAATGCGAGACGGGCTTATGGAATTAGAGGGGAGGGTAGCTAGCGCATATCCTGGACCTGTGCGTGATCCTTACCGTTATCTCAAGGCAATGCTTTCTGGAGAATTGCAAAAACAAATCGAAGCGCAAGTTGACCCGGTTGAGGCTCAGCAGTTAGCGCGAGATGAATCCGATAAAAAACAAGTCGAGTTAAAGACGGCCTGGCGCGAAGAATGGCAGCGTCGCCAGCGCGAGAAAGTCGTTGGTCTGTTGCAAGAGCAGTCAGAGGAATCCATCAAAGAACTGGAAGCGGCGTTGCTAGAGGAGATGGAGGAGAGAAATGCCCATCCATCACTGATAAAACGTCTACAAGCCAGCGGATGGAATCATCAATTGGTTCGACATTTGATGATTGACTTCTATGCGCAGGCAGCGCTTGGGGAAGAGTGGGATAGCCCTACACCCGAAAATTTGCTGGACATAGCAAGCGAGGCCAATAGTTAATATTGTAAGTTAGTGCATACATTTAAAAATCGCATAAGGACCATTCAGCAAAATATTAAATCTACACCGAATAGCTCTGGAAGCCACCAGGTGGTTGCCCCCTTTTTTGGTCGACAGAGTTTTTGAAGTATGGTAAGGCTCGAAGGGTAGGCGATGTTGTATGTATTAATCAAAACCATTGGTGTAGATTTAACATTTTATGTTTGAAATTATTTTGAAAGCCGAAGATGAGTAGTACCGTAACAGTTGTCTCTCCCTTCGCCGGAAAACCAGATCCATTTGAAGCATGGACGGAGAGCTTGATGGCGATGTCAGAGATCTCCCAGAATTCGGCAGATAAATACCGCGCTTTGTGGCAGGCCTGGAAAGGGTGGCTGCTACTACGTGAGCAGAATTGGGATACGGTCATTGGACCGCAGATCCAGGAGTTTTTGAATGGCCCAGCACCGGGGAGGGGAGGGCGCCGTCAGGCACTCAACTCTGAGCGTATGTCATCCTATACACGCCAGCGTTACTGGCGGCTGCTTCGCGGGGTCTATGCGACTGCCGTTCAGAACGGTGTTCTGCCATACAGCCCGGTTTTGGAGGTGCCACAAGCCAATCGACCAACTATTTCCCAGCGAGATCGCCAGTCCCAGGTGCTGGAGCCTCCGTTGTTGGATCTGTTGCGCGACCCTGCCACGCTTCGATCCAGTTTGGTTGTTAAAACAGAAGCGGATTGGTGGCATGTTCGAGACCGCGCTATTGTGGCTTTGCTTGCTGATACGGGAATCACTACGGCAGAGTTGATTGCTTTGCGCGGGGTCGATTTTCGACCCAGAGGACTCTCGCTTGTTGAGACTGCGAAAAGTGGCGCCGCGGCTGAATTGGCCACCGGCATGGAGATCACAGTCGTTGACACTGACGATAGTCTGGGACGTTCGTTACCCATCTCTGAAACGATCGTTTCTCTCATAAATGAATGGGTGGTCAAGCGAAAAATGTTGTTGAGTGAGCGTGGCCTACGTCAGAGTTCGTTGACGACTGAAGTCGCCGTGAGACCGACACATCCAGATCAAATGCCTTTGTTTTTGGCGCGCCGTGCACGCGCGGCTGATTCAGAGTTGCCCGAGATGCAAGCCGTTACGGTCTACTACACGGTTAGCCAAACGCTGAAAGCATTGCGACGAACGCTGCACAACACAGTAACTGTCGTAACTCCTGGAATCACAGGGCAAGAACCCTATGTCGCCAAGGGTGCCGCTGTGATTCGAAATTCAGTGTTACGCCAGTGGCTTGATACTGTTGGACCGGATGAAACTGTTAAACGCGCGGGGCTTAAAAATGCGGAGTCATTGCGGTTGAATATTTAAAGACAAATAACCGATGAGCATGCCGGGTTACGCCATCGCAATCGGGAGGAACCTGTTCGCGCAGTCGTTTCAGGAATGTCGTTCATCGCTTGATGCGTCGGACGCCCATGAGATATCCGGTGCGTGGACAAGAATGAGGCGTTTGAGTAGGGGCTTGGATCAAGAGCACTTTCCTGGGTAATTTCGGTTTCGGTGCTATTTGTCTCGGTTTGGGGTGCGTGTAAACCCTAGTACGGAGGTTTGCAAGACGGGGGCTCGTGTTACGAGTTATTCTTAGCTAAGCAGTAGCCATAAAGTTGGCTACTAACGACACATCTTCTATTTTGTAGCTATCTTCTTGGCTATTACTGCATATGAGTGCAGGCTTTGCACGGTCGGGTAGACGTATGGCTATGTGAAAGTTTCGCAGTAATGCGTTTTAGTCTGGTCGACTGGATGTCAGGCATTCAAGCTCGCAGCCGCATATTTGGTTCACTACAGGTCTGAGCACTCAGCGTGCGACTGGGAGCGCAAATACTGCTTTTGCTGTCCGGTTCCGTGCTTGTTTACAAATGCCGACATGGCATCAGAAAGCGGCGTGTCGATTTCAAAATCTCCGTACCGTTGCAGAAATTCTGCCCAGCGCCTGGTTGAGGGTCGGCCGTGATTCCTTCAAATTTCGCAGAATCGAGACTAACCCATTGATATTTCAGGAAAATTTTATTTTGTAATCGATGGGCTCAATGGCCCGTCCGAGGTCCAGCGTGTAGTCCCCGAACCGGTTGATGTGGCTGGTCCGGTATGGCGACAAGGCCTTCAGCACCGGCTCGCCCACCGGGTATCCCTGGCTCTGCAGCTCCTTGAGCTTGCGCGACATCCACTGCACGTTGTGCAGAATCACCATATTGGCCACGAGTTGGCTGTACTTGATAACCTTGCGCTGCTCGTGGCGCAGGTTCTCGGCGATAACCCCCTCTCCGCCAAAGAACAGCCATTTCACGAAATTGTTGAATTCCTCGCTCTTGTTGGTCGCGGCGTGGATCGACCGGCGCAGTTCCACGTCGCTGATGTAGTCGAGCAGGAACAGGGTGCGGATCACCCGCCCGAGCTCGCGGAACGCGAAGTAAAGCTTGTTCTTGTGGCTGAAAGTCCCCAGCCGCCTAAGGATCATCGACGGCGTGATCCGGCCGAGCTTGATAGAAATTGCCACCCGCAGCATGTCGCGGTAGTGCAGCTTGATCAAATCCCAATCGATCGTTCCACGAAACAGACTCTGGATGTGCTTGTACTGTGCCCCTGGTTCCGCCTTGAAGAACACCAAGTCCTTGACGTTGCGTATGCGCGGCATCAGCTTGATCCCCAGCAGGTGCGACAGCCCGAAGACTGGAGCGCTCTGCGCCTGCGTATCGCCATGTAAGGTGTCAGGCTGAATGTCGGATTCATTCTTGACTAGCCCATCAAGGATGTATACGGCCTCGTAGACGCCGCAGGGA
This sequence comes from Rhodoferax sp., assembly GCF_018780565.1. Lineage (GTDB taxonomy): Bacteria > Pseudomonadota > Gammaproteobacteria > Burkholderiales > Burkholderiaceae_C > Rhodoferax. Next base: position 88,330 of record NZ_JADMJN010000001.1, read on the forward strand.
ATGAAGTGGCTGAACAGCGCGATGTACATGTCCGACACGTGGTAGTACCCGATGCCGCCGTAGCCGCCATAGCGCAGGTGGTATTCGGACAGCAGGTTTTGCTCGTAGACGTTCCATTTCGTGCCATCCGCCGAAGCGCTCTTGCCAGTGCCCCAGAATTGCGGCAGGGAGAACCGGTTATAGGCGTTGACCACCTTGAAGATTGCCTTGTCCAGACGCTCTTCTGTGACATGGTGCAGGTTGAGCCACGCCACCTGCTTGCGTGACAGGCCCTTGACCGACAGCGCGGTCTGGGTCGGCCCCAGGTTGCAACCGTAGCAGAACAGCGTTGTCAGGAAGCGTTTGCGGGGATCGTCGACCTTGCTCTCAAAGCCCGACAAGGGGCCGAACAGCTTGTGCAGATCCAGCCATCGCTCGGTTTCGGTCAGCACATCCAGAATGCTGGCCGTCGCCATCGAATCGGAGATGGCCTGGTCGACCTCCGGCAGCCCTTCCGGCGGCGGCGCCCGCTCGCTGCGCCGCAGCAGCAAGCCAGACTCGGTCATCGCCACATGCTCGTTGTCCGGGAAACGGGCGTCGACATGGCGAGCCAAACTGGCGAGTTGCTGCTTGTGCTGCACGACGAAATCGTCAGCATCCGTTTAGGTTTGTAGGATGCCCGCCCGCGGTGGCATGCCAATGACCACCCGATCACCGCAAAGGGTGGGCGTCGTACAAGCCTCGAGGGAAGAAACCGCGGCCAGAGCCCGCACTGCGCGAGGCAGCTACAAGCCTATGGCGATTGGACGCGATACATCGCTGTTTGAAGCGGCACAGATACGGGCAATCGCACGATGATCAGGCGCAGACCGATGCACTTTGCTGTGGATGGGCCTGAAACTGCAGTGTGACATCAGCTCATGGCGATCATTTTTGTGCCGTCTGACAAGCCCCACCCCTGCCAACTGCGCCCAATGCAAAGTCGGCTGGCAATATGGCCAAAGAATCGCTGAGCCTTGCGTCATCGTCGCTCCTGCAGTGGCGGTGGAGCGCGGATGGCATGCCCCCGCAGAATGGTCTGGGTAATGAGCATCGTCGCACCGCAGTGGGCACAAACAAAGGCGGCCCGCACCAGGTCCGCTGTAGTGTCAACAGCAGTGACTTCAACACTGACAAGCGTTGCCACGTTGAGCAGCTCCCGGGCTACGGCGAGCTTCTCTTTACGCCCGTTGTTGGCAATCAAACCAAAGTGGCGGATGCGGTGAAACCCAACAGGCAATACATGCAGCAGGAATCTACGCATGAACTCATCGGCCGCGAGCGTCATGGTCTTGTGCCGTGGCTTATCCGGGTTGCTCTTGTCGCGGTAGTCTTTCCATTTAAAAGTAATCCCGCGCTCATCCATTGCCAGCAGCCGGGAGTTGGCAATGGCCACCCGGTGCGTGTAACGCGACAGATAAGCCAATACAGCCTGCGGCCCCGCAAACGGGCGTTTGGCATACACCACCCATTCACATTGGCCCAGTGGCGCCAGCCACTTGGCAAAAGCCTTGGGGTCGGCCAGCCCGGAGTGTTCACCAAAGAACTGCAGCTTGCCCCCACGGTAGGCCTCTTGCAGTGCCTCCAGAAACCGCCGCCGAAACAGGCGCGACAGTACCCGCACCGACAGGAAGAAACCCGGCTTGCAAGATACCCAGCGCTTGCCATCGCTCGCGAGTCCACCGCCCGGAACAATGCCATGCACATGGGGATGGTGCGTCAGTGCCGATCCCCAGGTATGCAACACCAGCGTCACCCCGACCTGTGCACCCAGGTGCTTGGGGTCTGCGGCGATGGTGGCCAGTGTTTCAGCGGCAATCTCAAACAACAAGCCGTAGACCACGGGCTTGTTGTAATAAGCAATGTCACTGATGGGGGCCGGGAGTGTGAAGACCACGTGGTAGTAGTCCACCGGCAAGAGGTCGGCTTGCCGGGCCTCCAACCAGCGCTTGGCCGCAGCAGTCTGGCACTTGGGGCAATGGCGGTTGCGGCAGGAGTTGTAGGACACCTGATCGTGCTCGCAGCCTGGGCAATGCAAAACGTGTCCCCCCAGCGCCGCGGTGCGGCACTGCTCGATGGCTGTCATGACCTTGAGCTGACCCATACTCAGGTGCGAGGCGTGGGTCTGCCGCCAGGCTGGCCCATGGGCGCGGAAGATGTCCGCAACCTCCAGGGCACTTGGCCCCATGTATCGGACCTATGAAGGCTGCAAGGTTTCCAGCGGACTGATCACTTCGCGCAGGACGTCGGTGGCGACCTGGACGTAGTGCGCCGTGGTGTCCAGTCGCTGGTGCCCCAGTAAAACCTGGATCACACGAATGTCCACCTTCTGTTCCAGCAGGTGGGTGGCGAAACTGTGGCGCAAGGTGTGCATGGACACCCGCTTGTCGATCTTGGCCATGGTGGCCGCGTCGTGGATGGCCCGGTTGAGTTGGCGGGTGCTGAGTGATTGCAAGGGATCAAGGCCCGGAAACAACCAACCACCCTCCAGAATCTTGCCCTGCGCGCGTGCGACGCGCCACCACACGCGCAGGCGTTCCAGCAAAACCGGTGAGAGCATGGCGTAACGGTCTTTGTGGCCTTTGCCTTGTTCTACGCGCAGCGTCATGCGTTTGCTGTCAATGTCGCCAACCTTGAGTGCAACGACTTCACCCACCCGCAATCCCGTTCCGTACGCCAATGACAGCGCCGTCTGGTGCTTGATGTGGCCGACGCAGGCGATCAAGCGGGTCACTTCGTCCTTGCTCAGAATCACCGGTAGCTTGTGCGGCACGCGTACCGATTGCATCTTGGCCATGGCCTCAGGGCGGCCCAGGGTCACTTCAAAGAGAAAGTTCAAACCCACAATGGTGGCATTGAGTGTGATGGGGGAAGTGCCTTGGTCGATCAGATGCAATTGGAAGCGGCGCAGGTCTTCATCGGTGGCGGTGTCAGGGGATTTGCCAAGGAACTTGGCGAACTTGCGAACCGCCCGGATGTAGGCTGATCGAGTCTTGGGCGCAAGTTTGCGCATTCGCATGTCGAGGGTCGGCAGGGATTCATGTAAAAACCCGCAGAAACGACCTTAACCCTATGATTCCATTGGATTTAGCTGTGAACGCGTTCAGGTGTCCCCTTGCAGATCTGCTGGCGCGCAAAGTGTCTCTGCCGCCCACGCCGGCGCAAACCCATCGTTGAGGATCTGCATCCACGAAAGCTCGGTGTTCGGCACTGCCTTGGGCAACAGGAAATCCGTCTTCGAAACGGTTTCAACAACACAAAGACCACCGCTGCCAACACCCAACCTAAACTCCGGATTTGCGACAGCGGCAACCGCAGAATGCGTGCGAAACTGGCCTGCAGGGTCGTCCACTACGGTTGCCAACGTGCGGACCAAATCGGATATTTGATCGCATGCCAGCGTCAGGCGTAGCGGCGTTGACGCCGACGTCACCCCCCCCTCCAGGCGCCCCATAGGCTGCCCCATTGAAGCTGTAAAAGCTCCCCACTCCGCCCTCTCTGAGGTTGCTGACCTGTGTGGTGGTCAATGGCTCTGCTGACGACAGAAACTGACCTCTGATCTTGAACTGGTCGATGAACTCCGGCCAGTTTCTCGCCATCGTGTCGAAGAGATCCACGTTGGCGAAGCCAAGTTTGTCAGGATGGCGAAGGACGTCAATGAATGCAACGCCATTTCCGCCGACAAGGCAAAACGCCAGATAGTCAGCTGATGCGGAGAAGAACCGTCCCTGACGGATGGGCTTTGTTGTCAAGTGAAAGTGCAGGATGCCCCAATCCGCGTACAAGAGATCCGTTCTTGCATGCCTGGTTTCGCCGCTGGTGTCATGGTTCAGTATCAGCCCACGTCCTTGATAGGGGTTGACATTGACGCCTTGCTCAAACCGCTCGACTAGCTGCTGCAGGCCCTTCTTTGCGTCATCAGGCAGGTTTGCAATCGGGAACTTGTCCGAAAGCACGACGGGCCTCGGAAACGGATCAACGTAGCGATGACGGAAGTCGAGCCAGCGCAGCAAAGGTGAGCTGAGGTTCGGCTTCTCCTTGTTGAACTTCAGGTCGAACTTGTCGACGAACGCCGCGGCGAGATCCTCCAGATCGGAGTCGAACCTTGTCGCAGCTAAATTGGGGGGAGTGTCATTGGGCATAGGCCCGATATTAGAAGAGTTGTTGCGTGGACTCAGGGGGCATTTTCCCAACTACCCTATGACTCCATTGGGATGATGGTGGCGTCGAAATTCAAAGGGCCGATCTTGCGCCGGAAATCCAGCGTGTAGTCCCCAAACCGGTTGATGTGGGCAGTGCGAAACGGCGCCAAGCCCGCCAGGATCTCCAGCGTGATCTCGGTACCCTCGTCGCGAAGCTCCTGCAGAACCCGCGTCATGCCCACCACGTTGTGCAGAATGATCATGTTGGCCACCAAATGGTTGTACTTGATCACCTTGCGCTGTTCATGCCGGATGTTCTCCGCAATGATCCCTTCTCCCCCAAAAAATGACCACTGGGCAAAGCCGTTGAACTGCTCACTCTTGTTGGTTTCGGCATGGATCACCTTGCGCAGCCCGACATCGCCGATGTAGCTCAGCAGGAACATGGTCCGGATCACCTTGCCGAGCTCCACAAACGCGAAATACAGCTTGTTCTTGCGGCTGTAGGTGCCGAGCCGGCGCAGGATGGCCGACGGCGTAATTTTGCCGGTCTTGATGGAAACCGCCACCCGCAGCATCGCTGGCAAATGCAGTTCAATCAGCCGCCAGTCGATCACGTCGCTGAACAGCGCATTGATGTTCCGGTAAGCATTGCCCGGCTCCGGGCGATGGAATTTGAGGTCCTGGATACCCCGGATGCGCGGCATGAGCTGGATGCCCAGGAGGTGCGCCAGCGCGAAGACCGGGTAACTCTGGGCCTGCGTGTCGCCGTGAATCGTGTCCGGCCGGATGTCCGATTCGTTCGTCATTAGCCCGTCCAGGATGTGGATGCCCTCATAGGTGCCGCAGGAAATGAAATGGCTGAACAGCGCGATGAACTTGTCGGACACGTGGTAGTAGCCGATCCCGCCATACCCGCCGTAGCGGATATGGTGTTCCGACAGCAGGTTTTGCTCATACAGGTTCCACTTGGTGCCGTCGGCCGACGCGTGCTTGCCCGTGCCCCAATAGCCCGGCAATTCAAACTTGTTGTACGCGTTGATCACCTTGACAATGGCCATGTCCAGAAGGTCTTCGCTGACGTATTTCAAATTGAGCCAGGAGATCTGCCGGCGGCTCAGCCCTTTGATCGATTTGGCGGTCTGCACCGGCCCCAGGTTGCAGCCGTAGCAAAACAGCGTCGTGATGACGCGCATGCGCAGGTCCTCCAGGCGGCTGTCGGTCCCGGCCAGCGGCCGGAACAGTTTGTGCAGGTCCAGCCAGCGCTCGGTGTCGATCATGACATCCACGATGCTGGCCGCCTTCATCCGCTCTGTGATCAGGGCGTCGATCCGCGCGGCCGCCTCGACGATTTCTGAGCGCGGCGGTTTCCGCAGGATCAGGCGGCCATCAACAATTTCCGCATGGGCGTTTTCCGGGAAATTGGCGTCGATGTCCCGGGCCCGCTGGGCCATGGCTGATTTGAGCATTGACACAAAGGTGCCGGGATCTGTCTCGATGCCGGTGACCTGGCCATAGTCGCCCACCTCTTTTTCAAAGGTTTCGTCATCGACCAGCTGCTCGCGGTAGTCGTCATAACGCTCCCCGTACTTGATGAAGAGATCGCCCGACTTCAGGTCGTCCTTAACCGCATGCATGACCGCCAGCTCAAAATACCGTCGATGGACAGCCTCTGCCCGGCCTTTGCCCAAGGGCTTGACCAGCACCAACCTCTTCCATTGGCCTGACATCCAGCGGAAATCCTTGTCTTCACTCAGGTCCAGCATGTCCAGCGGCACGATGTCCGCGCGATTGTCGCGCAGCTTGTAAAGAGCCTCAATCAACCGTTCTACCACCTGGTCCTCGCTGCTGGCCTTGGGCGAGGCAATGCCGATGCAGTTGAGCAGCTGAGCCCGGACCATCTTGTAAGGCTGCAGCAGGAAAGGCAGGTGGTTGCGGCCGGCATAGGCCAGGTGCTGTTCGCATTCGTTCAGCAGCTCGTCCACGTCGGCCACCAGGGTGGTGCCGATGGCATCCACGCGCTGGGTGTCCGTCCCCTCCAGCTGGTAGGCGCCCAGGATGTCCTTGAGCTGCCCGACCAGCATGTCGGTTTTCTGGACCCGCTCCTGCTGGAAAGATAGCAATTTCTGCCTGGCGTTGTTTTCCAGGTTTTGCATGAGGCGGATAAACAGGTCGGCTGCATCATCCAGAGACTGGGCATGCTGCGCCCGGATGAAGATCACCGCCAGGGCGTAGCGCTTTTGCGGCTTGAGTTCGGCCATCTCGG
>NZ_JADMJN010000010.1 GCF_018780565.1 Rhodoferax sp.
CGCCACTGGTGGTCAAAGCCGCCACGCCACTGGTGGTCAGCGCCACCACCTGGTCGGTGGTCAAGGCCACCACCTGGGTGGTGGTCAGCGCGGCAATACCCGCCGTGCTCAGTGCTGCCACCTGCTCGGTGATCAGGGATGCCACCTGGGTGGTGGTCAGGGCTGCAATCTGGGCGGTCTTGAGCGCCGCCACGTCCGCGGTCTGCATCGCCACCAACTGGGTGGTGGTCAAGGCTGCCACGCCACTGGTGGTCAAAGCCGCCACGCCACTGGTGGTCAGGGCTACGATCTGGTCAGTCGTCAGGGCCACCACCTGGGTGGTGGTCAGGGCCGCCACCACGCTGCTGGTGAGCGCGGCCACTTGTTCTGTGATCAGGGATGCGACCTGGGTGGTGGTCAGAGCCGCGACCTGGGCGGTCTTGAGCGCGCCCACATCCACGGTCTGCATCGCCACCAGCTGGGTGGTGGTCAGCGCGGCCACTGCGGCCGTGCTCAGTGCTGCCGCCTGGGCGGTGGTCAAGGCCACCACCTGCTCGGTGATCAGTGCCGCCACCTGGTTCGTGGTCAGGGCTGCGACCTGGGCAGTCTTGAGTGCCGCCACATCCACGGTTTCCATCGCCACCACCTGGGTGGTGGTCAGGGCCGCCACGCCACTGGTGGTCAAAGCCTGGACTTGCGCCGTCTTGAGGGCCACCACCTGGTCGGTGGTCAGGGCCGCCACCTGACTGGTAGTCAGGGAAGCTATATCAGCGGTTGTCCACGCTTGAACTTGAACCGTGGAGAAAGACGCAATCTGCGTTGTTGAAAAACCGCTGATATTACTCATAGTAAAACCCTTTAGGACTGCTCAGTCCACACGTATATAGAATGCGCAACTTTTGTGGATTGACACCTCATTGACAGAGCCAATCCACGCACAAAACGACCAACCATCGACAGCCAACAGCTAAGGAAACCACGATCACAACACTGCTTGTGGATTACACCCGTTCCCTGTCAACGGCACTTCTACTGAAATCTTGAGGAAATATTTGAACTATTTTTTATATTTTTGAGATATGCCAAGTGCTGTCTCGGTTTATCTCACACCACCCACCTTGGAACAAGTCAAAAAGTAATGGGAACCCGGTTCTATTTCGCATATTTGGAGCTCCAAATGGTCGAAGTCAGTCGAGCACTCCGATTTCCATAACTGAAAAACCATGGAAGTTAGTACCTACACTTCTTTCAAGGATCTGGAATTCGATGCTGCTTGCAGCCATTGATTGGCCCGACGCTGTGCTTCGGCAATTTGCATCAAACCAAGCCGTTCTTCGGATCTGACAAGATTGGCTTTCCCTGCGGCATCACCCCCTTTGGCCGCCAGAATAAACCATTTATGCGCCTCGATAAGATCAAGTGCTACCGCATCACCGGTTGCATAGATGAGCCCTAGACGTGACTGCGCACTGACAACCCCTTGTCCAGCGGCTTCAACAAACCAATGGAAAGCCAGGGCCGAATCTTGCTTAACACCCTGACCCTTGCTGTACATCAACGCCAGGTTGTATTGCGCCTCCGGATCTCCCTGATGCGCGGCTTTGCTCCACCAATGCACCGCTTGATCCATATTCTGGGTGAGCGCAAAAAGTACGCCCAAGGTTGCTTGCGCCGCCACAAAACCAAGATCTGCAGCCTTTTGACACCAAATGAACGCTTGTCGCAAATCCTGCGCCACGCCGTCACCGCCACTGGCATACATGGCTCCCAGGTTCCACTGGGCCTTGGCATCCCCCTGGTCGGCAGCTTTCTGAAACCAAAACAAGGCCTGCGCAAAGTCCCGAGGAGCCCCTCTGCCGTTCAAGTAGGTGATGCCCAGCGCGCATTGCGCCAGCGCATACCCCTGCTCTGCAGCCAGACGACACCAATAAAAAGCCTGTCCGAGATCATGAGAAATCCCTTTTCCGGCAGCATAGTGCTGACTCAAGAGAAATTGGGCCTCCGCGATACCCTGCTCCGCCGCCCTCTTGAAACATGCCGATGCGGCATGCTCCATTTCGCCGCTGAATAGATGCCCAAGGGTAAGCAGTGAGCGGGGGTCTCCGGCCTCGCCCGCCTTGACATACCACGAGCACCCTGCCAACGGATCCTGCTCCACACCTTGCCCAGACAAATAATGGCGCCCAAGAAAGAACTGCGCCTCAAGATCACCTTGTTCCGCTGCCTTGTGGTACCAAACCCAGGCTTGCTCATCATGCACACCCTCATACAGTCTTGCCAAAGCAAGCTGTGCGCGCACTTCGCCTTGCTTTGCCGCACTCAGATACCAAGCTTCCGCCTGAACCAGATCCTCGGGAACACCCAAGCCAAAATGACACATCAATGCAAAGTTGTAACGCGCATCAGCATCGCCCATCTCTGCCGCCTTGATCCATCCTGATGCATCACGTCTGCGTTCGACAGTCCCGGCCTTGCGGCGGGTCCGCGTCCGCCTCAAGGAGCGCCCGTCGCCGTTCGCATCAATGAGCCCCATAGCAACCTGAGCAGCAGCGAAGTGCTGTTGAGCGGCTTTGCGGTACCAGTCCAGCGCGAGCTCGACATCACAGGGAACCCCGTGGCCATTGGCGTACAAATCGGCCAAAGCACATTGGGCAGCCGCCAGCCCCTGCTCCGCCGAACGCTGATACCAGTAAAGGGCCTGCCGATAGTCCTGCACCACGCCCTTGCCATTTTCAAACGCAGCACCGACCGTGAACTGAGCCTCGGTCAGGCCCAGTTCAGCAGCTTTGAAAAAACAGGCGTTTGCAGACTCTGAATGAAGCGCGCCGTAGAACTTGCCAAGTCTGAAAATTGCTTTGGGATGCCCTTGCTCCGCAGCCTTCAGGTACCAAAAGAAGGCTTTGTGATCATCCTGCTCAACCGCCACGCCATTCGCGTATCTCGTACCCAGCAAATACTGAGCCGCAGCCAAGCCTCTTTCTGCCGCTTGACGAATCCAGAGCAGCGCCTTCTCGAAGTCTTGCGCTACGCCCACGCCATTGGCATACATCAAACCAACTTCGTATTGAGCATCCAGAAGCCCGAGCCGAGCTGACTTCAACGTGCTGCTGAATGCCCGCTTGTCCTTGGCAACTATCTTTGTGGCCATGGTTTCCTTTCATTTGCAATTCTTGCCCTCATGGCTCCCGAATCGCTTCGTTCATCCCTTTGGTAAGCGGCCAGGCCAGATAAGAAATCACGGAACGCTTGCCCACAACGATCTCCGCCGACAAGGTCATACCAGGCAAGAGCCGCGAACTCTCAATCATGTTTTTGAGTGTCGTCTTGTCCAGGGAAATACGGCTCAAGTAATAGGCATCCGCCCCGGACTTGGCTGATGGATCCCGTCGAAACGCATCCTCGCTGATCGTGCGAACTTTGGCATCCAGTGTGCCGTGTTTTTGAAATGGATAGGCATCCAGCTTCAAATGAACGGGGTGTCCGAGTTTGATGTACCCGACATCGACAGAATCGATATGGACCTCTGCTTCAAGTGCGACATTGAGGGGAACCAGTGTAAAAAACGTTTCCGCTTCCTTGACAATAGACCCCGGCGACAGCTTGGCAATGTCCAGCACAACAGCGTCAACTGGTGCCACCAATGTCACGAGCTTGTGACGTTTGTCAGCCTTTTGCAATTGCTCCCTCACAGAATCCCGCTCCCGCGACAAGGCCAGTAAATCTTCCATTGTTTTTTGCCGCCAGCCTTTTTCAAAAGCGGTTCGCTCCGACTCAAAGGCGGCCAGTTCTCTCTTGATTTCCTGCTCACGGCTAACCGTAAGCTCCAGATCGCGCTCGACCTCCTTGCTCCTTTGCTGCGCCTCAAGCAACTGAATAGGTGCACCAAACTTTTGAGCCACCATCTTTTCTTGCATCGCTTCAATTTCTTTCAGCGACCGAAGACGAGACGCCACCAGTTGCTGATCGTGCTTATTCGTGGTCAAAGCGGCCCGCAGCTTGGCAGCGGTTTCCTGCATTTTCATCTGCTGGGCCTTGTAATTCGCCTTTCTTTCCAGTAACAGATTCGCTTGCAACTGCGTATCCGCATTGACAGCGGGCGTACTTCGGCTGCTTTCGCCAGACAATTCCAGCCCAAAGCCTTCAATTTGAGTTTCCAAACTCGTCAGGCGAAGCCTGAGCTGCGTTTCGTCTGCCTGGATAAAGGTAGCGTCAAGCGTTGCCAAACTCTCACCCTTTTTGACGACTTGCCCGACTCGCACATCCACACTCTGGATAATTGAAGTTTCCAGGGGTTGGACCACGACGTTTGGCAACGGGTTCACCAGACGCCCCTGCGCCACAACCACTTGATCCAACTGAGAAAGGCTGGCCCAAATTGCAAATGATGCGAAACTGGCCAGCAAAACATGCATGGTAATTTGAGCAAATCGCGGCACAGGACTGCGTTCAATTTCATCCGCGTCAGGCAAGTACTCGACGACTGTCTTAGCCTTCGCGCGCTTAGTCCCCTTGGAGAAAAGCCCTCGCCTTAGAGATGGCTTGTTTGCTGGTTCCATAGCTGCTGGTAGGTTTCACATCGCGTGAGCAATTCATCATGTCGGCCACTGTCCATCAAACGTCCATGCTGCATGACAAGGATGGCATTGGCATTGACCAGCGTTGACAGTCGATGGGAAATCATGATGACTGTTCGCCCAACCGCGATCCGCGACAGATTGCGAATAAAAATGGCCTCACTCTCTGGATCAAGTGCGCTTGCCGCCTCGTCGAGAACCAGGATGCGGGGCTTGGTAAGAAGGGTGCGCGCAATTGACAGGCGCTGCTTCTGTCCACCCGAAAGATTCGCCGCATTCTCTTCCAATAAAGTGTTGTAGCCTTGAGGAAGTCTTTCAATAAATTCAGCGGCACCAGAGGCATCGGCAGCGGCCACGATTTCCTCAAACGTGGCTTCCGGCTTGGCAGCAGAGATATTCTCACGGACCGTACCTCTGAACAAAAAGTTTTCCTGTAAAACCACACCGATTTGGCGGCGCAGGTGGGACAGCTCGATCTCACGCGCGTCGGTCCGATCAAAGCGAACGATGCCCTCTTGCACGCTATAGAGACCCTGGATCAACTTTGTCAGGGTGGTCTTGCCGGAGCCGCTACGGCCAACGATACCAACGACCGCGCCCGCCGGGATGGTCAATGTGGCTCTATCCAGCGCAGCCGCACTGGCGCCGGGATAACGAAAGGTAACTTCTTCAAAAGAAATTTCCCCAGCCAGGTCGGGACGCAATCCGCCCGCGCTGGCGCGGCCCTCCGATGGCCGATTCATGACTTCTCCCAACATGCGGACCGACAGCGCAGTCTCCTGATAATCATTCACCAATGCAACGATGGCGATCAGTGGTGCGACCACGCGGTTCGTGATCATCTGGAAGCCGATAAGCGCCCCCACAGTGAGCGTCTGATCAAAGACTTCCTGCGCGCCAACCACAATAATGACAACCGGCAGGAGCTTGCCCAAGAAGTCGGTGATCGCATTGCCGGTGATGGAGATTTTCCCCACCCGAAAATGCATATTGATGGATTGCGCTGAGCGCTGATCCCACAGTCGACGCTGGGTTGGTTCAATGGCCAGTGCCTTGACTGTTCTCATGCCATGAATGGTTTCCACCATCATGGATTGCCGTTGCCCCTCTGCACTGTAGAGATCATTAAGTCGGCGTTGAAAAGTCGGAACCATGGCGGCAACGATTCCACCGATTAAAAAAGTGAACACCAGGGTTATGAACGCCAGCTTGACTGAATAGGTAAACAGAATCGGCAGAAAAATCAGGAGCGACGTGGCATCCAACGCAGTGAAAAACATGCGCCCGGTTAGAAATGACCGGATTTTTTCCACCTGCTGCATGTGACGGGTAATGACCCCTGCCGTAGTGGTCTCGAAATAGTCAATTGGCAAAGAAAGAAGGTGTGCGAACGTGCGGCGTGTCAGCCGCATGTCTATCTTGTTAGTCGCAGAGAGCGTCAGGATCTGGCGAAGAAAGCCGAATAGAGAATCAAACACCAGCGCAATGACAATGCCCACACCAAGCACCCACAGGGTGGACAGACTTTGATGAACCAGCACCTTGTCGATCACCAACTGAAAAAACATGGGCGATGCCAATGCCAGAAAATGCATAGCAATCGCCGCAATTGCAATGTCCCGGAGCGCCGCTTTTTGCTTCAGTATCTCCGGGATGAACCAACGAAAGCCGAATGGCTGATTTTGTTCAGGCAACGCATACAAGCGCTTTACAAAGAAGACTTCGCCTTCCCAGCGGGTGCAAAACTTTTCACGATCTATCAGCAGGACTTCTGTGGCGTTATCAGCCAGAGGGTTCAAGATGGCTACTTGACCCCCATCTTTTGCGGATGCACCCATGACAATGACGCAATTCCCATCGCTCATCCGGGCAATCAGCGGAAACACGCCTCCTTGCGCCTGAAGGCCTTCCCACGAAAGTTTGTCGAACTTGGCTTTCAAACCAATGTCCGAAGCAATGCGCAGCAAGGTGGCCGGACTCGGCTCTTCCGAGACCAGCGCGTAGTCTTCAATCAAGCGCTCAGGGTTGACCGGCAAACGATGATGCTGGGCAATCGCGGAGAGGCACTGGATGGTCGTATGGGGAAATTTTTCTGCCATTGTTGAAATTCCCGACGGGATGTCAGGCATTTCAACATGGGGACCAAGGCCAGGAAGCGCAGATTAGCGGCCGATTACCCCCTTAGTTCTCCAAGCCTTGCGCGGCAAACGCCAGATGGCTTGCGCAGCAGAACGGACTAATGGAGTAGCTGACGCTGTCCGTCCAACTTTCGCTCAACATAGGTCAGCCAAGGCTCAACCAGAATACGGATTTGGGCATCGTTTTGCAAAATTCGTTGCATGATCCTGTGTTTTTCGGATCGCTGCTCTGGAAGTAAATTTTCGCTTTTCGATTTGTGACGCAGTTGCTCGATCAGCACCGCACACGCACCCTCGAAGCGCATCACCTCGTCCCAGTCTTCGGCCTGGGCGGCATCCCGCATTTTGGCGCTGCTATCCTCAATGGCCTTGTAGTAGTCGATTAACATTTGAAGTATGTTCCTGTTACAGGCTTCCAACACTTTGAGATTGGGCCGCAACCTCGCCCTTGATTTGATTCCATCCATCCGCCACCGGATGGATCAGTCGAATCACCTCTTCAATGATCGCCACGTCATTTCGCAGGTTTGCTTCTGTCGTACGAAATATGCAGTAATCGTACAAGCCCCGCAAATTGGCAGCCAAATCACCCCCACGGGCATCATCCAAACCAGCCTTCAAGCCCTCCTCCAGGATACGCACGGCTCGACCAATCGAGCGTCCTTTGGTAGGAATATCACCATTCAGGATGGCCCCCTTTGCAGCAGCCAGCGACTGCAATAACGCCTCAAAAAGCAAACTGACCAGTTGATGTGGATTGGCCATGGAAACAGAAGTTTCCAAACCAACATTTCGGTAGGAATTTGCGGAGCGCGTGCTAACAGGGGTAAACATTTTGACCATCTCCTTGAGTGCCGTATGTTTTATATATCGGCAAGTGGACGGAAAAATAAACCTTACCCTGTAGATTTATTCCATTGCGCCAGTTGCGCTGTCACATAAGAACTCAGACCACTCATTTGAGCCATCTGGGCGTCCAGCGCGGTGTACTGCTTGCGCAATTGCACTTCGATCCGGGATGCCCGGTCGTTCACCCGGTCCTGATCTTTGGAGTTTCTGCTAATCGACCCCTGCAAGGCAGTCGACTTGTTCGTAACAAGACCGTCAAATGCGACCAACCCTCGCGCAAAATCCCGAACTTTCAAGCCAAAACCATTCGTCAAAGGATTGCTGTTATCGGTGGTGAACAGTTTCTTGAGGTTATCCACATCCTGAAGGGCGCTCGTAAGTTTGGTCGAGTTGACTTTCAACGATCCGTCCGTCTGCCGTTCAAGGCCTGCATCGGACAGCCTGGTCATGGTCGATCCGACACTGCTGGAGCCCAAGATGGACCGCAGCGCATTTTGCAGGCCTACTGTGGTGGAATCGCTTTGCAACAGTCCGGCCTTTTTGGTTGCTGCATCATATTTTGTAGCGTCGGCAAGCGTCTGATTGAGTGCGTTGTAAGCATCCACAAAAGTCTGAATATTCTTTTGGGTTGCCTCCAAATCGTTGGCGACCGTGATCTCCACCGGCGCAACCGTCGCCTGATTCAATTGCAGCGTTACACCGGGAATCACATCCGTCATCTTGTTGGTAGCTGACTGGACGCTAACGCCATTGACTTTGACCTTGGCATCCAAGGCGGTCTGGCCAACAAACCCAACGCCATCCGAAGGATTGGTCAATCCCAACGCGGTCAATCCCGGGTCCGCAGGCACATTGAGACGAAATCCAGCCGCCACACCAGAGCTGTTTGAACGGATCACCAGGCGCTCATTCGTTCCGTCACGCAACACCGTTGCGGTAACGCCTGCGCCCGCTGCGTTGATCTTGCTGGCAATGGTCGCGACCGTATCGGCTGCACCGATTGCCACCTGAACACTGGTGCCCGGTGTAAACACGGGCACAGGATCATCGGACCAACTTCCAAGTTCGATATTCAGTGAACCGGATGAGCCCACTGCAACACCAGTCGCAACACCGACAGACGCAACCGATTGGGCACGGGCAAGCTGCTGCACCTCAATGGTCAGGGCGGCAGCCACCGCAGCAGAACCAGCAGTAACGCCCACAGCGGCAGGATTGGACGACACAGCCTTTTGAGTGCTCCAGCCAGTGGCGCCTGCCAAAACTGCAGCCGCATCGCCGAGGGCGGAAGTCTGGGACTTGACCTTCGAGTACAGGCTGAGTTGCGACTGAAAAGTCGAAGCCTTGGCCTGAAGCGCTTGAAGTGGCTGCTTTTCAATTGCAACCAATTGGGTAACGATACTGTTGACATCAAGGCCACTGCCAACACCTGGGGCGGAGATTGCCATGAGTTGCTCCTAAGATCGGTTAAGTGTATACCGACGGATCACAAAATGCCAAATGGCGACGAGGGCCAATGCCCCATCGCCGCCAGGAAAAGCACCGCCAACCACAGGCTGGCGGCAAGCTCGAACCACTGTTATCGCAGCAGTGCCAGTACACCCTGCGGAGCTTGATTGGCCTGTGCGACCATCGCCGTTCCCGCCTGCTGCAACACTTGAGCCCGGGAAAGATTGGCAGTTTCCATGGCGTAATCGGTGTCCACGATGCGGCCGTGTGCCGCAGCTGAGTTCTCGGAAGACACTCGCAAATTGGCAATCACACCTTCAAACCGGTTCTGCGTCGCACCCCATGTCGAACGGGCCGTTGTAACCGCATCAATATCCACGTCCAGTTTGGCCAGTTCAGCAAGCGCTGTGGCATTGGTGGTACCCAGGGTGGTGGATGTACCGGTGTAAGCCGCCCCAGTAACCGAGATCGTGTCAGCCGTGTTGGCACCGACCTGGAAAGCATAGGTGGTCGCAGCAATCACAGCGGTTCCATTGAACTTGGTGGCAGTCGTCACCCGGGTGTTTTCAGCAACCAGCAACGCAAACTCGGCATCAAGCGCAGTGATGTCAGATGCGCCGTTGGTACCGTTCGAAGCCTGAACAGCCAACTCACGCATACGCTGCAAATTCGCAGAAATGGCACCCAGTGCACCCTCAGCCGTAGCAGCCAGAGAGATAGCGTCATTGGCGTTGCGAATGGCGACGTTCATGCCGCGGGTTTGCGCATCCATACGCTCGGCAATCGCCAGGCCGGCCGCATCGTCCTTCGCGCTATTCACGCGCATCCCGGAAGAGAGTCGCTGTATGGCTCGAGTGAGCTGGATACTCGTTCCCGACAAATTCCTCTGTGCGTTGATCGAGTTGATGTTGGTATTAATCGAGGTCATGAAAAGCTCCTGTAAAGCTGAATAAATCCGGCATTGCTGCCTACGTCAACGCCAACCAATTGGTTAGCCCCTATGACCGGAGCACTGCTGGGCACCTACCGGACGGCGGGTCTTTGCTGAAACCCGTTGAAGATGTTTTCGGATCACATCACCTGAAACTTGAGCCGGAATTCAAAAAAATTCTCGCGCCGAGAACTTCGCACCTGTCCCGCGTCGTCGGTCATTCATCAAAAAACCGGCAAAAAGGGGCAAAAACCCAGTCAAAGGCAAGAAATGACCGGATTGTGGTCGGTTCATTGGGCTTTAGACCTTGCCTGCTTTCATCACAATTTATCCACTGTTCAACCAAGTCAGCGACGTGCTGGCAATGATCGGCAGCAATGCCGGATTTATTCAGCTTTACAGGAGATCAACATGACCACGATCAACACGAATATAACGTCGCTGAACGCACAACGTAATCTGGCGGGAACCTCCGTTTCTCTGGCTACCGCCATGCAGCGACTCTCTTCCGGCCTGCGCGTGAATAGCGCGAAGGACGATGCGGCCGGCTTGGCGATTGCCGAGCGCATGAATGCACAGACCCGCGGCATGAACGTCGCCATCCGCAACTCGAATGACGCCATCTCCCTGGCGCAGACGGCAGAGGGTGCATTGGGAGCCGTCTCGAACAATCTGCAACGCATGCGTGAGTTGGCAGTGCAGGCGGCCAACGGCACCAACGGCGCAACCGACATTGCCGCCCTCGACGCAGAATACCAGTTGCTGGTTGCCGAGAACGCACGAGTTATCAGCACGACTTCGTTCAATGGCCAACCACTCCTGAGTGCGGCGGCGCCCGCTTCGTTCCAATTCCAGGTAGGGGCGAATGCGGCTGACACCATATCCATCAGCTCCGTTATCGCGACTCAGACGGCAACGACCCTCGGCGCAACCAATGCAACCGCCAGCGCAGAACTTACTGTCATCGACACAGACCTGAATACGATGAACTCGATCCGGGCCACCTGGGGCGCCTCGCAGAACCGGTTTGAAGGTGTGATCGCCAGCCTGCGAGTCGCAGCCGAGAACTCGGCCGCCGCCCGCGGTCGGATCATGGATGCAGACTACGCGCAAGAAACCGCCAGCCTTTCACGCTCGCAAGTATTGCAACAGGCGGGAACAGCAATGGTTGCACAGGCCAATCAGTTGCCGCAGAGCGTGCTGTCATTGCTGCGCCAGTAACATCCGCCTTTTCAATTCCCTTCACGCTGACCGGCAGAAGCCAGTCGCCGCGTTATCTTCGCGTCTGCGCGAGATAGGCCAGCGACCGCACGTCATTCGACGTCGAGCGGTATGCAGAGCCTTTGTCAATGATCCGCCTGTAGGCATTTCCCTTACAGCAAGTGACCTGCGAACCTACAGCCCAAACAGCCCTTTTCCAATTCAAGTTTCTGCGACATCCGCTCAGAATTGACTTCATCGCGATCCCCATGGGATCTTAACCAACGAAGGAGCCGAACATGACTGATGAACAACTGTCCGCAGAAATCCGTGATGCCAACCTGACTTACCTCATGCTGGCGCAGAACCTGATTCGCAAGGACAAGGCTCAAGCACTTTTCCGTCTTGGAATTTCAGAAGAGTCCGCAAGTCTGGTGGCCACCCTTTCCCCCGCACAAATCCTGAAGATCGCATCAGGCACGATGTTGCTGTGCCGCTTCCGCATTGATGATGATGTCGTCTGGAATCTGCTGACAAACCACTCTGTCAGCAAGGTAGACAATGACGCCACCACCAAACTGCATGCCAGCATTTTGATGGCGGGTCGTTTCGCAGAAGCAATGTAAGGGAGCACGACCATGGCCACGAAAAGCGTTTTGAACGATTCCAAGCAAGTAGAGCGCGCCGTTGCGCTGATCCAGTTGGGCGCCCGGCTGCAGGTGCTGGAAAGCGAAACCGACTTATCCTATGAGCGCTTGCTCCGCCTCTATAAGGAAGTGGCCGGCCGGTCCCCCTCCAAAGGACAACTGCCGTTTTCAACCGAGTGGTTTCTGACCTGGCAGCCCAACATCCACTCATCCCTGTTTTTGAACATGTATGAGTACATCGGCAAGGTCAGCGCTCTGGATGACATTGATGCAGTCATGAAGGCGTTCAAACTCTACACGGAGCAAATCGCGGCATGCGGCGTCGAACCACTGCTGTCTATCACGCGGGCCTGGCGTCTGGTTAAATTCGTGGACAACAACATGCTGGGGCGGACCAAATGCTCCAAATGCGGCGGCCATTTTGTTACCGACGCCTACGAAAATTCCCGGCACTTTGAATGCGGCTTGTGCACCCCCCCCGCACGTGCCGGGAAAAGCTCCAGCGCCGGCGGAATTTTTCTGCACTAAGCTCTTCGAGCCGAAAAGCCAGCATAAAAGGGCTCCTTTGGGGCTCTTTTCTTGTTTATGGCGATCATTTATGTTCCCTAAAATGAATCAACGCAAGCTATAGTTGACGCTCTAACTATGGCTGCGACCCCTCACATTGACTCGGCACGAACATGATAGTAATCATCGGTTATGTGGTCTCCATGGGTTGCATCTTCGGTGTTTACGTCTTCCATGGCGGCAACATCAAAGTCATTCTTGAAGCCCTGCCTTTCGAATTGATCACAATTTTTGGTGGTGCATTGGGAGCTTTCGCAGTCAATAACCAACCCAAGGTTCTCAAGGCGACCATCAAGCTAATCCCGCAGGCCGTGAAAGGCTCAAAGTACACCAAGGCCAGATATCTTGAACTGATGGCGCTTCTGTATGACATTCTGCAGAAAGCCCGCAAAGAGGGCTTGATGGCCATCGAAAAAGATGTCGAAGACCCGCATGAATCTGCAATTTTCAAGAAGTATGCGACCGTTGGGAATGACCATCATGTGGTGGAGTTCATGACTGATTACCTTCGCATGATGGTTTCAGGAAACCTCAATGCCCATGAAATCGAATCCTTGATGGACAGTGAGATTGACACTCACCATGCAGAAGCTCATGCACCGATTGCCGCTATTGCCAGGCTGGCTGGGGCTCTGCCGGCCTTCGGCATCGTTGCCGCAGTATTGGGGGTTGTGAACACCATGGGTTCAGTGGGTCAGCCACCGGCAGTCCTTGGCGGCATGATTGCATCGGCTTTGGTCGGCACCTTTCTCGGGATTTTGCTGGCCTATGGGGTTGTCGAACCTCTGGGCGGTTTGTTGGAGCAAAAAACAGAGGATGGCAGCAAGGAATTGCAGTGCATCAAGACAACATTATTAGCCAGCATGCAGGGCTACAACCCTTCAACAGCCATTGAGTTTGGCCGAAAAGTCCTGTTTTCGACAGAGCGGCCCACCTTTGCCGAACTGGAAAGCCATGTGCGCGGGAAAAAATAAGCGAGAGACAGACTGAAATGGCTGGAGACGCTAAAAAACTGCAGCCGATCATCGTCAAGAAGGTCAAAAAAGGCGGCCATGCAGTCCATGGCGGCGCATGGAAAATCGCCTATGCCGACTTTGTGACGGCCATGATGGCTTTTTTCCTGTTGATGTGGCTGCTTGGCTCCACGTCAGAGGGCGACAAGAAAGGACTTTCTGATTTTTTTTCAGCGCCCCTCAAGGTCTCCATGCAAGGGGGGAGTGGCGCCGGGGCCAGCAACAGCATCCTTCCAGGTGGTGGTGCAGACCTGACGCAACGCAGTGGACAATCGCGGCGTGGCGAAGGCATAGACCCTATCAACAAGAAAATGGCAAGTGAAGCCATGAAAGCTGAAGTCGCCAAACAGGACGCCAAAAAGCTTGCGGCATTGAGCGCAAAAATCAGCGCCGTCATCTCCAACAGTTCAAAGCTGGCGGAATTCAGCTCCCAGATCAGACTTGACACCACGCCCGATGGACTGCAAATTCAAATCGTAGACGATCAGAAGCGTCCGATGTTTGACAGCGGCAGTGCCGTGGTCAAACCCTACATGCGTGATATCTTGAGGGAAATTGGTGCCGCCCTGAACGGGGTCGAAAACAAAATCAGTCTGGATGGGCATACGGACCGGGCCCCATACAGCAACGCAGAACGCGGCTACAGCAACTGGGAATTGTCCGCTGACCGCGCCAATGCCTCACGACGGGAGCTGGTTGCCGCAGGCATGCCGGATGACAAGTTAGCCCGTGTGGTCGGATTGTCCTCTGGCTATTTGCTGGATGAGGCCAATCCCTTAAGCCCCGCAAACCGGCGCATCAGCATCATCGTCATGACGCGAGAAGCTGAAGAGCGACTTATGGGAACAGGGCGCGCGCCGATTGGCACTGGCTCCGAAACTCCCGCAAATGCGGGAAAATTGGACAATAGACAATAGACAAGCGCGCTGTAAAGCACGATGATTTAGTACATACTAGTGTCAGTTTGGAAAAACGCCATTGAAAGGGTGCCCCATGGCAAATGAGCTTCGGTTTTTGGTTGTTGATGACTTTTCCACAATGCGCCGGATCGTGCGCAATCTTCTCAAAGAATGCGGCTATTCGGAGGCCGATGAGGCAGAAGATGGTGTGGTGGCGCTGCAAAAGCTTCGAAACAGCAAGTTTGACTTCGTTGTCAGCGATATCAACATGCCGAACATGAACGGGTTTCAGCTTCTGGGTGAAATCAAAAAGGATGAGAAGCTGAAACATCTCCCCGTTCTCATGGTGACGGCTGAAGCCCGAAAAGAAGACATTGTGCTTGCGGCGCAGCAAGGCGCCGCCGGTTATATCGTGAAACCTTTTACCAAGGCCACACTAGAAGACAAAGTCAACCTTATCCTCGCCAAAATGGGCCTTAAGTAATTACCATGCAAAGCAATACCCCAACACCTACTGTGAGCACTGTAGCCCCGTCGGATATTCATCACAGCATCGGCGTTCTGACCCGTCAATTACATGACTCGCTCAATGGACTGGGACTGACCGACAAGGTCAAAGGCTGGGCGGGTGAAATTCCTGACGCCAAAAGTCGCCTGTCTTATATCGCCCGACTCACAGGTGAGGCCGCCGAAAAAGTGCTTAACCGGGTTGACCAGGCCAAGGCTCAGCATGACCATATCGCTTCCGAAACACGGCGCATTGGTGCACTGATCGTCAAGGACCCGGTGGCAGCCGTGGCCAAGGGCCATGTCATGAATTTTTTGACCGATGTTGAAGATTCCACCAAGCAGATCGACGAGCACCTGACGGAAATCATGATGGCGCAGGACTTCCACGATCTAACGGGTCAGGTGATTGCCAAGGTTGTCAATCTGGCGGCAAATATTGAAGAGCAACTGGTCCAGCTATTGATCCAGACAGCTCCTCCTGACATCGTTGTCAAAGCACCGGCACCTGTGGCCGAGTACCAACCTGCGCTATCCGGTCCCGCAGTCAACCCCGCAGGCAACCCTGATGTTGTGACCGGTCAATCTGAAGTTGATGACCTCCTGGCAAGTCTGGGTTTCTGAACTCACTTTACCGCCGGCCACGGCGACAGAGTCAAAGTGAGGGGCTAAAGCCCCTCTTTTCAGCCTTTAGTTAGCAAATCCCGTCACGACAATGGGGAGAACTTAACAGTCTCCCCGTCATGGAATCAAGCAGTCAGGATCGAAATTTACCCGCTTCTGAGCGAAAGCTTAAGAAGGCGCGGGATGACGGGCAAGTCACACGCTCGCGGGACTTGTCTCACCTGGCCGTTCTGGGCGCAGGCGCCTTGGGCTTGATGGCCTTGGCACCCCTCATGTTTGAGCGGCTCAAGCTGCAGCTGAGTCAGCAGCTCGCCTTCGATGCGTCAGCGATCACGCAGCCAGGCATGATGTTGACTCGACTGCAAGACATGGCCATGGTCGGACTGCTGGGCTGTGTGGTCTTTGCAGCCATCACCATGACGGTTGCAGCGCTGAGCGCAGTGGCAGCAGGTGGTTGGGTTGCAAGTCTGAAACCGATCATGCCGGACTTCAGCCGACTCAATCCGCTCAAGGGCTTTGGTCGCATGTTCACCAAAGACAAATTGTCCGAAGTGGTAAAGATGAGCTTTATCACCGCTGTGCTGATTGCAATCGGCACGACGTATTTGAGCTCCAGCATGCATTCCCTGGCCTCTCTGGTCATGCAACCCTCCGCAGCAGCTATCCATCACCTGACAGATTGGCTAAAGGCTGGCATGGGCTTGCTGTTGCTTGTGCTGCTGCTGGTTGCCATGGTGGATGTCCCCCTGCAAAGCTTTCTTCACAAGTCGCGAATGAAGATGTCTCACCAGGAGGTCAAACAGGAACACAAGGAGTCGGACGGCAATCCGCAGATGAAGAGCAAGCTGCGCCGCAGGCAGCGTGAAATTTCTCAGGGCAACAGTGTCGGTGCCGTTCCAAAGGCTGATTTCGTTCTCATGAATCCGACCCACTTTGCGGTGGCCATCCGATACGATGACAAGACGATGCGCGCCCCCCAGGTCATCTCCAAAGGCGCTGATCTTCTTGCCATGAAGATCAGAGATGTCGCCAAACTCCATTCAATTCCGGTACTGCAATCTCCCATGCTGGCACGCGCCCTCTATGCCAATGCAGAGCTTGACCAGGATATCCCCGCAAGTTTGTATACCGCTGTGGCACAGGTGCTGGCCTACATCTACCGGCTCAAGGCAGCTATGCGGGGTGATGGCCCCATGCCGGGCGACCCACCACAGCCATTTATTCCTGCTGAACTAGACCCCTTGTCCAAGGTCGTCGCCAACACGCCAGCCACATGAACCCACAACTCAAAGCAGTTCAACAATGGTTTGGCGGCAACGCGTCGCTGATTCAAGGAGCGGCAGCGCCGATGCTGGTCGTGGCAATTCTGGCCATGATGGTTTTGCCCCTTCCGCCATGGCTTCTGGATACCTTCTTTACGCTGAACATCTCAGTCGCCTTGATGGTGATGATGGTGGCGGCCTACATGATTCGTCCACTGGACTTTGCGGCATTTCCCGCCGTGCTTTTGCTCACCACATTGATGCGGCTGTCGCTGAACGTGGCATCTACACGCGTCGTATTACTGGAAGGTCACACGGGCGCCGGCGCTGCGGGCGCAGTGATCGAGGCATTTGGTCACTTTCTTATTGGTGGCAACTTCGCAGTCGGATTGATTGTTTTCTCCATCCTGGTGGTGATCAATTTCGTGGTGGTGACCAAGGGTGCTGAACGTATCGCCGAAGTCTCTGCCCGATTCGCGCTTGACGCCATGCCAGGAAAACAGATGGCGGTCGACGCGGATCTGAATGCGGGCCTGATTGACGAGAAGGAAGCCAAACGGCGTCGCGCCGAGGTTTCCGAAGAAGCTGACTTTTTCGGCTCCATGGACGGCGCATCCAAATTTGTTCGCGGTGATGCGGTGGCCGGTATTCTGATCCTGCTGATCAATATTTTTGGCGGCTTTGCGGTCGGCGTCTTGCAGCATGGCTTGAGCGCCTCGCAGGCTGCAGACACCTACATCTTGCTGGCGGTCGGTGATGCCCTGGTGGCACAAATTCCTGGACTTCTGATCTCGGTGGCCGCTGCGATGGTGGTTTCTCGCGTGGGCAAGGATCATGACCTTGGTCGCCAGATCGTCCAGCAAATGTTTGTCTCACCACGCGTTCTGGGAATTACGGCAACCATCATGGGAATACTTGGCGTGATTCCTGGCATGCCACATGTCGTGTTCATTGGCATATCGATCGTTCTGGGTTATGGCGCCTGGGTTCTTGCGCACAAGCCCTTACCGATCGATCCAGCCTCCATTGTGCCAGCCCCAACCTCCGATGGCGAAGCTAGCTGGGATGACCTGCAACCCGTCGATCAGTTGGGACTGGAGTTGGGATATCGACTGATCGCCCTGGTCGACAAGAATCGCCAAGGCGATCTGCTCACCCGCATCAAGGGCGTGCGCCGCAAATTCGCGCAGGAGGTGGGGTTTCTGCCACCCCCGGTCCATGTGCGGGACAACCTGGAACTCAAACCCAGCGGGTATCGCATCACCCTTCGTGGCGTTATTGCGGGAGAAGGCGAGGCCTTTCCCGGCATGTACCTGGCGATCAATCCAGGGGGCATCACAAGCCCCTTGATCGGCACCGCCACAACAGACCCGGCTTTTGGGTTGCCGGCACACTGGATCGACGAGCGGCAGAAGGAAGCGGCGCAAATGGCCGGTTTTACGGTGGTTGATTCCGAGACTGTCATGGCGACCCATTTGTCACACTTGATGCAGGTACAGGCTTCGAAATTACTGAGTCGAACAGAGACGCAGCAACTGGTAGAACATGTGAGCAAACAGGCGCCCAAACTGATTGAAGAAGTGGTCCCGAAAATGGTTTCCGTCGCTGTTTTCCAAAAGGTCCTGCAACTGCTGCTGGATGAATCGGTGCATATCCGAGACATACGCACCATCATCGAATCCATTGCCGAGCATGCGGGCACCATCACAGATCCGGCTGAGCTGGCGCGGCGCGTCCGGATCGCATTGTCTCCCGCCATCGTGCAACAAATCTACGGCTCAACGCGTGAACTCAACGTCATCGCCATTGACCCTTCCCTGGAGCGGCTTCTCGTCCAGGCACTGGGCAATGCAGCAGGACCCGCTCTGGACCCTGGCGTCGCCGACATCCTGACACGAACGGCCGCAGAAGTCGCACTCAAGCAGGAGGAAATTGGTATTCCTGCGTGCCTGCTGGTCCCCGATCAAATTCGCAGCGCCATCGCCCGTTTGGTGCGTCGCGTTGCGCCACGGCTTCAGGTTCTCGCGCATAGCGAAATCCCTGAATCCCACACTATCCGCATAGGTCCGATTCTCAGAGGTGCTTCATCATGAACATTCAACGCTTTACCGCACCAACAGCCCGAGAGGCACTGGCCAAGGCACGGCTCGCCTTTGGCGACGGAACACTGATCCTGTCAAACCGCCCTACGGCATCCGGTGTTGAGGTTGTGGCTACCGGCGAAGACACTTTGGCGGCGCTGGATCGCTCTGATCTGGCGAACCGCAGCAAAGACCAGGCACCCCTGCGCCGACCACAGAACCAGAGCCTGCCAGAATCCAGAAACCAGGTCGAGGATGATGCCACCCAACTCGCCATGAGCACCTTGTCGTTTCAAGACTATGTGCGGGAAAGAATGCTGCGCCGCCGTCAAGAGGCCATCGCCGCGAAACCTGAAGCTGCGTCAGTTCAGGACATCGCCCCACCCCGGCCTCAGGTCGAAAGCGCGCCGATCGAACCCATTCCCTTCGAAATTCGGCCGCAGGCCACCAAACCGATCGCGGCAAGAAAGATGCCGTCGACCTCCACGCCGACCACTTATGCGCCCAATCTTTCCCAAGGCATTGTGGACGAGTTGCAGGCGATGAAGGCATTGATCGATGACCGGTTCAACACCCTTACATGGCTGGGGCAAGCGCGCCAGCATCCGATCCAGTCCAACTTGATGCTCAAGCTGATCCGCGCAGGCTATTCACCAACCCTTGCAAGAACCATCCTGGAGCGCATGCCGGAAGAAATCGGCGCTGCAGAGTCGATGCGCTGGGTCATGGATGTTCTGGAACGCAACCTGAAAACCGACGCGGCGTCACGCCCCTTGCATGAAGAAGGCGGTATCTATGCACTGGTGGGCGCCACCGGCGTTGGAAAAACAACCACCGCAGCCAAACTGGCCGGACTGTGCGCGCGAACACATGGTCCCAGCAGTGTAGGACTGATCACTTTGGACACCTATCGCGTCGGTGCCCATGAGCAGTTGCGGGCCTATGGCCGCATGCTGGGCGTTGTGGCCCACCTCGCGCATGACCGGGCGGCTCTGCAAGACCTTCTGAACCTGCTGGCCAACAAAAAGATGATTTTGGTAGACACCACAGGACTCGCTCCAAGCGACCCCCGCAAGCGGGACATGCTGGATGTCCTCGATCTCCCCAAGGTCAACCGCCTGCTGGTGCTCAATGCCGGCGGACATGGCGATACGCTGGACGACGTGGTTTCGTCGTTCAAGTCCAATGGGGTTCAACAAGCGGTACTCTCCAAGATTGACGAAGCGGCCAAACTGGGCCCTGCACTGGATGCGGCCATCCGTCACCAGCTGGTCCTGCGGGGCGTGACCATGGGCCAGAAAGTTCCCGAGGACTGGGAGTCGGCGGATGCGGCCAAACTGGTTCGCCAGTCCATGCGCGCGCCGGTCAAATCTGCGTTTGACCCCACTGCGGCGGACTTGGGATTTTTCTTTACCCAGCCCAATGCGTCACATTCGGTGAGACTCGATGCTTGAAACCTGCGTCAATCAGGGAGTCGGACTGCAGGGCATTGGCTTGCATGCGGCGCCACGCGTTATTGCGATGGCCAGTCATGGCAGCCAGGAGGGTGAGTTGCCCCTGCTCTGGAGCCTTTGCTCGACCCTGGTTGATTTTGGTTACCCTGTGGCCGTGCTGGATGCCACGACCACCGAATCCGCCGACAACCCCGGACTGGCTCAGCTTTTGGACCATGGTGGCTGGCATGGCGAAGATCACGACAGCCTGCGCTCATGCTCGGTCATACCGGCAGCGCTTGGACTCCAGCGGCTTTGTACCCAGAATCCTGCACAGGGCGCGCTCCTGAACCCCTTGGGCGGTCTGTTGCAGAATTTTGGCGTGATCGTCATCTACGCCTGCGCGGATGTACTCACCCTGTTGCTGCCCGGGAGCGACATCGAGCCGCTGCTCACCGTGTCGCCGCTCAAAACGTCACCCGTCAGCGCCTACCGCGCCCTGAAACAGATGTTGCTAAACGCCAAGCTTCGCCCTACTATGGCTTCTATAGTGAGTGAACCGTTTTTGAACGCATCCATGACCGAATCGCCCCCGATCAAAAATTTACAGGAATGCGCAATGACGTTTTTGGGTTACCGTCTTGATTCCCTGGCTGTACATACGCCGCAGCCTGGTGAACGCCGGTCTGATGACATGAGCCGACTCGCGCTGAGACTTCTCGAAAATGCAATGCCACTTCACCGTAATCCCAATGTGGGGAGCCATTGATGATGTACACAGCCAAGGGCCAACTGGACCGCAACGCCATGATCAAGCAGTACCAGCCACTGGTTCGGCGGCTGGCACATCACATGATGGCCAAGTTGCCCGCCAACGTGCAGGTGGATGACTTGATCCAGGTGGGTTTGATCGGTTTGTCTGAGGCCCTGACGCGCTATGAGGTCACCCAAGGCGTTCAGTTTGAAACCTTTGCCACCCAGCGGATTCGCGGAGCGATGCTGGACGAGCTGCGCGAAAACGACTGGATGTCTCGCGGCTCCCGGAAAAGCCAGAAGGAAATCGAACAGGCCTTGCGCAAGCTGGAACATCGGCTGGGCCGCAGTCCACTGGAAGGGGAAGTCGCTTCAGAACTGGGCCTGAGCTTGACGGAATACCAGACCCTGCTTGGCAAGGTTCGAGGCACGCAGCTTGTGTACTTGGAGGATATGGCCCGCGGCAACGAGGAAGAAGACAATTTTCTGGATCGCCATGTCGCGGACACTGATGCCGACCCGATGAACATGCTGCGCGATCATCGATTTCGGCAAGCCTTGATCGCGGCCATCAAGAACCTGCCCGAACGTGAGCAATACATCATGAGCATGTATTACGAAAAAGACATGAACCTGAAAGAGATCGCAGCAGTGCTTGACGTGACAGAGTCACGTGTATGCCAGTTGCACAGTCAGTCCATTGCCCGGTTGCGGGCGAAGATGCGCTCGCATTGAAGATGTGTCCAGGATCCCGGACCTGATCCGAAATATCACAAGCAAGAAGTGAGGGCTGACCAAACCGGCCAGACAGGGGATCAGCCGCCGCTCAGGCCGACAACAATTTGAACGCACCGGTTTGCTTGCCGGGACTTCCATAGGGGCCAGCAACTTGCGCGTACGTCGTGCTTTGAGTAGCCGGAACCATGGCGTTCAACGCCCGTTCCACCAAAACAGTCCGTCGGATCAGGCTTTCCCGCTGAAAAGCCATGATGTCTGCGATTCTTTTCAAACGCAGCTTCAGATTCTTGCTCTTCAGGTCAACCTGTGTGATGTCTTGCAACAACTGTGAAAAATCCAGCGCCGCCTGCCGCAGGGCAGCACTGGCGGAGACCAGCGCCAGAGGCTCTCCGCTCACAAGCGCTGAAGATACCTCGGTAGAACAAAGTTCAACGTCGGTCAGTGCTTTTTCAATATGAGCGGGAAAATTCATGGCAACCTCAAAACAAGCAAATTCGCAAATCAATTACGGGTGCGATTGAGCATTTCCTGAGCATTCGCCAGCAATTTGTCGGCGATAGCTTCCGGATTTACCACGTACGTACCCTGCTGGATGGCCGTCCGCACCGCATCCACCTTGGCTGTATCTACATCTGCAGCCTCGCTGGCGCTTGCCGCCTCCAGCGTGCGTGCCAAAGTCGATACCGTGACGGCAACGCCCGCAGACTGCGTACTCTTGGCAGCAGCGGCATTGGCAGTCGAACTCGCACTCTCGCCTGCCTTGGGGGCCTGGGGCGAAGCAGTCGAACCGACTGGAATTGAACTGTCAGAAGGTGTGCCTATTTTCATCATGCTCTCCAAAACTACTACAAATGTAGCCTCGTACGAGTGTTATCGGTTCATTCCAAGCTGACTTTAGGCCTATTTCCAACCGTGACAAAGAAAGATGGGGTGTCATATTTCCAACTTCACTGTACGGTTATCCAGTACAACCCCGGACATGATGCGCCCATTGTCCATGCGAACCCTGGCAGCCTGCCCAACCACACCGGCTGACAAGGCCTGTCCATCCGAGGTAATCTGGAAACCCGGGCCTTGAGCGACCACCCGAATCTGGGTGCCCGCCTGAAAAACCTGCGCCGGCTTGATCATGGCCTGACGCAATGCCTGACCGGTGGTCAATGCCCTGGATGCAACCTGCCCCAACCACTGTGCAGGCATGCCAACGATGGGGCTTGCATCCTCGGCCCAATCGACTTCAGCCTCCATGGCATCGGCCTCCGTCAAAACAGTACCCGGGGCAACATTACCCTTGACCACCCAAGCGGACCCGTAGGCCCGCACCGTGACAGGCAAAAA
This sequence comes from Rhodoferax sp., assembly GCF_018780565.1. Classification (GTDB taxonomy): domain Bacteria; phylum Pseudomonadota; class Gammaproteobacteria; order Burkholderiales; family Burkholderiaceae_C; genus Rhodoferax. The sequence continues at coordinate 22,983 of NZ_JADMJN010000010.1, forward strand.
CACATTCCATTTTGTCGCCCCGTCCAGGCAACGCAAGCCCAGCCGCGTTTTCCCCCACAGGCGCGTCCCAACCGGGATATAGGGCTCAATATTTGGGCAGGGAGCCAGCCGAAGGCGGCTGTCGAGCGCACCCAATGCCACCTCCATGCGAAGCGGCGCCGCGCCAGTCGGACGGACACTGGACACGGCATTGTCAAGCCAGCGCTGTGCGCCGGCAAAAAATTCAGGGCCGACACCCACTTCCTGAGCGTGCACCGACAGTGAGAAAAAGCAGGCCATGACCAAGCCCAATGCCCAATGCATCAGATGAGTTGGAGATGAATACTTGTTGAACATGGCGCCCTTTCCGTCATCGTGAATCTGGACTATAGGCAGCGCACAACACCATAAATGCCTCAAGTAAGGGGTATTTGCCCCGTTATTAGACGTATAGAAAATTAAAGTTTTTCCCATAATTGCCTCACATCGAATCCGGAGGCCCTTGCCATCGGGTTGGATAACCGAAAGTTGAGGTTCTCATGTTCGCAAATATGACCAATGGATTGGACTTCCAGTCGAAGGCCCTGGTACTGCGCGCCGAACGACAACGTCTCATTGCCAGCAACATCGCGAATGCCGACACGCCGGGTTACATAGCCCGCGACCTGAATTTCAAAGACGCCATGAACAATGCCATGGGCAGCGGACTCAGCTCAGCCAGCCAGAATTCAGGCACAGCGGCGCATGCCAAACACATTCCGATCCCAGGCAATGCCAACGGATCTCTGGGCGGCTCCTCTGCCCTGGCTTATGCCACGCAAAGCCAACCCAGCATGGATGGCAACAGCGTCGACCTTGACCGGGAACGCGCCAATTTTGTTGACAATTCGGTGCGCTATGAAGCCACGCTTCGTTTTATTAACGGCCATTCCAAGACTATCTTGAGTGCTATTCAAGGCCAGTAAAAAGCCTTAGCCGCGGAGACCCACCATGTCCATGTTCTCGATATTCAATGTATCCGGCAGCGCCATCAGCGCACAGTCGCAGCGCCTCAACGTGGTGGCCAGCAACCTGGCCAATGCCGATGCCGTGGCCGGCCCGGATGGACAAGGCTACAAAAGCCGGCAGGTTGTGTTTGAGACAACCCCCATGGGATCGGATGCCTCGTCCGGGGTGCGGGTCAACGCCATTCGCGAAAGCAATGAGCCGCTTCGAAAAGTTCACAACCCAAGTCATCCATCGGCCGATGCCGAAGGCTATGTCACCCATTCCAATGTGAATCCGGTCGAAGAGATGGTCAATATGATTTCTGCGTCACGTTCCTACCAAAACAACGTCGAAGTCATGAACACTGCCAAGACATTGCTGCTTAAGACGCTGCAAATGGGTCAGTAAACACAAAAGGATTTTTCATGATATCCGCCACAAGCGCCTCTACGGCCACGTCAAACACCAGCTCGCTGACGAGCTCTGCGAGCGTATCGGACACGACGGCGGCGCAGGACCGCTTTCTGAAACTCCTGGTTGCGCAACTCAACAACCAGGATCCCATGAATCCGATGGACAACGCGCAAATGACCAGTCAGATGGCGCAGATCAATACCGTAACAGGCATTCAGCAGGTCAATGAAACCCTCAAGAGCATGGCAGCGCAGTTCACCTCGCTTCAAGTGATGCAGGGTTCATCCATGGTGGGCCACAACGTTTTGGTGGAAAGCAACACCCTGACCCGCAAAGCCGGCATCGCCAGCGGCGCCATTGATCTCGACGGCAATACCGATGCGGTCAAGGTGGACATCCTGTCGCCCGGCGGACAAGTCCTGGACACCCTCAATTTGGGAGCGCTTGGCGCGGGTCGACATACATTCGACTGGAATTCATCTGCCTACACGGGCAGCGGAGAACCCAGCTTCAGGGTATCGGCCACACTGGGCACCAAGACCATTGGCAGCACGGCACTGGCACGCGATACTGTTGTGTCGGTTGGCAGTGAAAACGGCACCATGATGGTTCAACTGCAGGGACGCAGTGCTGTAGCCTACAGCGACGTCAAGGCAATTCTCTAGGTATCAGCGACGGCAACAACACTTTCGCAGCAATCACCCTGCCGCGCATTTTGAAAGGAAAACACCATGTCATTCCAAACAGGTCTCTCCGGCTTGAACGCCGCCAGCCGCAATCTCGACGTGATTGGCAACAATATTGCCAATGCCAACACGACGGGAATGAAGGCTTCGCGCACTGAATTCGCGGACATTGTTGCCGCTTCCACGGGGGGAACGGGCGGTAATGCAGCTGGAATCGGCGTTGAAGTTGCCGCCGTGACGCAACAGTTTTCCCAGGGCAACATCAATATTACCGGGCGGGATCTCGACCTCGCCATCAACGGCGGTGGCTTTTTCCAGCTGGAGATGCCCGACGGTACGGCCGCCTATACGCGAGACGGCTCGTTCAAGCTCGACAAGACCGGGAATCTGGTCACCAACAAAGGAGCCCACGTGATGGGCTATCCGACAGATCTGCTGGGCGTCGCCACAAGCACCACGATTCAGAGGTTGCAGCTTCCCACTTCCGCCCCCATTGCGGCCAACCAGACCACGGCCATCGTCGCCGAGTTCAATCTGGATGCGCGGGCACCTGTGGCAGCCTCAGTCGTGCCCCCCACACCGCGAACCACTTACGGTACCTCGCTGACGGCCTATGACTCACAAGGCGTGGCCTTGCCTGTCAACCTGTATTTCGAGCGCGTGGCGACAACCGGAACCGACAACTGGGACGTCTATGACGTGGCCACCGGTGGCGCGCCCGTAGGCCAGCTCAATTTCGATGCAACCGGCACACTGGTCAGCTCCAGCCTCGCCACATTGACCCTGACGCCATTGCCGCCCAGCATCGTTCCCGCTTTTTCCCCCACGGTCGACGTCACCAACGCCACCCAGTATGGCGCCGGATTTTCCGTCTCCAACCTGACGCAGGACGGCTACGCCCCCGGTGAATTCGTGGGCCTGAAGATTGGTCCGGACGGGGTCATCGTCGCTCGCTACTCCAACGGGGAAACCCAAGCGGGCGGACAAGTCTCGCTGGCCGACTTCCGCAATGTGCAGGGCCTGACCCCAACCGGCGGAGGCAACTGGATTGAATCCAGCGCGTCCGGGCAACCGATCCAGGGCGCGCCTGGCCAGGGCAAGCTCGGCGCCTTGAATGCTGGCGCACTGGAAGAATCCAATGTGGATGTCACCGAAGAGCTCATCAACATGATGACAGCGCAGCGGGCTTACCAAGCCAATGCGCAAACGATCAAGACGCAGGATCAAGTGCTCTCCACACTGGTGAACCTGCGCTGAACCCGGCCACGCACGCCTAACGCATTGAACAGGAGCCGCCATGGACCGTCTCATTTATACCGCGATGACTGGCGCCAACGCGGCCTCCCACCGCCAGGCAGTCCTGTCAAACAACCTGGCCAATGCGTCCACCAATGGCTTTCGGGCCGAGCTGTCCACGTTTCGCGCGGTGCCGCTGCGGGGCGAAGGCGCAACCACCCGCGTCTTCGCGCTGGAAGCAACTGCCGGACACCTGGATACACCGGGCTCACCCCAGCGAACCGGGCGCAGCCTCGATGCCATGACCACGGGCAATTCGTGGTTTGCGGTGCAGGGCCTGGATGGCGCCGAGTCATACACCCGCAATGGCTCCTTTGAAGTTTCCCCTGAAGGAATCCTGCTGACCAGCAACGGCCTGACCGTGCTGAGTGACGGCGGATCCCCCATCTCCGTGCCTACCGGTGCTGAAGTCGCCATCGGCTTTGATGGCAACCTCAGCGCCAAAGTCGGTGGCCAACCGCCTACCGGCATCGGCCGCCTGAAACTGATCACGCCGACGGCAGAAGATCCCTTGAAGCGCGGCACCGATGGACTGTTTCGCGCCGCCTCCGGCGACCCCTTGCCCAACGACACCAACGCACGGGTTCAGGTGGGCGTGCTGGAGGGCTCGAATGTGAACCCGATTGAAACCATGGTCGGCATGATCCAGACCGCCCGGCAGTTTGAGGTCCAGATGCGTCTGCTTCAAACCGCCGAGTCCAACGATCGATCCGCCGGCCAACTGCTGGGCCTGCAGGGCTAGGCCACCGCGTAGGGCGCCAAGGCGGTCCCTCACTTCGAATACAACGCAATCGTCAAGGACTTAAATCATGATCAACTCCCTGTGGATCTCCAAGACCGGCATGGAAGCCCAGCAAACTCAGCTGGACGTGATATCCAACAACCTGGCCAATGTGTCCACCAACGGCTTCAAGCGGGCGAATGCCGTGTTTGAAGACCTGATGTACCAGAACCTGCGCCAGGTGGGCTCCAACAGCTCGGAACAATCCCAACTGCCCACTGGCCTTCAGTTGGGTCTGGGCGTGCGGACCGTGGCGACCAGCCGTTCATTCGCCCAGGGCAATCTGCAACAGTCCGGCAACAAGCTTGACGTGGCCATTCAAGGCAATGGTTTCTTCCAGGTCACCATGCCGGATGGCACGACCAACTACACACGGGACGGCGCGTTCCAGGTGGACTCGCAAGGGCGACTGGTCACAGCCACCGGTCTGCCAATTGCCAATGGCGTGACTGTTCCGGCCAATGCCACCAGCATTGCCATTGGCGCCGATGGCACAGTCACCGCGCAAGTGCCCGGCAATGCGGCACCACAGTCCATTGGCACCATCGCCCTGGCCAGCTTCATCAACCCGGCTGGCCTGGACCCCAAAGGCGGCAACCTGTATGCGGAGAGCACCGCCTCAGGCCAACCCAACAGTGGCACGCCTGGCGCCAACGGGCTGGGGTCATTGATGCAGGGTTTCGTCGAGACCTCCAACGTGAACGTGGTGCAGGAACTGGTCACCATGATTCAAACCCAGCGCGCTTATGAGATGAACTCCAAGGCGATCCAGACCTCTGACCAGATGTTGCAGAAACTGGGGCAACTGTGAACTACCTCATGAATCTGGCCACTTCGTTCGGCCGAACCCTCAAAGGCTGTGCTGCGGCAGTGAGCGCTGGCTTGCTGTGCTCTGCATGCGGGTCATTGCCGCAACCCGTCAAAGTGGATTTTGTCGAGCCCAAAGCCACACAACCCATCGCCGCCATCCCGGCCGACCGGCCCGCCACCGGCAGCCTTTTCAGCAAGGTCAGCTACCGGCCGGCATTTGAAGATGCGCGCGCACGTGCGCTGGGCGACATTGTCACAATCCTGATTGTCGAAACAGTGACGGCCAGCCAGGTCTCCAAATCCACAGCGAACCGTACATCCGCCAGCTCGGCCGGTATCTCTGCTTTCACGATTCCTTTTGTCTCGGACGTTCTGCCAACCTCCGAGCTGCCCAAGCTGAGCGTGGGCACCTCATCGGCCAGCGATTTCTCCGGCAAAGGTGGCACAGAAAGTGCCAATACCTTCACCGGTTCGATTACCGCCACCGTCGTCGACGTACTGCCCAACGGCCACCTGGTCGTTACCGGTGAGAAGCAAATTGGCGTCAACCAGAATGTCGATGTCCTGCGATTCTCCGGAACCATTGATCCACGTCTGATGCAACCGGGCAACATCGTCAACTCCACCCAGGTGGCCAATGCGCGCATTGAGTCCAAAGGACGGGGCGCCCAAGGCGAAGCACAGACAGTTGGCTGGTTAACCCGGTTCTTTTTCAGCTTTTTACCTTTCTAAAGCTATCCAGAATAGTGCCGAGGGGTAACCAACATGCAAGCCAGCCACACCATACAGAAAACCCGACCGTTCTGGTCGATGGCAGCACTGTGTCTGATGGCCGGCCTGTTTGCAGCCCCCTTGGCGCATGCGAGCCGCATCAAGGAAGTGGCGGCCGTGGAAGGCGTGCGCAGCAATCAACTCACCGGTTTTGGCCTGGTGGTCGGACTTGACGGCACGGGCGACCAGACCACCCAGATGCCCTACACCTCGCAAGGCATCACCAATTACCTCAAGCAACTCGGCATTACGCTGCCTGCGGCATCCATTGCCCAGTTGCAACTCAAGAACGTTGCGGCCGTGCTGGTCACAGCGCAACTGCCCGCTTTCGCCAGACCTGGCCAGACACTCGATGTGAATGTGTCGTCCATGGGAAACTCCAAGTCCCTCAAAGGCGGCACACTCATCGCAACCCCTCTCAAAGGCGCCGATGGAGAGGTCTACGCGCTGGCGCAAGGCAACCTGATCGTGGCAGGCGCAGGCGCTGCCGCCGGTGGCAGCAAGGTTCAAATCAACCACCTCAGCGCGGGACGCATTCCGAGTGGTGCGCAGGTCGAACGGGTGGTCCCCACCCCCTTGCTGGAAGGCACCAGCATCAACCTGGGGCTCGAAGCCTCGGACTTTCAAACTGCGCAGCGTGTAGCCAAGGCGATCAACAAACGCTTCGGCGCTGGCTCAGCCCAGGCGCTGGATGGACGTACCGTGAAAGTCAACGCCCCAACCGCCTCTGACGAACGGGTGTCGTTCATTGCCGAGATGGAAGAGTTGCCACTGGAATCCTCGGTTCCTTCGGCCAAGGTCGTCATCAATTCCCGCACCGGCTCGATTGTGCTGAACCAGGCCGTGACGCTGGGGCCCTGTGCCATTGCGCATGGCAATTTGTCGGTCAGTATCAGTTCAACGCCGGTGATCAGCCAGCCCAACCCCCTGTCAACGGGTGGGCAAACCGTGGTGGCAGAGAAAAGCAATATCCAGATCAAACAGGAGCCGGGCATCCTGATTCAGGTGCCTGCTTCTCCGCAGTTGTCTGACGTAGTGCGCGCCCTGAACGCGCTGGGCGCCACGCCGCAGGACCTGCTGGCGATCCTGCAAGCCATCAAGGCCGCAGGGGCGCTGAACGCGGAGCTGGAGGTTATCTAGGATGGGCTACGGGTACCTCCCCTCCGCATCCAGTGCGCTGGCGGCAGATGCACGCTCGCTGGGCGACCTGAAACTGCAGGCTGGACAAAACACGCCCGCAGCCATCAGGGAAACCGCCAAACAATTTGAGTCCTTGTTCATGCGCGAGCTCATCAAGAGCATGCGCGAAGCCACCATGAAATCCGGCCTGATGGACAGCCCCGGCGGCGACCTGGGCGCGGACCTGCTGGACCAACAGTTTGCCGTGCAGATGTCCGGCCAGCCCGGCGGACTCTCGGACCTGATTGCCAAACAACTTTCACGCCAGATGGGGGTCGCTGAAGCCGGTGCCACGGATGTGGGAAGTAAACCCGCAGCGACACCGCCAATCAGCGCCAGGGCCAGTGCAGCATCGCTGGCCGCGTATGGCGCCCATGGCCCCAAGGCCACCACAGGTCAAACCGAGTTTGTGCGCCGGCATACCGAAGCCGCTGCCAAGATCGAAAAGGCCAGCGGCATTCCCGCCGGCTACATGGTGGGCCAGGCCGGGCACGAAACCGGCTGGGGCAAGCATGAAATCAAGATGAAGGGCGGCGCGCCTTCCTTCAACCTGTTTGGCATCAAGGCCGGTGCAGGCTGGACCGGCAAGGTGGCCGAAGTCACCACCACCGAATACGTGAACGGCGCTGCCAAAAAAACCGTGGCGAAGTTTCGCGCCTATGACTCTTACGAAGACTCATTTCGCGACTATGCCCGTCTGATTACCCAAACACCTCGCTACGCCCAGGCCAGCCAGCAAACAGGCTCCGTGCAGGCATTTGCCGCAGGCCTGCAAAAAGCGGGCTACGCCACCGATCCGGATTACGCCTCCAAGCTCGGCAAGGCCATTAACACCACGCTGCGCCTGCAACGCGCACAGGCCTGAATGGAAATTGTATGAGCGGCATTCTCAATATCGGAACCCGGGCTCTGATCGCCAACCAGGCGGCGCTGCAAACCGCCGGCAACAACATTGCGAACGTCAATACGCCGGGATATTCGCGCCAGTCGGTCATCCTGAACAGTGTTGCCGGGCAGTTTTCCGGCAATGGCTACTATGGCAAAGGCGTCGAGGTACTGACGGTGCAGCGGGCGCACAGCGACTTCCTCACCCGCCAGGCAGCCATCTCCAGCTCTGTCTCCGCATCGGACACCGTCCGGCTGGACCAGCTCAAACAGTTGCAGGACATCTTCCAGGGTGGATCAACCGGTCTGGGCGCCGGTGTGAGCGACATGCTCAACTCATTTTCCGATGTCGTCGGTGCACCCAGCGACCTGACCGCGCGCTCCGTGACGCTGACACGGGCGGACGAACTGGCGGCACGCTTTCGGGCGGCATCAAGTCGAATGGACGACCTCAAGTTGGGCGTCAGAAGCCAGCTGGCCGATTCAGTAACCGCCGTCAACAACCTGGCGATACGCATTGCTGAAGCGAATGATGAAATCGCCCGGGCGCAGGGAACGGGACAGTCCCCCAACGACCTGCTGGACCACCGGGACCGGCTCATCTCGGAACTGGGCCAATACATCCAGACCACGACAGTGGCTGCCGACGATGGCTCCGTCGGAATTTTTGTAGCCGGCAGTCTGCCACTGGTGCTGGGCAATACGGTCACGCCTTTGAGTTTGTCCAGCGACGAATTCAGCGACCCCGCCAAAGCCAAGCTGACCATGCAACGCGGCAGCACGTCCATCGTCCTGGATGAGGCCACCTTGGGCGGTGGCACGATTGCGGGCTTGCTGAGATTCCAGAATAGTGACCTGGTCGATGCCGAGAACCTGCTGGGACGCATGGCACTGGCGATTGGTACCGCCGTCAACGACCAACACCACCTGGGCATTGACTTGAATGGGGCAGCAGGGGGCGACCTGTTTCAGCTTAACCCCATACCCGACGGACTGCCCTCGTCCAGCAACACCGGCAGCGCCACCCTGCAGGTCACGATTCAAACCACGCCGACCTCGGGGACGGCGTCAATGGCTGCGTCCAACTACGAAATCAACTTTACCGGCGCGACCGCCGGCAGCATTACCCGCCTGTCCGATGGTGTGGTCACTGTGTTTGCCGCCTCGCCGATACAAATTGACGGGCTGGACATTGCCATCGGCGCCGGTGCGGCAGCTGGCGACCGCTTTCTGATTACCCCGTTCAGTGACGCATCCGCCACTATTTCCACCGCATTTTCATCGCCACGTGCGCTGGCCATGGCCAATCCGGTGGCGGCAAGCGCCGGTGGCGCCAACCTGGGCACACTGACACTCGACAGTCTGGCCGCCAGGTCTGTACCTGCACCGGCTGCCGTGACACTGACTTTCACCGCACCGGGCACCTACACCCGCTCGGACACAGGGGCCACCACCTACACCTACACCCCCAGTCAGCCCATCGAATATGACCTGGTGACGCCGGGCGCCAGTGGCTGGTCGCTCACACTCAAGGGATCGGCCCAGGCGGGCGACACATTCACCGTGCAAGCCAATGCCTATCCCCGGCTGAATGCGGGCAATGCCGAGGCCATGATGGCTCTGCGCGACATCACCATGTTTGATGGCGCCACCCTGACCGATGGCTACGCGGGCGCCATGTCGGAAATTGGCGTGCGCGTACAAAGCGCCGGTTTTGCCGCGGACGTATCCAAATCCATCGCCGTCAACATCGAGAAAGACCGTGCCAGTGTGTCTGGCGTCAACCTTGACGAAGAGGCTGCCACGCTGCTTCAGTTCCAGCAGGCCTATCAGGCCTCCGCCAAAATGCTGCAGATTGCCCAAAGTCTTTTCGACACGCTGACCCAAACCATCGGCCGTTAATTCGAGCGCCACCTAGAGGAGTAAATCATGCGACTGGGCTCGGCCAACGCTTACGACAATGCACTGGAAAACCTGTTGACACGGCAGTCCGAACTTTCCAGCCAGCAGGAACGCCTGACCTCTGGCAAACGGGTCAATCGCCCCAGCGACGATCCCACGGCTGCAGCAGTCGCGGAGCGCGCGCTCACGCGTATTACACGCGTGGCCACCGAGCAGCGCGCGCTGGATGTGCAGCGCAATGCGATTGCAATGGCTGAGTCCACCCTCGGCGACGCGGGGGAGTTGTCGCAAAAAATCCGGGAGCTGGTTCTCACAGCCTCCAACGGCGGGTACAACCCGACCAATCGCACCACCATCGCCAATCAGATCAGGGGCTTGAGAGACCAGCTTTTTTCGCTGGCGAACCGCACCGACTCCAATGGCATCCCTCTTTTCGGCGGGCTGGGCAGCTCCGGCACGCCATTCACCGATGCCACAACCGGGATCGTCTTCAACGGAATCGCAGGCCAGCGCGCCAGCACCGAGATCACCCTGCCGGGTGCCATGGACGGCCAGGCCATCTGGATGGCTGTTCCCACCGGGAATGGCACGTTCAACGTTGCATTGGGTGGCGCCAACACGGGCTCGGCATGGGCGACTCAAGGTCAGGTGGTATCTCCTGCGGCCGTGACGGGCGACAACTACAGCGTCACGTTCACGGTGGCCGCTGGCGTGACCACCTACGATGTGGTGGACACCACCACATCGGCCACGATCGCCTCGGGCCAGCCCTACGTGAGCGGCCAGACCATCCAGTTCGACGGCATGTCATTTGTCGCGAGCGGTGCACCGGCCAATGGCGATGTCCTGCAACTCAGTGCCAGCACGCAGACCAATGTGTTCAAGGTACTGGACGACGCCATCGCCAGCATCAACAATGCGCCGGGGGACAACCGGCTCAGTCATGCCGTGGCACTGGCACTGAACCAGATTGACGCCAGCATGGACCGCATCCAGTCCGCACGCGGGCAGGCCGGTGACTGGTTGAACCGCGGCGACACCATTGAAAACTCGCAGAAGGGCCGCACCATCCAGTTGACTGCCGACAAAGCCAAGGCCGAAGACATGGACATGGTGAAAGGCATCTCGGATTTCGAGAAACTGAACACGGGTTACCAGGCTGCCTTGCAGTCCTACGCCAAGGTCCAGAATCTGTCCCTCTTCAACTTCATCAACTGACATCATGGCGCAAACTGTTCTTGGCAGTGTCTCTCTGGGCTACCAGTTGCTCTGGAATCAGTTGCGCCAGATCAGCGGTGTTCAGCTGTTCATCGGTACAGACGACACAAGCCATCTGGACGCAACCCATCTGCTGAAAGTGCTGGGCGAACTGTGGCCCGAGCAGGCCCCCAGACTTCTGCTGTCGGTGCAGTCTCCCCGACTGCTGTCGGACATGCTGGCTCATGCCCCCATTGACAGTCCATGGATTGCCGTCGACGACCAGCAGTTGCGGGACCCGTCCATGGCCCAACGCGTGCACCAAGCCCATCAACGAGGCCTGCAACTGATATGGCGGGGCGAGCCCGGCCTGCGGCCAAACGCCGCCATGGCCCCCTGCTTTTTACGCTCCATGGTGACACTGACGGCGGACGAGGCATTGGCCGGCTTGCGGGTGTCCTTGCGCAAACACAGTGGCACGGAGTCCGCCCAGGCGGGCCGGGTGAAAAGTCCGGTGCTGGCAGGTCAAATCTACGAGTCGGTGGCCAGTCGTGTCCTGATCGAGCACTGTCTGGACGAACAAGCTGCGTGGGCCGTGGCTGGCTGGCCCATGGAAGACGTTCTGCACGGGTACAGGCATCAAAGAATCCAGCCCGGCCACCGTGCCATCGTCGGTCTGATCGAAGCCATTGACGCTGACCAGTCGGTGGAACTGATCGAACACATCCTGAGCGAGGAACCGATCCTGACCTACCGTTTCTTGCGCTATGCCAACTCTGCAGGCCTGGGTTTGCGCACCGAGATTGAATCCTTGCGCCAAGGATTGATGGTGCTGGGCTATTCATTGCTTCGGTCATGGTTGCTGGAACAGCTGCCCCATGCCACGAGCGACATGAACCTGCAGCCCGTGCGTACCGCCATGGTGGTGCGTGCCCGCTTGATGGAGCATCTGCTGGATGCGGGCGATGGCGACGACCTGCGACGGGAGATCTATCTCTGCGGACTGCTGTCGCAGATTGACGTGATGCTGGGAGAGTCCCTGAAATCCGCCCTGTCAGGCTTTCCCCTACCGGAACGCCTGATTTCGGCGATCCTGAGTCATAGCGGCCCCTACGCCCCTTACCTTGACATGGCCGCCGCGCTGGAGTCCCCCGCCACCCACGCCACGCGCCTGCTGTGCGACTCACACCAGATGAACCATGAATCCGTCAACCGGGCCCTGTTGCGCACACTGTCTGCGGTACGGCACCATCCGGCCAAGGGCGCGTTGCTGGCCTAGCTGGCACGCAGGGGCAGAGCGGACGGGCTCTCACATCTCGCTGCGTATTGTCGAAAACACTTTCCAGAACTGCGCATCCTGCGTGGTTGCAAAGTTGATGCGCATGTGTGTGCTGGGCTGGCGACTGGCATGGAAAAGCGCCCCCGGGGCCAGCAGGTAGCCGTGATCCAGCATGCGCTGCGCCAGTGCATCGGTATCCACGCCGGTATCCACCCAGCCAAACAGGCCCGCTGGCGGTGCTGCAAAAGTGCAGCCGGCGGCCAGCGCCAGCTTCACGCTGCGGGCACGGGCCAAATCAAGCCGGGTGCGAATACGCTGTGCATGGCGGCGCAGCTGCCCCTGGTCAATGCACCAGGCCAGAGCTTTTTCCAGCAGCGCAGGCGTGGTCAGCGTGCCCAGCAATTTGGTATCGGTCAGGCGCTCCACCAGCGCAGTGGGGGCAACCAGAAAACCAACCCGCCAGCCCGGCGCCAGAATCTTGGCAAAGCCACTGACGTAAATCGTTCGCTGCAGTCCATCCAGCGCACACAGACGGGTCGAATGTTCGGGCGCAATGTGGCTGTAGGTGTCGTCTTCGACAATCGAGAAGTCATGCGCATTGGCCAGTTGCAGTACCCGATGCGCGCTGCCTGGCGTGAGGCAGTACCCCGTGGGGTTGTGAAACACGCTCACGCTGACGAACAGCTTGGGCTTGTGAATCTCGCAATAGCGCGCCATCACCTCCAGATCCGGACCATCGGCACGACGCGGCACCGGCAGAATGCGCATGCCCAACGCCGCCAGACGCGCAAACTCGATCGCCCAGCCGGGCTCTTCCACCATCACATAATCCCCGGCTCGCAACAGGGTCCGGCTCACGATGTCCAGTGCGTGCGTTGCCCCCACCGTGGTGATGATTTGCTGAGGTGTGGCTTGCACGTTCAGGCCGGCCAGTTTTTGCGACAGCGATTTGCGCAAACCGAGGTCCCCGGCCGGTTCACCGTAGTGCAGGGAAAACGCATGCAGCGCACGCGTGCTGGTAACCCGGCGCACCGCCGCCGGCAGGAAAGTGGTTTCCAGCCAATCGGACGGAAACACGCCCGTACCCGGCTGGGGCTTGTCGCTGCTGCCCTGAAACATGCCGCGGATCAAGGCCGTTGCACTGACGGGCACATGCTGGGTCTGAAAGCCCGCCTGCACCCGGGCCGGGTGGGCATTCGCTATTAAATCAATAGCTGTCTCGGCAATAAATTCGGAGGGTATTGCCAGTTCCCGCACAAAAAATCCACGGTTTCGGCGCGCCTCCACCAGGCCCTGCGCCAGCAACTGGTCGTAGGCAGCCACCACCGTGGATGGACTCACCCCTTGCTGCTGGGCGCACTGGCGCACCGAGGGCAAGCGCGAACCGGGGGCCAGCAGACGCGTGCGGATGCGCTCGGCAAAGCGACCGGAAAGTTGCTCTGCCAGCGATTGCGAAGCTGTTTTCATCAACATGAGGGGACCTTTCGCGCCGGGCTGTGCTGTCAAAACCAGCAATACAGATATGCAAAATGTCTTGATAACTGTACTGCCAGTGTGCTGCTTTCAACTATACAGTTGCATCCATGAACACTTCAAGCAGATTCTCATGACCGCCGCAGAATTCACTGCCTTGCTGCTGCTCAGCACCGCCACCACCTTCACGCCCGGCCCCAATACCACACTGTCCACGGCGCTGGCGGCCAATCTGGGCCTCAGACGGTCACTGCATTTTGTCCTGGCAGTCCCGCTGGGCTGGGGCCTGCTTCTCACCCTGTGTGCCGGTGGCGTCGGCGCCTTGGTGGTGGCACTGCCGCCGCTGCGCCTCGCCATCCAGGCCGTGGGCATTGCCTATCTGCTCTGGCTGGCGTTCAAACTGGCCCGTTCAAGCGCCCTGAACCAGGCCCAAGCAACGCAATTGAATATCACCTTTTGGCAGGGCGTGATGCTGCAATTCGTCAACATCAAGGCCTGGATGCTGATGCTCACCATCGTGGCTGGCTGGTTGGTGGGTCATGCGGACGGGCCGAACCGGTTTGCCATCATCTTGCCCGTCGTGCTGCTCTTTGGCGGTTTGAGCAACCTGACCTACGCACTCATCGGCGCCCTGCTGCGAGACTGGCTCAGTGGGCCAGACAACTCGGGCCTGCGCCTGCGCTGGTTCAACCGCGCCATGGCGCTCGTGCTGGCTGCGACAGCCATCTGGATGGCCACGTTTTGATGCGATGACAATGCGACATGAAACATTCACACAAGAAAGAAACCACATGAACACAACGCCCGCGCAGTCCTCGCCCTGGACGCTGGCCCGGCGCGCCGAGAAGATGAACCCTTCGGTGATCCGCGAAATCCTCAAGGTCACGGAGAAGCCCGGCATCATCAGCTTCGCCGGTGGCCTGCCCTCGCCCAAGACCTTTCCCATCGCCGAGTTTGCCGCCGCCTGCGAATCCGTTTTGCACGGCCAGGGCGAAGCCTATGGCCAAGCCGCCCTGCAATACGCCGCCAGCGAGGGCTATGCACCCTTGCGCGAGATGGTTGCGGCGATGCTGCCATGGACAGTGGATGCATCCCAGGTCCTGATTACCACGGGTTCGCAGCAAGGCCTGGACTTGATCGCCAAGGTACTGATTGATGAGGGCAGCCGCATTCTGGTGGAAACACCCACCTACTTGGGCGCGCTGCAGGCCTTCACGCCGATGGAACCCACTGTCGTGAGCGTGGCCAGCGATGACGAGGGCATTGACGTACAAGATCTTCGACGGGTGCATCGTGACGGAACGGCGCCGCGCTTTCTGTATGTGCTGCCCAATTTCCAGAACCCCACCGGCCGCACCATGTCCGAAGCGCGCCGCGCCGCGCTGTCTCAGGCCGCTGCCGAGATGGGTCTGCCCATCGTGGAGGACAACCCTTATGGCGACCTCTGGTTTGATGCGCCCCCGCCGCTGCCACTGAGCGCTCGCAACCCCGCAGGCTGCGTTTACCTGGGCTCATTTTCCAAGGTGCTGGCACCGGGTCTGCGCCTGGGCTTCATGGTGGCCCCACCTGCCCTGATGCCCAAACTGCTGCAAGCCAAACAAGCCGCCGACCTGCACAGCCCCAGTTTCAACCAGCGCATGATTGCCGACGTGATGAAAGGTGGCTTTCTGGAGCGCCACGTGCCCACGATCCGTGCGCTGTACAAGACACAACGCGACGCCATGCTGGCAGCACTTGAGCGCGAAATGCAGGGACTGGATGTTCAGTGGAACACCCCCGTGGGCGGCATGTTTCTCTGGGCACGCTTGCCACAAGGTGTCAGTGCCATTGAGCTACTGTCCCGCGCCGTGGACAAAGGTGTGGCCTTCGTACCCGGCGCCGCCTTCTATGCCGATAACGCCGACCCGCGCACGCTGCGCCTGTCGTTCGTCACCGCCAGCGTGGAGCAGATCAATGCGGGCATTGCGATGCTGGCCGCAGCAATTCGTGAGACAAAGGGCCGCACGCCATGAAAACCCGCCCCTTCAAACAGGTTGACGTTTTCACAGGCGAGCCCTACCTCGGCAACCCGCTGGCCGTGGTGCTGGATGGCACGGGCCTGGACGACGCGCAGATGCAGCACTTCGCGCACTGGACCAATCTTTCCGAGACCTGCTTTCTGCTTCCACCCAGCGCGCAAGGCAGCGCGGGCGGAGCCGACTACCGTGTGCGCATCTTCACACCCGGCGGTGAACTGCCGTTTGCCGGTCACCCCACGCTGGGCAGTTGCCACGCCTGGCTGCAAGCGGGCGGCCAAGTCCGGGCACAAGGGGAAATCGTGCAGGAGTGCCAGGTCGGTCTGGTGCGCATACGCCGCGACGGCACCCGCCTGGCCTTCGCCGCGCCACCACTGAAACGCAGCAACCCCAGCCCGGCGCTGTTGGCCAAGGTGGCTGGCGCACTGGGACTCAGCGCGCACCAGATCGTGGCCGCGCAAATACTGGACAACGGACCCGTTTGGCTCAGCCTGCTGCTGGACAGCCGTCAAACCGTGCTGCAACTCACACCAGATCATCTTGCACTCAAAAATATGGGGCAAAAAGTAGGCGTCGCCAGCGTGGAATTCACGCAATCTGCTACTGTTTTAATAGCCCGATCAAACCGCGAGGCGCGCGCCTTTGGACCCCGCTCGGTGGCGGCAGAAGCCCCCGCCACGGACAGCTGCACGCTCGAAGTGCGGGCTTTTGCCGCGCCGGCAGGCATCGCGGAGGACCCGGTTACCGGCAGCCTCAACGCCAGCCTGGCACAGTGGCTGATTGCAGAAGGCCTGGCCACCAGCAGCTACGTGGCATCGCAAGGCGTTTGTCTGGGCCGCGCCGGCCGCGTGCACATTGAGCAGGACGGCCAGGGGCAGGTCTGGGTTGGCGGTGAATCGGTCACCTGCATCAGCGGGCAAGTCGAGCTTTGAGCACGCCAAACACCATTCACGAAACTTACATTCACGCATGAATCCGGATCATCATGCAGGGACGCCACACTGTGCGCTGAAGCGCTATCTCGTTTCTAGCTTTCGTCGCTTTTGCGACAAGGACGCCAGCGCCACTTGCCTTAGATTCTCGGCATGGGAACCCTTTATCTTGTACGCCATGGCCAGGCTTCGTTTGGCGCCGAAGACTACGACAACCTGAGCCCGCTGGGCCAACAGCAAAGTGTGCGCCTTGGCGAATACTTTCGCCAAAAAGGAATCACTTTCGATGCTGTGCTTACCGGCACCTTGCGCCGTCAGGTACAAACCTACGCTGGTATCCGCCAAGGCGGTGGCTTTGATCTGGAAGCCCTGGTCTGGCCGGGCCTGAACGAATACGACAGCGAGGCCGTCATCGCCACCATGCACGACCACAAGCTGGAGAAACCGGACACGCCCGAGATGTACCGCCACCACTTTCGGCTGTTGCGCGACGGCCTGACCCAGTGGATGAACGGCGTGGTCAGCCCCAAGGGCATGCCCAGCTACCCCGAATTCCAGCATGGCGTGACCAGCGCACTGGAGCATGTGCGCAAGCATTGCGAAGGCAATGTGCTCATCGTCTCCAGCGGCGGGCCGATTTCAACAGCGGTGGGTCATGTGCTGGGCACCATGCCCGAGACCACCATCGAACTCAATATGCGCATCCGCAACAGCGCCATCACCGAATTTGCCTTCAATCCCAAGCGCCACACCCTGCTGACCTACAACACCCTGCCGCATCTGGAGCATGCGGACTACAACAGCTGGATCACCTACACCTGAGTCGCCAACTTTTTACGTTTTTGACATCTCGCAACAATTCCGGGTTCTGACGGGTACACAGTACTGTCAATTCCTGGAGGATGCTTGATGAAAAACTTGAATTCAAGGGTAGCCCTGATGCCGGGCTGCGCATGTGCCAATCGGATTTATGGCACTTGATATGGCAACACCTTATTCCGACGGAGCGGATACTCCCACGATGACCGAGGTGATCCAGGGCCTGACGGATTTACGGGACGCATTGGTCCATCTGTCCCTGGCTTTGCATGACTACCAGTTTGCGCTGTATGCGCATGAGGACGATGCAGCAGCGCTGCTGAAAGATCAAATACTGGAACAGGCCAGGCTGCACGAGCCTCGCCTACCCTGATCGGCCGGGCGCGTTCGCCTTGCGGTGCAGGGTGTCAGGTCAGCAATCTCACCGCCAGTGAGAAAGTCAGGAATGCCGCCGCCGTCGACACCAGAATGATGCGGGCAATACGCCCGTTATCCGCCCCAAAACGTTCGGCCAGCAGTGAGACGTTGCTGGCACTTGGCAGCGCCGCCACCAGCACCAGCACCGTGAGGGCAAAGCGGTCCAGCGGCATGCCCAGCCGGATGGCACCGGCCCCGACCACCAACACCAACACCGGATGCAAAAACAACTTCAGTCCCGCAACAGGCAGGTAATCACGCAGCGGTATAGGCGCATGCTGGTTGGCCGCGGCCAGCATCTGCGAGCGCGCCAGCACCGCGCCAATGGTGAACAGGGCCACGGGCGAGGCGGCATCAGCCAGCAGCCCCACGGTTTGCATCACCGGCCTGGGCAACTCCAGGCTCACGGCCGAGGCCACCGTGCCCAGCAGGATGGACCAGGGCATGGGATTGAACAACATACCCTTGAGTGCATTTTTCGCGGCATGCGAAAACCCGTGCTTGTCAGCCCCATCCAGCCGCGAGAGCGCAATACACAGCGAGGTGGTGAGCACCATGTCCACGACGATGGTCACGATGGCAGGACCGGCGGCCTTCGGGCCCAACAAGGCCACCAGCAGCGGCACACCCATGAAGCCCGTGTTTGGAAATGCCGCCACCAGGGCGCCAAAAGAGGCATCGTTCCATCGAATTCGCTGATTCAGGCTGACCGCCACCGCAAAACCAACCATGACCAATGCGCACAACAGGTAGGTCATGAAGACCCCCGCATCAAGCAACTGGGCCAGCGGCGTGGTCGAGCCAAACCGGTACAACATGCAGGGCAAGGCGAAGAACAGCACAAAAGTGTTCAGCCCCGGAATAGCCTCCAGCGGCAGCATGCGCCGACGCGCGGCGACGTAGCCGCACAGCACCAGGGCAAAGAAGGGAAAGGTGACCAGAAGAATTTGCAGCACAGGCGGTATTGTCCCCGCGTTTGCGGCTGCGCTCATCGCGGTGCGGGTGCCTCTGTATGATTCCCGGCTTCGCCTCGAATATCTGAATGTCCTCCCCCCCCTCCCATGGCCTGAATCTGGCCCAACAAGAAGCCGTCAATTTCATGCATGGCCCCTGCCTGGTGCTTGCTGGCGCTGGCTCGGGAAAGACGCGAGTAATCACTCACAAGATAGGTCGCCTGATTCAGGCCGGACTGGAGCCCAAGCGCATTGCCGCCATCACCTTCACCAACAAGGCCGCCACCGAGATGCGCGAACGCGCCAAGGGCCTGATTGGTCGCGATGCCAAAGAGGTGGTGATTTGCACTTTTCACGCGCTGGGTGTGCGCATGCTGCGCCAGGACGGCGAAGCGCTGGGATTGAAGCCGACTTTCTCGATTCTGGACACCGATGACATCACCAGCATCCTGAAAGATGCAGGCGGCACGGTCGACGCGGCCACGGCACGATCCTGGCAATGGGTCATCAGTGGCTGGAAAGGCCAGGGACTCAATGCGGAACAAGCAGCGGGACAAGCCAAGGACGACAACGAACGCATCATTGCCCGCGTCATGGCGCACTATGAAGAACGCCTCAGCGCTTACCAAAGCGTGGACTTTGACGACCTGATCACCCTGCCCCTCAAGCTGCTGCGCGACCACGAGCAGGTCAGGCAGAAATGGCAGGGGCTGATGGGCCATGTGCTGGTGGATGAATACCAGGACACGAACGCCACGCAGTACGAGGTGCTCAAGCTGCTGGTGGGCGGCAATGCAGCCGCTGGCGCGCGCTTTACCGCGGTGGGTGATGATGACCAGTCGATCTACGGCTGGCGCGGCGCCACGTTGGACAACTTGAAGAAGCTGCCCATCGACTTCCCCGCGCTCAAGGTCATCAAGCTGGAGCAGAACTACCGGTCAACTTCGGCCATCCTGCGCGCGGCCAACAATGTGATCGGCCCCAACCCCAAACTGTTCCCGAAAAACCTGTGGAGCGACCTGGGCGAAGGCGAGCCGGTGCGGGTGGTGGACGCCGACAGCGAGGAACACGAAGCCGAGCGCACGGTGGCGCGCATCCAGAGCCTGCGTGCCAGTGGCACCAGCAGTGGCGGACCGCAGTTTCAGGAGTTCCGGCATTTCGCCATCCTGTACCGTGCCAACCACCAGGCCAAGACCTTTGAGAAAGCCTTGCGCAAAGCCCAGATTCCCTACAAGGTCTCGGGCGGCACCAGCTTCTTCGACCGGGCTGAGATCAAGGATTTGTGTGGCTGGTTCCGTTTGTGGATCAACAACAACGACGACCCGGCCTTTCTGCGCGCCGTCACCACGCCCAAGCGCGGCATTGGCCATCAGACACTGGCGCAGCTGGGAATTTTCGCCAGCAAGTACAAAGTCAGCCTGTTCGAGGCCCTGTTCTCCGCCTCGCTGGGCAGCCTGCTCAACGCCAAGGCCGTGGGCAGCCTGCATGAGTTTGGCCGCTATGTGAACGACCTGGAGTTTCGCGCCCGGCGTACCCTGGGCGCCGAAGATGCGCGGGCCTTTCTGCTGGAATGGCTCAAGGAAATTGGTTACGAAAAGTACCTGTACGACGGCGAAGACAGTGAAAAAGTGGCGGCCGCCCGCTGGACCAATGTGATGGATTTCTGCGACTGGATGTCGGCGCGCTGCGGCGGGCAGATTGATGATGCCGCCGGGGTCAGCACCACGAACGAGGTCAAGTCGCTGCTGGAGGTAGCGCAGACCGTATCCCTGCTCTCCACCATCAGCGAGCGCGAAAAGGACATGGACGTGGTGACACTCTCCACCCTGCACGCCGCCAAGGGACTGGAGTGGCCGCACGTGATGCTGGTCGGCGTGACGGAAGGCATGCTGCCGTTCAAGCTCAAGGACAGCGGTGAAGGTGCCGCGTCGGTGGGAGGCTCCAAGCGCGAAGACGAGGCGGCCAATGAAACCGTGGCCACGCATCTGCAGGAAGAACGCCGCCTGATGTATGTAGGCATCACCCGGGCCCAGCGCAGCCTGACGGTGAGCTGGACCCGCAAACGAAAAAAGGGACGCGAGATGATTGCCGCCCAACCCAGCCGCTTCATCGCCGAGATGGGGCTGGACAAGACCACGGTGCGCGAAGACCCGCGCGAAAAGCTCAAGGCACTGCGCGCCGAGTTTGCCAAGAAAGCCCAGGACTCGGCTGCCGCACAGGCCCTGGGGCGCCCGACTTGAGGACAGCAACGTTCATGAGACCCCTGAATGCTGTATTTTTGATAGCGCTATTGGCAATGTCGACGACGGCTTCAGCCCAGAATGATGCCCCAACATCATCGCCTGCCAGTTGCCCGTCGCCCTCTCAAATCACGCCGTTGCACCTCTATGGTTTGTGGCGTGCCGAGTTTGAGGGCCAAGCCCAGGGCGCGACTGTGCTGTTTGAAAGACATCCCGAACTGAGCGGTAGTGTCAGCGGTGGCGTCAATCGGAATGGCGCCAAGGCCCTGGTCGCGGGCGACGTGGACAATGGTGAGTTCACACTGGAAGAATCCAGCGACGGACAACGCATCACAGCCACCTGGCTCGGCAAGGTGGTGGAAAACTCATGCGGCAAGGAGATTCGAGGAACATGGCACAAGGATTCAACCCAGACCTCATACCCCTTCGTCTTGCGCAAAGTGCCGGGCTGGCAATAGCCTTGGCGCTGCCGGCAGGCAGTGTGCAGGCCCAGGCCCTCACGCCAGCCAGCGACAGCGGCTGGCAGCACTGCGCGAAGCTGAGCGCGGACAGTGAGGCCCGGCTGCGTTGCTTTGACCGTTGGGCGGCACAACAGCAGCCCCCGGGCATGGCGTCGCTTTCCGCGCCAGCCCCGACCCCAGCACCCGAACCCGCGCCCATCGACACCGCAAGCACGCAAACCGACCGCGACTGCAAAAACCCCCGGTACTCCGAGCTTTCCCGGTTTTGGGAACTGGAGGCCGGAAGCGACTGCGGTACCTTGATGATTCGGGGCTACAAACCCATCAGCCTGTCGTGGATCGGATCAGACAGCACCAACAGCCAGCCGTCCTCGGCCACACCCGGTCACACGGTGGCAACGGCACAGCCCTACAGCGCCAACGAGACCCGCATCCAGCTCTCGGTTCGCACCAAGATTGCACAGGGCCTGCTGACCCACCAGGAGTCGCTGCTGCGCGATTCACTGTGGTTTGGTTATACCCAGCAGTCCTACTGGCAATTGTTCACAGGCGAGCTCTCCCGCCCGTTTCGCAATACCGATCATGAACCGGAAATCACGTATGTCTACCCCACCGATGCGCCCCTGCCACTGGGATGGCGCTTGCGCTACAGCGGCTTGAGCCTGGTGCACCAGTCCAACGGCCAGTCCTTGCCACTGTCGCGCAGCTGGAACCGGGCCGTGCTGATGGCCGGCATGGAAAAGGACGATCGATTCCGTTTGCAGGCCAAGGTATGGAAACGCCTGAACGAAGACTCGGCAGATGACGACAACCCCGGCATCACCGACATGGTCGGCCGGGCAGAGGTGGCGGGCTTCTGGAACGTCAACAAAGACAACACCCTGGGCATCACCGTGCGCCATTCCCTCAATGCAGATGCCAATGGCTCGGTCCGCCTGGAATGGCTGCGCAACATTGGCAATGGCAACACCGTGGGTGGCTACCACGGCCTGCGCTTTCACACCCAATTGTTCACCGGCTATGGCGACTCCCTGCTGGACTACAACCGCCGCCGCACCGTGCTGAGTGTTGGCCTGAGCCTGATCGACTGGTAAACCCCGCCAAGCCTGCCATGGCGCTGCACCGCCATTGACATCACGCCACAGTCACGTCATACTTTATTACCAAATAAATCATTATTTGATTAAATTAGTAATATTTAAATACCGTGATCAACCCCAAAAACCTGATCCTTGATCTGATGCTCGCTGTGGGTGACAAGCCCATGAGTGCACGCGATGCCATCCTGGCAGGCTCGCTTTTCGGGATCAGCGAAAACAGCCTTCGCGTCACGCTGGCCCGCCTGTCTGCCGCGAGCCTGATCGAGGTCGCAGGCCGTGGGTCCTACCGCCTGGGGCCGGCGGCCACCGACCTCGCAGGCGAAGTGGCCAGCTGGCGCCAGGCCGAGGCACGGCTGCGACCCTGGACTGGCGGCTACATCGCTGTGCATTGCGGCGCGCTGGGGCGCAGCGACCGCGTGGCACTGCGCCAGCGCGAGCGCGCCTTGCAGATGCTGGGCTTCCAGGAGCTGGAGCGTGGTCTGCATATTCGCCCTGACAACATCGAAGCCCATATCGACGTCGTGTGTCAGCGCCTGTACAAACTCGGGCTGGACCGGGATGCGCCCGTATTCCTGGCCAGTGGTTTCGATTCCGCGCGTGAAGCACGAATCGCCAGCCTGTGGGACGGTCAGGCGCTGACCCAAACCTACCGCCAGTTGCGTCTGCAAATGGAAACCTGGCTGGCCAACGCGCACCGACTGGCACTGGACACGGCGGCGCGTGAATCGCTGCTGCTGGGCGGCAAGGCCATCCATCAACTGGTGTTTGACCCCCTGCTGCCGGAGCCTTTTGTCGACGCTGCCGAGCGCCACGCGTTCATCCAGTGTGTCCAACGGTTTGATGACGCCGGCCGTGCCATCTGGAATCATTTTTTTACATCTATCGCATTGGAGATGACCTCATGAACACCCGTATTGAAACCGCACCTGGTTCGCTTTATCTGGCCGACACCCATGAAGTGAGCAACCTGTCCAGCGAGCTGTGCAACTACAACCTGTACACCGAAGATCCAGCCCTGCGTGAAGCCGTGCAGCGCGAGGGAGGTCAATGGGCTGAGCGCGAACTCACCGAGTTCGGCCAGCTGACCGGCTCGGCAGACTACCTGGAACTGGGCCAGCTGGCCAACAAGTTTCAGCCCGAATACGACACCCATGACCGATTCGGCCACCGCATCGACCTGGTGAAGTTCCACCCGGCCTACCACCAGCTCATGAAGACCAGCATCGAACATGGCCTGCATGCCTCGCCCTGGACAGCGCCCGGCCCCGGCGCCCATGTGGCACGCGCGGCCAGGACCTACATGCACACCCAGGTGGAAGCAGGCCACGGCTGCCCCATCACCATGACCTTTGCCGCCGTGCCCACGCTGCGCCTGCAGCCCGAACTGGCCAGTGTGTGGGAGCCCAAGATCACGGCCCGCGTCTATGACCCGCGCAATGTTCCCGTCGAACAAAAGCAGGGCGTCACCATCGGCATGGCGATGACCGAGAAACAAGGCGGCTCCGATGTGCGCACCAACAGCACACGCGCCTACCCCATAGGCACGGGCGGCCCCGGCCAGGCCTATGAGCTGGTCGGGCACAAGTACTTTGTGTCAGCCCCCATGTGCGATGCCTTCCTGGTGCTGGCGCAGGCGCCCGGCGGCCTCTCCTGCTTTTTGCTGCCACGCTGGCGGCCGGACGGCAGCAAGAACCCGATGCAGGTGCTACGGCTCAAGAAAAAAATGGGCAACGCTTCCAACGCCTCCAGCGAGACCGAACTGCGCGGCGCCTTGGCGTGGATGGTCGGTGAAGAAGGCCGGGGCGTGCGCAACATCATCGAGATGGTCAGCATGACGCGCTTTGACTGCATGATCGGCTCCAGCGCAGGCATGCGCATGGCCGCCTCGCAGGCGCTGCACCACTGCGCGGTCCGCTCGGCCTTTGGCAAGGTGCTGAACCAGCAGCCCCTGATGCAAAACGTGCTGGCCGATCTGGCACTGGAGAGCGAAGCCGCGCTGACGCTGACCATGCGCATGGCCCGCGCCATGGACAACCGGGCCGACGAGCACGAAGACCTGTTGGTGCGCCTGGTCACCGCCGTTGGCAAGTATTGGATCTGCAAACGCACGCCTGGCCACGCCTATGAGGCCATGGAGTGCATTGGCGGCAGCGGTGTCATGGAAGACAGCATGATGCCGCGCCTGTACCGGGAGGCACCGGTGAACGCCATCTGGGAAGGCAGCGGCAACGTGCAGTGCCTCGATGTATTGCGCGCGCTCTCCAAAACGCCGGCAGTGCTGGAGGCCTTCTTTACCGAAGTGGCCAGGGCCAAAGGTGCACATCCGGCATTGGATAGTTTCGTCGCCACCCTGGCCGCAGACCTGAAAGACTTGCGCGATTTCGAGTACCGGGCTCGTGACGTGGTGGACCGCATGGCCCTGGCCATGCAGGCGTCATTGCTGGTGCGCCATGCGCCCGCGTTTGTCAGCGATGCCTTCTGCCACTCGCGCCTGACGCAGGTGGGTCACCACAACTATGGCACCCTGCCGCGCGGCGTGGACGCCGCAGCGATCATTGCCCGGGCGACACCGGTTAAACCTTGACAAACAGCGCTGGCAACCCCAGCGCCTCAATTTTGGCGGCGGCCTTTCTGGCCTCAGACCTGAGCGTAAAAGGCCCGACGCGAACCTGTGTCAATTTGCCATGTGCGCCGTCCAGGGTCTGGACAACCGGACTGAGGCCAATCGCTTCAAGCTTCTCGGTTACCTTGCGCGCATTGCCTTCATCGGCAAATGCCCCCACCTGAATGAAATAGTGCTGAGCAGGTTTGCCTGCCACTTCTGCTACTTCTGCCTTATTCCCTTTGACCGGCTTGTGCGCCACAGCAGGCTGCGCCACTTCTTCGATCACGGCGGGCTTGGCGGATGCAATCACCTGTTCTGCCATGCCGGCGATTGGCGCTGGCGCACTGCTCGAAGCGGCCTGTACAGCCGGGGCAACGGCGACAAGATCGCTCACGCCTGTGATCACTGCCGGAGCACTGGCGGGCAGGTCAGCGGGTAACTGGCGGGGGGTTGGGACTGCCGGCTTGGTCTCCATTGAAACGCTGGCGTCGGACGAAGCCAAGCCCACCGGCGCCACCTGCAGTTTCTCAAGCACTTTCAGGCCGGGCGCAAGCCATATGAAGCCGACCAGCAGCGCCAAAAGACCGCCATTGAGCACCGCCAGCACATACCAGCGCCGGCTGGAACTGGCATCCTTGGCGAGCAATTCACAGGCTCCTTGCACGCCAGCATCCGACACCAAGGCTTTGGTGATGCGTCTCTCGCAAAATCTGTAATACGCCGCATTCGCGTACAGACCCGGTGGGACAAAGATCATCAGCACAAAGAGGACGCCAAGACCCATCTCCGTCATCTCGGAGTAGTTGAATACCAGCTTGCCGATACCAAAAATCAGCAGCGCGAACGTGATCAAGAGGCTCACATACCAGAGGGCCAGCCCCCACATTTTTCTGAAAACCAGCCAGTTCAAGCTGGCCAAACAGGCGGACCAGTTCCAGGTCACACCCGTCTTGCCGGCCGCATCAAACCTGGCGAAGCAACGCAAGTAGTAGTCTTGATTTCTGACGCCAATGGCCGCCTTGTACAAGTCTGTGGTGACGTCAGTGGACTCCGGATTCACTTGATCAGTTGTCATGGGTATGCCGGCTGGATAGAGACAGTTTTCAGTAAGATGCCGTTGGGGTTCGCGGTAAGTCCAGTTTAATGCACACCCCATCACCCGAAGTAAGATGCGCCGGCCTTCCCTACAAATTCCACAGGAGCACGACATGGAGCAGAGTTCCGACACTCGACAAGTGACCCGCCTTATCGCCACTTATTCTGAAAGCCATCTCAACCCGACCAATGAAGTGATTCATTTCATTTGTGTCCCCGTGATTGTTTTTTCATTTCTGGGACTGATCTGGGCACTTCATCCGCTGGCTGCGGTGGCAGTCACATTGCTATCGCTGGTGTATTACGTCACACTGTCCACGCCTTTTGCGCTGGGCATGCTGTTGATGTCGGGCGCCATGCTGGGCATCCTGTCCATCCTGCCGCAAGGCCAGATCCTGGGCATCTCGATTTCGGTTTTCGTCGTGGCGTGGATCGGGCAATTCATCGGCCACAAGATCGAAGGCAAGAAGCCATCGTTCTTCGATGATTTGCGGTTTTTGCTGATCGGTCCGCTCTTTGTACTCAGCTTTTTGTATCGTCGCCTGCACATTGCGTACTGACACCTGCACCATCCCGATGAAAATTGCCATTTTTGGCGCCGGTTCGATTGGCGCCTATGTAGGAGGAAGCCTGATCGCCAGCGGTGCTGACGTCATTCTGATCGGACGCGCCCGCATGCGCGAGCGCCTTGCTCGCCTGGGCCTGATCCTGACGGATTTGCACGGCCATCGCAGCGAGCTCACGGGTGCCCAAATCGCCTATGCAGAAGATCCTGCGGCTCTGGACAGCGCTGATCTGATCCTGGTGACCGTCAAAAGCGCCGATACCGCTGCAGCCGGGCAGCTTATTCGCGACCATGCCAAGCCGACGGCAATGGTCATCAGTCTGCAAAACGGCATTGGCAATGCAGACACCTTGCGTGAATTTCTGCCTGACAGCACGGTGCTGGCGGGCATGGTTCCATTCAATGTCGTGCAATTGCCAGATGGTCGACTGCACCGGGGAACCGAAGGAGAAATGGTTGTGGAGGCATCCCCCGCGCTGGAAGTTTGGCAGAAGACTTTCGCCGCAGCCCATTTGCCGCTGGTGATGCATGCCGATTTTGCTGCCGTGCAGTGGGGAAAACTGCTGCTGAATCTGAACAATCCAGTCAACGCCCTGTCGGACCTGCCTCTGAAAACCGAGTTATCGCAACGCGCTTACCGGCGCAGCCTTACCCTCCTGATTGAGGAGGCCTTGCAGGTTCTGCGCGCAGCGGGCATCCAGCCGGCCAAAGTGGGGCGCGTGGGGCCCCGCATGCTGCCCTCACTGCTGCGCTTGCCTGACCTGCTGTTTCGCCGAGTGGCCGCGGCCATGCTTCGCATGGACCCCGAAGCACGGTCGTCCATGTGGGAAGACCTGCAGGCTGGCCGTCGCACCGAGGTGGACTACCTGAATGGCGCGGTCGTCAAACTGGCTGAGTCATGTGGCCGGGACGCCCCGGTGAATCGGCGAATGATTGCATTGATTCGGACTGCCGAGGCAGGCCCACACAAAGCCTTTGGAGGCGACGCTTTGCTACGGGCGTTGCAGTAAGCACCGCGAATCGGGCCGGCGAACAAGGAGACTACGTTGAACAAGAGCAAGGTCGTGCGCATTGGAGGCGCATCGGGGTTCTGGGGCGACAGCATGATCGGCGCACCGCAGTTGGTGAACTCGGGGCAAATTGAGTATCTGGTTTTCGACTATCTGGCGGAAACCACCATGGCCATCCTGGCGTCGGCGCGCTCACGCAAGCCCGAATTCGGCTATGCCACCGATTTCGTCGACGTCGCCATGAAGGCGGTTCTGGCACAGGTGATGCAGCGCGGTATCAGGGTGGTGGCGAATGCAGGTGGCATCAATCCCCGTGGCTGCGCCGAAGCCCTTCGCGTGATGGCGCAGGGGATGGGACTTTCCCCTTGCATCGCAGTCGTCGAAGGCGATGACATCACGCCGTTGATGGCTGGCCTGCGTGCAGCGGGTACACGGGACATGTTTACCGGGGAGCCACTGCCCGAGAAAATCCTGAGCGCCAATGCCTACCTCGGCGCACTGCCCGTGGCGCAGGCACTCGATGCCGGCGCCGACATCGTCATCACAGGTCGCGGGGTGGACAGTGCCACCACACTCGGGCCCTTGATTCATGAGTTCGGCTGGTCCGCCACGGACTATGACCGCCTGGCGGGTGGCAGCCTGGCTGGCCATATCATCGAATGCGGCTGTCAGGCCACAGGAGGGTTGCACACAGATTGGGCCAGTGTTCCCGATTGGCCCAACATCGGTTACCCCATCATCGAATGCAAGGAAGACGGCAGTTTCATTGTCACCAAGCCCGCCAACACGGGCGGTATCGTGCTGCGTGCAGGGGTGGCCGAACAACTGCTCTACGAAATCGGTGATCCCGCAGCCTATTTGTTGCCCGACGTAAGTTGTGACTTCCGGGAAGTCCTGATCGAGCAAATCTCCGACAACCGCGTTCAGGTCAGTGGCGCACGGGGGTTTGCACCGGGCGACCGCTACAAGGTGTCTGCGACGGCGATGGACGGGTACCGCTGCGCCGGCACGATGGTCATCATCGGCATCGACGCTGCCGCGAAGGCGCGCCGAACGGGGGAGGCCATCGTGGCGCGCACGCGCACGATCCTGGCAGCGGCCGGCTTCCCGGACTTCAGCGCCGTCGGCATCGCGCTGCTGGGGGCTGAGTCGCTTTACGGCTCGCACGCGCGAACCGCTCAATCGCGGGAAGTCATGGTTCGCGTTACCGTCGATCACCCGTCCAGGCAGGCTCTGGAGATGTTCGCGCGCGAGATCGCCCCGTCCGGCACGTCCTGGTCGCCGGGTACGACCAGCCCGGGGGGCGGTCGTCCTTCGGTTTCGCCGTTGATCAAACCGTTGGCCTTCCTGCTGGACAAGCGTGAAGTCGCTGTTGGCTTTGTAGTTGATGGCCAGCGTTCGGAGGTCGCCATCCCGCGTCCGGGTGGCCTACCGCCCCAGACCGTGACACCACCCCCTTGCGCATGGGTGGAGCCGAACGAGCCGATGACCGAAGTGCCGCTGATCAAGCTTGCCTGGGCGCGCAGCGGTGACAAGGGAAACATATCCAACATCGGGGTCATTGCGCGACGCCCCGAATGGTTGCCGCTGATCTGGGCGCGAGTGACACCTGATGTCGTGAAGCAGTACTTTGCCCATCTGGTGAAGGGTGATGTGGAGCGCTTTCACCTGCCCGGCATAGGTGCGATCAATTACCTGATGAACGAGGCCCTGGATGGTGGTGGCCCTGCGTCCAGGCGCATGGACCCACTGGGCAAGGGTATGGGGCAAATGCTTCTGGACCTTGCGGTTGCAGTGCCGCAATCCATTGCCATGCAGATCAACTCAGATCAATGACGCAACCTTTTCCCGTGAGGCAAGGTGCTTAACCGTGTAAACATGCGGCGGCAGTAGCCGGTGATCGTCAGGCACTTGTTGATCTCGTCTACCGGCAGGGGGCCAGACACCACCACGAGGTCATTGGCTTGGTCGATCGCGCCGCTGGAACGCAGACGCCTGCGGGTGTTGAGCGCCCAGGAGTGAATTCGCAGGGGGCTGCCATGCTCATGCAAGACACCAGTCCTCACGTCAAACGCAATCGCGACGGTGTCCGTTCGCAGGCGCAAGCGCCGCTCGCCGGTGACCGTGCTGGCCGGCGTGCTCATGTCGTATAGGTTGTAGGCGCCTTCTTTAAGTTGGTATTGCAGTTCCATGGCGAGTCCGTCCGTGTATTCCGATGTGAAGGGACTGATTGTGGTTGTCCAGGCGCGCGCATAAGGCTTGAAAAACCACGGAAACGCTCTTCACTTTTGCGCTGAAATGGCGGTATGACAGGCGTGCGTCCAATGCCAGCAACTGAACTTAACCCAAAAGGCGAACCAGCCCATAGACAGAGAGAATGCCAGTGACCACCAGAAGGGCCGTCTTGGTTGAGCGAGCGCCGACCAATGATCCGATGACGCTGCAAACGAGTATGGCGCCGAGAATGTAGGTTGTTTTCATGCCCTGATGATAAATGCCACACACCAAATTTCTGACAGACTCTTACGCTTTCCTTCTCCAAGAATCGAAGGGGTATTCGATCCGAGGCGACGCAGTTATTTTCTGTTTTCAGTAGAGCTGACTTTTCCCGCATCCAGCTTGTCGCGGTATTCCTCCAGCAGATTCTCGATCGCTACCTTCTTGATGCCGGTAAATGGTTCCAGGCGCAATACCGCGTCTGTAGCACTGCGGTCACGACACTGCTCGATCAAATCACGTCCGTGCCGGTAAAGCATGACGTTTTTTTCCTGACAACTGGCCACCTGCTGATCGCGCGCCACAATCATGGATTCAGCCTGCTTCCTTTGAGCCAAGGTTTTGGCCAGTTCCCGCTCGGTGTTGGTCTGCTTCGTCGTCAGTTCAGTCAAGCGCTGGTCAAATTCGCCCTTCTGCGCCTGCTTTTCCTGCGTCATGGCATCAAGGGCCAGTTGCAACTGTTCGCGCTTCACACTTTCTGATTTGGCACGGGCCTGGGCTCCGTTCACCAATTTATCCCGCTCCTGTCCCAATGTCGCCTTCTCTTGCTCAAAACTGGCCAGCTTTGCCTCCAAAGCTGTCTTTTCCTGACGGAGCTGTTGTACCTGCTGCTGCACGCGGCGCAGGGCCTCCCGTTCGCGGATGGCTCCTTTTTCCTCACTCCATGCATTTCCAGTCACGAAGCTGCTCACCAAAGCCAACAGGATCAGAACGCCTGGTAGACGCGACATCAAAATTCTCCAAAGTTATAGGGCTGACTCACAATCAATTCGGTTTTTTTCCGCAGCGGATCTGCGCCCGCCTTACGCAGCAATAGCGCCAATTCCGGGCGTTTCAGATACTCCGCCCAATACAGGGCGGTGAGACCATTGCTATCCGCAAGGTCCGGGCTCACTCCCAGTCTTAACAGCAAGGCCAGCATCTCCGGATTGTTTTCGGTGACCGCAACGGTCAGCAAATTGTCGCCCGCGCGGTCAAGCACTTGTTGACTTGCTCCGGCCTCGATCAAAACCTGGACAACACCCAGGTGCTTCAGTTTGACCGCATTCATTAGTGCAGACTGAGCGTTTTCACCTACGCCATCTACATCGGCCCCATTGCGAATCAGCAAGCGCACCACCATCGTGTGGCCCCGCAAAGCGGCAGCAGCAAGGGGCGGCATCGTGCCGCCACGGCCATCTGCATAAGCTCCGGCTTTCAGCAATAGCCGCACGCCTTCAACTTCGCCTGCACGCGCTGCAACCAGGAGGGCGTTTTGGTTCTGTGCGTCCACGGCATTCACATGCGCTCCGCTTGTCAGCAATGCCGCCATGCGAACGGTGTCCCCGGTCGCGGCCGCCTGAATGAGTTGAATATCTCCTGCCTGTGCACGACGAGGCGGCATGCTTCGTGCATCGGCAATCAGTGCCGACTGCTCACGCTCGGTTGTCTTGAATCTCTCGATGTCCTCGGGTGAGGAAATTCCCGCTTCCAGCCGGTCACGGTAAGCCAGCTTTTGGGGACTCATGGCGCACGCCCCCAGCACAGTGACCATCAGCATCGAGACTGCACTGAAGGCAGTCACCCGCAACGGATTAAAACTTGGCATTGAAATACAACTGGAACACATCAATAGAAAGGGGCAAGCCACGAATTTCATTGCTGGACAACCAGCGCGCACTCAGCCAGGTGTTTTTCCCCAGACCATATTGCGCGCCCAGGATAAAGCCTTTGTTGTTGGTGCCGCCCAGGTGGAAATCCGAATCTGTAAAGGCGTCCAGCACCGCATCGGCCTCCAGGTAGCGATAGGCAACGGACAGTTGCCAGTCATGCTTGAGCAGCATGTTGGGCATACCGACTGCGACACGCGCCATGTATCCGGTCGTCTGAGGGGTGACATCAAATCCTGTGCGCTCCAACGTCTTGCTGCGACTGAACCCGATGTTTTTCACATAGTCGCCACCCAGCATCACGTGAACCGGATTGAACAAATTCAGATCCACCATGCCGGTCAGGTTCAGCAGTTGGTAATCTCCAGCCAGGGCATACAAATTGGTGTTCACGTTGCCATCATTGTCAATATTGAACAAGGTGTTGCCCTTTTGCCTGACGTTTGCGGCCGTCCCATTGAACTGCACATCATTAAGTGCAGGATTTCGTGTGCCGCTGATGTTTCGATAGTTGTAGTACGCGAGACCGAATTTGGCACGGGTTTTGTTGCTGGGCACCCATTCCACGCCAACCTGCCCACCAAACAACCATTTGCTCGGGACCCGGGAAGAGCCGGATTGCTCCAGCTCCTGCAAGGAAAACGCCCCCAGCGTTGCAAACGGACGCCAGGTTTTGGCCGACTGATCTTTTGATTGAAGATGCAATGCCGCACCTTCAAAATTCAGGTCATCATCCCACATCAAATCGGTGCTGAACCAGGGGTTGGGAATGCGTCCAGCAGACAGGGTTCCCCATGACAGGGTGTCATCTGAATGAACCTTGAGGTAAGCGCGATCCAGTGAAAAACTGGATTTGGTGCCGTATTGACCCAAAGTCTGGTTGGCTGACACCGGGTCATTCACACTGCCTGTTGCCAAGCGCAGACCAGCGGAAATCTCCGGTGTGATTTTGGCGTTGAGTCCAAGCCGGGCGCGCAACCGGAAACGATCACGATCCATGGTCGTATTCGTGACGTTTTGCCCTTGAACCTGCTGAAAGAATTCCGGTGCATTGTTCTTCGAAAACCGGTCGCCCTGGAAGCCCATGCGCAAATCGCCCTCCCACTTGAGCCGATCCACCCACTCAGGCACCGCATTGGCATCACCCCAACGCTCCACCTTGGCTTGCGCCACCACTTCTTCACGCACCTGATCAGCTATCTGCTTCTTCACGGCCTCGGGCACGTATTGGACCCGCACGACACCCGCATCGGCTTTCTTTTGCCACGCAACGGTTTCCTTGGCTTTTGTTTCGGCCTGGCTAATCAGCAGATCAACCTTGTCCTGGCTAAGAACCCCCTGCTGAACCAGTATCTGAATCAGGTTCAAGGTCGTCTGGCGCAGCGTCTCCATCTCCGCACGTTCATCGGCATGGACAGCATTTCCGCCCAGCGCCATTGCGACCGCGAAGCTCATCGTTTTCAGTCGAGTTTGCATTTTCTTACTCATTCGTCATCTCTTCAAAATTTGCCCGTCAACGAGCCGTAATACGTAACTTGATGGGCTGCGGCATATCCCCAGGGGCACCTTCACGCATCGGCGGCAAGTTGCGCAATGCCGCCTTCAAAGCGTTGTCCAGGTCAGCATTGCCGGCGGAATCAATCAACTCAACCCGCGTCACCGCGCCACTGGCACTAACCCATACATGGACCATGATCCGAAAATCCGCCTCGCGCAGCTTCTTTTCCCTGGACACCGCGTCCTGAATGCGATCCTTCACCAGTGCGCCATACCAGGCAAAACGACTGCCCGCTCCACCTGTGCCGCTACCGACCAAATCGGCTCCGCCTTTTTTGCCCACCAAACCAAATCCATCGCCCCCCGCACCACCGGCCGCATCCACCGCCAAATCAGGTCCGGGCGGTGGTGCATCAGCAGGCTTGTCCGGCTGCTGATCGGGCTTGGGCACTTCCATCTTTTCCCGTACCTCAACCTTGGGCGGTGGTGGCGCAACCTTCGGTGGTGGTGGCGGTGGTGGCGGTTTCAGCAGCGCAATTTCCTGAATCGCACGTTTTTTCTTGACCTGACTTGGCGTCGCCAGTTCGTCGACCAACACCCAGATCAGCGCTCCAAGCACCAGCACACCGACAACAGCCAACAGCGTGCGGCGCCAGCGCCGCCCTATGCTGCCCAACGCGCTCACTTGACCAGCCGCTGCGTGACCAGCCCGATCTGAGTCAGCTCCAGCTTGCCCAGCAAGTCGAGCACCTCCACAACCTTCTCGTATTGCACCGTTGAATCTCCCTTCACAACAATAGGGAACTCTTTCAAGCTGGCCTTGTAGGCGATCAACCGCGACTCCAGCTCCTGCAGGGAAGCCACGGGAAAGGCATCGAGGTAAAGCGCTCCGTTCTGCGTGATGGTGATCGCCTTGGTCGAGGGCTTGGCCAGACTCGGCGTATTGCTGGCTTTGGGCAAATTCACTTTGATGCCCTGCACAGAGGCGGTTGTCATCAAAATGAATATGACCAGCAACACATAGGACAGATCCAGCATCGGCGTGATGTTGATGTCGTCATAGACCGCACCATCATCTTGAACTTTTGACATGGTCAGCCCCCGTAGTTCTCGGCCATTTTGGTGACGAACTCGTCCACAAAAACATGCATGTCATTGGATACGGTCTTGATCCGCGTGGTCAGATAGTTGTAGCCAAACAGCGCCGGAATCGCAACCCCCAAGCCAGCCACGGTCGCCACCAGCGCCGCGGCAATACCGGGTGCGATCGCATTCACATTGACATCGCCGGCTGCTGCAATCGCCGCAAAGGTGATCATCACCCCCACAACCGTGCCCAGCAAGCCAAGAAATGGCCCCCCCGAAATGGCAATAGTCAACAGCACCATGCCCTTGTTCAGGCGATTGCCCTCGCGGATGAGTTGCGTGTCCAAGCTGGCACGCACCGCATTGAAAGACCTTGACGAAATCACCGGCAATCCCTGCTCGCCACCGGCGGCAGGAAAACGATGCTTCAACTCCGTCACACCGACGTGGTAAATCCGGTACAAGGGCGAATGCTTGAACGCATCCAGCATGGTGGCCAGCTTGTCCATCTGGCCGGTGTGTGAACTCGCAACATCATCGAGTTCCGCCAAACCGCGTGACATCTTGCCAAAGGCTTCTGCGAACGCCTCATTGGCTTTTTCTGCACGAGCCAACAGCATCGCCTTGCTGACCATGACCCATATGGCTATGAAAAACATGAACACGCAGATGATGACAACCACCCAGCCGTCCACGGTCAGGTTGTTCATTGTGGTCGTGAAATAGGATGTGCCCTCACCACCGCTGGTCGTCTTGTCTTCACCATACTTGACGAGCCGGCCCGCCTGACCCTGTGACTCGACTTGAGCGGCCAGCCAGGCAGCTGAACGCACTACCGTGGAAACCTGCACCTCATCAATCTCACCGACCAGACTGCCACCAATGCGCATGCTCGCCGCTGACGTCAAGGTACCCGCTGCCGCAGCCACTGACTTGCCATCTACATGCAAGGCGACCCCCTGCCCCACGGTGACTGCCACGTGATGCCACTCATTGATAGCAACCGGTGCAGCAGAGCGTGTCTCAACCCCATTGACAGCCAACACCGGCACACCGGCAACAAGCCTGAGCGTCAGGCCGCCGAGCGCCAGCAACTCGCCATCAGGCTGCTGCGGCTTTATCCAGGCAGAGAAAGTAAGCTCCTTGGCCGCCTGCAGGGCTGCACTACCCACCACCATGCCACCATCACCGGCAAGCTTGGCGGCCCCGGCCACCAGACCACCCGGCACATAAACAAGGTTGGCTTGGCTGACATGGTTGCCATTGACTGTGGCGTCCTGTGGCAATCCCTGCGCTTCACTCAGGTGATACACCAGCAACTGTTGCGCGTCGTAACTGGTATTGCTATCGGCTACAGGCTCGGCCTTTGGATTCCCGGAATACAGCCATATATGCTGGGTGGCATTGCCTGCGGCCAGTTTCGGCACTTGCACCCACACAAAAACCAGCTCATTCGCCTTATCGAAGCGCTCGACATGAAACTTGAGCGCCGTCGTGTCGTCTTCCGCCACAAAGCGGATGTCCGAGCCGTCTTCCTTGGCCGAGAGAAAATCAAAATTGCCGGTAGACAGCCGCACGAGCACGGGCACCGATAACGCCTCCGCCGGCACACTTGCAGCCTGAGTATCCAGCGTGAGCTGTTTGCGCATCGTCCAATCCTTGTTCCACCATGCATGGGCAGAAGCGGGCAAGACCAATATCAGCGCAACAATCGCAAAAAAACGTTTCATTTGATTTATGTGAGAAAAGAGAGAGACCGGCGGACTCAAGCCGCCAGCCCTGTAAGCTTACGAACGATCTGTGGCAATACCGTGACAACGAACCAGGCGGGGAACTACTCCCCAAACCCGAGCACGTCCACCCGCACGAATGAAGGCTTGAAGGAATCCTTCAATGCCTGCGCATTCTTGGCGGAATCGGCCGCAGACTGGCTCAGCGCAGCCGTGGTTTTGGAAAGATCGTCACCACCTGTCGTCGCACCCGAAGCCGTTGCAGAGACCGCGCTGGTATCTGCCACTGGCGTGCCGGACGATTTGCCGGATACAGAGATGTTGTCCGCCCCCTGAACCACAGCAGCCGCGATGTTGAGATTACCTGCGCGAATGCCCGCATCGCCAGCGTTGACAGTGCCTTTGGGGGCAATCAAATCGACGTCACCAGCCTTGACTCCACCGCTGGATAGCGCGCCGATGCCGCTGCCAGAGGCCGCGCCTTGCAGTTCCTGGGTGACATTGCCCTGGCTGTCAACCCTGATGATGGGCGCAGGAACCGAGCTTGCTGTCTTCTTGCCTTTTCCGGCGTCGATATCGCCTTCGCTCGACCACAACAGAATATTCCCGCCACCCACCGTGAGGATGCGCGACTGATTGACCAGAATGTTGTCCCGGGAAAACCCGCGTATGTCGCCAGCTTCTACCGTCACCATTCCCAAGGGACCACTGTCTGTCAGACCCACTTCCTGGCCAGTAACAAATTTCTGCGTGGCCAGGACTTCTTTTCGCGTATTGCCCAAACCCACGACCAAGCCTCCGCCCGGGATCATGAAGTCGATGTTGCCGCCACGCTCGGTCATGATGCGACTGGCGAAAAGGTTTACCCCGCCCTGGTAATTTTTGAAACTGCCGTCCGGATTTTTTTCGCTTATTCCGGGAAAAACCAGTTCCAGCGCCGCGTAGCCACGCGCGTAATCCGTCGCATAGGTACTTTCCTGCTTGTTCGAATCGCGCCCGGTGGTGCGCAACGCGGTATAAATCATTTCACGCACGCGTCCTCGTTGGCCCTCGGTGTCCAACGCATCCACCGCCCTCACCGCCACCAGCGCGGTACCAGCGTTGAGTCCGTCATCGCCGGTCAACCAACGCGCTTGCCACAAGGTGGCATCGTCCGTGCTGCCTGCTTCCAGCTTTTCAATAATGCGATCAACCGCTGCGAGGTAATCAATCCCCCCCGGGCCCACGCCAGCCGTCAATTGGATGTCTACACCCTCTTTCGGTAACGCGGCGTTGTCAAGCCCCCCCCTGCTCGCAATCCCTGCCGATGTGCCCAGATCAATACTGTGCCCGGCAGTCACCTCCAGCCGTCCCGGCCCACCGACCCAAATGTAGGAGCCTGCATTTCGGGTGCTGCTTTCCGAGAACACTACATCCCGACCAGCCTCGATCCGGCTGATATCCCCTGCGTTGACATGCTGCGTCAAGATGCCGAGATTGCGCACATCCTGGCCGGCGCGCACCCAGACCGCTTTAGGGAGCGTCAGGCTCGTTGTGTTGGGCATGCCAGCCACATCCCCGGCCACGGCATATACGCGCACCGGCGTTCTGTCACCGGTATGGACCGGAACGACAGCATGCATCGTGGCCGTAAGAGCGGGGTTGAACTGAGCAAATTTGATGCCTGGCCTGATCGCATCCGGAATCAGTGCGGGGTCCATGTCGCTCATGGTCAGCTTCGTTGGGATGTTGACCGATTTTGCCGCCAGCAAGGTCAAATTCGCCTCGGCCGCTGGACTCAATATGGCCTGCGTGCCGCCTACAGTCACATCACCCTGCAAAGCAGTAGCCGATAGGCTGGGCGGCAGATATGAAAGCAGTGCCGTACTGTAATTGGTGTTGCTCCACAAGGAGAGCGGCGTTGTGTATGCTGTCTGCACCCCCGCCACCGTAGCCGTGCCGGTGACATTGTGCAGGGTCACGTCACCATCCACGCTTTCCATTTTGACCCCACTGTCCTGGCCATAGGTGGAGAACAGACTCCAGCCCGTACTGGAGCCATTGGCAATGTTGACGTTATTGCCGCTGCCCGACGACTGAACGACCAGGTGCGGATTGATGACAGCATGAATGTTGACATCGCCCAGCGCTTGTACCCGCGCCTGCGCATCTCCGAGCGCCAGGATGGTGTAGAGAGGTTTTGCGTTGGCGCCCGTACCCACTTTTTCCCCGCTGTCCATCCTGCCACCCACCTTGAGATTCAGATTGCCGCGATCAGCGTAATACTGGCCGCCCAACAAATCGCCACCGGTTTCCACCCGAACATCACCCCCACCGGTTGTGACCAGTTGGGTGGCATTCGGTGTGGCAGCCGCCATGCGGGCCTGAGTGGGCGTGCTGGCGGACACGTTTTCCACCTTGCCGCCCGCCTTGATGTTCACATTGCCGCCGCCCAACGCGCCCACGCCCTGCTGGAACTGGTCGAAGCGCACCCACCAGGCCGGTTGCACGATATAGGCCGAGCCATCGGCATTCAACCTGCCCTGACGAAAGAGCCAGTTCGAATAGAGCTGCGTAGATCGCTTGCTACTGCTGATGTCACCCAAAGCTGCCATGCTGACGTCACCACCACCTTCACTGAACTGGACAAGGTTCACCGCCCCGCTCGGGTCCGGTGGTGCGGTAAAACCAATCGCCTGATCAGCCAGGCGTCCAGCGGTGTAGATCGCCGATTTGTTGTCGGCCAACACGATATTTCGACCAGACGCAATACGAATGTCGCCGGTTCCAGTGCGCATCAGTTTGCCAGCGGCAAGTGTCACGTCGGTGCTACCCGCTTTCACCGCCAACGGATCGGCGGCCGTGCTGTCGGCGCCTGCGATCAGGCGGTAGGACCATGACGGACCACCCAGCAACATAGCAGGACCACTGACCTTGGGGGTAGACGCATCGTTGTCGTGGTCGTATAGACCGCTTGTGGTCGCCACATCAAAACCGTCTGACAGATTGCTCTTGATGAACAGGTTACCCGTCGCGCGGAGTGTCAGCACACCCGGATTTCCGCCCGCGCGACGGGTCGCCAGATTCCAGTCGGTGGCCGCCGTGCCAGTACCCAATGTCAGGTCGCCAGTAGAACGCACTTCCACGCCGGAGAGGATGTCGAAAGCAGTGGATGCACTCAAGTTGCTGATGATGCTGCTGTGATTGGTCGCAAACGCGTCGTTGTCGGTGCTGATAGTGGCCAGCGACAGCGTCGTGCCGGCGCTGGCGCCGGTCACAGTCAACGTCGTTTTCCCGCTATACACCTTGACCGCTTCCACCGCCACTGAACTTGCACCTGTCACCGTGCTTTGCAGCGCGCTCACCGCCACGTCGGTATCGCCATTGATTCGCGGCGCACGCAACAGCACTTTGCCGCCCTCGCCACCACGGCCACCCGCCACATTCAGCGCGCTCCCTGCAGCCAGATTGAGGCTGCCATCGCTGGTGCCAATCTCGATGCGGCCGCCTGTCTTTTCAGCCCCGGTCGAGACGGCGTCAAGCGTCGCGCCCGCCATGAGGTTCACGTCGTCTTTCGCGAACAGCGCGATGCGCCCGCCACCCTCGCCCGAGGCGTTGAGTTGACCTGCCACGTCAAGCCGGCCACTGTCGACTGCAACGTGGATCGCTTTAGCCTGCACCGTATCGGTAGCCGCCACACTCACGTTGTCATCGCGCACGCGCAGCTGACGTTCAAAATCAAAGCCACCGCTGTTGAGTGCCGCATTGAGCGCCGAGAAGCTGGCGAGTTTTTTCACATCAACGTCGATCCGCGCGCCGTCCCCGCGTTTGCCCTCTGCGTCCGCAGTAGACACGCCTTGCACGCTGCCGTCGGCGAGCGTGACCGTACCGTTGACCGCACTGAACATCAGTGTGCCCGCATCACCGCCAGGTGCAGCTGACACATCCACTCTCGCCCCCGCGGCAATACCCACATTGCCAGCGTCACTCACGAACTCGGCCTTGCCTGCCATGGCAGCGCGGCTCACGTCAAAGAACTGCACGGTACGTCCGGCGACATCGACCACGGCATCCGCGCCAAGTCTGACATCGCCGCTGCTGGCCGTGAGCTTGACACTACCCGACGGCAGCACTGCCTGGGCGTTGAAATCCACACTGGTGCCAGCGAGTGCCCATTTCGCGCCAAGCGCGGTGGCCGACACCAGCGCCCGGTCAGCCGTTTGCTGACTCACGGTAAGCATGCCGGTGCTGGTCAGCGTTTGATCTGACTTGACGCCGCCGCTGATGCGCGCGACCTTGATCGCAGTTGGCGCGTAAATGGTGGTGTTTGCAGTCTTGCCGGCGTTTGCACCGACGCCTGCACCCTCGCCAACCATCTCATTGGCAGTGATGCTCACATTGCTGTAGCCCTTGATCGCCTTGTCGCCTTTGTCCAAGGTGAGCGTGTCGGCAACAATCGCTAACGCGCCATTGCCCATTGTGCCGCCAGCAACAAAATTCACCGACGATGGGTTGGTGACTGTGAGGTTTTTCGCACGCAGGTTAGCCGTCTTGCCGCTGTTGTCCAGCCCGGCCAGCCCGGCACCTTGCAAGGTAAGGTTTTGCAGTGTCGGCTTGCCACTGGCGTCGACGCCGCCGACCTTGACATCGCCGTAAAGATCGAACGTGCTGTAGCTGGTCAGCGCCAGGCTCTTGAGACTGTTCAAACCATCCAGACCGGCCTGCCCGTAGGTGATACCCTCGCTGCCTGATGGGGCCGCTCCGAAGTTGACACGCGTCGCGCCCACCGCCAGATTCCCCGCTACGGTTACACCGTTTTTACTGAACTCGGCCACGCCCTTAAATGCGTTTTCCTGGGTCGCATCCAGCGTTATGGAATCAGCTGCACGAACCAGACTGCTTGCGTCGCCGACGAGTGTGCCCTGGGTGCGATCTGGACTGCCGCTGCGCTCAAACGTGGCGTTCGTGGAAGCCGCGCGCATCAGCGCACCATTTCCCGCCGTGGTGTAGCGCCCGGCATCACCTGCGTCGCCCTGCGCGTCGATCACGCTACCCGATCTGAGAGTGAGGGTTTTTGTAGCCGCAAGAATAACCTCGGGAGCCTTCAAGGCATGGACAGTGTCGTTGGCAAGCGTCAGTGATTCTGCGTCGACCTTCAAGGTCGTGGTAACAGCAGTCGTTGCACCGTCGATGACAGCGCTGCGCGTACCGCCAATGAACAGGCTTTGCGCACCCAGGGCATTGAGCTTGTCCACATCAATTTGCGTCGCGGTCGGGTCAATGCCAGACGGCGAGCCACTGGTAATTGCCAGCTTCAGTGCGCTGATATCCACTGCCGCGCCGCGGCCGCCGCTGCTCGCGCCCAGGTTGTAGCTGGCATCAAGTTTCAGGCTGTCTCTGTCCGTGCCAGTGGTGGCAATCGACAACAGACCCGCATCCTGCGGCCTGTTTTTTCCATCAACAAAGAAATCTGAGGCACGGGTGAGCGTGAACTCCGACCGTGCGCGCACCTGGTCGCGGGTGAGCACCTCAATGCCAGTCCAACTCGCGTCTTTTGGTGCGTTAGCGCGGCTG
Organism: Rhodoferax sp.; assembly: GCF_018780565.1. Taxonomy (GTDB): domain Bacteria; phylum Pseudomonadota; class Gammaproteobacteria; order Burkholderiales; family Burkholderiaceae_C; genus Rhodoferax. The sequence continues at coordinate 64,845 of NZ_JADMJN010000010.1, forward strand.
TCAGTGACGTAGCCGGCGGCAATGCGTACACCGTCCTGGCGGCTATAGGCCTGCCCTGGCAGCAGGTCCTTGATGCCGGTGTTGAGTTTGACCGCATATGCCCCTGGCAGCAGAGCATAGTGCGCGGGCAACAAGGTGTACACACCATCGGCCAGGCCTGGAACGCCCGACAGATACACCGCTTGGCCGCTCGCTCGGTCAAAGCTCTCCTGCACGTCGCGGGCGGCAAAGCCGCTTGCATAACCCGGCAGGACGGCATAGGTATTCTTGTCAGCGAGGATATCTCTCGAGCCGCCCGGACCGACCGTAAATTCGTAGGCCTGCAAGTCACCGCCGCCGGCCAGGTCAATCTTCGAGCCGGCCTGCATATTGATCGACGAGCCCGAGGTGCGAATCGATTTTTCGGGCAAAGATTTTATTTCAATTTTGGTGCCGCCCGCGTCATAGAGCCAAGTGCTCCCGTTCTCTACTTTGCCGAACGGCGTGAGGCTACCCGGTGCGGCGGCGACCGAGGTCAGACTGCCATCCTTGAAAACCAGACTGTTGCTTGCCTGCAAGTCAATCTGCCCAAAAGGCGCCCACAAACTGCCGCCTTGCACAATGTCCTGCGCTTTCACAGTGACACTGCCCAGTGCCGACAGCGGTTGTACCGGTGCGCTGGCATCGTGGGAAAACTCGACCGTGTGGCCTGCCGCGTCTATGCTAAAGGCGCTGTAAGTTGCTGGCGCGACCAGCGCACCATGTATCAAGAGGTCCGCAGCCACTTTGAGTGCACCGAGGGGCTGCGCCTGGGAGGGCGTGCTCACGCCGGCCAGCCGTACTTCCTGCACGCCAGTGAGTTCGGCCCGCGCCATGCCGGTAAATGTTTGATTGCCCGCCAATTCCAGTAACTGGGCATCGGCCTTGAAGGTACCGCTGCCAGATACAGGCACGTTCACAACCGCCTGACGTTCCTCGTCGAAATTCCCGAGACGCACGGTGTGTGCGTGCACCGTCGACTCACCACCGGCGGTTTCAAGGCGGGGCGCGTCCAGCTGAATTTCCTTCAGCAACTGCGCACGCCCAGCGCCCATGTTCAAGTCATTTTCCAGCCGAATTGCGTAGCGACTTTTCAGCGCTATACGCTCAAACCCTGCTGTTTCCAATGCCTGTGCGCTCACTTTGGCCTGCGCGGCCAGGCCTGTGGATGGCCCTGCACCGGGGCTCAACCCGGTGGCCTGCGGCGCGACAGTCTGGGCAACGCTCAGCACCCGCTCCACCGGCGAAATGACGCCATTGACCAAGTCGTCACCCAAGACATAGCGCAAGTTGAAGCTGCCCCCACGGTTCGACGCGCCACCGGCCTGTGCCTGCAGTGTGCCGTCGAGCAGCAGGCCATCGTGCGCCGTGATGTTGACCGTGCCGGCATCACTGCCCACCATACGCCCGACACCGCCTGCTTCATTGAGCACATTCAGGCTCACAGGCGCTGCACCGCTCACCGTCACCCGTGAATTCGCTTCAGTTACCACATAGCCTAGCTGTGCATTTAAATTCACGGTGCCACCTGCCAGCACCTCACCAATTTGCCCGCCTTTGTTGTCAGCATAGGTGCGCACTGCACCGGCTGCATCAAGTACCGCCTGCTGCCCAAGCCAGATCGCACTGCGCTGTTCCTGACCTTCCTCGGGAACCACTGGCGTGAGGTTTGCCGAGATAGTGCCGCCCGCTGCGTGCACCTGCCCTTGAATTTCGATTCGGCTACCTGCATTGAGGGTGATTGCGGCGCGATCATCCGCCAGAATCTGCGCGCCGGCTTCCAGCAATACATTGCCCAGCAGGGCACCATCAGCGCTCAAAGTAAGGTTGGCCGTCTGGCGGCTACGGTCGTCACGCTTTTCCTTGCGGGTGAAATTTTCGATGTGGCTACCGGTCTGCTGCAACTGAAATCCTGGCTGGAATTCCAGACTCTCCACCGTCGGTTTCAGTACCGCTCCGGCCTTCACGGTGACGCCATCGCGCCCGCTGAGTTTGAAGTTGGCAAAGCCACCGCGCGCCACGAAGTCCGCATCCAGATTGAGTGCTGTTGCATCCGGCGTGCCACCAATCTGGATTTTCCCAGTATTGATGGTGAGCGTGCCTCCTTTGCCCGGCGCTTGGCCGCGCACATCGCCGCCCAGCCGCACCGCTGCCGTATGCGTGCCAGCGGTCGATGCGGTGGCACCCGCTTCCAGCGTGACATTGCCACCGTTGCCGTTGGTGAGCTTGCCATCCGGCTTGACACGACCGCCGCCGGTCACGTCAAGCAGGGTATCGTCACCCAGATTCACATCGCCGACCGCCGAGAGGGTAATGGAGCCGCCATTGACCAGCATTGCGTCAGGCGAACGCCCTGTTGCCGTCGGCAGGTCGTTCGCCCATCCACCACGCGCGGACAGCGATACGCCGTCAGCGACCGTCACATCTAGTGGTACGGTGGAGGGATCAACGGTATTGGTGCGGGCGTTGAAGCTCAAGCTCCCCGCTGCACCCTGAATATCGGCATTGATCAGAATTCCTTTGGCGGTAATCGCCACGCTGCCACCCTGCGGCGTGCGCAGCGCCTCGCGCACAACCGCCGCCTGGTTGCTGAACACCTGCAAATTCGCGACCTTGTCCTTGCCCAGCAGTGCCGGGTTGATCGCAATCGTGTCTTTCAGCCCGGCCGGCAAAATATCGCCCAAACCGAAACCGGCCGGTAGCGTGGCGGCCGTGCTGGTAAGGTCAACCCGTTGATTGAGCTTATAGTCACCTGCCACAGCATCCGTGCCCAGCCTCAAGGTCGCGCCGGCGGGGAGGATGCCACTCTCACGCTGCAATTCACCTACTGTGGTTCGGCCTTGAACAGCCGCTTGCAGCACAGTCGGCCCCATGCCAATCACATTCAGAACACCCGCGTTCTTGCCCTCCCTGTAACCGGCGTCATAGCGATAACTCTGCGGCAAGTCGATCACTTCTTTCTGGTTCCAGCGTCCGTAGTCAATCACGTAGCGGGTGGCGATGCCGTTGTAGCGCGTCTCGGCACTGGCGTCGGCGATATCGGTCAGCGCCGCGCCAGAGAACAGCAGGGTGGTTTTTACGGTGCCCGGGGTGTATCGCAGACTGCCGCCGGACAGATCAATGACTGCGCCCGATTCAAGAATGGCCTCGCCTTGTGAACGGATGGTGACGGTGCCGCCCGCCGTCGAGCGCTCGGCCACAGTACGTTCAAGCCGCCCCTGGTAACTCTCCAGACTGTCCTTTGCAATCAAGGTGGACTTGCCCGCATTGGCATTGGCCAGCGCTCGGTTGACATCGACGTAGACTTTTTCGCTGCGTAGCGGCCCGACGCGATTGATGGGCGAATCCTTCAGTTCGTCGCCACGCAGTTCAACCTCTACGCTGTTACGCGCTACGGAGACCTGCACATTCTCAAGACCGGCCACGTTGATGCGTGCCCCATCGGCAATGTGAATACGCGCAACGCTTGAGATAGGAGACGCTGCAATCCTGAACGGGTCGCCAGCCCCCCCCATCAAGCCGGGATTGTCCATCGCGATGAAATTGACTTCCCCCGACGGTGCGTCAATTACCGCACCGCTGGCCATGCGCACGTCCTGACCCAATATCAGCACCTGCGATTTATTGGCAAGTCCGGCAAGAGTCGCCCTGTCCAGCTTGCCGGTGTCGTCCACCGGGTCGAGAGTGCCTGTCATGTCCGTCACCTCCGGCAGTACCTCAGTGCGGCTGCCTTCAGCCAGCGTCACCCGCCCACCGCGATCCGACTGGGCGTTGTTCACCGCACGATCCTTTGCCAGCAGATACACGGAGCCATTCGCCACCACCGAGGTGGTCGCACGGGCGATGCCCTGTTGGTTGACCGCGTAGCCGACCATGGTGACGTTGCCGCGCGCGGCGGTAAGCTCTCCCAGGTTTGTCGCGTGGCCCAGCTTGTCAGTAGCGGGGTCCGTCAGTGCGACGGTCTTACCAGCGAGCACGCCGTCCTTCACACTGGCGTTGGGCGTAACGAAATCATTCAACCCGGCCGGACTGTCTACCTCGACCAGCAGGCCGCGCACGTTGGCATCCTGCCCCGATGCCGAGCGCAGATACACCTTGGTGCCCGCCGCCGCAATCACCTGCCCGTCAGGCGCTTCGACCACTCCCTTGTTGACCACCGTGGGCGCGATGAGCATCACCCTGCCCTGACTGCCTGCCGTGATGCGTGCGCCTTCGAACACCTTGATGAAGCCGCCCGTGCCTGAGAACTGCGGCGTCAACGTGTTGTTGGTCAGAAAAGATTTGAGAATGAAATCGTTGTCAATATCCAGGCTGCTAGCGGTGAAGCTATTCAGATTGACCTGCGATCCACCCATAAAAGCAATGCCATTGGTGTTCACGAGGATCACATTCGCTTTTTGTCCTGCGCCCTGGGTAATGCTGCCCGCGATCACGCTGGGGTTGTTGTCCCAAATACGGTTGAGCGAGGTGAAGCTTGCACCCGCCACCAGATTACCCGAGCTATCCACCTGACGGAACTGCACATTGTTGCCAGCACTGAGGTTAAAGCTTTGCCAGTTGAGGATGGACTTGTTGCCAACCTGGTTGACGAATGCCTGATTGCCGTTGACTTGGTAGCCCGCTTGCCCATAGGTTACAAAATTCGGAATTGCCCCACCGGTGCTGGCCACCGGTATTTCTGCCTGTGCCACATTGGCCAACACCACGCTTGCGATGAGCGCGCCGACCAACACCGAACTGCTTGCAGCCTTACCCCGCCCACGCGCAATTTCCGCCAGCGGCACCAGCATGCCTGCGGTCGTGTTGAATACCAGTCGATAACAATTGCGATTCATACCGTTCTCCAGATTCCGTTCACCACTCGTAGCCCAATTTGAAATACACGCGGCTGTCGCCCTGTTTGGTGTTACCCAATTCATTCAGCGCCACCGCCCAATCCACTGCCGCCGATATGCCACGCCAACCCTTGATGCGCAAGCCCAACCCGGCACCCGCCAGGGTGAAGTGATCGTCCGCGGTGATGGGGGAGAGCACATTCACCGTGCCCGCATCGGCAAACGCCACCATGCGCGCCTCCTCCAGCGAATCACTCAGGCGTTTGGCAAAATTGGGGGTGCTCGCCTCCAGGCTGACGGCGATGCCGGTATCACCCGATGCGGCAGATTCAAGGTAACCACGCACCGTATCCACACCGCCAATGGTGAATTGCTCGTTTGAGATCAATGGCTGTGGGGACAGCTGCCAGGTGGTTCGCGCATTGACGCCCCAGCCGCTGGCAAAGGTATCGCTGTGCGATGCGTTGCCGCGCAAATAGGCATAGCCCGAGCGACCCTTGAAACGCTTGTCGGCAAACTGCTGCTCTTCGCCTACCAGCCCGCGCAAGTGAAAGTTGAAAGCCATGCCCAGCTTGGTGCTGCGGCCCTCACCCAGCCAAGTACCGTCCCATCCCAAGGTGAATGGCATGTAGGTAATAGGCGTATTGAAGCCACCACTGCCGATCAAATTCACTGCCTGGGTAAAGTCCTTGTAGTCCACACCCGCCGTGGCAGTGTGGAAAAAGCCACTGTCACCACGCAGCGGCCGGATGTAACGCGCGCCAAGAATTACCCCCTTGCCGACAACGTTCAGCGTGCCCAGCGCGGCCACATCGGAATCTGACTTGACGCCGTAGAACGCCAGGTAGTTGCCAGACGCCAGTGGCCAGGTGTAGTTGAGCGACAGCACGCGGCTCTCATTGGGATTTTCAGGCACGGTCTGCATGGTCAAACCCAGGCTGTGCTGCTTGTCCCACAGGTTGTCATAACGCAGACTGGCGCTGAGGTGGGTAGGCGTGGTGTCCTGGCTGTAGCGGTTGTTGACCTCCACGCTGCCATGCAGCGGCAACTTGTCTTCCACCTTCAAATCCACTTCCACCGTGCCCGGTGTCCTGCCTGGACGCAGCACAGGCGTTATCCGGCGGTCGCCACTGCGATTCAGCGCGGCCAGCTCTTCCTGCATCTGCGGAAAATTCGGAACCTTGCCTTCGGCCAGTTCGGGTGCACCCGCCTTGATGGCGCCCAGGCTGAAATAGCGCGATTCCACCACGCGCAGCCGGTCCACCGCGGCTTCAGTCACCGCTAGCTTGACCACACCACCATCCACCTTTTGCTGCGGAATGCTCACCAGCACAGTCAGGTAGCCAGCACCGTGGTAGGCCTTCTCCAGTTCTTCGCGCGCGCGCTCCACGTCGGCCAGTGTCTTCCTTTCGCCGAGGTGCGGGTACACCGCTTTTTCGACCACGGTGACCGGCAACAGCGTCGCGCCCTCCACCCGGTATTCGAAAACATCAAAAGCGGCCTCCTGCGCGTGAGCCGCACCCAAGCCGTTCACGCCCATTCCGGCCAGCACCACCAACAGCTTCCACAACGTCTTATTCATCGTTCATCACATCAAGAATCATCTGAAAAAATGCAAAATGGGACAGCCCCGAAGGACTGTCCCGAACACGTTGCAACGGGCGGCCTTGCGCCGCCCGTAAGTCCGATACTTATCAGAATGCAGGCTGGCAGGAATTGCCTGCACGTGCAGTCTTACCGACGTTGGAACCGGTCACGCCCGCCACCGGGGTGATGAACAAACCGGTCAGGTCGGTGATACCAGGGTTGCCCAGCGAGGAGTTGATCGCGGTGATCAATTCCTGACCTTCGGGGAACGCGGTGCCAGCGGTAAAGGCCACCAGCTCGTACCACATGGTGTAGGTGCCGTCGATCGCGTTGGCGCGCTGCTTGGCATCGGCTGTACCCGTGGCGGTGAAATTCGGCGACACACCGTCGAGCTTGGCAAACGCCCACTTGTCGGTACCCACCACCGGCACGTTTTCCATCGATACGATGCCCAGGCCGAACTCACCCGCGTTGGTGGCGTTGGTCAGGCCGGTTTTTACGCCGCCGGTCGAGGAGTTTTCAGCCACGTCCACCTTGGTCGTGCTGTTGGCAAGCCGTGCCGGGTTCAGCGCGCCACCGGCAATGCCGATTGCACAGGGCTTGTTGAGGAAACGCAGGTTGGAAGCCGACTGGGTGCCGGAAGTAATGGCGCGGCGCTCCAGCTGGATCTTGCCGGAAGTACCGGGCGGGGTAGCAACAGCGCCGAACAGCGTGCCATCCACATAAGGAATGTTGTCCAGATTGGCGATCGCAGTGTAGGTCGAAGCGGCCAGGTTGGGCTGGCAGGCGCCGGTCAGGTTGGGACTGGCCGAGGTGAAGGGTGCATCGTCACAAGTGGCGGCGATTTTGCCGGCGGCGATGTCGTTCTTCTGCAGCTGGTAATACAGCGGGTAGCTCACACCCACGCCAAACGCCTGGCCGATGTTGGTCGGGACTTCGCTGCCGATGGCGGAAATATCCGTGGTGACGTCCAGGTTCAGCTTGTTGATCACGTATTCGGTGTCGGAGAAGCCGCCCTCGGGGCGATCCGGCGCGGCAAATACGCTGGCGCGCAGCGCTTGGCCTGCGGTGAAGGTCTGGGTGGTGGTAGCACAGCCACGGTAGACGCCAACGCCGGGGTTGGCGAGACCGGACAGATCGATGCTCACCAATTCGGCGGCGCCATTGGCGCACTGGCCGGCAGCAGCCAGGCCTTCGATGTTGCTGGTGCGCTTGAGGTTGCCCGGCAGGTTGGGGTTGATTTCACCAGCAATCGAGATATGCGGCGTCACATAGTTGAAGGAACCGCCCTCAACCGTGTGGAACACCACGACTTTCTGGCCTTCCAGGGAACCGGCGCGGTCGTCATCGGTGTCGACCGTGCAGGTATAGGCCATGCGGTCACCCGCGCCGCCCGGCAGCTTGCCGGCGCTGGCGCTTTCCAGATAGAGGTGGGCGTCGCGCGTGCCGGGATTGGTGTGAGTGGCACCCAGCGCATCCTTGTAGGTCATGCCTTGGCACAGGGTCAGTGCACCCTTGTACACCGAAGCGGTGGGGGCAGAAGCGCCGGACAGCCACAGGCGAACGGTGCTGCCGTCCGCCTGGGCGGGAGTCAGGGCGAAAGCAGCGGGGGCGCCTGCCAGTACAGCAGCAGCCAGAGCGATTTGTTTCAGTTTCATGAGAGTTCCTTGAGGATTAAAGACAAGTGCGAAGAGATTGATTGACTTAAGCGCCACGGCCATTGCGGCGGCGCACGATCGCACCCATCAAGCCCAGACCAGCCAACAACATGGCGTAGGTTTCAGCTTCCGGCACGGCAGCAACGTTTGCGAAAGTAATCGTGCCGGCGGCGGCATTCACCGACCATTCGCCGAATTCACCAGTACCGATGCTGCCGTTGCCGTCCAAGTCAACGCCAAAAGCGGACTTGGCAGCCTGCGCTGAACCATTGCCTGCACCAACGGACAAAGACCAGAAGTTTTGTGCCGTGGCCAGGGTCTTGGTGGTGTCGCTTGTCTTTGTAAGCCAGGTGTCACCTTGAGTAGCGCCATTGACCGCACGGAAGTAGCTGTTGGCAACATCGGTCGAGAGAGCCGTGCTAGCGCCGTTGGCTTCCGTGACATGGGTGCCACGCAAATTGTTAGCGGTGACGTAGGAATTCATGTTCTGAAAGCCACCCAGATTAGCGTTGGTCAGGCTGGTATAGGTCGCCACATCGTTGGTGGTCAGGTAACGCGTATTAACGTTATCCAGCGCAATCACGTTGAATTCGATGGCGGCATCGTTGGTGGAAAAAGCCAGCAGGTCGTTCCAGGCGGAACCGTAGTTGGCGCTGGTCAAGTTCCAGGTCTGGGTATAACCAGCCTCGTTCTTGTGCGTCAGAAAATCATTCATGCTGACGCCCAGGTCGAACACGGCGGACATGTCGTCGCCACCCGCAGTAGCGGAAGTTCCGCCCTGGGAGATGAAGTTGACCAGCAGGCTCCCGTTGCCGGAAGTCGCGCCGTCCATGGCAGCGAACGACGATGCGGAAGTGGCCAGCAAAGCTGCCAATGCGATAAGTTTGAGTTTCATGTGTTTGATCCTGTCAAGTTGCTAAATTAGTGAAGAGTTGCTTTTGGTTTCCCAGATTCAAATCAACTCAAAATAAATTTAAGTCGACGGGAACTAATTTAATTTCCCAACATTTCAGGCGTTATGTGTCTTGGCTTGCATTTCGTAGTCCGTTCAGACATCGAAGAACCGGGTCTTCACTCACCTTGACCCATAAAAACAGGTCAATCCCAGCGTGAAACATGAAAAGTTAGCCATAAAAACAATAGCGTTTCGACACTGCTGCATGAATCAGCAAAAATCAGGTGAGGTCGCCGTGCGCCACCAGGCGCAGGGTGGTGGCCTTGCCAACAGCCTGGGCCCGGTTGTTCACATTGAGTTTGCGCATGATGTTCTGCAGGTGGTTCTTGACCGTGGGTGGGCTGATGTCCAGAATCTGCCCGATCTCCTGGTTGGTCTTGCCGCCCTTGACCCAGTGCAGCACCTGGATCTCGCGCTTGGACAGCAGGGTGACGGCGGCGACGTCGTCGGGCTTTCCGCTGCTCTCCTTGGCCAGCATGCGGTACAGAGCCATGTGCAGGTAGGGCATCAGCAGCTCCAGCAAATAGGCCTCGCGTGCGCCTGGCGAGGCAGCCAAGCCGACGAACACGAAAAAGCTGCCGAACTCACCTTTGATTTCCTTGGCACCATGGGCCGCCACGTGCCCGAATTCGTAGCGATTCAAATCTGCCAGAAGCTGGCGCCGCCCTACATGGCCGCCACCCTCCGGGCTGAGTAGCCAAGGCACACTGCCGGCGCGCAACCAGTCGTCCACAATGCGCGGCAGCAGCCCATTGGCGGGATCACCAACGGACTGCTCCAGTTGGGCGTTGAGTACGTTGCGGGAAAAAGTTTCGTGCTTGAAGCGTATGCGGGCAATATCGCCATAGGCGCAAAACAAGGTCTCATGGGGAATGAAGCCCTGCAAGGCACCCTGGGCCCACAGGAAAAACTGATGCCGCTTGTTGATCGTCAACGACGTTTCGATCGTGACGATCAAATGCTCCAAGTCCTGGTTATTCAAACGGACTGGCTTTTTCATCGCAAAGCCTCGCCAGGCTCAAACCGAAACACCCACTGCTCGTAGCGCGTCGCACCGGAAAAGGTCGAATCAGGTCCGGCAAACGTTGTCTTGAGCGCCTGGCTTTCCGAAAGGCTATGGATGCCTGCGATGCGGTCGCCCACCTTCACCAAGCCCCATTGCGCGCTGCCGGTGATCGGGTCGCGGTAGAGCTGGCGCAGGTGACGGTGTGGAACCGGAAAACGCTGATCTTCCAGCAGGTCTTCGAGTTTGAGCGGATACTGCTTCGCCGCGTCGGGCGACGAGGCGTAGTAGGAACCAATGGCCTGGCGAAACTGATTGCCGATGAACAGGAGTTCGGCTTCCTTCTCACGCTGAGCCGCCGTATGCCAGACCTGGCCAGCACTGCCCAGTAGCAGCCCCATGGCGGCAAGTGCGAACAAGACCAGGAGATACCCAAAGCCGCGCTGACCCCGGCGGTGACTGTGCTGTGCGCTACCACTGCGCATAGGGTCTCCCTTCGCCGCCGGCGCCACTTTTCACATCCCACACACCCGTGAGCTCGCTTGGCGGCGGCACAATGATCCAGGTGGCGGCGGTCTCGCTCACGGGGTCCACCGGCAATTTGCGCAGGTAGCGTTTGGTCACCAGCTCTTCCAGCTCGGCCGGATAGCGGCCGGTATCGGCATGGAACTTGTCAATTGAATCGCGCACCACCGACAGCGTCTCCATCAGTGCGGCTTCCCGGGCTTTCTCCAGGTGAGCGAAATAACGCGGCGTGGCGATGCTGAGCAGCGTGGCGATGATGGCCATGACCACCAGCAGTTCGATCAGGGTAAAACCGCGGCGCATGTCACCACTCCCGGTAGGCCGTGCCGTTGAGCCCGACGCGCTCGGAGCGCGAGTACACATCAAACACATCGTCCCCTTCTGCAGGAGCATCTGGCGGGCTGGCATAAGCGCGTTTGCCCCAGGTGTCGGCAGCGGGGACGTCGGGCTGCGGATGAAAGGGGTCACGCGGCAAACGGCGCAGGAAGAATATCTTGGCTTGCGCCGGGTTCTTGGCATCCTCCACGCCGCCTGCCAGCTCGTCCAGAGAGCGGGGATAGCCCGAGCCACCAGCCCGACGCTGCACGCGGCCTTCGTCCGCCGCACGCTTGTAGGTATCGAGTGCCTCACGAATCTGCCGCAGCGCGCTGCGCAGCTCGGACTCTTTGGCTCTTTGCAAACTGATCTCACCCAGCGGCACGGCGATGGAGGCAAGGATGCCGACGATTGCCACCGTCACCACCAGCTCGATCAAGGTAAAGCCGCGAGCGCGCCGCATCAGGGCCTCCTGGCTTCCGACGGGGGCGCGGGGATGAGGGCTCCCTCAGGCGCAGCCGGGTTGGTCGCCAGTTCTGCAGGTGTCGGCGGCGTTGCCGGAGGTGTGGGCTGCGCCCCGGCCGAGCGAGAGAACGACAGCGAAAGCCCGCGCGGCTCCGCCGTCTTCACTTGCAATGCAGGCGCCCCCACCGACAGCTCGGAACCAGCCGCTACGTTGGCCGACAAGCCTTCGGGGCGCGCCAGATTGCGTACGATGCGCGGCGTGATCAACAACACGATTTCCGTCTTGCTGCTGTTGTCCCTCTGGCTGCTGAAAAGACGCCCCAGCAAGGGGATGTCGCCCAGCCCCGGCAGGCGGTTGGCGCTGCTGCGCTCTTCGTCACTGATAAGACCGGCAAGCACCTGGGTTTCCCCATTTTTCAGGCGCAGCACGGTGGATGCGCTGCGCGTTCCCACCTGGTAGGCCAGCGAGCCGGCAGGGCCGGAAATCTCCTTGGCAATGCTGCTGACCTCCAACCCAACCTTGATGGACACCTCGTCGTCCAAATAGATATTGGGCTCGACGTCCAGCTTGAGGCCCACATCCAGATAGGACACCGAGGCTGCAACACCGACATTGGCCGTGGAGGTGGTTGTGAAAACCGGCAACTTGTCACCGATATGAATCTTCGCCTTTTCGCGGTTCTTGACGCGGATACGCGGGTTGGCCAGCATGTTGCCATCCCCCACCTGATTCTTGAGATTCAGCATCAAGGCCGGGTTGGAGACAAACGAGGTCAGGCCAGCGCGGTTTCGTAAGTCAACAAAGCCCGCCGCAAGTGCGCCGCCGAGGTTGGTGGTGGTCTCGGTCACGCCGTTGTTAACGATGGTTGAATTGCTGGTGGGTTGCAACTGACCGTAGCCAATCTGGTCCGGAAAGCGCAGCCCCAATTCCAGCAGCTTGCTGCGGGACATTTCCAGCACTTCCACATCAAGCATGACCTCCGGCTCGGCCATGTCCAGCGATTCCAGCAAGCGCTCGGCCAGGCGCACCGCCTCGACCGTGTCCTTGATCACCAGTAAATTGAGTTTCTCATCAGTGAAGATGTCTTTGGTTTTGACCAATGACTTCACCAGCGCCTGGGCTTGCTTCACATCGGCATTGGCAAGGTAAAAGCTTCGCGTCACCAGCTCCTGGTACTCCTTGGCTTTGGCGGGCGTGTTCGGGTAGACCAATACCGAGTTTTCGTTCAGCAACTTCCGCTCAAGCTGGTTGGTGACCAGAATCAGTTTCACCACTTCATCAATGCCGGTGTTGCGCACAAAGATCGTGACCTTGGTGTCTGTCTTGACATCCTTGTCAAAAACAAAGTTGAGTCCTGAGCTACGCGCAATGACTTCAAACACAGTCTTGAGGGGCGTGTCACGAAACTCCAGGGTCACCGGCTTGCTGTGGGCCGACTTGAGCGACTGTGCCGGCACCTCGGCACGCGTCAATTGCTCGCGCAGTTTTTGCAACAGGCGGCGAGCCTCGCCATGCGTCGGGTTTTCTGCCAGCACGCTTCTCAAGATTCGCTCTGCGCCAGCGTTGTCCCTCTTGCCAAGCAAGGCCTCAGCCTCGCGCACACGCGTCTCATGCCGCTGCTGGGCGGCAATCTCGGCAAGCCCATCGCGCACGCGCGGGTTGTTGGCATCGAGCTTTTGCACACGCAAGTAGAGGGCCTGCGCCGCCTCAATCCGCCCGGCGACACGCTCGGTGTCTGCCGCTATCAGCAGTTGGCCCGCCGCCAGGTCACGCTGGCGAAAATAGTGGGCACGCAATTCACGGTCGTCAGGCGCATCTCTCAGGGCCTTCTCCAGGCGGATCACGCTGTCGTCAATACGACCCTCGGCGAGCAGGGCACGGCTTTCCTTGATGGCCGGGTTGCCGGCGCACCCGAGAAACAGGAGTACGGCAAACAGCGTGGCAAGCCGGGCGATGGGTGTGGCGATTTTCAATTTGCGCTTCCGAATGTCAGGCGTTGTTTTTCATTGAGCGGCAGATAGACAAACGTCATGCCCGCCGGCGTAATTTCTTCAACCTTGTAGTCCGCCAAGAGGTCGCCCGCCCGCAGCAGATGCGTACGGACATCCTGGCCGACAAAGGCCATCACGACCCCCTCGTCCAGCACCTTGCCCAAATACCGGAAGGGCAAGGGCGGGGCTTTGGGTGGTGGCGGTTTTGACGGCGCTGGTGGTGGCGGCTGCCAGCTTCGGGATGAAAGGAGATCCGCAACCGGCGCTTCAAAACGGTCGCGCACCAGAGGCGTTTCCTGGTCCTTCGGCGGTGTGTGCGCGACCGTCGTAGCAGTGGCATTGCGAGCCGGATCCGCCAGCTCGACTTGTGGCACATCAAGGCCTGGCACGTCGAACAGCGATGCACCCAGGGTCGCAACCAATGCGGCAGCCAGCAGGATGTTGCGCAGGGATGGCATTCAGGATGCTCTCAAAAATAGCGTCATGCGCACACGCGCCTCGACCGAATCGCTACCCACGTCATCGCGGCGAAAGCTGATTTCGTCCAGCGCAGCCGAAGGCACCGCGTTCATGACCTCACCGATCCAGGCCCGCAGTTGCGGATAGCTGGCACGCGCGGGCAGCGTGATCTGGTAACGCAGCAAGCGTGCGCCACCGTCCCGGGCCAGGCGGTACTCTCCGTTGGCCAGCTTGACGCCATTGGCGGCAGCGGCGCGGTGAATGGCATCAATGGCCTCCATCGCACCCGTGCTGGCGGGCAGTCCGGCATGGAAGGCCAGCAAACGCTTGGCGGCCAACTCATCCTGATTGGGCTTCTGCACCAGACGCTGCCGCTGCGCCAAAGCTTGCGCGCGCAGTTCCGCAACTTGCGTGCGCGTCTGTACCACTCCCCCAAAGTGCCAACCGATGGCGCCGCCCAGCAGCGCGAGCCCGAGCACCACTCCCCAGCCATGGCGATACAGCTGATAGTGCATATGGGCAATGACGTGCTGGGGCGTCACGACGGAAGTCTCCACACCGCATCCAGAGAAAATCGAATGACCTTGACGGCACCCGCCTGCTTTTCTTCATGACCCGACAGGTATGCGGTTTCAATCAGGCTCGACTGGCGCAGGCGATTCACGTAGGCCACCACATCGGCCATCGCCTTGGCTTCGCCAGTGATGCGCAGCGTGCGCGTTTGCCCCTGACCCTCGACGCTCAGAATTCCGACCGCCGGATCCATCATCAACTCCATCTCGCGCAGCACCGCATCCCAGGGCAAACGCAACTGGGAGCTGACGCGGCCCATGGCTTTTGCATCATCCTGCGTCGCAGGCAATGCGCTTGTGCGCTGACGTGGGGCATCCGGCTTGGGCTGACGGGCCTGGCGCATCTGCAGGCGTTCCAGCTCTGCACGTACTTCGACATAGTCAACCGCAACGACGCTGGCCGCCACCATGCCCACAGCCAATACCAACAGGTCCAGTGGCGAGCCGAGGCGACGGTGCGCCATGAAATTGAGATTGAGTGCTTGCATCAGCCTCAGACTCCCAACGCCAGACGCTGGCCAACCAGGGATTGGCCAAACCGCAGCTTCGGCTTGAGCCACATAAACGGCAGGTCTCCGGTGGGCTGAGGAGCCTCCTCGCTGCCCGCCAGGTACAGGGGCGGCGAGGACTCGGTGAGACCGGCTGCGATGCCCATCTGCGCCATCATGCCCGGCAGTATGCGACGCCAGTCGCCATCGAGACGTTGGGTGTGCAGTCCGGCCCAGCGCCCTCCCTGCAACAGGCCAAGCGAGATGCAATCCGACTCGATCAAGCCAAACCAGGCGGCCCCGCCACCCAGGGACCTGCGCCACTGGTCAAAGGCCGAGGAGAAATAGGGCGTTACAGAGGCAAGTCGCACGCCGGCAGTTTCACAGGTGCTGCGCAGCGCATCCATCAGGGCGACATCGATGGCGCAGGCAGGCATGGTTGTGCCCGGCGGTTGCGGTGCATACAACATCTGCCAGTCTTCGGCAGCCTTGCCAAAGATTTCGCGAAAACGCAGCGAGGCGTAGGCAGTCAGTTCACTTGCCTGGGTCAGTCCGGCTCGCCACGGCAATAGCTGCCAGCGAACAAAACGCCCCGACAGCACAATGTGCAAGGTGATCTTGGTGGGACTCTGCGCAGCAAGCACACCGGCCAAGGCCTTGACAACCGGCCGCCAAGGCTCGGCTTGCGCCGCTGGTTCGCATTCGATTCGGGCGCAGCTCGCAGGCGTGCGCGACCATATACCCTCCGCCTTGACGAGCATGAGATGTTGCGTCGACAGGCCCACCCGCAAGGTTTGAGATTTAGGCGACCACACGATTGAGCTCCTGCAGCGTGGTTTCACCATGGCGGACAAGGTCAAGGCCGACATCGCGAAGAAGCCGCGTGCCTTTGCGATAAGCGGCCTCCTTGATGCGACGCACAGGCTCCCGTGTAACGATCATTTCGCGCAGTTCGTCATCCAGTATCAAAACTTCGGCCACCGCCTTGCGGCCCTTGAAGCCAGTCCCACGGCAGTGTGCGCAGCCGCGCCCGGCCCGGAAATTAAAGCCGGTCACATCGCTGATACCCGATACGGCCAGCAAGGCCGCGTCGGGCACATCATCGGCCACACATTCCAGGCAGCTGACGCGCACCAGGCGCTGTGCCACGATGCCATTCAGTGCCGCGACCAGGCTGTAGGGGTCTACACCCATGTGCGTAAATCGGCCCAGCACATCAAACACGTTGTTGGCATGCACCGTGGTCAAAACCAGGTGCCCGGTCAGCGCCGCCTGAACGGCAATCTGCGCCGTCTCGCCGTCACGAATCTCACCCACCATGATTTTGTCCGGGTCGTGGCGCAGGATGGAGCGCAGTCCGCGCGCGAAGGTCAACCCCTTTTTTTCGTTGACCGGGATCTGCAGCACCCCCGGCAACTGGTATTCAACCGGGTCCTCGATGGTGACGATCTTGTCGTGCCCATGGTTGATCTCATTGATGGCGGCGTAGAGCGTGGTGGTTTTGCCGCTGCCGGTAGGGCCTGTAGCGAGCAACATGCCATAGGGCTCGGCGGAAAGCCGATGCAGGGCCGACATGGTTGCCGCATCAAATCCGAGCGACTCCAGTCGCAGCCCAACCACCTTGTCAGAGAGGCGCTGCTTGTCCAGAATACGCAGCACCGCATCCTCACCATGAATGCTTGGCATGATGGAGACCCGGATGTCAATTTCGCGCCCATTGGCGGCGACTTTGAAACGCCCATCCTGCGGCACACGACGCTCCGCAATATCCAGTTCGGCCATGACCTTGATGCGCGAGATGATCTGCTCGGCGTTCTCCGTACCTTGCGTCCCGCCCACACTGGCCAAAACGCCATCGATGCGGTACTTGATGAAGATGCCATCCGGTGCAGTCTCCAGATGAATGTCGCTGGCGCCGGCCTTGAGAGCGTCATACAGCGTTGAATTGACCAGCCGCACCACAGGGCTGGCGTCTTCACTGATGCTTTTGAGCGAAATGTCTTCAGCAGCACTGCCCTGCTGTGTGGACTGCTGCATCGAAACCATGCCGTCCATGGCGCGCAGGGTTTCTTCATGGCGGGCCAGGTAAGCTGCGATGTCACCCCGATGTGCCAGGCGAATGTTCAGCGGGGCACGCAGACGCTCCTCGGCCCAATCGCGCAAGCCCAGGTCAAATGGATCGGCGAGCACCATGACCAGCCCCTGCGCACCACCGCGAAACAACAGGCAGTCGCGTTGCAAGGCCTCCCCGTAGGGCAACAAGTCAAAAGCCGGCTCCATGGCATGCATGTCAGAAAGCCCTGCCACGCGCAGATGCACGGTGGCCGCCAGCCGGCTTGTCAATACCTCCGAAAAAGCACCCTCGCCCTCATCAAGCACCTCGATCAATCGGCTACCCCGCGCCTTGGCAAGCGTTCGGGCCGCCCCGATTTCCGACGATGAATACGGTGCAGCAAAAAAATCGGCCTCGCGCGGTCCGTTCATCGGATGCTTTCAGCCAATTGAAAAATAGGCAAGTACATCAGGATCACAACGGCGCCAATCACAAGGCCCATCAACAGCATCAAAACCGGACCGAGCAGACGTGTTACCCATTCCGCCCAGCGCGCCATTTCTTCGTCGTGGAACGCGGCAATGCGCTCCATCATTTCCCCCATGTTGCCGGCGCGTTCACCGACCCGCAGCATGCGCAATGCAACCGCCGTCGTCAGGCCGCTGCTTTCAAAAGCGTGCGAGATCGCGTTGCCTTCGCGAATAGTCTGCGTGGCACCTGCGAGACGCGCCTGCAATGCCGCAGAAAGCAGCCCCACCACCATGTCAAGCGCGGGCACGATGGCAATGCCGCCGCGCAACAACATACCCAAAGTACGGTACATGCGCGCCAACTGGAAAACCCGCATGCGCTCGCCCACGGCGGGGATGCGCCACATCACGCCAAGAAAGCGCTGCGCCAACCTGCGGCCACCGCCATGCACCGCGCCCATGAGCAATGCCGCAGCAACACCAAGCAACAGCGGCCAGTATTTCTCCACCACCAGCCCCCACTGCAATAACAGCCGGGAGAGAAACGGAAGGTCGCCACCCATATCTTCATAAATATGGGAAAAGCGTGGCACCACATAGCCCATCAAAAAGAGAATCACCAACCCACTGACCGCCACCAGCAAGGCCGGATATATGGCCGCGCTCACGAGCCGTCCACGCAAGGTCTCGAGTTGTGTCGCGTACGCAATGTACCGACCCAGCGCCTCACCCAGGCCACTGGTGCGTTCACTGGCGCGAACCGTCGCCACATAAAGCGGGGGGAATGCCTGCGGTGTATCTTCCAGCGTGGCAGAAAACGTCCGCCCCTCCCGCAAAGCCGACACAATCCCGTCCAGGACCGCTCGCACCGCAGGGCGATTTTCTTTTTCAGCAAGCGTTTCAATGGCTTCCACGATGGTGATGCCAGAGTTCAGCAAGGAGAGCAATTCCTGACTGAAAAGCAGCAGCGGGAAACGCGCTGCGCCCGGTGTGCGCAAGCGACTCAGCAATGGCGCAGGCACAACCGACAGGACGGCATGACCCAGGGCCGTCACCTGGCGTTCAGCGTCCGCGGCGGTAGCGGCCTCCAGCATCGTGGTACCGACACCGGTATCCGGCTTCAGGGTTTTGACCAGGAATTGCATGCTCACCAACTGACGATGTCTTCGGCTTCGCCAGTGCCACCAGGTTGACCATCTTTGCCGTAGGAAAGCAAATCATATTCACCGTGCTCGCCCGGAAATTTATACACATAGGCATGTTGCCATGGGTCCAGTGGCACGCCCTTCTTGAGATAGGGACCAGACCACTTCGCCTCTGCGGCTGGACGCTCGTTCAGCGCAGACAAGCCCTGCTCGCTGGTGGGGTAATGACCCAGGTCCAGCCGATACTGATCAAGGGCTTTTTCCAATGCGTCTATCTGTGCGCGTGCGGTCTTGGTTTCAGACTTGCCAATCTGTGCAAAGAATTTAGGGGCCACAAATCCAGCCAGCATGCCGATGATCACCATCACCACCAGCAGTTCAAGCAAGGTAAATCCAGAGCTTCGTCTTGCGACAATGGGGCGCTTCAGTGTCATAGGGGGTGTTGTCATGTCAGAGGATTTCCGCTTTGCTGGAAACCGGGCCATGCGAATGAACCAGGAAAGATTCACAAACGCTGAAGGGCAGTCTATGTACCTTGTGTGACAGCGACGTTACATACCCCGACTGGTCTTTGAAATATTTCCGCAACATCCCGGAGCGAGAATCTGTTCGGTGAACAATCCCCATAACCGGCGCCCGCGAGCAGAGAAACAAGCATCGCAAATGGGCGCCCTGCTGGCGGTTGCGGTATTGACTTGCGGACTTGTCGTCACACCGGCGGCGGTGGCCGACATCTACCATTTCACCGCTGAGGACGGCACTTCACATTTCAGCGACAGGCCGTCAGACGCGCGCTTTCATTTGCTATTGCGTAGCGGTGACGCGCCACGTGCATCGCTTGCCGAAAAGCCGCCTCGCAAGGGCTTGCGCCACGCTAGGCAACACTTTGATGCAGCAGTTGCATTGGCGGCCAAGGCCAGCCGTGTGGAAGCAGAATTTCTGCATGCGGTGATCGAGATCGAATCTGGCTACAACCCCCAAGCTGTCTCACCCAAGGGCGCTCTGGGCTTGATGCAACTGATGCCGGCCACCGCACGTCGCTATGGCGTCTCCAACCCATTGGATATTGCGCAAAACCTGCGAGGCGGCGCCCACCTTCTGCGCGATCTGCTTGATCAATTCTCCGACGACAAGGAACTTGCACTGGCGGCCTACAACGCGGGGGCCGGTGCTGTATTGGCCCACGGACGACGTATTCCGCCCTATGCAGAAACCAGCCGCTATGTGCCTGCAGTGATGCAGCTCTACAAACGCCAGCGCAAAGCCGATCTGAATCCAGCTGACTGACTTTCGGAAAACCTACCTCTGGGTCACAGAAAAGCTGTAACCACTGCCCCTGACTGTTTGAATCAACACGTCATGGCCACATTGCTCCATTGCTGCCCGCAAACGCCGGATGTGCACGTCCACCGTACGCTCTTCGCCGAAATAGTGATCACCCCACACCTGATTGAGCAATTGCGTGCGGCTGTAGACGCGATCCGCGTGCGTCATGAAGAAATGAAGCAGGCGAAATTCCGTGGGCCCCAGCGCCAAGCTGACGCCAGCAGCTGTCACGCGCTGAGCGGCCGGGTCCAGGCGCAGCCCCCCCACCTCCACCGCATCTTCACTCGCCAGTGGAACCCGGCGGCGCAGCACAGCAGCTATCCGTGCGAGCAGCTCGCGCGGAGAAAATGGCTTGGTAATGTAGTCATCCGCACCGCTCTCAAGTCCGGTTATCTTGTCACGCTCATCGTCGCGTGCCGTGAGCATGATGATGGACACCTCACGTGTGCGTTGCTCGGAGCGAAGCAGGCGCGCCAGGTCCACCCCCGACATGCCCGGCAGCATCCAGTCGATCAACACCAGGTCAGGCAATGCGGCACGCGCCAATCCGTGTGCCACTTCGGCATCGCAGGCTCGCTGGACCACATGGCCGGCGCGCGACAAATTTACCGAGATCAACTCCTGAATGTTGGGATCGTCTTCCACAACAAGAATTTGCGCTGCCATTGATGGTTCTTTTGCTGGAAAAATGCTGAGCCTATTGCATCCACATGACGGTTTCATGAATCTGCAGCCTGGTCTAACGACCAGTATCCCGAACACAACAGGAATGATCTCTTGCGGACAAACGGACTATGCCCTTGGCGCCATCGCAACAAACGCCTGTAACACGGAAAGTGGACGATGGAGTCCTGCTGTCACCCAAGCCCAATTTTCAATCACTGTCAGGACTTTCATATGATTCACAAATCGCTTATGGCAATCGCTATCGCTGCCGCCCTCGCTGCCATGTCCCACGCTGCCGTTGCGCAAACCACAGGCCCCAGCACCAGTGCGGCCCCCTATATGCAGGGCATCGCTGCAGGTGTCAATTTCACATCCATCCTGACCACCGGCGACACTGTCGCCGGCTATCAGATGGCCGGCATCCCCGACGGCCTGGGTGCTTATGACAACGGCAACGGCACCTTCACCGTGCTGATGAACCATGAACTCGGCAGTGCCGACGGCATCATTCGTGCGCACGGCGGCAAGGGTGCATTCGTTTCTGAATGGATCGTCAACAAGGCCAACCTCAGCGTGGTTTCCGGTGGTGACTTGATCAAAAATGTCTATGGCTGGAATTCCACCACGCAGGCCTCGAATACCGTTGCCAGTGCGGCAACCTCATTCAACCGTTTTTGCTCCGCAGACCTGGCACCAAGCTCTGCTTTCTACAATCCGATTACTGGTTTGGGCACACAATCCCGACTATTCCTGTCGGGCGAAGAAGGCGGCACCAACGGCTACGCCATAGCAACTGTGGCCACTGGCCTGGCGAAGGGCAACACCTACGTGCTGGGCAAGATGAATCAAGCGACCAATGGCTCCGGCATCGCGGCAACTGGCGGCTGGGAAAACCTGCTGGCCAACCCGATTGCGCAAAACAAGACCGTGGTCATTGGCAGCAACGATGGCGGCACGGGCATGATGGCCAACTCGCTGGCCGTTTATGTGGGCACCAAGCTGGCCACCGGCTCCGACATCGACAAAGCCGGCCTGACCAACGGCGTGACCAAATTCATTAACGTTGCCGGCATCACCAGCGAAATCAACAATGCGACGACCCGCACAACCGGCATTGCTGACGGCACCCGTTTCAGCCTGAGTGCCACGACGTCCACTGCATTCTCACGCCCTGAAGACGGCGCCTGGAGCGCAGACGGCAGCAAGTTCTACTTCGTCACCACGGACCAGATCGACAAGACCAATCTGGCTGGCGGCACACAAAAGGGCGGCTCGCGCCTGTGGGAGCTGAGCTTTGACGACATCAGCAATCCAGATGGTGGCGGCAGCATCAAAAAGCTGGTGGACTCCAGTACCCTGCCCGGCGGTCTGGGCATTGCCAAGCTCAACATGGGGGACAACATCGGCGTCGGGAAAGACGGTGTCGTGTACATCCAGGAAGATGTGGGCAACAACGAGCACAACGACAAAATCTGGGCATACAACCCTAAAGACGGCAGCATGACCCTGGTCGCCAAATTCGATCCGGCGCTGTTTGGTGATGTCAGCATCAGCGGCACCTTCACCGCAGGCACTCACACCAAGGACGAAGAGTCGTCCGGCATTATCGACATCACCGACATCCTGGGTCGCAACGACGGCAAGCAATACAGCCTGCTGGTCGCACAAGACCACGCAAGCGCCACATCGCTGGGCCTGAGCAACCCAGCGGCCCTGGTCCAGGGTGGCCAAATGCTGGTGATGTCAACCACCCCGGTGCCAGAGCCTGAAACCTACGCCATGATGCTTGCCGGCCTGGGCATGCTGGGTGGCATCGCGCGCCGCCGTCGCAACCGCAAATAAGCCTGATTTGGGGCGTCGCCCCATCCCCTGATACCGAGGGCCGCAGCTTGCTGCGGCCCTTGTGCCATTCCAATGACACACCGCTGTCACATGCGCATGATTTACTCCAACGCTTAGCTGAAACCATGCGATCCGTCGCTTTGAGTAGAACCCGCATCTCCCATGTCCAAGACCCATGCCACCCTGTCGGCCGCTGCTTTGAACAAGCAGCCGGTGCCAGCATCGCTGGGTAGGGACAACCTGCTCAGCCTGCTGGAATCCATCATTGGGCCAGCGGCGTTTGTCTTCTCTCTATGGGCCCTGGCCTACCACTTCGAAGGTGAACTTCCCCCGCCGTATCTGATTCTTTCAACCCTTGTTTTCGCTCTGACTTTTCCCGGGCAGGCAAGGCTGCAATCGTCGTTGATGGCGGTGGTGATCGATGTTGCCGTGAACTGGGCCGGCATTGCGGGCTTGCTTCTGATCACGGGCATCGCCACGGGCTATATCAAGGAATTTTCAAAACTGGCGGTGACGACATGGCTCTGGGTGGCCCCGCTGACCGAGCTCGCCGCGTGCCTCGTTTTGCGCAGTTCCGCGCCCTTGCTGCTCAAACTGCAAGGCCCCAGGCAACGGGCCATTATTGTCGGGATGAATGAGCAAGGCATGGCATTGGCCAGCAAGATCAAGGAATCTCCCTACGCCCGCATCGAACTCGCCGGCTTCGTCGACAGTCGGAGTGCTGAACGTCTCACATCGCCCATTCCGCAAAAGCTGTTGGGCAAGCTGGGCGACCTGGCTGCGCTGGTCAAAGCAAACCGAATCCAGCTGATTTACCTGTCCCTTCCCATGGCGTCGCAGCCGCGCATATTGCAGGTTCTGGACGAACTCAAAGACACGACGGCATCCATCTATTTCGTTCCCGACATGTTCGTCACAGACCTCATCCAGGGGCATCCTGGATCAGTGTGCGGCATGCCCGTCATCTCGGTATGCGAGACACCGTTCAAAGGTACCGACGGGTTTCTCAAACGCATCAGTGACCTTGTCTTGTCGGCGCTGATCCTCGCCCTGGTGTTCCCATTGCTATTCATCATTGCCGTGGCGGTGAAGATGGGGTCCCCCGGACCCATCATCTTCAAGCAGCGTCGATACGGGCTGGACGGCCAGGAAATTCTCGTCTACAAGTTTCGTTCGATGACCGTCACGGAAGATGGCGGCGCCATCCAGCAGGCGCAAAAGAATGACCTGCGCATCACTCCCCTCGGCGCGGTATTGCGACGAACCTCGCTGGACGAGTTGCCACAGTTCATCAACGTACTTCAAGGCCGCATGAGCATTGTTGGTCCCCGGCCTCATGCAGTTGCCCACAATGAACTTTATCGCAAGCTCATCAAGGGCTATATGGTGCGGCACAAGGTGAAGCCAGGCATCACTGGCTGGGCACAGGTCAATGGTTACCGCGGTGAAACAGCCACATTGGACAAAATGCAGGGGCGTATTGATTTTGACCTTGACTACCTGCGCAACTGGTCGCTACGGCTGGACATCCACATCATTCTGAAGACCATCCGTTTGGTCCTCAAGGATCAGAAGGCCTATTGACCATGTTGGTGCGTCGCGACTCCTTGCTGCTTACAGCCCTGCTCGGCACACTCGGCGCTGCGCCAGCCTGGGCGCAGGCACAAGACACGTTAACGCTTATCGCGAGCCAATCCCTGTCCACCGACAGCAACCTGTTTCGGCTTCCCGCCCATGCCAACACGATGGCACTGATCGGCAAGTCCAGTGCAGCGGAACAGATCGAGTCAACATCGCTAACGCTCAAATTCAGCAAAGCCTACAGCCTGCAACGCTTCGAGCTGGCTGTGAACCTGATCGACTACCGCTACCAGAATTTCAACTATTTAAGTTTTACCGCACACAATTACAACGCGGCTTGGCGCTGGAGCTTTACGCCACGTCTTCACGGCAATCTGAACGCCGATCGCAGTGAAACGCTCAACAGCTTTTCTGACTTTCAGGGTTTCAATTTGCGCAATCAGCGCACCAACACCAGCAGCCGATTTAACGCGATCTATGAACTCGGTGGTCCATGGGAAGTGTTTGGCGGCGTATCCCGGACAACGCAAACCAATCTGCAACCCCTTCTGGCGGAAAGTGACTACGCGGCAAATTCAGCCGAGGCCGGTCTGCGCTTTGCACAGGCCTCGGGGAGTTCGCTTGCCTACACACTGAAAAACGCCAGCGGTCAAAACATTAACCGTGCGTATTCCCCAGCGGGCCTTTACGACGATGGCTTCAAGCAGGTCGATCATGCGCTGAAATTTCTTTGGGCCATCAGTGGCAACAGCACTGCCGATCTGACTACCGCCTACATTAACCGAACTCACGCGCATTTCTCCCAGCGCGATTACAGCGGACTCAACTCCGCCGTTAACCTCAACTGGAATATCTCGGGCAAGTCTGCGCTGTCTGCGGGCTGGGCGCGCGATCTCTCAAGCTATCAAACCGCCAGCACAAACTACAGCCAAACCGATCGACTGTTCATTGGCCCCGTCTGGCAACTCAGTCCCAAGATGGTCGCACGTGCGCGCTATGAAGTGGCCCGCCGCGAATACCTGGGCTCCCCCTCGGGTCTGGTGGCACCTCAACGCAGCGACACAACAACAGATGCCAGCGTATCACTCGACTGGCAGCCCAACCAATACCTTACGTTCAGCGCAACGCTACAAAACGCAAAGCGCGCCTCAACCTTGCCCGGACTTGACTACGACAGCCATATGGCCACTCTTTCCGCCCAATTCACTTACTGACCTTTCAACACCATGACCTCATTCAAAACCCGTTTTGCACTTTCAATTTTGACCACTGCCATGACGCTGGGTCTTTCAGCCTGCGGCGACAAGGACGACAAAAAAGTGGCCACCCAGGTGGCTGCCAAAGTTGGCTCCGAAGAAATTTCGGTTCACCAGATCAACCAGGCTCTTAGTCGCACCAACACCGCGGGGGCAACACCACAGGCCGTCCAGGCCATGAGCCGCGATGTACTGGAGAAACTCATCGATCAACAACTCGCGGTTGACCAGGCCACCGAAAACAAACTGCACCGGTCTCCTGAGATTGTGTCGCTGCTGGAAGCCTCACGCCGCGAGATCCTGGCTCGCGCTTACATGCAAAAAGTTGCGACGGCCCTGCCCAAACCCACGCCTGAAGAAATCAAAAAATACTACGTTGAGCACCCCCAGCTATTTGCTGAACGTCGCATTTTCAACGTACAGGAACTTCTCGTGCCATCGTCTGCCGGCGTGACAGAGCAGTTGAAGAGCTTTGCGTCTTCCGGCCAGCCGATGGAGGAAACTGCAGCCTGGCTCAAGAGCAAAGACATTAAGTTTGGCGGCGGTAGCGCCACCCGTGCCGCCGAACAGATTCCACTTGAATTGTTGTCCAAAATTCATGCCCTCAAGGACGGCCAGAGCCTGGTCGTTCAAGCGCCACAAAGCATCACCTTGATCCGGGTGGTG
Organism: Rhodoferax sp.; assembly: GCF_018780565.1. Classification (GTDB taxonomy): domain Bacteria; phylum Pseudomonadota; class Gammaproteobacteria; order Burkholderiales; family Burkholderiaceae_C; genus Rhodoferax. The sequence continues at coordinate 90,722 of NZ_JADMJN010000010.1, forward strand.
TCGTCACAGCTATCACCTGTCGCTGAAGCGGCTGGTCTGCCACGCATTGAACAATTTCTGACTAATCAGCGCGCCAGCGAAGCCGTGACGGCGAGCATCAAGCAACTGAGAAGCACCGCCAAGATTGAGTACATGGGCGAGTTCGTCAAGACAGAGGGCAACGCCGCTGCTGCGCCGGCGGGAGCCCCTGCTGTTCAATCTGCTGCCGCCGAAGACAAAACCAAATCTGCCATGGAAAAGGGTTTGGCCGGACTCAAGTAAGGCGACTTCCATTTCCGATCACCCCCCGCTTTTCAACCCGGACTTCCCCCTATGACTCAGCGCCTGTTTCGCATCCCGCATCTTTTGGTGGCGGTCTTTGTCGCACTTTGCGGCCTCAATGCCCACGCTCAGGCCAAGCCTGATTACCCGCTGGGCGCGGGCGACGCCATTCGCGTGCAGGTGTTCCAAAATCCCGACCTCACAATTGAAACTCGCGTATCGGAAAATGGTTCGATCACCTACCCCCTGATTGGCGCCGTCGATCTGGGGGGTTTATCGATTGCTTCCGCAGAGAGAAAAATTGCCGATGCACTACAAAAAGGGGGTTTTCTTCAAAAGCCCCAGGTCAATCTGGTGCTGCTACAGGTCCGCGGCAATCAAGTGGCGGTGCTGGGGCAGGTGTTGCGTCCAGGACGCTTTCCGCTGGAAACCGCCAACACGCGCCTGAGTGACATGCTGGCTAACGCTGGTGGGGCGACGCCAAGCGGCGACGATATCGCGATCGTGACGGGCATTCGCGAGGGCAAGTCGTTTCGCAAGCAAATTGACATTCCCGCGATTTATCTGTCTGACAAGCTGCAGGACGACATTGTTCTACAGGGAGGCGACAGCATCTACGTGCACCGGGCTCCTGTGTTTTACATCTACGGAGAGGCGCAACGTCCCGGATCGTTTCGCATTGAGCGCGGCATGACCATCATGCAGGCTCTGGCGCAAGGTGGTGGCCCCACAGCGCGTGGCAGCGAAAAGCGACTGCGCCTCCACCGCAAGGCCGCTGACGGTAGTACCCAGCAAATCGCACCCGAATTAACTGACACCGTGCAGTCCGATGACGTTATTTACGTCAAAGAAAGTATTTTTTGACCTGAGCTCCATGCCATGACTCTCCAACAATTCCTGCTCATCCTGCGTGCGCGCTACAAAGTGGCGTTGCTTACCTTGCTGGTGACCGTTGCCACTACCCTCATCATCAGTCTGCTGCTGCCCAAGCAATACACCGCAAGTGCTTCGGTGGTGCTGGACGTCAAGTCGCCAGACCCGGTAAGCGGACTCATGCTCCAGGGTCTGATGACACCAAGCTACATGGCAACGCAACTTGACATCATCAACAGCGATCGCACGGCCAAAGCTGTAGTCAAGGCACTGCGCATGGATGAGAGCCCCATCATGCGCGAACGCTGGGAAGCAGCAACGCAAGGCAAAGGCCAGATGATCGACTGGATTGCCAACTCGCTGCAAAAGACATTGGACGCAAAGCCTTCACGTGAAAGCAACGTCATCAACATCAGCTTTACGCTCACGGATCCCGATTTTTCGGCTGCTGTGGCCAACGCATTTGCACAGGCTTACATCAGCGTCAATCTTGACCTTCGACTGGCGCCAGCACGCCAATACGCCTCGTTTTTTGACGAGCAAACCAAGGCCGCACGCAGCAAACTGGAAAAAGCTCAACAGGCACTTTCTGACTATCAACAGAAAAATGGAATTACCTCCGCTGATGATCGGCTCGATTACGAAACCGCCAAACTGAACGAAACCTCCAGTCAACTCACCGGCATACAGGGTCAAACTACCGATAGTCAGAGCAAGCGGCAAAACGCCAAAGCCGACACCGTGGCAGAGGTCATGCAAAGCCCGCTCATCAATGGCTTGAAATCCGATATTGCACGGCTTGATGCCAAGCTAACCGAAAGCAATGTCAATCTGGGCAAGAACCACCCACAAACCCAGCGCACCGAGGCAGAGTTGTCCACCCTGAGGGCGCAGCTGGATGCCGAGACCCGGAAGATCACCAGTTCGATCGAAACAACTTACCAAGTCAGCAAACAGCGCGAACAACAATTGCAGGGCGCACTGGGCGCTCAAAAGACGCGCGTACTGGTGCTTAACAAGCAACGCGACGAACTCAATGTGCTGCGCCGCGACATCGAATCTGCCCAGCGCACCTTTGAATCCATGAGCATGCGGGCCTCGCAAAGCAATATTGAGAGCCAGACCAACCAGACCAACATCGCGATTCTCAATCCCGCATCCGCCCCAACCGAATCATCCAGGCCCCGCGTCGTTCTGAACGTTTTGCTTGCCGTCTTTTTAGGCACTCTGCTGGGCGTGGGTCTGGCACTGACACTGGAATTGCTCAACCGCCGTGTCCGCTCGGCACAAGACATGGCAGATGCGCTGTGCCTGCCGGTGCTGGGTTCGATCAGCTCGGCGCGCGGCATGCTCAAGCACGTCACACAACGCACATTGACCCAAACCGCCACACCCAAGGCACCCGCATGAACACTGTCACCAGCATCACCCCGCATCTTCACGCTGCTACGGGAGCGGCACGGTCCATTGGCGATATTCTGGTAGCCACCGGCCGTCTCAGCGCGGAAGATGCCGCCCGCATCTTGCTGCGTCAGCAAAAAGACAATCTTCAGTTTGGCGATGCCGCATTGGCTCTGAAGCTGTTGACTAAAGCTGACATCGATTTTGCCCTGTCCAAACAGTTTGATTACGCCTATCTGTCCGAGCAGGACGCCAGCCTGAGTCCTGCGCTGGTTGCAGCCTACAAGCCTTTCAGCATTGTGGGTGAAAATTTGCGCGCAGTACGCAGCCAGCTCATGCTGCGCTGGTTCAATGGTGCCCCAATGCACAAAGCGTTGGCCGTGGTAAGTCCTGGTCGGGGCGATGGTCGCAGCTTTGTTTCAGCGAATCTGGCCATCGTGTTCGCCCAGCAGGGTCAACGCACCTTGTTGATTGATGGCGACTTGCGGGCGTCGTCCAGCCAGGGCCAGCATGCCTTGTTCAAACTTGGCAAGGGGGCTGGACTGTCAGGCATTCTGGCCGATCGGGCGAACCTGGAGGCGGCCTTGCCTGTACCCGGATTACCCTACCTGTCCGTGCTGCCATCGGGCGCAATGCCGCCCAATCCGCAGGAACTGCTGGGACGCCCCAGCTTTGATCAGTTGTTACTCTGCGCCGGCGAAAAATTTGATGTGATCATTCTCGACACGCCCTGCGGAAACGAATACGCCGATGCGGAAATCATCGCCTCGCGAGCTGGTGCGGCACTGATGGTCGCCCGCAAAAACAAAAGTCTGGTTCCGCAGGCTACACAAATGGCGCGCCGACTGCAGGACTGCGGCGTGGCCTTGGTGGGATCGGTGCTCAATGATGACTGAAAAACCATTTTTGAAAACGCTCACGCTGCAGCAGGGCCGCAGCGCCCAGTGCGGCACCTGCCGCATCGGAGGCCAGATCGTCCAGCCCGGCGCTGCGGCCGGGCAAGTACATCTGATGCCACTCGTCCAACGCACCCACGAGCACAGCACCCCAAAAGGACAGCAGCAGCATGCGCCAGCCGTAGAGGCCACTGGCAAAGCCTATGGCGCCAGCCAACACGGCGAACACCGCTGCATGCACCAGCTTGTCCCACGGGGCGGGCACCAGCCCCACCGCCATGGGCTGGGCTCCACCCATAAAGATGCCCAGTAGCAATCCAACGGTCAGCAGCACCGCCACCATTTTCAAAGCACGCCTTAACCAGCGAATCGAGATTTTTGTGAACACCCACACCCCCAACATTTATCGTGGCAAGCCTGTCCCGCACTGGCGCGCAGAATTGTTGACTTGGCTGCCCATCATTATCGGACTGGTGGTGATGTACGGGCCAAGTCTGGTGGATCTATTCACGGGTATCTGGAGCCAGGACGAGCAATTGCATGGCCCCATTGTGTTGGGCATAACGGTGTGGCTTCTTTACCGCAAATGGCCAGCCATGGAAGCAGCCAGCCACTGGGAGCCTACCAACTCATGGGGTTGGCCTGTATTTCTATTGGGCGTAGCTCTGTACGCAATAGGTCGATCACAAGACATCCTGATGTTTGAGATTGGGTCCATCGTATGGCTGCTGGTCGGCCTCTTGCTGCTGCAGCGCGGTGTTGCGGCGCTCAAGGCGCAATGGTTTGCCCTGTTTTTCATGCTGTTCATGGTACCGCTGCCAGGGCAGATCGTGGACATGGTGACCATGCCTATGAAGATGGCCGTCTCTTACGCGGCGGAGCAGATTCTGTTCTTGGCTGGCTACCCCATTGGCCGCAGCGGCGTCATTTTGCAAATCGGGCAATACATGTTGCTCGTAGCCGATGCCTGTGCCGGTTTGCACACACTGCTAACTCTGGAAGCCCTCGGCCTTCTGTACCTCAACTTGGTTCGGCGCGATTCCCTGGTCAGAAATGTGGGGCTGGCCATATTGATTGTGCCCATCTCCTTTACCGCCAACGTCATTCGTGTCATGACACTTAGCCTGATTACCTATCACTTTGGCGACGCCGCCGGTCAGGGGTTCTTACATGGCTTTGCAGGCATGGTGCTATTTTTAAGTGCCCTGCTTCTCATCATTGGCTTCGACACAGTCTTGCAAACCTTGGACGAGTACCGCCAACGACGCCAGCCCAAGTTGGCCGGAGCCTGACACCATGAGACTCTCTGTTAAATCCTTGATTCTGCTGGCACTGATGTTGTTGTCCGCGGGCTTGGCCACCGCACTGCGGCCCACGAACAAATTAGCCGATCAGCGGCCCGCCATCAACTTCGAAACAATGATCCCGAAATCATTTGGTGAATGGCAGGAGTTGCAACAAGCTACAGCGCAGATCATCGACCCGAAACAACGGGAATTCATCGAGAAGATCTACAAGCAAACGCTTACCCGGACCTATGTCAACGCCTCCGGTGCCCGGATCATGCTGTCACTCGCCTATGTGGAAAACCAGTCCGACTCGTTTGGCGTACATTTGCCCGAAGTCTGCTATCCGGCGCAAGGGTTTCAGATCAGTGACCGATTCTCCACTCAGGTCAAAACTGCTGACCGCTCGATCCCGGTCGGACGAATGGTCGCGAAACTCGGTGCGAGAGTTGAACCCATTTCTTATTGGGTCACTGTGGGAGACAGTCTTGTTGCCAGTTCAACTGATCGCAAGGTTGAACAAATGCGCAACGCCATCCGTGGCAACATCCCCGACGGCATGCTGGTCCGCGTGTCGTCCATCAGTGCAGACACGGCCAACGCCTACACCTTGCATGGCCGCTTCATAAACGACTTCGAAGCCGCCTTGCCAAAGAATCTCCGAGCACTTCTGTACGGCCAGGGTGGTCCGCGATGACGGCTCTCGCCCTGTCCAGAATCAACGTGCCGCGGGCCCTGTGGTTCGCGCCCCTGCAATGGGCCAAAAAGATCGACTGGACCACCACGCTAACAACGCTGACCACGCTCCTCGTGGCCATGGTTTGCGGGTACGCCATTCCAATTCTCGGCGCCATAGTGCCCGCCGTTATCAGTGCAATGCTGCTTTGCCTGGTTGTGCTTGCATTGCCCGCCCACGTAGTAGTTAAGTTCATGCTAGGACTGGTAATGTTGATAGTGGGGCAGCTAACGTTCTTTTTTGGGATTCAACAGGCGTTTTGGCTTCCCTATTTGCTACTGCTCCTTTTGGGAATCAAATATTTGATTGAAAAACTTAGGTTTACAAGCCGCGTTTTACGACCCTTGAGCTTGAGTAATATTTCAGTGCTCATTTGTCTGTTTTGCATCCTATTTTTTCTATCCGCTCTATCAAACAGCACCGATGTGACTTCGTTCGCTGTGGCTGCAAAAAACTATCTCTTGCCGTGGATTTTGACCCTCTTCGTCGCCTCCCAGATTAGACAAACAGGCGATCTTGACGGGGTATGGAAGTTCTTCCTGTGGATGGTTGTTGTGCAGGTTCCATTTGCGATACCCCAGCACTTTTATTTTGCAAAACGAAATGGTGCCAGCCTAGATGCTGTCGTGGGCAGCTTTGGCGGGAACTATTTAACCGGCGGAGCGAGTGGTGCCATGGCTGTATTCCTGGTATTCGGAATCGTCTTGGCCGTAGCTTTTTTTCGGCGTCACCAAATTGGAAGAAAAACGCTGCTTGGGATCCTCGTTGCTGCGCTGGTCACCATCGCCTTAGCTGAAGTCAAAATCTTCTTCTTCGTTCTTCCATTGGCTCTCGTGCTACTCTTTCGATGGGATTTGATTGCTCATCCAACAGAAGCCATTGGCTATGGTTTAACAGGCGCCGCGATCCTAGCTCTACTGCTATTTTCATACCAGCAAACGGCATCCAGTGACTTGGGCAAGAAAAAAACACTCGGAACGTATATTGAAAATACCATCGATTCCGAGTCAGACCCCTACTTTGTCAACCCACTAACCAAGGAGGTATCACGCATTGGAGCCATACTCAGTTGGTTTCGTTATAACGATCTCTCGGACCCTCGTTTTTATGTAGGACATGGCCCTGCTGCAAGCCGTGTCAGTCAAACACTGGGAAGCGGTGTTGCTGCACGTAAGTACCGATTTACACTGACTACATCGACCGCTTCCACGTTACTTTGGGATGTGGGATTCATAGGCTACTCACTCTTTATTGCCGTGTTTTCCGTAGCAGGACTTGGCGCTCTACGTCTTGCCTCCTACGCCCCCCCAAAGGAGAAAGCGACTCTAGAAGCCATCGGTGTAATGCTGCTGCTCAGCGTGCCACTGAGTGTGTATAACCGCGACTTAATTGATTCAGCCGTGATGCAAACACTGGTCGCTTTCTGGATTGGTTATGTCCTGCTGTGCCGCAGAAGCCTTTTGAGAGGCTCATGGCAACTACCGCTGGCAAAAACACACCTCACTTTCTAAAGCAAAATGATCCCTCGTGTCTTTCATCAGATTTGGATTAATCACAGCAATCCTGAGTTACCCGACAAGTTTCGTACCTACAGAGACAGTTGGTTAGCGTTGCATCCAAATTGGGAATACAAGCTGTGGAACCTCGAAAATCTCGACTTCACACCTCGTCGCATGGATCTTGTGAATTCTGCGTCGAACTATGCGCAAATGGCAGATGTTTTGCGCTACGAAATATTGCTGCGACACGGTGGCATCTATCTTGACACTGATTTTGAATGTCTCCGAAATATTGAGTCCATAGTTGATGGCGTTCGTAATTTTTCTTGCTCGGAAGATGGTCGCAGCATTTCTATTGGAATCCTTGGCGCTGAACCGAACTCGATTTATATGGAGCGCTGCTTAGACGCACTGCCCAAATGCGTAGGGCAGACCACTACTGCTGATGAAACTGGTCCCGGTTTGATGACTCGCGTTCTACTCGGTGGTGGCTTGGCAGGTGATTTCACTCTCTTTCCCCAGACGTGGTTCTACCCTTACAACTGGAACGAACTCCACCGCGCCACTGAAGACTTTCCTGAGGCCTACGCAATTCATCGCTGGGCCCACTCTTGGGGAGAGTCAGACCGCAGTCTGCTGACGCGGGCACGCCGCAAGCTCTTGCGTATGCTGCGCGCCTGAAGACCGGTATGCCCTCCACTTTTCCGAAAGTCTCGGTCGTCATGCCCGTCTACAACGGGGCGGCCTATCTTGCACAGGCCATGGACAGCATCCTGGCTCAAAGCCTGCCGGACCTGGAACTGATCGTCATCGACGACGGCTCGACTGATGACTCAGCAGCAATCGCCAATGCCTACAAGGATCCGCGTGTCCGTTTTCTGCAGAATTCATGCAACCTTGGACTACCCCTGACGCGCAATCGTGGCATGAATGCAGCTCTTGGAGAGTACATCGCTTTTCTGGACAGCGATGACATTGCACTACCACACCGTCTGCAGCTGCAAACTGATTTTCTTGACACGCATCCGGACATCGCCGCAGTGGGTGCATCCGTCCAACCCATCGACGCCCAAGGTAAGGTCATCGGCACAGACTGGCGCTGCCCAGGCGATGCTGCATTTTGCAAGGCAATGTTGTTATTCAAGGCGTATCTCGTTACCTCGTCCTTCACTGCACGTGCTTCCGTGCTTCACGCCTACAGTTTCGATCCTGCCATTGCACTGGCAGAAGACTTCAATCTATACAACAGATTGTGCGAACAATATCGCCTGTTAAATCTGCCGCAAACCCTAATCAAGTTTCGTGTTCACCCCCACAGCACCACAGCGACCAAACGGCAGGCGCTACGCGAGTCGCTCTCTGCAATCAACCGGCGTCAACTCGCAGCCCTCGGCGTCAGAGCCAGCGACCATGAGTTGCGTTTGCATCGCCATATTGAATGGTTGGACATGACGCCGAGTCCAGCCTTGTTGGTCGAAATGTCAACCTGGCTGCTCCGTCTAATCAATCAAAATGAGCAGCACGTGATCTACGACCAGGCAGCATTGCGCCAGGCTGCTGCCAGCCGCTGGCATGCGGTTTGTGAAGATGCCCTGCGCAAGGGCTGCCGCTCAGGATGGTTGGCGTTCTACCGCAGCCCTCTTTGGCATGCCCAGGCCATGGCGCTGACCGATCACTTCAAACTGGCCGCTCGCCTGTTGACGCCTGGTCGCCACCGAATGCACCGGGCCTGATCAGATGCCAAGCAAACCGGGTTTGATTCAAGTTCTGCGCAATATTGCGTGGCATTCCAGTGAAAAAATTTTGCGCATGATCACCGGCTTTCTGGTCGGGCTCTGGCTGGCCCGCTATCTGGGGCCCAAGCAGTATGGCAGCCTTAACTACGTCATGGCCTGGCTGGGTATGTTCAATGCGATCGCCTGGCTCGGCGTCGGGGAAACCGTCATGCGCGACATGGTGCGCGATCGTGCAGATGAGGGGCGAATTCTGGGTAGCGCTTTCCTGATTCGTTTGTGCGGTTCAGTCCTTGCGGTCAGCGCTGCCCTGATTGCGGCCCAGTGGGTCGGCAGCTTCGACTCCACCCAGATGGTGTTGCTCGCCATTCTTTGCATTGGCGTACCTTTTGCCGAAACATCGGGCGGCGTGTGGATGTGGTTTGCTTCACATACCAACATACGGCCGGTCGTCATTGGTAAAAATTTGGCCATGATTCTGGGTGCCCTTGCAAAAGTTGGCGTCATCATGCTCGGGGCCGGATTGATCGCGCTGTCCGCTGTGCTGGCCTTCGAGTCGGTGCTAATGGGCGGATTTCTTTTCGGCGCGTATTACCTCCAAGGTCAGCGCTTTTCCCGTTGGCGCTTTGACCTTGATCACGCCTGGAAGATGCTGCGCACGGGCTTACCCATCATCCTCAGCGCCCTGGTCGTATCCCTCAATGCTCGCGTTGATCAACTCATGCTTGGCCATCTGACCAGCATGGCCGATGTTGGCATCTATTCAGCCGCTCTGCGCTTCTCCGAAATCTGGTGGGTTGTACCGCCCATGCTCGTGCAAACCCTGGCCGCCCGCTACATCTACCCCAAAGATCTAGGCGTGCAGCTTCAGACCAACATTGCCCGCATTGTGGCTGGCATGGCCATGCTGTCCCTGCTTCCCTGCATTCTGCTTTCGGTGGTCGGAACAAACCTGATCGACCTGGTTCTCGGCCAGCAATATCAGGGCGCCTCGACCGTGCTCATGATCCACATCTGGACTGCCGTTCTGGTGTTCATTGATGCGCCAGTGAATCAGTACCTTGTGGCGACCAACCGACAGGCCCAATTAATTGTGAAATCGGTAGTGCTCTTGCTGCTAAATTTTTCGCTGGCGCTACTTTTGGTTCCTGCCTATGGGGCGCAAGGCGCTGCCATCGGGATCCTGACAGCGCAGGCCCTGACCGTCCTCGCATTGCCCCTTCTCTATTCGCCCTTGCGTGACATTTTCCGTATCTATTTGCGGGCAGTCACCGAAGCGCCCTATTTGGCAAAAAGTCTCGCCCGTTTTCTGGCCCAGCATCTTGGCAGAAGATAGATGAAACCGATCTCCATTCTGTATGTCATGCGCGACCCACTGCCGCCGACAAGGCCGGACGTTCACGCATTGTTCGGGACCTACCTTCTGAGACAGGGTATTGGCTCAGACCTGGTTGGCCCGACATCTGCCCGCATTGATGCAACCAACTCCGATTGGCCAGCCGGTGCAATGGTTTCGACCGGTCAGGCTGGTGGTCTGTTTGCCACCGCAGTCATGGGATTGCGTGATTTCATCGGCGTCAAAAAGCTGGTTCCGAATCACGATATCGTGCAGGTTCGCGATCGCACATTCTCGGCGCTGGTCACCTGGCTGATCGCCAAGCTGCGCCGAAAACCTTTTGTGGTCTGGATGTCCTTCCCGATTGTTGAAGGTTATGAAATGCGGGCCAAGCAGGTCGGCCGCCACCATGGTTTGATCGTCTGGCTGGCCAACCATTTGCGTGCAAAGTTGTCGCGGATCGTCTACTACGGCTTCATTGCCAAACAGGCAGACCACTTGTTTGTGCAAAGTGACGCCATGCTGCAATGGATGCACGCCCAAGGCATTCCCCAAGAGCGAATGACGGCGGTCCCCATGGGTGTGGACACTGAAATTTTTTCCAAACACACCCTTGAGACTTCAGACGATCCACGACTGGTTGGCCGGCGTGTGGTCATCTATCTCGGCACCCTCACCAAATCCCGGGAGCCCGGGTTCATGCTGGAAGTGGTTGCTGATCTGCGCCAACGGTTTCCCAATGTATTGTTGATACTCGCTGGCGATGGTGTTGCACCCGATGAGCAGGCATGGATACGCAAGCGCATAACGGATCTGAATTTGCAAAGCCACGTTTGGCTGACCGGCTGGTTACCCCAGGCTCAGGCCTTGCGACTGGTCAAACGGGCAGAAGTAGGACTCTCCCCCATTCCGCGTGGCACGCTGTATGACGTTTCGTCCCCAACCAAAGCCCTGGAGTACCTTGCTCTGGGTGTACCTTGCGTGGGCAACGATATTCCAGACCAGAAATACGTGCTTGACAGTAGCGGCGCCGGATCGTGTGTGCCGATGACGGTCCCTGCTTTTTCGCAGGCTGTAGCGGAATTGCTCGCCGACCCCGAACGCGCACGAAGTCTCGGTAGACGCGGACCGGATTTCATTGCCGCTGAACGATCCTATTCGGCCATCGCGGCCAAGGTGGCGGATGTTTATCGTCGACTGGCAAGAGCAAGCAAGTCATGACTTCTGCAGTGATTCGTTATCTGTGCGTCATCGCCTTCGGTCTGATCTCCTTCCCTTCGCTCGCAGATTGGCTGGTAGCCGCCAGCCAACGTGCAGTACGCCCTTCGCCAAACGAAGCAGAAGTCATGGCGCAAAATCCACCCAGCTTTCGCTGGTCGCGCCATCCCAGTCTGCCCCCGCAATATGAGCTGGAGCTGATCGCACCGGACGGCCAGCGCAAGCTGGTTCAGTCAAGCACCAACTGGTACCTGCCGGATTCTTCGCTGGCCGTGGGGCGCTGGGCCTGGCGGGTTCGCCCCAGTGCAAGCACGACCTGGTCGGACTTGCGACATTTCACCTTGAGCACAGAGGCGAACCTCTTCCTGGTACCCGAAACACCCATTTTGAGAAAACGCGTTTTGGAACACGCACGTCCACGAAGTTTGCAGATTGTGGCCGGTGGCGCAGACGACTGGGCAGCCATGGCGACCGCCCAGCGTCCTGCTGCGCTGAAGCGGTTACAGGAACAGGTTACCAATGAGTTGCAATTGCCATCGGTTTCTGACCGCGACTTCCCTCTGGACATTTCCGGTCGGATCGATTGGACAAAACTTGTCCAGATTCGCAAGGCCTATACCCGGATCACCAGAGTCGGCCAGCAAGCCGAATCGGCTGCGCTTCTGTATCGCTTGACTCGTAATCAAGCCTACCTCACTGAGGCCACCCGTCGTGCTGCAGAACTGGCCGCGCTCGACCCGGCGGGCGTCACGGCGCACACCAAGGACGACCAGACATCGCGACGCATTGGCCTTTCACTGGCTATTGTGGCGGACCAGTTGAGCGACACCCTGAGTGCCGCCACGCGCGCGGCCTGGTGGAATGCCGTGGGCCAGCGCGCTGCCTTCATTTATGCCGATTTGGCAAAAGACGGTGGGCACCTGGCGCAGTATCCCTACCAATCTCACGCTGGCGTCAATCTGGCCTATCTGGCCGCCATGGCAACACTGAGCCTTGGGGAGCAGACCGCAGCCAGTCAATGGTTTGATTTTTCAGTCAGGCAGCATTTTCACCATGCCTGGCCGTATTCGGGCAGCGAAGGAGGCTATGCCGACGGCACTGCCTATGCGCAATACATCATTCATGACGCCTTGCGCATTTGGCCTATTTTGCACAATGCCACTGGCGTGAATCTATTCGCCAAGCCATGGTCTGAGGGCATGGTCAATTATTTTTCCTGGTTTGTTCCACCAGGAACCCCTACGCACATGTTTGGTAGCGACGCCGAGTCCCGCCCCGTGCCGTGGCTGCTGAAAGCCTTCGCATCGCGAGTAGGAACGCCAGCAGCCAAATGGTATGTCAGGAATCTGATTGGTGAAGAAGATGCCTTGATGTATTTGCAGGCTCCGTATCCGCTGCCGGTTGACGCGATACCGCTCGCCGTGCCCCCACCCAGCGCCGCTTGGGTTCGCAGCATCGGCTGGGTAGCCATGCACAGCAGTTTGCCTGACCGGGGTCGTACCTCGGTGTATTTCAAATCCAGCCCGTTTGGCTCGTACGGACACAGCCATGCAGACCAGAACTCATTCGTCATCCATAGCGCAGGGCGTGCTCTTTTAACTGACTCCGGGGTATATGACTGGTACGGATCAGCCCACTTTACCGGCTGGTATCGCCGTACCGAAGCACACAACGCGGTCACCTTTGACGGTGGGCAAGGGCAATTCTCCAGAGACTCCGCAGACGGCTCTTTCGCCGCAGTGGGCAATATCCAGTCTGCCGTGCTGACCCCGCCCCTCTATCGGGTAGAGGGCGACGCAACGCAGGCCTATACCGGTGCGCTGACCAAAGCCCGACGCACCTTGTGGTACGCACCCGCCTTGGGCTGGGTCATCATTCGCGACCAGCTTGCGGCACCGCTACCACATCGATTCGAACTCAATCTGCATGCACTCGCCCCATTTGTCGAGAATGGTTCTGGCTATCGGGTAACCAATGACGGAGTCAGCGCATGCATTGACGTCTTGTCACCGCAGCAGCTGGCACAGGGCATCGTCTCCTCCGGCTATCCAGTTCCACCGGATGGTCTCAAACCAGCTGCAGCCCACGCGCTGCGCATGTCCACCAGGGAATCCGTCAACAGCACCGAACTATGGATGGGGATTCGCGTTGGCTGCACAGGCAGCACGCTCACACTGACTCAAATTGAAGCCGGACGAATGCACGTTGCCAACAATGAATCTGCGCTTGACCTCAAATGACTGCAACCCAATTTATGCGTCCCCACACACAAGCAAGCGTCTGGACATTTCTGCGTGAAGAGACCGACTCCCGCTTACTTCGGCTGGCGGCCAAGTTGTGGCGCAAGCTGCTCTGTCGAGAACAGTGGTTTCTTTGGCTGGAAATACCTGCGGCTGGCAGCATCGTGCCGGACCAACAGCGGGTCAAAGCTATCTATCCCCCGTCAGACAGGCTCTGGGCAGATCCCTTTGTCAGGTCAACGCCGGACGGCCACTACCTCTTTGTCGAGGAGCTTCCGTTTGCCACCGGCAAGGGGCACATTGCGGTGCTGGAAGTTTCACACGACGGCAGGCTACGCAGCGCTCGCACGGTACTTGAGCGCCCCTACCATCTCTCCTACCCCTTTCTCTTCGAGTGGCATGGCGCACTCTACATGCTCCCCGAAAGTGGTGAAAACAGAACCGTCGAGCTGTATCGTTGCACAAGTTTTCCTGACCAATGGGTACCAGACAGGGTGCTGTTGTCCGACATTCGATCGGCTGACGCCACATTGATTGAGTACGAGGGCGTCTGGTGGATGTTCATGACCCAGGCAACGCAGGGACAGGGCCTCAACGAAGATCTCTATTTGTACCGGGCCGAAACACCTCTAGGTCCCTTCGAACCCCACGCCAACAATCCGGTGAAATCCAACGCACGCGGTACCCGACCAGCTGGGGCCATGTTTTGGCATGAAGGCTCGCTCTATCGTCCCACCCAGGATTGCTCCCGCGTATACGGAGAAGCCGTTGTACTTCAGCGCGTGGATGAACTCTCGGAAAACAGCTTCCGGGAGACTGAGGTCGCTTGCATCGCACCCGATCAGCGATCGCAAGTCCGACGCATGCACACGCTGAATTCGACAACCGGACTCCGAGTGATGGATGTCTTGCGCTGGATCGCCAAGTAACCGAAGCCACTGGAAGATGAATGAGTCAGCCTGAGCAGAAACAACTTGCCGTTTTAATGACCGGGCCCCTCCTGACGGAGCAGCCCGGGGGGATTCAGACCCATGTGCAAAACTTTATTGGTGCCTTTTCGAACAGCACCACCATCGAACTTCGCTTCTTCCCGGTCACGCCAGGGCTCTACGACAGAGAGAGCTGGGCCACGAAAGCTGGCCGCTTCGTGGGTTCCTTGTGGCCATTTTTTCAGGCTGCGCGCACTGTCGACGTCGTTCATATCAACTCGACCTTCGACAATCGCTCGTTGATCCGCGACAGCGTCTATCTCCTGCTTGCCCGCTGGGTGGCAAGAACACCCGTCGTACTGCAATTCCACGGCGGTCTGCCGAAACATGTTCGCCTGACACAGACCACAATTGTTGCAAAGCTCTTTGGCGTCTTTCTGGGCTGGGCCGCCCAAGTACTTATTCTGTCCAAAGTCCAAAGTGACCAATTCGCGGAACTGTATCCCCGAGTCCGCTATGCCGTGGTGCCCAATTACATCGACTGCATCCAAAGAGCGCCTCGCGCGACGACTGAATTGTCCACACCCATGCGCTTTATGTTCATGGGCCGATTACACGAACACAAAGGTATTAAGGAAATTGTCGCCGCATCCCGCATGCTTGCGGACAAGGGCTTCAAATTCGAAGTCAATTTTTACGGCGACGGACCGCTCAAGAGCTGGCTGCAAAATGAAATCGCTGAACTCTCAAGAACAAACCTGTACCTGACCTATGCGGGAGTTGCCTACGGCGAGAAAAAGCAAGTGGCGTTGGAAAATGCCGACATCATGCTGCTACCCTCCACACACTCGGAGGGCTTTCCCTATGCGTTGCTTGAAGCTGCCACATTTGGCATGCCGATCATCGCAACACCAGTGGGAGCCATACCCGATGTGATCGTTAACGGCCGGAACGGGCTCATGGTGCCAATCCGGGATGTCGAGGCTTTGGCCGCGCATATGAAGTTCGCCATCCAGAACCCAGCGGCAATTCACGAAATGGGTATCTGCGCCCAACAGCAGGTCGCTGCAAACTTCTCCATTGAAAAGCTGAGGCTTACGTTTGAAGCCATCTACCAAAAAACAGCAGGTATCCCATGAAAATTCTCGTCATCGCCTATGGCTATTCCGGGAGCGACGTATCGGAATCTTATTCCTCCTTTCAGCTGGTTCGCGCCTTGCGGCAAAATCATCAGGTCACGGTAATGACCAAAGACGCAGTGGACGACCCGGATGCCATCTGCATTCCAGTCGCACCCACCCTGGCTGGCACCCAGTACTACCGCGCCCTGAAATTGGACTATTTCGTATTCATGTGGAAGGCCTACCGCCTGGCTCGCAAGATCGTCGGTGACTTCGATATCGTGCATCACATATCGCCTATCAGTCTGCGCTATCCGAACATCCTGTGCAATCTACCCAAACCCTTCATTTGGGGACCGGTTGGAGGAGGCGTGCCGTATCCGACCGCGTTCCGGGATGTGGAGAAAAGGGAGCCCTGGATATACCAACTGAGAGCGCTTGACCGCCTACGCTTGTTCCTGGATCCGTTGTTGGTCAATACCCTGAAGCGGGCCAGCGCAATTGTGCTCACCAGCAGCGCAACAGCAGCTATGTTGCCCAAGCGATATCGCGAAAAATCCTCGGTGATCCCCGAAGCATTTGAAGCAGCCAGCGTACCGCCAGCGTCGCCTTCCGATGACATCGAGTATGTATTCTCGAGTGGCCGGCTTGTGCCCTACAAAGGTATGGAGTTTCTCGTGAAGGCCTTCGCCCAACAATGTCGGTCCGGCAATGTGGAATTGCGGATATCTGGCGACGGGCCAGAGACCGGTCGACTCATGCAGTTGGTCAAAGAACTCCAGATGGAGGGGCGCATCAAGTTACTTGGACGCGTTTCCAGAGAGCGGAATTATGAATTGATGGCGGGGTCCTTGTTTTGTGTATTCCCGGCCTTGAACGAAGCATTCGGTCATGTCAATCTGGAAGCCATGGCTGCTGGCAAGCCTGTCATCGTGACGGATTGGGGCGGTCCATCCGACATCGTGGAAAACGGAATCTCCGGCTTCAAGGTAATACCGACCGACCCTGAGCAGTTCGTTAACGACATGGGCGCCAGAATTCAGCAACTCATTGATGACAAGGCGCTCCGGGAGCAGATGGCGATCAATGCCATGGCACGGGTTCGCACCCATTTCTCGTGGGAGTTTGTCGCCAGGAAATACGACCTGCTTTACAAAAGTTTGACGCATTTTGATACGTGAATTTTGAAATCTACAGACAACGCTAGGAGAAAATAATGGAATCTATCGGGAACTACGAAGAACTGAATTTGACGCAAACGGGTAGCGAGCACGACCCATTTACAGAAGATCGATATCGACAGTTTTACCGTCTTTTCCCTGAAAATGCGCTTCGCGTTCTTGACGTGGGATGCAATACAGGAAGGGGGGGAAGTGTACTCAAGCGGCTGAAGCCACAGATGGCCATTCATGGACTTGACGCCGTCAAGGACAGGTTAGACCGCTTGCCCAAAGATGTCTATCAAGAAGGTGTTCACTGCTATTCGACAAAGATCCCGAATGCTGACTGCACCTATGACGTTGTGGTGGCGGGAGAGTTTATCGAACACATCTACCAGGCCGATGTCGATCAAACACTGGGGGAGATATTCAGGGTATTGAAAGTTGGCGGCCGGTTCCTGCTGACGACACCCAACCCGAGCGATATCAAGAGAAAATTTCGGGGGCAAAGCATTTTGGGTGGGGCTCATGTGTCCCAACACTTTGCAGACACTCTCGCACTTAAGCTCAGGATGGCGGGCTTCTCCAGAGTAAAAGTGTACGGTAGCGGCAAGGTCACCCGGTATTTGGGTAGCAAATTCCCGCTCTTTCTGTACGGAAGTTATCTTGCAATGGGTGACAAGTTTTAAGCACCCGCAGCGATGAGCAGTATTGAATCAACTGGAAAATTGACCTGGCTCTTGAATAGGCTAAGTTGCATGTCAGCGGGAGAAGTGCTGTATCGCGCACGACAAGTACTTACGAAGCGTCGCGTCAAATATGGTTTGCTTTCAGTGCGGTCATCCGAAAAACCACGTGTGCTGGCTGGCGTCCCGCTTCCATCAATCCGTGTCTCCGACCGGGTTCGCCAACAATATCTTCACGAGGCCGATGAAGTCATTGCAGGGACAGTCAAGCTGTTCACGAGTCACAGGTTTGAGCTTGGATCTATTCCCAACTGGAACCGGGATCCGCTAACAGGTGTCGTGGGTCCGGATACATTTTCGGGCGATATCATGCTCACGGACCGGGCCGTAGTTGGTGATATCAAATACGTCTGGGAATTGAACCGGCAATTGCACCTGGTGAGATTGGCACAGGCTTTTGCCCTGAGCGGTAGCCAGCACTATCTTGATGCTCTGATCCGTCAACTTGACTCATGGCTGGCGCAATGTCCGCCATTCATGGGCCCCAACTGGGCGAGCTCACTTGAGGCATCAATCCGTTTGATCAACTGGAGCCTCATATGGAACATGATTGGCGGCTGGAGCAGTGCGGCATTCACCACGAAA
This sequence comes from Rhodoferax sp., assembly GCF_018780565.1. Taxonomy (GTDB): domain Bacteria; phylum Pseudomonadota; class Gammaproteobacteria; order Burkholderiales; family Burkholderiaceae_C; genus Rhodoferax. The sequence goes on from NZ_JADMJN010000010.1 coordinate 108,742, forward strand.
GACGGCGCACTTTTTCGGAGCAGGTGGCTAGAGAGTATTTTTTTCCACTGCACGTATGTCAATTTGCATTTATCGCGTTACTCCTCTGCAAATAATCATTTGATTGGGGAGCTGTCGGGCCTCTACGTGGCGGCATTGACCTGGCCTTGCTGGCACCAATCCGCTCAATGGGGCGAACAGGCCAAATCAGAATTGGAATGCCAGGCAGAACTGCAATTCTCTACAGATGGCGTCAACCGTGAGCAGGCATTCTCGTACCATGTTTTCGTTTCAGAATTTCTCATCATTGCAGGAATCACCGGACAACGCGCTCGGGATCCTTTCTCAACAGCGTTTTGGGAAACATTGCAACGCGCCATCAACTTCGTTCATGCCATTCAGAATTCCAGCGGGAAAATTCCAATGGTGGGGGACGCCGACGATGGCGCCGTTTTCCTTCTTGAGCCAGGCGCGGGGCCCGACCGGCACGCGCTATTGCTCGCCCTTGGCTCCACACTGGAAAATGCTGATGAACAGCAGCCGTTACCGCTGACAGCACAGTGGCTCTTGGCTGATCTAAGGTCTTTCTGCCCCTTTAAGACTCGTTGTCAAAAGCCAAGCTGGCAGTTTCCGCAAGGTGGCTATTTCCTTTTCGGCACCAATTTCGGTAACGATCAGGAAATCAAGGGGCAGGTCGACTGTGGGCCTCTCGGATACCTTGGAATTGCAGCACATGGACACGCTGACGCACTATCTCTGACACTGTCTATTGGCGGTGAAGAGTGCCTGGTCGATCCCGGAACCTATTCCTATCGGAGCGAGTTGAAGTGGCGTGACTATTTCCGCGGAACCTCGGCTCACAATACGATCCGCGTAGATGGACTTGATCAGTCAAGCAGCGGTGGTCGTTTTATGTGGACACGCAAAGCGAATACGCGCCTTGTGAAAATGCCGCTATCGACTGGGCAGTTCGACTTCGAAGGAAATCACGACGGGTATCTCCGCTTAAAGGATCCGGTTCAGCACGCTCGTGCGGTCACTTTCGAAGAGCAGAATATGCTTTTGACAGTTGACGACACGGTTTCTGGCCGCGTTGCCCATCAGATTGAACAGTTTTGGCACTTCGCGCCAGATATCCAAGTTGAAGTCGCCGAACACGCGCTGAGCGCGAAAATCAAGGGAAAGACCTTTTCGGTTAATCTGCTTTTTACTGGCGGTGACCTGAAGCTCGAATTGATCCGGGGCCATGAAAATCCACCCCTCGGCTGGTATTCCAGCGCGTATGAATCGAAGCAAGCATGTTCTGTTCTCAGAATTTCATGTCTTGCAACCGAGGCGCGTATCCAGGCGAAGTTCAAGATTTCACTTTCGATGTGAGCGAGTGAACACCATGAAGCTCAAGACCACGCTCAAGCGGCTACTTCCGCTGCTGCCCCCCTATGTTCAACGGTTTTTGCGAGCCAGGGCTGCCTTGCGACGTGAACAGCAAACGGCTGCTCGCAAGGAGCGCACCCAAGTTGAAATTGCGGATGTCCTGGCACGCCTGGCGAACTTGAGACTGAGCGGCGATCTCATGGTCCACGGCTCGATCTCCAACATTGGGAAATTCGACAAACCCGTAGGCGTGTTGGTGAGCGCATGGATTGAACAACTTGATCTGCAGAACCAAACCTTATTGGTACCGGCACTGCCTTACAACACGACCATGCGCGAATACCTTGAAGGCAAGCCGAACTTTGACGTACGTTCCGCAAAGAATGCAATGGGCGCCATCTCCAACATCGTCATGGCAATTCCAGAAGCTAGACGCAGCATTCATCCGACGCATTCGGTTGTGGCGCTCGGCGCAAACGCGGATTTTTACGTGAATGGGCACGAGCTTGATCGCACTCCTTTTGGGCCCAACAGCCCCTATCGAAAACTGACAGAGCGCCACGGAAAGATTTTGATGTTTGGTGTGGGTCTTAACTCCGTTACCTGTTTCCATGTCTACGAGGACATGTTGGAGGAATTCATGCCGCTATCCGTGTACCTTGGTCAAAGCTTCGATGTTTCATGCATTGGAAGGAGTGGCAACACACTGAGTGTGACAACAACTTGTCACAACCCGAGTTTTTCCGCGATTCGAGAATGCGAGCGGGCGCGAAGCGCACTGATTGACGCTGGCGCGATTGTGAGCTACCCCTTGGGCGAATCGGAACTATCGATCATTGATGCAAAACGCTTCACAGTAACGCTGCTGAATATGTTGGCAAGCGGCAAATCAATTTACGGCCCTGTTGTGGTAAATGCTGCGCAGAAAAAACGCATTCATGAATGCCTGGAGAGACTGAGTTGAACATTCTCTTAACGCTGGACTATGAAGTCTTCTTTGGCCGAAATACCGGCACCATCGAACGCACGCTGCTGCAACCGTCTGACGCGCTTTGTCGGATTGCCCGCCGGTATGGCGTGCCACTGGTTTTTTTTGTAGACATTGGCTTTGTGTTGCGCCTTTATGAGGAAGGCCAAAGGTTTCCGCCGCTGATGCGGCAATACGATGCCGTAATGAAACAACTTGAGGACTTCGTGGCCTCCGGGCACGAGTTGCAATTGCATGTTCATTCCCACTGGGAAGACTCGCGATGGAACGGTGAAAACTGGGATGTTGATACTCGGCGCTATCGCTTGCATGATTTTGATAGCGCTGGAGTTCTCGACATTCTTCGCCGTTACACCCATGGCTTGCGTGAGTTGACGGGCGGCAGAGATGTCTTTGCGTTTCGGGCGGGTGGCTGGGTTATCCAGCCGTTTACCCAAATTGGCACCCAATTGCGTGAAGTGGGGATTTGCATTGACAGCACAGTGTTTGCCGGTGGTACGTCGGATAGCGAAACACATCAATTCGATTTCTCGCGCTGCCCCAATGACAGTCGATGGTTTTTCAAGGATGACCCGCTAGTACCAACCCCAGCCGGCGACCTGCTGGAAGTACCGATCGCAAGCATTCAACTGTCTCCCCTTTTCTATTGGCGCCTTGCCCTTGCGAAGAAGTTGGGAGGTGCCTTGCATCACAGCATCGGTGATGGGAAGGCCATCGCGCTCAGTCGCAATGACATGCTGCGCAAGATGAGTCGCTGGACGACCAGCGTCGTTTCCATGGATGGCTATAAAGCGAGTTTCCTTGAGCACGCCTTTGCGCAATACAAGAAGGAAGAGAAAACTGACTTTGTCGTGATTGGCCACCCCAAAGCTCTTTCACGCTATTCACTGCAAATGTTGGAAAACTTTTTGGAAAGACATAAAACTGAAAAATTCGTCGGGTATGGTGCTTATCTTGATCTCTTCCCAAGCTGACATCAGCATGATCCTGACGCGTCCTTTGAACGACTTCTTCCTGGAAGAGAAATGAAAACAATTTATCTGGTCGCCGGTGCGCGCCCCAACTTCATGAAGATCGCCCCGATCGTGCGTGCCTTGCAGGCGCATGGTGGCCTGGCCTTCAAGATCATTCATACCGGTCAGCATTACGACCGCGAGATGAACGATGTTTTTTTTGAGGAACTGGGGATTCCAGCGCCCGATGTGTTCATGGCGGCCGGTGGCGGCAGCCACTCGCAACAAACGGCCAGGATCATGATCGCATTTGAAGATCTCTGCAAAGCCCAACGCCCTGACGCTGTATTGGTGGTCGGCGATGTGAATTCGACCCTGGCCTGCTCGATTGTGGCCAAGAAACTGAACATTCCTGTGGCACATGTGGAGGCCGGTTTGCGCAGTGGCGACATGAACATGCCGGAGGAGATCAACCGACTGGTCACCGACAGCATTTCAGATTGGTTCTTTGTGACGGAGCCAAGTGCGGTTGCGCACTTGCAGCGTGAGGGCAAGGCGGACTCGGCGATTCATTATGTCGGGCATGTCATGGTGGACAACGCGCTGTTTCAGGCAGAGAAACTGACCCGCACCGATACCTCAGGTTTTGAAACAAGCGCCTTCAAGGCGGCGAATACGGCCAACGGTGCACGCTACGGCGTCATCACGCTGCACCGGCCGAGCAATGTGGACAGCGCTGAAATGATGACGCGCATTGGCGGCGCGCTGAAGGATATCGCGACCGATCTGCCCTTGATCTTCCCGGTACACCCTCGCACACGGGGCAATCTGGAGAAGTTCGGCATCGATCTGGGGCCCAACATCACACTGGTGGGACCTCAGGCCTACATGGCGTTCCTCAATTTGTGGAAAGACGCTGCGATGGTGCTGACCGACAGCGGTGGCTTGCAGGAAGAGACCACCGCACTTGGCGTGCCGTGCATCACGATACGCGAGAACACCGAGCGCCCGGTCACCGTAGAAGAAGGCACCAATGTCTTGGCAGGTACTGATCCGTCGCGCATCGTTGCCGAGGCCCGCAAGGTACTGCGTGGCGAAAGCAAAGAGGGCCGCAGGCCTCACTTGTGGGACGGCATGGCCGCAGAGCGAATTGTTGCGGTGCTGGCAAGGGAGCTGTCATGAACAAAAGAAGCCGCATCGAGATGATGGGCTGCCAGATCGACAACCTGACGATGGAAGAGACCCTGCAGACTGTGGAGGGCTTCATCCACTCAGGCCAACCGCATCAGCATGTGGTGGTTAACGTGGACAAGCTGGTCAAGGCCAATGAGGACCCGGAGTTACGCCGCATCATCAATGACTGTGCGCTGATCAATGTGGACGGCATGCCGGTCGTATGGGCCTCGCGCCTCCTTGGCAAGCCATTGAAGGAGCGCGTGGCTGGCGTGGATCTTTTTGAATCACTGATGCGGCGTGCCGCCGATAGGGGCTGGCGCGTTTATCTGCTGGGCGCCCGGGAAGAAGTTGTTCTGGGGGTGAAGGCCGTCTACGAACGCAAATATCCTGGCTTGGTGGTGGCGGGCTACCGCAATGGCTACTGGACTCCCAGCGAGGAGGCTGGCGTGGTGGAGCAAATCAAGGCGGCGCAGGCGGACTTGCTGTTTGTAGCCATCAGTTCTCCAAAAAAAGAACACTTTCTGGGACGATATCAGGCAGAAATGAAGATTCCCTTTGCCATGGGCGTGGGTGGCACTTTTGACGTGGCCGTGGGCAAGGTCAAGCGGGCTCCGCTCTGGATGCAGAAGTCTGGCCTGGAGTGGTTTTATCGGTTCTTGCAGGAGCCCCGCCGCATGTTCAAACGCTACTTTATAGATGACATGGCGTTTTTCTGGCTGCTTATCAAAGAAGCTTTCCCTGGAAAGCGAGTTTGAAATGATCGACAACAAACGTAGCAAAAACGGAGTGCACTAGAAATGGCAAAAGGGATGATTCTGGCGGCGGGGCAAGGGACCCGGGTACGGCCCCTCACGAAAGACCTGCCCAAGCCGATGGTGCCGATCCTGGGCAAACCGGTGATGGAGTACCTGATTGAACATCTTGCGCGCCACGGTGTCACGGAGATCATGGTTAACGTGGCTTATTACCACCAAAAGATTGAAAAGTATTTTGGCGATGGTCGGCGCTGGGGCGTGCAGATTGGTTACTCCTACGAAGGCATTCGTGACCATGGCGACATCCTGCCCCGCCCCAAAGGCTCGGCTGGCGGTATGCGCCGCATTCAGGACTTCAGCGGTTTCTTTGATGAAACGACCCTGGTGCTGTGCGGCGATGCCTTGATTGACCTGGACATCACGGCGGCACTGGCCGAACATCACGCAAAAGGCGCGATTGCCAGTGTCGTGGCACTGGATGTACCGCTGGCCGATGTGCCGAACTACGGCATCGTTGTCGCTGCACCGGATGGGCGGATTCAATCGTTTCAGGAAAAACCTGAACCGGCAGCGGCCAAGTCCACTCTGGCCAGTACCGGCATTTACATTTTTGAGCCTGCGGTGCTGGACCTGATACCGCCCGCCACCATCTATGACATTGGCTCGCAGTTGTTTCCCCAGTTGGTGGAAAAGAATCTGCCTTTCTACGCCCAGAGCCGCCCCTTCAACTGGATCGACATCGGTCGGGTCAGCGACTACTGGTCGGTCTTGCAGCGTGTGTTGCGGGGCGAAGTTGCAGAGATCAAAATGCCGGGGAACCAGGTCAAACCTGGCATTTGGGTGGGACTCAACACCGCCATCCCCTGGGACAAGGTCAAGATTGAAGGACCGGTTTACATTGGTTCGAGCGTACGCATTGAACCCGGAGCCACCATCACAGGGCCGGCCTGGATCGGGCATGGCAGCCATATCCGCACCGGCGCCAAAGTGGTACGCAGCATTCTGTTTGAGTACACCCGCATCGCCGCCGATATGCGTTTCAGCGAGATGATTGTTTCCCCCGAGTACTGTGTTGACCGCCACGGCGACACCCTTTACCGCGGCGACGACACCGCCCAGTTGCGCTGGGGTGATGCCAGGGCATGAGTTGCCTTGTTTCAAAAACATGACATCCCACTGGGCCGAACGGACTATGGACGTGCGCTGAGTCCATGAATACCATCAGCATCCATACGTCACACGTTAAATTCATCAGGGTAAACCATGGGTATCAAAAAAATCACGGGCGCGGTACTGATTGCGCTGAGTTCATTTACAGCCAACGCAGCGAGCACCAGCCCCGTCCAGGTGGCGGGGCCTGCATTCGCCGATATCGAGCTGGGCTCGTTCAACCTGACTGGGACGTCTGACGTGGTGGGCACCCTGGGTTTTGCACCTTACGTTTTAATCGCACCCGGCTTTCAAATTGCCTTGCCGTCGGTGAGTTTTAGTGCCATCTCAGCGTACAACTCGGCGCAGGCAGTCACAACAGTTGGATTGCTGGCTGGAGACGCGTTTGTGTTTTCTGGTCTATCTTCAGGCCTTTACAAGTTCATGGCAAGCGGATCCCTGATGGGAAGCAACTTCATTGGCGCCCAGTACACAGTCACCCCCGTCCCAGAGCCTGAGACCTTTGCAATGCTGCTTGCTGGTTTAGGCGTCGTTTGCGCCCTGGGGCGTCGTCGGGGCAAGCTCTTTACGACCACGAAGACCGCCCAGTAAACCTAGCCCGACAAGAAACATAAGCCAGGTTTCCGGCTCAGGAACTGGCGTGGCGACAACGCTGTTGATCCACGATGAATACGAAGACAGAACAATCCCGCCCCCGCCCGTTCCGTATTGACCACTGATGGTCGGTCCTGCTGAGAACATAGCCTCAAAAGTATTGATCCCCGCCAGTTGCCATTGCCCACCGACTTTGATGAATGCGGAACTGCCTGAGTCTCCACTGACAAGAGAGGCTTCCCGGTTTGCACCGAGCGTGCCGTTGACGGCAATATTGGCACCGATACGGTTGGTCGCAAGGTCCGGTCCGTCGTAGTCGAAAAGATAGGTTTGCTTGATGCCCGCTGCGTCAGAGAACAGAACGTCGGCGCGATTCTCTCCTGTTTTTTTGGTAGCGACGCTGCCCGCAAAACTGACAAACGTCAGGTCTTTGCTTTGAAGATTGCCTGTGTAGAGGCTGTAGACGGGCACATCGGCAGACACCACTGAGGCCAATTTGATGATGGCCAAATCGGCGTGAACGCTGGGGTCACCCGCAACATTTCCCGATGCATTGCCGGTGTAGCCGGGATTGACGAAAACCTGACTCGCGGCAATGGCATAACTGGTGCCCGCATTGACCTGAAAGCTGATGCTTGAAATATCGGCACCTGCAGTCACGTGTGCTGCGGTCAGTACGTAACCAGGCGCAATGAGCGTACCCGTGAACGTGCTGCCACCAACACTCAAGCTGCCTACACCGGACCACGGCGAACCCGTCGTATTGGGCGCCACGCCAGCCCCTCCCACAAGAGCGAATGCGCTCAACGGCGCCGCGAGGGTGGCAAGCAAAATGCATCGCCAGATCGAATGTGGATATTTTTCCATTGAAAATCGCATATGCCCCTTTACAAGCCAACGTCAAATTCACGCTCTCTTGCAGCGGCGCGCCATAAAGCCCATCAGTCCCAGGCCAACCAGTAGCATGGAGTAGGATTCTGGTTCCGGCACGGGGGTGATTGAGGCAAACCCAACCAGGCTGGCACTATCCTTTCCCGTCAAAGTAAATTTGCTGACGATCTGCATGTAATTCCATGTTTGCCCCGTGGGGCCAGACGCATCAGCGGCATAGGTTCCGTAAGTCGCTGTACCGGCCGCAGAAGCCTGAGGCCCTACATCCACACCTGCAGTGAAAAATGTGGCACCGTTGTCAGCTGAGAGTTGAAACTGTTGAATGGCCGTGCTGCTGCCAAACGGAGAAATCGTAACGTTGCCGTCTTTGGTCGTCAGCCCCCCCGCAATGTCCGCATGCACAATGTTTGCCGAATTGACGGTTGGGAAAATTTCCTCCCCCACGGCGAATGTGTATGTCTGGGTGTATGTGTTGTTGTTTACCGCCGAAACTGCATAAGACAGATCCGGGTCCCCATGGCCACTGACGTTGTTCAGGCGCAAAACCGACATCCATGGGTTGCTTGCGTCGGTGCTGACAGGCGTGCTGCCGTTGAGCGTTTCAGCACTGTGCCACCCCCAGTAATTGACACCCGTTGCGGCATCGGATTTCCATTGCCAGTAGTCGGGATGACTCGCCGTGTCGACGGCATTCACAAACTGCCCATTCTGGAAAAAATCTGTTGTACCGCCCCCTTGTTTCAAGGAAAAATTATTCTGCGCATCCACCACCAGCAGACCCGTGACGTTCTCCGTCCAACTCCGTCCATCCGACTGCTGAATGTGCAGCGTTGCCACAGGATTGGCCGCAAAGGAGTCGCCGCTGAAAAGGGCCAATACAGCAGCAGCGACAGAGGCTGCAACACTCATAGTTTCTTTACCCATGATCGATCCTTGAAGTTGAGCCGAAAAATTGGTGATTGAGAAGAACGCCGCTTTTCAATGCGCTTGCCTGTCGACTGAAGTTAACCCGGGAAAGTTAAATCAATTCATCTAAAAATGAAAATCTGGTAGTCCGAATGGACGCGTATCGCGCAGGGCATCAACTGTCACATTGCACTTGCTGCGCACACGCAGACGCCTATTCCCGAAGTCACCCCAAAGCGATCTGCACTCATCAACATCCAAACGGCCTACGAAAATTAATGTGGTGGTTCATCTTCATGTCACTTGAAAGAACTAAAGTGCTGGACAGCAGCACAGAGCATCGGGTCGTCCTCATGATTGGCCTGCAATACTTTCCCCTCATGCTCCATTCACCCATGTCTATAAAAGAATCCGATCTCGTGCAATTGCTCAATGAGCCGGCGACGTCGCCATCTGGGGTTCACCCCAAAAGACCCGTCTTTTCGAAATCCGCCTTTTTAGAGTCCAGAGATATGCACACCGCAACCTCTGTGAGGCAGTTGCATCAGGTTCTGATACCGGTGCTTGGCAGCATGCTGTGCGGCGACGTTTTGACTTTGTTTCTGGAGGACGCGAATCTTCGCGCCCTCCCGGTAATCGATTCGGCTGGTTCGCCATGCGCACTGATCGAACGGCATGCGTATACGGAATACTTCAGTCGCCTGTATTCCAATGAGCTATTTGGAAGAAAGCGGCTCGATCAATTGGGCGAGTCGACAGCGGGAATCAACAAGCAACCCATCGTGGTTGACTCCGCTACCAGCATAGATGACGTGGCGGCGATCATCATTGATGCGGGTATGCAGCACATGGTCAGCGGATTTATTGTTACCGAGGATGGAAAGTACCTGGGTGTTGGTAATGGACATGGCTTGCTCAATCTAATTACGCAACGCAAACAGGCAGAACTTTATTACTTGGCGCACTACGATCAGCTCACGCGCCTTCCGAATCGCATGCTGCTGAACGATCGCTTGCAAATGGCTTGCCGCCATTCCGATCGCGGCGAACACCTGGTCGGAGTGATGTTTATCGATCTGGATCGCTTCAAGCAAATCAACGACACCATGGGGCACAGCTTTGGCGACATCCTCCTCCAAGCAGTAGCGGAGCGCCTGGAATCCTGTATTCGTGGCAATGACACCGTGGCGAGACTGGGCGGCGATGAGTTCGCGGTTCTTTTGCAGAAGCTGGATCATCCCGGCGACGCTGACATTACCGCACAAAGAGTCGTTGAATCCTTTGCAATCCCCTTCAGAATTCTTGATCGGGAGCTGTTCATCACGGCCAGCATTGGCATTGTTATATATCCCCGCGATGAGCAGGAAAGTGGCAATCTACTGGCAAAAGCTGATGCTGCGATGTATGAAGCGAAAACAACTGGTCGGAATTCATACAAAGCCTATAGACCAGGACTTTCCATGCATTCCATGGACCACTTGTCGCTTGAGGCAGACCTGCGACAAGCCGTTCAACGCCAGGAACTGGTCTTGCACTACCAACCGCAAATCAGCGTGGCAAACGGGAATATTGTCGGCGTTGAAGCACTGGTACGCTGGCAACATCCAACACGCGGCCTGCTGCTACCTTCGGCCTTTATTGGCATAGCTGAAGATACCGGGATGATTGTGGACATTGGCAACTGGGTCATGCATGAGGCTTGCCGCCAGCAACGCGCCTGGTCTTTGCGCCGGGAGCCGCCGCTACGCATGGCAATCAATATTTCTGCCATGCAGTTTAGACGCGATGATTTCATCGACATAGTCCGCACGACGATTCAACAAACAGAAGTTGATCCGAGCTGCATCGAGCTTGAGTTGACAGAGAACATAGCCATGCATCATGCAGACGGTGTTTTGAACACGCTGCGCGAACTCAAGCGAATCGGGGTCAAACTGTCCATCGACGATTTCGGGACAGGTTTTTCAAACCTCAGCTACCTGCAACGCTTTCCTTTTGATCGCCTGAAAATTGATCAGTCCTTTGTTCGCGAAATCGAAAATATGCCCGCGAATAAATCCATCGTGCAAGCTATCGTATCGCTTGCAAGAAGTCTCTCGCTGGAAGTCACTGCCGAGGGCGTTGAGACTGCAGCCGAGCATGCGCAGACAAGTGCATGTGAATGCGATGAAATACAGGGATACTTTCACGCTCGCCCCATGCCAGCTGCGGATCTATTCGATTGGTGCTCATCTCATCGCCAACGCATGCCGAGTGTGGCGCATGCTGGACACGTCAGAGATTGTTGAAACTATCCGACTCCGGTACGATTGGTCGATGACAAAGTCGAAAAATGACAAGTCCGACAAGCTCGGCAAGAATGAATACTACGAGAAGCTCGCCGCGTTGCAGCTTGAGCTCAATGACTTGGCACGCTGGCTGCAGCACACAGGCAAGCGCCTTGTAGTGGTGTTTGAGGGGCGTGATACCGCCGGCAAAGGTGGTGTCATCACGGCAATGGCTGAGACGCTGAACCCACGCCAGTGCCGTATCGTGGCGCTCGCAAAACCAAGCGACCGAGAGGAAAAACAATGGTATTTCCAGCGCTACGTGCCACACTTGCCGTCGGCCGGTGAGATCGTACTTTTCGACCGGAGCTGGTACAACCGCGCCGGTGTCGAACGGGTCATGGGCTTCTGCTCGGAAGACGAAGCCAAGGTCTTCCTGGCGCAAGCCCCGGTATTTGAAAAGATGCTGCTCGACGACGGTATTCTTCTCTTCAAGTATTGGTTGACCGTCGACCAAGTGCATCAGGAAGAACGTTTCGCTGAACGATTGGCCGACCCGCTCAAGCGCTGGAAACTCAGTCCCATTGACGTGCAGGCGCGTGAGAAATACGCGGAATACGGCCTTGCCCGAGACACCATGCTGGAAGCCACACATAAAGAGGGCGCGCCCTGGGCGCTGGTTGACTTTAACGATCAGCGGCGTGGTCGACTCACGCTGATCCGCCACCTGCTCGATCAGATCCCGGAGCGGCAGGTTCCAGAGATTCGCATTGATTTCCCGCCGCTTGGCCATGAGCCGCTGCGCGAGCGATTTGACACACCTTTCAAGCCCATCGCGGCGGCAAAGTAACGGATTGGATGGCGCGCGATTGGGGTTGTCTGAGATGCGCGTCGACAGCACGCCTTGACGACACTCGGATAAACGATATAAACTGTATATACAGTTTATTTTGAAAGGTATCTCTTATGGTTACAACAGCAAAATCAGTCGCCGTTGCCAAGGCAAAAAAGGCAGTTGCACCCACCCCCGCTTCATCCCGAAGCGGGACTGCGCCTGCGGGACCTGTGGTCGTTAAAGTGCCCGCCAAACGGGCAATCGCGGTTGCCGTACAGCCCAAAACCGAAAAACCAATCAAGGTGAAAAAGCCGAAGCTGGTCCGCGACAGCTTCACCATCCCAAAGGCTGAATACGCGGTGCTGGATGAGCTCAAACAACGCGCAGGCAAGCTGGCCAGTTCCGCGAAAAAAAGTGAGTTGATCCGGGCAGGAATCAAGGCATTGGCTGCGATGTCGGACTCGGCGTTTGAAGCCGCGTTAAAGGCCGTGCCAGTGATCAAGACCGGTCGCCCTACAAAAACCAAAGCGAACTGATCAAACACATCGGGGTTAAAGCATTTCCGGCGTCTGCACGGTGACTACCACTGTTTGTGAGTGCGCCTCTCGCTCCCGATGGCGCAGCCACCAGACAGCTCCTTTTTTCACCGTGCATTCGGAGCTGTTCAAGCCCAGCAACTGGGCAATGGTCTGGCCTGTCGTGGGCTGATGGCCCACAACCAGTACACACCCTTTCGCCTCAGGCCATTGCACCAACTCAAGCAATTGGGCAACACTGCCATCAGGCGCCAGTTCGGGGCATATTTTGTATTTTCGGCTCAGCGCCATAGCAGTCAGCTCGGTACGACGAGCCGGACTAACCAAAATACGCGTCGATTCAGGCAACTGGCGATCAAGCCAACTCGCCATGCGTGCGGCCTGCTTTTCTCCGCGTGAGGTAAGCGAGCGCGCCATTTCATTGCCACCCTCAAGCAATGTGTGCGCCTCGGCGTGTCGCCACAAGATGAGGTCCATATCAACTCCCTCGCCCACCGAATTGCCCATCATCATCTTGCGCGGTGTAACGCGCCATCAAAGCCGCTTGCGCACCATGCGACGGTCGACCGCCATCGGGCTTGACACGTGCATAGGTTCCATCGGGCAATAAATCCCAGGCGTCCACGCCATCATGCAGATACGCAACCAGCTCCTCATCCACGATGCGCTGGCGCTGCATCGGGTCCGTCACCGGCCAGGCGAGTTCGACCCGACGCATCATGTTGCGATTCATCCAGTCTGCACTGGAGAGATAGAGCTCTTCCACATCATCACGCCGGAAGTAAAAAACGCGCGAGTGTTCCAGGAAACGGCCAATCACCGATCGCACACGGATGTTGTCTGTGACCCCCGGCACTTGCGCCGGCAACATACAGGCACCCCGCACGATGAGGTCAATTTTGACGCCGCTCTGGCCGGCACGAATCAGTGCATGAATGAGTGCCTCATCCGTTAACGCATTCATCTTTGCAACAATGCGTCCCACCCCGCCAGAAGCTGCTGCAGCGGCCAGACTTCCGATCTTTTCGACCAACTTGCGATGCAGGTAAAACGGCGCCAGAAGCACCCGGTTCAGTCTGGGCAAGCGGCTGTGACTGGCCAAATGAACGAATACATTCTCCAGATCAGCAGTGAGTGCTGCATCAGCCGTCAGGTGACTCCAGTCCGTGTATAGGCGCGCGGTGCTGGGGTTGTAATTGCCGGTGGAAAGGTGAGCGTAGCGCTTAAGCTGATGCCCCTCGCGGCGGGTAATCACCATCATCTTGGCGTGGGTTTTTAGTCCCACCACGCCGTAGAGGACCTGCGCCCCAATCGACTCCAGCATCTCAGCCCAGTTAATGTTGGCCTCCTCATCAAACCGGGCCTTCAACTCCACAACCACGGTCACTTCTTTCCCGCGACGCACAGCCTCCCGGAGAAGGTCCATGAGCTCGGAGTCACGACCTGTGCGGTAAATGGTCTGCTTGATCGCCAGCACCTGGGGGTCGTTCACCGCTTCACGCAAAAACGCCAATACCCCACCGAAACTCTCAAAAGGCTGATGAATCAATACATCGCCACGTTTCAGTTGATCAAAGACCGATAGCCCCGGCGTGAGTTGCGTCGGGTAGCATGAACGATAGGAAGGAAAACAAAGGTGCGGAGCATGCACCAGGTCCAGCAATTGCGCCAAGCGGACCAGATTCACCGGTCCGGGAACACGAAACAGGGCCTGCTCTGGCAAATCAAATTGCTTGCGAAGAAAAGCCGACAGGTGCTCAGAACACCCGGCAGACACCTCAAGCCGCACCGCCTGACCAAAATGGCGGTGCTCCAGACCTTGTCGCAATGCCGTGCGCAAATTCTTCACATCGTCCTCGTCCACAGCCAAGTCAGAATGGCGGGTAACCCGAAACTGCGAGAACTGCCCCACTTCGCGACCGGGAAATAGTTCAGACAGATGGGCGCGAATCACACTGGACAATGAAACGAACGCATTGCCACTCCCAACAACATGGGCCGGCATGCCAATCATTCGCGGCAGTACACGCGGGACTTTGACAATGGCAATGTCGTTTTCGCGCCCAAACGCATCCCTGCCACCCAGGCGCACAATGAAGTTGAGCGACTTGTTGGCCACCTGCGGGAACGGATGGGAGGGATCCAGTCCAACAGGAATTAACAAGGGACGCACTTCACGTTCGAAATACTGTTTGACCCAACGCCGCTGTGACGAATTGCGCTCACCGTGAGAAATGATCCTGATGCCCTGTTTTTCAAGGGCGGGCAGCAGATCATCGTTGTACAGCGCATACTGGCGTGCAACCAAATTGTGCGCAGCGCGTGCAAGCCGGTCAAACGATTCGGCAGTGAAAAGCCCTTTGTCATCTCTGCGCTGGTTAGCCACCAGGTGCGGCTCGGCTCGAACTTCGAAAAACTCATCCAGATTGGAAGACACAATCGACAGGAAGCGCAGTCTCTCCAGAAGAGGAACTTCCTTGCGATAGCCCCAATCCAGCACCCGCTCATTGAACGCAAGGATGCTATGGTCGCGGTCAAGAAGTTTGACTATCGGAGGAGCGGCAGACGACGAGGAGGGTGACGCGGGAATCAACAAAACTAGTTTCAATCGTCGAAAAATACAGTCGATTATTCGCCTTATTTGTGTCAACAGTGTGACAATCCTCCCGACTGATGGCCGCCCGACATCAACAGGCAGGCGCGGCTGGCGCCTGAGCTGGGTGTAGTCAAAAAAGAAGCCCTGCAAGTTTGCGCCTGCAGGGCTTGGTTTCATGCGCCATCAGTCCTGGCGACGACGAAGGGAATACTCTGAACTGAGGGGCTCATTCAGTCCTTGTCGTGACCCTTGTCATGGCCAGAATGGTGGCCGTTATTGCCTTTTTTATCCGGGCACGGCGCAGTGATCATGATAGTTCGATCAACCCCGCTGTCAGGATGCTGCACGTTGATGTAAGCGACATTCGGCTTGAATTTGTCGAAGTACAAACCGGTGCTTTCCGCCCCGACGGTCGATAGACTGGCCCACTTGCCAACGGCTTCGGCCACACCGTCATTGTCGTCATCTTTCACAAACCAGATGTCTTCTACGCCACCGGGTTGGTCTTCGACGATGTACATATTGCCATCGGCATCGATTGCCAGGTTGTCGGGGCTACTGAAGGCGCTGCCAACCGGCTGGCCGGTGGCCATGTCCTTCGTGTCACGGCTGACGAACAGCTTGACCATGTCATTGCCCAGATCAATGGAAAATACCTTGTTGTTGGTGGTCGTCGCCACGAACAGCATCTGCTTGCCGTTTTTCAAGGTCTTGATTTCAATGTCTTCAGGACGATCAAACTTGGTACCCAGAAAGGCTGGCAGTTTCGGAGTGGCACGGCCGTCGATGGCAGTCAGTCCGTTTGGATCGGTCACGATCACCGCACCGGGCAGAGCGACACCGTTGGCATTGGTCAGCGCAATCCAGGTGGCAGCGCCGGTGGCCTCCTTAACCGATCCGTCACCAACGCGCAGCACGAAGGTCTGGCCAGCCGCGAAGAAGTCGTCCCCGTTGGATGCATGGGGGTTGGCAGATGTGAACTTGAAAATGTGGCTGTTGTTGCGCTCGTCGATGAAGTACAGATTGTTCTTTTTGTCGAATGCCAAGCCTTCGTGCGATACACGCGGCAAGATGTCCCGATGCACCATGTTGATATCCGCCGGATTGGCAAGCGGATTGGTCACTTCAAACAAGCGGCCGTACTTGCTCACGGGGCCACCCGCATCGCTCCAGGACTCCTCCGCCGTGAGGAAGCTGCCCCATGGAGTCCAACGGGAGGCATCGAAGGCCACGTGGCTGCCCGGTGCGGGTGCTGACCAGATGGTGGTAGTGAGCATGGTGCGCAAATCGGTGCGCTGAATGCCAGCTTGGCCGGTCTCGTACACGGTGAACAGGTAGCGGCCGGCATCGGGGCCGTTCTCGTTCGCGGTGTGCATGTCGTAGTTGCCGCTGTCGAACCGATCCGTCTGGTTCACATCGCGGGCCACGATGGTCATTTGACTGAAGTGAGGGGATGACAATTTGTAAGGCGCGGCTTCAGGCAGAGTGCCGGCTCCAACATCGCCAGTCATCGGTTTGAAATTACCAAATGCGGTGCCGTCCGCGAAGGCGGCCGAACCGATTAGCGCCATAGCCATGACGAGCGACAATTTCTTTAACTTCATGAACAAGATCCTTTAACGTGAATAAGTTGCGCCTGTACCGAATTCAAGCAGCTAACGTGGACAACGATATCAAGTCAGTGTTTCATAGCTATTGCAGCCTGATCCCAAAAATATGCGCCGTACGGCTCATGCCGCTTCATTCTGGAGGTGTTTGCGCAGCTCAACAACTCACCATGGATCCCTCAATTGAAAAAGACCCCGAAGGGTCTTTTCTGTAGCGAAGCAGCGACGCCAAAGAAAGTTATTTCTTCTTGGCAACCTTGGCCGCTTTCTTGGGCGCAGCAGCTTTGGCCTTTGGGGCCACTGGTGCGGTGGTCACTGGCACAGCTTTCAAGGCAGCACGCTGATCACGCAAAGCCTGGATTTCTGCATTGATTTTGTCTTTGCGCTCAGTCAGCTTGGCGATGCTTGCACTGAGTTTTGCAATCGCCTTGGCCGACTTGGAGACAGGAGCCTTCTTCACCAACGCTTTGGCAACTGGCTTCATTGCTTTCGCAGGAGTCGTTATTTTTTTGGACGCTGTTGCAGCCTTGGGGGCGGCCGTTTTTTTCGCAATTGCCATTTTCAAATTTCCTTTTTATGTCACTGGTTTCAAAATTTCACCAGTGCGCTATTGTCTCAAGTATTTTTTCCCACTTCCCTTGTCTTGAATTTCTATGATGCTGGGTTATGAGACTACAAACCAGACGTTTTACACGTTTGGTTTTAGGTCCTACAAATCGTTTTTGCGAGGCGGTCACCGAGTTTGCGTCCCGAGCGGCAGAGAAGGTTCGCAAGCAGCACAGCCAGACCGGCCAGGTATTGGTATTTATCCGCACCAGCCCATTCAGGTCGGAACCTCAATACAGCCGCTCGGCGGTGCTACCGCTGCGACGCCCCAGTGCAGATACCGCAGCCATCGTCCATGCGGCCCTGAACGCCTTGAAGAGCATCTACCGGGATGGGTTCAAGTACGCCAAGGCGGGTGTCATATTGCTGGACCTGCAAGCGGATCATCAACAACAGGGTGAACTCGACTTGGAGGATGACCATGGCGAGGACCGCCCCCAGCTGATGACGGCGCTGGATGGACTGAACCAACGTACGGCAAGGGCACCGTGCTGATGGGCAGTGCTGGATTGGAGGGTGATCGACGGGTTTGGTCGGTGAAGCAAGAGCGCAGAACGCCGGGGTACACGACCAAGTGGGAGGATATTCCGGTGGCTAGAGCTTAAATTGATCCCAGGGCACTGCTCGGTCCGATGGCTTGGAGCGCTGGCTGCCGAGCAAGGTTACGCTTTTTGCGTCAGATGGAGTAAACCCATCTTTTATGGATCATTCTTGCGTTCGACATCGTGGGCCATTACCCAATGGTCAAAATTCAAAGGGTCTGAAATGTATGGGCCAAATATGGGCCAGTTTTGGGCCAAGTCTGGGCCAGAAAGCGAAACGCCCACATTAAGTGGGCGTTTGCTGTCAGCGGAAACCGCTTACTTGTTGGTTGCGGAGGCTAGATTTGAACTAACGACCTTTGGGTTATGAGCCCAACGAGCTACCAGGCTGCTCCACTCCGCGTCAAGCTTTGAATTATAACCTACTTATGCTGCTGGTGCAGAATCCGCTGCAATTTCATTTGCAACAGGACGATCAACCAATTCCACCAAAGCCATCGGCGCATTGTCACCAACGCGGAAACCCATTTTCAAAATGCGGGTGTAGCCACCTGGGCGAGTTTTAAAACGTGGGCCCAGATTGTCGAACAACTTGACCACGCTATCGCGGTCACGCAGACGATCAAAAGCCAGGCGACGATTAGCTACAGTAGCCTCTTTAGCCAAAGTGATCATCGGCTCGATGACACGACGTAGTTCCTTGGCTTTTGGAACTGTAGTCTTGATGACTTCATGCTCGATGAGCGAGTTCATCATGTTGCGAAGCATCGCCAAGCGATGCGAGCTTGTGCGATTGAGTTTACGTAGTCCGTGTCCGTGACGCATGGTGCTTTCCTTTAGATATTTAACAGGCAGCCGTATCAGGTACTGCCCGTGGCACTGAGTCCCTCTTTGGGAGACTCTGAAAAATCAACGCTTTTCGAGCGCTGCTGGAGGCCAGCTTTCGAGCTTCATGCCCAAAGTCAGACCGCGGGAAGCAAGAACTTCCTTGATTTCATTGAGTGACTTGCGCCCCAGATTTGGAGTCTTCAACAACTCGTTCTCTGTACGCTGGATGAGGTCACCAATGTAATAGATGTTTTCGGCTTTTAAACAGTTCGCAGAACGAACTGTCAATTCGAGTTCGTCAACAGGACGCAGCAGGATTGGATCAAACTGCGTATTGCCGCGAGGTGCTGGCGCATCAAATGCGGCAAGCTCGCTGCCTTCCAACTGCGCGAACACAGCCAGTTGCTCCACCAAAATTCGCGCAGATGCACGAACTGCATCTTCAGCCGAAATTGCGCCGTTGGTTTCAATTTCAACCACCAGCTTGTCCAGATCGGTACGCTGCTCGACGCGTGCACTCTCGACGGTGTAGCTAACACGCTTCACGGGAGAAAACGAGGCGTCCAATACGATACGACCAATTGACTTGGTTGGCTCATCGGCGTGACGGCGCATGGTGCCAGGAACATAGCCACGGCCTTTTTCAACCTTGATTTGCATGTCAAGCTTGCCGCCTTGCGACAAATGAGCAATAACATGATCAGGGTTGATGATCTCGACATCATGGGGGGTCTGGATGTCACTGGCGGTGACGATACCATCGCCATCCTTGCGCAGGCTCAGCGTGACTTCATCACGGTTGTGGAGCTTGAACACCACACCCTTGAGATTCAGCAAGATGTTGACGACATCTTCCTGCACGCCGTCGATCGAAGAGTATTCGTGAAGCACACCCGCAATCGTGACCTCAGTAGCGGCGTAACCCGACATTGACGACAGCAAAACCCGACGCAATGCATTACCCAACGTATGGCCGTAGCCGCGCTCGAACGGCTCCAGAGCAACTTTGGCGCGATTAGGTGCCAACTGCTCTACATTGATTGCTTTAGGTTTCAGTAGACTATTTTGCATGCAGACTTCCTCTCAATACCCCCGGCTCGTTACACCGGTAAGGCTGGTGAAGCACCTGAGTCGCAGTGCCCCACGCCTCAGGAACGATTTCGATTGAAAAAACGTGCGACCAGCGATTAACGCGAGTACAACTCAACGATCAGGGACTCGTTGACGTCAGCTGCGAACTGGTCACGATCCGGAACGGACTTGAATGTACCTTCGGCCTTGTCGATGCTTACCTCAACCCATGCCGGCATACCGACTTGTTGAGCCAATTGAAGCGCCTCGGCAATACGATTTTGCTTCTTCGACTTATCACGAACAGCAATGACATCACCGGCTTTAACCATGTAGGACGGAATATTCACGCTCTTTCCATTCACCGTCATGGCCTTGTGGGAAACCAGCTGACGCGCTTCAGCACGGGTAGAACCGAAACCCATACGATAGACAACGTTGTCAAAACGGGATTCCAGCAAAGACAACAAGTTCGCACCAGTGTTTCCTTTGCGGCGATCAGCCTCTTCAAAGTAACGTCGGAACTGTTTCTCCAAAACGCCATACATGCGCTTGACCTTTTGCTTCTCGCGAAGCTGCAGACCGTAGTCAGATGTACGAGCACCAGAAGTCCGGCCGTGTTGGCCTGGCTTCGAATCGAACTTGGCCTTGTCTCCGATGGCGCGACGGGCGCTCTTCAGAAACAGGTCAGTGCCTTCACGGCGGGATAATTTGGCTTTGGGGCCTAGATAGCGTGCCACTTGAACTTCCTTTATGTCATCTGCCGCACATTAATGCGGGAGCCACCGGCGCAGAACCAGTGGCGGTGGGCTTGTTAAAAATTAGATGCGACGACGCTTCTGTGGACGGCAACCGTTGTGCGGCACCGGCGTCACATCTGCAATCATGTTGATACGGATACCCAAGGCTGCCAAGGCGCGAACCGAAGATTCACGACCGGGGCCAGGACCTTTGATTTCAACATCAAGGTTTTTGATACCCTGTTCAATGGCGGCGCGACCAGCAACTTCCGAAGCCACTTGGGCTGCGAATGGTGTGGATTTGCGTGAACCCTTGAAACCTTGACCACCCGATGAGGCCCACGACAAAGCGTTGCCCTGACGGTCCGTAATCGTGATGATGGTGTTGTTGAATGATGCGTGGACGTGCGCTACGCCATCTGCAACATTCTTGCGAACTTTCTTACGGACACGTTGGGCCGCGTTATTGGCGGGAGCTTTTGCCATAGTCGTCTTTCAATGCCTGTTATTTCTTCAGTGAAGCAGCAGCCTTACGGGGGCCTTTGCGGGTGCGGGCATTCGTACGCGTGCGTTGACCACGCATGGGCAGCCCACGACGGTGACGGAACCCGCGATAACAACCAATGTCCATCAAACGCTTGATGTTCATTGTTGTTTCACGACGCAAGTCACCTTCGATAGTGAACTGCGCGATTTGGTCGCGAATTTTTTCCAGATCCCCGTCAGTCAAATCTTTGACCTTCTTGGAATAAGCGATGCCACAAGCTTCGCAAATTTTGCGTGCGCGGGTGCGACCGATTCCAAAGATGGCTGTCAGGCCAATTTCGGAATGCTGTTGCGGCGGAATATTGATGCCAGCGATACGTGCCATTTTCGTCCTCTAAAACTCTTGCAATTAACCCTGGCGCTGTTTGTGACGCGGATCTGTACAGATCACGCGCACAACGCCCTTGCGCCGAATTACCTTGCAGTTACGGCAAATTTTCTTGACCGAAGCCGAAACCTTCATTTCATTCTCCTAAAACTGTTCGCTGCGTCCTCTGCATTACATCGCGAGGAACACAAGCCATTACTGTTACTTAGCCCTGAATACAATCCGTGCCCGGGTCAAATCGTAGGGGGTCAATTCTACGGTGACCTTGTCACCAGGAAGAATACGGATGTAATGCATGCGCATCTTTCCGGAAATATGACCCAACACAACATGGCCGTTTTCAAGCTTCACGCGAAATGTCGCGTTTGGCAGGTTTTCGACCACCTCTCCCTGCATCTGAATAACATCGTCTTTTGACATACTTTTAATAAACCGCCTTATGAAGACTTGAAATTTGCCTTCTTCAACAGCGATTCATACTGCTGCGACATCATGTAGTTCTGCACTTGCGCCATGAAATCCATGGTCACGACCACAATGATCAAAAGAGAGGTACCACCGAAGTAAAACGGAACGTTGTATTTCAGAATCAAAAACTCGGGCAGCAAGCAAACCAGCGTTATATAAATCGCACCAGCAAATGTGAGGCGAAGCAAAATTTTGTCAATGTATTTGGCCGTCTGATCACCCGGACGAATGCCTGGAATAAAAGCACCGCTTTTCTTCAAGTTGTCTGCCGTTTCGCGGCTATTGAACACCAGGGCGGTATAAAAAAAGCAGAAAAATATGATCGCGGCCGCATAAAACATCACGTAAATCGGCTGTCCTGGCGACAAGGAGCTGGCAATGTCGTTCAACCAACGCATTGACTCACCTGTACTGAACCAACCTACAACGGTCGCCGGCAAAAGGATGATGGAAGATGCAAAGATGGGAGGAATGACGCCTGCCATATTCAGCTTCAAAGGCAGATGGGAAGACTGCCCACCATAAACCTTGTTCCCAACCTGACGCCTGGCGTAATTCACCAAAATCTTTCGCTGCCCGCGCTCTACAAAAACAACTATGTAGGTAACCAACGCCACAACGATCACAATGAACAGCGCAACAATGATGCTCATTGCACCGGTGCGCACCAACTCCAGCAAACCACCAATCGCATTCGGCAAGCCAGCAGCGATACCACCAAAAATCAGGATCGAGATTCCATTACCCAAACCACGTTCGGTAATCTGCTCGCCCAACCACATCAAAAACAGTGTGCCTGCCGTCAAGGTCACGACCGCAGTCATGCGAAATCCAAATCCCGGAGCAATCACCAGTCCAGCCGAGCTTTCCAACGCAAGAGCGATACCCATGGACTGAAACAAAGCCAAACCCAAAGTTCCGTAACGCGTGTATTGCGTAATCTTGCGACGACCACCCTCGCCCTCCTTCTTCAACTGCTCAAAAGCAGGGAGGACATAGGTCAATAACT
This sequence comes from Rhodoferax sp., assembly GCF_018780565.1. Classification (GTDB taxonomy): domain Bacteria; phylum Pseudomonadota; class Gammaproteobacteria; order Burkholderiales; family Burkholderiaceae_C; genus Rhodoferax. The sequence goes on from NZ_JADMJN010000010.1 coordinate 131,507, forward strand.
GCATGATGATCGACGCCGATATGTACGGCATGATTCCCAATGCAAAAATTGTGAAACGGGACAAGGCACCACCGGAGAACATGTTGAACATGCCCAAGATACCGCCTTGCTGACCTTTGAAAAACTGCTGCAACTGTGCAGGGTCAATTCCAGGAACCGGAATATGCGCACCCACACGGTACACGACCAGCGCGAGCAACAAAAAGACAAGACGGCGACGAAGATCACCGAATTTTCCAGTTTTTGCCAGTTGTGCCGTGTTAGTTGCCACTTTTAAAGTCTTTCAGTTCGCAGTTCAGGCGAAGCTTCCGCCAGCCGCTTCAACAGCAGCTTTAGCACCAGCCGTTGCACCAATACCCGTAAGTTTCACCGCTTTGGTGATAGCCCCTGTATTGATGATCTTCACGACTTTCGCGATTTCACCAACCAAGCCAGCTTGTTTAAGGCTCACCAGATTCACCTCAGCAGCGCCCAGCTTCTCCAATGCCGTCAGAGTTACCTCTGCATTGAACTTCAGCAAATGGGATTTGAAGCCACGCTTTGGCAGACGACGCTGCATGGGCATTTGACCGCCCTCAAAACCAACCTTGTGATAACCACCGGCGCGGGACTTTTGACCTTTGTGGCCACGACCAGCTGTCTTACCGATGCCAGAGCCGATACCACGACCGACGCGACGCTTGTAGTGCTTTGCACCATCAGCGGGCTTGATGCCATTGAGTTCCATCATCAACCTCTTAGAGCACTTTGACCAGGTAACTGATCTTGTTAATCATGCCGCGGACCTCGGGCGTATCCACGAGTTCGCTTGTGCTGCGAATCTTGCGAAGACCAAGGCCACGAACTGTGGCACGGTGCGATTCCTTGCAGCCGATGGGGCTACGAACCAATTGCACTTTGACTGTTTGTTGTGTCGTCATTTTCAAACTCCCGCTTAAACGAAGAGCTCTTCAACCGTCTTGCCACGCTTGGCTGCCACATGCGACGGAGTCGTAGCATGGGAAAGCGCATCCAGAGTGGCACGAACCATGTTGTAGGGATTAGTTGAACCATGGCTTTTCGCCACGATGTCTGTGATGCCGATGACTTCAAAGACTGCGCGCATTGGACCGCCAGCAATGATGCCCGTACCTTTGGGGGCCGGCGCCATCATGACAGCAGCAGCACCATGCTGACCCATCACCTTGTGGTGAATCGAACCATTTTTGAGCGACACCTTGGTCATGTTGCGGCGGGCTTCTTCCATCGCCTTTTGCACAGCTGCAGGCACTTCTTTCGATTTGCCTTTACCCATGCCAACGCGGCCTTCGCCATCACCCACCACAGTCAATGCGGCGAAACCAAGAATACGGCCACCCTTGACCACCTTGGTAACGCGATTGATCGCGATCATTTTCTCACGCAGACCGTCTTCAGGCCCTTCAGCCTTACCCTGCATTTTCGCTTGTACTTTAGCCATCTTTATTTCCGATCTGCTTAGAACTGCAAGCCAGCTTCACGTGCCGCATCAGCCAACGCTTTAACGCGGCCATGGTACGCAAAACCTGCTCGATCAAATGCGACTTTTTCTACGCCAACTGCCTTCGCTTTTTCAGCCAGGCGTTTGCCGATGGCCTGGGCTGCAGCGACGTTGCCGCCCTTGCCCGAACCACCCAAAGCCTTGCGCACTTCGACTTCTGCCGTCGATGCACTTGCGAGGACCTTGCCACCATCGCCAGAAATCACGCTGGCATAAATGTGCAAATTGGTACGATTTACCGTCAAGCGGGCAACGCCTTGAGTGGCGATCCGAATTCGGGTTTGACGCGCTCTGCGAAGACGCTGCTCTTTTTTGGTCAACATTTTGCAGCTCCTTATTTCTTCTTGGTTTCTTTGATCGTGATTTTTTCGTCCGCGTAGCGGATACCCTTGCCCTTGTAAGGCTCGGGAGGACGAATTGCACGAATCTCGGCAGCCACCTGACCCACACGCTGACGATCCGCACCTTTGATCACGATTTCCGTGGGGGTGGGGGTTGCGACAGTGATTCCGGCCGGCATGTCTTTATTGACAGGATGGGAGTAACCAACGGTGAGGTTCAGCTTTGCACCTTGCGCCTGGGCCTTGTAACCCACGCCAATGAGGCTCAACTTTTTCTCGAAGCCCTTGGTGACACCGATAACCATGTTATTCACCAGCTGACGCATGGTGCCGCTCATGGCATTGGCTTCACGGGAGTCATTGGCAGGCAAGAAGCTCAGCTTGCCTGCATCACTGCTCACCTTCACCAAGGAGTTCTGGGTCAGTTGCAAAGTACCGCCGGTACCTTTCACACTGATCTGATCATCCTTGATCGACACGTCCACACCTGCGGGGACGGCAACGGGCATTTTTCCAATACGTGACATTTTCAGTTTCTCCTCAATGTCACGCTTTAGGCGACGTAGCAGAGCACTTCGCCACCGACACCGGATGCGCGCGCTTTGCGATCAGTCATGACGCCCTTGGGTGTTGTGACAATTGCCACACCAAGACCGTTTTGAACTTGGGGAATGGCATCACTGCCACGGTATACACGCAGGCCTGGACGGCTCACACGCTCAATACGCTCAATAACAGGGCGACCAGCGTAGTACTTCAAAGCGATTTCAAGCTCAGGCTTTCCGCCTTCGGTTTTCACTTTGTAGCCATCAATGTAGCCTTCGTCTTTCAACACTTGCGCAATCGCCACCTTCACTTTGGAAGAGGGCACGCTCACAGTAGTTTTTGCCACCATTTGCGCATTGCGGATGCGTGTCAACAGGTCGGCGATGGGATCACTCATGCTCATATATATGTCTCCTACCGCTTACCAGCTGGCCTTGACTATGCCGGGGATTTCCCCTGCAAAAGCCATTTCACGAATTTTTGCGCGCGCCAGACCAAAGTGCTGGAACGTGCCGCGAGGGCGACCAGTGATTGCACAACGGTTACGCTGACGCGTCGGATTTGCATTGCGCGGGAGCTTTTGCAAGCCCAAACGGGCTGCGGCACGCTCTTCATCGCTACGCTTTGCGTCATTGGCAATGCCTTTGAGCTCCGCGTGTTTTTTCGCGTACTTGGCAACCAGATTGTCGCGCTTGAGTTCGCGCTGAATTAAAGCCATTTTAGCCACGGGTCACCTCAGTTCTTGAACGGGAAACGGAAACCCGCGAGCAGTGCCTTGCACTCTTCATCGGTCTTGGCCGTTGTGGTGATACTGATATTGAGACCACGCAAGGCATCCACCTTGTCATATTCAATTTCAGGGAAAATAATCTGCTCTTTGACGCCGATATTGTAGTTACCACGGCCATCAAACGCACGACCGGAAATACCACGGAAGTCGCGAACACGCGGCAACGCAACCGTCACAAAACGATCGAGAAACTCGAACATTTGCACGCCACGCAAAGTTACCATGCAACCAATGGCCTGATCTTCACGGATCTTGAAACCCGCAATAGCCTTCTTGGATTTGGTAACCACAGGCTTCTGGCCCGCAATTTTGGTCAGATCACCCACAGCGTGATCCATAACCTTCTTGTCGGCAACGGCCTCACTGACACCCATGTTCAGGGTGATCTTGGTAAGACGCGGAACCTGCATCACAGAGGTGTAGCCAAACTTGGCCATCAGATCTGGCGCGACTTTTTCGCGATAGTGTTGTTGCAAACGAGCCATGCTTATGCCACCTTGATTTCTTCACCGCTGGATTTGTAAACGCGCACGCGCTTACCATCAGCCAGCAACTTGATGCCCACACGATCAGCCTTGCCAGTAGCAGCATTAAAAATGGCCACATTGGACTGATGAATCGGCATGGATTTTTCAACGATGCCACCAACCGCACCCTTGAGAGGATTTGGTTTGGTATGTTTTTTTACAACATTGACACCCTCGACGAGCACATAGGAATCATCCTTGCGCAAGGCAATTTTGCCGCGCTTTCCCTTGTCGCGCCCAGTCAGCACGATGATGTCGTCGCCTTTGCGAATCTTGTTCATGGCGCGTCCTTACAAAACTTCAGGAGCCAAAGACACGATCTTCATGAACTTTTCAGTACGCAATTCACGCGTAACCGGTCCAAAGATACGGGTGCCAATCGGCTCCAATTTGGCATTCAGCAACACTGCCGCATTGCCGTCAAATTTAACCAAAGAGCCATCGCCACGGCGAATTCCCTTGGCCGTACGAACCACTACCGCACTGTAGATCTCGCCTTTTTTGACGCGACCACGCGGAGCAGCCTCTTTAATACTCACTTTAATGAGATCGCCAACACTTGCATAGCGACGCTTGGACCCACCCAGCACCTTGATGCACAGGACGGACTTTGCGCCAGTATTGTCGGCAACTTCTAATCGAGATTCAGCTTGGATCATTTCAATTATTCCCAACTTGCACCAGGAAGATCAACCCACCCGCATTAAGCCGGCGATCAAAATTCCCAATCAGTCTTGGGCCCGTCGTCCGCAACATGAACCACTCACATTGCATCCTTTGGGCAGATACTTCATACTTTTTCAAGCGAAGCCCACGATTATGCCGAACTTTAAATCCCTCGTCAACAAGATTTAGTGCGGCATTTGCAAATAAAACGCACCAGAGACCGAAATATGTGGATATTTGAGCCTCATGGACTCCGCCATCGGGCGAATTGAGGGATTTTTCTAGGAAATTCGTTCAAAAACGCGTCGCCTCGACTATTCCGGAAGGCGCAAATAGTGCTCGGACAGCGCCAGAAACGGATTCACCTCAGGGTCTATGCCGGTTTCCTGCAAAAGTATTTCACCCACTTTGGCTGCGACTGAACTGGCCAGGCGGGCGTCTAGAAACAACAACCGTGAGCGGCGCGCCAAAACGTCTTCGACCTTGATGGCGTATTCATAGCGGGCGGCAAAACGGACCATTCCCTCGGTCAAGCCCTCACATAAGGTATTGCGCGAGCCCGGCATCTCCATCACCTTCGGCTGCTCATCTCCATAAGAATGCAGGCCTGGCGGCATGCAGATGGAGCGGATCTGCGCCTGGGGAATGTTGGCGCCGATCAGCTTCAAATGGGTGGTGACGCCTTTCCTGCGTTTTTCGAGCAATGATTTTTCTGCGCACTTGTCCAGTACATCCTCGGCCATGGCGCGGTAGGTGGTCCACTTGCCACCGGTCACCGTCACCAGCCCACTGCGGCTGACCAACACCGTGTGCTCGCGGCTGATGCCTTTGGTGCTGTCACCGTCGTCGTCCTGCGGCTTGACGAGCGGGCGCAGGCCCACCCAGACACTTTTGACATCGGCACGCTTGGGGGCTCGACTCAGATAGCGAGCCGATTCAGTCAGAATGAACTCCACCTCCTCCTTGAATGGAAGTGGCTCGCGGGCCAAATCGTTGCGCGGTGTATCGGTCGTTCCCAGGATGACCTTGCCCAACCAGGGAACTGCGAACAAGACTCGTCCGTCAGCTGTTTTCGGCACCATCAGGGCGACATCGCCCCCCAGAAACTCGCGGTCCACCACGATGTGGACGCCCTGGCTGGGCGCCACCATCGGTTTGGTGGGGCGATTGCCCATGGCGCCACTGACCGCGCCATCCTTCTGACGGAGTTCATCGACCCAGACGCCAGCGGCATTGACAACACAACGTGCCTTGACGGGGTATTGCTGGCCCGTCTGCGTATCTTCGCAGACCAGCCCCGCTACCTTGCCCGCCTCGTAGAGAAGATCTTCGGCACGGCAATAGTTGACCAGCAAAGCACCTTTGGACGCCGCTGTGCGCGCCAACGCCAATGCCAACCGGGCATCGTTGAACTGCCCATCCCAGTATTTGACGCCACCCTGCAGGCCCAAGGGGCGCGCGGTAGGCAACAAATCCAGGGTCTCATCGCGATTTAAGAATTCGGTTTTGCCCAAGCCGGCCTTGCCTGCCAGAGCGTCATACATCTTCAGGCCAATGCCATAGAAGGGGGTTTCCCACCACTTGTAGGAGGGCATGATGAAAGGAAGCGGTTGCGCCAGGTGTGGCGCGTTATTCAGCAAGGTCGTTCGTTCGTGCAAGGCCTCGCGCACCAGCGAAATGTTCCCTTGGGCAAGGTAGCGCACACCGCCGTGAACCAGCTTGGTTGCACGTGAGGAGGTACCTTTGGCGAAATCATGGGACTCGACCAATATCACCCTGAAGCCGCGAGCAGCGGCATCCAAAGCCACGCCAAGGCCCGTCGCCCCGCCCCCGACAACGGCGATGTCATAGGTTTCTCCCTTTGCCAACTGGGAGATAAGGTCTTCACGACGGGTCAATTGGGGCAGCATTTTTGTAGCCATTTGTCTTGTAAAAGAAAAGGCCGTGTGGCAGATTTGCTCACACGGCCGACCTTTAGAGCATTTAAGTTTTCACAGAGCCGATTAACGTGTTTTACCGTTTTTCCACGCGTTCAGCAGTGTGTCGTAGGCAATGGTTTCGCCCTTGGGCTTTTCGTTCGCCAACTTCTTCCATGGTGCACCCTTGTCGCTCAGCCATTTGCTGGGGTCCGACTTGGCATTGAGTTTGGGTGGGCACACGGCCATACCTGAGCGCTCCAGGCGACCCATCACGTCGTCCATTTCGTTGGCCAGGTTGTCCATGGCCGCCTGGGGAGTTTTTTCGCCCGTGACAGCCACCGCCACATTTTTCCACCACAGCTGTGCCAACTTGGGATAGTCAGGCACGTTGGTTCCGGTAGGGGTCCAGGCCACACGGGCCGGGCTGCGGTAGAACTCCACCAGTCCACCCAATTTGGGAGCCATGGCGGTCATGGCGGCGGACTTGATGTCGCTTTCGCGGATCGGGGTCAGGCCCACGGTGGTTTTCTTGAGCGAGGTGGTCTTGGCCGTCACGAACTGGGCGTACAGCCATGCCGCAGCCACCTTGTTGGCGTCGTGGTCCTTGAAGAAAGTCCATGAGCCCACGTCCTGGTAACCGTTTTGCATGCCTTGTTTCCAGTACGGGCCGTTCGGGCCCGGTGCCATGCGCCACTTGGGTGTGCCGTCTGCATTGACCACGGGCAGGCCTGGCTTGACCATGTCGGCCGTGAACGCGGTGTACCAGAAGATCTGCTGGGCAATTTGCCCCTGTGCCGGCACGGGACCCGCTTCACCAAAGGTCATGCCAATGGCTTCCTTGGGCGAGTACTTCTTCATCCAGTCGATGTACTTGGTCAGGGCATAGACGGCTGCCGGCGAGTTGGTTGCGCCACCACGTGCAACCGAAGCGCCCTGTGGGGTGCAGCCGTCAGCCGAGGCACGGATGCCCCACTCGTCAACCGGCTTGCCATTCGGGATGCCGATATCGGCAGAGCCGGCCATGGACAGCCAGGCATCGGTAAAACGCCAGCCCAGCGATGGATCTTTCTTGCCGTAGTCCATGTGGCCATAGATTGGCTTGCCGTCAATGTTCTTGACGTCATTGGTGAAGAACTCAGCGATGTCTTCGTAGGCACTCCAGTTCAAGGGGACGCCCAGGTCGTATCCGAATTTGGCCTTGAATTTGGCTTTCAGGTCGGCGCGATCAAACAAGTCGGCACGGAACCAGTACAAATTGGCGAACTGCTGGTCAGGCAACTGGTACAGTTTTCCGTCGGGTGCGGTCGTGAAGCTGGTGCCGATGAAATCCTTGATATCAATCCCAGGATTTGTCCACTCCTTGCCTGCGCCGGTCATGTAGTCGGTCAGGTTCAGTATCTTGCCGTAGCGGTAGTGGGTTCCAATCAGATCAGAGTCCGTGATCCAGCCGTCATAGATGGACTTGCCGGATTGCATGGAAGTCTGCAGCTTCTCGACCACGTCGCCCTCGCCAATCAGGTCATGCTTGACCTTGATGCCGGTGATCTCTTCAAACGCCTTGGCAAGTGTCTTGGACTCGTATTCGTGCGTGGTGATGGTCTCGGACACCACCGAGATTTCCTTCACGCCTTTGGCCTGCAACTTTTTCGCAGCATCGATAAACCATTTCATCTCTGCGGCCTGCTGGGTCTTGGACAGGGTCGAAGGCTGGAACTCGCTATCGATCCATTTCTTCGCAGCGGCTTCATCAGCCCAACCCTGACTGCCCACGGCGCAGGCGACAGCCACCGCCAATACGGAATATCTCAATTTCATTGTCAATCTCCTCAGGTCTAATAAACCCCTGTGTGAAAGGCTGCTACGGCTCCAGGGGAAACAAGCCGGTCCTTGTTAATAAAAGTGAAATCGCGCTAGCCTTTGCGCATGATCAGCGCGAGCAGGGCCATGGAGATCGGAAAACTGATCCAGATCGACGGTTCCGTCTCCAGGCTCATCCACTGCATCAGCTTTCCACTGAGCCCGACAAACGTCAGGTTGACGTAGGCGGCTGCCAGCAAACCAATGAACAGCCGGTCACCACGGGTGGTTTCCATGGGAAGAAATCCCCGGCGTAGCGTGGTGGGGGATTTCATCTCCCAGACGGTCATACCGAACAGCATCAGCACGATGCAGGAAAAAAATACAGCCACAGGGGTGGTCCACGCCATCCAATCGAACATGTTGATCTCCTCTCAAACGCGTCCCATCGCGAAACCCTTCGCGATGTAGTTACGAACAAACCAGATCACGATCGCGCCCGGCACAATGGTCAGAACACCGGCTGCAGCCAGGGTGGCCCAGTCCATGCCTGAAGCGGATACCGTGCGGGTCATGGTGGCGGCAATCGGCTTGGCGTTCACACTGGTCAGGGTACGGGCCAGGAGCAATTCGACCCAGCTGAACATGAAGCAGAAAAATGCCGCGACGCCAACACCGGCCTTGATCAAAGGCAGGAAGATCGTGAGAAAAAACCGGGGGAATGAATAGCCATCGATGTAGGCGGTTTCATCAATTTCCCTCGGGATGCCACTCATGAATCCTTCCAGAATCCAGACCGCCAGAGGCACGTTGAACAACAGGTGCACGAGGGCCACAGCGATATGGGTATCCATCAGACCCACCGAGGTGTAGAGCTGAAAAAATGGCAACAGGAACACGGCGGGTGGCGTCATGCGATTGGTCAGCAACCAGAAAAACACATGCTTGTCGCCAAGGAAGCTGTAGCGCGAAAACGCATACGCCGCTGGCAAGGCCACGGTCAGGGAAATCACGGTATTGATGCCGACATAGATCAGGCTGTTGATGTAGCCCGAGTACCACGCGGGGTCAGTCAGGATCGTCTTGTAGTTGTCCCAGGTGAAGTGCTCGGGAAACAGGGAGAACCCGGCCAGGATCTCGTTGTTGGTCTTGAAAGACATGTTGACCATCCAGTAGATGGGCAACAGGGCGAAAACCACATACGCCAGCATGAACAGCGAGCGCTTCTGAAATTTGGGCTTATTCATGGCCACCCTCCTTCTCCTGGGTGCCTACGCGCTGCATCCAGTTGTACAAGATAAAACACATCAGCAAGATGATCAGGAAATAGATCAGGGAGAACGCCGCTGCAGGGCCCAGATCAAATTGCCCCACGGCTTTTTGCGTCAGGAACTGCGACAGGAAGGTCGTCGAGTTGCCCGGTCCGCCACCGGTCAGCACAAAGGGCTCGGTGTAGATCATGAAGCTGTCCATGAAGCGCAGGAGCACAGCAATCATCAACACGCCGCGCATCTTGGGCAGCTGCACGTACCAGAACACATCGAGCTTGCTGGCGCCGTCAATGCTGGCGGCCTGGTAGTAGGCGTCCGGGATGGAGCGCAGACCCGCATACCCCAGAAGGGCAACCAGAGGCGTCCAGTGCCACACATCCATCAGCAGCACAGTGAGCCAGGCGTGGATCGGATTGCCGGTGTAGCTGTAGTCGATACCCAGGCCCAGAAGCGCCGCACCCATCAAGCCGATATCGGTGCGCCCAAAGATTTGCCAAATCGTGCCCACCACGTTCCAGGGAATCAGCAAGGACAGGGAAACAATCACCAAAGCGGCAGAGGACTTCCAGCCGTGGGCCGGCATGGACAGCGCCAGAAGAATGCCCAGGGGCAGCTCGACGGCAAGCACCGAGAAAGAATAAATGAGCTGTCGCCACAAGGCTCCATGCAGCTCCTCATCGCGCATGATGGCAGCGAACCATTCGGTGCCGACAAAAACCCGGCGCTCCGGCGAGATGATGTCCTGCACGGAATAGTTGACCACGACCATCAAGGGCAAAATGGCCGAGAACGCCACGCAGATCAACATGGGCAGAATCAAAAACCAGGCTTTTTGGTTCACCGGTTTGGTGGTGGTGCTCATGCCACGATCTCCTCGTTTTTATAGAAACAGCTGTGCTCGCCCATGACCTTGAGCCAGACCAGGTCACCTGGCAGCAACTGCGCGGCATCGGCGGACAAGCGGGCTTTGAGCGTGTGACCACCAACGCCGGCAGTCAACATGACATGGGTTCCAACGTCCTGAACCTGCGACACCTTCATCTCCAGGGCGCCGGCGTCATGGGCTGATGACAGCGCCACGTACTCCGGGCGTATCCCCAACTTGATATCCCCGGATGACAGAATGCGCCCCGCAGGCAATGGCAGCGTACGACCCGCCAGATGAAAACCGTCCTGATCCACCTGACCCGGCAGAAAATTCATGCCCGGAGAACCGATAAAGTGACCCACAAAAGTGTGGCTTGGCCGTTCGAACAAATCGGCAGCGGAACCAACCTGTACCGCGCGGCCCCGGGTCATCACGACCACCTGGTCGGCAAAGGTCAGCGCTTCAACCTGGTCGTGTGTCACATAGATCAGCGTGAGCTTGAGTTCGTGGTGAATCTGCTTGAGCTTGCGGCGCAATTGCCACTTGAGGTGAGGGTCAATGACGGTCAGCGGCTCATCAAACAGGACGGCCGACACGTCAGGGCGAACCAGGCCGCGACCCAGCGATATTTTTTGCTTGGCGTCAGCGGCCAGCCCTGCGGCGCGCTGGTTCAACTGCCCACTCATCTCCAGCATTTCAGCGATTTCGCCCACCCGCTTTTTGATCTGCTCTTTGGGGAGTTTGCGGTTGCGCAGGGGAAAGCCCAGGTTTTCCGCCACTGTCATGGTGTCGTAGATCACCGGGAACTGGAACACCTGGGCAATGTTGCGCTGCTGCGGCGATGCCTTGGTGACGTCACGGCCATCAAACAGGACATTGCCCTGCGAGGGAGTGACCAGCCCCGACATGATGTTGAGCAGGGTGGTCTTGCCACAGCCCGAGGGTCCGAGCAGGGCATACGCGCCGCCATCTTCAAATGTCATCTTCAAGGGCAGCAAGGCGTAGTCGCTGTCCTGCTTGGGGTCCCGCTTGTAAGCGTGGGCCAGATCAAGTTCAATGCGTGCCATGTCAGCGTCCTCCGCCCCGCACCGGAGACAGTGCAAGCGTCCCCTCGGCGTCAAACACATAAACCTGTGCAGGGTTGAAATACAAGGTCACCAGCGCACCCAGGTCAAAGTGATGCACACCCGTGAGTTGCGCCACCAATTCGCCCACTAGGGTGTGCACGTGAACAAAGGTGTCAGAGCCGGATATCTCGGCCAGTTCCACCTTGCCCGGCAATGCCACATCACCGTCTCTGGCACTCACATGCAAGGCGCTGGCGCGCATACCAACCGTCAATTTCCCTGACGATCTGGCAGGCAGGGTTATTTTTAACAGTGGCCCGCCGTCAAGCTGCACGCCTTCGGCGCCGGCCATGGCAGGCAACAGGTTCATGGGCGGATCGCTGAACGCGCGCGCCACCCGCAGCGATGCCGGTTTGTGAAACACGTCCGCAGTGGGGCCGTATTGAAGCAGCTCACCCGCATCCATGACGGCGGTGTAGCCACCCAGCAGCAGTGCTTCGCCGGGCTCGGTGGTGGCATAAATCACCGTGGAGTCACCGGCTGCAAACAAGGCGCTCAGTTCATCCCGCAATTCTTCGCGCAGCTTGTAGTCCAGGTTGACCAGCGGCTCATCGAGCAGCATCAGGGGCGCGCCCTTGGCCAGCGCGCGTGCCAGGGCTACGCGCTGCTGTTGACCACCCGAGAGCTCCGCTGGCAAGCGGTCCAGAAACATGTCGATATGGAGCTTTTCAGCCAGTTCGCGCACGCGTTGGTCGATATTCTTTTCTCCACGCAGCTTCAAGGGGGACGCGATGTTGTCGCGCACCTTCAGGGACGGGTAATTGATGAACTGCTGGTACACCATGGCCACATTGCGCTCGCGCACGGGCATGCCCACCACATTTTGGCCATCCACCAGCACCCGGCCACCCGACGGAACATCGAGCCCCGCCATGATGCGCATAAGACTGGTCTTGCCGGCCTGGGTGGCACCCAGCAGCACGGTCACGGCACCGCTGCGCGGGGCCAGACTCATGTCATAGAGCCAGGTCTGTGGCCCCACCTTCTTGTTGATGCCTTCAAGGCTGAGTTGCATCACGCTACCTTTGTTCAGATGTACTTGGAGTCGGATTTGATTCCAACGGCCGTTATTATTGTTCGTTTTTATTCCTTTATCGTCAGTAATAACCCTATGGATGTTCTTTTTTGTTCGTTTTAAAGTCGCAGCATCCCGAATTCAGGTTGAAAATAGAAGCATGAACCCCAACCCCCGACAACTCACTTTGCTGACTTTCGTGCGCGCTCAAGGCTCCGTCACGGTCGAACAATTGGCAGAAAAATTGGGCGTTACCCTGCAGACCGTGCGCCGCGACGTGCAACGCCTGGCAGATGAAGGCCTGCTCGCACGCTTTCATGGCGGCGTGCGTGTTCCGAGCTCGACCATCGAAAACATTGCCCATCAGCAACGCGAAAACCTAAACGCAGAAGGCAAATCCCGCATTGCCCGCGCGGTGGCTGCAGCCATACCCAACGACTGCTCGCTGATCCTGAACATCGGCACCACCACCGAGGCCATTGCCCGGGCACTTCTGCATCACACGGGGCTGCGTGTCATTACCAACAACCTGAATGTGGCGACCATCCTGAGCGCCAGTCCCACCAGTGAGGTGATCGTGGCCGGTGGCGTCGTACGGGGCCGGGATCGCGGCATCGTGGGTGAAGCGGCAGTCGATTTCATTCGACGTTTCAGAGTGGACATCGCCGTGATCGGCATTTCCGGGATTGAAGCCGACGGCACCTTGCGCGACTACGATTACCGCGAAGTCAAGGTTTCCCAAACCATCATTGCCCATTCACGGGAGGTATGGCTGGCTGCCGACATCAGCAAGTTCAATCGCCCCGCGATGGTGGAAGTCGCCACCCTGTCGCAGATTGACCGCCTGTTCACAGACGCACCACCCCCCGAGCCCTTTCCGGCCCTGCTGGCCGAGGCCCAGGTACGCTACGAGGTTGCGCCCAGTTGACGGGCATGCCGCGTTGGGCTGACCCATGCACAAACGCCTGTTTTCGTATCCCATTCTTATTTCTATGGTGACCCCATGACCTATCTGCTAGCCCTGGACCAGGGCACTTCCAGCTCCAGAAGCATTGTTTTTGACGCCGACGGTCAAACCGTTGCCCTGGCGCAGCGGGAGTTGACACAAATCTATCCGCAGCCAGGCTGGGTGGAACATGACCCCGAGGAGATCTGGCGCACCCAGCTCGCCACGGCCCGCGAGGCCCTGGAAAAGGCAGGCATCAAGGCCCATCAAGTGCGTGCCGTCGGCATCACCAACCAGCGGGAAACCACCGTCGTCTGGAACCGTGCGACCGGCCTGCCCATACACCACGCCATCGTTTGGCAGGACCGGCGCGCAGAACCCACTTGCATCCAGCTGCGCGAGCAGGGGCTGGCCGAAACGATTCAAGCCAAAACCGGCTTGCTGGTCGACGCCTATTTTTCCGGCACCAAACTGAAGTGGATCCTCGACCATGTGCCCAACGCCCGCGAACAGGCTGCCAATGGAGAACTGGCTTTTGGCACCGTGGACAGCTGGCTGATCTGGCGCTTGACCGGCGGCGCCGTACATGCCACCGATGTCAGCAACGCCTCGCGCACCATGCTGTTCAATGTGCATACCAACCAGTGGGACGCCGAACTGCTGAAGGCGCTGGACATTCCGGTCAACCTGATGCCCTCGGTCAAGCCCTCCAGCGCCATTTACGGCGAGATCAAGCCCGAGTGGCTGGGGCATGCCGTGGCCATTGGCGGCGTGGCCGGTGACCAGCAAAGCGCCCTGTTTGGCCAGGCCTGCTTCAAGGCGGGGATGGTCAAAAACACCTATGGCACGGGCTGCTTCATGCTGATGCACACCGGCACCAAGTTTCAGACCTCGCACAACGGGCTGATCACCACCAGTGCGGCACAAGCCACGACGCAGACCGAATTCGCCATGGAAGGCAGCGTGTTTGTCGGTGGCGCGGTCGTGCAATGGTTGCGCGATGGCTTGCACGCCATCAAGGGCAGCGGCGAAGTTCAGGCCCTGGCCCAAAGCGTGCCCGACTCCGGGGGCGTGATCGTGGTTCCGGCCTTCACCGGGCTGGGCGCGCCCTACTGGAAACCGGATGCGCGCGGCACGATCACCGGACTCACACGTGGCAGCACGGTGGCGCACATCGCGCGTGCGGCGCTGGAAAGCATTGCCTACCAAAGTGCCGCACTGCTACAGGCCATGAGCCGCGATGCGGTGGAAGCAGGCGGCGCGTCAGTGGCGGAACTCCGGGTGGATGGCGGCGCCTGCATCAACGACCTGCTGATGCAGTTCCAGGCCGATCTGCTGGGCATCCCGGTCGTTCGTCCGGCCGTAACGGAAACCACGGCGCTGGGCGCGGCGTACCTGGCAGGGCTGTCGACCGGCGTGTACCAAAGCACCGATGAGCTCAGCCAGTTGTGGCGTTCCGAGCGCCGCTTCCTGCCCACGCTGGAAACCCATCGCGCCAGGGAGCTCATGGAGAAGTGGGAACATGCGGTGCGCCAGACCGTGCTTTGACGGGGGGCCGCCCGACTTTTTGAGTAGACTCAAGCGCTTGGCCACCTTGCTTGTGGCATCCCCCAAACTGCAGGAACATCCATGAGCAAGCGCATTGCATTCATCGGCGGCGGCAATATGGCCAGCGCCATCATCGGCGGCTTGATCAGCCAGGGCTTTACCGCCCCAAACATCGACGTGGTGGAGCCCTTCCCCGAAGCCCAGGACAAGCTCAAGTCACTCTACGGCATCGTGGCCCAGGCGCAGCCCGGTGCATTTTTGACACAGGCCGCCCTGGTGATCTGGGCCGTCAAGCCGCAAACTTTCAAGGAAGCGGCCCTGCAAGTCAGGTTTCACACCAAGAACGCCCTGCACCTGAGTGTGGCCGCTGGCATTCGCAGTGACAGCATTGCGCGCTGGCTGGGTTCCGAGCGCGTCGTGCGCGCCATGCCCAACACCCCGGCACTGATTGGCAAGGGCATCACCGCCTTGTTTGCGCGCCCGGCGGTCACAACGGAGGACCGGGACTGGGTCAGTCAGGTGATCTCCAGCACCGGTGAGTTTCTCTGGATGGACCAGGAGCCGCAGTTGGACGCCGTCACGGCCCTGTCAGGTTCAGGGCCGGCCTACATGTTTTATTTCATGGAAGCGATGACGGAAGCCGGTGCCGATATGGGCCTGACCCGCGAGCAGGCTTACCGCCTGGCCATGGCGACCTTCATTGGCGCGGGCGAACTAGCCCGCAGTTCCGGCGAGCCCCCCGAAATTCTGCGCCAACGCGTCACCTCCAAGGGCGGTACCACCTATGCCGCCATTTCCTCCATGGAAGATGACCATGTCAAAACCCAATTCATCCGGGCCATGCACGCCGCCAACCGAAGGGCCAAGGAATTGGGCGATGAGTTTGGGGGCTCCTGAGTGTCAACGGGGGCCCATCAAAGAGCGTTATATGTCGGTACATTCACCTTCACTCCACCGGACCTATCCATGAAAAAACTGCTCTCCGCGCTGATCAGCGCCGCCCTGATTGCCATGCCTCTGGCCGTGATCTCCACACCCGCCGCTGCCAAGACCGCCACCCAGGTCAAGAGCGAGAAAAAAGCTGGCAGCGCCAAAACCAAGGCCAAGGCCAAAGCCAAGGCAAAACACAAAAAGACAGCCGCCAAGAAAAAGAAAGCCGTTAGCCAATAAGCTGGCACAGCACGCGCTGAATACCGTGCACCCCCAAAAAAACCGCCGACACCCCGGCGGTTTTTTTATTTCAGGGCATAGCTGACAGCAATCCCGGCAAACACCGTGAATCCGAGCCAGTGATTCAGGCGAAACGCCTTGAAACAGCCATCCCGTGAACGCGTGCGAATCAGGGTGTAGTGCCAGGCCACCTGCCCCAACGCCACACCAACCGCCACATAAAACATAGCGCCCAGCGCATATTCTGCGAGGGCCAAAGCCCAAATAGCCACATAAACAAGGTAAAAAGCCATGATGGCCGGCACATCCAGCCGCCCCAGCGTGATGGCCGAAGTCTTCATGCCAATGCGCAGGTCGTCATCCCGGTCGACCATGGCGTATTCCGTGTCATAGGCCAGCACCCAAAACAAATTGCCCAGCATCAAGACCCAGGCCAGCAACGGCACCCGGGACTGCACGGCGGCAAACGCCATGGGAATGCCGAAACTGAACGCCACCCCGAGCACGGCTTGTGGCATGGACACATAACGCTTGGCATAGGGGTAGACCAGCGTCACCGCCAGCGCCGCAAACGACCAGGCGATGGTGACGTTGTTGGTACTCAGCACCAGCACGAAGGCCAGCAACGCCAGCACGGCGCCCAACAACAGCGCCTCCCGCACGGTCACGGCCCCGGTGGTCACAGGACGGCCCGCAGTGCGCTTGACGTGCCGGTCGAACTCGCGGTCGGCCACATCATTGGTGCAGCAACCGGCGCTGCGCATCAGGACCGTGCCCAGCGTGAAGACCGCCACCAAATGCCAGCCGGGGAATCCATGCGCGGCAATCCACAAGGCACTCAAGGTGGGCCACAGCAGCAGCAGCCATCCGGCGGGGCGATTCCAGCGGATGAGATCAAGGTAAACCGCGAGGCGGCGGCTGTGCACTTCCATGGCAAGCACCTCAGGACAGGCGGGCTACACCCGGCAGCCCACAGGAGTAAATCGCATTGCGCAGCGCGGCAATGGCCTCGTACCGGGTGAAGCTGCGGCGCCAGACCAGTACCACCCGGCGCGTGGGCGGATCGCCCGCGAATGGCAGGTATTTCACCAGGGCATCTTCGTCGCGCTTGCGCCGGGGCTTGGCCTCCATCGCTTCCTTGGGCACGCTCAGGCGCGGCACCAGCGTGACCCCCATCCCGGCGGCCACCATGTGCCGGATGGTTTCCAGCGACGAGCCCTCAAAACTCTTGCGAATGCCTTCGGCGTTGCTGGAAAAGCGGGCAAATTCCGGACAAACCTCCAGCACGTGGTCGCGAAAACAATGGCCGCTGCCCAGCAGCAACATGGTCTCGCTCTTGAGTTCTTCGGTGGTCACTTCGTCCTGCGCCGCCAGCGCATGGTTGGCGGGCACGGCTGCCAGGAAAGGCTCGTCATACAGCGGCGCCACCGCCAGGCCCGCATCCGGGAAGGGCTCGGCCAGAATGGCGCAGTCGATCTCGCCGGTGCGCAACATCTCCAGCAGCTTGACCGTGAAATTTTCCTGCAGCATCAGCGGCATTTGCGGCGTGTGCGTGATCATCTGGCGCACCAGATCAGGCAGAAGATAGGGCCCGATGGTGTAGATCACCCCCAGCGTGAGCGGCCCGACCAGCGGGTCCTTGCCGCGCTTGGCCAGCTCCTTGATGTTGGCCGCCTGCTCCAGCACCGACTGCGCCTGGCGCACGATTTCTTCGCCCAGATGCGTGACCGTCACCTCATTGGCGCTGCGTTCGAACAGTTTGACGTCCAGCTCTTCTTCGAGCTTCTTCACGGCGACCGACAGGGTCGGCTGCGACACATAGCAGGCCTCGGCAGCCCGGCCGAAGTGCCGCTCGCGCGCCACAGCCACGATGTATTTGAGTTCGGTGAGAGTCATGGCGCTATTGTCCTATCAGAACGGGGTGGGCGCTACGCACAATTATCTTCCTAGAATCCGTGCATGACAGCCGCCCCACACACCAAACGCCCGCACTGCGCATGCTGTTTGCGAGCGCAGAGTGCGTGCATCTGTCACTGGGTTGTGCCGACGCCGCACCTCGTTGAAGTGCTCATTTTGCAGCACCCCATGGAAGAAAGCCATGCCAAAGGCAGCGCGCGCTTATTGCATTTGAGCCTGCCGCACAGCCGCCTGGTCACGGGTGAAGTGTTTGCCCCGCAGGCCCTGCAGGCACTGCTGACCGATCCACTTCCGCATCCGGCGCCGACGCGCCAGGCCAGGCACCCTGTCTTGCTGTACCCGCAGACGCCGCAAGACCAGGCCATGGGCCTGCCAGCGCCGCCCAGGCTGCCCCCTGAACTGCTGCGGGAGCCCTCGCAGTTGCGCCTGATCGTACTGGACGGCACCTGGCGCAAAAGTCGCAAGATGCTGTACCGCAATCCACTGCTGCAGAGCTTGCCACGCCTGTCGCTGCAAGACACCGGAACCTCGCGCTACCTGATTCGCCAAGCGCACCGCCCCGATCAACTCTCTACGCTGGAGGCGACCTGTGCTGCATTGACACAATTGGAGGGCTGTACTGAGCGATACGCCCCTTTGCTCGCTGCGTTCGACAATTTTGTGTCGCAGCAACTGGCGTATCGGTGACGCAGATTCCATGTCGACACGGACCTCAGGAGAATCCACTTTAGATGCCGAAAAACGAGAAGCAGGCGCATTCCCAACAGCCAAAACATCAGTCAGTCTCTTGCGCTTGTGGGTGAGTCCATATAGGAACGGTTAGCGGTCACGATGACCACCACGCCACCGATAGAAACGGCCCATTATGCTGTGGCAAGTAGACGAGAATTGCGCCATTTCCACAAGTTGGTCCACAACGCACGCCGACGTAACGGACCTCAACGGCGGAGACGAGTTGGCCAGTCCGGAGATTCCGCACCGCGGCAGTCCCCTTTTCCAGCAAGTTAATAATCAGGTAAAGGGAATCGTCCTTTAGCGGTTGTCGAAGCTGAACGCAATCGGTGTGTGTGTTGGCGGGTGCAGCGGATTCGAGAATCGAAGCGGCACGGTTACCGGCAATTAGCGCAAGCCGTTCAGATTCGGAATTCCACGAGCTTGGCTTCGCGTCGACGATACGGACGAGCTCCTTTCGTGCAAGAATGACCTCGACGCCATTTAATGGAAGCAAGATACAACTCGATGGCAACTCGGTCCGCAAGGGTACCGTGTATGTTTCATTGATATCCACACCAGTCGGCGGACGGACGGACTCGGCATTTAGCGAGAACGACATCGCGAAGAGAGCCAGAAGCGGTAGCAAACGACGCATTTATTAATCTCTAGCGTTTAGTTGACCGGACTCCGAAGGCGGTCCGGTCAACTGCAATGTTAAGACTCGGATTCACGGCTACGTGCCCTCGGTGATCCTTCGATACCTGACTTTGCGACCAACGAGGTTGTCGTTGACTACGAACTCGGATACCCCCACTGAGACGAGCGCAAAGGTCGCGTACCGCATGCTTCCGCCAGAGAATTGGCGACCGTTCTCTTGCAAAAAGCGGCGCTTGAGATTTGTGCCGTCATACGACCACTCTCCAGAGAATTCGCTGCGCTCAGATCGCCCCTCGGACGACGAAGTCAAAATGCGATCAAAAAATTTTCCGTCGGCGCCTAGCGTAAGCACGCGATGAAACTTTTCACTTTCGGCACTATCCTCTCGAAGCCAGGTACCAACTAGCTTGTTACGGGTCTCTTCAGTGCGGTTGCTATCGGCGCTTTCGCAACCAGCCGCAAGGAGTACAGCAAGGACAGATATAAAAAGCATCCGCACCATATAAGTCTTAACGAATGAAAGGGAGTTCCCCGTCCCCGGCGAGCCGCGACCGGTGGGGGTTGCGGTTTATGGCAACAGAGTGCCAAGACGGAGAGGCAAATCTTTTCATCAGCTCACTTGTTAAACAGAAGGGGGAAATCACGGCAATCGTAACCGTTGAAATCACCGCGCCAAGCTGCTCGAACTGATCGGCATGTTGGCCTGCTCTGACGCCCGGCAGGCAACGGTTGAGATCATGTCTTGGTGTTGAGGGCGAAAAGAGTCAATTATTTTGGTCAATCGCCACAGTTCTCTGGGGTCGCAACCGGCTCAACGCAATCAATGCCACGGTTCTCCCAGATGCCATATGACCATGGCATTCTTGAATGCGGTCTCGACGACTTTGTATGCCCCTACCAACTAGGCCTTCAAATACGCCGCCCGCCCGCCCAGCCAGCGCTGCACATGCTGATCCGCCAGCGCGGGGTGCTGGTCCAGCATGCGCGGCGCCGCCTCTCGCGCCCACTCCAACAAGGCGGTGTCGGTGGCCAGATCGGCAAAGCGCAGCATGGCCGCCCCCGACTGACGGGCGCCCAGAAACTCGCCGGGGCCGCGAATCTCGAGGTCGCGACGGGCGATCTCAAAGCCGTCATTCGTGTCCGCCATGGCCTTGAGGCGGGCACGGGCGGTTTCGCCCAGGCGCGGGGCATCGCCGGTGGAATACAAGAGCACACAAGCCGACGCGGCGGCACCGCGCCCGACCCGACCCCGCAACTGGTGCAACTGCGACAGGCCAAAGCGTTCGGCGTGCTCGATCACCATCAGCGAGGCATTGGGCACGTCCACCCCCACCTCAATCACCGTGGTGCTGACCAGCACACCCATCTGTCCGCTGGAAAACAGCGCCATCACCGCTTTCTTTTCAGCCGCGGGCATACGCGAGTGCAGCAAGCCCACCAGCACGCCAGGCAAGGCGGCGCTCAGGTGCGCATGGGTTTCGGTGGCGTTGGTCAGGTCCAGCGCCTCACTCTCCTCAATCAAGGGGCAGACCCAGTAGATCTGTCGGCCCTCGGCCAGTTGCGCGCGGATGCGCTGAATGACTTCGTCACGACGGGCGTCGTTCACCACCTTGGTGATGATGGGGGTGCGCCCCGGCGGAAGCTCGTCGATGGTGGATACATCCAGATCGGCGTAGTAGCTCATGGCCAGGGTGCGGGGAATCGGGGTGGCCGTCATCATCAGCAAGTGGGGCTCCTGCTCGGCATCGGCGAGCTTGCTGCGCAGGGCCAGCCTTTGGGCCACACCAAACCGGTGCTGCTCGTCAATGATGGCCAACGCCAGGTTTTTGAAAACCACCTTGTCCTGGATGATGGCGTGCGTGCCAATCACCAGTCCGGCCTCGCCGCTTTCAATCAGCGCCAGCGTTTCGCGCCGCTCTTTGGCTTTTTGCCCGCCGGTGAGCCAAGCGGTTTTGACGCCCAGGGGCTTCAACCAGTCGACCAGCTTGGTGAAGTGCTGCGCCGCCAGAATCTCGGTGGGGGCCATCAGGGCGCACTGCCACCCGGCGTCGATGCAAATCGCCGCAGCCAGCGCGGCCACCACGGTCTTGCCCGAGCCCACGTCGCCTTGCAGCAGGCGGTGCATCGGAATATGCCGCGCCAGATCGCGTGCGATTTCCTCGCTCACGCGCTGCTGCGCCGCCGTGAGGGTGAAGGGCAGCGCAGCCAGCAGTTGTTCATGCAGCGGCCGTCGCTGCGCGGGCTGGGTCGTGTCACGCAGGCTGTGCAGCACCGGCGCGCGCAGACGCTCGCGTTCGCGCTTGGCCTGCAACTGAGACAACTGCTGGGCCAGCAGCTCTTCACCTTTGAGGCGCTGCCATGCGGGATGGCTGTGGTCCTCCAGCGTGGCCAGCGCTACCGCTGGTGTCGGGTGATGCAAAAATGATAGCGAACTGCGCAGATTCCACGAGGGCCAGGGGCTATTTTTATCCAAAATATCCGCAGGAATGGTCTCCGACAGATCGGTGCGCTTCAAAGCCCCCATCACCGCTTTGCGCAGATAGGCTTGCGGCAAACCCGCCACCGTGGGGTACACCGGCGTCAGCGCCGTGGGCAAATCACCGCCTGCGGCGTGAAAGCTGGGGTGCATCATGGTCCAACCCATGAAGCCGCCTTTGATTTCGCCACGCGCCAGGATGGTGTTGCCCACGGCCAGCGCTTTTTTCAGCGCCGGGTAAAAAGTGAAAAACCGCAGGGTGCAGGTGTCCGACCCATCGTCTACCGTGACCAGCAACTGGCGCCGCCCGCCCGGACTGACCTCACACGCCGTTATCCGGGCCTCAATCTGCACCACGCTGCCTTCGCGCGCATCGGCCAGGCGGGTGATGCGGGTTTCGTCCTCGTAGCGCAGGGGCAAATGCAGTGCCAGGTCGATATCGCGCGCCAGGCCCAGCTTGTGCAGGGCTTTTTGCGGGCCGGACAATGCTTTGGCGGGCGGCTTGACGGGTGGCGGGGTCATGCGCCGATTTTGCCCGTTTACACGCCACCGATACAATTGCACGATTGCGGCAGACACCCCCCGGACCCGGAAATCCGCAGCACTGGCGTGCCATGCACACCGCGAACACACCGCTTTTTCCCCGCCGAGCAGAGGCCAGCAATTGTCGCCAACCCCGATGGGCGATCCAGACCTGCCGACCGATGACCTGTTACCTATCCGCTGATTGAAATCCACACCATGTTGACGATTACCCGCAAGCTTGAATTCGACGCCGGCCACCGCATTCCCGACCACAAAAGCCAGTGTCGCAACCTGCACGGACACCGGTACACCCTGCTGATCACGCTGACCGGCGCGGTGATTGAAAAAGACGGCGCCTCGGATGCCGGCATGGTGATGGACTTCTCTGACATCAAGGCGCTGGCCAAGGCCCATCTGGTTGACCTCTGGGACCATGCCTTTCTGGTCTACCGCCATGACAGCGTGATCCGCACCTTTCTGGACAGCCTGCCCGATCACAAGACCGTGGTGCTGGACTGCATCCCCACGGTCGAGAACCTGGCCAGCACCGCCTTCGATATCCTGAAGAATGTGTACCAGGACACCTACGGCACCGGCCTGTCCCTGAGCAAAATCACCCTGTACGAAACACCGAACTGCTGGGCCGAAGTGCACGCCGGCGACAAGCAGCCGATCTGAACCCGCCCACACCATGTCCACGACTTCCATCGGCGCCACGCGCGCCTTCACGCTCAGCGATTTCGACTTCGTATTGCCCGAGACCCTGATCGCCCAGCATCCGGCCCCCGAGCGCAGTGGCTCGCGCCTGCTGGACGGCACTCAAAACACTCCCGTCGATCGGACTTTCCGCGACCTGCCCACCCAGCTGCGCAGCGGCGACCTGCTGGTGTTCAACGACACCAAGGTGGTGAAAGCGCGCCTGTTTGGCGAAAAGCCCACCGGCGGCAAGCTGGAACTGCTGATCGAGCGGGTGCTGGGTGGCAATCAGGTGGCCGCCCACATGCGCGTGAGCAAGAAGCCCGAAGTCGGCACCACCCTGGCCCTGGTCGGAGCACCGGGCACCCACGACAACCTCAGCGCCACGCTGCTGGGCCGCTGGCCTGATGCCGACAGCCCGCTGTTTCGTTTTGTGCTGTCCAACGATGCCGGCGATGACCCGCACACGCTGATGGAGCGCCATGGCCATGTGCCGCTGCCGCCCTACATCACCCACACCGATTCGGCAGAAGATGCGGCACGCTACCAAACCGTTTTCGCCAAAAACCCCGGCGCCGTCGCTGCGCCGACAGCAGCGCTGCATTTTGACGAAGCCCTGCTGCAGCGCATCGACGCCATGGGTGTGCAACGCGCCAGTGTGACCCTGCATGTGGGCGCCGGCACCTTTCAGCCGGTCAAGACCGAGAACCTGGCCGAACACCAGATGCACAGCGAGTGGTACGAGGTGCCTGCTGCGACCCAGCAGGCTATCGCCGAGTGCCGGGCGCGTGGCGGCCGCATTGTGGCGGTGGGTACGACCACCGTGCGCACCCTGGAGTCATGGGCACAGAGCGGCCAGGCATCGGGCGACACCCGCATCTTCATCACGCCGGGGTTTCAGTTCCAGCTGATCGACATGCTGGTGACGAACTTTCACCTGCCCAAATCCAGCCTGATGATGCTGGTCAGCGCCTTTGCCGGCTACGAGCACATCATGGCCTTGTACCGCCACGCGATTGCACAGCAGTACCGGTTTTTCAGCTATGGCGACGCCATGCTTTTGGCACGCCAGGTCTGAACCTGCCTCAGCCGCCCAGATCCAGGTAGACCCGTCCGGCCTCCATCTTCACCGGCCAGGTTTTGACCGCCTCGGTGGCAGGGGCGCAGGTCGCGGCGCCGGTACGGATGTCGAAGCGCCCCTGGTGGAACGGGCACTCAATTTCATGCCCTTCGAGAAAGCCATCGCACAGTTTGGCGTGGCCGTGGGTACACAGGTTGTCCGTGGCGTACACCGCGCCGTCCAGGCTGTAGAGGGCAATGTCGTGGCCAGCGGGCGTCACGGCAATGGCGGCGCCATCGAACAGGTCGGTCTCGGCGGCCACATCGGTCCAGGTGGTGCTCATCAGTTGGCTTTCAAATCGGGTAAATGATGGAGTTCGGGATCATTTCGCTGTCGTAGATGCACAGCCTTTGCGCAAACTTGAGCCCCTGCGGGGTGCGCACGATGATGTCCAGATAGCGGCCCACATTGAACACTGTGCTGAGCCCATTGAGCTTGGTGCGAAAGACCGCGTAGTTGGACTCGCAGTGGATGCCGGCCTCGTCCCGCTGGCGGATCACCGGCGCGCCGACCACATGGCGCTGGTAGTAGGGGTCGTGAAACAGGGTTTCCTTGATACCGTACACGCGGTCTCTGAGCATCGCCTTGCTGTCGAACGCCAGTGTGGCCAAGGGGAAACCGCGTTCATGGTTTTCGCGTGGCTGCAGTTTGTAGATGGCCTTGTCGGTAAAGAACTCGGGCCACAGGTCCCAGTTGCCCGAGTCCACGGCGCTGGCGTAGTCGGCCTGCAACTGGGTCAACTCAAGGTATTCTGAAAAGTCCATCGGGTGCTTCATCATCACGCCTCCATCACCTTGCGCCAGTATTCGTACATGCCTCGGATCAAGGTTTCGGTGACCATGTGGTCGGTCTCGCCGACATCGCGCCCACCCAACTCGGCCAGTGCGCGGTGAAAGGGCTTTTGCTCAAAGCCCTGCTGCGAGAACTCGATCACCTCGCCGTCATCCGCTGACACAAAGCCGGCCGGGCCAAACAGGTTGGCCTGGCGCAGACGGCGCTCCGTCATCTCGGGGCTGTCATCTTCAAAGCCAAAGTGCGTCCAGACAAAGTCGAACGCGCCATGCCCATCGGGCTGAATGTGGCGCGTGGACACACTGTTGACCTGCTGCTGAAAGATCACGCTCGGAAACAAGGTGGTCATCACCGCCGTGGGGCCACCCCACCAGGGCTCAGGCACGATATCGAGGAAGCGCGGGTCTTCGAGCTGCATGCTTTCCTTGAAACTGCTGACCTGCGTCACCTGCCCGCCCTGCCCGGCGGCACCCCGCGTGGAAATCATGGCCGCATGGCGATGGTGGGCATCCATGCGCAGCTCCGACTTGTTGTCGGCCCGCCAGAGGCCAAAAGTCACGAACCAGGTGTGCAGCAGGCCGGGGTGGTAGGGGTCCTTGATGTTCTCCTGCATCAGCTTCCAGTTGCCGGGAATGCGCTGGCGGTTGTAGCCCAGAATGGTGAGCTTGCGGCCACTGAACAGCCGGTCAAAATAGCCCAGAATGGTGGGGCCCATGAAGTCCTCCAGCGACTCCACAGCGTGATCGAACGAGGCGAACACCACGCCACCGCGCACCGCCACCTTCAGAGGCGTCAGGCCATGGTCCTTGGGGTCAAAATCAGCCGGCATGCCACCGTTGACCTTGCCGTCCTGGCGCACGCCACGGCGAAAGGGCACACCCTGCAAATCGCCTTGCAGCGTGTAGCTCCACTGGTGGTAGGGGCAGACAAATTCCTTCTTGTTGCCATGGCGCTCGCGGCAAAACTGCATGCCGCGGTGGGCACAGACGTTTTCCACCACGTGGATCGTGCCGTCCGTGCCGCGCGTCATGATGACCGAGCGTTCGCCAACCACCGTGCGCTTGAAGTCACCGGATTCAGGAATCTCGGCTTCCAGCCCCACATAGCACCAGTGGTTTTTATAAAAAAAGCGCTCCAGCTCTTTTTTGTGGCGCGCTTCGTCGGTGTACACCGCAAACGGAATGCGGCTGGTGCCGCCCGCTTCCCACTGCAAGGCGTCCGGTGCGGCTTGCGTTTCTGCCTCCGGGGTGGATGCCAGGGTCATGAAAGTCTCCTCATTGTTCGAAGGCCATCATGACCAGGATGGCTATATTTGTAAATCAAGCAAACCGGATAATCTGTATTCACCACATAAATAATGAGCCGCCATGGAACTGTCCGAGATTGACCTGAACCTGCTGGTGGTCTTCAACCAGCTGTTGATCGACCGCAGCGCCTCTCGGGCCGCCGCCTCCCTGGGCCTGAGCCAGCCCGCCACCAGCAACGCGCTGCGCCGCCTGCGCCAGTTGCTCAATGACGAGCTGTTTTTGCGCACCCCCCGAGGCATGGAGCCCACGCCCTACGCCCTGCAACTGGCCGAACCTGTGACGCTGGCCATGGGCACGCTGCACAGCGCGCTGAACGTGCGTGCCTCTTTCGACCCCCACACCAGCAAGCGCACCTTCACGCTGGCCATGACAGACGTGGGCGAAATCTATTTCCTGCCGCGGCTCATGGGCATCCTGGCCCATGGGGCACCCGGCGTCACGGTGCGCACGGTGCGCGTGACGGACACCTTGCTCAAGGACGATATGGCCTCAGGGCAGGTCGATTTGGCGCTGGGCCTGCTGCCACAACTGCAGGCCGGTTTTTTTCAGCAAGTGCTGTTTCGCCAGGGCTATGTCTGCCTGATGCGCCAGAGCCATATGCTGGCCAGCCAGCCCCTGTTGAGTCGCGAGAGCTTCAGCCTGGCCGACCATGTGCATGTGCTGTCTTCCGGCACCGGACACGGCCAGGTCAACGAGGCATTGACCCGACAGGGCCTGCACCGGCGCATCCGCCTGACGGTACCGCACTATGTGGCGCTGGGCCATGTGCTGGCCAGCACCGACCTGATCGCCACCGTGCCTGAGCGCTTTGCACAGCAGGCCACCCAACCTTTCGGCCTGAGCACCCGGGCGCTGCCAGCCAGCCTGCCCGAGACCGCCATTCACCAGCTTTGGCACGCCCGTCTGCACCGCGACCCGGGCTGCCAGTGGCTGCGCGGCCTCATTGCCAGCACTTTTGGTGCCGAGGGGAGCAGTCCCACATCCATGGGGGCTCAGGCAGCCTTCTAAAATCGACGCTTGCCCACACGGGCCACTCCGGAACCCCCCATGCTGAAATTCGACCTGCTCAACACCGACCCCGCCAGTTACGCCCGCCGCGGCCAGCTCACCCTCAACCATGGCGTGGTCGAAACGCCGGTCTTCATGCCGGTGGGCACCTACGGCACGGTCAAGGGCGTCACGCCGCAAAGCCTGGAAGACATGGGTGCGCAGATCATCCTGGGCAACACCTTTCACCTGTGGATGCGCCCGGGCCTGGATGTGATGCAAAGCTTTGGCGGCCTGCACAAGTTTGAGAAATGGGACAAGCCCATCCTCACCGACTCGGGCGGCTTTCAGGTCTGGAGCCTGGGCGAGATGCGCAAGATTTCCGAGGAAGGCGTCAAGTTCTCCTCACCCGTGAACGGCGACAAGCTGTTTTTGACGCCCGAAATCTCGATGCAGATCCAGACCACGCTCAACAGCGATATCGTCATGCAGTTCGACGAGTGCACGCCCTACATATCGGTCGAGCCCAAGACCAAGGGCCAGCTCACCACCGAGGCCGAGGCACGCTACTCCATGGAACTCAGCCTGCGCTGGGCGCAGCGCTGCCGCACCGAGTTTGCCCGGCTGGAGAATCCCAACGCCTTGTTTGGCATTGTGCAAGGTGGCATGTTCGAGCACCTGCGTCAGGAGTCACTGGAACAACTGGTGGCGATGGACTTTCCTGGCTACGCCGTGGGTGGCGTGAGCGTGGGTGAACCCAAAGACGAGATGCTGCGCATCATGGCGCACACGCCGCACCAGCTCCCCATCCACAAGCCCCGCTACCTGATGGGCGTGGGCACACCGGAAGACCTGGTGGAAGGTGTGGCACAGGGGGTGGACATGTTTGATTGCGTCATGCCCACGCGCAACGCGCGCAACGGCACCCTGTTCACCCGCTTCGGGGATTTGAAAATTCGCAACTCGCGCCACAAAACCGACGAACAGCCGCTGGACGCCACCTGCACCTGCTACGCCTGCGCGGGCAGCCCCGCGGGAAGATCCTCCAGTGACAGCGGCACCAACTGGGCGCAGGGCGGTCGCGGTGGCTTCAGCCGCGCCTACCTGCACCATCTGGACCGCTGTGGGGAAATGCTGGGCCCGATGCTGGCCAGCATCCACAACCTGCACTACTACCTGAACCTGATGCGCGAGGTACGCGCCGCGCTGGACACCGGCACCTTTGGCCAGTTCCGCCAGCAATTCAAGGCGGACCGGGCGCGCGGCGTCTGAACGCGCCGTCCTGACTAAAAAGTTTCCCAGTCGTCGTCGCCACCTGCGGCAGCGGCCTTGGCTGCTGGCTTGGGTGAGGGTTTGGCCGCTGGCGGCGCAGCAGACTTGGCCGGTGCGGCCAAGGCCTGTGGCTTGCCTGCGATGGCCGGCTTCTTGGCAGGTGCCAGGCTGGAGCGAGCAGCCGCTGGTGCAGCAACCCTTGGAGCGGCGCTCTGCGCAGGCGGTGCCGAGCGACGCAAGCCACTGCTGCCCTGTGCCGGCGACAACTTGAACACCGCCACCGTACCCACCAGATCCTGCGCCTGCGATTTCAGGCTGCTGGCCGCTGCCGCCATCTCCTCCACCAGCGCCGCATTTTGCTGTGTCGCCTGGTCCATCTGGGTGACCGCCTCACCGACCTGGGCCACGCCCAAGGCCTGCTCATTGCTGGCCGCACTGATCTCGCCCATGATGTCGGTCACGCGGCGAATGCTGGTCACCACCTCGGTCATGGTGCTGCCGGCCTGGTCCACCAGCGTGGTGCCGTGCTCGACCCGCTCCACACTGGCATTGATCAGGGACTTGATCTCCTTGGCGGCATCGGCCGAGCGTCCCGCCAGGCTTCGCACTTCCGAGGCCACCACGGCAAAGCCCCGGCCTTGCTCACCGGCGCGGGCTGCTTCCACCGCGGCATTCAAGGCCAGGATATTGGTCTGGAACGCAATACCGTCAATCACGCTGATGATGTCAGAGATCTTGCGGGAAGACTCATTGATGCCTTTCATGGTTTCCACCACCTGGCCGACCACTTCACCCCCCTGGATCGCCACGGTGGACGCGCTCATGGCCAACTGGTTGGCCTGACGCGCACTGTCGGCATTTTGTTTGACGGTGGAGCTGAGCTCCTCCATCGAGGCAGCGGTTTCTTCCAGTGCGCTGGCTTGTTGCTCGGTCCGGGCGGACAGGTCGTTGTTACCCTGCGCAATTTCCGCACTGGCCGTGGCAACGCTCTCCGAGCCCTCCCGCACATTGGACACCACCCTGGTCAGACTGTCCTTCATCTCAACCAGTGAGTTCAGCAGTTCTGCGATCTCATCCTTGCCCGTCGCGTTCACTTGCGTAGTGAGGTCGCCTTGCGCAATGGCATGCGACAGTTCGTTCGCCTGCGCCAAGGCCCGGCTGATCCCGCGGATCAGGTAAAACCCGGCAATTCCGGCCAACAACACACCCAGCACGATGGATACAAACGACGCCAGCCGGATGGTGTCATAGCGACTCAGTGCGCCGCCATACTCGGCCTTGGCCTCGTCGAGCTGGATCTTGATCAAGGCTGTCATTTTCTCGAACGTCGGACCGTACAGCGCGGGAAGCACCACATTGGCAATGCGTTGTGCCTCTTTCAAGTCATTGGCGCGCAGGGCAACCAGGGCCGGACGCAGACCTTCAGCAACAAAACGACCCCGCGCCACGGCAAACTGCTTGGCAGTTTGTTCTTCGTCCGCGGTCAGTTGGGTCGCCATGTAGGCCTCCCAGATCTTGGTGATGCCGGCAATATTGGCTTCCACACCCGCACCGTTCTTGGCGACCACCTCAGGCGTACCGTCCAGGGTCGCAGCGGCTACCAGAAAGCCATTGGTCAGCATGCGGCGCTGGATCTCGGCCAATTGCCCCAACGCCACGGTGCGGTCTTCGTAAACCGTCTGCAGTGCCGCATTGCTGGCAGAGATTCCGCGCAAGCCCAATCCGCCGACAGCAATGAGCAAGACGGACATCAACCCCACCAAAAGCATCAATCGCGTAGAAATTTTCATGGCAGTCTCTCCCCAGACGAATTAAAAATGAAAATCGAACTCATACTAATCCTGTGTTGTAAATACCGTCAATACGCCGGTATATCCATACAGGTGATTGCGGGCGATCTCGCCGCCGGCAAAAAAGCCAACCAGGGGGACATCGCCCAGCGCCCGGCGCACAATTTGCAACTCCGCACTGGGCCCACCAAAATGCGCCCCACCCCGGCCCGAGCAACTGACATAAATAGCGCCCGCAATACCGCGCGCCGGATGCGGCGCAGACTCAGCCTCCGAGGCGGCCAGTGCCATGGCAGCCTCGACCGGCAGTTCTTCGGGTTCCAGTTCTTCCCGAATCTCGGCACACACCCGCATCAAGTCTGCCTTGGCAGCCTGGGCGTTGCGCTGGCAAAACGCCAGTTGCATGCCCACTGTCAGCTGTTCGGATACCGCAACGCCACGACGTGCCGGGTCCAGACCGATGATGTGGCGCACGGTCACGTCAGCGCCAAAATTGCCCGTGCGCCCCACCGCAACACCATCACTGGCCAGCCCCCCACTGTCAGCCGGTTGCATCAGGCCCACCAGGGTAGCGCGCACCACCATCAGTGCCTGTTCGGGTTGATCCAGAGACACGCCCAGATCGCGCAACATCACATCCAGCGCCGGCTGGCCATCCAATGAAGTCACCACATTGTTTTCGGCTGCGGTCACCGTATAGGCCCTGGAAACCGGCAGGCACCCCTGCGTGACTCGGGACACAAGGTTCACACCTTCGCCAAACGCGACCCCGCTCAGACCACCGGTAAATACACCACCCGCAGCGCCTTGCCCGCTGATGTTGCCATTGCCGCCGATGGCAAACTGAACCGATCGGGACCGGCTGGCGGACAGTCCCCCAAACAGATAGCCCGAGGAGGTGCGAGCAGCCATCTCCACGATGAGTTCAGGCAGGTCCTGCGTCGCAGCGTCCGCATGAATCAAGGCCGTATGCGCCTCAAACCCCAGCCCCAGCGGCGCCACGCCGGAGAACACCCGATATTGGTCACTGGGCAGTTCGCACAACATCACGGCCAGCGCCGGCTCATCAAAATACTCAACGTTGTTAGACGCGATGCCCACCCCCACGGTACCGGACCAATCGGTGATTTCCGGCAACTCGGCGCTGAGGTGATCCAGAATGTCCTGGGCCTGTGCGGCGTAATGGTCAGTGATGTACAGCAGCGCCAGTGTGGGGTTGCTGGCGTAGCCGTGCAGCGCCATCTGGGCGCGCAGTTGCGCCAAAACCAGACCAGCCGCCATGCGCCACTGCGGGTGCGTAGCGTGCCCGTAGGGAAACAGCTTCATCGGCGGGGCTCGCAGGTCGGCCTTCAGCCGTTGCGGCTACCAGTTTTGCGCGCTGCTTTTTTGGCTGGGGCGCGTGCCTTGACCGCACCACCGGCGGCCCGCTTGGTCGCCTTGACCGCTTCCTTGGCAAAGCCTGTGGCCATGTTCTTGGTGACGTCCATCGCCGTATTCTTGCCCGCGTCTTTCATGGCGCTGGCGGCGATTTGCTGGAACTGCTGTGTCAGGGAACCCCACAACTGCATGGGATCAATCATCCCGGACACGCCCGCCGGCTTGGCCGCATTGCGCACGGATTTGGCAATATCGCCCGCGCCGCTGGCCACACCCGAAATAGTCTTGGCAGTCGAAGCCGCTTTTTCAGTGACGCGCTGCACGCCGGTTGCCACCGAATCCGCGGCCTTGAGCTTCAGTGCGTTGGCCACATCGCCCATGTTGAAATTCATGCCCTTGAGCGTGGCCAGCGTCATCTTCTGCACTTCCAGCGCCTGTACCGTGGCGCCCAGGGCTTTGGCATTGGCATCAAGCCAGAAATGCACCGCTTTCAACTCCTCAATGCGCTTTTCCAGTTCTTCCACATTGAACGTGGGGGCCACCCAGTTGGACAGATTGGGCATCTGCGGAATGTTCTGCGACGCCCCCTTGGCCAGATTCTGGAGAAAGTCAAAACCGGGAACGAATTTACCGAAACCAGAGTCTTTTGAATCACTCATATTGTCTCCAAAGGGGTTGCCGACATTGAACTGCCGACAGCTTACCGCAATGTGAAGCGAATGGCGATGCCCTTTTGAGCCCCGGCCCGACTAATGCTTGTGCGCTTCCATGGCGGCTTTGCCCTCGGCCTTGGCGTTGGGCGCCGTCACTGACACGGGCACCTTGAGATCCACCTTGCTCTCTGCTCCTTTGCCATCCTTGAACACGAGGGTCAGGGGCACGGTGCTGTCCTTGGGCAAAGCCGCCTTCAAGTCCATCAGCATCAGGTGGTAGCCACCGGGTTTGAGCTCCACGGTCTTGCCCGCTGGCAAGTCCAGCGCAGGCATCGCGCGCATCTTCATGATGTCGCCCTCCATTTTCATTTCATGAACCTCGGCCACGCCGGCCACCGGGGACGTCACACCCACCAGCCTGGCGCCATCCCTGGCGGTGATTTTCATGAAGGCGCCGGTAGCCATCTGGCCCTGCACCGATGCGCGAACCCAGGCATCCCTGACTTCCACGGTTTGGGCATGGGCAGTGCCGCAAGCCAACGTAGCCATCAAGGCCAATGTCTTCAATTTCATATGTTTCTCCTAAAAAATTAACAAACTGACAAAACCATTCAGTGCTGATGCCCCACGGTCGCGGATTCAATGATCTCCAGCAGGGCAGCGGGTGATTTCAGGCCCGCAGCAGAAGTTCCGCTCACCGGCACCTCCGTCCAGCTCAGGCGCCCCTTCTCGCATGTTTGCAACACCTTGAACCACATCGGGC
This sequence comes from Rhodoferax sp., assembly GCF_018780565.1. Classification (GTDB taxonomy): domain Bacteria; phylum Pseudomonadota; class Gammaproteobacteria; order Burkholderiales; family Burkholderiaceae_C; genus Rhodoferax. The sequence continues at coordinate 164,603 of NZ_JADMJN010000010.1, forward strand.
CAGCTTGGGCCGGCAGGGTGCCACGCAACACGAATTCATCAAACCAGGCATCGGGCAACCAGTTGTCTGGGCTGTTGGCGCTCCAGGTGATCTCTGCCACATCTTCGCTGATGCGTTTGCCGTGGCTGTCGTAGGGCTTGTCCAGCCTGGCGATGCTCGTGCTCAGGGTCCACCCGGCCTTGGGCATCGGCTTGGCACCCTGAAATCCAGCGGGAATGATCACTTTGACAGCCGTGGTGGGCGAGCCCTCGCAACCGTGGCTGATGCGCAATGCAGCCTTGTAGCCGCGCCCGGCCAAGGCCGCGGGCTCATCCAGAACCACGTGGGAAAAAGCAGCGGGGCCTCCCATCAAAATGGCGCTGGCAGCTATTATTTTCGTAGCAATTGAAGTTTTCATCATGTCTTTCATGGGTAGGAATTTAAACGGGGGGAGGACAGGCGTGCGCGATCAGCCTTACAAATCAAACTTCAACTCAGCCACGTAGCTGCGCTGCGGATAGGGATGGAAGTTCCAGTAGGCGTCGTTGTTCACGTTGTCGATCCCCAAGGAGGCGGTCCACTGTTTGCTCACCACGTAGCGCAGCCGCACATCGGCAGTGCAATACGCGCTCACACCCTGGTAAGTGCTGCCATTCACGTCCGCGTTGTTCAGGGTGCGGAACTGCGGCCCGCTGTAGCGTACGCCCAGCGACGCACTCCAATGGTCATCGAAGCGGTAGCTGGCCAGCGCAGTGGCGCGCCAGGTCGGAATATTGGGCTGCTGTTTGCCCAGGGTGTCACCTGCCACCGCTACAAACCCGGTGTTTTCCTTGATGAGGGAATCGGCGTAGGTGACGCTACCCGACAGGTCCAAACCTTTTTTGAAGACGTCATTGCCGCTGTACGCCACTTCCAGGCCATTCGTCCGGATGCGCCCGATGTTTTGCACACGACTGATGTTCTTGTTGGCCAGCGGGTCAAACGTGGTTTGCGAATACAGCGAATCCCGCGTGTCTTCGGCAAAGAAGGTGAAGCGCCATACGCCGTGCCCGAGGTCTTTCTCGACGCTGAGTTCGGTGGTCCACGATTTCTCCGGCTTCAGGTTGGGATCGTTGAGGTACTGCGAGTTCGTGGTGGAAGTGGCGCCATACAGCTCAGCCACCGTAGGCATGCGCACGGCCCGCCCCAGCGAGCCCTTCAGCACCGTGTCGCTCGCCCATTGGTAAGACAAGGCCGCCTTGGGCGACAGGAAGTTTTCGCTGCGTCTGGCGTAGGCTGCATTGGCGGGATTGCCAATGCCAAAGGTGGTGAAGCCGTTGGAGGCGGTCCAGTTTTCCAGCCGGGCACCCCATACAGTTTTCCAGCGGGGAGCGAACGCCCAGGCGTCTTGCGCATACAGGCTGCGCAAAGCCGTTCGACCCCCCACCTCGCTGGCCAGTGTGCCGGGGGCGTCATTGAGCCAATTGCCCGTGATGCTGGACGTGAGGTACTTCAAAACATAGCTGTCCTGCTGGACACCCAGATCAACAACGTGCTCACCCCTGGCCCCCTGGGGACGCCAGATGCCCTTGAGCGCCAGCGTGCTCCAGCCGGTGCCGCTGCCATCGGCGATCGTGCCGGCACCCCCTGTCGCGGCAGTCGGCAAGGGGTTGGCGGCGGCGTTCTGGCGCTTGGTATCTTTGCCGTAGTCGTACAGGCTGGCGGCAACTTCCCAGTCCCACACGCCCTGGGTGTGGCTCTTGACCGACAGGCCGTGCATGGTGTGCATGAGGCTTTCGTTGGTCAGCGGAAAATCAGCCCCTGTCAAAGCCTGGGCGGCGGTGAAGGCAAGGCCGTTGATGTTGATGCTGCCGCTGTACACCGGCTGTCCGGCGGCATTGCGCAGGTACGAAACCGGGCGCCCCTCTGACGTGTTTTGCCAGATACCCAGGGTGTAGCTGGCCCGCACACTGGGCGTGATGTGGTAAGCCAGCTTGAGCTTGGCATGGTCCTGCAGGGTGTGGTACTCGGTGCCGGTGCCCATGATGTAGATCGGCGCGTTGGCATTGTTGCGCTCAGCCACCGCGCCCTTGACGGCCGTCCCAGCCGAGCCCGCCACACCGGCACTCAGCAGTCGCGTCGGAAAAGTCAGCGGCTGTCCATGGCTGTCGGTATGGTTCAGGTTCACAAACCAGGCCCAGTCGCCATGCATGTTGCCCAAGGAGACGCTAGCCTGCGTGGCGCTGTAGGTAGTGTTGGTGTGGTACAGGTCGAAGGGCTGTGACACATAGCCCATCTTGGCATGAGCCTCGAATTTCGTCGGCATGCGGGTGACATAGTCCACCACCGCCCCCACCGAATTGCCTGCGTAGGCCGCAGAGAAGGGGCCGTACATCACATCCACCCGCTCAATTTCCTCTGGCGTCACCAACCCCCAGCGCGGCGGAAAACTCAAACCCCCGACGCCATTGCCCAGGAAGTTGGACAGCAAAATACCGTCCGCATACACCGCAGAACGCGCGCTGTTGCCGGTACCCGAGGCGCGACTGGAAAGGATCGCGTGGTTGTAGTCACCGATGTAGCGCTTGCGCACCAACAGGCTGGGAAAGTACTTGAGCGCGTCTTCGCTGTCGGTGGCGTTGATGGTCTGCTCGATCTGTTCACGCGTGATGCCTTCAATGGTGGTGGGTATCTGGGTCGGCAGCGAGGTCGGTTGGCCGCTGTTGATAGTGACAACGCCCAAAGACTTCGCTGGCGCATTGGCGAAAGCGTGGTCAACAGGGTTCGATTGCGCTTGCGCAGCAGCAGAAAATGCCGCGAGAAACGAGACAGGAAAGGCCACGGCAAGCGCCAGGGCAAGACGAATTTTCCGCACGAAAGATCTCCAGAAAACCAAAGAAGCGAGCCGCCAGCCCTTTTGCAAGGGGTTTAAGGCGCTATGAATTCAATAGCTCAGGAGAAAGCAGGAGGGCCGCGCGCCGGCAAGGGCGGGGCAATGAGGGAAGCAAGATGGGCCGCCGGAATGCTTTGCAGCACATAGGCCAGGGGCTGCACCGGTTCTACGCTCAAGCGCACCGCTGGGGGTGGGGCACTCACAGAAACACAGAGCGGACAATCCATGGAGCGACTGGAGACTTCCTTGGTGCCGTCGTCGGTTTTAACCAGCAACTTCATCACGCCCGAACCCGAGCAGATCAGCTCCATGGCCTGCGGCTTGACGATGGGCGAGGCGATGGCCACCCCAATGGACAACGCAAACCACACCAGCACGAAGCGGGCGATCAGGTGGGCGTTGCGCAAAGTTTGCATGGGCTGGATTATGCGTGATGACTGGTTCAGGCCTGCGCAGGCGGTTCGGCAGGGGCCACAATCACGCGGTTTCGACCACGGTGCTTGGCGTCGTACAGCGCAGCATCAGCCCTGCGCGATGCCGAGCGCTCGTCATCCGCGAGATCCATATGAACCAGCCCGATGCTGATCGTGATGGTGCGTTTTTTGCCGTCGTATTCAAAAGGACTTGCCTCGACCGCGCGGCACATCCGTTCGGCCGCCCGCTCCGCCAGCTCCGGCTCGGCAAGCAAAATAATTCCAAACTCTTCGCCCCCGGTGCGGGCGACGAGTTCCCCCGCCCGGACCTGCGCGCGCAGGATGGATGAAACATGGCACAGGGCGCGGTCGCCCGCGTCGTGCCCCCATTCGTCGTTCACACGCTTGAAGAAGTCAATGTCGGCCGTGGCAAAACTCATCGCCCCCGACTCGCGCTTGCGCCGGGCTACTTCGCGGGCAAACGCCTCGCGCAAGGCCAGGCGATTGGGCAGACCCGTCAAGGCATCTGAGCTGGCCAGCTGCTGTAGTCGCCACTCGCTCATGGCGGCGGCGTACTCGCTGACACTGAGCAAGAGGACGAAAAGAATCAGACAACTCCCCACGACCACCTCACGCAAGAGGGCCTGGGTGCCAAGGTCAATGAGTGTCAACGCAGGCAATGCCGCCACGCCTCGCAGATCCATATAGATGAACAAGCTGACGTTGACGATGAACAGGATAGCGCCGGAGCGCCATTGGCCGGCAGGGAAGATCAGGGGCGTCATGATGGCCAGCGCCAGCAAATAGTAATGAAGCGCAAGCGCCGTGCCTTGAACACAGAAAATGTTGAGCAGGATCTGTGCCATTGCCAGCAAAAAGAACACCCACTGCGCCAGGAACGGCCGCCCCTGCCGGTTGAGCAGCCACACCAGCGGGTACAGCACGGCGAATGGACTGTGCAGCCAGCCCCCCCTCAGGAGCGCGGCGTTGCCGCTGCTCCAGAACGCCAAACTGGTCACCAACGCAAGGGCTGCGCCCAGCAAGGCCACCAGGTTGACCTGCGTGATCTTGCGTTGCTGGCTCGACACCAGTGTGTGTTCTCCGCCCATTGACAGCCACTGCAAGCCCTTGCGCCACAAGCGCTCGGGCAGACGAGGATCACCGGGGTCAAAGCCAGGCGCGTCGGCCATGTCTTAAAACTCCGGCGCCCTGCGCTCGCGCAGGCTGGCCAGCCCCTCGTGCACATCGGGTCCGCCAAAACCCATGAATTCGAGCGCCAGTGAGGTGTCAAACGATGGGCCAGCCTGGCGCAACCAGTTGTTGAGCGCATATTTGGTCCAGCGAATGGCGGTCTGGCTTCCGCCAGCCAGCCTGTCGGCCACTTCATAGGCTTTGGGCAACAACTGATCTTCTTCCACGGCCAGCGAAACCAGTCCGATGCGTTCAGCCTCTTCCCCGCTGATGGGCTCGCACAGCAGCAGGTAGTACTTGGCCTTGGCCATGCTGCACAACAGGGGCCAGACGATCGCCGCATGATCACCGGCGGCAACGCCCAGACGGGTATGGCCATCGACAATTTTGGCCGTTTTGGTAGCAATGGAAATGTCGGCCAGCAAGCCCGCCACCAGGCCCGCGCCCACCGCCGGGCCATGCATGGCACTCACGATGGGTTTGTCGCAGTTGATGACGTTGTAGACCAGGTCGCGCGCCTCTTTCCAGACGCGGCTGCGGATCTCGAAGTCACTGGCCATGTCCTGCACCAGCGCCAGATCACCGCCGCCCGAAAAGCCCATGCCTTCCCCACGGAGCACGGCGCAGCGCACCGTATCGTCCGCCCCGACATCGCGCCAGATTTCACTCAATTCCCAATGCCCCTTGTGCCCCGAGGTCGGCAGCTTGCCATTCTCGGCGCGCATCTGGATGTCAAGGACTGCGTCATTCACACCGCGGCGGGTGATGTTCAGTGTTTTATAGCGTGAATAGTCCATGACAGTCTCTCTCAATTGTGGGGGTTCCGGACGGTTCATTTTCCCCGCTTTGTGCAGAGATGTCGCCTCCCGTTTGCGCCAGAGTCTTGACTTTGATCAAAGACGAGTGCCGTGGGCCAGCGCATGATGAGGCATCTTTTACCCGGAGGCTCCCCCATGACAACACAATTGACCGCTCCCTTCAAGGAACAATTGCTCGCCCAACGAGCCAGCCTGCTGGAGCAATTGCACACCCTGCGCGGTGGCGATGTCAGCCGCGCCGAGGCCTCGGCAGATCATTTTGAAAGACAGCAGGATTCCACCGCACAGGTGACCACGGCGCGCGAACTGGAATTCGCCCTGGACGAGCGTGAAAAAGCCGAGCTTGATCTCGTCGAGGCTGCCTTGAGCCGCATCGAAGCCGGAACCTATGGTCAATGCACCGACTGCGGCGTGCAAATTCCTGCGGCGCGCCTGCATGCGGCGCCAGAAGCGCCCCGCTGCATCAGTTGCCAGGAGAAGACAGAGTAAAGCGATCCAGGGCGGCTCAGACCACGTCAAGGCCTAGCGTTTGGCCCGTGCAGCGGGCGTATCGGGCGCGACGATTTCCTGCTCGATCGTGCCAAACATGCTCAGGCCATCGCGGCCTTTCATCTCAAGCCGGATCGTGTCGCCGTATTTCATGAATTCGGTGGCAGGCTTGCCATCCTGAATGGTTTCGATCGCACGCTTTTCAGCGATGCAACTGTAGCCATGCGTCCAGTCCTTGTTGCTGACCGTGCCTGAGCCGATGATGGAACCGGCACGGACATTGCGCGTTTTACAGATGTGCGCAATCAACTGACCGAAATGGAAGGTCATCTCGGGGCCGGCATCGCACATCCCCACCTTGCGGCCATTCCAGGTGCTTTGCAGGGTCAGGTGCAAACGCCCCTTATCCCAGGATTCACCCAGCTCATCCAGCGTGACGGCAACCGGGCTGAAGGCCGTGGCCGGTTTGCTCTGCAGAAATCCAAAGCCCTTGGCCAACTCCGCCGGAATCAGGTTACGCAAACTCACATCGTTGGCCAGCATCACCAGACGGATGCCATCCAGCGCCTGCTCAGGCGTAGCGCCCATGCGCACATCCCCGGTGATGACCGCAACCTCGGCTTCAAAGTCAATGCCAAAGGCTTCACTGGCGCAGACCACATCGTCGCAGGGACCGATGAAATCATCACTGCCACCCTGGTACATCAAGGGGTCGGTGTAGAAACTGGCGGGAACTTCCGAATCGCGGGCCTTGCGCACCAGCTCCACGTGGTTGATATAGGCTGAGCCATCGGCCCACTGGTAGGCGCGCGGCAGTGGCGCCATGCATTGCTTGGGATCAAAGGGAAAGGCATGGCGGGCTCGACTGGCGCTGGACGAGCCTTCAGCAGTGCGATTGAGCGTCTCGTAAAGATCCTGGAGCTGAGGGGAAATGAAGTTCCAGTCATCCAGCACCTGCTGCATCGTGCTGGCAATACCCGTCGCATAATGCGCGGTGCTCAGGTCACGCGAAACGACGACCAGTTGCCCGTCACGGGACCCGTCTTTGTAAGTGGCAAGTTTCATATCAAATCCTGGAAAATGGCAGTTCAAAAGCCGGTTGAAGCAATTACGTATTGTTAAACTAGTTTACCTAAACATAATGCGTGAAATTCTAATGGCCACCGAAAAGACTCGCGCAGGTATCCAGTCGGTTGAAGTCGGCTTCGGGCTGCTCGATGTGCTGGCCCGGGCGGGCGGCCCTCTGATGCTGCGCGACCTTGCCGCCACCGCAGGCATGAGTGCGGCCAAGGCGCATCGCTATCTGGTGAGCTTTCAACGCCTTGGCCTGGTGGTGCAAGACGCCGCCACAACGCTTTATGACCTGGGACCCGCCGCACTCCAGCTCGGGCTGGCTTCGCTGGCCCGGCTCGACGCGGTGAAACTGGCGCGCGAACGCGTGGGCCCGCTCATGCTTCAGATCGGCCACACACTGGCACTGGCCGTCTGGGGCAATCAGGGCCCCACCATCGTGCACTGGGAAGAGTCCCCGCGCGCCGTCACCGTCAACCTGCGGCTGGGCGATGTCATGCCCCTGCTGTCCTCGGCGACGGGGCGCTGCTTTGCTGCGCACATGCCCAGAGAAGCGATTGCCCCCATGTTGGCGGTTGAACTGGCACAGGCTCAAAAGGCGGGGCAGGGCAACTTGCCGCGCACACAGCGCGAATTCGCCGACGTGCTGGACGAGGTGCGTCAACGCGGTCTGGCACGGGTGGAAAACACGCTGTTGCCGGGCGTTGCGGGCTTTTGTGCCCCGGTGTTCGATTTTGATGGTCACATGGTGCTGGGCATCGTCGCCATGGGTTCGGTCGCCACCATCGACGCTGCGTGGGACGGTACCGTGGCCACCGCCCTGCGCGCGGCCGCCTCGCAATTGTCACGGGACCTGGGGCAGACGGCCTGATGCCCGCGCCGAGTTCCTTCACCTTGCCACTCAGGACCCTCCTGGCCCTGACGGCCGTCGTGCTGCTTGCGCACCTGGCACTGTTGCAAGGTACCCCCATGACTCTGGGACTGGACCAACCCCAACCGAATCTGGCATTCAATACCCGCACCATTGAAGCAACACCCATCGCACGGCCCCCGGCACAACCGCCAGTGACACCAGCCGCGCAAACGACACGGCCACACCCCACGCCAGCCCGACAGGAACGCAGCGAGCCCGGCGAAACACCCCACGGGCCAGACGCCGGGGCTCAGCCGGTAGCGACAGTGCCTGAGCCCCTCCCCGCAGCAGCCCCCGCGCTGATACCGCCCAGCACACCGGCAACCGAAGTGGCCAAACTGGACCCCGTTCCACGCGATCCGGCGCTTCCCGTCATGGCCTACACCGTGCCCGATTCCATGCGTTTCAAATACAAAGTGGAAACCAACAAATTCCCATTCAGCCTCCATGCAGAGCTGCTGTGGAAACAGGATGGAAAAACTTACGACGCGCGACTCGAAATCAGTGCATTCGGACAAAGCCGCGCACAAACCAGCCGCGGGGACATCGGCCCCCAGGGCTTGCTGCCCATCCGGTTTTCCGACAAATTTCGCAGTGAAGTCGCGGCCCACTTCAATCGGGAACAAGGCAAGGTCACCTTCAGCGCCAACACGCCGGATGCCCCCCTGCTACCTGGCGCGCAAGACCGTTTGAGCGTCCTGATACAGCTCGGGACCATGATCGCAGGCGCCCCCACCCATTTCCCGACCGCCACCACCATCGCCATTCAAACCATCGGTCCACGCGATGCAGACACCTGGATATTCACCGTCGAGGGCGAAGACAAAATTGCACTGCCGGGTGGCGAACTCTCCACCGTGAAACTGATTCGCAATCCGCGCAAGGAGTTCGATCAGAAGGTTGAGTTGTGGCTGGCCCCCAATCTGGGGTATTTGCCAGCCCGCCTTCGCATCACTGAGTCCAATGGGGACTTCATCGATCAAAAGCTGCTGACTTTCGAGCCCCAAGCCTGAACCAATCACCGCAACCGGGAAACACTTGCCCCTTGAAATGACACCGCGCGCTGCCACCTGCAGGCAAAGGACGATTAAGGGATAATTGAAACATGCACACGCTTTACGACTCTGACACCTACTCTGTGACGCACATGCTGGCCAATGCCGAACCGAAAGTTGAGGCCTCCGGCATCAAAGGTGCGCAGGCAGAAGCAGCGAAGCCAGTGCCCACATTGGCGCGCCACGGTTTTGAGATTGTGGACAAACGAGCCAACAAAGAGGTCTATCTGGACGGGTCTTGGGCGGAGTTGTTTCAACAGCACATTTCGGCCTGGCAGCAAAACACGCCAACCCAGGAAGAAGTTGAAGACACGCTGGAGCAGTACGCCGAACTGGCGCAAAACCCGGTCGTCGTTCACTAAGACAGCCCGGTGCACCCACCCCGGGCCTATTGATGATGGTCAATCGTCTTTGGGCCTTCGCCGCCTTCTTGGCCTTGTGGGGCTGTGCCACACCCGCCCCGCCTCCTGACCCGGCCCAGGCCGAGCGCCTCAGCCAGTTGCAGCAGTTGCTGCCGGCCGATGCCATTTTGCTGGGTGAACAACACGACGCACCGGACCATCAACGCATTCACCGCCTCGCCGTCGAAACCCTGGCGAGCCAGCAATTGCTCGCTGCGGTAGCGATTGAAATGGTCAGCGCCGGCCAATCCACGGAAAAACTGGCATCCACGGCCAGCGAGACACAAGTGCAAGCCACCCTGCAATGGAACAACGACCTGTGGCCCTGGTCGGCCTATGGCCCGGTGGTGATGGCCGCAGTGCGCGCCGGTGTGCCGGTGATCGGCGCCAACCTGCCCACGGCGCGTCTGCGCGAGGCCATGGCAGATACCAACCTGGACCGACTCCTTTCGGGCCCGGCATTGAAGGCCCAGCAACAGCAAATTCGCCTGGGCCACTGCGATTTGCTGCCGCAGCGCCAGATTTCACCCATGACCCGCATCCAGATCGCACGCGACGTCTCCATGGCCCAAGTCCTGGCCGCAGCGACTCGGCCCGGGAAAACCGTTCTGCTTCTGGCCGGCAGTGCCCATGTGGATCGCACCCTGGGCGTGCCACTGCACTTGCCACCGGGCTTGAAGGTCAGAACGGTCCTGCTGCACACCACACCATCCCTGGATACCAACCCGAGCGCCACCGGGTTTGATCACCGCTGGCGCGCCGACGCAGCGCCTGCAACGGACTACTGCGCCAAGCTCCAAGCCCGGCAATTCGACAAGCCTTTGCGATGACAAAGCTCAAAACACTGCCCCGCAGAAGTCCACCTGGGCCTGCGACAATCCACACCCTATGAAGCCTACTTACATTTTGACTTTGTCGTGCCCGGACCGACTGGGTCTGGTCCACGCGGTATCGGGGTTTTTGCTGGAGCGCGGGGGCAACATCGAAGAAGCAGCCCAGTACAACGACGTGGATACCGGCCTGTTTTTCATGCGCGTGCAGTTTGCCTGCTCGCAGCTGACGCACGAGGATCTGACGACACAACTCACCTGGTTTGCGCAACCCTTCGAGATGCAGTGGAGCCTGCACGCCCGGGCGCAGCCGATGCGCACCGTGATCATGGTCAGCAAGGAAGGCCATTGCCTCAATGACCTGCTGTTTCGCTGGAAAAGCGGCCTGCTGCCGCTGGACATCCGCGCCATCATCTCCAACCACCGCGAGTTTTACCAGCTGGCCGCCAGCTACAACGTCCCCTTTCACCACCTGCCGGTGACAGCCGCCACCAAGGCGCAAGCCGAGGCCAAGCAGTACGAGATCATTCAGGCCGAAGAAGCTGAACTGGTGGTGCTAGCCCGTTATATGCAAGTCCTGAGCGACGACCTGTGCAAAAAACTGTCGGGCCGCGCCATCAACATCCACCACTCGTTTCTACCCAGTTTCAAGGGGGCCAAGCCCTACTACCAGGCACATGACCGGGGCGTGAAGCTGATTGGCGCCACGGCCCATTACGTGACCGCCGACCTCGACGAAGGCCCCATCATCGAGCAGGACGTGGCGCGAGTGGATCACAGCAAAACCGTGGAAGACCTGACCACCTTAGGCCGTGATACCGAGAGCCAGGTACTGGCCCGCGCGGTGAAATGGCACGGCGAACACCGTGTGCTGATCAACGGCCACAAGACCGTTATTTTCAAGTAGCGGACGGCCGCTGCTTGTACTTGGCCGGGCGTTTTTCCAGGAACGCCTTGAAGGCTTCCTGCGCATCGGACGTCATGGCTGCCTGCGCCATCAATTCCCCCGCGACCGCATAGGCCTGGTCCTGCGGCAAGCCGATCTGCTGATAGAAACCCTGTTTGCCCATGGCTTTGGACAAGGCGCTGCCACGGGTGGCGCGGGTGATCAGATCCAGCGTCGCGGCATCCAGCTGGTCCGCCGGCACGGCCCGGTTGATCAAGCCCCAGTCGGCGGCGGTGGCGGCATCAATGGCATCCCCCGTGAGGGCCATTTCCAACGCCCGTTTGCGGCTCAGGCTGCGCGCCACGGCCACCAGCGGCGTGTGACAAAACAGACCGGCCTTGCCACCCGGAATGGCAAAAGAAGCGGTATCGGCCGCAATGGCCAGATCGCAGGAGGCCACCAGCTGGCAACCCGCCGCCGTGGCCAACGCATGCACTTTCGCAATCACCGGCTGCGGCATGGCCTGCACGGCATTCATCATCTCGGTGCAGGCACCGAACAGCTCACGCGCTTGCTCCAGCGTAGCATCCACCATGTCGCCAAAGTTATGCCCTGCACTGAACACCGGGCCATTGGCCGCCAGGATCACCCCCAGGGCGTCGCTCCGGCCCACCTCGCGAAGAGCCTGCGTCAGCTCCAGCATCATGGGCATGGCCAAGGCATTGCGCTTTTCCGGGCGATTCAAGGTGATGGTGCTTATCGCACCATTGGACGAAATCAACAGGTGTTCGTAGTTCATCCAAATATTGTGGCAGATGCGCCCAGCCTAGCGCTGACTGGCCATTTCCTCGCCCAGCTGAATGGCTCCGCCAGGCGCCCATGCCGGATTGAATTGCACCGGCCCCTTCGGGAACAGCATCACCACCGTGGAGCCCAGCAAAAAGCGTCCCATCTCCTGGCCCTGCGCCAACAGCAGGGGTGTTTCGTCATAGCGCCACTCCCGCACCGCACGGCTGCGCGGCGGGTTCACCACGCCATGCCACGCAGTGGCCATGCTGCCCACGATGGTGGCCCCCACCAGCACCAGCACGAACGGACCGCGCGCTGACTCAAAAACGCACACCACGCGTTCATTGCGCGCAAACAGACCGGGCACGCCGCGCGCGGTGGTCGGGTTGACTGAAAACAAGGCGCCCGGCACATAGATCATCCGGGTCAGGCGTCCGTCGCAAGGCATGTGGATGCGGTGGTAATCCTTGGGGCTCAAATACAGCGTGGCAAAGCTTCCATTCTGAAAGCGGGCCGCCAGTGCCGTATCACCACCCACCAATGCGGCAGTGGAATAACTGTGCCCTTTGGCCTGGAATATCTGGTCCTGTTCAATCAGGCCAAACTGGCTGATCGCACCATCAACGGGGCAAATCAGGTCGGCGCGCGCCAAGGGCCGGGCACCCTGCTTCAAAGCACGTGTGAAAAATTCGTTGAAGGTGGGGTAACTGGCAGGGTCCGGATTGGCCGCTTCCGCCATGTTGACGCCGTAGCGTCGCACAAACCATTCAATCAGGCGCGTGGTCAGGTGTCCGCCACGGGCCGAGGCAATCCGCCCGGCCAGGGCCGTCAAGGCCTGCTTGGGAATCACATATTGCGGCAGCACGGCAAGACGGTCGGACATGGATGGCTACCTGAGTTGAGAATGGGCGGGATTGTACCCAGCGCATCGCGGTGCCTGCGGTGTAACAATGTCAGCATGACCGCCGCCCGCATCCCCCCGATTCAATGCCTGCTGACTTTCGAGGCCCTGGCGCGCCTGCGAAGCGTGACCCAGACCTCCGAAGAACTGTGCGTCACCCCCAGTGCCGTGAGCCACCGCGTCAAGCAGCTCGAACAGATCATTGGCACCAAGCTGTTCGGGCGGGCCGATTTCTCGCTCACCACCGAGGGCATCGAGTACCTGGCCCATGTGCGCGAGGGGCTCGCCATGCTGGAAAAATTCCCGACCTCGGCCATGGCACCGGGCAAGCGCAAGCTGCGTCTGGCCGTCACGCCCACGTTTGCACGCTCCATCCTGCTGCCGCGCCTGCGCCAATTCACCGACGCCTACCCCGAGATCGATCTCACCCTGCAGGTGTCCATCCCCTTGCTGGACGTGGTGGCGGAAGACGCCGACCTGATCATCCGTTTTGGCAGCGGCCGCTATGCCGACATGGAACACGTATGCCTGATCAAGGACGAGGTCACACCGCTGGCATCGCCCGCCTACGTGCGCGAACACGGCCCTTTTGTGGTACCGCAAGACCTGGAGGGCGAAAGCTTCCTGCGCAGCCCGCTGGAGCCTTGGCGCACCTGGTTTGCTGCCAACCAGCTGGACTGGCCCGAGCCTGTGGACGGCTCGCAGTTCAATGACATCGGCCTGCTTTGCGACGGTGCAGCGGCAGGCATGGGCGTGGCGCTGGTGCGTCTGAAGCTGGGTGCCCCCTGGCTGGAGGATGGCTCCCTTGTACGGCTGTACGACCTCAATGTGCCCAGTCCCCATGCGCATTACCTGTGCTGGCGCACCGGCATGATGGACCGCTGGGAATGCGCGGCATTTGCGGAATGGCTGAAAAAGAGCGTTCTGTAGGTCACCGCTTTTCACGTGTGCTTGCAAAATTCCTCACGCCAGCCAGCGCCGCTTCGCCCTACAGTTGACCTACTCCCATCACGCACGCCGGATACGCCCATGAACGCACCCGCTTCTCCTGAACAGCAGGAATTGCTACAAAGAACAGAGCGACAAGCCCAGATAGTCAAAGGGCTGGAGGCCATTTTGCCTTCACATGCATTACTCTGGAACAAAGAAGACACGACGCCCTACGAATGCGACGGGCTGACGGCCTACCGGCAGCGACCGCTGGTGGTGGCCTTGCCGGAAACCCTGGAGCAAGTGCAGGCCGTGCTGCGCACCTGCCACGCCCTGGATGTGCCGGTCGTGGCGCGCGGCGCTGGCACGGGCTTGTCGGGCGGGGCCATGCCACACCGCCTGGGTGTCACGCTGTCGCTGGCCAAGTTCAACAAAATCCTGAAGGTCGACCCCGCAAGCCGTACCGCTGTGGTGCAATGCGGCGTGCGCAACCTGGCCATCAGCGAAGCCGCCGCAACCCATGGTCTGTACTACGCACCCGACCCTTCCAGTCAGATCGCCTGCACCATTGGCGGCAACGTAGCCGAGAACTCGGGCGGCGTGCACTGCCTTAAATATGGGCTGACCCTGCACAACGTGCTCAAGGTCAAGGGCTTCACGATGGAGGGCGAGGCCATCGAGTTCGGCTCCGACGCGCTGGATGCCCCCGGTTTTGATTGCCTGAGCATCGTCATCGGCTCTGAGGGCATGCTGGCCGTGACCACAGAAGTGACGGTCAAGCTGGTGCCCCAACCGCAGCTGGCGCGCTGCATCATGGCCAGCTTTGACGACGTTCGCAAAGCCGGTGACGCAGTAGCGGCCGTGATTGCCGCCGGCATCATCCCCGCCGGTCTGGAAATGATGGACAAGCCCATGACTGCCGCCGTGGAGGACTACGTGCACGCAGGCTATGACCTGAACGCCGAAGCCATTCTGCTGTGTGAGAGCGACGGCACGCCGGAAGAGGTGGAAGAAGAAATTGGCCGTATGACCGATGTGCTGCGCCATCACGGCGCCACCGCCATCGCTGTCAGCCGGGACGAAGCCGAGCGGCTGAAGTTCTGGAGCGGGCGCAAAAACGCCTTTCCCGCCAGCGGCCGTATCAGCCCGGACTACATGTGCATGGATTCCACCATTCCGCGCAAGCGCGTGGCCGACATCCTGCTGGCCATCCAGGAAATGGAAAAGAAGTACCAACTGCGCTGCGCCAACGTATTCCATGCCGGCGACGGCAACCTGCACCCACTGATTCTGTTCGATGCCAACGACCCCGACCAGCTGCACCGCTGCGAACTGTTTGGTGCCGAGATTCTGGAAACGAGCGTGGCCATGGGCGGTACCGTCACCGGCGAGCACGGCGTGGGCGTGGAGAAACTCAACTCCATGTGCGTGCAATTTTCTGCCGCGGAAAACGAGCAAATGTTTGCCATCAAGCGGGCGTTTGACCCCAAGGGCCTGCTCAACCCCGGCAAGGTGATTCCAACCCTGCAGCGCTGCGTCGAATATGGCAAAAAGCTGGTGCGTGGCGGGGCCCAGTCGCACCCGGATTTGCCCCGGTTTTGACGCGGTATGAACGGATTGCGCGGACTGGCCTGGCTGCTGGCACTGCAGTCTATCGGTGAGCTGCTGGCCCGTGGCCTGGCCCTCCCGTTTCCGGGCCCGGTAATCGGCATGATCCTGTTGTTGTTCGCCCTGCGGTGGCCCGGTGTGCGCGAGCCGGTCGCGGCCTGCGCCAACTTCCTGCTGTCGCACCTCTCCCTGCTGTTTGTTCCGGTGGGCGTGGGGGTAATTACCCATCTGGGGCTGTTAGGTCAATATGGCGGGCGCATGTTGATGGTCGTCATCCTGTCCACCTGGATCGGCTTGGCCGTTACAGCCTTGACGCTGCACCTGCTCCGAAGAAAAGACGATGCCCAAGTTCGTTGAACTCTGGGTCTACCTTTCGGCCACGCCTTTGTTTGGCCTGACCGCCACGCTGGTGGTTTATGTGCTGGCCCAAGCCGTCTATGCCCAGTTGCAGAAGGCACCCTGGGCCAACCCGGTACTGTGGACCGTGATCGTGCTGGCCGGCATGTTGCTGGCCACCAAAGTGGACTACCCCACCTACTTTGCAGGCGCGCAGTTCATCCACTTTTTACTCGGCCCCGCCGTGGTGGCGCTGGCCTGGCCGCTGTGGGAGCGCCGCGCCGAACTGCGCGAGCGCTGGCGTTTGCTGCTCGTGGCAGCGCTTCTAGGCGGCACTGCCGCAAGCGGCACGGCCCTGGCCTTGGGTTGGATGATCGGATTGCCTACCGATGTGGTGCTATCGCTCGCGCCCAAATCGGTTACCGCGCCGGTGGCCATGGGCATTGCCGACAAGATTGGCGGCATTCCCGCCCTGGCCGCGGTGTTTGCGGTGATCACCGGCCTGGTGGGCGCACTGAGCGGCAAATACCTGTTCAGCGCACTCAAAATCCCGACCACATCGTCCGGCTGGATGGCTCGCGGCTTTGCCCTGGGTACGGCCTCCCACGGCCTTGGGGCAGCGCGGGCGCTGCAAGTCAATGCGGATGCAGGCGCCTACGCCGGGCTGGCGCTGGGTCTGCAAGTGGTGCTGGCCTCGCTGCTGATTCCGCTGGTGTTTCGATGGCTTTAGACGCTAGTGCCGCGTCATGCGTTGACCCGGCTCGTCATCAGCCATCACTTCTTCGGCCCACACCGCCAGCTTGCCCGCATCGGCACGCAGCACTTCCTGCTTAACCGCCAGGATTTGCGCCGGATGCATGGAAAAGCTGCGCAAGCCCATGCCCAGCAGCAAGCGGGTCAGGGTGGTGTCACCCGCCATTTCGCCACACACGCTGACCTCCTTGCCCTGGGCCTGCGCTTCGGCAATGGTGCCCGCCACCAGGCGAAGCACGGCAGGGTGCAGGGGATCGTACAGGTGCGCCACGGATTCATCGGCACGATCGATGGCCAGGGTGTACTGGATCAGGTCGTTGGTGCCAATGGACAGGAAATCGAAATATTTCAAAAACACCTTGAGCGTGAGCGCGGCGGCGGGAATCTCGATCATGGCGCCGATCTTGACCGCGCCGTAGGCAATGCCGCGGTTGTCCAGCTCAGCCCGGGCATGGTCAATCAGGGCCAGCGTCTGGCGTATTTCACTGGCATGGACCAGCATGGGAATCAGCAACTTGGCCTGCCCGTGGGCCGCAGCACGCAAAATGGCGCGCAACTGAGTGAGGAACATGGCCGGGTCGGCCAGGCTCCAGCGAATGGCGCGCAAGCCCAGGGCCGGGTTCAAGTGTGCTTCGTCCTGCAGGGATTTGTCCAGCGGCTTGTCCGCCCCCACATCCACCGTGCGAATCGTCACCGGCAAGCCCTGCATGCCTTCGATGGCGCGCTTGTAGGCCTGGTACTGCTCCTCTTCATTGGGCAGCTTGCCCTGGCGCCCCATGAACAGAAATTCGCTGCGAAACAGACCCACGCCCACCGCGCCGGCCTTGACCGCACTCAAGGCGTCTTCAGGCATCTCGATGTTGGCCAGCAATTCAATCTTTTGCCCGTCCATGGTGACCGCCGGGGTGTGTAGCAGCCGGGTCAGACGCCCGCGCTCCAATTCAAGCTGACGCTGCTTGAAACCGTACTCCGCCAGAATGATGGGGGAAGGATCCACCACCACCACGCCCGCATCTCCGTCAATAATGACCCAATCGTCCTGACGCACCAGCTGGCTGCTCACGCGGGCGCCCACGACAGCCGGGATGTCCATGCTGCGCGCCACAATGGCCGTGTGCGAGGTCTTGCCCCCCACATCGGTGATAAAACCGGCAAACACGCTTTTCTTGAACTGCAGCATGTCGGCCGGCGACAGGTCATGCGCAATCAGGATCAACGGGACATCCACCGTGTCATCAAGCAGCAGGTCTTGCTGTGAGGTCCGGCTGGCACGGACTGGCGCCACCACCGGGGAGGCAACGCCCTTCATGGCACGCAGCACCTTCTCAACGATTTGTTCCAGGTCGGCCTTGCGCTCCCGCAGGTACTCATCCTCCATTTCGTCAAACTGGCGCGCGATCACCTCCAGCTGCGTGGTCAGCGCCCACTCGGCGTTGTACAGCCGATCGGTAATCCAGTGCTTGACGCCACCCACCAGTTCCTCATCCTGCAACAGCATCAGGTGCACGTCCAGCAAGGCGCTCAGTTCATGGGGTGCCTCCTTCGGCCCCATATGTGCAATGCTGGCTTGCAGCCGCTGGATTTCCTCCACCACCGTATTGCGCCCCAGGCGAACCCGGTCGATCTCGGCGTCCACCCGCGAGGGTTCGATGAAATAGTGCGCAACATCAACCCGGCTTGAAGCCACCAGCACGGCACGCCCGATGGCGATGCCGCGGGCAACCGCAAGACCGTGGATGGCGAATGTCACTCACCTTCTCCAAACTTGTCGGCAATCAGTGCCAGCAGGGCCTCCATGGCTTCCTGCTCGCGCTCACCATCCGTGTCAATCTCAACCGTCGTGCCAATGCCTGCCGCCAGCATCATCACGCCCATAATGCTCTTGGCGTTGACGCGCCGCTCGCCCTTGGCGATCCAGATCTCGCACGGGAAACTCCCGGCCAGCTTGGTCAGCTTGGCAGACGCCCGCGCATGCAGGCCCAGCTTATTGTTGATGGTAGTGGTTGTCTTGATCATTGCTTCTTTTTACCTGATTTTGAGGGGCTGTGACCGCCACCTGCATAACTCCCTGCGTACCACCAGCCAAGGCCCGTGCGATCAGCGCATCCAGCGACTCGCGTCGATAGGTGACTGTACGCAGCAGCATGGGCAAATTGACCCCTGCGATCAATTTTGAATTCAAGCCGTCAACCAGCTTCTGCGCCACATTGCAGGGGGTGGCGCCAAAGACGTCGGTCAGCACCAGCGTCTGAGGCGTGTTGAGCAAGGCCAGGGCCTGCGCCACGCTGGCCAGCGTCTCTTCGGGCGGTACGTTGGGCTGTACATCAAACGCAGCCACGCCCGGCGCATCATCGGGAAAGACATGCAACACACACTGGCGCAGAGCACTGGCCAATGGAGCATGAGCGATGATGAGAATGCCGTTGTTCATAAGGTCCTTAGCACTTCGACGCATTATGGCTTTTTGCTGTCAGAAAATAGGCATACGCCGCGATGCAGCACAGTAAAAATACCCCCATCGCCAACTGGAAGGCCGCAATCTCCGTACAGCCCAATGCCTTGGCGCCATCGATCGCCAGACCAATACCCCACTGGACTGTAAAAACCCCGGCAAATATCAGCAGGTTGTAAGCCGAAAGCGCGCGACCGGCCAGTGAAGGTGAAAAGGCCATGCCCACCGCCGGCTGCGCCAGGGAAACAAAGGTGCAACTCACACAATACAAGGCCCACAGGGCCCCCGACCCCGTCGACAAATCATCGGATGCTCCTATAATAATAGCAAGCAAGACAAAACTGACTGGCAGACCCAGCGCGATGAGGCGATCCGCATGAATGCCGCGCCGGGTCAGCCACGGGTTCACCATGCCCCAGGTCCAGAAAGTAAGCAACATGGCCACATTGATCCAGAACAAACCGGTGGCCGCCTGAAGCGGACTGTAGCCCGCCACTTTGATCATCCAGGGCGCCGCCCACAGCGTCTGCATGGCGACCAATCCGCCATAGCAAAAAAATCCCAGCGGGGCCATTTTGCGGAAATAGGGGTGCCGCCAGACCTCGGCATAACTGGCATTGACCGGGGCCTCATCCTGCGTCGCAGGCACCGTGGCATGCCATTGGGGCACCTTCCAGGCTATCAGCACCATGGCGCCCAGCACCAGCACCGCCAAGGCCACAAACAAGGCTCGCCAGCCCACGAGGGGCATCAACCACTGCACGGGCAAGGTGGAAGCCACCATGCCCAGGGAACCGGTCATCAGCATCCAGGAGTTCGCTCGCATCTGTGCGGTGGCCGCAAACCAGCGCCGGTAGCCGGTCAAGGGCGCCATCAGGCAGGCACTGACACCCACGCCACACAAAATTCGTGCCGCCAGGAGACCTGAAAAACTGGTGGCCAAAGAGAATGCCACACAGCCCAGCACTGCGGCGGCCAGGAAATAAAGAATGACTTTCCTGGGGCCATGACGGTCCAGCCACGTGCCCAAGGGCAGCTGGGTCGCGGCGAATCCCAAAAAATACCCGCCCGCCAACAAGCCCAGATCGCGCGCATTGAGTGCAAATTCGGCGGTCAGCGTGGGGGATAAGGTGGCGGTGATCGCCCGGATCAGGGCGGAGAGGAAGTAAGCGAATGCAAAAGCGAGAAACACCACAATGCAGTCACGCCGGGACAAAGTATTCATGGAAATCGCAGACCCGAAAAGAAGGTGTCTGACTCAGCCGGCTTGGCAACGTCAGCATACACCAGCGCCTGAAAAACCAGCGTACCCGCAGCGAACCATACCAGTTGTACAGCTACAGGCGACCCATCGGCCCGGCTGCCGCGGGCCTGAACCTGTACCGACTGGGGCCAAGGGTTGGCACCTTTGATCACAAAGGGGGCTTCGCTTGATGACTGCGCCCGCATCGTGGCCAGTGTGGCGATTCTCCACTGGGCCAGCGCGGCACCAGCGCTGGCTGCGTCCTTGACATCGGCGTAGGCCAGGGCAAACATGGCCCCACCGGCCTCGCATCCCAGCATGGCAATCGTGGTTTCCCGATCAGCCATACGCACCACGCGCGATGCCTGATCGGGTTTGCACGGAAACAGGGAGGCCAGGGGTACGCTGCCGGGCGGGATGTCCCGCCAATTGAAGGTCGGACTGCAGGCCCACAGGAGGTAAGAAATGCAGGACAGGACAAGGAACCGGTAATAGCGCATGGATCGATTATCAGTTTTGATCAAAAGGGCTGTGCACAACGGTAAGTATGGGTTTTAATCCGAAGGCACACAACGTTGACAGAGGTTACCGTGACATCAGACAGCCGTTACTCCAGCACCCTGCCTTCTGCCCTGGATCAGGACAGGTCTGGCAAGGACCCCCGTTCAGCGTCCGAAGAAGGGGCCAGCGCCGACTACGCAGTGGCAGGAGCCATTGGGGCACAACTCGATGCGCCCCTGACCGTCATGCGCCGGGCCATCAATGCCTTTACGGCATCGGGTACGCTCACGCCGCTGCAGGTAAAGCCCATCAGCGACGCACTGGATGCTGCCCACAAAATTGCACTGCAAAGCCAGTTGCTGCTGAAAGTAGCGGGCGGGCGATTGCGCCAGTCGCATGAACAGTTGAACCTGGATTCGGTCGTCAAGCGGGCCCTGGAGGAACACGCCGCGCTGCTCAAACAACGTGGTGTCGAGGTTTTCAGAAGCATCAAGTCCGTGGCCGTGATTGTTGACCTGGACCTCGTCACCAGCCTGGTCGGCGCCGCGATCGACTATGCCGCGGCCCCCGGCAGACATCTTCTGGTGTCGCTTGACGTGAAGAACTGGCCGGCCCACGCTGTCTTGATGCTCAAAACCACACGTGCCGTGGTATCGGGTCACAGCAAACCTGATGCGGAACTTGCACCAGAGCCCCTGGAATGGCATCTGGTGATCGAGATTGCAAAAGCCATTGGCGTCACGGTGGATCGACTCAAGTCAGCAGAAGAGACGCTGGTCATGATCGAATTTCCGCGCACCGTTCGTGAAATAGATGGCCTGACCGCCACCGAGGTCGACCTGGGCGCCGAGTCATGGATGAGCAGCCAGTCACGCGCACTGGCAGGTCACCGGGCTCTGATCGTCACCAGCGACATCCCCCTGCGCGAAGATATCAAACTGATCTGCAAAGGCATGGGCCTGATCGTGGACACGGTGCCATCGTCCATGATGGCGGTGCGCTTTTGCGAAATGGAGAGGCCGCAATTGATCATCGTCGACGAGAGATTCAAGGATGAAAAATTTGACGAACTGCGCAAAGACCTGTTGCGCATCGAGCCGAATTTCCCATTTGTCGAGATTGGCTACGACAACAACACCCTGTCCATGGCGAGCTGGATGAGTGAAAACATGACCCGGGTCAGCCGGGACGACCTGAGTGCGCAATTGCCGCAAGCCCTTACCCTGGAGCTTGCCAAGATTATTTGAGAGCCCGAGCAGCGCTCGCACACCTCGGGCCAATACAGACGCAGCGCTAATTGCCCAAAGCTCCAAACACTTTTTTCAGCAGGGCGCTGCCGGTACCTACAGGATCCTGGCGGATTTTCTTCTCTTCCTCGCCAATCATCAGGTAGAGACCGTCCAGTGATTTGCCTGTCACGTACTGCTGGATGTTGGCGTCTTCCTTTTTCATCATGCCGAACTCAACGGCCCGCCCAGCCACCTGGTTGTATTTTTCCGCCAGCCCAACCTTGGCCGTGGCCTTGGTGACGATCGGCAAGAACTTGACGCCGAGAGGCGCGCGCGTTTTCTCGGAAAAAAAGTTGGTCACGGAGGTCTCACCACCCGCCAGGATTTTCTTAGCATCAGTCACATTCATGGACTTGACGGCACCCACCAACAAATCTTTCGCCATCGGTACAGCGGCCTCTGCGGCACGGTTCATAGAGGTTACAAGCTCGTCGATGCGAGCACCCTGCCCCAAGGTCCTGAGCAATTTGGAAGCATCCTCCAGATACCGGGGCAAAGGAATTCGAACTTTTTCGTTGCCAAGGAATCCATCTGTTTTGCCCAACAGGTTGACCGCTGCGATAGCTCCCTTCTCCAGCGCAGCCTTCAAGCCTTGTGAGGCTTCGGCATTGCTCAGATCATTGATCGAAAGTGCAAGGGCTTGCTGTTGCGCAAACATGATCACGGTCGCCAGCAGGGGCACCGGAATGGAATTAAACTGTCGACGATCCATGGACGCACCTTTGAAATGAAACGAAGTCTCTATCTTGCCGTAGCCGTGACGGTTTTGGCAATCAGTTTAGGCGTGTACCTTAACTCGGGCGTCTCCACGGCACCGCAATCCACTTTCGTCATGCTTGATGGATCGCAAAAAAATACCTCAGATTTCAAAGGGAAGGTGATGCTGGTGAACTTCTGGGCAACCAGTTGCACCACCTGCGTGGCCGAGATGCCCAACATAGTCAAGACGCACGAAAAATTCAAGTCTCGTGGCTTTGACACGATCGCCGTCGCCATGCGTTACGACCCACCCAGCTATGTCGTGAATTTTGCACAGACCCGCAAACTTCCTTTCCAGGTGGCCATTGACAATACGGGCAATGTCGCCAAGGCTTGGGGTGAAGTACAACTCACCCCGACGACCTATCTTGTTAACAAGCAAGGAAATATCGTCAAACGGTATGTCGGCGAGCCTAACTTCGTCGAGCTGCACGCACTCATTGAGAAGTTGTTGACCGAAGTCTAGAAGGCACAAGGCCTTCAAACATGCCGCGATGCACGGTTTGTGAAATCTTCCGATAGACTGTTCGCACCTTGTCTTCGCAGCCTTCGATATTGAAAAGTCCATCGGTTCGGTTCTTAACCCCAACTTCCTCGTCGGAACTCGATGCCCTGCGCGGTATTTTTCGCGAATATGCTGACAGTCTGGCAGTCGATTTGTGCTTTCAGGGCTTCGAGGCTGAACTCGCCTCATTGCCTGGCGAATATGCAGAGCCACGTGGCGCCTTGTTGATGGCGCTGGTCAATGAAGAAGTGGCGGGGTGCTGCGCTTTGCGCCCACTGGATAACGTCGACTACATCAACGCTTGCGAGATGAAAAGACTTTATGTACGCCCCTTGTTTCGCAAATCAGGCCTCGGACGACAGTTGGCTGAGGCCATTCTGGATCAGGCACGTCTTGCGGGCTACAACAGCGTTTTACTGGACACACTGGACGACATGGAAAGCGCTCGGGCACTCTATGAGGAATTGGGCTTTTCAGAAATCCCCCCCTACTATCACAACCCGATTGAGGGTGCGCACTATCTCAAAGTGGATCTTTAGCCGTTGTCGCCACCAGGACGACAACGGCAACCTTGATCCAAGGTGCCTCAGTGCTTAGGCTTTCGCTTGCGCGAGCAAGGTAGCGGCGTCACTAACCTCGAATTTTCCCGGGCCTTCAATGTTAAGGGCTGCAACTTTGCCATCCTTGATCAACATGGAATAGCGATTACTACGCAATCCCATTCCACGACCCGTCAGGTCCAGCGTCAGGCCTGTGGCCTTGGTGAAGGCGGCATCGCCGTCACCAAGCATGCGGACCTTGCCATCGGTTTTTTGATCCCTAGCCCAGGCGCCCATGACGAACGCGTCATTGACACTCACACACCAGATTTCATCAACGCCAGCGGCTTTCAGTTCGTCATAGTTTTGAATGTACCCAGGAACGTGCTTGGCTGAACATGTTGGCGTGAAGGCGCCTGGAAGCGCAAACAAGGCAATGGTTTTTCCCGCGCTGGCTTTCGCGACGTCAACCGGGTTGGGGCCAATGCTGCAGCCACCACCTTCGACTTCCGAGAACTCCATCAGGGTGGTTGCGGGAACGCTGTCGCCTACTTTGATCATTTAATGCTCCTGAAATAGTTGATTTGAATTCACCAATGAAAACGGCTCACATTGTGAGCCGTTTTTGCGAATCCTGCAGTCTTGGGACTGCAAAGACTTAAACCGCTGCCGCCTTTTGAACCAAGCGGGTAGCAACCCAGTTCTTGGTTTTGGAGATGGGTCGGCTTTCGGTGATTTCGATGACATCACCCAACTTGTACTCGCCCTTTTCGTCATGGGCGTGGTACTTGCTGGACTTGCCAACGATCTTGCCGTAAAGCTCATGCTTGACACGGCGCTCGATCAGCACTGTGACTGTCTTGGCACGCTTGTCGCTGACCACCTTGCCAACCAAGGTGCGCTTGAGGGATTTTTTAGCTTCCGTCATTTATCGCTCCTTATTTGGCGGATTTTTCAGCGCTTTGCTTCTCGACAAGAATCGTCTTGGCGCGAGCAATATCGCGGCGCGCAGAGCGCAGCGTAGCGGTGTTAGTGAGTTGTTGCGTGGCTTTTTGCATGCGCAGGCCAAAGTGTGCTTTTTGCAGTTCTTTGACTTCAGCTTGCAGGCCTGCAACGTCTTTTTGGCGTAGTTCAGTAGTTTTCATATCATTTTCTCCTGATTACTGGCCGATCATGCGGGCAACGAATGTGGTTCGCAAAGGCAGTTTGGCAGCTGCCAAACGAAACGCTTCACGAGCCAGCTCTTCCGGCACTCCCACGATCTCAAACACGATCTTGCCTGGCTGGATTTCAGCCACGTAGTATTCGGGATTGCCTTTACCGTTACCCATACGCACTTCAGCAGGCTTTTGGGAAATCGGCTTGTCGGGGAACACACGGATCCAGATACGACCACCACGCTTCACGTGACGGGAAATCGCACGACGTGCGGCTTCAATCTGACGGGCCGTCAAGCGACCACGGTCTGTGCATTTGAGACCGAAGTCACCGAATGCGACCGAGCTGCCTCGGGTCGCGATACCGGTGTTACGGCCTTTTTGCTCTTTGCGATATTTGCGACGAGCGGGTTGCAACATAATTATTCTCCTTTGCCGTCAGCTGCTGCAGCTGGCGCGGCTACCTTGCGGACGCGCTTAACGGCGGGTTTATTTGCGTCGGCACCAATGGCCTCGGCGGGCTTGTCGCTGCCATCGGCAGGTGCCGTGTTTCCACCCAAGGGCGGACGACGTGCACCACGAGGCGCAGGACGATCCGTACCAGGACGGGCATCACGACGCGGTCCACGTGGACGACGGTCTTCTTCAGCACGGGGCTCAACGGCGGCAGGCAGGTCGTTACGACCCAAAGTATCGCCTTTGTAGACCCAGACCTTGACACCAATGATGCCGTAGGTTGTTTTGGCTTCGGAAGTACCGTAATCGATATCGGCACGCAGTGTATGAAGCGGCACGCGACCTTCGCGATACCATTCACAACGCGCAATTTCGATACCGTTCAGACGACCGGACGACATGATCTTGATGCCCAGGGCACCCAGACGCATGGCGTTTTGCATGGCACGCTTCATGGCACGACGGAACATGATCCGCTTTTCCAATTGCTGCGTGATGCTGTCGGCGATCAGCTTGGCATCGATTTCAGGCTTGCGCACTTCTTCGATGTTGACGGCTACCGGAACGCCCAATTGACGGCCCAGTTCACGCTTCAAGTTCTCGATATCCTCGCCTTTTTTGCCGATCACAACGCCCGGACGTGCCGAGAAAATCGTAATACGGGCATTCTTGGCAGGACGCTCGATGAGAATACGCGACACAGAGGCGTTTTTCAGCTTGGCTTTCAGGTACTCACGCACCTTGATGTCTTCAGCCAGCATGCCCGCGAAATCACGGTCATTGGCGTACCAGCGAGAGGACCAGTTGCGGCTAATCGACAGGCGAAAACCGGTTGGGTGGATTTTTTGTCCCATATCTTCCAGGCCTCTTTCAGTTACCAACCGTCACGTACACATGGCACGTGGGTTTTCTGATTTGGTTGCCGCGACCTTTTGCGCGGGCCGTGAAGCGCTTGAGCGAGGCGCCCTGTTCGACAAAGATGGTTTTCACCTTCAGCTCGTCGATATCAGCACCGTCGTTATGCTCAGCGTTGGCGATAGCGGACTCCAGAACCTTCTTGATGATCACAGCAGCTTTTTTCTGTGTGAATTGCAAAATGTTCAGGGCTTGATCCACTTTCTTGCCGCGAATCAAATCCGCGACCAAACGGCCTTTATCGACCGACAAACGAACGCCACGAAGGGTTGCACGTGTTTCCATGATCACCTCCTTATTTCTTTTGGACTTTTTTGTCCGCTGGATGGCCCTTGAAAGTACGGGTGAGCGCGAACTCTCCCAACTTATGGCCAACCATTTGATCGGTGATATAGACCGGCACGTGCTGTTTGCCGTTGTGCACCGCGATGGTCAAGCCGATGAACTCGGGCAGGATCATAGAGCGACGCGACCAGGTCTTAATCGGCTTTTTGTCTTTGGTGGCAACGGCTTTATCAGCCTTCACTACCAAATGTTGGTCAACAAATGGACCTTTTTTGAGAGAACGAGTCATTTACCTTCCCCTTACTTCTTGCGACGCGACACGATCATGACCTGCGTGCGCTTGTTGTTACGGGTACGGTAACCCTTGGTCAGATTACCCCAAGGATCGACTGGATGACGGCCTTCGCCTGTCTTGCCTTCGCCGCCGCCATGAGGGTGATCCACCGGATTCATGACCACACCACGAACTGTCGGACGAATGCCCTTCCAGCGCTTGGCGCCAGCCTTGCCGAGCCGGCGCAGGCTGTGCTCTTCGTTGGCAACTTGGCCAAGGGTCGCACGGCATTCGATGTGGATCTTGCGAACCTCACCAGAGCGCATACGCACCTGAGCGTAGATGCCTTCGCGCGCCAGCAAGGTGGCCGACGTACCAGCGGAACGCACAATTTGTGCGCCCTTGCCGATTTGCAGCTCAATGCAGTGCACGATGGAGCCCACCGGGATGTTGCGAATTGGCAATGTGTTGCCAACACGAATCGGAGCTTCCGCGCCACTCATGATGGTTGCACCTACCTCAAGACCACGGGGGGCAATGATGTAGGTACGCTCGCCGTCGGCGTAGCACACCAAGGCAATATGAGCCGAACGGTTAGGGTCGTACTCAATACGCTCGACCTTGGCCGGAATGCCATCCTTGTTGCGCTTGAAATCCACAACACGGTAGTGATGCTTATGGCCACCACCTTTGTGACGGGTCGTGATGTGACCATTGTTGTTGCGCCCAGCATGCTGGAACTGGGGTTCCAGCAATGGCGCGTAGGGCTCACCCTTGAACAGATGGTCACGCGAAATCTTCACCACGCCACGACGGCCTGGGGAAGTTGGTTTCATTTTGATAACAGCCATGATTACGCAGCCTCCCCACCGAGGTTAAGCTCTTGGCCAGGCTTCAGCGTCACATAGGCCTTGCGAACATTGTCGCGACGACCCACCGATTTGCCGAAACGCTTGGTCTTGCCTTTTGTGTTTACCACTGACACGCCCTTGACTTCGACCTTGAACATCAACTCCACTGCGGCTTTGATTTCATATTTGGTCGCATCTTGCAGCACCTTAAAAGTCACCGCATTGCTCTTTTCAGCAACCATCGTTGCCTTTTCAGACACGATAGGCGCCACGAGCACCTGCATCAAGCGACCTTCGTCAAACTTGGAAAGATTTGGTCCGTGACTCATGCGAACATCTCCTTGAGTTGATCCATGGCAGCCTTGGTAACCAGCACTTTGCGATAGTGAACCAGGGAAACCGGATCAGCATAACGCGGCTCAACCACCAGGATGTTCACCAGATTGCGGGACGCCAGGTACAGATTCTCATCCACCTCGTCTGCAATCACCAACACTGAATCAAGATTCATCGCCTTGAACTTGGCGGCAAGCGGCTTGGTTTTGGGTGACTCAACCTTGAGGGAGTCAACCACTGCCAAACGGCCTTCGCGAGCCAATTGCGAGAAAATGGAGGCCATACCGGCACGGTACATTTTCTTGTTGATTTTCTGAGTGAAGTTCTCATCAGGCATATTCGGGAAAATCCGACCGCCTCCACGCCACAAAGGCGAGGAAGTCATACCCGCACGAGCGCGACCAGTTCCCTTTTGTTTAAAAGGCTTCTTGGTCGAGTGCTTGACCTGTTCACGATCTTTCTGCGCACGGGTGCCTTGGCGAGCATTCGCCTGGAAGGCAACCACAACCTGGTGCACCAGATCTTCGTTGTAAGCACGACCAAAAACGGTCTCAGGAGCCTCGTATTTCGAAGTAGCCTGACCTTGGTCATTCAGGAGTTCGAGCTGCATCAGTTCGCTCCTTTCGTGTCGGCATTTTTAGCCTTGACTTTGACTGCCGGGCGAACGGTCACAAAACCGCCAGCCGACCCCGGGATTGCACCCTTGATGAGAAGGAGTTGACGCGCTTCATCAATACGAATCACGTCAAGATTCTGGGTCGTGACCAAGTCATCACCCAAATGCCCCGTCATGCGTTTGCCAGGAAACACACGACCAGGATCTTGCGCCATACCAATGGAACCAGGAACATTGTGCGAACGGCTGTTACCGTGCGATGCCCGCTGCGAACTCATATGGTGACGCTTGATGGTACCGGCATAGCCCTTACCAATGGTCGTACCCTGCACATCCACCTTTTGACCCACAGCAAATACAGCAGAAACTGGCACTGTTGCGCCAGCTTTGTACTGCGCAGCTGCGTCAGCGGTAATGCGGAATTCAGAAATGATTTCACCTGCCTCGACACCTGCTTTGGCAAGGTGTCCGGCGATTGGCTTTGTGACACGCGAAGCTTTGCGCGCGCCAAATGTTACCTGCAAGGCAACATAGCCGTCATTCTCTTGAGTTTTGACCTGGGTCACTCGGTTGTTAGACACATCTACCACCGTGACAGGGATTGCATCCCCCTCATCGGTGAATAGGCGCATCATGCCCACCTTGCGGCCCAGCAACCCTAAGCGATTGCTAAGACTCATTATTTTCTCCGTAACTCCCACCGCCGCAACTTCAATTGGCTACGACGTTTTGATGTGAGAGACTGTTAATAAAACCCCATGGAAAATGCAAGGCATCCTCCACAGAGCCTGCGAGTATATCCCGAACCGCGCTTTCGCGCAAGTCGATCGATACTCGACGATTTAAAGAGCCCCGACTTGCGCCGGAACCCCTTGGGACTTACTGCAGCTTGATCTCAACATCAACGCCAGCTGGCAAATCAAGCTTCATCAACGCATCAACAGTTTTATCTGTTGGGTCAACGATGTCCATCAGACGCTGGTGTGTACGGATTTCAAACTGGTCGCGACTCGTCTTGTTGACGTGGGGTGAACGCAGAATGTCGAAACGCTTCATGCGGGTTGGCAAAGGCACGGGACCTTTGACAATCGCGCCAGTGCGCTTGGCCGTATCCACAATCTCAGCGGCCGACTGGTCGATGAGTTTGTAGTCAAAAGCCTTCAGACGAATGCGGATTTTTTGTTTGGTAGCCATGTTGATTCCTTGTAATTCGGTTAATTAGCGCGAATTACGCGATGATTTTGGCAACCACACCAGCGCCGACAGTCTTGCCGCCTTCGCGGATCGCGAAGCGCAGACCTTCTTCCATGGCGATCGGGTTGATCAGCTTCACAGTGATCGACACGTTGTCACCAGGCATCACCATCTCTTTGCCTTCTGGCAACTCGATCGCTCCGGTCACGTCCGTGGTACGGAAGTAGAACTGGGGACGGTAGTTGTTGAAGAACGGGGTGTGACGGCCGCCTTCGTCTTTCGACAAAACGTAGATCTCACCGGTGAAGTGGGTGTGGGGCTTGATGGAGCCGGGCTTGCACAGCACTTGGCCGCGCTGCACGTCTTCGCGCTTGGTGCCGCGCAGCAGGATGCCGACGTTGTCGCCCGCTTGACCTTGGTCCAGCAGCTTGCGGAACATTTCCACGCCGGTGCAGGTGGTCTTCTGGGTGTCAGCGATACCGACGATTTCGATTTCTTCGCCGACTTTGACGATGCCGCGCTCAACGCGACCGGTCACCACGGTACCACGACCAGAGATGGAGAAGACGTCTTCCACAGGCATCAGGAAGGCACCGTCCACTGCACGCTCGGGCAGGGGGATGTAGGTGTCCAGGGCATCCGCCAGCTTCATGATGGCTTCTTCACCCAGGGGACCTTTGTCGCCTTCGAGGGCGAGTTTGGCGGAGCCATGGATGATGGGGGTGTCGTCACCAGGGAAATCGTATTTGTCGAGGAGCTCGCGCACTTCCATTTCAACGAGTTCGAGCAGTTCGGCGTCGTCCACCATGTCGCACTTGTTCAGGAACACGATGATGTAAGGCACGCCGACCTGGCGCGCCAGCAGGATGTGCTCGCGGGTCTGGGGCATGGGGCCGTCAGCTGCGGAGCAGACCAGAATGGCGCCGTCCATCTGGGCTGCGCCGGTGATCATGTTCTTCACATAGTCGGCGTGCCCGGGGCAGTCGACGTGAGCGTAGTGGCGGTTGGCCGTTTCGTACTCGACGTGGGCGGTGTTGATGGTAATGCCGCGTGCTTTTTCTTCAGGAGCCGCGTCGATCTGGTCATAGGCCTTGGCCTGACCGCCGAACTTGGCCGCCAGGATCGTGGTGATGGCCGCTGTCAGCGTCGTTTTACCGTGGTCGACGTGACCAATCGTGCCCACATTGACGTGGGGCTTGGTACGTGTGAATTTTTCTTTTCCCATTTTTCAATTCTCCAAAGAGCAGGTTCCCGTGTATTGGTTTAATGTTTGCACGATGTTGCTGATTCGCCCCGCACGGGAACAGGGCGGCACACCGTCGCAGACAACAAAAATTATTTGGCGCGAGCTGCCATGATGGCTTCAGACACGTTACGCGGAGCTTCCGAGTAGTGCTTGAATTCCATCGTGTAAGTTGCACGACCCTGCGACATGGAACGCAATGTGGTGGAGTAACCGAACATTTCCGACAAAGGAACTTCCGCCTTGATGGCTTTACCGCCACCCACCATGTCTTCCATACCCTGCACCATGCCGCGACGCGAGGACAGATCGCCCATCACGTTGCCGGCGTAGTCCTCGGGCGTCTCGACTTCAACAGCCATCATCGGCTCAAGGATCACGGGGCTGGCTTTACGGCAGCCTTCCTTGAAACCAAAGATTGCAGCCATCTTGAACGCCAACTCATTGGAGTCCACATCGTGGTAAGAACCGAAATGCAAGGTCACCTTGACATCCACCACGGGGTAGCCAGCCATCACGCCCTGCGTGACCGCCTCGTTGATACCCTTCTCCACCGCAGGAATGTATTCGCGAGGAACGACACCACCCTTGATCGCGTCAACAAACTCAATGCCCTTGCCCGGCTCATTGGGTTCAATCTTGAGCACGACGTGACCGTACTGACCCTTACCACCTGACTGGCGAACGAATTTGCCTTCAGCGTCTTCAACCGTCTTGCGAATGGTTTCGCGGTAAGCCACCTGGGGCTTGCCGACGTTGGCTTCCACGCCAAACTCACGCTTCATACGGTCAACAATAATTTCCAAGTGCAACTCACCCATACCCGCGATCAGGGTTTGGCCGGACTCTTCGTCGGTCTTGACACGGAAAGAAGGATCTTCCTGAGCCAGACGCTGCAGGGCAATACCCATTTTTTCCTGGTCGACCTTGGTCTTGGGTTCCACAGCCTGTGTGATCACCGGCTCAGGGAACACCATGCGCTCCAGCATGACGATGGCAGACGGATCACACAGCGTTTCACCGGTGGTAACGTCCTTCAAACCAACGCAGGCAGCGATATCGCCCGCGCGAATTTCACTGACTTCCTCGCGGTTATTCGCGTGCATTTGCACAATACGACCAATACGCTCTTTCTTGCCGCGAATCGGGTTGTAAACGCTGTCACCTTTTTGCAGCACGCCTGAATAAACGCGCACAAAGGTCAACTGACCGACGAACGGGTCCGTCATCAGCTTGAATGCGAGTGCAGAAAATTTCTCGCTGTCATCGGCTTGACGCACAACGGGCTTTTCATCTTCGTCCATGCCATTCACAGGAGGAATGTCCACAGGCGACGGCATGAATTCAATCACGGCATCCAGCATACGCTGCACACCCTTGTTCTTGAACGCAGAGCCGCAGTACATCGGCTGGATTTCGCTGGCAATGGTACGAGTACGGATACCGAATTTGATCTCGGCTTCCGTCAACTCACCCTCTTCCAGGTACTTGTTCATGAGTTCTTCAGAGGCTTCAGCAGCGGCTTCAACCATCTTCTCGCGCCACTCTTTAGCCAACTCCACGAGTTCAGCAGGAATGTCACGGTAGTCGAACTTCATGCCTTGCGAAGCCTCATCCCAGATGATGGCCTTCATTTTGATCAGGTCAACGACGCCAGTGAAGTTTTCCTCAGCACCAATTGGAATCACCATCGGCACAGGGCTGGCCTTCAGGCGCAGTTTCATCTGGTCCACGACTTTGAAGAAGTTGGCACCGGTACGGTCCATCTTGTTCACAAAGGCCAAGCGCGGCACTTTGTATTTGTTCGCCTGACGCCAAACGGTTTCCGACTGAGGCTGCACGCCGCCCACAGCACAGTAAACCATACAGGCGCCGTCCAGCACGCGCATCGAGCGCTCTACTTCAATCGTGAAGTCAACGTGTCCAGGGGTATCAATGATGTTGATGCGGTGCTCAGGCAGGGACGTGTCCATTCCCTTCCAGAAACAGGTGGTGGCCGCAGAGGTAATCGTGATGCCACGCTCCTGCTCTTGCTCCATCCAGTCCATGGTGGCAGCGCCATCATGCACTTCACCAATCTTGTGGTTCACACCGGTATAAAAAAGAATACGCTCGGTCGTGGTAGTTTTACCGGCGTCAATGTGAGCCGAAATACCGATATTGCGGTAACGCTCAATGGGAGTATGGCGAGCCATGATGGATCCTTGGTTGATCTGTAAATTTCAAACTACGACGCCGCGGAGGCTTGTGACCCCAGCGGCGTAGCGAGCAATGTTTAGGCTAGGCGCATGGGCGCGGCCAGTGCTATTAGCACGGCAAGCCCATGCAAGGACGCATAAACGTTGCGCAGTAGCCGCCTTAGAAGCGGAAGTGGGAGAAAGCCTTGTTGGCTTCAGCCATGCGGTGAACTTCATCACGCTTTTTCATGGCGCCGCCACGGCCTTCGGTGGCTTCCATCAGCTCATTGGCCAAACGCAGGGCCATGGACTTTTCGCCACGCTTGCGAGCGGCTTCCTTGATCCAGCGCATGGACAAAGCCAGGCGACGAACGGGACGCACTTCAACAGGAACCTGGTAGTTGGCGCCGCCGACACGGCGGGATTTCACCTCAACCATTGGCTTGACATTGTTGATAGCCATGGTAAAGGCTTCAACCGGGTCTTTACCCGGATTCTTCTTTTCGATCTGCTCCAGAGCACCATAAATAATGCGCTCAGCAACCGCTTTTTTGCCGCCTTCCATGATCACGTTCATGAATTTGGACAGCTCTACATTGCCGAACTTAGGATCCGGCAGGATTTCACGTTTAGGGACTTCGCGACGACGTGGCATTTTTTCACCTCTTTGCTTCAGTTGGCGTTTTTTCAAACACCGGGAGAGTTAATCAATAAGACTCTCACTTACTCGACCCAGACAGCGGGTCACTACGCTCATTTACCGCGCCACGCAGCAAACAAACACCTGTTATTCAAACGAACCAGCAGCTTACTTAGCCTTTGGACGCTTTGCACCGTATTTGGAACGCGACTGCTTGCGATCTTTCACGCCCTGCAGGTCAAGCGAACCACGAACGATGTGGTAACGCACACCGGGCAAATCCTTGACACGACCGCCACGAACCAGCACCACGCTGTGTTCCTGCAGGTTGTGGCCTTCACCGCCGATGTAGGAGATCACCTCAAAACCGTTGGTCAAGCGCACTTTGGCAACTTTACGCAGAGCGGAGTTAGGCTTTTTAGGCGTTGTGGTGTACACACGGGTGCACACACCACGACGCTGTGGAGAGTTTTGCATCGCAGGGCTCTTGGACTTGATCGTTTCGACCTCGCGCCCCTGACGTACTAGCTGATTGATGGTTGGCACTTAAGCCTCCTAAGAAAAAAACGTCCCTAAACGTTTATAAAACTACGAAAACGTGAATCCCTTCGGAATTTCCGAAAAGCCTTCAACTATAGCAGGACAAGGGTTTGCCTGCAATCCTCTTTTCACACCCATACACAATTTGATTTGTTTGCGTGCGCTTACTATCGAAAATACAATGGAACTACTTGATCCACAAACGAATGGCATCCCAGGCGCGTCCGAGCACACCTGCCTGCTCCACGCCCTCCAGGGCAAGCAAAGGCACATCAAGCAATGCGCGCTCGCCACTGCTAACCTTCAGGACGGCGATCTGCTGACCCTTCACAAAGGGGGCTACCAGCGGGTCCGGGCGAACTATCTGGGTTTTGATCTGACCCGCGCTGCCAGCGGGCACAGCCACCACAATCGCCTGCGGGCGACCCAGCTTGACCGTAGCCTCCTTGCCCTTCCAGACCGTTGGCGATACAACCGGTTGATTGGCATCAAACAGCTTGACCGCTTCGTACGCGGTGTAACCCCAGTTCAAAAGCTTCTGGGACTCGTTGGCACGTGAATTTTCGCTGGCCGCACCCAACACGATGGAGAGGAGGCGCCGGCTTCCGGTTGCGCCTGGCGAACCCGGGGCAGCACCAGGGGTGCCCAGGCTGACAATATCACGCTTTGCCGTGGCGATGAGGCAGTAGCCCGCAGCGTCCGTATGGCCGGTTTTCAAACCGTCGACAGATGGGTCGCGAAACAAGAGGAGATTTCGATTGCTGTCATTGGCTGCCGGGGTACCCGCATAGCGGTATTTTTTGATAGCGTAATAGGCCACGTAATCAGGAAAGTCACGCATCAGGCGGACAGACAGTATACTGAGGTCGCGCGCCGTGGTCGTGTGGCCGGCCTCCGTCAAACCTTCGGGGTTTTTGTAGCTGGTGGACTTCATGCCCAGTGCCTTGGCCTGCTCATTCATGAGTTGCACAAAGCGCTCGACGGTGCCGCCAACACCTTCGGCCAGCGCCATGGTGGCATCGTTACCACTCTGCACAATCATCCCTTTGATAAGGTCTTCGACCGGCACCATCATCTTGGGATCGATAAACATGCGCGAACCCGGCATTTTCCAGGCACGCTCGCTCACAGGCAGCGTCTGTTGGATGTCGATTTTTTTGCTGCGCAAAGCATCAAACACCAGATAGGCGGTCATCAGCTTGGTCAGAGACGCTTGTTCCACAGGTACATCAATGTCCTTTTCCGCAAGCAACTGATTGGCCGTGACATCAAACAAAAGGTAGGAACGAGCCGCGATTTCGGGCGGCTGCAGCGTTTGGGCAACAACCGGAAGACACAGGGCGGCAAAGAGAGCGAGGAGAAATTTTTTCATCGGGAAGAAGACCGCTGGACAGCGGACAAGAAATAATTGAGCGACTATGGGCTGTCGCATGGACAGCCCATAGCCTGATTTTAAAAGGACCGTGAGAAAAGAGGCTTACCGACCCAAGGTTGGCGGTGTACGCAAGCGCTCCACCACTTGACCATTTTTCAGGTGCGACTCCACGATTTCGTCGATGTCATGATCGTCCACATAGGTGTACCACACGGCTTCGGGGTAAACCACAGCTACCGGGCCGGCTGCACAGCGATCCAGGCAGCCTGCCTTGTTGACCCGAACCTTGCCGGGGCCAGCCAGGCCAGCAGCCTTGATCTGAATCTTGCAGCGATCAAATCCCGCCTGCGCCCGATGCTGAGCACAGCACTCCTCGCCATTTTTCCGCTCATTGAGGCAGAAGAAGATATGGCGCTCGTAATAGGATTTTTCTGGCGCGGCATGAATGCCGCTGCCCGCCATTGCGTCAGGTTTGTTTTCAGTCATACAGGCGATTCTAGTTTTTCACCTCGGGGCCCCAAACCTGACTCAGCACATAGACCAGCGCGGCGTAGGGCCAGAGCCATCCAAGCCATTGCACCAATCCATGGAAACGGATGAACTGACCTTGCTCCCATGTGGACAGGGTTTGCGCAAAGTAGGGGTTGGCCGGCGCCTGGTTCAGCAAGCTGAGATAGACCCCCAAAACCAGCAACACCAGTGCCGCGCTGGCACGTCTGGGTAGCCAGAGCAGCAAGATCACCAGCACCAACGCCGCGACCATGCCAACTTTGACCGGCAAGCCAAACCATGCCCATGCGTGCTCAGGACCATAACTCAATGCGGCAGACAACGCGGTGACAGCAGTGCCAAGGATAAATATCACCATCACAAATAGCGTTCGGCGCATGACCGAACGGATGATGCAAAAGCCCAGCAGGCATGGGATCAGCACGCCCAGCATGACGCAGACCAGTTCAGCACCCGGCACCAGAGGTTGCAGTTCAATATCGCGCACAGGCAGCCAATCCAGGAAGGGCGTGTCGTGCAAGACATCTGCCAAAGCCGCTTCCAGCCGCTCCAGGACCTGACCCAACCCGAAAGGCACAGCTGCGGGGAATAACAAAGCCAGTGGCCACAAGGCCAGCAGTACCAGGCCGCCCCGTGCGTCAGAAACAAACCAGCGCGCACGAAAGCGACTCCAACGATCCAGCACGCCCAACCTCTCCATCGCCCAGGCCCATAGCGCGCCCAACCACGCCCCCATGACATTGAACGCAAGATCCGCATTGGAGGGCACACGGACAGGCAGATAGCTTTGGAGTGATTCCATGGTCAACGACAAAAGCCCCGCGGCCAGCGTCGCCAGTACGATGGCGTAACGGTCATTGCCAGTGCGAAGCGCACTGAGAACCAACAAAAACCCCAGCGGCACATAGCCCACCACATTGGATGCGACATCAAAACCGGTCCAGTATTTGGGCAGGGGACTACTCAGAAAAGCCCACGGCACGATGCCCTGGTAACGCCAGTCGGCAAAGGGGTACAGGCTGGCGTAGACGATCAGCCCGGTATAGATCAGTGCCAGGGGCCAGGCTGAAGTCTTGTGCATGCGAGCCAGCCCGTCAGAACGGCTTGACCACCACCAGAATTACCGCCAGCAGCAACAGCAGAACCGGAACCTCATTGAACCAGCGGTACCAGACGTGGCTGTGCCGACTGTCACCACGCACAAATGATCTCAGCATTGCACCGCAGGCATGGTGGTAACCCAAAGCTAGGATAACAACCAACAGCTTGGCATGCAGCCATCCGTTGCCCGGACCTCGTCCAATGCCGTAGCCAAGCCACAGCCAGAGTCCCAAAACAAGAGCGGGCACGGCCAGGATGGTGGTGAAACGCATCAGCTTGCGCGCCATCAGCAGCAGCCGCTCACGTTCCGCCACCGATTGCGGCGGCACCATGGCCAGATTGACAAAAATGCGCGGCAGGTAGAACAGGCCGGCAAACCAACTGGCGACGAAAACGATGTGGAAGGATTTGACCCAGAGCATGCGCGCAGTCTAAGTCAAAAAAAACCCCAGCACGAGGGCTGGGGTGGTAAGCCTATTTGCTGTCACACATCAAGGCCCCGCTCAGGGAGGTAAAGCGGGGAGCAGCGAACTGCCCGTGTGTAATTTAGCAAAAATAGAGCCCAGTTTCAAGTTTTTGAACGAAATATTTATTATGTTGCATAACCAGAACCCATCCCCCGGTACACTTTTCTCCATGACACACCATGCCCCTTATCCCTTCGGCCGGCCACGCCGCTTGCGACGCGATACGTTCACACGCAACCTGGTCCGTGAGAACGCACTGAGCACCCATGACCTGATTTATCCGGTCTTTGTTGTTGACGGAAAGCAACACCGGGAAGCCATCAGGTCGATGCCCGGCGTGGAGCGTCTGAGCCTGGATCTGCTGCTGCCAGTGGCAGAAGATTGCGTCAAGCTGGGCATTCCCGTCATGGCCCTGTTTCCGGTCATCGATCCGGCGCTCAAGACCCCCGACGGACGCGAGGCCCTGAACCCGGACGGTCTTGTTCCCCGCGTGGTCCAGGCATTGAAAAGGGAGTTTCCCGAACTTGGCGTGATGACCGACGTGGCCCTGGACCCCTTCACCAGCCACGGGCAGGACGGCCTGCCGGACCCCAACCCGACGGCAAACGGCTACATCATGAACGATGAAACCATTGAAGTCCTGGTGAAGCAGGCGCTTACGCAAGCAGCCGCCGGCGTGGACATTGTGGCTCCCAGCGACATGATGGATGGCCGCATTGGCGCCATTCGTCAGGCTCTGGAAACCAATCGCTTCATCCACACCCGCATCATGGCCTACAGCGCCAAGTACGCGAGCGCCTTTTATGGCCCGTTTCGGGATGCCGTAGGCTCAGCCGCCAATCTCGGCAAGAGCAACAAGAAGGAATACCAGATGGACCCGGGCAATTCCGACGAGGCCCTGCGCGAAGTGGCACTGGACATCGCCGAAGGTGCTGACATGGTGATGGTCAAGCCCGGCATGCCTTATCTGGACATTGTGCGTCGCGTCAAAGATGAATTCAAGGTACCCACCTTTGCCTATCAGGTCAGTGGCGAGTACGCCATGCTCAAGGCGGCAGCCCTCAATGGCTGGCTCGACCATGATGCGGTCATGATGGAAAGCCTGCTGGCTTTCAAGCGCGCCGGGGCCGACGGCGTGCTGACCTACTTTGCACGGGATGCCGCCCGATTACTACAAAAATGATAGCATATCGCCCTGAATCGACGAGGGCCAAACCTATTTTTCGTCCCTAAACTGGTGAAAAGAAACAAGCCATGCGCATTTTCACCATCAATGGGGTGAACGTCACCGAGACCGACGACTTGGCGACCCTGCTCACAGCAGGACCACCGGAGCAGGGCGTTTTGTGGATTGCCTGCGCGCGCCGGGAGTTTGAAGTGATGCAGGCGCAAATTCAGTCTGCATTGCAGACCCTGTGTGGCATGCAGTTGGTCGACTTGCATATTTCCGATCTGCTGAATAACCAGTTGCCATCGCACTACGACTACACATCTCAATACGATGTGCTGGTGTTTCGCCGGCTGGCCGCGGGCGGCACCGAGACCGATCTTTCAGAACCTGGCACGCCACTGCGCCATCGACCCACGCGCGGCGGCCCGCCTATCCTGAGGCGTATCGACACCAGCCCGGTCGGGTTTGCCGTGTTCGATCAAATCCTGCTGACCGTGCACCCTACTGACTGCGCGGTACGAGATGCCTATGCTTCCAAATTGATCAATGCCGCATCGGTGGAATCACGCGCCGCCGGCACTCGCCTGCCAAACAGCCCGGCGGACCTGATGTTGCGCATCATCAACCAGATGGTGGATGGCTTTCTGGAGCTTCGCCGCGAACTGACCCATCAGCTTGACCACTGGCAGACCGAATTGCTGAATCCCAAAACCAGATTCAACAACTGGGGTTCTCTGCTGGACGCCCGGCTGTCGCTGCACCACCTGGATGAAATCTGCGAGGACCAGCGTGCAGCCCTGCAAGACTGGATCGAGGCCATCAAAACCTGGCCTGACGCCAGCACGCCGGCCGGGCAGCGTGACCGCGACCTGCTGCACGTACGCAGCCGCGACGTACTGGAGCACATTGAGCGCGTGGTTCACCACGTACGCCGCTTGGAACAAAGTGCCGAAACAGCGGTTCAGATGCACTTCAATGCCCAGAGCCACCGCACCAACGAGATCATGCGCACACTCACCGTGCTCACTGCCATCTTCCTGCCCCTGAACCTGATCGCCGGCATCTTCGGCATGAACTTCGAGTTCATTCCCTTGCTTCATCGTTCCAACGGTTTTTGGCTGGCCATGATTCTGATGGGACTGACAGCACTGGGTCTGGTGATTTTTTTCTGGCGAAAACACTACCTGGAACGCTCCAGCCGCTGAACCGGCCGTCAGGCCAGATGCTTGGCAAAAAAGGACAAGGTGCGCTGACGCGCCAATGCCGCCGCGGAAGCTTCATAGGCACCACGATGGTCGCAATTGAAGCCATGACCCGCCGCGTAGATGTTCACCTCGACCGTTGACTGTGCTTGC
Organism: Rhodoferax sp.; assembly: GCF_018780565.1. Lineage (GTDB taxonomy): Bacteria > Pseudomonadota > Gammaproteobacteria > Burkholderiales > Burkholderiaceae_C > Rhodoferax. The sequence goes on from NZ_JADMJN010000010.1 coordinate 204,789, forward strand.
GCCTGCTGGAATGCCTTGACGCCATCCATGGGGATGGACTGATCGTTGTCGCCAAAATGCACCAGCACAGGACACTTTGGCTTGCGGGCCAGCTCGGTCGCACTGGTCATGCCACCACCGTAATAGGGCACCGCTGCACTGATGCCTGACAGCAGCGAAGCGGCGCGCCACGTCAGCAATCCACCCCAGCAATAGCCCACCACGCCCACCTTGCCAAAACTGGACGCATGGTCAATTGCAGCCTGAATATCGGGCATCACACCAGGCGCTGGCAGCCCCTCCACCGCCGCCTTCAAGGTAACACCCGCCGCAATGTCGTCTGCGGTGTAGCCCAGTTCGACATGGGCTTTCACCCGGTGAAAGGTCGCTGGCGCCAGCGCCAGATAACCGTCTGCCGCAAAGCCTTCAGCGATCGCGCGAATGTGCGCGTTGACACCAAAAATTTCCTGGAGCACGACCACCGCCCCTTTGACTGGCCCGCTTGGTCGGGCCTCATAGGCGGGAAATTTGAAGCCGTCAGCGGCGGTCAACTCAATGAAGGAAGCCATTTGTGTACCTTTCGTATAGGTGTTCAGTCTGCCTGGAGCGCGCGCTCCACGAAGTCAAGCCGGTCCTGCCCCCAGAATATTTCACCATCAATGCAGTAGCTGGGCGCACCGAATACGCCCGCCACAATGGCGGCCTGGGTGTTGGCCTCATATCGGTCCAGCACCGCTTGGCCGCGCGACTGCGCCAGTCGTTCGACCGGCAAGCCGCACTCGGTCAGCAATTCAGCCAGCGTCTGCGCGCTGGCAATGTCGCGCTCCTGCACCCACACGGCGGCAAACACCGCGCCACTCAAACGCATGGCAGCCTCGGCACCGTCGTGCAGATCCACCGCCACGATCAGTTTGCCCGCATCGTCAGAGCTCACCGGAAAATAGCGGGGCTGCACAACCAAAGGGACGTGCAAAGCATCGCGAAATCGGGTCAACTCAAGAAGACGGTAGGCTCGGCGCTGCGGCGCGCGCTTGGGCAGCGGCAGACCACCGGACATCGCAAAGACTTTGCCGAAATCCGCAGGCAGCACGCGGATCACCGCATGCGATGCCTTGGCGATGGCGGCCAAACGGGCATGTCCGAAATAGGCCCACGGGCTTTGCGGGGCAAAGTAGTAATCCACCACCTTGTTCAATTCATCTCCTTCTTGGTATTTTTCTGAAGCTGCGGCTAACATGGCACGACGCGAATCTTTGTTTGTACCCCAAATCCTCCAAACCCGCAGGAGTCACCTTGAACCCCATTCTCTTGATCACCGGTGCCTCACGCGGCATTGGCGCAGCCACTGCCCTGCTGGCCGCACAAAAAGGCTATGCCGTGGCGGTGAACTACACCGCCAACTCCCTGGCTGCCGACGAGGTGGTGCGACAAATCCGGGCGACCGGCGGCAACGCGATCACCGTGCAAGCCGACGTGGGCGTGGAGGCGCAGGTGATAGCCATGTTTGAAAGGATCGACGCCAAGCTGGGACGGCTCGCCGCGCTGGTCAACAACGCGGGCGTGGTGGATGTGGCGGCGCGCGTCGATGAGATGAGCGGGGAACGGCTGCGGCGCATGTTCGACATCAACGTGCTGGGCAGCTTCTGGTGTGCACGGGAAGCCATCCAGCGCATGAGCACCCGCCATGGCGGATCGGGTGGCGCCATCGTCAATGTTTCCAGCGTGGCCGCACGCCTGGGTGGCGCAGGCCAGTACGTCGACTATGCCGCCAGCAAAGGGGCGATTGACACCTTCACGGCCGGATTGGCCAGGGAAGTGGCCACGGAGGGTATCCGGGTGAATGCGGTGCGACCCGGAATCATTGAAACCGAGATCCATGCATCCGGCGGCCAGCCCGACCGGGTGCGCCAGATGGCACCCCTGGTGCCCATGCAACGCGCTGGCAGTGCGCTGGAAGTAGCCCAGGCGATCATGTGGCTGCTGTCTGATGCATCGAGCTACACGACGGGGACGTTGCTGGATGTGGCGGGTGGGCGGTAGCCCGCCTGGGGTCTATCTGTCGTATCGCTCCAGAATCACTTCTTCGTCAATTCTGGCAATCCCGCTCATATTTGCCCCAGGACTGCTCGCAGAGAACTTCACAATTCGATTGATCGATGGAGCGAACCAGGCCACGGCCTCATAGGCTGTGGATGCCAGGGCTCGTGGATGACTGATGCGATACCCCGAAAAACGAAAGACCTGGACATCAAATTGACCCGCCGGGGTCGTGATTTTCGAATCGCCAGAATAGACTCCTTTGAGATCGAGTCGATATGACTCCATCGCTGCATCGACTGACCAAGATCGTGCAGCCACGTTTTCACCATGAATCCAGCCGCCAATGACATTCACCGCATCAAGTTCGGACAACAATCGATCCTGTGCGCGTACCACGCGTCCACTGGGATTCTCTACCCGGCGCCCTCCATTGAAAACGATGCTGTCACCATCGATACGGTCGACCCGAAGCTCAACCGGTTGTCGCAGGTTTGTGGTCCGATCCACCACCAAATAGGTCCACATCTGACCAGGGAAATAGTTGCCTTGTCGTGGCCCCGGCTGACCCGTCGCTGCGACTCTGTTTCCACCAGCAGATCGCTTCGCCAACGCTTCCTTGGCCCGGGCGGGTACTTCACTGAGCCAATCTGCGGGGATTGCAAAATTAAGGTTCTGTGAATCCCTGAACATGGAAGTGGTGATGCCCACCAAACGACCTTGTCCATCGAACAGGCCACCACCGCTTGAGCCAGGAGAAATTGGCGCCGTAGTCTGCACACGCACAACCGTCTTGTCGTCCTCGCCCTTGCGCAGACCCGAAATCATCCCGTCGCTGAACGTAATCTCCAGCCCGCGTGGATTGCCAATGGCGTAGACCTTCTGCCCGACACGCAAGTTGGCTGTTGCCGCCATTTCAACCGCGGGGGCCGTGAAATTCTTGACCTGTATCTGGCACAGATCGCGCTCCACATCCGCGTAGGCCAAACTTGCGCCAAACAGGACATTGTCCTGCTTGATCACGAAGCCCTTGGCTTTGGCCAGAACATGGCAATTCGTAATCAGCGTTCCCGGCCCGATCACAACGGCACTTCCCTGCCCCAATCGCTTTTCAGCACCGTCATATGTGGCAACCACCCAAATGCTGGGTGATATCTTTGCAAACAATTTGTCCGGCTCCATGCTCTGCGCACACACCATGCCGCTGAACAGGGTGCTGATGCACAGCCCCAGGAGCTTCACGGATGACCGGCGAACTTTCGCGAATTGCTGGTAATTCATGGATTATTGAGCCTTCGGTAACAACGCGTCGAGGTCATCCAGCGTGAGGTCCTGGGCCGCCTCATTGGATCGTGCCTTGCCCTTTGAATCAGACGAAGGGGGGATGATGGGCAGTCGACCTGTGCCCGGTGATCCATTTGCCGGGACTGCAGGTCCGGTGTAACTCAGGCCCGCCATCGCTGGCCGAGCCTCCCGCCCATGCACCAGCGTGAACTGAATACGCCCGACCATCAAACCCATCGTGATGGCGGAGCGCACATACCAGACTTCGCCTTCGCGCAATTCAAATGAAATGGTGCTGCTTGCCTCGGTTTGTGCTGTGATCTCGACCGTGCCGCCTGCGACGTCCGCGTAGAAAAAGCCCCCGGGCTTGGATTCACCAACAGGACTGCCATTGAGATAAATTTTTGGCTGAATCGCAGCGCCCAACATGGAGCTTTCCCGGTAAAAGAAAATCCTGCCTTTGGCGGGTGGCACAGTTGCCAGCTGCTGCTCCATTTCCGCATGTTTCGGACCGGTGGCGGCACAGCCCGACAAGATGAGGACTAGACTCGCCATGAGCAGCGCAAATGCGCCAGGAATTCGGAATTTTTGAAGCACCAAATGTCTCCTCAATCGTTTCAGCGTTTTGTTTCATAAGTGTAACTGCCGACTTCAGCCTCGTAGAAAGCATCCATGGACTTCAAACCGCTCGTCACCCTGCTGGCCATCGTCAACCCACTGGCGATCGTGCCGTTTTTCATTCACTACACGCAGGACTTCACGCGGGAGCAGCGTCGACGCACAATCTGGATTTCATCGTTCAGTGCCTTTGTGGTGATTGCCATCAGCGCCCTGATGGGCTTGCACATTCTCAAGTTCTTTGGCATCTCTCTGGCAAGTTTTCAGGTCGGCGGAGGAATGCTGCTGCTCACCTCGGCGCTGGCCATGCTCAACGCGCAGCCGGCGGAGGCCAAGTCCAATGAAGAAGAGATGCACGATGCCGCCGCCCGTGCCAGCATTGCAGTGGTGCCGCTGACCATTCCCTTGCTGACCGGCCCGGCCACCATGTCCACCGTGGTGATTTATGCCGACAAGGCCAACTCGATTTTGCAGTTGGGCACCCTGGTTGGCTATGGTGTCGTGATCGCCTTGGCCACTGCGCTGTGTTTTTCGCTGGCGCAGCCGATTGCCCGCGGCTTGGGTAAAACCGGCATCAACGTGATGACGCGCCTGATGGGTTTGATTCTGGCCGCGCTCGCGGTCGAAGTGATGTCCGATGGCTTGGTCAAGCTATTCCCCATACTGGGAAAATAGCCCGCCAGGCAGGTGATAACGCCTGGCGGGCTCAGGCACCCCCGACCACGCGCAGAACTTCGTCACCGTAGGCTTCCAATTTCTTGGCACCAATACCGCTGATACCCTGTAAATCACCCAGCGATTGCGGCGCACGTTCTGCAATCGCAGCCAGTGTGGCGTCATGGAAAATCACGTAAGCGGGCAGATTGTGTTCACGAGCTACTTCGGCGCGCCAGGCTTTCAGGGCCATGTAACGGTCCTGCCCTTCGGTATCCAATGAGGCCGGCACTTTGGCGGCGGCACCGATAACGGAACTGCCGCGCCTGGCCTTGCGCTCGGCCGGACTGGAGACTGACGCACGCAACTGAACCGGCACCTCGCCCTTGAGCACGGCACGCGACGCATCGGTCAGCTGCAGCGTATTGAAAGCCTCGGCATCTACCGTGACCGCACCGATGGCGATAAGCTGGCGCAGCACGCCGCGCAACTGCACTTCACTCAAATCAGCGCCAATGCCAAAGGTGCTTAGCGCTTCATGACCACGCTGCGCCACCTTCTCTGTGCTTTTGCCACGCAGGATGTCCATGATATGACCTGCGCCGTAGCTGATGCCCCCCATCTGCTGGACGCGGTAAATGGTGCTGAGCAGTTTGCGGGCGGCCTCGGTGCCATCCCACACCTCAGGCGGACTCAGGCAGTTGTCGCAATTGCCACAGGGCTGGCTGGCCTCGCCAAAATAGGCCAGCAGGCGCACGCGGCGGCAATCGGTCGCCTCGGCCAGGCCCAGCAAGGCGTCCAGCTTGCCCCGCAAGCCCTGCTTGAATTCTTCACCGGCGGGGCTCTCATCGATCATGCGGCGCTGATTCACCACGTCCTGCAGGCCGTAGCACATCCAGGCATCGGCGGCCTCGCCATCGCGCCCGGCACGGCCGGTTTCCTGGTAATAGCCTTCAATATTCTTGGGCATGTCGAGATGCGCGACAAAGCGCACATCCGGCTTGTCGATGCCCATGCCAAAGGCAATGGTGGCAACCATCACCACACCTTCACTGCGCAGAAACTGATCCTGATTGGCCTGGCGAACCTTGGCATCGAGCCCGGCGTGGTACGGCAATGCGGCAATGCCCTCATCGCACAGCACATTGGCAATATCTTCCACACGCTTTCGGGACTGGCAGTAGACAATGCCCGCGTCGCCCATGTGTTCACGCGAAATGAAACGCAGCAGCTGTTGCGTGGCATCCTTTTTCTCAACAATGGTGTAGCTGATATTGGGGCGATCAAAACTGCTGACAAACTGACGCGCCTCCTGCAGCTGCAGCCGTTCCAGAATGTCTTCCCGCGTGAGCGCGTCAGCGGTGGCGGTGAGCGCAATGCGCGGCACGCTGCCATAGCGCTCATGCAGCACGGTGAGTGCGCGGTACTCGGGCCGAAAATCATGGCCCCACTGGCTCACGCAGTGGGCCTCGTCAATGGCAAACAGGCTCAACTGCCCGCGCTCATGCAGAAAATCCAGCTGCGCTAAAAACCGCGGCGTCGTCACGCGTTCGGGCGCAGCGTACAGCAGCGTGATGTCACCACGCATCAATCGTTTTTCAACTTGTGTGGCTTCCTCGCCGCTCAAGGTGGAATTGAGAAACGCTGCGCTCACCCCCGCCTCGTGCAGGGCGCCCACCTGATCGTGCATCAGGGCGATCAGCGGGGAAATCACCACGGTGATGCCATGGCCAGCTTGCTGGCGGGCAATGGCGGGGATCTGGTAACAAAGGGATTTTCCGCCGCCGGTGGGCATCAGCACCAGGGCATCGCAGCCCTCCACCACATGTTCAATGATGGCCTGTTGCGGACCGCGGAAATCGCCGTAGCCAAAGACCTCCCGCAGAATGGCGTGACAAGCCGGCAGGGTCGAAGATGCACCCAATCTACATCTGCTCCCAGGGCAAACCGTCAAAACGCCAGCCATTCAGGGTGGAGCGGTGAAAGTGGTCGTCAAGTTCGCCTTCAAAACCATGGATCACGTTGACAACGTCGGTAAAACCTGCGGCCTCCAGAGCTCGCCCGGCATCAACAGTGCGCTTGCCGCTGCGACAAATCAGGATGACCGTGCGCGCCTTGTCCCCCGCTTCACGCTCGACCGCTGCCACAAAACCGGCTGGATCGGGGTGTAAATCGGGGTATTCGTACCAGGCAATGGTGTGAACACCCGGTGGGCGCCCTACGTACAGGGACTCGATTTCCATGCGCACGTCTACAAACAGGGCGTCGGGCTGCTGCTGGATCAGGGCCCAGGTCTCTTTGGGGAGAAGATTTTTCATACCCCCTATTGTCCGGGGAAATTGGCTGCGGGCGTTCCGGCTCAATGTCCCTGTCGCAGGAACACCAAGGCCCGGCTCCCTACAATCGACTAATTATGAAACCCATCCATTACACCCGCGCCCAAGCCCTGCCGGAAATTCTGGCCAACCGCATTGCCATTCTGGACGGGGCCATGGGCACCATGATTCAGCGCTTCAAGCTGGACGAAGCGCAGTACAGGGGTGAGCGCTTCAAGGATTTCCACAAGGATGTGAAAGGCAACAATGAGCTGCTGTCACTCACCCGCCCGGACGTCATCTCCAGTATCCATGAGCGTTATCTGGCCGCCGGTGCGGACCTGATCGAGACCAACACTTTTGGCGCCACCACCGTTGCACAAGCCGACTACGACATGGCCGACCTCGCCCGCGAGATGAACCTGGCATCGGCCAGGCTGGCACGCGCCGCCTGCGATAAATACTCCACCCCTGACAAACCCCGCTTTGTGGCCGGTGCTGTGGGGCCAACGCCCAAGACCGCCAGCATCAGCCCTGACGTCAATGACCCGGGGGCGCGCAACGTCAGCTTTGAAGAGCTGCGTGCCGCCTATTACGAGCAAGTCCAGGCTTTGGTCGAAGGCGGCAGTGATGTGCTGCTGGTGGAAACGATTTTCGACACCCTGAACGCCAAGGCGGCGCTGTATGCCATCGATGAATACTTCGAAGCCTCCGGCGAACGCCTGCCCCTGATCATCAGCGGCACAGTGACTGACGCGTCCGGGCGCATTTTGAGTGGCCAGACCGTGACCGCCTTCTGGTACAGCGTGCGCCACGCTCAGCCGCTGGCTATCGGGCTGAATTGCGCCCTGGGTGCCGCCCTGATGCGCCCCTACATCCAGGAACTGAACCGCGTTGCGCCTGACACCTTCATCAGCTGCTACCCCAACGCAGGTCTGCCCAACCCGATGTCGGACACCGGGTTTGACGAGACCCCGGATGTGACCTCGCGTCTGGTGCGCGAGTTTGCAGCAGAAGGTCTGGTCAATATCGTGGGTGGTTGCTGCGGCACCACGCCCGAACACATCGCCGCCATCGGCCAGGCGGTCTCGCCACTGGCCGCACGATCGCTGCAGCGCAGTTTTTTTTACAAAGAAGCCGCGTAGGACCGCCCCGTTAGCTCGGGGTTTGGCGAGAGGTCGAAGGAATCGGCCGCAAACGCTTTAAAATCTGCCGTATCCAAGGAGCGTTGCAGCGGGAAGCTTATTGCCCGTCAGGCTTGGATGTTCCAACGACGCTCACCTGATTGCTGTTTTTACAGGTGAGATCCATGTTTTCTAGTTCTTTACCACCCATGATGCTGTCCGGTCTGGAGCCGGTCACCGTGGATGCCAGTTCGCTGTTCATCAACATTGGTGAGCGCACCAATGTGACGGGTTCCAAAGCCTTTGCCCGCATGATTTTGAACGGCGAGTTTGAACAGGCGCTGGCCGTAGCGCGCCAGCAGGTGGAAAACGGTGCGCAGATCATCGACATCAACATGGATGAAGCCATGCTGGACAGCCAGGCCGCCATGGTGCGCTTCCTGAATCTGATTGCCAGCGAGCCCGATATTTCACGCGTACCGATCATGATCGACTCCAGCAAATGGAGCGTCATTGAGGCGGGACTGCGTTGTGTACAGGGCAAAGGCATCGTCAACTCGATCAGCATGAAGGAAGGCGTGGAGCAGTTCAAGCACCAGGCCAAACTGCTGCGCCGCTATGGTGCCGCCGCCGTGGTGATGGCTTTTGACGAAAAAGGACAGGCCGACACCTACCAGCGCAAGATCGAAATCTGCGAGCGCGCCTACCGCATTCTGGTGGACGAGGTGGACTTTCCGGCCGAAGACATCATCTTCGACCCCAACATCTTTGCCATTGCCACCGGCATTGAGGAGCACAACAACTACGCGGTGGACTTCATCGAAGCCACGCGCTGGATTAAGCAACACCTGCCCGGCGCCAAGGTGAGCGGTGGCGTATCCAACGTCTCATTCAGCTTTCGCGGCAACGACCCGGTACGCGAGGCCATCCACACTGTGTTTCTGTACCACGCCATCCAGGCGGGCATGGACATGGGCATTGTCAATGCCGGCATGGTCGGTGTGTACGACGATCTGGAGCCGGTGCTGCGCGAGCGCGTGGAAGACGTGGTGCTCAACCGCCGTCCCGATGCGGGCGAGCGCCTGGTGGAGATCGCCGAAACCGCAAAAAGCGGCGCCAAGGACGAGAGCAAGAAACTGGAGTGGCGCGGCACGTCCGAAGCCCCTGCATCGGTGGGCGCGCGTCTGAGCCATGCGCTGGTGCACGGCATCACCGACTTCATTACCCAGGATACCGAAGAAGCCTACCGCGAAATTCTGGCCAGGGGCGGCCGTCCGCTGCACGTCATCGAAGGCCCGCTGATGGACGGCATGAACGTGGTCGGCGACCTGTTTGGCCAGGGCAAGATGTTCCTGCCCCAGGTGGTGAAGAGTGCGCGCGTGATGAAGAGCGCCGTGGCGCATCTGCTGCCCTACATCGAGGCCGAGAAGGCCGCGATGGTGGAAGCCGGCGGCGAAGCGAAAGCCAAAGGCAAAATCGTGATTGCCACAGTCAAGGGCGACGTGCATGACATTGGCAAGAACATCGTCACCGTGGTCTTGCAGTGCAACAACTTTGACGTGGTCAACATGGGTGTGATGGTGCCCTGCCACGAAATCCTGGCCCGCGCCAAGCTCGAGGAGGCCGACATCATCGGCTTGTCGGGCCTGATCACACCCAGCCTGGAGGAGATGCAGTATGTGGCTGGCGAAATGCAGAAGGACGATTACTTCCGCGTCAAGAAAATCCCCCTGCTCATCGGCGGAGCCACCACCAGTCGCGTACACACCGCCGTCAAGATCTCGCCGCACTACGAAGGCCCTGTGGTCTATGTACCCGATGCCTCACGCAGTGTGAGCGTGGCCCAGAGCCTGCTGGGCGAACAAGTGGGGCAGTACCTGGACGAACTCAACGCGGACTACGATCGGGTGCGGCATCAACACGCCAACAAGAAGCAAACGCCCATGTGGCCGCTGGCCAAGGCCCGCACCAACAAAACGCCGGTTGACTGGGCGCACTACACCCCCACACGACCTAAATTTCTGGGCCGTCGGGTCTTCAAGAATTTTGATCTGGGCGAGCTGGCCCGCTTCATCGACTGGGGGCCATTCTTCCAGACCTGGGATCTGGCCGGACCCTTCCCCGCCATCCTCAAGGACGAGGTCGTCGGCACCGAAGCGACGCGCGTTTATGCCGACGCCCAGAGCATGCTCAAGCGCCTGATGGAGGGCCGCTGGCTGACGGCCAACGCGGTGATGGGTCTGTACCCGGCCAACTCGGTCAATGACGACGACATCGAGTTTTACACCGACGAAACCCGCACCGAGGTCGCCATGACCTGGTATGGCCTGCGCCAGCAAACCGAGAAGCAGGTCATCGATGGCGTCATGCGGCCCAGCCGCTGCCTGGCCGATTTTGTCGCGCCCAAGTTCGATGCCGCTGGCAAGCCGACGGGCATTGCGGACTACGCTGGCGTATTCGCCGTTACCGCAGGCATCGGCGTGGACAAACGGGAAAAACTCTTTGCAGAGGCTCACGACGACTACTCGTCCATCATGCTCAAGTCATTGGCCGACCGACTGGCAGAGGCGTTTGCCGAGTACCTGCACCACCGCGTGCGTACCGATCTGTGGGGCTACGCCGCACAGGAGGCGCTGGGCCCTGATGAGCTGATTGCAGAAAAGTACAAAGGCATTCGCCCGGCACCCGGCTATCCGGCTTGCCCTGACCACAGCGTGAAGAAAGACCTGTTTGACTTGCTGCAATGCGAAGACATCGGAATGGGTTTGACCGAGAGTTTGGCCATGACGCCGGCAGCGAGCGTGAGCGGCTTCTATATCGGGCACCCGGACAGCGTGTATTTCAACGTGGGCAAGATTGGTGATGACCAGCTGAAGGACCTGGCCACTCGCCGGCGCATGGACGAGCGCACACTGCAGCGTCTGTTAGCCCCGAACCTGTAGGCTGGCTGATGGCGTCGACCCCGGCGCTTTACGCATCGTTACAAACCAGACATGCTGGCATGCCATGTCTGGTTTACCTTTGGCGCTGTCGAACGTTACTTGCTGGCAGATGAGCAAGAACTGCGATGTGTCCGCACCCGTTTCGGGTCTTTACCAAGGAAAACACGATGAGCGCCACTCTTCAAACCTCACCAACCGGAACATCCGCCACCAAGGGCCTGTGGGCCGCTGTGGGGGTACTCTCGGTCGCCGTTTTGGCCATGGGTGCAACACTGATTTACATCCAGACCCCGCCTGGCGAGCCCCACTTGGCGGTACTGCCCGCAACGGCACCGACTGCGGCCGCCAACCTGCCGGCAGGACCTGCTTCAGCGTCAGCCCCGGCCATGTCCGTCCAGAGCGTCAAGACGGAGGTATCAAAAAAGCCTGCCGGCTCGGCGAATCATTCGCCCGTCGCAGCCAGGTCGGTCGCCCAAACTGCCCATGCCACAACCGGTTCCTCAACCAGTTCATCACAGACGCCAGTTGCCGCACCCACGTCTTCTGACACGTCCGTTGCAGGGCACCAAACCATGGCAAGCGTGCCCAAGGCCATTTGCGGCAACTGCGGCACGATTGAGTCCGTCACACCCATCCAGCGCGACGGTGCTGGCAGTGGCGTGGGGGTTGTGGCCGGCGGTGTACTTGGCGCGGTGGTGGGCAATCAGGTCGGTGGCGGCACAGGCAAAACCCTGGCCACGATCCTGGGCGCCGTAGGCGGTGGGGTTGCGGGCAATGCCGTCGAGAAGAAGATGAAAAAGGAAACCGTGTTTCAGGTACAGGTACACATGGAAGACGGCAGCACACGCACCCTGGAGCAAGCCACCGCCCCAACGGTGGGCGCCAAGGTGATTGTCGAAGGCACGAGCCTGCAACCAGCCAGCCGTTGATGGCGCGCCGGGCCCCTAGCCGTGACGGGCCGGGGAAACCCGCTGCGCCAGCATCAGCGCACCCACACCCACCAGGCTGAAGGCCAGCAACATCCACAAGCCGTAGGTGTAGCCCGATTGAGCTGTCCACATCAGTCCGAGGGCAAGCGGTGCTGCCGCCCTGGCCAAAGCCAGCGGCAAGCCCATCACGCCATTGAGGGTTGCGACGTGATCGCGATTGACATACTGTGCCATCGCCGTGCCCTTGACAATGGTCAGCATACCGTTGCCCATGCCAAACATCAGGACAAACAGCAGTACGGCCCACATCTGGCCGTCAACAAGCAGCGGGGCTGCCAGCAATGCGACCAGTCCAATCGGAATAAGGCCGGGAATCAGACGATTGGCCAGGTGCAAATCAAAGTGATGCTCAAAGAAAAACAGCAGCAAGCGTCCAAACACCTGAATCACGCCAATACTGGCCGGGATGGCAATCACCCAACGCTCACTCATTCCATGTTCGCGCAGCAGGCTCACCATATGTGCCGGCAAAGCGACCGACACGGCTGTCATCAGCATCACGAACAACCCGATCAGCAAAAACGGAGCACCCCGAATAATGCCGAACACCCCTTGAGGGACGATCCTGCCGCCCGATGGCTTAGGTGTGGCCGGGGCTCGCGGCGCCCTGCGCAAGGTGATGGCGTGCAAGGGCGCACACACCAGCAGATGCAGCACACCCAGACCCATCAGCGCCTGGCGCCAGCCCCAGGCCTCAATGGCAGCAGCCGTCAGCGGGATGAACACTGTGCTGGCCAAGCCGCCAAGAAATGTCATCGTGATGATGGCGCGGCGAAAATCGCCGGGAAACCGGCGGGTGACCACCGCAAACGCTGGCGAGTACAACACGCCAGCCATGGCCGCACCCAGCCCGGCCCAAGCCAGATAGAAACCGGCCGCGCCACTGACCGTACCCTGCATGGCCAGGCAAACACCGGCAAGTACCGAGCCCGTGGTCATGACGATGCGCTCATACCCCCGATCAATCAAGCGGCCAACCGGATACGCCAACAAACCCTCGACCAGCAAGGCGATGCTGAAAGCCAGTGAGGACTCGGCGCGACTCAAACCCAGTTCGCGTTCCACGGGCTCCATGATCAGCGAGAAGGTGTAAAAAATACTGCCCCAGCCGATCAGCTGTGCAAGCGACAACCAGCCAACGAGACGCCGATCGTAATGAGCAGAACTTTTCATGACGGGATTATGTCAAACCTCGACAGCAAATTCAGTCTTCACCCCTCGTCCAATCTACGCAATCAGCTATTGATTTAAGAGCACGCAGATCGACGGAGCAGGCACTGTTACAAGTTAACACCAAATATTACGGAATAACCTTCGCTTTAATGGTGAAATCCTTAGCGCTAGAGCTTTGCCACGCGGAAGTCACCTCCATTTTCCAGCCCTACCCGGCGCTTCGGGTTGCAGGGAATTCGCAGACCCACAATCCTTGAGCCCTTGAATACATGAGTTGGAAAAAGTCAAAGTTTGCATCCAGCCTGATGAGCCTGTTTGGAGAGTCCGCACCGGATTTGAAGACTGAAGGCCGAATCAAGGATATTCGTCAGGCGATGCTGGACTGCTGCGCGGATTTGGGAGAGAGCGAGGACATCGCAAGAGTCTGGGGGCGCGTGCTTTATGCGCCGGACATCCAGGCACTTTGGTATCTGCGCAGTGACGTGATGACCTTGCTGGCCAGCCGGCTTGGCGAATCCATTGCCCGCACGCGCGTGCATGCCATCACCGGCATGTTCAAAGGGTTGCTGCCGTCAGCCCAGAAATCACGCCCCACCCGCCTTTGCAAGTGAGCGGCGGTATTGCATGGCTTCTGCCACATGCGTAACCTGGGTGTTGCGGGCACCTGCCAGATCGGCAATGGTGCGGGCCACCTTCAGGGCGCGATGGGTGCTTCGGGCTGACCAGCCCAAACGGGCCGCAGCAATGTTCAAAAACTTGATGGCCGCATCGTCGAGCAATAAGTGGGTATCGATTTCCCGACCCTGCAGGGCCTGATTCGACTTGCCCTGCCGCGCAAAGGCGCGCTCCCGGGCAAGCGTGCAACGCTCGCGGATCAGTGCCGTAGATTCTCCCGGACTGGCCTGCATCAAATCAGCAGGCAGCAGCGCGGGCACTTCAACATGCAGATCAATCCGGTCGATCAGGGGGCCGCTGAGCTTGCCCTGGTAACGCGCCACCTGGTCAGGGGTGCAACGACAGGACTTTTGGGCAGATCCCAGATAGCCGCAGGGGCATGGATTCATGGCGCCAATCAGCTGAAAGCGTGCTGGAAACTCGGCCCGCCTGGCCGCGCGCGAAATCGTGATGGTGCCCGATTCCAGCGGCTCGCGCAGGGCCTCGAGGGCCGCGCGGGGAAACTCGGGCATTTCGTCCAGGAACAAGACCCCATGGTGCGCCAGCGAAATTTCTCCGGGGCGCGGAGGTGAGCCCCCACCCACCAAAGCGACGGCGCTGGCCGTGTGATGCGGACTGCAGGTAGGCCGCTGCGCCCAGCGTCCCAACGCAAAGCGCCCGCACAAGGAAGCCACCGCCGCAGTTTGCAGTGCTTCGTCGGTCGTCATGGCGGGCAACAGGCCCGCAAAACGCTGCGCCAGCATCGACTTGCCGGAGCCCGGTGGCCCCATCAGCAACAGGCTGTGCCCGCCCGCAGCGGCAATTTCCAGTGCACGTTTGGCACCCAATTGGCCCTTCACATCGGCCAGATCGGGGTACTGCATTGCACTTGACTGGGGCATTGTGGTGACGCGAGACCACCCGGAGACGGGTTCCGGCGGCGGCGCATCGGCCCCTTGCGGTAAAAAATGCTGGACCACGTCCAGCAAATGACGGGCGCGGTACACCTGGGCATCAGGCACCAAAGCGGCCTCTTCTGCACTATCGGGGGGCAATACCAAGCGAGTCACGACCTGACCCGCATGCAAGGCCAGGCTCATGGCCAGTGCACCACGCACCGGGCGCAGTTCACCGGAGAGGGATAACTCCCCCGCAAACTCATGGCCCGCCAGCCGGGCCGCATCAATTTGACCACTGGCCGCCAGGATGCCCAGCGCAATCGGCAAATCGAAGCGCCCGGAGTCCTTGGGCAGGTCAGCCGGGGCGAGATTCACTGTAATCCGCTTATTGCCAGGGAATTCCAGCCCGGAATTCTGGATGGCCGAGCGCACCCGTTCGCGAGCTTCCTTGACCTCCACATCGGCCAAACCGACCAGCGTGAAGCTGGGCAAGCCATTGGCCAGATGGACTTCCACCGCGACGGCCGCCGCACCCAGGCCAATCAACGCGCGGCTCTGCACCAAAGACAGACTCATAAGGATTCCTCTCCAAAAGGGTGCGGGAGAAACATCCCCACGCCGTCTTAAATGCACCACGCCGGTGCAAGCTGTATTTTTATACAGCTATCTTACCGCAATCTCGATACGGCAAAGTACAGGGGCGAGGCAACATTTGGAGTACGGGCTGGCACGGTCTATGCGTATGACCTGTATTCCTTAACCCCGTTGGAGAACTTCATGAACCTAAAATCGAAATCCTCACTTGCTCTGACAGTCCTGCTTGCCAGCACCGCCACGTTTGCACAAACCAAGGCACCAGAGCCTGACTACACGCTGTCCTATAACGTAGGCGTTGTCAGTGAGTACCGCTTCCGCGGCATTGCGCAGACCTCATTCGACCCTGCGGTCCAAGCTGGCGTCGACTTTGCCCACAAGAGCGGCTTCTATGCCGGCGTCTGGGGTTCCAATATCAGCTGGATCAAGGACTATGTAGGTACCCCGGCCGATGGCGGATTGGAAATCGACCTGTACGGCGGCTACAAAGGTTCCATAACCAAGGACCTGTCTTTCGACGTCGGCGTCATCATGTACCAGTATCCAGGCAACACCGCATCACGCGTGACAACGAACGCCAACACGACCGAAGTCTATGGCGCCCTGACCTACGGCCCCGTGACCGCGAAATACAGCCAGGCCACCAGCAACTTCATCGCCAACAACAGCAGTGCGGGCAGCGCCTACTTTGAATTGGCCGCCACCTTTGACCTGGGCAATGGCTTTGCGCTGACACCACACGTGGGCCGCCAGACCATCCCGAATGTTGCCAACAACGCCGGTGATTACACAGACTATTCGCTGACGCTGACCAAGGACTTCGGCAACGGCCTGAGCGCCTCTGTGGCCGCGATTGGCACCGACGCCAAAGACGCCTTCTACAAGGTTGCACCCCGTGACAACCTGGGCAAAAGCACCGTGGTTGTCGGTTTGAAGTACAGCTTCTGATCACCGCTTCAATTTGAGGAGAACCCATGAAACTCGTAACCGCCATCATCAAACCCTTCAAGCTGGACGAGGTGCGTGAAGCGCTTTCCGCCATCGGTGTGCAGGGCATTACCGTGACCGAAGTCAAAGGTTTTGGACGCCAAAAGGGTCACACCGAGCTGTACCGCGGCGCAGAGTACGTCGTCGACTTTTTGCCCAAAGTCAAGATCGAGGCCGCCATTGCCGATGAGCTGGTTGACCGTGTCATTGAAGCGGTTGAGGCCGCAGCACGCACCGGCAAAATCGGCGACGGCAAGATTTTTGTCTATAACCTTGAACAAGTCGTACGCATCCGCACCGGCGAAACCGGCAAAGAAGCGCTGTAAGGCCTCGTACAACAGACATGAGAACACTGACATGAAAAAACTATTAGCCTCTCTTACGCTCGGTTTAAGTCTTTTGGCAGGCGGCGCTGCCGCACTGGCACAAGCTCCGGCGGCGACGCCCGTTGCTGCCACAACGGTCGAAGCCAAGCCCGCTGAAGCAGCTCCTGCGGCGGCGGCTCCCGCCGCACCTGCTGCAGCCTCAGCAGCCCCTGCGGCACCGGCCACAACCGCTGCGGCAGCGCCCGCACCGGTCCCCAACAAGGGCGACACGGCCTGGATGATGGTCTCCACCCTGCTGGTGATCCTCATGACCGTGCCGGGCCTGGCACTGTTCTATGGCGGCCTGGTTCGCTCCAAGAACATGCTGTCGGTCCTGATGCAGGTGATGGTGACGTTCTCGATGATCGTGGTGCTGTGGTTCATCTATGGCTACAGCCTGGCGTTCACCGAGGGCAACGCCTTCATTGGCGGCTTTGACCGGCTGTTCATGAAAGACATCTGGGACAACGCAGCGGGCACCTTTGCCAACGCGGCGACCTTCAGCAAGGGCGTGGTCATTCCCGAAATCGTGTTTGCCGCCTTCCAGGCCACATTCGCCGGCATCACTTGCGCACTGATCGTCGGCGCCTTTGCCGAACGCATGAAATTCTCCGCGGTGCTGATGTTCATGGTGCTGTGGTTCACTTTCAGCTATGCGCCTATCGCCCACATGGTGTGGTTCTGGATGGGTCCAGACGCTTACGGCACCAAGGAAGTGGTTGACGCCATGAACGCCAAGGCGGGTTATCTGTGGCAGACCGGCGCGCTGGACTTTGCTGGCGGCACTGTGGTGCACATCAATGCCGCTGTGGCGGGCCTGGTTGGCGCCTACATGGTTGGCAAGCGCATCGGCTACGGCAAGGAAGCCATGGCACCGCACAGCCTGACATTGACCATGGTCGGCGCATCCCTGCTGTGGGTGGGCTGGTTCGGTTTCAATGCCGGCTCGGCGCTGGAAGCCAATGGCTTCGCTGCGCTGGCCTTCATCAACACCTTTGGTGCAACGGCTGCTGCCGTACTGGCATGGTGCGTGGGTGAAGCACTGATGCGTGGCAAAGCCTCCATGCTGGGTGCCGCCTCGGGTGCCGTTGCAGGCCTGGTGGCCATCACGCCAGCAGCCGGCAATGTGGGCATCGGTGGTGCTCTTGCCATTGGCGCCATCGCCGGTTTTGCCTGCTTGTGGGGCGTGAACGGTCTGAAGAAATTGCTGGGCGCTGATGACTCGCTGGATGTGTTTGGCGTGCACGGCATCGGCGGTATCGTCGGCGCACTGCTGACCGGCGTGTTCAACTCGCCAGCCCTGGGCGGCCCAGGCTATGTGGCCGACTGGGTCACAGCAACCATGGTGACCGGTGCCGACTTCTCCATTGGTGCGCAAGTGCTGGTGCAAGCCAAGGCGGTGCTGACCACCGTGATCTGGTCCGGCGTCGTGTCCTTCCTTGCTTTCAAGATCGTTGACCTGACCATCGGGCTGCGTGTGAGCGAAGAAGACGAACGCGAAGGCCTTGACATCACGTCACACGGCGAAACTGCTTACAACCGTTAAGCACGAATTACTCCAGGGACTTTGCCCACCCGAGCCTCAGGCTCCGGTGGGCTTTTTTACGCCTCACGGTGGGTGCACAATGGCGTCAAGGAGGCCGCCAAACCATGACATCCGCTATCCAACTATCGTGCAATACTTTTCGATGTGAGATTGCCCCTGCCCTGGGTGGCTCCATTGCCGGCTTGTGGCTGGGCGACATCCCGGTGCTTCGCTCCACAGCCGCCGGGCTCCTGACCACAGTGCGACAAGCGGGAAGCTACCCGCTGGTTCCTTTTTCAAACCGGATGGGCCACGCCACCCTCAAATGGGCAGGCACCAGCCACCCGCTGGTACGCACCACCGCCGACGAACCCCATGCCATTCACGGCGTAGGCTGGCTGCGACCGTGGACGGTTCTGGAAGCGGACCCTCAATTTGCCCTTCTCGCCTATGAACACAAGCCGGACGACACTTGGCCCTTCGCATTCGATACCTCGCAGGCCTTCCGTCTGAGGGCCAATGAACTGGAACTGACGCTGAGCATCACCAACCAGTCCGCTGTGGCGACACCGGTCGGACTGGGCTGGCATCCCTGCTTCGTCAAACGGCCCCACAGCCATATCGCCTTTGAAGCCAGCGGCCGCTGGGAAATGAATGCCGATAAGCTGCCGACACACCGCGTAGCAGTGCAAGGCCTGGATGCCGATTGCGCAGCACTCGACGTCGACCATTGTTTTGATGGCTGGGCTGGTGCAGCGAGTCTGCGCGATGCCCAACTGAGCACCCGCGTCACCTCCAGCCTGCAGCGGCTGGTGGTGTTCACCCATGCCGGCAGCGACTGCATCACGATGGAGCCGGTCAGCCATGTCAACAATGCGATCAACCTGATGGGGGCCGGCAGCGCCAGTGCCGATGCACTGGGCGTGAGGGTGTTGCAGCCTGGCGAATCCATGTCGGCAGAAATGAGCATCCATGTGGAAAAGTCTGAATGAGCGAGGACTGTTTGGCGTGGCAAAGCGTCACCACCCAACCCTGCGCGCTGGGTGAGTCACCGTTCTGGCACCCGCAGGAGCAAAGACTGTACTGGGTGGATATTGCGGGCCGGCAGATTCTTCGTACCCAAGCAGGGGCCACCTCCGTCGACACCTGGGACATGCCCGAAGAGCCCGGCTGCATAGCCCCTGCGGCCGGCGGTGGACTTGTGATTGCCATGCGCCACGGCGTGTTTCGGACACCCGGGTGGCAGGGGCCGCTGCAACGCATTGCCCAACTGGATTACGACCCAACGCACATGCGCGCCAATGATGGCAAGTGCGACGCCGTGGGGCGCTTCTGGATCGGCACCCTGGACGAAACCAAACTGGCCCACAATGCGGCACTGTATTCGCTGGATTGCCGTCATGGCCGCACGCCGCTGATCGAACGCAAGGCCGACCAGGCCACCACGGCCAACGGTCTGGCATGGAGCCCCGACGGGCGCACCCTGTATTGGGCCGATACAGCCCGCCACGTGGTGTACGCCTGGGACTTTGACGTGCAAACCAACACCCTGGGCGCGCAGCGCATTTTTCAACAGTTTGAGCCCAAGCCCGCCGACGGGCTCGCCCCCTACCGGGGCCGTCCGGATGGCGCAGCGGTGGACGTGCAGGGCAACTACTACGTCGCCATGTACGAAGGACGCCGCGTCTGCAAGTTTTCACCCGGTGGCACCCTGCTGGCCGAATTCTCGACGCCGGTGCGCTGCCCCACCATGCCGTGTTTTGGCGGCGCCGATTTGCAAACCTTGTACATTACCAGCGCGCGCCACAAGCGCAGTGCATCAGAGCTCCTGACCTATCCCCTGTCGGGCTGCGTGTTTTCGATGCGCATGGAGGTAGCGGGTTTACCCGTGAACTTCTTTGTCGACTAATTTTTTGCACCCAAAGGTTTCAAAAAATTCAAACCACGGGCATCCGTCGCCCCTTACCATTTGACGCATGCATGCCATGGACTTTGCGCTTCTCCAAATCACCGACCGTATTCGAGCGGCCCTCACGGATGGCGCGCCGCTGCGAATTCGCGGCGGTGGCTCCAAAGACTTCTACGGCCAATCCTTGCAGGGCGACGTGCTGGATGTCAGCACTTTGCGTGGCATCACGAATTACGAACCCAGTGAACTCGTTGTCACGGTCCGCGCGGGAACACCCCTGGCGGAACTGGAAGCCGCGCTGGCCGAGCGCGGCCAATGCCTGGCGTTTGAACCGCCCAGCTTCATAAACTCATCCTCCGGTCAAAGCACCGCCACCTGCGGCGGCATGGTTGCCGCAGGCTTGAGCGGCCCGGCCCGGGCCAGTGCGGGTGCCGTGCGCGACTTTGTGTTGGGCGTCAACTTGCTCAATGGACGTGGCGAACTGTTGACCTTCGGCGGCCAGGTCATGAAGAACGTAGCCGGCTACGATGTCTCGCGCCTGATGGTCGGCGCCATGGGAACGCTGGGGATTCTGACCGAACTCTCACTCAAGGTACTGCCCGGCGCCCCCGCAGAGGCAACCCTGATGTTTGGCGACCTCGCGCAACAGCAGGCCCTGGACCTGCTCAATCGCTGGGGTGGTCAGCCACTGCCGCTCAACGCCAGCTGCTGGGTACGGGACGACACAACCCAGCCCGCGCGTGAATTCCTGTTTGTGCGTTTGCGTGGCGCCGTGGCTGCGGTCGAGGCAGCCTGTCCACGCATGATGGCTGATGTACAGGCGGTGGGCGGCGACGCCGTGCGCATGGACAACGCGCAAGCCGGACCCGACTGGCAGGCCTGCCGCAACCAGAGTCTGCCGTTCTTCACAGCACCGGCACCCGAACTCTGCTTATGGCGCTTGTCCGTACCACAAACTGCACCAGCCCTGAACCTGCCTTACGCGCAACTCGTTGAATGGCATGGTGGCCAGCGCTGGCTGTGGGCCCCGATAACGGCGCACACCCAATTGCGAGAGCTGACTGCCCAGGTTGGCGGGAGTGCTACGCTTTTCACAGCATCAAAGTCAATTGATACGGGGGAAATTCACCGATTCAGTTCCTTATCAACGCCATTGCGCCATATCCATCAACGCCTCAAGGCCGAATTCGATCCGGCGGGCATCTTCAACCGCGGTCGCCTCTACGCCGACTTTTAACAACGCCCGCCTATCCAGTCGCCCACTGATGCAAACCCATCTCGCCCCGGAATACAAAGGCACCGCCGACGGTGATGCAGCCGAAGCCATTCTGCGCAAATGCGTGCACTGCGGCTTCTGCACCGCCACCTGCCCGACCTACCAGTTGCTGGGCGATGAGCTGGACGGACCCCGTGGGCGGATCTACCTGATGAAGCAGGTGCTGGAGGGCGAAACCCCCACACGCAAAACCCAGGCCCATCTGGATCGCTGCCTGACCTGCCGCAACTGCGAAAGCACCTGTCCATCCGGGGTGGACTACGGTCACTTGCTGGATATCGGTCGCAAGCTGGTTGATGCCAAGGTGCCGCGCCCGCTGGGGGAGCGTGCGCTGCGCTGGGCCTTGAAGGAGGGTTTGCCATCGCCGCTGTTTGCCCCCGCCATGAAACTCGGGCAAATGGTTCGTCCCTTGATGCCGGCTGCACTGAAAAACAAGGTCCCTCCCAAACAGGATGCGGGACGCTGGCCCACGCAAACCCATGCACGCAAGGTGCTGATGCTGGCGGGCTGCGTACAGCCGGCGATGATGCCCAACATCAACAGCGCAACCGCTCGCGTACTGGATGCCGCTGGTATCCAGACTGTGATTGCAGCGAAAGCCGGTTGTTGCGGTGCCGTGAAATTCCACCTCAACGACCAGGATGGCGGCAAAGCCGAGATGCGTGCCAACATCGATGCCTGGTGGCCCTACCTGCAAAGCCGTTCCGGCGATGCAGGGGTTGAGGCGATCATCATGAACGCCTCCGGCTGTGGTGTCACCGTCAAGGAATATGGCCACATCCTGCGCGACGATCCGGTCTATGCCGACAAGGCCGCACGCATCAGCGCGTTGACCAAGGATTTGAGCGAATGGTTGCCGGAACTGGTCTCCAAACTCAAAGGCCGCGTCGCACGTGCCACCAGCGGCCAGGCCGGAAAGATCGCGTTCCATCCACCCTGCACTTTGCAGCACGGTCAGAAGCTGCGCGGTGGCGTGGAAAGCCACCTGCAGGAACTGGGCTTCGAGGTGAAAGTCACAGGCTGCGAATCGCATCTGTGCTGCGGCTCGGCCGGCACCTACTCGGTGCTCAATCCTGACCTGTCGTACCAACTGCGCGACCGCAAGCTCGGCAACCTGGCCCAGACCTTCCAGGCAGGTAGCCCGGATCAGATTGTGTCAGCCAACATAGGCTGCATCACACACCTGCAGAGCGGCACGGACACACCTGTGCGGCACTGGGTCGAGGTGCTGGATCAGGCGCTGAGCACGACCCCGTGACCGACTGAACCAGGTGGCGCTGCGGGGTAGCGCAGCAATCTTGCCTACAGCATGGGCATTTGTTATATTGCGCCAACCGCTACTTCAACACCATGGATTCGGCCGAAGAAACCAACCATCCGGCTCCGCACACATCGGGGGGCTCGACTGAGGCTCCCGACATGTCGGTGCAGGCCAAGGAATATCTTGCTGCGTGCATCAACGATCTCTGGCAAGAGTTTGAGACTCAGGCACAGGATATGTCCTGGATGGCGCCAACGCACCGCGCCGTACCCTCGCAGGCATTGGGTCGAATCAAGTCAATTTGCCAGCACATACCCGAACTCTTTGGCGCCATGCAGGCGGTTGGCGCGACCCATTCAGCCGTGCCGCGTGAAGCCCTCGCCATGGCACTGAAGAAGTTCCGCGTCGATCTGGATCCGTATGAATGCAAGGAAGTGGTGACCATGCTTGCCGGCATCGCCAACGGCGGACGATCCGGCTTCGATTCGGTCATTCGCAACAGAAAGAAGGGGGGCGCTGCCCCAGCCTCTGCCTTGCCTTGGGGCGCCGGGTCGGAATAAGGCCTGGGTGCCTGGACGCCAACTTGTCGATCAGCTTAGCCGCCGCGGCATTCGCGCCCAACCTTCTGACCAGCTTCGCCACCTGTGGCTTGAGGGTTGCCCTTGACCTTGCCCGAGGACATCAAGCTCGTGACCGCTTCCGTGGATGCTTTGCGAATGCCCTCCGGGCCTTTTTGGCAAAGCGACTTTAGATCGGGATTGGAGGCCTTGATCGAGGCCACCACAGCATCCACTTCCGCCGGATCCGCTGCGGGCTGCGCAAACGAAGGCGCAAGCGCAAGGGAGAAGGACAAAAATGCAATTTTTCTAATCATGAGATCTCCTTGGGGTATTGAGCATATGGGGCAGTATGCAGCGTCTGGCAGCCATTCCCGGCGCACCGCCCACGTCAGTCTATTAGACCTTTACAGCCTTGAGCGCCTTGCTGACAGCGGCTTTCCGGACCGCTGGCTTCTTGGCCACGGCCTTGGGCGCCACCGTCTTCGAGGCTACCTTCCTGGCTGCAGTCTTGACCGTCGCCTTCTTCGCCGGGGCCTTTCTGGCAACTGCCTTGACGACCTTGGCCGGGCTGGCACCCTTCCAAGTCAGGCGCGCCTTCTTGGCCAGTGTCACGACCTTGGCGATGTCTTCGTCGGAGAAAACACCCTTGACGCCCGAGATGGCCGCCAGCTTCATACCGTGCTTCAAGCCCAATTTGTAGATTTCCTTGACCTTTTCCCATTCGGTGTCACGTCCGATGGTGAAGACTTCAAAGCGGCCTTCCAGCGCCAGCACCACGGTTTCTGCCAGGCAGGCAAAAATCACGTTGTCAGGCAAGCCGATGCTCTTCATGTTCACCTTGGAGGGCAACTCAATCTCGCCCGACTCGATCACCAGCACGTCAGGGCGCTTGGCCACCTCCTTGGCCGGCAGGTCCAGCGGGCGCGCCACATCGGTGATGACGCAGCCTGGTTTGACCTTCATGATGTCAAGGATCTCCTTGCCAGCACCGGAGGTCGACGTGACGATCATGTCCATGTCCGCCAGCAAATCGTTGTAGGCGATGGTAGTGAACACCTTGGCACCGGGCGTCTCCTTCAGGATGGAGGCCTTGAGTTCGTCAAGCTTGCTCAAGGTGCGACCGGCCAGATAGACCTCGTCAAAGGTCATGGCGAGCAGGCGGGCGCTGACTGAACCAATGGAGCCTGAAGCACCAATGACCATGGTCTTGGCTGCTACCTTGCCGTTCTTGTCCTTGCTTACCAAACCCATGCGGCGCATGGCGTCGGCCGCCGCCCACAGCGCCCCCGACGCCGAATAGCTATTGCCTGTGGTGATAGGGATGCTGGAGCGGCGCGCCACAGTTACACCTGCATCGCCCACCACCTTGGTAAAGGCTCCCAGCCCCATGATCTGCGCACCTTTTTTCTCGGCCATCTTGGCCGCCAGCAACAGCCGGCGGTAGGTGAACTCGGGGCTGCGCGAGAGCATTTCTTTGGGTGTGCCGCCCACCGAAATCAGCCAGCCTTCGGCCTCTGCGCCGGTCGGTGAAATGATGTTGTCCATCTTGCAGTAGACAAAGGGCGGCATGTGCGCGGCCAGCCGCTCCACCTGGTCCATCACAAACTTGGGCGTGGACGCGGGAATAGGAAAACCCTTCTTGATGTAGTCCTGACTCAGGGGATGCACCACAAAGGCAAAACGGCGAATGTTGCGGAACTTGCCCGTGGGGTGCAGCAGGCGCGGCTGAATGTCCAGCTCAGTCAGGATTTCATCAAAATCATCGTCAGAGACTTCCTCGGAGGGTTTCTCCAACGCTGCCAGAATCATGGCCTCCAGCGTGTTGATGCCCACCACTTTTTCAAACAGTTTGGGCGAGACATCGATCACCAGATTGACCTTGCACTTGGTGAAAAAAGCCAGCCGTTCATCATCCACGGCCGATGTAATGAGGGTCTTGCCCTCCAGATTGGCGGCATTGCCCACAGCCTTGATTTCCGCAAAGGTACCCACCACCACATGCGATTTGGCAACCGCGCTACCCAGGCGCTGGTTTTTGAACCCCGCCAGCGAGGACTCCAGCATCTGCCCGGGGCGCCCGCCCAGCATCAGTTCGCTGCCCTTGGCATAAAGCTCCAGTTGCTCCAGCGAACCCAGCATGGCCGGCGTGCCGGTTTGTACCAGCGCGTCGGCAAAGCTCAGGTTCTTGGTGTAGTCGGACATGGCCACCGCCATGTCGTAGTTGCGCATGCCCGAGAGAAACAACACCAGGTTGTTGTTGAAGTAGCTGCCCAGCTCCTTTTGCACATGACGCACGGCGCGCACTTGCAACAGGCGTCGAAGGGTAGCGCCCGTGGTGACCGGCACACGGGTCACGACATTGGTCAAACGTTGGGTTTCCTTGTTGGTGACCGTTCGCAGACCCACGTGATAGTGGTCGCTGATTTCCCCCAGGCCGATGGCATCGGCAGTGGCCTGGTGGCGGCGCATCAACTCCCAGGCTTTGCCCGTGTCCTGATCGGCGCCCAGACGACGCACTGAAAAGCTTTGACCCAAGAAATCGGTCTTGAACTCAAAATCCTGCTTGGACGAACCAAGTGTCACCGTCACTACTTTTTTCATGAACTTCATCCTCTTTATTTTTTCAACCAGACCACTCAATCAACTCACATCCCGCCAACGCTCAAACGGCTTTCCTGCGCCGCGGTGATGGTGCGGGTTTTTTCGCTTTGGGCAATACCTGGCGAATGATGTCTTCACACACCGCCTGCGTCATGTAACGCGGCACGGGATAGCCGGTATGCGCCTCATGGCAGGCAGCCTTGGCCAGTTCGGGAATATCGGCCTCACGCAGGGCATCCAGACAGGTCGGAATGCCGAGGTCTGCATTGAGCTGGTCAATGGCGTCAAGAAACTTTTGCGCCAGCACCTCGCTGGATTCATCCTCGTGACCGACCTTGGCACGCAGTGCCAGCAAGGCCAGGCGCTCGGTGATAACCGGGCTGGAATACTTCAGCACAAAGGGCAGCATGATGGCATTGGCAAGGCCATGCGGCGTGTGGTACAGCCCACCGAACTGGTGCGAGATGGCATGCACGTACCCGACATTGGCGCGGGTAAAGGCAAAACCCGCGTAAGTCGAGGCCAGCGCCATTTTTTCGCGGGCAGCCAGGTTTTTACCGTCCTTGTAGGCCACCCGCAAATTTTCAAAGATCAAACCCACTGCCGACAAGGCCATGCCGTCTGAATAGGGCGTGGCCCAGTTTCCGACAAAGGCCTCGATGGCGTGGGTCAGCGCGTCCATACCGGTCGCGGCAGTAATGGACGGCGGCAGACCCGTCATGAGCAAGGGGTCCAGCGCTGCCATCTTGGGCACGATGCGAGGATCGACGATCACCAGTTTCTTGTGCGAATCAGGGTCCGAGATGACGGCAGCTACGGTGACTTCGGAGCCCGTGCCCGCCGTGGTGGGCACGGCATAAATTTTGAGGGGAGCACGCAAACCCTTGAAGTAGCCTGCCAGTTGACGGGGATGCTTGTTGTTCGCCACAGCCACGGCAATCGCCTTGGCTGCATCCATCGAAGAGCCGCCGCCAAAGGCCACGATGGCATCACAGTCATGCGCTTTGCAGAAATCAATGCCTTTTTCAACCAGGGGAATGGGTGCATCGGGCGTCATTTCGTCGAACACCACGAACTGCGCACCGCCTGCGGTCAAGGCATCCGTCAGGTCCTTGAGCAAGCCCAATCGGGAGACATTGGTGCCAGTGACGATCAGAATCTTGTGGTGACCAAAACCCGCAATCGCCTGCCCGAGCCTGCCGCTGGAGCCGGGGCCGACCAACAAGGTGGGTTGGGGAATGGGAATGAACCGGGTCACCAGTCCAGCGCCCCGCATCAACGCCCCCAAGCCAGCAGCGCGAACCGAGTCGCTCATCAAGTTGGAAATCAAGAAATCTCTCCTTGGCAATTTGCTAAAGACTTGCAGCATATTACGCCTTTGATGCCCATGGTTGGGGCAACACCTTAAACACGGGCAAACCCTGATGGTGCGGGCTGCCACCCAGCGCAGGATAGACCGACTGAACGGGACGCCCGGGTAAAATTGGGCCTATCTGCCATCGCGAATATGAAGGCAGCGGCAACCGGAATGCCGCCGCTGAGCGAAAGCGCAACCGAAACAGAACAAGGTGCCCCATTGAATCAAATTGTGTCGAACACCACGGGTCAAAAGCTCCAGCAAGCCGTTGCACTCCATGCCCAGGGCAATGTCGAACTGGCCAAAATTCTGTATCTGGATGTGCTGAAGACCTTGCCGGGTGAATTCAACGCCCTGCACTACCTGGGCATGATCGAGACCCAGGCGGGCAATCTTGAGGCGGCCCTGTCCCTGCTGAGCCAGGCCGTGAAGGCCAATCCCCAAAGCGTCGATGCTCTCAACAACTTTGCCTATGTGCAGCAGCTTTTGGGACATGTCACGCAGGCCCTGGCCTCGTACGAGCAGGCACTGCAACTCAACCCGCGCGATATCGGCATTCTGAACAACCTGGGCCTGTTGCTCAAACAACTCCAGCGCATGCCCGAGGCCCTGGCTGCGTTCGACCGGGCGCTGCTGGTCAACCCAACCCATGTCGACATCCTGTGCAATCGCGGCAACGTCCTGCAGCACATGGGGCGGGCAGAAGACGCCCTGGCCAACTACGACCTCGCGCTGAAACTGGCCCCCAACAATGTGGTGGTGCTCAACAACAAAAGCACGGCACTCAGCGACCTCTTGCGCAACGAAGAAGCCCTGGCCATTTGCGATCAGGCCATTGCCATCAGCCCCGACTACGCGCAGGCCTGGGCGGATCGCGGTACAGCCCTGCGCAACCTGGACCGCACCAAGGAAGCGGTTGAGAGTTTCCGGCGCGCACTGGCCATCGATCCCGCATTGCTGAAAGCGCAGGTCAACCTGGCCAGCATTTGCGTCAGCGACCCCGACCATGCAGAACTTGGAATACAGGAGAGCAGAAAGAGCCTGCGTATGTTTCTGAACACCGAATTCCGGCAAGGAGGGAAAGGCGCTGTTCGGGCCGGATTTCCAAAATTTCGCCTGAAACATGACTTGCAACAAGCTGCTTACCTGCAGGCACGAGGATATGAGATCGCGGGTACGGCGCAGTTTGTGGACACGGGCCACAAGCTCCTGGATCAGCAATGCGATGCGGGCAACAGTGATTTCATTTCGATTGCGCCGAACGAGCTTGCGCTTTTGATGCCTTACCTGGCCGCCGAGCATGTGTTTGAGATGCCCGTCCTGAAAACCACCTGCCTGAATCCAGAGAACGACTGGCAGGCGCTCGAAGATGCCTACCTGAAGGCGACACCCGAAATACTGTACATCGATAACTTCCTTTCCAAAGAAGCCTTGCAGGCTTTTCGCGACTTTGGTCTGCTATCCAAAGTCTGGCTCAAGGAATACGTCAACAGTTATCTGGGTGCCTTTGCCAACCAGGGCTTCGTCAGCCCCCTGCATTTGCAGTTGGCCCGCGAACTCAAGCAAAAAATGCCGAGGATTTTCAAGGACTATTCCCTGAACCAGCTCTGGGGCTTCAAATACGATGCCACCCTGGGCAAGGGCATCAATGTGCATGCCGATTTTGCCAAGGTGAATCTCAATTTCTGGTTGACCCCCAGCGAGTACAACCTGGACCCGGCATCTGGTGGCTTGAAGGTATACGACGTTCCGGCGCCAGCGAACTGGACTTTTCAGGAATACAACGCCGACGCGAAAGTCATCTATGAGTTCCTGGCCAAACACCAATCGGGCCACGTCACAGTTCCTCATCGGGGCAACCGCGCCGTGCTTTTCAACTCAGCCCTGTTCCACGAGACCGACACGATCAGGTTTGTGGAAGGTTATGAAAGTCGCCGCATCAACATGACCTACCTGTTTGGCCGACAACTCTGGTAAGCACTTTTGCCACATTTCGCGAGAACCCGTCACCATGACCTTTCCTACTGCTCTTGAGAACCTGAACATCGTCTCGCAAGCCACGCTGCCGTCACCCGCGCAGCTGCACGAGGACATCGCCCCCAGCCCCGAGGCAACCCGAACGGTCAGCCAGGCGCGTCAGACCCTGTGCCAGATTCTGCAGGGGCAGAACTCGCGGCTGTTTGTGGTGGTGGGGCCCTGCTCCATCCACGACCCCCTGGCTGCCATGGAGTACGCGCACAAGCTCAAGGCCCTGGCCGACGAACTTTCAGACGAGATCGTCATAGTGATGCGCGTCTACTTCGAAAAGCCGCGTACGACCGTGGGCTGGAAAGGCCTCATCAACGATCCGCGCATGGATGACTCCTTTGACATCGAAGAGGGTCTGCGCATCGCCCGACGGCTGCTGGTCAGCATCAACGAACTGGGTCTGCCCTGCGGGACCGAAGCTCTGGACCCGATCACACCCCAGTACCTGGGCGACCTGATTGCCTGGAGCGCCATCGGCGCTCGCACCACCGAGAGCCAGACCCACCGGGAACTCGCCAGCGGCCTGTCTTCACCGGTCGGATTCAAGAACGGCACCGATGGCGATCTGGAGGTTGCCTTGAATGCCATGCTCTCCGCCGCCCAGCCTCACGCCTTTCTGGGTATCAACGGTGCAGGCCAGGTGGCAGTTACCCAAACCCGGGGCAATGCCTTTGGGCATCTCATCCTGCGCGGTGGCGCCACGCCCAACTACGACTCGGTTGCCGTGGCGCAAGCTGAAGCTGCCTTGGCAATTGCCAGGCTGCCGGTCAACATCGTGGTCGATTGCAGCCATGGCAACTCCCGCAAGAACCACGCCCTGCAAGCTCTCGTGCTGAAGGACGTCGTCCACCAGGTGGCGGATGGCAACCGCGCCATCAAAGGCGTGATGCTGGAATCCAACCTGTTCGAAGGCAACCAGAAACTCGGTCGCCCACAGGATTTGCGCTACGGCGTCTCGATCACCGACGCCTGCATGGACTGGGATACGACTGCCGCGTGTCTGCGTGAAGCGGCTGCGCGGCTGCGCTCAATCCCGCACTGAAGTGAGTTCCGATATTGACGCTGCGCCGCACAGATTTCTTACATTTTTCCCGTGCAGCGGCAGAGAACTACTGCAATAGAATCGGCTGATCTTGCGATCCACGCCCTGTTTGAGCGGCCGACGGTCGTGCTTCTTGCTTGGGACTCATGATTGAATTGCCGATTCGCGTTGCAGCCCCTGACGTCAGTCATGTCGATGCACTGGCAAGCGGAACCCGATTGGGCGAGTTCGAAATCCTGGGGCTGATTGGCGTGGGTGGATTCGGGATGGTCTACCGCGCCTACGACCATTCACTGCAACGCGACGTTGCCATCAAGGAGTACCTGCCTTCGACTTTGGCCGGTCGACGCGAGGGCACACTGAATATTTCGGTGCGTACGCCCGCCGACCATGAAACCTTCCGCATCGGCCTGCAGTCTTTCGTGGACGAAGCGCGTATGCTGGCCCGGTTCGAGCACCCCTCCCTGGTTCGGGTCTTGCGGTTTTGGGAGGCCAATGACACCGCCTACATGGTGATGCCGCTGTACCGTGGCATGACACTCAAGCAGGCCCGAATGCGAATGCAGATGCCGCCTCCGGAGGCCTGGTTGCGCAAAGTGATGTGGGCCATTCTGGGCGCACTCAAGGTCCTGCACCGTGGCAATGCCCTGCACCGGGACATCTCACCCGACAACATATTCCTGCAGGATGTCGGCCCGCCGGTCCTGCTCGATCTGGGCGCAGCCCGACTGGCGCTGGGTGACAGCGTCAAACAGGAAACCATCCTGCTCAAGGTCAACTTTGCACCCATTGAGCAATATGGCGATGTCGACGACATGCCACAAGGTCCGTGGACCGATCTTTACTCGCTGGCCGCCGTAGTGCACGGCATGCTCTGCAACCAGGCGCCGCTGCCGGCCACAGTCCGCATCGTCAAGGACACCATGCCGACCTTTGCCAACGTCGCCAAGACCGTGGCCGAGGAGTTCGGGCAAAGCTACTCTGCGGAATTTGTTGCCGGCATGGCCTGGGCACTCAATACCCAACCACAGGACCGCCCACAGTCGATTCAGGAGTTCACCCGTGCCCTCAAGCTCAGCACCCCCAACGGCATGTCATCCTTTGACTGGCGCGTGGAACTCGGTGCGGCCGGCCTGCCCAACGGCGACCTGCTGCAACTGGCCGGTGCGCCACAGGCCGATGGCCCAGGCCGAACGGACCGCGCTCAATATGAGTATTTGCCCACGCAACAGATCAAATCCACAGGGATCAAGCCCGCTGCCGGCAAGGACCAGGACAAAAAGAATATCCTCTCAGCGCCTCCGGCAACGCCCGCCCCCGCCCGTCGTCGGCCCTATGTCATGTGGCTTGCAATGTCATCGCTGGCGATCCTCGTCCTGCTGGCAGCTACTGCGGGATGGCGTGGTTTTACCAGCAGAACACCCGTACCGGCCGCCGGACCCTCACCGAACCAGCCTGCGCCGACCCTGGAAACCATTCCCGCCGCTGCCCCCGCCCTCACCTCGGCCGGCGCCACTGCCGATTCATCACCGCCCCCAGTGCCGCAAACGCCGAAACCAAGCAAGGCCACCAAACCAGGTACCACGCGCACCAACACACCCGCCACGCCCCTCAGGCCTGGGTTGCCGACCACCCCAGAGCAGACAGGATCAACATCTGCGCAAGCGCCACGTGAGACATTGCCCAAGCCATCCCCCAAACCCGAACCAGCCGCGCTGACGGCGGAAAAAGTCTGCGCAGACAGCAATTTCGTAACCCGCCCCATGTGCCTGTACCGCGCTTGCCAGCGGCCAGAGCTGGCGAGCACCACCAGTTGCATTGAATTTGAGCGGCAGCAGAAACGCAACGCAGAGACCCCCAACAGGTAAGCACCGCGGCTTGAGCCTGCGCAAAAAATTCCCGAAAAAGCGGGAATCCTTCCTCATTGAGCGCATAACCATCTGTCACAACACGCCCAAAGCACCGATACTGAAAACTATGCGTCGGATTTTTTGGTCTCTCCCGTCCCTGTTGATGATGGTGTTCTGTGCTGCGATGCCAGCACAGGGGCAAGTGTCGGCGGTGACGACCGGGAATTTGCTGGCATCCAGTCTGCGTATGGAGGCCGTTGCCTACGAGAACGGCGAAGGCGTGACACGCAACCCCGTTCTTGCGGCGAAGTTGTACTGTCGAAGTGCTCGCTTGGGCGACCCTGAAGCGCAGTACAACCTGGGGTGGATGTACGCCAACGGCCGCGGCGTGGAACGCAATGATGTGACGGCAGCCTTCTTTTTTCATGCCGCTGCCGAACAGGGGCTTGAAGCTGCCATCCGCATGCTCAAGGTTGTCGGCGGTCCCACCAGCGAGGTGCCGGAGTGCATGCGCGACCCGGCGCCACCGGCCACTGCTGCAGCTGAACCGCCCAAGCCGAGTGTGGACTATCAGTTGATTGCGCCCCGAAAGATTTTTGACCTGGTCATGAAGATGGCGCCGCAGTACAAGGTGGAGCCTCAACTGGCGCTGGCCATCATCGCGGCAGAATCGAATTTTGACAGTCTGGCGCTGTCACCCAAGAACGCCAGGGGTTTGATGCAACTCATACCCGAGACCAGCGAGCGCTTCAACGTGCGAAATCCCTTTGACCCGGCGCAGAACATCCGGGGGGGACTGACCTATCTGCGCTGGTTGCTGGCTTATTTCGAAGGCGATGTGGCCTTGGTCGCCGCCGCCTACAACGCCGGCGAAGGGAAGGTCGAACGCTATCGCGGCATCCCGCCCTACCTGGAAACCAGGGCCTATGTGCAACGAATTCTCAAGTCCGTTGGCAACCCGGTCCACCCGTATGACGAGAATGTGACCCGCCCCTCCGCGTCACTTCCCCTGATCCGTCTGCCCTTGCGGGGACAGCGCGTAGCAAGATAACCGGCATCAGGCCGCGAGAGCCGCTTCAATGTCCGTGGCCATGCTGGCCGGCGTGTCGGTCGGCGCATAGCGTTTGAGGACGGCGCCATCCTTGCCAATCAGAAACTTGGTGAAATTCCACTTGATCAACTTGCTGCCCAGCAAACCAGGCGCTTCTTGCGCCAGCCACTGGTACAGCGGATGGGCATGCTCGCCATTGACATCGATCTTGGCCATCATCGGAAAACTGACGCCGTAGTTGAGCTGGCAAAACTCCGCAATTTCATCGTTGCTGCCAGCGTCCTGGGCGGCAAACTGGTTGCAGGGGAAGCCCAATACCACCAGGCCTTTTTTGCGGTAGGTTTGATGCAACTCCTCCAGCCCGGAGAACTGCGGTGTGAAACCGCAGGCACTGGCCGTGTTGACGATCAGCAAAACCTTGTCTTTGCCCCTGAACTTGCGCAGCTTGACGGATTTGCCATTGATCTGTTCGGCTTCAAAATCGTACACAGTGCTCATGCGTCCTCCGGTTCCATTGAGATGGGCAGTATTGCACCTTTGTCAAAGACGTCAGTGGGGGTCCGACGAAGACACCGCCAGCAGTGAGGCCAGCAAGATCAAGGCACCCCCCAAGAGCGTCGCACCCGACAACGCACCGGCTCCCAGCAGCACGGATGACACACTGGCAAAGACAAGCTCCGACAGCATGATGAGTGAGGTTGCGCTGGCGCTCAGACGGGCTGCACCGTACTGCAGGGCCGTATTGGCCACCAGAAACGCAAGGCTGACGAGCAGCACAAGCCCCGACCAGACCCAGCCCGGCGCGGGAATCGGCGTGACCAGGCCCATTCCCATGCCGACCGCCGCCGCACCCGCCGCCATCACCGCACCGCCGCCGAACATGGCCAGCATGCGCGATTCTTCCGGGGTTTGATTGAGTTTGCGCAACAGAATGTTGGTCAGCGCAAAACTGAAGCCCCCCATGAGTGCCAGCCAATCGGCCATGCTCTCGGGCACCGGCCATGGTGAATCGGGGGTCTTGAGCACAATCACAACACCCGCGAGTGCCAGTGACAGTCGCAGTATCGAACCCGCGTTGGGCTTTTCGCCCAGCAAAGGCCAGGCCAGCAAGACCACCCAGGCCGGCATCAAATAGAACAGCAGGACAACCCTGACCACATCGCCCACTGTCACCGCCCAGTTGAAGCCGACATTGGTCAGGCCCGAGGCCAGCACCAGACACCACAACATGGGATGGCGCACCAAACCGCGCCAGGCGCCAGGCCAGAAACTGAGCAGGCAGACCAGCGCAAAGACATAAATGATGGTCGTCGCCCACAGAGGATGCAGACCATGACTCTGCAATATGCGAAATGGCCACCATGACACGCCCCACACAAAGGCGTTAAGCGTCAACGCGGCGGCCGCGGCGAATGCCTTGTTCGACATCAGCCGTGAAGGCTGTCGTTGCGGGCAATGTCCAGCAGGTGCTCGATCTCTGCCTTGTACTGCACACAATTGCGGGCGTGCCAGCGCTTGATGATCCACATGAAGCCGGCAATCACCAGGCCAAACGCCGTGATCGCGCCGAAGGTCGGCAAACCCAAGCCGGTCGACAAGCTGTAGGCCGCGCCCAGCAGCAAGATGGCCGCCTGCTCATTGAAGTTTTGAACCGCGATGGATCGCCCCGAACCCATGAGATTGTGACCCCGATGCTGCAGCAAGGCATTCATGGGTACCACCAGAAAACCGCCCAGGGCACCCAGCAAGATCAGGAAGGGCGCGGCCAACCAGACGTTGTCGATAAAGATCAGCAAGATGATCAGCAAGCCCATGCCAATGCCCAGTGTGATCACACGCGGTCCATCTTCGAGCTGCATGCGCATCGACGCCACCACGGCGCCTACCGCCATGCCGATCGCAACCACCCCCTGCAGCGCAGATGCCTGCGTCACGGAATAACCCAGAGCCGCAGCCGCCCAGGCCAGCACGATGAAACGCAGATTACCGGCGACACCCCAGATCAGGGTGGTCGCAGCCAGCGAAATTTGCCCCAGCTTGTCGCGCCACAAACGCGCATTGCAGGTCCAGAAATCCGGCAACAACGTGGCGATGCGACGCGGCATGGCACGCATTTCCACACCGGTTAGGGGAATGTGGGTGTTAAACCATGCAGCAAGCAGGTACACAAATATCAGCACGCTGATTGCCGCTTCCGGTGGAGTGTCCACGCTGGTGGCCAGCATGGGGAAGTCGAGCGACAGCAGCATCGGCGACAAAATCGGCCCCACCAACTGCCCGCCAAGCAGGACACCCAGAATGATGGAGGCGATGGTCAGTCCCTCGATCCAGCCATTGGCCTTGACCAGCTGCGATGCGGGCAACAACTCGGTAAGGATCCCGTACTTCGCTGGCGAGTAAGCCGCGGCTCCCAGGCCGACCACGGCATAGGCCATCAGGGGGTGGGTGCCAAACAACATCATCAAACAGCCGAACACCTTGATGAAGTTGCTGATCAACATCACCCGGCCCTTGGGCATAGAGTCTGCGAAGGCACCGACGAACGGGGCCAGAATGACATAGAACAGCGCAAACATCGGCACCAACGCGGCTTGCTGCCACTCCGGCGCCTGACTGGTTCTGAGCAACTGGACCGCTGCGACAAACAGTGCGTTGTCGGCCAGCGAGCTGAAGAACTGCGCTGACATGATGGTAAAAAAGCCGCGTTTCATTGTCTACAGGCGCGCACCAGCGATGCTGACACGAGGGTTTTTATAATAGGTTTTCAAACGATACCGGGTTATAGCACGCCCCGGAGGTGTCAAAATCCAAGGTTAAACACGTTAACCCCAGCGCACCATGCCTCGCCCGATTCACGCCACGATCCATACTGGCGCACTTCGCCACAATCTTGAGCGCGCTCGCGTGGCCGAGCCGGATTCACGGGTCTGGGCGATCGTGAAGGCCAATGCCTACGGCCACGGCATTGAGCGGGTGTTTGAGGGTTTTCGCGGAGCCGACGGCTTTGCGCTGCTGGACCTGGAAGAAGCTCAACGCGTGCGTGCACTGGGCTGGCGTGGCCCGATTCTCTTGCTGGAGGGTGCTTTTGAGTTGCGCGATCTCGAGTTGTGTTCGCGTCTGGATCTCTGGCACACGGTGCATTGCAACGAGCAGATAGACATGCTGGCCACCCACAAAACCAATGTGCCGCACCGGGTGTTTCTCAAAATGAATTCCGGCATGAACCGCCTGGGCTTCACGCCGCAGCGCTTTCGCGCCGCCTGGACCCGACTCAACGCACTGCCCCAGGTCGACGAGATTTCCCTGATGACCCACTTCAGCGATGCCGACGGCCCGCGCGGCACCGCCGGGCAAATGGCCGTATTCGCCGAAGTGACCCGTGACCTGCCCGGTGAGCGGTCGCTCAGCAACAGCGCAGCCCTGCTGCGCGCGCCAGTGACGCCCCTGCCGGCGGGCACGACGGCGGCCAGCGAGGTGACATCCGACTGGGTACGGCCGGGCATCGCCCTGTATGGCAGCTCGCCGGACTTTCCCGAACACAGCGCCGTCGACTGGAATTTACACCCAACGATGACGTTTGCTTCTAAAATAATAGCAACGCAAGACCTTGCGAAGGGAGCTACAGTTGGCTATGGTTCTACATTCACTGCGGAAAAATCGATACGCATCGGTGTTGTGGCCTGCGGCTACGCAGATGGCTACCCGCGTGCCTGCGGCACCGGAACGCCGGTGCTGGTCAACGGTGTTCGTACCCGCCTGGTTGGGCGAGTCAGCATGGACATGATCACAGTCGACCTCTCGCCCCTGGACGACGTTGGTATGGCTGCTGGCTTTGGCAGTGAAGTCACGCTATGGGGCCAAGGTGCCAAAGGCGCGGTCGTAGGCATTGACGAAGTGGCCCACTGTGCTGGCACCGTGGGCTATGAGTTGATGTGCGCACTGGCACCGCGTGTGCCTGTACTGGTGAGCGACTGATGAATTACGTTCCAATACCCGTCGCCATGCTCGAACTCGGCAAACCGCTGCCGGTGGATGTATGGGCGCCTGACGGACGCTTGCTGCTGCGAAAAGGTCAGGTCATCCTGTCCGCGCAGCACAAGGAAATGCTGAACACGCACCAGGCCTCCATGACCGAAAGTGACGCCAAGGCCTGGCAAAAGAGCTACGAGCGCATGATTCAAACCATGCTGCGCGACGGCGTCGATCTTGAAACCATTGCAAAGGCCTCCATGCCATCGGAAATCAGGGAAGCCGATTACCTCGTCGGCAAAGAGGTTCTTGGAGGCTGGCTGGATTTGCAGGAAACCCTGCAAGGCTTCCTGTACCAGGGCGAAGCGGCCATCAATCCGTTGCAGCGATTGGAAGGCATCGAGCAAAAGGGGCTCGAAATGCTCAAGAGCGACCCCGACGAATGCCTCTTCGTTCTGTTCCAGGCGCTGGCAGACCCCCAGCTTGGCTACTGCGCCACGCACGCACTGCTGTCAGCTGCAGTCTGCGATTTGACGGCAGAAAAGCTTGACCTTTCTGCGTCTGCCCGAAGCACCCTGTTCCGTGCGGCACTGACCATGAACATTGGCATGGCGCGGGCACAAGACAGTCTGACCCGGCAAAGCTCGGCACTCAACGACGCACAGCGCAAGCTGATCCGGGAGCACCCGCAGCTCAGTGTTGAAATCCTGCAAAAGCTCGGCGTCACCGACGAAGATTTGCTCGACATCGTGCGCTGGCATCATGAGCTTGATGAAACTCAAGGACGGCCCGGCAACATCGAGAGCCGACGCATCCTGCGGGTCGCAGACAGTTTTGTTGCCAAGATGGCGGCCCGAAAAACCCGCCTGGCCATGTCGCCGCTGGGCGCCGTCAAGTCCATTTTTCTTGGCGCCACCGATGCGGCAACAGCCCCCGGCGCGGCCATGGCCACGGCGGTGGGGTTTTACCCGCCGGGCACTTACGTCCAGCTGGTCAATGGTGACAAGGCCGTCGCGATCGCGAGGGGAAAACGCGCCAATACCCCGCATGTGGTGAGCATCATCAACCCCGGCGGCATGCCACTGAGCAAGTACATGTACCACGACACAACCGACCCGCAGTTCGCCATCCGCTCGCCGCTGAACCCGGAAAAAATCAAAGTCAAAGTGAACTTCGAAAAGGCACTCAAGGCCCGGCAGGATTGCGCCAGCTAACGCTTGCGCAGCCCCAGCACCATCACGGCGCCCACCACCAGCAGTGCGCCGGCCAGCTGCATCGGCGCGATCGCCTGACCCAGAATAAGCCAGGCCAGAATCAGGGCAAAAACGGGCTCCACGTTCATGATCGGGGAACTGCCCACCACACCCAGCTTGGGCAGCAGGGTGAACATGATCGTGAAGGCTGTGCCATACAGAAACGTCAGGGCCAGCAAACCCCACCAGCCGGGCTCGGCATCGGGCAGGTGAAAGCCGCCTTGCGCCAGGGCTGCCGACGCGGCCAGCGCGCCCACGATACCCAGGGTGATGGCCGTGCGCACGCGTCCATCCACATCGGCGGCCTCATGCTGGGTCAACACCATGGCGACGCCAAAAGTGGCGGCAGCCGTCAGGGCAAAAGCCACACCGGCACCAATGCGGCCCCATTGCCCGGCCGCACCCAGGCCCGAAGCAGCACCCAGCACATCAAGCGCCAATGCCAGCCCCAGCAGGATGACCGGCATGGCGATCAGAACAGCGCGCTCCGGGGTGCGTCGATAAAGCAGCCAGGCCCAGAAGGCAATCCACAAAGGGTAGGTATTGAACGCCAGCAGCGCCAGGGCGACGGGCAAGCGGGCCACCGATGAATACAGGCACAGGCTTTGCACGCCAACCAGAAGACCGATGACCGGCAGTACGCGAAGGTGGCGCGCGGTGAAGGCAACACGCACCCCCTGAATCGCCACCAGCAGGGCGACAACCAAGGCCGTTGCCAGGCTGCGCACAGCCACTGCGGTGGGCACATCGACGCCATGGTTGAACGCAATACGCGCCGCCACATGGTTGGCGCCCATCATCAGGGCAATCAACAGCAAGGTGGCAAATGCAGCACGGCTCAGTGCCAGCGGGGTCTTGGGAAGTACGGACATTGACTGAAAAGACGTTGGGCTAGGAGTGCATGGACTATCGCACAGGCAGGTGCCAGCCTGGGTCACCGCCGGGTCAGGCGACCCGGCGCGTTGCCAGACGACGGCTCAGTTTGATGGCTTCAAACCAGAACACGCTGACCAAACCCAGGGCCGTTGCGATCAGAAGATCCGGCACGGGCAAGACCCCAAACTGGAACAGACCGGCCACGACGGGCACATACAGCGTCACCACCAGCAGCGCCAGGGTCAGGCTGGTGACAACCCACAGCGTGCGATTGGGCACACGCAGCAAGGTCCACAGGGATCCGGTGCGAGAGCGGTTGGAAAGAATCAGTGCCAGGTTTCCCACCACAAGTGTCACAAATGTGAAAGCACGGGTTTCGCTCTCGGTCAGCCGTGTGGCGCCCCAGGCACAGGCTCCGGCCACCACCAGCAACACGCCCAGCCCCTGCAACAGCGCCAGCATCAAGGTGCCCCCCCCAAACAGGGGGGCATTGGCATCCCGCGGCGGCCGGTGCATCACGTCGGCCTCCGAGGGCTCATTCTCGAACACCATCGAACACGCCGGATCAATGATCAGTTCCAGAAACGCGATATGCAGGGGAAACAACACGACCGGCCAACCCAGCAGCACAGGCAGGATCGCCATGCCTGCGATGGGCACGTGCACCGCCATGATGTAGGACATGGACTTGCCCAGATTGTCGAAGATCCGCCGCCCCAGGCGCACTGCACGCACCAGCGCGGCAAAGTTGTCGTCCAGCAGCACCAGCGACGAGGCCTCGCGGGCGACGTCGGTGCCGCGCCCCCCCATGGCCACGCCCACGTGGGCCGCCTTGAGGGCCGGGGCGTCATTCACGCCGTCACCGGTCATTGCCACGATTTCGCCATTGCTCTTGAGTGCCTGAACGATGCGAAGCTTTTGTTCCGGCGCGATGCGGGCACACACACTGACCGTTTTCATGCGCTCCTGCAACTCGGAATCGCTCAGTTTCACCATCATGTCCCCAGTCAGGACCTCGTCAAAGTCGAGCTGAGCTTGCGCTGCAATGGCCTGTGCGGTAGCGGGGTAATCGCCTGTGATCATGACAACCCGGATGCCGGCGGTGCCACACTGTGCCACGGCATCGGGAATCTCGGCACGCAAGGGGTCCGCCAGCCCCAGCAGACCGACGAACTCAAACTCGAAATCATGTTCGATCCGAGGCCACTGCTCACCCTCAAAGCGGGCCTGGGCAACACCCAGCACCCGCAGTCCCCCGGCGGCCATGCTTTCAATGGCTGCGGCAATGCGGGCCTGGGCAGCGGCATCCAGATGACAGAGATCGATGACCGCCTCCGGCGCCCCTTTCGCCGCCACCACATAGGCCTGGCCATCCACCGCCTTCCAGACGTGGGACATGGCCCGCAATTCAGGCGTCAGGCCATATTCGCGCATCAGCGTCCAATCACGGTGCAAATGCTCGGTGGACGCCAGAAAATGCTGCCCCAGCCGATGAAACGCTTTCTCCATCGGATCAAAGGGGTCCTCCACGCTGGCCAGAATCGAGAACTCCACCAAGGTATGAAAAGCCTCCGGCAGTTCTGTTTGCGCTGCGTAATCCACGGCAAGGCTCTCGGGCGCGACGCCCTCGGCACCCTGTGCGTAAAGCTGGGCGACTGTCATGCGATTTTCGGTCAAGGTGCCGGTCTTGTCCACGCACAGAACCGACGTCGCACCCAAAGTTTCAATCGCGGCAATCCGCCGCGTGAGCACGTTTTGCTTGGACAGGCGCCACGCACCGAGAGCCGGCAGCACGGTCAACACCACCGTAAATTCCTGAGGCAGCATGGCCATGGCCAGCGCAATGCCGGCCAGCAGCGCCGCCAGCCAGTCACCGCGCATCAGGCCATAGGCCAGCACCAGCAGCACACTTGCCGCCAAGGCAATCACCGCCAGCACCTGG
This sequence comes from Rhodoferax sp., assembly GCF_018780565.1. Taxonomy (GTDB): domain Bacteria; phylum Pseudomonadota; class Gammaproteobacteria; order Burkholderiales; family Burkholderiaceae_C; genus Rhodoferax. Next base: position 245,903 of record NZ_JADMJN010000010.1, read on the forward strand.
ACCAATCGTGCAGTCTGTTTCTTGAGCGGAGAACGCTCGTTCGTCAAAGCGTCCAGTGCGCTGCCAATACGCCCGATTTCACTGCGCACACCGGTGGCGACCACCCGCGCTGTACCATGCCCCTGCACCACCAATGTGCCTGAATACAAATAGGGCATCCCATCGCCCCCTGGACGCACGGCAGTGACCGGTGGCACATTCGCGACCACCTTGCCCACCGGGACAGACTCGCCGGTTAGCAGGGACTCATCGACCCGCACATCGGTGCTGCTGATCAGCACCGCATCGGCCGCGATGCGGTCCCCCTCAGCCAGCAACAGGATGTCGCCGCACACCACGTCGCTGCCCGCAATGCGCTGCGACTGCCCGTCGCGCCACACCAGTGCACGCGGACTGGTGAGCTCGCGCAGGGCGGCAATGGCGCGCTCGGTCTTGCCCTCCTGATACAGCGTCATCGCCAGCACCACCAGCACCAGTCCGAACAAAATCAGGCCCTCATGCAAGTCCCCCAGCACCAGGTAAAGCGAACCCGCTGCCAGCAGGAGCATGAACATGGGTTCCTGCAGCGTTTCACGAACAATGGCGCGCAACGTGCGTCGCCCGGTACCTGGGAGCGCGTTGGCACCGTCCTCAAGGAGGCGTTGTGCAGCCTGTGCCGAGCTCAGGCCCTCGCGTGCACTCACGCCCTCGTCAGCCGCCGGTAAAACCATTGTTTACCCCCTTCCACCATCAGCAAATAACAAATCAAAAGCCCCGTCAGCAACACAAAAAACGACAGCGGCAAGGGTGTGAAACCCAGGAACGGGGCCAGTGAAGTGAAAGGCAGGATCATTGCCAAGATCACAACCAGCAAAGACGTCAGGACAAGCCACCGGTTGGGATGACTGCGCAGCGGATTACGCCGGGTCCGAATGACAAAAATAACCAGCACCTGGGATGCAACCGACTCGACAAACCAGCCGGTCCGGAACAGGGACTCGTGCGCATTGAACAAGCTGATCAACAAATAGAAAGTCAAAAGGTCAAACACCGAGCTGATGGGGCCGATGCTCAGCATGAAGTTGCGGATGAAGCCCATGTCCCAGCGCTTGGGCTGCGCCAGGTCTTCCTCATCCACATTGTCCAGCGGCAGCGTGATCTCCGACACGTCGTACAACAGGTTGTTCAGCAACACCTGCAGCGGCAGCATCGGTAGAAATGGAAGGAACAGCGTTGCAGCGGCCATGCTGAACATATTGCCAAAATTGGAGCTGGTGGCCATCATGATGTACTTCATGACGTTGCCGAAGGTACGCCGGCCTTCGAGGATGCCCTTGTGCAGCACCATCAGATCGTTTTCCAGCAGGATCATGGCGGCCGCCTGTTTGGCAACATCCACCGCACCCTCCACCGAAATGCCAACATCCGCCGTGTGCAGGGAAGGCGCATCGTTGATCCCGTCCCCCAGATAACCGACAACATGGCCGCGTGCTTTCAACGCCAGGATGATGCGATTCTTCTGCGACGGATTCACCCGGCAAAAGAGATTGCAGTCTTCGACCCGTGCGCGCAGGGCATCATCGTTCATGACCGCCACTTCAGCGCCGGTCAGCACGCCCGCTATCGTCACCCCCAGCTGGGTGCAGACATGGCGCGTCACCAGTTCGTTGTCACCGGTCACAATTTTGACGGCCACGCCGCAAGCCGCCATGGCCCGCAGCGCATCCCCCGCGCTGACTTTGGGCGGATCCAGAAACGCGGCAAAGCCCGCAAACACCAGTTCACTCTCGTCGGACACCACGGCATGCGGGTGGTCAATCGGCACATCGCGCCAGGCGATGCCCAACACCCGAAATCCTTCCTCGCCCAGGCTGTCAAAGAGCTTGTCGATCCGGGCCAACGCGGTTTCATCCAGCAGTACCGTGCTGCCTTCGCCATCGACATAGTGCGTACACAGGCGCAGCACATCTTCCGGGGCGCCCTTGACGGCCAGGCGCCGTGCACCCGCACGCTCCACCAGCACCGACACGCGTCGCCGCTCAAAATCAAAAGGCACCTCGTCAATCTTCACCCAGTCCGACACATCGATTTCTGCGTGCGCCAGAATCGCATCGTCCAGCGGACTGCGCAGGCCACTTTCGAAAAAGCTGTTGAGATAGGCCAGCACCAGCACTTGCGGGTTGTCCTGGCCTGACGCGTCCACATGACGCTCCAGGCGAATGCGGGCCTCGGTCAGGGTGCCCGTCTTGTCCGTGCACAACACGTCCATCGCGCCCATGTCCTGAATGGCAGAAGGCCGCTTCACAATCACTTTCATGGCCGCCATGCGCAAAGCACCGCGCGTCAACGTGACCGACACAACCATGGGCAACAGTTCCGGCGTCAGCCCCACGGCCAGGGCCACGGCAAACAGGAAGGACTCCAGCAGAGGTCGATGCAAGGCCACATTCACCAGCAAGGTGAACAGCACCAGCAGCAGGGTCAGGCGCATGATGAGCAAGCCGAAATGGCGGATACCCATCTCAAAGGCCGTGGGTGGCGCCGGCAGCGCCAGGCTGACGGCGATCTGGCCCAGAGCCGTGTGGCTGGCGGTACGCCCGATCTTGACGCGCGCCGAGCCGCTGACCACCGAACTGCCCATGAAAACCGCATCGCTTTCTTCGAGCGCCCAGAGCGCTGCCGGGTCTGGCTGCACACCCCTGACCTGTGTTGCCGACGCTTTCTTCTCGACCGGAAAGGGCTCCCCGGTCAGCTGGGCCTGATTGACAAAGAAGTCATTGGCTTGCAACACGCGCCCATCGGCGGGCACCAGATTGCCGGCCGACAGCAGCACCACGTCACCGGGTACCAACTCGGTCACCGGTCGCTCGCATGCCTTGTCATCGCGCAGCACCGTGGCGGTGATGGCCACTGTCAAGGCCAGCTTTTCCGCGGCACGGCCTGCGCGATAAGCCTGCACAAAATCCAGCGTCACGCTTGCCACCACGATCAGGCCGATGATGAGCGCACCCGTGACATCACCGGTCAATGCAGATATGGCACTCGCCGCCAGCAGCACCAGCACCAGCGGATTTCGAAAATGGGACAAAAACTGCAGCAACACAGCGCGCTGTGTTGCCGCCTGGAGGCGGTTGGGACCGTGTTGCCGCAGCCCCTGCAGGGCTTCAGCCGAACTGAGTCCGTTCAATACAACCCCCGCACGCGTCCGTACAGACGCGACAAACCGAGCAAGGCATCGGTAAACGGCGTGGGCACACCCGTGAGCGCCCCCAACTCTTTCACCACCGTCACCAGCGCATCGAGTTCAAGCGCCTTGCCCATCTCGACGTCTTGCAGCATGGATGTCTTGAAGGCGCCCAGCTTCATGGTGACGGCATGGCGGTCTTCGGGCTGCTGGGCAATGGGTATGCCCAGACGCGTCCCGATTTCCTTGGCCTCCAGCATCACGCTGGAGACAAAGCCCCGCACCAGTTCATCACCCAGAATAAGGTCGGTGGTGGCGCCGGTGATAGCGCTGATGGGGTTCATCGTCATGTTGCCCCAAAGCTTGTACCAGACGTCCGCCTGAATCTGCTCAGACACACTGGCATCAAAGCCTGCGCGCCCCAGCAGGGCCGCAAGCTGTGTCACTCGCTCGGTTTTGGCACCTGAGGGCTCGCCAATGATCAGCTTGTTGCCGAAGTGATGCTGCACATAGCCCGGCAGTATCAGAGAGCAGCTGGCATGCACCACGCAGCCAATGACACGGGCCGCAGGAATGGCCGCGCCAATTTCCCCGGTGGCATCCACCGACTGGAGGTGGGTGCCTTCGAAATCCCGGCCAAAACCCTGGAAAAACCACCAGGGAACACCGTTCATGGCACTGAGTACCAGCGTGTTCGGACCGATCAGCGGGGCCATGTGGCGCGCCACCTCCAGCAGGGAAGGCGTCTTGACGGCAATCACCACCAGGTCCTGTGGGCCCAGCTGGGCTGGATCGGCACTGGCCTGAACCGAGGCCGTGACCTCGACATGGCCATGGCGGGACCGCAGTCCGTGGCGCTGCAAGGCGTCCAGCGTGGCACCGCGCGCCACGACGCTCACCCGGCAACCGGCCCCGGCCAGCCGCACACCAAGCCAGCCGCCAATGGCGCCAGCGCCATAGATACACACTTTATTGAAGATATTTTCGGTCATTTTGGCCTCTAGCCCTTGTCAAATATATGCAAATAGCTCTCATTTTTGTAGCATAACGCAAACCAGCCCCAAACTGCTTGAGGCCGCGCATACGGCACCTACGGCACCGCTTGTGGTCTTAAACTCAGGCCACATCCATTCCCCCTCATTTGCCCCAGCGACCCCATGCAATTCACCGACCTCACCGATGACACCGAAGATGCCCTGCACAGCCCCGCCGAGCGCGCTCTAGCGGCCTCACGCAGCACCTGGGTCAGTGTGGGTGTCAACGTGGTCCTGACCATCACCCAGATTGTGGTGGGGGTTCTGGCTAAATCGCAAGGTCTGATTGCCGACGGTATTCATTCATTGTCCGATCTCGTGGCGGACTTTGTGGTGCTGTTCGCAGGGCACCATGCCCGCAAGGATGCAGACGAGGACCACCCATACGGCCACCAGCGCTTTGAAACCGCCGCCTCCCTGGTGCTGGGCGCACTCCTGCTTGGCGTCGGTATCGGCATGCTGTGGTCCGCCTTTCGCAAGCTCGAAGCACCGGAGACCGTGCAGACCGTGCATGTCATGGCCCTGTGGGTGTCCGGGGCGGCACTGATTTCAAAAGAGCTGCTGTTTCGCTACATGCTGGCGGTTGCCAAACGTGTCAAGTCAAGCATGCTGGTGGCCAATGCCTGGCATGCACGTTCTGATGCGGCCTCATCGCTGGTGGTGGGCATCGGCATCATTGGCAATCTGGCGGGTTATCCGATCCTGGACCCGATCGCGGCGCTGATCGTGGGCTTCATGGTGACCAAAATGGGTTGGGGATTCGCCTGGGACGCGCTGCACGATCTGATGGACCGCGCGGTGGACGATCAGGAGGTACAGGCCATCCGGCAAACACTGATCGAAACACCCGGTGTCAGCGGCGTGCACGATGTTCGCACCCGCAAAATGGGCGACATGATTGTTGTGGATGCCCACATTGAAGTCGATGCCCTGATCAGCGTAGAGGCGGGTCACGACATTGCCGTCGAAGCCAGGCAACGCGTGCTGCAACGCCACCGCGTGCTCAACCTGATGACCCACGTGGACCCCTGGCACCGGCCGGACCTGGACCACGCAGCACAGGTGCCAACCGCACCGCACTGAATCCGACCCCCGGTTAGCCCGGGGTCTGAAGGATTTCGAGCAGCCCGGCCGCCTTGATCTCACGTTTAAGGATTTTTCCCGAGGGGGTGCGCGGCAAGGGACCAGGCGCTTTGACGATGTAGCGTGGCAGTTCGAAGCGGGCCAGATGGGCGGTCAGAAATTCGCGCAACGCCGCCACATCCAGCGCATTGCTGCCGTAAACGGTGGCGCCCACTTCCTCGCCCAGTCGCTCGTCGGGCACGGCGTAAACGGCCGCTTCCTGGACATCGGGGTGCAGCAGCAGCGCCGCCTCCACCTGGCCGCAGCCGATGTTTTCTCCACCACGGATGATCAGGTCCTTGATGCGGTCAACGATGTAGAGAAAACCGTCCTCATCCAGCGTGGCCACATCGCCTGTGCGAAACCAGTCGCCATCGGTGAAGACCTGGGCGTTGACGTCGGGGCGCTTCCAGTAGCCGGCGAACAGGGAGGTGCCTCGCACCAGCAATTCCCCGCGTTGGCCCGTCGGCACCGGCTGCCCGAGTTCATCGACCACCTTGATCTGCAGCACCTGTGAGCAGCGACCCGAACTGGCCGGTCGGGCCAGATAGTCTTCGCCGCCGATGCCCACACCAATGGCATTGGTCTCGGTCATGCCCCAGCCGGTACCTGGCAATGCCTGGCTGAAGCTCGCACGGATCTGGCGTACCTGCTCGGGTGCGCGGGCGGCACCGCCCCCACCTACCACCAGCAAGCTGCTCAGGTCGTAGCGCCCGGTTTGCGCCACCCGCACCAGGTCACCGGTCATGGCGGCTGGCGCCACCATCGATGTGAGCTTGTGCTGGTCCACCAGAGCCGCAGCGACCTCGGCATCCCAGCGGTACATGCAGACGAGACGCCGCTGGAGGCGGTAACTCGACAGGTACGAAACATGCATGCCTGAAACATGGAACAGCGGTACCGCCAGCAGTGTGCCGCCCTGCTCAACTGCTGGCACCTCTTCAATGCCGGCCACCAGCGCGCCGATCACGGCATCCAGTTCCCACGACAACAAGGCCGACACAATGTTACGGTGGCTGGACGGCACGCCCTTGGGGTGGCCGGTGGAGCCCGAGGTGTAAAGCATCGTGGCCAGGTCGTCCGGCGCGATCGGCACCGGCGGCATCGGCACCGAGCCCACCGCTTCGGTCAGGTCCTTGAGCGCGCGCGCCCCTGCCGGCAGCGTCGCCGCGCGCACCGCCAGAACCTGCAGCCCTGCCACCGTCGGGCCCTGCATCAGGCGGTCGAGTCGCTCGGCATCGGCCAGCAGTACCCGACTGCCGCTGTCGGACAGCGCATAGGCCATTTCGTCGCCCGACCAATGCGCATTCATCGCCACGGCGATGGCGCCAATGGAGGTGACCGCAGTGAAGGCCAGCACCCATTCAGGGTAGTTGCGCATGGCGATCGCGACCCGGTCGCCCGGAGTCACCCCGCAGTCATGCACCAGAACATGGCCCATGCGGGCGGCAAGCTCCCACGCCTGCGCGAAGCTGTAACGCTCGTCTTCGTAGCTGATAAACGGCAGATCACTGGCGGCGGCTTCAAACAAGGCGCGCAGCGAAACGGGCGCATTCTTGAACACCCGCTGGCTGCGACCGTTGACCACCTCATCCACCAGCTCATACGGTTGGCCCGGCGCGGTGGCAGCCGCAATGGCCTCGTCTCGTGTCATCGGGACCGGTGCCACGCTCATCGACCCTTGAACACCGGTTCGCGTTTTTCCACAAAGGCCTGCGCGGCTTCGCGGTGGTCCTCGGTTTGACCGCAGTGAATGTGATGGGTCGCCTCAAGATCCAGACAATCGTCCACCTCGCCGGCCATCGCACGGTTGAGGTTTTCTTTCATGTAGCGGTAGGCCACGGTAGGGCCGTTGGCCAACCGCAAGGCGATCTCGCGGGTCTTGGCAAGCAGATCTTCGGGGGCGCACACCCAGTTGGTCAGGCCCAGGCGCAGGGCTTCCTCGGCACCCACACGTTCGGACAAAAAGTACAGTTCACGGGCCTTGGCCGAGCCCACGAGTTGGGTCAGAAAGTAGGTGCCGCCATAGTCACCCGCGAAACCCACCCGCGCGAAAGCGGTGGTCATGATCGCGCTGCTGGCCATGACCCGCATGTCACAGGCCAGTGCCAGAGACAGGCCGGCACCCGCCGCAGGACCTGGCAAGGCGGCCAGTGTGGGCTTGGGCATTTTGAACAGCTTGCCCGCCGTGGCGCGCTGGTTGCTGCGCTGAAGGTGGATGGCCTCGTCAATGGTCAATGCACCGACCGTGCCGTCGCCGGCAGCGGCCATGCCCTTGACGTCACCGCCCGCGCAAAAGCCCTTGCCCGCGCCAGTGAGCACAATGCATTTCACCGCCGGATCAAACTCCGCTTTGGCCAATTGCTGTTGCAGCGCCTGGTTCATGGCACGCGACATGGCGTTTCGCGCCTCAGGGCGGTTCAAAGTCAGTGTCAGCACGCCAGCCTCCAGCGTTGCCAGCAGGTCGGGGGTTCCGGTATCCAGTGTTGTGATGGTCATGATCAGTCTCCTCTAATTGAATTCTTGTATCTTTAACGGTAGGTGAAGGTGGCGTTTGACACCACCGTGCGATCGCCCACGCGGGCTTCGAACAGCAAGCGACCCGGGCCGTCATGCCAACCGACCACTTGCAGCTTGTCGCCCGGCAGTACCGGCGATGAGAAACGCACTTGCAGTGAACCGAAACGCGTCGGGTCGCCGTCACACAAGGCGTCCAGCAGCATCTGGCCGCAATGGCCGTAGGTGCACAAGCCATGCAGAATAGGCTGATCAAAGCCCCCCGTGCGGGCCGCCGCGGGGTCAATGTGCAGCGGGTTGTAGTCACCCGACAAGCGGTACAGCTGCGCCTGGTTCAAGGGTATGGTCACGGCCACATCGACATCCGGCGCGCGCTCGGGCACAACCAGGCGGGTCGACCGGCTGTGACCCCGTCCCTCGAACGGCTCAATGTCGCCCAACCGGGCCACGCCACGGCGAAACAGGCCAGTGAACATGCGCACGCAGGCTTGGCCCGCGGCGTCCAGCACCTCGCTCTCAAACTCGACAAAGGCACCGCCCTTGCCTCGCGGGTGCACCGCCAGCAGCCGCGAACGCACGGTCACGGTACCGGACAAAGGCAGCGGCGCCAGCAGCTCGATGCAACGCTCGGCGTCGATCGTCATCGGGCCGGGCGACGGCGGCAGAGCCACCGGATCCAGCGTCAGCCCTGCGCTACCCCAGCGAATCGCGAAGGTGGGGAACACCGCAAATTGCGGATGCCCTTCGTAGACAAAGCGCAGGTCGCTACAGCCGACGCCCACCGCATACAGCAGCACATCGCGCTGATCATAGGTAATGGGCACCGGTGCGCTCCACGCGCCGGGCCCGTGATCGGCCAGCAAGGCCTGAGGTTGGTAAATCGCCATCAAGCCTCCTGAGCCGTGGTCATCAGCTGCGCCAGACCATCGACGAGGTCACGTCCTCGTCAAGTCCTTCGTACTGGCGCGCCTCGTGGCGGCCGACCACCATGTGGTGCACTTCGTCCGGACCGTCAGCCAGACGCAGGGTACGCTGCTGGGTGTACATGCGCGCCAGCGGTGTGTGTTGCGACACACCCAACGCACCATGCATCTGAATCGCCTGGTCGATGATCTTGCACACCTTTTCCGGCACCATCGCTTTGACCATGTGCACCCAGATGCGGGCTTCCTTGTTGCCCAGCACGTCCATCGCCTTGGCGGCCTTCAACACCATCAGCCGCATCGCCTCGATCTCGATGCGGGCACGCGAGATGATCTCGAGGTTGCCGCCCAGCCACACCAGCTCCTTGCCGAACGCCTTGCGCGACAGGCCGCGACGGCTCATCAGGTCCAGCGCCCGCTCGGCCTGGCCGATGGATCGCATGCAGTGGTGAATGCGACCTGGTCCCAGTCGCAGTTGAGAGATCTCGAAGCCACGGCCCTCGCCCAGCAGCATATTACTCTTGGGGACGCGCACGTTGTTGAAAATGATGTGCATGTGGCCATGCGGCGCGTCGTCTTCACCGAACACGTGCATCGGGCCGACGATCTTGACGCCAGGGGCGTCCGTGGGCACCAGAATCTGCGATTGCTGCTTGTGCGACGGCGCATCGGGGCTGGTCCGGACCATCGTGATCATGATTTTGCAACGTGGGTCACCAGCGCCGGAGATGTAATGCTTCTCGCCGTTGATCACCCATTCATCGCCCTCAAGCACCGCGGTGGTGGCAATATTCTTCGCGTCCGACGAAGCGTGATGCACCTCGGTCATCGCAAAAGCCGAACGAATCTCGCCGGCCAGCAGCGGCTTGAGCCAACGCTCCTTTTGTTCAGGCGTACCGACGCGCTCGATAACTTCCATGTTGCCGGTGTCAGGCGCCGAGCAGTTCATGGTCTCCGACGCATGGGGGTAGCGACCCAGCACGGCGGCAATGTAGGCGTAGTCCAGATTCTTCAGGCCTTCGCCGGTGTGGGCATCGGGCAGGAAGAAGTTCCACAGACCCTCTTTCTTGGCCTGATTCTTGGCGGCTTCGAGCAGTTCGAGCTGGCCGGGTACGTAGCTCCAGCGATCGGCGCGGCCTTCGCCGAGCTTGTCGAACTTCTCAGCCATCGGCGCCACGGTTTCAGCGCAGAAACGCTTGACATGCTCCAACAGCGGCATGGCCTTTTCAGACATGCGCAGGTCGTTGAGTTCGTCCTGTGGGTTAAAGCCAAAGCCGGAAGTGGCCTTGGATGCTTGCTTTGTTTCTGACATGAGTCATCTCCTTTTGAAAATAGCAACTAACGGAAAATCACTGGCAATCGCCAATTGGGTCGGCAACACCGTCCGGGACGGGTTACGCATAAGCTTCAAGCGCCTCATCAATGGCGCGCTCCAGATCGGCTGCGGTGGCGCTGTGGGCTAAATGGGTGCAAAACGGTCGGTAACGCAAGATACTGCTGTCGCCCGTGCCCCAACGAGAGGGCGCCTCGGGGCACAACCAGACCACACGTTTGGCACGTTGGGCGAGGTCGGCAAAGATATCCAGCCGTGGGTTGGCACCGTTGGATCGCCCATCGCCCAGCACCAGCACGGTCGTACGCCGGTCGATGGTGTGCCAGTGCCTGTCCTGCAGATCCAGCCAGGCTTGGCCGTAGTCAGTCGAACCACCGCCTACCTCGCGCAAAATCAGGTCCATCGCCGCGTCAAAGGGCAGCTTGGCCAGCGGTTCGCCCACATCCTTCAGACGATTGGAGAACGCGAAGGTGTGCAGGTCAGCCACGGTGCCTTGCAAGGCATACAGGAACAGCAGCAAAAAGCGCACATGCGGTGCCACCGAGGCGGATACATCGCACACCACCACCAGGCGCGGCTTGTCGCGTCGGCGGTGCTTGAAAGCCAGCTTGAAGGGCACACCGTCATGGCCGGCGCTGACACGCAAGGTGCGCCGAAAATCCAGTTGTCCATTCAGCCGAACACGACGCTGGCGCGAGTGCTTGATTGCCAATCGCCGTGCCATGCGTGCCACGGCCGCCTTCATACGGGCGATGTCGGCCGGGCTCATGTGCCCCAGGACGCGATGCACGGCCACGTCGGTCATGAAGGCCTCGGTGGCCGGTCGACCAAACAACTCATAGCGCTGCGATACCAGCGCCCGGGCATGGCGCATGAGCCCATCGCGCGCCGCGGACAAGGCACGCGCCTCAGCCTGCGCCTGCGGCGTATCTTCACCGAGCCGTTCGAGCAGACGCGCTTCCAGCGGGGCAATACCCATGAACTCCAGCATCTTGCGGGCCAAATAGGCGGTCTGCGACAACAGGCGGATGTCGTCAACCCCGACTGCTTGTGCTGCACGCTGAAGCGCCAGGGTCAGGGCCTGCGAGTTGGCAGGGTCACCTTGAACATGGCCTTGGCCCGATGCCAAAGCCAGCAAGGCGTCAACCTCGGCTTGCCCGGTGGTGATCGGCGGCACGGCGGACTCGCCATTTTCTGCCGGATCGCTGGCAGCAGCGCCATCGCTGGCCTGGGCTGGCGGGCTGAAGTACTGGTCAAACAACTGGTCATGCAAGTCCTTCTCGGCGGCAGACTTGGCCAGCACCACACCCAAGGAGGCTTTCAGATTGGCGCGGTCTGCGTAGCCCATCAAGGCGACAGCGCGGGCCGCGTCGATCGCCTCGGCTGGCGAGGCATCAGCCCCGGCCGCCCGCAGCGCCCGCACAAAGCCGGCCAGCGTCTGGTCCATCAGCAGGATTCCGCCATCTCGACAGGATGGGCAAGGGCGCCCCGGGTCAGAGGGGCCAGTCGGGTCTGCACTTCGGCAATATCGGTTTCCCGCTTGAGCAGCACGTTCAGTGTGTCGCGCACCATTGCCTCATCCAGCGCGGGAGCATGCAACAGTAGCAGCGTGCGGGCCCAGTCCACCGATTCCGCAATCGACGGCGGTTTGCGGATGTTTTCCACCCGCAAGGCCTGCACAAACGCCACCAGTTGGCCCAGCAAGGCCTGGTTGAGATCGGGCACCCGGGCACGCAGCACCCGCAGTTCCAGTTCCGGCGTGGGAAAACCAATGTGCAGGTGCAAACAGCGGCGCTTGAGCGCATCGCCCAGCTCACGCGTATTGTTGGAAGTCAAAATCACCAGCGGCGGCACCTGTGCCCGGATGGTTCCGATCTCGGGAATGGTCACCTGGTAGTCGGCCAAAACCTCCAGCAACAGAGCCTCGAAGGACTCTTCCGACTTGTCGATCTCGTCAATCAGCAACACGCTGCCGCCCGGCTGCTCCATCGCCTGCAGCAAGGGCCGGGGCTGGAGAAAATCGCGCGAAAAGAACAAGTCCTGAAAATTGGCCAGCTTGTCAAAGGCACCCTGCAAGGTGTCGGCTGCATCCACCAGATGGCCGATCTTCTCCTTGAGAATCTGGGTATAGAGCAACTGCTTGCCGTACTTCCATTCGTACAAGGCCTTGCTGTCGTCCAGGCCTTCATAGCACTGCAAGCGCAGCAAAGCAAAACCCAGGGCCCGGGCGGCCGATACGGCCAGGTCGGTCTTGCCCACGCCGGCAGGACCCTCGATCAGCACCGGCTTGCGCAGGTGGTGCGCCAGGTAAACGGCAGTGGCGATCTGGCGCGTGGCAATGTAGCCGACGCTGGCCAGGGCTTGTGTGATCGTCTCGATGGATGCGAGAGCGGCCGGAGTATCAACAGAATTCATGCGCCGAGTATGAAGGGCACATCCTGAACGCGCAGTCTAGGGCGCGACAGCGCACGAGCAACAAAGCGTCAGAACAAAAGCGCGGCCAGCTTGAGGCATGTAGTTATATACAGTATTATCAAGGCCATGGCCAAAGAAAAATCTGTTTACGTCTGCTCCGATTGCGGGGGCACCAGCCCCAAGTGGCTGGGCAAGTGCCCGCACTGCAACGCCTGGAACACCTTGATTGAATCCATTGCTGAAAGCGCGGCGCCGGCTAAAAACCGATTTGCCTCGCTGGCCAAAACCGCCGAGATCGCCACGCTGGGCGACATTGACGCCGTCGACATGGCGCGCACACCCACCGGCCACGAGGAACTGGACCGCGTGCTGGGTGGCGGCGTCGTCGAAGGCGGCGTGGTGCTGATTGGCGGGGACCCCGGCATCGGCAAGTCCACCTTGCTGCTGCAGGCCCTTGACTCGCTGCAGCGCAGCGGGCAAAACACCTTGTACGTGACCGGCGAGGAAAGTGGCGCGCAAGTGGCCTTGCGCTCGCGCCGCCTGGGGCTGGACAACTCCCAGGTCAAGGTGTTGGCCGAGATTCAGCTGGAGAGAATTCTGGCCACGCTGGACGCCACGCAACCCGACATTGCGGTCATCGACTCGATCCAGACCGTGTACTCCGACCAACTCACCTCGGCTCCCGGTTCGGTGGCCCAGGTACGCGAGTGCGCTGCACACCTGACGCGCGCGGCCAAGGCCAGCGGCGTGTGCATTGTGCTGGTCGGTCATGTGACGAAGGAAGGCACCCTGGCCGGGCCGCGCGTGCTGGAGCACATGGTGGACACGGTGCTGTACTTTGAAGGCGATACGCACTCCAGCTTTCGCCTGGTGCGGGCCATCAAGAATCGTTTTGGTGCAGTGAACGAAATTGGCGTATTCGCCATGACCGAGAAGGGGCTCAAAGGCGTATCCAACCCGAGCGCCATTTTCCTGAGCCAGCATGCAGAACCGGTGCCCGGCAGTTGCGTGATGGTGACGCTGGAAGGCACCCGCCCGATGCTGGTGGAAATCCAGGCACTGGTGGACAACGGCGGCCCCTCTCCGCGCCGCCTGAGCGTGGGCCTGGACAAGGACCGCCTGGCCATGCTGCTGGCGGTGCTGCACCGCCATGCCGGGGTGGCCTGCATGGACCAGGATGTGTTTGTCAATGCGGTGGGGGGCGTGCGCATCAGCGAGCCGGCGGCCGACCTGGCGGTGATGCTGGCCATCACCTCCAGCTTGCGCGGCAAGCCTTTGCCCAAGGGCTTCATTGCCTTTGGCGAGGTGGGACTGGCGGGCGAGGTACGCCCGGCGCCGCGCGGCCAGGAGCGACTGAGAGAAGCGGCCAAACTGGGTTTCAGCGTGGCCGTTGTACCCAAGGCCAATGCACCCAAGAAGCCCATTGATGGCCTGACCATCCACGCGGTGGAGCGCATCGAGCAGGCAATGGAAGTGGTACGTTCCCTGGCCTGATCGACATCACGCGATCAATAGCGGGCAATGGTGTCGCCCGATTTTTTCACCTGCTCGCCAACTTTGTAGCCGGGATCCTGCTTGAATTCATAATTGCTCTTGCTGCCATCGGCGTACTGGACGTTGACGGTCCAGACCTTGTGGGTTCTCACCTTCTCCTCGATCTTCTTGCCCGCATAAGCGCCACCTGCCGCACCGGCAATGGTTGCCAGATCCTTGCCCAGGCCGCTACCGACCTGACGACCCAGTATGGCGCCCGTGACACCCCCTGCGATCATGCCAACCGGGCCTCCCTCGCCTTCTTTCTCGGTCACGCCGACAGCGACCACCTTGCCGCAATCGGTACAGCTGGGCTTGGCCTCCTTCACTTCCTTGGCGTTCTTCGCGCCAGTGGCTTCCTGCATCTGCGTCTTGGCGCTTGCGATCGACTTGTCGTATTCAGTCTTGGCATCGCGTCGGCATTGCAGACGGGCGTTGCTTGATGTTTCATCGTTGCAGAGCTTTTTGTCCGCGTCGTAACGCGTCTGCGCCTTCTTGCTTTCGGCAGCGTACTGCGCTTTGGGTGTCAACGGGGTTTCGGCCATGGCGGCGGAGGCCATCCCCAGGATCAGCAGACCGCTGCCCACGGCGACAAGTAGCTTGTTCATACCCAACTCCTGATTCAATGGAAAGCCTGAGGATAGCGCGCCGGGCCCACAAAGCCAAGTCCAACCGGGCACCGGCTTGCGATCGGTCAACGCAGGACGGCAGCGCCCGGCGTACCTTAAGAATTGCTTAATCTGCGCACCCTACCATGGCTGCATAGGGAGGTGCCATGCACATTTTTACTTTTCCATCTCGCGCTTTGATCGTGGCCTGCGCCACGCTGAGTCCACTCGCCCACGCCGTCACGCCTGCTGAACAGTTGGCGGGCTACAGCGCACAGGCGGCAGCGCCTGCCCAGCCAGCGCGCGGCCAACAACTGTTCACCACCCGCCACGGCAAGGACTGGAGTTGCGCTTCGTGCCACACCGCGACCCCCACCGGGGAGGGCAAGCACGCCAGCACCGGCAAGGTGATTGGGCCTCTGGCCCCCGCCTTCAATCCGCAACGCTTTACCGATACAGCCAAAACCGAGAAGTGGTTTCGCCGCAATTGCAACGATGTCATGGGGCGCGAATGCAGCGCCACCGAAAAAGCCGATGTGCTGGCATGGTTGCTGACGCTCAAGCCTTGATTCCCGCCGATCGAGCCGATTCACCCCATAAGGAATCCCATGCCAGAAAACCATGTCAAATCCATCGCACTCGCCGCACTGCTGCTGGCAGGCGCCGTCGGACAGGTCCACGCCGATGACCGTGGCGCCCGCGTGGCGCCCCTGCCCAAATACCAGCAGGAGTGCGCTGCCTGCCACATCGCCTATCCACCGGGCATGTTGCCAGCGGCTTCGTGGCAGCACCTGATGAGCACCTTGAACAAACACTATGGCACTGACGCCTCCTTGGACGAGGCCAGTGTGCGCGAACTCAGCGGCTGGCTGAAGACGCATGCCGGCACCTACAAGCGGGTGAGCGAAGCGCCGCCAGAGGACCGAATCACCAAGTCCGCCTGGTTCTTGCGCAAGCACAACGAGCGAGAAGTACCCCCTGCGGTCTGGACGCGCGCCTCCGTGGGCAAGGCCTCCAACTGCGCGGCCTGTCACGGCAACGCGGCGCAAGGCAGCTTCAGCGAACGTGACATCAAAATTCCGAAGTAAATACCATGAACAACTCAACGATCAAGACAAAAATTCTGGTGTGGGACGCCCCGGTGCGGGTGTTTCACTGGCTGCTGGTGCTGAGCTTTTTCGGCGCCTACCTGACCGCCGAGAGTGAACGCTGGCGCCTGGTGCACGTGAGCCTGGGCTACACCATGGGTGGGCTGATGGCCTTTCGCATTCTGTGGGGACTGATGGGCACACGCTATGCGCGATTTGGCAGTTTTGTGCGCGGACCCTCCGCTGTGATGCGCTATCTGCGCGGGCTCGTCGCCGGCCGGCCTGAGCACCATGTCGGACACAACCCGGCAGGTGCAGTTGCCATCGTCCTGCTCATCCTGTTCAGCATCGCGGTGGTGGCCACCGGCTGGGCACTTTACAACGACGTGGGCGGCAAACTGGTTGAAGAACTCCACGAAGGCGCAGCCAACTTCATGCTTGCGATTGTGGGCGTGCATGTGGCCGGTGTCGCGGTGGCCAGCTGGCTGCACCGCGAGAACCTGGTTCGCTCCATGGTCACCGGCAAAAAAGACGGCGCACCCGAAGAAGGCATCCGTCGGCCCTGGCGTCCTATGGCGGTGGTGATTCTGCTGGCTGTGCTGGGCTTTTGGTGGCTGCAATGGCAAAGCGCACCCGCCCCTGTAACATCTGCTGATGGCATCTCACTACAAAGCAAAAAATCTGCCTCCCACGCGCGGGACGATGACTGAATGAACTACGCCGGAACCCTGCATGCGCATCCTGCTGGCTGAGGACGACCCCCTCCTGGGCGACGGCCTTCGGGCCGGATTGCGGCAGCTCGGTTTTCAGGTGGACTGGGTGCGCGACGGCCTGGCCGCAGAACGCGAACTGGGGTCGGGCGACTACACCGCTGCGGTGCTGGACCTGGGCTTGCCGCTGAAAGACGGGCTGGACGTGTTGCAGTCCTTGCGCCAGCGCAAGATCAACACACCCGTTCTGGTGCTGACCGCCCGTGACGCAGTGCCGGACCGCATTCGCGGACTCGATCTGGGGGCTGACGACTATGTGCTCAAGCCCGTGGACTTGCATGAGCTGGGTGCACGGTTGCGTTCACTGGTGCGCCGTGCCCACGGCCAGACACAGGATGTCTTGCGTTGTGGCGCCGTGAGGCTGGAGCCCGCCGCCCGTCGGGTCAGCCTGAACGACGAAACCGTGCAGCTCTCCACACGCGAATTCGACCTGTTGCACGCCCTTATGCTCAATGCGGGCCGGGTCATGTCACGCGAACAGCTGGAGCAGCATCTGTACAGCTGGGGCCATGAGGTGGATAGCAATGCGATTGAGGTACACATCCATCATTTGCGCCGCAAGCTGCAGGCAGACCTGATCCAGACCGTGCGTGGTATCGGCTACACGCTGCTGCGCACACCAGAGCCGGCATGATGCCGATACGCCGCCTGAAATCCTTGCAGGCACGCCTGCTGATGTCGGTGCTGGGACTGGTGACCGTGGTGTGGCTGGGTGCCGCCTTGCTGACCTGGTACGACGCGCGCCACGAGCTTGATGAATTGCTGGACGGTCACCTGGCGCAGGCCGCCGCCTTGCTGGTGGTGCAACAGAGCAAGACCGCAGGCGATGACGACGATGGGGTGGCCGATGCACCCTCGCTGCACAAATACGCCCCGCAGGTCGCGTTTCAGGTATTTCATGAAGGTCATCTGGTTTCGCGCTCGGTCAATGCAGGCACACACCCCATGTCCACAACCACCCGCGGCTTTGCCACGGTACAGCTTGCCGACGGTGCCCAGTGGCGTGTGTTCGGGGCACGCGGCGCCGAAAAAGATGTGCAGGTGTTCGTGGGGGAGCGGACTGCCTCGCGCGGCAGCATCCTGTGGGCTGTGTTGCGCAGCCTTTTGCTGCCCCTGATGCTGGCACTGCCCGTGCTGGCCCTGGCGGGCTGGTGGGCCGTGCGGCGGGGGCTGGCACCCCTGCGCCAACTCAGCCAACTGCTCGGTGTGAGACGGCCACAAGCGCTTGAGCCGGTGGTGCTGGCGGACATGCCCTCGGAAATGAAGCCTCTGGTGCAGGCCCTGAACGAATTGTTTGAGCGCATCGAGCGCATGGTGGCGTCCGAGCGCCGATTCACCGCCGATGCGGCCCACGAACTGCGCACCCCGATTGCCGGCATTCGGACTCAGGTGCAGGTGGCGATGGGCGCCGGCAACGACACCGCACAGCACGACCATGCCTTGCAGGCCACGCTGGCAGGATGTGACCGCGCCACCCGACTGGTGGAGCAGCTGCTGACACTGGCCCGGCTGGAAGCGGCCTCCGAAAACAACGCCCTGCCGACCGGCCCCGTGGACTTGAGCGCCATCACGCGACGCGTAGCGGCCGAACTGGCACCCACGGCGCTGCTGCATGAGCAAACGCTGGAACTCGATGCCGCGGCGGCCTGTCCGTTGGCAGGCAACGAAATGCTGGTGGGCGTGCTGGTACGCAACCTCATTGACAACGCCCTGCGTTACAGCCCTTCGGGTGCCCGCATTCAAATCGAGGTGACAACGGCGTCCGGGCAGTCCACCCTGCGCGTGCAGGACAGCGGACCCGGCATGACGGAGCAGGAAATGGCCCGCCTGGGTGAGCGCTTTTACCGGGTACTGGGCCACGGGCAAACCGGCAGCGGCCTGGGTTGGTCCATTGTCAAACGCATTGCACAAGCATCAAGTGCCCAGGTACAGGTGGGGCGCTCCGAGTTACTGGGTGGACTGTCAGTTCTGGTCAAGTGGCCTGCGCCTTAGCGCAGAATAGCGCTTGCCGATACAAGACACCCATGGAGCATCATGAGCAAACTCTCGCTACTTGACCTTGGTTTTTTCATTGCCGAATCCAAGGCCAGCCCCAAGCATGTGGCGGGTCTGCTGATCTGTCGGCGGCCAGCCAAATCATCCAGCGCCTTTGCCAAAAATCTGTACGGTGAGTTCTTGTCCCACACCGACGTCAAGCCACCCTTCAACCGCGTCATCAAGTTTTCATTGAACGCCATGCCGCATTGGCAAGACACGCATGCGGTGGACTTGAAGGAGCACATTTTTTACCACCAGCTTCCAAGCGGCCACAACGACCGGCAGGCGCTGTATGACTATGTGGCCCAACTGCACACACCCATGCTGGACCGTTCACGCCCCTTGTGGGAGGTGCATGTGAT
Organism: Rhodoferax sp.; assembly: GCF_018780565.1. GTDB lineage: Bacteria > Pseudomonadota > Gammaproteobacteria > Burkholderiales > Burkholderiaceae_C > Rhodoferax. The sequence goes on from NZ_JADMJN010000010.1 coordinate 264,808, forward strand.
CGATGGACTGGCCGATGGTCGCTTTGCGCTGTACCAAAAAATGCACCACGCCTACGCAGACGGTGTAACGATGGCACGCTGGACTGCCGAGAGCCTGGCGCCCTCCGCCAAAGAGCTGGCACTGACTCCCGTGTGGACCCTCAAGCACGGCGGCCACGGGCTCCAGCGCAAGAAGGCAACACAGGAGATGATGCAGTCCCTCTGGAAAGAAGTGGGCGGCACCACGCTGCGCTTTTTGGGTATCGGCCGCCTGGCTGCCATGCTGTTCCTGGAGAGCGTCCAACTCACCAAGAATGCCATTGCCCTGCCTTTTGTTTCAAGTGCCAAGACCCCACTGACCGGGCAAGTCACTTCCGGGCGACAGTTCACCACGGCAGCGGTGTCCATGAATCGGATCAACAAAATTCGCGAACGCACCCGGTCTACCCTCAACCATGTGGCCTTGACCTGCCTGGATGGCGCACTGCGCCGCTATCTCAAGGACCAGGGTGTGGAGTTGAAACAACCCATCACGATTCAAATGCCGGTCAACCTGCGCCAGGAGGGCGAAAAGACCGCAGGCAACAAGATCGGCATCATCCAGGTGGAGCTATCGCCGCCCACGGATGATCCCTATGTGCGTTTGCGCAACATCGGTTTTTCATTGCGCAATGTGCGCACCATGATCGACAGCGTGGCACCCGAAGGCATTGAGTCTTACACCATCATCACCGCGCTGGTGGCGCAGATTGCGGAAATGCTCAAGCTGAGCAACACCTTGCCGCCCATGGGCAACACCCTGGTCTCGAACGTGCCCGGACCCAAGGGGCACCTCTACATCATGGGCGCCAAGATGGAGGAAATGCACCCCATCAGCACCCTGCCACCCAGCAACCTGCTCAACATCACCTTGTTCAGCTATGCCGAGAATCTCTACTTCGGCCTGATTGCCACCGACGAACTGCCCAATCTGCAACGGTTGGGCGACTATGTGCAGGAGGCCTTTACCGAGCTGGAACAGTCGGTGCAGGAGGCCCACGCGGCCTGAACATCCCTGAGCGCACAGGCAAAATGCGGGCATGAAAATTCAAAAATTCGGGGTCCCGCTGGCCAGCCTTGCGATACTGGTTGCCGCCTATCACTACTACGGCTGGCCCGGAGTGGCCGTTGCATCTGGCGCGCTGGTCATGTGGATGCTGCTGCATTTCAGCCGCATGATGCAAATACTCAAGCGCGCAGCCAACCGGCCCATCGGCCATGTGGGCAGCGCCGTCATGCTCAACGCTAAGCTCAAACCGGGTGTCCCCCTGCTGCACGTGGTGGCCATGACCAGGTCGCTGGGCGCCCTGCAAAGCCCCAAAGACACGCAGCCCGAGCTTTACCGCTGGACCGATGCCGGAGAGTCCCATGTGACTTGCGAGTTCCACGATGGCAAGCTGCAAAAATGGCTCCTGGAGCGCCCGGTTCAGCCAGACGAAATCGCCAATGATTCCCGCGACGCCCCTGCCCCTTAAAATTAGTCTTTTGCATGAACTGCATCCGCAAATTCTTAAGGAAACACCGATGAGCGCCCTACCCCCCTCCATGGCTGACCGCGACGGCAAAATCTGGATGGACGGCCAGATGGTTGACTGGCGCGACGCCAAGATCCACGTGCTGACCCACACCCTGCACTACGGCTGCGGCGCCTTTGAGGGCGTGCGCGCGTACAAGGGCGACAACGGCATGACCTCCATCTTCCGCCTGCAAGAGCATACAGATCGGCTGTTCAACAGCGCCAAGATCCTGCGCATGAAAATCCCCTTCACCAAAGAGCAGGTGAACGAAGCGCAAATCGCCGTGATCCGCGAGAACAAGCTCGAGTCCGGCTACCTGCGCCCCCTGACCTGGATTGGCGACAAGAAACTGGGCGTCAGCCCCAAAGGCAACGACATCCACCTGATGGTGGCCGCCTGGCCCTGGGGTGCTTACCTGGGTGAAGAGGGCATGAAACGCGGCATCCGCGTCAAGATCTCCAGCTACACCCGCCACCATGTCAACATCACCATGACCCAGGCCAAGGCGGTGAGCAACTACACCAACTCGATCCTGGCCAACATGGAAGCCACCGATGACGGCTACGACGAAGCCATGCTGCTCGACGCCAACGGCTTTGTGTCCGAAGGCGCGGGCGAAAACCTGTTTGTCGTCAAGGACGGCGTGGTCTACACCCCCGACCTGTCCGCCGGTGCACTCAACGGCATCACACGCAACACCGTGTTCCATATCTGCAAGGATCTGGGCCTGGAAGTGGTGCAAAAGCGCATCACCCGCGATGAGGTGTACATCTGTGACGAAGCCTTCTTCACCGGCACCGCCGCCGAAGTGACCCCCATCCGCGAACTCGACCGCATTGAACTGGGCAGCGGCTCACGCGGCCCGATCACTGAAAAGATCCAGGCTGCATTCTTTGACATCGTCAATGGCCGCAATCCCCAATACGCCCACTGGCTGACCAAGGTGTCCGCATGAGCACAACCCCCATCGAACTACTGGCCAAAGACCTCAATGCACAGGGCGGCGTCTACTGCCCCAGCCCCAAGGCCGACATGAAGATCTGGAACAGCCACCCCAAGGTGTACCTGGATGTGGCCCGCACCGGCGAAGCCAAGTGCCCCTACTGCGGCACCGTCTACAAACTGAAGGCTGGCGAACACTTCGGTGGCCACCACTAACTCCCTCGTCATCGCGCCCCAGTGGATTGGGGATGCGGTGATGACCGAGCCCCTGATGCGCCGTCTGGCAAACCGGGGGGAGCGCCTCACGGTAGGCGCCCTGCCCTGGGTGGCGCCGGTGTACCGGGCCATGCCACACGTGGCAGAGGTGATCGAATTCCCCTTTGCCCATGGTGGCCTGCAGTTCAAGGCAAGACACGGCCTGGCCAGGCAGCTCGCAGGCCGGTTTGATACGGCCTACATCTGCCCCAACTCCCTGAAGAGTGCCCTGCTGCCGTTTCTGGCCAGCATCCCCAAGCGGGTGGGCTACCTGGGCGAGGCACGGGTGGGCTTGCTGACACACCGCCTGAAAAACCCACCCAAAGGCAAACGCCCGCCGATGGTGGCGTTTTACTCGGCCCTCAGCGGCGAGGCTGACATTGCCGGCGATCAACCACAACTTCAGGTGGATTGCACAGAGATTGAGCCGGCACTGGCCGCCATGGGCCTGCGCCGTGGCGCCTACCATGTGTTCGCCCCGGGCGCCGAATACGGCCCCGCCAAACGCTGGCCCGCCACCCACTTTGCCGAACTGGCCCGCCGCCTGGACCTGCCAGTGGTGCTGCTGGGATCGGCCAAGGAGTTTGAGCTGTGCGAGCAAATTGCCGCCTCCGTCAACGCCGAGCAACCAGGCAAGTGTCTGAATTTTGCAGGAAAAACATCTCTGGCCCATGCGTTTATTGCCATAGCCGCTACGAAAAGCATAGTAAGCAATGACTCCGGCCTGATGCATGTGGCCGCGGCTTTTGGTGTGAAGCAAGTCGCTATCTTTGGCTCCAGCAGCCCGCTGCACACGCCGCCACTCAACCCCCAGGCTAACGTGCTGTGGCTCAAGAACGACCCGGCCTACCAACCCGCGCTGGACTGCGCGCCGTGCTTCGAGCGTGAATGCCCACTGGGACACACACGCTGCCTGGTGGACATCACGCCGGGACGTGTCGTTGAGGCGTTAAACCATTTTCAGATTTCTTGACGACGCCCGCTATGCTCGGAAGCGGGCGTACGGTAGAAGTAAGGGACGTCACGCTGCGAACTGAAAACGTATGAAGGCCAGAGACAGCGCGAACAAGTACCCGTAAGAGAACCGGTCGATTCTCAGCACTGACTGGCCACGTTTCGCTCGCCAAGCGCCCATGAACACCATGATGCCACCTACGGCAAGTGGCGTGATCACCAGATTGACGAGGCGCCACGGCTGTGGAACCAGATTGCTTGGAAAGGCCAGCAGACTGAGCCCACCAAAGATTGCCCCAAACAATGCATAGCCGAGGGCGGCCAACCACGGGTTAGGTGGTTTTCGGAATGGCTCGGCCAGCGAGTGAAACCCAAGTTCAAGAAGAGCCTCCCCTACGACTTGAAGCAGGAATTCGCCGAGAACTTCCAGAACCAGCTCAAGCATTTGGGGTGAGGGGTTTGACTTTGGCTTTGTACGGCATGCACCTCTCTCCGAAGCCTGCGTATTCGTTCATGATGCCCAACGCCAGCGTTCAGCGGCGCTGAGTCTTGAGCGTCCGCTGGAACGCTTGGTTAGAACTCGTTTCGATATCGCGCAAGGCGTTCCTCCAGTGTTCCGGTATGAAGCTCATACAGGTGATTGTCGAAATCATAGAAATAGAGCGAAAGACCTTCACCCTCGACCCTCGGTCGCGGCGGCTTGATATCGACGCCGAGCTCCCGAAGGCGCCGTTCGAAGCTGGGTAGCTCGGCCTCCGATACCTTGAACGCGAGGTGTCGGTAGGTGCGTTCGGACGGCGGGATGCCTTCCATCGCAGCCAACCAAGTGCCACCGAGCACAAAGAACTTCTCCCTGGACACGGAGAAGTTCTTGCCCTTGCTATCGTAGACCTCCACTGCACCAAGTCCTTCACAAAGGAAGCGGCCCATTCGCTCGAGGTCGCGAACGATAAAGGTAATGTGGCTGACGCATTCGATGCTCATAGAGTTCTAACGAATGAAAGGGACTTCCCCGTCCCAAGTGAGCCGCGACCCGTGGGGGGTGCGGCGTGCGGCAACACAGTGCCAAGAGGGAGAGGCAAATCTTTTCATCAACTCACTTGTGAAATGGAAGGGGGAAATCATGGCCATCGTAACCGTTGGAATCGACCTCGCCAAGACCGATTTTGCGGGGCACGGCGTAGATGAGTTTGGCAAGCCCGCGCTGGTGCGCCCGGAAGTGGCGCCCAAGTTCGTGGTGCCCTACGTTGAGATTGCGGTTGTAGATGTCACCGTGTGATGACTGTCGTTGATGAGTGAAAGGTTTGGACCTGCGTTGGGGAATGCTCGATCATTTCAAGGGAGGAAGCAGTATGGGAGACCAGACTGAACCCCGACTAACGAATGAAGTCCCTGGCGTGCGTCTTTCATCTGGGTCCGCAAGAGAAATTGCACCAATGACCGTTTGTAGTTTCGCCGTCCACATGCATTGCACCGGACAGGCAACGACAGAGATCATGCAGTGGTATGGAGGGGGAAAAGGAGTCAGGTTTCGTGGTCAATCGTTGCGCGATTCACCACGAGGGAAGCGCGTTTGACAAAGGTGGGGAAGCCCTTGTAGTTGGAGGTAAGGGGCGCGAAGCCGGCTTGCCGGGGCACGTCCTCTCGATTCAAGGGTTAGGCCACGCGTTCAAGCGCGGCCACAGGATAGATTTGTACGGAGCCTGGGTGAGACTCGGACTCGACGGCATAGCCTTCAGGGGTCAGTTTTGTGCAGTACCAACCGACAACTTGACCCTGCCAAGCGGCGCCGGATTTCTTGCGTACGCGATCTCCCAGACCAAACGTGGCGCGCAATGGGAGCGCAAACTGGCCAGCAACTTGAGAACTGACTTCATTGCTACTTTGATCCATACCAAACCTTTCTTGTGAATGTCTTGAGGGGATCTGGTGATCCACATCAGACTAGCGTGAGTTTCATCCGCGGTGAGCTGCCAGAAACTGCGGCGCTAGGCGTGGGAACTACAACTTTCACCGCAGGCTAAAGCGCTCAAAGCGCCAACGCTCCCCTGCGGGGCCTGACTCAATGCCCAAACCAGCCAAAAATGCTCGATAACCTGAGCCTGCTCTGTATTCTGGCAGACCCGGACAGTGAAATGGCCAGGTGGCAGGAGCCCTTCAACGGGCCTTGGGCAGCAGACAGGCACGCCAACCATATTCTGCGATTTATCAAGCGACGGCCCGTCGAAGCTTCTTAGCATTCAGAAGACTTTTCATTTCTCGTCATCGGGAGGGTTCCATGAGGCTGGCCGAAACAAACTATGACAACAAGGAAACCGGTTGCTGCGCGAGGCTGGACGAAGCACGCTGGGAGGGGCAGGAATTCGTTTGGAAAGACAAACCTTTCGTCAAGGACCATATTCGCGAGTTTTTACACGTTCCGCTCAATTTCGGATCGGTGATGACCCGTGACCACGCCGCCATTGAGCAGGCGCAGGCCTACGCTCCGGAGCCTTTGTGGCTGGTTGACGAAGTATCCCCCTGGGGTTCCGACGTCTATATGGCGACAGACCGCGATGTGCCCGATATGCAGACGGAGTATTTGTCCGGGACGTTCATGACCAAAGTGTTCACCGGGCCTTTTCGGGACATTGGCTCCTGGATCTCCCAGACAGAAACATGGGTCAAAGAAAAGGGCAGGGCCTTGGACAAGCTCTTCTTTTTCTACGCCACTTGCCCAAAATGCGCCAGACATTTCGGCAAGAATCAAGTAGTGGCCTTTGCCAGGGTGAAGTGACTCACCTGCGCCGCGCGAAAAAAAAGCCACCCGAAGGTGGCTTTGTAAAAGTCCCCGAAGGGACGTCGTTGAAAACCTGACTTGCCCACTGTGACAGCAGTGAACCGAACTTTACCGGCACGCCCAAAATCACGCCACCCCATAAACAGGGGATGCCGCTGTTCTTGAGATCTCAGGCCAGCGGCAATGTGAGCACAAAACAGGCACCACCGCCGTCGCGGTTCTCGCAAGACACAGAGCCGCCGTGGCGCACGGCGATGGATTTCACCAGGGCCAGGCCCAGGCCCACGCCGCCATCACGCTCAGTGGCGCCGGGCAGACGGTAAAAGGGCTCAAAAATGCGTTCACGCAGCTCCACGGGCACGCCAGGGCCACGGTCACATACCCGGAGTTCGGCCCAGCCATCGGTCTTGTTCAAGGTGACGGTGATGGTGCCTGCGGCATGGCGGCGCGCATTCTCCAGCAGGTTGCGCACCACACGGCGCAGCAACTTGGTCACACCCTGCACAGGCAGGGAGGACAGATCACCCGTCACACCCGGTGCATGCGCATTCCCAGACCCCTTAACTTCCAGCTCCGCATCGACCCGCGCACACTCCTCTGCGGCCAGACCAATCAGGTCGACCGACTCTACGGTGCCAAGGTCGGCCTCGCGGGCGTCAAGCCGACTGGCCAGCAGGATCTCGCCAATCAGTTCATCCAGTTCGGTGATGTTGCGTGAGATTTCATTTCTGGCCGCCACAGAAGAGGATGCATCCATCAACTCCAGCCCCATGCGGATGCGGGTCAGCGGCGAGCGCAGCTCATGCGACGCATTGGCGAGCAGGGACTTTTGCGACGCCAGCAAGCCCTCCTGCGCCTTCACCAGGGTCTCTATGCGTTGAGCGGCGTGGTTGAAGCGGGTGGCCAAAAACGCAACCTCATCCTGGCCGCCTTCGGGCACCCGGATGGACAAGTCGCCCTCGCCCCATTTTTCCACACCATCCTGCAGCAGTTCCAGGCGGCGCGTGAGTTTGCGAACCATCGGGTAAGTGACCAGCGCCACCGCTACGCCAACCAAAGCCACCATCCAGAAAAACCGGCTCCAGGGCGACTGGGGCGGGCGCGGCAAATGCATGTGCAGGGTTTGCCCGTCGTTAAGCCGCACGAAGAACTCCGGCCCGGTTCCAAACTGGCCACGGGGACCGAACCCAGGTGGCGCGTTTTCCATCTCAGCGGGGGGGCGACTGGCCGCCTCATCGCCCTGCGCCCGGCGGCTGCGCACCCGCCCTTGGCCAATGATTTCCCCGGTTGCATTGCGCACGACCACTTCACGCAGGGGCGGCTCGGCCGTCATGCGCGAGATCCAGCCCACCAGAAACGTGGACAACGCCACGGCCAGCACCACGGCCAGCCAGATGCGCACATAAAGTTTCTTGAAAAACATGTTCAGTCTTGCTGGCGGGCAAACACATAGCCCACCCCCCGTACCGTGAGAATGCGCTTGGGGGATTTGGCGTCGACTTCAATCTCGGCACGGATACGGCCCATGTGCACGTCGATGGAACGATCGAACGCGTCAAGCTCCCGTCCCCGAACGGCTTCCATGATCTGGTCCCGTGTGAGCACCCGGCCCGCGCGCTCGGCCAAAGCCACGAGCAGATCAAACTGGTAAGAGGTCAGGTCGCAGGCTTGCGGCCCTACGCTCACAGTCCGCGCATCGCGGTCAATCTCCAGTGAGCCAAAGCGCAACTGGCGGCCGGCTTGGGGCGCCCCCTCGATGCGGCGGCGCAGAATGGCACGGATACGCGCGAGCAGCTCGCGTGGCTCAAACGGCTTGGGCAGGTAATCGTCAGCGCCGATTTCCAGACCGATGATGCGATCCATGGGATCGCCCTTGGCCGTCAGCATCAGGACGGGGGTCTGCGCCAGGGCGCCAGGCAGAGCCCGGATGCGGCGGCAAACCTCCAGCCCATCCATATCGGGCAGCATCAAATCCAGGATGACCAGATCCGCCGGGGAGGACTGCAAGGCGCTCAGGCCGGTTTGGGCATCGCCAGCATGGGCAAGCACAAACCCGGACTGGCCCAGGTACTCGCTGACCATCTGGGCCAGGCGGGTGTCGTCTTCAATCATCAGCAGGTGTTGGCTCATGGGTGCAGTCTAAGGCTCGGCCCCATCACACGCTTGAAGCGGCGGTAAAGTTAAGTAAACGAAAGCGCTTGTACGCCCCAGATTTCGCTGGCGTACTCCCGAATCGTGCGGTCAGAAGAAAACGCGCCCATGCCCGCCACATTGAGGATGGCACTGCGCGTCCAGGCCGCAGGCCGCCGGTAAAGTTCATCCACTTTGTCCTGACACGCCGCGTAATCGGCGTAGTCTGCCAGCAACTGGTAATGGTCTGACTCCAGCAGGGAGTTGACGATATCCCGGTAGCGATCAGGCTCGTCCGGCGAGAACGCGCCCTCGGCGATCCGGTCTATGGCGTATTTGAGATCAAAGTTGCCGTCGTAGATGGCGCGCGGCTGGTAACCATAGCCGCGAAGCTCGGTCACTTTCTCCGCTCGGTTGCCGAAGATGAAGATGTTGTCCAGACCCACGTTGTCGGCAATTTCAATGTTGGCGCCATCCCAGGTGCCGATGGTCAGGGCACCGTTGAGCGCAAGCTTCATGTTGCCCGTGCCAGAAGCCTCGGTCCCCGCCGTGGATATCTGCTCGGACAGGTTGGCAGCGGGGATGATGACCTCCGCCAGCGACACGCGGTAGTTGGGGATGAACACAACCCGGAGCTGGCCGCCAATGCGCGCATCGTTGTTGATCACCCGCGCCACGTCATTGATCAGGCGGATGACCAGTTTGGCCATGTAGTAGGCCGAGGCGGCCTTGCCCGCGAAGATGACTGTGCGGGGCACCCAGTTGGCACGTGGCTGCGCCAGTATCCGGTGGTAGCGCGTGATGACATGCAGCACATTGAGCAGCTGGCGCTTGTACTCGTGCATGCGTTTGACCTGCACATCAAACAGGCTTTCCGGATCGACGATGACGCCTGGACTGCGTGCGATCAGGTCGGCCAGCCGGCGTTTGTTCTGTTGCTTGGCGAGTCGGAAAGCATTTTGAAACTCGGGGTCGTCGGCAAACTCGCGCAGTTGCGCCAGTTGGTCCAGGTCGCCACGCCAATCGGGGCCGATGCGGCTGTCGATCAAGGCCGAGAGAGGGCGATTGGCCAGGGACAGCCAGCGACGCGGGGTAATGCCATTGGTCTTGTTGCAGAAGCGATCCGGGAACATCCGCGCAAAATCGGAAAAAATCGTCTCCACCATCAGTTTGCTGTGCAAGGCCGAGACACCATTGACCCGGTGGCTGGCCAGCACCGACAGATGCGCCATGCGCACCCGGCGCACGCCCCGCTCCTCGATCAGTGAAATGCGCCGCAAGAGCGCATTGTCCGACGGGAAACGGTCATGCACTTCGGCCAGAAAACGGGCATTGATGTCGTAGATCAGCCCCATGTGCCGCGGCAGAATCCGGCCCAGCAATTCCACCGACCAGGTTTCCAGCGCCTCCTCCATCAGAGTGTGATTGGTATAGGAGAAGATACGCTGGCACATGCCCCAGGCCGTGTCCCAGTCGAGGTGATGCACATACAGCAGCAGTCGCATCAACTCGGGCACGGCCAAGGCCGGATGGGTGTCATTCAGATGGATGGCAACCTTGTCCGCCAGCTGATCAAACCCGCTGTGCGTCTTGAGATGGCGGCGCAGGATGTCCTGCAGGGATGCGCTGACAAAAAAGTATTCCTGGCGCAGGCGCAATTCGCGTCCGTGCTCAGTGCGGTCGTCCGGATAAAGGACGCGCGACACGTTCTCTGACAGGTTCTTGGCCTCGACCGCCTGAATGTAGTCACCCCGGTTGAAGGCGTCCAGATTGACCCCGCCGCTGGCCCGAGCCGACCACAGGCGCATGGTGACCACACTTCGCATCGCGTGTCCCGGCACGCCACTGTCGTAGGCGGTGGCGATCACGTCCTCGGTATCCACCCACTCCGATTGCCCATTCTGTGGCAGCAGGCGCCCGCCAAAACGAACGGTGTAGCTGAATTCGGGGCGCATGAATTCCCAAGGGTAGCCGTTGACCAGCCAGTAGTCGGGCTCTTCCACCTGCTGCCCATGCTCGATGCGCTGGGCAAACATGCCGTATTCATAGCGTATGCCGTACCCGATACCGGGCAAGCCAACCGAGGCCATGGAATCCAGAAAGCAGGCCGCCAGGCGACCCAGACCGCCGTTGCCCAGACCCGCGTCGGGCTCCAGGTCCACCAGCGCATCGAAGTCGGCGCCCAGCAAGGCGCACGCCTGCTTGACGGGCTCGTAAATATCCACCGCCAAGATGGCATTGGTCAGGGCCCGCCCCGTGAGGTACTCCATGGACAGGTAGTACACCCGCTTGGCATCCTGATCTTCCGCCTGGGCCAGCGACTCGCGCCAGCTGTCCATGATGCGGTCCCGCACGGCGCTGAACACCGCGAACAACCAATCGCGTTGGGTCGCGGAGCGCAGGTCTTTGCCGACCTGGTACACCAAGCGATTCGAGATGGCCCGGCGCAGCGCCTCCACAGTGTTGACGGGTTTGTCGTACTGAAAAACAAGAGTCGAAGGCATGATCACTCCTGATGAAACTATACGCTTTCAGGCGAATTTTTGTCTGCTCTTAACGACTGATACAAGTCAAGATAGTGCTGCGCAGAAGCGTGCCAGTCAAATCGCAAGGCCATCGCCGTGCGCTGCACGGCCGCCCAGCTTCGAGGGCGCTGGAACAGGGTGAAGGCACGTTGCAGGGCTCCCAGCAGGCCGTCCCTGCTGAGCTCGTCAAATACAAAGCCGGTGGCAATGCCTGCATGCAGATTTTCCGGCGTGCAATCGACCACCGTATCGGCCAGCCCACCAACACGGCGCACCAGTGGCAAGGTGCCATAGCGCAGGCCGTAAAGCTGGGTCAAGCCACAGGGCTCAAATGCCGAAGGCACCAGAATCACGTCGGCACCGGCCACGACGGCATGGGCGCTGCCCTCGTCGTAGCCGATGTGCACACCAACCTGGCCGGGGTAGCGTGCTGCGGCTTCCAGAAATGCCCGCTCCAGTTCGGGCTCACCCTGACCCAACAGCGCAATTTGTCCACCAAGCTGCAGCAGCTCTTCCAGCACCAAGGGCAACAAATGCAGGCCTTTTTGGGCACTCAAACGGCTCACCACACCAAACACCAGCGCGTGCGGCTGCGGTGCCAGACCGAAACGCTCGCGCAGCGCTTGCCTGGCGCATGACTTCTGGGTCAGTTGGTCCGCGTCGTAGGGCACGGACAACAGCGCATCCGAGGCGGGGCTCCAGACCTGGTAGTCCACACCATTGAGAATGCCGGACAGCACACCGGCACGCTCACGCAGCAGGCCATCCAGTCCCAGGCCCTGTTCCCCGGTGAGGATTTCACGCGCATAGGTCGGACTGACGGTGGTGATGCGATCGGCGTATTGCAGCGCCGCTTTCATGAACGAGACCTGACCGTAATACTCCAGGCCGTTCATGGAGAAAAAGCTTTCAGGCAGACCCAGCTGCGCAAAGGCCGATGCCGGGAAAAGCCCCTGGTACGCCAGGTTGTGGATGGTGAAAACAGTTGCGGGTGTGATGCGTCCCGCATCGGCAAAAGCGCGCATGTAGGCCGGGGCCAGGCCAGCATGCCAGTCGTGGCCATGGATCACATCCGGTATCCAGTCGGGGTCCAGGCCCTGACCGATGTTGGCAGCAGCCCAGCCCAGTGCCGCGAAGCGCTGCGCATTGTCGTCCCAGTCCTTGCCATCGGGCCCCAGGTAAGGATTGCCGGGTCTTGCGTAGAGCGACGCTGCACGAACCATGTACAGCGGAACATCGCATCCCGGCAGGGTGGTCAGTGCCACATCAACCGCAGGCAAAACAGGGGCTTGTCCCCACGGCGTGGAGCCACTGGGCAGCAGACCGATAGACCGCGTGACAGTGGCCGCGCCCGCCAGCGAGGGAAAGGCCGGCATGGCAAAGCGCACGTCGCAGCCCAACGCCTGCAAAGCACGCGACAAGCCGGAGCTGACATCGGCCAGACCACCTGTTTTGAGAAAGGGGAACAGCTCGGAGCAAACGTACAAAATCTTCATTGCAGGCTTCCACCCAGGGCCGCCAGCATGCTGTTGGTCACCAGCACAACGCCTGCCGGACTGCGGTAGAAGCGCCGGGCATCGGCCTCCGCGTCGAAGCCGATCACCATGCCATCGGGAATGCGGCAGCCCTCGTCGATCACAACCTTGTGCAGGGTGCAGTGCTGCCCGATGTCCGCACCAGGCAGGATGACGGCTTCTTCAATGGTGCTGAATGACTGGATGTGAACCCCCGTAAACACCACGGATCGCCGCACCACCGACCCCGACACAATGCAACCGCCCGCCACCAGCGAGTCCACCGCCATGCCGCGCCGCCCATCGTCGTCAAAGACAAACTTGGCTGGCGGCAAAGTGTCCTGGTAGGTCCAGATCGGCCAAGCCTGGTCGTACAGATCGAGTTCGGGAATGGTTGCGGTCAGGTCAATGTTGGTTGACCAATAGGCATCCACCGTGCCGACATCGCGCCAGTACGAAGGTGCTTCGGGACTGGTCTTGACACATGACAAGGTGAACGGATGGGCCATGGCCTCGCCGCGGGATACCATGGCGGGAATCAGGTCCTTGCCAAAATCGTGGCTTGATCGCGGGTCGCTGATGTCGGCCTTCAATGCCTCAAACAGATACTCGGCATCAAACACATAGACGCCCATGCTGGCCAGCGCCCAGCCGGGCCGCTGTGCCATGGGCTGGGGGCAGGCAGGCTTTTCCTCGAAGCGGGTGATGCGACCCGTCTCATCTGCACTCATGACACCGAAGGCCGTGGCCTGCGCCAGCGGCACCTCAATGCAGGCCACCGTGCATTGCCCGCCCTGCGCCACATGGTCTTCAATCAGCATGGCGTAGTCCATCTTGTAGACATGATCCCCGGCCAGAACCAGGATGTAGCCGGGGCGGTGTTCTCGCAGGATGTCAAGGTTCTGGTAGACCGCATCGGCGGTACCGCGGTACCAGGCGTCTTCATCAACGCGCTGCTGTGCGGGTAGCAGGTCAATAAACTCATTGAACTCGTTGCGCAGGAACGACCACCCATGCTGCAGGTGGCGCAGAAGGCTGTGCGATTTGTATTGTGTCAACACGCCGATCCGGTGCACGCCCGAATTCAGGCAGTTGGACAGCACAAAATCGATGATCCTGAATTTGCCGCCAAAATGCACAGCCGGTTTGGCGCAGTGTTCCGTCAAGGCATGCAGCCGTGACCCTCGACCACCCGCCAGAACCAGCGCGATGGTCTGGCGAACCGGTTGGTGAAGATCACTCTTTTTCATATGACACCTTTCAGTAGTTCAGTGGTCGGGGCCAGATTGCGTCCGTGTGCGTGGGTGAGTTCCGCAAGGCGTTTGGCCGGTCCAGCATCCACCTGGTGCCAGTCAAAACGCCACTCCCAACATCCCTGCGACACGCCGGGCGTGTTCATGCGGTGGGCGCCATCCAGACCCAGCACGTCCTGAAATGGAAATATCACGGTGCGGGCCTGCGATTGCGACAGCGACTGCATCATGGCCCAGTGAACCTCGGCATCCACCTGCGGTCCGAGGTAGCAGCGGGCGCCATGCCGCTCCACGGCGCTGGCCGTCTGCCACCAGCCCAGGCTTGTGTCGTTGTCATGCGTGCCGGTGTAGGCCACCGTTTGCGCCTCAAAATTGTGCGGCAGGTAGGGGTTGGCAGGGCTGTCGCCGAATGCGAATTGCATCACACACATCCCGGGGAAGCCACAGGCTTTGCGCAAGGCAGTGACCCCGTCGGTGATGATGCCGAGGTCTTCGGCAATGATGGGCAGCGAGAAACCTGCCGACGCGTCAAAGGCTTCGCCAAGGGCATCAAACAATGCCTTGCCGGGTCCCGGGCGCCAGCACCCCGCGGCCGCAGTGGGCTCGCTGGCCGGGATCTCCCAATAGGACTCGAAGCCGCGAAAGTGATCGAGCCGCACCACATCCACCCAGTCCAGAAGCCGGCCCAGCCGGGCCTTCCACCAGGCAAAGCCATCCGCTGCCATGACGTCCCAACGGTACAGGGGGTTGCCCCAGCGCTGACCGGTCACGCTGAAGTAATCCGGCGGCACACCCGCGACCACCGTGGGCGCACCGTCTGGGTCCAGGTGGTATTGCTGCGCATTGACCCACACGTCAGCACTGTGATGCGCCACGAAAATCGGCGCGTCTCCCACAATGTAGATACCGTGCGCATGGGCATACTCGCGCAGGCACCGCCATTGCAGGCTGAACCGCCACTGGATGAAACCAAAAAACCCCAAGTCATCGGCAAGCTGCATCGTGGCCCGTGCGATGGCACCCGGCTCACGCTGGCGCAGTGCCTGGGGCCACTCGGTCCATGGCTTGCCATGGCGTGCCTCCAGGGCCATGAACAGGGCATAGCCTTCCAGCCAGTGCGCCTGCTGTGCACGAAAGCTTTCAAACTCCAGCCACTCGGAGGGCTGCGCCTGCTCCCCAAACCCTTGCCAGGCTTCCCGCAAGCACCCCATGCGGTAGGACGCAACCCGCTCGTAGTCACAATGCCCGGGAGCAAACCAGTTGTCCGGCCGGTCCGACAGCCAGCCGTGACGAATCAAATCCTCCAGGTCCACCATCAGCGGGTTACCGGCAAAGGTTGATGGGCTGTTGTAGGGCGAGTTACCCGAGCCCACCGGGGAGAGTGGCAATATTTGCCACAAGCGCTGCCCGGCGGATACCAGCCAGTCCACAAAATGGTAGGCCTCCGCGCCCAGGTCGCCCGAACCATGAGGCCCCGGAAGTGAGGTGATGTGCAGAAGCACGCCGCTGGTCCGCTGGGAAAGAAGGGGGGAGACCGCCGGACTCATGGCTTGTGCGATCAAGTGGGTGAACCCAGCTTTTGCACCATGGCGAACACCGAGCGCGGTGGCAGCGCAACGTCGTCAACACTGGTTTTTGCGCCGCCCCATTGCGACGGGTCCAGCACCAGAGCCGCAGCACTGTCGAGCACATGCAGCCAACGCCCCGCAGGCAATGCAAACTGTGCCGGCTCTGCGCCGGCATGGAACATCAACAACCAGCGCTGCGTTGGTGTCTGACCGTGCTCTGCCAGCTCGATCAGGCAGCCAAAGCTGCGGGCCTGCGGGTCTTCCCAATCGGTGGCGGTCAAGGCACTGCCGTCGGGTTTGCGCCAGGCGATGTCAGCGCCTTGACCCAAGGTATCCCACGCCACGTCGGCCGGTGCATCAGGAAGCAGGGGCCAGCGCGGCAGCTGGCCGGTAAACCAGCGGGCATGGCGCAATGCCACATGGGTCTGGCGCAGGTGAATCAGGTTCGCCACAAAGTCGATCAGGCCCGGGTCTGCGTCCTGCCAGTCCAGCCAGCTGGTCTCGTTGTCCTGGCAATAGGCGTTGTTGTTTCCGCTTTGAGAGTGCCCGAGTTCGTCTCCGGCCAGCAACTGTGGCACACCCTGCGCACAAAACAGGGTCGCCAGCAAAGCACGCCGCCACTGCCCGCGCACAGCCAGCACCGCCGCGTCGTGCGTCGGCCCTTCCACCCCTGCGTTGGTGCTGTGGTTGTTTTGCTGGCCGTCGCGATTGTCTTCGCCATTGGGCTGGTTGTGCTTGCGCCGGTAGGCGGTCAGGTCCGCCAGGGTCATGCCGTCATGCGCTGTGATCAGATTGACGCTGGCCAGTGGATTGCGCCCGGCGTGATCAAACAGATCACTGGACCCGGTGAGCCGACGCGCGAAGTCGCCGCAAGTGCAGTCAAAGCCCAGCCAGAACGCACGGCTGGTATCGCGGAAACGGTCGTTCCATTCATGCCAGCCAGGCGGAAACTGGCCGAGCTTGTAGCCATCCGGCCCCACATCCCAAGGCTCGGCAATGAGTTTGACGCGGCCCAGCAAAGGATCCTGGGTGATGGCGGTCAGCAAGCCGGCCAGCGGGTGAAAGCTGTACTGGTGCTCGGGATCGCGCCCCAGGGCCGTGGCCAGATCGAACCGGAAACCATCCACACCAAAGGCCTGCACCCACCAGCGCAAGCTGTCCATCACCCACTGCACCGCGTGCGGCTGCGCCAGGTTGAGGCTGTTGCCACAGCCACTGTGATTCAGGTAGGTGCCATGGGCATCCAGCGCATACCAACTGGCGTTGTCCAGCCCTCGCCAGCTCAGGGTGGGGCCCAGGCCATCGCTCTCTGCGCTGTGGTTGTAGACCACATCCAGCACCACCTCCAGCCCGTGTCTGTGCAACTGATCCACCATGTACCGGAACTCGGTCCGCACATCTCGGTATTGCCCGCTGGCGTAGCTCGGTTCAGGAATGAAGAACCCCAGCGTGTTGTAGCCCCAATAGTTGCTCAGGCCTTTCTGGAGCAAATGCGCCTCGGAAATATGCAGGTGCACCGGAAGCAGGCACAAGGTTGTGATGCCCAGCCGCCGGTAATGCGCCAGCATGGGTTCGCTGACCAGGCCGGCGTAGCTCCCGCGCAAGGCCTCGGGCACCTCGGGATGGCGTTGCGTGAGCCCCTTGACGTGTGCCTCGTACAAAACCATATGCGCTGCTGGCCGCTGCGGACGCGGCGTCATGGCCGCACCGGCCTGCAACTGCGCCTCCAGGTCCAGCACCCGCGCTTTGGGAATACGCGCCGCGTTGTCGCCGGGGTCCGGCAGAGCGTCCAGCGCAAGCGTTGGCACGGCACCGTCCTCAGGCGGCCGGTAGCCCCGCTCCATGGCCAAACCCACTGTCGAACCCACCAAATCACGGGCGAAAGGGTCGATCAGCAGTTTCGCCGGATTGAAGCGGTGACCCTGCTCCGGCTGGTAGGGGCCGTGCGCGCGCAGGCCGTAGAGTTGCCCCTCGGCCAGGCCGGCCACAAAGCCATGCCAGATGCCATTGGTGCACACAGGCAGGGTAAATCGGGCGATCTCCCCTTCACCCCGCGCGTCATAAAGGCATACCTCCAGGCGCTCGGCATGACGCGAGTAAACCGCAAAATTCACACCCTGAGACCCTGCCAGCGTTACGCAACTGGCGCCCATGGGCCAAGGCTGCCCTGGCTCACAGGACAGGCGTGGTGTTGACGGGTTCGCTGGATTCACCCTGCCACCCCCTGCCCCAACCACAGCGTGCCCAGCGGCGGCAGGCTCAACACCACAGACTGGGCGTGCCCATGGCTGGGTACCGGCTCGGACGACACTGCGCCGGCATTCCCGACATCACTGCCACCGTAGTAGGCCGCATCCGTGTTCAGCACCTCGTTCCAGATACCCCCCTGCGGTACCCCCATGCGATAGCCATGCCGTACCACCGGCGTCATGTTGCAAACCACCGCAATGTGTTGTCCATGTCCCGGGCTGCTGCGCACAAAGCTGAACACCGATTGCGCCCGGTCCTCCACGTCAATCCACGAAAATCCTGCCGGCTGGTCGTCGCAAGCGTGCAAGGCCCCACAACGCCGATAGAGGTGATTGAGGTCGCGCACCAACCGGTGCACACCCACATGGTCGGGATTGTCCAGCAGAGCCCAGTCGAGCGCCACGTCGTGGTTCCATTCGCGGATCTGCGCCAGCTCACTGCCCATGAAAAGCAGCTTCCTGCCGGGATGGGCGTACATCAAGGCATACAGCGTGCGCAGATTGGCCCGCTTTTGCCAAGGGTCGCCCCACATCTTGGCGTACAGCGAGCCCTTGCCATGCACCACTTCGTCGTGCGACAGCGCCAGCACAAAATGCTCGCTGTACGCATACATCATGGCGAAGCTGATGCGTTCGTGGTGATGGGAGCGATGGACCGGATCCTCCGCAAAATACGCCAGCGTGTCGTGCATCCACCCCAGGTTCCATTTGTAGTGAAAACCCAACCCGCCATGCCAGGGCGGCGCCGTCACACCCGAGTAGGCCGTCGATTCCTCGGCCAGCGTGATCGCACCGGGCGCCTCCAGCCCCAGCACGCGATTGACCTCCCGCAGGAAGGCAATCGCCTCATAGTTCTCGCGCCCCCCATCGCGGTTGGGGACCCACTCACCTTCAGGGCGGCTGTAGTCGCGGTACAGCATCGAGGCCACTGCATCCACCCGCAAACCATCCACACCATAGCGCTCGATCCAGAACAGGGCATTGCCCACCAGGAAGTTGCGAACTTCATTGCGGCCATAGTTGTAGATCAGCGTGTTCCAGTCACGATGGACACCCTCGCGCGGATCGGCATGTTCAAACAGGGCCGTACCATCGAAGCGCGCCAGCGCGTGCGCATCGGCCGGAAAATGGGCCGGCACCCAGTCCAGCAGGACCAGCAAGCCGGCCGCGTGCGCAGCGGCGACAAAGTTGCGAAAAGCCTGCGGCGAGCCATAGCGCGCAGTTGGCGCATACAGGCCCGTGGGCTGGTAGCCCCAGGAGCCGTAGAACGGATGCTCGCTCACCGGCATCAGCTCCAAATGCGTGAAGCCCAGATCGGCCACATAAGGCACCAGCGCATGCGCCAGGTAATCCCAATCCGGCAGTTGACCGTCCGGGCGCCGCCAGGACCCCGCGTGCACCTCGTAGATAGCCATGGGTGCATTCAAGGCATTGGCATGCGCCCGGCGCCCGGGTGGCAGCACCACCGGTTCGGGCAATTGCATCACCATGCAGGCGTGGCCCGAACCGCGCTCGGTGCGCAAGGCATAGGGGTCGGCCTTGAAAATCTGAATGCCGTCGGGCCCCTGCACCGCAAACTTGTACAGGGCCCCCTCCAGAACGCCCGGCACAAAAAGTTCCCAGGCGCCGTAATGGGCGTGGCGCTGCATCACATGCTGTTGCGCATCCCAGTGATTGAAATCCCCCACCACGGAAACGCGCCGGGCGTTCGGTGCCCACACCGCAAACACGGTACCGGCCTGCGTCCCTTGCGTGCAGGGATGGGCACCCAACTTTTCCCACGGCCTCAGGTGCTGGCCTTGCGCCAGCAGCCAGATGTCGGTCTCGCCTAACCAGGACTCACTGACATGCGGAGGGGATACGTTGGGCGACATGGCACGGCGGGCAATGTCGCGTCAAACGCATGGCCGAAGGTCACTGGCGCCTGACCCGGGAAGCCAGCCACACCAGCACAAGCACGGGCACACCCAGCAGGGCGGTGGCAACGAAGAAGTGTTGATAGCCATATGCATCTACATAGCGACCCGAATAACCCGCCAGGAATTTGGGGGCTAGCAACATCATAGAACTGAACAATGCGTATTGGGTAGCAGAGTAGTTGACATTTGTCAAGCCAGAGAGATAGGCAATAAATGCCGCCGATGCGATGCCGCTGGACAGGTTGTCCGCAGAGATCACAAAGATCAGGGCCGTCACATCGTGGCCCCGGGTGCCAAGCCAGGCGAACAGCAGATTGCTGGCAGCGCCCAGCACAGCCCCCAGCATTAACACCCGCATCACACCCAGCCGCATAGACAGCACCCCCCCCACAAACGCCCCGACCAAAGTCATGATGACGCCGTAAATCTTGGTCACCGCCGCCACTTCGTCCTTGGTGTACCCCATGTCGACGTAAAACGGATTGGCCATGATGCCCATGACAACATCGCTGATGCGGTAGATCCCGATCAGCGCCAGAATCAGCAGGGCTTGCCATCGGTAACGCTGCAAAAAATCGGCAAACGGTTGAACCAGCGCGCCATGGAGCCATTCGGCCGCATTCCGGGCGGGCGCTAACTCCCGCCGCAGAGGTTCAGGCGACAACATCACGGTCAGCATGCCCAGCAACATGCTGCCCGCCATGACCAGGTAAGCCGCCTGCCAGGCGCCGAACTGGTAGGCGGGAAGACCCGCCACTTCGGCGCGTGCAGCAAGCCACAACACACCGGCGCCCGCCCAGATCATGGCCAGGCGGTAGCCGGTTTGGTACGACGCTGCCAGTGCGGCCTGGCGATCAAGGTCGGCCGATTCGATGCGAAACGCGTCCAGGGCAATGTCCTGCGTGGCTGACCCCAGGGCCACCGCCAAAGCACCCCAGACAACCGGCTGCAGGGCCACCCGGGGGTCATTGAACGACATCGCCACCAGACCCAGCAAAATGGCAACTTGTGAAACCAGAAGCCAGCTGCGCCGACGTCCCATCCAGCGCGTCAGAAAGGGAATCGGCATCCGGTCAACCAGGGGTGCCCAAACCCATTTGAAGGCATAGGCCAGGCCGACCCAGCTCAGGTAACCAATGGTGGTACGGTCAATGCCCGCCTCGCGCAGCCAGAAACTCAAGGTGCCCAGCACCAGAAGCAAAGGGAGACCGGCAGAAAAGCCCAGCAACAGCATTCGCACCGTGGGCGGCTCCAGGTAGACCTTGAAGGTGGTCACCCAGGAGGGCTTGATTTGGCTGGCATCGGGAGCACTTGGTGTCATGCGGGAATAATACGCGCAGCCTTGTGCACTTTTTCAAATCGAACATGAACACTCACCAAACCCTTCGCCGCCATCCGATCCGGCGTTTGACACTGCTGCTGGCCCTGTGCGGGGTGATTGCGCCTGTGGCCCTGGCGCGCGAAGGTGTCGAGGTGGGCGGCAATTCTGCTTTCAGCAAGCTGGTGCCGGCCGAGAGCGTGGAGCGCTCTGCTGGGCAGCAATACACCCAGATGCTGCAACAGGCTGCCGCAAAGAACGCACTGGCCCCCAAGGACCATCCCCAAGTGCAACGCCTGCGAGCCATTGCCAAGAACATCATTCCCTTTGCCATCGCATGGAATCCGCGCGCCCGGGACTGGCACTGGGAAATCAATCTGATCGGCGGCAAGCAGGTCAACGCGTTTTGCATGCCGGGTGGCAAGATTGCCTTTTACAGCGGCATCCTGGATCAGCTCAAGCTGACCGATGACGAGGTGGCCATGGTCATGGGGCACGAGATTGCCCACGCCCTGCGCGAACATGCCCGCGAGCGCATGGGCAAGAACGCCGCAACCGGGCTGGGTGCCAACTTGTTGAGCCAGTTCTTCGGTTTTGGACAGGTTGGACAGACCCTGACCAACTATGGCGCCCAACTGCTGACCCTGGAGTTCAGCCGCGAAGACGAGTCCGAAGCTGACCTGGTAGGCATGGAACTGGCCGCCCGTGCCGGCTACAACCCCAGGGCCGGCGTCAGCCTGTGGCAAAAAATGGGCGCCCTCAGCAAGGGGGCACCACCACAATGGCTGTCGACCCACCCCTCCGGCAGCACACGCATCGCCGAGATTGAGGCCAACTTGCCCAAAGTGATGCCGCTTTACGAGCGGGCGAAAAAAGGATAACGCTCAACAGCCCACCACGTGGGCAGGCGCATCAGGTGCCGCCCACGTAGGGGTTGGTTTTGCGTTCGCGCCCAAACGTGCTCTCCGGGCCATGACCCGGAATGAACACCGTGTCGTCGCCCATGGGCCACAGGCGCTGCACGATGCTGGCAATCAGCGTGTCCTGATCGCCCTGCGGGAAATCGGTGCGCCCAATCGATCCGGCAAACAAAACATCACCCACAAAGGCCCGTTTGGCTTCGCGCGAGTGAAACACCACATGGCCCGGCGTGTGACCGGGACAGTGGCGTACCTCCAGGGTGCAATTACCCACCGTCACTGCGTCACCGTCAAACAACCAGCGCGTGGGCACAAACGCGTCCGCGTGAGGCAGGCCAAACATCCGTCCCTGTTCTGGCAAGCCATCAATCCAGAACTGATCCCCCGGATGTGGACCCACGATGGGTAGATGAAGCTGCCGCGCCAACTCAGCCGTTCCGCCTGCGTGATCGATGTGGGCATGGGTCTGCCAGATCTGCGTCAGCGTCAGACCGAGTCGCTTGACCTCGGCGAGCAGGCGGTCAAGATTGCCTCCCGGATCGATGACGGCGGCTTGCAAGGTCTCGTCGCACCAGACAATCGAGCAGTTTTGCTGGAAGTCGGTCACTGGAACAGTCAGGTAGCGCAACATATTGATGGTATTTTAGGCCTCTGGCCCTTATGGAATATACGTAATATGCTATTGATTAAATAGCATATTCAATCGTGATGGGTGCATGGTCCGAGAAACGCTCATCTTTGTAAATACTCTCGGACCGCGCACAGGCAGCCAAAGCCGGCGTTGCCAAATGGTAGTCCAGTCGCCAGCCTACGTTCTTGGCATAAGCCTGGCCCCGGTTGCTCCACCAGGTGTAGGCTTCATCGGTGGCCGTGGGCTGCAGTTGTCGGTAAACGTCCACCATGCCGGCTTCATTCAGCAGCTTGGTCATCCAGGCGCGCTCTTCGGGCAAGAAGCCCGAATTTTTGCGATTGCCTTTCCAGTTCTTCAGGTCGATTTCCTGGTGCGCGATGTTGACGTCGCCACAGAGAATGAACTCCCGCTCTGATTTGAGTTGCGTCAGATGCGGATACAACTCGTCGAGAAAACGGAATTTGGCCTGCTGCCGCTCTTCCCCGGAGGAGCCACTGGGAAAATAGCAGCTGATGATGGACCGCTTGGTGCTGGCCGTATCAAAGCGCAGTTCCACGTACCGCCCCTCGGCATCAAAATCGGCCGAGCCGTAACCCACCACCACCTCACTGGGTTCGTGCCGGGTGTAGATGCCCACGCCCGAGTAGCCCTTCTTCTCGGCAAAGTGAAAGTAACCCTTCAGATCAGCCAGTTCTTCAAACCGGCCCTTCACATCGTCGGCCTGCGCCTTGACCTCCTGCACACAAATACAATCAGGCCTGGTCTTTGCCAGCCAGGCTTCAAGGCCTTTGGTCGTGGCCGAACGGATACCGTTAAGGTTGAGGCTGGTCAATTTAAACAAGGAATTCCCCATGTCAGAGAGTGTTGCAACAGGTACCGGGTCCAACCCACCAGCACGGGACGCATTGGCCCAGGATTTTGTGCAGTTTGTGCTTGACTGTGGCGTTCTGCGCTTTGGTGAGTTCAAAACCAAGGCAGGCCGTATCAGCCCCTACTTTTTCAATGCGGGCCTGTTTGACGACGGTGCCAAGCTGGGACGGCTGGCGCAATTTTATGCGCAACGCCTGGTGCAAAGCGGCATCGAATTCGACATGATCTTTGGCCCGGCCTACAAAGGCATTCCACTGGGCGCGGCCCTGGCCATTGAGCTGGCACGCCTGGGACGCAATGTGCCCTTTGCCTACAACCGCAAGGAAGCCAAGGACCACGGTGAGGGCGGCTCGCTGGTGGGCGCCCCCTTGAAGGGGCGCGTGCTGATCGTGGACGACGTGATGTCCGCCGGCACCGCCGCACGCGAATCGATTGCCATCATCCGTGCGGCCGGCGCCACGGCGCATGCCGTGGTCATTGCACTGGACCGCCAGGAAAAGGCGACTGAAGATGGCGTGGATGTGGCGCACAGCGCGGTCCAGTATGTTCGCAAGCAGCTCGGGCTAGAGGTTTGCTCGATTGCGAAGCTCACGGATTTGATGCAGTATCTGGAAAACCACAGCGCAGGCGACGCCGGTAAACTGGCGGCGGACCATCAACGCGTGCTGGCCTATCGGCAACGATACGGCGTGGAGGAAGCTTAAACATGATCACATCTGGGGGTACACCTTGAGGAAAGTGTCGACGGTTATTGTCAAGGGCATCTTGCTGATGGCGGGCGTGTCTGGCATGTCTTCGATCCAGGCTCAACAAACTCAAGTTCAGGGCATTTTTACCTGCGTCGACGCGCGGGGGCGCAAACTGACATCGGACCGCCCCATCCCCGAATGCACGGACCGGGAACAAAAGGTCCTGAACCCCAGCGGCACCGTCAGAACCAAGGTGGGACCGACCCTCACCGTCCAGGAACGCGCCGAACAGGAGGCCCGGGACAAGGCCGAACTCGAAGACCGGACTCGCCTGATTGAAGAAAAACGGCGTGAGCGCGCGCTGCTGATCCGCTATCCCAACAAGATCGTGCATGACAAGGAACGCGCGGAGGCTCTGGTGCAAATCGGGGTGGTGCGCCAGGCGGCGGTCAACCGTGTGGAAGAGTTGTTGCGTCAGCGCAGTGCGCTGAATGACGAGATGGAGTTCTACAAGAAAGACCCCTCCAAAGCGCCCCCCGCACTACGCCGCCAGGTGGATGAGGTGAATCAGAGCCTGGCCGTGCAGGGACGCTTCATTGCGGACCAGGATGGCGAGCTCCGACGGGTCAACTCACGCTTTGACGAGGAGCTGGTGCGCTTGCAGCAGCTCTGGGCCAAGCATTCTGCAGCGCCTGGCGCAACTGGCAAGACCCGTTGATGTTCGACGGGGCTGACAACCCCGTCTGGCACATGGTCAGCCCAGCTTCGCCTTGAGCAGATCGTTGACCTGCTGCGGATTCGCCTTGCCCTTGCTGCCCTTCATGATCTGGCCAACCAGCGCATTGAGCGCCTTGCTGTTGCCCGCCTTGTATTCCTCGACGTTTTTCGGGTTGGCCGCCAGCACCGTATCCACGATTTTTTCCAGCTCGCCGGAATCATTCATCTGCTTGAGGCCGAGCGATTCAATGAGAGCATCAACGTCGTCGCCCTGGCCGTTCCAGATGGCATCGAATACCTGCTTGCCCGCATTGTTGGAGATCGTGCCGTCGCTGATCCGGGTCACGATGTTGGCAAGCTGTCCAGACGAAACCGGGGACTGCTTGATACCGAGTTCGCCGGCATTCAGACGGCGGGACACCTCGCCCATGATCCAGTTGCCTGCCAGTTTGGCCTGCCCGCAGGCCTTGACCGCAGCCTCAAAATAGGCCGCTATCTCACGGCTTTGCGTCAGGGCGGTTGCGTCGTACTCGGACAGGCCATAGTCGGCCACAAAACGTGCCGCCATCACACGCGGCAACTCCGTCATCTCGGAGCGCACGCGCTGCACCCACTCGTCCGCAATCACCAGCGGCGGCAAATCGGGGTCGGGGAAATAGCGGTAGTCGGCGGCATCTTCCTTGGTCCGCATGGCGCGTGTCTCGCCGGTGTCGGGATTGAACAGCACGGTGGCCTGCTGGATGGCATGCCCGTCTTCAATCTGCTCGATCTGCCAGCGCACCTCATAGTCGATGGCCTGCTGCATGAACTTGAAACTGTTGAGGTTCTTGATCTCACGCCGCGTCCCCAAAGCCTCACCAGGCTTGCGCACCGACACATTGGCGTCGCAGCGGAAGCTCCCTTCCTGCATGTTGCCGTCGCAAATGCCAATCCAGGTCACGATCTTGTGCAGTTCCTTGGCATAGGCCACCGCCTCGGCGCTGGAGCGCATGTCCGGCTCGGTCACGATCTCCAGCAAAGGTGTGCCGGCGCGGTTCAAATCAATGCCGGTCTGGCCCACGAAATCCTCATGCAATGACTTGCCCGCATCTTCTTCCAGATGGGCGCGCACCAAACGTACCGATTTCTTCTCATCGCCCAGAAAAAATTCGACGTCACCGCCCTGCACCACAGGGATTTCAAACTGGCTGATCTGATAGCCCTTGGGCAGATCGGGGTAAAAATAATTCTTGCGCGCAAAAATGCTGCGCGGTGCGATGTGGGCGCCGATCGCCAGACCCAACTGGATCGCGCGCTCAACGGCGCCCCTGTTCATCACCGGCAGGGTGCCCGGCAGGGCCAGGTCCACCGCACAGGCTTGCGTGTTGGGCTCGGCGCCAAAAGCGGTCGCTGCACGGCTGAAAATTTTGGACTGGGTCGACAACTGCGCATGGGTCTCGAACCCAATGACAACCTCGTACCCCATCACCAACGGTGGCTTCTTCGCCGCTGACGGCGACGACGGTTCTTTTTCAACGGACACGTTCATACTCAAAATCCCCTGGGCTTGGCACTGTGCCACTCTGTGGCTTGCTGGAAGCGGTGCGCCACATTGAGCAGCTTGGCCTCCTGCATGTAATTCCCGATCAGCTGCATGCCAACAGGCATCTCACCCGCACCGAAACCAACCGGAATGCTCATGCCCGGCAAGCCGGCCAATGAGCCCGGCAGCGTGAAAATATCAGCCAGGTAGCTGGCCACCGGGTCTTCGCTTTTGTCACCCAGCTTCCAGGCCACGGTGGGCGCCACCGGCCCGGCAATCACGTCGCACTGTTTGAAGGCTTGCTGGAAGTCGTCTGCAATCATGCGCCGGATTTTCTGGGCCTGCAGGTAGTAGGCGTCGTAGTAACCATGTGACAAAACGTACGCACCGATCATGATGCGACGCTTGACCTCGTCACCAAAACCTTCGGCGCGGGTCTTTTTGTACATGTCGATCAGATCGGTGTATTTTTCCGCGCGGTGGCCAAATTTCACACCGTCAAATCGGCTCAGGTTGCTGGACGCTTCGGCCGGGGCAATGATGTAGTAAACCGGAATGGACAGCTCGGTGCGGGGCAGCGAAATCGGCACCAGCCTGGCGCCCAGTTTTTCATACTGCGTCAGGGCCGCCTCCACGGCTGCGCGCACGTCTGGAGCCAGACCTTCACCAAAGAATTCCGCAGGCACGCCAATACGCAGGCCGTGCACGCTGTCGGTGAGCGAACGACTGAAGTTTTCTTCAGGCACATCAAGCGAGGTGGAGTCCCGGTCGGGGTCCGGGCCACACATGGCCGACAGCAGCAAGGCGCAGTCTTCAGCGGTACGTGCCATCGGCCCGGCCTGGTCCAGACTGGACGCAAAAGCCACCATGCCATAACGCGACGCCCGGCCATAGGTGGGCTTGATGCCGGTGATACCGCAAAAAGAGGCGGGTTGGCGAATCGAACCACCCGTGTCGGTGCCGGTGGCGGCTGGAACCAGGCGCGCCGCCACCGCAGCAGCACTACCGCCGGAGGAGCCACCCGGCGTACGGGTCGCATCCCATGGGTTTGCGACTTTGCCAAAGGCGGAGTTTTCATTGGCCGAGCCCATCGCAAATTCATCGCAATTGAGCTTGCCCAGGGTCACCACGCCTTGCTGCGCCAGCTTGGCAACCACCGTGGCATCAAAAGGCGAACGGTAATTGGCCAGCATTTTGGAGCCTGCCGTGGTCACAAAATCCTGCGTGACAAAAATATCCTTGTGCGCCAGCGGCACGCCCAGCAAGGCCTGCGCTGCACTGGCGGTGCCGGCGGCCAGCGCCGCGTCGGCGGCGCGTGCCTGGGCCAGCGTTACGTCTTCGTTGGTGTCGAGAAACGCCCCCAGGGATGCATGGGTCCGGGCTCGGGCCAAAAAATGCTGGGCGGTTTCGACGGCGGAGACTTTGCGCTCGCGCAGCTGAGTAGCCAATTGGGCCACGGTGAGGTCGTGTAATGCGGAGTTATCGTGCGTCATGCTTTGGACAGGTATTTCGCTGTGAAGGGTTGGCTGGCGCGTTACTCGATCACTTTGGGAACGAGGAACAGCCCGTTTTCGACAGCCGGGGCGCTGCGCTGGTTGGCCTCGCGGTTATTGGTCTCGCTCACCCGGTCCTCGCGCAGGCGCAGGGCAATGTCCTGAACAGCGGCGACGGGATGGGACAGGGGCTCAATACCGGTGGTGTCGACCGCGCGAATTTTTTCAACAATGTCAAAAAAACCATTGATTTGTGTCAGCATGCGCTCACTTTCCGCTGGCTTTAGCTCCAGTCGGGCAAGATTGGCAATGCGGGCGATGTCAGCAGAAGTCAGGGACATGGCGTATCTTCATTGGAAACGGGTTGTAAAACACCTCTAAAGAGGCATCACCGGTTATAGGTTTCACAGGGGATAGGGTATTATCCCGCCTTTGGCCGCCTGTCTGCGACCCAGCAGGTTTATGCCAGAAAAATACGATTTTGAACCAGTCAACATGGTGACGGCGGGCCGAAGTGCACGCTGTGCCCGAGAGGAATATTAATGTTTGGAGCATTCCGTCAGTACTTCTCCACTGACCTGGCGATCGACCTTGGCACCGCCAACACCCTGATTTTTGTGCGTGGTCAGGGCATTGTGCTGGATGAGCCCTCGGTGGTTGCCATCCGTCACGAAGGTGGACCTCAAGGCAAGAAAACGATTCAGGCGGTAGGCAAGGAAGCCAAGGCCATGCTGGGCAAGGTTCCCGGCAACATCGAAGCCATTCGCCCCATGAAGGACGGCGTGATTGCCGACTTCACCGTCACTGAGCAGATGCTCAAGCAGTTCATCAAGATGGTGCACCCGCGCAGCATCTTCCGGCCCAGCCCGCGCATCATCATTTGCGTGCCCTGTGGCTCCACCCAGGTGGAACGGCGCGCCATTCGCGAGTCGGCACTGGGTGCGGGCGCACGTGACGTGTACCTGATCGAAGAACCCATGGCAGCGGCCATCGGTGCCGGCCTGCCCGTCAGCGAAGCCAGTGGTTCCATGGTGGTGGACATCGGCGGCGGTACCACCGAGGTCGGCGTGATCTCGCTCGGCGGCATGGTCTACAAGGGCAGCGTGCGGGTGGGCGGCGACAAGTTCGACGAAGCGATCATCAACTACATTCGCCGCAACTACGGCATGCTGATTGGCGAGCCCACCGCGGAGTCGATCAAGAAGAAGATTGGTTCTGCCTTCCCCGGCAGCGAGGTGCGTGAAATGGAAGTCCGCGGCCGCAACCTGTCCGAAGGCGTACCGCGCAGTTTCACCATCTCCAGCAACGAGATTCTGGAAGCCCTGACCGACCCGCTCAACAACATTGTGTCAGCGGTCAAGAATGCGCTGGAGCAAACCCCCCCCGAGTTGGGCGCCGATATTGCCGACCGCGGCATGATGCTCACCGGCGGTGGTGCACTGCTGCGTGATCTGGACCGTCTGCTGGCCGAAGAAACGGGCTTGCCCGTGCTGGTGGCCGAAGATCCCCTGACCTGTGTGGTTCGGGGTTGCGGCATTGCGCTGGAGCAGATGGAGCGCCTGGGCTCCATTTTCACCAGCGAATAAACCTCAGGTACAGCGATGCCACTGGGTACGCTGGACGGCACACCGCCCCCCTTCTTCAGACAGGGTCCCTCGGCCCTGTCAAAACTGATTTTCTTCAGTGTTCTGGCACTGTTTTTAATGGTTGCCGACGCGCGCTTTCATGTCGCACAGCCGCTGCGCGTGGGTCTGGCCGCTGTCCTCTACCCGGTACAGTGGCTGGCCATGCGCCCGGTGCAGTGGATTCGCGGAGGTGGCCAGTATTTTGAATCCCTGAGCGCGGCCCAGGCCAGCGAGGCTGCAGCTCACCGCAAACTGGCCACACAATCCCAGCGCGCCAATCAGGTTGAACAACTCATGCTTGAGAACTCGCGCCTGCGCGGGCTTCTGCAACTGAGAGAAAGAGTGGCCATGCCGTCACTGGCGGCACAGGTGCTCTACGACGCCGCCGACCCCTATACACACAAGGTCATCATCGACAAGGGTTTGCTCGATGGCGTCGGCGCTGGCTCGTCGGTCATGGATGAAATCGGCGTACTGGGCCAGGTGACGCGTGTCTACCCCATGGTCAGCGAAGTGACGCTGGTGACCGACCGCGACCAGGCCATTCCGGTACTCAACACACGCACCGGAGCCCGGGGCCTGGCCTTCGGCGACCCCACATCACGCTCGGGTGCGCTGGAGCTGCGGTTCATGGCGGCCAACGCCGACGTCCAGGCCGGTGACCTGCTGACCACCAGTGGCGTGGACGGCGTTTACCCACCCGGCCTGCCTGTGGCACGGGTCGAAAAAATTGAGCGCCGGGTCGACACGGCCTTTGCCCGGATCAGCTGTTCCCCGCTGGCATTGGTCTCGGGCGTTGGGCATGTGATGGTGCTCAAGCCCGTTGCGGCTCAGATTGCACCGCGTCCCGCCGCCGAAACGCCAGCAGGACCGGTTAAAAAAGGGGCTCGCAAATGATCATGCGTCCCGGGCAGCAGTTGCTATTGCCTGCCAATCCCTTGTTCATCTGGGGCACCCTGATGGTGGCGATGGGCTTCAACATGTTGCAGAACATGGGCTTGTGGGGACGTGCCGCCTGGACACCGGACATTCTGGCGCTGGCCTTGGTCTTCTGGAGTATTCATCAGCCGCGGCGTGTTGGCATTGGCGTCGCCTTTCTGTTCGGTCTTCTCACCGATGTGCATCAAGGCGCGATGTTGGGGCAGCATGCGCTGGCCTATACGGTTCTGAGCTTTTTTGCCATCGCCATTCATCGCCGCCTGTTGTGGTTCACTGTGCCGTCACAGGCTTTGCAGGTTCTGCCCTTGTTCGTCGCGGCACATGCTATCGAACTAACCGTTCGACTGATGGCGGGCAGTACTTTTCCCGGCCTCCTGATGTTGCTGGCCCCTGTGCTTGAATCACTGTTGTGGCCTGTCGTGAGCGTCATTTTGCTGCTGCCGCAGCGAAGGGCTCCCAACCCCGATGCGCACAGACCGCTTTAAGACAATAGCTACATGACGGAACTGCGCAATGTTGAGGCCGACCTGTCGCGCTTTCGCACGCGGGTGATTGCGGCCAGTCTGGCCGTCGTTATCGGGTTTGCGCTGCTGGCCTCGCGACTGGTGTACCTGCAGGTTGTGCGGCATGCCGATTTGCTGGAGCAGGCCGAGAACAACCGTACCGCCATTGTGCCGGTGGTGCCCAACCGGGGCCTCATTCTTGATCGCAACGGCATTGTGCTGGCCACCAACTACTCGGCCTATACGCTGGAAGTCACGCCCTCCAAGGTGGCCAACCTGGAGCAGACCATAGAAGACCTGACCCAGGTGCTGGACATTTCGACACGCGACCGGCGCCGTTTCAAGAAGCTGCTGGACGAGTCCAAAAGTTTCGAGTCGCTGCCTTTGCGCACCCGCCTCAGTGATCAAGAAGTGGCCCGGTTTGCGGCGCAGCGCTTTCGCTTCCCCGGCGTCGAGATCAAAGCCCGCTTGTTTCGAAACTACCCCTTTGGCGAACTGGCCAGCCACGTCATTGGCTATATCGGGCGCATCAATGAGTCGGAAAAAGAAAAGCTCGACGACTCGGAGGACCAAGCCAACTACCGCGGCACTGAATACATTGGCAAACTGGGCGTTGAGCAGAGTTTCGAGGCCCAGCTGCACGGCACCACGGGCGTCGACTCGATGGAGACCTCGGCCGGAGGACGCGCCACACGCCGACTGGCCAGCAGCCCCTCGACGCCTGGCCATACCGTCAAGCTGTCCATTGACATCAAACTGCAGCATATGGTGGAAGAGCTATTTGGCGAGCGACGCGGCGCGCTGGTGGCACTGGACCCCAAGACTGGCGAGGTACTGGCCTTTGTCAGCAAGCCCACCTTCGATCCCAACTTGTTCGTGGAAGGCATCGACAGCGAAAGCTGGCAGGCACTCAACGAATCACCGGACAAACCGTTGCTGAACCGGGCGCTACGCGGTACTTACCCGCCAGGCTCCACCTACAAGCCCTTCATGGCATTGGCCGCACTGGAAACCGGCTTTCGCACACCCGAGCAGTCCATTTCCGATCCCGGATTTTTCATGCTCGGCGGCCACCGGTTCCGTGATGACAAGGAGGGCGGCCACGGCACGGTCGACATGTACCGCTCCATCGTTCAGTCCTGCGACACCTATTACTACGTTCTGGCCAACGACATGGGTGTGGACCTCATTCATGACAATTTGCAGCGCTTTGGATTTGGGGAGCTGACTGGCATCGACATCTTCGGTGAGGTGCGCGGGCTGCTGCCATCCACCGCCTGGAAGCGCAAGGCCTACAAGCGCGCCGATCAGCAAAAATGGTATGCGGGCGAAACCATCTCGTTGGGCATCGGTCAGGGTTACAACAACTTCACCATGCTGCAACTGGCCTCAGCCACCGCCACGCTGGCCAACAATGGTGTCAAGATGAAGCCCCACCTGGTACGGGAAGTGGTGGATATCATGACGCATGCCCCCACCACCACCACGAGGGAATCGGTGGGGGAAGTGATTGCCAAAGCCGAGAACATCGCCATCATCAAGAACGCGCTGGTGGGCGTGAACATCGAGGGCACGGGCGCTGCCGCCTTTCGGGGTGCAGGCTATACCAGTGCCGGGAAAACCGGCACTGCCCAGGTGGTGCAAATCAAGCAGGGCGAAAAATATGTCGCCTCCAAGATGGAAGAGCGCTTTCGCGACCATGCCCTGTTCATGGCTTTTGCACCTGCGGAAGAACCCAAAATCGCACTGGCCATGATTGTGGAAAACGCCGGGTTTGGCGCTCAAAACTCAGCCCCTATTGCGCGCCGTGTTTTTGACTTCTGGCTGCTCAACCAATATCCCAGCGCAGAAGACATTACCGCCGTGCAAAAAGCCCAGGCACCAGCACCTATCGGCAAGCCGCGCACCCTCGCCGACATGCCATGGCCACCGCGTGCCGCCGTTTTGGGCGCCAGTTCCCCGGAAAAAGCCGCCAGCGCCGCAGCCGGCACCCGCTAGCGCAGCACAGGTGTCACGCCGCCGGCATTCAGCGCAAAAAAGCGTCGTAGCCGGTCTTCAGAATCAGCGCGGATACCACCACGATAAAGACGGCGCGCACAAAACCTGTTCCATGCTTGAGCGCCATGCGGGTGCCCAGCAGGCTGCCCAGCACATTGGCCAGTGCCATGGCCAGCACAAAGTGCCACCAGATATGACCCTTGGCCACAAAGAGCATCAGCGCGGCCACATTGGTGCCAGTGTTGACCAGCTTGGCCGATGCAGAGGCGCTGAGAAAGTCATAACCCAGCAGGCGGACAAACAGAAAAACCAGAAAACTGCCGGTCCCCGGCCCAAAGAAACCATCGTAAAAACCAATCACCGCCCCGATAGCCGCCGCAATGCTGGCCTCCTTCGTGCCTGAAAATTGCGGCGCGTGGCTGCGGCCCAGGTCTTTGCGCGACAAGGTGTACAAGAGCACGGCCAGCAGGACCAGTGGCAGGGCTTTGCGCAAATAGTCGGGCGAGACCAGTGTGACCAGCCAGGCCCCGCCGAACGCGAACACAAATCCGGCGCCCGCTGCGGGCAGCAAGGCAGACCAGCGCATCTCCACGCGGCGGCTGAATTGCCAGGTGGCAAACCCCGTGCCCCAGACCGATGCGCCTTTGTTGGTGCCAAACAGGGTGGCAGGGTGAGCGGCGGGGAAAGTCGCGAACAAGGCAGGCACCAGAATCAGGCCGCCGCCCCCCACGATCGAATCCACAAAACCGGCCAGGAGCGAGGCCAGCGAGACAATGAACAATTCCATGCTTTGATTGTCTCACCCGGACTCATGGCTCGAATGCTACTCAATTGATAGCTAAAAACACAACAACTACGAGGGCGCGGTGGCATTTTTGAAACAAAAAAAGGCACCGGGGTTTCCGGTGCCTTTTTCGGGATGCAACTGCTTGTGGCTGCATCCATTTGATTTTGCCCCTGCGGGCTTGTCTCCAGGGCCTCTCACCTTCAGCGAGCCTGTGGCCCGTTGACGATTGGCAGAACTTTACACGGCAACGCACGCCGCCACATCGGGGCTAACCCTTTCAGGATTTACCCTTTCATGCGCGCAATGGCGTCTTCCACAATCCACTGCGCTGCCTTTTCCGCAATCATCAGCGTGGGCGAATTGGTGTTGCCACTGGTAATCAGGGGCATCACACCGGCATCGACCACCCGCAAGCCGGCAATCAGGCCGCCCTGGCCGCGAACCCGCAGGCGCGAATCCACGACCGCCATGGGATCGTCCGCCGCCCCCATCTTGGTGGTGCCCACCGGGTGAAAAATAGTGGTGGCAATGTCGCCCGCCAGTTTGGCCAGATCTGCGTCGGACTGGTACTGGACGCCGGGCTTCCACTCCTGGGGCTGGTACTTGGCCAGCGCCGGTTGGGCCACGATCTTGCGTGTCACGCGCAGCGAATCCGCCGCCACCTTGCGGTCGGCCTCGGTGCTCAGGTAATTGGGCGCGATGGCCGGGGCATCCTCAAACTTGTCGCTCTTGATCTGCACCGTGCCGCGGCTGGTGGGGTTGAGGTTGCACACACTGGCGGTGAACGCATTGAAGCTGTGCAGCGGTTCGCCAAACGCGTCCAGGCTCAAGGGCTGCACGTGGTACTCGATGTTGGGGTGCGGCTGCGCGGGATCGCTGCGGGTGAAAGCCCCCAGCTGCGACGGCGCCATACTCATGGGGCCGCTGCGCTTGAAGGCGTACTCCAGCCCGATCATGGCTTTGCCCCACAGCGAATTGGCCTGCGTGTTGAGCGTCTTGACACCATCGACCTTGAACACGGACCGGATTTGAAGGTGGTCCTGCAAATTGGCACCCACCCCAGGCGCGTCATGCACCACCGCAATACCGTGCTGCTGCAGCAGTGCGGCAGGACCAATGCCGGAGAGTTGCAGAATCTGGGGGGACCCAATGCTGCCGGCACTGAGGATGACTTCCCCCCTGGCGGTGGCCGTGATCATTTCCCCATTGGCGCACACCTGCACACCGGTGCAACGCTGGCTGCCATCGGGCTGTGTTTCAAACGCCAGGCGGGCCACCTGGGCCGAGGTCCACATCTCGAAATTGGGCCGTGCGTAACAGACGGGGCGCAAGAAGGCCTTGGCTGTGTTCCAGCGCCAGCCCTCGCGCTGATTCACTTCGAAATAACCCACACCCTCGTTGTTGCCCCGGTTGAAGTCCTCGCTGGCGGGAATGCCTGCCTGCTGCGCAGCCTGTGAGAAGGCGTCCAGCACGTCCCAGCGCAAGCGCTGCTTTTCCACCCGCCATTCGCCACCCGCGTTGCGATGGCGCAGCACCTTGCGATACAGGGTCTCCCCATCGCGCATCAATTCCGGAGCCACACCGCGTGCGCCGTGCAGGGCATTGGCACCCTTGTGATGGTCTTCGTGCAGCATGAAATACGGCAGCGAGTGGTCCCAGGTCCAGGCATCGTCGCCAGTAAGCTGCGCCCACTGGTCGTAATCGCGTGACTGGCCGCGCATGTAGATCATGCCGTTGATGCTGCTGCACCCACCCAATGTCTTGCCGCGCGGGTAACGCAATGAACGGCCATTGAGGCCGGCATCAGGCTCTGTGTTGTAGAGCCAGTCGGTTCGCGGGTTGCCAATGCAATACAGGTAGCCCACCGGGATGTGAATCCAGTGGTAGTCGTCCTTGCGCCCGGCCTCGATCAGCAAGACCCGTTTGCTGGCGTCCGCCGAAAGCCGGTTGGCCAGCAGGCAGCCCGCGGTGCCGGCACCGATGATGATGTAGTCGAAAGTAGTGCTCATGGCGAGAGCTTACTTGGCCGCAGGCGCAGCAGGCCGACAGGCAGCGTCAGACCAGAATTTGATATTTATATTTTTCATAACCAACCGCCTTCAAAAAACGCAAGTTTCGCCAAAGGCCATTGAAATTGCCAATGAATTCGACAAAATGATGATATAAATTATTTACATATGACTGACATCGCCGATCCTCACATCCTGCGCGCCTTTGTGGCGGTGGCGCGGGAAGGCAATGTTTCGCGTGCAGCGCTGCGCCTTCACCTGAGCCAGCCGGCCGTGAGCCTGCAACTCAAGAGCCTGGCGGAAAGTACCGGCCTGATCTTGTTCACGCGCGCACCGCATGGCCTGACGCTGACCCGCGACGGGCTGGCCCTGTTGCCCCAAGCCGAGAAGGCCCTGCAGTCCCTGGCAGACTTCAGCCAGGCCGCTCACCGGCTGCACAGCACCGTACGCGGGCGCCTGCGCATCGGCACCATCCTCGACCCTGAATTCACCCGCCTCGGTGCTTTTCTGAAAGAGTTGGTGGAGACCGCCCCGCAGATTGAAACCGAGTTGCGCCAGGGCATGAGCGGCGAGGTCCTTGCGCAGGTGGCCCATGGCGGACTCGACATCGGTTTTCACCTCGGACCGCTGGATGATGCGCAGGCCTTTGAAATCAAGATACTGTCCCACATCACCTACCGGGTGCTGGCACCTGCAGGCTGGGGCGAGCAGGTGCTGGGGCGCGACTGGAAGGCGCTGGCAGCATTGCCCTGGCTGTCAACGCCCGCGGCCTCGGCCCATCACCGCATGCTGGCCAGCGTATTCGACCCACTGGGCGTAAA
Organism: Rhodoferax sp.; assembly: GCF_018780565.1. Lineage (GTDB taxonomy): Bacteria > Pseudomonadota > Gammaproteobacteria > Burkholderiales > Burkholderiaceae_C > Rhodoferax. The sequence continues at coordinate 301,273 of NZ_JADMJN010000010.1, forward strand.
GCCACGCCGGGTGGCCCTGGTGGACCAGGAGGCCTCCATGCTTGATCTGGTCCGATCCGGTGTGGGGCTGAGCCTGGTGCGGGACGCCATTGCCATTGCCGAGGCGCAAGCCAGGGGTTTGGTGATTGCCGACAAGGTCAGCCTGGACTGCCGGCTGAGCTTCCTCTGCCTGAAAACCCGCATGGCCGATCCGGTGGTGATCAGCGCCTGGACAGCGCTGAACAAGGTGTGGCGCTAAGGCGCCCCCTGAAACCGGCCTTATTGCCCGGCCCAGTTGGGCTTGCGCTTTTCCTGAAACGCTTTCTGTCCTTCTTTGGCGTCATCGGTCAGGGTGAACAACGCAATCTGGCTTTCGGTGAAAGACATTGACTCCTCAAACGCCATGGCTTCCACTTTCTTCATGGTGTAGAGCCCGCGCCGGATGGCTGCAGGCGACTTGTCGAGCAGGCGCTCCAGCAGCCACTGCAGCTTGGCATCCACATCGTCGTCCACATAGTTCACCAACCCCACCTCCAGGGCCTGCGCCGAAGTGATGGGCTCGCCGGTCAGGCACATCTCGCTGAGTACGCGCCGCGGGATCAAATGCTGCAACACACTCAGCACCTGGGCCGGGAACACGCCGACCTTGACTTCGGGCAGGCCAAACACAGCATGCCGCGCAGCCACGGCCATGTCGCACATGGACATCAACCCCATGCCACCGGCCATGCAGGCGCCGTTCACGCGGGCAATCAGCGGTACGTAGCTGGCGCGCGCCACACGCAGCAACTGCGCCAGGTGCCCATGCGGCTCGGAATAGTCGGTGGTGAAAGCATTGGCACTCTGCAAGTCAGCGCCGGCACAAAACGCCTTCACGCCCGCGCCGGTGATCACGATGGCGCGGATATCGCGCCGGGATTGCGCTGCTGAAATGGCCTGCGTCATGGCCGCCAACACACCATGGCTCATGGCGTTGCGACGCTCTTCGCGGGTGATGGTGAGCCACAGCACCGGGCCACGTTGTTCAACACTCAGCTCGGGGTTGGATGCAAAGGCGGAATTACTCATGATGTCTCCTGTTGGGGCCATTTTGCCGCAAGGGCCGGGGTGCCTGTGCCACTGTCGGAGATCGCTGCGGGCTTTGGCGTTACGATGGAAGGCCCTACCCTTTTGAGTCAGCGCCCGCCATGGAGGACACCATCCCTCGCATCACCCGCCAGGCCACGCCGGACCATCCGGCCGTGGTGCTGTCGGGATGTTGGACCGCGGCGCGACTGGCCGAGCCCACGGTGTGGTCCGGCATTGAATCCGATCTCAACGCCTTTGACACACCCGAGATAAGCCGCTGGACATGGGATTTGCAGGGGCTGCAAAAGCTCGACCACACCGGCGCACAAGTGCTGTGGAACGCCTGGGGCCACCGTTGGCCCGACAAGCTGCTGGTGCTTGATGCCCAGCGCGCCATGCTGACGCGAGTAGCCCACTACACCGTGCCGCCGCCCCCGGCTCGCAAGACCTCGGCCTGGCAGGCGTTTTTGTTGCTGGGCAGCAAACTGTGGTTCCTCATTGACCATGCCCGGGATCTATTGCGCCTGGTGGGCCAGCTGCTGATTGACTTCGTCCGGCTGGCACGCGCACCGGGCAAAGGCCCCTGGCGTGATGTCTCGGGCCACCTGTATCACATCGGCGCCACGGCATTGCCCATTACCGCGCTGGTCGGCTTTCTGATTGGCGTGGTGCTGGCCTACCTGATGTCCCAGCAGTTGCGCCAGTTTGGTGCCGATGCTTTCATCGTCAACATCCTGGGCATTTCGCTGATCCGCGAATTGGGCCCCGTGCTGGCCGCGATCCTGATTGCAGGGCGCTCGGGCTCGGCCATCACCGCACAGATCGGCGTGATGCGCGTGACCGAAGAACTCGATGCCATGCGTGTGATGGGTATCCCCCAGGGCTACCGGCTGGTGATGCCGCGTGCCATGGCCATGGCATTGGCCATGCCCTTGCTGACCGTCTGGACGACGCTGGCCGCACTGCTGGGCGGCATGCTGGCCTCGGACCTGGTGATGGGCGTAACCCCTGCCTACTTTTTCAGCGCCCTGCCGCGCGCCGTGCAAGTGTCCAACCTGTTCCTCGCAATGGGGAAATCTGTTGTGTTCGGCCTGCTGATTGCGCTGATTGGTTGCCACTACGGCTTGCGCGTCAAACCCAACACCGAGAGCCTGGGGCAAGGCACCACGGCCTCGGTGGTGAGCTCCATCACCATGGTGATTCTGGTGGACGCCCTGTTTGCCGTCGTGTTCAAGGACATTGGCATATGAGCGCACCCGTTGAGCCCGTAGTGCAGATCGACAAGCTCTGGTCGGTGTTTCGCAGCGCAGGGCAGGCGGCGGTGGTTCACCAGGACCTGGATCTCAGCATTGCGGCGGGCGAGTTGCTGTCCATCGTGGGCGGATCCGGCAGTGGCAAGACCGTTTTGCTGCGCCAGATTCTGGGGCTGGAGAAACCTGCCCGCGGGCGCGTTACCGTGCTGGGCAAGCCGGCTTCAGAGCTGGGCAACGAGGGGGCGGCCAGCCGCGTGGGCATGCTGTTCCAGCACGGCGCCCTGTTTTCTGCGTTCACGGTGCTGGAAAACATTGCCTTCCCGCTGCGCGAACTCAATCAATTGCCTCGCGCGCTGATTCGCGACGCCGCCATGGTGAAGCTGCAGATGGTCGGACTGGACCCCTCACAGGCACACAAGATGCCGGCGGACCTATCGGGCGGCATGGTCAAGCGCGTCGCCCTGGCGCGGGCCCTGATCATGGATCCACCGCTGCTGCTGCTCGACGAGCCCACCGCCGGGCTGGACCCCGACAGCGCCGATGCCTTTTGCGCGCTCTTGCGATCCCTGCACCGCGAACTCGGCCTGACCGTGGTGATGGTGACGCACGACCTGGATACCCTGTTCGAACTCAGCACGCGCATTGCCGTGGTGGCCGACAAGCACATCATCGTGAGTGGGGCGCCCAAAGAGGTGATTGCCTACCCGCACCCCTTCATTCATGACTTCTTTCTGGGAGAACGGGGGCAGCGGGCCATGGAGTTGTTGCGCGAATACCCCTTCGCAGTGTAGAAAGAGAACTTATGGAAAACAAATCCCACGCCCTGGCTGCCGGCGCCTTTGTGCTGGTGGTCGCGGCCCTCCTGGTGGCGCTGGCCTCCTGGCTGACGCGCGACACCAGCGAGCACCGGGTGTACGAGCTGTCCAGCCGCGAGGCCGTCACCGGTCTGCAGCCGCAGGCTTCGGTGCGCTTCAAGGGGGTCAACGTGGGCAAAGTTTCGGCCATCGGGTTCGACCCCCTGATCGCCGGCAATGTGCTGATCCGCATCGCCATTGATGACAAAGCCCCGGTGACACAGTCCACTTTTGCCACACTGGGCTTTCAGGGCGTGACCGGGTTGGCCTTTGTCCAGCTGGACGACACGGGTGAGTCCAAGGCAGCCCTTGCCACCGGCACCGAGCCACCCGCGCGCATCCCCATGAAAACCAGTCTGTTTTCCCAGCTCACAGACCAGGGCGCCAGCATCTTGGCGCAGCTGGAGGAAACCAGCCGCCGCGTCAACCTGCTGCTCACACCCGAGAACCAGAAAAACCTGATGGGCGCCGTGGGCAACCTGGGCCAGGCTGCGGCCAGCATCCACCAGCTCTCCACCCATGCCGACAAGGTGCTGGGGGCGCAATTCGGACCCGAGCGGGTGGACATCCCCCAGCTGGTGCAGGAGGCCAATGCCACACTCAAGACCATGCAGGCCACCTCTGACCGCGTGGGTGACAGTGCCGATGAAGCACGTGCCTCGGCGCGCGCCTTTCGCACAGTGACGGAACGGATGGATGAAAAAGGCGGCACGCTGGATACGCTGGCCACCACCGGCCAGACCCTCAATGCAGCCACCCTGCCCCGATTGAACCGCGCGGTGGACGACGCCTCGCGCACCCTGCGCCAGGTCAGCCGCGCCGTGGACTCGGTCAATGACAACCCCCAGTCCCTGATTTTTGGTAACGGGCCTCTGTCGCCCGGCCCCGGCGAACCCGGGTTTTCTGCAACCCCAGGCAAACCATGAAAAACGCTATCAATTCAATAGCTAAACGTGCAATTTCCACGGGGGCCAGCGGTCTCATTCTTCTTGCATTTCTCACGCTTGGCGGATGCGCCCTGCCCGACAAGCCCGTGCGCCCTGCGGTCTACGACTTTGGCCCTGGCGCCCTGAGCGTGGCCCCCACCAAGCGGACGGCACCCCTGGCCCCGCTGGCACTGGCAGAAATCGAGGCCCATCCCGCGCTGGACAGCAACGCGGTCCTGTACCGCCTGGCCTACGCGGACGCCCAGCAGCTCAGGCCCTATGCGCTTGCGCGCTGGAGCATGACGCCAGCGCAGCTGGTACGCCAGCGCCTGCGCGAACGTCTGGGCCAGCATCGCGCACTGCTCAACATCGGTGAAAGTGGCATGGCAGGAGGTCTCGCCCCCTTGGCCCTGCGCATCGAACTCGAAGAATTCAGCCAGTTGTTCGAGTCACCCGACAAAAGCGCCGGGCTGCTGCGCCTGCGTGCCACGCTCGTCCAGCCCGGCCCCACCGGCGACACGCTGGTCGCACAACGCAGCGTGATCGTGCAGCGGCCAGCCCCCAGTGCCGATGCACCAGGCGGTGTGCGCGCCATGACGGCGGCGGCCGACGCAGCGGTGCAGGAGCTGGAGCAATGGCTGCTGCAAAGCACCCCACCGGGCAAGGCACCGTGAACCCGACACCCCCCATTGAGCAGCAACTGCAAAGCGCCGGGCTGGAGCTGCTGGGCACCTGCATGGGTCTTTCGCTCTACACCCCCGGCTGGCGGCACGGCATGGCCTTGCTGGAAGACCTCACGCCCCGCGAGATGGACGCCCTGGGCGCCCTGATGCCCAAGGTACGCGCGCAGGCCGGACAAGTACTGATCAGCGAAGGCGACATGGGCGACTGGATGCTGCTGTTGCTCGACGGCACGGTGGACGTCACCAAGAAAACAGGGCCTGGCGAGGCCTCGCGTCTTGCCGTCATCAAGCAGGGCGCCGCAGTGGGAGAGATGTCGATGTTCGACGCCGCACCGCGTTATGCGTCCTGCCGCGCCATTGAAACCGTGGACGCCGGCGTATTGACCCGTAGCACCATCGCGCGCCTCATTGAAGACCATCCGGCGGTGGGCGCCAAGCTGCTGGTCAAACTCACCCAGATGCTGGCCCAGCGCCTGCGCAACACCAGCAACCAGCTGGTCAGGTCCAAAACCCTGCCGCAATTGCAGGGATAAGCTTCGAGCCAAAGGATGTTGAAATGACCGAGTCCAAGTCCGCAATCATTCCAGGCCACGAGGAACCCAGCATGGAAGAAGTCCGAAAAATCTTGTTGACACTGGGCAAGAGCGAGAGTTTGTGGGCGACCCATCTGAGCCAGGCCATGGCTCGCGTACTCGACACGGCCAGCCAGAACATCGACGCAGATGCCGTATCGATCTGGCAATTCACGGGGCAAGGCGAGCAATTGGTGTGCGTGGCCCGGCACGAGCGCCTGAGCGGCAAAGCCGCCGTCAGCGGCTCACTGAGTGCAAGTGATTACCCGACCTACTTCGCGACACTCAATTCCGAACGGGTGCTGGCAGCCGATGATGCGCTGACAGATCCACGCACGGTGGAACTGGTCGACCCCCTCAAGCCCAACAAGCTGCGCGCGATGCTGGATGCGACCATACGACGTGCGGGCAAAGTCGCCGGGGTTCTGTGCTGCGAACAGCGGGATGGCCCCCGGGCATGGACCGAAGCGCAGATCGAGATGGCCGTCGGCCTGGCGGACCTGACGGGGCAATTGATTGTGCTGTCTGAATTACGCCGGCGCGACCAGCTGCAGAGCCTGTTGCTGAGCCTGGCACCCGAGTTGGGACAAAACCATACCGAAAGGGAATTGGCTGAACTGGCTTTGAAGAAACTGGTTCAGCTGTTTCCGAGAATCTGGGCCGCCTTCTACCAACCGGACCCCGACCCCGCGTTCCTCCAGATGATTGCCCACCACGCGCCCGGCGCCCCGGCCGACTATGTGGACGCCTTGCGCCGCATGCCACTGTCCACCAGCGTCATGGGCATTGCGCTGAACGAAAAGCGTATTGTTGCGATCCGGACGAGCGATCTGCAACGTCTCAACCAGGGCGGCAAAACCCTGGCACTGGGAGTCAACTGCTCGATTGGCATCCCCCTGATGCACGACACCCAGCTGATTGGCGGCTTGATCGTCGCGATCCGCGACGACGACATCATCGGGGATGATGAGTTGTCTGCGTTTTCCCTCGCTTCAACCACCTTCGCCGTTGCCTTGGCCAATGCGCGCAACGTGGAAAAACTGCGCCATCGGGCGCTGCATGATTCTTTGACCGGACTGCCTAACCAGGACAAGCTTCAGGCGGACATCCAGAAGATCCTGGAACCCGGCACAGGCAGGCCCAACCTGACCATGCTGCTGCTGGGCATCAAGGATTTCAAGCAGGTGAACGACACCCTGGGACGCAGCAGCGGCGACCGCATCCTCATCACCATGGCCGAACGCATCGCCCGGTTCGCACAGCTGAAAGAAGGCGCCGCCTATCGGCTCAATGGCGACGAATTTGCGGTGCTGCTGAGGAACACCCTCTCGGAATCGGATTCATGCGCACTCGCGGTAGCGCTGCAGCAAGCGGTGGGAGAGCCCATCGAAATTTCCGGACTGACATTGATTCCCCGCGCACGCATTGGCATTGCCAGCCTGCCCGCAGATGGCCGCAACGGGTATGAGTTGCTGCAATCGGCCGACATTGCACGGGGCTGGGCCACCACGGACGCAACCGGCATCAGTGTCTACAACCTGGCACGGGATACCAGCGGACCGCGCAGCCTGGAGCTGATGGCCGATCTGCGCAAGGCCCTGACGACGGATCAGCTCTCACTGCACCTGCAACCCAAGATCTCGATCCGCGAGCGCCGGCTCGTGGCCTGCGAAGCGCTGCTGCGCTGGGCACATCCAGTCTACGGGCTGGTGCCGCCCGCCAGTTTCATCTCGGTGGCAGAAAAGGGCGAGTTGATGGGCCCGTTGACCTTGTGGGTCGCCAAACGGGCATTGCAACACGCACGCGAGTTGCGCCAGGCCGGCCTGGACATCAACATTGCCATCAACGTCTCGGCCCACAACATGGTCGATGCGGAATTTCCGCGCCAGCTCCAGGCCCTGCTCGTCGAGTCCGGCATGACGGCAGATGCCATCACACTGGAGATCACCGAGACCGTCCTGATGAGCGACCCCGATCGGGCAGCCAAGGTGATTGCAGAGCTTGCAGCCATCGGCCTGGCGCTTGACATCGACGATTTCGGCACCGGCTACTCATCCCTGTCCTACCTGCGCCGCCTGCCACTGAAGTCGTTGAAAATTGACCGCGCCTTTGTCATGGAACTTACCGCCAACGCGCAGGACGTGCACATCGTTCAATCCACCGTCGGGCTCGCGCACGGCCTGGGTCTGGTCGTTATTGCCGAAGGCGTGGAAGACGAGGCCACACTGGATCTGCTGGGTGACCTGGGCTGCGACATGGCACAGGGTTACACCATCAGCAAGCCGCTGCCAGTGGCTGAATTCATACGATGGGCACACGGCTGGGGATCAGGGCGCTGAACACCTTGTCTGGGGTCAAGATCGCGCGGGCCGCATAAGCCCGTCCATCACAAAAGCATGCGAAATATCACGGCCTGCTGAGCCGCCCGCGAATAGCCTTGACCGGCGGTCTGGATTGACCGCGCCTGCGTGCGCAAGGCACTCGTAATCCACCATGAATGAAGGAGTGAAAATGGCTACCAAAGTTACAACAACGGCTGCGGTCCGTCCGCACGACGGAGAAGGCGACCGATCAGGTCTTGTCGGTGCCGACGTTTATTCGGTTTCCATCGAAGACGCCGCGCGCTCATTGAGGGAAGGCATTGTGAACAGCCTCTCCGGGCTCAACACCATCGAAGCCAATATCGTCGCACTGGTCAGAAAGACCGTGTCGGACACTCTGCACACCGGCGGCGCAGCAGCTGGCGAGCTGATCAGCGTGGTCCATCATGTCGTCGTGGGCACCATCGGTGCGGCTGAGCAGGTGGGAACCGGCCTGACCATCAGCGTGAAGAGCGTCGCCAAAGGCATTGTGCTGGGCGTGCACGACGTGAACGGCGATGTCATCATGGCCGCATCGGAGACGATGCGCTCCGTCATCAAGCAAGCCGCCGCCATTGGCACCGATGTCGGCGTGGTCGCCAAGCGCGCGGTGGATGGCGTGATAGAAGCCACCGTCGAAGTCGGTGCCGACGTGGCGCAGGTCGGCAAAAGCGCCATCAAAGGCGCCATCGAAGAATCGGGCAAGATTGGCAACATGGCCGTGAAGACGGTCAAGGACGTTCTGGGTGGCATCGTCGGCAGCTTGGGCGAAACCCTGGGTGCGCCGGTGCACACACCCGCCGCTGCGCATGGCACGACAGCAGGGAAGCAAGCCGCAGCGCACGGCAAAGGTGCCAGGCATTAGCTTGGGCGCTCAGCCACCATTATTCATTTCTGGTGAGTCTTCATGGTGGAAGACTGTGGTTTGGCCTCAGGTATGTGACCAAACCTGGCTGAGCCCGATGGCATGCACGATACCGGCACCCAAACATGCTGCCGAGCTGACCAGCCAGAAGGTGGTGGAGTTCTCTGGAAATACGGGCCGCAGCAACGGGAATGCGAATGCGCGCACCAGCAGTGCTGCAGTGAAGAGCACAAGCACCGTGCGAAGGAGCGGGAAACGAGGAAGCAGACCTGCGCCAGAAAGAGCATAGGCGGCGCAGACGCACAACGCCATTCCTATGGCAAAAGCCACAAAGCCAGGGTACCAACTACCCCGCTCAGCCATTCGCGCCAGTTTCTCACCTGCGCCAAGCATTCTGAAAGCTGGTGCCCCGATAAATACGCAAGCGAAGTGAAGCAGCGCGGCAACAATGCTCAGTGCTGCACCGGTAACAAGCAGTGCATTCACTGGCGTATTCATGCTGGAAGTATCGAGGCGTGCATTGTGGGAGGTTTAACAAATGAAAGGGGGAATCATGGCCATCGTAACCGTTGGAATCGACCTCGCCAAGAGCATCGAGCAGCAATCGCGACGATAGTCAAAATTAGATAGATAACTCTTCCGGCAGCTTGCCTGCCGTTCGTACCGACTGGCGCACCGATGACGCAGATTCCATGTCGGCACGGACCTCAAGAGAGTCCACTTTAGATGCCGGAAAACGAGAAGCAGGCGCATCCCCAACAGCCAAAACATCAGTCAGTCTCTTGCGCTTCAGGGGGAGTCTACATAGGAAGGTTAGGCCGCACTCGCTGCGAACCTCTGTAGCGCTCGATTGAGCCATGAGAGGCCAATAACTGGCAACACCGCCGCGAATTTTGTGTTGCCTCGAAAGGCAACGGCTAAGAACAGCGCGACTACGACAGCGGTGAGCAAGACTGAGGATGCCAGCAAGACCTTGCGCCGTGGGCCGACGGTTGCGACGAACCCGCCGGGAAGAGCGACCGTGGCTACAAGGCCGACAAGCAGCATTGCCACGAAGAGACTTGCCTCACCAAAGCTTTGATAGCCGCGCAGTACCCACCATTGCTCCGTGAAGGCCGCGAAACCGGCCACGAGAAGCCAGATATTGGCGCCAATGATCAGACGATTGGCGAGAGGTTTTTTTAAAAACAAGATGACTAGCTCGACGGCTGCAACGCAGGCGCCGAGCTTGAATGCGTTGACAAAGCGCTCGTCGGTGGGTGCTCCTTGCGCGAAAGCGTATGCGGCAAAGACAGCTAGCGCAAAGAACCCAAGAAGGTACTCAATGACCGCGATGGCAATGAGCTTCATTTGTGCGGCCTAATGAATGAAAGGGACTTCCCCGTCCCAAGTGAGCCGCGACCCGTGGTGGTTGCGGCGTGCGGCAACACAGTGCCAAGATTGAGAGGCAAATCTTTTCATCAACTCACTTGCTAAATGGAAGGGGAAATTATGGCCATCGTAACCGTTGGAATCGACCTCGCCAAGAACGTTTTTGCGGTGCACGGCGCGCATGATGGCGCCCAAGTTTGTGATGCCCTACCGCATGAGCGGTAAACGCGGCAAAACCGATGCTGCTGACGCCGCCGCCATTTGCGAGGCGGTCACCCGTCTCAATATGCGTTTTGTACCAGCCAAGAGCATCGAGCAGCAATCGCGCCTGTTTGTGCACCGCGCCCGCCAGGGATAGCCGTCTCGTGGATTAGTAAGAGCGTAGACAGATCTGCCACTTTTCACTCGTGCGAATGACGACCCAGAGATTCTTGTGCATGCTGAGGACTTCGTTGGCGGAATTTCGGCGGCTGTATGTGACGATGAAATGCACCTTGTCTTGGCTCACCAGTACGGGTTCCTTCGATTCGTAGTGGGTGTGATGCCAGCCTGACTCTTTCAAAGCAGCGAAGAAGTTCTTGGGATGCTGGCCTGGTTCCGTCCAGTCAAGGCGAGACGTACCAGAGAACATGACGTGAGGGAAGTGAAGCTCGCCATCCATTCCGATTGTGTCGCACGCGTTGAAGTAAGCAGTGAATCTCTCCAGGCATTCTGAAGCCGCCACGACTGCTGAACAGCCTTGCTCTACAAGTGGTGCAGTGCTCACGAAGCTGATGAATTCGGTCATGTTCGCGGTGGACGGCTAACGAGGCTGTAAAAAAACCCGATTTTCAACAACCCCAATCCCTGCAATGGGTGCGCTGTGAATTTCAGCGGGGGATTTCTTCGTCATTTGTGAAGTGTGCCGGATTTTTGCGTTACTTCGTGCCCGACAAGCGTAGAGAGCTTCTTTTGCAGCCCTTGTCTCTGCATTTTCCCTACTGCGCATAGCCGTTGTTGGCCAACTTCTCGATGTTGTGCACCATGCAGTTCAGATTGGTGGTCAGAAACTCCCGGGTGCGTGCCGCCTCTTTGCGCAAGGCTTCTATGCGGGCTTGGCGCTTGGGTTCAAGTGGTTCGCCTGCGCCGTGCTTGTCTTGGTCTTGGTGCAGGGCCATGATCTTGTCGGCAGCCTTCTCCAGCCGGTCAGCCCGGTGACGCAGTTCTTCATGGGTGCCGCTGCGCTCTTTGCTGGCATTGCTGGGGAGCTTCACGCCATCAATGGCAAACATGTCGCGCCCGATCAAGCCCTGGGCATCGCAGGTCATCAGGACTTGGCTAAACAGGGGTTTGATCTGAGCGCTGAGGTTGCACACAAACTTGGCGATGTGAGTGTGGCTGGGCTGACCGCCCCGACAGCAGCTACTGCGGCCATTTCAAACTTGTTCGAGAGAGTCGCACGCCAGCACAAATATACGGCACCACCGGCCAGCACGCTCCCGAAAATGAACCAAAGGTTTGGGCGAAAAAATGCGACGCACGCCGCAGAAGACACTAACACCACGCCGAAAACTACACCCGCACTTCTCTCCATCGCGGCAAAGCGCGCAGAAGTTTCACCGACTGGTTGTAAGCGCGTGTCCATGAGGCTTAACGTCCCTCTCGATGGAAGGGTTGGGCGTCATTGCGTGTGCGGCGCCTCACCGCAAGGCCGCATGCGTTGCGGCACTAAACGCGTAGGCAAGAGATAGCAGCGACGGGCTAGCCAGAAGTGCCGCTACTGGGATGGCCAACTTGCCTTGCTTCAAACGAACCGCGCCGATGGCTACGAGAGGCAGTAGAACAAACCAGAACCAGCTGTGCCGGATGGATGCCACGAGCAACTGGCTTCCTCCAGGCCAACCGCCGTGCTGCAACATCACCTTGTCGAGCCTGCTCCATTGCTCTGTAGAGATTGGCGTTCCAGGCTGTTCAGCCAGGATTGCCTTGGCTTGTGGTGGCAATGCGTTGGTATCTATGCGGTGACCCTGCCTTGGCCCGGTAAGCAGCTCGGCAGCGGCGATGGCCACAACCAGAACGGTAACCCCGATGAACAAGGCGACTATGAGCGGAGAGATCTTCTGCATGAAAGAAGGACTTCTATGACGCCCAACGTTGGAGATAAGCGGCCGCCAAAGGCGGTCCGCTTGACCGACTTGTTAGGCCACGCTCAAAGAGCTCCGCATCTGATTGCTCGCGATTCATGCTCGCTCGCTCCTTCGAGGCTGCTTGGCAAAAGCACCTTCGATGAACTGCCTGGCCTGTTCCTGCGTAACGACTTCATACGGCCACATAAAGTGACGGTACAGAAAAGACGTGCCCTCGCGATCGGTAACCTTGCAATCGACCTTGAAGAGCGTGCCCGGTGGATACGCCTCTCGCATTGCAACGGAGCACTCGACGTTAAGGCTTGGCGAGACACCTTGCCCAGAGAGCGGACGAGTTCGAATCTTTTTGCTTGAGGGCTCACCCCTGTTCTCGTACGTTTCGATGACGAAGTATCGATAGTGGCTCATGTGTCGGACGAGGCCTAACGTGTTATCTGAGTGAAACCTGTCTTATCAACAACGTCGCTTTGAACCATGATGCCGCTCCCAGAATTTATAAGTCCTTGATTTATAGCTGAATTTCCGAACGACCCGTTCCACGGCCGTCAATAAAATCGCGACACATCCTGCAACGTCGCTGATTAACATCGGTAGGCGCTGGACAAAAATGCAACCAAACCAGGCAAAGTGGTAGCTCGCCCGCCACTGCAATCCAAGCGCCTTCTGGATCAAATGCAGGAGCGACTTCGCTAAATGCACTACAGCCTGAATACCGAAAAAACATATTTATATTGGATTCGCTGGTATATCCGGTTTCATGGCTTACGTCATCTCCGTGAAATGGGTCAACCCGAGGTTGAAGCTTTTTTGACGATGCTGGCCGATGAGCGCAAGGCGGCACCCTCGACCCATCCCAACGAAACGCATCCCGTCTGTCCTGACCCGCGAAGAGGTAGGCAGCCTTCTATCCTTGATGACTGGGGTGACCGGGCTTTTGACATTCGCACCGTGCAGGAGTTGCTGGGCCACAGCGATGTCAGCACCACCATGATTTACACGCACGTACTCAAGGTGGCGGCAGGCGGCACTGCCAGCCCACTGGACGGGCTGCTCAGCCTTGCCTGATGCCTACGGCCACAGGTGCATGGGCCACGCTACCAGGCATCAATCGCTAGCCGACCTGAATCGGGCTGTGCGCGCTGGGTCTGCAAACCACGCACCAGCCAGTCGCGCGTATGTGCTGGGTCGATCACGGCGTCAATCTCCAGCGTGGCGGCCATGTTGATGGCGCTGCCGTTGTCATACTGCTTGGCCACCAGTTTGTCGTACAGGGCATCGCGCGCTGCACCCTCTGGCACGGCTTCAAGCTCCTTGCGGTAGCCCAGGCGCACAGCGCCTTCCAGGCCCATGGCGCCGAATTCGCCGGTGGGCCAGGCCACGGTGAACAGGGGCGAATGAAAGCCACCGGCGGTCATGCCCATGGCTCCCAGCCCGTAGCCCTTGCGCAGCACCACACTCAGGTAGGGCACGCGCAAATGGGCTGCCGCCAAAAACAGGCGGCTCACATGGCGCACCTGCGCGTGGCGCTCCATGTCGGGCCCCACCATGAAGCCGGGGGTGTCCACCAGACTGATCATGGGCAAGCCATGCGCATTGCACAGTTGCATGAAGCGTGCTGCCTTGTCGGCGGCATCGGCATCAATGGCGCCGCCCAGGTGCAGCGGGTTGTTGGCCAGCAGGCCCACGGGGCGGCCTTCGATGCGGGCCAGTGCGGTGTGAATACCCTTGCCAAAACCGGTGCGCAGCTCAAGCAGGCTGCCCTGGTCTGCAATGCCGGCCATGGCGGTGCGCGTGTCGTACACGCGCAAACGGTTTTCCGGCACCACGTCGCGCAGGGCCAGGGCATCGGGTGCCACCCAGTCCTTCACTCGCCCCTGGAAGAACGAGAGGTAGTGCCGCGCAGCCGCCACGGCCTGGGTTTCGTCAGCCACCAGAATGTCGATCACGCCGTTGCCGTGCTGTACCTCGCTGGGGCCAATTTGTTCGGGCTTGAAGACACCCAGGCCACCACCTTCCACCATGGCCGGGCCGCCCATGCCGATGTTGCTTTTTTGGGTGGCAATGATCACGTCGCAACAGCCCAGCAGGGCCGCGTTGCCGGCAAAGCAGCGCCCGGCCACGATGCCCACCACGGGCACGTAACCATTGAGGCGGGCGAAGCTGGCGAAGGTGGCCACTTGCAGGCCCGCGACGATGGGCATGTCCACATCGCCGGGGCGCCCGCCGCCGCCTTCGGCAAACAACACCACCGGCAGCTTTTGCTGCAGGGCCACGCCAAGCATGCGGTCGGTCTTCTGGTGGTTGCGCATGCCTTGCGTGCCGGCCAGCACCGTAGCGTCATACGACATGAGCACGGCACGGCTGTGGTCGAGGCCAAACAGTTTTTCATTAACACTGCCGATGCCGGTCACCATGCCGTCGGCAGGCGTGTTTTTGATCAGGTCTTCTTCAGAACGCCGGCTGCGCTGGGCGGCCACCGCGAGTGCACCGTATTCCATGAAAGAGTTTTCGTCGCAGAGATCGGCCATGTTTTCGCGCGCGGTGCGCTGGCCCAGCGCGTGGCGCTTGGCAACGGCTTCGGGGCGGTTCACATCCAGGGTGGGGGCATGGCGGTCCAGCACCCGCTGCAAATCCGGTCGCGGGCCAGTGCCTGTTGGCTTTTGCACGTCAATTTTTTCAACATTCTTGGGCTCTGGCCCTCTATCCACCTGAACACCATGCTCCAGATTTAATAGCGGATCGCCTTCGGCAACGAGCGCTCCGTTGTCAAAGAACAGTTCGCTCACCCGCCCGGCCTGCTCGGCGCGAACCTCGTGTTCCATCTTCATGGCTTCCAGAATCACCAGCAGGTCACCGGCGTTGACGCTGTCGCCGGGTTGGACTTGCCACTGAACGATCTGGGCTTGCAGGGGGGAATAGATTTCAGTCATCGCTATGTTTTCAGTTTTGGATATTCGGATTGCCTGATCAGGCCTGGTCTTTGAGGAGGCGGCGCAGCACCTTGCCTGCGCCGGTGGCGGGCAGTGCATCGATCAGCTTCACTTCGCGTGGCGCCTTGTAGGTGGCCATGTTGTCGCGCGACCAGGCAACAATATCCGCAGGGGTGGCCGTCTGGCCGGGCTTGAGCACCACAAAGGCCTTGACGACTTCACCCTTGTCGGGATCTGCCACGCCAATGGCAGCGGCCTGGGCAATGGCCGGATGCTTGATCAGAATGCTCTCGACCTCTTCGGGGAACACGCTGTAGCCAGAGACCTTGATCATCTCTTTGAAGCGGCCAATGAAGGTGAGGTAGCCCTCGGCGTCCATCTTGCCCATGTCGCCGGTGTGCACCCAGCCCTGGCGCAGGGTTTGGGCGGTGGCCTCGGGTTTGTTCCAGTAGCCTTTGAAGACACCGGCACTGCGCATCACGATTTCACCCACCTCACCGGTGGCGCACTCCTGGCCCGAGTCGGCATCGAGGATGCGGATTTCGTTACCCGGAATGGCTTTGCCATGCGCACCCCAGCGAATCGCGTCGTGCGGCATGTAGGTGTCCACCGTATGGGTTTCGCTCAGACCGTAGGCGGCCTCAAAAGAGTTGCAGTTGATGGCAAAGGTCTTCCACTGCGCCGCCAGTCCCTCTGTGAACACAATGCCGAAGCTGGTGACGGGGTTCATGCGCAGGCTCGACAGATCAACGCTCCTGGCACCGGGCACCTGCATGGCCGCCACGTTCATGGGCGCAATGCTGTACCACCAGGTGACGCGATGCTTCGCGATGGCCTGCAGCACTGCCAGCGGATCAAAGCGGTACATCAGCACCGAGGTGGCACCCGTGTACACCGTGACGTTGATACCCATTCCCATGCCGGCGATGTGGTAAAGCGGTGCAACGGCCAGCAAGACATCGGTGTTGCCAACACCATTGCAATTGGCCGCTGCAGCCGTCTTGAACAAGGCATTGCGGTAGGTCAGCATGGCGCCCTTGGGCAAGCCGGTGGTGCCCGAGGTGTAGGTCATCAGGGCCACGTCATCCATGTCCAGTGAAACCGCAGGTGGTACGGCATTGCCTTGGGTGGCGAGCAGGAAATCTTCTACACCCGCGGGCAGCGCCTGGGGTTGGCGCTTCATTTCCAGCAGCTCCGCCGGAATGTCCACCGTGGGCTGCTCGGGCAGCAGATCGGCATAGCGCACGGCAAACACATGGACCAGTGCCGTCTTGCTGCGCACTTGCGCCACCACGGGCAGCAGGTTGTCCGCCGCCACAATCACGCGCGCCTTCAGGTCGTTGAGCTGATAGTCCAGTTCGTGCTCTTTGTTCAGCGGCCCGCAGGGACAAACAATGGCACCGAGTTTCTGGATGCCGTAGTGCGCCATCACATACTGCGGGCAGTTGTTCATGAACAGCGCGACGGGATCACCCTTGGCCACACCCAGCGCCGCCAGCCGTGCGGCAAAGGCGTCGCTGGCGCGGTCCAGCTCCTTGTAGCTGATGGCGTGGCCGTACCAGAGGTAGGCTGCCTTGTCCGGTTGCGATCGGGCGTGGGCGCGCAGATGCTCGTGCAAAGGCGCATCCAGCAAGGAGGATTGAGCTGTCTCCATGATGTCACTTTCAGGGTAAGTACTTAGACCAGGCGGGCCTGGGCGCTTGCCAATATATACCAATCGGTAGAATAATTCTACTAACTGGTAGAACACAGGTGACAATTCATCCATGACCTCATCGCCCCCCCCGGCGCGTGCCCAACGGCAGAAGACTGCCACGCCTGGCACGGACACCAAACGCGAGCGCATCCTGAAGGCTGCCGAACGCCTGTTTGCAGCCCAGGGCTACGCCAACACCACCATCGAGCAAATCGTGCGCGAGCTGGGGGTGACCAAGCCCTTTGTGTACTACTACTTTCACAACAAGCAGGAAATTTTCGAGACCCTCTCCTGGCGCCCTGCAGTGGAATGCTTTACCAGCATGGACTTCGCACCGGACGACCAGCGCCCCGCGCATGTGAAGGTCACCGAAGGTCTGGAGCGGCTGATCCGCACCACCATCGCGCACCACCCGGCGGCGTTTTTCCCCTACCGTGAACCGCAGGTGTACCGCCCCGAATACCTGGCCGCGCAAAAGAAGCTGGCCAACCATTTTTACGACCAGCTGTGCGCCTTGCTGGAACAGGGTCGGCGCGACGGCATGTTCGACTTTACCGAGACCCGCATCACTGCCATGGCGGCCTGCAGCCTGCCCGGCTTTCTCTACAACTGGTACCGGCCCGACGGACGCCTGCCACCGCAGGACATGGTGCGCGAGCTGTCCCGACTGGCCTGGCGTGTGATTGGCCTGCGCGACACCCGTCGTCGCTGAAGCGCCCGCACGCTGAATTTGTCGCTCCCCTTTCCCATACCCCACTCACCCCAAACCAACTCAAGGACCTTGCCATGAAACACCTGATCACCCCCATCGCCCTGGCCGCCAGCCTGATTGCCGGCACCGCGCAAGCCCAGGAGACCTTCAAGGTGGCCTACATCGATCCTTTGAGCGGCCCCTTTGCCGGTGTGGGTGAACTGATGCTGAGCCATGTGCAATACGGTGTGGGCGAAGTCAATGCCAAAGGCGGAGTACTCAAAGGCACCAAGCTTGAGCTGCTGAAATTCGACAGCAAACTGTCGGCACAGGAAAGCCAGAATGCGCTGCAGGCCGCCATCGACCAGGGGGCACGGGTGATCGTCACAGGAGGCTCGGGCTCATCCGTGGTGGCAGCGCTGGTGGATGCTGCGGCCAAGCACAACGAACGCAATCCGCAATCTGCCGTGATTGTGCTGAACCACTCCTCCATCGACCCCGACCTGACCGGCAAGCGCTGCAATTTCTGGCATTTCCAGCTCGAGGCCAATACCGCCATGAAGATGAAAGCGCTGGCCAATTACATCAAGAAGCAGCCGGATATCAAGAACGTCTATTTGCTCAACCAGGATTACGCCCATGGCCGCCAGTGGGCCCGCTATGGCCAGGAAATGGTCACGCTGGCCCGCCCGGACATGAAGTTTGTCGGTCAGGATTTTCATGCGATTGGACGAGTCAAGGATTTCTCCCCGTACATCTCCAAAATCAAGGCGACCGGTGCCGATACGCTGATCACCGGCAACTGGGGCCAGGACATGATCCTGTTGCTGAAAGCCGCCGGAGAAGCCGGTGCCAACTACCGTTACTTCAACCACAGCGCGGGCTCTTTCCCCGGGACCGTGCTGGCCGTTTCCCAATCCAGAATCGGCCAACTCACCTGGGTGGCCGAGTGGCATCCCGGCCAAGCCGAGGCGCCCAAGGTGGAAGCGCTTGCCAAGGCCTACAAAGCCAAAACCGGCAAGGAATTTCTGGCACCCCGCATCGAGTTCACGCCCTTGATGCTGGCAGCGGCCATCAACAAGGCGCAGTCACTGGACACCCTCAAAATTGCCCGGGCCATGGAGGACTTGAGCTTTGAGTCCGTGGTGGGTCCGGTGCGCATGCGCGGCGAAGACCACCAGCTGCTGATACCGCAAGTGGTCAACACCATCGCCCCGGTGGACGGCAAAACTGTCAAGGTCGGCTGGGAAGGCACCAACTACGGCTTTCGCACCGACGCCATTTACAGCGGCAACGAGCTGGCACAAGGTACCGAGTGCAAGATGGTGCGCCCCCAGTAAGTTGTCGTTAGCCGGCCACGGTCAGGGCCGGCTTCTCCGCAGTTCTGTGCGGTGTCGAGTGCGCCGTGCCGAACTGGATATCGCCCGTGAGCTGCCCTCCTTCCTCGATCACAAGCTTGCCGTAGCGGATGCTGCCAGTGACTTTGCCCGTGGCATAGATCATCAACTTCTGGCGCACCGTCAGATTGCCATCGAATTGCCCATGGATCTCGGCCACATCAATTTCGGCCGAACCCTTGAAGGCGCCATGCTCCGATATCTGAATCACACGCGAATCCATGGTGGCTTCGACCATGCCTTCCACCACCAGCGTGTCGCAATCGGTGATTTCAACACCTTTGAGCTTGATGTTGGGCCCCACCGTCAGCTTGCTGCCGCCCTCCTTGGTCGGAGCACTGGCCATCACCGGAGCGATCACCTGCGGGGCCTCGGGCTGATGCGTTCTGGGCGCACCCGCTGCGCCGTAGCCACTGTGGGCTGGATTAGGGACGGCGTGACGCTGGGGCGCTACCTCGGGTTCGCGTTTATTGAAGAAAGTAGACGAGAGGGCCATGTGATTTCCTTAAAAACCTCATGCTAGGGTCCCCACGCGAAAAAGTCGCCACCAGTTTTGCAAGTTCGGTAACAGAATAAATTGCCGCCCCTGTAGCTCTTGAATATTTTCGCAATACGCACCTTCTGCGAGCGCGCAGAAAAGGGGCCGCCCTGACGGGGCGCGTCCATCTGTCCTGAAGCGGCCGATTCCGGCAGAAATTGCTCATCCCCGGCATCGGGATTGGCGTAAACCCGGTGGTGCAGCACGGGGTGGCGGGCTCATACTGAGGTCATCGGATGCTGATCCCAAGGCTATTTTCTCCACGACCCACACGAGTGCCCATCATGAATCACCTCAGCGGTATCGACGCCACCTTTCTCCACATGGAGTCACCCGAAATGCCCATGCATATCGGCTCCCTCAACGTGATGGATCTGCCCGAAGGCTACAGCGGCAATTTCTTTGAAGACACCAAGGCATTCGTGATGGCGCGCATGCACCTGGCCGAGGTATTCACCCGCAAGCTGGCGCTGATGCCCTTTGATCTCTCCAACCCGGTGTGGGTTGAAGACGAGGACATCGATATGGACTATCACATCCGCCACATCACACTGCCCAGCCCCGGCAGCAACCGCCAGCTTCAGCAGTATGTGGCCCGGCTGCACTCCAGCCTGCTGGACCGAAGCCGTCCGCTGTGGGAGTTCTTCATCATCGACGGGCTCAAGAGCGGCCAGGTTGCGCTGTACTGCAAGGTCCACCATTCGGGTATTGACGGCCAGGCCGGGGTGGCCTTGGGCAAGGCGATGTTTGATCTGACTGCAACGGGTCGCATCATCAAGCCGCCGCGGGCGCGTGTGCGCCACAACCGTTATCAGCTGGGCATCGCGGAATTGCTGGGCGCCGCCGTCAGCAACACTGCACAGCAGTACGTCAAACTCGTCAAGGCCATTCCCACCATCGCGCGAGCCGCAAAGAGCGTACTGATCCCTGAGAAGAACGAACAGGGCAAGCGTGACTGGTCTCTGCCCAAAAGCCTGAAGCTGTTTGCCCCCAAAACCTCGCTTAACGTGGCCATCACCAACCAGCGCACTTTTGCCGGACGCACCGTGCCGCTGGCTGAGGTCAAGCAAATCGCCAAGCTGCTAGGCGTCTCCCTGAACGACGTGGTCATGGCCACCACAGCGGGTGGGCTGGGCAATTACCTGAAAGACAACCACGAGTTGCCCGCACAAGCGCTGCGCGCTGCGGTACCAGTCAGCCTGCGTGAGGCTGGCGACACCACCGCCAACAACCAGGTGAGCATGATCATCATCAACCTGGCCACCGACATCAAGGACCCACTGGAGCGGATTCGGAAAATTCACGAGTCCTCGGACAGCAACAAGCTCATGATGGGCCGCGTCAAGGGTGCCATCCCAACCGACTTTCCGATGCTTGCCGCACCCTGGTTGATGTCGGGCCTGGCCTCGCTGTTTGGCCGCTCGCGGCTGGCCAATGTGATGCCACCTTTGGCCAATGTGCTGATCTCCAATGTGGCAGGCATTCCGGTGCAACTGTACTTTGCCGGTGCCAAGGTCGTGAGCTATTACCCGGTGTCGATCCCGTCGCACGGCATGGCACTGAATGTCACCGTGCAAAGCTACAACGGCCGCCTGGACTACGGCCTGATCGCCTGCCGACGCGCCGTGCCCGACATCAATGAACTGGCGGACTCCCTGCTGGCAGAACACCGCAAGTTGCTGGAACTGGCGCTGAAACTCGGACAACCTGTCGCTGTGCCACAGGCAAGCGCACCTGCCGTCGAAGCGACCCAAGCCGCTAAATTGAAACTGGTGGCCACCGCCAAGACCAAGGCACCGGTCAAGACTGCCGCGAAAAAACCTGTGCGGGCCCGCGCAAGCCGTGCAAGTGCTTGAGGCAAAATCCCCGGCATGAGCACAGCACCAATTGCATTGATCCAAACCATCCTGTACACCGACACGGATGGCCGTGCCAGGTTCAAGGACCAGCCCCTGGCCTTGACCGAGGGCACGCCAGCCGCGCAATTGTCACCCCTGGCTGCATCAGGTGGCTACCAGTTTCGCCAGAGTCCGACCGGTTTTCGCAGCAACTTTCACTGCACCACCACACCGCAATGGCTGGTGGTTTTGCAAGGCAAGATGGAGATTGGTCTGCAGGACGGCAGCTCAAGAATTTTCAAGGCGGGCGAGGGTTTTTATTCCAATGACACATTACCCGAAGGCGCCGCATTTGATGCAACTGTGCATGGTCACTGGAGTCGTCAAGTGGGCGATGCCCCCCTGGTGACCTTGTTTGTACGCTCAGCATAAAAGCTGTTTTCTGGCCCGGTGCAAACGTACGAAGAGACTGGCTTCGCTGATGGACAGACGACGACACACCGCCTGCGACGATTCATCCTGCAACACGCGAAACTCGATCACATCCCGCAAACCCTGTGGCAATTTGTCGATGCGGCGCATGGTGTGACGTAGCAACTCGCGCTGCTCGGCCAGTTCGTCCGGTTGCGGGTTACTGCATGGCATGGCATGGACTCCCTCCTCGTCCTGCTCGCCGTCCAGACTGTCAAAACGCACGCGCTGGCGAATGGTGTCGATGATTTTGTGCTTCAACACGGCCGTCAGCCAGCTGCGCAAGGCGGCCCGGCCTTCAAAACTGGCGCGCCCCGAGATCACCGCCTCATACACATCGTGCACCACATCCTCGGCCAATGCAGGGTCGTGCAGCTTGCGCCGGGCGAAACGCACCAGATAATCGCGGTGCTCAATCATCTCGCTCCAGGAGACGGGGACACAAGGCACGCCGACGAAATCGGAGTGCGTGGGGATGCTGGCGTTGATCATGGCTTGTATGCTGCAGTGGTTGGCGATAGATTGACTATCGCCAACCAAGCTCACGTGCACATCTCGAAATATCACAGCCAGATAACAAATTGGTAAGAATGCCGCGCCCGCAGTGACTTAAGCTTATGGACATGAAAAGAATCCTTGTCGCCGACGATCAGACCGACATTCGCAATCTGCTGGTGCTGAACTTGCGCAATGCGGGTTATGAGGTGACCGACGTGGCCGACGGCCTGGCCGCCCTGGCCAGCGAGAGTGAGCGAGGGCACGATGTTCTGATTCTGGATCTGATGATGCCTGGCATGGACGGCCTGGAGTTGTGCAAAACCCTGCGCGGGCGCGGCTGCAGCACCCCGATCCTGATGCTCACCGCCAAGTCCACCGAACTGGACCGGGTGCTGGGCCTGGAACTGGGGGCGGATGATTACCTCACCAAACCATTCTCCCTGGCCGAGTTGCTGGCGCGCGTGAAAGCGCTGCTGCGCCGGGCCGAACTGCTGCGCACGGCCCAGCTCAGCGCACAGACTCAGCCCCAAGCCCTGCGCAATGGCGAACTGGAAATCCTGCCGATGAAGCGACAGGTGTTGATGCGTGGAGCACCCCGCGACTTCACGGCACTGGAGTTCGATTTGCTGCTTCATTTCGCGCAGCATCCGGGACATGTATTTTCCCGTGGGCAATTGCTCAACTCCGTATGGGGCTACAGCCATGACGGTTATGAACACACGGTCACCACGCACATCAACCGTCTGCGCGCCAAGCTGGAAGTGGACCCCTTGCGCCCTGAACTGATCCTGACCGTGCGTGGCGCCGGCTACAAGATGCGCGAAGCGCCGCGCTGAAGCGCACCAGTGTTGCCACCATGACCGTTCGCTTCAAGATTGCACTGACGATTTTCCTGACCGGGCTGCTCACCGCCCTGGGCTGCGTTGCGACCCTGGTATTTGCCTTTCAGCGCTTTGAACATGAGGCTACCTACTACCGGGCCAGCGCCTTTCTGGATCGCGTGGTCACACTGCACACCGACATTTTTGCCATGCAGGAACGTTTTCAGGACGATTTTGAAGGTTTCCTGCGCAACCTGGTTCTGTTCGAGCCCGACACACAGCTTTACCTGCTGGACAGTGAAGGAACGGTGATTGCCTCCACCGGCACGGTCAAGCTGCCCGAAGGCTTCAGGGTGGCACTGGGGCCGGTGCTGGAAGCGGTGGGTCCCACCCCCATGCCCTATGTGCTGGGTGACGACCCCGAACGCATGGATGCTACGGCCGTGATTGCCGCGCGCCCGCTGCGCCGGGCCGTCATCCGCAACGAGCCCGCCGTGTCGGGCTACCTGTACCTGGTTTGCCACAAGCGCACCTTGCCCCAGGGTAGCCTGGCTGCCTTGCAGAGCACCTTTGCGCAACCAACCCTGATCCTGATTCTGGCCGTGGTCGGGCTGAGTACCTTGCTGGCAGCGTGGGTGACCGCGGCAGTGACCCGCCCCCTGGTGCAATTGACCACCGCCGTTGCCTCGGTAACGCGCCATGGGCTGGAGGACTTTGCCGCGACGGCGGATGCCAGGCCAGGAACCATCGGACTGGCGCAAACCACCGCGCGCGACGAATTTGGCCAGCTCAACAACGGCATCCGTGTGATGCTGAACACTTTACAGGCCCAATGGAATACCCTGCGCCGACTCGACCACTTCAGGCGCGAAGGTGTCAGCAACCTGTCGCACGACCTGCGCTCGCCGCTCACCGCCACAACGGCCTGCCTTGAAACACTGGAAGGCCGCTGGGCAGGCGATGCAGCACGTGAGAGTGACCGCCAACTGGTGGAAGTGGCGCTGCGCAACACCCACAATGCAGCCAGGCTGGTGCAATCGATGGGGGATCTGGCGCAACTGGACGAGCCCGAGTTCAAGTTGCGCACCGAAGTCATGGATGTTTCGGAACTGCTGGACGACGTCGCATTGCGTTTTGCCGAACGTGCATCTCGCCTGGGGGTGCGCATCGTGGCAACACCGCCGCCATCGGCGCCACCCCTGGCAGCCGTGGATGTCGAGCTGTTTGAGCGCGCCATTGCGAACCTGATGGATAACGCACTGAAATTTTGCCCCGCTCAGGGCACCATCCGGCTTGCGGCCGTGCAAAGCGGGGGGCACGTTGAGGTGAGCGTTTGCGACACCGGCCCCGGCATACCGGAGAGCGACTGGCCACACCTGTTTGACCGCTTCTACCAAAGCCGCCAAAGCGTTGCACCGGCCACGGGCGAAGGCGGCAAAGGCCTGGGACTGGCTATTGTCAAACGCATCGTTGAATTGCATGGCGGCGAAGTGACGGTGGACAAGGCCCCGGAAGGCGGCACCCGAGTTACGCTGACCCTGACCGTCCAGTAAAATTCTCCTGCTTCCCAACTACTATGTCCATGCACAAATTACTGGCTCGGCAGGCAAGGCGCATTTTGGGTGCCGATGAAGCACAGGTGCCATCGGTTCTGAATGAGCTCCGGCAATTGGCAGACAGCCCCGGCGTGTCGCCAGAGACGACGCGTTTTGTGAATGGATTGGAAGAGTTCTTGCTGCGTGTCGGGAGCGCCT
This sequence comes from Rhodoferax sp., assembly GCF_018780565.1. Taxonomy (GTDB): domain Bacteria; phylum Pseudomonadota; class Gammaproteobacteria; order Burkholderiales; family Burkholderiaceae_C; genus Rhodoferax. Next base: position 325,964 of record NZ_JADMJN010000010.1, read on the forward strand.
ACGATCAAAACGACCGGGACCTCGATCTCAAAAGCCGAAGCCTGTTGCTGAGCTCGATTGAACTCACCCAGATCAACGACCGCATCCGGGAACTCAATGGCACCCTGGAGCGGCGCGTCGAGCAGCGGACCCTTGAGCTTGAAGCGGCGATGGACAAGCTGCAGCGTCTGCAGCAGCAGCTCGCTCGCAGTGAGACCAAAACCGTGCTGAACACCATGATCGCCAGCGTTTCGCACGAGCTCAATACGCCGCTGGGCAACAGCCTGATGATGGCCAGCACGCTGGTTGATCACAGCGACAGCTTTCAGAAAGTTCTGGAAACCAATCAGCTCAGACGCTCTGACCTCGACGCCTATGTCAAGGCCACGCGAAGCGGCAACGATTTGATGATGCGCAACCTGCGACAGGCCGCTGAACTGTTGACCAATTTCAGGCACGTCGCCAACGACCAGGCCAGCGGGCATCGCCGCTCCTTTGAGCTGGCCACCACGGTGGCGGAAATCGTTGATACGCTGGCGCCCAGCCTGCGACGGCATCCACACAAGGTCGTGCTCGACATCCCCAGTGGCATCGTCATGGAGGGTCCGCCAGGGCCGCTGGGGCAGATCATCATCAACCTGATCAACAACGCCTACCTGCATGCATTTGAAGGCCGCAGCGACGGCGTTTTGACCATTTCGGCCAGTAGCGTGGGTCCGTCTGTCACGCTGCGCTTTGCGGACAACGGGGTTGGCATTTCCCCCGACAGCCTGAGCCGGATGTTTGAGCCCTTTTTCAGCACCAAGCTGGGCAAAGGCGGCACCGGCCTGGGAATGGGCATTGTCGAAAACCTGGTCCGCGAGACGCTGGGCGGCGCGATCACCGTAAGCTCGGAACTCGGCGTCGGGACATGTTTTGAAATCCACTGCCCCTTGACCGCACCGGCGCCGAAATCACAAGCAACATGACCACCGACCCACCGCGCGCACAGGCCCGTCTTGAACTCGATGCCGTTGTCGACGGCGCACCCATTGGCATTCTGTTCACGCACAACCGCCTGATGGATCAGGCCAACCCCCGGCTCTGCGCCATGTTCGGCTACCAGCTGGACGAGCTGATCGGTCAGCCTGCGAGCCTGCTTTTCTTTTCAACCCCGCACACCTACGAAGAGCTTGGCCGGATTGCCGGTCCGGCACTGGCTCAGGGGCAACCCTTTCATGCGGTTTTGCCTGGAAGCCGCAAGGATGGCAGCCTGATCTGGCTGCGCTCGTCCGCCAAGGCGATCAACCCGGAGCAGACCCAGGATGGCACCGTCTGGTTCATCGAGGATGTGACCGCCGAGCATGAGCAGGCCGAAACCCTGCGCCACACCCTGGATGAGCAGCAGACCATCTTCGAGAATGCAACCGTAGGCATCCTGTACTCCAACCAGCGTACCGTCACGCGTTGCAACAAGCGACTGGCCAACATGTTTGGCTATGAACCACCCGAATTGCTGGGGCAATCGACCCGGGTGTTTTATCCCAGCGATGACGTCTACGAAGAAATCGGCCATGCAGGCTCTGCCCTCTTGCAGGCGGGGCAATCGTTTACGACGGAGATGCAATTGCCCCACCGCGATGGGCACCTGATGTGGATTCATATCAGCGGACGGCAGGTGGCCAGCGCACAGCGGTCGAGCGAGGACATCATCTGGATTCTGGAGGATGTCAGCGAACAGCGCGAAGCCCAGGACGCGTTGCGCCATACCCAGTCCGCACTGGCGCAGGCCGAGAAACTGGCCGCACTGGGCTCGCTGGTAGTGGGCGTGGCGCATGAACTGAACACGCCCATTGGCGTCAGCCTGACCGCCGCGTCCACCTTGCAGGATCGCAGTCAGGCACTTTATGCAGCCGTTGGCCGCGGCGACTTGCGACGCTCACAGCTCGACAACTTCCTTGAAGAACTCACGGGGCTAGCAGGTCTCATCACGCGGTCCTGTGAACGCGCAGCAGAACTGGTCAGCGGTTTCAAGCAAGTCGCAGCGGATCGCAAGGGTGAACAACGGCAGGCTTTCAATCTGCGCGCTGTGGTCGATGCCTGTGTGGCCGTGCAGCGCCAGAAGTTTCCCGACTCGCCTTGTCGGATCCTGCTGGATATCCCGCAGGATATCGAATGCATCAGCTATCCGTCCGCTTTGACCCAGGTGGTCAACAACTTGATCCACAACGCCCTGAACCATGCCTTTGGCAACCGCGACCACGGCCATCTGAAAATAGTCGTCGCGCCGGGCGAACCGCTTGAACTGCGTTTTGAAGACGATGGCATTGGCATGAACCCAGCGACCTTGGGACGTATTTTTGACCCCTTTTTCACCACACGGCTCGGCCAGGGCCGCTCGGGCCTGGGCCTGTCCATTTCCCGAAATGTGGCCACGGCGGTATTGGGTGGCGAGCTGACCGCCGCATCACAAGAGGCGCAGGGGTCCTGTTTTTTCTTGCGCTTCCCCAGAGAAGCACCGCAGCACTGACCGTTGAATCGGGGTCAGTCAGCTTCCGTTGTGAATTCAGTTGCTGATGTAATAACGTTTACATAAATTAGAGCTACTCCCTTATAGATTTGAAATTTATAAGTCTCATGAGAGACATGTCAAATATAAAAACGTTTTTATATTTGACGCATCAACTCTCAAGGAGACATTCCCAATGGCCCGTTTACCCCTGATTCCACATGCGGAATTGCCACCCGATATTGCGAGCCTGATCGCCTCGCGCCCACCACTCAACCTGTACCGCCTCCTGCCGCACTCGGTCCCCACGGCCAAGGGCTTTCTGGCGCTGGGGCGCGCCCTCCTCACCGAGAGCACGCTCGATCCGCAGTTGCGTGAACTGGTCATCCTGCGTGTAGGCGCCCTGAGCAAAGCCGCCTACGAAATTCACCAGCACCGCCGCGTGGCAGCCTCCGTGGGGTTGACGCCGGAACAGATTGGCGCCGCACTGCAGGAGCGTGATGAAAGCTGTCTTGACGCCTGGCAGCGGCTGGTTCTGGAGTTCACCAACGCCGTGGTCTGGCAGGTCAAGGCGCCCGCGCACCTGTACAACGCCGTGGCCGCCACGCTCGACCCGGCCGGCATCTGCGAGTTGCTGCACACCATCGGCTTTTACATGCTGGTGTCGCGCTTCCTGGAAAACATCGAAGTCGACATCGAAACCGCACCAGGAGCCGGGGAATGAACACACCATCAAACGTACAAGACCCCCGGCGCCAGCTGTTCGCCGCCTCGCTGGGCCTGGCACCGGGCCTGGGTCGCCTGAAGGGCCGCAACATCCTGATTCTGGGTGCCGGTCAGCGCGCGCCTGCGGATGGCGCAGCCGCTGATGCGGTAGGCAATGGCCGTGCCATGAGCCTGCTGTTTGCGCGCGAGGGCGCACACGTGGCCTGTGCAGACGTCGACCTGCCTGCTGCCCAGGAGACCGTACGCCAAGTGCGCGCCGCCGGCGGCACCGCCGTTGCACTGGCCGCCGACGCAGCCGACCCGCAGTTCGCGCAGGTTCTGTTTCGCCAGGCCGCGCAGGCGATTGGGCCGATCAGCGGTGCTGTGGCCAACGTGGGAATTGCCAACGGACGCAACCTGGCCAACGAAAGCGCCGATACCTGGGACCTGGTGATGGCGGTGAACGTGCGCGCCCACATGCTGCTGGCGCAACAGGGCATCAAGGACATGATCGATGGCAGCGCCTTGCTGCTGATTTCATCGCTGGCATCAAGCTCGCCGGTGGGCCGTAATCCGGCTTACGAAACATCCAAGGCGGCATTGGCCGCGCTGTGCCGCGCAGCGGCTCTTGAAGGCCAACCCCGCGGGATCCGCGTGAACGGCATCGCGCCGGGGCTGCTGGACACCCCCATGGGCCGTGCTGCCAGCGTGCGCTCGCCCAGCCGCGCCGTAAGGCCCCTGCCCTTTGGACGCCAGGGAACCGCCTGGGAACTGGCTCACACCGCCCTCTTTCTGATCGGTGACGAAGCGTCGTATGTGAATGCGCAAATGCTCTACATGGACGGTGGCCTGGGCAGCTCCATCGGTCTCGCACCACAGGCGGTGGCGGCATGAACATATCCACTCACTGGCATTTGAAAGCGCCCCTGAACCGTCGCCGGGTCTTGCAGGCTGCGCTGTCGGCCGCTTTGCCCGCCATCGCCACCGCGGCACCGCAGGGCTGGCCCAGCCGCCCGATCCGCATCGTGGTGGGCTTTGGAGCGGGCAGTGCGCCCGACATCATGATGCGCCTGTTTGCGCAAGAGCTGGCCAGGCGCCTGGGTCAGGCAACGGTGGTGGAAAACCGTCCCGGCGCCACCGGCAACATTGCGGCCGAGGCCGTGGCCAAAAGCGCACCGGACGGCTACACACTGTTTTATGGCACCAACACCACGCACGCCATCAACCCGTCGCTGTACCACAAGCTGCCCTATGACCACATCAAGGACTTCCAGCCCATCACGATCACGGGCAAGGTCTGGAACGCGCTGCTGGTCCGGTCCAACTCGCCGATTACTGACTTTCGTACCTTGGTGGCGATGGCACGCGCACGTCCGGGCCAACTGAGCTTTGCCTCGGGCGGCAACGGCACCAGCCTGCACTTGACCGGCGAAATGCTCAAGCACCGCCTGGGCGTGGACATCATCCACGTGCCCTACAAGACCGGTGACGCGGCCTTCGCCGATGTGGCAGGCGGGCGGGTGGACATGGTATTTGCCAACATCCCGGCGGCCATTCCCTATGTGCAGTCGGGCCGGCTCAAGGCACTGGCCGTCACCTCACTGGCACGCTCGCCCTTGATGCCCGAGGTACCCAGCCTGAACGAGCTGGGCCTGAACCAGTTTGAGGTGTCGGGCTGGGGTGGCCTGTTTGCGCCGCGTGGCCTGCCAACACCCATCCTGCAACGTCTCTCCCAGGAGATGACCGCCATCCTGACCGATCCGGCCATGGTGAAGCGACTCGACACACTGGGCGCCGTGGCCATGCACAGCAGCCCCACTGAATTCGGCAAATTTATTGAATCGGAAACGCTGCGCTGGCGCGAGGTGGTGCAAGCCAGTGGCGCACAGATGGATTAGCCAGATGTGGCCCCGGTCCTGGGCCGGGGGCCGCAGGACGCGCCGACCACCAGCTGGGTCGGCAGCGTCACCTGCCGCGGTGGCAGCTCAGGGTGGCGCAAGCGCTCCAGCAGCACCTCGGCGGCGACCTTGCCAAAAGCTTCCACATCGAAGCGGATCAGTGTGGCGGGAGGGAATGCAAACTCATTGACGCTATCGCTGCCGATGGCCACCACCGACATATCCTGCCCCATGGTCAGTCCCGCCTCATGGATGGCGCGCAGCGCACCCGACAGGATGCGGTTCCCCAGGGCGATGACAGCAGTCGGTCGGTCTTTGAGCCGGAGCAGCTGCGACATTTCGTCATAGGAGGTGTGGATCTGGTTGCTGAAGCCGCGCACCAACTGCTCATCGACTTTCAAGCCCAGCGCCTTGTGCGCCTCACGGTAGCCGGCTGCGCGCTCACGCCCCGGCCGCAGGTCCAGGCCCGGCGTGAACAGTGCGATGCGGCGATGACCCAGGCTGGCGAGGTACTGCACCGCATTGACCACCCCGGCTCTGTGGTCCACCAGCACAAAATCCTGTTTCAAGTCGAGTTCACGGTCCAGCACCACCGCCGGCATGCGCAACGCACGCAAGGCCTGCAACGTGGGTCCGTCTGATTCACTGAGCGTGGCAACAACCAGACCGTCCATGCCACGCGCCTCGAACAGCTTCAACAGCTCCACCTCTCGGCCCGCGTCGTACTGGCTGCATGCCAGCAGCATCATGTAGCCGTCAGCCGCCAGCCGGGTTTCCAGCGCCGACACGCAGGCGGCGTACAGCGGGTTGGCAATGTCGGTGACCAGGCAGCCGATCGTGCGGCTGGAGCCGCGCCGCAGGGACTGGGCCTTGGCATCGGGCTGGTAGCCCAGCTTGCGCACCGCCGCCGTGACCCGCGCCACGAGATCCGCACTGGTGTACGGCCCGCCATTGAGCACGCGCGATACGCTGCCGATCGACACGCCGGCTTCGCGCGCGACGTCGTGGACGGAAACTTTTTTGCTTGGGTTCATTGAATGGACTTGGGAAGACGGGACACTGCAGGTCAGTGAGGCTGCAATGGTGCCATAGTCAAAGGCAGGTCCCTGTCGCCAGGGTGTTCACTGCGAATCTCCTTATTCGTCAGCTGGCATCTGACGCATCAGGGTGCTTTTGCCAAACAGGCTTTCCATCAAATCAACCGCCAGTTCGGCGGTCCGGTTGCGCAGATCCAGGGCAGGGTTGAGTTCGACCACGTCCAGCGACGCCAAACGCCCGGTGTCGGCAATCATCTCCATGCACAGTTGCGCTTCACGGTAAGTCGCGCCGCCACGCACTGTGGTGCCCACGCCCGGCGCGATGTCAGGGTCCAGAAAATCCACATCCAGACTGACATGCAGATGCGTATGGGCATCGACCGGCGCAAGCGCCAGCGTCATGGCCTGACGCATGCCCATCTCATCGATAAACCGCATGTCAAACACCTCAATGCCAATGTCGTGCACCAGCCGCTTTTCCCCCGCATCCACGCTGCGAATACCGATCAGGCAAATCTCTTGCGAATGAAGCGCCGGTACCTGACCTCCGATCGCCATCAGGGCTGGCGGGCCATGGCCACACAGGCAGGCCACCGGCATGCCATGGATATTGCCGCTGGGAGTGAGGGCTGCGGTGTTGCAGTCGGCATGGGCATCAAACCACAACACACGCAGCTTCTTGCCCTGCGTGCGGCAATGGCGCGCCACCGCGCTGATAGAGCCAATGGCCATGGAATGATCACCACCCAGCATGATCGGCACACGACCGGCCTGAAGCTCGGCGTACGCCGCATCATGCAGCGACTGATTCCAGCGCAGCACTTGCGGCAGATGACGAAAACCGTCGACCGTGGCCTGACATGGGTTTTCGGGCCCGCTCAGGTTGCCGCAGTCCTTCACATCAATACCAAATTGGGCGATGGCTTGCGCGACGCCCGCCACGCGCAACGCCTGCGGACCCATACGGGCACCCGGCACGCCTGCCCCCACATCGGTGGGCACGCCGATGAGGCTGACACCGCCTTGAGCGGGATTCACACAAGTGGCTGACTTCATGGTGCCAATGCTAACGCCGCAGGTGTTCCCAAAACCAGCTTCTTTGACGACAATCGGCGCTCACACCTACTCTTATTGGGGACTCCTATGAACAAGTTGCATCACGTTCTGTTGGCCGCCGCGCTGGCGAGCTCGGCTTTTGGCGCCACCGCGCAAACCATGAAGCCCGGTTTGTGGGAAATCAGCAACAAAATGACCAGCAGTTCGGGCGAGATGGAAAAAGCCATGGGCGAGGCGCAAAAGCAGCTCGCCGGCATGTCGCCCAGCGATCGAAAAATGATGGAAGACATGATGGCCAAGCAGGGCGTGGGCATGGGCAAGGGCGCCGGCACCACCGCCATGAAAATCTGCATGACCAAAGAAATGGCCGAGCGCAATGAGGTGGCCACGCAGCAGGGCGACTGCAAGCACACCAACTCTCCCCGTGCCGGCAACACCATGAAGTTCTCGTTTGTTTGTGCCAAGCCACCGTCCAGCGGCGAAGGCCAGGTTACTTTTGTGAGCCCGGAAGCCTACGCCATGAAGATGACCCTGAACACCACAGCCAATGGCAAACCCGAGAAAATGAACATGGACGCCACCGGCAAGTTCATGTCAACCGACTGCGGCAACATCAAACCGATTTCAATGCCCAAGAAATAGGGCCACCCGCATCAGACCGGGCGGGGTCGCCCGCCAAAGATGGCGGTACCCACACGCACCATGGTGCTGCCCGAATGGATGGCCGCATCCAAATCGGCACTCATGCCCATGGACAGGGTGTCAAGTGCCAAGCCCTCTGCATTAAGGGTATCAAATAGCGCCCTGGCCTTCGCAAACAAAGCGCATGAAGCTACAAAATCAGGAGCAGGATCGGGGATGCTCATCAAGCCCCGAAGACGCAAACCGGGCAAGGCGGCAATCTGCCGTGCCAGCGCTGGCGCCGCCTCGGGATCTACACCGGACTTGGTGGCGCCGCCATCCACATTGACCTGAATGCACACTTGCAGCGGCGCCATCGTGGGCGGGCGCTGTTCGCTCAGGCGTTGCGCAATCTTGAGCCGGTCCACCGTTTGGACCCAGTCGAAGTGCTCGGCCACCAAACGCGTCTTGTTGCTCTGGATCGGTCCGATGCAATGCCACTGCAAAGGCAAGTCTCGCAGTTGAGTGATTTTCTGGACCGCCTCCTGAATGTAGTTTTCGCCAAAGGCGGTTTGCCCCGCGGCATAGGCCTCTTGCACCGCCTCGGCGCCAAAGGTCTTGGAGACCGCCAGCAAGGTCACTTCAGCCGGATGGCGGCCGGCCGCCTTGCAAGCAGCAACAATTCGGTCGCGAACAGTTTGGAGGTTGATCTCAATCATGGTCATAATTGCCCCAAGCGTAACAAACGATCGAGGACTTCGTGGACATTACTCAACTACTGGCCTTCAGCGTCAAGAACAAAGCCTCTGACTTGCATCTCTCGGCCGACTTGCCGCCCATGATTCGCGTGCACGGTGACGTGCGGCGCATCAACGTGGAGCCGCTGGACCACAAGCAAGTGCACGCCATGGTGTATGACATCATGAACGACACGCAACGCAAAACCTACGAAGAGTTCCTGGAGATTGACTTCTCGTTCGAGATCGAAGGGCTGGCCCGCTTTCGCGTCAACGCCTTCAACCACAACCGGGGTGCCGGTGCCGTGTTCCGAACCATTCCCAGCAAGATCCTGACACTCGAACAATTGAATGCGCCCAAGATTTTCGCCGATCTGGCCTTGAAGCCGCGCGGCATGGTGCTGGTGACCGGGCCTACCGGCTCGGGCAAGTCCACCACGCTGGCAGCGATGGTCAACTACCTCAACGAGACCGAGTTTGGCCACATCCTGACTGTGGAAGACCCGATTGAATTCGTGCACGAATCCAAAAAGTGCCTGGTCAACCAGCGTGAAGTCGGTCCGCACACCCTGAGCTTTGCCGCCGCCCTGCGCTCGGCACTGCGGGAAGACCCGGACTGCATTCTGGTGGGGGAAATGCGCGACCTGGAAACCATCCGCCTGGCCATGACGGCGGCCGAAACCGGTCACCTGGTTTTCGGCACGCTTCACACCTCCAGTGCGGCCAAGACCATCGACCGGATCATTGACGTGTTTCCGGCGGAAGAAAAAGAAATGGTTCGCGCCATGCTGTCCGAATCCTTGCAGGCCGTGATCTCGCAGACCCTGTGCAAGACCAAGGACGGCCAGGGCCGCGTGGCCGCGCACGAAATCATGCTGGGCACCAGCGCCATTCGCAACCTGATCCGTGAGGCCAAGGTGGCCCAGATGTATTCCAGCATCCAGACCGGCAACAGCCTGGGCATGCAGACCCTTGACCAGAACCTGGCCGATCTGGTCAAGCGCAACATCATCAGTCCGGCTGAAGCGCGCGGCAAAGCCAAGATTCCCGAGAACTTCCCCGGCTGACCCCAGCCCAACTATTGGAGCGCGCAATGAAAGGAATCCTCGGACTCCTCAGACACAAGACCAAACCCGAAGAGGGCGAGGAGCGGCTGGATTCCATGCTGTTCACCACGGCATTTGCCGGGCAGGGTGTGGACTCCGATCTGCTGGTGCCCTGGGAGGCCCGTGCCGCCGAAGTTGGCGCCACCCGCTCCAACGCCAGTCGCGGCATTCGGTTGCTGCAATCTCTGTGGACGAAAGACCGGCACATGCGCCATCTGGACGCCGATGCGATTCAGCGCCTGGAGCCATTTTTTGATTTCGCCTCGGTCCCTGCCAACCGCGACGTCATCCGTCAGGACGAGTACGGCAATTTCATGGTGGTGGTGCTCAGCGGCAGCGTAGCGGTCGACCGGCTGCAGCCCTGGGGTGAGCGCTTGCGTCTGGCAGAAGCCCAACCCGGCGAGATTCTGGGCGAAATGTCATTGCTGGACAGCGGCATGCGTTTTTCCGTGTGCACCACGATGAGCGATTGCGAGCTCGCCATCCTCAGCGCCCAGGGCATGGACGAAATGCTGGCCGCTGATCCCACATTGGCGGCCAACCTCATCGCCCTGCTGGCTCGCAAGCTGTCATTGCGACTGCGCGTGGTCAGTGCCCGGCTCAGCGACAAGAAATGAACCCAGGGAGCAACATACGTCATGGAACGCGATCAAGCCACCAAGTTCGTCAACGATCTGCTCAAGCTGATGATCAGTCGCAACGGCAGCGATTTGTTCATCACGGCGGATTTTCCGCCCGCCGTCAAGGTTGACGGCAAAGTCACCAAAGTTTCGCCCCAGCCGCTCAATGCGGCGCACACGCTGGCGCTGGCCCGTTCGGTCATGAACGACAAGCAGGTGGCCGAATTCGAGCGCACCAAAGAGTGCAACTTTGCCATCTCGCCACCCGGCGTGGGGCGCTTTCGTGTCAACGCCTTTATCCAGCAAGGCAAGGTCGGCATGGTGCTTCGGGTCATTCCGCTGACACTACCCACCATCGATGGCCTGGGTGTGCCGCAAGTCCTCAAGGAAGTGGCCACGGCCAAGCGCGGCCTGTGCATTCTGGTGGGTGCCACCGGTTCGGGCAAATCCACCACCCTGGCGGCCATGGTGGACTGGCGCAATGAAAACTCCTTCGGCCACATCATCACCATTGAGGATCCGGTCGAGTTCGTGCATATGCACAAGAACTGCGTGGTCACGCAGCGTGAAGTGGGGCTGGACACCGACAGCTGGGAAGCCGCCCTGAAAAACACGCTGCGTCAGGCACCCGACGTGATCCTGATGGGCGAAATTCGGGACCGCGAAACCATGGAACACGCGGTCGCCTTTGCCGAAACCGGCCATTTGTGCCTGGCTACCCTGCACGCCAACAGCGCCAACCAGGCACTGGACCGCATCATCAACTTCTTCCCGGAAGAACGCCGTGCGCAGCTGCTGATGGACCTGTCCCTCAACATCAAGGCGCTGGTGTCGCAACGGCTGATTCCCAAGCAAGACGGCAAAGGCCGGGCTGCGGTGGTTGAAATCCTGCTCAACACCCCCCTGATCTCCGACCTGATCTTCAAGGGCGAGATCTCCGAGATCAAGGAAATCATGAAGAAGAGCCGCAACCTGGGCATGCAGACCTTTGACCAGGCTTTGTTCGACGCCTATGAAAACAACCTGATCACCTACGAAGACGCGTTACGCAACGCCGATTCGCTCAATGACCTTCGTCTGCAGATCAAACTCAACAGCCAGCGCGGCAGAACCCAGGACTTGAGCGCCGGCACAGAAAACTTCGCCATCGTATGAGCAACATCAACCCCAAAACCTACGAATCAACTCCCGCACGCCACGTCGCCTTTCTGGGCCTGGGCGTGATGGGCTACCCCATGGCCGGCCATCTGGCGCGGGCTGGACACCAGGTCACCGTCTACAACCGAACCGCGACCAAATCCATAGCGTGGTGCACAGAATTTGCGGGGGGCAGTGGCTCAAAACATGCGCCAACACCACGACTGGCCGCACAGCAGGCGGATATCGTGTTCTGCTGCGTCGGCAACGACGACGACCTGCGTGGCGTCACCCTGGGCGCCGACGGCGCTTTTGCCGGCATGAAGCCAGGCGCCGTGTTCGTGGACCACACCACGGCCTCGGCCAGCGTGGCACGCGAGCTCTACGGTGCAGCGAAAAATCTCGGATTGCAATTTGTGGATGCGCCGGTATCAGGCGGGCAAGCCGGTGCGCAAAATGGTCTGCTGACCGTGATGTGCGGTGGCGACCAGGCAGCTTTTGACGCGGCGCAACCCGCCGCCATGGCGTTTTCCAGGGCCTTCACCCTTCTGGGTGGCAGCGGTTCAGGCCAGCTGGCCAAGATGGTGAACCAGATTTGTATTGCCGGTCTGGTGCAGGGCTTGAGTGAAGCCATTGCCTTTGGTCAGCAGGCCGGTCTTGACATGAACCAGGTGCTGGACGTGATCGGCAAGGGCGCCGCGCAAAGCTGGCAACTCGACAACCGCGGCAAAACCATGGTCGCCGACAAATTTGATTTTGGCTTTGCCGTGGACTGGATGCGCAAAGACCTGGGGCTGGTACTCGACGAGGCCAAACGCAATGGCGCACGCCTGCCGGTGACGGCTCTGGTGGACCAGTTCTATGCCGATGTGCAGCACATGGGCGGCAACCGCTGGGATACCTCCAGCCTGATCAAGCGCCTGAAATAAAAAAAGCCCCGCGAGGGGGCTATTTTTTTGTTCCTGCTTACTTCCTGGTTTCAGCCGGTGCGGGTTTGGGCAGCATGTCCTGCAACTGCTCCTCGCTGATGATTTCCAGTACGCGCACCACTTTTTGAACGCCGGTGGTACTGCGGGCGATGTCCGTCGCACGGTTCGCCTCGCGCAAGGTCACGCGTCCCATCAAGTACGTGGTGCCACGCTCGGTCACCACCTTGAAGGCATTCGCAAAAACGTCCTTCGCATCCACCATGCCGGCCTTGACGCGACCAGTCACCAGCGCATCCGAAGAACGCTGGGTCAATGTGGAGTTGCCCAGAACGCTGATCTCATTGACGATCGAGCGCACATTGTCAACGCGGGACACCACCTGCTCCACCAGCTGCTTGTCCTGCGCACTGGGAACCTCACCGGTCAAAAGCACCTGGCGGTTGTAGCTGGCGACATTGACGTGCACGCGCTCACCCAGATTCTCGCGGATGCGGCTGGCACTGCGCAGTTCAATCCCCTCGTCTTCAAGCTGCGCACCCGAGGTGCGGCGGTCGGTTGCCACCAGTGAGCCCATGGCGGCCCCACCCAGAAGAATGGGCGCGCAGGCGCTGAGTCCACCAGCCAGACTGGCGGCCACGACCGTCATGGTCAAAATTTTACGAGTCGCGATTTTCATGTTGGGGTTTCCTGGTCTCCGAGTAACTGGGCATCTACCGCATCACAGATGCAATGCAGGGCCAGAATATGGACCTCCTGAATGCGCGCCGTGCGTTCATGCGGTACACAAATGTGCACATCCGTGTCGCGCAGGGCATGGGTCATCTTGCCGCCGCCGCGACCGGTCAGGCCAACGACCACCATCTCGCGTTCATGCGCGGCTTCAATCGCGGCCAGCACATTGGCCGAGTTTCCACTGGTGGAAATCGCCAGCAGCACGTCTCCGGGCTGCCCCAGTGCACGCACCTGGCGGGAGAAAATGACGCTGAAATCGTAGTCGTTGCCGATGGCGGTGATGATGGAGCTGTCGGTGGTGAGCGCAATAGCCGCCAGCTCGGGCCGTTCACGCTCATAACGACCGACAAACTCCGCCGAAAAATGCTGCGCATCGGCGGCCGAGCCACCGTTGCCGCAAGCCAGTACCTTGCCACCACTGGTCACGCAGGTCAGCATGGCCTGCACGGCAGCCGCAATCGGCTTGCTCAAAACCTGTGCCGCCTGGTATTTCAGATCGGCGCTGTCAATGAAATGTTGTTGAATTCGTTGCTCAAGCATGGGGCAATGATACCCGGGCCAGATGTATCCATTTGTAGGCGCCCGGCGCTGGCCTTGCGCCGTGTGGGGACAGTCGTTTGACGGCTTAGTAAGCCTCAAACGCTGCCTTCAGCCATTGCACACCGCCCGCCTCCAGCGCCACCACGTCAAAACGGCAGGGCGGCGGTTCGCGCAGACGCATCAGGTAATGACGCGCTGCAAAAATGATGCGTCGCTGCTTGGTCATGCCAATGCTGGCGGCCGCCCCGCCGTAGCTGGCACTCCGGCGTCGGCGAACCTCGACAAACACCGTCGTGCCATCGGGCGCACGCATGATCAGATCAATTTCACCACCACCACGCCCCGGCGTTCGATAATTGCGCTCAAGAAGACGCAAACCGGCGTCCTGCAGTAACTGCAGCGCAGCATCTTCGGCGGCATCGCCGACCTGCTTGGTCGTGCGCGCCTTGGCCTTGACTTGAGGAAACACCATTGATTGCTAACTACGCCTCTGCACTGAATGCCGCACACGATGCGGCCGCTGCGCAGCATTATCCGCCGGGCGCACTGTACGTGGTGGCAACGCCCATTGGCAACCTCGCCGACATCACGCTACGGGCTCTGCACGTGCTCAAGCTTGCGGAATCGATTGCCTGCGAGGATACGCGCCATACCCAAACCCTGCTGCGGGCTTACGGCATTGACAAGGCAGCTTCGCAGTTGCTGGCTGTGCACCAGCACAACGAGGCGCAGGCAGCCGAAACAGTGATAGAACGTTTGCGTCAGGGCCAGCGGGTGGCTTATGTCAGCGATGCGGGCACCCCGGCCATCAGCGACCCCGGTGCACGTCTGGTCGCCGCCGTGCGGTCTGCGGCATTGCCCGTGGTTCCCCTGCCGGGTGCCAGCAGCGTCACAACCGCCCTCAGCGTGGCGGGTATTGCGGCAGAAGGTGCACAGCCGGGCGGCTTTGTCTTCGCGGGTTTCCTGTCTTCCAAGGCCACGGAGCGGGCCACCGCAGTCACAAGCCTGGGGCAGGAAACCCGGGCCGTCGTCATGCTGGAGGCGCCGCACCGGATCGAAGCGCTGGCGAGCGCCCTGGCCACCCTGGGCGCACGACCGGTCACCATCGGGCGCGAGTTGACCAAACAATTCGAAGAAATCGCCACCGTGGCGGCGAGCGCCTTCCCGGACTGGCTGAGCGCAGAGCCCAACCGCTGTCGCGGCGAGTTTGTGCTGGTACTGCATCCTGCGGAGATGGCTGTCGAATCCGGTGCCGAGCAGCGCATCCTCAAGCTGCTGCTGGCAGAACTGCCCCTGAAAACTGCCGTGAAGCTGACCGCCGACATTACCGGGGCATCACGCAATGCCCTTTACGAGACTGCGCTGGACCTGAAAAAAGCCGACTGAGCCCCTGCGCCTTCAAGGCCGGGTAGACGCGCTGTCGGTCGCGTTGGCAATGCGGCAGCGCTGCAGATCGCAAGCCGTCGGCAAGACTGCTCGGTATTCGGTGAACGCCGAACGCTGGCTTACATCGCGCATCTGGCATTTCTCGCCTCGGCCATTGTCATAGTAGGACGTCACGTCCACACAGCGCCTGGAATGCGCCATCAAGCCAAAGAGATGCCCCATTTCATGCGAAATAACCATCTGCAGCGTCTGGCGTGCATCGTAGGAAGGGTTGTGCTGCTTGAGCATCTGGAAAGCGGCCGGCCCCAATGAAAGCGTTCGCTGCGTCAAATTGGCCAATCCGAAATTGCTGGCGCTCCCCTTCTCGCTCCAGCGCACCAGGATGGCCCCCTGACTCCACCCCGCCTCAGCAGTTCCGCGCAGCACCCGGCTCGCAACGCCACACCCCGACCAGGCCTGTGCCGCCTTCTCCACCGTGCTCAACACCAAAGACTCGGCAAACCACGCGGGCGCCATGGCGTGGTCATAGACAAACACCATCGGCGAACTGATCGCCGGTCGGTCCTGTCCGTCACCCCAGGTCACCATTTCACCGGGCAGGCATTGGGCAATTTCCTGGTCACGCACGGGCTCCAGGGCGAATGCAAGCTGCGCTGTCGCTATCAATAAACTGGTCAGAAAAGTCCGTAGCGCTGGCTGGCTTGTCGTCAGGAAAACTGGCGGCCTGATATGACCCGTTGCTCGGATGCGTGATGTTTCAGCTTGAAAAACAGACACCTTGGGTTCCTGCCTTCTGTAGAAACTCGGTATGGTGCGGCTGGCGGGGATCGAACCCACGACCCTTGGCTTCGGAGGCCAATACTC